>NZ_BMMQ01000001.1 GCF_014646015.1 Microbacterium nanhaiense
GACCTCCCGGACGCCGTCGGCATCAACGGCTCCATCACGGCCCACACCTCGTCAGAGATCTCCTGTCGCGTCACCGCTTAAGACTCACCGAGCCGGGAGCGAAACCTCTTGATCAACACGGCCTAGCGCGCCCACCCGCCCCGCGCCTACCCGCCCCGCGAGATCGCATCGTTCTCGCGAGATCGCATCGAATTCGGTGCGCTCTCGCGAAAAGCGTGAGATCTCGCGGGCGGGGGAGACGCGTCAGGTGCCGAGCACGCGCCTCAGGTGCGCGTTGTCGAACTTGCGCGCCGGATCCATTCGCTCGCGCAGCGCGAGGAAGTCCGGCATCCGCGGGTAGAGCGGCCGGATGCGATCGGCGGTCATGGCGTGCACCTTGCCCCAGTGGGTGCGCGCGGCGAAGGGCGCGAGCGCCGCCTCGATGCGCGGGATGAGGGCGTGCACCTCGGCGGGCAGATTGCGCCAGGTGAAGTGGATCCCGAGCGATGCGCGCCCGTGCGCCATGCTCAGCCACAGCTCGTCGGCGGCCGTCGTACGCAGCTCGGTCGTGATGAGGCAGGGCGCGATGTCGGCGGCGAGCTCGCGCACGGCCGCGATCGCGGCGGATCCGTGTGCCCGGTCGACGAAGTACTCACTCTGGATCTCGTCACCGTTCGACGGCACACGGTCGAGGCGGAAGTGCGGCAGCCGCTCCAGCCACGGCCCGGGGGCGCCGCCCTGCGGGGTGCGGTTGTCGAGCGGCTCCGGCGGCGCCGGCCGCGCCGCGCGCACACCGAACAGCTCCTCGGGCGCGCCGTCGTCGATCCGCGACTTCACGAGCACGCGGGCGAGCGCGGGCTCGTCCCAGATCGTGAATACGCTCACGCTGTAGCCGCAGCCGGTGAGCTCGCCGAGATGCTCCAGCACGGCCTCCCACGGCACCGCGTGGAACACGTCCTGCCTCATATCGAACGCCGGAACGACGTCGAGCGTCACGCGCGCCGCGACGCCGAGCGCGCCGAGCGACACGACGGAGCCCTCGAAACCCTCATCGCCGCGCGCGATGCGCCGAATCTCGCCACCCGCGGTGATGAGCTCGATCGCCGCGATCGACGTCGCGAGCACGCCGTTGCGGTCTCCGGATCCGTGGGTCGCGGTCGCGTTCGCGCCGCCGATCGAGATGTGGGGGAGCGAGCCCATGTTCTTCAGGGCCCAGCCGCGCTCGTGCAGCCAGGCGGCGAGGACGCCGTAGCGGGTGCCGGTGCCGACGGTCACCTCGGCACGGCGCTCGTCGAGCTCGAAGCCGGGATCGATCTCGAGCATCGAGATGAGCGTCTCACCGTCGGCGAGATCGTTGAACGAGTGGCGCGTGCCGAAGGCGCGGATCCGCTCGTGCGACGCGACGAGCTCGGCGGCCTCGTCGATCGTTCGGGGGACCACGAGACCCGCCGCCCGGAAGGTGTGGGTCCCGGCCCACGTGGCGCCGACGTCGACCGCGCTCATGCGTCCTCCTGCATACATCGTTGGATAGACACGAGCGTAGCGGCCGGCGCCGCGCGAACCTCCCCGCCCCGCGGAGCGCTCAGCCGAGCAGCTTCACGCCGAGCTCGCCCGTGCGCACCGGAAGCCCGGTGTCGAGGGAGATGTTGCCGGCGATGCCGACCGCGATCGACCGCACGCCGTCGCTCCAGTCGGCCGGGCGTCCCAGCGGGTCGGCGTCGGGGCCGACGAACAGGTCGCGGAGAAGGAGCGCGTCACCGCCGCCGTGACCACCGGGCCCCGAGACGATGTCGATCTCGACGGGTTCCTCCCAGTGCCGCTGCAGGATGAGCCGGTCGGCGACGGGGCGCAGCGAGTCGGCTTCGACGGCCGAATAGCTGGGGTCGAGCACGGGGTGCAGCCCTTCCGTCTCGGCGAGCGAGCCGCGTTCGACGACGTCCAGTTCCACGCGGCCCTCGGTGCCGTTCACAGCGACGCGATAGCCCTCCCACGGCGAGTGCGCGTTGAGCGAGTAGCTGAGCGTCGCGCCCGAGGCGTAGTCGACGATGAGCGCGAGGTTGTCCTCGATCGTGATGCCGTCCGTGAACACATCGCGGTCGCGGATGTAGCCGTCCTCGTTCTCGGCATCGAGGTACAGCGCCTCGAGGCGCGGGTCGTCGCGGAGGTCGAGGTCGAACGGGTCGTGGCTGCCCTCGTGAGTGCCGCGCTCGGGGCGCCGCGCGAGGCCGCGCTCGGCCGCGTTGGCGGATCCGTAGAAGCGCAGACCACCCGACGCGAAGACGCGGCGGGGTTCGGATCCGATCCACCAGTTGACGAGATCGAAGTGGTGGCTCGACTTGTGCACGAGCAGGCCGCCGGCGTTGCGCTTGTCGCGGTGCCAGCGCCGGAAGTAGTCGGCGCCGTGCTTGGTGTCGAGCATCCACGAGAAATCGATCGAGGTGACCTTGCCGATCCGGCCCGAGCGGATCACCTCGCGGAGCGCCGAGTTTCGCGGCGAGTACCGGTAGTTGAAGGTGACCACGACGTTGCGACCCGTGCGCTCGACGGCGTCTTCAATGCGCGCGGCCGACCCGGCGTCGATCGTGAGGGGCTTCTCGACCATCACGTCGACGCCGGCCTCGAGCGAGCGCACGATGAGCTCGGCGTGGGTGTCGTCGCGCGAACAGATGATGACGCGGTCGATGCGCTCGTCACGGATCAACTTCTCGAGGTCGTCGGGGCCCCAGACGCTGGGGGCCGGTGCGCCCGCCGCGGTGATGCGTTCGACGTAGTACGCCGCCCGCGCGGTGTTCGGATCGCAGAGCGCCACGAGCTCGGCGATGTCGCGGTACGTGTCGGTGATCGCGTCGACGTACATTTCGGCGCGGTGTCCGGTACCGACGAGGGCGTAGCGAGTTTTCGTCATTGATCTCTTCCTCAGCACTGATGAGAACGTTCACATTAGCAGATCGCGGCTCGACCCGACGCGCCGCGAGGGATGCCGGGTACTCAGCGATTCGCCGGTGCCCAGGGATGCGCCGCGAGTGCGCGGAACAGCCCCGCACGCCACACGGCCCAGTCGTGGCCTCCGACGGCGGGCTCGAGTTCGACGCGCCTGCCCTCGGCGCGGGCGTCGCCCGCGAGACGCCGCGCCAGGGCGTCGGCCTCGGAGAGCATGTCGCCCTCGAAGGTACCGACCTGCAACCGGATCGAGCGCCACTGCGCGGCGAGCAGCGCACCTGCGACATCGAAGCGCCACAGCGACGGAGACTGCGCGATCGTGTGCCCGACGGTGCCCTCCGAGAGGGCGACCGTCCAGAGCGCGGCGATTCCGCCGAGACTCTGGCCGGACACGATGACGTCGTCGCCTCGATCGCTCACGGGCCAATCGCGGCGTACCCGGGGGATCAACTCGTCGAGCACGACGTCGACCTGACCGCGGGGCGTCCCGAGGCGTTCCCAGCGCCGGGACGTGTCGTGCGCGTCGAGCATGGCCACGTGCATCGGCGGCAGGATCCCCGCGGCGATGGCGGCATCCATCCGCTCGGGAAGCTCCCGGCGCCACACGTCGCCGTCGAAGAGCACCAGGAGGGGCGTGCCCCGATGCTCGCCCGCCGGCGAGTAGACCCACGCCCGTTCGTCTCCGGGCAGATCGAGCACGCTCGTCGTGCCGCGAGCGGGATCCGCGGCGGCGTTCGCGAGCGGATCCGGGGCCGCGCTCGGGCCGGCCGCAACCGAGGAGACCCTGCCGCCGCTTCCGCAGACCGTCGTCGGACAGCGGTCATCGGGCGCGCTCTCCGCCATCGCCGCGAGGATCACGGGGCGCCGACCGGCCGCCGTGCGCCAGGCGGGTTCCGCGTCGTCGACATGCACCGCGATCCGGTACGAGGCTCGAAGCGCCGACGGTAGGAGCAGGCAGATCGTCCAGAGGTCGGAGCCGTCGAGCCGGGTGAACTCCGCCCGGGACACGTCGGCGTGGTCGAAGACGGGGTTGGTCCACAGCAGGACCGCACGTGCATGGGGAGCGGAGACCACCCAGCTGCACCGCGCCTGCGCCGGATCCGCCGGGTCCGGCTCGATGTGCGGGTTGGGCCGGGCGAGGGCCTCCGCGCGCAGCGCCTCGCGGAGATCGCGGTCGCGCCATGCCCGCTCGAGGGCGCCCTCGACGCGTTCCATCCGGGGTTCGTCGGCGCGCGGAGCGGGGCGGCGCTCGCGGTGCACGGTGCCGAGCCGGTCCTCGTACACGGCGAGCTCTCGTCCGTCTCCGGGGAAGCGCGGGGCGGAGGCCATCATCGGGCCCTCAGCGCCGCCGCGCCGTCGAGGTCGCCCTCGGGCGTGCGCGGATCCATCGGCACGACCATCGGCGTGCCCGTCACCGGGTCGGGCATCACGATCGAACGCAGGCCGAAGACCTCCTCCACGAGCGCCGACGTGAGCACGTCCCGCGGGTCGCCGGCCGCCATCACGGTGCCGGACTTCATCACGACCAGGTGCGAGGCGTAGCGGGCCGCCTGATTCAGGTCGTGCAGCACCGTCACGATCGTCTTGCCCTCGTCGTGCAGGCCGCGCAGCAGCTCCATGAGCTCGTACTGGTGAGCGATGTCGAGGAACGTCGTCGGCTCGTCGAGCAGCATGAAGGGAGTCTGCTGCGCGAGGAGCATCGCGATCCACACCCGTTGGCGCTGCCCTCCGGAGAGCTCGTCGACGAGGCGTCCCGAGAGCTCCTCGAGCCGGGTCGCCGCGAGCGCTCCGTGGACGGCCTGCTCGTCGGAGGCACGCCACTGTTGGATCAGCGACTGATACGGCGACCGGCCGCGAGCCACGAGGTCGGCCGCGCGGATCCCGTCGGGGGCGAGCGAGGTCTGGGGCAGCAGTCCGATCCTCCGGGCGAGAACCTTGGTCGGGACCTCGTGGATCGACTTCCCCTCGAGCAGGATGCGTCCCGCCGACGGCTTCAGCACCCGGGCGAACGCGCGCAGCAGCGTCGACTTCCCGCAGCCGTTCGGCCCGATGATCGCGGTGAAGGATCCGTCGGGAACGCCGACGGTGAGGTCCTCCGCGATCGTCGCGCGGTCGTATCCGATCGTGACCGACTCGGCGCGGAGCGGGGCGGGTTCTGACGTGTTCAACGGGCTGCTCCTGAGCGGCTGCGGGATTCGCGGATGAGAAGGACGATGAGATAGATGCCGCCGATGCAGACCGTGATCAGCCCGACCGGCACCGGGCGGAACGCGATCGCGAGGACGTGCGAGAGAAGGTGCGCGGCGCTCAGCAGGGCGGATCCCATCGCGGCGGCGGCGAGGACGCTCACGCCGGGAGATCCCGTCAGGCGCCGAGCGAGCTGCGGCGCGGCGAGGGCGATGAAGCCGATCGGACCGGCCGCGGCTGTCACGAGGGCCGTGGTCGCGACGCCCGCGACGAGCAGCGCCGCGCGCGCGGCGCCGACGCGCGTGCCGTGCGAGACGGCCATGTCGTCGCCGAGTTCCATCGAACGCAGCGACGGTGCGAGGAGGATCGTGGTGGCGATGACCGCGAGGGAGATCGCGATCACGGGCACGAGCGTCGACCAGGTCACACGACTGAGCGAGCCGGCTCCCCAGAACCCCACCTGCATCGCGTCGTCGAGGTCGGCGCGGGTGATGAGGTAGCTGTTGACGGAGCCGAGCGTCGCGGACACCGCGATTCCGACGACGATCAGGCGGAAGCCCTGCATCCCGCGTCGGTACGCGAACAGGTACACCACGAGGGCGGTGATCAGGCCGCCTCCGATCGCGGCCGCGGCGATCGACCACGCATGCTGAGAGCCCACCGCAAGCATCACGACCACCACGGCCGTGTAGGCACCCGCGTCGAAGCCGATCACGTCGGGCGAACCCAGCGGATTCCGCGTGAGCGACTGGAAGATCGCGCCGCCGATGCCGAGCAGCGCGCCGAAGAGCACGGCGGAGACGGCCACGGGCAGACGCCACTGGATCACCACCATGCTGACGAACTCCTCGGCCCGACCCGACATCGCGCTCGTCACGTCCTGAAGGGAGAGGGGATAGTCGCCGAGGAACAGGGCGACGAACGCGAAGCCCACGGCGAGGGCGAAGAGAGCGGCGCTGACGACCGCGGTGCGCAGGGCGATCCGCGAGGACGAGAACCCGGTGCGCGCGCGCAGCACGCGGTAGCCGAAGTCGATGATCCCGGGGGAGACCGTCATAGTCCGCTCGCCTTCCGACGGCGCACGAGCGCGATGAGCACGGGTGCCCCGATGACCGCGGTGACGATGCCGACCTCGATCTCGCCGGGGCGCACCACGATCCGTCCGACGACGTCGGAGACGAGGAGCAGCGAGGGCGCTGCCGATGATGATCCGGCGCTGGTCCGGACCCGTCATCCATCGCACGACGTGCGGCACCATGAGCCCGACGAAGCCGATACCGCCCGTGAGCGCCGTCGCCCCGCCCGCGAGCAGGGTGATCGCGAGCACGCCGAGCACGCGCGTACGCATCACGCTCGTGCCGAGCGACGCGGCCAGATCGTCGCCGAGGGCGACGGCGTTGAGAGACCCGGCCAGGCCGACGGCGAGGGCGAGCCCGAGGAGGAGGAACGGCAGAACCGTCATCACGTCGTCCACGCGCACGCGCGCGATGGATCCGACGCCCCACGCCCTGATCGACTCGAACGTCGTCTCGTCGATCAGGGTGAGGAAGGTCGACAGCCCGCCGAGCACCGCGCTGAGGGCAACTCCCGCGAGAACCATCGTGACGGGGGAGGTGCTGCGGCCGAGGGAACCGATGACGTAGACGAGCACCGTCGCGCCCGCCGCGCCGAGGAAGGCCCACCAGATATAGCCGGTCATGCCGGACAACCCGAACAGCCCCACGCCGATCGTGACGGCGAAGCCCGCGCCGGCGTTGACCCCGAGGATCCCAGGGTCGGCCAGCGGATTTCGGGTGAGCGCCTGGATGAGGGCGCCGGCGACGCCGAGTGCCATGCCGATCGCGATCCCGAGCAGCGTGCGCGGCATGCGCTCGGTCCAGACGATGATGGATGCCTCGCTCGCGTCGGGATTGACGAGGCCCTTCCAGACCTGGCCGACCGACAACGGGTTCGCTCCGACGGCCAGGCTAAGGAGGAACGACAGCAGGAGCGCGGTGAGGAGGAGACCCCAGACCGCGCTGCGGCGCGGTACCGACGCGTCGGACACCCCTTCGGTACGCGGAGTACCGGAGCTCAGTGCCGTGGAATGCATCGCGGAGGGGTCACTCCGCGCCGAGAACGTCGGCGAGCGCGGGAGCCATCTGCTCGGCCGCCCACGTCGACGACAGCGGACCGCTTCGCGCCAGGCCCCAGGAGAGGTTTCCGTCGTACTCAGTACCGTCGATGACGAAGTAACCGTCGACGCTGTGGTTCTCGACGATGACGAGGGCGTCGTTCTTTACCGCGGACAGCGCCTGGAACAGCGCCGAGTCGGTGAGGTCTGCGTGGTGACCGTCGGAGTTGTCCGAGAAGATGACGACATCGGCGTCGATGGCCGAGAGCATCTCGTTGCTGATGACGGCGCGGTATTCGAGCTCGGAGGCGTTGTCGCTCGGCTCGAAGCCCATCCGCGACAGCGTCAGGCCCGCGGGGCTGTCCGGAGTCGAGTGGTACTGCAGCCCCGACTCGGCGCCGTAGTAGACGACATAGGAGGCGGTCTTGCCGTCGAACTCCGGGTGCTCCGCGCGGAAGTCCGCGAAGAACTCCTCCTCCGTCTCGAGGGCGCGATCCGCTGCCTCGCTGAGGTCGAGTGCCTCGCCGAGAGCCGTGATCGAGGTCGCCCAGTCGTTCGCCACGGAGGACTCGCCCTCGGATGTGGTCGCCGTGCTGAGCACGGGAGCGATGGCGGCGAGCTTGTCGTAATCGGCGCTCACATCTGCTCCGAGGACGACGATGAGGTCGGGATCCGCCGCTGCGATCTGTTCGACGTTGAAGCCGCCATCGGTGACGCTGAATCGCCCTTCGATCTCCTGATCGAGCTCGCGCTGCACCCAGACGTCCGTCTGGTCCTCGCTCACGAGAATCGGCGTGACGCCGATCGCGACGAGCGCCTCGACGTCGTCCTGTGAGGGCGTAATCGCGGCGATGCGCTCCGGGCGCTCCTCGAGCGTCGTGCTACCCCAGGGCGATTCGAGTTCGAGCGGGTAGCTCGTGGAACCCTCCGCGGCGGGGAGCAGGCCGGGGGCCGGCTTGGCCGCGTCCGCGGCTGCGGCGCTGTCTTCGGGGGTGTCGGACGAGCATCCCGTGAGAACGAGGGCGCCGGCGAGGACGAAGGCGCCGAATGCGCCGATGCGGACGGGGGCGGTGCGGTACATGTGCTTCTTTCGTACGGCGCGCGGACGGATCCGCTCGCTGTTGCGGCAGGGGACAAGTGACCACATTAGGTGAGGGTAACCTTAGTTAAGGGCGCCGAATGCGACAGGCTTCGCTCCGTAAACGACAGGAGTAGGCGAGAGTGGTGGATAGCGGAGCGGGATCGATTCCCGCCGTATCGATTGACGAGCGCCGGCACGACGACCGGGCGGTGCTCCTCTGGCAGGCGCGGGGATCCTCCACCTGCGTGCTCGCGGGCGAAACCCGCCGCCTGATCGCGGGGCACGCGCTGTGGATCCCGGCGGGGACGCCGCACGCGCTCGACGTCGCCCCCGATTCGGTGCTGATCCCCCTACACCTCCCTGCTCGGCTCGCGCCCCACGGGCCGCTGACGGACGTCACCTGGGTCGCCGTCGACGTCGAGCTGCGCACGGTGATCCTCGCCCTGCTACAGGTGCAGACCTCGATCATCCGGCCCGACGTGGACCTCGAACGCCGACTCGCCCGTATGCTGCCGGAGCGCGCCGTGCCGCCGACGGGGCTCGTCATGCCGGTCAGTACCCCGGCGGTCGAGATCGCCCAGCGGCTGCGAGACGAGCCGAGCGACGGGCGTTCGCTCGCCGAGCTCGCCTCCGCGCACCACGTCTCCGCGCGCACCGTGGAGCGCGCCTTTCTCGCGGAGACCGGTCTGTCGCCTCGGGCGTGGCGCACACAGCGCCGGCTGGAAGTGGCGGCAAGCCTGCTGGCGCGTCGAGCGGCGCCGGCGTTCGCGGCGCACCGAACGGGATACGCGAGCGTGTCGGCGTTCCGGCGCGCATTCAAGCGGCAGTACGGCATCGTCCCGTCGGAGTATGCGAGGCGCCACGCGATGCCGCGGTGATGCGCCCGCCGATGTCGGGTCAGCGGCCGGGTTCTGGTTGAATAAGAGCACCTGCGCTGTCCCTTAGAAACGTTTCTAAGGCGGCGAATCACACAAAGGAGTGACCCTTCATGCACTACGGCGGCGACTACAACCCCGAGCAATGGGACGAATCTGTCTGGCAGGACGACGTGCGGCTCATGCGCGAGGCGGGCGTCACGATGGTGCGCGTCGGGGTGTTCGCCTGGGCGAAGATCCAGCCCGAGGAGGGCGTTTTCGAGTGGGAGTGGCTCGACCGCGTGATCGACCTCCTGCACGCGAACGGGATTCAGGTCTCCATGGCGACCGCGACCGCGTCGCCGCCGCCGTGGGCGACGACGAAGTACCCCGAGATGCTCCCTCAGGACGAGAACGGATCCACCATCTGGCACGGATCCCGACAGGCCTTCGCGCCGAGCTCTCCCGTCTACCGCCGGCTCGCGCGCGAGCTGCTGACGGCGCTCGTCGACCGTTACGCGCAGCACCCCGCCGTCGGAATGTGGGTCGCCAACAACGAGTACGGGTGCCACCTCAACTACGACTACTCCGATAACGCCGCCGTCGCGTTCCGTCGGTGGCTGCAGGACAAGTACGGATCCCTCGAGGCGCTCAACGCCGCGTGGGGGACGATGTTCTGGTCGCAGCGCTACACCGAGTGGAACCAGATCGTGCCGATGCGCAAGGCGCCCTACAGCCTGAACCCCGGGGGTCTTCTCGACTTCAAGCGATTCACGTCCGACACCCTCCTCGAGCTGTTCGTCATGGAGCGCGACATCATCAAGGCCTCGGGGGCGACGCAGCCCGTCACGACGAACTTCATGGGCTTCTTCCCGCCCGCGGACTACTGGAAGTGGGCGCCGGAGCTCGATGTCATCTGCGATGACAACTACGCCGACCCGAACGACCCCACCACCTTCCGCGGCGCCGCCTTCACGCGCGACCTCATGCGTTCGCTCAAGAAGGACGTGCCGTGGATCCTCATGGAGCAGGCGCCTAACGACGTCAACTGGCGCCCCACGAACGCGCCCAAGGCGCCGGGGCAGATGAAGGCGCTGTCGATCCAGGCCGTCGCCCGGGGCGCGGACGCGATCAACTTCTTCCAGTGGCGCCAGTCCCGCCGCGGCAGCGAGCGTTTCCACTCGGGCATGGTGCCGCACGCCGGAACGAACACGCGCACCTGGCGCGAGATCACCGACCTTGGTGAGACGCTCAAGAGCCTTCCCGATCTCGGATCCAGCGACTCCGGCGCGCGGGTGGCGATCGCGTTCGACTGGGAGGCGCGCTGGGCGCTCGACGCCCCCGACCACCCGGGCGAGATCGACTACGGCGCGCTGATTCCGCGCTGGCACGCGGCGCTGCACCGGCAGCAGATCCTCGTCGACCTCGTGCACCCCGCAGAGAACCTCTCGGGTTACGACCTCGTCATCGCACCGCACCTCTACCTCCTGGGCGACGAGGCCGCCGCGAACCTCACCGGCTTCGTCAATGACGGCGGGCACCTGCTGCTCGCGGCCTTCGCCGACGTGGTCGACGAGCACGACGCGTTCCGCGAGGGCGGGTTCCAGGTCGGACTGCGCGAGGTGCTCGGCGTCACCGTCGAGGAGTTCGGCGCGCTCGTGCCGCCGGCCGTCGCCGCCGGCGGCACGTCGGCGGGCGACACCACCGGATCCGTCCTCGCCGCGGGCGGGCCGGGGGAGAATCACGCGGATGTCGACCTCGACGGTCGCACGGTGCGCGGCGAGTTCTTCGCCGAGCAGCTGCAGATCCTGGATCCTGAGGTCGAGACGATCGCGCGCTTCAGCTCGGGCCGACTGACCGGCGAGCCCGCGCTCACGAGCAAGCGTGCCGGGCGGGGGCGCGCGCACTACCTCGCGACGATCCCCGACGACGAGGGGATGCGCACCGTCACCGCGTGGGCGGCCCGCGCCGCCGGTGTGGACCCGGTGCTCGAGGTTCCCACCGAAATGATCGAGGTCTCGCGTCGCGGCGACGTGCTTACGATCATCAACTACGACCGCGTCGCCCACACCGTCGACGTGAGAGGCACGGTGCTGGGCAGCGGCGAGCGGGTCACGAGCGCTACGCTCGAGCCATTCGCATACGTCATGCTGAAGGAGACCCGATGACGGCACCGTACATGGCGGCGGGCAACCTCGTTCGCGTCTATCCCGCCGCGAACCCCACCGGTGCGGGCATCGTGTGGGCGCACGGCGGGGCCTTCGTGCACGGCACGATCGATAGCCCCGAATCGGACTGGGTGGGCCGCGAGCTCGCCGCCCGCGGCACCGCCGTCGTCTCGGTCGACTATCGCCTCACGACGGAGACGTCCCACCACTATCCGGCGGCGTCCGATGACATGCTCTCCGCCTGGGCGTGGACGCGCGAACACGCCGACGAGCTGGGCATCGACGCGCGCAAGCTCGGCATCGGCGGCACGAGCGCGGGAGGTAATCTCGCCGCCGGCGCCGCGCTGCGGCTGCAGGGACACTCCGCGCCGCCCGCGCTCGTCGTCCTGGCCTATCCGACGCTGCTGGCCGAGCAGCCGGCGCCGTCCGAGGAGCTGCGCGAGAAGCTGCTCGCCTCGGGCGACCCGAACCGCTTCGCGAGCGATCGCGTGCGCGCGATGTACGAGTTCTATCTCGGGGGATCCGTCGAAAACGCGCCGGTTTCGGCAGTGCCGGGGCTCGCGAGCGACGAACAGCTCTCCCAGTTCCCGCCGACGCTCATGATCAACGGCGACGTCGACCAGCTGCGAGTCTCGGGCGAGCACTTCGCGGCTCGCCTCGCCGCGCTCGGCCGCGACATCGAGGTCGTCATCGAGCCCGGCACGACGCACGGGCACCTCAATCACCCCGACGAGGGCACCGCGGCGCACGACTCGATCCGCCGCATCGCGGAGCGGATGGCGCGACTGTGACCGCCTCGCTCGCCATCGTCGGGACGGGTTGGCGCTCGCGCTTCATCCTCGATGTGGCCGCCGCGCTGCCCGAGCGCTTCGAGATCGCGGGCGTGGTGTCGAGGACGGCCGCGAAAGGCACCGCGCTCGCCGCCCGCTATGGCGTGCCGAGCTTCGGATCCCTCGACGAGCTTCTCGCGCACCGGCGCCCCGACTTCCTCGTGCTGTCGGTGGCGCGCTCGGCGACGCCCGCGCTGATCGCCGAGGCGCACCGCGCCGGGATCCCCGTGCTCACCGAGACCCCGCCCGCCGACACGATCGACGATCTCGTCGAGCTGTGGGCGAGCGTCGGCGAGGACGCGCGCGTGCAGGTGGCGGAGCAGTATCATCTGCAACCCCTGCACGCCGCGCAGATCGCGATCGCGCGCTCCGGCGTGCTGGGTGAGGTCGGCGAGGCGCGCGTGTCGATCAGCCACGGCTATCACGCGGTCAGCGTGATGAGGCGCCTGCTGGGCGTCGGTTACGAGGACGCCACCATCACGGCGCTCCCCGCCGTCTCGTGGCCGCTCGTCGGCGGTCCGGGCCGCTCGGGGGATCCCGCCGAGGAGAAGACGGTCACGAACGAGCAGGTGCTCGCGCAAGTTGACTTCGGCGGCAAGGTCGGCATCTACGACTGGTCGAGCGCGCAGAACCGCTCCTGGATCCGTGGGCCGAAGACGCTCACCCGCGGTGAACGCGGCGAGATCGACCACCTCGAGGTGCGCTACCTCGAGGACGTCCGCACCCCGATCCAGTACACGCTGACGCGCGTCGAGCGCGGCCAGTTCACGAACATGGAGGACAAGTTCCTCCGGGGGATCCTCGCGGGGCAGGCGTACGTCGACACGAACGAGTTCGCGCCGGCGCGGCTGATCGATGACGAGATCGCCGTCGCCCGGTGCCTCGCGGGCATGGCCGAGTATGCGGCGGGCGGTGAGGGCTTTTATTCGCTCGCCGAGGCCTCGCAGGACCACTACCTGGGCCTCGAGATCATGCGCGCGCACGAGACGGGGCGTCCCGTGCGCACGCGGCGGCAACCCTGGGCTACTGCCTGAGGCGGACGAGGCGCTCGTGACCGGACTCGTGCAGCTCCGCGAGGTTCTCGCGCGAGGCGAGGAAGTCGTTGAACGAGCGGTAGCCGAGCGCCTTCTCGCTGAATGACGGATCCATGCGGCGGATGTGCTGCTTGACGGCGGAGGCGTAGAGGAAGCCCTGCTCATCGCCCTTGTCCTGGCCGACGCGCAGCGCGCGCTCCAGCAGATTCGTGGCGACGGCGTGCAGGTCCTCGGGCGGCGTGTCCTCGAAGGCCGGGATCACGTCGTCCTCGTCGAGCTGCTCCGCGGGCTCCGGGGCGGACGTCGCCCTGCGGCTCCGACGCGAGCGGCTCGAGCGCTTCTCGGTGGGCTCCTTCTCGCCGGAGTCCTTCGCGTCCGGCTCCTTCGCCGCGGCGGGGGAATCCGACGATGGCTCCGCGGATCCGGTGTCCGCTTCCTTTTCCGGTGCCGTTTTCTCCGAGCGCCGGCGGTCCTGCGCGGGCCGCTTCGGAAGTTCGGGAACACCGGGCAGGGTGTCGTAGGGCTCGAACATGTCGCAGGCGGCGGCGAGGGATTTCGCCGTGGATCCCGCGACGCCGATCCCGATCACGTAGCGACCGAGACGCTTGACGCGCTGCGTCAGCGGAACGAAGTCGCTGTCGCCCGCGACGATCGCGACGTGCGTGAGGTCGGGCAGGCGGAACATGTCCTCGATGCCGTCGACGGCGAGACGGATGTCAGCGCCGTTCTTCGCATACGCCGCCGCGGGGAAGAGCTGCACGAGGTCGACGGCGCGGCCGACGAGCTGACGGCGATACATCGCGTTGACGGGGGAGGACCAGTCGGCATACGCCCGCGTCAGCACGAGCGTGCCGAAGCTTGCCGCGAAGTCGAGAATCGCGCCGACATCGACCGTCGCGGCCTCGAGGCGCGCGGCGATCTCGGGTTCGGTGATGTCCTGCTGGATCCGGGCCCGATCGCGGTGATACGCGTTGCGGCCGTGCACGCGGTCGTACCAGCTCATCACGATGTTGTCGAAGTCGAGATACACGGCCACGCGGCCATCGGATGCGTCAGTCACCCTCCGAGCCTACGCGGGTTCGGATCCGCGGACCCGGTGCGCGCACATCCGCCCGCACGGAAATCGGAGAAATCACGAGGTTCGGAGGGATTTGGGTGAGGGATCCGAGTTTGGTGATTTTTCCGAAGTTGGTGCCGGGGAGCGCGGATCCGACGGCGCACGAGAATCGGAGAAACCACGAGACTCGGAGGGATTCGGGTGAGGGATCCGAGTTTCGTGATTTATCCGAGAATGGTGCCCGGGGGACGGATCCGACCGTGCACGAGAATCGGAGAGATCACGAGACTCGGAGCGATCCGAGCCAGGAGTCCGAGTTTCGTGATTCTTCCGAGGTTGGTGGCGGGGGACGGATCCGGCCGCGCACGGAAGCCGGAGAAATCACGAGACTCGGAGAGATCTGCGCCAGGGATCCGAGTTTCGTGATTTTTCCGAGGGTGGTGGTTACTCGCCGGGGTAGGCGAGGCCGATCTGGCGGCGGATCTCGTCCAGGGTGCCCATGATCGCGACGCTCTCGTCAATCGGGAGTTCCCGCGGTGCGGTTCCCGTCTCCACGGCGCGTTCGGCCGCGAGGGCCTGGAACTGCATGCCGCGCCCCTCGGGGCGGTGCTCGAAGCGTTCGATGATCGTGCCGTCCGGCGCCGTCACCGTGAAGCTCGTCGCGGCGTACCACACCCGGTCGATGTCGATGCGGGCGAGCGTTCCCACGATGTGCGCCGAGTTCGGTCCGGCGCCGCGCGAACTCGAGAAGGTCGTCGACAGGGCGCCCGACGCGTGGGTCATCACGGTGGCGACCTCGCTGTCCGCCCCGGTGTCGAGGAAGCGGGCCGAGGCCTGGATCGTCGTCGGCGCGCCCAGGATGTCGTGCACGAAGGAGAGCGGGTAGATGCCGAGGTCGAGCAGCGCGCCGCCGCCGAGGGCGAGATCGTTCATGCGGTGGGCGGGATCCGTGGGTGCGGACTGCGTGTGATCCGCCGAGACGACGCGGATCTCGCCGATCGTGCCGGCGTCGATGATCTCGTGGATCCGGGACATGTGCGGCAGGTAGCGGGTCCACATGGCCTCCATTGCGAGAAGCCCCTTCTCCGCCGCACGGTCGCGGATCGCGGCCGCCTCCGCCGCGTTGACCGTCAAAGGCTTTTCGATCAGGACATGCTTGCCGGCGTCGAGCGCCGCGAGGGCGGGGGTGACGTGCATGGGATGCGGCGTCGCGACGTAGACGATATCGACGTCCGGATCCGCGAAGAGCGCGTCGTAGGATCCGTGCGCGCGCGGGATGTCCAGCTCGGCGGCGAACGCCTCGGCGGAGGCCGCCGAACGCGAGCCGACCGCGCGGACGTCGAGGCCTGCGACGCGCAGGTCTTTTGTGAAGGTGCGGGCGATGCCGCCGGTCGCGAGGATTCCCCATCGAAGTGCCATGGGGCGAGTCTATCGGCGGGATGGGGCGAGCGAGGCCGCTCAAGTTGGCGAACCGGTTGACCAAAGTGGTAATCACTGATAGCTTTCCAGAAACCGATTTCTCGCACGGCGATCCCTGCCGTCTCGGTTGCCTCAATGAGGAGCATCAATGACACACCGCACTTCGCGTTTCGTGCGCGTCGCGAGCGCGGCGACCGCCGCCGCCCTTGCCGTCACGCTGGCATCGTGTTCGAACGACTCGGGCGAGTCGGGCGGCGACGGCGACGTCGAGATCACCTTCCAGTGGTGGGGGAACGACGAGCGAGCCGCGCTGACGGAAGAAGCCATCGACCTGTTCGAGGAGAAGCACCCCGGCATCACGGTGTCGACCTCGTTCTCGACGATCGATTCGTACATTCCGAAGCTCGCGACCCAGGTCGCGTCAAACAGCGCGCCCGACCTCTTCCTGATCCCGATGGAATCGGTCAAGGAGTACTCCGAGAAGGGCGCGACCCTCGATCTCACCGACTACATCGGTGACGAGATCAAGGTCGACGAGATCTCGGAGGCCTCGCAGAAGATCGGCGTCGTGAACGGCACGACCTACGGCTTCACGCTCGGCACGGCGACGAGCGCATGGATCTACAACCCGACCGTGTGGGCCGAGGCCGGTGCGAAGGAACCCTCGGGCGACTTCGCCTGGGAGGACCTCATCGAGGCGGGGGAGAAGATCCGCGCCTCGACCGACGGCGAGGTCGCGGCCCTGAGCGATCCGGGCGGATACATCGCCTGGTTCGCGACCTGGCTGAACCAGCAGGGCAAGATCGGCTGGACCGAAGAGGGCGAGCTCGGCTTCGAGCCGAGCGACCTCGAGGCGTGGTTTACGCTCATGGAGCGCCTGCGCGAATCGGGCGCCACGACGGATCCCGAGACGACCACGACGATCGATCAGAGCATGCAGAACTCCGGCCTGGCGCGCGGCGAGTCCGCGGGCGAGTTCGCCGCCGCATCGCTCACCGGCGCCTATGCCGACACGATCGGTGCCGAGAACGTCGCCCTCGCGCCCCTGCCGAGCGACAGCGAGACGCTCGCGATCAGCATGGCCGGTACCAACGTCGCGGCGATCGCCGCGAACTCGGAGCACCCGGACGAGGCGGCGATGTTCCTCGACTTCATGATCAACGACCCCGATGCCGCGAAGATCCTCGGCCTCACCCGCGGCATCCCGATCAACCAGGCGAACTACGAGGCTCTGATCCCGGAGCTCGACGGCGCGGACAAGGCCGTGGGCGACTTCGTCACGACGTACCAGGAGCGCTTCAGCGAGCCCGACCCGCTGGCCCCTCCGGGAGCGACGACGATCCCCGCCGACTTCACGCTCGCGTACGAGTCGATCATCTTCGGCCAGGCCAGCATCGAAGAGGCGTCGGCATCGCTGTACGAGAAGTTCGAAGCAACCGTCCAGTGACACGATCCGTGGCCGGGGACCGGAAGTGGCCCCGGCCGCGGACGTGCCCGTGTGAGAGAAGAGGCTCCGCGCGATGAGCGCCGCTGCACCACCGATACGCCGCCAGAAACCGCGGTATCAGAACGCCGCCTGGGTGTTCCTGTCTCCCTGGATTATGGGGGCCGCGCTGCTGACGGTCGGCCCGATGATCGCCTCGCTGATCCTGTCGTTCACCGACTACGACCTGTTCAGCAGCCCCAGCTTCGTCGGCCTCGACAACTACAAGCGCATGTTCTTCGAGGACGAACGCTTCTGGGGATCCGTCAAGGTCACGCTGAACTACGTCCTCGTGGCGGTTCCGTTGAAGCTCGCGATCGCCCTCGGCGTCGCGCTGCTGCTCAACCGGCCGCGCAAGGGGCAGGGCTTCTATCGCTCCGCCTTCTACGCGCCCTCGCTCCTCGGCGGATCCGTCGCGGTCGCGCTCGTCTGGCGCACGCTGTTCTCCCGTGACGGCACGGTCGATAACGCCCTCGACACCGTCGGGGTCGAGCTCGGCGGCTGGATCTCGAACCCGTCCATGGCGATCTACGTGCTCGTCACGCTCGCCGTGTGGCAGTTCGGCGCGCCCATGGTGATCTTCCTCGCGGGACTCAAGCAGGTGCCGTCCGAGCTGTACGACGCGGCCTCCGTCGATGGCGCGGGGCGGTGGCGCACCTTCTGGTCGGTGACGTGGCCGATGCTCTCGCCCGTGATCTTCTTCAACCTCGTGCTCGAGATGATCGGCGCCTTCCAGGCCTTCACGGGCGCCTATGTCGTGTCCGGTGGGCGCGGCGGCCCCGTCGACTCGACGCTGTTCTACACGCTGTACCTCTACGATCGCGCGTTCACGGCGTTCGACATGGGGTACGCCTCCGCCATGGCCTGGTTCCTGCTGATCGTGATCGGCATCGTCACGCTCCTGATCTTCCGATCGTCGCAGAGCTGGGTCCACTACGCAGGAGACGAATGATGACGGTATCCACTGAAACAGCCCTCGCGATCGGGGTGTCGCCCGACCGGCCCCGCCGCCGCGCCCCCCGCAAGACCATCGGCTCGATCGTCTGGCACGTTGTCTGCCTGGCGCTTCTCGTGGGGCTGCTGTATCCCGTGATCTGGCTGCTCGGATCCAGCTTCAAGCCCGGGACCGAGATCCTCGCGAACCCGTCGCCGATCCCGTGGGAGCTGACCTTCGACAACTTCGCCGTCGCGCTCGAGGGCGTCGGACCGCTGAGCCTCTGGCAGCTGTTCGGGAACTCGATCTCGATCTCGGTCCTCACCGTGATCGGCAACGTGTTCAGCTGCGCGCTCGCCGCGTTCGCGTTCGCGCGCCTCAAGTTCCGCGGCCGCGGCTTCCTCTTCGGCTTCATGATCATGACGATCATGCTGCCCATGCACGTCGTCCTCATCCCGCAGTTCATCATCTTCAACAACCTCGGCATGATCGGCACGATCCTTCCGCTGGTCCTGCCGAAGTTCCTCGCGACCGAGGCGTTCTTCGTGTTCTTGATGATGCAGTTCGTCAGGGGCATCCCGAAGGAGCTCGACGAGGCGGCGTTGATCGATGGCGCCGGCCCGTTCCGCACCTTCTGGTCGATCATCCTGCCGCTGATGCGCCCGTCGCTCGTGACGACCACCATCTTCTCGTTCATCTGGAGCTGGGATGATTTCTTCCCCCAGCTGATCTACTTACAGGATCCGAACACCTACACGCTGCAGCTGGGGCTGCGCCTGTTCGTCGACCAGACGAGCGCGTCGTCCTTCGGGCCGATGTTCGCGATGAGCGTGCTGGCGATCCTGCCGGTCGTGATCTTCTTCGCGGTCTTCCAGCGCTATCTCGTCGATGGCATGGCGACGTCGGGGCTCAAGGGATGAGCGTGGCTCGCAGACGCAGGCTCCCCGGGGCCCTCGACCCGTACTCGACCTCGTTCCGCTTTCTCTCGGACACGTTGCTCGCCGGGCTTCTCGTGCTCGCTCTGTCGCTTCCCGTGGTGACGTGGTTCGCCGCGCTCACGGGGGCGACGGCTGCGCTCCGCGATGCCCGCGCGGCCGAGGATCCGATCCGCGTGCGGCGGATCCTCGGCCACGGGTGGTCCGCCGTCCGGCGGCAACCGCTTCTCACGCTGCTCGCACCGACCGTGTTCATGGTGTTCATCGTCGCGGATCTGCTGGTCCTGCCGCACCTGCTCGGAGACGCGACTCTCGCGCTCTGGGCCCTCGGCGCGATCGCGTCGGGCGTCGGCGCGTTCGCGCTGCGCATCGCGGGCGCCTGGCGCGCCGATCGCACCGCGCGCGGCGTGCTCGCGCTCGCATGGGGCCGCATGTCGGCGGATCCCGTGGGCACCCTGATGCTCTTCGGTGCGTGCGCCGCCGCGGCGCTCATCGTCTCGTTCTCGCCCCCGCTCCTGCTCGTCATCGGCGGCCCGCTCGCGCTCGCCGCCCTGGCCTTCGATAGGGATGTCTCATGATCAACAACGACCCCCGCACCCGGCGCGTCATCATCGACTCCGACGTGAAGAACGAGGCCGACGATCAGTTCGCCGTCGTCCACGCGCTGATGTCGCCGACGCTCGACATCCGCGGCATCATCCCGGCGCACTTCGGCACGGGACGCACCGAGACGTCGATGCTCGAATCGCGCGACGAGCTCGAGCGGCTCTACGAGCTGTCCGGCCTGTCCGCGCCGATCGCGAACGGTGCGCCGCACGCGCTCCCGAGCGAGACGGAGGCGGTCGACAGCCCCGGCGCGCGGCTCATCATCGAGGAGGCGCGGCGGGCCGACGCCGGGCCGCTGTTCGTGGCCTTCCTCGGCCCGCTGACCGATATGGCATCGGCACTGCTGCTCGCCCCCGACATCGCCGACACCGACACCACCGTGATCTGGATCGGGGGACCGCCCTACGGCGACCGCGAATGGGTGGGCACGTGGCCCGAGTTCAATCTGAGCAACGACATCGCGGCGGCGAATGTCGTATTCGCGTCGGGTATCCGCATCCAGCAGGTTCCCGCGAACGTCTACCGCATGGTGAACGTCGGCTACGCCGAACTGGAGCGCCGCGTCGAGCCGCACGGAGCGCTGGGCCGCTACCTCGCCCAGACGGTCGTCGACTTCAACAGCGCGCACCATCGTTTCCCCACGGAGTCGCGCTCGCTCGGCGATTCGCCCGCGATCGCGCTCATGCTGGATCCGTGGTGCGCCGAGTTCCGCCGCCAGCGCCCGGTGCGCTTCACGCGGACCGGGCACTGCGTGCCCGCCGATACCGGATCCAGCCCGCTCGTCGTCGACCGCGTCGACGTGCGCTGGCTCCTCGAGGACATGTTCTCGAAGCTCGCCACCCACGCGGGCAACTAACCGGTCTCACGCCCGGGTCCCACGAGTCATCACATTCCCGACATCTCATCAAGTCTCCGACGAATCATCCAGCGACGACGGATGATTCGTCGGAGACTTGATGACATGTGGTGAAATGGATGAGACGCGAAACGGGCCGGATCCCGAAGGATCCGGCCCGTTTCGCGCAGGCGATCAGAACTGGTCGATGGCCTCGTTCAGCGTGGCCGAGGGGCGCATGACGGCCGCGGTCTTGGCGGCGTCCGAGCGGTAGTAGCCGTCGATGTCGGCGGGCCGGCCCTGGACGGCGATCAGCTCGTCGACGATCTTCTGCTCATTCGCGGCGAGCTTCTCCGCGAGCGGGGCGAATGCCGCCGCGAGTTCGGCGTCGTCCGACGCAGCGAGCTCCTGGGCCCAGTAGAGCCCGAGGTAGAAGTGCGAGCCGCGGTTGTCGATCGTGCCGAGCTTGCGGCCCGGCGAACGGTCCTGCTCGAGGAACGTCGCGGTGGCCTTGTCGAGCGTGGTCGCGAGGGTCTGCGCCTTCGTGTTGCCCGTCGTCTGGGCGAGGTGCTCGAACGACGCGGCGAGGGCGAAGAACTCGCCGAGCGAGTCCCAACGCAGGTAGTTCTCCTCGACGAGCTGCTGCACGTGCTTCGGCGCGGATCCGCCGGCGCCCGTCTCGAACAGCCCGCCGCCGGCCATCAGCGGCACGATCGAGAGCATCTTCGCCGAGGTGCCGACCTCGAGGATCGGGAACAGGTCGGTGTTGTAGTCACGGAGCACGTTGCCCGTGACCGAGATGGTGTCGAGGCCCTGGCGGATGCGCTCGAACGACAGGCGCGTCGCCTCGGCCGGGGCGAGGATGCGGATGTCGAGGCCCTCGGTGTCGTGCTCGGGCAGGTAGGCGTTCACCTTGGCGATGAGGTTCGCGTCGTGGGCGCGGTTCTCGTCGAGCCAGAACACGGCGGGCGTGTTCGACAGGCGCGCACGCGTGACGGCGAGCTTGACCCAGTCGCGGATCGGCGCGTCCTTGGTCTGGCAGGCGCGCCAGATGTCGCCGGCCTCGACCGCGTGCTCGATGACGGTCTCGCCGCCGCTCGTGACGATGCGCACGGTGCCGTCCACGGGGATCTCGAACGTCTTGTCGTGCGAGCCGTATTCCTCGGCCTTCTGCGCCATGAGCCCGACGTTGGGAACGGTGCCCATCGTGGCGGGGTCGAGCTTGCCGTTGGCCTTGCAGTCTTCGACGGCCGCGTCGTAGACGCGGGCGTAGGACGAGTCGGGGATCACCGCGAGGGTGTCCTGCTCCTTGCCCTCGGCGTTCCACATCTTGCCGCCGCCGCGGATCATCGCGGGCATCGAGGCGTCGATGATGACGTCGCTCGGCACGTGCAGGTTGGTGATGCCCTTGTCGGAGTTCACCATCGCGACGGCCGGGCCCTCCGCGAGGGCCTTGTCGAAGGCGGCGCGGATCTCGGCGCCGTTCGCGAGCTGGTCGAGACCGGCGTAGATCGCGCCGAGGCCGTCGTTGGCGCTGAGGCCCGCGGCCGCGAGGTCGTCGCCGTAGGCGGCGAAGACGTCGGCGAAGAAGGCGCGCACGACGTGACCGAAGATGATCGGGTCGCTGACCTTCATCATCGTCGCCTTGAGGTGCGCCGAGAACAGCACGCCGTCCGCCTTGGCCGCGGCGACCTGCTCGGCGAGGAAGGCGTCGAGGGCCTTCGCGCTCATGAAGGTGCCGTCGATGACCTCACCCTCGAGAACGGGAAGCGAGTCCTTGAGCACCGTGACGTTGCCGGAGGCGTCGACCAGCTCGATCCGCAGCGTATCGGCGGCGGGCGCGACCCACGACTTCTCGTTCGAGAAGAAGTCGCCCTTGCCCATGGTCGCCACGCGGGTCTTGCTGTCGGCGGACCAGTCGCCCATGCGGTGCGGGTGGGCCTTGGCGTAGGCCTTCACGGCGCCGGGGGCGCGGCGGTCGCTGTTGCCCTGGCGGAGGACGGGGTTCACGGCCGAGCCCTTGACCTTGTCGTAGCGGGCGGCGATGTCGCGCTCTTCGTCGGTCTCGGGCGCCTCGGGGAGGTTCGGGACGTCGTAGCCCTTCGCCTGCAGCTCGGCGATCGCGGCCTTGAGCTGCGGGATCGAGGCCGAGATGTTCGGAAGCTTGATGATGTTGGCCGAGGGGTCGTTCGCGAGCTCGCCGAGCTCGGTCAGGGCGTCGCCGACGCGCTGATCTTCGGTGAGGCGCTCGGGGAACTGAGCGAGGATGCGGCCCGCGAGCGAGATGTCGCGGGTCTCGAACTCGACGCCGGCCTTGCCCGCGTAAGCCTCGATGATCGGAAGGAACGAATAGGTCGCGAGAAGCGGTGCCTCATCGGTGTGGGTGTAGATGATCTTGGACATACGTCGAGCCACTCCATGATGAATCGGTAAGCGAGAATTCTCTCGACATCAAGATACCGGAGGAAGCCCGGTATGACAGATCAGGAACCCGCGGGCATGGCGTCGCGGAGGGCCTCGCCGAGGGCCTCGCCGAGGGAACGGCTGAGGGTCGTCGCCCACGTCGCGGTGATGTGACCCGCGGAATCGCGGTACACGCGGGTGTTGCCGATGATGGCCGGGCAGAAGCCGTCCGCGCAGTACAGGTCGGTCAGATCCACCACCGGCATGCCGAGATCATCCGCCGCCGCGGCGAGGGAGTGCTCGCTCTCGAGCGCGACCGACTCGTCCGTGCCGCAGCGGTCCTCCGCGCTTGCGCCGATGCGGCTCGCGCACGCGATCGCCTCGTCGGTGGGCAGCGGGTTGTCCCGCACGACGATCACCTCGGATCCCGCGTCGCGGATCTGCGTCAGGATCGCCTTCTGGTCGGCGTCGTCGAGTGCGAACTTGCGCGTCGAGGTCGTGAGGACCACGTCGTAGTCGCCCGAGGTGAGGGCGGCGTTGATATCGGGCCGGGCCTGATCGCAGTCGGTGGGGCCATCGACGTGGTCGACGAGGGCGCAGCCTCGCCCCAGGTAGGCATCGACCGACCAGCCGAGGGCGTCGAGCTGCGGCCACAGGGCCGGCAGGAGCGCCGCCGCGTGGCTGTCCCCGACGAGCGCCACCTTCGTCGCGGCGTCTTCGGGGCCATAGGTGCACGAGTTCACGGGGGCGTCTTCCGCGTTGTAGCAGGCGTAGGCGCCGCCGGTATCGGCGAGGAGGGCGTCCGCGGCGGGCTGGATCGCGCCGAGGTCGACGGCCGCGCACGCCTCGGGATGCAGCATCGACCCCGCGCCCCAGCATTCGGTGGGCTCGACGTGTTCCGGATCCGCGGGGGGCGCGGTCGGATCCGCGACCACCTGCGCGGTCGGACCGGGAGCGGCTTCGCCGCGAAGCCCGGCCGTGCCGGCGATGCCGGCCACGCCGAGCACGCAGACCGCGCCGAGCGCGATCGCGACCGGGGCCCAGGCGCGCGTGATTCCGCGGATCCGCCCGCCCGACCAGCGGAACCACGTCGCGCGTCGCGCGGGGTTCTCGACGAGATGGAACGTCGCGACGGAGAGCACGAGGGTGAGCGCGATGGCCGCGAGGTAGTAGCGCTTGCTGCCCGCGGGCAGGAGCGTCACGCCGAGGATCGCGATGGGGAAGTGCCAGAGGTACAGGCTGTAGGAGATGTCGCCGAGGTAGGTCGCCACGCGGTTGGTGAGGATCCAGGGCCCGTAGGCGAGGTCGTCATCGGGGGAGTGCGTGCCCGCGACGATGACGAGCGCCGTGCTGAGCACGGGGAGGAGCGCGAGCGGCGCGGGCCACAGCGCGGACGACTCGCTGATCACGAGGAGGGAGACGGCGATGCCCGCGAGCCCCGCCCAGGCGAGGAGCCTCCGCAGCATGAGCGAGAGGGGCAGCGCGGGGAGGAACGCGAGGATCGCGCCGACGCCGAGCTCCCACGCGCGCGAGAACGTCGAGAAGTAGGCGAAGGTCGGGTTCGTGCGGGTTTCGACGAGCGCCCACACGAGCGAGGCGAGGCTGATCGCGACGATCACCGTCCGCGTGAGTCGGCGGGTGCGGGCGCTTCGCCAGCCGGAGCGCGCCGCGAGGGCGACGATCGCGAGCATCACCCACGGCCAGACGAGGTAGAACTGCTCCTCGACGCCGAGCGACCAGAAGTGCTGCAGCGGCGACGGCGGGGTGCCCTGCGCGAAGTAGTCGACGCCCTCGAACGCGAAGCGCCAGTTTCCCGCGAAGAACGCGCTGAACAGCGCATCGAGGGCGACGCCCTTTCCGCCCGCCGAGCCCAGCAAGGCGAAGGAGGCCGCGACCGTGGCGGCGAGCACGATGACGGCGGCCGGCAGGATGCGCTTGGCCCGGCGCTCGTAGAAGCGGCGGAAAGAGATCGTGCCGGTGCGCGCGGTCTCGCGCAGGAGCAAGCCCGTGATGAGGAAACCCGAGATGACGAAGAAGACGTCGACGCCCACGAAACCGCCCTGGGGCACGTGCGTGACGTGCGCCGCGATGACCGCGACGACGGCGACGGCGCGCAGGCCCTGGATGTCCCGGCGCTGCGTCGTGGGCGCGCTCACGACGCGAGCGCCTTCTGGATGCGCTGCACCGACACCGTCTCGGCCGTGCCGAGGCGCTGGGCGAACAGCCCCACGCGCAGCTCCTCCAGCATCCAGCGCACCCGCACGATCGTGTCATCGGCGCGTTCGTCGAGGGGGATCGTCCCTCCCGCGTCGGAGAAGAGCTTCGCGGCCTTCTCGAACTCGGTCATCCACGCGCGGTCGCGGCCCGCCGCATCGGCGAGCTGCGTCGCACGGATCCTGGCTCCCTCGAGGTAGCGGGGCAGGTGGCGCAGCCGAGCGAGCCCCGTCTCGCGGACGAAACCGGCGTGGACGAGGCCGTCCAGCTGCCCGCGCAGGTCGTTCAGGGCGCCGAGCAGGGAGATCGAGTTGGCCTTCTTCATGGCGCGTTCGACCTCGCGCCAGGCGGTCAGGATCTTCGCGACGAGCGACACGGCCTCGAAGACCGCGTCGACGCTCGACGCCGTGACCTCCTGGCGCAGGGCCTCGAATTCGGCCGCGGTTCGCACGGGGCCTCGGGCGGCGATCGCGTCGTCGAAGATCGCGGCGCGGCAGTCTTCGATCACGGCCTTGGGCGACGGGTACGGCGCGGCCGCGAGCGCGAGCTTCTCCTGCGAGGACAGATGCTCCTGCACGTACGACACCGGCGACGGCACGGTCAGCGAGAGCAGGCGCGCGAGCCCCCGGCGCGTCTGGAAGTCGGCCTCGTCGGCGGTCGCCTCCAGTCGGATCGACACCGAGCTCTTCTCGTCCACGATCGCGGGGTAGCCGCGCACGACGCCGCCCGCGACCCGCGTGTCGACCTGCGCGGGCAAC
Organism: Microbacterium nanhaiense; assembly: GCF_014646015.1. Taxonomy (GTDB): domain Bacteria; phylum Actinomycetota; class Actinomycetes; order Actinomycetales; family Microbacteriaceae; genus Microbacterium; species Microbacterium nanhaiense. The sequence continues at coordinate 25,831 of NZ_BMMQ01000001.1, forward strand.
TCACCGAAGGTCCATGCCGTGAGGCCCGTTTTCTCGATGCCCTGCGGGACGGATCCGCTCGCCTGCGCGACCTTCTGGGCGGGCGTCGCGCGGCTGATCTGCTGCGCGACGGAGTCGCGGGCGCGTCCGCTGAGCGTCTTCTTCAGCGCCTCGAGGTCGCGCCCGCTGCCGGCGACGCGGCCCCTGTGGTCGACCGCGCGGAAGTTCATCGTGAGATGGCCGGGCACGCGGGTGAGGTCGAAGTCGGCTGCCGTCACCGGCTGGTTGGCCTGGCGCTGCACGAGCCGTGCGAGGGCATCGGCGAGGCCGCGCGCCGGTAGCCCGTCGGTGCTTTCGGGGCCCTCGTTCGCGAGCTCCTCCGCAAACCTCGCCGACCAGTCGGCCGCGGGCACGACGTGCCGACGCATCGCCTTCGGCAGCGCCTTCAGCATCGCCGTGACGAGTTCGTCGCGGAGTCCGGGCACCTGCCAGTCGAAGCCGCGCGGCTCGATCTGTGCGAGGAGCGCCAGCGGGATCACCACGCTCACGCCGTCGTCTGCCGCACCCGGTTCGAAGCGGTAGGCGAGGTTCAGGGTCTGGTCGCCCTGCGTCCACCGCGAGGGGAAGTCGCGCGCGTCCGAGGTCGCCTCGCCGTCGAGGAGGTCGGACTCCGCCATCGTCAGCAGTTCGGGCGTCTGTGCCAGCGCGCCGCGCCACCACGCCTCGAAGCTGCGCACGTCGAACACGTCCGCGGGGATCCGCGCCTCGTAGAAGCCGTACACCGCCTCGTCGCCCGCGAGGATGTCGCGGCGGCGTTCGCGCTCCTCGAGCTTCTCGAGCTTGCGGCGCAGCTCGGCGTTGACGCGCAGGAAGCGGGTGAGGGGTTTCGGGAGCACCTGCGGATCCCATTCGCCCTCGACGAGGGCGTGCCGCACGAACATCTCGCGGGCCGCCGCGCGGTCGACGCGCGCGAACTGGATCCGCCGCTTCGGCACGATCTCCACGCCGAAGAGCGTGACCTTCTCGTAGGCCACGGCGGCGCCGGCGTCCTTCGACCAGTGCGGCTCGGTGACCTGGCGCTTGGCGAGATCGCCCGCGAGAGCCTCGGCCCAGGCGATGTCGATCGCCGCGACGGTGCGGCCGAACAACCGCGAGGTCTCCACGAGCTCTGCGGCCATGACGGCCTTCGGCTTCGCGCGACGCAGCGCGGATCCGGGGAAGATCGAGAACGACACACCGCGCGCGCCGCGGTACACGGCGGGGCCCGGCCGCTTCGCCCCGCGCTGCTTGTTCGCCTCGCGTTCGTCGAGCACGCCGATCTGGCTGAGGAGACCGGCAAGGAGGGCGCGGTGGATCGCGTCGCCGCGCGGGTGACCGCCCTCGGGTGTCGGTTGGGGCGCGGGCGCGCGCCCGCCGCGATCGAGGTCACGCGTCAACGAGCGCAGCTGGCGGTGCACGTCGAACCATTCACGCACGCGCACATAGTTCAGGAAGTCGCTGCGCACCTCGCGACGGAAGGCGCTGGATCCGAGCTCCTTCTGTCGCTCCCGCAGGTGCTCCCAGAGCTTCAGGAGGGTGAGGAAGTCGCTCGACGGATCCGTGAACCGCGCGTGCGCGGCGGCGGCCTGCTCGCGCTGTTCCTCGGGGCGCTCCCGGACGTCCTGGATCGACAGCCCCGCGACGATCGCGAGCACGTCGTCGGTGACGCCGATGCGGGCGGCCTCGACGAGCATCCGCGCGAAGCGGGGGTCGATCGGCAGGCGCGCGATCTGGCGGCCGATCTTCGTGAGCTTCGGCTCGCCGCGGGTGAGGGTGACCGCTCCGAGTTCGGTGAGCAGGTCGAACGCGGCCTTCACGCCACGCGAATCGGGCGGGGTGAGGAAGTCGAAGGCCTGGATGTCGCCGAAGCCGAGCGACAGCATCTGGAGCACGACGGAGGCGAGCGAGGTGCGCAGCACCTCCGGATCCGTGAACTCGGGGCGCTTTTCGAAGTCGTCGTGCGCGTAGAGGCGGATGGCGATGCCCGCGCTCGTGCGGCCGGCGCGGCCCGAGCGCTGCTGGGCGGAGGCCTGCGAGACGGCCTCGATCGGCAGCCGCTGCACCTTCGCTCGGGTGGCGTAGCGCGAGATGCGCGCCGTTCCGGTGTCGATGACGTACTTGATGCCGGGGACGGTGAGCGAGGTCTCCGCGACGTTCGTCGCGAGGATCACGCGGCGCTTGAGGCCGCGCACGGTCGACCGCTCGAACACGCGGTGCTGCTCCGCCGCGCTCAGCCGGCCGTAGAGGGGGAGTACCTCGGTGGGGGCGGCGGGATTGTTGAAGGCGCCGCGCACGGCGTCCATCGCGTCGCGGATCTCCGCCTCGCCGGGGAGGAACACCAGGACGTCGCCCGGCGCCTCCCGCTCCAGCTCCCGCAATGCCTCGACGATCGCCCCGACCTCATCCTCGGCGGCATACGGCCTCTCGTCCCGTACATGACGACGCAGATTTTCGTCGTCATCGTCCGAATCCTCGGCGTGTCGGGCCTCGGCGGCCGAAATCTGCGTCGTTGTGTCCGCGGCGCCGAACGGGCGGTAGCGGATCTCGACGGGGAAGGTGCGGCCGGAGACCTCGATGACGGGGGCGGGGGTGCCGTCGGGCTCGGCGAAGTGCGTTGCGAACGACTCGGGGTCGATCGTGGCCGAGGTGATGATCACCTTGAGGTCCGGCCGTTCGGGCAGGATCCGCTTGAGATAGCCGAGCAGGAAGTCAACGTTGAGCGAGCGCTCGTGCGCCTCGTCGATGATGATCGTGTCGTATCGGCGCAGCAGCCGATCGCGGTGGATCTCGTTCAGCAGGATGCCGTCGGTCATCAGCGCGATCTTCGTGTCGGTGGAGACCTGATCGGTGAAGCGCACCTTGTAGCCGACGGTCGTGCCGAGCTCGACCTGCATCTCCTCGGCGACGCGCTCCGCGATCGTGCGCGCGGCGAGCCGGCGAGGCTGCGTGTGTGCGATCGAGGATCGGCCGAGTTCGAGCGCGATCTTCGGCAGCTGGGTCGTCTTGCCGGATCCGGTGGCACCGGCGACGACGACGACCTGGTGCTCGCGGATCGCGTCGGCGATCTCGCCGCGAGCGCCGCTGACGGGCAGTTCGGGCGGATAGGCGATGACGGGAGCGGCTTCAGGCATGGCGTTCCAGTCTACGATGGGCGTTCTGTGTCGGAACGTTTCATGAATTCGCGCGCCCTCGGCCGACGGCGGCCGGGAGGTGCCTAGGGTGGCTGTATGACTGTTCCCACCGTGAAGCTCAACTCCGGCTACGAGATTCCTCAGCTCGGGTTCGGCGTCTTCCTCGTCCCCGCCGACGAGGCCGAGAAGGCCGTGACGGACGCGCTCGAGGCCGGCTACCGCCACATCGACACCGCCGCGATCTACCGCAACGAGGAGGGCGTCGGCGCCGCCATCGCGAAGAGTGGCATTCCCCGCGACGAGCTCTTCATCACCACGAAGCTCTGGAACGACCGTCAGGCGGGCGACGAGCCGCACGACGCGATCCGCGAGAGCCTCGACAAGCTGCAGCTCGACTACGTCGACCTCTACCTGACGCACTGGCCCGTTCCGGACCGCGGAACCTACTCGAACGCCTGGCAGAAGCTCATCGAGATCCGCGACGCGGGCCTGTCGAAGTCGATCGGTGTATCGAACCACCTGCCCGAGCACCTCGACCGCATCGTGCAGGACACGGGCGTCGTGCCCGCCGTCAACCAGATCGAGCTGCACCCCGCCTACCAGCAGCAGAACGTGCTCGACTGGGCCGCCGCCAACGGCACGAAGATCGAATCGTGGGGACCGCTCGGCCAGGGCAAGTACCCGCTGTTCGAGACGCCCGCGGTCGCCGAGGCCGCGGACGCCCACGGCAAGTCGCCCGCCCAGGTCGTCATCCGCTGGCACCTGCAGCGCGGCTTCATCGTCTTCCCGAAGTCGGTTAAGCGCGAGCGCATCGAGCAGAACTTCGACGTGTTCGACTTCGAGCTGACCGAGGCCGAGGTCGCCGCGATCGACGCCCTCGACCCGCAGGACGGATCGGGTCGCGTCGGCTCGCACCCGCTCGAGTTCAACCGCTGACGCGCGTCTCGACACACCCTCGCCACCGGATCGGGTGGCGAGGGTGTGTCGTTAGAGGAACCAGCTCGGCAACCAGAGGTGCGCCTTATAGAGAGCCTCCGGCTCCATCCAGCCCGTCCCGAACGGCAAGAAGAAGAGGCCGACGGCGGCGATGGCGCCGAGCACCGTCCGGACGACGATGCGTCGCGTTCCCGTCGCCGCCGCGACTCTTTCGCGTTCGCGCCGGATCTCGGTGCGGCTGGCATCCGGCAGCAGCACCGGATCCGCCGGCTCAGAGAGCCGCTTCGCCGCGATCACGACCGCGAGGATCACGAACGGCAGCAGCGTGATCGCGTAAAAGGTGAACATCGTGCGGTCGGGCAGCAGCAGCCAGGGCGCGTAGGTGCCGAGTACGCCGATGAGGGGGATGAGGTCGGATCCGTCGACCCCGCGGCGGCGCGCGAACGCCGCCGCGGCGCGCACGACCAGATAGACCACGGCGAGCACCCCGATCCACCACAACAGCGGATTGGGGAGTGCGGCCATCAGGCCGACGGATCCGTCCTCGCCCGTCTCGCGCGACATGAGGGTCGGATTGAGCATCGGGATCCACTCGATCGCGGGGCTCGCATAGGTGTGGCCGGAGGTGACGCCCTCGTGGAACCTCAGCACGGCCCGGTGGTAGTTCCACAGCGCGACGAGGGGATTGGCCGAGGAGCCGCGGTCGTAGCCGCCCGAGGTGACGAGCCACCCCGTCCAGCTGAGCAGGTAGGTGAGGAGCGCCGGTCCGACGAGCAGCACGAACGACGCCGGTCCCTGCCTGCTGATCGCCGCTTCGACGGGGCGCTGCACGCCGGCGCGGCGCCGGTCCACGATGTCGGCGGCGACGACCGCCAGACCCAGCACCGCGAGCGCGTACAGGCCCGACCACTTCACGCCCGCGGCGAGGCCGAGCGCGAAGCCGGCCGCCACGAGCCAGGGTCGGCGCCAGACGACGGGGCCCGCGAGCAGGTTCCCCTCCGCGCCCGCGCGGATCCGTGCCACGGTGCCGTCGCGGTCGAGGAGCGCGAACCAGGCGCCGAGGAGGATCAGCAGGGCGAGGTGCGTGTCGAGCAGCGCGACGCGGCTCATCGACACGGCGAGGGGATCGATCGCGAGGAGCGCCGCAGCCGTGATGCCGAGCCAGCCGGACGCCGTGACCTTCTTCGCGATCGCGAACAGGATCGGCACGAGCGCCGTGCCGACGAGCGCCGTCATCACGCGCCAGCCGAAGGGGCCGTGTCCGAAGATCGCCATGCCGACGCCGATGAGCCACTTTCCGAGGGGCGGGTGCGCGACGAAGGCGCCCTCTGCGGAGTATCCGTCGACGTCGCCCGATTCGAAGGCCGGGTTGGGGTCTTCGCCCCACGTGCCCTCGTAGCCGAGGTGGATCAGGCTCCAGGCGTCCTTGACGTAGTAGGTCTCGTCGAAGAGCAGCTCGTGTGGACCGCCCACTCCGACGAAGCGCAGCAGGGCCGCCACGATGGTGACGGCGGCGAGCGACAGCCAGACGGCGAGGGGACTCGCGGCGTCGCGGCGGGACGTGGGGCGTGCGATCACCCGACCAGCCTATTCTGGAACGCATGATCATCCTCGCGGGCACCCCGATCGGAAATCTCGGCGACGCGTCGCGGCGGCTGATCGAGGTCCTCTCCTCGGCGACGACGATCGCGGCGGAAGACACCCGCACGACGCAGAAGCTGCTCGCGGCGCTCGGCATCGCGAACCGCCCCCGCCTCGTGCCGATGCACGACCACAACGAGAAGAAGGTGTCGGCGGAGCTCGTGGAGCTCGCCCGCACGGAGGACCTGGTCGTGCTGAGCGATGCGGGCATGCCGACCGTGAGCGATCCCGGCTACGGTCTCGTCGCGGCAGCCGTCGCGGCGGGTGTCGAGGTCACGGCGATCCCGGGGCCGAGCGCGGTGCTCACGGCGCTCGCCATCTCCGGCCTGCCGACCGATCGCTTCGCCTTCGAGGGCTTCGTGCCGCGCAAGTCGGGGGAGCGCGCGAAGGCGTTCGGCGCGCTCGCGCGCGACGCACGCACCCTGGTGTTCTTCGAGGCGCCGACCCGAACGGAACAGACCCTGCGCGACATGGCGGTCGCGTTCGGCGACGACCGGCGTGCGGCCGTGTGCCGGGAGCTGACGAAGATGTACGAGCAGGTGGTGCGCGGCCCTCTCGCGGAGCTCGCGGCGTGGGCCGCCGGTGGGGTGCGCGGGGAGGTCGTCCTCGTCGTCGAGGGTGCGGCGCCGACCGGACTCTCGATTGACGACGCCCTCGCGCGGGTGCAGGCGCTCGTTGCGGACGGCGCGCGGCTCAAGGATGCCGCCCGCGATGTCGCGGCGGTCGCGAGGGTCTCGTCCCGCGAGCTGTACGAGGCCGCGCTCGCGGCCCGCTGATCCGGTCGCGCCTACTCGGCGTGGATCTCGGTCCACACGATCATCATGTGGGCGCGGGAGTGCGTCTCGGCCTCCCGCGCGGCCGAGCGGGCGATCGCCTCGGCGACCTCGACGTGCAGCTCGAGGGTGCCGTCGGCGGGCACCGCGGGCGTCATTCCGAGCCGCGCCCGCCCCTCGAGCACCTCGCGAATGGGTTCGCAGAGCGCGGAGAGCTGCGGGTTCCCCGACGAGCGGAGGAGAAGCGCGTGGAATTCGACGTCGACGGCGTGGAACTCGTCGCTGGCGCCGAGGCCCGCGGTACCGAGTTCGTAGAGCCGCCCGGCGAGGCGCCGAAGCTCAGCGCGCTGGGTCGGCGTCGCGCGGACGGCGGCGAGCCGGGCGGCCGTCGGCTCGACGGCGACGCGAACTTCCATGAGCGACTCGAGCTGTTGCTGCCGGAGGGAGCCCTGCAGGTTCCACCGGATCAGCTGCGGCGCGAACGCGTCCCATTCCTCGCGGGGGCGCACCGTGATGCCGACGCGGCGGCGGCTCTCGACAAGCCCCATCGACTCGAGAACCCGGACGGCCTCTCGCACGACGGTGCGCGACGCGCCATACTCGTCCTCGAGGCGGGCGAGCGTCAGGACCGCTCCCGTGGGGAGCTCGCCCGACGCAATGCGCGCGCCGAGGTGGTCGGTGATGTCGCCGTGCACTGCGGGCATCGTGCTTCCCCTCGAACGGTATTAGTGTTACTTTACCAGTTGCATTAGTAGTACTTTTAGGCTCACGACGCCGCGCCCGCGGCGCATCGACCTCTTCAACGGAGAAGCCATGACAGAAGAATGGACCCAGACGCTCGGCGCTGGCCCGTTGCTCACGATCGCCGTCGTCGCGATCGCACTCATCCTGTTCCTCGTGATCAAGCTGCGCGTTCACGCATTCCTGACCCTGATCATCGTGTCGCTGCTGACGGCGATCGCGACGGGTCTCCCGCTCGGAGCGATCGTCACGCAGCTGACGAGCGACTTCGGCGGGACGCTCGGATCCGTCGCCCTCCTGATCGGCCTCGGGGCCGTGCTCGGCAAGCTCATCGAGTCCTCCGGCGGGGCGCGCGCCATCGCCGACATGATGGTGCGGATCTTTGGCGAGAAGCGCGCCGCCTTCGCCCTCGGTGTGACCTCGCTCATCCTCGGTTTCCCGATCTTCTTCGACGCCGGCCTCGTCGTGATGCTGCCGATCATCTTCGCCGTGGCCCGTCGCCTCGGCGGCAACAACCTCCTGCTGTACGGAATTACGGGCGCCGCGGCGTTCTCCGTCATGCACGTGTTCCTGCCGCCGCACCCCGGCCCCGTCTCGGCGACCGAGCTCTACGGCGCGAACCTCGGCATCGTGCTGCTCGTCGGCATCGTCGTCGTCCTGCCGACCTGGTACCTGTCGGGTCAGCTCTGGGGTCGTTTCATCAGCAACCGCATTCCGCTGCCCGTCCCCGCCCTCTTCGGCACGCCCGACGACGACCAGCCGCAGAATCCGCCGAAGCCCGGCGTTGTGATCGCGATCCTGCTCATCCCAATCGTTCTGATCCTGTTCAACACGGGCCTCAACGCCCTCGGCTCGATCGGCGTCGTCGACCGCGACGCCACCTGGGTGCAGGCGCTGTCGATGATCGGCACGGCGCCCGTCGCGCTCCTGATCTCGGTGATCATCGCGATGCTCGTCCTCGGCAAGTTCCGCGGCGAGACCGGGTCCGCGCTCGAGAAGCTCGTCGACGGCACGCTCGGCACCGTCGCCTCCGTGATCCTCATCACCGGAGCAGGCGGCATGTTCGGCGGCGTCCTGCGCGCCTCCGGAATCGGCGACGCCCTTGCGGACGTGCTCTCCGACCTCGGCCTGCCCGTCATCTTCGCCGCCTACGTCATCGCCGTGCTCCTGCGCCTCGCGCAGGGATCCGCGACCGTCGCGCTCGTCACGACCGCCGGCCTGATGGCCCCCGCCGTCGCGGCGGGGAGCTTCAGCGCGATCGACATCGCGGCGATCACGCTCGCGACCGCGGCCGGCAGCGTGTTCGGAAGCCACGTCAACGACTCCGGCTTCTGGCTCGTCGGCAAGCTCATGAACATGGACGTGAAGACGACGCTCAAGACGTGGACCGTGCAGCAGGCGATCGAGTCGCTCGTCGGCTTCGCGATCGTGCTCGTCGTCTACGCGATCTTCTAGGAGGAACGATGGGATCCGATCTCTTCGACATCTCGGGGCGTCTGGCCCTCGTCACCGGCTCCTCGCGGGGCCTCGGCCGCGAGCTCGCGCTTGCGCTCGCGGGCGCCGGCGCGCGCGTCGTGCTGCACGGCCGCGACGCCCGCGCGCTCGACGACACGGCCGATGACATCGAAGCCGCCACCGGGGTGCGGCCCGGCGCCGTGCGCTTAGACGTGACGAACGCCGAGGAGGTCGCCGCGGGGATCGGATCCCTCATCGCCGAGCAGGGCGTCCCCGACATCCTCGTGAACAACGCCGGCCTGCAGCGCCGCGCACCGATCCACGAGTACGCCGCGGACGACTGGGACGCCGTGATCGCGAGCAACCTGTCGAGCATGTTCTACGTGTCGCGGAGCGTCACCCCGGGCATGGTCGAGCGGGGCTCCGGCAAGGTCATCAACATCGCCTCGGTCCAGTCGAAGCTCGCCCGCCAGACGATCGCGCCGTACTCGGCGTCGAAGGGCGGGGTCGCCATGCTGACGCAGGGCATGGCGGCCGACCTCGCGCGCTACAACGTGCAGGTCAACGCCATTTCGCCCGGCTACTTCGCGACCGAGATGAACCGCGCGCTCGTCGAGGATCCCGAGTTCGACGCCTGGCTCACGGCGCGCACGCCCGCGCAGCGCTGGGGCGACCCGAGCGAGCTTCGCGGCGCGCTCATCTTCCTCGCCTCGGACGCCTCGAGCTTCGTCTCCGGCCACAACCTCGTGGTCGACGGCGGAATGACGGCCGTCGTATGAGGGCCGTCTTCATCGACGGGCGCGAGCAGATCGCCGTCCGCGAGGCACCCGAGCCCCAGCCCGCGGTGGGACAGGTGCGGATCCGCCTCGCGCGCGTCGGGATCTGCGGTTCCGACCTGCACTACTACTTCCACGGCGCGAACGGCGAATACGTTGTTCGCGAGCCGCTCATCCCGGGCCACGAGTTGTCCGGCACCGTCGACGCGGATCCGTCCGGCGAGCTCGCGCCGGGTACGCCCGTGACCGTGCACCCCGCACGGTTCGGGCGGGAGGTGCCGGGCACGGAAGGCCAGCCGCACCTCTGGCCCGGAGGCTCGTATCTCGGCAGTGCCGCGACGTGGCCGCACACGCAGGGCGCGATGGCCGACCTCATCGTCGTCGAGCGCGACATGGTGCGCTCCCTTCCCGCCGGGATAGACATGGACCTCGCCGCGCTCGCCGAGCCGCTCGGCGTGGCGCTGCACGGCGCCACGCGTGCGGGCGACCTGACGGGCGCGCGCGTTCTCGTCTCCGGTGCCGGCCCGATCGGCCTCCTCGCGGTCATCGCCGCGCAGGCCCGTGGGGCCGCCCACGTCACCGTGACCGACGTCCTGGCGCAGCCCCTCGAGAGGGCCCTTGCGCTCGGAGCCGATGCCGCCGTCCGCGCGGGCACGGACGAACTCCCCGCCGAGGCGTTCGATGTCGTCCTCGAATGCTCCGGCGCGCCCGCCGCGATCAGCGCCGCGGCCGTCGCGACGCGCCGTCGCGGCGTGATCGTGCAGGTCGGCATGGTTCCGAATGAACCTCGTGGCATCAACCTCGCGCCGCTCATCTCCAAGGAGATCGACCTGCGCGGCGCGTTCCGCTTCAATGGTGAGATCGACGAGGCGATCGAGATCCTCGCTGCACGGCCCGATGTGACGTCGGTCGTGACGCACGCGATCCCGGTCGCCGACGTGCGCGCGGCCTTCGAGCTCGCGCGCGACGGCGCCGTCTCCGGCAAGGTCGTCGTCGCGTTCGACGCGTCCGACGCATCGCAGCTCCGCGGCGGCTCCGCCGCAGCATCCGCCACGAGCACGCTCGACCAGTAAGGACTGACCCTCATGAGCACACCCGACGTCGTCATCGGCATCGATCTCGGCACCACCTCGACGAAGGTCGTGGCGTATCGCATCGACGGCAGCTCCGTCGCGGAGGCGTCGCACGGGTACCCGCTCGACGAGCCCGCGCCGGGACGCGCGGAACAGGATCCGCATCGGATCCTCGACGCGGTCCTGCGCGGCCTCGGCGAGGTCGTCGCCGAGGTGGGCGCGGATCGCGTGCGCGGCCTGAGCTTCTCGAGCGCGATGCACAGCTTGATGGCGCTCGACGCCGACAACGAGCCGCTGACTCCCGTGATCACCTGGGCCGACACGCGCGCCGCCGCCGAGGCCGAGGCGCTCCGCGCCGACGGTACGGGTCTTGCCCTGCATCGCCGAACCGGCACGCCCGTCCACCCGATGTCGCCGCTTGTGAAGCTGATCTGGTTCCGCACGCATGAGGAGGACCTGCACCGCACCGCCGCGCACTGGGTCGGCATCAAGGACTGGGTGATGTGGCGGCTCACGGGCGAGATGGTCACCGATCACTCGCTCGCCTCCGCCTCCGGCCTCATGGACATCCACCGGCTCGCGTGGGACGACGAGGCGCTGTCGCTCGCGGGGATCGCGCCCGACAGGCTGCCGCAGCTCGTTCCGACGACGCACGTCGTGCCGCGGCTGACGGCGGATACCGCCTCCGCCGTCGGCCTTCCCGAGTCGACGCCGGTGGTCGCCGGCGCGGGCGATGGCCCGCTCGCGAACCTCGGAGTCGGCGCCGTGCGGCACGGCGTCGCCGCCTGCTCCGTCGGCACGAGCGGCGCGCTGCGTGTCGCCGTCGACCGTCCCGTCGTCGACCCGCAGGGGGGCGTGTTCTGCTACGCGCTCACGGAGGACCGCTGGGTCATCGGCGGGGCCATCAACAACGGCGGCATCGTGCTCGACTGGGTGCGCAGTGAACTCGCCTCGGGCGACGCCGAGCTGTCGACCGCTCAGCTTCTCGACGAGGCGATGACGGTGCCCGCCGGATCCGGCGGCCTGCTCATGCTGCCGTACCTCCTAGGCGAGCGGGCGCCGCGCTGGGGCGGCGTCGCCCGCGGCGCCTACGTGGGCCTGACCCGCGCCCACCGCCGCGAGCACCTCGTGCGCGCCGCCGTCGAGGGGGTCGCGCTGCAGCTCGCGCTCGTCAAGCAGTCGCTGGCGCAGGCCGATCTGGAGATCGACGAGATTCGCGCCACGGGCGGAGTCATGAAGCACGAGATCTGGCGGCAGACGCTCGCGAGCGCCTTCGGATCCGAGATCGCTTTCCCGGCGTCGACCGAAGGATCCGGCTTCGGCGCCGCGCTCCTCGGCATGCAGGCGCTCGGCATGATCGAGTCGATCGACGTCGCCGCCGAGATGTCGCCCGTCGAGGGCGTCACCGAGCCCGGGAGCGACGACGCCGCGGTCTACGAGGAGCTGCTCCCGGTGTTCGAGCAGCTCTACACGGCGCTCCTCCCGGCCAACACGAAGCTGCAGGAGATCGGCAGCCGGCTGCCGCTGTCGCGCGTCTGACCGCAGACGCAGAGCGACGCGACTGACGGTAGAGCAAAAGGCGGGGCGCAGTGCGCCCCGCCTTTTGCGTGCGATCTAGCCGACGCGGATCAGTCGCACGTCGTCGATCGTGCCCCACGACTCGGCCGTGAGGTTCCACGAGATCTCGACCGTGACGTCGGCGCCCTTCTTGACCTGCACCGCGGGCGTCTGGGCGGTTGCGTATGCCCGCCACCCATCGAACTCGAGCGGAGCGTCGGCCGCGCGGGTCTGCGCGGCGCGGGCGCGGTCGGATGCCTGCGGTGGCAGGTGCGTCGGTGTGGCCGTCACCGTGAGCGTCACGGCGTCGGCCTCCCCGATCGCGCCCTGGCTCGTCGCAATCGCGGCGTAGCGGCCGGGCTCGAGGCCCGAGACGGTCTGCGACGCGGATCCGGCGAAGTCGGCGTCGTTCCAGACGTGCAGGGCGTTCTCGCCCTCGACGGCGTCGGCCTGCCAGCCGATGGATCCGCCGGTGCCGGCGAGCGACCAGAGGCCCGCGCCGTCGCCCTCGAAACCGCCGCCCGGGAGGTAGGAGCGCTCGCGCACCGTGACGGTGGCCGTGACAGTGTGGCCGGCCTCGGTCGTGCCGTCGACGGTGTGCGCGCCGAGCGGGCACGAGCCCGGAGCGTCCCACGAGACGGCCTCCTCGGCGACCGTGCCGTCGCTGTACGTCACGCGGAGGTGCGAGGGGAGCGAGACCTTGTCGCCCTCGTTGACCGTGAGGGAAACACGCTGGATCTCGGTGACGACGACCGGTCCGGTCGCGCCCGTGCGCACGTACTCGAAGATGCGCAGCGAGGGGAGCGGGGTGCCATCGGCGGAGAAGAGCGCCTCGTTGTCGACGGCGGATCCGCCGTACCAGCGGCCGGCGTCGTCGGGGTCGTACTCGGCCGCGTAGCTCGCCGCCCAGCCAGATCCGTACTGCTCCCACTTCTGCTGGTTGGCCTCGAGCTCGTCGGGGGAGCCGACGGGCAGCCACGCGGGCTCCCAGCTGAAGACGCCGACGCCGGCGTCGCCGACGTTCGCGACGGCCTGCACGACCTCGCGGAACGCGGTCGCCTGGCCCTGGGCGCTGATGGGGAAGGCCGTCGCCCCGGCCGCCTCGGTGATGGTGTTTTCGTGCCCGTCGGCGTCGTCGAGCGTGTGTACCCACGAGGTCTCGACGACGGCGACCTTCTTGTCGTACGTGTCGGCGACGCGCGAGAGCACCGTGGTGAGGTTCTCGAGGCTGCCGTGCCAATACGGGTAGTACGACGAGGCGAAAACGTCGTAGTCGACGCCGCGCGCGTCGAGGGCCGCCGCCGCGGCGTCATAGCGCCCCGCGGTCTCGGGGTTGGTGAAGTGCAACGCGACGAGCGCGTCGGGGGCCGTCTCGCGCACGGCGGCGGATCCGGCCTGGAACACCTCGGCCATGTCGTCCCAGCCCGAGACGCCGGCGACGCCGTTGTTGGTCTCGTTGCCGACCTGCACCATCGTGACGTCGATGCCGGCGCCTGCGAAGCGCGTCAGGGCGTCGGCGGTGAAGTCGTGCACCGCGCTCGCGGTCTCATCGACCGTGTACCCCTCCCACGCCTTCGGGGCGTGCTGCTTGCCGGGGTCGGCCCAGAAGTCGGAATAGTGGAAGTCGACGACGACGCCGAGGCCGGCGGCGTCGGCGCGCTTGCCGATTTCCAGGGCCCGGTCGACGTCGACGTTTCCGCCGCCGTAGCCGTTGCCGGCCGCGTCGAACGGGTCGTTCCAGACACGGATCCGCACGTCGGAGACGCCGTGATCCGCGAGCACCTCGAAAAGGTCGGCGGGGGATCCGTCGTCGTCGCGGAAGACGACGCCCGACTCCTCGAGCGAGAGGGCCGACGAGACGTCGGCGCCGAGCATGAAGCCGTCGTCGAGGCCGTCGACCGCGGGAACGGTGATCGGATCCGGGGCGGTGTCGGCCGCGGCGGGCGCGGCCAGCGCCGCCACAAGGGCGGCACCGGCGGCGATCGCGACGATCGGGCGAGGTGACATGGGCACTCCTTCGTGCGGGTGGGGAGGGGAGGGGAGGGATCAGCCCTTGACGGATCCCGCGGTGAGGCCGCCGACGATGTAGCGCTGCAGCGACAGGAACAGGGCGAGCACGGGGATCGACGCGAGTACGGCGCCCGCGGCGAAGAGGCCCCAGCGGCTCGTGAGCTGGTTCGAGACCCACTGGTACATGCCGACGGCGAGCGTCCAGTTCTCCTCGCTCGTTAGGACGATCTTCGCGAGGATGAAGTCGCCGAACGACGAGATGAACGCCAGCAGGCCGACGACCGCGAGGATCGGCGTGACGAGCGGCATGATGATGCGCCAGAAGATCTGAGCGTGCGTCGCGCCGTCGATCTTCGCCGACTCGTCGAGGTCGCGCGGGATCGAGTTGAAGAACCCGTACATGAGGAACGTGTTCGCGCCGAGGGCACCGCCGAGGTAGATGCAGATCAGCGCGATGCGCGAGTTGATGCCGAGCGCCGGAACGACCTCGCCGATCGCGAGCAGCATGAGGAACACCGCGACGAACGCGATCGCCTGGGGGAACATCTGGATCACGAGCAGGGCCGTGAGACCCACGCGGCGCCCCGTGAAGCGGAAGCGGCTGAACGCGTACGCGCCCGCGGCGCCCATGATGACGGCGCCGACGGCGGCCGCGAGGCCGACGTAGAGGGTGTTGCCCATCCACGTCCAGAAGTGCGTGTCGCCGAGCGCCGCGTAGTTGTCGAGCGAGAAGGCGCTGAACAGGCTCGACGAGCCGGCGAGGCTGCCGCGGGGGTTGAACGACGCCGAGAGCACGTAGACGAGCGGGAACACCGCGTAGAAGAGCACGACGAGCGCGGCGGGGTACTTCCAGCCGACCTCGGCCCACCAGAGGATCCGGCGCGCGGCACCGCGTGGGTTATGCGAACGGGATCCGCGGCCGCCGGTCGTGACGAGTTCTGTTGTGGTGGACATCAGTTCATCTCCTCGAGTTTGCGGGTCTGGCGGAGCGAGATCGCCGAGATGATGCCGATCACGATGAAGACGAGGATCGACAGGGCGCTCGCGAGGCCGTAGTCGGCCGATCCGCCCTGCACGCCGGAGATGCGGTAGATCGCCGAGATGAGGATGTCGGTGTGGCCAAGGGCCGTCGAGCCGCCGAACGACGGCCCGCCCTCGGTCATCATGAAGATCAGCGTGAAGTTGTTGAAGTTCACCGCGAACGACGAGATGGCGAGCGGCGCGGTCGACACGAGAAGTTGCGGCAGGATCACCGAGCGGAAGCGGCGGAAGCGCCCTGCACCGTCGATCGTCGCGGCCTCGAGCGTGTCCTCCGGGATGGCCTGCAGCGCGCCCGTGCACACGAGGAACCAGTAGGGGTAGCTGAGCCAGAGGTTGACCCAGAGGATCGCGACCTTCGCGAGGAATGGATCGCCGAGCCAGTTGATGTTCGCCCCGAAGAAGAACAGGTCGTTGATGATGCCGAACTCGCTGTTGAGCATGCCGCGCCAGAGGAGCGCCGACATGAACGCGGGGAAGGCGTAGGGGAGGATGAACAGCGTGCGGAAGAGCGCGCGGCCGCGGATCCGCGGATCGTTGTAGATCAGCGCGAAGAGCAGGCCGAGCCCGAACGCGCTCGCGACCGAGAGGATCGCGAAGGCGAAGGTCCAGAGCGTGACCTGCCCGAGCGGGCCGCGCAGGTCCGGATCCGTGACCGCCCGGACGAAGTTGTCGAAACCGACGCCGACGTACCAGCCGGCGGCGAGCTCGGATCCGTCGGACGCGCGGAACTTGCCGTCCTCGGCGGCCTCGTAGACGAGGCCCGTCGAAGTGTCGGTGAGGGTCTGCGCGTCGGCGTCCCACTCGAGGCTCGAGGAATAGACGGATCCGGTGGATCCCTCGCGGGTGCGGATGGATCCGTCCTCCGCGTCGTCGGAGACGGGGACGCGGAGCGAGACGACCTGCTGCTGCAGATCGGTGTCGCTCAGGACGTCGGCGCGGGTGACGACGTCGTACCCGGGAACGGTCGCGGGCGCGCCGTTATCGCCGATGGTCGCGCCGGAGACGACGGCGAGGGGCTCCTCCGCCGTTCCGGCGCGAACCTGGTCGCCGTCTACGATCGCGAAGCCGAGCTCGCCCGATCGTTCGACGACGGTCAGGGGGTAGCTCTCCGCTCCCTCGACGCGCTTCTCATCCTGGATGAGGGCAGCGTCGACCGCCTGCTCCATCGATCCCGCGTGGCCGGTTCCGTAGTTCGTGAACGCGATGTAGCCGGTGTAGCCGAACACGAAGATCTGGAACACGAGCAGGAAGGACAGGCCGGGGAAGAGGTACTTCAGCGGCAGGGCCCGCTTGGTGAAGTACACGACGTCCGCCGCGATCGTGAGGACGACCGTCGCGCCGAGGATGACCCACGACTCGGCCGACCACGCCGCGAGGATGGCGGCGATGCCGAGGGCATTCACGAGGGCCATCAGCAGGAGCTTCACGAGGAAGCCCGCGCCGCGGCCGCTCCAGGAACGCGCGTGCGAGGTGCCGCGCGGGCGGGAGGGAGAGGAGAGCTGCGTAGACATCAGTTGATGGTGGCCTCGAGGTCTTCGACCATCGTGTTCCACGTGCTCGCGGGGTCAGCGCCATTCAGGATCTGAACCTCGGCGCCGTTCCAGAGGTCCCAGACGTCGCCCATCTCGGGGATCGAGGGCATGGGAACGCCGTTCTGGCTCGCGGCGAGGAAGCCCGCGACGATCGGGTCGGAGGCGACCTCGTCGGCGAGCGACGTGAGGGCGGGGATGCGCGGATCCGCCTCGTAGAGGGTGCGCTGCGCGTCCTCCGTCGACAGGTAGTTCACGAGGAACTCCTGCGCGAGGAGGGCGTTCTTGCTCTGCGACGACAGGTAGAAGCCCTGCACGCCGACGAGCGGCGAGGCGGTCTCGCCGCCAGCCGACGGGATCGGGCCGACGACGATGTTGTCGACGTCGGTGTACGTCGACAGCGCCCACGGACCCTGGATCGTGAAGGGCGTCTCGCCCGAGTTGAACAGCTCGTTATTGATGTCGTAGTCGATCGTCGTCGACAGGTAGCCGGTGCCGCTCGGGCTGTTGTCGCTGAGCCACTGCGCGAAGGCCTCGCCGTTCTCGCCGCCCATGGCGACCTCGCTCGAGTACGAGCCGGTCTCGTCCTGCGTGAACAGGGGAGCGCCGAACGACGTCTGGAAGCCGTACATCGTGTAGCCGTCGCCGGTCTCGCCCTCGGTGTTGACGGCGATCGGGCGCTCGCTGACCTCGAGGCCGCGCTCGACGAGCTCGTCCCAGGTCGCGGGGATCTCCTCGCCGACGAGGTCGGCGTTCTGCACGAGCGCGACGGTCTCGACCGAGTAGGGGAGCGCGTAGAGCTGTCCGTCGTAGGTCATCGCCTCGACCGCGACGTCCTCGAAGTCGTCGGTCTTGTCGCCGAGGTCGATCGTGTCGACGACGCCCGCGGTCACGAGGGCGCCGAGCCAGTCGTGCGCGCCGACGGTGATGTCGGGGCCCTCGCCCGTCGGCACCTGCGTGATGAAGTCGTTGCGCAGGTCTTCGAAGTTCTTCTGCACGAGCGTGACGGTCGCGCCCGTGTCGGCCTCGAACGCCTCGGCGGCTGCGCTCAGGGCCTCCTCGCGCTCGGCGTCGGTCCAGACGACGATCTCGGCACCGGATCCGCCGGCCTGTTCGGCCGCCGTGGTCTCGGTCGTGGTCGGCTCAGCGTCGGCGCTGCAGCCGGCAAGCGCGAGCGCGCCGACGGCGGCGGTCGCGGTGATGAACATCCGCTTGTTCATGGGGTTCTCCTTCCGCCGCGCTATTGCGGCAGGGTTGTGGGAGCGGGTGGGGTGGTTAGTGTCGGCTCGTGCGAATCGCGCGCACGGTGCCGGCCGAGACGGTGAACGACTCCGCGCGTTCGCCCGTCAGCAGGTCTTCGCCCGCCACGGCGAGCTCGTGGTCGGTCTCGGAGTGGTTGATCGCGATCGTGAAGGCGTCGGTGTCAGACTCGCGGCGCACGACCTCGAGGCCCTCGCCGAGGTCGCGCGGCGTGAGGCCCGCGTCGGCGTAGACGCCGCGGAACACGTCCGCGAGCGCGTCGGTCGACATGCGGGTCGCGACGTACCAGCCGTGTCCGGATCCGTGGGATCCGCGCGTGATCGCGGGCAGGTCCTTGCCGCCGCCCTCGCCGAAGCGCGCGAGGACCTCGGCGCCGGAGACGCGCAGGTGCTCCTGCCAGTGGTCGGCGTCGGACGACGAGCCGTCGGCCCAGATGACCTTCGCGCTCGTGCCGCGGCGCAGCGGCAGGTACTCCTCGACGTCGACGCCGAGCGCGTCGCGCAGCGGCGAGAGGAAGCCGCCCTCGTGCACGCCGTCGTTCTCGTCGACGACGCCCGAGAAGTACGACACCACGAGGGTGCCCCCGTTCTCGACATAGCGGTTGAGGTTCGCCGCGTCCTCGGCGCGCAGCATGTACTGCGCAGGAACGACGACGAGCGGGTACGTCGAGAGATCGTGGCTCGGGAGGGCGAAGTCGACCGTGAAGCCGTCGCGCCAGAGGCGCTCGTAGAAGGCGCGAACGCGCTCGTTGTGGTCGAGATCGTCAACCGGGCGCCACTCGAGGTCCTGGGCCCAGAACGACTCGTAGTCCCACAGCATCGCGACGTCGGCCCGCACGCGGGAGCCCTTGAGAGGCGCGAGGGCGCCCACGTCGGCGCCGAGCTGCGCGACCTCGCGCCAGATGCGCGAGTCGGTGCCGGCATGGGGGAGCATCGCCGAGTGGAACTTCTCGGCGCCCTTGCGGGAGGCGCGCCATTGGAAGAACATGACGGCGTCGGCGCCGCGCGCGACATGAGCGAGCGAATTGCGGGCCATCTCACCGGGGCGCTTCGCGATGCCGGTCGGCTGCCAGTTGATGCCGCT
The DNA here is from genome assembly GCF_014646015.1 of Microbacterium nanhaiense. GTDB lineage: Bacteria > Actinomycetota > Actinomycetes > Actinomycetales > Microbacteriaceae > Microbacterium > Microbacterium nanhaiense. Next base: position 44,855 of record NZ_BMMQ01000001.1, read on the forward strand.
CGTGGAGTGCTCCAGGAGCATCCACGGGGCACCGCCCGCGACGGAACGGGTGAGATCTGCCGCGATCGCGAGACCGACCTCGGGGTGCGGATCGGCGGCGACGAGGTAGTGGTCGTCGCTTACGACGTCGACGAGCTTCGCCCACTCCCAGAGGTCGACGCCGCCGTGCTGATTCGCCATGAAGTTTGTCGTGACGGGCAGGTCAGAATGCCGTTTGATCGCGTCGCGCTCGGTGATGAAGCACTGGCGCAGCTGGTGGTCGCTGAAGCGGTGGAAGTCGAGTTTCTGTGAGGGGTTTGCCACCGTGGGTGTCGCGGCAGGCGTCGAGACGTGGTCCCACTCGGTGTAGTGCTGGCCCCAGAAGGCCGTGCCCCACGCGTCGTTGAGCGCGTCGATCGAGCCATAGCGCTCGCGCAACCACGCGCGGAAGGCGACGTTGGAGGCCGGCGAGTGGTCATGCGACACCGGCGCGCCGTACTCGTTGTGGATGTGCCACATGACGACGGCGGGGTGGCGTGCGTAGCGCTCCGCGAGGGCGCCCGAGATGCGGGCGATCGCCTCGCGGTAGGCGGGCGCCGACGGCGACACCATGCCGCGGGATCCGAAACCGAGCTTCGTGCCCTCTGCGGTCTCGACCCGCGACTCCGGGTAGGCGGCGAAGAACCACGCGGGTGGCGACGCGGTGGGGGTACCGAGGTCGACCGAGATGCCGTTCTCGTGCAGCAGGCCGAGGACCTCGTCGAGCCACGAGAAGTCGAACTCGCCCTCGCGCACCTCGATGAGCGCCCACGAGAAGATACCCACGCTGACGAGGTTGACGCCCGCCTCTCGCATGAGGCGCACATCCTCGCGCCACGTGTCGCGCGACCACTGCTCGGGGTTGTAGTCGCCGCCGTAGGCAAGGCCATCGATCTGGGGGAAGGCGGTTCGAGAAAGCGCGCCAGCGTTCGCTGTCATGGAAAGAACTACTCCGTCGTATTGTGTGCGTCTGCCACATCTCTGTGACCGGTTACAGTCTGCGGGGGATATTCCCCGACGACCATCGTCAGCGAGAGGTTGTTACGGAACTGTAACCGGTCACAGGTTTGCGCACAAGGGCGCTATTGTCTATCTCATGAGTGTCGAGAAGCGGCCACGGAAGCCGACGATCCGCGACGTTGCGGTCGTCGCGGGTGTGTCGTACGGCACGGTGTCGCGTGTGCTCAACGGCGGAAAATGGGTGTCGGAGGATGCCCGCGAGGCCGTCGAGACCGCCATTCGGCAGACCGGGTACACCGCGAATCACCACGCGCGGAGCCTCGCCACTGGGCGGTCGAACTCGGTCGCCTTCCTCCTCACCGAGCAGCACCACCTCCTCTTCGAGGATCCGACCTACTCGCTGCTCCTGCGCTACTCGGCCCAGGCGCTCACCGCGCGCGGGCAGACCCTTGTGCTGCTTGCGGCTGGAACCGCCGACGAGAAGCAGGGCATCCTGCGCTACGTCGAGGGCGGGCACGTCGACGGCGTCATGCTCGTCTCCTCGCACGAGAGCGACCCCTTCGTGTCGAGCCTTCTCGGTGCGGGCGTGCCGACGGTCTGTGTCGGCCTGCCCCTCGGCCCCGACCACGAGTTCCCCTCCGTCTCGGTCGACGAGTACGGGTCCGCCCGCGAGATGACCCGATATCTGCTCTCAGGCGGATCCACTCGCATCGCCCACATCGCGGGCCCGCAGGACACTCCCGGTGGGCGCTTCCGACTCAAGGGCTTCCGCGACGAGATGGGCGAGCTATTCGACGAGTCGCTCGTCGTCGTGGGCGACTTCAGTCGGGCGAGCGGCGCTGCCGCGGTCGCGAGCCTTCAGCCCGGCAGCTTCGACGCGGTGTTCGCGGCCTCCGACAGCATGGCCGTCGGCGTGATCCAGCGACTGCAGCGTGCGGGCGTGCGCGTGCCGGAGGACGTCGTCGTCGCGGGCTTCGACGACTCCGGGCTCGCCGCCGACTTTGAGCCCGCGCTCACGACGATGCGGCAGCCCTGGGAGCGCATCGGCTCCGAGATGGTCGCGATGCTTCTCGACGTGATCGACGGGGGAACGGGAAAGACCCTCACCCTGCCCACCGAGCTTGTCGTACGCGAGAGCGCGCCGCGGGCGTAGGAGGATTAGGCTCGGCCGCGCACCGCGGAGCGCCACGCCGCGAGCGCGACGGCGGCGTTGAGCGCGATGACCGCGAACCACGCGAGCGTCCAATAGCTGAAGCCACCGCCGCCGAAGAGGTCGATGGCGAGGATCCCGAGCACGACGGCCGCGGGCGTCGCGGAGAAGAGCGCGCGCCTGCGCGCGGGCACGACGGCGTTCTTCGCGAAGCGCGCCGCGTAGGCGCGGGGTGTGCCGAACTCGTCTCCTAAGGTCGTGCCGGAGTCGGTCGCGTGTTCGCGCGCCTCGGTGACGATCTCGTTCGCACGATGATCCGTGATGTCGCCCCGCGTGCGGAGGGCAGCGCCGAGTTCGCGTAGCCACGTGTCATCGTCGAGCGGCGCGCGCGGGGTGCGATTCGTGCCTCCGCGGGGCGCGGGAATGAACTGGAGCGCGGCGAACGCGAGGGCGGCGAGCGTCACGGTCGTGGCGAGGTACCACCACCCGTTCGCGAGTCCGAGGGAAAGGTCGTTGGCCAGCCAAGCGACCGTCGCGAGCGTCCCGGCGACGGCAATGAGCAGTGCCGTCGTTCCCGCGACCGCAGCGACCTGTGACCGACGTTCGCGAAGAGCTGTGAACAGGGCGTACGTACCGACTGCGGCTCCTCCCAACAGTGTCGGGAAGATCGCCCCCGCGAGCGAGATGTCTTCCGACCAGCTGGCGGCTATAGCGGTCTGTACGGCGAAGAGCAGTGAGATGCCCGCGGCCGCGAAGAGCACCGTGAATAATGTGCCCTTGAACGACGCGGGTTCGTCAACGTCCGTCCAGTCGTCGCCCTCCTCGATCCACTCCGCGCGGCGGGCCGAGGCCCATGAGGAAGCGTCGCCGAAGAGGTCATGAGCGGGCTCGTCCGCGCGAGCGATCTGGTCAGCGGCCTCGCCCAGCGCCTTCGCAATGAAGCTCTCCCGCACGTCGTTCATCACGAGGTCAAACGAGACGGCCTCGGCCCACTTTGCGTCGGCCTCCTCGCCGCGGGCCGCGCGCACTGCCTCGATTGCGGCGGAAACGGGGGTGTCGCTCATGAATTCTCTTCTTCTTGCTGATGGGAATGGAGCGCCGCTACCAGGCCGACCCAAGAGTCGCGTTCGGCAGCAAGGCGCGAACGCCCGAGCTCTGTGATGGCATACGAACGGCGGCCGGGCCCCCTTTCTCCCTGGATCCATCTCGCCTCTATGGCGCCGGATTCCTCCAGCGTGCCGAGAAGTGGGTACAGGGAACCGCCCTTCGGTCGGCCAAACCCGTGCGCGGCGAGCTTCTCGGCGATTGCGTAGCCGTGTAGCTCCTCCCGCTCAAGACAGACAAGCACCGCAGTGCCCATCGCAGCGCGCACCCAGGGGAGCGGCCACCGTGGTGGGATGTCATCCATGTATCTAAGTACAGTACCTACCTAGAGATGTGTCAAGCCGATGGGCATGAGGCAGACTGGGCGTGTGTCAGCAACGATCCGAACCGCAGCTGTCGTATCCGTGATGGGGCTGAGCGGCCTCATGCTCGTCTCCTGCACCGGCGACGACGGCCTCGCCGAGGCAGTGAGTGAGCTTCGCGAGTCGGCCGAGAATCACGAGTTCGCGGGCGACGCGCTCGCCGAGTTCCCGCTGACCGTCACGGCGGCCGAGCCGGTGGAGAAGGACGGAACCGCCACGGTCGAGCTGTCCTTCGACTGGGACATCGACGGCAATGAGTGGGCGTATCGCGTGCCCGTCACCCTCACCGAGACCGACGAGGGATGGAACGTCGAGGAGACGCCCGAGCTCTCCGGACTCGGCCTAAAGGAGGGCGAGACGATCGAGGTCGCCCGGAGCTATCCCGAGCGCGCCGACATCGTGGGAGCGGGCGGGAAGACGATCGTGACCGAACGCGAGGTCGCAAGCTACGGCCTCGACAAGAGCTGGGTCGAGCCGGATCAGGTGTCCGACTCGGCCGCGCGCATCGCGGAGGCACTCGGCATCGATGCCGACGAATTCGCGGCGCGCGCGGAGCAGATGGGCGAGCAGGCCTTCGTCGAGGCGATCACGCTGCGTCCCGACGATGCCCAGAGCCGCGTGCCGGACGATTTCTTCGACATCCCCGGCGCCAACGCCGTCGAGAAGACGATGATGCTCGCGCCGACCCGCGCCTTCGCACGCGATGTGCTGGGCACCGTCGGCGAGGCCACCGCCGAGATCATCGAGGAATCCGACGGAACCGTGGCCGCGGGCGACATCGTCGGCCTGTCGGGCCTGCAGAAGGCGAAGGACGCCGAGCTTCGCGGAACCCCCTCGATCGCCATCAACGCGGTGTCGGGCGAGCAGTCGCGCGAGCTCGTGTCGTTCGAGGGCGCGAAGGCGGAGCCGCTCGCGACGACCCTCGACGTCGAGCTGCATAATCGCGCCGACCGCGTGCTGTCGGGCGTCGACGGCACGGCCTCGATCGTCGCCATCCGGCCGTCGACGGGCGGGGTCCTCGCGGTGGCGAACTCGGAGTCCTCCGATGTGTTCGCGAACGCCACCTCGGGGCAGTACGCCCCCGGATCCACGTTCAAGGTCGTGACGGCGCTCGCGCTGCTGCGCGCGGGCGCGAGCCCCGACGACGTCGTGACGTGCGCCGACACCCTGACGGTAGACGGCTACGAGTTCCACAACTTCCCCGAGTACCCCGATGCGAAGACCGGCGAGATCTCGCTGCGCGATGCCATCGCGAACTCCTGCAACACCGCGATGGTCGCGCAGGCGGATCGGATCGACGATGCCGCGCTCCAGGATGCCGCCGCGTCGCTCGGGCTCGTTGGGACGAGCGACATCGGCGCGTTCATGGGATCCGTGCCGCACTCGACGAGTGCCACGGAGCACGCCGCCGACCTCATCGGGCAGGGGAGGATCCTCGTGAGCCCGTTCGCGATGGCCACCGTCGCCGCATCGGTCGCGGCGGGCGCGACCGTCGCGCCGCACGTCCTCGAGACTGCGGAGGCATCCGCCGAGGCGAGCGAGGCACCGGAAGACTCGGCCGACGGATCCGCGGATCCCGCAGCGACGAGCGCGCCCGCCGAAGGCGCGGCGCCGCTCACGGCCGAGGAAGCGTCTACGCTCGGCGAGCTGATGCGCGCCGTCGTGACCGACGGATCCGGATCCGAGCTAAAGGGCCTCGAACCGGCCGTGTCGGCGAAGACCGGCACCGCCGAGTTCGACGACGACGGCGAACTCGCCACCCACGGCTGGATGATCGCGACGCAGGGCGACCTCGCGGTCGCGGTGTTCGTCGCGGACGGAACGGGGTCAGACACCGCGGCGCCCATCGTGAAGGAACTTCTCGCGGCCGAGCCCGCGGCGTGAAACATACAGTCACACACCCATAGACTGGGTGGGTGACTTCTGGCGGTTCGTTCTACATCACCACGCCCATCTACTACCCGAGCGATGTGCCCCACATCGGCCACGGGTACACGACGGTGGCCGTCGACACCCTCGCGCGCTGGCACCGGCAGTCCGGTGACGACACGTGGATGCTGACGGGCACGGACGAGCACGGCCAGAAGATGATGCGCGCCGCCGCGGCGAACGGCGTGAGCCCCCAGGAGTGGGTCGACAAGCTCGTCAGCGAGGAGTGGTTCCCGCTCCTCGACACGCTCGGCGTCGCCAATGACGACTTCATCCGCACGACGCAGGAGCGCCACGAGGAGAGCGTCAAGGCGTTCATCCAGGCGATCTACGACCGCGGCTACATCTACGCCGGCGAGTACGAGGCGCTGTACTGCGTGGGCTGCGAGGAGTTCAAGCCCGAAAGCGACATCGTCATGGGCACGGGCGCGTTCGAGGGGCTGAAGGTCTGCGCGATCCATTCGAAGCCGCTCGAGCTGCTGCACGAGAAGAACTACTTCTTCAAGCTCAGCGAGTTCGGTGACCGCCTGCTCGAGCTCTACCGCGAGCAGCCCGACTTCGTGCAGCCCGAATCGGCGCGCAACGAGGTCGTCGCCTTCGTGCAGCAGGGGCTCAACGACCTGTCGATCTCGCGCAGCGCGTTCGACTGGGGCATCCCCGTGCCGTGGGACGAGTCGCACGTGATCTACGTGTGGGTCGACGCCCTGCTGAACTACGCGACCGCGATCGGCTACGGCTCGGACGACGCCAACTTCCAGCGGCGCTGGCCCGGCTACCACGTGGTCGGCAAGGACATTCTGCGCTTCCACGCCGTGATCTGGCCGGCCATGCTCATGGCCGCGGGTCTCGAGGTGCCGAAGGGCGTCTTCGCGCACGGCTGGCTGCTCGTCGGCGGCGAGAAGATGTCGAAGTCGAAGGCCACCGGCATCGCGCCGAAGACCCTCGTCGACACCTTCGGCTCGGACGCGTACCGCTTCTACTTCCTCTCCGCGATCGCCTTCGGCCAGGACGGCTCGTTCTCGTGGGAGGACATGCTCGCGCGCTATCACGCGGAGCTCGCGAACGGCTTCGGCAACCTCGCGTCGCGGTCGATCGCTATGACGGCGAAGTACTTCGGCGGATCCGTGCCGGAGCCGGGGGAGTACACGGACGCCGATCTCGCGATTCAGGCGCTCGTCGCCGAGGCCACGACGAATGCGGACGCGGCGATCGAGCGATTCCGCATCGACCAGGCGATCTCCGAGATCTGGCGGATCGTCGACGCGCTCAACGGCTACATCACCGAGCAGGAGCCGTGGGTTCTCGCGAAGGACGACGCGCAGCGCGAGCGCCTCCAGACCGTGATCTACACCTGCCTCGAGGGTCTCCGCGCGCTCGCGGTACTGCTCTCGCCCGTCATGCCCGACTCGACGGCCACGCTGTGGGACGCCCTCGGCATCGACGGTGCGCTCGCGGAGCAGAACCTGCGCGAGGCGGGCACCTGGGGCATCCTCGCGCCCGGCACCGCCACGACGAAGCTCGCCCCGTTGTTCCCGCGCATCGAAGAAGAATGACCTACGTTCAGGCACGGGATAAGAAGGGCCGCAAGGACCTGACGCACCCGGAGGAGCCCGAGCCGCTCGCGGTGCCGGTGTACGACAACCACTGCCACCTCGACATCGACGACGGTGAGGATCCGCTGGGCCTCGACGAGCAGCTCGCCCGCGCGGAGCGCGCGGGCATCGCCGGGGTCGTCCAGGCGTCGGGCGACATCGAGTCGTCGCGCTGGGCGGTCTCGGCGGCCGAGCGCGACCCGCGCGTGCTCGCCGCCGTGGCGATCCACCCGAACGACGCGCCCGTGTACGCCGCGCAGGGGCGTCTCGACGAGGCTCTCGCCCTGATCGACGAGCTCGCGGCGCACCCACGCACGCGCGCGATCGGCGAGACAGGGCTCGACTACTTCCGCACGGGCGAGGAGGGCCACTCCGTGCAGATGGAGTCGTTCGAGGCGCACATCGCCATGGCGAAGACGCACAGCATCGCCATGCAGATCCACGACCGCGACGCCCACCGCGACGTGCTCGACACGCTCGCGCGCGTCGGTGCCCCGGAGAAGACCGTGTTCCACTGCTTCTCGGGAGACGCGGAGATGGCCCGCGAGGCCGCCGAGGCAGGGTATTGGCTCTCCTTCGCGGGCAACATCACCTTCAAGAACGCGCAGAACCTGCGCGACGCGCTGCGCGTCACGCCGCGGGAGCGGATCCTCGTCGAAACCGACGCGCCCTTCCTCACGCCGGTTCCGCACCGGGGACGCCCCAACGCGCCCTACCTCGTCCCGCTGACGATGCGGTTCATGGCGGCCGAGCTCGACGCGGACCTCGACGAACTCTGCGCCCAGGTGGCCGCGAACACGCAAGAGGTCTACGGCCCTTTCGCCTGATCCCGTTGGCGGGATGGGGCGGGATTCCCGCCACAAGTGGGACACGCCCTATACCGTGTCCCACTTGGTGCGGGTATGGCGCCCTCATTCCCGCCACAAGTGGGACACGCCCCATACCGTGTCCCACTTAGTGCGCATCAGGCGCCTCCATTCCCGCCACAAGTGGGACACGGGCCGCAGGGAACTCGCCGGATCGGGTGAGAGGATGACCAGATGAGCACCGTTCGCCTCCTCGGCGCCGCCGATATCCGTCGCCTTGCCGCCGAACTCGACGTCACCCCGACGAAGAAGCTCGGTCAGAACTTCGTCGTCGACGCGAACACGGTGCGCAAGATCGTGACCGCGGCGCGTGTGACCGGCGACGAACGCGTCGTCGAGATCGGCCCGGGTCTCGGATCCCTGACGCTCGCGATCCTCGAAACGGGTGCGAGCGTCACGGCCGTCGAGATCGACCCGCGGCTGGCGTCCCGGCTCGCGCAGACGGCATCCGAGCAGGGCGTCGAAGACGGCAAGCTGACGGTCGTCGAGCACGACGCCCTGACCGTCACGGAGCTCCCCGGCGACCCCGAGGTGCTCGTCGCGAACCTGCCCTACAACGTCTCGGTGCCCGTGCTGTTGCACTTCATGGAGACCTTCGAGGGGCTCCGCCGCGGCGTGGTGATGGTGCAGGCCGAGGTGGGTGAGCGGCTCGCGGCCGCCCCCGGATCCAAGATCTACGGTGCGCCGAGCGCGAAGGCGGCCTGGTATGGCCAGTGGCGCCTCGCCGGCACCGTCTCTCGCCAGGTGTTCTGGCCCGTGCCGAACGTCGACAGCGTCCTCGTCGGCTTCGAGCGCGCCGGCGAGGCTCTCGGTTCCGAGGCCGATCGCCTCGACACCTTCCGGATCATCGACCTCGCGTTCCAGCAGCGCCGCAAGATGCTGCGCCAGGCGCTCTCGCGCGAGCTCGGTGGATCCGCGGCGGCGAGCGAGATCCTCGAGGCGGCCGGCGTCGAGCCGACGGCCCGCGGCGAGGCACTCGACGTGCACGCCTTCTTCCGGATCGCACAGGCGGTGCGCGAAGCCCGGTAGCCTGAAGAGGTGACCGAAACCCCGCGCTTCCACGCCCGCCCCGTCGCCGACCTGCACCGTCCGTACGCGGCGGCCGACGACCGCTACGAGGTCTTCGACCGGTACCGTCAGGTGGGCTCGTCGGGCCTGTTCCTGCCACCGATCTCGCTCGGCCTGTGGTGGAACTTCGGCGACAACATCCCGATGGACAATCAGCGCGCGCTCCTGCGTCACGCCTTCGACCGCGGCATCACGCACTTCGACCTCGCGAACAACTACGGCCCGCCCTACGGTTCCGCCGAGAAGAACTTCGGCCGCATCTACCGCGAGGACTTCGCGCCGTACCGCAATGAACTCATCATCTCATCGAAGGCCGGATACGACATGTGGCGCGGGCCCTACGGAGACTGGGCATCGCGCAAGTATCTGATCGCCAGCGCCGAGGCCTCGCTGTCGAGCATGAACCTCGACTACGTCGACATCTTCTACTCGCACCGACCCGACAAGGTGACGCCGATCGCCGAGACGATCGGCGCGCTCGACACGCTCGTGAAGCAGGGCAAGGCGCTGTACGTGGGGATCTCCTCCTACTCGGACGAGCAGACCCGCGAGGCGAAGAAGGTCGCCGATCAGCTCGGCACCCCGCTCGTCATCCACCAGCCCTCCTACTCGATCATCAACCCGTGGATCGAGGACGGGCTCACGGATGCCCTCACGGACACGGGCATGGGCGCGATCGCCTTCGTTCCGCTCGCGCAGGGCGTGCTGACGAACAAGTACCTCGGCGACGGCGACGCGGAGCGCGCCCAGCAGCGCGGATCCCTCGGCGGCAAGCGCCTCACCGCCACGGCACGCGAGAACCTGCGCGCCCTCGACGAGGTCGCGTCGGGCCGCGGGCAGACGCTCGCGCAGATGGCCCTGCAGTGGGTGCTGCGCGAGAACGTCGTCGCCTCGGCGCTGATCGGCGCGAGCCGCCCGGCGCAGATCGACGAGAACGTGAAGGCCCTCGAGGGCCCCGCGTTCACGACCGAGGAGCTCGCGGCGATCGACCGGGCGGCGGCCGGCATCGGAACGGACTTCTGGGAGAAGGCATGAGCCTCGTCGCTGACCTTCCCGGTGTGCGCGTCCGCGCGCCCGGGAAGATCAACGTGTTCCTCGCCGTCGGCGGGCGCCACGACGACGGTTATCACGAGCTGGCGACGGCCTTTCAGGCCGTGAGCCTCTACGAGGACGTGTACGCGACGCACGCCGACGACTTCACGATCACCGTGACCGGCACCGTCGACCTCACCGGCGTGCCGCAGGACGACTCGAACCTCGCGCTCAAGGCGGCGCGGCTTCTGGCGGCCGAGACGGGGTACCGCGGAGGCGTGCACCTCGACATCCGCAAGGAGGTGCCGGTGGCGGGCGGCATGGGCGGCGGATCCGCCGACGCCGCCGCCGCGCTCGTCGCGTGCGACGCGCTCTGGGGCACGGGGCTCGGATCCGCGCAGCTGCAGGCCCTCGGCGCGCGGCTCGGCGCCGACGTGCCGTTCTCGGTGATGGGTGGCACGGCGATCGGCACCGGACGCGGGGACGCGCTGAACCCGGCGCTGGCGCGGGGCCGGTTCCACTGGGTGGTCGTGCCGAACGCCGACGGAATGTCGACGCCGCGCACCTATGCCGAGCTGGACGAGGCGCGTGGTGACGCGGAGGTCCCGGATCCGGCCGTGCCCGTGGAGGTGCTGCAGGCGCTCCGATCGGGCGACGCCCGGCAGCTCGCGGAGGCGCTCCACAACGACCTCCAGGCCCCCGCGCTCCGCCTTCGGCCCGATCTCCGCGAGATCCTCGAGCTCGGCGAGGCACAGGGCGCCCTCGCGGGCATCGTGTCCGGATCGGGACCGACGATCGCGTTCCTCGTCGAGAATCGCGCAGACGGCACGGCCCTCGAATCGCGCATGGCGATGGCCGGTTACGACGCCGTCTGCGTCTACGGCCCGGTGCACGGGGCACGGCTCGTCTGATGGACCTCAACAGCGACGTCGGCGAGTCCTTCGGCCCGTGGCCAATGGGCGACGACGCCGCGATGCTCGAACATGTGACGAGCGCGAACATCGCCTGCGGTTTCCACGCCGGGGATCCGTCGGGCATCGCCCGGACGGCGCGAGCCGCGGTCGCGGCGGGAGCGGCGATCGGGGCACACGTCGGGTACCGCGACCTCGCGGGATTCGGGCGCCGCTTCGTCGACTGTTCGGAGACCGAGCTCGCCGATGATGTGGCCTATCAGATCGGCGCCCTGCAGGCCCTCGCACGTCGGGAGGACGGCGAGGTGCGCTACGTGAAACCGCACGGCGCGCTGTACAACGCGATCGTCAGCCACGAGGCGCACGCGCGCGCCGTCGTCGACGCCGTCCGCTCGGTGGATCCGCGGCTCGCGCTCGTGCTTCTTCCCGGATCCGTCGCCGGCCGGTACGCGGAGCGGGCCGGGTTGCGTGTCGTGGGCGAAGCCTTCGCGGACCGCGCGTATACGCCCGAGGGCGAGCTGGTGTCGCGCCGTGCCCCGGGCGCCGTGCTTCAGGATCCGGCCGCGGTCGCCGGCCGCATGGTGCGGTTTGCGGAGACGGGCCTCGTCGACGCGATCGACGGCACGGCGCTCCGGGTCGATGCCGAGACGATCTGCCTGCACGGCGATACCCCGGGCGCGGTGGCGATGGCCGCCGCGGTGCGGGCGGCGCTCGACGACGCAGGGGTGGAGATCCGGAGCTTCGCATGATCGCCGTCGCCGGGGTGCGCGGGTGAGCGCCCGCGTGCGATGGGCGGGGGAGCGCGCCTTCCTCGTCGAGCTCGGGTCGCTCGAGGAGGCGATGGCGTTTCACGCACGCGTGACGGCGGATCCGCTGGGACAGCGCGAGCAGATCGCGGCGGCCCGCACGGTGCTGTTGAGCTTCGCGACGGCGCACGGGGCCCGGCGCGCGGCGAACCGGGTGGCGGGCGTCGATCTCTCACCGCTGCCCGCCTCGGAGCGGCGCACGATCGAGATCGACGTCGTCTATGACGGCGACGATCTCGGCGTCGTGACGGAGCTCACGGGACTCAGCCGGGAGGCGGTGGTGGCGGCGCATCAGGCGCGCGAGTGGACGGCCGCCTTCGGGGGCTTCGCGCCCGGCTTCGCGTATCTCGTCGGCGGCGACCCGCGATTGCGGGTTCCGCGGCGGGCGAGCCCCCGCACCGCGGTCCCGGCCGGATCCGTGGCGCTCGCGGCTGAGTTCTCGGCCGTGTACCCGCGCGCCTCGCCGGGAGGATGGCGGCTCATCGGACACACCGACGCCGCGCTGTGGGACCTGTCGCGCGAGGATCCCGCCCTGGTCGTCCCCGGCGACGGCGTGCGGTTCCGTGCGGTGCGCGCCAGCGCGAGGGCGGCGGTTGCCGCGGAGCCGATCCGCCCGCGCCGCGTCCGCGATGCCGCTATCGAGGTCGCCCAGCCGGGCCTGCTCTCGCTCATCGAGGACCTGGGGCGGCACGGGCAGGGGGATCTCGGGGTGACGGCATCTGGCGCCGCCGATACGGCGTCGGCCCGGGCGGCCAATCGGCTCGTGGGCAACAGCCGACAAGCCGCGCTCATCGAGACGCTCGGCGGGCTCGTCCTGCGCGCCGCGACCGACGTGGTCGCCGCGGTGACGGGCGCCGACGCGGCCGCGCGGATCCGGCGCGCCCCCGCAGCCGCGGACGGGCCGGCGCCGGACGAGCGCCCCGCGCCGCTCGGCGCGCCGTTCCTCCTCCGCGCGGGCGACGAGCTCGCGCTCGGCTATCCGGAGTCGGGGCTGCGATCCTATGTCGCCGTCCGCGGCGGCATTGCGGCGCCGCTCGTTCTCGGCAGTCGCTCGCGCGACGTGCTGGGCGGCGTCGGCCCGGATCCGCTCCGCGCGGGAGACGCGCTCGCGTTGGCCGGCGACGTCGCCGGGCCCGTGGCGGATCCGCTTCCCGCTCCGGTGCCCGCGGCCGAGCCCGCGACCCTGCGGATCCGTTTCGGCCCGCGCGACGACGCCTTCGATCCGGGGGAGCGCGCGCACCTCACTCGGACGACGTGGATCGTCGGGCCGGAGACCGACCGCGTCGGCGCGCGCCTCGCGCCGGTACCGGGGACACGGCCGCTGCGCGCCGCCGAGACGGAACTCGCGAGCGAGGGCGTCGTGACGGGCGCGCTCCAGGTGCCGCCGTCGGGGGAGCCGGTGCTGTTCGGCGCCGACCATCCGGTGACGGGCGGGTATCCCGTGATCGCGGTCGTGGTCGACGCGGATCTGCCACGCGCGGCGCAGCTCCGGCCGGGCGAACGGGTGAGATTCCTTGAGATCGACCCCGAATCTTCGAACAGGCTCACGGTAGCCTAAGGATTTACTGCGGCTTGGCATGTCGCCGTGTAAACGTGCATCCCGACGAAGGAGCTCTTCTCGTGCATCCGACTCAACCCCGCCGCGGGTTCCGAGCGCTTGTCGCCGGATCCCTCGCGGCCTTCCTGCTGCTCGTCGGCGTCGCGCCCGCGTCGGCCGCCGATGAGCAGAGCGGCGTCGAGGGCCAGACGTTCGTCATCGCCACCGACACGACGTTCGCGCCGTTCGAGATGTTCGAGGGCGGTGATATCACCGGTATCGACATGGACCTCCTGAACGCGATCGCCGACAGCCAGGGTTTCGAGGTCGAGATCCAGTCGCTCGGCTTCCAGGCGGCGCTCTCGGCCGTGACGAGCGGTCAGGCCGACGGCGTCATCGCCGGCATGTCGATCACCGACGAGCGCAAGGAGATCTTCGACTTCTCGGATCCCTACTTCGACTCCGGTGTGCAGATGGCGGTCGCCGCGACGGACACCACCACGACCGGCTACGAGGCGCTCGAGGGCAAGACCGTCGTCGCCAAGAGCGGATCCGAGGGCCTCGCGGAGGCCGAGAAGCTCGCCGCCGAGTATGGCTTCACCGTCAAGGCGCTCGACCAGTCGGCGACGATGTACGAGTCGGTGAAGAACGGCTCGGCCGTCGCCGTCTTCGACGACTACCCCGTTCTCGCTTACGGAATCGCGCAGGGCAACGGCCTGAAGGTCGTCACGGACAAGATCCCCGGCGGCCAGTACGGCTTCGCGGTCGCGAAGGGCCAGAACGCCGAACTTCTCGCCGCCTTCGACGAAGGCCTCGCCGAGCTCCGCGCCTCGGGCGAGTACGACGAGATCCTCGACACGTATCTCGCCGACCCGACCGCGAGCTCGAGCGCGGGCCTGAACTTCTTCGAGCTCGTCGTCGATTCGATGCCGGCGCTCGGCAAGGGCCTCTGGAACACCCTCCGGATCACGCTCGTCGCGTTCATCATCGCCCTCGTGCTCGGCATCGGCTTCGGCTTCATGAAGATCTCGACGTCGAAGATCCTGCGCGGCATCGCGAGCGTCTACGTTGCGGTGTTCCGCGGCACGCCCGTGCTGGTCTGGGCCTTCCTGTTCTACTTCGGCCTGCCGCAGCTGACGGGAGTGAAGGGCGACATCTTCTGGGCCGGCGTGGCCACGCTCGCCCTGAACGCCGGCGCATACCTGACGGAGATCATCCGCGGCGGCCTGCGCGCCGTGGATCCCGGCCAGATGGAGGCGGCCCGTTCGCTCGGCCTGGGCTGGGGCAAGTCGATGCAGCGCGTGATCGTGCCGCAGGCGGTCAAGATCTCGACGCCCGCGATGATCAACCAGTTCGTCATCACGCTGAAGGACTCGTCGCTGCTGCTGACGATCGGCTTCGCCGAGCTCCTTTACCAGGCCCAGCAGATCTACTCGGTGAACTTCCGCACGACCGAGATGCTGATCATCGTCGGCATCATGTACTTCATCGTGATCACCATCCTCACGTGGATCGCGAACACGATCGATAAGAAGGTGAACAAGTGAGCGGCTCCCAGGAAACGGTGATCGAGGTCACGGGCCTCCGCAAGGCCTACGGATCCAATGAGGTCATCAAGGGCATCGATCTCTCGGTGCGCTCGGGCGAGGTCGTCTCGCTGATCGGACCCTCCGGATCCGGCAAGTCGACGATCCTTCGTTGCCTGAACCAGCTGGAGACGGCCACGGGCGGCACGATCATCGTCGACGGCTTCGATCTGACCGACAAGAAGGTCGACATCAACGAGGTGCGTCGTCACATCGGCATGGTGTTCCAGCACTTCAATCTGTTCCCGAACATGTCGGTGATCGAGAACATCATGCTCGCGCCCGTCGAGACGGGCAAGAAGAACAAGAGCGAGGCGCGCGCGCAGGCGCAGGCGCTGCTCGAACGCGTGGGCCTCGGGGACAAGGCCGACGCGCGCCCGGCGCAGCTGTCCGGCGGTCAGAAGCAGCGCGTCGCGATCGCCCGCGCGCTCGCGATGGAGCCGAACATCATGCTCTTTGATGAGGCGACCAGCGCGCTCGACCCGGAGATGGTGGGCGAGGTGCTCGAGGTCATTCGCGAGCTCGCCAAGAGCGGTATGACGATGGTGCTCGTCACACACGAGATGGGCTTCGCGCGCGAGGTGTGCGACCGCGTCGTGTTCCTCTCCGACGGCGTCATCTGCGAGGAGGGCGCCCCCGCGGACGTCTTCGGCAACCCGCAGCAGCCGCGCACGAAGGAGTTCCTCTCGAAGGTGCTCTGAGCTGTTCCGAGACGAGACGGGCGCGCGCGGGGTCTTCCCGCACGCGCCCGTTTCCGTTCACTCCGAGGGGGCGTCGTCCGTGGGAATCGGGATCGCGACCGACGCGCCGCCGAGGCCGAGGATGTCGCTCGGCGGCGCCTCGCCGAGGAAGTCGGCGGGATCCTCATCGAGGGGCTCGCCCGGGATGGCCGCCCACTGGTTCTGGTCTTCGTTGCGCTGCTGAAAGAGGCCCATCCGTCTATTGTCCCGCGCTAGGGTAATGAGAAGGCCTATCAATAGGAGGGGTATGCGAATTCCCGTCGTGTCGATCACCGGCCATCTGGGCGCGGGGAAGACCACTCTCCTCAACCACCTCCTGCGCGCTCCGGGCGCGCGCATCGGCGTCGTCGTGAACGATTTCGGGGCGATCAACGTCGACGCCGCGCTCGTCGCGGGGCAGATCGACGAGGCGGCCGCCATCTCCGGCGGATGCGTCTGCTGTCTGCCCGACGCGGGCGGGCTCGACGAGGCGCTCGAGAAGCTCTCGGATCCGCGCCTGAGGCTCGACGCGATCATCATCGAGGCGAGCGGGGCGGCCGACCCGGTCGCCCTGTCGCGGCTCGTGCGGTCCAGCGGCGCGGAGCGGATCCGCTCGGGCGGCGTCATCGAGGTGATCGGCGTGGACCTCGGCGAGGTCGCCGCCCGCGACCGGTTGTCGGCGGTCGCGGTCGGCGCCGAGTCCGACCCCGCGGGCCTGCGCCGGCTGCAGCGGTACCGGCGCCTCAGCGAATAGCCGCGGGGCTACGCCGCGAGGGCGTGCCTCGGCGCGCGTCTCCGCATGAGATGCGTGAGCGCCGTGAGGTGGGGGAATTCGACGAGCATCCCGAGGATGATTGCGGCGTGAACGAGTGGCTGATCGGGCAGCGCGATCGTGGTCAGGGCGAGCATGAGCGGCGCGTTTCGCGCCGACGTTGTCATCGTCACGAGTACGTGCGCCGCGTGGTCGAGCCGGAATACCCGTGCGAGGCCCTCGCAGAGCGCGAAGGTCACAACGAAGAAGAGGAAGACGGCCAGGAGGACCCAGATGAAGGATCCGGGATCGGCGAGGATCGTCTGCACATTGCCCGCGAAGATCGCGACGATCACGGCCGCGATGACGAATGGCACGGCGGCGTCGACCGCGTCGATCTCGAACCGCCGTAGGCGCCTCGGCATCAGCACCTGCGCGATGATGCCAAGGCCCGCGGGTACGAGGAACCACTGCACGAGGGTGGCTCCGGCGGTCTCCGGCATCCACGCGACGCTCTCACCGGCGAAGAGCATCATCCACATGGGATACATCAGCAGTTGGATGAGCATCTGCAACGGGATGAGAGCGGCGCCCGCGACGGTGTCGCCACCCGCGAGTCGGGTGAAGCCGAGAAACCAATCGGTGCATGGCGCGAGGCAGTAGATCAGCACGCCGAGCCGCAGGGCCTCGCTCGGGAGCGCGAGCGTGAGGGGAAGCGCGATGAGCGGGATTAGCAGGAAGTTCGTCGCGAGCGCGACGAGGATCGTGCGCGGTACGCGCCGGAGCGAGCGCAGCGAGCCGAGCCGCAACGTGAAGAAGATCGCGCCGACGAGCACGAGGATGAGCGGATCCGTCGGCAGCTCGATGCCTGTGACGCCGAGCAGGCTTCCCGTGAGAATGGCAACGGCGAAGAGAAGCGTGATCAGCACGCGCACTCCACCCCGCAACACGAGAGGTCGTCGGTGAGCATACCGGCGTCGCGCCACGCCTCGAGGTTCGTTGTGTCTTTGCCCGCGCGCTCGCCAATGACACGCGCGACGTGTGCGAAGCGTTGGCGGAATTTGTAGACAAAGCAGAACTTGAGGCCGCCATGCCGCATCGCGGGCCCCGCGAGGAACAGTCCGGGCGCGATCGTCGACTGATCATCGTCGTCGAGCTGCGGCCACCCATCTGGGCGGGCATCGAAGAGGTGCGCGACGGGGCCGAGCCCCGGGCCGTACCCCGTCGCGGCGATGGGTCGCGAGTCGGCGCGCAGCTTGGTGCCGTTCGACAGGCCAACGGCCCACCCGGATCCGTCGCGCTTGATTGCGGTCGCGTTCGCGCCGATGAGTGCGAGGCGGCCCGTTGCGAGAGCCTCCTTCAATCGGATCCGCGAGCGTGGCGCGAGTCGGAACGACGGATCGGATCCGCGACCCGCGTCCCAGGGCGTGGATCCGTCGACGACCGTCACGCACGCACCTGCGATCACGTGATGGCACGCGATGTCGACGCCGGATTCGTAGCCGCCGATGACGACGACGTGCCCAGTGCGTGGCTCCCAGGCGGCCTTCGAGCCGGCCGGATCCGCGAACGCGGCGCCCGCGATCTTCGGGGGCCGCGGATCCGAGAACTCGCCGCCGGCCCAGACGAGTGAGTGCGCGGTGACGGGGCCGCGCGGGCTCTCGACGCGGAAGCCCTCGTCGACGCGGGTGACGGCCGTGACCTCGGCCCCATCGAGGATCGGGAGCGAGAAATGTCCGACGACACCGCGCAGATACGAGGCGTATTGCGCCCCGGTCGGGTAATCGACTCCCAGGCCGAAAGCGGGGGACGTCTCGAAGTGCACGGCGTTGAGATCGGTCGCGCCGAAGCCGTTGCCCGTGAAGGACGGAGTCAGAAAAGTTTGCTCCTCCGGCCAGTCGAGGAACGTCTGGCCGACGCTCCCGCGCTCCATGATGCCGAAGTGCAGGTCGTCGACGGCGCCGAGCGCAAGGCCCGTGCCGACACCGGCCGGGCCCGCCCCGACGACGAGCGCGTCGAGGACGGTCAACCCTGGCGCCCCTTAAACCGCGGATTGAGCTTGTTGATGACGTAGGTCTTGCCGCGACGGCGCACGACCTGCGCACCGGGCTGCTTCTTGAGTGACTTGAGCGAGGCGCGTACCTTCATGTGGATTCCTCCTTATTGAGATTGGTTATCATCTACACTAGGGGATCCTGCGGGACGAAATGAACGGGAGGTGCGCGTGGAGCGGATTGATGTCATCGCGATCGTTGGTGGCTGCGTGCCCGAGAGGCGCGACTATGCGAGCCGTCTCGCCGGGCTCACGGGGCGCATCCTGATTCCTGCTGCTCGGCTCGAGGCCGTGCCGGATCCCATCGAGGAGGCCATGATGCTCGCGCCGTGGTGCCTGCACCCCGCGGGCGTCGTGATCGAGTTCCCGAGCGCGAGCGCGATGCCGGACCTCGTGGGAGCGCTCGCCGACGAGGCCGGCCCGACCCGGCTCGCCGGGGTCGTCTGCGTCGTGGACGCGGCGCACCTCATGTCCGACCTCGCGCGAGAGAGCTTCTCGGTGCATCCCGCACTGACGCGGCTCGCGGGCCGTCCTGTGCCGCATGCCCTGGTCGCGGTGAACCAGATCGAGTTCGCGTCGATGCTGGTGCTGGTGAACTGGGAGAGCCTCGACACCGACGAGCTGTCGACCGTCATGTCGCTGCTGTGTCATCTCAATCCGTCCGCCCGCTTGCGCGTCGATCACGGCGGCGAGCTCGCATGGCGTTCGGGAGATGCGTACACGACGGAGCAGGTGCGGCCGGGCTGGGTGGCCCTGCTGGGCGGCGCCCACGACCCTCACATGACCGATCCGCGGGTGAGCTCGTTCCGCTACGAGAATGTCCGCCCCCTGCATCCGGCGCGCCTCGAGCGCCTGCTCGACACGCGGATCGAGCCCGGCGAGTTCGGGCTCATCGTCCGTTCGATGGGCTTCTGCCGGCTCGCCACGCGCCCGCACGTCGTGGCCGAGTGGAACCACGTCGGCGGCGTGATCTCCTTCGACCCGCTCGTGCGCGACGACGCGCTTGGGGGCGACGAGGACCTGCTCGCGGTCGGGCAGGACATCGGGTTCACCGGAATCGACCTCGACCGCGCCGCCCTCTCGCGCGCGCTCGACGAGGCGGCGCTCACCGACGCCGAGCTCGCGGCCGGCCCGGGGGAGTGGGCGCGCTTCGCGGATCCGTTTCCCGCCTGGCAGTCCGTGCCGGAGGACGCCGATTGAGCCGGCTCACTCGGTCGTGCGGGTGTGCAGCCGCGCGCCCGATTCGTTGAAGATGCTGATGACCTCGGCCGGGCGGCCGTCCGCGGCCGCCATCGCGTGCGGCGTCCGCGTGTCGAATTCCGCGGCCTCGCCCGCCTCGAGGATCAGGTCCTGTTCGCCGAGCCGGAGGCGGAGGCGGCCGGTCAGTACGTACAGCCACTCGAAGCCGTCGTGCACGCGGGGCTCCGGGAGGGCCTCTTCCGGCGGATAGGTGATCTTGAACGTCAGGTTCGGAGAGTTCTCGGGTGCAAGCGGGGCGATGGTGCGCCCGCCCTCGCGATAGGGACGGCGGCGCACCCGCGGATCCTTCGTCGCCGGGGCGACCAGGTCGTCGAGCCGGATGCCCAGGCGACGGGTGAGCGGGATCAGGAGTTCCAGCGTCGCCTGGCGCTTTCCGGATTCGAGGCGCGAGAGCGTGCTCGGCGACATGCCCGCGTCCGCGGCGAGATCCTCGAGTGTGAGGCGCGCCGATTGTCGAGCCGCGCGCAGGATCGCGCCCACTTGGCAGACGTCGTTCCGCATGATCTCTCCTTGCCAATTCTGCAAAAAAGTTTGCAAAGCCGAGTGTAGCGCGGAGGCTGGGGATATGAATCACAATTACTGGGATGTCATCATCGTGGGCGCGGGCCCGGCGGGCCTGTCGGCGGCGCTCATGCTCGGCCGCTCGCGTCGGAGCGTGCTCGTCGTCGACGCGGGCGCGGGGCGCAATCGTTTCGCCGCCCGCATGCACGGGGTGCTGGGCCACGACGGCAAGCCCCCCGCGCAGCTGCGCGCAGAAGGACGTGCGGAGGCGGAGGCGTACGGCGTTCGATTCGAGGAGGGCTCGGTCGCGGCGGTCTCGCGCGAGGGCGACGGCGTGCGGGTGGAGACGGACGGCGGGGTGCACAGCGCTCGCGCCCTGATCGTCGCAACCGGCGTGCGCGACGAACTGCCCGGCATTCCGGGTCTCGCCGAGCGCTGGGGCGAGACCGTTCTGCACTGCCCCTTCTGTCACGGCTGGGAGGTGCGCGACCGCCGGCTCGCGGTGCTCGCGACGTCGCCCATGAGCGTGCATCAGGCCGAGATGGTGCGCGGCCTGAGCGATCGCGTCACGCTGTTCGCGGCCGGCGCGGGCGCGCTCTCGGACGAGGCGCGCATCCGCCTCACGGCGCGCGGGATCGAGATCGTCGAGCAGCCGGTGCGTGAGGTTCTCGGCGCAGCGCCCGAGATCGAGGGCGTGCGCGTCGAGGGTGGCGCGGTGGTGCCTGTCGATGCAATCTTCACGGGCGGGACGCTCGTGCCGCACGACGGCTTCCTCGCCGGTCTCGGCCTCGCCCGAACGCAGATGCCGTTTGGCGCGTTCCTCGCCGTCGACGCGGCGGGGCGCACGAGCGACGAACGGATCTGGGCGGTGGGGAACGTCGTCTCGCCTATGGCGAACGTGCCGATGTCGATGGGCGCGGGTGCCATGACCGGATCCGCCGTGCAGGGGGCGCTCATCGGCTGGGACACCGACGCGGCCGTCGCGCGGCTCTCCGCCTGAGGCGCGGACCGGATCCGCTCGCGGGTACCGCGAGGGATCCGGCCCGGCGCGTCAGACCAGGCGGCCCTTCGGCGACACCGAGTAGGTGTGCTGCGGGTCGTCATCCACGACGCCCTCGAGGGCCGTATCGATGGCGGCCATCGTGTCGGCATCGAGCACGACGCCAGAGGCCTTCACGGTGTCGGCGAGCTGCTCCGGGCGCGACGCGCCCACGAGCGCCGCCGCGACGTTCGGGTTCTGCAGGACCCACGCGATGGCGAGCTGCGGCATCGTGAGGCCGGCGTCCGCGGCGATGGGCTTGAGGCGCTGCACGGCCTCGAGTAGTTCGTCGCGCAGGAACTTCTTGATGAAGCCCGCGCCGGAGTTCTCGTCGGTTGCGCGCGAACCCGCGGGGACGGGCTGGCCCGGCAGGTACTTGCCCGACAGCACGCCCTGCGCCATCGGCGACCAGACGATCTGCGAGATGCCGAGCTCTTCCGAGGCGGGCACGACCTTGCCCTCGATGACGCGGTGCAGCATCGAGTACTGGGGCTGGTTCGAGATCAGCTGGATCCCGAGCTGCTTCGCGAGCGCGTGACCCTCGCGAAGCTGTTCGGCGGTCCACTCGGAGACGCCGATGTAGAGCGCCTTGCCCTGGCGCACGATGTCGGCGAACGCCTGGAACGTCTCCTCGAGGGGCGTCTCGTAATCGAAGCGGTGCGCCTGGTAGAGGTCGACGTAATCGGTGCCGAGGCGCGTCAGCGAGCCGTTGATCGACTCCATGATGTGCTTGCGGCTGAGACCGGTGTCGTTGGCGCCCTTCGGTCCGGTGGGGAAGTAGACCTTCGTGAAGATCTCGAGGCTCTCGCGGCGCTGCCCGGCCAGGGCCCGGCCGAGGACGACCTCGGCGGCGGTGTTGGCATAGGTGTCGGCCGTGTCGAACGTCGTGATGCCCGCGTCCAATGCGGCGTGCACGGTCCCCACCGCCGCGTCGTCCTCGATCTGAGACGCGTGCGTCACCCAGTTGCCGTAGGTGATCTCCGAGACCTTGAGGCCGCTGTTTCCGAGAAATCGATAGTTGACCATGGTGCAAAGGTACCGGTTTCTCAGTGGGTGGGGATCCCGACGGCCCGGCGCGGGCCCGGAGCCCTCCGGCGGGGCTCCGGGCGCATCGGAGGTCGGAGCATGAGCCCGGTCAGGCGTCGATGCTCTTCCGCTCGTCATTCTGCGCGATCGCGTCGCGACTACTGACGCTGATCTTGCGCGGCTTGGCTCGTTCCGCGATCGGGATCCGCAGGCGAAGCACGCCGGCGGTGTAGTCGGCGTCGACCCGGTCGGTATCCAGCGAGTCGCCGAGGACGAGCTGGCGACTGAAGACGCCCCACGGGCGCTCAGACGCGACGGCGTTGACGGCATCCGGGATGTGGTTCACCCGTTCCGCCCTGATCGTCAGCACATTCCGCTCCACGTCGATGTCCAGCTTGTCCGGATCGATTCCGGGCAGGTCGAGCTCGACGACGAAGTCGTCTCCGTCTCGCCAGGCATCCAGTGGCATGGTCGATGGGCGGCTCATAGTGCCGAAGACCTGCTGGGTGAGCCGGTCAAGGTCACGGAATGGGTCGTGTTGCAACAGCATTTCTGAATCTCCTCCATCTCACATTCGAGTGCGGACCGCTCGACAATCTGTATCGAACGGTATAGATTTTGTACATCAATCGAAACAGGTATGCAAGTGGTTCGGAGAAGAATTTCGTGAGGAACGCAGAGGCGAGGATCAGCTCGGTCGGCGTGTACGGGATCACCGTCGCGGCGGAGCTGGTCGGCGTGGGGGAGCAGACGCTTCGCCTGTACGAACGCAAGGGGCTTCTCACGCCCAGCCGCACGGCGGGCGGCACGCGGCGCTACAGCGATGACGATCTGGTCATCGTGCGACGGGTGCTCGAGCTGCTCGAGGTGGGCGTGAACCTCGTCGGCATCCGCCATGTGCTCGAGCTCGAGGCGGAGAACCGCGACCTCCGGGCCGAGGTCGACAAGCTCAGCTCGTAGCCCGCGCGGGTGTCAGCCGATCTGCTCGCCGAGCTCGAGCCAGCGCTCCTCGAGGGAATCCGCCTCGTCCTGTAGCTCGCGCAGCGCCGCGTTGAGCTTCTGCAGACCGTCGAAGTCGCCCTGGTCGTGCGTCGCCATCTTCGCGTGGATCTTCTCCACCTCGCCGGTGATCTTCTCCAGCCGCCGCTCGATCGACGCGAGCTCCTTCTCCGCGGCGCGGCGCTCGGATCCCGTGAGGCCCGACGGTGCCGGCGCGGCGTCCTGCTTCGTCGACGCAGCGGCAGGGGATCCCTGGGCGCGCAGCCGCAGGTACTCGTCGACGCCGCCCGGCACGTGGCGGAGCTTCTTGTCGAGGATCGCGTACTGCTGATCGGTGATGCGCTCGAGCAGGTATCGGTCGTGGCTGACGACGATGAGCGTGCCCGGCCACGAGTCGAGGAGGTCCTCCATCGCCGCCAGCATGTCGGAGTCGACGTCGTTCGTGGGCTCGTCGAGCACGATGACGTTGGGCTCGGAGAGCAGCAGGAGCAGGAGCTGTAGGCGGCGCTTCTGGCCGCCGGACAGCTCGTCGACGCGCGCGGAAAGGTGCTCGCGCGCAAAGCCGAGGCGCTCGAGGAGCTGGGCGGGAGTGAGATCCTTGCCGTCGACGTTGAACGTCGTCTTTTCGCGTCCGAGGACCTCGCGCACCTTGTCGGAACCGATCTCCGCGAGCTGCGAGAACTGCTGGTCGAGCATGCCGAGCTTCA
The DNA here is from genome assembly GCF_014646015.1 of Microbacterium nanhaiense. Lineage (GTDB taxonomy): Bacteria > Actinomycetota > Actinomycetes > Actinomycetales > Microbacteriaceae > Microbacterium > Microbacterium nanhaiense. The sequence continues at coordinate 68,831 of NZ_BMMQ01000001.1, forward strand.
CGGTCTTGCCGCGCTTGACCACGCCCGTCGTGGGCTCCAGCGTCCCCGCGACGAGCGCGAGCAGGGTCGACTTGCCCGTCCCGTTCGCGCCGAGGATCCCGGTGCGCTCACCGGGGCCGATCCGCCACGTGACGTCCTTCAGGATCTCTCGCCCGCCGAAACTGACTCCGGCATCCAGAACGTCGACGACATCCTTGCCGAGGCGGGCGACGGCCATCTGCTTCAGCTCGATCGGGTTGCGGACCGGCGGCACGTCCTCGATCAGGGCGTTCGCCGCTTCGATGCGGAACTTCGGCTTCGAGGTGCGCGCCGGCGCGCCGCGGCGCAGCCACGCGAGTTCCTTGCGCATCATGTTCTGGCGCTTGGTCTCGGTCGCCGCCGCGATGCGGTCGCGCTCGACGCGCTGCAGAACGTACGCCGCATAGCCGCCCTCGAACGGCTCGACGATCTGGTCGTGCACCTCCCAGGTCTTGTTGCACACCTCGTCGAGGAACCAGCGGTCGTGGGTGATCACGATGAGGCCACCCGAGGCCTTCGACCAGCGCCGGTTGAGGTGCTCGGCCAGCCACGAGATGCCCTCGACGTCGAGGTGGTTGGTGGGCTCGTCGAGGGCGATGAGGTCCCAGTCGCCGATCAGCAGGGCGGCGAGGGCGACGCGGCGGCGCTGGCCGCCGGACAGGTCGCCGATGCGCGCCTCCCACGGCACATCGCTCACGAGCCCGGCGATGACGTCTCGGATCCGGGCGTCGCCCGCCCACTCGTGTTCGTCCATGTCGCCGACGATCTCGCGTGCGACCGTGCTCTCCGGGTCGAGGTCGTCGCCCTGCGCGAGCACGCCGAACCGCACGCCGCCGCGCCTGGTCACACGGCCCGATTGGGGTTCGAGGGTGCCCGTGAGCATGCGGAGCAGGCTCGACTTCCCGTCGCCGTTCTTGCCGACGATGCCGATGCGGTCGCCCTCTTCGATGCCGAGCGTGACGGAGTCGAAGACGATGCGGGTCGGGTATTCGAGGTGCAGGGACTCGGCCCCGAGGAGATGTGCCATATCCGTCCCAGTCTACGGCGCGGCGCGCTCGACCCCGATGCTCAGGTGACGCAGGAGCGTGGCCAGGCGCGAACGTTCCGCCGTGGGCAGCGCGGAGAGCATGTCTGCCTCGGCATCGATCAGGCGCGTGACGGCGGCATCGACGTGGACGCGGCCCAGCTCGGTGAGCGTCACGAGCACGCTCCGCCCGTCCGCCGGATCAGCCTCGCGGCGCACCAACCCGCGCTGCATGAGCTTGTCGATGCGGTTCGTCATCGTGCCGCTCGAGACGAGCGTCTGCTGCAGCAGGATCTTGGGGCTCAGCTGGTACGGCTCACCGGCGCGGCGCAACGCCGAGAGGACGTCCCACTCCCAGGGTTCGATATCGGTGCGCGCGAAGGCCGCGCGGCGCGCCCGGTCGAGGTGGTGCGAGAGCCGATCGACGCGCGACAGCACCGCCATCGGTGAGAAATCGAGATCCGGACGCTCGGCGCTCCACGCCTCGACGATCCGGTCGACATCGTCTCGTTCTGCGGCCATCCTCCGATTATCCCGTGGCTCCGGCGCGATCCGGCGCGCGAGCCATGCCAAAATGGGACGAGCGGCCATCGCGGCCGCGGGTCCGCCATGGTGTAACGGCAGCACGACAGCCTTTGGAGCTGTGAGGACCAGGTTCGAATCCTGGTGGCGGAGCGTGAGTGAGCACAACCTTGCAATAGTGATCCTTGCGGCGGGGCAGGGCACACGGATGAAGTCCGCCACGCCCAAGGTCCTGCACCGCCTCGGCGGTCGCACGCTCCTCGGGCACGTGCTGCGCACCGCCGAGTCGCTCGGGGGAGACCTCGTGCGCGTCGTCGTGCGACACGAGCGCGACCGGATCGTCGAGTCGCTCGCCGACTACCCCGGCGCCGTTCCCGTCGACCAGGACGAGGTCCCCGGCACGGGACGCGCCGTGCAGGTCGCGATCGACGCCCTGCCCGCGGACTTCGACGGCGATGTGCTCGTGCTCTCGGGCGACGTGCCGCTGATCGAGGCCGAGACCTTCCGCGCGATGCTCGACGAGCACCGCGCGCGCGGCGCGCACGCGACCCTGCTCGGCGCGCACCTCGCGGATCCCACCGGCTATGGCCGCGTGATTCGCGATGCGTCCGGCATGGTCGAGCGCATCGTCGAGCAGAAGGACGCGACGCCCGAAGAGGCCGCGACGACCGAGATCAACCCTGGCGTGTACGTCTTCCGCGCGTCGTCGCTCCGCGACGCGCTCGCGCGGGTCGGCACCGACAACGCGCAGGGGGAGATGTATCTCACCGATGTCATCGGCATCCTCCGCCGCGACGGGCGGGCGATCGCCGGCGTCACCGCGCCCGACGCGCGGGCCGCGCTCGGCGTGAACGATCGCGTTCAGCTCTCCGAGGCGGCGCGGATCCTCAACGCCCGCGTCGTACGACGGTGGCAGCGCGAGGGCGTGACGGTGCAGGATCCCGCGACGACGTGGATCGACGACACGGCGACGCTTGCGCCGGACGTCACGATCCTGCCGAACACGCATGTGCTCGGGGCCTCGACGATCGCCGAGGGCGCGACGATCGGCCCCGACACCTCGCTCGTCGACACGGAGGTGGGCGCCGGTGCCACGGTGCGCTGCAGCGATGCCACCCTCGCGGTGATCGGTGCAGGCGTGTCTGTCGGACCGTGGGCCTACCTGCGGGCGGGGACCGAGCTCGCGGAGGGCGCGAAGGCCGGGACCTTCGTCGAGATCAAGAACTCCACGGTCGGCGCGGGCAGCAAGGTGCCGCACCTGTCCTACGTGGGCGACGCCGAGATCGGCGAGGGCGTGAACCTCGGCGCCGGCGCGATCACCGCGAACTACGACGACGTCAACAAGCACCGCACCGTGATCGGTGATCACGTGCACACCGGCTCGCACACCGTCATGATCGCGCCCGTCACCCTCGGTGCGGGCGCGAAGACCGGTGCGGGGGCCGTCGTGCGCAAGGACGTTCCGCCCGGGGCGCTCGCCATGAGCGTCGCCCCTCAGAGGAACCTCCAGGGATGGGTCGAGAACAATAGACCGGGTACGGCGGCCGCGGACGCGGCCATCCAGGCCCGAACCGCACAGGAAGCGACCGATGGCGAGTAAGAGCAAGATGGTAGACCTCGATCTCGATCGGGGCATCGCCCCCGGGATCGAACAGAAGACGCGCAAGCGCATGGTGGTCGTGACCGGTCGGTCACACCCCGAGCTTGCGGCCGACGTGGCGCATCATCTCGGCATCGACCTCGCGCCGACGGAGCACCGCACCTTCGCCTCCGGCGAGATCTACACGCGATTCTCCGTGTCGATGCGCGGAACCGACGTGTTCCTCGTCCAGTCCTTTGGCGAGAACATCAACGAGGATCTCATGGAGATGCTCATCATGCTGGACGCGCTGAAGCGTGCGTCCGCGAAGCGAGTCACGGTCGTCGTGCCGTACTACCCCTACTCGCGCCAGGACAAGAAGGGCCGCGGCCGCGAGCCGATCTCGGCCCGCCTCATCACCGACCTCATCGCCACGGCCGGCGCCGATCGCATCATGAGCGTCGACCTGCATGCGTCGCAGATCCAGGGCTTCTTCAACGGCCCCGTCGACCACCTCTTCGCGAAGCCGGTTCTCGAGAAGCACTTCGTCGACACGCTGACGGCGGAGGAGCGCGAGACGCTCACGGTCGTCTCGCCCGATATGGGCCGCGTGCGTGTGGCCGACACGTGGAGCGACTCGCTCGGCGCGCCCCTGGCGATCATCCACAAGCGCCGCGACCCGAAGGTCGCCAACCAGGTGTCGGTGCACGAGATCGTGGGCTCGGTCGACGGCCGCACGTGTCTCCTCGTCGACGACATGATCGACACCGCCGGAACGATCGTCAAGGCGGCGCAGGCCCTCAAGGAGAACGGCGCGAAGAAGGTCATCGTGGGCGCGACCCATGCCATCTTCAGCGACCCCGCCGTCGAGCGGTTGCAGGATCCCGCCGTCGACCGCGTCGTCGTGACGGACACCGTTCCCGTCCCGGAACACCACCGCTTCCCGAACCTCACGGTGCTGTCCGCCGCCCCGCTGCTCGCCCGCGCGATCCAGGAGGTCTTCGACGACGGATCCGTCACGAGCATGTTCGACGGAGCCGCCTAAGCAACTCACAGCGCGCGCATAGCGGGTGCCATAGCAAGCTCATAGAAACGGGCGCACAATGGTCTCATGACCACTGCTGCGCCCGTTTCTGCCCTCACCCGCCCCGACGGTTCTCCCGTGCGCGTGCTCGTCGTCGACGACGAGCAGATGCTCACCGACCTGCTGTCGATGGCGCTGCGCATGGAGGGGTGGGAGGTGCGCGCCGCGGGCAGCGGCTTCGAGGCGCTCGACGCGGTCAAGGACTTCTCGCCCGACGCGCTCGTGCTCGACATCATGATGCCCGACCTCGACGGCATGAGCGTGCTGCAGCGGCTGCGGCAGCAGGGCAACCTCGTCCCCGTGCTGTTCCTGACGGCGAAGGACGCGGTGGCCGATCGGGTCGCAGGCCTCACGGCAGGCGGCGACGACTACGTCACCAAGCCGTTCAGCCTCGAAGAGGTCGTGGCGCGGCTCCGCGCGCTCATGCGCCGCGCGGGCACGGCCCTCGCGAGCGAACCGGAGCCGATCCTGCGCGTCGGAGACCTGAGCCTCAACGAGGATAGCCACGAGGTCACGCGCGGCGGCGTCGAGATCGAGTTGACGGCGACGGAGTTCGAGCTCCTGCGCTTCCTCATGCGCAATCCTCGCCGCGTGGTGTCGAAGACGCAGATCCTCGACCGCGTGTGGAACTACGACTTCGGCGGGAAGTCGAGCGTCGTCGAGCTGTACATCTCGTACCTGCGGAAGAAGATCGACGCGGGGCGCGAGCCGCTGATCCACACCGTCCGCGGCGTCGGATACATGATCAAGGCCGCGCAGTGAGCCGCCGCCCGCCGCACGAGGCGGGGGCGCATCACGGCTCGCGCATGAGCCTGCAGTCGAGGCTCATGGTGACGGTCTTCACCATCGTCGCCGGGATCCTTCTGGTCGTCTCGCTCGTGACGGGTGTGCTGCTCAGCAATGTGCTCGACGACCAGGTCGACAACCGGGTCGATCAGGCGTTCAAGAATCTCGGCGCCGACTTCGGCATCGGGCTGGTGGACGGCTCCGCTGCGATGCAGTTGCGCGGCGTGCAGGCCTCGCCGGGGATGCTCCTCGTGATCGATAGCCCGTACACCGGCACGACGGGCGCGGTCGTCGGCAGCGATTACGCCCGGCACGCGCTCTCCGAGGTGCAGGTCGAGCGGATCCTCGAGGCGACCGAGGCGGTGTCGGAGGGCGGCCTCACGACGGTGACGCTCCCGGGGCTCGGGAGCTTCCGGGTCGTGGCGCTGCGCAACACGGCATCGGACGAGGCGGCCGGCGCCTTCGGCATGTCGACCGCGACCGAGAGTGCCACGCTGAAGCAGATGGTGTGGGCGATCGGGCTCGCGACCATGGGCGGCATGCTCCTCCTCGGCGTGGCGACCTCCGGCGTGATCCGTCAGGGGCTGCGCCCGCTCCGCGATATCGCCGCGACGGCGGCCCGGGTATCGCAGCAGAAGCTCGACGAGGGCGACGTCTCGATCACGGAGCGCGTTCCGATCGAGCAGGCCGATCCGATGACCGAGGTCGGGCAGGTGGGCGCGTCGTTGAACACGCTCCTCGACCACGTGGAGGATTCGCTTGCCGTCCGCCAGCGCAACGAGGAGGCCATGCAGCGCTTCGTGGCCGACGCGAGCCACGAGCTGCGAACCCCGCTCGCATCGATTCGCGGATACAGCGAGCTGTCGCTGCGGGACACGAGCCTCAGCGAGACGAGCAGGCAGTCGCTCCAGCGCATCGAGGCGCAGTCGCAGCGCATGACGGGCCTCGTCGAGGACCTGCTGCTGCTCGCGCGCCTCGACGAGGGGCATGAGCTCGTGTACGACATGGTCGACGTCAACCAGCTCGTGCTCGACGCGGTCGCCGACCAGGCGATGGCGGGCATGGAATACGACTGGGGTGCCGATGTGGATGAGGACCCCGTCTTCGTCGCCGGCGACAGGGCGCGCCTGACCCAGGTCATCACGAACCTCCTCGCGAACGCGCGCACGCACACGCCCGAGGGTACGGAGGTGACGGCTTCCGTGCGACAGGAGGGGGAGGGATCGTCGACCCGCGCCGTGATCACCGTCCACGACACGGGCCCGGGGATCAGCGAGGAGCTCCAGAAGCGGCTGTTCACGCGCTTCGTCCGCGCGGACGCGTCGCGGGCGCGAAAGACGGGCGGCTCGGGGCTCGGGCTGTCGATCGCCCGTGCGATCGTCGAGGCGCACCACGGAGAGATCCGCGTGGAGAGCAGGCCCGGCGACACGACCTTCACGGTGGTCCTGCCGGCCAAGCCCGCGCACCCCTGAGCGTGCGGGCAAACAACACGGGGCCGGGTGGGAGATCCCACCCGGCCCCGTGCCGTGGATGCCTTAGTGCGTGTCCTCGGCCTCGATCTCGGTGCGGTCGCCCGACCACAGGGTGTGGAAGGTGCCTTCCTTGTCGATGCGCTTGTAGGTGTGCGCGCCGAAGAAGTCGCGCTGGCCCTGAACGAGCGCGGCCGGCAGGCGGTCGGCGCGGAGGCCGTCGTAGTACGCGAGCGACGAGCTGAACGCGGGCGACGGGATCCCTGCCTGCGTTGCGGCGATGACGACGCGTCGCCATGCGGCCTGGCCGCGCGTGAGCGCGTCGGCGAAGTACGGGGCGGTCGCGAGCACGGGCAGCTCGGGCTGCTCGGCGTAGGCGTCGGCGATGCGGTTGAGGAACTGGGCGCGGATGATGCAGCCCGCGCGCCAGATCTTCGACACGGCGCCGAGGTCGATCGTCCAGTTGTACTCGGCGGCGCCGGCGCGGATCTCGTCGAAGCCCTGCGAGTACGCGATGATCTTCGAGGCGAACAGGGCCTGGCGCACGTCTTCGACGAAACCGTCGGCGTCGTCCACCTGGAACTCGGTGCCGGGGCCGGGGAGCACGCGAGCGACCTCGCGCTGCTCGGGGTGCGAGGAGAGCGAACGCGCGAACGTGGCCTCGGCGATGCCCGAGACGGGAACGCCCAGCGAGAGGGCGGTCTGCACCGTCCAGGCGCCCGTGCCCTTCGCGCCGGCCTGGTCGAGGATGACGTCGACGAGCGGCTTGCCCGTCTCGGCGTCGACCTGGCGCAGCACCTCGGCGGTGATCTCGATGAGGTAGCTCTCGAGCTCGCCCGTGTTCCACTCGGCGAAGATGTCGGCGATCTCCGCGGGCGTCCTGCCCGTGCCGCGACGGATCAGGTCGTAGGCCTCGGCGATCAGCTGCATGTCGGCGTACTCGATGCCGTTGTGGACCATCTTGACGAAGTGGCCCGCGCCGTCGTGGCCGATGTGCGTCACGCAGGGCTCGCCGTCATCGGCGACCGCGGCGATCGACTTGAGGATCGGGCCGAGGGTGACCCACGACTCGTCCGAGCCGCCGGGCATGATCGACGGGCCGTTGAGCGCGCCCTCCTCGCCACCGGAGATTCCCGCGCCGACGAAGTTGATGCCCGTCTCGCGGACGGCCTTCTCGCGGCGGATCGTGTCGGGGAAGTACGCGTTTCCGCCGTCGACGATGATGTCGCCCGGTTCGAACACCTTGACGAGCTCGTCGATCACCGCATCGGTCGGGCCGCCGGCCTTGACCATGATGATCGCGGTGCGCGGCTTCGAGAGGCTGGCGGCGAACTCCTCGTAGGAGAACGCGGGCACGAAGCCCGCCTCGGGGTGCGCCTGCACGAGTTCGTCGGTCTTCGTCCGGCTGCGGTTGTAGACCGCCACCGTGTTGCCCTCGCGGCTCGCGAGGTTCCGGGCGAGGTTCGACCCCATGACGGCGAGGCCGACGACCCCGATGTTAGCTGCGGCAGCGTTCACTCACGTCTCCTTAAGAGCGGGAATTTTCAGTTCGTTATCAGGCTACCGCTTACTTGTCGTAAGCCTTGCCTCGTCCGAGAGCGAACATCGCGCCGACGCTCGTGACGGCCGACAGCGCGGCGAGGATTCCGACGACGGTGAGGAGGATGTGAGAGCCGTCCATGTGTCTCCAGACGTGAAAAGGCAGAAAGAAAGCGCGGAAGCGGCCGCGCGGGTCGATTCTACCGGAGCGATCCGTTAGGCTGATGGGGACCTCGGCGAGGGAGGCGCGCGTGCGCCGTCCGTAATCGACGCGGTGAAGCGGGCCGTTCAGCGGTCTCCTCACGCATCGCGTTGACGTCGAGACCCCCTGTTCCATACATTGCGCGGCCGGCCCCGTGTCGCGCTCACCATGAGGAGTGAGAATGAGCGACTCGAACAAGCTCGTCGCCGAGACCCGCACCGAGTTCGGCAAGGGCTTCGCCCGCCGCCTGCGCGCTGCCGGCAAGATCCCCGCCGTCGTCTACGGACACGGCTCCGATGTGAAGCACGTCGCGCTTCCCGCGCACGAGACGGGCCTCATCGTCCGTCACGCGAACTCGATCATCGAGCTCGACATCGACGGAGCCACCGAGCTCGTCTTCGTCAAGGACGTCCAGCGCGAGCCCGTCCGCTCGTACATCGAGCACATCGACCTCGTCGTCGTCAAGCGCGGCGAGAAGATCGAGGTCGAGGTTCCGGTCGTGACCGAGGGCGAGCCCTTCTCGGGCACCTACGTCTCGACGATCGTCGCCACCATTCGCGTGAACGTCGACGCGCTGAACATCCCCGAGAGCATCACCGTGTCGGTCGAGGGCCTCGAGGACGGCGCGCAGATCCACGCCAAGGACGTCGCGCTGCCCGAGGGCTCGGAGCTCGTCGACGACGCCGACCTTCTCCTCCTCACGGTGCACGCGAACGCGGCAGCGGACGAGGACGACGAGGCAGCCGCAGAGGCCGCCGAGTAATCTCACTCGTACAGGTCGAGGGGGTGCGCCTGGCGCACCCCCTCGTTTGTGTCTGGAGGATGACATGGCCGATACCTGGTTGATCATGGGGCTCGGGAACCCGGGGCCGCGATACGAGCGCACCCGCCACAACGTCGGGCAGATGGTCGTGGACGAGCTCGCCTCGAACCGCGGGGAGAGCTGGAAACAGCACAAGGCCGGCGCACGGGTCGTCGAGACGTGGCTGCGCCCCGGCGGCCCGAAGCTGGTGCTCGCGAAGTCGAACGGCTACATGAACACCTCGGGCGGCCCCGCGGCCGCGCTCGCGAAGTTCTACTCCGTGGCGCCCGATCGCGTGATCGTCGTCCACGACGAGCTCGACATCCCTTTCGACGCACTCAAGCTGAAGGTCGGCGGGGGGCACGGCGGGCACAACGGCATCCGTGACATCGCGAAGGCGCTCGACACCCCTCAGTTCGCCCGCGTGCGGGTGGGCATCGGTCGCCCACCGGGCCGGCAGGATCCCGCCGACTGGGTTCTCGGAGAGTTCTCGGCGACCGAGCGCAAGACCTTGCCGATCCTCGTCTCGGATGCGGCCGAGGCCGTGGAACTCATCGTCTCGGACGGCCTGACGGCGGCCCAGCAGAAGGTTCACGCGCCGCGCTGAGCGCGGATCACCCCATGAACGGCACGTTGCCCACGAGGCCCGCGAGCAGCGCGTCCTGGGTGAACCACGCGAGAGCGAGCCACCCGAACAGCGCGAGCACGATCGCGGCGATTCCCCAGGCGCGTCCGCGTCCCATCGCCGTCGCGACGATGCCCTGGACGAGGCCCCACGCGGCGAGTGCCATGTGCACGATCCAGGCGACGACGAGGACGACGAAGGCGCCGACCGCGCGTTCGATGACCTCCCAGAACTGCCCTTCGAGGAGCACCCATCCCTCTTCCTGGAGCCCGAGCGCGAGCTCCGGGATCTCCGTGAGGCGCACGAGCCGGCCGAGCATGAAACCCGCGACCCAGATGCCCACCCCGCCGAGCACGACGGCGGCAGCCGATGCGATGAACGCGACGATGCCGATGCCCGGTCGCGGGGCGACGACGGGCCGGATGGGTTGCGGTGGGGCCGGGTAGCTCACACTCACCACCGTATCCGTAGACTCGTTCTCGTGAGTCTTTCCGGGATCCTACGCGCCCTCGATACGTCCGAGTCGTTCCGGGAGGCGAGCGCGCCGACGTCCAGCGACGTCGATCTCTCCCTCGTCGACGGCCTCGACGCGCCCGCGATCGCGGCCGTCCTGGAGCGCCGCAGGGCGGCCGGGGATCCCGCGGTCGCGCTCGCGATCGCCCCGACGAGCCGCCGCGCGGAGTCGCTCGGTGCGGCGCTGCGCGCGCTCGTGCCCGGCGCCGAGGTGCGCGATCTTCCCGCCTGGGAGACGCTGCCGCACGAGCGGCTCAGCCCGAGCCCGGAGACGGTGGGTCGCCGCCTCGAGACGCTCCGAGCCATCGCGACGTGGGACGGATCCCGTCCGCTCATCGTGACGACGTCGATCCGGGCCGCCATCCAGCCGATGGTGCGCGGTCTCGGCGATGCGGAGCCCGTCTCGTTGCGTGTCGGCGGCAGGGACCTCTGGCTCGAGGAGGTCGTCGAGCGCCTCGTCGAACTCGCCTATCACCGCGTCGACATGGTCTCGCGGCGCGGCGATTTCGCGGTGCGCGGCGGGATTCTTGACGTCTTCCCGCCGACGGCCGCGCACCCGCTCCGCGTGGAGTTCTTCGGCGACGAGGTCGATCAGATCCGCGAGTTCTCGGTCGCCGACCAGCGCTCCGTCCCCGGGGAGATCCGGGAGGTGGAGCTTACCGCGAGCCGCGAGCTCCTGCTGAGCCCGGAGGTGCGCCAGCGCGCCCGCGAGCTCCAGCACGAGTATCCGGGCATCGCGCAGATGCTCGAGAAGATGGCCGAGGGCATCCCCGCCGAGGGTATGGAATCGCTCTCCAACCTCGTGGCGGGCCCGCTCGAGTCGATCGTGGCGTGCCTGCCGGAGGGCGCGGCGGCATTCCTCGTGGATCCGGAGCGCGCCGTGACACGCGCGGCGAGCCTCAAAGAGACGAACGCCGAGTTCCTCGAGGCGGCGTGGAGCGCGGCGACCGCGGGAGGCCAGGCGCCCGTCGACCTCGCCTCCGGTGGCTTCCTCACGCTCGAGGACCTGCACGAGCAGGTGCGCGACGCCGGCGGCGTGTGGCTGAGCCTCAGCCCCTTCAACTCGGGCCTGGCCGAGATCGCGGCGGAGACCGACGACTTCGAGGTCCTCCTGCAGCACGGGCTGACGAAGCGCATCACCGCCGACGCCATCGCCTCCTTCCAGGGCAATGTCGAGGGCGCGATGGATCACGTGGGCGCGCTCGTCGCCGATCGGTGGGCAGTTGTCCTCGCCGCCCCCGGCGCGGGCCTCGTCGACCGCGCCCGTGATGTGCTCTCCGATCGCGGTATCGCAGCGCGCATCGTCGAGGACCTGGCGGAGCCGCCCGAGCCGGGCGTCGTGAGCCTCGTCCGCGCCGAGGTCGAGAGCGGCTTCGCCTCCTCGGAGGCGAAGCTCGCCGTGCTCACGGAGGCAGAGTTCTACGGGCGCACGGTGACGAGCGGCGCGCAGGGCCCGAAGCGGCTCGCCTCCCGCCGCCGCAACGTCGTGGATCCGCTGCAGCTGAAGCCCGGCGATCCCGTGGTGCATGCCACGCACGGCATCGGGCGCTTCGTCGAGATGCAGAAGCGCGAGATCGCGACGGGTGGCGTCAAGTCGACCCGCGACTACGTCGTGCTCGAGTACGCGCCGAGCAAGCGCGGGCGCCCCGGCGACAAGCTCCTCGTGCCCACGGATCAGCTCGACCTACTCTCGAAGTACGTCGGCGGCGAGAACCCCCAGCTGTCGAAGATGGGCGGGTCTGACTGGGCGCAGGCCAAGAGCAAGGCGCGCAAGGCGGTGCGCGACATCGCCGTCGAGCTCGTGAAGCTGTACTCCGCGCGGATGGCGTCCAGGGGCCACGCCTTCGGTCCGGACACGCCGTGGCAGCGCGAGCTGGAGGAGGCGTTCCCCTTCGCCGAGACTGCCGACCAGCTGCAAACCATCGACGAGATCAAGCGCGACATGGAGCGAGACATCCCCATGGACCGCCTCCTCTCGGGCGACGTGGGCTTCGGCAAGACCGAGGTCGCGGTGCGGGCGGCGTTCAAGGCAATTCAGGACGGCAAGCAGGTCGCCATGCTCGTGCCGACGACCCTGCTCGTCAAGCAGCACCTCGAGACCTTCACCGATCGCTTCGCGGGCTTCCCCGTGAACGTGCGGGCGCTCAGTCGCTTCCAGTCCGACAAGCACGCGCGCGACACGATCCAGGGTCTCGCCGACGGCACGGTCGACATGGTGATCGGAACCCACCGGATCCTCACCCAGGGCGTCGTGTTCAAGGACCTGGGGCTCATGATCATCGACGAGGAGCAGCGCTTCGGTGTCGAGCACAAGGACGCGCTGAAGAAGTTGAAGACGAACGTCGACATCCTCGCGATGAGCGCGACGCCCATCCCGCGCACGCTCGAGATGGCGGTCACGGGGATCCGCGAGATGTCGACGCTCGCGACCCCGCCAGAGGAACGCCACCCGATCCTGTCGTACGTGGGGCCGTCGAACGACAAGCAAATCTCGGCCGCGATCCGCCGCGAGCTGCTGCGCGAGGGCCAGGTGTTCTTCGTACACAACCGCGTCACCACCATCCAGAAGGTCGCCTCGCACCTCGCGGAGCTCGTCCCCGAGGCGCGCATCGCCGTCGCGCACGGAAAGATGAGCGAGAACCAACTCGAGCAGGTTGTCGACGACTTCTGGGAGCGCAAGTACGACGTTCTCGTCTGTACGACGATCATCGAGACCGGCATCGACATCGCCAACGCGAACACGATCATCATCGACCGGGCCGACAAGTACGGCCTCGCCCAACTGCACCAGCTCCGCGGCCGCGTCGGTCGCGGGCGCGAGCGCGCCTACGCCTACTTCGTCTACGACGAGGGCAAGCCGCTGTCGGAGACGGCGGCCGATCGTCTCGAGACGATCGCCGTGCACAACGATCTCGGATCCGGCATCCAGGTCGCGATGAAGGACCTCGAGATCCGCGGCGCCGGCAACCTGCTGGGCGCGGAACAGGCCGGGCACATCGAGGGCGTCGGCTTCGACCTGTACCTGCGCATGATCGGTGAGGCCGTGAGCGAGTTCCGCGGCGAGGCGACCGACGGGCCCGTCGAACTTCGGCTTGAGCTCCCGGTCGAGGCGCGGATCCCCGACGACTACATCGACAGCGAGAGACTGCGGCTCGAGGCCTACCAGAAGCTGTCGGCCGCGGCGACGGCCTCGGCCGCCGACGACGCCATCGACCTCGTCATCGACGAGCTCACCGACCGCTATGGCGAGCCGCCCGCCGAGGTCGCGGGGCTCGTGGAGGTCGCGCGCCTGCGCCGCCGCGCCGCGCAATCGCAGCTCGCCGACGTCGTCGCGATGGGCAAGAACCTCCGCGTGGCCCCCGCGCATCTCGCCGATTCGATGCAGGTACGGCTCAAGCGGCTGTACCCGGGGGCGAAGATTCTCGCGAACGGTGACGCCCTCGTCGTGCCGATGCCAACCGCCGACGGCATCGACATCGTCGCGTGGGTGCGCCAGCTGCTCGATGCGCTGTTCCCCCTGCCCAAGGTAGAGTCGTAGGTGGTGTGCCGGGAAGTCTGGTCGGCGACGCGGATCCGCTGATTCGCGTCAGAGTGCAACCTGGAACGGACACATGAAGCTGCTTCGCTCAGAACGATTTCCCGCCTTTCTCCTCCTCGGTGCCGCCGCGCTGGGCCTCATCCTCGCGAATATGCCGTTCGGCGAATCGGTGATCCACTGGAGCCACACCGAGATCGGGGTGCCCGGTCTCGAGCTGTCGCTCTCGCACTGGGTCGCCGACTTCCTGCTCGCGATCTTCTTCTTCGGCGTCGCCGTCGAACTGCAGTTCGAGATGACGCGCGGTCAGCTCAACAGCCTGAGCAAGGCCGTGCGCCCCGCGATCGCGGCGGCCGGCGGCGTGATCGTGCCGATCATCGTGTTCCTGCTCATCGCGGGGCGCGGCGACACCGCCTCCGGCTGGCCGATCCCGACCGCGACCGACATCGCGTTCGCCCTCGGCGTGCTCGCGATGTTCGGGAAGGGGCTGCCGAAGGGCGTGCGCGTGTTCCTGCTCGCGCTCGCGATCATCGACGACATCGTCGGCATCGTCTTCATCGCGGTGCTTTTCGCGACCGACCTCGATTTCGGCATGATGCTCGCGGGCCTCGCCTGCGTCGTCGCCTTCGCGATCCTCAGCCGCTTCCGCGCCCGCGCGAACACGGCGCTCGTCGTGTCGCTCATGATCGTGGCCGCGCTCGCGGCGTGGGTCTTCATCTTCCAGTCCGGCATTCACGCGACGATCGCGGGCGTGATGCTAGGTCTCGTCATCCGCCAGGACGAGGGCATGCGGGCCCGCCACGCGCTCGAGCCGTGGATCAACGGCCTGATCCTGCCGATCTTCGCCTTCTTCTCGGCGCTCGTCATGATCCCGCAGGTCGCGCTCGACGAGATCTCGCCCGCCCTGTGGGGCATCCTCGTCGCCCTACCCGCGGGCAAGCTGATCGGCATCAGCCTGTTCGGCTGGCTCGCGCAGTTCGTCGGCAAGGGCGATCGCCTGCCCTTCGCCGACATCATCCCGGCCGCCGCGCTCGGCGGCATCGGCTTCACCGTGTCGCTCCTGCTGTCGCGCCTGGCGTACGCCGACCACGTCGTCGCCGACGAGGCGGTGCTCGGCGTGCTGCTCGGCTCGCTGATCTCGCTGATCCTCTCGGCGATCCTCGTCCCGCTCCGCGCACGGCATCACCGCAGGCTCGCGGCGTAATTCCTCACTTCCCCCTGTGCGTCAATTCTCCGCGCGGTCATCTGCTGTTCGCAGATGACCGCGCAGAGAATTGCAGAGTTGCTGGCAGAGTGGAGTCATGAGCGAGACTTACGACGGGCTGCGCCGCGCGGCCGAGGTGGCCGAGCAGGTGCACGCCGAGTGCGTGTGGTCGAAGGCCCTCACCCACCGGCAGCTCGCGCCATACCTCACGGAGGAATCCGCCGAGGTGATCGAGGCGATCGAATCCGGATCCTCCGCGGAACTGCGTGAGGAGCTCGGCGACGTGCTCTGGCAGGTGCTGCTCAACGCCGCCGTCGCAGACGACTTCACGATCGATGACGTGGCGGGCGACCTCGCCGCCAAGATGATCCACCGGCACCCGCACGTGTTCGCGGGCGAGACGGCCGACACGCCGGAACGCGTGATCGAGCTGTGGAACGCCGCGAAGGCGCAGGAGAAGCGCTCGCGCACCTCCGTGCTCGACGGCGTGCCGGCGGGCATGCCCGCCCTGGCGATGGCGCAGAAGGTGCTCGGCAAGGGCGAGCAGGTGGGCGTCGGACTGAGCTATGTGGAGGAGATCCGCGCCGTCGAGGTCATCGAGGCCGAAGACGACGAGGAGCTCCTGCCCGCCTCGGAAGAGGAGCTGGGGGAGACCCTCCTCGGCCTCGTCGCGCTGGCGCGCGCCCGCGGCTGGGACGCCGAGCGGGCCCTCCGCGGCCGGATCCGCGCCCTCGCGGACGAGATTCGCGACGCCGAGTAGCCCGCTCGCCCTCCCCACGAGAAAGACGACGATGGCGACGCCCGCTTCGACGCACGAGAACACACCCGGATCCGCCACGACCTCGGCGCGCGAACGGCTGCGTTCCTTCGGGCGCGCGCCGCGCATCGTCGGGCTGGACATCGCACGCGGCCTCGCCGTGCTCGGCATGGCCGCGGCCCACACCGTTTCGCTCCCCGGGGAGATCCGTTGGTCGGATCCGGCGACGTGGGTGGAAATCGTCGCCGGCCGCTCGTCGATCCTGTTCGCGGTCCTCGCCGGCGTCTCGATCGCGCTGATGACCGGTCGGAGCCGGATCCCGTCCGGGCACGAGCTCGCGACGCACCGGCTCCGGCTCGTCGCGCGCGGGCTGGTGATCTTTGCGATCGGGCTCGTGCTGGAGCTGCTCGGGACGAACATCGCGGTGATCCTCACCTTCTACGGCGCCCTCTACGCGATCGGGATCCTGTTCATCGGGATGCGCGCATACGCCCTCGTCGTCTGGTCCGCGGTGCTGGCCGTCGTCGGGCCCGCGCTCGCCGCGGCCCTCTTCGCGCTTTCGCCATCGTCCTCCGGCGCGGGGATCTCGTTTGTCCTGGGCGGCGCGTACTCGATCGTCGCGTGGACGGCGCTGATGCTCGCGGGCCTCGCCCTCGGCCGCCTCGACGTCACGCGGACAAAGGTCGCGGCCCTCGCCCTCGTCGCCGGCATCGTGCTGAGCGGCGTCGGCTACACCGCGGGGAGCGTATGGGAGGCGGGCAACGCATCGGCGGCGTCCTCGGCAACCGTCCTCACCGCGTTTTTCTCGAGCGGCCCGCACACGGGCAGCACCATGGAGATCCTGGGATCCGGGGGACTCGCGATCGCGCTGATCGCGCTCCTCGTCCTGACCGGGGAGCGCCTCCGCTACGCGCTCCTGCCGCTCGCCGCGGTGGGATCCATGCCGCTATCCGCATACACGGCGCATGTCGTCGCGATCTGGATCATCGGGCCCGGCGGCTGGTGGCTGTATCCGTCGCTCGCGCTGGGACTTCTCGTGCTCTGCTCGGCGTGGGCGATCCTCGCCGGTCGCGGGCCCCTGGAGCGCCTCACCGCCCGGGTCGCGGTGCGCCTCGCGACGCCGGAGCAGCGCGCCCCGACGGCGTAGGCTCGGCGCATGGCCCGAGCACCCCAGCGTCCCGTCCCGCCGCGCATCGGCGCACCCGAGCTCCCTCCGCGTCTCGACGACGCAGAGCCGTCGCGCGGCGCCGACCTACTGCAGGCGCGGTTGCCGCAGCTCGCGGGAGACGTCGAACTGTCCTACGCGAGCCTGGAGGAGGTGCGGATCCCGAGCGCGGATGCCGCCTCCTTCTCGCTCCGCGGCGCGACCCTCGTCGATGTCGATATCGACGACCTCCGCGCCGTCGAGCTCGTCGCCCGCGACGCCTCGCTCCGCCGAGTGCGCATCTCCGGCGGCAGGATCGGCACCCTCGACCTCGCCGACGCCCGACTCGCCGAGGTGGAGCTGCGGGGACTGCGCATCGACTACCTGCGCCTCGCCGCGGCCGAGCTCGAGGACGTCCTGATCGCCGATTGCACGATCGGCACGATCGACCTCCCGCGCGCCCGCGCGGCGCGGGTCGCGTTCGAATCGTCGCGGGCCGAGGAAGTGGATCCGCGCGGGCTGCGCTCGACCGACGTCGACCTCCGGGGGCTCGACGTCCTCTCGTACCTGGATCCGCTCGCGCTGCGGGGTGCGACCCTCACCGAGGAGCAGGTACGCGAACTGGCGCCCGCGTTCGCGCTCGCCGCGGGCATCGATGTGCGTTAGGGGATAATGGATCCCCTATGGCAACCGTGAACCCGCCGCGCGGCATGCGCGACTTCCTCCCCGCTGACAAGGCCCGTCGCGAGCGCGTGCTCGCCGTCATCCGCGAGCGCTACCGCGCCCACGGCTTCGACGAGATTGAGACGCCCGTCATGGAGGAGTACGACCGGCTCCATGCCGGCATCGGCGGGGACAACGAGAAGCTCGCTTTCAACATCATGAAGCGCGGCATCACCGCGGAGACCCTCGCCTCCACGGAGGACCCCTCGGAGCTTGCCGACCTCGGCCTGCGCTACGACCTGACGGTTCCGCTCTCGCGCTTCTACGCCTCGCACCGGTCGGAGCTGCCGACGGTGTTCCGGGCCGTGCAGATCGCGCCCGTGTGGCGGGCCGAGCGCCCGCAGAAGGGCCGGTACCGCCAGTTCGTGCAGTGCGACATCGACATCATGGGCGATGCGACGAGCCGCGCCGAGGCGGAACTCATCTCCGCCACGCTCGACGCGCTCGACGCCCTGGGGCTCGTGGGAGCCCAGGTGCGCATCAACGACCGCCGCGCGCTCGACGCGACGCTCGACGCCTTCGGCTTCCCGGTTGCCGAGCGCCCCGGCGTGCTCATCACGATCGACAAGCTCGACAAGATCGGCCCCTCGGGCGTCGCCGCCGAGCTCCGCGAGCGCGGGGCCGCCGCATCGTCCGTCGACGCGTTCGAGGCGTTCCTGGCGGGGCTGTCGGAGCCCGCCGGATCCTTCGGGGCGGAGCAGATCCGCGGCCTGCTGCCGGTGGGGATCCCCGAAGAGATCGTCGAGCACCTCGTCGGCATCGGCGAGGCGGTGTCGGCCGCCCGCGGTAACGCGCCGCTCGTGTTCGACCCCTTCCTCGTGCGCGGCATGGGCTACTACACCGGCACGATCTTCGAGATCGCGCACCCCGACGTGTCGTACTCGCTCGGCGGCGGCGGACGCTACGACGGAATGGTCGGCCGCTTCCTCGGCCAGGACGTCCCGGCCGTCGGCTTCTCGATCGGCTTCGAACGCATCGTCGACCTCGTCGCGCTCGCCGATGCCGAGGGATCCCGCTCGATCGTGCTCGTGCACGACAAAGACGTGCCCATGGCCGAGCTGCTTGCCCACAAGGCGCGGCTCGTCGCCGAGGGCGCGCGCGTGCGTCTCGAGCGCCGCCCGCGCAACCTCAAGAGCGTGCTCGAGCGCGCCGAGGCGGACGGGTACACGTCGTTCGCGTCGGTTGCGGCGGGACAGCGCGAGATCGAGCCGAAGCCGCTCGGCTGAGTGTGGCCCCGGATCCACGCCTCGCCGATTCGTCGTCGGCCCCGGCGGAGGAGCCGCCGGGGCGTGGGCAACGGCCTACTGCCGGAGCGCGCGTTCGGCGGCGAGCTGAGCGCCGAGCATCCGCTCGGCGGCCGGTGCGTCGTCCGTCGCGAGCAGGAAATCGACGCCACTGGTGCGGCGGATCCGCAACCCCTCGCCCGCGCGGACCGCGACGCCCTCCTGCGGTGGGCCGATGCGCGCGTTCCAGCCGAGACGGCCGATATCGGTCAGGGGCTCGATTCTCGTAAGCTCGACCGACTCGATCTCGCGCAGCGGAATGGTCAGGCGCGGTACCCCGAGCGGCGCCCGCACGCTGACGCCGCGCGCGTCGATCCGCGCGATCGTGATGAGCTGAGCCGACGAGAACGCCGTGACGAGGAGCGGCCCGCTGATCACCCACCACGCCATGCCGAGGGCCGCGAGCACCACGGCGGACGCCCCGAGGAGCGCGCACATCGCGACGACGATCGTCGCCTGCGGGGCGAGACGATCGGCCGCCGTCGCGCCTGACCACTGCCGCGGATCCCGCCGCCGGCGTCCCTCCGGAAACGGCGGGAGGTGCGTGGCCGCGGCGACCGCGACCGCCATGGCCGAGAACAGCGATGCAAGGAAGGCCTGTCCCAGATTCAGGCGCGTCGTCCAGACCTGGGCGACGACGATGACCGTGAACATCGGTGGACCGAGCATCAGGATCATCCAGCTCAGCCCCGCGAAGATCCGGTGATGCCGATGCGCCGCCGCGGCGACGCCCGCCGAATACAGCGACGCGGTCATGACGGTGCCGATGACGACCGTCGACACGAGCGCCTCCCAGGCGGGACGCCAGCTCACCGGCTCGCCCGCGAGCGACCATTGGCTCACGATCGGATCCGGAAGCAGGGGCAGCGCGGCGGCCTGCAGCAGCCCACAGAGCGCGATGAAGGCGAGGGGCAGCCACAGCGCGACCGATCGGAATATCTTCTGCGGCGTCATCCCCGCGAACGCTAGCCGACGGAGCGGGCGCCGTGCAAGGCGAACGGTAGATGAACGCGGGCGCGGCGCGCCGGACGCGAATGCCGCCTCCGGCTACGCTCGCGAAGCATGACGACTGGACTGGCCCGCCGGCTCGGGCTCGCCGACGCGATCGCCATCGGGCTCGGATCCATGATCGGCGCGGGAGCCTTCGCCGTCTGGCGCCCGGCGATCGACGCCGCGGGCCCGTGGATCCTCGTCGCGCTCGCGCTCGCCGCGGTCGTCGCGTTCTGCAACGCGACCTCGTCCGCGCAGCTCGCGGCGGTGCACCCGGTCGCCGGCGGATCCTATGCCTACGGAAACGCCGAACTCGGCGCGTGGTGGGGGTACCTCGCGGGCTGGTGTTTCCTCATCGGAAAGCTCGCGAGCTGCGCGGCCATGGCGATGACCTTCGCGACCTACGCCGCGCCCGGATACGAGCGGCCGGTCGCCGTCGCCGCGATCGTGGCGCTGACCATCGTGAACCTGCTCGGCGTCACCCGCACGGCGCTCGCGACAAAGATTCTCGTCGTCGTCGTGCTCGTCTCTCTCGTCGTCGTCGCGGCGGCGGGAATCGCGGCGCCCGTCGCGGATGAGCCCGTCGAGGGTGAAGGCTGGTACGGCGTGCTGCAGGCCGCCGGGCTGCTGTTCTTCGCCTTCGCCGGCTACGCGCGGATCGCGACGATGGGGGAGGAGGTCCGCGATCCCGCCCGGACGATACCCCGCGCGATCCTCGGCGCCTTCGCCGGCGCTCTCCTCGTCTACATCGTGCTCGCGGTCGTGAGCTACCGCGCGATCGGCGGTGACGGATCCGCCGCGCCGCTCGCCGACATCGTCTCCGCGGCGGGGTGGAGCTGGGGCGGGCCGATCGTCCGGGTCGGGGCGGCCTGCGCCGCCCTCGGCGCGCTGCTTGCGCTCGTGGCGGGCATCGGCCGCACGAGCCTCGCGATGGCGCGCGGGGGAGACCTGCCCGAGGTCTTCTCACGGATCCATCCGAAGACGCAGGTGCCGTACCTCGCCGAGATCGCGGTCGCTCTCGTCGTGATCGGCGTCGTGATGGTAGCCGACCTGCGCGGGGCGATCGGCTTCAGCTCCTTCGGCGTGCTGCTCTACTACCTCGTCGCGAACCTCTCGGCATACCGGCAGGGGCCGGCGGTGCGCCGATACCCGCGCTGGCTTCAGGTGCTCGGATCCGTCGGTTGCGTCGCGCTCGCCGCGATGCTCCCATGGCAGTCGGTCGCCGCGGGCCTCGCGCTCGTGGCGCTGGGCGTCGCGATCCGCGCCGCGCGCCTGATCCTAGAGCGCCGCACCGTCTGACCCCTCATCCGATTCGCTGCACCTCATCCGATTCGCCGCCCCTCATCCGATTCGCCGCCCCTCATCCGATTCCCCACACCTCATCAAGTCTCCGACGAATCATCCGTCGACGCGGGATGATTCGTCGGAGACTGGATGAGCGGTCGGGAAGTGGATGAGTCATCATCGGCCGAGGAGCGCGGCGAGCGTGCGCAGAGGCGGGTTGTTTCGCTGACGCACGCGTGGCACGCCCGCCTCGAGCAGGATCCGTTCGAGCCTGCTCGGGTCGCGACAGTCCGCCCAGCCCCAACGGGCGAAGCCATCCGCGACCCGGCGGAGCGCGTCCTCCCGGCGCTTCTCCGCGATGAGGGCGGTTCCCGCACCTCCCGGATGCAGCTGATACTTGGAGTCGCCGTCGGCCTCGCCGATGACGTTCGCGCCGGGCCAGTACGCGTCGACCCGTGAGACGCCGAGGCCCCCCGAGGTCGAACTCTTGCTGCAGTACGGGCGGCGCGAAGCCGAGCCACTCGATCTCGGCGACGCTCAGGGATTCGAGGACCGATTCGGGGATCCCCGTCGCGCGTTCGATCGCCCACGCCGCGTTGGCTGCGCCTCGATCGCTCGAGCGGGTCTCGTTGAGCGCGGCGAGCTCGCCGGACGTCACGCCACAGCCGCGGATCGCCTGGTCGGACACGGCGAGGCCGACGGCCGCATGACGTGCGCGGGCGATGCTCACGGCGGTGTCCGCGACCGTGGTCACGGACAGGCCGTCGATCATCACGGTGGAGATCTCATCGACAACGAAATGGCCCTGGACGATGCCTCGCTTCCGTGCGGCTCCGCGGTGCCCGACAAGCACGTGCACGAACCCCGGCGTGCCGACGAACGGCATGCCGAGAAGCGCTGCCGCCGATTCGAGCGCGAAGATCGCGCCCGGGTGTTGCCGGTCGACCGCATGGACCTTGGCGAGGTATCGATCCCATGCGCGTAGCGAACGCCAGTCCTGAGCCTCGACGTAAACACCGGGAACGAGACGGACGGTGTCGTGCGACCTCACGTATCGATCGAACGAGGGCCCGAATTCTTGGCGCACGAGCAGCTCGATCGGACAGGGCCTGATCGGCGGGCGGCGAGGCGCGAGCGTGTTCATGCATCGAGGGTGCCTCAGGCCGTGGGCGCGTGTCCTCGGTAGCGACGCAATGGGGGAAAACACGCGCCAATCTCACGCTGTGGACACGTTGCCACCCGCGACACCGGGTCCGCGGGCCGGCGCCGGTCTCATCCGATTCGCCACACCTCATCAAGTCTCCGGCGAATCATCCGTCGACGCCGGATGATTCGCCGGAGACTGGATGAGCGGTCGGGTAAGGGATGAAAAGACCGCCGCGGACTGGATATCTTGTTCTAGTTGGAATAGAATAACTACATGCTCATTCGGATCGACCCCACTCGCGAGGAGCCCGTCTTCGCGCAGATCGCCGCGTCGATCCGCGGCGACGTCGCGGCGGGGCGTGTTGGTGTGGGGGAGCGCCTGCCGCCCGCGAAGCAGGTCGCCGCGTCGCTCGGTGTGAACCACCACACGGTGCTCCACGCCTATCAGGAGCTGCGAGACGAGGGGCTCGTCGACATGCGCCCCGGGCGCGGGGCGATCGTCACCCAGACCGCCGCCTCGGCGGCCGAGCTGCACGATGACATCCGCGCTCTCGTGGAGCGCGCGGCCGAGCGCGGCATCTCGCCCGACATGCTCGCGAGCCTCATTCGCGGGATCCCGCACGATTAGTTCTCAGGAGGAGAAGGCGATGACCGAATACCTGATCAGGGTCCGAAAGAAGGCTCGGCGCGCGTTCGCCGTTCTCTGCCTCTGGATCCCGCTCGCCGTCTTCGCGGTGATCGCGATCGTGCAGCTGGCCCTGATGCCGGTACTGCCCGAGACCGTGGCGACGCACTGGGGCGGATCCGGCGTCGCGGACGGTTTCGGGCCGGCCTGGACCTACCCGGCGATGACCATCGGAATCGGCGGCGGGCTCACTGCGCTGATCGCCGGACTCGCCCTCTTCGAGGTGAAAAGCGAGACCCAGCGCACGCAGTACCGATTCCTCGGTGCGGTGATCGGTGCCGAAACGGGTCTGCTCGGCACCATGATGCTCGGCCTCGTCATCGTGCAGGTCGGCCTCACCGACGCCGCCGATGCCCCGAACTCCTACTGGGTCATGGCACTGGGGCTTGTCGTCGCCGCCGCGATGGGTGTCGTCTACTTCCTCGTTCTCGAGGAGCCGCCGGCGGCGGACGCGGACGAACGCGACGTCGCACCTCTCGCGCTCGGTGATCTCGAACAGGCGGTGTGGATCCGTTCAGCGCGCATGTCGCGAACAGCGGCCTGGGTGCTGGGCTCGCTGCTCGGCCTCACGACGCTCGGCATGCTCGTGATCTGCTTCGTCGAGATGCGCGATCCGTCGGGTGCATCGTGGGCGGTCTGGGGAACGCTCGCGCTCATACTCGTCGTGACGGTCCTCTCGCTGACGATGGTGCGTTTCGACGTGCGCGTCGATGCCGACGGCCTCACGGCGCGCGCACCGATCGGTTGGCCCCGGGTTCATACCCCGGCGTCGCAGATCACCTCGGCGAGGGTCGTCGAGGTGAGCCCGATGGCCGAGTTCGGCGGCTGGGGATGGCGCATCGGCGCGAGCGGCACGGGCATCGTGCTCCGCGCCGGGGAAGGGATCCGCATCGGACGCAAGGGCAAGAGCGACCTCACCATCACGGTCGACGATGCGGAGACCGCCGTCGCACTCCTCCGCCGCACGATCGAGCGCGCCGGCTGACGCCGTTGGCCGCCGTCCTCGCCCGCGGAGGCCTCAACGCGGGCGCGAGGCTCGTGGCACAATCGAGCCCATGACGCTCATCCACTCCGCACGCCTCGTCACCTCGGGAACCGTGACCGAGGAGGCGTGGGTGAGGTTCGAGGGCGACGCGGTCGCCGAGATCGGATCCGGGCCCGGGTGGCCCGCAGACGCCGACGTCATCGATGCCGCAGGGGGGATCCTCACCCCGGGCTTCGTCGATATCCACTCGCACGGCGGCGGAACGGCATCGTACGACGGCGACGCGGGGCAGATCGCCCGCGCCATGGCGGCGCACCACGCGCACGGCACGACGCGCACGGTGCTCTCGCTCGTGACCGCGACACAGGAGACGCTGCGCGCGCAGCTCGGGCTCATCGCCGAGCTGACGGGGGAGAACCCCCTGATTCTCGGCTCTCATCTCGAGGGTCCCTATCTCGATCACGGGCACAAGGGCGCGCACGCGCCCGAGCTGCTCGCGGATACGCGACCCGAGGACATCGACGCTCTCGTTGAGGCCGCGCGGGGGACGCTCGTGCAGATCACGATGGCTCCCGAGAGGCCCGGGGCGATGGCGGCGATACCGCGCCTGGTCGGCGCGGGGGTGCGCGTCGCGGTCGGACACACCGCGGCCGGCTACGCCGAGGCGCTCGCGGCCTTCGACGCAGGCGCGTCGATCCTCACGCACACCTTCAACGCGATGGCGGGGATCCATCACCGCGCCCCCGGGCCGATCGGCGCGGCGCTCGCGCGCGATCACGTCACGCTCGAGCTCATCAACGACGGCGTGCACGTGCATCCCGCCGTTGCCGAGATGCTGTGGCGCGCCGCCGACGGCCGTGTCGCCCTGATCACCGATGCGATGGCGGCGGCCGGCGCCGCCGACGGCGATTACATGCTGGGGTCCTTGGCCGTGCGCGTCGAGAACGGAACGGCGCGCCTCCGCGATGGCGACAGCATCGCCGGCTCCACGCTCACCCTCGACGAGGCCCTGCGTCAGAGCGTCGACGTGTGTGGCATCCCCCTCGCCGAGGCCGTCGACGCCCTCACGCGCGTGCCCGCCGACGCGATCGGCCGAGCCGACCTCGGCCGGCTCGACGTCGGATCCGCGGCGGACGCGGTGCTGCTCTCGCCCGAGCTCGAGGTGGAGCGCGTCTGGGGTGCGGGGAACGTGTTGTTCACCCGATCCGCATAGACTGGGTGGAGGGTCTCACGGCCCGCCCATGGCAACCTCTGAAGGAGCACATTCGTGGCACAGATCGAAGCAGTTGGCGCACGCGAGATTCTCGACTCGCGCGGTAACCCCACCGTCGAGGTCGAGGTTCTCCTCGACGACGACACCGTGCAGCGTGCAGCCGTTCCCTCGGGCGCCTCGACCGGCGCGTTCGAGGCCTACGAGCTCCGCGACGGCGACAAGGCCCGCTACGGCGGCAAGGGCGTCACGAAGGCCGTTGAGGCCGTCATCGACGAGCTCGGTCCGGCGATCGCCGGCATCGATGCCGCCGACCAGCGCCTCGTCGACCAGACACTGATCGAGGTCGACGGCACGCCGAACAAGAAGCGCGTCGGCGCGAACGCCATCCTCGGCGTCAGCCTCGCCGTTGCGAAGGCCGCCGCGGACAGCGCCGGCCTGCCGCTCTACCGCTACGTCGGCGGCGCGAACGCGCACGTCCTGCCCGTCCCCGCGCTGAACGTCATCAACGGTGGCGAGCACGCCGACAACGGCATCGACATGCAGGAGTTCTTCCTCGTTCCCCACGGCGCCGACTCGTTCGCCGAGTCGCTGCGCTGGGGTGCCGAGACCTACCACGTGCTCAAGAAGGAGCTGCTCCAGGGCGGTTTCGCGACGGGCCTCGGCGACGAGGGTGGCTTCGCTCCCGACCTGCCCAGCAACCGTGCCGCGCTCGACTTCCTGATGGCCGCCATCGAGAAGGCCGGCTTCACGCCCGGCAAGGACATCGCCGTCGGCCTCGACGTCGCGTCGACCGAGTTCTTCTCGGACGGCACCTACAAGTTCGAGGGCAAGGAGTGGACCGCCGAGCAGCTCACGGGCTACTACGAGGAGCTCCTCGCGAACTTCCCGCTCGTCACGATCGAGGACGCCCTCGCCGAGGACGACTGGGAGGGCTGGGCGGCCCTGACCGAGCGCATCGGAAACAAGGTCCAGCTCGTCGGCGACGACCTGTTCGTCACGAACCCCGAGCGCCTCAAGCGCGGCATCGAGGCAGGCGTCGCCAACTCGCTGCTCGTCAAGGTCAACCAGATCGGCACACTCACGGAGACGCTCGACGCGGTGTCGATGGCGCAGAACGCGAACTACACGGCCATGATGTCGCACCGTTCGGGCGAGACCGAAGACGTCACGATCGCCGACCTCGCGGTGGCCGTGAACTGCGGTCAGATCAAGTCCGGCGCGCCCGCGCGCAGCGACCGCGTGGCGAAGTACAATCAGCTTCTGCGCATCGAGGAGGAGCTGGGCGACGCGGCGACGTTCGCGGGCCGCGGCGCCTACCCCCGTTTCCAGGGCTAAGTAGCGCATCAGCATTACGGGAGGGAGTCGCAATGGCACGAAAGGCTGCGGCTCCCTCTTCGTCTGCCCGGCGCCGGCAGCGCCGGTACCCGACGCCGCGCGAGTGGCTCGGCGGGATCCAGCTGTCGGGCTTCGCCGCGATCCTGCTGGCGCTCGTCGTGTTCGGCGCGCTCGTGCTGGTGCCGACCGTGGGCGACTACGTCGACATGCGCCAGCAGGTCGCGCAGGCGCAGCAGGGCGTCGAGGTCACGGCCGAGGAGATCGCGCAGCTTCAGCTCGAGCGCGATCAATGGCACGACCCCGCCTTCATCCAGAGCGAGGCGCGCGAACGCCTGTTCTACATGAATCCCGGAGAGATCGTCTATCTCATTCAGGACGACCTTCCCGAGAGCGATGCGGAGGAGCCGGACGTCGTCGCCGCGGAGGCCGAGGAGTCGGAGAGCGACTGGATGGGATCCATGCTGCGCACGGTCGTCGGTGCCGGCCTCGCGGAGCAGGCCACCGCGCCCGCGAACTGAATCCCAGCTAACCCCGGTAGCCTCGCAGGGTGACTACTCCTCCCTTCGCCCCCGTACTCGACTCGGAGATCCGCGTCGTCAGCAGTCAGCTCGGCCGCGAGGCGCGGGGCATCGTCGGCATCGCCGCACGGTGCGTGTGCGGCAACCCCACGGTCGTGGCCACGGCGCCGCGGCTGCCCCAGGGTACCCCGTTCCCCACGTTCTACTACCTCACGCACCCCGCCGCGACGGCGGAGATGTCGCGTCTGGAGGCGGGACAGGTCATGGTCGAGTTCACGGAGCTCCTCGAGAACGACGAGGCCGTGCGGCAGCAGTACGAGCGGGCGCACGAGGCCTTCCTCGCTGATCGCGCCCAGTTCGGCGACGTGCCGGAGGTCGCCGGCATCTCCTCGGGCGGCATGCCGACCCGGGTGAAGTGCCTGCATGCCCTCGCCGGGCACGCGCTTGCGGCAGGCCCCGGCGTGAACCCGATCGGAGACCTCGCTCTGGAACGCTCCGCGTGGTCGCCGCAGCGGTGCGAGTGCCAGGACCCGGGCGCCGCCCTCAAGGACGACGCGGCCTGAGCATGCGCGGGGGTGCACGTCTGATGCGCGCGACGCTCGTCGCGCTGCTCGCGATGGGCGCTCTCGCGGCGACACCGGGTGCCGCCATGGCCGTCGACGAGACGCCGTCGCCGGAGCCGACGTCGACCCCCACTCCGGATCCGGTGCGCACCTCCGAGTACTGGCTCGAAGAGCTCGGCGTCGTCGACGCGTGGGAGACCACGCGCGGTGAGGGCGTCACGATCGCCGTGATCGACAGCGGCATCGCCGCGGACATCGAGGAACTCGAGGGCGCCGTCGCGGGCGGCGCCGACTTCTCCGGCGTCGGCAGCGACGACGGACGCACGCCGCTCGGCGCGGACGCGCACACCCGCAGCCACGGCACCTGGGTCGCGTCCCTCGCCGCCGCTCGCGGCACCGGAGAGGACACCGGCATGATCGGCGTGGCCCCGGAGGCGAAGCTGCTGTCGCTCTCGATCGGCTTCGGATCCGTCAGCGAGGTGCCCTTCTCGGAGCAAGTCGCCGACGCGATCATCTGGTCGGTCGATCACGGCGCCGACGTCATCAACCTCTCCTTCACGACGAACCAGACCGCGTGGGACGAATCCTGGGATCGCGCCTTCCAGTACGCGTTCGATCACGACGCGGTGGTCGTCGTCGCAGCCGGCAACCGCGATGGCGGCACGACGATGATCGGCGCCCCCGCGACGATTCCCGAGGTGCTGGTGGTCGGCGGCGTTGACCAGGACGGAAAGGCCAGCCGCGGCGCCTCGACGCAGGGTGGCACGATCGCCGTCTCGGCCCCGAGCGAGGCACTCCTCGGCATCGGCCCCGCGGGAGACGTGGACTCGTGGCGCGGCACGAGCGGATCCGCCCCGATCGTCGCCGGGATCGCCGCGCTTGTGCGCGCGGCCCATCCCGACCTCGATGCCGACAACGTCATCAACCGGATCGTCTCGACGGCCCGCCACGCGCCGGAGCAGCAGGGAGAGCGCGATCCCATCTACGGTTTCGGCATCATCGACGCCGAGGCCGCCGTGACCGAGCGGGTGCCCCTCGTGGCGGAGAGCCCCGTGACCGACGTGACCCTCGAGGAGTGGGTGCGCATCAACCGCGGCGGCGACGACCCGGGAGAGGTCGAGACCGGCCCCACGCCGACTCCCGAGCCGGTGAACCTTCCCGCCCTCCCGCCGCTGGATCCGCCCGCGGAGGCCGCGAACCCTTACCTTCCCTCGCCCGAGAGCCTCCGCGAGGTCACCCTGCCGCTCATGGCAGTGACGGCCGCTGGTATCCTTGTCTTGCTCGGCGTCGTCGCTGTGTCCCGGCGCTTCCGCTCGAACCATGATTCTCACGGCTCGAGTTCCTGACACAACCCCAAGGAGAATTTTTTCCCGTGCCTAAGATCCTCATCGTCGGCGGCGGTTACGCAGGTTTCTACACTGCGTGGAAGCTCGAGAAGCACCTTCGCACGAACGAAGCCGAGGTCGTCCTCGTCGACCCGCTGTCGTACATGGCCTACCTGCCGTTCCTTCCCGAGGTCGCCGCCGGTGCGATCGAGCCGCGTCACGCCGTGGTCTCGCACCGTCGTCACCTGAAGAAGACCAAGATCGTGAACGCGAAGGTCACGAAGATCGACCACGCGAACAAGACCGCGACGATCAGCCCCGAGGGTGGCGAGAGCTGGGAGTACGCGTACGACGAGATCGTCGTCACGGCGGGTTCGATCTCGCGCACCTTCCCGATCCCGGGCATCGCGGAGAACGCGATCGGCATGAAGTCGATCGAAGAGGCCGTCGCCGTGCGCGACACCCTCATCCGCAACTTCGAGCGCGCCGCGAGCCTTCCGAAGGACAGCGAGCTGCGCAAGCGCCTGCTGACCGTCGTGGTCGTGGGCGGCGGTTTCGCCGGCATCGAGACCTTCGCGGAGCTCCGCTCGTCGGCGAACGCGCTCCTGAGCAAGTTCCCCGAGATCTCCTTCGACGAGACGGAGTTCCACCTCATCGAGGCCATGGGGCGCATCATGCCCGAGGTCTCGCTCGAGACGAGCCACAAGGTTCTCGCCGACCTGGCACAGCGCGGCGCTCACGTGCACCTCGACACCCAGGTCGCCGACGCGACCGACGGCATCGTGCGCACCAAGGTCAAGAACGAGGCCGGCGACATGGTCGACGGCCCCGTGTACCCGACCGACATCATCGTCTGGACCGCGGGCGTCATGGCGAACCCGAAGGTCGTCAACGGTTCCGACCTGCCGCGCGAGCCGCGCGGACGCATCTCCACGCAGGCCGACCTGCGGGTCGTCGACGCCGACGGCAACGTCGTGCCCGGAGCCTGGGCCGCCGGCGACATCGCCGCCGTTCCGGACAAGACCGGTGGTCTGCCCGACGGCACCTGCGTGCCGAACGCCCAGCACGCCGTTCGCCAGGCCAAGCGCCTCGCGAAGAACCTCGTCGCCGTCCTCCGCGGCGAGAGCACCGTGGACTACTACCACAAGAACCTCGGCGCGGTCGCGGGCCTCGGCCTCGGCCACGGCGCGTTCCAGTCGGGCAAGTTCGCCCTGACGGGCTTCTTCGCCTGGGTCGCCCACCGCGGATACCACGGGCTTGCGATGCCGACGTGGGAGCGCAAGTGGCGCGTGCTGTGGGGCTGGTACCACAACTTCTTCCTCGGCCGTGACCAGGTGCAGCTCTCCAAGGTTCAGGAGCCGCGGGCGTTCTTCGAGGAGTACGCCTCGCGCCCGAAGCCGCCGCAGGATTGAGCCTGTCGAAGGGCGCTCCTCGCGACGAGGGGCGCCCTTCGTGCATTTCCCCCTATAGCCCAATTGGCAGAGGCAGCGGACTTAAAATCCGCGAAGTGTGGGTTCGAGTCCCACTGGGGGGACGATTTAGGCCCGGAATCATGCGGAAGTTGCTTCGCTGATTCCGGGCCTTTTTGCGTTACTCGCTATTTACTCGCTACTTTCAACCCAACCCATCAGCGCCCCAGACACGTCCGGAGCCTGCGCGAGCGGCTGAATGTAGTGCTTCGTCGTGACCACGCTCGAAGCGTGGCCCAGCTGCTCCTGCGCGGCTTGCACGCCCATCACGTCACGAATGCGCGTCGCCACGGCCTTACGGATCGACCTCGGCGTGACCGCCAGATACGGCGTCCCCTCAAGCGCCTCCCGCCACTGGCGGCGCAGGTTGTGCGACCACCGGAGCGTGCCCGTCGAAGAGGGGAAGACCCACTCGCAGAAAGCCTCCACGCGTCGCCTGGTGAGCATGTCGACCGCGTAGCGGGGGAGCGTCAGCACGCGCCGCCCTGCGTCGCTCTTAGGGTGTTCCTGCACGGTGAGCTTCCCATCCTCACCGATCACCGTCGTCTTCGCGATCGCCACCGTCCCATCGGTGAAGTCGATGTCATCCCACGACAACGCCATGATCTCGCCAGGGCGCGCGCCGGTCGCGATGAGCATGTCGAAGAGGTCGCCGAGCTCCGCTGTGCGCTTCGCCCCACGCTTGTCCGGGGTGATGTCGTACATGTGCATGATCCACCGCATCGCCGCGATGTCCGACACGCTCGGCGCTTCGACGGGCTTCTTCCCGGACGCGACCTTCCCGAGCGACACGACAGGGTTGGCGGGCATCGCCCCGTGCCGCACTGCGAGGGCGAAAATGTGGCTGAGGATGGTGCGCGCCGTCTTCGCCGTACTCGGCCCGTGATCGGTCGCCACGCGTTTCATGAACCGGTCAACGCGCGGCACGGACGCTTCCTTCATGCGCACGTCGCCAAACCCGCCGACGAGGAGATTGTCGAACACGCGCCGGTAGGTGCGCCGAGTCTGCACGGAGTAGTCGTCCAGCTCCGGTTCCCGGAACCATGCTTCGCCCGCCTGCTGCACGGTCGAGTCCGCGTTCAAGTCACCGTCCGCATCCGCGAGGGCTTTCTTCATCGCCCGGATGAGGACGCGTTCCGCCTCGGCGAGCGTCTTCGCCTGCCGCTGCATCTTCCGCCGCTTGCCCGTCGAGTCGCGGTAGTAAGCCACAGCGGTGGGCTTGCCGGCGACACGTACGCGGCGGATCTTCCCCCAAGACTCGAGGTCAAGATGTGGGCGAGGCACGGCATTCTCCTTTCTAGAGGGTCGCCAAATAGCGCCACCAAGGGCGTCGACTAGTGCGGGCCTATACCGTCGCTTAGGCGCCTTGACGATCGGGGCCGTAGTGGCTGTTCCACCACTTGTTGTGCCCGCAGTACTGGCACTTCTTGAAGAAGGGCAGAATCAGGAGCCCGATCCCCGCGGTACAGAGAGCAATCGCCCAGAGGGTGACGTTTCGGCCAATGTTGGCTCCGCCTCCCTCGCAGGGCTTGCAGGATACGCAACCTTTTTGTGAGTAGACGTTGTGATGCTGAGACATGTGGGTTTTCCCTTTCTTGCGTAGCCCCCTTGGCTATGCAACTTTTTCTCTGTGGTCCCATTGGCCGACGCCCATGCGGGGGCGGAGGTATACGGTGTCGCCGATGCGGGCGAGGATCCTCTGGTAGGCCTCGACGAGATCAGTGATGACGTCAAGGTCGTTCGCCATTGAGGCGACGTGGCCGTTATGGGCGGCTTCGGCGGCTTTGAAGTCCTCGAGGCGGATGAGGGTGCGCGCCGCCCATTCGTCTGCTCGGCGTTCCTGCTTTGCGTTCACTGGCCCGAACATCGTCGGCTCGTCCCCGAAGATCGCGTGCGCGAGCTCGTGCGCGAGTACGGACCGTTTCAGCCTGTACGACATGCCGTGCTGAAGCCAGATGATGCGGCGCTCATGGTCGTACTCGCCGTCCCTGTCCCGGCGGGACAGATCCGCATACTTGATCAGCACGCCAAGTATCTGCGCAACGTCGAGCAGGTACTTCACGCCGCCTCCCTAGTCTTCGTGGTCGTGGTAGTCGATGTCGTAGCCGCGGTCCTTCGAGCGCTTGCGTGCTGCCCGGCCGTAGTCCGCCTGGTACTCCGACATCTCCTCAACATCGTCGTCCCGACCACTGACATCGGATGGTACGAGGCGAGCCCGCGCGGCTCGACCCCATCCGTCAAGCATCGAATCGCTGAACGGGGCCGCGTCAACTTCGCGTTCGTCATCGATCACGTACTGGATCGGCGACGAGTACTCAGCCCGGTTCGCCAGGAAAGATTCGATCTCTGTGACGAACTTCCCGATGTCCTGCCCAAGGGCTTCCAGGGTCACTGCCAACTGGTCGACAGACATCGGACGAAGGCCACGGACCATCTTCGAGAACTGAGACTGAGACACATCGCACAATACAGCCAAGTCAGCTTGATTGATGTCAAACCGCGCGATGAGACCACGGAGCCTACTCATCGCTTCTCGCGAGAACGCGGTCGCCGTGTAGTTGTTCATGGGCCCATAGTGTCAGATCTGACACCAAACGGCAATTTAGCTTGCTTCGTAGTTCCTGTGGACTAAAGTAGTTCACATGGAATACGGCACATACAGCGGGAAAGCTTCCCGAGCGATCCGCATCCTTCTCGCGGATCGCAAGCTCTCGATCGAAGCCCTCTCCGCAGGGAGCGGCATCTCCCTTTCTACCTTAAAGCGGCGGCTCCTCGGTTCGACACCCTTCACGCTCGACGAGATCGGCCTCATTGCTGAGTTCTTCGATGTCCCCATCATGGCGGTCATCGAGGCTCGCCAAGCGGTGACGACATGACCGCCCACAACGAAGAAACGCCCCGCGGCAACGGGGCGAATCCAGAACATCTGATTGGAGATCCAATGTCTAACGACATCGTACACGCAGTGGACGGCGAGTTGCGAGTCTCTTCCGAGACGATTGCCGAGCGGACTGAGATCCAGCACGCTTCGGTCCTGCGAATCGTCCGCGATAACCAAGCCGAGTTCGAGGTGTTCGGTCATCTCGGATTTGAAATCCGGGATGCCTACCAGGGGCACAAGGCGACGGTCGCTCACCTGAATGAGCAACAGGCCACCCTCCTCATGACGTTCATGCGGAACAGTCCGGTCGTGAAGGCCTTCAAGATCGAGCTGGTGCGCCAGTTCTTCGAGATGCGGCAGGCACTGAATGCAACGCCGGCTCTTCCGGACTTCACTACCCCCGAGGGCGCACTGCGCATGTTCCAGCTCGCGGCGAAGCAGGCCGAGGAGCTCGTGGCAGCGAAGGCGGAAGTTGCTGAGCTCGCTCCGCTCGCGACGCTCGCGAAAACGCACGTCAAAGGCAAGGGTGACATCGCGCGCCAGGCATTCGCTCGCGATGTCGTGAAGTGGGCGATCGGCGAGGGTGTGACCGTCAAAGTTCCCGAGGTGTTTGAGTTTCTTGGGCGCCAGCTCGACCTGTTCGTTGTTGGCAATCGGTCGGACAACGGAAACGCCACTGTCTCGGGCGAGCGCCGCGGCCTGTCGACCACAGAGAAGGGTGTGTCGAAGCTCAACGGTTATGCGTTCGAGACCGGGAAGCTCACCGCGAAGGGCGTCGAGTACGCCTGGGCGCGGATCCAGAAGTACATCGAAGAACACGGCACTCTCGTGCTGCCGAAGAAGGAGAAGGTCGCGTGAACACCCGCCTCTACACCGTCGTGACTGATTACACGGACGACGACTACACCGAAGTCACGTCGGTTGACATCGTAACGGGCGAAAAGTTCACCGAGTACGAGCTGGACATCTTGAACCCCCACCCGCACGAGTGGGACATGTACTGCATGGAGACGTGGGGTGAGAAGAAGCCTTTCTTCCTCCCGAGCGCCGGCCGGATCTACAAGTCTCGTTCCGCCGCGATCGAGCGGGCTGACCTCATCAACTATTGGGGTGGCAAGGCGAAGGTGCTCGAGTGCACGCCCGTCTGGGAAGACCTCGAGGCGGCTAAGAAGCGCCGTGAGCGTGACCGCCTGGTGAAGCGCCGCGAGAAGCATGTTCGTGAGGCCGGAGCGTTGTCGGCTCGGATCCGGGAGTTGTCGTGACTTCTCGCGGCCCGGCGTTGCGTCTGCGTGAGGCGGCCCGTCATGTGGGGTTGAAGCCGAAGACGGTCAGCAACCTGCTCTACCTGGGGCGTTTCCCGGAGCC
The DNA here is from genome assembly GCF_014646015.1 of Microbacterium nanhaiense. Lineage (GTDB taxonomy): Bacteria > Actinomycetota > Actinomycetes > Actinomycetales > Microbacteriaceae > Microbacterium > Microbacterium nanhaiense. The sequence goes on from NZ_BMMQ01000001.1 coordinate 103,399, forward strand.
CCACAAGCAGGGGCGTAACAACACGTGGTTCGTGGATGAACTCGACGCGTACAACCGGGCGAACATGTCCGACTATGACGAGTTCCACGGGCCGGCTGCTGGAAGGGAGCAGGGGCCATGATCTCTGCTCTCCTCCCGTCACTCATCGGTTTCGCGTTCGGCGTCGTCGTCGGGTTCCTGATTCATCGCGAAGAATGCGATCTTTGCCGGTCGCGTCGTAGCTCTTCCTAGGCCGTACGGGGCTTAATCCGTATCCCGCTCTATGGGCTCACCGCCCATAGGTCGGTCGAGTGCACCCAAAAACAGGGTGTGCCCAACAACTCAAATACGCACACCTACACGAAGACGCGCCGGAGATTCACCGGTGTGGACGTAAGGACCGCGAGAGCGGGCAGGTAGTGGATAACCCCGATGACGGGTGTGCGGAACCGACGGGACGTTTTGGTCTCGAGTCGTCACGGTATGTCCCGTGGCGTCCCCGGCTGTAGTGGTGCGGGGTGTGGAGAGAAGTAACCAGGCAGCACTAGTGACCCCGTTCGCGGGATAGGGGTGCTGGACCGGGCCGCGGGGTATATGCGGTGGCGCGCTGATGGTCTACGCCGGGGTCCGACTCCCCGGGGCGCACGCAGAAGTACTGCACGAAACGGAGGAGGCGCTATGGACGAAACGGATGCGCTGTACGTCAAGAACGAACTGCTCGAGACGCTGAGCGCCGCGATGGATGCGGGGTTGTTCGACTACGTCGGATTCGCCGTGGTTGACGGCGCGTTGACTGCGGAAACCTATAGCGACGATGGCGAAGTCATCAGCAAGTGGACGGTCGAAGTGATTGTTCGCCCCGCATAGCACGGCGGTTCGCCCCCGCGTCGAGAGGTTCGGGAGTGTGCGCGTTCGATTCGCGCCGGGGGTACTAAGCGGGACCGGGGAAGCTCCACGTTCCCCCGGCCCCGCGGCGACGTTACGCCGTCGCATATGGGAGTTGACTGACCGGCCCGGGACTCGTGGAGCGTCCCGGGCCTTCCATTTGCTGGGCCGGCGGGGTCAGGAGAACACCGGGACGCAGGCCGTGGCTCACGTTACGGAAGCGCCGTGCGGAGGCATCGAGGAATCACTGCACTCGCCCTCATCCCCGGCCCAGCAACCACTCATCGAGGAGGAATCATGCAAACGATTGGGCTGCACATTGGTGCAGGTATTGACGCGATGGTGTCGGAGCCGACGCCGATCGGTGACGAAGCGGAGAAGCAGGTTCGGATGGCGCGCGCCAAGGCGGACATTATGCGCGAGATTGCATTGCGCACGCCTCCCGCGGAGCCGTCGAGATTCCGTCGCGTGCTCTCGTTCTTCGGTCTGGCTGATGACTGATGCGTCGTCCGAGTCTGCCCGCACCTGCAAGTGGTGCAAGGCCCCTGGGGCGATCGTCTCGCGGTGGGGCCTCCTCTGTGATGTCTGTCTCGAAATGCTCGAGGACGAGGTCCGTCACAAGAACCGTAAGTAGGTGGGCTGTCCGTAAATGGCCTTTACTGTTCGCCCTCGTGGCGGCCGGTCCGGTGGGTGTCGCAGCGGCGGCACCCGGTTTCAATTCTGGCGATCTCCTCGTGTGGGGGATCGCCGCTCTATTTGTGTGGGGAGTGTCGCGATGATTCGCGAGTTGGAAGAAACGGGGCGAGATCTCGCCGCCGAGTACGTGAGACAGCCGGTGAACTTCGGGGAGACGTCGGAGCTCGAGCGGATCGCCGCGCACGACGGGTTCGTGGCGGGGTTCGAGGCTGGCGTGAAGGCCGGCCTCGCTCTCGCGGAAGGCGGCGCGTCGTGATCGATTACGCCATGGAAGAAGCGGACTATCATTCCCGCCCGGAGCTGTCGAGCACGGGTGCGCGTCGTCTGCTCGATTCGCCGGCTCGGTTCAAGTACTGGTCGGAGCATCCGGAGCCACCGAAGGCCGCTTTCGATATTGGCACCGCGACACATTCGAAGGTGCTCGGTGTCGGGGCTCCGGCGATCGTCTACCCGGACGAGCATTTGACGCCGAGCGGGAACGTGTCTGAGAAGGCCGCGACGGTCGCGTGGGCGGCTGAGCAGCGTGCTAACGGGCTCGTGCCGATCAGTCGCGAGCAAGCGAGGCGAGTCGATGCGATGGCTGAGGCTGTTCTGGCTGAGCCGGATGCGCGGAAGATCATCGAAGCCATCGCCGGCCGTGAGGTGACGATCATCAGCGACGTTGAGGGCGTCCCGTCGCGTGCCCGGTTCGACATGTACAACGGCGTGCGGGCGGCCGACTTGAAGACGGGGCGTGATGCTTCTCCGGGAGGTTTTAACCGGGGCGGCATGGCTGGCCACGGCTACTACATCCAGGAGCAGTGGTACCGCGACACGCATTACGCCGAGACCGGTCACGAACTCGAGTCGTTCGATTTCATCGTGGTCGAGTCTGACGCGCCGTATCTGGTGGGCGTGTACGACGTCGACTGGACGTACCGGGAGGCGGCACGGAAGAAGACGCGTGAGGCCCGCGAACGGTGGCTGGAATGCATGGGCACGGGCATCTGGCCTGGCTATGGGAAGAAGACACTCCTCGCCCCGACGTGGGTCGTGATCGAGGACGAAGACGAAATGGAAGCAATCATCTGATGGACGTTTCAGAGACGATCCTGGCGAAGTCAGACCAGGTGAACGCGATCGATCTGGCTGAGCCGGTCATCGTGACGGTCGTGGATGTGAAGCGCGGGCCGGCCGATCAGCCGGTGCACATCATCACCGACAAATACGGCAAGGAGCGCCCGTTCAAGCCGTCGAAGACGGTGAGACGCGACCTCGTGAAGGCGTGGGGTAAGGAAGCTCAGGCGTGGATCGGCCGCAGCATGGAGATCTACAACGAGCCCTCCGTGATGTGGGCAGGTAAGCCCGTCGGCGGTATCCGGCTCAGCGCTCTCTCGCACATCGAGAAGCCGATCCAGACGGCGCACACGATCACCCGCGGCAAGTATGTGGAGGTGACGATCCGGCCCCTCGCGACGGTAGACCCGGAGCAGGTGCAGGCTGCACTCGCGGACATCGCGGGCGCCGAATCGCTTCCGGCGCTCAAGGCCGCTTGGGATCTCGCGGGTACGCGCGGTGTCGCGAAGGTTCCTGAAGTGATCGCCGCGAAGGACGCACGCAAAGCCGAGCTCACAGTGGAGGAATCATGACGGTGCAGGAGAAGCCCATGTTCGTGTTGACGGCGCAGAAGCGTGCGGTTCGTCGTCCTGAGGGCGTGCGGGGTACGTCGATGCTCGGGTGGGTGTCTGACGAGGAGGGATTCGCCCGCAGGTGGGGGAACCGACGGCCTGACATCGGCGTGCAACGCTCGCAGATCGCGCAGCCGTTGATCGAGCGGGCAACGGCGATGAATGAGGCTCAGCTGCAGTCGGGTTTCCTCGACTTCCTGTACGTCGTTGATGTCGAGACTCCCGTGCACGTGTGCACCCCGGAATGTCCGACTGAGGGGGGCGAGTCGTGACCCGGTTCGTTCCTCTGGGGGCGTCCCCGGAGACGCAGGCGCGTGAGGCACCGCGAAGGTGTTGCGCGAGGTGTCGTCGGGGTACGGCGGCTCTGGGCGAGTTCCCTTGTGGGCTCGCCCTTTCTTGTGCCTGCCATGACGACATGAAGGTGGGCGCGGTCGAGCGGGAGATGATCGTGCCCGCTTGCCGGAAGTTCGCGTGCACGTCTCAGGCACACCGCGGCGGGCTGTGCCGGGTTCACTACGCACGAGTGGTGTCGGAGCAGTATTCGTGACCACACCGAAGGGTGTCCTGCGCGCTGTGACGGCTCGTGACGGCCACGAATGCGCGTGGCATGGGGAATCGTGCGGAACGGACACGCTCGTCCCCCAGCACCGCCAGGGCGGCATGGGCGGGTCGAAGCTCAAGCACCGCCTCTCGAATGTGGTGTGGCTGTGCTCGCTGCAGAACGGGCTGATCGAATCCGATGCCGACGAGGCCGCGGAAGCACGACGGCGGGGAATCAAGATCAGTCAGCACGACGACCCCCGCATGATCCCCGTCGAATACCCCGACGGGAAGTACTGGATTACCGATGACGGGCGACGGATCTGGATCGATCCGACGCCGTTCTAGAAGGACACACATGGATAACAAAGCGATCGACTGGCTGGTCGACCTCGACGACGAAGAGTTCCGAGAAGCGGTTTCCCAGGCTGCGAAGGCTCGTGATCGTGAGCCCGAGAAGTGGCGGGCGCTCCTTGACCCGCGGGCGATCGAGTCGACGTTGGACGCGCTTGATTGGTTCGTGGAGCAGGGCGAGGTGCAGTCGCAAGATCCGGCTCGTTTCCCACGGGCGCACCATTTCCTGAAGCGTATGCGGGGGTATCGCACTGACGTGATGTTCACGCTGAAACTCAGAGGGGAGGGCTGATGAGTGACGTGGTTCAGAATCGATGATGGTTTCCACGGTCATCCGAAGGTCGTGGAGTTGTCGCTCGAAGCTGTGGGACTGTGGGCGCTTTCGGGTTCGTGGTGCGCTCAGTACCTCACTGACGGGTTCATCTCGGCGCGAACGGTACGCAGGTTCGGTGGGTCGAGTGAGGCAACGTCGGAGCTCGTTTCGTCTGGTCTGTGGATTGAGACGGACGACGGCTGGCAGTTCAAGGACTGGTCGGACTATCAGCCGATGAAGGAGGAAGTGGAGGCTGAACGTTCGGCGGCACGCGAGCGAATGAAGCGTGTACGTGCGGCGAAGAAGGGCGTCACTTCTCCTGATGTTCGCCCGAACGATCAGGGAACTATCGGTGGCGGTTCTCTGGAAGTTCGCGTTGCCCCTCCCGACCAGCTCCCCCCGACCAGTTCTCCTTCTTCTCCGAAGAAGGGTGGGGCCGCTAAACGCGGCACTCGCATCCCTGAACCGTTCATCGTGACGGCCGAGATGAGGGCATGGGCTGCGGAACACACGGCGCTCGTCGACGTCGACCGATCGACGATGAAGTTCGTCAACTACTGGCGAGCAAAGACGGGGCAGGCCGCGACGAAGCTCGACTGGCCGCGCACCTGGCAGAACTGGCTCCTGTCCGATCAGGAGAAAGCAGAAGCACGCCCGAAGCGGATGACGCCCACTGAGCGCGCGCAACAGACAGCCGCCGCCGGTCGACGTGTCGGCGGCATGCAGATCACGACACTCGCATTGGAGGAGACATGAACGTTGACCAGCTGACGATGCTTCTGGCAAGGATCCAGGTTCTCGACAACCGACAGGTCGACGAGCTCACAATCCAGGCTTGGACGCCGCTCATGGAGAACGTGGACTACGGCGAAGCGGTCGCCGCGGTGAACGCACACTCGACCGAGTCGACGGAGTACCTGAAGCCGGCGCACATCGTGCAAAGGGTGCGCGCGAAGCGGAAGGACGCCCTACCGGCGACGATGAGCCCTGAGGGGAAGGACTGCACGAAGCTCGGCAAGCCCCGCCATGAATGGATGGACGACGGCTACTGCCTGTTCTGCGAGCAGAGGAGAGACACATGACACACGGCAGGAAGTCGACGTACGACAAGCACAAATGCAGGTGCGGGGAGTGCAGGGCGGCGAACACGCAGTATCAGCGGGAACGGCGCGCGGTCATCACGCACCGGGACGCGGTAAGGGCTAGGAGATCCACTCCTGGCCCTTACTCGTTGGGGAAGGTCGCATGAGCCGGTCGCGAGCGTCTGCGAAGTCGGCAGGGACGCGCATGGAAACGCTCGTTGCCTGGCACCTGTCCGACGCGCTCGATGACGATCGGATCGAACGGCGGGCGAAGAACGGCGCGAAGGACCGTGGAGACATCGCGAACGTCAGGACCGCGCTCGGTGAACGGGTCGTCATCGAGTGCAAGGACTACGGGGGCCGGCTCATGCCGGGCCCGTGGGTCCAGGAGGCACACACGGAAGCAGGGAACGACGACGCCGCGGTTGGTGTCGTCGTCGCGAAGCGTCGGGGCACGACCCGCCCCGGCGATCAGTGGGTCTTGATGACCCTGGACGATCTTGCCGTCCTACTGGGCGGGAAGCGAGAGGAGCAGTAAATGGCACAAGTGCAGATCGAGACGGCATTCGTCGACAAGGTGATCAGCGGCCAGCAGGGGCCGTTCGCGCTCAAAACTTCGGAGCCGCACCGTCGCAAGAACGACCGGGGCGAGTACGAGACGGTCGGGCGTACGTTCCGTGACGTGAAGGGCCGGGACGTGGACTTCTCGCAATTCGCGGAGGGCGACCGGGTTCGGATCTTCGGCCGTGAGGTGACGGAGAAACGGGAACACGAGGGCAAGGACTATTACTCGCTGGTCGTATGGGCTGACGCGGTGGTGAAGATCCAGACCCGGGACGGCGGCCAGCAGGCCCAGGGAGCGCCTAACACGGGCGGGACGGGCAACTACGCCGGGCCGGGCACGAACGGCGCTCAGGCGGGCGGCTGGGGCGCACCCGGCGCGGACGACGAGACGCCTTTCTGATGCCCGAGCGGATCCAGCTCAGCCGGAAGAAAGGCTGGCGCAAGCCCGAGAACACCGTCGTTGTCTCGCGGCCTTCCAAGTGGGGCAACCCGATCAGGTGGCCTGAGCTCAGAGAGGATTATCGAGAACCGGCCGACTGCCGGAAGGTGACAACCGAGCTATTCCGCGATGGGTTTCTGATGGGCGACTGGCCGTCTTACCCAACTGAGGACGAGGTTGTCGCCGGTCTCCGAGGCAAGAACCTCGCCTGTTGGTGCCCTCTCGATCAGCCGTGCCACGCCGACGTGCTCCTAGAGCTCGCGAACGCCTGACCCATTCCACAGGGGTCGCATCCACTACCGGGTGCGGCCCCTCTGCATACCTGAAAGGCAACATCATGAAGAAGACACTCACGGCCGCGATCGCTACGGCCCTCATCCTCGCCCCGACGATGGCGCACGCGGGCACTGACCCGTACACCGTGGACGCGGCGGGAATCACGATCAACACCGGCCCGATTCCCGATAACTTCCACATCAACGTGCGCACGACGGCGAACGTGTCGTACAACATTCACGGCGAATCGAAGTGCATCACCCGCACCGACGCGGAATGCGCAGGGCAGCGTCACGAGGTCGCCCAGCTCATCGGGCAGACGTTCGTGCCGTGGAGCATCTTCGGGATCCCCGAGGGTCAGGCGTGCGCGATCTGGATTCAGTACTCCGGCACGAACTACCACTTCGGTGAGGCCGAGACCGCTGGACAAGTTGCAGGCCCGGACTGCGCGGCCCCGTCCGACCCCGACGACCCGAAGACGACGCCCACGGATCCCCCCGTGACGCCCGAGCCCACGGAAGAACCGACCCCGGAGCCGACTCCCGAACCGACCGAGGAGCCGACGGAAGAGCCCACCCCGGAGCCGACCGAGACCCCGGAGCCTACGACCCCTCCCGGCCCGGTCGAGCCCGCGGGTAGCGACATGCGGCCCCTGATCGCTCTCGGCGGCGGCGGTCTCATCGCCGCAGGACTCGCGGCACTCCTGATCCGACGGAAGAAGGCACAGCGATGACTGAACACGAGACAACGATCACCACGTACGACAACGGAGTCCGCTGGACGTGCACGTGCGGGGCGCTCGGCAGGTGGCCCATTGCGGACGGGTCAGCCCAGCAAGAAGCAAACGCACACATACAGCGAACCCGAAGGAAGATCAATGACTGACAAGCAGCACGCCTACGACCCCGACCTGCCCTACGTGGTGGAGCACGCCAGCCACGTGTTCGCGCGGTTCCCCTCGGAGGAGTGGGCCGAGGCGTTCATCGAGCCTCGCCGATACGGCAGTGACTACAAGATCATCGACACAACCCCCGCGCCGCGCGTACCGGAGGACGCGGAGCACGTTGTTTGGATCTTCGCGGCGACACCGAACTACCGAATGTACGCCGAGAAGAAAAATGGACTCTGGTTCCACGAAGACGCGCGCAATGGTTGCGCCCTCGAAGACCTCCCCGGCGTCACCCCCGAGACGACCTTCACGGTGCTCGATGAGAGGAAGAGCGATGCCTAAGTTCCGCAAGCGGCCCGCCGAGGTCGAGGCGAAGCAGTTCTCCGGCGTCCTCGACCTCATCGACGTGTACGCGCTCGCTGACTGGTGCGGCGGAGACTTCAAGCACGACACGCACCCCGGCCAAGAGATGAAGACCTACTACTGGTCGATCGAGATTCCGACGCTCGAAGGCGTGATGCGCGCGACGCCGGGCGACTGGATCATCCGCGGCGTGCAGGGCGAGTTCTACCCGTGCAAGCCCGACATCTTCGAGCAGACGTACGAGGAGGTTCCCGAATGACCGAGCAGACGAACGCTGACATCATCGCATGGTTGCGCCGCGCGCATACGTTCGATCTGTCCCCTCTTGGGCATGAATACACGGACGCGCAGATCGCAGATGCCCTGGAAGCCGCCGACCAGCGGGCCGAGTTGGCCGAGGCGAATCTATCAGTAGAGGAGAGCAAGAACGCAGGATACAGAGCGAAGAACAACCAGCTCGCCGCCGTCGTGGAGAAGTCGCTCGCCGTTGTGACCGACTCCGATCAGGGTGACAGCTTTCTACCCTTGCTGACCGTGCTGGAATCCGCCCCAGCCGATGCCCTGCGCGAGCACGACGCGGCACTGATCGACAGCCTCATTGAAGGCATCGGATCAGGGACGTACACACATCAGGTTGGGGAGGGCATCGAAGTCGCCCTTGACCAGCTACACGCCGCGAAGGCGGAACTGCGAGAGGGGAAGCCATGAGCCGTTTCAACGAACCGAAGTCACCACTCACGTCAGCGCGCATGTTCGACAAGACGAGTGACGCCGAACTGGCCGACTGGCTCGACACGGACGCACAGGCGATGGACGGACAGCCAGGGCGGAACAATCACGTTGCGGCCACCCGCGCCGCCGCTGAGCGTCTGAGACGGCTTGCCGAGCACGACGCCAAGGTGCGGGCCGAGTCCTACCAGCGGATCCTCGATGCCGCGAACGTGGACGAGCGTTCGAGCGTCATCCTCGCCGCCGTGAAGGGCATCGCACGAGACGGGATCCGAGGTGAGCCGAGCGATGCGACGTTGAAAGAATCGGCCCCAGATTTGACACGTCCCGACGATATGCGAAGCGATGTTGCATATCCGAGCGACGCCGAGGTGGAAGCCGCGGCACGGGGCGCATACGACCGGGCGTTCCTGAAGCACGCGCCCGAGGACGTAGACCGCTGGGACGACCTCGTGGTGGACAACGACGAGGCGGCGGAATCGTGGCGGGAAGTCGCCCGTGCCGCTCTCCTTGCCGCCCAGGAGGTGCGCCCTGGCTGACCAGACGACACCCGCCGAGATGCGGGAGACCGCGAAGCGACTGCGGGCGATGGTATTCGCAATGGAGCGCCTGGGCGAGACGGCTGACGACGAGCGTGCGGGTGCTGACGCTCTCGACCGGCTGGCCGACGTGATCGAGTGGGCGCTCACCGACGACACGCCACCGTCGCTCGACTCCGAGTCGTACGGGATCGCCCGAGGAGACGCGCTCTACATCGCCCGCGGGGACACCACCAACGAGAAGGAGAAGCGATGACCGGCAGCGTCAGCGGTGCGATCCCGTTTCCCGGTCCCGCCGGTCGTTTTCTTGCACATCGGCACGCGCCTGGGTCTCATCGCTGGACTTCGCGCCGTGCCAGTGCTCACCCCGCGCGTCGTCCCATGCCTTCTCGCGGCGGGTGCGCGCGGGGGCTTCCGGCTCGTGGGCGTCAGCGGCACCGCCTTCGTCGTCCCATCGTTCGTCGGCTTGCTGGTCTTCGTGGTCATCGGAGGGTCGTTCATCGGTCATGTTCTTCACTTTCGAGTGTTCGTCCGTTGGCTCTCTCGCGACTGGCGATCAGGACCGCTTCCCGTACCGTGCTGCGCGTTGAGATGTTGCGTTCCGGTGAACGGCTCACATCGACTGCCGACGATTTCGCGTCGCCAGGCCTATCTGAGCCGCTCACCACAACTATCCACTGGACGACTTCGTTCAACGGGGCGCACTCGTCGTTGAGTACTTTCCCAAAGCTATCCCGGAAGGAGCAACGGTGATACCCCCCAACGCGAAACGTATCGCCAGAACCATCTTGGCCAACGAAAAGGAGAAGCCGTGATCTCTCCACCTCTCGACCGAAACAAGACCGTCTATCAGCGCCTCCGTGAACGTCTCGCGGAGGCGCTTCCCGTTGGTACCGACATCGACAAGGCCGCGGCCGCACTGCACCCGTACGTGGTCGCAGAACGACACGACGCGAAGGAGACACGATGACCAGTAAGCGAACACTCGAGGCTGAGCTCGAAGCCGAAGTGGAGCTTCGTAGACGCGCGGTAGACGCGAAGAACCGAGCAGACGCGGCCGCCCACGCCATGAAGTCCGCCCTGGTGCGGGTGGCGAAACACTTCGGCTTCTACGACGCGTACGTGAGGGAAGAACGGTACCTCGTCGAGCGTCATGATGGATACCCGCCAGAGAACCAGCCGACGGGCTACAGGAACGTGTTCTCGCCCGACGCTCTGATAGCGGATCTTGACGCGATCGACCAGGCAAGATCCGCCGACGAAGCACGCGCACGACTCGGGATCAAGGAGGAAGCATGACGACCGACACCTACAAGCTCACCGAAGGGGAAGCAATGCGATGCCTCGCCGCGGTGATCGACAACCCCGAACTCACCGATCTTGTCGAGAAGGGATGGTGGGCATGAAACGCATCTGGACGATCTGGGGCATCACGGCACTCACGGGGGTAATCCTCGTGGGTGCTGTCGTTTTCGGGGCGGTTGCCTGCGCCGGGTACGCGGGCGACGTGGCGTCGTTCTGCATATCTATCTTCGGCGGGGGCCTCGCCGTATTCGCTACGGGGGCCGTCGCGATCTGGCTGGATGACGAGGTGCCGCGATGAAGGGCAGTAGCGGTGCAGGCTGGGCGACCGCGTTCTTCGCCTACCTGACGTTCTCCGCATGGCTGGACGACGAGGCAGGCGTGGTAGGCAGTTTCGGGATTGTGGGACTCGCCTTCCTGGCGCTGTTCTTCCTCTGCCGGTCCATCGAATCACTCAAGGAGAAAGCATGACCGAGAAGTATCCAGTCGAGAAGCTCGACGAATACGAAGATGACGGAACGATGCCCGGCAACGTGCAGGAACTGCGCGACGCCGTCGTGGGGCACCGGATCGTGCGCGCGGGAAACGCCACGAGAACCACGACATACGCGTCGGGCTATTCGTATACGTCCAAAGTGTTCGAGATCGAACTCGACAACGGCAAGACTGTTCAGCTGGCCCAAGGCGGCGACTGCTGTGCGTTCACCGAGCTCGAATCGTTCCTGTTGAACGTCGATCAGATAGACCACGTCATCACAGGTATCGGCACGACGGGCCGGTACACGAAGTGGCACATCTACGCCGACATGGGCGATGTTCTCGAACTCAACGTCGGATGGAGCCCCGGCAACCCGTTCTACTACGGATACGGGTTCTACATCAACGTGGAGGACGCGAATGCTGACCGATGACGGACATGGTGAGTTCGGCTACCTGACGACGGCCCAATGGGAGACATTCCAGTGGGCCGTCTCCTATTCGTTCGCGCTCGTACCGTTCCTCCGCAGCGCCGGGAACTACAGCATCAGCGTCGACGAGGGTAGATCCGCGAAGACAGAGCCGGCGCTCGGGATGCCCGCGACACAGATCGCCGCTATCGAGATTGAACGACTCGCCACACGACTAGGGGAGTGGGACAACCTTGAGGACATCGCCAACGACATCGAAGGGTGGCAGATCGCGCTCGACTTCACACGCGAGGTGAGAACCGCGGCGGAGCGGTGGCCCATGGAAGACGAACCGCACGACGTCCCCGACCTTAGGTGCATCCACTGCGGGAAGCTCGGCATCGTCTACCGGCCTCCCGTAGCTCCCGGCGACGACACGAAGGTGACCTGCGAAGAATGCGGGGGAGAGGAAGACGCCGAATCGTTCGCCGCGAGAGTCAACATGATCCGGCTCGAGATGGAACAGGTGCGGCGTGCGCGTTAACGGCTGGGTGAGCATCGCGGAAGCGGCGAAAGCGACAGGCCGGACGAAGAAGACCGTCTACCAGTGGATCCGCGAAGGGAAGGTGCGGACGATGCGACCCATGCGGGCACTCTGGGTCAACCTCTCAGACATCCGAGCGGTGGAAGAAACGACCACCCTAGGGCGTCCTAGAAAGAAAGGGTGAATCGTGTTACACTCACTAGTGAGGATCGAGAACTGCGCCTAGCCGCCGGTCGAACTTCACACACTAGCTGCTCATCGCCTCCGGGTTGATGGGCATTTTTCGTATCTGAACACGCTCGAGCCGGGTCAAGCCGCGGCGAGCATGCCTTCGTAGCTCAGAGGAAGAGCGCCCGCCTGTCGAGCGGGAGGCCGGGGTGTCGGAATCCCTCGGAGGCGCGGTGAGGTCGAGTGACTGAGGAGATGAAAGCGCGCACCCTTCTCGACCGCACTATCCACAAGCGCCCTTGCGCGGTGCGCCCACGATCTGGGCCGTCCCCGTGCACGCCTCTGTGGAACTAGCCCGGCATGTTGAATCACGGCTTTCCTTCCGTGAACCTCTACCGGGCACACGCCGCTCTAGCTCACCAGGCAGAGCATCCGTTTGAAGCACGGAAGGCGCGAGGTTCGAGACCTCGGGGCGGCACAATGCGACGACTGCGCCGATTATGCGGTCAGGGATCCCCGTCGCAGAAGCCCACGGTCGAGTACCGGTAAGGACGACGGGCGTCGAGTACTCACACGCCGTCGACACCGTGGCAATTCTTTGACTGGTCACTTCCGAATGCTCTGGATCCCAAGCGATCACAGGGAAGTTTCTTTGACTGGCACTTCTTCTGGCGGGACGTCAACGCGTAGGGACATGCACGCGAAGGCAACTCACGACGGCTGTATCAGAAGGGCCCAGGTTGACCTGCGTCCCGCCAGCACTTCTCTCCACACCTCTTCACCGTGGCCCCACGGACACGGCTCTACGACGAACAACAGCGTAGGAGGCCACGGTGATGTACCAGTGCGACGAATGCCCCGCCGAATACACGTCCGCTATGGCAGCGGCCGAATGCGGCGAGACGGATCGTGCGGATGACGCACGCGAACGGCAATGGCTACGTACGCACCCGACAGGCAGAGTGCGGGCCGAGCAGGCAACAGGCTAACCGCCGCTCGAGGAGGATTACATGTCCTCCGAGATCGAGTGGAACATGCCGGGCGATGCCTACTTCAACCCTCCCAAAGAGAAGAAGAAGGAAGCGCCCAAGCCGACGCCGAAGCCGCCCGCGCCGAAAAAGCGGTACAAGGTTGCCACGTCCGAACGGCGCGATGCGCGGCTCAAAAGGCACTACAAGATGACGCTCCTGGAATTCGAGGATTTGCTCGATTCGCAGGATCGCGTGTGCGCCATATGCCGACAGCCCGATATGGACTGGCATGTGGACCACGACCACGCATGCTGCCCGGGAAACGTGACGTGTGGGAAATGCGTACGCGGGATCCTGTGCCGAGCTTGCAACTGGACGATCGGGAAGATGCAGGACAACCCCGAGTGGCTGAGAGCAGCGGCAAGGTACGTAGAGGACAACGCGCGAGGGCGGTAGCTACATGCGTGTCTGCACAGAGACCGGATGTCCGACCCTGATCACGTCAGGGCGCTACTGCCCCGACCACGCACGCGCATACGAACGTGCACGGGGTAGCCGACAACAGCGCGGCTACGGGCTTGAGCATGACCGCATCCGTGCAGGGTGGGCGCCGAAGGTCGCATCTGGCCGCGTCACATGTTGGCGGTGCGGCGAACGCATCAGCGCGACAGAGCCATGGGATCTCGGCCACGACGACGAGGACCGGAGTAGGTACCGCGGGCCCGAACACGCATACCGATGCAACAGGGCAGCGGCAGGGCGCAGATCGCACGACTAGCGCACGGCGACGACGAACGTACACGAGGCGATCCAACGCCCGAATGCACCGCAAGGAATACCTGACCACCCCGGGGCGTTGAACGCCCCTCACGTGACCCTCCAGGGGGTGGGGGGATGCCCTCAGCGCGGCACCCTGCCGTACCGCCGGGGAGGTGTCTACATGGTGCGGAGGGTTCAAAAGTTTCCGCCGTTCGGCTATGGAGGGGGTGGTCTGGATGCCTCGTGGGGGTGCTCGCCCGGGTTCTGGCCCGGCTCCTGATCCGTCTTCGGCGCGCTCTGAGCAACGGGGATTCAAGCTGGCTGGTCTGCCTGCTGAGGGTTATCGCGGTGTCGTGCCGGATTTCCCGCTGCAACCGATCGTGCTGTTCACGGAGTACTTCGAGGACGGCTCGAGGGTGAAGGTTGCAGACGAGGGCGGTACGGAGTCGTTCCGTGAGCGTGAGGCGCAGATCTGGGCTGAGGCGTGGACGACTCCGCAGGCGTGCGCCTGGTCGATGGAGTCGTGGCGTTGGCCTGTAGTCGCGGAGTACTGCCGCCTCAAGGCCGTGATTGAGCATGACCCGGGCGCGAATGCGTCTCTTGTGGGCCAGTTGCACCGTTACCGGGACCAGTTGGGGTTGACTCCGGCAGGTATGAAGTTCAACGGCTGGGCGATCGCGGCGGACGAGGTGGCTGAGAAGCGTTCGGAAAGGGTGGAGCCGGGACCGGCTGTTGCTCCGGTTCGGCGCCTGAGGGCCGTCAATGGAGATGTCGAGTGAGTTTGTAGTCGACTTCCCGACTCTCGGCGATCTGGGTGATGCGTGGATTACGCGTCACTGCCGTGTGCCTGATGGTTTTACGCGTGGCCGGCCGTTTCAGATGGCGGACTGGCAGTTCTGGTGCCACGCGAACAGGTATCGGATCCGCCCTGATGCGGTGTTCGTTCCTCCTGAGCTCGTCGGCCCGGATAAGCCGCCCGTTCTGAACCAGGCGTTCTTCTATCAGCAGACGCTGGTGGTCGCTCCGCAGAAGACCGGCAAGGGGCCGTTCTCGGCCGCCCAGGTGGCGTTTGAGGCTGCTGGGCCGTCGGTGTTTGCGGGCTGGGCTGAGGGCGGCGAGGTCTATTCGTGCGCCGACAACGGGTGCCCGTGTGGCTGGGAGGACTCGCCTGAGGCGTTCGTGTACGCCAAGGGTGAGCCGATGGGCATGCGGCACCCTTCGCCGCTGATTCAGATCACGGCGAACAGTGCCGAGCAGGCCGACAACATCTACAAGCCGTTGCGGGCGATGATTAACCTTGGCCCGTTGAAGCAGCTCCTCGCGGTTCGTGAGGGCTTCATCCGCATCTTGGGCCTGTCGGACCAAGACGACCTGGATCGTATCGATGTAGTCACTTCGTCGGCTCGGTCTCGTCTGGGTAACCCGATCTCTGATGCCGAGCAGGACGAAGCGGGCCTGTACACGAAGTCGAACAAGATGGTCGACGTCGCGGATACGCAGGCTCGTGGTGCTGCGGGTATGGGTGGCCGGACGCATCTGACGACGAATGCGTGGGATCCGTCGGAGAACTCGTACGCGCAGATGATCTACGAGGCCAACGAGCCGGACGTGTTCATCTTCTACCGTGACCCGGATAAGGAGTTGCGGGGCGATGATGGCCGACCGCTGGATTACAAGAAGCTGGCGGATCGCCGGCGTATCCACGAGTATGCGTATGAGGGCTCGTGGTGGGTGAATCTCGACTCGATCGAGGCGCTCGCGCGGAAGCTGATGAAGCGCGACCCTGAGCAGGCGGAACGGTTCTTCGGTAACCGTCTCGTCGCCGGTCACGGTAAGTGGTTGGAGGACGGTGCGTGGGAATCGAAAGCGGTTCCTGCTCTTGTTATTCCTCGTCGTGCGCCGGTCGCTGGCGGGTTCGACGGTTCGAACAATGACGACCACACGGGTATCCGTCTCGAGCTGTTGCCGACGCAGTACCAGTTCACGCCGACGTATGGCCCGGACGAACGAAAGACGCTGTGGAACCCCGCCGACTACGGCAACCGCATCCCTCGCTCTGAGGTGATGGCGGCGTGGCGCGAGTTGGCGAAGTTCTACGACCTTGTGCGCGTCTATCTCGACCCGTTCTTCTGGCAGTCGGAGATCGACGAACTGGCGGCGGAGTTCGGGGAGACGGTGTTCATCCCGTGGGCGACGAACCGTCCCGTGCCGATGCATGCGGCGCTTGACCGCTTGAAGACGGACCTGGGGAATGACGATTCGTCGTTCTCCCATGACGGTGATGAGGTGGTGCGGACACACATGAGGAACGCACGCATTCGTCCGACGACTGTTGACAAGACCACGGGCGTGAAGCGCTACGTGATCGGTAAGCCGTTCGGCGAAGAGCACCGGAAGATCGACTTCGCCATGTCCAGTGTGCTCGCTCATGAGGCGGCGATGGATGTTCTCGCGTCGGGGTGGAAGCCCCGGACTAGCAGCAGGGTCCGCGTATGGCGGTGAGAGGGGGTTGTCTTGACTGATCTCGATGAGGCCCTCCGCCTATCGCGGATCCTGACGCGCGAACAGAAGCCGCTGCAGCGCAATGATGAGTACTTCGAGGGTGAGCAGCCGCTCCGGTTCCTCGCCCCTGTGCTTCAGCAGGAGCTGGGCTACCGGTTGTCGCCGATCGTCCTGAACCTCGCACTGTTTGCTGTGGACGTGTACGACAACCGTCTCGACATCGACGGTTTCCGTGTCCAGTCGCGCGGCCGGACCACTGTGGGGCCGGATGGGCTGTTTGTTACGGAGTATCCGGAGACGACGGCCGATACGGACGTGTGGGACGTGTGGCAGGAGAACGAAGGCCCGTTCATCTCGCAGCAGAACCACCGCGAAGGTCTCGCTCTCGGCCGTGCCTATGCGATGGTCGGCGGTGGAGATTCGAAGGATGATGCGCCGGTAATCACGATCGAGTCGCCCTTCGATGCGATCCACGAGGATGACCCACGCACCCACCGTGTGCGGCATGGCCTGAAGCGTTGGACGGACCCCGACAAGACGCGGTGGATGACGTATCTGCGGGGCGACGGTTCATCGATCACGTGGCGACGTCGAGGCTCTGAATGGGTCGAGGAGACCAACGAAGCGACGGAAGCGAACTCGCAGAATCTCTGTGCGTTGGTGCCGTTCCCCAACGATCCGCGGGTTCTGGGGCGTGCGCGTCCGGGCAAGTATGACCAGCGTCTTGGCCGGTCAGTGTTCGCGCCGATCATCTCGCCGTTGGACGCGCTGAACAAGATCGCCTCGGACATGATGGTGTCCGCCGAGTTTCATGCTCTGCCTCGACGGTGGGGCACGGGGCTCAAGGAAGACGATTTCATCGACGAGACGGGCAAGGCGCTCGACACGTACTCGATGATCGCCGGCCGCATGTGGGGCACCGAGTCCAAGGAAGCAAAGTTCGGACAGTTCCCGGAGGCGGAGCTGACGAACTTCCACAACACGATGAAGCTGCTCATGCAGACCATCGCCATGGAGCTCGGCTTGCCGTCTCACTACCTGCTGTTCCAGGGCGATAACCCGCCATCAGCCGATGCGATTCGTTCCTCTGAGGCGCAGCTCGTAAAGCGTGCCGAGCGCAAGCAGCAGGCGCTCTCGACTCGGTGGGAGCAGGTGCAACGCCTGGTCCTCATGGAGCTGGGGCGCGACGAGGATGCTCGTCCGAAGATGATCGAGACGCTGTGGCGTGACCCGTCGACTCCGACGATCGCGCAGAAGGCGGACGCGATCGTGAAGCTCGTTCAGGCGAAGGACGCGTCGGGGCGTTCGATTGTCCCGATCGAGCAGGCTCGTGAGGACCTCGGTTACACGCCCATGCAGCAGTCGGATATGCGCGACTGGGATCAGAACACGATGCAGGATGCGCAGATCAGCGCGGCGATGAGGGAGCTCGATGATGCTGCCCAGGGCGTCGGCTGACCAGTACCGCATCCAGCAGGGCATCTCGACGACCACAGCTTCGGCAGTGTCGAAGCTGTGGCGTCGGATGGGTGACGATTTCGATGAATCGTGGGAGTCGATCGGCCCGAAGATCACGGGCGTGGTGGAGGCGGGGCGCAAGGCTGCAGTCGCGCAGGCATTGCCCTACACGTCGCTGGTGTTACAGGAAACGAATCAGGTTGATACGCCAGTCGGCGAGTTGGATCCGAACGTATTCCTGAGCACTGCTCCGGACGGGCGCGACTTGGTTTCGCTGTATGACGAGTCGATCGTCAAGGCGAAGACAGCGGTCGCAACGGGGGAGACCGCTGATGCGGCATTGGGGCAGGCCGGCCGCTGGTTGACGATGGTGACGCTGACGACGTTGGCGGACACCCGCCGGGAAGTGTATTCGGCGGACATCGCTCAGCGTCCCACTGTGACCGGCTACACGCGAATGCTGAACCCTCCGTCGTGCGGCCGGTGCACGATCCTCGCCGGGAAGTGGTTTCGGTGGAACGAGGGGTTTCAGCGGCATCCTCGCTGTGACTGCCAGCACATCCCAGCATCTGAGAACGTTGCGGGCGATCTGCGCACCGACCCGTACAAGTACTTCGAGTCGCTCTCGAAAGAGGAGCAGGAAGCCGTGTTCGGGCGTTCCCAGGCGCGCGCTGTTCGCGAGGGTGCTGACATCTATCGTGTCGTGAACTTCAACGGCAAACGTGGTCTGCCGACTGCGGCATCTGCACGACGGTCAGGCATCACGCGCAGGATGACGATCGACGACATTCTCCGCACAGCCGGCACCCGCACGAACGCTATCCGGATGATGCGGGAAGCGGGCTATATCCGGGACCGCGGGCAGGTCGCGATCGCGCGATCACCTGGTGTCCTGTCGGACGCTCAGATCATCGCGGCAGGACGCGGACGCGGGCTCTACACACTTGGCGGGCAGACGCTCACCACGAACCGTGCAGCACGTTTCGACGCCGTCTCGACGGGAGAACGGGACATCCTGCGCCGGTCCACGATGACGGCGGCTGAGCGGCGTCTCTATGACGCTCACTACCGACTGCAGTACGCACTCACCAACGGTTCCGTGCCCCGCAGTATCGGCCGTTCATCCGCGGACCTCTACGCGAACGCGATACCAGCAACGCCAGCGCGTATCGAAGAGCTCCGTGAAGCACTGCGTCGTCAGATCTCATCTCTCAACGACCCGCGCACCCCTGACTCGGTGCGCCGTCTCGCGGCCGCTCTCGGCCTCGTCTGAGACATCACATACTCACCCGCCTCCCGCGGGGTCACTAGCGCGGTTTCCGCGCGTCCATATACGGCCGACGGGCCAGAAACGGATGGTCACGACCATGAAGCGCAACGCATTCGGTCAGCTTGTTCTCCCACCTTTCGTCCGCACCTTCGCGGACCAGGACGGAACGGGTGGATCCGGCGATGACGACGACAAGGGCGGCAAGGATTTCACTCCGCCGGCGTCGCAGGAAGAGCTGGATCGCATCATCAACAAGGCCGTCGGTCGCACTCACAAGCAGTACGAGGGCGTGAAGGAGAAGGCCCAGAAATGGGACGACTTCGACGCCAAGCGTGCCGGCGACGATGACGCCAAGACGGGCGAGAGGCCGTCGGGCGTCTCGGAGTCCGATGTGGACAAGCGAATCGCAGACGCGCTCGCCGCGAAGGATAAGGAACTCGCCATCGAACGGGTTTCTGACCGGCTCGACAAGGCGCTGGAAGGGCGTTCCTTCTCTGCGTCGAAGCTGTTCAGCCTCGACCGTTCCGAGTTCGTGAAGGAAGACGGCAAGACCGTCGATGCTGACGCGATCAAGGACTGGGTGGAGAAGAACTCCACTGCGGTCGAGGCGCCGTCAAACCGTCGCCTGCGCGCCCAAGGCGGGCGCAGTGCAGGCGCGAACGGCGGTAGCGCTCAGGCAGGACGTGACCTGTTCGCCGAAACCCACAAGAAGTCTGGAAAGGACTGATTATGCCTCATCTCCGCCAGGAGACCTTCGGCTCCGGTGACCAGACGTGGCTGGGGTCGACGCACGGACTGCGCAACGCGCGCACCAACGTGCTCGACATCTCCACGTTCACCGCAGCTACCCACTACCCGGACGGCTATCTCCGTTCCGGCACGGAGGTCAACGCCGCCAACGAGTCCGCTGTCACCCCTTACACGGGTGCTGAGGGCGAGCAGCTCGGCTACCTCCTCACCGACCAGAAGGTGCACGGAACTGAAGACCTGGGTGTCCCGGTCCTCCGTCACGGCATCATCAACATCTCGAAGCTTCCGATCGCGCACGTGGCAACCGGCGACGGTACTGCGGCGACCGCCGGCTTCACGTTCGTGGGAGGTGACAACTGATGGCTCTGTGGACTGACATCATCGACCCTGCCACTCTCACCGGGTACGCTCGCGCGTCGCTCGAGGAGTACGAGGCTTCGAAGGGCACGCTTGCCCGCTGGCTCCCCAACCGCGAGGTTGCGGATACGGTGGTTCGTTTCGTGTCCGGCCGTAAGGGCCTGGTCGAGGAGGCGCGCTTCCGCGCCTACGACGCCGAACCCGAGGTTGGCAAGGGCGAGCCGGGTAAGCGGACCATCCTTGAACTTCCGGCAGTGGGGCAGAACATCCCCGTGTCGGAGTACGAGCAGCTCCGTACCCGCAACTCGGCCGACGATGTTCTCGAGCGGTCGATCCTGCGCACCACGGATCGTGTCATCCGAGCGGTCGCTGATCGTGTCGAACGACTGCGCGGCATCGTGCTCAACACGGGTATCGCAACGATCCCCGAGCTCGGCGCGGCAGACAACTTCGGACGTTCCGCGTCGCATGACGTGACCGCGCCGACGCTGTGGACCGACCCGGACGCGGACCGTCTCGCTTTCCTGGAAGGCATCATCGACGTCTACCGGGAGTCGAACGGTGTCGAGCCCGGAGCGATCGTGGTCACCAACCGCGTGTTCCGTGCACTTGCGGCTGGTTCGCAGTTCCGCACTCAGCTCGTCAACGGGGCTTCGCGCCCCGCGACTGAGGCTGACGTGCGCGGCATCGTCACGGGTGCGGGCCTGCCCGACATCATCCGGTACGACCGGCGCACGTCGTCCGGCAAGGTGCTGGATGACTCGAAGCTGTTCCTCCTTCCTGCGCCCGTCGAGCCGGACGACTCGGAGGGCACGGAGCTGGGCGCGACGTTCTGGGGGCAGACGCTGACCTCCACGGACGAGCGTTACGGCATCGAGGAGTCGGAGCAGCCGGGCATTGTCGCGGGCGTGTACCGCGGCGAGAAGCCTCCGATGATTGCCGAGGTCATCTCGGACGCCATCGCGCTTCCCGTCCTCGCCAACGCGGACCTTTCGCTGAGCGCGAAGGTTCTCTGACCCGTTTGAGGCGGGGCACTCACAAGGTGCCCCGCCTCTCACCTGAAAGGCGATCATGACGAAGATTCGTGACGACTTCAACGGCATCACTATTCTCCGCACTGACGGCGGGCTGGATGTCATTCTCCGTGCCGGGGACACCGTGCCTGACGGACTGAGCGTGGGGGAACACCTCATCGCGAAGCAGGCCGTCGAGACCTCTCCTGCAGCACCCACCGTTCCCCCGAAGGCTGGGCCGGGCTCGTCTGCGAAGGCATGGCGCGAGTACGGAGTCCGCGAGACTTCCGCACGCGGCATGAACATCGACATTCCTGAGGACGCCAGTAAGGCAGACATCATCGACGCGCTGGAAAGCGCTGGTATCCCCACGGAGTGATCATGGCCTGGCCGACTGTAACCATCGATGATCTCGTAGGACGCTGGCGGCCCCTCACCCCCGAGGAAGCCGCGGTCGCGCCACAACGCATCAAAGATGCGGAGTCGGAGCTTCGCACAGAGCTCCGCCTCCGCGGTGTCGACGGGATCCCGACGTTCTCCGACCCAAGCGAACGTGAAGACTGGATCAACCTCTACACGGCTCTCGTGGTCGCAGCGGTCAAGAACGAGCTGAAAAACCCTGAGGGGTGGCGTTCGGAGCGGGAACAGTTGGACGACTACGGTCGCACTTTCTCGCGAGGCTCGAACGACCGGTCGGGTGAGATCTGGTTCGAAGATTCCGACATCGACCGTCTCGTGCCACGCCCGCGCCGTCGACGCACGGCGTTCACGATCCGGTTGGGGACATCGTGAGCATCGTCACGGGCATGCTCGGCCGCGGTCGGTCGCTCGCCGAGAATCTCATGGACTCGTCTGTGGTGATCCGGCGCAAGACTGGCGCGGCTCGCGACCCGGAGACGGGAACCCTGATCCCTACGTGGGAGACGGTCTATGACGGGCCTGCACGTTTCCGATTCACCCGTGCAGATCCGAACGAAGCCGACCAGGCTGGGCAGCGCGTCGCCGTCCAGTCACCTCTGGTGTGGCTCCCGATCTCCACGTCAGGCGGTGTGCGTCTCGACGACGTGGGCACCGTGAACGCGTCGCAGTTCGACACGTCAATGGTCGGCATGCAGTTCCGCATCACGGGCGGTCATCACCAGACGCATTCCACCTCCCGGCGTTTGCCGATCGAGGTGCTCTCGTACGCGCAGGGGGTGGATGGTGGCTGACGGAATCGACATCGACAAAGCGGACATCTCGAAGCTGTCGAGCGATCTCGGGAGGACCTCGGAAGCGGCCTGGAAGAACCTTCAGAAAGCGATTGAGGTCACGGCCCGGAACGTGCGTGACACTGCCCGGGAGAATTCGAAGGGTCTCGCCCACGCACCTGCCTTCCCGTACTCGATCACCTACGACGTAGGTGTCGGTTATGACCAGTCGCTCTCGCAAGCGGCGTCGTCTGTTCTCACCGGGAGCATCTCTGACGCGAGGTCTACGACGCTGCGTGCTGAGATCGGGCCGGACAAGAATCGGAAGCAGGGCGCGCTCGGAAACCTCATCGAGTACGGCTCGGTGAACAACCCTCCGCAGGGCATCATGCACGGCGCGATCTACGCCAATGAGGACGACTTCGAACGCGGTGTCAATATCGCGATCGATGATGCGCTCAAGGGGCTGGGCTTGTGACCGCCCGGGATCTGATCGAGCGTCACGTTACGGCCCTTGTGGACCGCATCAAGACGGACCCTCAACTGTCGGGCGTGGTGTTCGAGGGCGAGGTGACTGGGAACCCGCAGCGGTACGTGAACGTGTGGCACGACACGGGCTTCTTCCGTGCCATGAGCTACGTCGACGAGCACCAGGACGTGGACGTGACGTTCACGATCCATTCGGTGGGTTCCGACCGGTGGCAAGCGACGTGGGTCGATGGTCGGGTGCTCGCCGCACTGAATGATGTCGTGCTGCAGGTTCCTGGCAGGCGTTGCTTCAAGCTCCAGCCGGCCGGTACCCAGCCTGTCGCTCTTGACGACACTGTGCAACCGGCGGTGTTCCTCGCCGTGCGCCGATTCATTCTTCATTCCGTCCCAGCAAGGGAGCCGTGATGCCTCGCTACGTGCGCGTCAAGAACAAGCAGACGGGTCACGAGTTCGACCTCGTTGAGTCCGCTTTCAACTCTGAGAAGTACACGCGTGTCGACAAGGCGAAGTACCCGCCGACGACGCGCCCGCGGCGCCCGAAGCCGCGCATCAATCTTGGCGGCAACCGTCGTCAGAACGCTCCCGTGGACACCGAGAAGGAGTAACCATGGATCTTCCTGCTTCCGTGCCCAGCGTGGGCACCCGTCGTGCAGTCTTCATCCCCGGAACGGTCGCCGATATCAAGGCGATCACCCCGGCTGAGGTCACTGCAGGCGACAACATCTCCTGCTACCTGACGCGCACCGGCTGGAACCCGGCGCTGACGGAGAACGTCATCAACGACCCCCGGTACTGCTCGGCGCAGGACTTCGAACGCCGCGGCACGAAGTCGCGCACGCTGTCGCTGACGTACACGTTCAACCTCAACTCGCCGGAGGACGACGTGGCTCGCCTCGCGCTCCCTGAGGGGGCTGTGGGTGTGCTCGTGCACTTCCTTCAGGTCGATGAGGACGCGACGACGTTTGCGGCCGGCGACTGGTATGAGGCCGTCCCCGTCGAGATGGGTGTGCCGACTGTTGTCGCAGGTGAGGACAACGCCGTCGACCGCATCACGCAGAAGGCGTTCATCACTGGCGAGTGGGTTTCGTTCCAGCAGCTCGCCACCGCGTAATAGACCCCTGCGGCCCGGTTTTCACGGGGCCGGGCCGCAGGCACCACTACCCGTGACCACAGCTGAGGAGCTACCCGTGTCTGATCTTCTTTCCCGTGTCGAGGCGCGTGTGATGCCGTCTGAGGACGTGCTGATCTGCCTCGATCTTGCCCTGCTGGATGCCCGCCAGGAGGCTCTCGCCGATCTGGATCGTGCGCGCCGCACGAATGACCGTCCTGGTGACGAGCGCCTGGTGACGCCTAAGGTCGACGTGTCTGCATTCGAGGCGCGCCTGGCAGACATCACCGATGCGATCCGTGACGCGTCGATCCGAATCCGGATCCGCGGCGTTGATCGCAACACGTACAACGGCTGGTTGTCGCAGTGCCCCGCCCGTAAGGGCAAGTCGGAGACATTCGACCAGTCGAAGTTCTTCATGATCGCCGCCCGCGGGTCTGGCGTCTACGTTGACGCCGACGGGGCTGAGCACGACATCACGGAGGATGAGTGGGCCGCGATCGATGCGACACTCACCGATGGCGAGTATGACCGCCTCGCCGCCGCGATCATCGCCGTGAACCGGGCGAAGGGATCGGTTGATGTTGCCCCTTTCGTGAGCGGCTCCGAAACGACGCGGGATTCCTTCGGGATCTCCGTATCGCCCGCTCCCTCGGGATCGCGCCGCGCCGCCTCTGGGGCTGGGAGCCCGAAGAAGTCCACTCCGCGGAAGAGCACGAGGGGCGCACGTACGTCCGAGTGACACGCGAGCCGCAGTTCGACGCGGAGCAGCACGCGATGCTCGCCGCGCTTGAGGAATACGAGGCGGGGCTCGACGAGTGGGGCATCCCCATCGAGGAATCGATGTCGCCACTCGCCGATCCCGGTAACCCGGAATCGCGGTTCCACTACGAGGTGAAGGTGCGCCGCAACTGGGCCACTGATGCCGTGGTGGAGCGCGAGCAGGACTTCAAAGACAACCCCTCACGAGCGCGAACGTTCGCCCCGTACCGCGTGGACCACTAGCCGTTAGCGGCTACAAGGGTTGCGACCTGGATCGAGAAACCCTCGGCTTCGCACGCTCGAGCGACAGCTTCCACGTCGTCTGAGTAGGCCTCGCGGTTATCCATCCAGCCGATCATGTGCGGCGGGTCGGGCAACTCATCGATGAGGACGAGAATTCGCTCTTTGACGTCTCCGTTCGCGGCGAGAGCGACCTCATCGTATGTGGCTGGGATGTCCAGTTCGTCGGCTCGGGAATCTACGACTGCCTGACCAACGTCCAGCGTCGCATCGGCGAACTCAGCGCAAGCGGCCTCGTTGGGGTTGGTTGTCGACGTCGGTGTCGAGCTCTGCGGCGCTGATTGAGGTGTCTCTTCTCCGGCGGAGCTGCAACCGGCCAGTAGAAGTGCGGACAAAACAATCGCTGTGAGCGGCGCACGGTTCATCTGATCAACATAGCGCCTTCGCGGGCTATCTCGGGAGGTACCGATGACTGATCGTTCCGTTAAGGTGAGCCTCCTCCTCCAGGCGCAGGGCTACATGTCTGGCATCCAGAAGGCTTCTGAGGAGACTCGGAAGTTTGGCTCGGAGGCCGAGAAGCTGGCGGCGAAGCGGCAGTCGTTCGAGATGCTCGGCAAGGCGGCGATCGGCGTCGGTGCCGGGCTGGTGACGGCTTCTGGCCTCGCGGTCAAGGCCGCGATGGATTGGGAGTCGGCGTGGGCTGGCGTTACCAAGACCGTTGACGGAACCGATCAGCAGCTCGCGCAGGTCGAGGACGGCCTGCGTAGCCTGACCGAGATTCTTCCGGCGTCGCATGAGGAGATCGCGGGAGTCGCCGAGGCGGCAGGTCAGCTCGGCGTGCAAATCGGCGCGGTCACATCGTTCACGAAGACGATGATCGACCTCGGCGAGACGACGAACCTTTCCGCAGACAATGCGGCTACGTCGATCGCTCAGATGGCGAACGTCATGGATCCCGAGCTTCTGCGGTCGGGTGATGGCGTGCAGCGTCTCGGCTCCACACTCGTGGCGCTGGGCAACGCGGGCGCTTCGACAGAGCGCGACATCATGGAGACGGCGACCCGCATTTCCGGTGCCGGCCGCCTAGTGGGTGCGTCCTCTGGTGACGTGCTGGCGCTGGCGTCGGCTATGACGTCGATGGGTATCACGGCGGAGCTCGGTGGCGGTGTCGCGTCCCGCGTTTTGCAGGACATCTATACGGCGGTCGAGGACGGCGGCGACACTCTCACGCAGTTCGCTCGCGTAGCAGGTATGAGCGCGTCGGAGTTCGCGGCGGCGTTCGAGTCGGATCCGATTCGTGCGCTGAACTCGTTCACGACGGGGCTCAACGGTGTCGAGGCGTCGGGCGGCAACGTCGTTCAGACTCTGATCGATATCGGGTTCAAGTCGTCTGAGGAGCAGCGTGTTCTGCTCCAGCTGAAGGGCGCGCAGGATCTCCTCACCGATTCTCTCGACCTCGCCAATGTCGCGTGGGACGAGAACTCCGCACTGACGGACGAGGCGAACAAGCGGTACGAGACCGCTGAGTCGCGGATCAAGATCGCGGGGAACGCGATCAAGGACGCGTCGATCAACATTGGCAGCCTGCTTCTCCCCGTCCTCGCGGACGGAGCGGAGCGCGTCGGTGTCCTCGCCCGCAATTTCGCAGACCTTCCCGAGCCAGTGCAGGGCGTCATCGGCGTTCTGGGCGGGGCGGCCGGTGCCGCTTCACTCGCGGCCGGCGCTTTCTTCCTCGGCGTCCCGAAGCTGGCAGAGTTCAACTCGGCTCTGTCTGAGATGGGACCGCGGGCGCAGCGCGCCGGGCGGCTTCTCGCGGGCGTAACGAAGGCCGCGGGCGCGGCTGGCGTCTTCTTCGCAATGGCGCAGGGGGCAAGCGCACTCGCCGACGCGTTCGGGATGATGGGGGAGAAGGCGAAGTCAGCTGAGGAGACGACGAGCCTGCTACTTGACAGGGACGTCGACTCGATTTTCGAGGGTCTAGGCGGGGGCGCGAACGGCGTCAACGATCTGACCTCCGCTCTCGATGAGCTTCTCGGGGGTAACTGGGACACCAAGTTCAACCGTTGGGGTTCAGACCTGTTCGCCTGGACCGGTCTCGACTCAAGTGTCGGCAAGGCACGTGAGGCGTTCGACCAGGTGGGGCAGTCGCTCGCTGACCTCGTGAACAACGGCCAGGGCGACCTCGCGAAGGAACTCTTCGATCAGATCGCGGCATCTGCGGAAGATCAGGGCTACTCCGTCGAGGAAATCACCGGCTTGATGGAGCCGTATCAGGACGCGCTCACTGGCGTGTCCAACGAGCAGAAGATCGCCGCGACGACCTCCGAGGATCTGTCTAACGGTTTCGACGACGTTGGCCTGTCCGCCGAAGATGTGCAGGAGAAGGTCAACGATCTCGCGGATGCGATCCGTGGGTTTGGATCTGCTGAGCTGTCCACGCGTGACGCGCATCGGCAGTTCGAGCAGGCATACGACGACCTGACAGCCGCGATCGAGGAGAACGGCTCGACCCTGGATATCTCTACGGATGCCGGTCGAGCGAATGAGGAAGCGATTGATTCGCTTGCTCGTTCGACGCTCGAGCTGGCGGCGGCGACGTTCGAGCAGACGCAGAACGAAGAGGATGCGGCGCGCATCATCAATGATGGCCGTCAGGCACTCCTCGACAAGCTCGAGGCTTTCGGCATCACGGGGGAGGCGGCGGAGGAATACGCCGACTCGATCGGTCTGATACCGGATGCTGCGATCACCGAGATCAAGCTGAGTGGCGTGAGCGAGGCGAAAGCCGAACTCGACGCTCTCGCCGCGGAGCGTAAGGCACGTATCACGGTCACGTGGTCTGAGGACGGCACCTATGGTGAGCTTCCGGGTGGGCGGGTCATCTCGCCGAACGCGACAGGGAACCTGTACGTGGGCGGCAAGGTTAAGGAATTCGCGGCCGGCGGGTGGGCGTCCGGCGTGGGGATGGTCCCGGCTACTCCTGGTGGCGTGTTGAAGGTCGCGGAGGCGGGCTTCGACGAGGCGATCATCTCCACGGATCCGAAGTACCGGGCGCGTTCGCTCGGGCTTCTGGACGAGATGAGTGCCCGGCTGGGTGTGTTCCGGCCGTCTCCTGACTATGTGCTTGCCGCGCAGGCAGCCGGGGGCGGGCGTCGGGAGTCGGTCACTTACGCGCCGGTTATCCATCAGCGACAGGGTGTCTCTGATCGGCGTATCGCGCAGGTCGCGCAGGAAGAGTTCGCATTCGGGCTCGGATGATTCGAGAGGGGGCCGTGCATGGCCGATGAGCTGTTGATCACGACCCCTCTCGGGTTTCGCGCGGCGGGTGACGAACGACTCGACCTGACGTGGACTGTCTCGAAACTCACGGGCTGGTTCGAACGTGCAGGTGTGAAGTCTGAGCGCTCCTCACGCGCGTGGGGCGATGGTGACTATTCCGCACCGTCGTTCCGCGAGGCGAAGCTTCCCGCGTTCGAGGGCCTGTGTTTCTCCCGCTCCGGCGCGGAGCAACACCACTTTCTCCAGATGCTTGAAGCCCAGCTCGGCAACGGTGAGATGACGCGCTTTACCGTCCAGGGCGCGGCAGGAACGACGTGGGCAGACGCGAAGCTCGACAGCGAGCCCACTTTCGAGATGGGCCTCTACGGTCGCACGCTCCGATACCGGGCGACGATGTATGTCCCGTCCGGGTATCGGTATGGCGATCTACGCGAGTATGCGTCGGGGGAGCGCGCCTATCATCGCGGCACGGCTGAGGCTGTCCCGCGCTTTGTTGTCACGGGCGCGATGCCGTCGGGCTATCGGATCCAGGCGGGCGGGCTCACGTTCACTGTCACGCAGGCTCTCGCGGCGGGCCAGACGCACACGATCGATTTCGCGGACGGCGGGATGGTCTACCGCAACGGTGTTCTACAGCGGGGCGTGTACGCGCACCCGCGGCAGATGTGGACGGTGCCGCGTGGTATCGGCATCGTGCACACGCTCGCGCCGATCTCAGGCACAGGCACGTTGAAGGTGCAGCTCACCGATACCTACTAGGGGGACTCGTGGATTACGGGTGGACTGCTTTCATCTATGAGACTCGCTCGGGTCAGATCGAGCTCCCGGTGGAACTGTCGTCGTCTAGCGCGACGCGGCTTCTGACGGGTCAGGGGACAGGTTCGCACGGGATCCGCGCACAGGGCATGTCTCGAGCGCTCCTGCGGGAGATCTCGGAGGGGAATCGTTGGTCGCTCGCGATCGGCTGGGCTGATGACCCGTCGTTCTGCGCCTATGCGGGCGTGATCCAGGGGCGCCGGCTGGATGACGAGACGGATACGGCGACGGTGAAGACGCGTGAGCTTCCGTCGGCGATGTTTGGTGACCGGTCGTTTTTCGGCGTGAATCAGTACGAGCCGGTGAATGGGAAGCTGACGATCACGAATCGCTCCTATTCGGGTGCGGTGCGTGCGATGCTCGCGGCGTGTATGGCGCCGTCATCGGAGTGGGCGTTCCCGATCGATCTCCCTGCGGATGGAACAGGCTCGTTCTCCAAGACGGCGAAGCACGAGGAAGCCCTCACGCTCGCTGATCTGTTGCAGATCGTGCGCGACATGGGACAGGAGATTGATTTCCGCCCGTACTTTTCTGGCAGCACGGTCCGACACCAGACACGGGTCGCGTCGAAGATCAACACAGGTGTTGGCGCTGATCTTCCTGCCCGCGCCCCAGGCTCGCTCCTCGTGGGCCTATCGCGCGAGGACGACTGGACGGATCAGCACACGGGGGTCGGGGCATTCGGTAATGGTCAGGGCCAGGTGCGCCCGTACGCATATGCTCCGTCGTCGGGCTCGGGAGCGACGTTGACGCCCGTCAGGGACTCGTTCGTCACGTTCCCCGACATTGAGGTTCCCGAAGGAGATACGGCCGCACAGGCCCACCTACAGGCCGCGGCTGACGCGGAGTATGCGCGCACGAAGGGTTCCGTCGAGTCGACGTCTTTCGGCATCTCCATCTGGGGTGTCGGCCCGCAGATCGCGGAACCGGGGAAGCTACTCAACCTGTGGTCGTACGGCGGCCTCGCTCTCGAGGACGGCCTCACCCAGAAGCGCGTGACGGGCCTCCGCGTCGACCTTTCAACGATGATTACTCCGGAGGTGGAAAGCTATGCCGCTTGATCCTCTAGCGAAACTGCGCGCACGGATGGACACGCTCGAGAAGCTCCTCCGCTCGCGCTACCTCGAGCGCTCGTCGATCACCGACGGCGTGATGACGTTCATCCGCGGCAGGCTCCGCCTTCTGGGCGGCGCGGTCCTCGAGATCGTCGGAAACGTCATCGGCTCGGGCGTCTTCGACTGGACTGGTCAGGTCTTCTTGAAGGGCCCGTGGAACTTCTCTGGCAAAGGCACGATCACCGGAGACGTAGATGCCTCTGGCCAATGGAACCAGACTGGCAACTTCGACGTCCTCGGCGGCGGACGGATAAAAGTCGGGAATGTGCTCATCACGCCCGGCTCGGGCGGCAAGGTCACCGTCGGAACGGGCTCCGCGCAGGTCGTGCTTGACGGCGCGACGGGGAAGATCACCGCGGGAAAGATCACCATCAACCCGACCGCAGACGGCGGCTCCGTCGTCTTCGCCAACGGTTCCCGGCTTTTCTCCGACGATGACGTGACGATCCTGCGATCGACGGGTGAGCTTGACCTGCACGGATCCGATGGTGTCGTGGTCGGTGGCACGTCGCTCGCAATGAACACACCGAAGATCACATCGGCACCGTTCACCATGGCGGCGGAGGGTGACCTCGAGTTCATCCAGTGGGTGGGCCGCGACAGCCGGAATGGCGAGTGGAAGCTCGTCTTGCCTGGCATGGGCGGCCCGATGGGCGGCCCGCTCGAGTTCCCCTTCTCGCTGACGCTCGTCACGAGCGAGTTCGGTATGCGTGAGCACCCGGACGGTACCGGGCCACGGATGCACGAGGGCATGGACTTCGCCCCTCCCGCTGGTACACCGATCCCGGCTGCGGGTAGCGGTGTCGTTGCATCGTCGGGCTACT
This sequence comes from Microbacterium nanhaiense, assembly GCF_014646015.1. Classification (GTDB taxonomy): domain Bacteria; phylum Actinomycetota; class Actinomycetes; order Actinomycetales; family Microbacteriaceae; genus Microbacterium; species Microbacterium nanhaiense. The sequence continues at coordinate 134,518 of NZ_BMMQ01000001.1, forward strand.
CGTCGGGGTACGGCAATGAGGTGTGGATCGATCACGGCATGATCCGTGGTCAGCGGATCCGCACCCACTACGCCCACATGCAAAACCCCGGCGTCGCGGCCGGTACGGCGCTCGGCAAGGGCTCGATCGTCGGCCTCGTCGGCAACACGGGCGAATCGTTCGGCGCTCACCTGCACTTCGAGGTCGAGGTCGACGGCGTGAAGGTCAACCCGCGCGACGTCATCTCGGAGTAAGTCAGGGGCAGAGAGTGCGCAGCGCCTCAGTCACGAAATCAGCGTTCTGCACGTCGGTGACGCCGTCGCCCGTGAGAGCGACGATTTCGGACTGGGGCACGCCTGCATCGCGCTCATCGCAGACGTAATACGCAAGCGACAGAATCTCCTCGTCAGACGCGTCAACGTACCACCAAGCGCCGTAGCTGATGTATTCGCGCATGAGGTCTTCGCCGGTCAGTTCCGGCTCTTCCGAGGGCTCTGCCGACACCTCGATCGGGCCAGTCGCCGCGACCGGCGTCTCGCTCTCTTCGGGTTCCACGGTGGCCGTCTCGACAGCCTCGGGTGTCTCGGTGATCGCGGGTTCGTATGCCCCGGTGTATGCCGTCTCAGGCTCGTCGGTGAGCGCGTTCACGCCCCAGATGCCGCCGCCCACGACGACGACAGCACCGATACCGCTCGCGATCCAGCCTGACGTTTTCATTTCTGCTCCGTGTGGGTGATGAGGATTCGGCGGATGAGTGCGGAGACGGGTTCGCGCATGGTGGCGGCTTCGTTGGCGAGTTTCTGCCAGGTGTCGTCGTCGATGCGGATTTTCCGGATGGGCGTTTCTGCCATGCATTCATTGTGGGTCATGTGTGGCCCGTTATCAATACCTAGTTTCGCCGAGGAGGCGCTATGGCACTCGTGACCGTCACGTACAAGGCGTGGGATCACAACCGGCAGGTTGTCCCCGCCACATGGGAGCCCCGAGTTTTCTTCCGCCCGCTCAGCACCAGTCTTGCGTCGGGGATGATGACGCACCGTGAGGTTCAGGGCACTCTCGACCCCGTGACTGGCGCGGGGCAGGTGCAACTCGAATCGGCTCCTGGGCTTCTTTACGTCCCCTTCATGGACTGGCTCGTGCCGTCGGTATCGACGTTGGAGAACCGTTCACGAGGGTACGCAGAGTGGGATCCGATCTTTCCCGCACAGGGTGGGCCGATCGATGAGCTCCCGCCGGCTGTGCCGTCGATGATGGCTGGTTTCTATTACGGGCTGGGAGCGCCGCCTCAGTTTCTCCGTACTCGCAACGATGTGGTCTACATCGATATCTCTGGCGGCGCGAATGGCTGGTGGGATCCGTGGGTTCCTGAGGGAACTCTGGTGGAGGGTGGCGAGTAATGGCTCTTGTGAAGATTGCCCAGGTGCGGTTCGCGACAGATTCGTCGATGGCTACGATCACGCGCACGACGGGGACGCAGTTTCGGACGGCTCTTGAGGAGCTGATCGCTCAGATCGGTGCGGGCATTATCGCGCAGAACCCGAACCTGATTGCGGCCGCTGAGGCGGCTATCCAGTCGATCGTTTCGGGGTACTTTGCGACGACGAGCGCGCCGGGGCTGTTCACGTTCCCGAACGCTTCGGAGCCCGCGCCGGGTGTCCTCTCGCAGAAGTTTGCGATCAACCCGCTCGCGATCTCTCCGGCGGTCGCTTCGTTCCATAACCGACCGACGACGACGGGTGACGCGACAATTCGCGTGGTGTCGTCGGACACGGATCCTGGAACGTGGGGCAACTCGATCGATCCGACCGCGCAACAGCCGACGTCGGGGTCGGGCGGCGTGTATGCCTCGGTTGACGTGGGGGGCCCGGATGGTGTGTCTCGCGTCCGGGTGATCTCGGTGTCCACGACTGAGGGTGGCAATCGCGCTATCGGAGCATTCACCGCGTCCAGGCTCGCTTCGAACGACATCAAGATCTTGCGCTGGACTGTCGCATCGGGCGGGCAATATGCCCTGCAGCGAGGCAATGGCCCCAACCTCGCCGCCATGTCGTGGCGAGTGCTCACCCAGTCCAGCGTCTTTGCGCGCGCAAACGACCTTGTGGATCTCGAGTATCTCAAGCGTGATGGCCTTCTGGTCCTCCGCGTGAACGGTGCCGTCGCGGCTGTTGGTGCTCTCACGTCCGCCGAGCGTCCGAGCCACGACACGGGTGCGACGATCGCGGGCGTATGGGGCAACGGCAACAACCTCACCTCGAACAAGCTCGGTGGGTGGCAGTGGCTCGTGCCGGTATCTACGGGGACGGTAACTCGCCGGATGGTTTCGGTCGATTCAACCCTCACGATGCCTGCCGACGTGAAGCTCAACCCGGCGCAGAAGCGCCAGGCGGTCGGCCCAGTGTTCGACATTCGGGACTATGGCGCGAAGTGTGACGGCGTGTATGTCACTGATGCGCGCACTCAGGCGGGGGCGAACTACGTCTGGACGAACTCGTATAACTTCACGTCTGCGGACATCGGCAAGCGGATTGCAGTGAAGGGCGCAGGCCCCGTTATCGCGAACGCGAACGACGGAGTATGGCTCGCCACGATCACGGCGATTGACGGTACTGCTGCACGAGTCGACTCGAATGCGACGTCGACGGTCACCGGCGCGCGGTGCGTGTTTGGTACGCCTGATGATGTCGCGATCGCTCAGGCGCAGAAGGAAGCCGTACGCGCCGGGGGTGGCACGGTTCGGTTCCCCGCCGCGCGCACGATCGCGACTGTGCCGCTGAACGTCGAGAACTACGTCTCGTGGGCGGGCATCGACCGGAACGTCTCTTGGGTGCACGTCCTTCAAGACAACCCGGGGAACGGCGGTGTCGCGGGCACGTCGGACTGGCTCACCTGCGCGGGGCGAACCACTGATAACCCGCTCATCGGCGCGACGTTCCGAGACTTCGGCGTGAACGCTGAATTCCATGTCCACTCTGCGGGTTACGGCACCGCCGTCAAGCCTCTGAACATCTACCTCGTGCAGCGATGCTCTATAGAGCGCATGAATGTCTGGAACACGCCCGCGACAGCAGTTCCGTTCGACCACTCGTACGACCAGGTGACCATCGGCTACAACTTCATCCTGAACCCCGGACGCCTCGCACCCAGCGGGGTCGGCCCCGGCGGGTCAGGTATCGGCGCGGGCACGAAGGCAACGGGCGCGACCGAGCCGACGTTGATCATCGGCAATGTCATCCGTGGCATGCACAGCGCGGCCGTCGCGGGGCCAGGGCATAACGGCATCTTCACCGAGGCGCAGTCGGGCGCAGACCCGGATGCGGGCGTTCCCGGCTACCGGATCGTGAACAACGTCGTCGAGGGTATGCCTAACGGCATCTCTGACACCGGTTCGACCGGCACGATCATCTCCGGAAACGAGATCATCGGATGCGGCAACGGCATCCGTCTCGCGAAGACAACCCTGCCGGATGCCTATCCGGGCCTCCACGCGAACATCTTGGGAAACACGATTCGAGGATGCACGGGCCCAGGTGAGACGGATGGCGTCGGCATCCTGATCGCGATGCCATCCGGCGGTGGGCCCAACCTTCGCGACTACCTACACACGCTGATCACGGGCAACCAGATCTTCGAGTGCAAGAGCTGGGGAGTGTCGGTGGAGAACCCGGCGGGTTCCAGTGTCGAAATCACTGGCATCGTCGTGCAGGGCAACGTCATCCGCGCGTGTGGCCGCTCTGGTGTCCGGCTCTATTCGGGTTCGGGCCGGAAGCTTCGGCAGATTGCCGTGCGCGATAACCAGTTGGTCGGTAATGGCCGACGGGGAATCTCGGACGACCGGGCCGGGGTGCTCGTATGGAGTGGCGCGACGCTTGAGGGTGGCCGGATCCAGGACAACGACATCTACGATCTCGCGTCTAACCCGACGCAGGTCGACACGATCGTCACCACCGGCGCGACACTCACGGGCGCCCGCATCTCAGGGAACACTGGCGACGCGTGAGCGCCGCCTCCATCGGGGAGCCCGTAACGCGGGCTCCCCTCAGAGAGGAATAGACCATGTCGGACAAGCCGATCATCCGCGACAACATCATCGCGCCCTCGTCCCGTGGCGAGGCGTCACCGAACGCCATTCGGACGGAGGTCGCGGCCACCGTGGATGCTTCGCTCATCCGCGACAACATCGTTCAGATGACTACCGATATCGCCACAATCAGGCGTGCTGTCTTGGACGCGGTAAAGGAGGAGTTCGGCGGCACATATAGCGGCGAAGACATCGCCCGACGTGTCGTCTCGACCCTGGCCCACTAGGACGTCATGAAGCCCAAGAGCTTCTCGTGAGCCTCATCAGTGGAGGTGGCGTAGTGCGCGCTGGAGAACTGGCCCGTGTACGCGTGGAAAACCGTGCTGATCTTCCCGTGGTTGTTATCTAGGACCACGTGGGGGATTCCCAACCGTGCTGCGATGACGTGCGCGTGGAGCCGGTCTACAGCGATCCCTCGAGCTGTGGAGAACAGGTTGACCGCTGAGTCGACATTCCAATCGTTGAGATATGCGATTCGCCGTTCTATGGCCGACTGAGGAAGAGCAGGAACGAGGGTCGAGATCTTCCGCTTCGCGCCGAGTAGCTTGCGGTTGAACTTCAGCTCCTTGCGCGTGCGGTGCCATCGTGCAGGCACATCGGCATGACGGCCCCAGTCGGTCACGGTGATGTCGAAAGACTCCTGCCATGAGCGGGCAGCTTCTGCCAGCCCAGACGCGCCTTCTCGATCCTCTCGCGCGATAACAACGGCACGCGTCGAGCTCGAACTCACAGAAGCGTCAGGCTTCGGGTCCCACCCAATCGCCATGTCAAGACACGGCGTGCGGTCGATGTCTGGGAGGTGCTCGGAGGCTCGTTCCAGGGACAGCTCGTCGCGAACGAGGAGATGAAAGTCGGGGTGAGCGCCCAGGATCTCGTTCGCCTTCTTTGCCCGGTCCGCGTTCTTGAACAAAACGGACTGGGTGAGCTGGACAATCTTGTACTCCGGGAGCGCCTTCGCGATTCGCTCACGGTGTTCCTGGTGCCCGACCCACACGTCACCGAAATTTCCGCCGCCGCGGAGAAGGATTGTCCCCCCTGCGGGTAGCGCTTTGCGGAGGCGGCGCTCATCAAATGACTGCATGTCGCTGACGTAGCGCACTCGGTAGCCGAGGCGGTCCATGTAGGCGAGCTGGCCGGCCCAGATGAGGGAGTCTCCGACGTTCACCAGTGCGGGGGCGTCGAGGAGGGCTACATCCTTGTGCTCCCCGATTGTGTCTCGGAGAACCTGCTCGGTTTGCGAGCGGAGGGAAGCGAGGTGCTCGGAGTCTTGCTGCGTAAACATCTGGACCTTCTCTGGCCGTAAGGGCTTTGTCGCATCATCCTATCCGGCCAGCACGCGCCACTCATATTTCAGCCCGTCGGCAACGGCGGGCTTTCCCATTCCCGAAAGGAGGGCCGCTGTGGCTCTCGACTACACGACTGTCGACGGATGGCCGGTCGCACCACGGACCGCGCAGGCGTTCCTGACGCGGCTCAAGCCCGCGTTCGAGCGTGCCTTCCCGGGCGTGACTCTGCACGTCTATTCCGGCTACCGCTCCTACGAGGGGCAGGTGGAGATCTTCACGTCCCGGTACCGTCGCGGCGCCTACTCGCCGTTCGGTGACTACCGGCAGTGGGACGGGTCGACGTGGGGGCGCGTGTCTGGTGAGGGCACGGTGGCCGCTCCTGGCACGTCGAACCACCAGAGTGGCCACGCGCTCGATATCCGCGACTCCGGTTCGGATGCGGGCGTGACCATCGCGGGCAACGCGCGCGCGAACTGGATCCGTGCGAACGCATCCAAGTACGGCTTCAACGCGATCGGCTACACGTTCGCCGAACCCTGGCACATTGAGCTCGCGGGAGACCCGTGGGCCGTCACGAATACAGGCGCCGGCGGTACTGCCGCGTCAGAGGAGGACGACATGTTTACTGACGACGACCGCAAGCTTCTCCAGCAGATCCGAGATCAGCAAGGGGGCGCATCGAGCCGGAAGACATCGCTCCGGCAAGATGTTGATGAGATCGGCCGGGAAGTGTCCGCAATTCGGAAGCTGATCGGCTCGACCTTGGCACGCGCGAAGGCCGGAGACACGATCGGTGTCCGCCTGGACAAGATCATCGCGCACCTCGGCGGGCGCAAGAAGCTCGGCCCGAAGGACTGACCGATGCCCGATCGGGACATTCCGCCCCGGTGGAGGCGCTTGCTCCGCATCATGCGCGCCGTGCTCTACACGTGCGTGATCTGTGCCGGGGTCGGGGGACTCATCTGGAGGCCGACAACCATCGCCGGGACAATCGGCGAACCACTCACGGTCTGGTGGACGATGCTCGCCGCAACCGGCGGTCTGGTAGCTCTGACCGGCGTTGTCACGGGGCGGTGGCAGGTGGAGGCCCTGGCAACGTGGGTAGCGGTCGGGGGGCTCATCGGGTACGCGATCGCCGTCTGGGGCATCGTCTCTCAGGGCAGCCCGACACGCCTCGCTCAAGCTTTCGTCATCACCGGCCTTACTGTCGCTGTCGCCGAGCAAGGTGTCCGCCTCGCGGCGCATGCCGCGAAGCTTCGGGCGATGACACCTCGTAGGCGGTGATCGGGTGGATTGGACGTCACTGATAGCAGGTGCTTCCACGTCGATCGTCGCAGTCGGAGGGTTCGTGCTCACCTGGCGTCGATTCACTGCCGATAAGCGGCGCGGGGTTGCGACGGATGAGCGTGAACTGCGCCGTGACACGATCGCTGACCGTGACGCGCTGATCGATCAGATGCAGGAAGAGATGCGTGAACTTCGGGCACGCATGTCTCATATCGAGGTTGAGCAGGCACTCGACCAGCAGTGGGCGCGTGCTCTCGTCGACCATATTTACCGGGGATCTCCGCCGCCACCGCCGGCGCGCCCCACACGACCATGAAGGAGAACCTCATGACCACCCCTACCCCTGGCGTCCCGAACGTCGTCATCACGAACCCGAAGGCCCGCAAGATCGCACGCACCGTGCTCGATGTGGTGACCCTCGTCGTCGCGGTTGTCGTGTCCGCGGATCTCGCATCGGACGCGTTCGACGCGCTCGCGATCACGACACCCGCACTCGCTGTGCTTGGTGTCCTGCGCCCCGCCTTCGGGCTCGGCGTCGACAACCCGAACACCCCGACTGCGTGACTTCACGACTCCGCCCCCACTCGGTGACTACGGTCCCGGGTGGGGCGGTTCTGTCGTGCGCTTTCGACCCTCGCTACGTACCAAGCTCGCGTGCGACACCGGGGTAGCCTTCGAGGAAGCGTCGATACATAACGCGTCCACCGAACACATCGCGAACTTCCGTTCCAACGACGTGCTTGAGTTCAGGGGCATCGCTTCCGACGAAACCCCATCGGTTCTGGCCCTCGTCATCCGGGACGGGTGAAGGGAACCATTCGTCGATACGGTAGACGCCCCGCACGACGCCATGCGCGACGCCGAGGCAGAACTGGGCACGTTCCCGGACCCAAGAAGCGATCTTCCAATGGCCGCGCGTTTGGTCGTAGATCTGTTGCTCGTTTGCGTCCGGGCGCCACCCCTTCTGGATCTTGACCATGATGACGGGGAACGGAATCGGCGGACACGGTTCCGCCCGGTGGCGGCTGATCACAGCGGGGAGCGTCGCAAGCCCGTGTCGGCTCGCGTGATGACCGCGAACAAGGTTCGTGAGCGGATGCCCGGTGGCGGCAAACGCATCGATGACGGCCTGCTCGACGACGAATGCGGTCGATTCCTCTGAGATCCCGGTACGCAAGAACAAGAGGTCAACACGCTGTCCCGTAGCCTCGATCTCGTTGATGTTCCGGAGCTTCGCGCGCTCTACGGTGAGATCGGTGCGCGCGTCGCGTACGTGAGCATTGATGCGGTCGCCGATCCCTTTGCCGACATAGAAAACTTGGCCGTCCCTGGGGTCGCGCAGCGCATAAACGTAGTAGCCCAGCTGTGCGGCAACTTCGGCCGGGATGCGAGTATCGGCGGTCATGATCCGTAGCCTATGGCCAGGATCGTCTCGCTTCGAAGTTCCCGAATCCGGCCCGCGCCGTTATTGCCGGCGCGGCCAGCGTATTCACGGCCAACGTTCGCACCGCCGCACGCGCGAGCACGTAGACCTGGACGAGCTCACACCCTGACATCACGACTCCGCCCCTCCTCGGCTGGCCCTCACGGGCCCCGGGGAGGGGCGGTTACTTCGTTTGTCAGTGGTTACGGTGAGTCTGTTGTCAGTAGATGCAAGGTTGACAACACGTGACGCAACGAAATTTGGTGACGACGCTACTCTTTCATGCAGGTAGAGTAGTTATCACCAGCCTGTGGATAACTTTCGGGCAGCGTGGTTGAGGACGGAGGAATCATGGGTTACAGCCCTGTCGTAGTTAGCAACAACATCCTTCGGCGAGCCTTCGACGAGAAGGCCAACGTGACGCCGATGAAGCTTCAGAAAATTCTCTTCTTCGCCGCCTGCGAGTACGCGAAACGCACCGGTCGGCAGCTACTGGACGGCTCGTTCCAAGCCTGGAAGTACGGCCCTGTGAACAGGACTGTCTACGACGAGTTCCGGTCCTTCGGTGGAGATCCAATCAGGTCGTTCGGTAAAGACGCCAAGAACAAGGCCTACAAGGTGAACGAAGATAGCGATCCGAACTTGAAGGCCGTGCTGGATGCCGTCTGGGCTGGCTCAAAGCAGATGAGCGCAGTTGCACTCTCGAGGCTGACCCATGAGGACGGATCAGCATGGGCGCAGGTCTTTAAGCCGGATGCCAGCGCGCACATTGGGCATGAGATCATGCTCGCGGATCGGACGTACCAGAAGACGCTTGGGGTTTCCGAAGGCACGGCTCTGTGAACGAAGACCCCGGGGCGGCGGATGCTCCCTTGCATGAGGAAGTTCCCCTAGACGCCGAGGTTGACGTTCCTCCAAACGAGGTCGGCACTCTTGAGCAAGAGAAGGACCCTGACGGGACTCATTGGCGGTTCCTCGACAGATGGAAGCATAAGTTCGCTTTCCTCCTGATCGCGGCATGCATGGTCTGGATCGTTTTCTTCGCACTGATAGACCACATCTGGCCGCGTGACGGCATGACCTTCTCCGCCACGTCGGACACGCTCAAGATCATCGCGACAACTGCTATGGGATTCGTATTCGGGCAGGCTGTCCGCAAGTAGCATCAGGAGTGCCCCTCCTGCTTTCGAGCAGGAGGGGCACCTTTCTGCTTTGGGCAGAGAGGTGGTCGGCGAGCTCGGGCGCAGCGAGACGTTCGGCCGACGCGTGGGGACGATCGTAGTAGACAGGGTTGCGCGGGTTGACGCAACCGCGAAGAAGACTAGTTCTCGTCGAGGCCAGTAGCTCGGTATTCTTAGCTCATGAAGAAACGTTCAATCGTCGTCTCCGTCTCGGCCTTCGTCCTCATGGTCGGACTCAGTGGATGTTCCAGTGCGATGAGCCAGGAAGAGGCAGGGCAGACATACCGTTCTGCTGTCTGTGCAGTGAACAACATCGGCTACGAGATGGATGACGCCTCAGATGACATGGACATGGGGAGGGTGCGCGATCTTGCGGGAGACAGTGCGGTAGCTTCTGCCGATGCCGCCGAGACCCTGCGTGATGCGTCATGGCCTGACGTCATCGACCCCGACGACATCGAAGCGGTGGCTTCCTACTACGAAGACCAAGCCGAATCAATGACCGCCATATCTGAAGCACAGACCATGGCCGACATGATGGTTATCCGTCCTTCTGCGTCGGACTTCCAGCCGGCGGTGAAGAGGATTCGTGAGGCTCTGGATCTGCCTTCTACCCTCTCGGATGACTGCCGAAACCTAAAGTAGGCGTAGCGTCGCTCGATGCACGTGACCCCCCTGACTATGGCTAATGATTGCCAGAGCAGGGGGTATCTCGTCTCATTGCAATCGCTGGTGTATTGCAGGTGAAACCCTCCGGTTTCCAGCAGCGAGTGTTCCTGAGGCGTGGGCACGGCACCTGGCGTTAGTCGTGGAATGTGACGGCCCCTTGCCAGAGCCAACACCGCATGGGTCGGCCGTCGATCTCGAAGACGACACCGATCGCGCGGTCTGTCCACCTGTCGATGCGCACCTCGGCGGGGACGTCGATCGTGCCGAACCGGAGCCACGCGGTACCCATGATGCGGGCTTTCGGGGGAGCGACGGTGACGGGCGTGTGGTCAAGATCCAGCTGCGCAGCGGTGAGGCTGTGCAGGTCACCCTTCTGAGCGGCAGTCCTGAGCTCGCGTTGTTCCATCAGCTTCGCGCCGTGATCGGGGTAGCGGCGGTTCGATCCCATAACCCCGATTGTAGAACAAACGTTCGAATTTGGGTGAGGCCGAGTGATTCTGTGGCTACCCCAGGCTGGCCCCCTTGCGTCTGTTGCACGGTTCGCAAAGCAGTTGAAGATTACGCACAGTGCTCGACCCGCCCATTGAGAAAGGGATAATGTGATCGAACTCGAGATCTTGACGTCCGCCGCACTCGACACACTCGCCGCCGTCGCGTTGCCATACCGCGACCTTCACGTCTTGTGGGATCTTGGTTCGTTTAGTCGGCTTGTCTAGCTGGTCCGTCATAGCCTGCAGCGCGTGAGCCTTAGCGAGAGCGAGCCTGCGACGGTTAGCGATCTCGTTGATGAGAGCCTTCACATCCTCGGGCGTGAGGTTGAAGTCCTTCGTTTCATATATCTCGTCCCTGTACAACCACAGGTGAATGTCAGCTTGATATTCGCCGTAGCCTGCGACCAGTACAGGCTGCTCCTGAGAAAGCTCATACTCGCGCCCCTCCACGGCAAGGTGAAACCGGAGCTTAGGTACGTCGCTTTGGTGTGACCATGCAAAACTGGGGATTAGTTTGCTATCGATCACCTCGTGAGTCCACGCGGTGGATCCCGGTAGCTCCAGCCACTGATCGTGCTTTCGCACAGTGGCGGATCGCCTGTGGTCGATTCGCTCCACCCGCGCCGATACGCGCTTCTTTATGATCGCCATGCGCTCATCCTAGGTGCGCGTCAGTTGCGGACACGGCTAGGCGCTGTTAGAGGGGAATCGGCTCATTCGGAAACGGTGGATCGTCCCGGTACGCCTCGAGCGCCCCGATCAGCTCGGCGACATCCACACACCCGGTCATGTCGAGCAGGTCGCGCACCTCAGACCAGACGAGGCGACGTGGTGGATAGCCGGCATCCAAGTCATCCATGAGGCGAGGGTAGCGGTTTACTGAAGACGGGCCTCGGGAGATCATCAGGCCATGGATGAACGAGCAGACATCACCGACGAGGATGTCGCGGGTGCCGTCCGCGCTGAGATGGCGCGACGGCTGAAGAAGCAACGTGACCTCGTGGCAGTTCTCGGGATGAGCTGGCCGACTGTTTCGAGCCGTCTGCACGGAAGATCATCGTTCACGATCTCAGAGCTGGCCAAGATCGCCGCGTTCTTGGACATGACAGTGGGGGAGTTGTTCGAGTCTGCGGTGTTCGGAAGCCGAGTGATGAACCCGGCGAGCGCCTACAGGGAGCAACCGCGCGGCGAGATCCCAATCATGGACGCGCCTCGCGACCCTTGGGAGCAGCCTGCTGGTTCCCATCGTCGGCGTCGAGGTCGTTCATGAGGCGAGGGTAGCGCCGTACTCGCTATTTACTCGCTACTTTGCGGCAAGAAATTGCGTTGCCCGCAAGTGCCCAAGAATGCCCACACTCGCGCGCGCCCTGTAATCCCGCGGAAGCTAGTAGCCTAGGGCACTCAAGGGCACCGTCACCGAGTAACCGCGAAGTGTGGGTTCGAGTCCCACTGGGGGGACGAGCGACGCCGCGGTCTCGCGCGCGCGTCGCGTTTAGCAGGTGAGGGTGCGTCGCGTCAAGACGAAAGCCTCTTCTCCGAATACCGACTTACATGGGTCTTCCCAGTACAGAAGCGGTAACGGAGAGGAAGAACGATGACGCAGAACTATGGCGAGACGGCCTCGTCGGCGACGGCGACGGACTCACCGTCGGGCAAGGCCGACGCGGCCAAGCAGGAAGCCGCGGAGGTTGCGAGCACGGCGCGCGAAGAGGCGGGCGACGTCCTCGGCACGGCTCAGGAGGAAGCGACGAACGTCGCTCACGAGGCGCGGGCACAGGCCAAGGAGGTCTACGCGCAGACCCGCCAGGAGCTGATGGATCAGGCGGCCCAGCAACAGCGACGGGTCGCGGAGGGCCTGCGCGCGATCGGCGACGAACTGCAGTCGATGGCGCGCGGCGCGGAGAACCCGGGCATCGGAGCGGACCTCGTGGGTCAGGCATCGACGCGCGTGTCGGACGCATCCGCGTGGCTCTCGCAGCGCGATCCGGGAGGGCTCGTCAACGAGGTGAAGGCCTTCGCGCGACGCAAGCCCGGCGTCTTTATCGGCGGCGCGCTCGTGGCCGGTGTGCTCGCGGGGCGTCTGACGCGCTCGCTCGCGGAGTCGGCCTCCGAGCACGGAGCCGACGACGGCAGCCCGCGCGCCGGATCCCCCGACGAGGTGGCCACGCGCCCGACACCGCCGGTGCCGCCCGCGACGACCGTCCCGCCGCAGGCCCCCGTCGTCCCGCCGACGACGGCGGCGCCCGGCGTCCCGGGAGCGGCAGCGGGCCTCGACGAACCGACGCCCGTCTACGACAGCTCGCGCGCCGCGTCGCCGGCCGTGGATCCCGCGATCGTCCGAGGGGAGCGCGCCGATGACCGATGAGCCCACGCCGTCCGAGCAGAAGGCGGCGACGACGTCGCTCGGTGACCTCCTCGGCGAGGTCACCAAGGACCTCTCCGTGCTGATGCGCCAGGAGATCGCCCTCGCGAAGGCAGAGCTGAAGGAGTCGGCCACCCGCGCCGGCACGGGCGCGGGGATGGTCGGAACCGCCGGATACGCGGTGCTGATGGCCGTGTTCTTCCTCTCGGTGGCGCTCTGGTGGGCGCTCGGAGAGCTCGTCGGCCTCGGCTGGTCCGCCGTGATCGTGGCGGCGGTATGGCTCGTGATCGCCGTCGTCCTGTTCGTCGCCGGTCGCGCACAGATCAAGAAAGTGAAGGGTGCCCCGCGCACCATCGAGTCGCTCGGGAAGATCCCGGAGGCACTGAAAAGGAATGAGGAGAACCGATGACCGATTCGCCAGAGGCGATCCGCGCCGAGATCGAGCGCTCACGCCGTGAACTCAGCCAGGACACCGACGCCCTCGTCGACAAGGTGACGCCCTCGAAGATCGCGCACCGGCAGACGGAGCGCGTGAAGGGTGCCTTCTCGTCGGTCAAGGACCGCGTGATGGGCGCCGCCGACAGCGTCGCCGAATCGGCGCACGATGCGGGATCCGCCGTCGCGGACAGCGTGTCGAACGCCGGGCACCGGACCGCCGCGAAGGCCGAGGGCAATCCGCTGGCCGTGGGCCTGATGGCCTTCGGCGCGGGGCTCCTCGTCTCCTCGCTCCTGCCGGCCTCGGAGAAGGAGAAGAGGCTCGCCGAGGACGTCAAGGAGAAGGCGCAGCCGCTCGTCGACGAGACGAAGGAGATCGCGCGCGATATCGGCGCGGACCTGAAGGAGCCGGTGTCCGAGGCAGCCGCGGCCGTGAAGGACGCGGCGAGCGAGGGGGCGGCGCACGTTCAGACCGATGCGCAGAGCGCCGCGCACGCGGTTCGCGACCGCGCGGGCGAGGCACGAGACAACGTCTCGGACGCGTGACCGATTGATGACGCAGCCGGGGACGACGGGTACCGCCGTCATCCCCGGCCCACGAAGGGTAGGAAGATGGAAGCGCAGAAAGCATCGACGAGCGAGCACTCGGCTAAACCCGACGCGTTGCGGGAGATCCGGCGACCCTCGTGGAAGTACGTCCTGAAGAGAAGCGTGCGCGAGTTCGTGCGCGACGAGTGCCCCAACCTTGCCGCCGGGCTGACCTATTATTCGGTGCTCGCCCTGTTTCCCGCGCTCATCGCCGTCTTCTCGCTTCTCGGGGTGATCGGCCAGGGCGAGGAAGCGGCCGACGCCGTGCTCGGGATCGTCGATGAGGCCGCGCCGGGCGGCATGGCCGACACCCTTCGCGCGCCCATCGAGGAGCTCGCGAGCTCTCAACTGGCCGGCTTCGCCCTCATCAGCGGTCTCGTGGTGGCGGTATGGTCGGCCTCCGGATACGTGGGGGCGTTCGCGCGGGCGCTGAACCGCGTGTGGGAGATCGACGAGGGGCGGCCGGTGTGGAAACTCAAGCCGGCGCAGCTCGCGATCACGCTCGGCGTGATCGTGCTGCTCGCGGCCGCCCTCGTGATCCTCATCGTCTCGGGCCCGGTCGCGCAGGCGATCGGGAGCGCCATCGGGGCGGGCGAGATCGCCGTAACGGTGTGGTCGATCGCGAAATGGCCCGTGCTGGCGATCATCGTGGTGGTCGTGGTCGCGCTGCTGTACTACTTCACCCCGAACGCCAAACAGCCGAAGTTCCGCTGGATCAGCGCCGGCGCGATCCTCGCGATCGTCGTTCTCGCCCTGGCGACGGTGGGATTCGGCTTCTACGTCGCGAACTTCTCCCGCTACGAGCGCACATACGGCTCCCTCGCCGGGGTGATCGTGTTCCTCCTGTGGCTCTGGATCGCCAACATGGCGCTCCTGGCGGGCGCCGAGTTCGACGCCGAACTCGAACGCGGGCGAGAACTGCAGGGCGGTCTCGCCGCCGAGCAGCGGATCCAGCTCCCGCCGCGCGACGACACGAAGATCCGAAAGGACGCGCTGAAGGAGGCCGAAGAGGTGCAGCAGGCTCGGCGCCTCCGTGCCACCGGCGGACGCAGCGACTGACGCGGCGTCGCCCGGCGCTCGCGCAGGACGGCGGGCGATACTGGACGCATGACGACGGACTTCGCGCGCGAGAGGCGCCCTGTCGCCGCACCGCTCCTTCCGCCCCGCGAGGGGATCACCGCGGCGAAGCTCCGTGCGCCCGGCGGTTCCCAAACCCACGCGGCTCAGCACGAGCCGGTTCCTGCGACGGTCGGGGAGTGGCTCGAACGGGTCGTCATCCCGCGTCTGTCGTCGAGCGAGGAGGCTCTCGCGGAGATCACGGCGGAACAGTTCGTCGGCCCCGGCGAACTCACCGACCAGCATCGCCGGAGGGTCTCGCTGAGCGACCCCGTCATTCCCGGGGGCTTCTACGCCTTCCACAAGCCCTTTCCTCCGGAAGCGCGGATCCCCTTCGAGATCCGTGTCGTGCACGAGGACGAGGAGCTGATCGTGGTCGACAAGCCGCACTTCCTCGCATCCACCCCGAACGGTTCATTCGTGCGCGAGTGCGTGATGACGCGGCTCCGCGTCGAGCGCGGCGAAGACGACATCGTCGCGATCCACCGCCTCGACCGCGTCACCGGCGGTCTGCTCGCGCTCTCGCGACGTCCCGCCACCCGGGGCGCATATCAGAAGCTCTTCCAGGAGAAGCGGATCCGCAAGACCTACCGCGCTCTCGCCCACCTCCCCGACCGCTGGCGGGACGGGGATCCGCTGCCCCTGGGCCTGGAGGACGGCCGCCCGCGCGAGCGGTGGAGTCGCCTGCGCAAGGTCTCGGGCGAGCGCGCGGTCCGCGAGGTCGACGGCGAGCCCAACGCACACACGACCATCAGGCTGCTCGCGGCGCGCGACGGGGTGGGCGAGTTCGAGCTCGTCCCGCACACCGGCAAGACCCATCAGCTGCGCGTGCACATGAACGGTCTCGGCATGCCGCTCCTCGGCGACCCGGTGTATCCGCGCGACCTCGAACCGGATCCCTACGACTTCTCGAACCCCCTGCGGCTGATCGCGACGGCGCTCGAGTTCACGGATCCGTTGACCGGACAGCCGCGGCGTTTCGCGTCCCGCATGTCGTTCGAGAACGACGAACGGGGCCGCCCGGAGGCGACCCCGTCCGCAGCGCGCGATCAGTGACCCATGGGCGCCGGGGCGCCCTCCTGGTCGTCGGCCGGCTTCACGATGAAGAAGGACAACACGACCGTGACGGCCGCGACGGCGGCGCCGATCAGGAACGCGAGGTTGGCGCCGTTCGCACCGGCGATCGACGCGGACACCCCATCGGCCGTGCCGGCGTGGAGCGTCGCCGAGTAGATCCCGATGAGGAGCGCCGTTCCGGCGCCTCCGGCGACCTGCTGGACCGTGTTGAGCGCGGCCGACCCGTGCGAGTAGAGGTAGCGCTGAAGCGACCCGAGCGACGACGAGAACAGCGGCGTGAAGGAGCTCGCGAGTCCCACCGACATCATGATCTGGGTCGCGGTGATCACGAGAACGGGCGTGTCCGGTGAGATGAACGAGAACACCAGGAGCGCCGCGGTCACCAGGATCGTGCCAGGGATCAGCAGAACCTTCGGACCGAACGAGTCGTAGATCCGGCCCATGATGGGGCCGAGAACACCCATCAGAACGGCTCCGGGCAGCAGAACGAGGCCCGTCGCGGTGGGCTCGAGCCCGATCACGGTCTGCAGAACCAGCGGCAGCATCGTGAGCGTGCCGAACATCGCGAAGGCGATCACGCCCATGATGATGACGGCGATCGTGTAGTTTTTCGACTGGAACACGCGCATGTCGAGCAGCGCGTCGTCCTTCTTCTGCAGCGACAGCTGCCGCCACACGAACAGCGCGAGCGCGACGACGCCCGCAACGAGGATGACGATCGACAGCGAGCCGAGACCCGCCGACGCGCCCTCGCCGCCGCTGAGCTGGCTCAGCCCGAACACGATGCCGCCGAATCCGATCGCGCTGAGGATGATCGACAGCACGTCGATCGGCGCGTGGGTGGTCTCGCCGAGGTTCGTCATCCACTTCAGACCGACGAGCAGCGCGACGATGGCGAAGGGCAGGACGATCGCGAAGATCGTGCGCCAACCGAAGTGTTCGATGACGAAGCCCGACAGCGTCGGGCCGATCGCGGGCGCGAGGGAGATGACGAGGCCGACGCGGCCCATCATGCGGCCGCGCGAGTGCGCGGGCACGACGTTCATCATCGTCGTCATCAGCAGCGGCATCATAATGCCGGTGCCGCCCGCCTGAACGATGCGGCCGAGCAGCAGCGTCGTGAAACCGGGGGCCACGAGGCAGATGAGCGTGCCGAGCGTGAATGCCGAGATCGCCGCGAGGAAGATCTGCCGCGTCGTGAAGCGCTGGAGGAGGAAGCCGGTCGTCGGGATGACGACGGCCATCGTGAGCATGAACGCGCTCGTGAACCATTGACCCTGCTCCTCGGGGATGCCGAGGGTCTCGTTGAGCACGGGGATCGCGATGCCCATCGTGGTCTCGTTGAGGATCGCGACGAACGCCGCGATGAGAAGCAGCCAGATGACCCGCATGCCCGCGGGGTCGATGACGTCGTTGTGCGCGGGGACGCGCGTTGAACCGGTATCTGTCGTCACGTGAAGTGCTCCAGGCAGAAGAAGGGATGAGCCGCCTCGGGCCAGGGCTCGCGAGAAGAAGCCCCCGTAGGCGGACGCATCATTCTAACGGCCGCCGGTGAGCGGTTATTCCCGTTCTAAGCTTCTCGAATGAGCATGGGACGGCCGATGGGCGGTGGGCGCGGAATGCGAGCGGTCGACGAGCGCGCCCTGCGCGAGATGAACGCGCAGGCACCGAAGGTCCCCGATCTGGGGAAGAGGGTGCTGGAGCTGTTCCGCCCCTACCGGAAACGCGTCGCCGTCACGGCACTCCTCGTCGTGCTCGGTGCGGCCCTCGGCGCGATCCCGCCGCTCGTGATCCAAAAGGTCTTCGATGAGGCGCTGTTCCCGCCGTCGGGCGGCGTCGACATGCGTCTCCTCGCCTGGCTCGTCGCCCTCATGATCGGGCTCTACGTGGCGGCCGCCGTCGTTCAGGTCATCCAGACCTGGTTGACCTCGAGCGTCGGCAACAGGGTCGCCGGAGACCTCCGCGTGCGGATGTTCGACCACCTCCAGAACATGGAGCTCGCCTTCTTCACCCGCACGAAGACGGGCGTGATCCAGTCGCGCCTGCAGAACGACGTCGGCGGCGTCTCCGGCGTCCTGACGAGCACCGTGACGAGCATCCTCGGCAGCGCCGTCACGGTCATTGCCTCGATCGTTGCGATGATCCTGATCGACTGGCGCCTGACGATCATCTCGCTGATCATGACCCCCGTGCTCGTCATCGTTCAGCGCCGCGTCGGGCAGGTGCGCGCGCGGATCGCCAGCCAGACGCAGCAGTCGCTCTCGGAGCTCACCTCGATCACGCAGGAGACGCTGAGCGTCTCGGGGATCCTTCTGTCGAAGTCGTTCAATCGCCAGCGCACGGAGTCGGCGCGGTACGCCGAGGAGAACGCCAACCAGATTCGCCTTCAGGTGCGGCAGACGATGAGCGGGCAGGGTTTCTTCGCGATCGTGAGCGTGCTGATGAGCTCCGTCCCGGCCGTGATCTATCTCGCCGCGGGATTCCTCATCGGCGGATCCGACGGCGCGATCACCGCCGGGACGATCGTCGCCTTCACGACGGTGCAGGCGCGCGTGTCGATGCCGCTCGTGAGCCTCATGCGGGTGGCGCTCGACATCCAGACCTCGCAGGCCCTGTTCGCCCGCATCTTCGAGTACCTCGACCTGAAGCCCGCGATCGTCGACCGCGAGGACGCGATCCCGGTGGCCGAGGCGCAGGGCCCCCAGGGGCGCATCGAGTTCCGCGACGTGCGCTTCCGTTATCCCAACGTGGCTGCCGAGGCGGCGCCGACCCTCGACGGGGTCTCCTTCGTCGCGGAGCCCGGCCAGCACGTCGCCTTCGTCGGTCCGAGCGGCGCCGGAAAGACGACGATCCTGTACCTCACGCCGCGCATGTACGAGGCCGAGTCCGGAACGGTGCTGTTCTCGGGCCACGACGTGCGCGAGCTACAGGGCGCGTCGATCATCGCTCAAATCGGCATCGTGACCCAGGAGACGTATCTCTTCCACGCGACGATCCGCGAGAACCTCCGCTACGCGAAGCCGGACGCCACCGACGACGAGATCGAGCGCGCGTGCCGGGGCGCGAACATCCACGAGCGCATCATGAGCTTCGACGGCGGCTATGACACGGTCGTCGGGGAGCGCGGCTATCGGCTCTCGGGCGGCGAGAAGCAGCGGATCGCGATTGCGCGCGTGCTCCTGAAGGATCCGCCCGTGCTCCTGCTCGATGAGGCGACGAGCGCGCTCGACACGGTCAGCGAGCGCGTGGTTCAGGAGGCGCTCGAGTCGGCGGCCGAGGGCCGCACGACCATCACGGTCGCGCACCGCCTGTCGACGATCGCGGGGGCCGACGTCATCAATGTCCTGGACAAGGGCCGCATCGTCGAGAGCGGAACCCACGAGGAGCTGCTGACGCGCGGCGGCCTCTACGCCTCGCTCGCCGCGGAGCAGCAGGCCTGAGCGCGCTACCGCGGCCCACCCCACCCCGCGAGATCTCATCGATGTGCCGAAGCCGCACCGATCTCGGTGCGATCTCGCGGAAACGGTGCGATCTCGCGGGCCGGCGGCGCGGGAAGGCGGGCCTAGATCGGACCGAGCTCGGCGAGGTCGACGTCGGCGTTGTACTGGAAGAGGCGCGCCGGCCGGTGCGGACCCGTGCGGAACTCCTCGGTGGGGATCAGCGCCTCCGAGCCCTCGAGCAGGCGGCGGAAGTTCGACGGATCCAGGCGCTTGCCGAGCACGGTCTCGTAGACGCCGCGCAGTTCGGCGAGCGTGAAGTCATCCGGAAGGAGCGCGGCGGCGATGCGGCTGTACCCGGCCTTGTTGCGCAGGCGCCAGACGGCGTACTCGATGATGCGGCGATGGTCGAACGCGAGTTCGGGCAGCGCCTCGACCGGGAACCATTCGACGTTCTCGGGTGCGCCCTCGGCCGCTCGCTGAGCCTCGACGAGGTCGCTGCGCAGGAGCGCCCAGTACACGACCGACACGACGCGCGCGTCCGGCGAGCGATCGGGATCGCCGAAGGTGTACAGCTGCTCGAGCCAGCTCGGCGCAAGAGCGGTCGTCTCGGCCAGGGTGCGCCCCGCCGCCTGCTCCAGCCCCTCCGTGCCGCCCAGCCACCCGCCCGGCAGCGCCCACATTCCGAGGAACGGTTCGCGGGTGCGTCGAACGAGGGGGATCATCAGCTGGTCGCCGTCGTCCGACGCGCGCACCGAGAAGATGGCGGTGGAGACGGCGATACGGACATCATTCGTGGCGGCTGTCACAGAGAAGACCCTACCGAGTCGGTGCTCCGACCCCGGTGAGATGCGACGGCGTCCGCGAGAGCCGACGCGACGGAGGAGAGCTCCGTTCCGTTCGCCGCGAGGGAGAAGCGAATCGCGGTCCGGGCCAGATCGTCGTCGATGCCGAGCGCGAGGAGAACGTGAGAGGCGTCCTCGCTCGCGGAGGAGCACGCGGATCCGCTCGACGCGAGGACGCCGCGCCGCTCGAGATCCGTGAGCACCGTCTCGCCGTTCGCGCCCGCGATCGTGAAACTGGCGATGTGCGGCAGGCGGCGCGATGGATGCCCCGTGAGAACGGCGCCGGGCACGAGGGCGAGCACCCGCGCGACGAACTCGTCGCGGATCCGCTCGACGTGCCGCGCGGCCGAGGCCCGCTCCGCTTCCGCGAGTTCGAGCGCGGTCGCGAGCGCGACGGCACCGGCGACCGATTCGGTGCCGGCTCGGCGCCCGCGCTCCTGACCCCCGCCGTGGAAGAGCGGTTCGAGCGGGATGCGCGCGGGCGCGATGAGCGCCCCCGTACCCTTCGGCGTGCCGATCTTGTGCCCGGAGACCGCGAGCGAGCTCCTCGGGAACGAGAGCGGAAGCCACCCGGCGGCCTGCACGGCATCGATATGGAGGGGAACGCCCCTGCGCTCGCAGACGCGCTCGATGTCGAGAATGGGCTGAACCGTCCCGACCTCGTTATTGGCGTACCCGACCGCGACGAGCGCGGTGTCGTCGCGGATGGCTGCGTCGACGCGGTCCGGGTCGACGAGACCGTGGCAGTCGACGGGCAGCACCGTCGACGAGAACCCGTGGATCCGCTCGAGCGCGCGCGCCGAGCCGAGCACGCTCGAGTGCTCGATGGCGCTCGTGACGACGTGCCGGGCGCCGCGCGCGAGCGCCGCCGCCACCGCGATGCCCTTGATGCCGAGGTTGTTCGCCTCGGTGCCGCCCGATGTGAAGACCACGTCGTGCGTCCGCGCCCCGACGACACGAGCGACGCGGCGCCGGGCATCATCCAGCGCGGCGCGCGCGCGCTCGCCCGCACCGTGCACGCTCGACGGGTTACCGAACTCGCTCGTCAGATGGGGCGTCATGGCGACGAGCACCTCGCGCCGAACGGGGGCGCTCGCCGCGTGGTCGAGGTACATCAGGCATCCAGCGCGATGTCGAGGCCGAGATCGATGGCCCGGGCGCCGTGGGTGAGCGCGCCCACCGAGATGACGTCGACCCCCGTCGAGGCGATGTCGGCCACGGTGTCGAGGCTGACGCCGCCCGACGCCTCCACGACGGCGCGTCCCGCGATCATCCGCACACCTTCGCGCAGGTCCGGGAGGGAGAAATTGTCGAGCATGATCGTGTCGACGTCCGCCGCCAGAACGGCCGCTATCTGATCGAGGCGATCGACCTCGACCTCGATGTGCACGGTGTGGGGGAGCCGCGCCCGCGCATCACGGAGCGCACCCGTGAGGTCGTCGCCGACGAGCGCCAGGTGGTTGTCCTTCGCCATCACGGCATCGGAGAGCGAGAAGCGGTGATTATGCCCGCCGCCCGCGACGACCGCGTGCCGCTCGAGGGCGCGCAGCCCCGGGGTGGTCTTGCGCGTGTCGGCGATGCGTGCGTGCGTGCCGCGCACCGCCGCAACGTAGCGGTCGGTCAGGGTCGACACACCGGTCATCCGCTGCGTGAGGTTCAGCGCGACGCGCTCTGCGGTGAGCACCGCGCGGGCCGGTCCCGTCACCCGGGCGAGCCGGTCGCCGGGCGCGAAGCGGGATCCGTCTTCGGAGAGGAAGTCGACGCGGATCGTCTGATCCGTTGCGGCGAAGGCGGTGGCGAACACGCGACCCCCGCTGAAGACACCGGCCTCGCGCGCGACGAGCTCGGCCGTGGCGGTCGCGGTCGCGGGGATCAGGGTCTCGCTCGTGAGGTCGCCCCAGGGGGCGTCCTCGTCGAGGGCGAACCGCACGACGCGGTCGATGGCGGCCTGGGTCAGCATGGGAGGTCTCCTGAGGGGTGTGGTCGTCGGCGAACGTCTTAGGCGGCGACGCGGGCCGGGGTGGCGTCCGAGCGGTGGTGGGCGCCGACGGATTCGGTGCGGGCGCGGGCCGCGCGCACGATCTCGCGCGACACGATCAGCAGGTTCCGTGTTTCGATGCCGACGGCATCCGCCGTCTCGGGCAGGTCCCGGATCCACCCATCGATACGGCCTGCGGCACGGGCGAGGCCGGCCTCGGTGCGCCTGAGCCCCGCCTCGCGCCACATCAGCTCGGGCAACTCCCCGCGTACATGACGACGCAGATTTTGGTATGAGTTCGGCCGGACACCGGTTTCTGGTTCCTCTGCCGGAAATTCTTGCGTCGTTGTGTACGGCGGTGCGGGGGTGAGTGCCGCGCTTTCACCGGCGCGTGCACCGAAGACGGCGCCCTCGAGGAGCGAGTTGGATGCCAGTCGATTCGCCCCGTGGACGCCCGTGTGCGCGACCTCGCCGGCGGCGTAGAGCCCCGTGATGGTCGTGCGTCCGTCCAGGTCGGTGACGACTCCGCCCATCAGGTAGTGCGCCGCGGGGGCGACGGGGATGGGCTCGCGCACCCAGTCGAGCCCGCGTTCCCGCACGGCGCGGTCGATCGTGGGGAAGCGGGTGCGGAGCGTGGATCCGAGTCCGGTGGCGTCGAGCATGACGGGGCGGCCGCCCTGCCGCGCCATCACCTCGTCGATCGCACGGGCGACGACATCGCGCGGCGCCAGCTCGGCATCCGGATGCGCGTCGACGCAGAATCGCCTGCCGGTCTCGTCGAGCAGCACCGCGCCCTCGCCGCGCACCGCCTCCGAGACGAGGAACGGCTCGCCCGCGGCCAACACGGTCGGGTGGAACTGCACGAATTCCAGCCCCGCGACCTCGGCGCCCGCGCGGATCGCCGCCGCGATTCCGTCGCCCGTCGCAACGGCGGGGTTCGTGGTGCGGGCGAACACCCGCCCGGCACCGCCCGTCGCGAGGATCACCGCGTCCGCCCGTTCCGCGCGCACCTCGCCCGTCGGGCCGAGCAAGCGCGCGCCGGCGACGCGCGCGGAGTCGTTCGCGAGCACGAGGTCCGTCAGCATCGTGTGTTCGCGCACCTCGATTCCTGCCGCTCGCACGGCCGCGACGAGCGCGCGCTGGATCTCCGCGCCGGTCGCATCGCCGCCGGCGTGGAGGATCCGCGGATACGAGTGCGCTCCCTCGAGGCCGCGCTCGAGGCGCCCGGCTCCGTCGCGGTCGAAGCGCACGCCGCAGTCGATCAGCCACGCGATCGCCTCCGTGCCGCCGGTGACGAGCGCGCGCACCGCGGCCGGATCCGCGAGCCCCGCCGCGGCCCGCATCGTGTCGGTCTCGTGGTCGGCGTGGGCGTCATCGGGAAAGACGACCCCCGCGATCCCGCCCTGCGCGTGCGTCGTGTTCGCATCGGTGATGCGGGCCTTCGTGACGATCGTCGCCTCGGCCCCGGCCGCCCGCGCCGCGAGCGCCGCCGTCAAGCCGGCGATGCCGCTGCCGATGACGAGGACGCGATTCACGGCGTCGCCGCCAGCATGCGGTCGAGGGCGACGCGCGCGGGGCCCGCGACGTCGGGCGAGACGGTGATGCGGTTCACGGTGCGCCCCGCGACGAGCTCCTCCAGCACCCACGCGAGATAGGCGGGGTGGATTCGGTACATCGTCGAGCACGGGCACACAACCGGGTCGAGGCAGAAGATCGTGTGCTGCGGGTGCTGGGCGGCCAGGCGCTGCACGAGGTTGATCTCGGTGCCGATGGCGAAGGTCGTGGGCTCCGTGGCGCCCTCGATCGCGCGGCGGATCACGTCGGTGGATCCGGATTCGTCGGCGGCGTCGACGACCGCCATGGGGCACTCGGGGTGCACGATCACGCGCACGCCCGGGTGCTCGGAACGGGCCTGCGCGATCTGCTCGACCGTGAAGCGGCGGTGCACCGAGCAGAACCCGTGCCAGAGGATCACGCGGGATCCTTGGAGATCCGCCGGCGCGGATCCGCCGAGCGGGCGCCGCGGGTTCCACATCGGCATCTGCTCGAGCGGCACGCCCATCGCCTTCGCGGTGTTTCGGCCCAGGTGCTGGTCGGGGAAGAACAGCACGCGGCGCCCCCGGGCGAACGCCCACTCGAGCACCGTGCGGGCGTTCGACGAGGTGCACACGATGCCGCCGTGGCGACCCACGAAGCCCTTGATCGCGGCGGAGGAGTTCATGTAGGTCACCGGAACGACGGGTACGAGGCCGTCCTCGTCGGGCTCGTCGAGCGGGCCGAGGACATCCTCCAATTGCTCCCAGCACTCCTCGACCTCGTCGATCGATGCCATGTCGGCCATTGAGCACCCGGCGCCGAGGTTGGGGAGGATCACGTTCTGCCCGGCGCCCGAGAGCAGGTCGGCCGTCTCGGCCATGAAGTGCACACCGCAGAACACGATCGCCTCGGCGTTCGGGTGCTCGGTGGCGGCGCGGGCGAGCTGGAAGGAATCTCCGACGTAATCGGCGTGCTGCACGATCTCGTCGCGCTGGTAGAAGTGTCCGAGAACGACGACGCGCTCGCCGAGGGTCTCGCGGGCGGCGCGGATCCGCCCGTGGAGTTCGTCGTCGCCCGCATCGCGGTACTCCGCGGGGATCTCGCCCTGCGCGGGGGAGAGCACAGGGAACGGGTCGGACGAGGAGGAACCGGGGCCGTAGCCCGGAACATCGTCGAAGGTCCACGGCGCCGAGGCGAGGTCGGTCTCGCAGGCGCCGGACGGATCCGCGGCGATCGCGCGGGCGACGGACGGGTCGCGTTCGAGGGTGATCCGTGTGGCGGGCATGACTCTCCTCCGGCGGTTAAGGTTGAAGTGACCAGAAGACTACACCATCTAAAGGTCAGTACGACCATAAGTAAATCCGCTAGTCTCGATCGAGAAGACACGGGGTGTCCCCACCGGGGACTGAGAACACACCCGAAGAACCTGATCTCGTTCATGCGAGCGGAGGGATGTCGATGTTCGACACTGCACTGAAGCCTGTCCACCCGATCGATCTGCGCACCTATCTGGTCGCCGACATGGCGACGATCGGCGCGGGTGACGTCGTCCGGATCATCGACGAGGCCGTTGCCGGCGGCGCGACGACCGTGCAGATCCGCGGCAAGCAACTGGGGGACGCCGAGCTACTCCGCATCGTCACGGCGGTCGCCGATCGGCTCGACGGCCGAGCGACGCTGCTCGTCAACGATCGCGTCGACGTCTATCTCGCGGCGCGCGAGGCGGGCGCCGCCGTGCACGGCGTGCACATCGGACAGAGCGATGGCGGAGCCGAGGCCGTGCGCGAGCGCATCGGCGTGCACGCCGTGCTGGGCCTGAGCGCCGCGGCGCCCGAGCACCTCGCCGAGGCCGCGGCTCTTCCTCCCGGCGTCGTCGATTACCTCGGAGTCGGGGCCGTGCGCGCCACCCCCACGAAGCCCGACGCCCCGGAGCCGCTCGGCTGGGATGGCCTCGCACACGCGATCGCTCTGGCAGGCGACCTGCCGTGCGTCGCGATCGGCGGGGTGGGCCCGGGCGACGCCCGCGATGCGCGCGCGGCGGGAGCGGCGGGTCTCGCGGTCGTTCGCGCGA
The DNA here is from genome assembly GCF_014646015.1 of Microbacterium nanhaiense. GTDB lineage: Bacteria > Actinomycetota > Actinomycetes > Actinomycetales > Microbacteriaceae > Microbacterium > Microbacterium nanhaiense. The sequence goes on from NZ_BMMQ01000001.1 coordinate 160,357, forward strand.
TCTGCGCGGCGGCGGATCCGCGCGCGGCCGCCCGCGCGCTCCGCGAGGAGTGGGATCGCGGACGCACCCCGAACGTGCTCTCGATTGCCGGATCCGACCCGTCCGGCGGCGCGGGGATCCAGGCCGATTTGAAGTCGATCCAGGCGACGGGCGGCTACGGCATGGCGGCCGTCACGGCGCTCACGGCGCAGAACACCCGCGGAGTCACCGGCGTGCATGTGCCGCCGGTGGCCTTCCTGCGGGATCAGCTCGAGGCGCTCTCGGAGGACGTGCGGATCGACGCGGTCAAGATCGGCATGCTTGCAAACGCCTCCGTCATCGAGGCCGTCGCGTCATGGATCGCCGGGCTCGCCTCCCGGCCCGCCGTGGTGCTCGACCCGGTCATGATCGCCACGAGCGGTGACCGCCTGCTGGACGCGGACGCGTCGCGCGCGCTCGACGCCCTCATCGCGCTCGCCGATGTCATCACCCCGAACCTGTCCGAGCTCGCCGCGCTCGTCTCGGGGGAGGTCGCGGGCTCGTGGGAGGCGGCGCTCGAGCAGGCGCGCACGCTCGCCGCGCGGCACGGCGTGCTCGTGCTCGCCAAGGGCGGCCACCTCGAGGGCGACACGGCACCCGATGCGCTCGTCTCGGCCGCGGGCGTCGTCGCGTCGTTCGAGAGTCCTCGTATCGATACGGCGAACACGCACGGCACCGGTTGCTCGCTCTCGTCGGCGCTCGCGACGATCTATGCGCGCGAGGCCGCGGATCCCGTGGCGGGCGAGCCGGACACGGACGCCTGGGCGTGGTCGGCGCGGCTCGCGCACGAGTGGATCCACGGCGCGATCCTCGCGGCGGATGGCCTCGACGTGGGGCAGGGCAACGGGCCTCTCGACCACTCCTATTCTGCGCGGGCCGGGCTCGTCGCCCCGCGGCGCGATGCCGAACTCGATGCGTGGTGGGGCGACATCGTCCCCATCGTCGACGGCATCCACGGCGACGACTTCGTGAAGAGCCTCGGAGAGGGGACGCTCGACGCCGCGCGCTTCGAGACCTACATCGCGCAGGACTCGGTGTATCTCTTCGCGTATTCCGAGCTGCTGGCGCGCGCGGGGGAGCTCTCGACCGATCCCGCGGAGAAGGCCTTCTGGCGTGCATCGGCCGAGGCGGCGATCGCGACGGAAATGGAACTGCATCGTTCGCGCGGCGCGGGGGAGCGGGTGCCGGCATCGCGTGAGACGGCGCGCTACCTCGCGCACCTGGATCGCTCGAGCGGCGAGCATGCCGTGCTGGTCGCGGCGTTGCTGCCGTGCTTCTGGATCTATGAGCAGGTCGGCCTGACGCTTGCGGCGAAGAACCACGATGGGCACCCCTTCGGCGACTGGCTGTCCACCTACGGTTCGCCGGAGTTCACGGAATCGACGCAGCAGGCGATCGCCCTCGTCCAGCGCGCGGCGCGCCGCGCCGACGACGCGACGCTCGCCCGCATGCGTCAGGCATTCGTGCTCTCCTCCCGCCACGAGCGCGCCTTCTTCGCCCAGGCATAGCTCGGCGCTTCCGCACGTCTCCGCGCGTCGCGGACGACGCGTGGAGACGGCGGAACGGTGCCGGCAAGTAGGCTCGAGCGCATGGCTACCCCTGATTTCATCCTTCGGTTGCGCGAGAAGATCGGGCGCGAATTGCTGTGGCTCACGGGGGTGACGGCGATCGTCGTGAAGGATGATGCGGTCCTGCTCGTCGAGCGCGCCGACAACGGGCGGATCACGCCCGTCACGGGAATCGTGGATCCGGGTGAGCAGCCCGCCGTCGCCGCCGAGCGGGAGATCCTCGAGGAGGCGGGGATCGTCGCGGAGGCCGAGGCGCTCGTCTGGGTGCACTCGCTGCCGCCCCAGACCTTCATCAACGGCGACCGCGCGCAGTTCATGGACATCGTGCTCCGCTGTCGCTGGGTGAGCGGGGATCCGCACCCGGCCGACGGCGAGAACGTGCGCGCATGGTGGTGCCCGATCGACGAGCTGGACGACGCGGGCCTCGCCGGCGAGATGCCCGAGCGGATCCGCACGGCACTGGAATACGACGGAACGGCACGGTTCGAGCGATGATCGATCACGAGAACAGGCGGATCCACGTCAGCGCGGTCGTGCTGCGCCACCCCGAGACCGGCTGGATCCTCACGGTCCGCAAGCGCGGCACGAGCATGTTCATGCAGCCGGGCGGCAAGCCGGATCCGGGGGAGGGGCCGCTCGACACCGCGGTGCGCGAGATCCGCGAGGAACTCCGCGTGGAGCTCGATCCCGATGCCATGCGGCTGCTCGGCGTCTACGAGGCGCCGGCCGCGAACGAGGGCGGCTACACCGTGGTCGGCACCGTCTTCACCCACCCGCCCGTCGAGGTGACGGCGCCCGCGGCGGAGATCGAAGAGATCCGCTGGGTGGATCCGGATGCGCCTATGGCCGCGAATCTCGCGCCGTTGATGACGCACCACATCGTGCCCGCGCTGCGCGAACTCGAGCACTGAGCGGGCACGCCTCCTCGTCGCCGATCCGAACCACACGTGACGGCGCGGGGTCCGACGGGCTCAGGGCAGGTAGGGCGCGGCGAGCGGGTACCCCACGAAGGCGATGATGTCGATCAGCGTGTGGGCGATGACGAGCGGCATGACGCGGCGCCACTTCAGGTATACCCAGCCGAACACGACGCCCATCACCATGTTTCCGAGCGCCATCGCGGGCCCCTGGTACAGGTGGTAGAGGCCGCGCAGAGCGGCGACTGCGAGGAGCACCTGCCACGGCCTCCAGATCGAGGTGAGCTTTTCGATGAGGTATCCGTTGAGGATCACCTCCTCGAGGAGCCCTGCGCGCAGGGCCGAGAAGAGCAGGAGGGGGATCGTCCACCAGGCGGCGTCGAGTTCGGACGCCTGCACCTGGAGGGTCAGGCCCGCCAAGCGGCTGATCGCATAGAGCGCGAGACCCGGGATCCCGATGGCGGCGAGGAGCGCAATGGCCGTGCCGAGGTCGCGTCCGAAACGCGAGAAGGTGAGGCCGATGCGGTCGAATGCGCGACGCGACGGCTCCCACAGCAAGTACAGCACGAGCGCGACGAGGGCGAGATCGAACGCGATATCGAGCACCCGGTACACGGCATCCCACAGCGCCTGGTCGGCGCGCGAGGGGTTGAGCGCGGTGGCCTGCTGCGACAACGGCGCCGTCATCAGCGACCGCACGAAGGACACGATCGAATACACCGCGGACTGGCCGATCGACAGCGCGAGAACGATGCCGACCTCCCAGAGGAGGCGCGCGCGGGATGGGGCGGAGGTAGTCACGCACGTCAGCGTGCCACAGCGATGTTATTTCCACCTGGAACGCAGGAAGCGAGCGTAACCTTGAGCACAATGCGCAGCGCACAGCGATTTCTGAGTACTTCCTGAGCAGTCTGGTGGCATCGAACTTTGGTGGTTTCCTCTCGAGCGCATATAGTCGCGTGGCAGTCTGCGACGTCGACCCCGATGTTCGGATGCACCCGTCTCTTTCTCAAGGAGTAACAGTGAAACGCAACACCCACGCACTGACCGGTGTCGCTGTCCTCGGTCTCGCCGGCATCGCCCTCACGGGCTGCGGTCCGGCCGACGACGGCGAAACCGCGCAGGTCTCGGGCCCCGCGCTGAAGATCTCGTCGAACGCCGACGGCGGCCACGAAGGCTGGATCAACGCGGTCGCCAACTCGATCTCGGGCGCGATCGGCATCCCCGTCGAGGCGGACATGTACCCCGACTTCGCCAGCTACCTCGATGACCGCGACGCCGAGAAGATCCCCGGCGCGTTCCGCGCGGGCTGGCAGGGCGACTACCCCGGCCTCTACAACTTCCTCGGCTCGCTCTACACGACCGGTGCCGAGTCGAACGACTCGGGCTACTCGTCGGAGGAGTTCGACACCCTCGTCGCCGAGGGCATCAGCGAGGCCGACCCGGACAAGGCCGCCGAGCTGTTCAACCAGGCGCAGGAGGTGCTGCTGCGCGACCTTCCGGTCATCCCGCTGTGGTACCAGAACGCCGTGGGCGGCTGGAGCGAGAACGTCGAGAACGTCGAGTTCGGCTGGGACTCCGTCCCGCTCTTCGACGAGATCACCAAGCCCGGGGGCGGCCCCGTCACGGCTAACGGCACCGAGCCGCAGAACCCGATCCTCCCGAGCCGCACCGACGAGGTCGGCGGCGGCCGCGTGCTCGACACGATCTTCGCCGGTCTCGTGAGCTACAACGCCGACGGCTCGATCGAGAACGACGTCGCCGAGTCGATCACTCAGGACTCGCCGACGCAGGTCACGATCAAGATCCGCGACGGCCTCACCTTCACCAATGGCGAGCCCGTCACCTCGGACAGCTTCATCGACGCCTGGAATTACGGCGCCATCGCGTCGAACGCCCAGAAGTCGACGTACTTCTTCCAGGACATCGAGGGCTTCGTCAACACGGAGGAGCAGTACGGTGCGCCGGACGAGGGCCTCTCGGGTCTGAAGAAGATCGATGACCACACCTTCCAGGTGACGCTGAACAAGCCGGCCTCCGACTTCGCGCAGCGCCTCGGCTACTCGGCGTACTACCCGCTGCCGCAGGTCGCGTTCGAGGACATGGACGCCTTCGGCGAGAACCCGATCGGCAACGGCCCCTTCAAGTTCGAGAAGGAAGGCGCCTGGGAGCACGACGTGCAGATCTCGCTCGTCAAGAACGAGGACTACAACGGCCCCAGCGAGGCGCAGTCCGAGGGCCTGATCTTCAAGTTCTACTCGGGCTTCGAGGCCGCGTACAACGACCTCCTGGCGAACAACCTCGACGTGCTCGACACGCTGCCCGACCTCGCATACGAGACCTACGAGGAAGAGCTCGGCGACCGCTCGGTGAACCAGCCCGGCGCGCTCAACCAGACCCTGGCCATCGGCGAGTACGTCGAGCACTTCGGACCCGACGAGGAGGGCACGCTGCGTCGTCAGGCCATCTCGATGGCCATCGACCGCGAGGCGATCACCGAGAAGATCTTCTTCGGCACGCGCCAGCCCGCCACCGACTTCACCTCGCCCGCGCTCGACGGCTGGACCGACGAGCTCGAGGGCGACGAGGTCCTGGAGTACAACCCGGAGAAGGCCAAGGAACTCTGGGAGCAGGCCAACGAGATCAGCCCCTGGGAGTGATCTCTCCGCCCAACCGATGATGCGAGGCGGTGGCACAGCGCCACCGCCTCGCAGCGTGTTGGACCCCGATATTCATCTAAGGAGGCTCGAGGGTGCTGTATTACATCCTCAAGAGGATCCTGCAAGTGATCCCCGTGTTCCTCGGGGCGACCCTGCTGATCTACTTCATGGTTTTCGCCATGCCGGGCGACCCGATCGCGGCGCTTTTCGGTGACAAGCGGCCGCCGGACGCGCTGCTCGACCAGATTCGCGCCGAGTACCTGCTGGATCAGCCGTTCATCGTGCAGTACCTGCACTATCTCGGCGGCATCTTCCGCCTCGACTTCGGCACGACCTTCGCAGGTCGAGAGGTCATCGACGTGCTCGCCGACACCTTCCCGGTGACGTTGCGGCTGGCGGTCGAGGCCGTTCTCATGGCCTTCGTGCTCGCGATCGTCATCGGTGGCCTGTCGGCGTTCTTCAAGAACACCTGGTTCGACCACACGATGCTGATCATCTCGCTGATCTTCGTCGCCATCCCCGTCTTCGTCGTCGGCTTCTTCGCGCAGTACTTCATCGGCGTGAAGCTCGGCTGGGCCAGCCCCACGGTGGGCGCGGACAACGGATGGCTGGGGCTGATCCTGCCCGCCATCACGCTCGCCTTCAGCATCTACGCCACGAGCATGCGCCTGACGCGCTCGTCGACGATCGAGACGCTCGGCCAGGACTGGGTGCGCACCGCCTACGGCAAGGGCCTCCCGCGCCGCCGCGTCATCCCCGTGCACGTGCTGCGCAACTCGCTCATCCCGATGGTGACCGACCTCGGCACGACCTTCGGCGTCCTCATGGTCGGCGCCACGGTGACCGAGGCGATCTTCAACATCCCCGGCGTGGGAAACACCCTCTACCTCGCGATCGTCAAGCACGAGGCGCCGACGATCGTGTCGTTCGTCACGGTGTTCGTCGTGCTGTACGTGATCATCAACCTGCTGATCGACCTGCTGTACGGTCTGCTCGACCCGAGGATCCGCTATGTCTCGTAACGAACACTTCGTCGCGCCCGTGCAGGGCGACGAGCTCGTCGTCGACCGGCTCGCGATCGACGCGAAGCGCAGCAACCTGTGGCTCGACGCGTGGCGCGACATGCGCCGCCGTCCGCTCTTCTGGGTCGCGTCCGTCGTCGCGCTCGTCATCGTCGTGATGGCCATCGTGCCGCAGCTGTTCACGAACGTGTCGCCTCTCGGCGGCGCGTGCCAGCTGCTCAACAGCAACGAGGGCCCTGCCCCCGGTCACCCCCTCGGCTTCGACAAGCAGGGTTGCGACATCTGGTCGCGCATCGCGTGGGGTTCGCGGACCTCCGTCGTCGTCGGGCTTCTGGCGACCGTGATCGGGACCGTGATCGGCCTCGTGATGGGCGCGCTCGCCGGATTCTTCGGCGGCTGGATCGACGCGCTCCTCTCGCGCCTGGGCGACATCTTCTTCACGATTCCCTACATCATCGCGGCCATCGTCGTGATGACGGTCGTGCCGAAGGACGAGCGCACCGTGCTGGTGCTCGCGTTCGCGATCGGCGGCTTCAGCTGGGCGAGCATCGCGCGCATCGTGCGCGCCGAGGTGCTCCGCGTCAAGCAGGCCGACTTCGTCATGGCGTCGACGGCGCTCGGTATGGGCCGCTTCAAGACCCTGCTCGTGCACGTCCTGCCGAACTCGATCGCGCCGCTCATCGTCGTGGCGACGCTCAGCCTCGGCAACAACATCGTGGCCGAGTCGGTTCTGTCGTTCCTCGGTGTCGGACTGGGCGGCGGCACGATCTCGTGGGGCGCCGACATCAGCCAGGCGCAGTCGGTCATCCGCACGGCGCCGATGTCGCTGATCTGGCCCTCGCTGGCCCTGACGTTGACGGTGCTGGCGTTTATCATGCTGGGCGAAGTTCTGCGCGACGCCCTGGACCCGAAGGCGAGGGCACTGCGTTGAGCAACGAGAAGACCCTGCTCTCCGTGCGCGATCTGAAGATCTCGTTCGGCAAGGGCAAGAAGCAGCGCGAGGTCGTCCACGGCGTCAGCTTCGACGTGTATCCGGGCGAGACCGTCGCGATCGTCGGCGAATCCGGATCCGGCAAGTCGACCACGGCGACCGCCGTGATCGACCTGCTGCCCGGAACGGGACAGGTCACGGGCGGATCCGTCACCCTCGACGGCCGCGAGCTGACGTCCATGAAGCGCGCCGACATGGAGCGCCTCCGCGGGCGCGAGATCGGCTACGTGCCGCAGGATCCGATGTCGAACCTGAACCCGGTGTGGTCGGTCGGCTTCCAGGTGAAGGAGACGATCAAGGCCAACGGTCTCGCCTCGAACCGCCGCGACGTGCACAGGATGGCCGTCGAGGTGCTGCAGAACGCGGGCCTCGCCGACGCCGAGCGCCGCATGCACCAGTTCCCGCACCAGTTCTCGGGCGGGATGCGCCAGCGCGCGCTGATCGGCATCGGCCTCGCCGCCGATCCCAAGCTGCTGATCGCCGACGAGCCGACGAGCGCCCTCGACGTCACGGTTCAGCGCGTGATCCTCGATCACCTGGCGAGCCTCACGCGCGACAAGGGCACGAGCGTGCTCTTCATCACGCACGACCTGGGTCTCGCCGCCGAGCGCGCCGACCGGGTCATCGTGATGAGCCGTGGTGAGATCGTCGAGTCCGGCCCCAGCCGCGAGATCCTCGAGAACCCGCAGCACCCCTACACGAAGCGCCTCGTGGCCGCCGCCCCGAGCCTCGCCTCGAAGCGGATCCAAGCGCGCGTCGTCGAGTCGGGTTCCACCGAGCAGACGAGCGTGCTGCTCGAGCAGAAGCCCGTCGTCGAGGTCGTCGACCTCGTGAAGGAATACCAGATCCGGGGCGGGGGCCTGCGTTCGACGCCGTTCCGCGCCGTCGACGGTGTCTCATTCCAGATCCCGAAGGGCAAGACACTCGCGCTCGTGGGCGAATCGGGATCCGGTAAGTCGACCGTCGCGAAGATGGTGCTGCAGCTCGAGAAGGCGACGAGCGGATCCGTGTTCATCGAGGGTCGCGAGACCACGTCGATGTCGCGGAAGGAGGTCTTCGACCTCCGCAGCCGCATGCAGCCGGTGTTCCAGGATCCGTACGGCTCGCTCGACCCGATGCGCTCGCTCGGTGCACTGATCGCGGAGCCCCTGAAGATCCACGGCGTGGGAGACGCGGCCTCGCGCCGCGCTCGGGTGCACGAGCTGCTCGAGCAGGTTGCGCTCCCGACGTCGCTCGCGGAGCGCTACCCGAACGAGCTGTCGGGCGGTCAGCGTCAGCGCATCGCCATGGCGCGTGCCCTGGCGCTCAAGCCGTCGATCATCGTCCTCGACGAGGCGGTCTCGGCCCTCGACGTCCTCGTGCAGGATCAGATCCTGACGCTGCTGAACGACCTGCAGTCTGAGCTCGACCTGACCTACCTCTTCATCACGCACGACCTCGCCGTCGTGCGCGTGGCGGCCGACCTGGTCGCGGTGATGGAGAAGGGGCGCATCGTCGAGCAGGGCACGGTCGACCGCGTGTTCGCCAGCCCGGAGCAGGAGTACACGCAGCGCCTCCTGAACGCGATCCCCGGCAAGGACCTGAAGCTCGGCGCGGCCTGACGCGCGTGTCCCGAAACCGGGCGCTCTCCGCTTTGCGGGGGCGCCCGGTTTCGGTCTATAGGCTGATCGCTATGCCATCGAGCTCCGATAAATACGTCTTCCGTTCCACCCTCGGCTGGGTGTGGTTCGGCGTCGCCGTCGTGGTCTGTGGCTACCTACTGGTCGACATGGCGATCCGGGGCGGCGTGTGGGATGCATTCCTCGTCGCACCCTGGCTCATCGGCGTGTGCTGGCTCGTGTGGATCTTCCAGGTCTCCCCGCGCATCGTCGCCGATGACGACGGCGCCCGCGTCGTCAACGTGCTGCGCGTCATCGAGCTGCCGTGGTCGACCGTCGAGACCGTACGCCTGCGCTACAACATCGAATTCCAGCTGCGCACGGGTGCCAAGGTCACCGCGTGGGGCGGATCCTCGCGCCGGCTGCACAAGTCCCTCAAGCGCCGCTCCGCGGAGGATCCCGCCGAGCAGGAGGCCGAGGCGCTGCAGCGCCTGCACGCGAACTCGAGCGCTCGGTCCGGCCGCGTGCACCGCACCTGGGACATGCCGGCGCTCATCGCGCTCGCCGTCATCATCGTCTGGATCGCCTTCTCGCTCATCCAGACCGGTGGGTTCGTGCTGCCGTAGGACCGCTCAGCGCACGGTCAAGTGGACACGATAAGATCGACTGCTCTGGTTTTCGGAGCGCATTCCAACGACCCAGAAGGATCCCTTCATGGCGCTTGCCACCCGTTCTGATCTCCGCAACGTCGCGATCGTCGCGCACGTCGACCACGGCAAGACCACCCTGGTCGACGCTATGCTCCGCCAGACCGGTTCGTTCGGCGACCACGAGCACGTCGACGAGCGTGCCATGGACTCGAACGATCTCGAGCGTGAAAAGGGCATCACGATTCTCGCCAAGAACACGGCGATCACCTACAACGGCGAGCACACCGACACTCCCATCACGATCAACGTGATCGACACCCCGGGCCACGCCGACTTCGGTGGCGAGGTCGAGCGCGGCCTGTCGATGGTGCACGGCGTCGTGCTCCTCGTCGACGCGTCCGAGGGCCCGCTGCCGCAGACCCGCTTCGTGCTCCGCAAGGCGCTCGAGGCGAAGATGCCCGTCATCCTCCTCGTGAACAAGACCGACCGTCCCGATGCGCGCATCGAAGAGGTGGAGAGCGAAGCACAGGACCTCCTGCTCGGTCTCGCCGGCGACCTCGCCGACGAGGTTCCCGACCTCGACATCGACGCGCTGCTCGACGTTCCCGTTATCTACGCCTCGGGTCGTGCCGGCGTGGCCAGCTGGAACCGCCCGGCCGATGGTTCGCTGCCCGACAGCGAGAACCTCGAGCCGCTGTTCGAGGCGATCCTCAAGCACATCCCGGCCCCGACGTACGACGACGAGGCGCCGCTGCAGGCGTGGGTGACGAACCTCGACTCCTCCACCTTCCTCGGTCGCCTCGCGCTGCTGCGCGTCGTCAACGGCACGCTGAAGAAGGGCCAGACGGTCGCCTGGGTCCGTTCGGACGGATCCGTGCAGAACGCCCGTATCACCGAGCTGCAGATGACGAAGGCGCTCGACCGCTACCCGGCCGAGCAGGCCGGACCCGGCGACATCGCCGTGATCGCGGGCTTCGAGGACATCATGATCGGCGAGACGATCGCCGACCCCAACGACGTGCGCCCGCTTCCGCAGATCACCATCGATGAGCCCAGCATCTCGATGACGATCGGCACCAACACCTCGCCGCTCGCCGGCAAGGTGAAGGGCCACAAGCTGACCGCCCGCATGGTCAAGGAGCGCCTCGACCGTGAGCTGATCGGTAACATGTCGATCCGCGTCAACGACATCGGCCGCCCCGACGCCTGGGAGGTGCAGGGCCGCGGCGAGCTGCAGCTCGCGATCCTCGTCGAGAACATGCGCCGCGAGGGCTTCGAGCTCACGGTGGGCAAGCCCCAGGTCGTTACCCGCAAGGACGAGAACGGCCAGCTCATGGAGCCCTGGGAGCAGCTGACGGTCGACTCGCCGGAGGAGTACCTCGGTGCGATCACGCAGCTCCTCGCCGCCCGCAAGGGCCGCATGGAGTCGATGACGAACCACGGTACCGGCTGGATCCGCATCGAGTTCGCGGTCCCGAGCCGCGGCCTCATCGGCTTCCGCACCCAGTTCCTGTCGATCACGCGCGGTACCGGCATCGCCAACGCGCTCTCGACCGGCTACGGTCCCTGGGCGGGCAACATCGAGGCCCGTGCACAGGGGTCGATCGTCGCGGACCGCGCGGGCGTCGTCACCCCCTTCGCGATGATCGGCCTGCAGGAGCGCATGTCGTTCTTCGTCGGCCCCACGGAAGAGGTCTACGAGGGCATGGTCATCGGCGAGAACTCGCGCGCCGACGACATGGACGTCAACATCACGAAGGAGAAGAAGCTGACGAACATGCGTTCGGCCACGGCCGACTCCTTCGAGTCGATGACGCCGCCGCGTCGACTCTCGCTCGAGGAATCGCTCGAGTTCGCCAACGAGGACGAGTGCGTCGAGGTGACCCCGGAGGCCGTGCGCATCCGCAAGGTCGAGCTCGACCAGGTCATCCGCGGTCGCGAGGCCTCGCGCCGCAAGCGTCAGGGCTGATCCCATGACGTGGCCGGCCCGCATTGTGACATGGATCCTCGCGCTCGCGTCGGGGGCCGTGTTCGGTGTGGCCGGCACGATCACGCACGCGTACCGGGCCGGCTCGATTCCCGTCGGGCTGGCCCTGTCGTGCGTGGGGTGCGCGGCGCTGCTCGTCGCCGTGCGTCTGCTGATCGAAGAGCGCGGCGCCGTCTGGTGGTGCGGGCTCGGCATGATCGGCGCGATGGCGCTGTTCTCGGGGCGCGGGCCCGGCGGATCCGTCGTCGTGCCGCAGGCGGCGGAGGGGGAGTTTCCCTTCGGGATCGCCTGGATGGGTCTGCTGACCCTCATCGTCGTCGCGGTCGCGGCATGGCCGCGCATTCCGGCGCTCCGGATGCCCGCCGAGTAAGGCGCTCCTTCAAGGCGACGATCAGATCGCGCGGCTAGAATAAAGCCGTGACTTACGTGATCGCCCTTCCCTGTGTCGACGTCAAAGACCGGGCCTGCATCGATGAGTGTCCGGTCGACTGCATCTACGAGGGCGAGCGCAGCCTCTATATTCATCCCGACGAGTGCGTCGACTGCGGCGCCTGCGAGCCCGTGTGCCCCGTCGAGGCGATCTACTACGAAGACGACCTGCCGGAAGAGTGGGAAGACTACTACAAGGCGAACGTCGAGTTCTTCGAGGGCGTGGGCTCGCCGGGAGGCGCGGCCAAGGTCGGTGTGATCCCGAAGGATCACCCCATCATCGCGGCGCTTCCCCCGCAGGGCGAGTAAGCGCGTGTCGATCAACGACCTCGACGACTACCCCTGGGATAAGGTCACGCCGTTTGCCGATCGGGCACGGCAGCACCCGGACGGCATCTGCGATCTGTCCATCGGATCACCGACCGACCCGACGCCGCAGATCATCCGCGACGCGCTGGTCGAGGCGACGGACGCGCACGCCTACCCGACGGCGGCAGGCACGGCCGAGGTCCGTTCCGCGATCCGCGCCTGGTATGAGCGACGCCGCGGAGTTGCGGGCCTGACCGACGCGAACGTCATCCCGACGATCGGTTCGAAGGAGCTCGTGGCGCTTCTGCCGTTGCTTCTCGGCCTCGGCGCGGGTGACGTCGTCGTGCATCCGCGCGCCGCTTACCCGACCTACGACGTCGGAGCGCGCGTGGCCGGCGCGACGCCCGTCGCCGCGGACGATCCGGCCGAGTGGCCGGAGGGCACGAAGCTCGTCTGGATCAATTCGCCCGGAAACCCGGACGGTCGCGTCTGGAGCGCGGAGGAGCTGCGCGCCGCGGTCGAGCGCGCGCGCGAGATCGGCGCGGTCGTCGCGAGCGACGAATGCTATGCCGAGCTCGGATGGGACGCGCCCTGGGACACCGAGCGGATCCCGAGCGTCCTGGATCCGGCGGTCGCGGGCGATTCGCTCGACGGCCTGCTGAGCGTGTACTCGCTGAGCAAGCAGTCGAACCTCGCCGGCTACCGTGCCGCGCTCGTCGCGGGGAGCGCGCAGCTCGTCTCACAGCTGCTCAAGAACCGCAAGCACCTGGGCCTGATGCCGCCCGCGCCGGTGCAGCACGCGATGGCCGTCGCTCTCGGCGACGACGAGCACGTGGCGCGCCAGCGCGAGATCTACCGCGCACGGCGCGAGGTCCTGAAGCCCGCCGTCGAGGCCGCGGGTTTCCAGGTCGACGGCAGCGAGGCGGGCCTGTACCTGTGGATCACCGAGGGCCGCGGCGCGTGGGAGTCCATGGGTCGACTTGCGGAACTCGGGATCCTCGCGGGGCCGGGCGTCTTCTACGGCGAGCACTACCCGAACCACGTGCGCCTGTCGCTGACGGCGAGCGACGATCGCGTCGCGGAGGCCGCAGCACGCCTGCGGGCCGCAGCGAATTAGTTCCTTCCGCCAGCTCAATTGCCCATACATTGACGATATCCACATAGGCCTCCCGGTGCCGGTAGGCTATGGCGGGATCACCGCACACCACGCGGGCGATTCCACCGCTTGAACACAGACGAATGCGAGGAGGCGCCGTGAGCGACGCGGGAACCCTGCCCGAGAAGGCCACTCTGACGATCGGTGACAAGATCGCCGAATTCCCGGTTCTGCCGGCTGTCGACGGCAAGCCGTCGATCGACGTATCGACCCTCTCGAAGCAGACCGGATACACGGCCCTCGACTACGGGTTCGTGAACACCGCGTCGACGAAGTCGGAGATCACCTACATCGACGGCGAGGCGGGGATCCTCCGCCACCGCGGATACCCCATCGAGCAGCTCGCGGCGAACTCGAGCTTCCTCGAGGTGGCCTGGCTCCTGATCTATGGCGAGCTGCCCACGGCCGACGAGCTCGGCGAGTTCGACGAGAAGATCCGTCGACACACCCTCCTCCACGAAGACCTCAAGCGCTTCTTCTCGGCACTTCCCTCGGGCGCTCACCCCATGGCCGTGCTCTCGTCCGCCACCAGCGCGCTGTCGACCTACTACTCGGACCAGTCGGATCCCGACAATCCGGATCACGTCGACATGAACATTATTCGCCTGCTGGCGAAGCTGCCCGTCATCGCGGCGTACGCCCATAAGACGGCCAACGGCCAGGCCTTCCTGTATCCCGACAACTCGCTCGGATACGTCGAGAACTTCCTGCGCCTCAACTTCGGCGTGATGAGCGAGCCGTACGAGATCAATCCCGTCATGGCGAAGGCGCTCGAGCGCCTCCTGATCCTGCACGAAGACCACGAGCAGAACGCCTCCACGTCGACGGTGCGCCTCGTCGCCTCGACCGGCGCGAACCAGTTCGCGTCCGTCTCGGCCGGAATCCAGGCCCTCTCGGGCCCGCTGCACGGCGGCGCGAACGAGGCCGTTCTGCGGATGCTCGGTCAGATCCGCGACTCGGGCGAGAGCGTGGCCCGCTTCGTCGAGCGCGTGAAGAACAAGGAAGACGGCGTGAAGCTCATGGGCTTCGGGCACCGCGTCTATAAGAACTACGACCCGCGCGCGAAGATCGTGAAGGCCTCGGCCGACGAGGTGCTCGAGGCGCTGGGCGTGAACGACCCGCTGCTCGACATGGCGAAGGAGCTCGAGGAGATCGCGCTGAGCGACGAGTACTTCCAGTCGCGCAACCTGTACCCGAACGTCGACTTCTACACCGGCGTGATCTACAAGGCGATGGGCTTCCCGACGAGCGTGTTCACGGTGCTCTTCGCGATCGGCCGCCTTCCCGGTTGGCTCGCGCAGTGGCGCGAACAGAATCTCGACCGACAGGGCAAGATTGGCCGTCCGCAGCAGCTCTACGTGGGCCCCGCCGAGCGCGACTACCCCGCGAAGTAAGCCCGACGAGAAGGCGGCCGCTCCCGGAAGGAAGCGGCCGCCTTCTCGCGTCCCCGGATCCCGGAGGTCAGGCGTGCAGGGCCTCGTTCAGGGTGACGCCAACGCCGCGGCGCTTGCGGGCCTCGATCGCACCGGTGACCGAATTGCGCAGGAACAGCACGCCGTTCACGCCCGAGAGCTGCGCGGCCTTGATCGTCTGCAGCGCCCCGTCGGCGGTGCGGGGCTCGTCCACGAGGACGACCTTCGTGCCCGCCGTGATGTACAGGCCGGCCTCGACGACGCAGTCGTCGCCGAGCGAGATTCCGATTCCGGAGTTCGCGCCGAGGAGGCTGCGCTGGCCCACCGACACCCGGTGCGAACCGCCGCCCGAGAGCGTTCCCATGATCGACGCGCCGCCTCCGATGTCGCTCCCGTCGCCGACGACGACGCCCTGCGAGATGCGGCCCTCGACCATCGAGGTACCCATGGTTCCGGCGTTGAAGTTCACGAAACCCTCGTGCATGACGACGGTTCCGGGCGCCAGGTGGGCGCCGAGGCGTGCGCGCGACGCGTCGGCGATCCGCACGCCGCGCGGGAGCACGTAGTCGGTCAGGCGCGGGAACTTGTCCTGTGCATACACCTGCACGCCGGCGCGCTTCAGCGCGGCGAGGTTCGACGCGGCGAACTCGGGCGTCGTGGGGCCGGCGTTCGTCCACGCATTGTTCGGCAGGTGGCCGAAGATGCCGTCGAGGCTGATGCTGTTGGGCTCGACGACAAGATGCGAGAGCAGGTGCAGACGCAGATAGGCGTCCGACACGGATCCGACGGCGGCGTCGAGGTCGATCTCCACCTCGACGACGCTCGTCGACGTGCCGAGGCGCTCGTCGGATCCCGTCTGCGGCTCGAGCGCGGCGCGCTCGGCTGCCGTGTCGAGGCCCGACAGCGGCAGGAGAGCGGGGGAGGGGTACCAGGTATCGAGGATCGTTCCATCGGCGGTCGTCGTCGCAATTCCGACTCCGGAGGCCCAGCGCGTTTCAGTCATACGTCAAGGCTAATAGGCTGGGGCCATGCTCGATCTCACCGCATCCGTTGCCCAGATCACTCGCGACATCTGCGACATCCCGAGCGAGTCGGGAGATGAGCGGCTCCTCGCCGATCTCGTCGAGCGCGCCCTGGCGGCGTACCCTCACCTCGAGGTGATCCGCGACGGCGACGCGGTCATCGCGCGCACGAACCTCGGCCGCGACACGCGCATAATCATCGCGGGACACCTCGACACCGTGCCCATCAACAACAACGTCCCGACACGCATGGTGGAGGAGGACGGCGAAAGCTACATCTGGGGGCGCGGAACGGTTGACATGAAAGCGGGCGTCGCGGTCCAGCTCAAGCTCGCGGCGGAGGTGACGGATCCGCTGTACGACATCACGTGGGTCTGGTACGACAACGAGGAGGTCGCGGCGGCGAAGAACGGACTGGGCCGCATCGCGCGCACCCGCCCCGAGCTGCTCGAGGGATCCTTCGCGATCCTCGGCGAACCATCGAACGGCGGCATCGAGGGCGGCTGCAACGGGACCCTCCGGGCCGTCGTGCGCACCCGCGGAATGCGCTCGCACAGCGCCCGGAGCTGGAAGGGCGAGAACGCGATCCACTTCGCCGCCCCCATCCTGACGAAGCTCGCGGGCTACACGGCGAAGACGATCACGGTCGACGGGCTCGAATACCGGGAGGGGCTCAACGCCGTGCGCATCTCCGGAGGGATCGCGGGAAACGTGATCCCCGACCTGTGCGAGGTCGAAGTCAACTACCGCTTCGCGCCCGACAAGTCGCCGGAGGAGGCCGTCCGACGCGTTCGTGGGTTCTTCGACGAGTACGAGGTGGAGATCACCGACCTCTCCGGGGGAGCCCGCCCCGGCCTCGACGCACCCCTTGCTCGGTCGCTCGCGGCGGCGGTGGGCGGCGTGCCTCGCCCGAAGTACGGCTGGACCGACGTCGCCCGATTCAGCGAACTCGGCATCCCCGCGGTCAACTACGGGCCGGGCGATGGTCAGCTCGCGCACCACGACGAGGAGCGCGTCCCCGTGTCGCAGATCGAGGCGGTCGAACAGGGCCTGCGCGCATGGCTGAGCGCGCGCTGACGCGCCCGCGCCGCCACGTGCTCGTCACGCTGCCCGTGTGGGCGCGTGTGCTCGTGGTGTACCTCGCGGCGCGCATCGTCACAACCCTGCTCATCGCCCTCAGCTCGGCGCTCGCCCCCGACGACGGCAGACACGGCGCAAATCCGACGATGCTCGACTACATCGTCGCGTGGGACGCCGCCTGGTATCGGGAGATCGCCCTCAACGGATACCCGAGCGAGATTCCCGTCGACGGTCACGGCCAGGCGCAGCAGAACGCGTGGGCGTTCATGCCCGTCTACCCCTGGGCGGCCAGGATCCTCGCCGCGCTCGTGCCCGGCGCGGGCTTCGGATCCGAGGACGTCTGGGCCGTCGCGAACGCCTGGGCGCTCGCCGCGGCGCTGATCTCGCTCGTGGCAGGATACTTCGCCTGCTGGGGGATCCATACCCTCCTCGTCGACCGCCTCGGAAGGATCAGCGCCCTCTGGGGCGTCGCGTTCGTCGCCTTCGGGCCGCTGTCGCTGATGTTCCAGGTCGGATACGCCGAGGCCGCCTTCCTCGCCCTCGCGGTGTGGTCGCTCGTCGCGATCCGGCGTGAGGCCTGGTGGTCGCTCTACCTCACGATCCCCGTGATGGCGTTCACCCGACCGGGCGAGCTCGCGCTTCCCCTGACGATCGCGCTGTACGGCCTGTGGCGCATTCGGCATCGGGCAGAGCGCCCGATTCATCGCGCCGAGGTGGTGCACATCCTCGCGACCGGTGCGCTCGGGTCGCTGCTGGGGTTCGCCTGGCCCATGATCGCGAACGCCGTCACGCGCAATCCGGACGCCTATTTCGAGACGGAGCTCTCGTGGCGCCGAGGCTGGGTCGGGGAGCACAGCGGCTTCATTCCCGGCGAGGGCTGGATCCAGGGCGCCGAGGCGTGGGCGGGAATCTGGGGCGTCCCCCACCTGTACGGCTACCTCCTGCTCGCGCTCGTCGCGGCGTGCGCCGTCGGCCTCTTCTTCCTGCCGTCCGTGCGCGCGCTCGGAATCGAGACGAAGCTCTGGGGTGCGAGCTACCTGGTATACGCGGCGCTCGTGATCTTCCCCCAGTCGAGCGTGTTGCGGCTCCTGATGCCGCTGGCCCCGCTGGCAGCCGGTGCCCTCGCCGCGCCGCGCCTGCTCCGTTCATCGCGGATCCTGATCCTCGTCGCGCTCACGGCGCTCCAGTTCTGGTGGACGCACGCGATGTACGGCATGGGCAACACCTTCTACTTGATTCCGTGACGCCCTACCTGATTCCGTGACGCCGCGTGACACTCCGAAGAACGGAACCCTGAACGATCGCCCTATAGAATGGGTGTGACCAATCTAGAAGGGGAGCTACCTATGGCTGCTATGAAGCCGCGCACCGGAGACGGGCCCATGGAGGCCGTAAAGGAAGGGCGCCTCATCATTGTTCGCGTCCCGCTCGAGGGCGGCGGACGCCTCGTCGTCTCGGTGAACGACGAAGAAGCGAAGGAGCTGCACGGCGTTCTCGCGAACGTCGTCGAGGCAGCCTGAGCGACCTGACAAGAAGGGCCGGATCCCACGGGATCCGGCCCTTTTGTCGTCTCGTCAGGAGCGCGGAAGCGTGATCTGCAGAAGGCCCTCGTCCGCGGTGTTGAGCGAAGCGAACACCGACGACGAGCCCAGCGTCTCGGAGATGAGGCTGCGCAGGTCGCTCGTGTGCGCGTCGCGCGCCACCGGATCCGCGACCCGCCCGCCCGCGAGAACGCGCGGCACGAGCACCGTGCCGCCCGGTCGCGCGAGGCGGAGCCCGTGCGCGACGTAGTCGATGATCTGGTCCTGGTCCGCGTCGATGAGCACCACGTCGTATGCGGCCTCGTTCATGCGTGGCAGCACGTCGGCCGCGCGGCCCCGGATCGCTCGCACGCGCGATGACGGCACCCGCGCCGCCGCGAACGATTCCCTCGCCGCGGCCAGGTGCTCAGGCTCCTTGTCGATCGTCGTGAGGACGGCGTCCGGCGCGCCGTGCAGGAGCCAGAGGCCGGACACCCCCGCGCCCGTGCCGATCTCGATCATCGAGCGTGCCCCCGTCGCCGCGGCGATCACGGCGCACTGGGCGCCGACGGAAGGGCTGATGGGAGCGGCGCCGAGCTCGAGTGCAGTCTGGCGGGCCCGGGCGATGGCGTCGGGCTCGACGACCTGTTCGCGGGCGAAACGTGCGACGGCGGAGCTGCTCATACGACCCACACTAATGACCTCGGCCTGTCAAGGTTCTCTGGAGCGGTCGCCACTAGGCTGAGCGCATGGGCTTCAGCATCGAGAAGGTCGTCATGATCGCGCTGATCGCCGCGATCCTGATCGGCCCCGAACGGTTGCCCCAGGCCGCGGAGTGGCTGGGGCGCGCCGCGCGCAAGACGCGCGAGTACGTTCAGGGTGCGCGGAGCCGCGTCGAGCAGGAGGTCGGCGAAGACTTCAGCGAGGTCGACTGGAAGAAGCTCGACCCGCGCCAATACGATCCGCGACGGATCATTCGCGAGGCGCTCCTCGACGACGCCCCGGTCGCGGCGCCGGCATCGCCGACGGTGCAGCCGCCGCGCACCGCGCCGCTGGTCCCGCACACCTTCTCGAGCGACAACCTTCCGCCGTACGACGACGAGGCCACGTAGCGGTCCGGAGGGCGCTCAGCGCGTCGTGAAGGGGAGAGATCGCGCCGTCAGGCCGCGACCGCTCGTCGCGATTCGTTCCGCGATCGCCGTGATGGCCTGCGCCGCGGGATCGGTGGGATGGGCGATCACGACCGGCGTCCCGTGGTCGCCGTCGGCTCGCAGCGCGGGGCTGAGGGGAACGGACCCGAGGAGGGGAGCGCCGTCGCCGAGCGCCGCGGACACCTCGGCGCCGCCGCCGGAGCCGAACAGGTCCATCGTGGATCCGTCGGGCATGACCATCGCCGACATGTTCTCGACGACGCCGATGACGCGCTGCCCGACCTGTCGGGCGACGAGCCCCGAACGGATCGCCACGTCGCTCGCCGCCGCCTGCGGAGTCGTGACGACGATGACCTCGGCCCCCGGCAGGAGGTGACCGGCCGAGATGGCGATGTCGCCCGTGCCAGGCGGCATGTCGAGCAGGAGCACGTCGAGGTCGCCGAAGAACACGTCGGTCAGGAACTGCTGCAACGTGCGGTGCAGCATCGGCCCCCGCCACATCACGGCGCCGGGGTTGGATCCGTCGGACTGCTTCAGGAACATGCCGATGGAGATCGTCTTCACCTCGTGCGCGATGGGCGGCAGGATCATGTCGCCGAGCTGCGTGGGGGAGGCCACCTCGTCGCCGTCCACGAGCCCCAGCAGCTGGGGGATGGAGAACCCGTGCACGTCGGCGTCGACGAGCCCGACCTTGAGGCCGCGCCGCGCCAGGGCGACGGCGAGGTTCGCCGTGAGCGTCGACTTGCCGACGCCCCCCTTTCCGCTCGTGACGGCGATGACGCGGGTCAGCGAATCCGCCCCGAAGGGGTTGCGCTTCGCCGGCCCGCGGAGCCGCTCCGTCAGGGCCTGACGCTCGGCGGGCGTCATCACGCCGACCTCGACCGCGACGGCGCGGCCCTCCGCCGCGCCCTCGGCGGCGGCGCGCACGTCCGCCTCGATCCGGTTCGCGGCGGGACAGCCGACGATCGTCAGGGCGATGCTCACCTCGACGCGGTCGGGCGTGACGGCGACGCCGCGCACCATGTCGAGCTCCGACAGCGGTCGGCGCAGCTCGGGGTCCGTGACGCGCCCGACGGCCTCGGTGACGCGCAGGGTGACGGCATCGCTCATCGGCGGCTCCTCATCGGTGTTCGTGCGTGCGCGGACCCGGTCACGCTCGGCCGTCGCGCAGCTCGCGGCGCACGTCTTCGCGGATCTCCTCGCGGAGCTCGGCCCGGATCTCCTCGCGGATCTCGTCGCGCAGGGTGTCGTGGGCCGTGTCGCGCACGACATCGCGGAGCGTATCGCGGAGTGCCTCGCGCGTGACCTGCTCCTTCTGCAGCTCGGCGAGCGTGAGCCGCAGGGAGACGATCTCGCGGGCAAGGTACTCGGTATCGGCGAGGTTCCGCTCGGCGCGCTGGCGGTCGTTCTCCAGCGCGACGCGGTCGCGGTCGTCCTGACGGTTCTGCGCGAGCAGCAGCAGGGGAGCCGCGTACGAGGCCTGGAGCGACAGGATCAGGGTCAGCGCCGTGAACCCGATGGCCGCGGAGTCGAATCGCCATTCCTCGGGGGCGAGCGTGTTCCAGGCCATCCACACGATGCAGACGACGGTGAGGATCAGGAGGAACGTGGGCGTGCCCATCGCCCGGGCGATCCACTCCGTGGCCCGGCCGAAGCGGTCGTTGGTGTGCACGGCATCGTCGATGCGGGGCCGGCGACCGCGGACGAAACCGCGTCCTTCTCCGCGCGCCATCAGGGCTTCACCGTCCGAATCGTTCCGGTTTCCATTGCGGGGATCGGGTCGTCCTCGTCGTGCGATCGCCAGTCGTCCGGCAGGAGCGAATCGAGCACGTCATCGACGGTGACGGCACCGAGAAGGCGGTGCGCCCGGTCGACGACCGGCATCGAGACGAGGTCATAGGTGGCGAGGCGCCGCGCGACCTCCGCGCCGGTCGACTCCGCCTGAACGGGCTCGATCGACTCGTCGAGGATCGCCCCGATGCGCTCGTGGGGAGGGTATCGGAGCATGCGCTGAAAGTGCACGGCCCCCAGATAATGCCCCGTGGGCGTCTCGTAGGGCGGCAGCGTGACGTACACGCTCGCGGCGAGGGCGGGATGCAGTTCGTGGCGCCGGATCCGGGCGAGGCCCTCGGCAATCGTGGCGTCGGCGGGCATAATGATCGGCTCGGTGGTCATGAGACCGCCCGCCGTGTTCGGACCGTAGCGCAGGATGAGTCGAACGTCGTCGGCCTCGTCCGGTTCCATCATCTGCAGCAGCTGCTCGCTGCGCTCGTCGCTGAGCTCGCCGAGCACGTCGGCCGCGTCGTCCGGATCCATCTCGTCGAGCACGTCGGCCGCGCGCTCGTTGCCGATCGCGTCGAGGATCGACACCTGGTCTTCCTCCGGCATCTCCTCGAGCGCGTCGGCGAGCCGCTTGTCGCTCAGCTCGGAGACGACCTCGATCATGCGCGACTGCGGCAGATCGAGGAGGGCACCCGCGAGGTCCGCGGGGCGGAGCTCGGCGTAGCTCTGCGCCAGTTGCTCGGCCGACTGCGGCTGTCCCGGTGCCTGCCTCTCGCGCATCTCGTCCCACGTGGCGAACACCGTCGGACCCTTCGAGAACGGTGAGGCGCTCGTGCGCGGCTTGCGGAGATACAGCTGTCCGATCGACCATTCACCGATGCGATTCGGCTCGATCGCCGCATCCTCGATCACGGCGGATCCGGATCCGTCGGCGAGCTCGACGCGGCGCCCGACGATCTCCGCCATGATGCGGCGTTCGTCGGCGCGCGGCTCGAAGCGGCGCACGTTGATGAGGCCCGTCGTGATGACCTGGCCCTGCGCGATCGACGTGACGCGCCCGATCGACACGAACACCTGGCGCCGCCCCGGGATCTCGAGCACGAGCCCGATCACGCGGGGCGACGACTCACTTCGATACACGACGACCACGTCGCGCACCTTGCCGAGCCGATCACCCGCCGGATCGAAGACCGGGCAGCCGGCCAACCGACCAACGAATACCCTCTGCATGCTCACGAGACCAGAGTAGTCGCCGGAGCTACACACTCTCACAGGAGGCGCATAGGCCCCGCCGGGCCCGCCGCGAGGCCCCGTGGGACAATGGAAGCATGAGCATGATGAACATGACGCTGCCGACCCCCGAAGTGGGCGAGACCGTCGCGACCTACTCGAAATACGAGGGCGCGCAGCGGGCGGTGTCGAAGCTCATCGAGAAGGAGATCCCCGCACGCGACATCGCAATCGTCGGCAAGGGCCTGCGCTCCGTCGAGAAGGTCACGGGCAAGCTCGGCTGGGGGCGCGCGGCATGGCAGGGCGCGCTGAACGGCCTCCTGTTCGGCATGCTGATCTCCGCCTTCGCGGTGATCTGGGTTCCCGAGGCCGGCATCGCGATGATCGGGGGCGTGCTCCTCATTGGCGTCGCCTTCGGCATGGCCATGCGCATCCTCAACTACTCGCTCGTGCGCCGCCGCCGCGACTACGCGAGCATGATGGCGATCACCGCCGAGCGCTACGAGGTGACGGTCGCCGGCACGTACACCGCGAAGTCGCGCGAGATCCTCGGGACGACGAAGCCGCGCACGACCGTCTCGCGCCCGCCGTCGATGGATCCGCCGCAGTACGGCGTCCGCATCACCGACCTGCCCCGTCCGACGGCTCCCCAGGCGCCCGAGACGAACGCGGGCCCGGCGGGCGAGCAGCCCACCGAGCCCGGGACGGCGCCAGAGGCGCCGGTTCAGTCGCGCGACTGAACCCACGCCTCGATCTCGTCCGCGGTGCGGGGGATCGCCGAGGAGAGGCTGACGGGGCCGTCCTCGGTCATGAGGATGTCGTCCTCGATGCGCACGCCGATGCCGCGATACTCGGCCGGCACCGTCTCGTCGTCGATCTGGAAGTACAGGCCGGGTTCGATCGTGAAGATCATGCCGGCCTCGACGGTACCGCCGTAGTACATCTCGCGCCGCGCCTGTGCGCAGTCGTGCACGTCCATGCCGAGGTGATGGCTCGTGCCGTGCACCATGTACCGGCGTTGCTGGCCGCCCTTGTCCGCGTCGAGCGCCTCCTCCGCCGTCACCGGCAGGAGACCCCACTCGGCCGTGCGCTCGGCGATGACCTTCATCGCGGTGTCGTGGAGCTCTCGGAAAAGCATGCCGGGCCGCGCCGCAGCGAACGCCGCGTCGGCGGCCTCGCGCACCGCCTCGTACACCTTGCGCTGAACGGGGGTGAACGAACCGCTGACGGGGATCGTCCGGGTGATGTCGGCGGTGTACAGGCTGTCGAGCTCCACGCCGGCGTCGACGAGCATGAGATCGCCCGGCACGACGGCTCCGTCGTTGCGGGTCCAGTGCAGGTAGCAGGCGTGGGGACCGCTGGCGGCGATCGTGTCGTAGCCCTCCCAGTTCCCATCCGTCCGTGCCCGGAGGTGGAACACGCCCTCGACGACGCGCTCTCCGCGCGGGTGCTCGATGATGCGGGGCAGCTCGCGAACGATGTCGTCGAAGCCCTTCGCGGTCACGTCGACGGCGAGCTGCATCTGCGCGATCTCGTACTCGTCCTTGACGAGACGAAGCTCGCTGACGGCGCTCGTGAGCCCCTCGTGCTCGTCGACGACGAGGTCCTCGTCGCCCGGCGTGAAGTTCTCCAGGTGATCCGTTGCTATGCCGAGGTCGGCGGCGACGGCCTCGAGAGAGGGGCGCGGGCCGACCCAGAACTCGCCGATGGTCGCGTCGCGGTAGAACTCCGGCGTATCGCGGGTGGCACGGTCGCGGAGGTAGAGCGTGACGTCGTGCGCGTCGCCGTTCGGCGCGAACACCAGCACGGAGTCCGCGACCGCGTCGGATCCCCAGCCCGTGAGATGCGCGAAGGCGGAGTGCGCGCGGAAGGGGAAGTCGGTGTCGTTCGAGCGCTGACGGAAGCCGCCCGCGGGGATCACGAGCCGGCGGCCCGGGAACTGTGCGCTCAGGGCCGCGCGCCGCGCAGCGGCGAACGGCGCGGACTCGCGCGGTGAGGGGATCTCGTCGGTGCGGTCCGCCCAGCCGGTTCCGATCGTGTCGAGGAAACCCTGGGGGAACGGCTGACGGCGATTCGTGTTGCTGTCGGACGTCGTGGATTCGCTGGTGTCGCTCATGACACCAGGGTAGTCACTCGCGCTGATCAGCCGGCCGGGTCGAGCTGGACGACGAGCGGCCGGTGGTCGCTCCCGTCGGCGTTCCCCACGACGGCGGATCCGCTGATGCTCCAATTGCTCGTCGCCATGACGTGATCGATCGGCGCGCCGAGCAGCTCGGGAACGGACGTCGGCCAGGTGCCGGCGGCACCGTTGCCCGTGCGCGAGGCGGCGTCGTAGCAGTAGCCCATGTCGGCATCGCCCTGGCCGAGGCGCGCCATGTGGTCGAGGGTGGCGTTGAAATCGCCCGCCATGATGACGTTGCCGTCGACGCACTGGTCGGCGAGCCACGCGAGGTCGTGCCGCCACTGGTCGAGGTAGCGGGGCTGCGGCGCGACCGCGTGGGCCGCGACCACGATAGGGCCGGTGCCGTCGACCGGCATGGCGACGGCGGAGGGGAGGACCGTCGTGCCGTCGGAAGACGCCTCGATCACCGCGTAGTCGCCGAGGTCCGGCGAGATCAGCAACGTCGTCTGCCACGCGTCGGGACCGCGCTCGATGTCTTCGTTGTAGGCCTCGGTGTGCACCCACATGGGGCGGCCGAGATCGCGCATGAGCAGCGCGACCTGCTCGCCCGTTGCCTCCGTCGTCTCGGGCAGGGCGATGATGTCCGCCTCCATCGCGACCGCGGTCTGAGCGATCTGTTCCGCGCTCGTCGCCTCGCCGGCCGTGTTCCAGGCCATCACCCGCACGCTGTCATCGAGCTTGTCCGGCAGCGTGTCGGATCCATAGCCGCGCAGGCCGAGGGTGACGCCGCCGCAGATGGCCGCGAGCACGCTCACGAACGCCATCGAGACGGCGAATCCGCGGATCCGGCGCGACGCCGCGAGCAGCAGGAAGAGCACCGCGAGGACGGCGAAACCGGTCACGGCGGCGCCCCGCAGGGCGACGATGTGCGCGATGCCGATCGTGTGCTCGAGTCGGAAGAACTGCGGCCACGTCAGGACGGCCGCGACGCACGCGAAGATGACCGTTACGAGGACACCGAACGAACGCATCACGGGGCGAGCCTACGCACGGGCGCTGGGAAAACCCGCAGGCACGGGCGGGGGAAACCTGCGCATTGGCCTAGGATCCTTTCGTGCGACACCTACTCCCGACCCCCGCAGACCTCCATCTGCACTCCACCTTCTCGGACGGCACGGAGTCGCCGACGGAGGTCGTGCAGCGTGCCGCGGAGGCGGGGGTTCGAACTCTCGCCCTGACGGACCACGACACCGTCGCGGGCTGGGAGGAGGCGGCCGTTGCCGCGCGCGCGAACGGGCTTGCGCTGGTATCCGGCATCGAGCTCAGCGCGAAGCACCGCGGGCGGAGCGTGCACGTCCTGGCGTACCTGCCCGACCCCTCATCACCGGCGCTGGCGCGCCTCATGGCGCGCGTGCGCGACGACCGGGTCGGACGGGCCGAGCGGATCGCGGAGCTCATCGCGCTCGACTTTCCCGTGACGTGGGCCGATGTACTCGCGCAGCGCGCGGGCGATGCGACCGTCGGGCGCCCGCACATCGCCGACGCGCTCATCGCCGCGGGCGTCGTGGCGATGAGCGAGGAGGCCTTTGCCCGCATCCTGCACCCGGCGGGACCTTACTACGTCGGACACGATGCGCCCGACCCGGGGGAGGTCGTGCGCGCGATCGACGGTGCCGGCGGCGTGTCGGTCATCGCCCATCCGGCGGGGCGCGGCATGCTGCCCGACGACGTGATCCGCAGCCTCATCGAGGACGGTCTGGGCGGCTTCGAACTCGGCCACCGCGAGAACACCCCGGCCGGCGTCGCGCATCTCGAGCGCATCGTGACGGCGCACGACCTCATCGTGACGGGATCGAGCGACTATCACGGCGCCGCAGGCAAGCCGAACCGTCCCGGCGAGCACACGACCGCACCCGACATGCTGGAACGGATCGTTCGCGCCGCCCGCGGCACCGAGCCCGTGCTGGCGTAACGCAAAGGGCGGCCCTCCCGAAGGAGAGCCGCCCGAGGCGTCGTTATGCGCCCTGCGTGCCCTGGCCCGAGGAGCGCCGGCTGCGGCGCCGGCGGCGTGCCGGGGAGGGCTTACCGTCGTGGTGCTCCTTGCCGGTGCCGTCGTGCGTGCCCTGGCCCTCGGCCGGCGCATCGGTCGATGCCGCGCCGGCGGATCCGGACGAGCGGCGGCGGCGCGTGCGCTGGCCAGGCTCGCGCGCCGGCTTGTCGTCCTTCTTCGGCGCCGTCGTTATGCGCCCCTTCGTGCCCTCGGGGATGTCGAGGTCGGCGTAGAGGTGCGGGCTGGTCGAGTAGGTCTCGAGGGGCTCGGGCTGCCCGAAGTCGAGGGCGCGGTTGATGAGCGCCCACTTGTGCAGGTCGTCCCAGTCGACGAAGGTCACGGCGATGCCCTCGCGGCCCGCGCGACCCGTGCGGCCCGCGCGGTGCAGGTAAGTCTTCTCGTCGTCCGGGATCGTGTGATTGATGACGTGCGTGACGTCGTTGACGTCGATGCCGCGCGCCGCGACATCGGTCGCGACCATGACGTCCTTCTTGCCGGCCTTGAACGCGGCCATCGAGCGCTCGCGCTGCTCCTGCCCCATGTCTCCGTGCACTCCGCCGACGGAGAATCCGCGGTCGGTAAGCTCGTCGACGAGGCGTTGCGCCTGGCGCTTGGTGCGCGTGAAGATCACGGTCTTTCCGCGGCCGTTCGCCTGCAGGATCCGGCCGATGACCTCGTCCTTGTCGAGCTGGTGCGCGCGATAGACGATGTGGCGGATGTTCGCCTGCGTGAGGCCCTCGTCGGGGTCCGTCGCGCGAATGTGGATCGGGTTCGACATGAAGCGGCGCGCAAGCGCCACGATCGGGCCGGGCATCGTCGCGCTGAAGAGCTGCGTGTGCCGCTTCGCTGCGACCCGCTGGAAGATCTTCTCGATATCGGCGAGGAAGCCGAGGTCGAGCATCTTGTCGGCCTCGTCGAGGACGACCTCGGTCGCGCCCGACAGGTCGAGGAGCCCCTGGCCCGCGAGGTCGATCAGACGGCCGGGCGTGCCGACGACGATCTGCGCGCCCGCGCGGAGCTGCTCGATCTGACCCTCGTAGGCCTTGCCGCCGTAGATCGCGACGACGCTGGTCGAGCGGCCCGCCGTGAGCAGATCCATGTCCTCGTACACCTGGGTCGCGAGCTCGCGCGTCGGCACGACGATGAGGGCCTTCACGCCGGGTTCCGGGTCCTTGCCGAGTCGCTGCACGACGGGGATGCCGAAGCCGAAGGTCTTGCCGGTTCCGGTCTTCGCCTGGCCGATGACGTCCTGCCCGGGGAGCGAGATCGGGATCGTCTGCTCCTGGATGGGGAACGCATTCTCGATTCCCTTAGTCGCCAGCTGGGCGACGATGTCCTCATCGACGGAGAGATCCGCGAACGTTGTCATGTGTGAGTGCCTGTCTCGACGGCGCGGCGCCAGATGACGCGGCCGCCGCCGGTGGAGATGTCCACGCCTCTACTCATCTGCCACAGGCGCGGGGCCCCGATCCCATGCCGGGGCTGTCTCCAGCGTACCCTGGTGATCGTGGTGAACTGGTTTTGGCAGCGTCGCAGGCCCGTCCGCAAGCTGCGTCTGCGGGCACGGGGCGAGATCGGCGACGCCGTGCGCGTCGATTTCGCGGAGCTCGCGCCCGACGTCATGGTGTTCCTGGGCCAGGCAGCGTACCTGCAATTGGGGTACTTCGAGACGCTCACGCGCCTGATTCGCCGCACCCCCGAGCTCGTCGAGAAGGAGGCGCTGTCGCTCGCCGCGGGCGCCGCTCTCGCGAAGCACCGCGAGATCGTCGAGATCATCCGCGCCCGCGGCGTGGATCCGGCCGAGGCGATGGAGCCGTTCCGCGCGAGCCTCGACGCGTTCCGCACCTCGACGCTCGGATCCCGTCAGCGCGAGACCATGCTGACGGTGCACATCACGGCCGGGATCCTCGACGATTTCTATCTCGCGCTCGCGTCGAGCTACGGGGAGACGGGGCGCCGGGTCGAACGGATCCTGGGGGCCGACCACGACCGTCAGCAGCTCACGCAGCTCCTCAGGGCGACGATCGATGCCGATGAGGAGATGCGCGGTCTGCTGTCGATGTGGGCCCGCCGCCTGGTCGGCGACACCCTGCTCGTCGCGCGCGCTGCCCTGCTTCCCGCGCACGATTCCGATGACGCCGAGAAGGTCGAGCCGGTCTTCACCGCGCTCATCGCGGCGCACTCGCAGCGGATGAGCGCCCTCGGGCTGTCCGCCTGAGCCCCGGCCGATCCGCGGCGACCGGGCGCCTCAGCCGGGGCTCGTGGCGGCGGACTCAGGCGACGAAGCCGACCTTGCGAACGTCCTGCGAGCCGATCTCGACGTAGGCGAGCGCCGTCGCGGGAACGATGTAGGTCGATCCCTTGGCGTCGTTCAGCGTGAGCGTCGTGCCCGCGGTCAGGGCCTCATCGACCCTGGCGGCGACGGCCTCGGCCGTCTCGTCCGAGGAGAAGTTGAGCTCGCGGCCGGTGTTCATCATTCCGATGCGGATATCCACGGGTCGTGCCTTTCGTCGTGCTGACTCACCCCGATCGGGGCGCGAAATCCACTCTATCCGCGCGTCTCGGGCGCGGCGGCGGCGCACGCTGAGGGCGAACGCGCGGGCGGGATCGTTTCTTTGTCGGTGGTCCTCACTAGCGTGGAACCCATGAGCGAGATCACCTGGGATGCCGAACAGCGAGCGGTGCTGGAGCTGCCCTCCGAGGCGAGCGGCACGATCATCGGTGCGCCGGGCAGCGGGAAGACGGCGGTGCTGGTCGAACGCGTCGCGCGTCTGGTCGGCGGAGCCGACGCGGCCTTCGGTGCCGACCAGGTGCTCGTGCTTACGCCATCCCGTGCGTCGGCGACGCGGCTGCGCGATCGGCTCGCGCAGCGCGTCGGCGTCGCGACGCCCGGGCCGCTCGCGCGGTCCGTGGGGTCCTTCGCCTTCCAGATCGCTCGCGCCGAGCTGACGCTCCGCGGTGAACCGGCGCCCGAACTGCTGACGGGCGCCGAGCAGGACCGCATCCTCTCGCAGGTGATCGAGGGCGACATCGACGCGCCGCGCATCCCCTGGCCCGAGCATCTCGGCGAGACGGTGCGGCGCTCGAAGGACTTCCGCTCCGAGCTGCGGGCCTTCCTCGACGCGGCGATCGAGCTCGACGTGTCGCGCGAGGAGCTCGCCGCGCTCGCGGGCGGCGCATGGGCGCCCATCGCCGCCCTCACGCGCGAGTACGGCGCCGTTCTCAGCCGGATGAGCACGAACTCGATGGGGGCGGCCGAGCTTGCGAGCGCGGCGCGGAAGGCGCTGGTCCGTGGCGGCGCGCTGCCCGGCATCGATCGGATCCGCGCGGTGCTCGTCGACGATGCCCAGGAGCTCACGCAGGGCGGAGTCGCGCTCGTCGGCGCTCTGAGGGCGCGGGGTGTCGCGGTGCTCGCCGCCGGCGATCCTGACATCGCGTCGGGGGCGTTCCGCGGTATCGGGCCGGACGTCTTCGCTGCCCTCGTGGACGCGCTGGGCGATGTGCATGTGCTGCGCGGCCAGCATCGATCGTCGGAGGAGATCGGCTGGCTCGTCCGCCGGGCGACCGAGGCGATCGGCGCGGGCGGCCGCGTCGAGCATCGACGGGCGCCCGGAGCAGAGCCCGAGCAGTGGCGAGACGTCCGGGTTGTGAAGGCGCCCAGCCCAGGGGAGGAGCACGATCAGATCGCGCGAGCCCTGCGCGAACTGCACCTGAGCGACGGCGTGCCCTGGGGCCGGATGGCGGTCATCGCACACGACACCCGGCAGCTCGTCGCCCTCGAATCCGAGCTCGCGTCGAGAGACGTGCCGACCCGCGCTTCCGGCGTCCCGCGCCCGTTGGGGAGCGAGCGCACCGTTCGGCAGATTCTCGAGCTCGTGCGCCTCGCGCTCCTGCCGCGAGACCGGCGCGGCGTCGACGCGCTGGTCGAGGCGCTGCGCACGCCGTTCGGAGGATTCGACGGCGTGGCTCTTCGTCGTCTTCGCGGAGGATTGCGTCACGCCGAGCTCGAGGCCGCCGGTACCCGTCCCGCGCGTGAACTGCTCGCCGAGGGCTTCGCGCATCCCGTTCTGTTCTCGTCCCTGGATACCGACGAGGGGCGCCGAGCCGAGCGTTTCGCCACGACCCTGCACCAGGTCCACGAGATGGCGGAGAAGGGAGCGACGATCCACGAGCTCCTCTGGCACGTCTGGGACCGCGCGCGCCTCGCGGGCAATAGGCGTCTCGCGGACGTCTGGCGGCGTCAGGCGACCTCGCCCGGCCCGACGGCCGGCGACGCCGCGCGTTCCCTCGACGGTCTCGTCGCTCTCTTCGCCGCCGCAAAGCGGGCGATCGAGCGCAACCCACGCCAGAGCGCCGATCACTTCATCCGCGAGATTCTCGACAGCGACGTTCCCGAGGACACGCTGTCGGCGCCCGAGCGCGACGCGACGGTGGCACTGATGACGCCCGCCAACGCACTCTCGACCGAGTTCGACGTCGTCGTGATCGCCGGCCTCCAAGACGGCGTCTGGCCCAACACGCGATTGCGCGGCGGACTGCTCGGCACGTGGCGCCTCGCCGACGCCGTGCGCGCGCACCGCGATGGAACGCCCATGCCGGAACCCGCGACTCTGGACCGGCGCCGGCAGGCGCTTTACGACGAGCTCCGCCTCTTCGTTCGCGCACTGTCCCGGGCGCGCACGAAGGTGCTCGTCACGGCCGTCGACGACGAGGGGTCATCGCCGAGCCCGCTGTTCGGCTATCTGCCCCCCGCACTCGACCCCGACGACGGGGCCGAGCATCCACTGTCGCTCCGCGGTCTTGTCGGGCACTACCGTCGGCTCCTCACAAGCTCTCGGAACGACGCGGCGCGCGCGGAGGCGGCGGCTCAGCTCCGAGTGCTCGCCGCGCACGGCGTGCCCGGTGCCGATCCCGACGAGTGGTACGGCATACGCCCGGCATCGACGCTCGCGCCCCTGCGCGACCTCGACGCGACCTTCGTGAGCGTGTCGCCGTCGCGCATCGACGGCTTCGAGGCCTGCGGCCTGGAGTGGGCCATCGGCTCGCTGGGCGGCGACACGGTCACGTCGCCGAGCGCGGGGCTCGGTACGCTTCTGCACGCGGCTCTCGAGCGCGTCCCCGAGGGCGGCGTCGACGCGATGCGCGCCGTCGTCGACGAGCGCTGGGGCGAGCTCGACTTCGAGACGCCATGGATCGCGGAGAAGGAGCGCCGCCGCATCGACCAGTACATCGAGCGACTCGACTCGTATCTCCAGCAGGTGCGGTCGCAGGGCGGGCGCGTGATCGCCTCCGAGGCCGACTTCCAGTACGCCGTATCGGTGGCCGACGGGTCGATCGTCCACGGCGCGGACGCCCACCGCGCGGGGCACGCGGTCATCAGCGGCAGCATCGACCGCGTGGAGGAGTACCCCGTGGCGGCCGGAGACCACGCCGCGGCGCGCGGACGCGGCTTCACGCCGATGCGCGCGCAGGACGAATCCGGCGGGCGGGTCGTCGTCGTCGACCTGAAGAGCGGGAAGAGCGAGGAACGCGTCGCCGATGCGAAGGTCGCGGGTGACGCGCAGCTAGCGGCCTATCAGATCGCGGTCGAGCAGGGACTCGTCGGCGGGGCGCGGCCCGACGCGCTCGCCGGGGCACGGTTGGTCGTCGTCTCGAAGACGCTCGCGAAGAGCGACTACCGCGTCGCGCATCAGCAGACGCTCCTCGGCGATGACCGCGAGGAGTTCCTCACCCGCGTCGCGGAGGCCGCGCGCGGCATGGCCGCCTCGAGTTTCACAGCGGCGGTCGAGGACCACTGCCACGGCGCACGATTCACGCCGATCTGCCGCATCCACACGATCGGAGCAGTCAGCGCATGACCACCGCCCCCGGCGTCCCCGCCATCTCGGCCGACCAGATCGCGGACGCCCTCGGACAGCACCGCCCGACGGCCGCTCAGCGCGCGGTCATCGAGGCACCGCTCGAACCCGCACTCGTCGTCGCGGGCGCCGGTAGCGGCAAGACCGAGACGATGTCCGCCCGTGTCCTCTGGCTCGTCGCCAACGGCTTCGTTCGCGCCGATCAGATCCTCGGGCTGACGTTCACCCGCAAGGCCGCGGGTGAGCTCGCCGAGCGCATCTCGCGCCGCCTCGCCGTGCTCGACGAGTTCGAGACGCGCGGCCTCCTGCCCCGCCTCGGCGAGGTCCTGGCGGCGCCCGAGTTCGCGCGCGTCGCCCGGGCAGAGACCGAGGCGCAGCGCGCGACCGTCCGTCGCGCGGTGCTCGACGAGCTCGCGTCGCGATGGGGGATTCCGCGCCGTGGCGAAGATCACGTGCTGGATGCGCTGCTGAACCGGCCTCGCGTCTCGACGTACAACGCCTTCGCGGACTCGGTCGTGCGCGAGAACGCGTCGCGCATCGGGCGCGACCCCGACGCCGAGGTGTTGAGCGGGTCGGCGGCCTGGCTGCTCGCCCGCGGGGTCGTCGTCTCGTCGACGCACCCCGCCCTCGTCGACCTCGAGCGCTCGCCCAACACGATCGTCGAGGACGTGCAGCGCCTGGCCGCCGCGCTTCTCGACAACCGCGTCGATCCGGATGCCGTGCGCCGGTGGGCGGCGCGCCGCGCGGCCGACTTCGAACCGTTCCTCACCGCACGGGGAGACAAGCACTGGGACAAGGCGCACGCGGCGCTCGTCGCGCTGCCGATGCTCCTCGATCTGGTCGCGGCGTATACGGCGGAGAAGCAGCGCAGGGGCCTGCTCGAGTTCGCCGACCAGGTTTCGGGGGCGCTCGACGTCATCGAGAGCGCACCGGACGTCGTGAGCGAGCTGCGAGAGCAGTACCCGGTCGTGCTGCTCGATGAATATCAGGACACCTCGGTGCTACAGACGCGGCTGCTGGCGGGGATGTTCCGGGGGCTTGCGGTCATGGCAGTGGGCGATCCGAACCAGTCGATCTACGGTTGGCGCGGAGCGAGCTCCGACAACATGCACGCGTTCACGCGCGAGTTCGCCGGCGACGGGGCGGCGAGGACGTACGCCCTCATGACGAGCTGGCGCAATGACCGCGTGGTCCTCGCCGCCGCGAATCGCCTGGTCGCCCCGCTCGCACATCCAGGCACCATCGCGGTCCCGCCGCTCGAGCCGAACCCCGGGGCCGGCATCGGCGACCTCGAGGTGCGGTACCCCGAGACCGTCGACGACGAGGCGGCGGCCGTTGCCGAGTGGTTCGACGAACGCCGGGCAGAGCATGCCGCGGCCGGGAAGTCCGGCAAGCCGCACACCGGCGCGGTCCTGTTCCGCGCCAAGAAGCACATGCAGAAGTTCGCCGACGCCCTCGCCGAACGCGGGATCCCGCATCGGATCCTCGGTCTCGGCGGGCTGCTGTCCGCCCCGGAGGTCGTCGACGTCGTGTCGGCGCTCAGGGTCATCCACAGCCCGGCGGAGGGGTCGGCCCTGATCCGGCTACTCATCGGACCGCGGTTCGCGGTCGGTGTCGCCGACATGGGTGCGCTCTACGACCTCGCGAAGGCGCTCAGTAGGCGCGACGGTTCCCTCGCGCCGCTGAGCGATGAGGTGCGCGCCCGTATACGCGCCTCGGCGGGCATCGACGAGCAGGTCTCGATCATCGATGCCCTCGAGTTCCTGCGCCGGAGCCCCGACGACTATCGCCTGCTCGAGGGCTTCACGCCCGAGGGGCGCGCGCGACTTCGCGACGCCGCCGAGGTGATCGAACGCCTGCGCCGTGCCGCCGGGGCACCGATTCCCGAACTTCTCCGCATGATCGAGCAGGAGCTCCGGCTCGACATCGAGCTCTATGCGAACGAATCCCGCGGATCCGCGCGGTCATCGCACCTTCAGCTCCGCGCCTTTGCGGATGAGGTGCGGGGGTTCCTCTCGATCGACGAACGCGGAACTCTCGGTAGCCTGCTGGCGTGGATCGATCAGGCGGAGCGGGCGGACGATCTCGCCCCGCGCAGCGAGCCGCCCGAGCCGGGCGTCGTGCAGCTCCTCACGATCCACGGTTCGAAGGGCCTCGAGTGGGACGCCGTCGCGGTCGTGCGCCTCGTCGCGGGGGAGCTTCCCTCGACGCCGCGGGAGCTCGCCGCGGGGTTCTCGTTCGGTCATCTGCCCGATCCGTTCCGCGGAGACGCCGCCGCGCGCCCCGTTTTCGAGTGGGCCGCCCCCGCGATCGTGACCGACGAGACGCGGGATGAGCTGACGGCGGAACTCGCCGATGCGTTCGAGAGCTTCCGCGGCGGCGTTCGTGACGCCGCCGAGCACGAAGACCGTCGCCTGGCGTATGTCGCGGTCACGCGCGCCCGCGGGCACCTCCTCCTGACGGGGTCCCACTGGGCCGGTCACGCGCGACCGCGCCCGGCGAGCACCTATCTCGAGGAGATCCTCGACGAGTTCGAGGGGCGGATCCGCGCTGTCGGGGCGGGGAGCGTCGACGAGGGAGAGCCCGGCGACGACCGGGCGCTCTTCGAGGAAGAGGACGTCCAGGAACTCTACGCCGAGCGGCTGCGGCGGGCCCGCGCGAGCATCGCCCCGCGGGACAAGGAGGCCGAGAACCCGTACGGCGGCCCGGGTGCGCAGGCGACGTGGCCCCTCGACCCGCTGGGGGCACGTCGGGCAGTCGTCGAAGCGGCGGCTCGCGCCGTCCGCGAGGCCGCGCCGATCGAGGAGAGCCCGGAGATCAGCCGCCTGATCGCGGAGCGCGACGAGCAGCGACGGGCACGGACGATGTCAATCCCGGCCCGCGTGCCCGCGTCGAAGTTCAAGGACTACGTCGTCGATTTCGACGCGACGATTGGCGAGCTCGAGCGCCCGATGCCCGAGCGGCCCTTCCGCCAGACGCGTCTCGGCACCCTGTTCCACCAGTGGGTCGAGCAGCGCTCCGGCCTCTCGGGCTCCGCCGCCTCCGTCGACGACGCGCTGTGGGATCTCGACGACGGCGACGAATGGGCGGGATCCGTCGCCGCCACCGACGATGACGAACGCGACCTCGAGGCACTGCGGGAGACGTTCGAGCGCAGCGAATGGGCAGGGCTCGAACCGATCGAGGTCGAGACGGAGATCGATTTTGCGCTCGAGCTCGACGAGGGGCGTCCTCCGCACATCATGATCTGCAAGCTCGACGCCGTCTATCGGCGGGGCGAGCGCATCGAAATCGTCGACTGGAAGACGGGCCGGGCGCCCCGAACCGCCGCCGAGCGGGCGGACCGCATGTTGCAGCTCGCGCTGTACCGCCTCGCCTATCACCGCCGGCACGGGGTACCGCTGGACTCGATCGACGCGGTCCTCTACTACGTCGCCGATGACCTCGTGCTCCGCGACGAGCACCCCGCCGACGAGCGAGAGATCATCGAACGCTGGCGCGCGGCTACGAGCGGTCGTCGCGGAGATCGACCGGCTGCGTAGCGTCGGAGGGATCCGTGGCGTCCGCTTCCGCGGAGGGCCGGGCGGGCGCGACCGGCTGCGTGACGTCGACGGCCTCCGTCGAGGCGTCGGCACTCGCCCGCTCGCTGGCGGTCCGGGGCGGCGCCGAGTCCCACACCTCCTCGGTGTGCAGCGACAGATCGGCCGGATTGAACGCGTCGGTGTGCATGGAGGTGTCCGCGCCCGCTCGCACGTCGCGCGGTACGCGATCGAGGATTGCGATGGCCTCGCTCATGTCACCGCGGTCGCGGTGGGGCAGGTCCGCGAGCAGCGCGTCCCCCGCGAGCCCGGCGGAGAGCGAGTCCATGAGATCCGCCGCATCGTCCACGATGTCCGGTCGGTGCGTCTCGATGCCGTGCACGAGCCACCGAGCGAACTCCAGTTCGGCGTGCAGGCGCGCGCGCACGCGCAGTGCCCGGTCGGGCGCGCGCACCGAGGCCGCCGCGTAGGCGGCGAAGATGTCGTCGACGGCGTCGGGCGCGCCGGCGCTCCAGTGCAGATCGAGCGCGGGATCCCCGATCGAGAGCCCCTGCCAGTCCAGCACGCCCGCAACCTCCGGGGTGCCGTCCGGCGAATCACGCAGCACGAACGACGTCGACTGGGTCCCGCCGAGAACCACCCGGGCATCGTAATCCCACAGCCGGTCGTCCTCGACGGCCTCGCGCCAGCGCACCATCAGCCGGACGGGAACGCGCCCGCTGCGCCCCACCGCGTCCAGCAGGCGCTCGAGGTCAGCGCGCGCGTCGGCGGGGGAGCGGACAGGAAGACCCGCACCTCGGACGACGGACTGCGGCAGGTCGTGGATGCGCGCGAGAGCGCGGCCGATGGCATCGGCGACGCCCCGACCGGCGGGGATGTGCGAGGCCTCGACGTGATAACCGCGCAGGTAGCTCGTCACGATGACGCGGGTGTCATCGAAGGGGGCGGTTCCCCGCAGCTCTGGCGCGTCGAATCCCATGATCTCGCGGGCGCCGGCGGTGAGCGCGCGCAGCGCGATCAGCTCGCTCTCGACGTCGGCGAGGGCATCGGGTGAGGTGGGGACTCGCGCGACGAGATCCTCTCCTCCGGGCACGGACACGAGGGCGGCGTCGTAGCGGCCGGTCGTGCCCGTGGTCAGCTGGCGCACCCCTTGGATCTCGACATCGGGCAGGGCCGCCGAAGCGGCCGCGGCTAGAGTGAGAAGGGAACGTGCCATGCCGCCCAGACTAGGTGGCAAGCATGCGAGCGGCCACCACGCCACGCAGGAATCCGCGCAGGAAGCCACAACCGAGAGGACCTCGATGATCGATCTCGCCGATGCATTCGACACCAGCGCGCGAGAGCGCACCGAGGACGATCTCATCGAGCGGCTGCAGCGGGACCCGGCGACGCGCGTGCTGCAGATCCACGGCGACAGCGCACCGATTCAGGCCGCTTCGGTGGCGTTCGCGAATCCGGACGAGGTGGCGGACGGCGCGGCCTGGGCGTTCCTCGGGCGCGGGCGTGCCGGCGAGGGGATCCTGCTCGCCGTGCACTCGGGCGACGCGCCGTCCCTCGTCCGCGGCGAGTGGGCACCGTACCGCGCGGTCGGGGCCTCGCTCGATGGATTCGAGGCTTCGCTCGTCGTTGCAGGCCTGGCGCTCGGGCGCTGGCTGGTCGATTCGCCCTTCTGTCCCCGCTGTGGCAACGACGCGGCGGTCACCACGTCGGGTTGGGCGCGCCGGTGCGTGTCGTGCGGCCGCGAGCACTTCCCTCGCACGGACCCGGCGGTGATCGTTGCGGTCACCAATCGCGATCGCACGAAGCTGCTGCTCGGGGCCAACGCGGCGTGGAAGGGCGAGATGTTCTCCTGCTTCGCAGGCTTCGTCGAGGCGGGCGAATCCGCCGAGCTCACGGCGCACCGCGAGCTGCTCGAAGAGACCGGAATCCGCATCGACGAGCTCCGCTACATCACGTCGCAGGCGTGGCCGTTCCCGAGGTCGCTCATGCTCGGATTCCATGCGACCGTCGTAGACGAATCGGAGGTCGAGCCCGACGGCGAGGAGATCATCGCGTCCCGCTGGTTCATGCGCGAGGAGATCGGACGGGGTCTCGCCGGCGAGCTCGACGTGCGGCTGCCGGGCGGGGCCTCTGTCGCGCACCACCTGATCCGCGCCTGGTACGACGCGAAGTGAGCCCGCTCGACGCCCTCGACGAGTCGCAGCGCCGCGCCGCCGAGGTCCTCCGCGGGCCCGTGGCGGTCCTCGCGGGCGCCGGCACGGGAAAGACGCGCGTGATCACGCACCGCATCGCGCACGGAGTCGACGAGGGCACCTACACGCCGAACCGGGTGCTCGCGCTGACGTTCACGACGAAGGCCGCGGGCGAGCTCCGCGGGCGCCTGCGTCAGATGGGCGTGACGGGCGTGCAGGCGAAGACGTTCCACGCCGCCGCGCTCTCGCAGCTGAACTACTTCTGGCCGACCGTCGCGGGCGACACCGCCCCCTCGATCATCGACAACAAGGTGCGCCTTCTGGCGCATGCCGCCGACTCTCTGCGGATCCGCCCCGACACGAACACGCTCCGCGACATCGCCGCGCAGATCGAGTGGCGGAAGGTGACGATGCGGTCGATCGAGAACTACGCCGCGCTCGGCAGGGCGATCGGATCAGTGGGCGCGTCGGCACTCGTCGATCTGATGGCCGCGTACGAGAAGCTGAAGGACGAGCGCCGCCAGCTCGACTTCGAGGACGTCCTGCTCGCATGCGCGGGCATGATCGAGGCGGAGCCGCGCGTGGCCGTCGCGATCCGGGAGCAGTACCGGCACTTCACCGTCGACGAGTACCAGGACGTGTCGGCGCTTCAGAATCGCCTGCTCGAGCTGTGGCTCGGCGATCGCCGCGACATCTGCGTGGTCGGCGACGCGAGCCAGACGATCTATTCCTTCACGGGGGCCGAGGCCAAGCACCTGCTCGAGTTCGGCACCCGCTATCCCGACGCGACCGTGGTGCGACTCGAGCACAATTACCGATCGGCGCCACCGATCCTCGACGCGGCGAACGCGCTGATGCGCGATCGCCCGGGCGCGCTTCGGCTGCGACCGACCCGAGAGCCCGGGGCCCCGCAGCCGGTCGTCGTCGAGTATGCAGACGACGCGGCCGAGGCGGCGGGCACCGCGTCGCGGATTCGAGCGCTAATCGATGGCGGCGTCCGGGCCAACGACATCGCGGTGCTCTACCGCGCCCACGGTCAGTCGGCGCTCCTCCAACAGGCGCTCGCGGATGCGCAGGTCGCATCGAGCGTGCTCGGAGGCACCCGCTTCTTCGATCTGCCGGAGGTGCGCCAGGCGATCCTCGCGATCCGCGGCGCCGCGGTGGCGCCCAGCGAGCTCGGCTTCCTCGACGCGGTGCGGGACGTCCTCCGGGGCCTCGGCCACGTCGACGAGGCTCCCGCCGCGGGCGGTGCGCTTCGGAACGCGTGGGAGGCGCGGCAGGCGATCATCCGTCTCGCCGAGTCGAGCTCGCAGCGGAGCCTGCGCGGCTTCGCCGACGAGCTCCTGGCGCGGGCAAAGGATCAGCACGAGCCGGCCATGCACACCGTCACCCTCGCGACGCTCCATGCCGCGAAGGGCCTCGAGTGGCCCCACGTGTTCCTCGTCGGCGTGTCGGAGGGACTGCTGCCGATCTCCTACGCGTCCACGCTCGAGGCCGTGGACGAGGAGCGGCGCCTCGCGTACGTGGGGATCACTCGTGCCGAGCAGACGCTCTCGATCTCGTGGGCGCGCGCGACGGGTCGAGGCGAACGATCTCCGTCTCGTTTCCTGGCTGAGATCGGCACAGGCATTCTGCGTGCGGAACGTGCGAGCGCCAGCGGCGTCGGCCGTCGCGGCTGAGCTCGACCGAGCGGCTGCGGTCCGAGCCCGGTGACACGGAATCGAGGACCTGCGGGACGAGCGCGGCGGCGAAGCCGGCGATCGATCGCGACGGGCCGTCCGGGATCCGCCGCGCGACGAGCTGGCTCGCGAGCATCGGCCAGGCGGGGTCGCGGTCAGTCTCGTGCGCCCACAGGCAGGCGAGGCACGCCGTGGCGCCGGGGCGGACGGCGGGGCCCACGACCGCGCGCTGTGCGTCGAGCACGATCGGGACGTGCATCACATCGGCCGAGACGAGCTCTCTCGCGAGATACGGCGGTACGAGGCCCGTCGAGACGATCACGGCGGCGACGTTCGGTCGCGCGGCGGCCTCCCCGGCGGTGCGCCGCACCGGCGCGAGGCCCGTGTCGGTGAGCGCGTCGAAGACCCGGAGGACGGCGGCGTGCGGCACGCGTTCGGTGACGAGCAGCGAGATCTCCCGCGGGGCGCCCACCTCGCGCAGCGCCGATCCGAGCCGCGCGACGAGCGCGGCGGCCTCGGCGGGGTCGCCACCCAGCGCGAGCGCGAGGCCCGCGAGCTGACCCGGTGCGACGCCGTGCACCAGGACGTTGAGCAATTCGAGCTGCCACAGCGGCGGATCGTCGAGCGTGCAGACAACCGGGTGCACACCGATCTGCACGCTGTGCTCATCGCGCCACAGCACCGGGTAGGCGGGGTCGAGCTTGATCATCGGCATGTCGCCGATTGTGCTCCTGTTCGGCACCCGCCGCGCGGTTATCCACAGGCCATCCCGGGGGAGAGGCCTGTGGATCGCTCGACGTCATCCGCGCGGCGTGGAGCCCTCGCCCGAATCGTCGTCGCCGTCCTCGGCCTCGGCCTCCGCGAAGAGCTGGGCGAGCGCCTCGTCCATCTCATCGCGGGGCGCCTCCTCGCCTCGCGCCGACGCCTCGAGACGCGCGATGAGCCCCGCCGGATCATCGATGTCCTCCGCGGTCGGCACGAGGTCCGGGTAGTCCCAGAGGCCGTCGCGCACCTCGGGCCCGACGGCATCGCCGACCGCGCGCCACATCGATGCGGCCTCGCGCAGCCGGCGAGGGCGCAGCTGCAGGCCGACGAGCGCTCCCAGCGCGTCCTGGGCCGGGCCGCCGACCGCACGGCGACGCCGGGTCGCCTCCGCGATGCGTTCGAGGCTCGGGATCCTCGACGCGGCATCGGCGGCGACGACATCGACCCACCCCTCGATCAGGGCGAGCATGTTCTCGAGGCGGTCGAGGGCGTTCTTCTGCGCGTCCGTCTGCTGCGGCAGAAGCGCGCCGGATCCCAGCGCTTCCTGCAGCTCCTGCGGATCCGACGGGTCGAAGCGCTCGGCGAGGTCGTCGAGCACGGTCGTGTCGATGTGGATCCCGCGCGCGAAGTCGGTGACCTGGCTCATGACGTGCAGGCGGAGCCACTTCGCGTGCTTGAAGAGGCGGGCGTGGGCGAGTTCGCGGGCCGCGAAGTACAGCGCGAGCTCGTCGTGCGGGACCTCGAGACCCTCACCGAGGTCGGCGAAGTTCTGCGGCAGGATCGCGGCGACCCCGGCCGGCAGCACGGGCAGCCCGACGTCGCCGCCGGAGACGACCTCCTTCGACAGACGCCCCACGACCTGCCCGAGCTGGGCCGCGAAGAGCGAACCGCCGATCTGCCGGATCATGCGGCTCGCATTCGACACCATCTGGCGCATCTCTTCGGGGGTCTGCTGCTCGAGCGCCTCTGTGAGCGCATCGGCGACCGAGGTCGCGACGGGCTCGGCGGTCTCCTGCCATACGGGGAGCGTCTGCTCGACCCACTCGCCTCGCGTCAGCACGACCGGCAGCTGGCCGGTCGGGGCGATGCTCGTCGCCTCGCTGAGCCAGAGGTCGGCCAGCTGGAACGATGCGGCGAGGTCGTCGCGCTGGCCGGAGGTGATCGCGAGGCCGTCCTGATTCGCCACGTGGAGGGCGCCGGTTCGTGCGGCATCCCACGGGATGCCTCCGTCCGATGCCGACATCGCCTGCTGGAAGGCGGCCATCATCTGCTGCATCTGCGCCGGATCCACACCCATATTGCGGAGCTGCTCGGGGTCGAGACCGCCCGCCCCGCCGAATGCCAGCGGGTCCCCGCCGAGCATCCGGCGCAGCATCTCCTGGAAATCGTCGTCCGGAGTGTTGTCGCTCATCGGGAGTCGCCTTTCGCCGCGGTCTTCAGCCTGCGCTGTGGGTACGACAACTACGCTAACGTCTCTGAGCCGAGTGCAGTCCTCGGCGAGCGAGGAAGGTACGGGCAGTGACAGAAGCCATCGAGAGCACACGCCGCTGGTCGCGCCGCCTCACCGTGGGGGTATCGGCCCTGATCGTGTCGATCGTGGCGCTCCTGGTGATGAGTTTCCTGCCGACCGGCTATGTGCTCGAGCAGCCGGGTCCCGTGTTCAACACGCTGGGGCACGTCACGAACGCGGACGATGAGGACGTCCCGCTCATCTCCGTGGCCGACGCCGATACCTACGACACGAGCGGCTCGCTGTCGCTCACGACTGTGCAGGTTGTGGGAGATCGCGAGCACCCCCTGTCCTGGACGGAACTCGCCCTGGCGTGGTTCCGCCCCTCGCAGGCCGTGGTGCCGGTCGACGCAATCTTCCCGGAGGGGGAGACGAGCGAACAGCGCGAGCAGGCGAACGCCGTCATGATGGACGACTCGCAGAGCAAGGCCTCGGCGGCCGCCCTGAACGCGCTGGGGTACGACGTGCCCGCAGACATCAGCGTCGTCTCGCTCGTCGACGGATCGCCCGCGGAGGGGATCCTGGAGGAGGGCGACCGGATCCTCGCCGCAGGCGGGGAGAAGATCACGGACGTGATGCAGCTCCGCGACCTCATCGGCGCGGGGGAGGGCGCGCCCGTCACACTCACCATCGAGCGCGACGACGAGACCCGCGACGTCGAGGTGACCCCGGAGAAGACGGAGCTCGACGGCGAAGAATCGTGGGCCATCGGGGTGAGCCTCATGAACGGCTATGAACTGCCGGTGGAGATCGCGATCCAGCTGAACAACGTGGGCGGCCCGAGCGCGGGCATGATGTTCGCGCTCGGCATCGTCGACACGCTGACGCCGGGCGAGATGACGGGCGGCGAGCACATCGCGGGCACGGGCACGATCGAGGCCGACGGCACCGTCGGGCCGATCGGCGGCATCCGTCAGAAGCTATACGGCGCACGGGACGCGGGCAACGACTACTTCCTCGCTCCGGAGAGCAACTGCAACGAGGTCGTCGGGCACGTGCCGAGCGGGCTACAGGTCATCTCGACCTCCACGCTCGAGGAATCGATCGAGGCCGTCGAGGCGATCGCTCAGGGCGATACCGAGAATCTGCCCACCTGCGCCGGCTCATAGGAGACACTCATAGGATGGGAGGGTGACCTCCCACTCGACGCAGAACTCGGCCACGCCGTCATCGCCGACCAGACGGATTGTAATCGCGACCGTCGCCATCATCGCCGTCATTCTCGTGGTGCTGTTCGGCCTCGCGAGCCTCTACACGGAATTCCTCTGGTACCGCCAGCTCGACTTCGCCTCCGTG
Source organism: Microbacterium nanhaiense (assembly GCF_014646015.1). GTDB lineage: Bacteria > Actinomycetota > Actinomycetes > Actinomycetales > Microbacteriaceae > Microbacterium > Microbacterium nanhaiense. Next base: position 203,870 of record NZ_BMMQ01000001.1, read on the forward strand.
CTCACGACGCAGTGGATCGCGAGGGCGGTGATGTTCGCCATCGGCTTCGTCGGCATGGCGGTGCCCGTGTGGCTGTCCATGTTCCTCGCCTACCGTCTTCGACCCGTGTACGCGCGCCTGAGCTCGCAGCTCGACCGCTATCAGGAGGTCGTCGAGCCGCTGCGCCGCCTTGCGATGTGGGGCATCCCGGTGCTGTTCGGCTTCTTCGCGGGCTTCGCGGCCTCGACCCAGTGGCAGACGACGTGGCTCTGGGCCAACGGCGTCGACGCGGGGGAGACCGACCCCCAGTTCGGGCTCGACGTGTCGTTCTACATGTTCGACCTGCCGTTCTATCAGAGCGTCGTGGGCTTCGCGCTCGCCGCGACCCTCATCTCCCTCCTCATCACCGCGGTCGTCAGCTACCTGTACGGCTCGGTGCGCGTCGGGCAGGGTGAGCTGTCGATCTCCAAGCCCGCGCGGATCCAGATCGCGATCATCGCGGGCGTCTATCTGCTGCTCCAGGGCGCGAGCATTTGGCTCGGCCGCTACGCGAGCCTCGTGTCGACGCACGACCGCATCACCGGTCCGGATTACGTCGCCGCGCACGCGCTGATCCCCGGCCAGACGATCCTGTCGATCGTGGCGGCGCTCGTCGCCGTTCTCTTCCTCATCACGGCCTTCATCGGCAAGTGGCGCTACCCGCTTGTCGCGACGGGTCTTCTGATCGTGACCTCGCTGGTCGTCACGGTTGCGCTGCCGTGGGGCGTGCAGACCATCCAGGTCACGCCGAACGAGCGCGCGCTGCAGTCGGAGTACTACCAGAAGAACGTCGACGCGACCCGCGCCGCGTACGGCCTCGACCAGATCGAGACCACTCAGTACGAGGCCGAGACGACGGTCGAGAAGGGGCAGCTGCGCGGAGACGCGGATACGACCGCCTCGCTGCGTCTCATGGACCCCTCGATCATCGGTCCCACGGTGCAGCAGCTCCAGCAGGTGCGCCCCTACTACCAGTTCCAGGACACGCTCGACGTCGACCGATACACGATCGACGGCGAGACGCAGGACGCGGTCGTGTCGCTCCGCGAGCTGAACCTCGAGGGCCTCGGCGACAACCAGAGCTGGGTCAACTCGACCATGACCTACACCCACGGTTACGGTATGGTCGCCGCGCGCGGAAACGCCCGCACGAACGAGGGCGAACCGGTCTTCGTCGAGGGCGACATTCCCTCGAAGGGCTTCCTGACCGACGCCGAGTACGAGCCCCGCATCTACTTCGGCGAGGCGTCGCCCCCGTACTCGATCGTGGGCGCCCCCGAGGGTGCGGACCCGGTGGAACTCGACTACGCGACGGGCTCCGGTGGCACCGAGAACCAGATCTACACGACGTTCAACGGTGACGGTGGCCCCAGCCTCGGCAACTACTTCAACCGCATGCTGTACTCGCTGAAGTACCAGTCGGCCGAGATCCTGTTCAGCGACCAGATCAACGAGGAATCGCAGATCCTCTACGACCGCCACCCGCGCGATCGCGTGCAGAAGGTCGCCCCGTACCTGACGCTCGACCAGGATCCCTACCCCTCGGTCGTCGACGGCCGGATCGTGTGGATCATCGACGGATACACTACGAGCGCGTCGTACCCGTACGCGACGCAGGTGAGCCTGTCGGAGGCCATCAGCGACTCCGCGAACCCGCAGCCGAACCTGCTCGTCGACGACGTCAACTACATCCGCAACTCGGTCAAGGCGACCGTCGACGCATACGACGGATCCGTCACGCTCTATGCCTGGGATGAGTCGGACCCGGTGCTGCAGACGTGGCAGAAGGTGTTCCCGTCCACGCTGAAGCCCATCAGCGAGATGTCGGGCGATCTCATGAGTCACGTGCGCTATCCCACCGACCTGTTCAAGGTGCAGCGGTCGATGCTCGGCATCTACCACGTCGACACCGCGAACGCCTTCTACCAGCGCGACAACGCGTGGGAGACCCCGAAGGACCCGAGCAACGACCAGGCTCTGCAGCCGCCGTACTACCTGACGATGCAGATGCCGGGTGAGGAACAGCCGACGTTCTCGATGTTCACCTCGTTCATCCCGGATGGTGGCGACCGCCAGGTGCTGATGGGCTACCTCTCGGTCGACTCCGACGCGGGTAGCGAACCGGGGCAGATCCGCGACGGCTACGGCAAGCTGCGCATGCTCGAGATCTCGGCCGGCAGCACCATCCCGGCACCCGGACAGGTGCAGAACGCGTTCGACTCGAACCAGGAGATCGCCAACGAGCTCAACGTTCTGCAGATCGGTGACTCGAACGTCGTGCCCGGAAACCTGCTGACGCTCCCCGTGGGCGGCGGATTGCTCTACGCGCAGCCCGTCTATGTGCAGTCGAAGCGCGACACGTCCTACCCCCTGCTGAGGAAGGTGCTCGTCGCCTTCGGCGACCAGGTGGCGTTCGAGGATACCCTCGCGGAGGCGCTCGACAAGCTCTTCGGCGGCGACTCCGGCGCGGAGACCGGCGACCAGAACGTCGACCCGGTCGACCCCGAGACGGGCGCGCCAACGGACGAGACGGACGGCGGCGCGGAAGAACCCGCACCGGAGCAGACCGAGGAGCCCGATTCGGGCACGGTCGCCCCGCCGGCGGGTAGCTACGAGGAGGCGCTCGCGGCCGCGAAGACGGCGCTCGACGCCAAGTCGGCCGCCCTCGAGAAGGGCGACATGGTCGCCTACGCCGAGGCGGACGCCGAACTGACGCGGGCGCTCGAGACGCTCCTCGAGCTCTCCGAGTAAAGGCCCATGACGATGGCGCCGACGGGACCCGGTCCCGCCGGCGCCATCGTCGTCTCCGGGCGGGCGAGAATAGATCTATGAAGAAGCGGATCCTCGCCCTCGTCCTCCTGACGGGCGCCGTCGCGTCCGGGTGCTCCTCGAGCCCCGAGGCGGAACCGACCGGCCACACCACGACGGTCACCGTGCAGGTTCAGGGAATGACCTTCTCGCCGTCCGAGATCACGGTGCCGCGCGGCGATGAGCTCGTCGTGGAGTTCGAGAACACGGGAACCGAGCTGCACGATCTCACCTTCGGCAACGGTGCGGCCTCGGAACGCATCAACCCCGGCCAGAGCGAGACGATCGAGGTCGGCGTCGTCGGTGAGGACATGGAGTTCTGGTGCTCGGTGTCGAACCACCGTGCGATGGGCATGCAGGGCACCCTGACGGTGGAGTGAGCGCGCCGCCGCGGCTCCCGTCCGTCCGCGCGCCCGTCGGTACGATGGGATCCGTGCAACCGATCGACGCCTTCGCCCTCGTCGGCGACGTGATGTCGTGGATCGGGCTCGGGATCGGGCTGCCGTTGATCCTGACGGCGATGTTGATCCGCCAGGTGCAGGGCGAATGGGTGCCGATCGAGATCGCGGTGATCGAGCGGAACGGATCACCCACTGCCCGCTGGTTCGCCGGCGGCGACTTCCACGAGCGTCCGCTGCGCCGCCACGAGTCCGCGATGACCGACGATGGCTGGGCCGACGGTTTCGTCCAGACGATCGACCCGTCCCGCGTGCGCGTCGGCGACCCGCCGGATCCACGCCGCGTGTTGCGCACGGTCGGGATCGCCTTCGCGTCGGTCGGGGCAATCGGACTGATCGTCTCGCTGCTGCCGATGTTCTTCTGAGGAGCGGCACGGGTTCTCAGGCCGCGGATAGCCATCGCCGTTATTCTCGTCATGCCCACCCGTGCCCTACAGAAAGAACACCCGTGAGCGTTCATCGCACCTCCACCGACCAGGAGGGTCGATCTTGCGACCCCCTCGCTGAGAGAGGGGGTGACATCACATGCTGACCGCAGCGCTGACGCTGCTCCTCGGCATTCTCCTGACGCTGGCGATCATCGTCGCGTGCGGCTTCTTCGTCGCGCAGGAGTTCGCGTACATGTCGGTCGACCGCGCACGGATGGCGGCGAAGGCCGAGAAGGGCGACGCCCAGGCGAAGCGGGTGCTCGCGATCACGAAGCGCACGTCCTTCATGCTGTCCGGCGCCCAGCTGGGCATCACCGTGACGGGACTGCTCATCGGTTACGTGGCCGAGCCGCTGATCGGTGAGTCGATCGGAACGCTGCTGGGCGGCGCCGGGATCAACCCGGCCGTGTCTATCGCGATCGGCACGGTCGGCGCCCTGCTGCTTGCCACGATCGTCACGATGATCTTCGGCGAGCTCTATCCGAAGAACCTCGCCATCGCGGACCCCGAGCCTCTCGCGCGTGCGCTTGCCGTGCCGACGCGCATTTACCTGATGCTCTTCGGATGGTTGATCACGGTCTTCGACATGGCGGCGAACGCGCTGCTGCGCATGGTGCGCATCGAGCCGCTCGAGGACGTCGACGAGAGCGCCACGGCGCGCGACCTCGAGGCGATCATCGAAGAGTCGCGCGCGAGCGGCGACCTGCCAGGCGACCTGTCGATGATCATCGACCGCATCCTCGACTTCCCTCAGCGCGACGTCGAGCACGCCATGGTGCCCCGCTCACAGATCGACTCGATCTCGCCCGAGACGACCGTCGGCGAGGTGCGCACCCTCATGGCGACCGGTCACACCCGCTACCCGGTCATCGATGACGAGGACGCGCCGATCGGCGTCGTCGAGCTCATCGACCTGCTCCGCGGCGACCACGCCGACGACACCGCGGTGTCCGCCGTGATGCGGGACGCCGTCGTGCTCCCGACCACGATGCCGCTGCCGGCGGCGCTCGAGCGCATGCGTCGGACGCGCAACGAGCTCGCCTGCGTCGTCGACGAGTACGGCAACTTCGATGGCATCCTCACCATCGAAGACCTCACCGAGGAGGTCATCGGCGAGATCTCGGACGAGCACGACCTCATCGTCGACGAGGTCGTGCACGTCGGCGAACATCATTGGACGTTGCCGGGAGACGTGCACCTCGACGAGGTCGAACGACTGATCGGGCACGACCTGACGCGCGACGACGACGAGACGATCGCGGGGCTCGTGATCCGGGAACACGGCGACCTGCCTCCCGTGGGCGCGGTGCTGCGCGTCGACATCCCCGAAAAGGCCGCGGAGACGATCCAGGGGATCCGCATCGAGCGCTGGCTCGACATCGAGGTGGAGGAGGTGGCGCGCCTCGTGCCGTCGCGCCTCGCGGTGCGCCTGCACGAGGTCGATCTCGACGACGCGTCCGTCGCCGGGGAGCGCGAGCGAGCCGCCACGCCGGTTTCCGCCGCGGATGAGGGGATGTCGTCATGAGCTGGTGGATGGTCACTATCGTCACGACGGCGCTGATCGTCGCGAGCGCGTTCTTCGTGATCGTCGAGTTCGCGCTCCTGGCAGCCCGTCGTCACCGCCTCGAGGAGGAAGCCGAACGCAGCGCATCGGCGCGGGCCGCCCTTCGCGGTGTGAACGAGCTGACGGTCATGCTCGCCTTCGCCCAGCTGGGCATCACGGCATGCACCTTCGCGCTCGGCGCCGTCACCAAACCCGCGATCGACTACGCGCTGGCCCCCGTGCTCGAGCAGTGGGGCCTGCCCTATGTGCTCGCCGACGTGATCGCCTTCGTCGTCGCGCTGATCGCGGTGACGTTCCTGCACCTCGTCATCGGCGAGATGGCTCCGAAGTCGTGGGCCATCGCCCATCCCGAGACCGCCGCGAAGGCCACGGGAATCGCCGCGCGGGCGCTCACGTGGCCGCTCCGGCCGTTCCTCCTCTGGATCAACCGGATCGCGAACCGGCTCGTGAAGGCATCGGGCGTCGAGCCCGTCGAGAAGGCCGCCGCCGGCGGTCAGGATGCGGACACGATCCGCGAGCTGGTCGCGCACTCCCGTGCCGCCGGCACCCTCGAGGAGCTGTATTCGGAGCCGATCGCGAAGGTGATCTCGCTCGGCAACCTGACCGTGGGCGACATCGTGCGCACCGATCGGGTGCCGACCGCGGTGGCCGCGACGGCGACCGTTGCCGAGGTGCAGGCCGTCGCCGCATCGTCGAGCCACCTGCGGATCCTCGTGGGGGCGGGGCCCGAATCCCGCGTCGCGCACGTTCGGGACACGCTCGACGTCGCGCTGGACACCCCGGCGGCCGACATCGCCCGCGAAGCACTCGCGCTCGGCCCGTCGGCGTCGGCGTACGACGCGCTGGCGCAGATGCGCCGAGAGCGCGTGCAACTGGCGACGGTCGTCGACGGCGAACGCCTCCTGGGAGTCGTCACCCTCGACGATCTGCTCCGAGAGGTGCTGCCCTCCGCGGAGGACAGCCCCGCGAGCGCCTAACGGGATCCCGCGAGATCTCACCGTTGTGCCGAGATCGCCCCGAACTGAGGGCGATCTCGCGAAATGGGTGAGATCTCGCGGGGAGGGCGCACGCGGCGCCCGCTCGTTACAGGCCGCCCGCCACGCGGAGAGTCGCGCCGGTCGTGTACGAGGCCTCGGGCGAGAGCAACCAGGCGACGGCCCCCGCGATCTCCGCGGGTTCGCCGGCCCTGCCGAGGGTGAGGCGGCGGATCCGATGAGGACCAGGGATCCGGCGCGCAAGAAGGCCCGGTGTCCTCTAATGAGGAGACCGGGCCTTCCGATTGGTTGCGGGAGCAGGATTTGAACCTACGACCTCTGGGTTATGAGCCCAGCGAGCTACCGAACTGCTCCATCCCGCGGCACGAGAATTTACTTTACACGTTATCCGCTCGACGCGCAAGTTCGCCGACGCAGAAGGCCCGGATCCGTGGGGATCCGGGCCTTGCGCTTTGGTTGCGGGAGCAGGATTTGAACCTACGACCTCTGGGTTATGAGCCCAGCGAGCTACCGAACTGCTCCATCCCGCGGCACATCTCTTACTTTACCTGCCGTTCATGGGGAGGCAAATCCGGGACGGATCCCGGGCGAGCCTGTGCGGCGGCTGGGCGCGTGCGATGATGGCCGCATGAGCGCACACGAACCCGTCGGAATCGCCGTCTTCCAGTTCGCCCCCGCAGCCGATACCGACGCGAACCTGACCCGCCTCGCGGAGGCCGCCGAGGCCGCGGCGGATCGCGGCGCGCGGGTGCTCGTCGCCCCCGAGTACGCGAGCTATTTCGTGGATCCGCTCGACGAGAGCCTCGTGCGGTACGCGCAGGATCTCGACGGCCCGTTCACGCGATCGCTCGCGACGATCGCGGCCCAGCACGACCTCACGATCGTGGCGGGTCTCGTGGAGCGCGGCACCGGCGACCGGGTGCGCAATACTGTCGTCGCGGTCGACTCGACCGGCGTCATCGCGAGCTATCGCAAGCAGCACCTGTACGACGCCTTCGGGCAGACGGAGAGCGAATGGATCGAGGCGGGTGAGCTCGCGGACCCGGAGACCTTCGTCGTCGACGGGCTGCGGTTCGGGCTCATGACCTGCTACGACCTGCGCTTTCCCGAGGCCGCGCGGATGCTCATCGACGCGGGTGCCGACGTGCTCGTCGTGCCGGCCGAATGGGTCCGCGGGCCGCTCAAGGAGCATCACTGGGAGACCCTCATCCTCGCGCGCGCGATCGAGAACACCGCGTACGTGGTCGCCGCCGATCACACGCCGCCCGTGGGCGTCGGGCGCTCGATGATCGCGGATCCGCTCGGCGTCGTGACGGCGTCGCTCGGGGCGGAGGCCGACGTGACTGTGGGCTGGGCCTCGCGCGATCGCATCGTGGCGGTGCGCGAGACGAACCCGGCCCTCAAGCTGCGCCGCTACCGGGTCGAGCCCGCGAGCTGAGCGAGGCGATCGGCGGCCTCTCGGAGGACGTCTATCCGCTTGCAGGCCGCGAAGCGGACGAGAGAGCGGAACTCTCCGTCGTGCTCCTCGGTGACGAATGCGCCGAGCGGCACTCCCGCGACGCCGCCGCGCGCGGGCAGCGCACGGCAGAAGGATGCGGCGTCGTCGAACCCGAGCGGGCGCGTGTCGACGACGGTGAAGTACGTCGCCGCCGGCCTCGAGACGGCGAAGCCGGCGGCCTCGAGCCCGCGTCCGAGCGTCTCGGCCTTGGCGCGCATGTCTTCGGCGAGGCCCGTGAAGAACGCATCCGGCAGGCGAAGCCCCGCCGCGATCGCCGGTTGGAAGGGCGAGCCGTTCGCGTAGGTGAGGTACTGCTTCACCGTGAGAATCGCCGTGACGAGCGCCGAGGGGGCGGTCAGCCAGCCGATCTTCCAGCCGGTCGTGCGAAACGTCTTGCCGGCGGAGGAGATCGAGACCGTGCGCCCGCGCGCGCCCGGCATCGCCGCGACGGGGGAGTGCTCCGCACCGAAGGCTAGGTGCTCGTACACCTCGTCCGTGACGATGATCGCGTCGTGGCGCTCGGCGAGGCGCACGACGAGCTCCCGCGTGTCCTGCGAGAACATCGCGCCGGTTGGATTGTGCGGATCGTTGATGAGGATGACGCGGGTGCGATCCGTCACGGCGGATGCCAGTTCGTCGGCATCCGGTTGGAACGCGGGCCAGCGCAGCCGCACCGGAACGAGGCGCGCGCCCGCCAGCGCGATCGCTGCGGCATACGAGTCGTAGAACGGTTCGAACACGACGACCTCGTCGCCGGGTTCGAGGAGCGCCAGCAGCGTGGCCGTCAGGGCTTCGGTCGCTCCGGCCGTGACGAGGATCTCGGTTCCGGGATCCCAGGCGAGGCCGTAGAACCTCTGCTGGTGCTCGGCGATCGCGCGGAGAAGGTCGGGCGTCCCGCGCCCCGGCGGGTACTGGTTCAGCCCCTCCGCGATGGCGCGGCGCGCGGCGTCGAGGACTTCCGCGGGGCCGTCCTCGTCGGGGAAACCCTGTCCGAGATTGATCGCATCGGTGCGCGCCGCGAGGGCCGTCATCTCTGCGAAGATTGTGGGTGCGACCTCACCGTTTCCGCCGAGGAGTCGGGCCCCTGCGGCCGCGCGTTGCCACGGTCCGGGTACAAGCGTCATGTCGTCAGGCTACCCGCGACGAACTCACACACACGGCCTATTTCGGGCATAGACGGCTCATAGGAAACGGGCGCATGCTGAAGTCATCAGCCCAGAAGGAGCAGCCATGAGCAATGAGAGCGGTTCAATGATCCCCCCGCGTCCTGAGCGCCCTGCCGCCGAGCAGGCCGCGCGCGGTGGCTACGTCGGTCCCTCCACACCGCAGCCGGGCGCGCCGCAGTACGCAGCACCCGGCGCGGCGACGCAGGCGGGTGCGTTCACCGGTCAGGGCGGCGCGGACGCCTCCCAGCCCGGCTTCCCCCCGCCGACGACGCCGACATACGCCTGGGCGCAGCCGGAGCCGAAGCCGAAGAAGGCGAAGTCCGGCATCGGCGCGAAGGTCGCCGGCCTCATGGTCGTCGCCGCTCTCATCGGCGGTGGCGCGGGCCTCGGCGGCGCGTGGATCGGGTTCAACAGCTTCGGCGACGGCACGGCGCAGGAGGTCAGCTCCTCCTCGGCAACGGGCACCCAGAGCGTGACGATCAACAACCCCGAGGACGTCAATGAGACGGCGGCGATCGCGGCGAAGGCCCTCCCGAGCGTCGTCACGATCGAGGCGGCGAGCGATTCGGCGGGCGGCAGCGGCTCGGGCGTCGTCCTCAGCGAAGACGGATACGTGCTCACCAACACGCACGTCGTGACGCTCGGCGGTGAGGCCGCCCACGCGCAGCTGCGCGTGACCATGTCGGATGGAACGCTCTACAACGCGACCATCGTCGGCACGGATCCCACCTATGACCTCGCCGTGATCAAGCTCGAAGACGCCAGCGGTCTGACCCCGATCACCTTCGCCGATTCGTCGAAGCTGAACGTGGGCGACACCTCCGTCGCGATCGGCGCCCCGATGGGGCTGAACAACACCGTCACGACGGGCGTCATCAGCAACGTCAACCGCGCGATCGAGATCGCGTCGTCGGCCGCGCCGGACGACGAGTCGACCGAGGGCGACGGTGACCAGCAGTCGCCGTGGTTCTTCGATCTGCCGGGCCAGGAGCAGGGCGAGGGCACGACGCCCACCAACGAGTCGATCAAGATCGCGGTGCTGCAGACCGACGCGGCGATCAACCCGGGCAACTCCGGCGGCGCGCTCGTGAACGGATCGGGCGAGCTGATCGGCATCAACGTCGCGATCGCCACGGCCAACTCGTCGAGCGGTGAGGGCGGATCCATCGGGCTGGGCTTCGCGATCCCCGCCAACATCGCCAACCGCGTCGCGAACGAGATCATCGAGAACGGCAGCGCCTCGCACGGCCTCCTCGGCGCGAGCGTCGCTCCCGCCGCGAGCGTCGAGGGCACCACGACGACCGGCGCGTACATCGCGGAGGACCCGGTGGCCGGCGGCGGCGCCGAGAAGGGCGGCCTGCAGAAGGGCGACGTCATTACCAAGGTCGACGGCGTGCGCGTCAACGACGCGATCGACCTCACGGCGCAGATCCGCGCGAACGCGGCCGGGGCCACCGTCACCATCACCTACGTGCGCGACGGAAGCGAGCACGAGGCGGAGGTCACGCTCGGCGAGATGTGAGCCGATCGGAGAGGCGCCACCCGTTAGGCTCGACGGGTGGCGTCTTTCTCTTTCGGCTCGGGCAACGCTGCCAAGCTCGCCCGGCTCCCGCTGTATGGGCTCGGCCGCCTCGTGACCCTCGTGGTGCCGCGCTCCGAGCGGTGGGTCTTCGGGTGCGGCGCGGGCATCGCCGATGGCCCTCTCGCCGTCTGGGACGACGCCGCCGCCCGCGGAATACAGGCCGTCTGGCTCACCTCGTCGGACGCCGAGGCCCGGGAGGCCGAGCGCCGCGGGATCCCCGCGGTGCCGAAGCTCAGCTGGCGCGGCTTTTGGGCGACGGCCCGGGCACGCGTCGCGGTCGTCGCGTTCGGCTTCGGCGACGTCAACCCTTACGCCGTCACCGGAGCGTTTGTCGCCCAGCTGTGGCACGGCATCCCTCTGAAGCGGATCGGTCTCGACGCGCCCGAGGTCTCGCGCAGTGCCTTCCTCCCGAACTCCCGCTCCGTGCGCGCCCTGTTGCGGTGGATGTATCGCCGGTCGGCGCAGCGCATCGGCGTCATCCCGGCCGCGAGTCATCTGGTTCGCGGCCGCCTGGAATCGGCCTTCGGGATCTCGCACGAAAAGGTCGCGGTGACGGGCGAGCCCCGCGCCGACGTACTCTCGCACGGCGACGCACCCTCGCGCCGCGCGAGGGCACGCGCGCTCGTCGGCTCACTCGTGCCTGAGGCGCGGGGCGATCGCCGCCTCGTGCTCTACGCCCCGACGTGGCGCAACGGCGACCCGGATCCGGGCGTCCCGCGCCCCGAGGAATGGAACCGCATCCTCGCGCTCCTCGAGCGCCACGATGCGACGCTCGTGATTCGCTCGCATCGCCTCGGCGAGGGCGAGTACGCGCCGCCGGAGCGGACGGATCGCGTCGCCCTGATGGGCGCGGGTGTGCTCGCCGACATCAATCTCGCGCTGCCCGCGTTCGACGCGATCGTGACCGACTACTCCTCGCTCGTCTACGACTCGGCGCTCGTGCCGCTCCCGGCGTTCTTCCTCGCCCCGGACATCGATGACTATGCGCGTCGCCGCGGCTTCTACGGCGAGTACGCCGACATCACGGGCGGCGACGCGGCGCGCTCGTGGGCGGAGCTGCTTCCGGAGATCGACGAGGCGCTGGGCGACGCCGGCGCTCTGGAACGGCGCACCGAGCGCGCCAGGGAGCTGAGTCGGCGCGTGCACGACTTCCGCGACGGACACAACACGGATCGCGTGCTCGACGAGGTTCTCGCGCGCATCGGAAAGGCGCATCGATGACGGCGACGATCGCACTCGACACCACGGGGCCCGTTCCCGCACTCATCGTCTCCGGCACGGGAACACCGCCGGAGCGCGCGAGCCTCACCGGCCCGCGGGCGCGCGTCGACGCCGAGCCCGTGGCGGCCGAATCGGGCTGGAGCGCCCGCCTGCCGCTGCACCGTTCGAGGTGGGGCGGCGCGGAACTCCCGCTCCCGAGCGGGAACTACCGCCTCGAGGCGGCGCGGCACGAGCTCCGCGGGCACGTGCCGATGACGATCGAGGGCACTCTCCGGGTCGCCGTCGCGGACGAGGCCGTCGAGATCGGGCCGCCCCTGGATCCGTCGGTCGAGGACCCCGAGGGGCGCGCCGCGCTCGAACGCCGATACGCGCTCCACGCCGTGCCGCTCGAGAACGCGGTGTTCTTCGAGAGCTTCTACGGTCGCGTCGCGGGCGACAACCCGCTCGCGATCGACCGCGAGATCGCCCGCGTCGCCCCAGGCGTGACGCGCTATTGGAGCGTCATCGACCTGTCGGTCGAGGTGCCGGACGGCGCGATTGCGGTCGTCGAGGGATCCTCGGAATGGTGGCGCGCGCGCAGCGCGAGCCGCCTGCTCGTCGTCAACGACTGGCTGCGCCGCCGCTATGTCCGCCGCCGCGGACAGCGGGTTCTGCAGACCTGGCACGGCACACCGCTCAAACGCCTCGCCCTGACGCGACCCGGATTCCGCCCGCGCGCGTGGGGTGCCGTGCTCAAGGAATCGCGTCGCTGGGACGTCCTGCTCGCGCAGAACACCTACGCGGCTCGACTGCTGGCACGCGCCTACGCGTTCCGCGGCCGCGAGATGTGGGTCGAGGGTTACCCGCGCAACGACGCCCTCGCCACGGGCGACGGCGGATCCACGCGCCGGCAGCTCGGGATCGCCGACGGAGAGCGGGTCCTCCTCTACGCGCCCACCTGGCGCGACGACCGCTCGGAGATGGTCGACTTCCTCGACCCGGCGGAGCTGGCGGAACGCACCGGATCCGTCGTCCTCGTGCGCGGGCACAGCCGCACCCTGCTTCCCGGACAGAGCGTGACCGGCTCGCGCGTGATCGACGTCACCGGCTACGCCGACGCCGCCCGCCTGATGTGCGCCGCGGACGCGATGATCACCGACTACTCGTCCGTCATGTTCGACTTCACCATCACCGGCCGACCGATCTACTTCTTCGTGCCCGATCTGGAGCACTATCGGAGCGACCTGCGCGGCTTCTACTTCGACCTCGCCGAGCGCGCGCCCGGACCGGTCGTGCGCACGGCCGACGAGCTCGTCGAGGCGCTGGGGGAGGATCCGTCTCGCTACGCCGACCGCTACGCCGCGTGGCGGAAGGTGTTCAACGCGCGCGACGACGGCCGCGCGTCGGAGCGCGTCGTGGCCCGCATCTTCGACCGCGGGTTCCTGTCCCGCTGAGCGGGGCTAGCGGCTCACGCGCGATGTGTCGATCGTGTCGCGTGCGCCCCGGACGACGCCGACGATGAACCCCGCGCCCCAGGCGACGTGCATCGTCGGAACGACCGCGAGCGACCAGAGCTTCTGCCGCATTGACGCGGCCGACTGCACGGCCGAGAACCCGGCGATCACGAGCGCGTAGAGGGCGACGGGAACGAAGACGAGGCTCAGCACCGCCGCGAGCGCCCCGCGCACGACGCCGCCGACGCGGAGGCTCGCGACGAGCGCCGCCGCCCCGAGCAGCACGACGAGGGCCGGCGGGGCGAAGTATCGCGTCGAGTTGCGGAAGCCGTAACGGCGCACCAGTTCGCCCCGCCACCGCCCGGTCGCGAGGAACTGACGGTACAGCTGGATCCAGCTTTCGCGGGGCCAGTAGGCGACCGAGAGCTTCGGGTCGAACATCACCCGGTAGCCCGCCTGCCGCAGACGCAGGTTCATCTCCCAGTCGGATCCGCGGCGCAGCGTCTCATCGAACAGGCCGACCTCCTCGATCGCGGCGCGGCGCATCACGCCGAGGTACGCGGATTCGGCCTCCGACTCCTCGCCGGACCCGTGATAGGCGCCGCCGCCCAGCCCGATCTTCGAGTTATAGGCGGCGGCGACGGCGCGCTGGAAGGGGGTGCGCCCCTCGGCGTGCATCGTTCCGCCGACATTGGCGGCCCGCGTGCGGTCCAGCGTCTCGATCGCCCGCATGGTGTATCCCGGGCTGAGCTCCGAATGCGCGTCGACGCGCACGATGGTGGGGTATTGCGAGGCGCGGATGGCGAGGTTCAATCCCACGGGGTTGTCCGCGGCCGGGTTGTCGACGACGGTGATCCGGTCGTCCTGCGCGGCGAGCCGGTGCGCGAGCTCGGTCGTGCCGTCATCCGAGGGAGCGAGCGCGATGACCAGTTCGATCGGCCCGTCGACCTCCTGCGCCAGAGTCGACGCGACGGCGTCCTGGAGATAGTCGACCTCGTTGAGCACCGGCATGATGAACGACACTCCGGATCCCGCAGGCACCGCGGGGGCGTCGCGGCGGTCCGCCTGCGGACGCGTCGAACTCGGATCGTTACGCATTCGTCGATCATCCCATGGGAATTCGGAGGCGGGCTGGATACCGGCGCGGAGCAGCATAGCGGGTAACGATTGCGGCACGGTAGCGCGCGCGGTCAGGCATTTTTGCGCGTTCCCCAGGCTTGCCAGGCGTGTCGGCTGACACAATATGGCGGTGAGTTTCTCGTCTCGTCTTCGTGGGTTCCGTCAGCAGATCACGCGGCTGAAGCGCGCCGGAGCCGCCGAGCGGCGAGCGTACTTCCGAAGCCGCCCCGTGCGGGCGGAGCTCGTCTGTTACGAGTCGTTCGGCGGCAATGGCATGCTGTGCAACCCGGAGGCGATCTTCCGGGGACTCCTCGCCGACGCCGAGTTCCAGCACTTCGAGCACGTGTGGATCATCGACGACGACGAGGCCGCCGCGCGCTTCCGAGACGAGTTCGCGGGACATCCGCGTGTGTCCATGGTGCGCCGCGGGACCTCGGATTACTACCGCGCGGTGGCGACCGCGGGATACCTCGTCAACAACGCGACATTCCCTCCGCACTTCAGCAAGCGACCGGGGCAGGTGTACCTCAACACCTGGCACGGCACGCCCCTGAAGCAGATGGGCTTCGACATGCCCGACGGCGCACGCCAGTCGGCGAACACCCTGCGGAACTTCCTGCACGCCGACTATCTGCTCGCCGCGAACCCCTTCATGGCCGAGACGATGTACGAGGACGCGTATCGGCTGCGCAACGTCTTCGCGGGCGAGATCATCGAAGAGGGCTACCCCCGGATCGATCGCCAGTGGGTCGATGAGGAGTCGAGGCAGCGGGCGGAAGAACAGCTGCGCGCCGCGGGCATCGACACGGCCGGTCGTCGTGTCGTGCTCTTCGCGCCGACATGGCGCGGAACGGACTTCGCGCACGCCGGCGCCGACCTCGACGAGCTCGCCCGGCGGACGGAGCAGCTCGGCCGCGAGCTCGGCGGAGAAATCGTCGTCCTGCTGAAGACGCATCAGTCGGTGCACGCGATCGCCCGTACGCGGGAGGGCGGGATGCCGAACCTCGTGCCGAACACGATCCCGACCAACGTCCTGCTCGGCCTCGCCGACGGGCTCATCACCGACTACTCGTCGATCTTCTTCGACTACCTCGCCACCGGGCGCCCGGTGGCGTTCTACACGCCCGACGCCGACGACTACGAGCAGTCGCGGGGAACCTACCTGCCGCTGTCCGACCTTCCGGGGCCCGTCTCCGGCGACGCCGCCGAGACGGCCCGCGCCCTCCGTGCGCTCATGGACGGGTCCGAGAGGCACCCCCAGTACGGCGCGTGGCAGGAACGATTCGTCCCCTTCGATGACGGCGATGCGACGTCGCGCGTCATCGCGATCGTGTTCCGGGGCGAGCGCGAGGGATTCCGCGTGCGCCGCGCCGCGACCGATGGCCGCACCCCGATCATGGTCTATCTCGGCGGGATGAAGTCCAACGGCATCACGATGAGCGCGCTGAATCTGCTGCACAACATCGACCACGAGAAGTACGACGTCACCGTGCTCCTCGCGCAGTCGAGGAAAAAGCAGCAGCGAGCCAACCAGCGACGGATCGACCCGCGGGTGCGGCAGGTGTTCCGCATGGGGGAGATGAACGCTTCGAAGGCGGTACAGGTTCGGCGCTATCTCGACAATCGCCGGCTCAAGTCACGCCGACCCTCCTCGCGTGGGTGGCACACGCGGCTCTGGGCCGACGAATGGATTCGTCTGTTCGGCGGCGCCAAGTTCCAGTGGGTGGCCGACTACTCGGGATACAGCGCGTTCTGGTCGAACCTGCTGCTGCACGCCCCCGCGCGGCGCCGCGCCATCTGGCTCCACAACGAGATGATGAGCGATCGCGACCGCACCGTCGGCGGGCGCAAGCCCCTGCACCGCAATCTCAGCCTCGTCTTCGAGCTCTACCCCTACTTCGACGCCCTGGTTTCGGTGTCGCCCACGCTCACGGCGCACAATCGGCAGGGTTTGGAGGCGTTCGCCCGCCCGGAGACCTTCAAGACGGTGCGGAATCTCCCGAATGCCGACGAGGTTGCGGCCGGGCGCGCGGTTCCCCTCCGCGATGCCGCGCTGGGATCCGCGGCGGAGGAAAAGGCGGGCCCCGCGTGGCTCGAGGAGCTCTGCGGGCGCACACCGGACCAGAAGTGGTTCGTCAACGTCGGCAGGCTCTCGCCCGAGAAGAACCAGGAACGGCTGCTGCGCGCCTTCGCCGACGTGTCTCGCGAACGACCCGAGGCGCGGCTCCTGATCGTCGGCCAGGGGCCGCTGCGCGAGCACCTGAGCGAGCTCATCGTGGAGCTGGGCCTCGAAGGGGCCGCGTTCCTCACGGGCATGCAGCGCAACCCCTGGGCGATCATGGACGCGGCCGATTGCTTCGTCATGTCGAGCCGCTACGAGGGACAGCCCATGGTGATCCTCGAAGCGGCGCTCTGCGGGATGCCGATCGTCTCGACGCGGTTCGCGTCGGTGGAGGACGCGCTGCCCGAGCGCACGATTCACATCGTCGAACAGGACGACGCCGCCCTCGCCGCGGGCCTGCGCGCCTCCCTGGACGGCGAGGTGCCGCCCTCGCGGCTCGACATCCCGCGCTACACGGCGGACGTGCTCGCGGAGCTCGACGACGTGATCGCGACGTCGAACCCGACCGCCGCAGTCCGGATCCCGAAGCGCCGCTGAGGGCCGCGCACGCCCCGCAGCGGGTCCGGAGGTATATATGCCTGTGTTCATAAACCCGGGAGTACGTGCTTGGGCGTGTGCACCGGATTCCGGTGAATATCGGGAGATGGTCCAGACACAGTCCGAGATCGCGCGCGAGGTGGGGCGGCGCATCCAGAAGATTCGCGCGTCGACGGGCGTGAGTGCGCGCGTACTCGCGGAATGCGCGGACATGGACCTGACGAACTTCCAGCGCATCGAGCGGGGAATCGGCAATCCGACGATCGCGACCCTCGTCCAGATCGCGACGGCGCTCGAGATCGACGTTGCGGAGCTTGTGACCGGACTCGATCCCAATGACCTGCCGCACGGGCGTGAACCGTACGGATACTCGCAGGCGAAAACGCGTCGTCGCGCGTACCGCGCCGTCTACTAGGCGACGAACTGCCAAAGCAACTCGCGGCCCTCGGCGCCGGAGGGGCGCCAGCTGATCGTCACGCACATGTCGTGCGTTTCGAGGCCGCAGAGACAGACCTCGTTCTGATCGCCCGGCAGCACGAGACCCCACCGCTCGGTGTGCACGTCGTCGCCGACCCGGATGATGGCCCGGGCGAGCGCGAGGGGATGGTCGGAGACGTTGGTGATGACCGGGTGCGGGAAGGACCTGCGCACCCGCCACGGCGAGGGGATGAGGGGGAGTGCGTCGATGTTCATGCCTCGACGATAGGAAAAACCCCCGACATTCGAATCGATGTTCGAATATCGGGGGTTCTCAGGGTCGTGCTTAGGCAAGCACCTCGTTGGCGCGCTCGAGGTCTTCGGCGAAATCGACCTCGACGGCGTACAGGTCGCTGATGTCCATCGCGGCGACGCGCATTCCGTTCTCGGCGATGGCGAGCTCGATACCGCGCTCGAAGTAGTCCTGCTCGTCGACGCGCTGCAGCTGCGCGATCAGCGCGCGCTTGTCGCGGCTCGACACGTAGTTGATGCCCACCGCCTCACCGATGCCGCCCACGACGGTCTTCGACAGTTCGGCGACGAAGCCGTTCGCGTCCAGGGTGTACTTGACCTCTTCATCGCTGACCTTGGCGGTGTTCACCGTCACGAACGACTGGTCCTGCTCGATGAGCGCGACCGCGCGGCCGAGGATTCGCGGGTCGAAGACGACGTCGCCGTTCATCCAGAGCACACCGCCGCGGCCCGTCGCGAGGAGCGCGCGCAGGAGGCTCTTCGAGGTGTTGGTCTCGTCGTAGGCCTCGTTGTGCACGTAGTTCGCGTTCGGGAAAGCATCGATGATCGTCTCGGCGCGATAGCCCACGACCGTCGTGATCTTCGCGTCGGAACCGAAGGCGGCACGGATGTTCTCGTGCTGCTGCTGCATGATGGTGCGGCCGTCGGCGAGAGTCGTGAGCGACTTCGGGAGCTCGCGGCCGAGGCGAGTGCCCATCCCGGCGGCGAGAATGACGGTCTGGAGGGTCATGCGGATACTCCTCGTTCTAGGGAGGATCAGGCCCGGAGGACGCGTGCCATGGGCACGGTGTTCACCCGAACGTCATCCTCGATCTACCTTCAAGATACCAACGCCGGACAAGAACGCGTGGATTTCCAAGCTGATCCGGAGGAATCGGTCTGGCGCGCCCGGTGCGCGGCGGGCAGGATGGTTAGATTGGTCGGGTGACGGACACGGCGGGGGAGAACGCGCTCGAGCTGCGCGGCGTGGTGAAAACCTATCGAGGCGAGCCCGCGGTCGCGGGCATCGACCTGAGCGTTCCGGCAGGTTCGTTCTACGGCCTCGTCGGGCCCAACGGTGCCGGAAAGACCACCACGCTGTCGATGATCGCCGGCCTCGTCCGCGCCGATCGGGGTGAGATCCGCGTCTTCGACGTGGACGCGCGCGCCGATCCGCGAGCGGCGAAACGGCTGATGGGCGTCCTTCCCGACCGGATGCGCACCTTCGATCGGCTCACGGGCAAGCAGCTCCTGCACTACATCGGATCCCTCCGCGGTCTTCCGGCGGCGCAGGTGCGGGAGCGCGCCGACGACCTCGCCGACGCCTTCGATCTCGTTCCGGCGCTCGGCCGCGCCGTCAGCGACTATTCGACGGGCATGACGAAGAAGCTCATGCTGGCCTGCGCCATGATCCATGCGCCGCGGCTCCTGGTCCTCGACGAGCCCTTCGAATCGGTCGACCCGGTCTCCGCGCAGCGCCTCCTCGGTGTGCTGCGCACCTTCGTCGACCAGGGCGGGACGGTCATCCTGTCGGGCCACAGCATGAGCCTGATCGAGCAGATGTGCTCGCGGATCTCGGTCCTCGTGACGGGTCAGGTGCTCGCCGAGGGCACGCTCGATGAGGTGCGCGGCGAGATGTCGCTCGAGCAGCGCTTCATCGATCTCAGCGGCGGCGAGGAGAAGGGACGCCTCGAGTGGTTGCACACATCCTCCGCCTGAGGCTGGCGGAGACGGGCAGCTCCTTCCGGCGGCGTCCCCTCGCCTCCGCGCTGGCGCTCGCGGCCATCATCGCCGCGACCGCGGCACTGATCTGGGGAGTGCGCGCGCTGACGGGGCTACCGGGGGAGTCGGCGCGGATCGCGATCGTCGTGCTCGGATCGGTCGTCGCGGCGGGGTTCTTCCTCGCCCCGTTCGCGTCCACTCGCTCGGATCCGCTCGATCCGGCGTGTTTCTCGCTCCTGCCGCTCGCCCCCGCGGCGTATGCGAGCGGATCCGCCCTCGCGTCCGTCGCGAGCGCGCCCGTGCTCGCGCTCGCCGCGCTGGATACGGCGGCCGCGTTCGTGGGAGCGCACCTCGGGCCACCGGCCGGGATCGCGGCGGCCGGCGCGGCGGCCCACGTGTTCGCCTGCGCGATGCTCGCGCGCCTCGGTTTCGCGGCCAGCGACCGGATCCGCGCGGGCGGGCGCACGAGGGAAGGCGTCACGCTCGCGGGCATCGCCATCCTCGCGATCGCCGTGCCCGCGATCGTGTTCGCGGTCGGCACCTCGTGGCGCGAGGGCGCCCCCGCGCTCGCGACGTGGCTCGAACGCTCCCTCGCCCTCACGCCCTTCGGTGCGGGCCCGGCTGCAATCGCCGGCTCGCTGCCGTCCTCGCTCGCGCTCGTCGCCGCCGCGGTCTGGGCCCTCCTGCTCTTCGGCGCGTGGTGGGGAGTGTGCGCGCACGCGTTCCGCACGCTGCCCCTCGTCGACACGCACCGCGAGGCACGGCTGGGCTGGCTCGGTGTGCTGCCGCGGACCGCGACGGGCGCGATCGCGGCGCGAAGCATCATCTACTGGGCGAGCGACGCGCGTTACCTGTCGAACCTCATCGTGATCCCGTTCGCGGGGCTCGCCCCCGTCCTGCCGCTGATCGTCGCGGGCGTGGACCCGGCGACGGTGGCGCTGATCCCCCTTCCGATCATCGCGGCCTTCCTCGGATGGATCGCGCACAACGACCTCGCCTACGACTCTGAGGCCGTCTGGGTGCACCTCGTCTCGAGCGTCAGGGGCTTGGCGGACCGCGCCGGGCGGCTCGTTCCCGCGGCGATCGTCTCCGTTCCGATGCTCGCGGCGACGATCGCCCTGACCGCGAGCTTCGCCGACGCGTGGGATCACCTGCCCGCCCTCATCGGGGTGGCCCTCGCGCTCACCCTCGGCGGCTTCGGGCTCTCGAGCGTCTTCTCCGTCGTCTCGCCGTACGCGGTCGCCCGTCCCGGAGACAGTCCCTTCCGCCAGCCGCAGAGGTCCGGCGGCCTGGGCGTGATCGCGCCGGGATTCGTGCTGATCGCGACGCTCGCGATCGGTGCGCCGACGATGCTCGCCGCCTACGACGCCATCGCTCGCGGCGCCGAGCGCGACGACGAGGCGCTCCTCATCGGCGCGGGCACGGGGGTCGGTGTCTTCGTCGTGGGGCTCGCGATCGGGGCGCTCGTTTTCGAGAAGCGGGGGCACCGCCTCATCGACGTCGGACGCGCGGCATAGGGCCCGCCTGCGCCTGATCCGCTTTACACTCGTAGGCATGAGCACCCCACTCGATACCCCCGGATCCGGCGGAACCGCCGTCCTCGACCGCGAACTGCAGGAACTGCTCGAGGAGCAGCTGCAGGAGCCCGGCGATCACGAGCGCTTCAGCCACTACGTCCAGAAGGACAAGATCGTCGAGTCCGCGATCACGGGCAAGCCCGTGCGCGCGCTCTGCGGAAAGAAGTGGACGCCCGGACGCGACCCCGAGAAGTTCCCGGTCTGCCCCACCTGCAAGGAGATCTACGAGTCCCTCAAGAAGTAAGAGGCGACGAAGGGCGGCCCGCATCGACGCGGGCCGCCCTTCGTCGTGTCGCGCTCAGACGAGCGAGGTCGGGATTGCGGGATCCGATTTGCTGAGCGCCAGGGCGCGCACGGGCAGCTCGCGGCGCACCGTCATGTGATGTGCGCGCGCGGCGCGGACGCCTTCGGGGCCCTCGTGCGCCGCATCGATCTCGCCCTCCGCGATGAGGGGGACGACGAGGGACCGGGAGCCTTCGGGGGCCGGTTCGTTCGAGGCCAGCCGCACGTGCTCCTCGACGGCGACGCCGTTCTGCAGGATGCGGAATGCCTGCTTCGCCCCGCCCGTGGAGCCCTTGTCGAGCGCCTTCTTCGCGACCGGGATCCATTCGCCGGAGGCGCTCTGGCGTGCGACCAGTTTGTACACGAGGCCCGCCGTCGGGTAGCCGGAGCCCGTGACGAGCGAGGTGCCGACGCCGTACGAGTCGACGGGGCTGGCGGCGAGGGCGGCGATCGCGTACTCGTCGAGGTCGCTCGTGACGGTGATCTTCGTGTCCGTGTTACCGAGCGCGTCGAGCTGCTCGCGGACGTCCGCCGCCACGAGAGGCAGATCGCCGGAATCGATCCGCACGCCGCCCAGGCGCTTACCTCCGAGCGCCACGGCCCGACGCACGCCCTCCGCGATGTCGTAGGTGTCGACGAGGAGCGTGGTGTCGGGGCCGAGCGACTCGAGCTGCGCCCGGAACGCGTCCTCCTCGGTGTCGTGCAGGAGCGTCCAGGCGTGGGCCGCCGTTCCCATGGTCGGCACGCCCCAGGCCCGACCGGCCTCGAGGTTGCTCGTCGCGTCGAAGCCGGTGATGTACGCGGCGCGGGCGGCGGCGATCGCCCCCTGTTCGTGCGCGCGGCGCGAACCCATCTCGGCGAGCGGCCGGTCGCCGGCCGCGATCGACATGCGCGCCGCCGCCGTCGCGACCGCGGAATCGAAGTTCATGACGCTGAGCGCGAGGGTCTCCAGGATGACGGCGTCGGCGAAGGTGCCGGTGACGGTCAACAGGGGAGAACCGGGAAAGTACAGCTCGCCTTCGCGGTACCCCTCGATGGATCCGCGGAAACGGTAGCCCGCGAGATACTCCAGCGTCTCCGCGCTCACGACGCGCTCGTCGCGCAGGAAGCGCAGCTCGTCATCGCCGAAGCGGAACTCGCGCAGGAGGCTGAGCAATCGGCCCTGACCTGCGGCGACGCCGAAGCGGCGGCCACCGGAGAGCCTCCGGCCGAAGAGCTCGAAGACGCACTGGCGATGCGCGGTGCCGTCGCGGAGGGCTGCGTCGAGCATCGTGAGCTCGTATCGATCCGTGAGGAGCGCGGTCGAGGAAGACATGAACGTAACTCTAACGGCGAAGGCGTTCTCGCCGGGCTCCCGGGCGCCGCGTGTAGATTTGTCCGTTATGGAGTTCGCGTTTTCCGAGGCTCGTCCGCGCATCACCCGCTTCGAATGTCGGGAGGCGCAACGGTCGGGGAACGCGCTCACCCTGCGATACGCGGCGGTGGCCGGCGACGCCGACGCCTATGTCTTCGCCGAGCGCATCGAGATCCCGGGTGAGCTGCCGGACACGCCGGTCGTCGCGGGCCTCGTGCGCCTGCTGAGCCTCGCCGCCTCGCTCAGCTATTACAAGGCCTTCGCGCCCGTGCCCTTCGCGGTGCCGAGCGGCCTCACCGAGGTGGAACGGCGCTTCATCGCGGAGCTGATCGCCGGCGGGCTCGGGGAGTTCGCCGTCGTGAACGACCTCGCGGAGGTCCTCGAGCCCGAGATCGATGCGCCCCCGCTCGCGGCGGTGCCCTCCGGATCCGCGGGCGCCGCGCCGAGCCGCGCGCTCGTCGCCGTCGGCGGGGGCAAGGACTCGATCGTCTCGATCGAGGCGCTGAAGGCCGCCGGGATCGACGCCACCGCCTTCGGCATCAACCCGCGCCGCCCCATCGAGCGCACCGCGGAGGTCGCCGAGCTCGCCCTCGAGCGGGCGTCCCGCCGCATCGACCCCCTGCTGCTGCGACTCAACGCGGAGGGCGCGCCGAACGGGCATGTTCCCGTCACGGCGATCAACTCGATCATCGCGCTGCTCGCGGCCGTCGCGGGCGGGCACGACACGGTCGTGTTCAGCAACGAGGCGAGCGCCTCATACGGCAACCAGCGCTGGGCCGGGCACGACATCAATCACCAGTGGTCGAAGTCGAGCTTC
This sequence comes from Microbacterium nanhaiense, assembly GCF_014646015.1. Taxonomy (GTDB): domain Bacteria; phylum Actinomycetota; class Actinomycetes; order Actinomycetales; family Microbacteriaceae; genus Microbacterium; species Microbacterium nanhaiense. The sequence continues at coordinate 227,279 of NZ_BMMQ01000001.1, forward strand.
TTCGAGGGGCTGCTCCGCGAGAGCGTGCCCGAAGGCTCGCCCGAGTACGTCTCCTTCCTGCGCCCCCTCACGGAGCTGCGCATCGCCCGCGCCTTCGCGCGCCACACGGCATACCACCGCGTCTTCACGAGCTGCAACCGTGCCTTCACGATGAGCGCGGCGTCCGACGCGAGCTGGTGCGGCGAATGCCCGAAGTGCCGGTTCGTGTCGCTGATCCTCGCCCCCTTCCTTCCGCGGGAGGAGTTGCTGGCGATCTTCGGCGGACGCGACCTGTTCGCGGAGCCGGAACAGCGCGAGGGGTATCTCGAGCTGCTCGGGGTCGATGGCCTGTTCAAGCCCTTCGAGTGCGTCGGCGAGCCCGACGAATGCCGCGTCGCGCTCGAATTGATTCGCGAGCGCGACGACTGGGACGGGCACCCCTTCCTCCAGGACCCGGCCGTGCAGGCAGTGGGTGCGAGCACCGTCGAGCGCGAGAGCGTCTTCGCGTGGCGTGAGAACGAGCACTTCCTCTCGACGCGCCTCGAGGAGGTCGCCCGTGCGATTTGACGAGCTCGCCGGACGGCGCGTGGTCATCTGGGGTGCGGGCCGAGAGGGCCGCGCGGCTCACGCCGAGCTCGCCGGGCGCGGAATCGACTCGACGATCGTCGTCACCGGATCCGCCGAACCGCCCGCGGGCGTCCTCGGCGGCGACGCCGCCTGGACCGCCCTCCTCGGGGCCGACGCGATCGTCAAGTCGCCGGGCATCTCGCACACCTCGGCCGAGTACCTTGCGCTCGCGGAACGCGGCGCGGCGATCACCTCCCTGACCGACCTGTGGCTGAACGAGAACCGCGACAAGGTCATCGGCGTCACGGGCACGAAGGGGAAGAGCACCACCTCGGCCCTCGTGCATCACATTCTCCGCGCCACGGGCCGTCGGGCGGAACTCGCCGGCAACATCGGCATCCCCGTGGGGCCCCGGGTCGGCGACGACGTCGACTGCGCCGTCACCGAGATCTCCAGCTACCAGGCGGCCGAACTCAGTGCCTCGCCGCGCGTCGCCGTGCTCACGTCGCTCTACCCCGAGCACCTCCCGTGGCACGGTGGATACGACCGCTACGTCGCCGACAAGCTCAATCTCCTCGCGCACGGCCCCGAGACGATCGTGCTCCCCGCCCGCACGGGCGAGCTGGCCGACCGCGTCCGGGAGCGCGCCGGGAACGCCGAGATCATCACGCCCGCCGAGCTCGGCATTCGCGTGAGCGAGGAGGCGATCGAGTGGGACGGCGGCCTGCGACTCGAGCTCGACGGCATCGCGCTCGTCGGCGCGCACAACATCGTCAACGCGAGCCTCGCGCTCGCCGCGGTGGACGCCTACGTCGGGGGCGTGGACCGCGAGGCCGCGCTCGCCGCCCTGGCGAGCTTCTCGCCGCTCGCACACCGATTGGAGCGGGTCCCCTCGGGCGACTCGCGCGTGTGGATCGACGACAGCCTCGCGACCGCGCCGCAGGCCGTCGCGGCCGCGCTCACGAGCCTCGCGGCGCCGCACACCGCCCTCGTGATGGGCGGGGCGGAACGCGATCTCCCCTTCGACGCGCTCATCGAGGCGCTGGCCGGGCGCGACGACGTCACCGTCGTGTGCACGGGGCCCGCCGGAGCGCGATTCGCGCGGGACGCCGAGGGCCGCGCCCTGCGGATCCGCCGGGCGCGAGACTTCGCCGACGCGCTCGAGCTCGCGCGGGCCGCGACCGGCGAGGGCGACACGATCCTGCTGTCGCCCGGAGCCCCCAGTTTCGACGAGTTCGCCGACTACGAGGCCCGCGCCGCGGCCTTCCGCGCGGCGGCCGCAGCCTCAACCCCCACCTAATCGCCCCGAAAGAGGTACTGATGACCACTCGAGCCGACGGACGAGCCCTCGACCAGCTTCGCCCCGTGACGATCGAACGCGGCTGGAGCAGCCAGGCCGAGGGCAGCGCCCTCATCAGCTTCGGCGACACGAAGGTGCTCTGCACCGCCAGCTTCACGAACGGCGTGCCGCGCTGGCTGACCGGGCAGGGCAAGGGCTGGGTCACCGCCGAGTACGCCATGCTGCCCCGGGCGACGAACGAGCGCTCGCAGCGCGAGAGCATTAAGGGCCGCGTCGGCGGTCGCACCCACGAGATCTCGCGCCTCATCGGGCGCGCCCTGCGCGCCGTCGTCGACACGAAGGCGCTCGGCGAGAACACCCTCGTGATCGACTGCGACGTCCTGCAGGCCGACGGCGGAACGCGCACGGCGTCGATCACGGGCGCGTACGTCGCACTCGCCGACGCGATCGAGTGGGGCCGCGAGCGCGGCTTCGTCGCCAAGAAGGCGCAGCCCCTGACCGACTCGGTCGCGGCGATCTCCGTCGGCATCATCGGCGGGACGCCCATGCTCGACCTGCCCTACGTGGAAGACTCGCGGGCCGAGACCGACATGAACATCGTCATGACGGGATCCGGCGCGTTCGTCGAGGTTCAGGGCACGGCCGAAGGAGCCCCCTTCGACAAGGCCGAGCTCGACCAGCTGCTCGAGCTCGGGGCGAAGGGGTGCGCCGACCTGACGGCGCTGCAGCGCGAGGCGCTCGCGCGATGACGCAGATCGTCCTCGCCACGCACAACGCGCACAAGATCGCAGAACTCCAGGCGATCGTCTCGGGGGTGCGCCCCGATATCGAGGTCGTGGGCTACGACGGGCCCGAGCCGATCGAGGATGGCACGACGTTCCAGGCGAACGCCCTCATCAAGGCGCGCACGGCGGCGCGGCACACGGGGCTCGTCGCCCTCGCCGACGACTCGGGGGTGTGCGTCGACGTGCTCGGTGGATCGCCGGGCGTGTTCTCGGCGTACTGGGCCGGCCACCGCAAGGACGACGCCGCGAACCTCGAGCTGCTGCTCGACCAGATCTCCGACCTCAGCCGCGACGAGGATCGCACGGCGCACTACACCTCGGTGATCGCGCTCGTGACACCGACGGGTGAGGAGCACACGGTCGAGGGAATCTGGCCGGGCCGCATCGCGCGAGAGCCGCGCGGCGACGGCGGTTTCGGCTACGACCCGATCTTCGTGCCGGAGGGATCCGAGAAATCGGCGGCCGAGCTCACCGCCGCCGAGAAGAACGCCGTCTCGCACCGGGCCAGGGCCCTCGAGGCGCTCGTTCCCCTGCTCGCGGCTCTCTGACGGGAAGCGGCGACCGGTTCGGCCCGAGCCCACGCGGCTCGGGCCGAGCTAAGCCTCAGTCCGCCTCGCGCGCGGCGACGGGTTGCGGATCGACGGCGAGGAACACGCGCTCGCCGAAGCTCAGCCGGTGCGCCGCATCGTGCTGCACGCGCACGAGGTCGCCGCTCTCGGTGCGCACGAGCGACCGGCGCAAACTTCCGAGGAAGATGGTCTCCTCGACCGTCCCCGCCACGGCCGCCTCCTGCTCGCCGACGACGCGCAGGTTCTCGGGGCGGAGGTGCACATCGACGACGCCGCGCGCCGCCGCGTTCAGCGGGATGCGGGTTCCCCACACCGTGACGTGGTCGCCCGCTGCCTCGCCGCGCACCACGCTCGACAGGCCGACGAACGACGCCACGTGCGCGGTCGCCGGACGCATATAGAGATTCTCCGGCGTGTCGAGCTGATCGATGCGGCCGGCATCCATGACGGCGATCCGGTCGGAGACCGCGAGCGCCTCCTCCTGGTCGTGCGTGACGAAGAGCGTCGTGATGCCGAGACGCAACTGGATCCGGCGGATCTCGTCGCGCAATTGCACGCGCACCTTCGCGTCAAGGGCGGAGAGCGGCTCATCGAGCAGGAGCACGCGCGGCTCGGTAACGAGCGCGCGGGCCAGGGCGACTCGCTGCTGCTGGCCGCCCGAGAGCTGGTGCGGAAATCGGTCGGCGAGGTGATCCAGGCCGACAAGGGCGAGCGCATCGGCGGCGCGCCGGCGGGCCTCGGGTTTCCGCACGCCCCGGCGGCGCAGACCGAATGCCGTGTTCTCGATGACGCTGAGGTGCGGGAACAGCGAATACGACTGGAAGACCATGCCCATGTCGCGCTTGTTCGTCGGCACCCGCGACACGTCGCGGCCACCGAGCAGCACGGCGCCGCCATCGGAGGATTCGAGGCCCGCGAGCACGCGCAGCGCGGTCGTCTTGCCACAGCCCGAGGGGCCGAGCAGCGAGACGAACTCACCGGGCGCGATATCGAGGTCGACCCCGTGCAGCACCTTCGCGGATCCGTAGCTCTTCTCGATGCCGCGGAACTCGACGCGCGTGCCGTCTCCGGCCTCGGCGAGGAGCACGTTGTCGGCCGTTCGGGGCAGGGGAGTGGGGTTCATGGCTGGGCCTTTCGGGAGCCGCGCCCGACGCGGCCGACGATGAGGAGCAGGACGAAGCAGAAGGCGAGCGCGAGCAGCGTGAAGATCGCGGGAAGGTATGGATCCCGCTTGCTCACCACGAGCATCGCCGTCTGGAAGACATCGCGGTTCAGCAGCGAGGCGATCGTGAACTCGCCGAGGACGACCGCGATCGAGATCAGCGAAGCCGCCAGGAGCCCCTGGCGGAGATTCGGGGCGAGCACGCGAAGCACGACCGTGGGCCAACCGGCGCCGAGCGAGCGCGCGGCCTCGGCGAGCGTCTTCAGATCCGCCGCGTCGATGGAGGCCTGGATCGACCGATAGGCGAACGGTAGAACGGTGATGCCGTACGCGAACGCGAGGGTCCAGGTGCCCGTACCGATCGAGCGCGCGATGTGCAGGTAGATCGGCGCGAGCCCTACGACCAGAACAATCGCGGGGATGGAGATCGGCAGGAGCGCGACGAACTCGAAGAGCGGCTTCAGGCGGGGGAAGCGCAGGTTGACGAGGATCATCGTGGGCGCGAGCAGGAGGAGCACGATCGCGACCGTCACGAGGGCGAGCACGAGCGAGTTCGTGAGCCCGATCCAGATCGGCCGAAGGGCGGCGCTCGCCGACGGATCCGCCAGGGCGGCCCAGCGTGCGAGCGTGGTCGACCCGTCGGGCGTCTGGACGGTGTAGAGCAGCGTCGAGGCCAGCGGGACGAGGAAGAATGCGACCACGAGGATGCCGATGATCCAGCGCGTAGCGCGGGTGGGAGCGATGCGGTTCACGCCTGCCACCTCGCCGCTCGGCGCTGGATCAGGGAGTACAGCCACATGACCACTCCGACGACGGCGATCATTCCGAGCGCGAGGGCGCCGGCGAGGTTCTCGCGGCCCAGCACCGTCTCGCTCGTGAGCGCCGCGCGAATCTGCAGCGGCACGATCTGGGATCCCTGGCTCGCGAGCGCCGCGGCCGTTGCGTAGGACGAGAATCCGTTCGCGAACAGCAGGAGGAGGCTCGCGAGGAACGACGGCGCGAGGATGGGCACGCCCACGCGGAGCCAGAAGCCCGCCCGCGTACCGCCCAGCGTGAGGTTCGCCTCGGCCCACTGCGGCTTCAACGCCGCGAGCGACGGCATGAAGGTGATCACCATGAGGGGGATCTGGAAGAACACGTACGGGAGCACGAGCCCGGGCATGTCGTACAGCCACGTGCCGTTTTCGTAGATGTCGATGCCGAGCCCCTCGCGCAGGAACACCGTCACGACCCCCTGCACGCCCATCGTGGCGATGAAGGCGAAGGCGAGCATCACACCGCCGAACTGCGCGAGCACACCGGAAGCGGCGTCGACCGTGGCGCGCACCGCGCCCGCCGGGTCGAGCCCGAGCATCGCGTAGCACACGAGGGCCCCGATGACGGCGCCCGCCACCGCCGTCAGGGCAGAGAGCCAGGCGGAGTTGCCGAAGGCCGTGAGCACGGCGGGGTCTCCGAGCGCGGCGACGTTCGACCACGTGAACGCGCCGCCCTCGTCGAGGAAGCCGGAGGCGATGGCGAGCACGGTCGGCAGCGCGAGGAAGACCAGCACGTAGGTGGCGAACGGGACGAGGCCGAGCCACGCCCAGGAGCGCGCCGGACGCCGGCGTCCCGCGGAGGGCGGGGCGCCGGCGTCGGAGGTTGCGGCGAGGGTCACTGGACCGCCGAGGCCCACTTCTCGCCGAGGAGCGCGCCGGCCGCATCGCTCTGCTCCTGCGTCGGGACGAGCGTCTGCGCCGGGGCCTCGGGGAGGGCGGCGGCCAGCTCTTCATCGATGGTCCCGGCGTCGATCATCGCGTCCATGCGGGCCGGCCGGGCGCCTCCCGCGAGGAAGAGGTTCTGCACCTCGTCGCTGAACAGGAACTCCTGCCAGAGGCGCGCGGCGGCGGGGTGCGGCGCGTCGACGTTGATCGCTTGGTTGTAGTAGCTCGCGTAGCCCTGATCCGGGAACACCACGACCTGCCAGTCAGGGTTGTCGCTCGTGTAGGAGGCGTTGAGGTAGTCCCAGTCGAAGACCACGGGCGTCTCACCGGAGGCGACCGTCGCCGGCGTGACGTCGACCTTGAGGAAGTTGCCCGCGGCGTTCAGCTCGCCGAAGAAATCGATGCCGGGCTGGAAGTCGTCGAGCGATCCACCGTCCAGCACCGAGGCGAGGCCCACCGCGGCGAAGGCGGCGCCGGCCTGCGTCGGGTCGCCGTTGATCGCCACGGCGCCCTTGTACTCGGCACCGGCGAGGTCGGCGAGCTCCGTCGGCGCCGGGAACTTCGAGGTGTCGACACCGACGGACATGTAGCCGCCGTAGTCGCCGACGAAGCGGCCCTCGGGATCCTTCAGCGATTCGGGGATGTCGTCGAAGCCCTCGACCTTGTAGGGCGCGAATGCATCGAGGTTCTGCAGTGCGACGGCGAGGCCCAGGTCGAACACGTCGGGCGCCTTGTCGGTGCCGGCGTTGGTCTCGGCCGCCTGGATTTCCTCGGCGCTCGACACGTCGGGCGAGGCCTCGTTGATCGTGATCTCGGGATAGCGCTCCGCGAATAGGTCGAGGATCGCGCCGTAGTTCGCCCAGTCGCGCGGGAGCGCAATGACGTTGAGGGCGCCCTCCTCCTTTGCCGCGGCCTCCAGATCCTCGAAGGATCCGAAGTCGGCGATCGAGGTCGCGGTGGCGGCCGCGGAGTCGGCGGCGGGTTCGTCGCTCGCGCAGGCGGCGAGGGAGAACGCGCCCAGCGCGATCACGGCGACGCCGGCGGACAGACGCAGGGGGCGGGGGAGATGAGACATGGGATTCCTCTCGAGGTCCGGCGCGCGCCGGATAACGGGTGCCGGTGGAATCTATACGCGCCGGGTGTCCGGCGCGCGCGAGACGGGTGAACGACGAGTGACCGCCTGATGACGCGGGGCCGCAACGCGGGCCCCGGGGGCGAAGCGCACTAGGGTAGGCGCATGACCGCGAGAAAAGCCCGCCTGTCATCGTCCGCTCGCGCCCTGGCGGAGTCTTTCGCCGCGCTGCGGGCGGAACTGCAGATTCCCGCCGAGTACCCCGCCGATGCGGTCGCCGAGGCCGAGCGCGTGATCAGGTCGGGCGTCGCCGTGGACGGATCGGACGAGGCGCGTGCCGACCTCGAGGACATTCCGTTCCTCACGATCGACCCGGAGGGCTCGCGCGACCTCGACCAGGCGATGCACCTCGAACGCGACGGCGACGGATACGTCGTGCATTACGCGATCGCGGACCTCGCGGCGTTCGTCGTGCCGGGCGGCGCCCTCGACGCCGCCACGAGGGAACGGGGACAGACGCTGTACGCGCCGGATGGGTCGACCGGCCTGCATCCCGAGCAGATCGCGGGCGACGCGGCGTCGCTGCTACCCGAGCAGCGCCGACGCGCCTATGTGTGGCGGTTCGCGCTCGGATCCGACGGCCGGGTGGCGGACACGCGCCTCGTGCGCGCGTGGGTGCGCTCGCGCAGGCGTTGGACCTACGCCGAGGTGCAGGCCGAACTCGATGCCGGCACCGCACCGGACGGGCTGCGCCTGCTCGCCGAGATCGGCGCGCTGCGCATCGAGCTCGAAGCGGAGCGCGGAGGCGCGAGCCTGCGGATGCCGGAGGAGGAGATCGTCGAGGTCAGGGGCCAGTTCGAACTGCGCGCCCGGGCGACGCTGCCGGCCGAAGACTTCAACGCGCAGATTTCGCTCATGACGGGAATGGCAGCCGCCGAGCTGATGCTGCGCGCGAAGGTGGGGATCCTGCGCACCATGCCGCCCGCCGACCAGGAGGCGGTCGACGAGTTCCGCCGTCGCGTCGCGCTGCTCGACCGGCCGTGGCGCACGGACATCAGCTACGGCGAATACCTGCGCCAGCAGGATCCCGCCGACCACGCGACGCCGGCCGTGATGCAGGCGGCGACCGCGTTGTTCCGCGGCGCGGGCTACGAGGCCTTCGACGGTGCGCCGCCCAAGCAGGCCGTGCAATCTGCGATCGCGGCGCCGTACTCGCACGCGACGGCGCCGTTGCGGCGCCTCGTCGACCGGTACGTCTTGGCGATCTGCGAGGCGGAGGCGAACGGTTCGGACATCCCCGGCTGGGCGCGGGAGGCGCTGCCGCAGCTGCCGAAGATCATGGGGCGCAGCGGTCAGCTCGCGAGCCGGCTGGAGAACGGGTGCCTCGCCCGCGTGGAGGCGGCCGTGCTCTCGCACCGCATCGGACGCGAGTACGTCGCCGTCGCAGTCTCGCGGCGCGGCGGCAACGGCACCCGCGTGCAGATCGCGACCCCGTTCGTGACGGCGGACGTCGCGGGCGAGCCCGAGCTCGGGTCGATCGTGCGGGTGCGGGTCGAAGCGGCCGACATCGCGGCCGGCACCATCTCCCTCAGCCTCGTCGGCGCCTCACCCCGCGAGTGAGGCGCGGCTCGTGCCGACCGCGGTCAGGACGACGCCGCGCGGCACGATGACGCCGAGGAGCTTCGGCTCCCACAGATCCGAGACGGTCGCGCGAGCGGTCGTCGGGCCGGCGAGCTGCACGTCGACGAGCCACGCGGATCCGGGGGAGACCCGCAGCACCTCCGCCGCCTGCTCGCGCGCGATCTGCGGATCCAGCTCCAGAGCGACTCCGGACGGCACCGGGATGATCTCGAAGCCGTCGGAGGCGGCGAGGGCGGCGGCGTCGGCGAGGGCATCGATGCGGCGCTGTGCGACGAGCAGATCGATGCCATTGACGCACACCAGCAGCACCGCGAGCGCGAGCGCGAGGTAGCCCGCCATGAGCGGAAGGATGCTGCCGCTCTCGTCGTCGGCGAGCGGCGTCATCGCGCGAGCCGTTCGACGCGGTAGGTCGCGGTGCCCGTCACCGGCACCGAGAGATTCTCCGCGAAGATCTCCGGCATCAGGGGGAGCGCGACGGCTCCCTCGACCGTGACGACGATCGTCGAGCCCGCCGCGGGGCATTCGTCCGTGGCGGGGTGGCATTCAGCCCGCAGGTGCAGAGCGGCGGGATCGAGGCCGTAGCCCGAGGCGACCAGCTCGCGAATCACATCGGGCGGCACCTCGGATCCGGTCGCGAGCGAGCGGGCGACGAAGCGCGCTGTCGCCTCGGCCCCGAGCGAGGCGTTTTGCACCATTCCGAGCGCGATCACGAGGTAGACGATCGGCACGAGAAGCAGGATGCCCGCGACGAGGAACTCGATCGTGGCGCTGCCGCGCTCGGGGTCGTCAGCCGACGCGTTCGACGGGAGCATCTGCCGTCACCAGCGTTCCTTGTCCGGGCCCGACGAAGCCGACGAGCGGAAGCGTTGCCGCGATGTGCACGCGGACGGTGTCGAGGCCGCGCAAGCTGCCCGGCACGATCGCGACGAAGGAGATCAGGTCGCGCCCGACGCCGCGCTCGACGGCCGCGCGGGCGCGGGCCTCGGCCTCGGCGGGCGAGGTGTCGGCGAGGGCGGCGTAGAACGCCGCATCGACGGCCGCATCCTGCACGACGTTGCGCACGTGCATCGCCAGCGCGAACTGCACGACTCCGAGCGTCAACATGGTGAGGAGCACCCCGATGAGGATGAACTCGACGGGCGCGGATCCGCGTTCCCCGTCGGCGGGACGGGGCTCGAGCCGCGCCATCACATGCTCGGGATGATCGCCATGGCGCGGTCGAAGAGTTGCTCGAGCGCCGGGCGCGCGAGCAGCCAAATGCCGACGACGATTGTCGCCGTCATGAGCGTCACGAGGACCCATCCGGGCACGTCGCCCCGATCGGCGTCGTATTCGCGGTCGATGGCGCCCCAGGCGGTGCGGAGGCGGGCGAGGGCTGTGGTGATGCGGGTGAACATGGGACGTCCTTTCGTGTGGGCTCAGAAGCCCGTCTGTATCAGGGAGATGCCGGGGAAGATGGCGAACAGGATCGACAGGGGCAGGAGGCCGAACACGAGCGGGACCATCATGTAGATCTCCTTGCGACCCGCCGTCTCGATGAGGCGCCGCTTGGCGTCGTCCCTGGTGTCGGCCGCCTGCGCCTGCAGCGTCTCCGCGAGGGGCGAACCCCGCTCGATCGCGGCGACGGTGTGGTCGATGGCCCGCGTGAGGACGGGCGCGTGGAGCCGGCGGGTCATGCCGGTGAGCGCGTCCGTGAGCGTGGCGCCCGTGTCGACCTCGACCGTGACGGCGCGAAGTTCGGCGGTGAGTTCGCCGGATCCGACGCCCGCGACGCGCCGCACGCTTCCGAGAATGCCCTCGCCGGCCGCGAGGCACAGGGCCAGGAACTCCAGCACGGTGGGCAGCTCCTCCTCGATCCGGGCGACGCGCGCGCGTGCCTGCGAGGTGAGGGCGAGATCGGCGAGGACGAGGCCGCCGACGAAGCCGATCGCCGGGAGGGCGATGACCGGTGCGGTGAATCGGCCGCTCGCCACCGCGACGACGATCAGGAGCGCCCCCGCGGCGGACCCGACGACCGCCCACACCAATTGGCTGCCACGGAACGCCGCGGCACCCGCGGGCCGACCCGCCTGCGCGAGCCGCAGCTCGACCGACTCGGCGCCGCCGGCGAGCCGGGCGAACCGCGCCTGCGCGCGCGCCCAGAGAGCCCGCGCGCCGCGCGCGACCGCGAGCGTCGGATCCGTCAGCCGCTCGGGCAGTGACGTGCCGGCGGGATCGGTGACGTCGCGCACATAGGGCGCGATGCGGACCGTCAGCGACGCGACCCGCCACGACGGGAGGGCCGACGCGATCGACCACAGCCCGAGGCCCGCGCCGCCGCCGAGGACGATCGCGATCGCGATGTCGGTGAGGTCCGTCACGCGAACCACCTCCGCGGCTCGGGGAGTCGGCCGACGCGCAGCATGATCCGATAGGAGACCAGGGAAACGCCGGCGCCGACGAGAATCAGGAGCACCCCGGCGGCCGAGGCGTAGGCGCGGGCGGCCTCGGGGCGCAACGACAGGATCGCGAGGACGAGCCACGGAGCGACGGCGCCGAGGACAGCGGCACCCTTCGTCCACGACTGCTTCGACTCGACCTCGCCGCGCAGCGCCGCGTCGGCGCGAATCGAGACCGATAGCGCGCGCAGCACGGGCACGAGCTCCGTCCCGCCCACCTCGCGCGCCATGCGGAGGGTCTCGATGATGCGGTCGGCCATGGGATCGGCGAGCGTGTGCTTGAGCCGGTCGAGGCTCGACGCGAAATGCCCCGTCACGCGCATGTCGCGCTCGAACTGGGCAAACGCCGGTCGCAGTGCCTGCGGCGCGGACTCTCCGAGGACAGCGATCGCGTCGGGCAGAGACAAGCCCGCGCGCACCGAGCCCACCAGCAGATCGCAGACATCGGGCCATAAGGCTCGGCGCTGTCGCACGAGCTTCGCGGCGCGGGAGCGCAACCACACGACCGGGGCCGCGGCGGCGGCCGCCGCCGCGAGCAGCGACAGCACCGCGACGTCCGTCGCGAGCCACGCGATCGCCGCAGCGACGAGGGCCGCCGCGACCATGCCGGTCCCGAGGATCCGCGGCGCGACATGGGAGTATCCCGCGAGCTGGAGGATCTCGAGCGCTCGCCGCGTGAGCGCGCCGGGACCGCGGGGACCGGCAGCGCGTTCGACGCTCGGCCAGAGCCATGGCGAGATCGCCAGTAGCACGCCCGTCCCGAACAGCAGGCCGAGAACGACGCTCATGCGACGCGCTCCGATCGCCGCAGGGGAAGCGTATCCGCGGGGGCGGCGCGGTACAGAGTGCGCGTTTCGGGGATCTCGTCGATGGTGCGTCGCGTCGGCTCGGCGATCTCCGCGACGTAGCGGTGCCCATCCGGCCGCCTCGCGCAGTGCACGACCAGGTCGAGCGAGCGCAGGACGGCGGGCAGCACGAACTCGCGGTCGATATTGCGGCCGGCCAGCAGGGGGAGTGCGGAGAGCTTGACGAGGGCGTCCTCGGCGGAGTTCGCGTGGATCGTGGCGGCGCCGGGCAACCCCGTGTTCAGGGCGAGCACCAGGTCGAGCGCCTCGGCGTCGCGCACCTCTCCGACGACCAGGCGGTCGGGGCGCATGCGCAGCGCCTCCTTCACGAGGCGGCGCAAGGTGATCTCGCCGGTACCCTCGAGGCTCGGCTGACGCCCCTGCAGGGCGACGATGTCGTGCGCGGCGATCGACAGCTCGAAGGTCTCCTCGACAGTGACGATCCGTTGCGAGGGCAGACTCTCCGACACGAGTGCGCCGAGCATGGTCGTCTTGCCGGCGTGCGTAGCGCCGGACACGAGGATCGACTTCCCCTCGCGAATCGCGCCGGCGAGCGAATCGGCCTCGGCGCGGGGGAGGGAGCCGTGCTCGACGAGCCTGTCGAGATTGCCGAAACCGGGCAGGAACTTTCGGATGTTCACCGACCATGCCCCTCGCGCGATCCCGGCGAGCACGACGTGGAGGCGGGATCCGTCGGGTAGCGACGCGTCGACGAAGGGCTGGCTGACGTCGATGCGGCGACCGGTCTGGTGCAGCATGCGTTCGACCGTGTCGCGGATCTGCTCGTCGGTGAGGCGGAGACCGATCTGCTCTGACACTCCGCCGCGGGCGACGAAGATCTTCTCCGGACCGTTGATCCAGATCTCCTCGATCTCGGGGTCGTCGAGCAGGTCTTGCAGGGGCCCGTAGCCGGCCACCGAGGCGACGACCGACTGCACCGCCTGGTCGAGATCGTCGATCGTGCGGGATCCGCGCGCGAGCGCGTAATCGTTGTGGCGCGTGATCTCGGCGACGGCGAGGCGCCTGACGTCATCCCGGGTGACCTCGCGGCGGCCGAGCACGGCTTGGTCCGAGCGGATCCGCTCGCGCACCCGCTCGATCACCGATTGCTGCTCTGCACTCACGGCCACAGCGTCGCAGAAATCGCAACCTCGCCGCGAAAGTTATCCACAATCGGAGAAAACTCGCTCGTGACCTGGGTAATGGCCGTGGGCCTGTATGCCTGGGCCTCCGCGACACGGTGTGGGCACGCCCATGGGCGACCCTCTAGAATGGACGGTGCGCGCGTGTGGTGAAATTGGTAGACACGCAGGATTTAGGTTCCTGTGACTGCGGTCGTGCGGGTTCAAGTCCCGCCACGCGCACCCTTCTCCTTCCATCTCGTGCTCAGTTCGCGCGCATATAGCCGCTGGGGGGCGGTTCCGCAAGGGAATGAGCCAAGATCGCGCGGGCACCTGCGAGGATCCTATGGTGTGGGGATGAACATTCTGTTTTGGATCATTGCCATCATCGCCGTCGTCCTCCTCATCGTCGGTGGCATTGTCGAAGCCGTTCGATTCCTGCTCTGGGTCGGCATCGCGCTCCTGCTGCTCGCGGTGATCGCATGGGCGCTGCGAAAGATCAGCGGTAGCAAGCGATAGTCGCGTCGTGGGGCGCCCTCCGAGGGCGCCCCACGATTGGCCGGGGCGGATGTTCGGGTGCTCTCCGCTCTTTGCTCGACTGCTAGCCTGAGGTGTGACATATGAAGAAGATCGCGGAGATCATGCAATCGAGTGACAGCGGCCATGAGGTCGTCTGGGCCCGCGTCGATCGGGACTTCTATGTCGCCAACGCGCCGGGAGCGTTTCTTGGATGCGTCGACCGCATCGCCCCCGGCGATTTCGAGGCTTATGATGCCCGGACTCAGGGCATCGGAATATTTCCGACCTTGAAAGCGGCGATGGAAGCCGTTGTGAGCGGCGCCACGGAGGTAACCACCGCATGACATCTGAAACCTCCGTGTACTCGCTCGTCTATACGAGCACGGCGACCGATTCTCTGAGCGATGCTGGTCTCGCGGCACTACTGGAGAAAAGCCGCTCCAACAACGCCTCGGAGAACATCACCGGAATGCTCCTATACCGGCGGAGGCAGTTCATTCAGTTTCTCGAAGGGCCGGAGGAGGCTGTGCGCGGTCTGCTGCTTCGCATACGCCTCGATCCGCGACACACCGACCTCAAGGTGCTCGTCGAGGGATCCGGCCGCGAACGACAGTTCTCGGACTGGACGATGGGCTACGAGCCCGTGGTGGAGGCCACCGAAAGTCTCCCGACCGGATTTCGGGATACGTTCGATGATCTCGATAACGCGGTCGACCCCGACCTGGTCGTTCGCGCCACACAACAGCTCAGCCTGTGGTTCCGGGTTCGCAGCGGCCGTCGTTCGGCGTCGCTCACAGCCCGTTCGCGCTAAGCTTCACTTGCCATGCTAGAACTCGATCTTTCCGCCGAAATCCAGGCCCTGCGCACCACCTTCGACAACATCGCCGAGGTGGTGAACGTCGACGGTCTCAAGGCCGAGGTTGCCGCTCTCGAGGAGCGCGCCGCCGACCCCGACCTCTGGAGCGACCAGGACAACGCGCAGAAGGTCACGAGCGCTCTCAGCCACCGCAAGGCCGCCATCCGAAAGGTCGAGAGTGCGGGCACCCGCCTCGACGACCTCGAGGTGATGGTCGAGCTCGCCAACGAGATGGAAGACGAGGACACGGCGAACGAGGCGCGCGCCGAGCTCGCCGCGCTGGAGAAGACGATCCAGGATCTCGAGGTGCAGACGCTCCTCGACGGCGAATACGATGAGCGCGCCGCCGTCGTCACGATCCGATCCGGCGCGGGCGGCGATGACGCCACCGACTTCGCCGAGATCCTCATGCGCATGTACCTCCGCTGGGCCGAGCGCAACGGTTACCCGACGAAGGTGCTCGACACCTCCTACGCCGAGGGAGCGGGCATCAAGTCCGCGACCTTCGAAGTCGACGCGCCCTACGCCTACGGCGTGCTCTCCGTCGAGGCCGGCACGCACCGCCTGGCGCGCATCAGCCCGTTCGGTTCGGCAGACAAGCGCCAGACGAGCTTCGCCGCGGTCGAGGTCATTCCCCTGATGGAGGAGGCGACCGAGGTCGACATCCCCGAGGGCGACATCCGCGTCGACGTCTTCCGGTCGTCCGGCCCGGGCGGTCAGTCGGTCAACACGACCGACTCCGCCGTGCGCCTGACCCACATCCCGACCGGCATCGTCATCTCGATGCAGAACGAGAAGTCGCAGATCCAGAACCGCGCGGCCGCGATGCGCCTCCTGCAGACCCGCCTGCTGCTGCTCCAGCGTGAGCAGGAGGCGGCGAAGAAGAAGGAGCTCGCGGGCAACATCACCGCGAGCTGGGGCGACCAGATCCGCTCCTACTTCCTCTACGGCCAGCAGCTCGTTAAGGACCTGCGTACGGGCTTCGAGATGAACCAGCCCGACCAGGTCTTCGACGGCGACCTCGACGGCCTCATCAACGCCGGCATCCGGTGGCGCAAGCGGGCGGAGCAGGACTGACCATGGCCGCGCGCGACGAGGACGACGCGTTCCGCTGGGACGGCGACGACGATCCGACGCTGAGCGTCACCCCCGACGCGGTCGCGTCGTCCGCGGCCGTGACCGCGCCGGAGCCGGATCCGGTACCCGAAGAGCCGCGCGACGAGCAGGAGCCGGCCGGCATCGGCAACGTCGCGCTCGTCGCCTATGGCGTGCTCGGCGGCGTCTACGCGCTGTGGACCGCCGGGTGGGTGATCGGCGCGCTACGCCTCAAGGGGCGTATCGAGGGCCTGTCGGGCTCCGTCGCGGACGTCATGTTCCAGGGCACGATGGTCCTCGCGATCATCGCGCCGGCGATCTGGTTCCTGGTGTCACTCCTCGGCACCCGCGGAAAGCAGGCCTGGCAGCGGTTCCTCTGGTTGGGCATCGGTGTGCTCGTGCTGATCCCCTGGCCGTTCGTGATGGTGGGGGTGATCGGGCAATGAGCGATGTCGCCGCAAAGAAGTCGACCCCGGCCTGGCTCATCGGCGTCGTGGCCGGACTGTTCGGCCTGTTCTACGCCTACGCGGTATGGGCCGGCGTCCAGTACCTCGTGACGACGTTGCAGGAGCTGTCGGTGCAGAGCCAGCTCACGGGGGTCGACCTCGCCCTCACGCCGCTGGCCTGGGTCGCCCTCGTCATGGCGATCGCGGTGCCCGTCGCCTCGTTCGCGATTGCGATGGTGATGGGGCGCGGCAAGGCGCTCTGGAAGCTCGCGCTCCTGCTTCTCGTCGGCTTGGCCGTGACCAGCGTTTTCTGGCTCGACGTGCAGGCGTTCACCACCACCCAGCAGGTCATCCAGCAGTAGCCGTGTTCGGGGCACGCCCCGAGCGCGACTAAGCTGGACGTCAACGGCGGGCGCCGCAGGCACTGCCGTTCCACCGCAGCGCCGTCTCAAAGGATCCACTTTGTCGAAGCCCGTCGTTCTTCTCGCAGAGCAGCTTTCCCCCGCCACGGTCGAGGCCCTCGGTCCCGATTTCGATGTCCGTTCGGTCGATGGCACCGACCGTCCCGCGCTGTTCGACGCGCTGGCCGAGGCGAGCGCCGTCCTCATCCGCTCTGCCACGAAGATGGACGCCGAGGCGATCTCGCACGCGCCGAACCTCAAGGTCATCGCCCGCGCCGGCGTCGGCCTCGACAACGTCGACATCAAGGCGGCCACGCAGGCCGGCGTCATGGTCGTCAACGCGCCGACCTCGAACATCATCTCGGCCGCCGAACTGACGTGCGGTCACATCATCAGCCTCGCGCGCCACATTCCGGCGGCGAACGCGTCGCTCTCCGGCGGCGCGTGGAAGCGCAGCTCCTTCACCGGCACCGAGCTGTTCGAGAAGACTCTCGGCGTGATCGGTCTCGGCCGCATCGGCGCGCTCGTCGCCGCCCGCATGCAGGCGTTCGGCATGCGCATCATCGCCTTCGACCCCTACATCACCGCCGCCCGCGCGCAGCAGCTGGGCGCCGAGCTCGTCACGCTCGACGAGCTCGTCGAGCAGGCCGACTTCCTCACGATCCACATGCCGAAGACGCCCGAGACCACGGGCATGATCGCCGAGGCGCAGCTGAAGAAGATGAAGAAGACGGCGTATGTCGTCAACGTCGCCCGCGGCGGACTCATCGATGAGCAGGCCCTCGCGGCCGCGCTCGAGGCCGGCGAAATCGCCGGCGCCGGCATCGACGTGTTCACGCAGGAGCCGCCGGCCGACGACAGCCTCACGCGCCAGCCGAACGCCGTCGTGACGCCGCACCTCGGCGCCTCCACGGAGGAGGCGCAGGAGAAGGCCGGCATCTCCGTCGCGAAGTCCGTCAAGCTGGCGCTCGAGGGAGACCTCGTGCCGGACGCGGTAAACGTCGCCGGTGGCGCGATCGACCCGTTCGTGCGCCCTGGAATCTCGCTCGTCGAGAAGCTCGGCCAGGTGTTCAGCGGCATCGCCCGCGGACCGCTCACCAGCCTCGAGATCGACGTGCGCGGCGAGCTCGCCGACTACGACGTCTCCGTCTACAAGCTGGCGGCCCTCAAGGGCATCCTCGGCAGCGTCGTCAGCGAGAAGGTGTCGTACGTCAACGCCCCGGTGATCGCCGAGCAGCGCGGCATCGAGACGCGGTTGAACGTCGAGAAGGACAGCCCCGAGTTCCGCAACCTCACCACCCTCACGGGCACGCTCGCCGACGGCACGGTGCTGAGCATCGCCGGCACGCTCGCGGGCACGCGCATGGTGCCGAAGATCGTGGGCATCAACGGCTACGAGCTCGATGCACCTCTCGCCGAGCACCACATCGTGATCGTCTACAAGGATCGCCCGGGCGTCGTCGCCGTCTACGCCGACAAGTTCGGCGCGGGGGACATCAACATCGACGGCCTGCAGGTCGCCCGCGGCAGCGGCGACGAGGCCCTGTCGGTCATCACGGTCGACAAGCGGGTGCCGGACGAGGTCGTCGCCGCCATCGGCGAGGCCATCGATGCTCGCATCATCCGACAGATCGAGATCGTCGAAGACTAGAGCCACGTCTTCCGCGGTGCGCCCCCTGTCGCTCGGCAGGGGGCGCACCGTTTTCGCATGAAAGAAGCCATGACACACACAGACGCTATCGATGTCGACGGGCCGCGCGCCGGGTGGCGGGGCTGGGCCGCACTCGTCGTGCTGATGCTCCCCGTGCTGCTCGTCTCGATCGACAACACGATCCTCAACTTTGCTCTGCCGGAGATCGCGCGCGAGCTCGAGCCGACGAGCGCCGAGCAGCTCTGGATCATCGACGCGTACTCGCTCGTGCTGGCGGGCTTGCTCGTCACAGCCGGATCCTTCGGCGATCGCATCGGCCGCAGGAAGATCCTCCTGTTCGGCGCCGTGGGCTTCACTCTCGTGTCCGTGGGCGCGGCCTTCGCCCCGACGGCGGAGTGGCTGATCGCGGCGCGCGCGGCGATGGGTGTCTTCGGCGCGAGCCTCATGCCGTCGACGATGTCGCTGCTGCGCACCACGTTCCGCAATCGCAATCAGCGACGCGTCGCCGTGGCCGCCTGGGCGGGAGCCTTCTCGGCGGGCGGAGCGCTCGGACCCGTCATCGGCGGTTTCCTGATGGAGCACCTGCCGTGGCAGAGCGTCTTCCTGCTCGCCGTCCCGGTGCTCGCGCTGATGCTGGCCGGCGTGCCGGTGTTCGTCTCCGAGAGCCGGGACCCGAATCCGGGACCGATCGACGGTTGGGGGATCCTGCTGTCGATGCTCGCGCTCGCGCCGCTCGCCTGGGGAATCAAGGAACTGGCGATCGCCGGTCTGCCCGGGCTCGTCGCGATCGTCGTGGGGCTCTTCTTCGGCTGGCTCTTCGTGCGCCGGCAGCTCCGGAGCCCGCATCCGATGCTCGACATGGCGCTGTTCCGGCGCTCGAAGTTCTCGGGCTCGCTCGACGTGAACCTCTGCTGCATCATGGCCTACATCGGGTTCCTCTACTTCGTCTCGCAGCATCTCCAGATGATCGTGGGCCTTTCGCCGATGGTCGCGGGGCTCGCGCTCATCCCCGGCGCGGTGATATCTATCCTCGCGGGCTTCATCGTGACGCCCTTCGCGGCGCGGTTCTCCGCGGCCGTCGTCGTGCCGATCTGCCTCGTGATCGGGGCCGCGGGGCTCGTGCTCGTGGCCTTCGCGGGCGCGCACGACGTCTGGATGCTCGTGCTCGCCTTCGTCATCATGGGCGCGGGCACCTCGGCCGCCCAGACGGTCTCCGGCGAGCTGATCATCTCGGCCGCCCCCGCCGACAAGGCGGGCGCCGCGAGCGCGATCAGCGAGACGGCGTACGAGTTCGGGGCGGTCCTCGGCACCTCGATCCTCGGCGGGATCCTCACCGCCTGGTATCGGGCGACGCTCGCGGTGCCGAGCGGCGTGCCGGATTCTCTCGCGGAGCACGCACAGGAGACGCTTGCGGGCGCGATGAACGCCGCCGAGGAGCTCGGCGGATCCGTCGGGGAGGCGCTGCGGGGCGCCGCGGCGGCCGCCTTCGACGGGGGAGTGACCGCGACGTCGCTCATCGGCACGGGCCTGCTCGTGATCGCGGCGGTCGTCGCGGCGAGTACGCTGGGATCCAGCCGAAAGCGTTGAAATCCCCGCAAGACCCAAGGAGTCTGAATGTCGCGCGTCGTCAAGCTTGCCGTGATCGCCGGTGATGGTATCGGTCCGGAGGTGATCGCGGAGGCCGAGAAGGTGCTCGACGCCGCCACCGCGCACTCGGACGTGACCTTCGACAAGACGCGGTTCTCGCTCGGCGCCGACCGCTTCCTCGCCACGGGTGACGTGCTCACGGAGGACGACCTCGCCGGCATCGCCGCACACGACGCGATCCTCCTCGGCGCGGTGGGCGGCACGCCCAACGACCCGCGTCTCGCCGACGCGAACATCGAGCGCGGACTGCTGTTGAAGCTGCGTTTCTCGCTCGACCACTACGTGAACCTGCGCCCGTCGAAGCTCTACCCGACGGTGCCCGGCCCGCTGAAGAACCCCGGCGAGGTCGACTTCGTCGTCGTGCGCGAGGGCACCGAGGGCTCCTACGTCGGCAACGGCGGCGTGCTCCGCCAGGGCACGGAGCACGAGATCGCGAACGAGCTCGGTGTCAACACGGCCCACGGCGTGCGCCGCGTCGTGGAGTACGCCTTCGAGCTCGCCGAGACGCGCCGCAAGAAGCTGACGCTCGTGCACAAGACGAACGTGTTGGTCAACGCCGGCAAGCTGTGGAAGCGCATCTTCGACGAGACGAGCGAGAAGCACCCGGACGTCGCCGTAGACTATATGCACATCGATGCGGCGACCATGCACATGGTGGACAACCCCAGCCGCTTCGACGTGATCGTCACCGACAACCTCTTCGGAGACATTCTGACCGACCTCGCCGGCGCCATCACCGGCGGAATCGGGCTCGCCGCCTCGGGAAACCTGAACCCCTCGGGCGAGTTCCCCTCGATGTTCGAGCCTGTGCACGGTTCGGCTCCGGACATCGCCGGGCAGCAGAAGGCCGACCCGACCGCGGCCATCGGATCCGTCGCTCTCCTCCTCGACCACCTCGGCCTCGCGGCCGAAGCGCAGCGCGTGACGCGCGCGATCGAGCAGGACATCGCGGAGCGCACCGATGAGCCCCGCACCACGGCACAGATCGGCGACGCCATCGCGGCTCGCCTGACGGCTTGACGACAGTTTTCGCGCAGAGACACGGCGCAGACGGGAAAGACACGCATGACCACTCCTGACACCCCTTCGCTTCAGTTCCTGGTTCGGAAGAACCTCGCCGCGAAGAGCCCCGCAGAGCGCGAGCAGCTGCTCGAGAACCCGGGCTTCGGATCCATCTTCACCGACCACATGGTCGACCTGTGCTGGTCGGAGAAGGGCGGATGGCACCGCCCCCGCGTCCAGCCGTACGGGCCGATCTCCCTCGACCCGGCGGCCGCGGTGTTGCACTACGCGCAGGAGATCTTCGAGGGCATGAAGGCGTACCGTCACGCCGACGGATCGATCCACACGTTCCGCCCCGAGCAGAACGCGCGCCGTTTCAACCGCAGCGCGCGCCGCCTGTCGATGCCGGAGATTCCGGAGGAGTACTTCCTTCAGGCGATCCGCGAGCTCATCGCGGTCGACGCGGAGTGGGTGCCGTCCGGCGCGGACCAGACGCTCTACCTCCGTCCGTTCATGTTCGCGAAGGAGGCCTTCCTCGGCGTCCGCCCCGCGAAGAAGTACAACTTCTACGTGATCGGCAGCCCCGCGGGAGCCTACTTCAAGGGCGGCGTCACGCCCGTGTCGATCTGGCTGAGCGAAACCTACGCCCGCGCGGCCGAGGGCGGCACGGGCGCGGCGAAGACCGGCGGAAACTACGCCGCGAGCCTGCTCCCGCAGTCGGAGGCGTACGAGCAGGGCTGCGACCAGGTCGTCTTCCTCGACGCCCACGGCAACGTCGAAGAGCTCGGCGGCATGAACATCGTCTTCGTGAAGAAGGACGGCACGCTCGTCACGCCCGCCTCGGACAACATCCTCGACGGCGTGACCCGCAACTCGCTCCTCCAGCTTGCGGAGGACCGCGGCCACACCGTCGAGCGCCGTCCCGTCTCGCTCGCCGAGTGGCGAGAGGGCGTGGCGTCCGGCGACATCGTCGAGGTCTTCGCCTGCGGCACGGCCGCCGTTGTCACTCCCATCGGCCGGCTCAAGGCCGCGGGCTTCGACGACGAGCAGCCCACCGGAGAGCTCGCACTGTCGCTGCGCGAGGAGCTGACCGACATCCAGTACGGTCGCCGCGAAGACCGCCACGACTGGCTGTACCGCCTCGACGCGTAAACGTCCCATCGACGCATCGCCCGCACCGGCTCACGGTGCGGGCGATGCGTGCGTTAACGCCAGGGGATCTCGGTGCCGCGCGCGAAGCGGATCCCCGCACGCTCCCACAGGAGGCCGAGGCCCGCGATCCGCGCGCGGAACGACTCCCAGTCGCGCTCCGCGGATCCGAGCGGGCGAGACCATGCGGCCTCGGCCGCCGAGGCGATACGGGGAAACACCATGTGCTCGAGGGTCGCCTCGTCGACGATGGTCTCGGTCCAGAGTGCGGCCTCGACGCCGAGGATGCGCTCTTCGGGCACCTCGAGCACGCCCGCCGGATCCCACTCGTACGAGCGCCGGACGCTCGTCGGACCGTTCGCCCAGCTGAGACCGGCGCGCGTGTCGGCGTCGTACTTCATGTCGAGGTAGATCGCATCGGCGGGGGACAGCACGAATCTTCCGCCCCGCTCGAGCGCGCGCCGCGCGAGCTCCGCATGCTCCGTGCTCGGCGTGAGGAAGCCCCAGTACTGGAACACGGCGTCCGCGGGAAGGTCCGCGGCGCCGGCCTCGTGCCACGCGGCCGGCGTGCGACCCGTCGCCATCACGGCACGGACGGCCATGTCGACGATCGCCCGGTAGTCGCTTCTCGCGGTGCCGAGCGCCTCGTCGCCGCCGACGTGCAGATAGGGGCCGGGGAAGAGTCGGGCGACCTCGGCGAACACCTCGCGGAGCACCTCCTCGAGACCGGGCGCGCGGGCGTCGAGGGAGGAGAAACCGACCGCAAAGCCGGTGTAGGGCTCGCCGGTTCGCGGCAATCCTCCGCCGAACTCCTCGACGACCTCGAGGACGCTGGGGGCGAGGACCGGGTCTGCGGTGAGCTCGGGATGGCTGAGGCTGACGGCATGCGTGTGGCCGGGGAGGTCGATCTCGGGCACAACGATCATGTGGTGCGCCGCCGCGTGCGCAACGATGCGCTGCACGTCGTCGCGCGTGAAATGCCCGCCCGGGTCGCCGCCGATGCTGGACGACGACCCGCGATCCGCGAGCTCGGGGCGGCACTCGAGCGCGAGGCGCCACGCCTGGTCATCGGTGAGATGCAGGTGCAGAACGTTGAACTTCAGGTCGGCGGCGCGCTCGACGAGGCGTTCGATCGTGTCGACGGAGTGAAAGTGCCGCGCGACGTCGAGCATGATGCCTCGATATTCGAAGCGTGGGGCGTCGGTGATGGCGACGTGGGGAACGAAGAACCCCTCGTCGTCGCGAGCGATGAGCTGAAGCAGGGTGCGTTGTGCGTAGAACCTGCCGGCGGCGCTGGCTGCTTGGATGCGGATACCCTCATCGGCGATGTCGAGTCGGTAGCCCTCGGGAGGGCCATCGATCACGTCGTAGCGGGCGAGGGAAAGGGCATGATGCGGCGCGGAGATATCGAGCCGCAGGGCTCCGGGCCGGATGTCGACGTCGACGGGCCAGGGGAGGAGAGCAAGGGGCATGCCTGGCAAGCTAACACGGCGATCGGCCCCGCCACCAGGCTCGATAACAAATTAGTAAGGTTTCTTCACAAATGTCCTCCGGCGCTTGCGGAACGGCAATTTGCGAGGTTCACTTACAAACATGTCGAAGTCGACCCCGCCGTCCGTTGAGGCGCCCGCCACGGCCCGCGCCGGCCGCGAACGGGTTCTCCCCGATCATGTGCGGCGTCAGAACCGCGCCCTCGTGCTCACGAGCCTGTTCCACGAGGGATCCATGAGCCGCGCCGACCTCGCGCGGCGCACGGGTCTCACCCGGGTCACCATGTCGGCGCTCGTCGGCGACCTCGTCTCCGAACGGCTCGTCGTGGAGCAGGGTGCGCGCGAGGCGACCGGGCCCGGGAAGCCGGGCGTCGCCGTCGACATCGACCGCACCGGTCTCCAGGTGGTCGCCATCGATCTTTCGGCCGCTCACGAGTTGCGCGGTGCGGTCGTCGACCTCACGGGGTCCGTGGCCGATCGCATCGCCATCGCACGCCCGGCCGAGATCGACGGTGAGCGGATTCGGGATCTCACGGAGCGGATGATCGACGACCTGTTGGCGCGCGCCACGGGACGCGTGCTCGGTATCGGTATCGCCAGCCCCGGAATCGTCGGGGGCGACGGTACGGTCATCGCCTCGCCGAACCTCGGCTGGGCCGACCTGCCCCTGCAAGCGAGCGTCGCGGAACGCACGGGTATGCCGGTCGACGTGTCGAACGACGCCGATGCGGCGGCCCTCGCCGAGCGCACGCTCGGCGGTGCAGGAGAAGACTTCATGCTCATCAAGATCGACCGCGGTGTCGGTGGCGGCGTCATGGTGCGCGGTGAGCTCGTGCGTGGCGACCGGTTCGCCGCGGGCGAGGTCGGCCACGTGACCGTCGGCACCGACGGCGGACGCGTCTGCGTGTGCGGCCGAGTCGGTTGCCTCGAGACCTGGGCGTCCGTACGGTTCCTCGAATCGCGCATGTCGGCCGGGGAGGAACGTGACCTTGTGCTCCGAGAGGCCGGTGAACGGCTGAGCATCGCGATCGCGCCCGTCGTCGGTGCCCTCGACCTGCCCGAGATCGTCCTCTCCGGGCCGGCCGAGTACGTCGGAGGCCTTCTTCGCGACTCCGCCGTCGAGACGCTCCGCGAGCGCACCTACCTCCACGACGACGTGTCCGTGCGGATGTCTCAGCTCGGAGACGACGCCGTGCTTCTCGGCGCGATGGCGCTGATCCTCCACAGCGAGCTAGGCATCGCCTAGCCCGCAAACTCCCACCAAGACAAGACAAGGACGTCACATCATGAACAGCATCACATCCAGGGCGCTGCCTGCAGCGGCCCTCCTCGGGATCGCAGGACTCGCCCTCGCCGGTTGCTCCAGCGGCTCCGGCGGCTCGAACGGCGGATCCGGGGGCGAGCCCGCCGAGACCGGCACGCTCACGGTCTGGCTCGTTGGCACGGACACGCCGCAGGAAGCGCGTGACCTCCTGAAGTCCACCTTCGAGTCGGCCCACGACGGATGGACTCTGGAACTCGAAGAGAAAACCTGGGCGGACGTATCGGAGAACTACGTCGCCGCGCTGCAGTCCAACGACGCCCCCGATGTGGTCGAGGTCGGCAACACACAGGCCATCGGCTTCATCGACCAGGGCCTCCTCGCCGACATCGGCGATATTCGCGGCGAGCTCGGCGACCTCAACCCGGGCCTCGAAGCCGCAGGCACCTACGACGACACCTTCTATGCGGCCCCGTACTATGCGGGCGGGCGCGTCGTGTTCTACTCGTCCGACACCGTTGACGCCGACAATCTGCCGACGACCCTCGAAGAGTATGTCGAGCAGGGCATCGGCTACCGGACCGACGGCATGAGCGGCATCTACGCGCCGGGTCGCGACTGGTACAACATGCTCCCGTACATCTGGTCGTACGGCGGCGAGATCGCGGTCGACGACGGTGGCACGTGGGATGCACAGTTCTCGAGCGCCGAGTCGCAGCAGGGGCTGAAGCTCCTGCAGAAGGTCTATGAGGAGGCCACGAACGCCCCCACCGACGGCGACGAGGCCGACGCCAACGTGCCGTTCTGCGCCGGCGAGGTCGCGTTCCTCTCGGCGCCCGCGTGGATGGCGGGGTCCATCACGGCTCCGGCGGATGCCGAGAACCCCGGTTGCGCCGACACCTTCGGGAAGAACCTGCACGCGTTCCCGCTGCCCGGTGCGACGGCCGGCGAGCCCGCGCCGATCTTCGCCGGCGGATCCAACATCGCGGTCGCCCAGCTGAGCGACGCGCCGGAGATGGCGAAGGAAGCCGTGAAGATCATGGTCTCGAAGGACTACCAGGACCTCATGGCGGGCGCGGGCCTGACGCCGGCGCTGCTCGAGTCGAACGCCGCGTTGCCCGACAACGATGTCGCCCAGTCGCAGGCCGAGGCGCTCGCCGTCTCGAAGAGCGTGCCGACGACGCCCAAGTGGCAGGAGGTCGAAGCGAGCCTCATCATCCAGGACTCCCTCGTGCGCATCGCGCAGGGCGAGGACACGGCGAAGGTCGCCGAGGCGCTCGACGCGCGCATCGAGGAGATCCTGAACGGTTGACGCCCCGGGGCGGATCCTCCACCCGGTGGATCCGCCCCCTTTCTGCGAAAGGGTGACCCGCGATGGCAATCCCGTCCCTGTCCACTCAGCGGCTTCGACGCCGCGGACGCTCTCAGGCGATCAGCGCCTGGGCGCTTCTCATCCCCTCGATCGCGCTCATCGCGCTCATGGTCGGCTATCCCGGCGTGACGATGATCTGGCAGTCGTTCACCGACTACCAGGTGCGCAACAAGATCCAGGGAACTCCCGCGAATTTCGTCGGGCTCGACAACTTCACCAAGGTCATCACGAGCAGCGACTTCCCGGCGGTTCTCGGCCGCACCATCGGGATCATGCTGCTCACGACGACGCTCATCATGGTCGGCGGCGTGCTCGTCGCGGTGCTCATGACGAAGCTCGGCCGCGGCATGCGGCTGCTCGTATCGGTCGGCCTGCTGCTCGCCTGGGCGATCCCGCCGCTGACCGCGACGGTCGTCTGGGGCTTCATCTTCGACACCGAGTACGGCCTCGTGAACTGGGTCATGAACGCGATCACGCGCTCGAACGACTGGTACAACCACCCCTGGCTTCTCAATCCCTGGACGTTCGTGCTCGTGCTGACGATCATCGTCGTGTGGGGCGCGATTCCCTTCGTCGCCTTCACGTCGTACGCCGGCCTCGGGCAGGTGCCCCGCGAGACCATCGAGGCCGCCGAGATCGACGGCGCCGGCGGCTGGCAGCGGTTCTGGAACATCGTCTTCCCCGCGATCAGGCCCGTCCTCGGTGGCGTGCTGATCCTGCAGATCATCTGGAACATGAAGCTGTTCACCCAGGTATACGCGCTGCAGAGCCGAGGCGGCATCGCCGCCGACACCAACGTGCTTCCCGTGTACCTGTTCCGTCAGGGCATCGGCAAGTTCGGCGAGACCAGCGCCATCGGCATGCTCATCGTCATCATCATGCTCGCCATCAGTTGGTACAACATCCGCCTGCTCCTGAAAGAAGACGAGCAATGACCGACCTCGCCACCCGCGCCGCCGTGATCCCGCAGCGACGCTCGATGGGCGCGCCGGCCTCACCCGTCCGACGCCGCTCGCACCGCGTGCTGTTCAACGTCCTCGGGCTCATCGTGTTCGTCTGCTCGGTGTTCCCGGTCTACTGGATGGTGAACCTCTCCTTCACCCCCGGCAACCAGATCATCAGCCGCGACCCGTCGCTCATCCCGCGCGAGCCCACGATCAGAAACTTCATCACGGCCTGGACCCGGCCCGCGGCTCCGGGGCAGACCGACTTCCCGAACGCCCTCAAGACGAGCCTCATCATCGTGATCGTCGTCGTCGCGTGCGCGCTCTTCGTCGCCTTCCTGGCCTCGATCGCGCTCGCACGGTTCCGCTTCCGCGGGCGACACGCGTTCATCGTCGGCATCCTCGTGGTGCAGATGATCCCGGGCGAGGCCATGATGTTCACCGTCTACAACCTCGTCGACGACATGCGCCTCATCAACACCCTGCTCGGTCTCGCGCTCGTGCACGTCGCCTCCGTCGTGCCGTTCACGATCTGGGCGTTGCGCGGATTCGTCGCGGGTGTGCCGATCGAACTCGAAGAGTCGGCGCAGATCGACGGGTGCTCGAAACCCCAGGCGTTCTGGAAGGTCACCTTCCCGCTCCTCGCACCAGGGCTCGTGTCGACTGGCATCTTCGCCTTCATGCAGTCGTGGAACGAGTTCACGATGGCGTTGCTCCTTATGAAGGGCCAGAACCTGACCCTTCCGACGTGGCTCAACTCGTTCCAGTCGGCGACCGAGGCGACGAACTACGGTGCCGTCATGGCCGGTTCGACCCTCATCTGCATCCCCGTCGTCATCTTCTTCCTCTTCGTGCAGGGACGGATGACGGGCGGACTCGTCGCCGGGGCGGTGAAGGGATGACGGGCCCCGCGCGCCTGGGTATCGACGTCGGCGGCACGAGCGTCGAGGCGGTCGCGCTCGACGCGGACGGATCCATTCGAGCGCGCACGCGGAACCCCACCGAGCGCGGGGAGGACGGCGTCGTGCGCTCGGTTCTCGCGGCGATCCGCGCGCTGGACACCCCCGCGAAAACGATCGGCATCGGTATCCCGGGCCGGATCGACGGCGGGCGCGTCCACGATGCGGTGAATCTCGGCGTGCGCGAACTCGATCTCGCCGGTGAGATCTGGCGCCGGTGTGGCGCACCCGTCGCGGTCGACAACGACGTGCGCGGGGCCGCGCTGGGCGCCGCATCGCGTACGCGCGCCAAGAGCCTCGCCTACCTCAACCTCGGCACCGGCGTCGCGGCCGGAATCGTCGTGGACGGCCGCGTCATCGACGGCTCCTCGGGTGTCGCGGGCGAGATCGGGCACCTCTCGATCGATCCGCGCGGGCCGCAGTGCGCGTGCGGGCAGTTCGGCTGCATCGAGGTCTTCGCGGGCGGCGGATCCATCGCCCGCCGCGCCGGAGAACCTCTCGAAAGGGTCGCCGAGCGCGCGGATGCGGGCGACGAGAGCGCGAGCGGGATCCTCGCGGACCTTGCCCGCGGGGCGGCCGCGGGCGTGCGCGCCCTCGCGCTCGCCGTGGATCCGGAGATCATCATGATCGGCGGCGGCATCGCCCGCCGCGGCGAGAGGCTCCGCTCCGAGATTGCGGGCGCGCTCGCTCGGGCCGCCGACGGATCCGCCTTTCTCGCCTCGCTGCGGCTCGAAGAACGGATCGAGATCGTGTCGCCCGACGACGCGATCGGGGCAGTGGGGGCGGCCCTCCTGGGGGATAGGCTGGGTGCGTGAAGATCGCTCGGTTCAGCCACAACGACGCCATCAAGTACGGAATCGTCGACGGAGCGGAGCTCGTCGTTCTCTCCGGCGACCCCATGTTCGCCGGGTACGACACGACGGGAGAGCGCGTGTCGATCGGCGACGTCGCTCTGCTCGCTCCTGTGATCCCCCGCTCGAAGGTCGTGTGCGTCGGCCGCAACTACCGCGACCACGCCGCCGAGCTGAACAACGACATCCCGACGGAACCGCTGCTGTTCTTCAAGCCCAACACCGCGGTCGTCGGCCCCGGCGATGCGATCGTGCGCCCGCCCCAGACCAACGACACCCAGTGGGAGGGCGAACTCGCGGTCGTCATCGGCAAGATCGCGAAGAACGTGAAGGCGGAGGACGCGAACGACGTCATCTTCGGCTACACGATCGCGAACGATGTCACCGCCCGCGACCTGCAGGGCCCGGACCGTCAGTGGGCGCGCGCCAAGGGGATGGACACCTTCTGCCCGCTCGGTCCCGCCATCGAGACGGAGTTCGACGTCTCGAAGGGCGAGATCATCACCCGCCACAACGACGTCGAGGTGCAGCGCGGACGGTTCACCGACATGATCTTCGACATCCCCTCGATCATCGAGTACGTGTCGGCGGCCTTCACGCTCCTGCCCGGCGACGTGATTCTCACGGGCACCCCCGCGGGCGTCGGCGCGTTCCAGGGCGGCGACTCGGTGGAGGTCGAGGTGCCGGGGATCGGCATCCTGCGGAACATCGCGCGCGACGCGGCATAGGGCGGCGCGGTGGCCTCCATGATCCGGACGGCGCACTCGGCGTAGAATTCAGGTGATGTCTTCTGCACCTGATCCCCGCACCACAACGGCCACCGGCAGCGACGTGCGCGTCCGCTTCAGCCCGTCGCCGACCGGTACGCCGCACGTCGGCCTGATCCGCACCGCCCTGTTCAACTGGGGCTTCGCGCGCCACCACGGCGGCAAGCTCATCTTCCGCATCGAAGACACCGATGCGAACCGCGACAGCCAGGAGAGCTACGACCAGCTGATCGACGCCCTCACGTGGCTCGGCATCGACTGGGACGAGGGAGTGGAGGTCGGCGGCCCGCACGGCCCGTACCGCCAGTCGGAGCGTCACGACGTGTACCGCGATGTGCTCGCGCAACTCGTCGAGAAGGGCCTCGTCTACGAGAGCTTCTCGACCGCCGAGGAGATCGACGCCCGCAACGAGGCCAACGGCCGCGCGAAGCAGCAGGGCTACGACAACTACGACCGCGATCTGACGGACGAGCAGAAGGCCGCGTTCCGCGCCGAAGGGCGCCAGCCGGCGCTGCGCCTGAAGGTT
This sequence comes from Microbacterium nanhaiense, assembly GCF_014646015.1. GTDB lineage: Bacteria > Actinomycetota > Actinomycetes > Actinomycetales > Microbacteriaceae > Microbacterium > Microbacterium nanhaiense. Next base: position 257,394 of record NZ_BMMQ01000001.1, read on the forward strand.
CCCGACGAGGACATCACCTACGTCGACCTGGTGCGTGGTGAGGTGACCTTCCCCGCGGGAAGCTTCACCGACTTCGTGATCGTGCGCCCCAACGGCATCCCGCTGTACACCTTCGTGAACCCTGTCGATGACGCGCTCATGGGCGTGACCCACGTGCTCCGCGGCGAGGACCTCATGCCGTCCACGCCGCGCCAGATCGTGCTGTACCGCGCGCTGATCGAGGCGGGCGTGACGAGCTTCATCCCGCGCTTCGGGCACATGCCTCTCGTCCTCGGCGACGGCAACAAGAAGCTGTCCAAGCGCGACCCGCGCGCAGACCTGTTCCTGCAGCGCGAGAAGGGCTTCGTGCGCGAGGGGCTTCTGAACTACCTGTCGCTGCTCGGCTGGTCGATCGCCGCCGACCGCGACGTCTTCACGCTCGACGAGTTCGTGGCCGCCTTCGACATCGCGGACGTGAACCCGAACCCCGCCCGCTTCGACCAGAAGAAGGCCGAATCGATCAACGGCGACCACATTCGTCTCCTCGACGCCGACGAGTTCGCCCTCCGCCTCGTTCCGTACCTGCAGGCGTCCGGTGCGCTGGGGGAGAGCCCGACGGATGAGCAGCTCGCGCTCCTCAAGGCCGCGGCGCCGCTCGTGAAGGAGCGCATGCAGCTGCTCGGCGAGGCGGGCGGCATGCTCGGCTTCCTCTTCACCGACGAACTCGAGTACGAGGAGGAGGCCGTCACCAAGCTCTCGGACGACGCGCCGGCCGTCCTCGCCGCCAGCGCCGAGGCCCTGCGCGCGCTCGACAGCTTCGACACGGAGTCGATCCAGGCAGCCCTCTCCGCCGCGCTGATCGACGGCCTCGGCCTGAAGCCCCGCGTCGCCTACGCCTCGCCCCGCGTCGCGATCTCGGGTCGACGCGTGTCACCGCCGCTGTTCGAGTCGATGGAGCTTCTGGGCAAGGAGCGCACCATCGCGCGCCTCGAGGCACTGAAGGAACGTCTCTCGGCCTGACGGCGCGACACGCCCCGGAATCGGCATCGATTTGGGTTCAGCTCTCGACTCGCGTAAAGTAGTCATCTGTTGGCAGCGAGAGCTGAAAACCAATGGGGTATGGTGTAATTGGCAACACGGCGGTTTCTGGTTCCGTTGTTCTTGGTTCGAGTCCAGGTACCCCAGCAGTAATGACAACCCCCGGCCCATAGGGCCGGGGGTTTCTGCGTGCGTGGGCTGTGCGCCGCGGTCAGCGCACAGCCCGGACCGCGAGCATCGCGATCAGGGGGAGAATGCGCAGACTGATGGGTATGCCGACGACGTCGATAGACCCGCCCTCGTGCGCGATGTGGACGGGCGTCATAGTCATCACGGCGACCATGACGATCTGTGCCGTCACGATCGCGGCGACCGCCAGCCGAGCGTCGTGCCCGCGCACCCGACGACGGCTCAGTCACGGCGCTGTCCGGCGCGCACGAGGTGCGCGTTCGGTACGCGCCAGCTGAACTTCAGCGAGAGCAGGCGGAAGACGAGCACCGCGGCCGACACGGAGTACAGCGCGACGTCGCCGTCCCAGCCGAGTTGCCAGATCGCGACGATGAGGGCGGATCCTGCGAACGCCGGCACGGCGTAGAGGTCGCGCGGGTTGAACAGCTGCGGATCGTGATTGGCGACGACATCGCGCATGAGCCCGCCGCCGACCGCGGTCGTGACGCCCAGCAGTAGGGATGCGATTGGGTTCATGCCATGGTCGAGGGCCGTCACGGTGCCCGTCGTGCAGAAGACGGCGAGTCCCACGGCGTCGAAGATGAGGATCGTCGACCAGAAGCGCTGCACGTGGCCCGACATGAAGAACACGACGATCGCCGCGAGCACGGGCGGGATCAGGTGGATGGGCTCGTCAAAGGCGGCGGGCGGACGGCCGATGATGAGGTCGCGCACGACTCCTCCGCCGAGGCCGGTCAGCGAGCCGAGCAGGAGGGACGCGACGATGTCGAAGCCGCGCTTCGCCGCGAGCAGGCTTCCCGAGATCGCGAAGAAGAAGGTCCCCAGCAGGTCGAGGGCGAGGCCCCAGGTCATGCGCGCTCCCGTATCCGGCGTGTCCGCGCGGCACGACGCATCGCACGGTCCGGGGCCCCATTCTATCGGGCGCGGCGCGGCGCCCGTGTTACTCCGACGGGACGATCATCACGGGCCCCTCGGCGTGGAAGAGGACCGAGCGCGACACGGACCCGAGCAGCACGCTCGCCACGGCGCCCCGCCCGCGCGTCCCGAGGACCGTGAGCTGGGACGAGCGGGTCCGCCCCGCGAGGATCGTCTGGGGTGAACCGACCTCGACGACGGCCGTCACCTCGAGCCCCGGGAAGGTGGTGCGCAGCGTTTCGGCCTGCCCCCGCAGATCCTCTTCGATCTGTCCCTGCCGCACGCCAACGAGGTCGACGTCGAGCGCGGCATCCGGGTACCAGAACGTCAGTTCCTCGAACGGCGGGAGCGCCGTGACGATGTCGAGGCTGGTGCCGCGCATGGAGGCGATCGCGGCCGCCTCGTGGAGCACGCGGTCGTTCACATGCGAGCCCTCGATGGCGACCGTGATGGGACCGTCGGAGTTGAGGCGTTCGCTGACGACGATCGCGGGGCAGTGGGCGTGTGAGGCGAGGGCGACGGAGACGGATCCGAGCACACGGCCCGTGAAGCCGCCGCGGCCGCGCGTTCCGACAACCGCGAGCTGGGCCCGGCGCGAGAGTTCGACGAGCGCGCCCGCCGCGTCCCCGACCTCCGCGAGGTACTCAACCGGTCCGCGGTACTCGTGCAGCAGTCGGCGCGCCTCATCGAGGACGCCCTCCGCCGAGTTCTTGGCGATCTCGGCGTCGGCGGGCACCGCGAGCGAGCCGAGCGTCGCGTAGAACATCGTCGGGACGACGGAGGCTGTGGCGACCGTGAGTGCCATCCCGCGGCGCCCCGCTTCTGCGGCGGCGTAGGCGAGGGCGTGCTGCGCGTGCTCGGATCCGTCGAAGCCGACCAGCACACCGAGGGGGCGGTCGTGCGTCGAAGATGCGGTGGCGTTCATGATGACCTCCAGCCCGGGGCCTCCCGATTGATGCCGGAGGCGCCGACCCCGAGAACCTGCGCCTCGCGTCGTCTTCAGGCTACTCCGGATCGGCCGGTCGGCGGAAGGGGGCGCTCCGGTCGGGTGGGGCGCGCCCGGCCTGCACAGGCGGAATGAGCGAGGCCGATGAGGCGTTTGACCTGTCAGGGCCGCTTGGCGGCCGCGATGTTCGAGTACTCAGGAGGAGACCTCATGACCAGTGGAGCACAGGATACGGGCGAGATCACGCGCACGCCGGGCATGGAGACGGCCGTCCTCGCGGGCGGGTGTTTCTGGGGGATGGAGGACCTCATCCGCCGGCAGCCGGGGGTCATCAGCACGCGCGTCGGCTATGCGGGTGGCGAGAACGACCACCCGACGTACCGCAACCACCCCGGCCACGCCGAGGCGGTCGAGATCGTCTTCGACCCGACGCAGACCACGTACCGCGACATCCTCGCCTTCTTCTTCCAGATTCACGATCCGTCCACGCTCAATCGCCAGGGCAACGACATCGGTTCGAGCTACCGCTCGGCGATCTTCCCCCTGAGCGCCGAACAGGAACGCGTCGCCCGGGACACGATCGCCGATGTCGACGCATCCGGCCTGTGGCCCGGAAAGGCCGTCACCACGATCGAGCCGGAGGGGCCCTTCTGGGAGGCGGAGCCGGAGCATCAGGACTACCTGCTGCGTTACCCCAACGGATACACCTGTCATTTCCCGCGCGCGGGCTGGGTGTTGCCGAAGCGCGACGAGGCGGTCTGACCGCTCGTTTTGACGCCCCACGCGGCCGCTCGGTAGATTCCTTGCAGAATCCATCTGCAATGAAGCACTGAGAGGGGCTGCCGTGGGCACGCCTGAATCCTTCCTCCGCGTCGGCGTGATCGGCTGCGGAAACATCGTCGAGCAGTACCTTCGTACCCTGCCGCACCTCAGCCGCGTGCGCCTCGTCGCGGCCGCCGACCTCGACCCCGCACGCGCGGAGCAGGTCGCGGCGCGGGTGCCCGGCGCGCGGGCGCTGACGGTCGACGAACTCATCGCCGACCCCGATGTCGACCTCGTTCTGAACCTCACTATCCCGGCGGCGCACCACGACATTGCGCTGCGCGCGATCGCCGCGGGCAAGCACGTATACGGGGAGAAGCCTCTCGCCGACACGGTCGAGCACGCGGTCGACGTGCTCGCGGCCGCCAAGGCGGCCGGTGTGACCGTCGGCGCCGCGCCGGACACGGTGCTGGGGCCCGGCATCCAGACGGCGCGCAGGGCGGTCGACGACGGGCTGATCGGGCGACCGATCTCCGCGACGGCGACGATGGCGACGGCCGGACACGAGCGCTGGCACCCGAATCCCGATTTCTATTACCAGCCGGGTGGCGGGCCGCTCCTCGACATGGGTCCGTACTACGTCACCGCGCTAGTCAGCCTGCTCGGGCCCGTCACGTCGGTGGTCGGCGCCGCGAGTCGACTGCGCGACGAGCGCGTGATCGGATCCGGCGCTCGCGCGGGGGAACGGATCCCCGTCGCGGTCGACACGCACGTGACCGGCGTTCTCGTGCATGCCTCCGGTGCCCTGTCGACGATCACCATGTCGTTCGACACGGTCGCGTCCGCCGCCTCGCGGATCGAGATCCACGGCGAGAGCGGTTCCCTGATCGTGCCGGATCCCAACCAGTTCGACGGCGAGACCCGCCTGAAGGTCCTCGGCGACGAAGAGTGGCGCGTGCTCGAGCAGTTCGCGGGGTACGTCGGTGCCGAGCGCGGCATCGGACTGGAGGATCTCGCGATGGAGGGCGCATCCCTCCGGGCGAGCGGCGCGCTCGCCTTTCACGTGCTGGAGGTGATGGAGTCTCTCCTCGAATCGGCCCACTCGGGTCGAGCGATCGCGATCGAGAGCACCTGCGAGCGACCGGCGCCCGTACCGCTCACGCGCATCGCCTGACCGCTCACACGGCCCCCGCTTCGGCGGGGGCCGTTTCGCGTGGTCACAGGCTCCCGATGGTGGGAGCGAGGGTTGTCCTCTTCGCAGCGTTTGATGCGTTACAATTGAAGCGCTTCAAATACTGATGGAGGACACAGATGTCACGTTCCACGAGCTCGCGCGTCGCCGAGGTCCGCGCGGGCGGCAGGGGAGCCCCCCGATTCGCGTCGACCGCCGCACCGTCGCTGAGCTGGAGGGTCGAGTCCGATGCCGACGGCTGGGCGCAGGCGCGCGCCGTCCTCGAGGCTCGCCGAGGCGGAGAGATCGAGCGGCACGAGTTCGAGGGAAACGAGAGCGTGGCCCTCGCATGGCCCTTCGCTCCGGTGCGCGCCTACGAGCGCATGGAGATCCGGGTGACGCCGACCGGAGTCGACGGGGCCGAGCTCGCACCGAGCGATTGGACTCCCGTGGAGGCCGGCCCGCTGTCGCCTGCCGACTGGAACGCGTCGTTCGTCGCGGCGGCCGACGACGCCTCCGGCTCGTCTCCGGATCCCGCGACGGTGCGCGACGGCGCCTCGGCGGACGACGTCCGGGCGGCGCTCCTCGCGGACGGCCCGGACCGTGAGACCAGTCGCTTCCGGCGGGAACTCACGATCGCCCGGCCGGTCGCACGCGCCGTCCTCTCGTACACGGCCCACGGGGTCGTCGAGCTCAGCATCGACGGCGAGCCCGTCTCCGAGGAGCTCCTCGCGCCGGGATGGACCTCGTACCGTGACCTCCTGCACTTCTCCACGGTGGACGTGACCGATCGCCTCTCCGAGGGAGCCCATGTCATCGGCGCCTGGGTGGGGCCGGGATGGTACGCCGAGTACTTCGGGTTCGACGGCGACTTCGCCCGCACGTGGCGCGGCGCCCGCGCTCTGTCCGCGCAGCTGCGCATCGAGTACGCCGACGGAAGCACGGAGACCATCGGCACGGACGACTCGTGGACGGCGACGACCCGTGGTCCGATCCGCTTCGCGAGCGTCTATCAGGGCGAGCGCTTCGACGCGCGCCTGGCGGACGGCGGCCTCAGCGTAGGAGAGGAGCTTCCCGGCGCGGCGCCCGCGATCGTCGTCGATGCGGATCCCGCCCGTTTGCGCCCCGCGAGCGCGCCGCCCGTGCGCGTGACGGAGCGCCGCGAGGTCGCCGCCGTGGTCCCGAGCGCGTCGGGGGAGCCGATCCTCGACTTCGGGCAGAACCTGGTCGGTCGGCTCCGCATCCGGGTGCGAGGAGAGGCCGGCACGACGATCCGGATCCGCCACGCGGAGGTCCTGGAACGCGACGAACTGGGAGTGCGCCCCTTGCGCTTCGCAGCGGCGAGCGACGAGTACACCCTGGCGGGTGGCGGCGTGGAGGAGTGGGCGCCGCGGTTCACCTTCCACGGGTTCCGCTACGCGCAGATCACCGGCATCGACGCCGGGGCCGTCGACGTCGTCGCGGAGGTGATCCAGAGCGGCCTCGTGCGCACGGGCTGGCTCGAGACCGACGTGGCCGAGATCAACCGCCTGCACGAGAACGTCGTATGGAGCACGCGAGGGAACTTCGTGTCCATTCCCTCGGACTGCCCGCAGCGCGACGAGCGCCTCGGATGGACGGGCGACATCCAGGTCTTCGCCGACACGGCGGGATTCCTCTTCGACACGCAGGCCTTCCTCGGCTCGTGGATGGACAGCGTCGCGGCCGATCAGGCCCGGCTCGGCGGCATTGGGCCGCTGTATGTTCCGCTCATCGAGCAGAACCTGTTCCCGCCCGCCCCGATCGCGGCGTGGGGTGACGTGACGACGGTCGTGCCGTCGGTGCTGTATCGCCAGTTCGGCGATCGCACGCTGCTCGCGCGCCAGTACCCCGGCATGCGCGCGTGGCTCGACGTGATCCGTCGCGAGAGCGTCGACGGCCTGTGGGAGTCGGGCATGCAGCTGGCCGACTGGCTCGACCCGACGGCCCCGCCGGAGCGCCCCTTCGAGGCCAAGACCGATCCGTACCTCGTGGCGACGGCCTACGCGTATCGCTCCGCCGCGCTGGTCGCGGAGGCGGCGTCCATTCTCGGATACGACGCCGATGCGGCCGAGGCCGCCGCCTTCGCGGAGGAGGTACGGCGGGCGTTCCAGCGCGCCTACGTCACCCCGGCGGGTCGGATGATGTCCGACAGCCAGACCGCATACGCCCTCGGCCTGGTCTTCGGCCTCCTGCCGGACGACGCCGTCTCCGCCGCGGGCGAGCGCCTCGCGGCCATCGTCGCGCGCGGGGGCCACCGCATCGGCACGGGCTTCGTCGGCACGCCCATCATCTCGGACGCGCTCACGATGTCGGGACACCGCGCGACGGCCCAGGCGATGCTGCAGACGTCCGAACAGCCCAGCTGGCTCTATCCGGTCTCGATGGGCGCGACGACGATCTGGGAGCGGTGGGACTCGATGCTGCCCGACGGCAGCATCAACCCGGGCGAGATGACAAGCTTCAATCACTACGCGCTCGGCGCCGTCGCCGACTGGCTGCACCGCGACGTCGGCGGCATCGCGCCGCTCGCCCCCGCGTGGCAGAGCTTCCTCGTGCGTCCGCGCGCGGGGCTCGCCTCGCGTGCGACGGCCCGACTCGACTCGCTCTTCGGCGAGATCCGGGTCGAATGGGTCGCGACGGATCCGGGGGCGGGCGAAGAATCGCCGCTTCGGGCGACCGTCGTCGTCCCCCCGAACACGACCGCCGTCATCGATCTCCCCGGCCGGCAGCCGGTCGAGGTCGGGGCCGGCACGCACACCTTCTAAATCCTCAGTTTCGTTCGTTCGAAGGAGAACCCCTATGTCCACGACACGTTCCGCGACCCGCCACGCCTGGTGGGTGGCCTTCCTCTCCGGCATGGTGTCCTATCTCGACGCCGGCGCCATCGTCACGACGGGTACCGCGCTCGTTCTCTACAGCGAGGAGTTCGGATTCGGCATTGAGACGATCGCGCCGCTGTCGTCGATCCTCACCTTCTCGATCGCCGTCGGCGCACTGATCGGCGGTCGCCTCGGCGACCGCTTCGGCCGCCGCCGCATCTTCATCATCACGCTGACCCTGTTCGCGATCGGGGCGGCGGTGCTGACCTTCGCGCCCGGGACCGCGTGGCTCTACCCGGGCATCATTCTCCTCGGCTTCGCCGCCGGAGCTGACCTGCCGGTATCGATGTCGATGATCGCCGAGGCCGCCACCGATGAGAACCGCGGAAAGCTCGTCTCGTTTACCCACATCCTCTGGATGGGCGGCGTCATCGCCGTCAACCTGCTGGGCGCGCTCTTCGGCGGACTCGGCGCCGTCGCCGGCCGCATCCTCTACGGTCACCTGCTCGTCATCGCGATCGTCGTGCTCGTGCTGCGCCTGCAGCTGCCCGAGTCGAAGGCGTGGCAGACCACGGCCACGCTCATGGCGGTGAACCCCGAGATGCGGGGGCTCCGTGCACTCAAGCCGCTGCTATCGCGTCGCTACATGTCGGCCCTGATCGCGACCGGGGTCTTCTACGCGCTCGTGAACATCGCCGCGAATATCAACGGCCAGTTCTCGACCTACATGTTCACGACCGTCGCCGGGGCGACGGTGTCGACCGCCTCCACGATCGGGCTCATCGTCACGATCGTCAGCACCGTGTCGCTCCTGCTCCTGATGCGCGTCGTCGACGGCAGCCACCGCATGATGTGGTTCGTCATCATGGCCGCGCTCAGTCTCGTCGCGTTCATGATCCCCGCGACGATCGGCGTCACGGTGCTGACGCTCGTCATCTTCGGCGTGCTCTACTCGATCGGTGGCGCGGTCGCGGGCGAACCCATGTACAAGGTGTGGTCGCAGGAGCTGTTCCCGACCTCGCACCGGGCGACGGCCCAGGGCATCACGATTGCCTTCACCCGCATCGTCGCGGCGCTCGTCGGCCTCTACATCCCCTCGCTCATCGCGTTCGGGCCGTCGAGCATCTACTACCTGATGGCGGCGACGAGCATCGTGGCGTTCGTGATCGGCATCTTCTGGATCGGCCGCATGCCGAAGGCGACAGACGACGACCCTGCGCTGCGCGCGGAGGGCGAGTCCGTCTCGGCCTGACCCCGGGGAATCCGTCCGCGCCCGGCGCCTGTGTTAGCGTGAATCGCTTCGCCTGCGTCGGGCGCTGGCGCGTATGAGGAGGAGAAATGTCGAGCCCCCAGCCGCGTGCCACGGTCACGATGAGCGACGTCGCCAAGGCCGCCCAGGTTTCGCTCGGTACGGTGTCGAACGTGCTCAACCACCCGGAGCGCGTGCGGAGCGAGGTGCGCGAGCGGGTGCTCGCCACGATCACCCGCCTCGGCTACGTGCGCAACAGCGCGGCGCGCACACTCGCGGCCGGCGGCAGCAACACCGTCGGCTACGTGATGGTCGACATCGCCAACTCGCTCTACACCGACGTCGCCCGCGGCGCGGAGGACGTCACCTCGTCGTCGGGCATGTACCTCGTCGCCGCCAATGCCGGCGTCCGTGGCGGAACGCCGCGGCAGGCGGCATACATCGACCACTTCATCGAGGACCAGCTGCAGGGGATCCTCCTCGCGGTGTTCGATAACGACGTGTCCGGAGCGGAGCGCATCCGCCGGGCGGGCGGCCGCGTCGTCCTGCTCGATGTCGCGACCGATGTCGATGTCGACGCGTGCACGGTGCGGATCGATTACGAGCTCTCCGGGTACCTCGCCGCCGAGCACCTGCTTCGTCAGGGCCGACGGCGGCTGGCCTTCGTCGGCGGCCTGCGCGAGATCCATGCTGTCGCTCGGCGCCTCGCCGGGGCCGAGCGCGCCGTCGCGGAGCACGGCGGCGCATCGATCGAGTTCCTCCCCAGCGGCGACCTGCAGGCCGAGGACGGCCGCGCGATCGCGCACCGCATCGCCTCGCGGAGCCGCGCCGAAGCGCCCGATGGCATCGTGGCGGCGGCGGATCTCGTCGCGACGGGGCTCATGCAGGCGCTGCTGCCCGAGGGCTTCCGCTTCCCGCAGGACATCGCCCTGATCGCGTGCGACGACAATCAGTCGGGGCGGGACAACGCGGTCCCGCTCTCGACGATCGATCTGCCGGGCTACGCCGTCGGCCAGGCCGGCATGAACCTCCTCCTGGACGAGATCCGCAATCCCGAACACGTGCATCGCCGCGTCGTCCTCGCCCCCGGCCTGAGCGCTCGCGAAAGCTCCGTCGGTCGAGAGCGAGTCGGTCGAGAGCGGTAGCTGCGGCGGCGCCGAGCGCGGAGTCAGCCCTCTCGCGTGGCGTACCTCAGCAGCAGTTCGTCACCGGCACGCAGCACCCCCAGGAGGCGGAGCGGGGTGGGGGTCGCGCCCGACGACGCCGCGATCCGCCGCGCCGTGCCGCCCTCGAGCGTGGGCGCGACGGTGAGGCAGAGCTCATCGACGATGCCCGCCGCGAGGGCGGCGCCGAACAGGCTCGGGCCCCCTTCGCTGTGGATCCGCGTGAGCCCGCGCGCCGCGAGGTCGGCGCGGACGGCCCCCAGGTCCACGTCGTCCTCACCGACGATCACGACCTCGGCGACCCGCTCGAGCGCCGAGCGCCGCGCGAGCGGCGCCGAGGCGATCGTGTAGACGAGCGGTTGCACGGGTGCGTCGGCGAATACCGGTGATTCCGGATCCAGCTCCGCCGAGCGCGTCACGAGAGCGAACACCGGATGCGGGGGCAGCCCCTGGCTCTCGCGCCAGGCCACGTCGGCCCCGCCCAGTCGCATCGCGTCGTAGCCCTCCGCGCGAACCGTGCCCGCGGCGACGAGCACCGCGTGGGCGGGGCGGCGGAGCAAGTCGAAGACGCGGTGATCCGCGTCGTCGCCGAGCCCGCCGGAAAGCCCCTCGCGCGTCGCTGCGCCGTCGGCACTTGACACGAAGTTCATGCGCAGCCAGGTCCGGCCCTCCGGGAAGGCGTATGCGGCGAGCAGCATCTCGTCGTCGAGCGCGGTGCCCGGATCCGGCCAGATCCGATCGATGCGGGTGGTCATCGGCGCTCCTAGACGTTGTGGGTCGGGTGAGTGTTGTGCTCGAGGCGCACGGGCTCGCGCCACCCCATGATCGCCTCGATCATGCGGGCCGCGTCCACCGACGCGGGCACGTCGTGCATCCGCAGGATCCGCGCGCCCCGCTCGACGCACATCACCATCGCCGCGAGCGATCCCGCGAGCCGGTGCTGCTTCTCGCGATCGACGACCTCTCCGACGAAGTCCTTGTTCGACACGGCCGCGAGCAGGGGAAGTCCGATGTCGGCGATCTCGTCGAGTCGACGGGTGAGCTCGAGGGAATGCAGCGTGTTCTTGTCGAGGTCGTGACCGGGATCGATGAGGATCCGATCGCGGGGAATGCCCGCGGCGACGGCGCGCTCCACGCGTTCGACGAGGAAGGCCCGCACCTCCGCCACGACGTCGTCGAAGTGCGCCGCCGGCTTCTCCACGCGCGGGGGCCCCACGCTGTGCGTCACGACGATGTGCGCGCCGGTTCGCGCGATGACCGACGCCATATCCGGGTCGCCGAGCCCGCTCGTGTCATTGATGACGGCCGCACCCGCGTCGATCGCCGCCGCCGCGACGGCGGCCTTGTTCGTGTCGACGGAGATCACCACATCGCTTTGTCGGGCGAGCTCCGCGACGACGGGCGCGACGCGATCGATCTCCTCGTTCGTCGACACGGCCGGACCTCGACCGAACGGCACGCCCCCGATGTCCACCCAGTCCGCGCCCGCGTCGGCCGCGCGGATCGACGCCTCGACGGCCCGGTCGAGCGCGAAGGTCGCGCCCTGGTCGAAGAACGAATCCGGTGTGCGGTTGATGACCGCCATGACGGCGATCTGCCGCGAGAAGTCGAACTCTCGCCGTCCGATCCGGTGCACATACGCGGGGACTGGGAACATCGGTGCTCGCTTCCTGCCATGACGGCCTCACCTCGATGATATTGACCGGAAGCGGCGGTTCGTCGTTGGGCCCGAATACACTGTGGTCACCGCCCGCGAGAGCCGTGCGGCGGCGCGAAGGAGAGCGATCGTGACGACCACCCGCATCGGCATCGTGTTCAACCCCTCGAAGGGCGAGACGGACGCGCTCAAGGCTGCCGTCGCGGTCGAGGTCGAGCTTCCCGTGACGTGGCATGAGACGAGCGTCGACGACCCGGGCGTGTCGGCCACGCGCGACGCGCTCGACGCGGGCGCGGATCTCGTCATCGCGGCGGGTGGCGACGGCACGGTGAGGGCGGTCGCCGAACACCTCGCCGATTCGGGGGCGACCGCAGAGCTCGGGGTCGTCCCGCTCGGAACGGGCAATCTTCTCGCGCGCAACCTCGGCATCCCCCTCGGAGACATCTCCGCGGCGCTCCGGCGGGCGCTCGGATCCGAGCCCCGCACGATCGATATCGGATGGGCCGACACGGGATCCGAGCGCCGCGCATTCGCCGTGATGGCGGGCTTCGGCATCGACGCGCACATGATCGCCGAGACCAATGACGACCTCAAGGACAAGGCGGGGTGGATCGCGTACGTCGAGTCCCTGGGCCGCGCCCTGTCGGCCAGCACCGTCCTGCGCCTCGACCTCACGATCGACGGCGAACAGCGCGAGGTCGACGCGCACACGCTCATCGTGGGCAATTGCGGAACGCTGCAGGGCGGTTTCACCCTGCTGCCCGATGCCGACCCGTCCGACGGAGAGCTCGACCTCGTGATCCTCGATGCCGCGGGCGTGAGCGGCTGGGCCGACACCGTCAAGAACATGGTGTGGGATAACGGGATCGCGCGCCTGTGGAGCAAGGCGGACGAAGCCGCGAGCACCGACAGCGTCACGCATGCGCGCGTCACCTCGCTCGAGCTCGCCCTCGACGGGCCTCGGATCTTCGAGGTCGACGGCGACGAGCTGGGCGAGGTGACGCGCGTGCGGATCGAGGTGCAGGCGGGGGCGCTGCGCGTGCGGTGACTCAGATGTCGAGCGACTCGCCCGGCTCCAGTGGGTGGAAGGTGCCGCCACTCCGCTGGGTGGCCCAGTCGAGGCGCGCGGTGTGCATCGCGAGGCCGGCGGGGGAGAGCGTCGCCTCGTGGATCGGGAAGGCGTGGCGAGGAGCGACCTCGAGGACGTAGTCCATCGCCTCGCCGATCTTGAGCCACGGGGCGCCGACGGGTGCCGCAAGAACCTCGACGTCGATGCCGTCGGGGACCGCGTACGAGTCGCCGGGGTAGTAGAGCGATCCGTTCACGAGTACGCCGACGTTGTCTACGGGCGGGATCGAGGAATGGATCTCGTTGTGCGTGCCACCGAAGAAGCTCAGCGAGAAGGAACCGACGGAGACGGAATCGCCGGGCCGCACCACCGTGACGTCGACCGGTGCCGCCTCGGCGACGGCCGTGGTGCTGAAGAAGAGCGCGCGGGGGAACTCTCGGGCGATTCGCTTCAGGTGATCGGGCGTCCAGTGATCGGGATGCTCGTGAGTGATCACGACGCCGACCACGTTGCCGAGGTCGCCCAGGCTCTCGCTGAAGCTTCCCGGGTCGATGATGAGGCTCTCCCCGGAGTTCCGAACGGTCAGTCGCGCGTGTTCGTGCTTGATGATCTGCATGGGACAACTCTTCCACTGAACTTCGCCGTTGAGGCTTCCCTCCGGGCGGGAAATGGAATACGCTCTGACCAGCCAGACACGCCCGGGTGCCGCGCAGGGCGGTGCTCGATTTTGTCCTGCGTGCAGATCGTGCGTATAGTTATCTATGTCGCCGCGGGAGACGCGGAGACAGAAAGAACTTCGGTTCTGGTTCATAACCAAAAAGATGCGGCCCCATCGTATAGCGGCCTAGTACGCTGGCCTCTCACGCCGGTAACGCGGGTTCGAATCCCGCTGGGGTCACCGCAGAAACGAAAGCCTGGACGTCACCGTCCAGGCTTTCGTCGTATTCGCGCGCCGTCGCGTAGACTGGCTCGCGCGAGAGGGAGTATCCCGAGACCGCGCGCAACGTCAGCACGAGCACCATCGAAGAGGCTCCGGGCGCACGGCGCATCATCCGGTGCGGGGAGAGACTTTCGGCAGTTACGAGCGCCCGAAAGGCTTGCTTTGGAAATTCCCGTTGCTTTCGAGGTCGGATCCCTGATCGTCCTCGTCCTGATCCTTGCGGCAGACCTGCTGCTCGTGATCAAGCGCCCTCACATCCCGTCGACGAAGGAATCCGCGCTGTGGGTCGCGTTCTACGTGACGCTGGCGCTGCTCTTCGCTGTCACGCTGTGGCTCGTCGGAGACACGAACCACGCGCTGGAGTTCGTCAGCGGATGGCTGACGGAGTACAGCCTGTCGATCGACAACCTGTTCGTCTTCGTCCTGATCATGAGCCAGTTCGCCGTGCCGAGGAAGTATCAGCAGGAAGTGCTGATGGTCGGCATCATCATCGCCCTGGTGCTGCGAGCAGGGTTCATCATGATCGGCGCCGTCCTGATCGAGCAGCTCAGCTGGATCTTCTACATCTTCGGAGCATTCCTCGTCTACACCGCCCTGAAGCAGGTGTTCGAGAAGGAGGAGCACGGCGGCGACGCGAAGGCCGAGTCGTTCATCGTGCGCACGCTGCGGCGGTTCATCCCGATCCACGACGAGTACGACGGCTCCAAGATCCGCACCGTCGTGGGCGGCAAGAAGATGCTCACGCCGATGGTGATCGTCTTCATCTCGATCGGTGTGACGGACCTCATCTTCGCAATCGATTCGATCCCCGCCATCTTCGGCATCACCCAGGTGCCGTTCCTCGTCTTCGCGGCGAACCTCTTCGCGCTCATGGGCCTGCGCCAGCTGTACTTCCTGCTGGGTGACCTGCTCGACAAGCTGCGCTATCTCAAGTTCGGCGTCGCGTTTATCCTCGCGTTCATCGGCGTGAAGCTCGTCTTCCACGCGATGCACGTGAACGAACTGCCGTTCATCAACGGCGGGCACCACATCGAGTGGGCTCCCGAGATCAGCAACTGGACCTCGCTCGGCGTGATCGTCGCCTCGATCGTCGTGTCGACGGTCGCGAGCCTCATCGCGAACCGGGTCGAGTCGAAGCGCGCCGTGCAGGAGAAATGACGCGGTAATCGCGCGCAGCCTGAGCAGAGTGCTCAGCACCCGGTCCGTGCGGCCGGTAAGTGCTGAGCACTCTGTTATTCTCGTGGGGTGCGGTGCTACAGCCTCCTCCTTAGCTGCCGCGGCGGGACCTCGTTCTAGGCCTCCCCGTCGCGGAGTTTGTCGATGGCCGACACCGACACCCGTCAAGGAGTTGAGTAATACGCATGAGCGCTGACATCACTGTTCCGGATCACCCGCGCACCCTCGCCGAGAAACTGTGGGACGACCATGTCGTCGTCCGCGGCCAGGGCCAGGAGCCGGACCTCATCTACATCGATCTTCACCTCATCCACGAGGTCACGAGCCCTCAGGCGTTTGATGGCCTGCGCGCGGAGGGGCGGCCGCTGCGCCGCGTCGATCTGACGATCGGCACCGAAGACCACAACACCCCCACGCTCGCGATCGACAAGCCCATCGCCGACCTCACGAGCCGCACGCAGATCGAGACGCTACGTAAGAACACGGCGGAGTTCGGTGTGCGTCTGCACCCGCTGGGTGACGCTGAGCAGGGCATCGTGCACGTCGTGGGCCCCCAGCTGGGTCTGACGATGCCGGGCCTGACGGTCGTGTGCGGCGACAGCCACACCTCGACGCACGGCGCCTTCGGTGCGCTGGCCTTCGGTATCGGCACGAGCGAGGTCGAGCACGTGATGGCCACGCAGACCCTTCCGCTGAAGCCGTTCAAGACGATGGCGATTAACGTCGAGGGCGAGCTGAAGCCGGGCGTTACGGCGAAGGACATCATTCTCGCCGTGATCGCGAAGATCGGGACCGGCGGGGGACAGGGCTACGTCCTCGAGTACCGCGGATCCGCGATCCGCGCGCTCTCGATGGAGGGCCGGATGACCATCTGCAACATGTCGATCGAGGCCGGCGCGCGCGCCGGCATGGTCGCGCCGGACGAGATCACCTTCGAGTACGTCAAGGGGCGCGACCACGCGCCCACCGGCAAGGACTGGGACGACGCGGTCGCCTACTGGAAGACCCTGCCGACGGACGAGGGGGCGACCTTCGACGCCGAGGTCTTCATCGACGCGAACGAGCTCGAGCCGTTCGTCACCTGGGGGACGAACCCCGGGCAGGGCGTGTCGCTGTCGCAGACCGTCCCGACGCTCGACAGCTTCGAGGACGAGGACGAGCGCCAGGCCGCGCAGCGGGCGTACGAGTACATGGACCTCGCGCCGGGCACGGTCATGAAGGACATCGCGGTCGACGCGGTGTTCATGGGATCCTGCACCAACAGCCGCATCGAGGACCTGCGCGCCTTTGCGTCGGTGATCAAGGGGCGGAAGAAGGCCGATGGCGTGCGCGTCATGGTGGTTCCCGGTTCGGCTCGCGTCCGCCTGGAGGCGGAGGCGGAGGGCATCGACAAGATCGTCACCGACTTCGGCGGCGAATGGCGCTTCGCGGGATGCTCGATGTGCCTCGGCATGAACCCCGACCAGCTGGCGCCGGGTGAGCGCTGCGCGTCGACGAGCAACCGCAACTTCGAGGGTCGCCAGGGCAAGGGCGGGCGCACCCACCTCGTCTCGCCGCTCGTGGCGGCCGCGACCGCCGTGCGGGGCACGCTCTCGAGCCCGAGCGACCTCGAAACGCCCGTTCTGGAAGGTGCAGGAGTCTGACCATGGAGAAGTTCACCACTCACACCGGCGTCGCCGCGCCGCTGAAGCGATCGAACGTCGACACCGACCAGATCATTCCCGCCGTCTTCCTCAAGCGAGTCACGAAGACCGGCTTCGACGACGCGCTGTTCCACGCCTGGCGTCAGCAGGACGACTTCGTCCTGAACCAGGAGCCGTACAAGAACGCATCGATCCTCGTCGCGGGCCCCGACTTCGGAACGGGATCCAGCCGGGAACACGCTGTGTGGGCGCTGCGCGATTACGGCTTCAAGGTCGTGCTCTCGCCCCGCTTCGCCGACATCTTCCGGGGAAACTCGGGAAAGCAGGGCCTGGTCACGGGCATTATCACCGAAGAGGTGCTGCACACGTTCTGGGCCGCGCTCGACGCCAACCCCGGCGTGCAGATGACGGTCGATCTGGTCGAACGAACCGCCGCTGTGGGTGACTTCAGCGCCGCGTTCGAGATCGATGATTACACTAGGTGGCGGCTCCTCGAAGGGCTCGATGACATCGGGCTCACGCTGCGTCATCAGGATGAGATCGCGCAGTTCGAGGCCCGCCGCGAAGCTTGGCGGCCGCGGACCCTCCCGGTTCCGTGAGAACGAGGCCGCCCCGAACCCGGGGCGGCCCATCCGCCGGAAGTGAGTGAGGATCCACTGGAATGACGTCTGTGACCGAAGCGGAAAGCGCCGCGACCCCTGAACTCGGCGACGTCCTGGAAATCCGCGGCGGTCGGCCGCTGCGCGGCCAGGTCGATGTGAAGGGCGCGAAGAACCTCGCGACCAAAGCCATGGTGGCATCGCTTCTCGGCGAAACGCCGTCGATCCTGCGCGACGTTCCCGAGATCCGCGACGTCGAGGTCGTCCGTTCGCTCCTCGAGGTCCACGGCGTCCGCGTGACCGAGGGCGAGGAGCCCGGCTCGCTCGTTCTCGACCCGACGGCCGCCAAGTCCGCGGGCTTCGAGGAGATCGACGCGCACGCCGGTTCGAGCCGGATCCCGATCCTCTTCTGCGGTCCGCTGCTGCACCTGCTCGGTCAGGCGTTCATCCCGGACCTCGGCGGGTGCCGCATCGGCGACCGCCCGATCGACTTCCACCTCGACGCGCTCCGCAAGTTCGGCGCGATCGTCGACAAGCAACCCAATGGGATCCGCCTCTCGGCGCCCGAGGGCCTGCACGGCGCGAGCATCGAGTTGCCCTACCCGAGCGTCGGCGCGACGGAGCAGGTTCTGCTCACGGCCGTTCGCGCGAAGGGCGTCACCGAACTGAAGAATGCGGCGATCGAGCCGGAGATCATGGATCTCATCGGCGTGCTCCAGAAGATGGGCGCGATCATCTCCTACGAGCCGAACCGCGTGATCTTCATCGAGGGCGTCGCCGAACTCAAGGGCTACGACCACCGCAGCCTGTTCGACCGCAACGAGGCCGCCAGCTGGGCCTGCGCCGCGCTCGCGACCGATGGCGAGATCTTCGTCAAGGGCGCTCGCCAGTACGAGATGCTCACGTTCCTCAACGTGTACCGCAAGACGGGCGGCGCCTTCGACATCACCGACGAGGGCATCACCTTCCGGCGCGCCAAGACGCCGCTGAACCCCGTGATGGTCGAGACCGACGTGCACCCGGGCTTCATGACCGACTGGCAGCAGCCGCTCATCGTCGCCCTGACGCAGGCGGAGGGCGTGTCGATCGTGCACGAGACGGTCTATGAGAACCGACTCGGCTTCACCTCCGCGCTGAACCAGATGGGCGCCGACATCGTCGTGCACCCCGAGGGGCTCGCGGGGGCCTATCGCCGCGTGGCCCGCCGTCCGCTCGAGCAGGCGGCCGTCATCACGGGCCCGACGCCGCTGCAGGGCGCCGACATCGTCGTGCCCGACCTGCGCGGCGGATACGCCTACGTCATCGCCGCGCTGGCAGCCAAGGGCACGTCGCGCGTCTCCAACGTCGGCATCATTCGCCGCGGATACGAGAAGTTCTTCGACAAGCTCACCGCCCTCGGCGCTGACTTCGACGTCGTGGGCTGAGCGTGGCCAAGGCCTCGAGCGAGAAGACGCGACCCAGCCTGTTCTGGCTGCTCGCGGCCATCGTGGTGCCCCTCACGGGGTGGTTCGCCAAACTGGAAGTGCGGGGCGCCGAGAACCTTCCGCGTGAGGGCGCCTACGTCTTGGCGCCCAATCACCACAGCGAGTTCGACCCGCTGACGGTCGCCGTGGCGACATGGCGTATCGGCCGGGCGCCTCGCTTCATGGCGAAGGAGAGCCTGTTCCGGGTGCCCGTGCTCGGCGCCGCCCTGAAGGCGACCGGAATGGTTCCCGTGACCCGCGGAAAGTCTGGCGCGGCACAGTCGATGGCTCAGGCCAACGAGCTCGTCAAGAACGCCCGCGGCGTGATCGTCTACCCCGAGGGCACGCTCACGCGCGACCCCGATGTGTGGCCGATGCGCGGGAAATCGGGGGCCGTGCGCCTGGCGCTGGCCGGGAACATTCCGCTGATCCCGGTCGCGCACTGGGGCGAACAGCAGTTCATGCCGCGCTACGGCAAGCTGCGGTTCTTCCCGCCGCGCCGTCGCGTCACGGTGCTCGTGGGCACGCCCATCGACCTGAGCGATTTCGCCGGTCGCGAGCACGAGATGGGCGTCCTGAACGAGGCAACGGATCGTCTCATGGCGGAGATCTCGCGGCTCCTGGGTGAGATCCGCGGGGAAAAGCCGCCCGTCGAGCGCTGGGATCCCAGCAAGCACGGCCAGAGCGAGACGGGGCGGATGTGAGCATCCGGGTCACGGTTCTCGGCTCGGGCAGCTGGGGCACCACCTACGGCAAGATCTTGGCCGACGGGGGAGCCCGCGTGACGATGTGGGCCCGCAGGCCCGAGCAGGCGCGCGAGATCGACGAGGCCAAGCGCAACTCGCGCTACCTCTCGGGCATCAATCTGCCGCGCACGATGCACGCGACGCACGACATCGCTCGCGCCCTCGACGGCGCCGACCAGGTCTACGTCGCCGTGCCGAGCAAGTCGGCGCGCGAGACGTTGAAGCAGATCAAGCCGATTCTCGCGAAGACCGATGCGCCGATCATCAGCCTCATGAAGGGCGTCGAGAAGCGCACCAACCTGCGCATGAGCGAGGTTATCGAGCAGGTGCTCGCCTGCGACCAAAGCCGCATCGCGGTGGTCGGCGGCCCGAACCTGGCACGCGAGGTCGCGCAGGAGCAGCCCACCGCGGCCGTGGCCTCGTCCTATAGCGCGGAGACCGCGGCGCTCGTCGCGCGCGCGAGCTCGAACAGCTACTTCCGCACCTTCGTCAACACCGACGTCGCGGGCACCGAGTTCGGCGGGGTCCTGAAGAACCTGATCGCCGTCGCGACGGGCATCGTCGACGGCGTCGGATACGGCGAGAACACGAAGGCGTCGATCATCACCCGCGGACTCGTCGAGATGACGGACTTCGCGGTGGCCTATGGGGCCCAGCCCGAAACGATGCAGGGGCTCGCCGGGCTCGGCGACCTGATCGCCACCTGCCAGTCGCCCCTCAGCCGCAACAACACCGCCGGGCGGCTGCTCGGGCAGGGGTACACGCTCGACGACGTCGTCGCGCACATGGAGCAGACCGCCGAGGGCCTCAGCTCGGTCGCGCCCATCCTGCAGCTGGCGCACGCGAAGGGCGTCGAGATGCCCATCGTGGAGCAGGTCAAGATGGTGCTCGACGGCACGATGAAACCGCGCGATATCGCGCCTCATCTCACGACAGACGACGACACTCCCCAGGAGGAAACCCAGTATGCAGCAGGCGACCGTGGCGGTGCTCTTCGGCGGACGCTCGAGCGAGCACGAGATCTCTTCGGCGACGGCGGGGGGCGTGCTCGGCGCGATTGACCGCGAGCGCTACCGGGTGATCGCCGTCGGCATCACCCGCGAGGGCATCTTCGTTCTCGAGGAGGACGATCCGGAACGATTCCGCCTGGACGCGGCGAAGATGCCCGAGGTCGTCGACAACGGCACGCGGATCATCTGGCCGATGCCCGGGGGACCGCGCGAGCTGCGCGTGCAGCGCGCGGACGGATCCACCGAGTCCCTCGGCGAGATCGACGTCGTGCTGCCGATCCTGCACGGCGTGCACGGCGAGGACGGCACGATGCAGGGCTTCCTCGACATCCTCGAGCTGCCCTATGCGGGCGGTGGGGTGCTCGACTCGGCGATCTGCATGGACAAGCACTTCATGAAGATCGCGCTGCAGGCGGACGGCATCGCCGTGGCACCGTGGATCACGGTGCGCGCGCACCGCTGGGCGGCGGATCCGGCCGCCGTCCGCGCCGACGTCGAGGCGCTCGGGTACCCCGTCTTCGTCAAGCCCGCCCGCGCCGGCTCGAGCGTGGGGGTGTCGAAGGCGCACGACGCGTCGGAACTCGACGAAGCGATGCGCGTCGCGCTGCGCGAGGACGAAAAGGTGCTCATCGAGACCGGGATCGTCGGCCGCGAGATCGAGGTCGCCGTGCTCGAGGGGCGTGGATCCGAGCCGACGCGCGCGTCGCTGCCGGGGGAGATCGTGCTGACGACGCGTGAGTTCTACGACTTCGAGGGCAAGTACCTCGGCGGTGACGGGGCGGACGTCGTGTGCCCCGCCGACCTCACCGACGCTCAGATCGCACGGATCCGCGAGATCGGTGCGCGCGCGTTCGACGCCGTCGACGGGCGCGGCCTCGCGCGCGTCGACGTGTTCCTCACGGGCACCGGCGACATCGTCGTGAACGAGCTGAACACGATGCCGGGCTTCACGCCTATCTCGATGTACCCGAAGTGCTGGGTCGCCTCGGGGCTGTCGTACGGCGATCTCATCACCGAGCTCATCGAGCTCGCCCGCGCCTGAGCGATTATTCGGTCGCGGTCTCTGGGGCGTCTTCGCCGTCGCCCGTCGCCTCGGTGACAGTCGTGCACTGGCCCGTCACGGGCAGCGTGCCGACGGCGAGCTTCAGCGCCTCGAGGGCCTGATCGCCGCTGATCTTCGACGTGTCGACGTAGGCCTGCGCGGCCGGCGTGCGACCGAAGGTCGTCATTCGCAGGCTGGGGTAGTCCTCATCATCGACGAGCCAGTCGACGCCGCCGAAGGAGACGCACTGGAGGGTGGACGCCGCGGGCGATTCGAGGCCGCAGCGGAACAAGACCGCACTCGGGTCACCCCACGCCGCGGTCGCCTGCGCGTCGGTCCACACGCGATCGAGGTCACCGATGCGTTCGGGAAGGCGCACGCTCACCTCGGCACAGAGCGGATCGTTGGCCTCCGCGGCGGGCTCCATGTGCACCGTCGGCGTGCAAGCGGTGAGCGCGGCGGCGGCCACGACGAGGGCGAGCAGTGCTGAGACCCGGGACTTCACGGCCTCAGCCTATTCCGCGCGCCTGTGTGACGGATCCGCGACGGCGCGGTCGCGCCGGGACAATAGGCTGGGGGGATGCGGAGCGAGCCCCTCGTCGGAGACCTGTCGGAGAAAGAGATCCTCGCCCGGATCTCCGAGCGGACGGGCAGGGCCGAGAACGCGCTCGTCGGGCCGGGCGACGACGCCGCCGTCCTCCGCGTCACGGGCTCGCTCATCGCGACGACTGACACCCTCATCGAGGGGCCGGACTTCCGATCCGAATGGTCCGACGGATACAGCCTCGGCTGGAAGGCCGCGGCCGTGAACCTGTCGGACGTCGCCGCCATGGGCGGCCGCCCCACGGCCCTGCTGGTCGCCCTCGCGATGCCGAACGACACCCCTGTTTCTCGCGTCGAGCGGATCGCGGACGGCCTGCGCGAGGCGTGCGAACGGCTCGCCCCCGGATGCGCCGTTGTCGGCGGCGACCTCACCCAGTCCTCGGTCCTGACGCTTGCCGTCACCGCCCTCGGCGACACGGGCGGCCGGGCGCCCGTTCTGCGTTCGGGAGCCCGACCGGGCGACACGGTTGCGATTGCCGGCGAGATGGGCGTCGCGGCGCGCGGCTTGGGGATCCTCTTCGAGCGCTTCGACGGAACCGCGCCCGACCTTTCGCGGCTCACGCCCGCGGAGCGGCACGCGGTCGAGCGTCAGCTCCGCCCCGTCCCGCCGCTCGGCCTCGGCGTCGCCGCCGCCGAGGCCGGGGCGAGCGCCATGATGGACGTCTCGGATGGCCTCGTCCTCGACGCGACCCGCCTCGCGGAGGCATCGGCGGTGACGCTCGACCTCGACTCCGGCGCGCTCGGGCCGGATCCGCAGGGGGCGCTCGGCGGCGGCGAGGACCACGCGCTACTCGCGACATTCGCGGGGGAGCCCCCGGAGGGTTTCCGGCCGATCGGGCGGGTGCTCGCCCCGGGCGCCGCCCGGGTGCTGGTCGACGGCGCGCCGTTCGACGGTCGCGGCGGGTGGGATCCGTACCGCGACTGGGCGGGGCCTTCGGGCTCGTGACGGGGCGACCTCGTAAGGTGAAGGTGTGACGCGCATCATCTCGGGATCGGCGGGCGGCGTCCGCCTGGAGGTCCCACCCTCGGGAACCCGGCCCACGAGCGATCGGGTGCGCGAGGCGCTGTTCTCGTCCCTCGAGTCGACCGGGATGCTCGACGGAACGACGGTATTGGATCTCTACGCGGGCTCGGGCGCGCTCGGGCTCGAATCGCTCAGCCGCGGCGCAGCAGCGTGCCACCTCGTCGAGAGGGGCGCAAAGGCCGCGCAGATCGCGCGCCGGAACGCCGAGCTCGTCTCGCGGGTGAGCGGCGGCCGGGCCGAGGTGCACGCCGTCGCGGTGCAGACGTACCTGCGTGCGGCCGGCCGCGTCTTCGACGTCGTCTTCCTGGATCCGCCCTACGACCTTCCCGCCGATCAGCTGAACGACGACCTTGCGCTCGTGCGCGGACTGCTCGTCGACGACGCGCTCGTCGTCGTCGAGCGTGCAACCCGATCGGGCGCTCCGGACTGGGGCGCCGCGGGCCTGCGCGAGGTGAGGGCGAAGAGGTTCGGCGACACGACGATCTGGTGGGGCGAACCGGACGTCTGACACGAACGTCGGCCGTCGAACATATGATCGAATCATGACTCTGGAGATGCAGACGCCGCTGAAGGCGGCGCTCGGTGAGACCATCGCCAAGTCCCTCGCGCGCGCCTTCGAGATGAGCACGGTCGCCGACCTCGTCACGCACTACCCCCGCCGATACGCCAAGCGAGGCCAGCTCACCCCCATCGCTCACCTCCCGCTCGGCGTGCCCGCGACGATCATCGCCCAGGTGCTGCGCACCCAGACGCGTCAGATGCACAACAGGCGCGGCACCATTCTCGAGGTCGTCATCGGAGACGGCATGGGGGAGATGACGCTGACGTTCTTCGGGCAGCAGTGGCGCCAGAACGAGCTCGTCCCCGGAACGCGCGGCATGTTCTCGGGAAAGGTCGGCGAGTACCGCGGTCAGCTGCAGTTCTCGCATCCCGACTATCAGCTCTTCGACGACGGCGAGTTCATCGACGCCGAGGAGTACGCGGAGAAGCCCGTTCCCTTCTATCCGGCGACCTCGACGCTGCCGACATGGAAGGTGCAGCAGCTGGTCGAGACCGTGCTCGACCAGCTGGGCGACATCCCCGAGCCGCTCGATGACGCCGCGCGCGCCGAGCACAAGGTGATGACGGCGCGCGAAGCGCTGGAGAAGGTTCATCGTCCGAAGGACGACGCCGAACTGCATCGCGCGCGCTACACGGTCCGCCTCCACGAGGCGCTCGTCATGCAGACCGCTCTGCTCCAGCAGCGCTGGTTCGTGCGGGCGATGGCGGCCACCCCTCGCGCGGCGCGCCCCGGCGGGCTGCTCGAGCGGTTCGATGCGGCGCTGGGCTTCACGCTGACGGCCGATCAGCAGACGGTCGGAGCACGGGTCGCCGACGAGCTCACGGGGCCGACGCCGATGAACCGGCTCGTACAGGGCGAGGTCGGATCCGGAAAGACGCTCGTCGCCCTTCGTGCGATGCTTCAGGTCGCGGAGTCGGGCGGTCAGGCGGCGCTGATCGCCCCCACCGAGGTCCTCGCGGGCCAGCATCTGCGGTCGATCACCAAGATGCTCGGCCCCGATCTCGCCGCGGAGGTGATTCCGACGCTGTTGACGGGTCAGATGTCGGCCCCGGAACGGCGTCGGGCCTCCTTGCGCGTCGCCGCGGGCCAGGCGCGCATCGTCGTCGGCACGCACGCCCTCCTGAGCGACAAGACCACCTTCGCCGACCTCGGGCTCGTCGTCGTCGACGAGCAGCACCGCTTCGGGGTCGAACAGCGCGAGACGCTGCGCGCCAAGGGCAATAACCCCCACGTCCTCGTGCTCACGGCCACCCCCATTCCCCGCACCGTGGCGATGACGGTGTTCGGCGACCTGGACGTGTCGACGATTCGCACCATGCCGGCCGGGCGCGCCGGCATCTCGACCTTCGTCGCACCCATCCAGGAGAAGCCCGCCTGGTTCCCGCGGGTGTGGGAGCGTTGCGCCGAAGAGGTCGCCAAGGGACACCAGGTGTTCGTCGTCTGCCCTGCGATCGATGCGACGGACGACGCGGCTAAGCCGACGGTCGAGGAGGGCGAGCTCGGCAAGCTCGCGCCCGAGGAGGGGCGGAAGGGGCCGCGCTTCGGGGTGACGCAGGTCACCGCGCAGCTGCGCCAGCAGCCGTCGACCTCGCACCTTCGGATCCAGCCATTGCACGGACGCATGACGGGCGAGGAGAAGGAACAGATCATGCAGGCGTTCGCGCGCGGCGAGATCGACATGATCGTCGCGACGACCGTCATCGAGGTCGGAGTCGACGTGCCCAATGCATCGACGATGGTGATCCTCGAGGCCGATCGTTTCGGGGTCTCTCAGCTCCACCAATTGCGCGGTCGTGTGGGCCGCGGCGGAGTGCCGGGCCTGTGCCTGCTCGTCACGGACGCGATGCCGGATACACCGGCGCGGGAACGCGTGGAGGCGGTCGCCGCGACCCTCGACGGTTTCGAGCTGGCGGAGGTCGACCTCGAGCTGCGCGGGGAGGGAGACGTGCTCGGCGGCGCGCAGTCCGGATCCCGCTCCTCGCTGAAGCTGCTTCGCGTCATCAAGGATGCCGCCCTCATCGCGCGTGCGCGGGACATCGCCGACGACATCCTCGCCGGCGATCCCGCTCTCGAGCGGCATCCGGGCCTCGCCGAGGCGCTCGCCGCACGCCTGGGGCGCGAAGAGCGCGCCGCACTCAGGAAGAACTGACCGTCATAGTTAGGCTGACCTCATGAGCAACCGCATCGCCGTCGTTCCCGGTTCCTTCGACCCGCCCACGCTCGGGCACCTCGACATCATCCGCCGAGCGGCCGGGCTCTACGACGAGCTTCACGTTCTCGTCGTGCACAACCCCGACAAGGAGGGGATGCTGCCGATCGCGCTTCGGCTCCGCCTGCTCGAGCAGTCGATCGCCGAGGCGAATATCGAGGGCAAGATCACGGTGGGAGCGTGGAGCGTCGGCCTCCTCGTCGACTACGCCCAGGAGGTGGGCGCCGGCGTGCTGATCAAGGGCATCCGCTCGCAGGTCGACATCGCGTACGAGACGCCGATGGCGATCGTGAACAACCACCTCGCGGGTGTCGAGACGGTGTTTCTGCTCGCGGATCCGGCGAACTCCGCCGTGTCCAGCTCGCTCGTCCGTCAGGTCGCGGGCCTCGGCGGGGACGTCTCGCCGTACGTGCCGGGGGCGGTCGTGCGCTATCTCGAGGGTTCGTCGCCCAGCGACTTCTGATCCGAGACCGGCGTAGGCTGGTGGGGTGAAGAATCACCTTGACGGGCCTTTCGTTCTGCCCGCGCGCGACATCGTGCGCAAGCCGGGCGAGATGCGCGAGCATGCGCTCACGATCGCCATCCCCGAACGATGGGGCGAGGGAATCGTCTACATCGACAAGGGAGAGAACCTCGACATCGACGTTCGCCTCGAGTCCGTGCACGAGGGAATCCTCGTCTCGGGAACGGTCGAGACCGAGTATGTGGGGGAGTGCAGTCGTTGCCTGCAGCCGATCGCTGAGAGTGTCGAAGTCGAGTTCCAGGAGCTTTTCGAGTACCCTGGAGATGAAACCCCTGACTTCGTGCTTCAAGACGACCACGTGGATCTTGAAACTCTGGTCAGGGACGCGATTGTATTGTCGCTCCCGTTTCATCCGGTCTGTCGGCCGGATTGCCCTGGCCTTGATCCCGTCACGGGCGACGTGCTGACCGAATCTTCCGGCGTGGCGCAGGACCCCATCGATCCTCGTTGGGCGGCGCTCCGAGAACTTACCGAAACCGAACCGGCGTCTGACGCCGGTCTGAGCAGAGAAGAGAACTAGCCATGGCTGGTAACCCCCCGAAGCGGAAGCTTTCCCGTTCGAACACCCGTTCGCGCCGCTCGCAGTGGAAGGCGTCGGCCCCGGCCCTCGTCAAGACCGTCGAGAACGGCAAGGTCGTCTACAGCCGCCCGCACCAGGCGAAGGTCGTCACCGACTCGCAGGGCACCGAGCTGTTCCTTGAGTACAAGGGCCGCAAGGTCGCTGACGCCTGAAATTAACCTGACGTGACTTCGCATGATCGCGAGTCGCTGACCGAGAAGCTCGGCGTCGAGATCGACGCCGAGCTTCTTGCGTTAGCGCTGACGCACCGCTCGTACGCCTACGAGCACGGATCCATCCCGCACAACGAGCGCCTGGAGTTCCTCGGCGACTCCGTTCTCGGCCTCGCCGTCACGGCGATGCTCTACGAGAAGTTCCCCGAGGTGTCCGAGGGCGAGCTTGCCAAGCGGCGCGCGGCCGTCGTCTCGACCGTCGCGCTCGCGGAGGTCGCGCGCGGCCTCGGTCTCGGCGACTACCTGCTCCTCGGGCGGGGAGAAGAGCAGACCGGGGGGCGCGACAAGGATTCGATCCTCGCGGATACGACGGAGGCCCTGTTCGGGGCGACCTTCCTGTCCGCGGGGCGCGAAGCCGCCGACGCCCTCGTCCTTCGGCTCATCACGCCTCTTCTCGACGACGCCGACCGGTTCGGCGCGGCAGTCGACCCGAAGACGGCGGTGCAGGAACTCGCGCAGAGCCTCGGCGTGGCCGCTCCCTCGTACGAGATCACGAGCTCCGGGCCCGATCACGACCGCCGGTTCACGGCCGTCGTGACGGTCGGCGAGCACTCCGCGAGCGGCACCGGGACGAGCAAGAAGCAGGCCGAGATGGCCGCGGCGCTCACCCTGTGGCGCGGCGCGCATGCCTGAACTGCCCGAGGTCGAGGTCGTCCGATCCGGTCTCGCCCCTGCTCTCGTCGGCGCCCGGATCACGGGCGTCGAGGTGTTCGACGAACGAGCGCTGACGCGGCACGTCGGGGACGGCGCCGACTTCGAGCGGCGTCTGACCGGTCGCACCGTGCGGGCCGCGGTGCGTCGCGGCAAGTTCCTCTGGTTGCCACTGGCCTCGACGGACGAAGCGATCATTGCGCACCTGGGCATGAGCGGGCAGATGCTGCTCCGGGAGCCCGGTGCGCCGGCCGAGCGCCATGAGCGGATCCGGTTCTCGATCGATCATCCCGTCCACGGCGAGCTCGCGGTGGTCTTCGCCGATCAGCGCACCTTCGGGTCGCTCGCGGTTGACGCGCTCGTGCCGACGCACGACGGAGCCGCAGGCGGCTTCGGGGATCCGCTGCCGCTCGTCGCATCGCAGGCGGCGCACATCGGCCGGGATCCGCTGGATCCTGCCTTCGACGAGCGCGCGTTCCGCGCGGCGCTCGCCCGCCGGAACTCCGCGACGAAGCGCGTGCTGCTCGACCAGAACCTCGTGAGCGGCGTCGGCAACATCTACGCCGACGAATCGCTGTGGGCGGCGCGGATCCACCCCGAGACGCCCGCCTCGGCCCTGTCGGCGCGCGCCGCGAGCCGCCTGCTCGCCGAGGTGAGGCTCGTCCTCGACAAGGCCCTCGCCGAGGGCGGGACCAGCTTCGACGCGCAGTACGTCAACGTGAACGGGCAGGCTGGTTACTTCGCGCATTCATTGAATGCATATGGGCGTGAGGGGCAGCCGTGCCCGCGCTGTGCCGGCCCGATCGTGCGGGTCGCGTTCACCAATCGCTCGAGTCACTACTGCCCGCGCTGCCAGCGGCGGCGGTGATGATCCGCTTTCTGGATGGGCCCGACTGAGCCACAGATCTCGTTGTGATCGGGAAGCACCGGTTCATCGCGGAGCGCATCTATGCCATATCGGTCGTTCATGGCCACCTTGAGCGCCAGCGGGTGGTGATCGTGCTCATCAACCTCGACGCCGTCCACGACCAATGGATGCACGCCTGGAACGATGGAGAAGACGAAGATATCTCCTGGGTAGCGTACGAGGCCGGCCCGCAGACCGTCCTGAGCTTTCTCCCCCCTGCAGAAGCGCAGGACCCACTCGGACGCGACGGTGTCATCGACCGCTGCCAGCGGGCGCAGCGAGCTCAGCCGGAGCCTTCCTGTCCCGCACCCGTCGTCCGGATGTCGACGCTCGTGTCCGGGGCTCCGTCGACGACCAGCGACGCCTCGGTGATGCGGGCAGGGATCGCCGCCTCGATCGGACCCGCCAGCGCCGACAGATCGTCTTCGTTACGCACCGCGACCTGCATGCGGGTGTCAGAAACCCATACGTACACGACCCTCTCGCGCGTAACCTCCTCGAGGCGTGAGAGGAGGAGACGGGCGTCCTCTCCGTCCGAGTCGCCGAGACGGACGAGATCGCTCGCGAAAACAACCTCCGGGTCGTTCGCGAGCGCGAGTTCGGAGGCCGCCGCCCGCGCGCGAGGCAGGTCCGACTCGTGTCGCAGGGCGATCTCGATTCTCGACGTGTCTTCGACCCGGATCCCAGTGAGCGGTACGACCGAGCCGAGTACGTCCCACAACCGCACGCCAGTGCCGAGGATCGCGGAGTCGCCCCTCAGAGAAACGGCCCCGTCCTCGCTGCGGACCGACAGTAACCATTCTTCGCCCGGCGTATTGCGTTCGACCACGGCCGGCAGGTCACGGGCGAGATCGATCGCGACGTCGGCCGCCGCGCCGTATACACCGACCGCCGCATCTCTGATGCTGGCCCCCCGCACCCTGTCATCGGACCGCAGAGTGAGGAGAAGTCGCAGGTGCGCGTCATCGACGGCGCGGTCGCCCGTCACTTCCGTCTTGAGGCCGTCGACGATGAGCGTCACGCGGCCACGCATCCGATCGGCGTTCGCGCGCGTGTAGTCGCCGATACGGCCCACGAGATCCGAGACGCTCCCATCGGTCGCGGTATCACGCACGACGACATCGCCGCGCACGCCGCCGGTGAAGGGCTGGTTGTCGTGACTCGTGAGCTCCATGGACTCCACGGCCGGATCGTCGCGGAACTCTCGCGCGAACGCCGCCGCCTCCCCGTCTCCGGTACAGCCGGCGAGAAGCACCGCGAGCCCGAGGGCGATCGTCGCGACGGCGGTGCGTCGCCGTCGCCCGCGTTTCTCGCCTGTCATGCGGCAATCATAGTGACCGCGGCCCATCGCCTCGCGGGCCTCAACCGCTCCGCTCCGTAAGGATCCGTTCCAGACCGTCGAGCAGGGCTGCTCCGCAGCGCAAGCGGGCGAGCACATCGGCCTCGTCCTCGCCGCGGCTGCCGCAGACGAAAAGCGTCGATCCGTCGGAAGCGATCAGATTCGCCGCGGCGGTGCCTCGCGACAGCGCCGGACCCATGGCCCGCACGACCAGCGCCGCATGCTGGGGCTCCGACCACAGCACGGTTCCCGGCCCGAGCGCACCCACGAACTTCTGCAAATGATCGGCGACGTCGAGGACGACGAGACCCGTGAGGATCGCGGACTGCCGCGTGAGGACGAAAAACGGCGGAAGGACCACCGCGCTGTGCATGCCCGCGACCATGCCCCAGTGCGTCTGCGGGGCGCTGCGCGCGAGGACCGGCAGCTTCTGCGGGCGCCGCACCTGGGAGAAAGCGTCCCTACCGCCGAAGGATCCGCGCAGCTCTCGCGCGACGACGGTGTCGTAGACGGCGTGTCGGCCCGCGAGAACATCGGGCGGCTGCGCCCGCCCGCCGGACCAGGTCCAATCCCAAAGAGCCGGATCCTGCGGTCGCCACATGCCCGGCTGCTCCCCACCCGGCAGACGCGCGCCGGGTGGGAGGCCGGCGGTACCGCGCTCCGATTCTTCGGCCTTCCGCCGGGCCCGACGCATCGTGCCTCGCGCCCAGGCGATCGCACCGATCGCGACCGCGAGAACGACGGCGCACACGATCGGCACGACGATGATCGCGTTTCCGTACTCGTCCATCACGAGCCGCTCCGCATCCGCCGGTCACCTGTCGCGCAGCCCGGGCGCGATGCGCGTCGGCGAGCGACGCCGACGGAGCGGTGACGGCATCCGCGCTCGCCGCGGGAGAGAGGAAGCATGGCTCCATTCTCTGCCACGCCGCGGTGATCATGCACGCGTCGCGCGTCGTGCGAGTCTCCGTATGATCGGGGAGTGCACATCGCGATCGAGTCACCTCGTACCCCGGACGTTGTCGAGCTGTTGGGCGAGCATCTGCACGACATGTATGCGACCTCACCTGCCGAGAGCGTGCATGCGCTCGACCTCAGCGCGCTGGAGCACCCGTCGATCTCATTCTTCACGGTGCGCGAGGAGGGCCAGCTGATGGGGGGCGGGGCCCTCAAGACTCACGATGCGGCCCTCGGTGAGGTGAAGTCGATGCGTACGGCCGCCCCGGCGCGCGGCCGCGGCGTCGCCTCGCTCGTGTTGACCGCGGTCATCGACCTCGCGCGGCAGCGGGGGCTCGCCGAGCTCAACCTGGAGACCGGAACCGAGGATTACTTCGCGCCGGCGCGCCGGCTCTACGAACGGCACGGTTTCGCCGAGCGCGGGCCATTCGCCGACTACACGGCGGATCCGAACAGCACCTACTACGGCATGCGCCTCTGACGTCTCAGCCCCGCGCGGGCCTCGACTCACAGGATGCCCGGGTGCATGCGGCCGCCCCGGCCGGGCGGATGATGGTGGGATGAGCATCGACGACATCCGACGAGAGATCATGGCGGATCCCGACAATGCGGCCGCGACGCGGCAGGGGATTCCGCCGCTCTTCACGGCGGGCCCAAAGGCGCGCGTCGTGCTCGTCGGGCAGGCGCCAGGGCGCCGAGCCCAGGAATCGGGCCTCGCATGGGACGACGCGAGCGGGGTGAAGCTCAAGACCTGGCTCGGGGTGACCGACGAACAGTTCCGCGACACCGATCTGTTCGCCATCCTCCCCATGGACTTCTACTACCCGGGGAAGGGGAAAACCGGCGATGCCCCGCCGCGCCGCGGCTTCGCGGAGACCTGGCACCCTCGGCTACTCGAGCTGATGCCGGAGGTGAGCCTGACGATCCTGATCGGCAGCTATGCGCAGAAGCGCTACCTCGGCGACCGCGCGGCGCGGAATTTGACCGCGACCGTGCAGGGCTTCGCGACGTATCTCCCGGAGTACTTCCCGCTCGTGCATCCGTCGCCGCTCAACTTCCGCTGGCAGGCGCGGAACCCGTGGTTCGAGACGGATGTGCTCCCGGCGCTTCGCGACCGCGTCGCGGAGGCGCTCCGGTAGCCCGGGCTCAGGACGGCAGGATCTCCGCGAGGAGCGCCTCGATCCGCCCTCTGATCTCGTCGCGGATGGGGCGCACCGCGCCGAGGTCCTGGCCGGCCGGATCCTCCAGTGCCCAATCCTCGTATCGCTTTCCGGGGAAGACCGGGCACGCGTCGCCGCAGCCCATGGTGATGACGACATCGGACGCCCGCACGGCCTCGACCGTGAGAACCTTCGGAGTCTCCGTCCTGATGTCGATGCCCTCCTCGCGCATGGCGGCGATCGCGACGGGATTGATCTCGTCAGCGGGCAGGGATCCCGCGGAGCGCACCTCGACGCGGTCGCCCGCAAGGTGGCGCAGGAATCCCGCCGCCATCTGAGAGCGACCGGCATTGTGCACGCAGACGAAAAGTACCGAGGGGGTCGACATGCTCGTAGTTTCTCACGGCCTGGGTCTACTGTGTTTCCCATGGCGAAGACCCACCCGCACATCGACTCACCGACCCGCGAAGACCTCCTGCGCATCGCGGGCGAGAGGCCCCTCGTCGACGTGTACCTCGCGCTGCACGCGCTCGTCCTCGAG
Source organism: Microbacterium nanhaiense (assembly GCF_014646015.1). Taxonomy (GTDB): domain Bacteria; phylum Actinomycetota; class Actinomycetes; order Actinomycetales; family Microbacteriaceae; genus Microbacterium; species Microbacterium nanhaiense. The sequence goes on from NZ_BMMQ01000001.1 coordinate 290,259, forward strand.
ACGTTGCCCGATGTCGTCAACTCGGTCGACGAGGTCGACGCCTCGATCGGCTATGCGGCGCGCCAGTACGGATACAACGGATGGGGCATGGCCGCCGTGACGCCGTTTTCGAAGTGGGTATCGCTGACGATCATGAAGGGCGCCGAACTCGACGACCCCGAGGGCCTGCTCGGCGGGACGGCCTCGATGCGGCATGTGAAACTCGCCTCGGTCGACGAACTGGAGGGCAAGCGCGACGGTATCGCGGCGCTCCTCCTCGCCGCGTCGCGGGCACACGCGTGACAATCTCGCCCGCGGGGCGATCGCGCTCCGCGAAGCCGGCGTGACCACCCATCCGCTCGCGCGGGCCGCCGCCGCGCCGATGAGCTGGGGCGTCCTGTGCTTCGCGGTGGCCGCGATCTGGCGCGGCGAGGGCTTCGTGCCCTATCTGTTACTGCTTATCGCCGGCTGGTGCGCGGGGCACACGATCGTCCGCGCGCTGTGGCGCCTCCCCTCCGCGCGTCGGCGCCTCGTTGCGCACGCGGGCCTGTCGATCCTGTTCCTCGCGATCGGCGTCGCCGTGACGTCGCGCTGGGGCGAGCTCCTGGATCCGCTTCCGTCGGCCCTGCAGACGTCCGCCTACCTGTTCGGAATGGCCTCGATCACGATGGTCGGGTGGGTGTGGCTCGCGCTGATCGGTCTCATCACCTCGTTCGTCACTGCCCGGGACGCGGCGCGCGTCGGCCCCGAGTGGGAGAACGACGGCGGCTTGGTGCTCCGTCTCGCCGCCGTTCCCGCGCCACACCGGCGACTCACGAACGCGACGGTCGTGACGGGCGCGGGCGGCGGGCTGGCGATCGTCCTCGCGGTCATCGCCTGGATGCCGCTTCTGAATGGCGGGCCGAGGCTTCTCGTTCTCCTCTTCGGTGCCGTCGCGCTGCCGCTGTACGAGTGGTGCAAGGTGCCCTTGCGCGCCCAGACGCAGGCATGCGAGGTGCGCATCATGACGCGTGCGCTCCGCATCGACGCGGGAGGAACCACCCACGACTTCGCTTACCGCGATATCGACGAGCTCGTGTGGTGCACGAAGGGGGAGCAGGCCCGGATCGAGGTGGCCGGACGCGGCACCCGGCGAAGCCTGCTCGTCGGGATCGCGCGCCAGGAGCCGGGCGTCGCGGCGACTCTGCCGCAGCTCTCCGGACGATTCCGGCGACTTCTCGCCACAAACGGCCTCGTCGAAGACGCGCGCCGTCAGCGGCACGGCCAATTGCGATTCTCACGCCCGCCTTCGCTCGTGCAGGCACAGGGAGGACGATAAACCCATGGGAGACAACACCGACCCCTCGAAGACCGACCTGAAGAAGACCGTCGACGGGTACCGCGCCCGCCGCGGCGAGATCCGGATCCTCGAGCTGCCGGAGACCCGCTACCTCGCGGTCGACGGGGCGGGCGACCCGAACACGGCACCCGCGTATCGCGCGGCGCTCGAAGCCCTCTACCCGCTCGCGTACAGGCTGAAGTTCGCCGCCCGCGAGACGCTCGGCCGAGACCACGTCGTCCCGCCGCTCGAGGGGCTGTGGTGGGCCGAGGAAATGGACGCCTTCACCTCCCGTCGCGACAAGCACGCGTGGCGGTGGACGATGATGATCGCGGTCCCGCCGTGGATCCCCGAGTCGCTCGTCGCTCAGACGCGCGAAACGACGCGGGGCACGTCCGACACCGTTCAGGTGCGCTCTTTGTCGGAGGGGAAGTGCGTGCAGACGCTGCACGTCGGATCCTTCGACGACGAGGGTCCGACGATCGAGAGAATGCACCAGCACGCGCTCGCCGCGGGCTATCGGCTCGCCGGCCGCCACCACGAGATCTATCTGAGCGACCCGCGACGGACCGCACCGGAGCGGCTGCGCACGATCCTGCGGCAGCCGCTCGCGTAGCGGCCCGCAGCTCGCGGTTCAGGCGCGCGAGTGGCGCGACCGCGCGAGCTCGATCGCGTCGCGGGCGAGCTGCGCCGACGAGTCGGCGTCGCGTAGCCAGAGCGGCACCGCGCGGGTCGCGATTCCCTGCGCGCGCAGCGGTTCCACGGCGGCGGCGTCGGTGACGTCGACGAGCCATCCATCGAGGATCCCGCCCGCGGAGCGCGCGCCGTAGTGCTCCGCGACGGCGCGGGCCGAGGTCTCCACGCCGATCGCGGCGAGGCAGGCGTCGGCCATGCCGCGCACTACCGCCCCGTCGATGATGCCGGAAACGCCGACGACGGGCGCCGAGGCGTCGCGCAGGAGGTCGCGCATTCCGGGCACGGCCAGGACGGGACCGATCGATACGACCGGGTTAGAGGGGGCGAGCACGATCACGTCCGCGTCCTCGATCGCTGCGCGAGCGCCGGCGCTCGGCTCCGCCCGCGCGATGTTCTGCTGCTCGAAGCCGCGCGCGGGGATCCGGGAACGGTGCTTCACCCACCATTCCTGGAAATGGATCCGCCCGCCGTCCGTCACCACCTGGGTATCGATCTCGGAGTCGGTCGCGGGATGCAGGGTGACGCCGAGCGGCCAGCGCGACCCGAGCCGCCGATACACCTCGCTCACGCTCTTGCCCTCGCGGATCCAGGCCGTCCGGGCGATGTGAGTGCCGAGATCGAGGTCGCCGAGGGTGAACCACTCGGGTGCCGTTCCCCATGCCTGAAGCTCGGCTGCGACCCGCTCGGACTCGTCCGAGCGGCCCCAACCGCGCACCGTGTCGTTCACGCCCGCAAGCGCATAGAGGAGGCTGTCGTGGTCGGGGGAGATCCGCAGGCCCGAGACCCACCAGTCGTCGGCGGTGTTGACGACGACGTCGATCTCGATCCCGCCCGTGCGGCGGGCGTGCTCGCGGAGGCCGAGGACGAATCGGGCGCAGCCGACGCCCCCGCCGATGACTGTGATGCGCATCCTTATACGCTAACGGGCGCTAGATACCGGGCGAGTTCCCGCGCCGCGTCGCGACCCGCGCGGTTCGCACCGACGGTCGACTGGCTGGGGCCGAAGCCGATGAGGTGTACGCGCGGCTCGCCCCACACCTGTGTGTTCGTCATCCGGATCCCGCCCATCTCGTTGACGAGGTACAGCGGATCCAGGTGCCCGATGTCGGCGCGGAAGCCGGTTGCCCAGAGGATGACGTCGACCGGGGCGAACGAGCCGTCTGCCTCGCGCACCCCGTCGGGCTCGATCGCCGTGAACATGGGGTGCCGCACGAGGACGCCGCGGTCGCGCGCCGCGATGGTGTAGCTCGTCCAGCCGAGACCCGTGTATCCGACGATGCTGCCCGAGGGCAGGCCCGCCTCGACGGCCGCGGTGACCTTCTCGATGGTGTCTCGGCCGGTCGTCTCCGGCGTGAACTCGCCGTCGGTGAAGACCGGTTCGCGGCGCGTGTACCAGCGGGTGTCGGCGACGCGCGAGATCTCTTCGAGAAGCTGCACGCCGGAGATCCCTCCGCCGACGATTGCGACGCGCTGCCCCCGAAAGTCTTCGAGGCGGGTGTAATCGCGGGTGTGCAGCTGCCGCCCGCGAAACGTCTCGGCGCCGGGGTAATGGGGGAGCAGGGGGTTGTTCCAGGTGCCGGTGGCGTTGATGATCGCGCGGGTGCGCCACGTACCCGCGTCCGTGGTCACGATGAGGTCACCGCGCTCGTCGTCGTCCGCGTACTCGACGCTCATGACGCGCACGGGACGCCGCACATCGAGGCCGTATGCGCGCTCGAACTCCGCGAAGTAGCGAGGCACCGCGTCGCGCGACGGCTCCCGCGGATCCATCGCGGGTTGCCGCATGCCGGGCAGGTCGAAGATGCGGTTGAGTTTTCCGACCGACAGCGACTCCCACCGGTGTTGCCACGCGCCGCCCGGCGCGGGATTCGCGTCGAACACGACGTGGTCGATGCCGCCGCGCGTGAGATGGTAGGCGGCGGACAGACCAGCCTGACCCGCCCCGATCACGACAACGCTCGCAAACTCCACGGAGTCTCTAACGCCAGGCTTCAGCGCGCATTCCCCCGTACCTCGCAGGCGGCTACGCGAGCTTCTTCTGCCACTCGCCCGTCCAGCACACGGGGCGGAAACCCACGCGCTCGTTCACGTCGAGCATGTAGCGGTTCTCCTCGGCGTTGAAGGTCTGCACGACGGGACTCTCGGGGAAGGCATCACGCCACCGCAGCAGACCGTGGGTCTTGACGATCGTGCCGAGGCGCCTGCCGCGGTGTCCCGACAACACGAGCGTGCCGATGTTCTCGCTCGGACGGGTGCGATCGGCGAGGACCTGGATCTCGTTGAACGCCACGATGTCGCCGCTGGGGATGTGGCGCACCGCCGTGACGGCGAGGGCGATGCCCGCCTCGTGCTTCATCGTCTCGCGGTGGCGGATCCGCTCCGCGTCCCACGGCATCGCCTCCACCTCGAGCTCGCCGCTCGGTGCGTCCGTGGACAGCCGGGACACCGCGGCCGCGTAGCCGTCGACGTATGCGTCGGGCGTCGGCGTCAACCACCACAGCGGCTCGTAGTCGGGGCCCGCGGCCGCCAACGCCTCGTCGAGGATTCGCCGAACCGGATCCGCATCGGCCCTCAGATCGAACGCGCTGGCGCGCTCCACCTGGCCGAGCGCGTAGCCGTGCCGCAGGAAGAACGCCGTCCAGTGGTCGTCGCGCGGCACGGATCCGTAACCGGTCGGTGAGGGGAGGAGCTCGCCCCCGACGCGAGCGGCAGAGACGAACGCATAGGTGTCGAGCACGCGCTTGCCCGCACCGCTCGCGATCCGCTCGAGCTCCTCGATCAGCGCGTCCTCGACGCCGACGCCGCGATGCGCCGAGGTGACGGCGACGGTGACCAGCGCGGATGAGCCCTCTCGTTCGTAGGTACAGTTGCCGACCCCGACGAGCGATCCGTCCGCGTCGCGCGCCGCAAGAAGATGCACGGCCCGGTACTCCTGGCGCCGAAACCCGGCGAGCCACGCCTCGGCATCGCCATCGAAGTAATCGGATCCGGAATCCTCCCGCTGCATCTCGTTGACGAGGCGCACGTAGTCGCGCCACTCGTGCGCATCCGGCGCGTCGATCGACTCCGGAACGTGCAGCCGGTCGATGGTGAAATTCATGCGTTCCTCTCGAACAGCGGTCGCGAAGGTCTGCCGTCGCAGGGGTCCGCGAAGCGGCGTTGTGTGGGCGGCGACGCTCAGAGCTGTCTGCTCCATGCGCCCTCCCAGAAGACGGGCCGGAAACCGACGCGTACGTTGACGTCGAGCATGTAACGGTTCTCCTCGGCGTTGAAGGTGAAGACGGCCGGCGATTCCGGGGCGGCCTCAAGCCAGCGCAGGAGGCCGAGCGCCTTGACGATCGTGCCGAGGCGGTGTCCGCGGTGCTCCGAGAGCACGAGCGTGCCGCCGTTCTCGGTCGGCTTCGCGCGATCGGATGCCACGATCAGCTCGTTGAAGGCCACGATCTGGGCGGAGGGGCGGTGCACGACTGCCGCAACGCAGAAGAGGTGCCCGACGCTCGCATGACGCTCATCCCGCGCGCGGATGCGCTCGGCATCCCACGTCTGCTCATCGACGTCGATGTCTCCCGACGGCACGTCCGTCGACATTCGTGACACCGCATACGCGTAGGCGTCGACGTGCTCCTCCGGCGTACGTCGCGACCACCAGATCGGTTCGTAATCCGATCCGGCGTCCGCGCTCGCCGCGTCGAGGATCCGCCGGAGCTCCGACGCATCGGCCGGCCGCTCGAAGACGCTCGCCCGCTCGACGAGCCCGAGCTCGTACCCGCGCGCCATCAGGATCCGCGACCGCGCGTCGCCACGCGGTACGCCGGCCACGCCGGACGGCGGACGGATCACGTCGCTCTCCGCGAGGCGGGACGCGTCTGCCGAGGTGGGGACGTAGTCGATGAGGAGTCTGCGCCCGAGAGCCGCGGCCTCCCGCTCGATCCGCCCATAGAGGGAGTCCGCGAGCGACGGATCCGGGTGAGCCGGATCCACCGCGACCATGATCTCCGCCTCACGCGCCGTCGAGTTGTCGAACTGCAGCGAGGTCGCGCCCACGATGCGGCCGCCGTCGCGGGCAAGGTAGGCGCGGGACGTCGAGTACGTCTGGTTCTGCAGCTGGGCCAGCAGGTTCTTCGCCTCCCAGGTGAGGATGCCCGTTCCCGCGCTGTGCGAGTACGACGCGTTCACCACGCGCGCATACTCCTCGACCTCGGTATTGACGGTCTCGGGGAGGCTCAGGGGCTCGATCGTGACACTCATGCGTTCCTCTCGCGGTCGGCGTGCCGCACACCGTCGCCGCAGGGGCGCGCGGGGCGGCGAGGGCCGGCAACCGTCGGGCTGATCAGAGCTGGGTGCTCCATGCGCCCTCCCAGTGGCTCGGCGTGAATCCGACCGCCTCGTTGACGTCGAGCATGTACCGGTTCTCCTCCGCGTTGAACGTGACCACCGCGGGCGATTCCGGGGCAAACTCGAGCCACCGCAGCAGCCCGAGGCACTTGACGATCGTGCCGAGGCGATGCCCGCGGTGATCCGAGAGCGCGATCGTGCCGTAGTTCATCGTCGCCTGCGTGCGGTCGGGCGGAATCACGAGCTCGTTGAACGCGACGATCCGCCCCGTGGGGTGATGAACGACCGCGGTGATCGCCCAGGTCTCACCCGTCGGCTCGACGCGTGCCTCTCGGGCGCGTACGCGGGACGCGTCCCACGTCTGCTCCTCGACCTCGAGCTCGCCGTGCGGGATGTCGGTCGACATCCGAGAGATCGCGTACGCGTAGGCGTCGACGTACTCATCGGGCGTGCGGCCCGACCACCACACGGCCTCGTAGTCCGGGCCTGCGACGGCGCTCGCCGCGTCGAGCCGCGCCTGGAGCGGGGATGGATCCGCGGTGCGGCGGTACACGCTGCACCGCTCGACCTGTCCGAGCGAGTATCCGCGGGCGAGCATGGTCTGCACCTCGGGCGCGGCGAGCGGCACGCCGCCGAAGCCCGATGCGGGGCGCAGGATCTCGTCGTCGCTCAGCGTACGGATGTCGACGGGCGACGACACGTACGCGCTGGCGTTACTGCGCCCGAGTTCGCGCGCGTGACGCTCGAGGTGCGCGAGAAGGGCATCGTGGAGCTCCGCGTCGGCCGGATCCGTCGCGACGGCGAACTCGACGTCGCGCGCGGTGGACCGGTCGTACTCGAGCGATGCCGCACCGACGAGCTCGCCGCCCGCGAGGGCGACGAAGCCATCGATGACGCGGTGGGTGCGTACGGCGTACTGCGACAGGAGCACCGAGGGATCCCACGGCAGCAGCGCGGATCCGGAGTCGCGCTCGTAGGCGCGGTTGATGAGCGCGACGTACGAGCGCCAGGCGCCGTCATCGGCCGTTGCCGGCACGGCGACCGGTTCGATCGTGAAGTTCATACTCGTCCTTTCGAGGTCGTCAGCGCGCGAGCGGCGGGAAGGGGTGCTGGTACGCGGCAACGGTGCGTTCGATGTCGCGGAGCGATGCGGCGCCGTGCGAAGCGCCGAAGCCGGACACGTCTGGCGCCTGCGGCGCAATCGGGCGTGTTCCCCACAGGAGCAGCGCGAGGCCGATCCGCATCGCGATGCGGTCGGCGAGCGCGGTGCGGGGAGTGCGGCTCCGCAGGACCTCGGCGACGCGCGGGGCGGCGGGGCTCGTACTCGGCGGATGGGCGGAAAGGGTGATGTTCACAAGAGTCTCCGAAAGAGGAATGCGGACTCCGCCGGCGTGCGCCGGCGAACGGTACGGATCGCGGAGAGGTCCGCGGGCCGCGGGGTGAGAAGGAACGGCGCAACGCCTGTCAGGGGCGGCGAGGCCGAGGGGGATCAGCGCGCATGAGGTGCACCGGGACACGGGGAAGCCCGTGGATCAGACCCCCGCGAGGGCGGACGGATCGGGATGAACCGAGAGGCGCGTAGCTTCTATCGGTTGCCGGCAGCGACGGTTCCGCGGCCGCGCGCATCTCGCAGAGCGGGGACGGAAGCGCCGATGGTATTCGTGAATGTGATCATCGTGGCCTCCTCCTCTCGGACCTCTGCGGGCGATCGAGCCCGGAACGAACGTGTGCGAGAGAAGACACTACGCATCCTCGGTGCGCGCGTCAAGGTTCCTCTCAGACTTCGGCGTGTCCCGCGTCATTCCGCGGTGCCCCGGGCGCCGAAGAATAGGGTGGATCAGTCACGCGAACGGATGAAGGGAAGGCATGCACCTCAAGAGCCTGACCCTCAAGGGATTCAAGTCCTTTGCGAAGCCGACGACGTTCGCGCTCGAGCCCGGTGTGACCGCGATCGTCGGACCAAATGGATCGGGCAAGTCGAATGTCGTCGACGCCCTCGCGTGGGTGATGGGCGAGCAGGGGGCGAAGAGCCTCCGCGGCGGCAAGATGGAGGACGTGATCTTCGCGGGCACCGCGACACGCGGCCCGCTGGGGCGCGCCGAGGTGCAGCTGACGATCGACAACTCCGATGGCGCGCTGCCGATCGAGTACAGCGAGGTGTCGATCCGTCGCACCCTGTTCCGCAGCGGTCAGAGCGAGTATGCGATCAACGGCGAGACCTGCCGACTGCTCGACGTGCAGGAGCTCCTGAGCGACTCCGGCCTCGGTCGAGAGATGCACGTGATCGTCGGCCAGGGGCGCCTCGACACCGTTCTGCGGGCGACCCCCGAGGAGCGGCGCGGCTTCATCGAGGAGGCGGCCGGGATCCTCAAGCATCGGCGCCGTAAGGAGAAGACCCTTCGCAAGCTCGAAGCGATGGAGCAGAATCTCGCGCGCCTCAGCGATCTCGCGGGGGAACTGCGCCGCCAGCTGAAGCCGCTCGGCCGGCAGGCCGAGGTCGCGCGCCAGGCGCAGACGATCGCCGCGGAGGTGCGCGACGCGAAGGCGCGCCTTTTCGCCGACGATGTCGTGCGCCTGCGGACAGAACTCGCGGACCATGCACGCGGGGAGCAGGAGCGTCACACGGAGCGGCTCGCTCTCGAGGAGCAGGCGGCGGGGATCCGCGGGCGCATCGCCCACCTCGAACGCGAGCAGACGGCGCGCGCCGTCGACGACGCGCAGAAGACGCTCTTCGCGCTCGAGCAGGTGCAGGAGAGGATCCGGGGGCTCTCCTCTCTTGCCACGCAACGTCTCGCACTCCTGGGCTCCGACGACGACGCGGACGGCCATCACGTGACCGTGTCGCAGCAGGCGATCGATGCGGCCCACGAGGAGGTCGCCCGACTGACGGATGCGGTGGGCGAGGCGGAGGACGCCGTCGCGGAGGCGAGCCGGACACTCGTCAGGGCTCGCGCCGAACTCGACGGCGTCGACGCCGAGATCTCGGCGCAGAGCGCGCGCGTGGCGGAGTACGACATGCGCCTCACGACGCTGCGCGGCGCCGCGGAGGCGGCGGAGCAGACGCTCGAGGCCGTGCGCGCGGGCGTGGTGCGCCAGCAGGCCGCTCTCGACGCCGCGAACGCGCGCCGTGCCGAGACTCAGAGCGCGTTCGACGGGCTCGAGGCCGTCGAAGCCTCGGAAGAGGCGGCCGCTCGCCTCCAGGACGCGTACGAATCCTCGCAGTCGGCCGTGGCGGCGGCGGAGCGGTCGCTCGAGGAGGTGCGCGACGCTCACCGTTCGGCTGAGCGCGAGGCCGATGCGCTCGAGGCGAAGGCGCGGGCGCTGAGCTCGGCTCTCGACGTCAAGAACGCGGCGAGCTCGATCATCGCCCGGGGCGGCGACGGTATCCGCGGGCTCGTGAGCGAGTCGGTGCAGGTTCGCGCGGGATACGAGGCCGCGATCGAGGCCGTGCTCGGACCGCTCGCGAGCGGTGTGCTCGTCGAGACACGGGAAGCGGCGTTCGAGGTTGCGGCCTCGACCGGTGACGACGGATCCGTCGACGTCGCGATCGCGGACGCGCCGCTCGGCGAGGCCGTGCCGGCGGGCGCCCTCGAGCGGGCGGTCGACGCGGTGACGGCTCCCAGCGGCGTGCTCGGCGTGCTTGGGGCGGTGCTCATCGCGCCGGACCTCGACGTCGCACGGGCCGCGCTCGACGACATCCCCGACCACGCGACGATCGTCACGCTCGCGGGCGAGATCGTGACCGCCCGCACGATTCGCGCGGGCTCCGGCGGCGGTCTCTCGCGCCTCGCGCTGCAGGCGGAGCGCGACGACGCGACGGCCCGTCTCACGGAACTGCGCGCGCGGGTCGAGGGCTTCGGGGCCGCCCGTCGCGAGAAGCAGGAGACCCTCCAGGCAGCGCGCGCTGCGCAGAAAGAGGCCCTGCAGACGCTGCGAGAGCACGACGCGCGGCTGGCCCAGGAGGCCGAGCACGTCAACCGCATCACCGTCCGCCACGAGGCCGCGGTCGCCGAGTGCGAGCGATTGGCCGCCGATGTCGCGGCCGCCTCGGCCGCCGTCGCGGACGCGGAACGGCGCGCGGAGGAGGCCCGTCGACAACTCGAGCGTGCCCAGGAGGAACCGCGGCCGGTGCTCGATGCTGCCGCGCGCGAACCGCTGGCCGCCGGCGTGGAGCGTGCCCGCGATGCCGAGATGGCGGCGAAGCTCGAGATCGAAACGACGAAGGAGCGCCTGCGGGCTGCGCGCGCGTACGCCGCAGGACTGGAGCGCCAGCGCGAGCGCGAACAGGAGGCGGCCGAGCAGGCCGCCCGGCGCGCCGTGATCCGCCGGCGACAGCGCGAGATCGCACAGGGGGTCGCCGACCGCCTCCCGCCGCTACTCGGATCCGTGTCGCGCTCGGTTGCCGCGGCGCGCGACGCGCTCGGCGAGGCGCAGCGCGTGCGCGGAGCCGTGTCGGGCGAGCTCCGGCAGCTGCGCGAGCGCGAGTCGGGGATCCGCGAGCGGCTCGCACGCATCACGGAGAGCGTGCACGGCCTCGAACTGCAGATCCACGAGAAGAAGCTGCACCTGACGAGCCTGCTCGAACGCGTGCAGTCGGAACTCGGGATGGGCGAGGAGGTCCTCGTCGCGGAGTACGGGCCGGCCGTGCCGCTCGATGACGGCGGGGCATTCGACCGCGCCTCGCAGGAGCGGCGCCTCCGCGCGGCGGAGAGGCAGTTGTCGCAGCTCGGGCGCGTCAACCCGCTCGCGCTCGAGGAATTCGAGGCGCTCGAGCAGCGGCATGCGTTCCTCACCTCGCAGCTCGACGACCTCGCGAAGACGCGCAAGGACCTGATGACGATCATCGGCGACCTGGACGAGCGGATGCAGACGATCTTCGCCGACGCCTTCGCCGACACCCAGGCCGCGTTCGGCGAGATGTTTCCGATCCTGTTCCCGGGCGGCGAGGGGTCCATCTCGCTCACCGACCCGGACGACATGCTCACGACCGGCATCGAGGTGTCGGTGAAGCCCGCCGGAAAGAAGATCGAGCGCCTCTCGCTGCTCTCGGGCGGTGAGCGGTCGCTCGCGGCGGTGGCGCTGCTGACGGCGATTTTCAAGGCGCGCCCCAGCCCCTTCTACATCCTCGACGAGGTCGAGGCGGCGCTCGACGACGCCAACCTCGGCCGGCTCCTCGGCGTGTTCGAGAAGCTCCGCGAGAACAGCCAGCTGCTGGTGATCACGCACCAGAAGCGCACGATGGAGATCGCCGATGCGCTGTACGGCGTCTCGATGCGCCAGGACGGCGTCTCGGCGGTCGTCGGCCAGCGCGTGGGGGAGCCCGCATGACACCGGAGGCGGCGTACGACGAGATCCATGGCCGATTGCGCCGCTGGCCCGATGTCGAGACACACGACCTCGTGGCGGCGGATCGCAGCGACCGGCTGATCCTCACCTCGGCGGGCGAGATCGCCGAGGACATCACGATCATCGGCGATCGCTACGGCGCGCTCGCGCTGTCGATCCTCGCGGCGGCACCGGGCACGCGGATCCGCATGCACCAAGACCCGATCACGGGGGAGCGGGCGCTCGCGAACAACGCGGCCTCCCTCGGCATCGATCTGTCGACTCTCAGCTGGCACGGGCTCGACGCCTCCCTGACAGGCGGCGCCCACCTCGCGATCGGGCAGCTGCCGCGCGGTCTGGGTGCGCTCGACGAGATCGCCGGGGTGATCGCCGATCACGCGGCCCCGGCCGTCCGCGTGGTACTCGGCGGGCGCCAGAAGCATATGACGCCGTCGATGAACGATGCGCTGCGCGCGCACTTCCGCGAGGTTCGCGCCGGCCGCGGCGCGGGGAAGTCGCGCGCGCTGCACGCGGAAGTGCCCGTTCCGGGGGCGGGGGATCCGTGGCCGCGCCGCGCGGTCCACGACGGCCTCACGCTGGTCGCCCACGGGGCCGCCTTCGCCGGTACCGACCTCGATGTCGGGACGCGCTTCCTGCTGACCTTCCTCGACCGGATGCCGCCCGCCCGGGCGGCCATCGATCTGGGCTGCGGCACCGGCGCGATCGCCGCCGCCTATGCGCGAGCCCATCCCGAGGCGCGCCTCGTCGCGAGCGACCGCTCGGCGGCGGCGACGACGTCTGCAGAACAGACCATGATCGCCAACGGGGTCGCCGAGCGCGTCCGCGTCGTCCGCGACGATGGGCTGGGGTCGCAGCCCGACGGATCCGCGGATCTCGTGCTCCTCAACCCGCCGTTTCATTCCGGCAACGCCGTCACGGACGAGATCGCCCCGCGCCTCTTCGCCGACGCCGCGCGCGTGCTTCGCCCGGGCGGTGAGCTGTGGACGGTGTGGAACAGCCACCTGCGGTACCGGCCCCAGCTCGAGCGGATCGTGGGGACTACCCGCCAGATCGGCCGCAATGCGAGCTTCACGGTGACGGCGTCGGTGCGCGGATGAGGCGCGGGGGCTTGCGCCTCGCGCGGCCCCGCTTTACTGTTCCTTACAGAACGCCGAAGTGTAAATTTCAGTAAAGAGGTCGCATGCTTCCGTCGCCGTATACGCCCGGAGACGTGCCGCGCGTCTTCATCGGTCGCGACAAAGAACGCGACCAGCTGCGCGATCTCTTCGCCCGCGTCATCGCCTTCGGAGAGATGGGCGGCCCGCTCACCATCGTGACGGGCCCGCGCGGTCTCGGCAAGACCTCCCTGCTGCGCGAGGTCAGCGCGGGAGCCGAGCGCGATGGCTTCGTCGTCGCCTGGCTCTCGGGCATCAAGAACCAGCCGTTCCTCTCCGCGCTCGTGGGTCAGGTCTCGCACGCCCTGCGGCGCGCCGACATCGTCGCCGAGCCGCGCCGGCGCAGCCGCCTCGACGAACTCACGGTCGAGGTCGGCGTCGGCATTGCGAAGGTCCGCGCGAAGATCTCCGCGGGCGACGACGACGGCGAGCCGTCCGTGGCCCTGCACACGATGGTCGAGGACCTCTTCCACGAAGCGGCATCGGCGGTGCGCGACGCGGGCGGCGCGGGCCTGCTGATCGTCATCGACGAGCTTCATGCGCCCCTCGAGCCCAAGGGGCGCGACGAGCGACGCCCGGAGCCGGAGCCGCTCGTGGACGCCGCCGTACTTCTGAACGCGATCCAGAACATGGGTGGGGACCGTCGCCGCTATCCGCTCGTCGTCCTCGGCGCGGGGCTGCCACAGACGAAGACGCTTCTCACGCACGCCGCGACCTTCAGCGAACGGATCCGGGAGCTCACCCTCACCGGCTTCGACGGAAAGGCGTCCGCCGCGGTGCTCACCGAGGCGGCGCGGCCCCTCGGCGTCACCTGGAGCGCCGAGGCATTGCAGATCGGTGTCGCACGCGCGCAGGGTTATCCTCAGACCCTGCAGGTCGTCGGCGACGAGACATGGCAGATCGCGAAGCCGAACCGGGGCGACGTCATCGAGATCGCCCACGTCGAGGCGAGCCTGCCCGCCGTCGACGAGGCGATGGGGTCGATGTTCCGCACCCGCTGGGCCGTCGCAACGGAGCGCGAGCGCACGGTGCTGCGCACGATGGCGCGCCTGCCCGGCGATGTCGTCGAGCGCGCGGCGATCGCTGCGGAGATGCAGGTCGACAGCGAAGACCTGGGCATGGTCCGCCGCTCGCTGATCCAGAAGGGGATCATCGAACCGGCCGGGCGCGGCCTGCTGCGGTTCACCATTCCGGGCTTCGACGCGTTCGTGCTCGAGCAATAGGCGGGAACTCGTCCCGATAGACTGGGGCGTATGGCAGAAAAGTGGTCCCTCGGTCGTGCCCTGCGCGGCATGTTCGTCAAGGAAACGATCGACGAGAACACGTGGGACGACCTCGAGACGGCGCTCATCACGGCAGACTTCGGTCCCGACATCGCCGAGGCGCTCATCGCCGACATGCGGGAGAAGGTCGCTCGCTTCCACACCGAGGATCCGAAAGACCTCAAGCGCATGCTCGTGGAGGCGCTCGAGGACCGCTTCGCGAAGTTCGACTCGACGCTCAAGCTCACGGAGCGCCCCGCGGTCGTTCTCGTCGTCGGCGTGAACGGCGTCGGCAAGACGACGACGATCGGCAAGTTCGCGAACTTCCTCAAGCGCTATGGCCGCTCGATCGTCGTCGGGGCCGCGGACACCTTCCGTGCCGCCGCCGTCGAGCAGTTGGCGACCTGGGCCGAGCGGGGCGGCGCGCAGATCGTCCGGCCCGAGCGCGAGGGCCAGGACCCGGCCTCGGTCGCCTACCAGACCATCGACTATGCCAAGCGCACCGGCACCGAGATCGTGCTCGTGGACACCGCGGGCCGCCTGCACACGAAGGCCGGCCTCATGGACGAACTCGAGAAGGTGCGCCGCGTCATCGAGAAGCAAGCGCCCATCAGCGAGGTACTCCTGGTGCTCGACGCCACGACGGGGCAGAACGGCGTCATGCAGGCGGAGGCCTTCCTGGAGCACGCGGGCGTGACGGGCCTCGTGATCACCAAGCTCGACGGATCCGCCAAGGGCGGTTTCGTGCTCGCCGTTCAGGAGCGCACGGGCATCCCCGTGAAGCTCATCGGCGAGGGCGAGGGCATCGGCGACATCTCCGGCTTCACGCCGTCTGCGTTCGCCGCCAGCCTCGTCGGCTGATCCATTTTCTTTCGGCCCATTCGGCCGACACACGTGATTGAGTAGACCCATGGCGATCGAACACGACTACTTCGGGCTGCTCGAGTCGGGTCCCGACGGCGCGATCTTCTGGAGCGAGAACGTCGATCTCGGCGACATGCGCGTCACGGTCGACCTGACGGCGCCGGACGAGGAAGACATCACGCCGGCGGCGCTCGACTCGGCGGCCTCGCTGATCGTGGGGCTCGAGATCCTCGACCGCCGCGCGCGAGACTTCATGCTCCGCGAGGTCGACAACCGGGCGAGCGACGTGACCGAGTTTGTGCTCGACATGACCGAGCGCTACGGCGACGACCTCGACGACTACCTCGTCGACGTCTCGGGCGACGCCCCTGTCGACGTGATCCGCTCGATGGAGCTGATGAGCATGACGATCCTCGCCGACGAGCACGGCAGCGAGGAGCCTTTCGCGGTACTCGAGTACACCTTCGACGCCGA
The DNA here is from genome assembly GCF_014646015.1 of Microbacterium nanhaiense. GTDB lineage: Bacteria > Actinomycetota > Actinomycetes > Actinomycetales > Microbacteriaceae > Microbacterium > Microbacterium nanhaiense. Next base: position 305,687 of record NZ_BMMQ01000001.1, read on the forward strand.
TGACAACGACGACGTCCTCTTCGTCAACGTCTCGACCGAGGGCGTCGTGCTCTCCGTGACGAACGAGAAGTGATCACCCCGCCGCGATGAGCTCGCGGGTGAACGGATCCTGCGGGTCAGCGTAGACGCGCTCCGTGGGACCCGTTTCGACGACGCGACCGCTCTTCATGACGAGCACGCGGTCGCTGACCCGGCGCACGACGGCGAGGTCGTGCGAGATGAAGACCATTGCGAGGCCCTCGCGTCGCTGCAGGTCGAGCAGCAGGTCGAGGATGCCGGCCTGGGTGGTGACATCGAGCGCCGAGACGGGCTCGTCGCAGACGAGCACGTCGGGCCGCGCCGCCAGCGCCCGCGCGATCGCAACGCGCTGACGCTGGCCGCCCGAGAGCCTGGCGGGCCGGCGGCCGAGCAGCACCGCGTCGAGGCCGACGCGGGCCATGAGGTCTTCGGGCGAGAGGCCGCCGGCGCGGCGGGAGAGGGAGAGGATCCGCCGCACGGTGTGCCGCGGGTCGAACGAGCCCAGCGGATCCTGCGGCACGAGCCGCACGCGCGGTGCGCCGGCGCTCGAGACGGTGCCCGCATCGGGGCGCTCCGCGCCGATGATCAGCCGCGCGAGCGTCGACTTCCCGGATCCGGACTCGCCCACGACGCCGACGGTCTCGCCCGCGCGCACGTCGATGTCGGCACCGTCGACCGCGATCGTCGAGCCATAGCGGCGCACGAGGCCGCGGGCGCCGATGAGAACCGCCCCGGGGGAGTTCGTGGGCGGCTTCGCGCCGTGCGGGATCGCCGAGAGGAGGGCGCGCGTGGTCGGGTGCGAGGGAGCCCCGAGCACGTCCGAGGTCGCGCCCTGTTCGATGATCCGGCCGCGTTCCATGACGGCGACGCGGTCGGCGACGCGACGCGCCGCGGCGAGGTCATGGGTGATGAAGATCACGGCCGCGCCGCTCGCAGCGAGCTCGCGCAGCAGGTCGAGGATCCGTGCCGCAACGGTCGCGTCGAGCGCCGTCGTCGGTTCGTCGGCGATGATGAGCTGCGCGCCACCGACGATCGCCGACGCGATGAGCACGCGCTGCCGCATGCCGCCGGAGAGATCGCCCGAGCGTCGGGAGAGCAAGGAATCGCCGTCCGCGAGGCCCGCCCGCCGGAGGGCCTCGATGACCCGGGGGCGCCGCTCGCGGCGCGGCACGCGCTGGATCTGCAGCGTCTCGCCGACCTCGGCCGCGACGGTGCGCAGCGGGTCGAGCGACTGGAGCGCGTCCTGCAAAACGAGGCCGATCTCGGATCCGCGGAGCCTCCGCCAGGCGCGCTGGCCGGCCCGGCGCATCTCGCGGCCGTCGAACGAGAGCGCATCGGCGGTGACGATGCCCTCGCGCTGAGTGAGGCCGAGCAGGCTGCGCGCGAGCACCGACTTTCCGGCCCCGGACTCGCCCACGACGCCGAGCACCTCGCCGGGGGCGAGCTCCAGCGAGACACCGTCGACGACACGTCCCGAGCCGGCGAGATCCACGGAGAGGTTCCGAACGGTGAGGAGCGCGCTCATGCGGCCGATCCCTTCGACATGCTCCGCCCGAGGACGGTCAGCGCCGTCGCCGTCACGACGATCGCCAGCCCAGGGAAGAGCGTCATCCACGGTGCGTTCAGCAGATACACGCGACCGGCGTTGAGCATCGAGCCCCACTCGGGGCTGGGCGGGGCGGCTCCCAACCCGAGGAAGCTGAGCGCCGACACCCAGACGATGGCCTGGCCGATGCCCAGGGTGATCATCGCGGCGAGCGGCCACAGCGTGTTCGGGAGCGTGTGTCGCACGAAAACGCGCCCCCGGCCGACGCCCTCGTGGCGGGCATAGGCGACGTAGTCGCTGCCGGCGACCTGCCGCACTCGGGAGCGCACCATGCGGGCGTATCCGGGTGCTGTGGCGAGACCGATCGCGAGGATCGAGCTGCCGGGGCCCGGTCCAATGACGGCGACGAACAGCAGCGCCATGACGAGCGTCGGCAGGGCGTAGAGCACCTCGACGACGCGCGTGACGGCCGCGTCGACGGCGCGCGGGCCGAGACCCGAGCAGAAGCCCAGCACGACACCGAGCCCCACGCCGATCGCCGTTGCGGCCAGACCGATGCCGGCCGAGAGCCGCGCCCCGTGCAACACGCGCGACAGCACGTCGCGCCCCGACTCATCGGTACCGAAGAGGTGCGCGAGGCTCGGCGGCTGGAAGCCGTCGACGGGTGAGATCGCCAGCGGATCCGCGGGCGCGATGAATCCGGGCGACGCGACGGCGAGGAGGATCAGCGCGACGACCGCAAGAGCGACGACGCCGGGCACGCCCAGCCGCCTCATGATCCCACCGCCACGATCGGCGCGGGGCGGTGCCGCCGCTTCAGCCGCGGATCCGCGACGAGTTCGAGCGCGTCGGTCGCGATCATGACGACGACGTAGATGAGCGCGACGATCACGATCGCCCCGACCATGACCGGCACGTCGCGGCCGAGAGCCGCGTCCTGCAGCAGTCTGCCGAGGCCCGGCCGAGCGAACAACACCTCCACGACGAGCGCCCCGGACAGCAGTCCGCCGAAGGCCCAACCCGAGAGCGAGATCGCGGGTAGGACGGCGTGACGAAGCGTGTGGCGGACGAGTACCCGAGACTCGGCTGCGCCGCGGGCGCGGGCGGTCGTCGCGAAGGGGGCAGCGTCGGCATCGTCGAGGGCGTCGCGCGACACCTGCGAGAGGAATCCCGCGATGGGCACCGCGAGCGTGATCACGGGCATGAGGAGCGAGGCGGGGTCGTTGCCCGCGCTCGTCGCGGGGAGCCACCGCAGCGAGGAGGCGAAGATCATGATCATGACGGCGCCGAGCCAGAACTGCGGCGCGACGCTCGCGACGATCTCGAGGCCGCGGACGATCGCCGCGACGAGCCGCCCGAGGTGCCCCCGGGTGACGGCCTGCAGCAGCGCCCCGAGGAGCGCCATCGCCCACGCGGCGCCAAGCGCCAGCACCGCGAGCAGCGCCGTCGATCCGAGTTGCTCGCCGATGAGCTCGGCGACGGGGCGATGCTTGGAGAACGAGTCGCCGAGGTCCAGCGTGGCGATGTCGCGCAGCTGGAGAAGGTACTGCACGACGAGCGGCTTGTCGAAGCCGTATTGGGAGATGGCTGCCTGGACCGCCTCCTCGCTCGCCTGGGATCCGGGGCCGCCGAGCACGGCCTGCAACGGATCGCCCGTCATTCGCATGGCGAAGAACACGACGGTCGCGACGAGCCAGAGCACGAGAATCGCGGCTCCGAGCTTCGCCGCGATCCATCGCGCGACGCGTGCGGCGGCGGTCACTTCGTGAGCGCGGCGTTGATCAGGGTCGGAGTGTTGATCGTGGCGATCGGCACTACGCCCTCGACCCCCTTCGTGAGGTAGTGGTTCTGCTCGTCGTAGATCGGCATGGCGGCGTACGACTCGAGGATCCGCTTCTGCGCCTCGGTGTAGAGCTCCTTGCGGCCGGCCTCGTCGGTCGTCGCGAGGGCCTCGTCGAGCAGTGCGTCGACCTCCGGATCGTTCATGCCCGACACGTTGGCGAAGTAACCCGAGGGCTCCGGGGTGCGGCTGTCGGAGTGATAGGTGATGCGCAGCACGTCGGGGCCGACCGTCGTGTAGGGGGCGGACACCGCCTCGTACTCGTACGCGAACAAGTTCTCGTACCAGCCCCAGAGATCGGTCACATTGAGCTGCACGTCGAAGCCGACCTTCGCCGTGTTCGCCTGAATCTGCTCGAAGAGCGACTGCTCGGCCTGCGTGGACTGGTTGCTCGCGACAGGGAAGCGGACCGTGAGCTTCTTGCCGTCCTTCTCGCGAATGCCATCGTCGCCCATGACCCAGCCCGCCTCGTCGAGGAGCTCGGCGGCGCGTTCGGTATCGGTACTGAACAGGGACTCGTCCGAGTAGGCAAACGGCTCCATGCTCGACATGACCGAGTAGGAGCGCTCGGCCGTGCCCGCGAACAGCGTCTCGATGCCCGGTGTCGGGTCCGCGGAACGGATGAACGCTTCGCGAACACGGATGTCGTCGAAGGGCGCCTGGGCCATGTTCAGCTCGACCCGGTTCGACGCTGCCGCGCGGGGAGCATTGATGTGCGTGATGCCCTGGCCCTCCGCCGCCATGATGTCGGTCGGCAGCGGGCTGTCGACCATCTGGACCTCATCGGAGACGAGCGCGGCCTGTCGGGTCGCGGCGTCTGGGATGAAGCGCCACTCGATCGCCTCGAGGTGAGCGGGGCCGTCGTGGTCGGCCTCGGGCGCCGTCGTCACGTAGTCGTCGTTGCGCGTGAGCAGGATCGATTCCTGCGGCGTCCACTCGCCGTACACGAAGGGGCCGGTGCCGATCGGGGCCTGGCAGTTCGCGTCCTTGCCGCGTTCGATGCCGGCCGGCGACTCCATCGCCGCCCAGTGTTGGCTGAGCACCTCGAGGAGCGCCGACTTGGGGCGCGAGAGGTTGAGGGTGAGGTGGGTGTCATCGACGATGTCGACGCTCTCGATCTCCTTGACCGCGATGCGGCCGGTCGACGAGCCCGTCTCCGGATCCTGCATGTGCTCGATGTTTGCCTTCACGGCCTCGGCGTCGAAGGGCGTGCCATCCGTGAACGCGATGCCGTCCTTCAGCACGATGTCCCAACTGAGCCCGTCCTCGCTCGGCGTGCCCGATTCCGCGAGCCAGGGGACGATCTCGCCATCGGCGGAGCGGCCGAATAGCGGTTCGAGCACCTGGGTCGCGAGCAGCGCCTGCGACCAGTAGCCGCCCACATGCGGGTCGAGGCAGCTGGGCTCGCCATACCCCGTCGCGTACACGAGCGTGCCGCCCTCGATCGTTTCGGCGGGTGCGGCGCTCGGGTCGGAGCCCTCGGAGGGCGCGGAGCACCCGGCGGCGAGCAGCGCCGCGGAGGCGAGAGCGAGAGCCAGCAGGGCACGACGGAACAGAGGCATGGAATCCCCTCGACGGTGAATTGGACGATGTCCAGAAAAGGACCGTCGACAAGTCTAACCCCGCCCGTGCGGACCTAGACCGCCTGCGCGAACTCGGCGGGCTCGTCGGCGCCGATGTGTTGCAGGTGCGAGGGGATCTCGCGTCCCTTCTCGCGCATCGACTTCGCCCACAGCCTGCCCGCCCGGTAGGAGGAGCGGACGAGGGGACCCGCGAGCACGCCCAGGAATCCGATCTCCTCTGCGAGCCTCTTGAACTCGACGAACTCGTCCGGCTTCACCCAGCGGGCCACCGGCATGTGCCGCGGCGACGGCCGGAGATACTGCGTGAGCGTGATGATGTCGCACCCCGAGTCGTGCAGGTCCTGCAGGGCGACGGCGACCTCCTCGGGCTCCTCGCCCATGCCGAGGATGAGGTTCGACTTCGTGATGAGTCCGGCCTCGTGGCCCTGCGTGATGACGCTGAGCGAGCGGTCGTAGTCGAACGCCGGCCGGATCCGTCGGAACACGCGCGGGACGGTCTCGACGTTGTGCGCGAAGACCTCGGGGCGTGCGCTGAAGATCTCGCCGAGGAAGCGCGGATCCGCGTTGTGCTCGTTCGCGAGCAGTTCGACGCCCGTGTTCGGGTTCAGGGCGTGGATCTGCCGCACCGTCTCCGCGTTGAGCCAGGCGCCCGTGTCGGCGAGATCGTCGCGCGCAACGCTCGTCACGGTCGCGTAGCGCAGGCCCATGCGCCGGACGGACTCGGCGACGCGGCGCGGCTCATCCGTGTCATAGGCGTCCGGCTTGCCGGTGTCGATCTGGCAGAAGTCGCATCGGCGGGTGCACTGGGATCCGCCGATGAGGAACGTCGCCTCCCGGTCCTCCCAGCACTCGAAGATGTTGGGGCAGCCGGCCTCCTGGCAGACCGTGTGCAGCTCCTCCGTCTTTACGAGGGAGTGGAGCTCCTGATACTCGGGGCCCTGCTTGACGCGAGTCTTGATCCACTCGGGCTTCTTCTCGATCGGGGTCTGCGAGTTGCGCACCTCGAGGCGGAGAAGCTTGCGGCCGTTGGGGGCGGAGACACTCATGCGGGGATCCTCTCGAAGGCGTCGCGGAAGGCGGACGCGGTGGCGTCCTTGATATCGGCGGGGGAGATGTCCCGCCCGGATTCGCGGGCGATGGTCGTCACGCCGGCGTCGGTGATGCCGCAGGCGACGATCTCGTCGTACGGGTCGAGGGAGTGGTTGCAGTTCAGCGCGAAACCGTGCATGGTCACGCCCTGCTGCACCCGCATCCCGATGGCGGCGATCTTGTCGGCGGATCCGTCGGCGCGCTCGACCCAGACACCGCTGCGCCCGTCGATCTGCACTCCGACGATGCCGAGATCGGCGACGAGGTCGATCAGCATGCGCTCGATGCCGCGCACGAGCTCCACCGCGTCTCCGCGGTCCGACACGCGGATGATGGGGTAGCCGACGAGCTGGCCGGGGCCGTGCCACGTGATCTTGCCGCCGCGATCCACGTCGATCACCGGCGTATCGGAGCGCGTCGGGCGCTCGTGCGGCGCGGTGCGGGAGCCGGCGGTGAACACCGGCTCGTGCTCAAGCAAGATCAGCGTCTCCGGCCGCGCTCCCGCGGCCACCTCGGCATGAATCCTGCGCTGCAGGTCCCACCCCTGAAGGTACGGCACCGCGGCGGGCATGAACCCCGCCTCCAGTACATCGAGCATGCGACATCCCTCGATAATGGACAGTGTCTAATAAACCCTACCGCGCCGATGATCAGCTCCGCGACATACCCTGGGTGCATGGCAATCCAGACGGGGAAGAGGGGCCGGCCGAGGGCTATCACGAGCGACATGCTCGCGGAAGCCGCGTGCGAACTCTTCCTCGAACAGGGCTACGAGGCCACGAACGTGGGCGAGATCGCGCAGCGCGCCGGAATCGCGCGCTCGAGCTTCTTCAATTACGCGCCTGGTAAGGCCGAACTGCTGTGGCGGTCGCTCGACGAGAGGATCGCGGCCGCCGACGACTCGCTTCCGGCGCGCGAGGTCATCCGCTCCCTCGCCTCGGGCTTCGCGCCGGATGCGCTCGCGCTCGCACTCGCGAACGCCGAGGCGATGCAGATCGAGGATCACCTCGAGCGAGAGGGCGCGCTGCGCCAGAAGCGCGTTGCCGATCTCGCCGCGCGCGCCCTGCGCCGGGAGGGCGCGGATCCGCTCGTCGCGCAGGTGCGCGGCGGTGCGTACGGGGCCGCTGTTCTCGCCGCAATCTCCTCGTGGGCGGCGAGCGGGGCCGGGTCTGCGCCCCTCGAGGCGCACCTGGATCGTGCACTCGCCGTTCTGGAGGAACCGTCGCGGTAGAATGGGGCCACCATGGCTACTTTCGGCACGCTTTCCGACCGTCTCGTCGAGACATTTAAGAACCTCCGCACGAAGGGGCGCCTGTCGGCGTCCGACGTCGACGGCACCGTCCGCGAGATCCGTCGCGCCCTGCTCGACGCCGACGTCGCGCTGCAGGTCGTCAAGGACTTCACGGCGAAGGTGCGCGAGCGCGCCCTCAGCGACGAGGTGAACAAGGCGCTGAACCCCGCGCAGCAGGTGGTGCAGATCGTCAACGAGGAACTCGTCGAGATCCTCGGCGGCACGCAGCGCAAGCTGCAGTTCGCGAAGGTCGCTCCCACGGTCATCATGCTCGCGGGTCTTCAGGGATCCGGTAAGACGACCTTCGCGGGCAAGCTCGCCAAGAAGCTGCAGAGCGAGGGGCACACGCCGATCCTCGTGGCAGCCGACCTCCAGCGTCCGAATGCCGTCAACCAGCTGCAGGTCGTCGCCGAGCAGGCGGGCGCCGCGATCTACGCGCCCGAGCCGGGCAACGGCGTCGGAGACCCCGTGAAGGTCTCGAAGGCGGGCGTCGAGTTCGCGCGGCAGAAGCAGCACGATGTGGTCATCATCGACACGGCCGGTCGCCTCGGCGTCGACGAGGAGCTGATGAAGCAGGCGTCGAAGATCCGTAAGGCGACGGATCCGGACGAGGTGCTGTTCGTCATCGACTCGATGATCGGTCAGGACGCGGTCAACACCGCCAAGGCGTTCCAGGACGGCGTCGACTTCACGGGCGTCGTGCTCTCGAAGCTCGACGGTGACGCCCGCGGTGGCGCGGCGCTCTCGGTCGCATCGGTGACCGGTCGTCCCATCATCTTCGCCTCGAACGGTGAGACGCTCGACGCGCTCGAGGATTTCCACCCCGATCGCATGGCGAGCCGCATCCTCGACCTCGGCGACATCCTGACACTCATCGAGCAGGCTCAGGCCGCGTTCGACGAGGAGGAGGCCCGCAAGGTCGCGGAGAAGCTCGCGAAGGAGGCCTTCACCCTCGAAGACTTCCTCGAGCAGATGCAGCAGCTCAAGAAGATGGGCTCGATGAAGAAGATGCTCGGCATGCTTCCCGGCATGGGCGGGCAGATGAAGCAGCAGCTCGAGAACTTCGACGAGAGCGAGATCGGCCGCACCGAGGCGATCATTCGCGGCATGACGCCCGCTGAGCGCAACAACACGAAGATCCTCAACGGTTCGCGACGCGCGCGCATCGCCCGCGGATCCGGTGTGACGGTCACCGAGGTGAACCAGCTCGTGAACCGCTTCGAGCAGGCCGCCAAGATGATGAAGAAGGTCGCCCGCGGCGAGAACGCGGGGATCCCCGGCATGGGCGCGATGCCCGGTATGAAGCCGACCGGGAAGAAGGCGAAGAAGGCGAAGGGCAAGTTCCAGGGCGGTCGCTCGGGCAACCCGGCCAAGCGCGCCGTCGAGCCGGTCGCCGAGACGGCTCCGACCGGATCCGGTTTCGGCCTGGGAGCTGCCGCGCCGCAGCCCAGCGACGCGGACCTGTCCGAGATCCAGAAGCTGTTCGGCAAGAACTGACACCGCGAGGGCGGCCCCGCGGGGCCGCCCTCGTCGTATCGGGAGGACGATGACCGACGCCTTTGCGGCCGAGAGCGCCCCGCGCGTGAACCCGCTCGGCTATCCCGGGGTGTGGCCGACCTCGTCGGTGCTCATCACGCACGACGAACTGCGCGCCGTCGACAGCCTGGAAGGCGTAAACCTCTCCGCGCGGGCACCGGTGCTGGCAATCGGGTCGAATGCCGCGCCGTCGCAGCTCCGCCACAAGTTCGCCGCCGTGGGGCTGCCCTTCGAGATCGTCTCGATGTCGGCGCGGGTCTCGGGTTACGTGTCGGGCTTCTGCGGATTCGCGGCGCCATTCGGTTATGTTCCCGCGACCCTCGTGGCCTCGCCGGGCGCCCAGAGCACGATGGCACTCCAGCTCCTCACCGATGCCCAGCTCACCGAGATCGATGCCACCGAGGCCCCGTGGTACAAGCGCGTGTGGATCGAGACCGAGATCCTGCTCGACACGGGCGACGTGCTCGGCGGGGCCTATGCCTACGTCGCGCGCGGGGGTTATCTCGCCGACGCGGCCGGGCCATGGCTGATGCACGCGCCGGAAGACGAGCTCGTGGTCGGCGGAACGCACGTCCCCGATCAGCGCAGCTTGCTGGAGCGTCTCGTCGCGGATCCACTGCTCGCCGAGGCGCTCGGCGCCCACCCGGAGGCGGTCGCCGCCCGCGGTGCCGACCCGGCGACATCCGCCCGGGCGATGCGCCGCGCGGGCGTCGTGTGCGAGGTGAACCCGCTGTACGAGCTGCCCGACGAGGTGGGGGCAACGCCGCGTCGCGCGGTCGTCCGAGCGAACGCCTCCGTGCTAGAGGACGTCGTCGTCGACCCAGTCGAGTGACTTGGTGACGGCCTTGCGCCAGCCGCGCATGAGCCGGTTGACCTCCGCGGCGTCCATCCGCGGTTCCCACCTGCGGTCCTCCTGCCAATTCGCGCGCAACTCGTCGAGGCTCTCCCAGAAGCCGGTCGCGAGGCCCGCGGCGTAGGCCGCACCGAGCGCCGTCGTCTCGGTGATCACGGGTCGAACGACGGGCACGCCCAGGATGTCGGCCTGGAATTGCATAAGGGTGTCGTTCGCGACCATGCCGCCGTCGACGCGCAGTTCGCTCAGATCCATGGGGGAGTCGGTGCCGACGGCGTCGAGCACGTCGCGCGTCTGATACGCGACCGCTTCGAGCGCGGCGCGCGCGATGTGTCCCTTATTGGCGAACCGGGTGAGCCCGACGATCGCACCGCGGGCGTCGGGGCGCCAATACGGGGCAAAGAGGCCGCTGAACGCGGGAACGAGGTAGACGCCCCCGTTATCGTCGACGCTCGCCGCCAGCGACTCGACCTCCGGAGCGGACCTGATGATGCCGAGCTGATCGCGCAGCCACTGGATGAGCGAGCCGGTGACGGCTATCGAACCCTCGAGCGCGTACCGCACCGGCTGCTCGCCGAGTTGGTATCCGACGGTGGTCAGCAGTCCCCCGGAGGACAGGATCTTCTCCTCGCCGGTCTGGAAGATGAGGAAGTTGCCCGTGCCATAGGTGTTCTTGCTCTCGCCGGCCTCGAACGCGGCCTGGCCGAAGGTGGCGGCCTGCTGGTCGCCGAGGATACCGGCGATCGGGGTCTCCCGCAGCAGCGAGGAATCCTTCGCATAACCGTAGATCTCGCTCGAGGAGCGGATCTCGGGCAGCATCGACCTCGGCACGTCGAAGTCGGCGAGGATGTCATCGCGCCACTCGAGGGTGTCGAGATCCATAAAGAGCGTGCGCGAGGCGTTAGTCACATCGGTCGCATGCACGCCGCCGTCCGGGCCACCCGTGAGGTTCCACAGGACCCACGTGTCGGTCGTGCCGAAGAGCAGCTCGCCGCGTTCGGCGCGCTCGCGGGCGCCCGGGACGTTCTCGAGGATCCACGCGATCTTCGTGCCGGCGAAGTACGTCGCGAGAGGCAGGCCCACGATGCTCGTGTAGCGGTCGGTGCCGTGGCCCTTCGCGAGGCGATCGACGATCGCTTGCGTGCGGGTGTCCTGCCAGACGATTGCGTTGTACACCGGCTCACCCGTCGCGCGATCCCACACGACGGCGGTCTCGCGCTGATTCGTGATGCCGACCCCGGCGAGGTGATGGCGGGTGAGGCCCGCGCGGCTCAGGGCGAGACCGATGACCTCCTGCACATTGCGCCAGATCTCGGCGGGGTCGTGTTCGACCCAGCCGGGCTTCGGCAGGATCTGCTCGTGCTCCTTCTGTCCCGTCGCGACGATTGTTCCGCGGCGATCGAAGATGATCGCGCGGCTTGAGGTCGTGCCCTGGTCGATCGCGAGAATGTAGTCAGGCATGAGCGGCCTCCGTTCCGAGCGCAATACCATGCGCCTCGCGCAGTTCGTTCGCCGTCTGGTCGATCTCACGGGCGAGGCGGTCCTCGTCCCAGCCGAGCAGGGGAGCGAGCGCACCCGCGACGCGGGCGAGCAACTCGTAGGTCACGGATCCCGTGAACGCGAGATCCGTGCGGCGCAGGATCACATCGACGAGGTGGACGACGTGCTCGTGGTCGACCATCCAGGCGAGTTCGCGCGTCGACAGCCGGTCGCCGGCGAGGGGCTCGTCGTGCTCGGCCTCGAGCGTGTCCCATACGGCCGCGGCGCGCGTGCCGTAGCGACCCAGCAGCACGTTCCCGCGCGTGCCGGATCCGGGGATCCGCGTCCGTAGCCACACGCCGCGCGCGCGGGGCGACATCGGGAAGTCTCGTCCGCCACCGATGGCGCGGTTCTTCGTGCTGACCGCGCGCGGGACGCCGATGTGGTCGAGGACGAGGCTCGAGAGCGTCTCGCCCAAAGCCCGGAACGTGGTCCATTTGCCGCCCACGAGGGTGATGAGCGGGATGCCGCGGCTCGAATCGACGACGAGCCGGTAATCGCGCGAGATCTGACCGGTGCTGGACGCATCACTGGCAGGCAGGGGTCGGATTCCGCTGAAGCGGTAGACGATCTGTTCGCGCGAGACCGAGATGTCGGGGAACACGTCGCCGATGAGGTCGAGGAAGTAATCGACCTCTTCCTCCGTGCAGCGGGCGGGCTTCGCCGGATCCGCGGCGATATCGGTCGTGCCGACCATCACCCGGCCCTTCAGCGGGTAGATGAGGACGATGCGCCCGTCGGAATGCTCGAAGAAGATCTCGCGTCCGCCCGTCGCCGCGACGAGCTCGGGATGATCGAGCACGATGTGGGAGCCCTTGGTGCCGCCCATGAGGTGGGTGGGGGCGCCGAGCGCGGCGTTCGTCAGGTCGGCCCACGGACCGCTCGCGTTGATGACGGCGTCTGCCTCGATCGTGAAGTTCTCACCGGTCTCGCGGTCGCGCAGGGTCACGCCCGTGCCGGTGAAGCCTGTCGCCTCTACGTAGTTGAGGGCCCGCGCCGAGCGGTTCGATTCGAGGCCGTCGTTCAGCACGTCGAGCGCGAGACGTTCGGGGTCGTGCATCGAGGCGTCGAAGTACGTCGCGGTGTATTTGACCCTGGGGTTGAGACGGGGGAGTTCTCGAAGCGACGCCGTGTGGCCCCGGAAGCGGTGCCAGGGCGTGCGGCGCCCCGGGCCCACGAAGACGTCGTAGATCGTCAAGCCGATCTTGATGAGTGCCGCTCCGCGCTCGGTGGGTTTCCCGGATCGGCCGAGCAGGAACTTCAGCGGCGCCTGGAACAGGCCCGACCAGAAGTGGTAAATCGGAACCGTCGTCTTGAGCGGCTTGACGAAGTGCGGCGCGGTCTTCAGGAGATCGTTGCGCTCCGTGACGGATTCATGCACGAGGCGGAACTCGCCGTTCTCGAGGTAGCGGATGCCGCCGTGGACCATGTGGCTCGATGCAGCCGATGCGCCCGATGCGAAGTCGTTGCGCTCGACCAGTAGAACATCGACGCCCTGGAGGGCGAGATCGCGGAACGTCGCGATCCCGTTGATCCCGCCGCCGATGATCACGACCTGCGCGCGGCCTCGTTCACGAACCTGGGTCACAACACTGCGTTCCGGGGCGCTCATGGCTCCAGCGTATCGCTGGAGAGGCGTGTTTCGATGTTCGATAATGATCCTCCATTGAAGCCTTGAGATGGGAACGGACATTCGATAGACTGGGTTTATGGACGCCGAAGTCTTCGATGATGTGCTCGCCGGGCTCTCGCCCGAACGACGCATCGAAGCGCGTGCAGTTCTCGATGAGATGGCAGATGCCCGTCAGGCCCGGGCCATGATCGATGCCCACGAAATGCATCTCTACGCGCGGCTGGCGTCGCTCGCCGACGAACAGGCTGCCGCGTCCGCCTACGCCAACGCGCGGGACTATGCGCGACGGTCCTTTGCCGCCGAAGCCGCCATCGCGACGTGCGTGGCGCCCGGCGAGGCCCGGGCGCAGATGGAGCTCGCCGAACGCCTCGACGCCGACTGTCCCGAGACGCTCGCCGCACTCCGCGAGGGCGAGATCTCGCTCCGTCATGCGGAGCAGGTTGTGCGCGCGGGGCTGAACCTCGACACTGGCGCACGGGCCTCCCTCGATCACCACGCGGCCGAGCTCGCGAAGCGCCGCACACCGCGACAGCTCGGCGTCGTGCTGCGCAAGCACGCCGCCGACATCGACTCGCGGTCGATGCGCGAGAAGCACGCAGACGCCCGAGCACGGCGCTTCGTCACGGTGCGTGCGGGGGAGGACGGCATGGGCGACATGCACATCCATGCCGAGCTGTTCGTGCTCCGGGCAGTCCACGACTATGTCGACCAGATGGCGCGCGAGGTGAAGGGCGATCGCGCCCGTGCGCGTGTCGCCTTCGCGCGGATCCACGGACACCTGCCCGAAGCGGGGTGGACGGCACCGGTGTCGGGTGCGGTCGACGCGAGCGATCCTCTCTCGGTCGCGGCAACGGATCAGCGCACGCTCGCGCAACTTCGCGTCGATCTGTTCACCGATCTGCTCCTCACGGCCCGCCCCACGGCGCACCGGCTCCACATCGCGGGCACGGGCGAAGCGCTCGACGCGATCCGCCCGAGCGTGCAGGTCACGATTCCCGTCGAGCAGATGCTCGACCCCGACCGCGGCGTCGCCTATACGGACGCGGGTGAACTCATCCCGCCCGATACGGCGCGGATCCTCGCGGGCAACGCGGAGGGATGGGACCGGATTTTCTATCGACCCTCCGACGGCACGATCGCGGCGGTGGACCGATATCGACCGACAGCGGCACAGCGGCGCGCCGTGAGAGCCCGCGACATGACATGCCGAATACCGGGCTGTGAGGTTCCCGCGCGTCGGTGCGATATCGATCACGGGCACGATCATGCGCGGGGCGGCCCTACAGCGGTCGAGAACCTCGAGGCGCTCTGCCCCGGCCACCACCAGATGAAGCACCAGTCCGGCTGGAGCGTGCGGCAGGTCGGCGGCGGCGTGATCGAGTTCACGACGCCCAGCGGCCGGGTCGTCTCCGACGAGCCGATGAGCCGCGTGTTCTTCCACGCGACTCCCGAGGCCGAGGCGGAGGAACAGCGTTCGCTCATCGCGGAGCACGAAACGGAGCGAGTGCACCTTCTCGAACAGGACCGGCGCGACGACGTCGCTGAGCGTCGTCCTGCAGACGAGGAGTTGCCCGGTCCGGAGCCGATCGATGAGTTCGTCTCCGGGGAGCAGGCACATTCGGGCGCGAGCCTGCTCGAGGTCTTCATCGGCGAACTGCTCGCGGGCGCGAGCCGTGTTCCCGGGGTGGTGGACGCGTACTTCGGGGCGGGCCGCGCCCGTGCCTGAACCTCAGCTGCCCTCGGCGCGCCCGAGGCGCCAGTAGCCCATAAACGAGACAGCGCGGCGGTCGATGCCGACGTCCTTCACGAGGTGGCGGCGGAGCGACTTCACGGCGCTCGCCTCGCCCGCGATCCAGGCGTAGAGCGGCGCGGATTTGAGGGCGGCGCCGCCCTTGGCCGTGCGGGGGACCTCCCAGAGGATCCCCGAATCGATGTCGACCTCTTCGACATCGGATCCGCGCCCGTTCGGGCAGAGTGCTCCTGCGTGCTCGCGCACCGCGCTTTCGAGGTGCTCGTGCCGCGCCCGCGACCCTCGCCCGGCGGCGTGGATCCGGAAGCCCGGGTGCTCCGGAAGGTACGCGACATCTTCCTCGTGCGGAACCTCGAGGACGACGACGCCCGTCGCCTCGCGGGGGAGTTGTTCGAGGATCACGGCGATCGCGGGTGCGGCCGTCTCGTCGCCGACGAGCAGGTACTCGTCCGTCTGGGCGGGAGGGACGAAGTCGATGCCGAAGCTGACGCCCGTCGAGTGGATGCTCGGCGCGACGAGGAGGATCTCGTCGCCCACCGATGCCGATTCGATCCACACCGACGCGGGGCCATCGGGCTCGTGCGCGACCATGTCGATGTCGACCTCTCCCGGTCGCACCGCGCGCGTCGTGTAGGTGCGGAACGGCGGTCGGGCGTCTTCGGGAAGCGCACGCCATTCGGTGTACCAGTCGTCGCCCGTCGGCATCGCATCGAGCGAGACCGTCGGCGTGGGGAAGACGACCTTGATGCGCTGATCAAAGCCCGGATCACCGTACTCGTGGATGTCGTCGCCCGTCACCGTGAAACGGCGGAAGCTCGGGGTGAGGTCCGTGATGCGGGTCACGCGGGCGCGGAAAATACGGGTCGTCATGCGAGGGCTCCAATACGGGGGGCGCGTGACCGGTCGTGGTGGCGCCCACGGGGCACGACCAACGGGGTCTGCGAAACGGGGTCGACGATGACTTCGGCGTCGAGGCCGAACACGTCGTCGATGAGCGTCGGCGTGACGACGTCCTGCGGGGCGCCGCTCGCAATGAGGGAACCGGCGCGCATCGCGAAGAGATGATCGGCGTAGCGGGCGGCGAGGTTGATGTCGTGCAGCACCACCGCGATCGTCGTGCCGCGCGAGCGGTTGAGATCGGTGAGCAGGTCGAGCACCTCGACCTGATGCGCGAGATCGAGGAACGTCGTCGGTTCGTCCAGCAGGAGCACGTCGGTGTTCTGTGCGAGCGCCATCGCGATCCAGACGCGCTGCCGCTGGCCGCCGGAGAGTTCGTCGACGCTCCGGTCCGCGAGCTCGGCCACCCCGGTGGCGGCGAGCGCGTCGGCCACGGCCTCGTCGTCGGCGGCGGTCCAGGCACGGAACATCTTCTGGTGGGGGTGCCTGCCGCGCCCGACGAGGTCGGCGACGGCGATACCCTCGGGCGCGATCGGCTGCTGCGGGAGCAGGCCGAGCGTCGTCGCGAGCTTCTTCGTCGGGATCCGGTCGATCGCCGATCCGTCGAGCAGCACCGCCCCGCCCGTGGGCTTCACGAGCCTCGACAGCGTCTTCAGCAGCGTCGACTTCCCGCACGCGTTCGCGCCGACGATGACGCTGATCTTGCCGGGCGGCAGCTCGAGATCGACCCCGTCGACGATCGTGCGGGATCCGTAGCCGGCGGACAGCGTCTGCGCTGAAAGAGAGTGCGTGATCGTCATGAGGAACCTCCGTTGCGGCTCATTCGGATGAGCAGGAAGAGCAGATAGGGGGCACCGACGATGCCGGTGATCACCCCGACGGGGAACGCCGTGTCGAAGGCGAACTGGCCGATGAGGTCGGCGGCGAGCACGAGGCACGCGCCGACGAGACCGGCCGGGATGATCGCCGGTGCTCCGGGGCCGACGATGCGCGTGGCGATGGGCCCCGAGAGGAGCGCCACGAAGGCGATCGGGCCGGTGCTCGCCGTCGCGACGCACGCGAGCGCGACGGCGGCGACAATGAGGACGACGCGGGTGGCGCCGACCCGGACGCCGAGCGCCGTGGCCGATGCCTCACCGAGTTCGAGCGCTCGAAGCGCGCGCGACACGGCGACGATGATCGGCACGAGCACGACGACTCCGACGATGAGTGGCCAGAGACCGTCGGGTTGCACGCCGTTCAGGCTGCCGGTGAGCCAGCGCATCGCGACTGAGACGTCCCACTCCGAGGCACGCTGCACGAGGAACTGCACGACGGCGTTGAGCATGGCGCCGATGCCGATGCCGATGAGGATCAGGCGGCCGCCGGTTGACTCGCCGCCGCGCGCCGCGAGATAGATCGCGAGCGCGGTGGCTATGCCGACGAGCAGGGCGAGGGCCGTCGTCGCGCCCGCCGACCAGTGCAACACCACGAGGGAGAACACGGCCGCCGCCGAGGCGCCCGAGGTGATGCCAATGACATCGGGGCTCGCGAGCGGATTGCGCAGCATCGTCTGGAAGGTGGATCCCGCAACGCCGAAGGCGATACCGGCGAGCACGCCCGCGATGAGCCGCGGAATCCGCAGGGTGCCGACCGTGAACGAGGCACCCGGCACGTCCTGGCCGACGATGACCCCCCAGACCTGGGCCGGTGTGTAGAAGGTGTTGCCGAACATGAGCATCGCGGCGGCGAGCACGATGAGGAGCGCGGCGAGGACGAGCGAGGCGATCGCACGGCGACGCGCGCGGCGGACCCGGCCGGCGCGGATCGCGACGACGGGCGAGGTGGCGGCGGGAGTCGTGACGGCGGTCATAGTGCCCTCATTCGAGTGCGCCGGGCGATCGCGACGAGCACGGGTGCGCCGAGGAATGCGGTGACGATGCCGGCCTCGACCTCGCCGGGAGAGCCGATGAGGCGGCCGATCGTGTCGGCGACACAGAGCAGGGCGGCGCCTCCGAGCGCGGATAACGGCAGGATCGCCCGCTGGTCGGGACCGACGACGAGGCGGACGGCGTGCGGCACCATGAGGCCGACGAACGCGATCGGTCCCGCGACGGCCGTGACGGACGCGCACAGGATCACCCCGGCGGCCGCGGCGATCGCGCGCGTCGTCCCGACCTTCACACCGAGGCCGCGGGCGACCTCGTCGCCGAGGGCCAGCGCGTTCATTCCTCCCGCGAGCGCGAAGACCGCGATCGCGGCGACGAGCAGGAGCGGCGCGACGGCGCCGATCGATCCCCAGGTCGCCCCGCCCGTGCCGCCGACCTGCCAGAAGCGGAAGTCGTTCATCGCGGCGGCGCGGGGGAGCATCACGGCGCTCACGAGCGACGAGAGCGCCGCGCTCATGGCCGCGCCGGCGAGGGCGAGCTTGATGGGCGTCGCGCCGCCCGCTCCGAGCGATCCGACGACGTAGACGACCACGGCCGCGAGCGCACCGCCCGCGAGCGCGAGCCCGAGATAGGAATACACCGAGGTGATGCCGAAGAAGGCGATGCCACAGACGACGAAGAGCGATGCGCCCGTGTTCACCCCGAGGATCCCGGGATCCGCGATCGGGTTGCGGGTGACGGCCTGCATGACGCCGCCCGAGAGCGCGAGCGCCGCGCCGGCGACGATCGCAAGCACCGTGCGGGGGATCCGCTCGGTCACGGCGATCGCGCCGATCCGCTCGGCGCCGTCACCGGTGACGAACGCCCGCAAGCCCTCGAAGACCTCGCCGAGCGACACCGAACGCGAGCCGAAGGCGAGCGAGAACACGATCGCCGCGACGACGACGACAACGCCGACCGCCGTTCCCCACGCGGTGCGTGAGGAACGGCGAACGGGCGACGAGACGAGTGTCACTCTGCGAGCGAGGCCGCGTCGTCGAGCATGCCGACGTAGGTGTCGAGCATCCACGGGATCGACAGCGCCGTCGGCGTGACGGATCCGCTGAGCGCGTCGCCGGATCCCATCGTCACGATCGCGCCGTTCTTGACGGCGTCCAGCGTTCCCCACAGCGGGTCGGACTGGAAGGCCTTGACCAGGTCCTCGTCGCCGTACATGACGAACACGTCGACGTCGGCAAGAACGTCGGCGTTCTCGGCGGCGATGTCTGCGTAGAACGCGCCGCTATCCGAGGTGTCCACCGCGAGCTGCGGCCAGTCGAAGCCGAGGTCGCCGAGGAATGCGGTGCGCGAGTCGCCGGTCGCGTAGATCGAGATCGTGGAGAGGTCGGCGGGGTTCACGTAGAAGAACGCCGCCTTCTTGCCCTCGAAGCTCGTGATGTCGGCCGTTGCGTCGGCGATCTGCGCGTCGAGATCTGCCACGAGGGCCTCGCCCTCCGCCTTCTTCCCCAGCGCCTCGGCGTCGAGCTTGATCGCGTCGCGCCACGGCGTGTACCAGGGGATGTCGGGGTAGGCGACGGTCGGTGCGATCTTGCTGAGCGTCGCGTAGTCGTCCTCGGTGAGGCCCGAGTACGCCGCGAGGATCACGTCGGGAGCGGTGTCGGCGATCGCCTCGAAGTCGACGCCGTCGGTCGTGTCGAAGATGACCGGCTTCTCGGCACCGAGCTCGTCGTATGCGTCGAGCGTCCAGTCGTACAGGCCGAGACCGTCGTCACCGGTCATCGACCAGGTCTGGTCATCGGCGCCCACGGGCGCGATGCCGAGGGCCAGCGCCACATCCTGGTTGCCCCAGCCCACGGAGGCCACGCGCTCGGCGCCGGCGGGGATCGTGGTCGTGCCGAGCGCGTGCTCGACCGTGATGTCCTCGGAGGGGGCCGCCGACTCCGCGGGGGTCTGCGAGCCCGCGGGAGCTGCTTCGCTGCCACAGGACGCGAGGAGAAGAGCGGTGCCGGCGAGGGCCAGGGTTGCGAGGATCGGGCGCGCGGACATGGGGGCCTTTCGTAGGGGGAGGCGCTCCGAGAGGAGCTCGTAGGCAAGCCTTGCCTAACTTTATCGAAATCGCAAACGCGCCGCGCCGTGTTCACGTTCGCCTTCCAGGTGGGAATCTGGCAGAATAGACAGCTGGAACGCGTGCTCGACCCTCTATCCAGCACGTCGATCCGACTTCATATAGAGCTTCCGCCTGCGTGCATGACCCCACGCGCCGCGCGAACAGGTTCATTCACTTTCGTCATCCACTAGGAGAATCGTGGCTGTCAAGATCCGTCTGAAGCGCCTGGGTAAGATCCGCGCGCCCTACTACCGCATCGTCGTTGCCGACTCGCGCACCAAGCGCGACGGTCGTGTCATCGAAGAGATCGGCAAGTACCACCCCACCGAGGAGCCCTCGTTCATCGAGGTCGACTCCGAGCGTGCCCAGTACTGGCTCTCCGTCGGCGCCCAGCCGACCGAGCAGGTCACCGCGATCCTCAAGATCACGGGCGACTGGGGCAAGTTCAAGGGCGACAAGGACGCCAAGAGCACCCTTAAGGTCGCCGAGGAGAAGTCCTCGTACGTCGCCGACGCCTCGAAGAAGTCGGTCGTGAAGCCGGCCGCTCCGAAGAAGGCCGAGGAGCCTGCGGAGGCTCCCGCCGAGGACGCTGCGGCTGACGCCGCCGCGGAGTAAGCGCATCGTGCTCGCCGCCGCGCTCGAACACCTCGTCAAGGGCATCGTCGATCATCCCGACGACGTCCGTATCGACGAAACCGCCTCGTCACGAGGAGACGTGCTGGAAGTGCACGTCGCCTCGGATGACCGTGGTCGTGTGATCGGGCGCGGTGGCCGCACCGCGAAGTCGCTGCGCACCGTCGTCAAGGCTCTTGCCGCCGACCGACGCGTTCGCGTCGACGTGGCCGACGACTGATGGCCGCGCAGAGCCCCAAGAACCAGCTCCGCGTCGGACGTGTGCTCAAGGCGCACGGCCTCAAGGGCGCGTTGAAGCTCGAGCTGTACACCGACGACCCGGGTGGGCGTTTCGTCCCGGGTGCGTCGTTCACGCTGCAGGTGCCGGAGCACTCGCGCTGGCACCGCAAGACCGTCACGGTGCGTGAGTTCCGCTGGATGAACGCCAGCCCCGTTATTTTCTTCGAGGGCGTCGACGACCGCAATGAGGCGGAGACACTCGTCAAGGCGATCCTCTGGGTGGATCAGGACGATTCCTCGCCGGACGAGCCGGACGCCTGGTACGACCACCAGCTGATCGGCCTCGACGCCGTGCGCGGCGACGAAGTGCTTGGCCGCATCGCGCGCGTCGATCACCTTCCCTCGCAGGACCTCCTGATCGTCGCGGTCGGCGACAACGAGGTCATGGTGCCGTTCGTGTCGGCGATCGTTCCCGAGGTCGATCTCGAGGGCGGCCGCGTCGTCATGACGCCTCCGCCCGGGCTCTTCGAGGAGCTTCCGGGCGACGCCGAGTAGGCTCGCCGGGTGACGCGACCTCTCCGTCCCCGCATCGCTCTGCCGCTCTGGCTCGCGACCCTGGCATCCATCGCCGGGGGACTCGCCTTCATGGCGTCCTTTCCCGCGCCGGGCATCTGGCCGCTCGCCTTCGTCGCGATCGCGCTCTCGCTGGTGTCGCTGATCGGGCGCCGGCCCGGCGGCGCGCTGCTGGTCGGGTCCGCGTTCGGCGCGGCCTTCTATTTCCCGCACATCAGCTGGACGGCCGGCTTCCTCGGCGACAACGAACTCGCCTGGGTGCCCTGGGCGGCACTTGCGAGCTTCGAGACGCTGCTGATGGGCCTCGGGGCGATCCTCATCTCCCTCGCGTACCGCTGGATAGGGCGGATCGTGAGATCGCCGCTGTGGCGGATGGCGGCGACCTCGGTGGCCGTCGCGGGCCTCTGGACAAGCCGCGAGATCGTCCTCGGATCCTGGCCCTTCGGCGGGTTTCCCTGGGGACGCGTGGGCATGGGGCAGGTGGGGAGCCCTCTCGGACAGTTCGCGTCGTGGGTCGGTGTCGACGGTCTGACCTTCGCGATCGTCCTCGCGGTCGCGCTGGCCGTCGAGGCGACTCGCCTCATCGTCGGTCGACGGAGGATCCGTCGCTGGTGGACTCTTGCGGCACCCGCGTTCGTGCTCGCCGTCGTCATCCTCGTTCCGCAGTTCCCGACGCACGCCGTGGGCACGCTCCGTGTCGCCGCCGTGCAAGGCAACGGCCCCACGGCCTACCTCGACGAACGCGCCCGATACGACGTGCTCGACGCCCAGCTGCAGGCGACCGATGTCGCGCTCGATGCCGGCGCCGACCTGATCGCCTGGCCCGAGGGGAGCGTCGGTCTCGACCCGCGCCGCGACGACAAGGCCGCGGGCGTCCTCACCGCCGTCGCGCAGGTCACGGGGGCGCCGATCCTTCTCAACGCCGCGGCGGACGTGGGCGATGACACCTACAACATGTCGATGCTCTGGACGGAGAACGGCGTCGAGCAGACGCATTCCAAGCGCAACCCGGTGCCGTTCGGCGAGTACGTGCCCGTTCGTCACGTGTTCGAGAAGATCGTGCCCTCGCTGATCGGCATGATCGGCCGCGAGTACACGCCGGGAACGGATGCGCCGACGATGGAGGTCGGCGGCACCACGATCGGTCTCGCGATCTGTTTCGACGTGCTCTACGACTCGCTCGTCCACGAGAGCATCGAGGAGGGCGCCGAGGTCCTCGTGTTCCAGACAAACAACGCCGACTTCCGCGGATCCGATGAGAACCTGCAGCAGCTCGAGTTCGCGCGGATGCGCGCGATCGAGACCGGCCGAACGGTGGTCAACGTGTCGACGGTGGGGACGAGCGAGGTGATCGCCCCCGACGGCTCGACGCTCGAGCAGGTCGGCGTCGACACCGCAGGCGCGATCGTGCGCGACGTCGAGCTGCGGGAGGGAACGACCCCTGCCGTGTGGGCCGCGCCGTGGATCCGGGGGATCCTGCTGGGCGGGCCGCCCGCTGCGCTTGCAATCTTCGGGGTGCTCGCGGTGCGTTTCCGGCGTAGCCTCGAAGCATGACCGACAGCTACTGGTACAACCTCCGCACGGGACAGGTCGAGCACGGCACGCAGTCGTCGGTGCTCGATCTGGCCGGTCCCTTCGAAACGGCCGAGGAGGCCGCACGTGCTCCCGAGATCCTGAAAAAACGTGCCGACGCATGGGAAGAGGACGAGCGCCGCGACGCGGAATGGAAGGACTGACCCCTTAGGCTGAGAGCATGGACAAGCAGCAGGATTTCGTGCTCCGCACGATCGAAGAACGTGGCGTCAAGTTCGTGCGCCTCTGGTTCACCGACGTCATCGGCACTCTGAAATCCGTCGCGATCGCCCCGGCCGAGGTCGAGGGCGCCTTCCGCGAGGGCATCGGCTTCGACGGCTCCGCTATCGAAGGGCTCACCCGCGTCCAGGAGAGCGACCTGCTGGCCCATCCCGACCCGTCGACGTTCCAGATCCTGCCGTGGCGCGGCGAGGTCGACCCGACGGCGCGGATGTTCTGCGATCTGACGACTCCGGACGGGCAGCCGGCCGTCGCGGATCCGCGCAACGTGCTCAAGCGCACCCTCTCGCGCGCCGCCGAGGCCGGGTTCACGTTCTACACGCACCCGGAGATCGAGTTCTACCTCTTCAAGCACGGCGCGGGAAGCGGCCGGCCGGAGCCGGTCGACCACGCCGGCTACTTCGACAACGTGCCCGGCGGCACCGCGCATGACTTCCGCCGTCGCGCGGTGCGGATGTTGGAGGAACTCGGCATCTCGGTCGAGTACAGCCACCACGAGGGCGGGCCGGGACAGAACGAGATCGACCTGCGGTATGCGGACGCGCTGACGATGGCGGACAACCTGATGACCTTCCGCACGGTCGTCAAGGAAGTTGCGATCGAGCAGGGCGTGCACGCGACCTTCATGCCGAAGCCGCTCGCGGATCAGCCGGGAAGCGGCATGCACACGCACATGTCGCTCTTCGAGGGCGACGCGAACGCGTTCTACGACGCCTCGGCCCCTCACCAGTTGTCGGTGACCGGCCGGCGCTTCATCGCGGGCCTGCTGCGTCACTCGAGCGAGATCTCGCTCGTGCTGAACCAGTTCGTGAACTCGTACAAGCGGCTGTGGGGTGGCGACGAGGCGCCCAGCTACATCACGTGGGGCCACAGCAACCGCTCCGCGCTCGTGCGGGTGCCGATGTACAAGCCGGGCAAGAGCCAGTCGGCGCGCATCGAGCACCGCGGGATCGACTCGGCCGCGAACCCCTACCTCGCCTACGCGCTGATGCTCTCGGCGGGCCTGAAGGGCATCGAGGAGGAGTACGAGCTGCCCGAGGCCGCCGAGGAGAACGTCTGGGCGCTCAGCGCGAGCGAGCGGCGCGCGCTCGGCTACCGCGCATTGCCGTCGAGCCTCGAGGAGGCCATCGAGCTCATGGAGTCGAGCGACCTGGTGGCGGACACGCTGGGGGAGCAGGTCTTCCGCTACGTGCTCGCGAACAAGCGCCGCGAGTTTGAGCAGTACCGCTCGCAGGTGACCGACCTCGAGCTCAAGACGACCTTCGACGTCGTCTGATCCGCCGATGCAGGCCGGCGGTAGGATCACACCCCGATCGAGGCTGGCGCGTGCGGGCTTCGTCGACCTGGACGAAGCGACCGAGGCGCTCGACGAACTGACCGAGCTGACGGGCGCGTCGCGCGACGAACTCGTCGCGGGCGCGGCCCGCAGCGCGGATCCGGATGAGGCCGTGAAGTGCCTCGTGCAGGTGGCGCGACGCCAGCCGGATCACGTCCGCGCCGTGCTCGCCGACGAGGCCGCGCCGCGCGTTCTCTGGCGGCTCTTCGGAGCCTCGCAGGGGATTGCCGCCTTCTATCTGCGGCACCCGGAACACCTGCGCGACCTCATCGGCATGGAGCCCTCCTTACCGAGTGCCGAGGAGATGACCGAGCGGATCGTCGCGGCGACGAGCCACGGGCGCGGCGCTGACCTGTGGGTTGCCCTGCGCGTGGCGTACCGGCGCGAACTCGTGCGCATCGCCGCCTTTGATCTGTCCGTTCCCGACCCCGTCGAGGTCGTCCGGGTCGTCACGGCGGCGCTGTCGGACGCCGCCTCCGCGGCGCTCGAAGCATCGCTCGGCGTTGCGCGCCGCATGGCCGAGGGGCAGTTCTCCGCGCAGGAAGTCTCGAACACTCGCCTCGCCGTGATCGGCATGGGCAAGGCCGGCGCGCGCGAGTTGAACTATGTCTCGGATGTGGACGTCGTGTTTGTCGCCGAGGGCGTCGACGGATCCGGCATCTCGGATCCGCGCATGCTCGAGGTCGCGACGCGGCTCGCGATGCTCACGATGCGCGGGATCGACGAATTCGAGGCGGAGCCGCCGCTGTGGGAGGTCGATGCCAATCTGCGTCCCGAGGGGAAGAAGGGCGCGCTCGTGCGCACCCTCGCCTCGCACCTCGCCTACTACGACCGGTGGGCGCAATCGTGGGAGTTCCAGGCCCTGCTGAAGGCGCGCCCGCTGGCCGGCGATGCCGAACTCGGCGCTGCCTACATGGCGGCGACGAGGCCGCTCGTCTGGGCGAGTTCCGAACGCGATGGCTTCGTCACGAGCGTGCAGGAGATGCGAGGCCGCGTCACGGCGAACATCCCGGCCGATGAGCTCTCGCGTCAGCTGAAGCTCGGCCCCGGAGGGCTGCGCGACGTCGAATTCACGGTCCAGTTGCTGCAGCTCGTGCACGGGTGGAGCGACGAGGCGGTGCGCGTGCAGAGCACCCTCGAGGCGATCGACGCCCTCGTGGAGCAGGGCTACATCGGCCGCGCCGACGCCGCGAACTTCGCGACCGATTACCGGATCCTGCGGCTGCTCGAACACCGGATGCAGCTGCAGCAGCTGCGTCGCACCCACCTCATGCCGGAGTCGGATGAGGAGCGCCGCGTCCTCGCCCGATCCACGGGCCTCTTCGACCAGGCGCCGGGCATCGCGGGCGGAACCGGCGCCGACGTGACCTCCATGTGGGAGCGCGTGCGCCACGAGGTGCGCGACATCCACGTGCGGCTGTTCTACCGGCCGCTGCTCTCGGCCGTCGCGGAGACGGAGTACGACGCACGTGCGCTCACGGGCTCGGAGGCGGTGGGCCGTCTGACGGCCATCGGATTCACCGACGCGCGCGGCGCGCTCTCGCATATCGCCGCGCTCACGAAGGGCGTCAGCCGCAAGGCGACGGTGCAACGCACGCTCATGCCCGTCATGCTGCGCTGGTTCGCCGAGGGCGTCGACCCCGACTACGGCCTCATCGCGTATCGTCGCATCAGCGAGCGCCTCGGCGACAGCCCCTGGTTCCTGCGCATGCTGCGCGACTCGGCCGGCGCCGCGGAGTCGCTCACGAAGATCCTCAGCGGCTCGCGCTACATCGGCGAGCTGATGGAGTGGATCCCCGAGTCGGCGTCGTGGCTCGACTCGGACGAACAGCTGCGCCCCCGCACGCACGAGGTCCTCGCGCATGAGGCCCGCGCGATCATGGCGAGACGGGCGTCGCTCAAGGAATCGGCGAAGCGGATCCGCGCCCTGCGCCGTCGCGAACTGCTGCGCACCGCGGTCGGTTCGCTCACCGGTGCGCTGCGCATCAAGGATGTGACGACCGCGCTCACGACCATCACCGACGTCACGATCGAGGCCCTGCTCGCGGCCGTGCGGCGCGACCTCGTCGCCGAGGATCACGTCGGTTTCGAGTTCGCGATCATCGGCATGGGCCGGTACGGTGGTGCCGAGATCGGCTTCGGCTCGGACGCGGACGTGCTCTTCGTGTACCGGCCGGGATCCGTGGATCCGACGGTCGCGGATCAGCTCGCGAAGAAGATCGTGGCGGCGCTGCGGGAGGTCGCGGAGGACGGGCTCGTGCCGCTCGAGCTCGACGCGGAGCTTCGCCCCGAGGGGCGGAAGGGGCCGATCGCGCGCACCCTCGATGCGTATCGCGCCTACTACGCCAAGTGGTCGGTCTCGTGGGAGGCGCAGGCCCTGCTCCGGGCACGCGCCGTCGCGGGCGACGCCGAGCTTCTGGACGACTTCATGACGATGGTCGACCCGATCCGGTACCCGGAGCTCGTCGCGCCCGCCGACGTCCGCGAGATCAAGCGCATCAAGGCCCGCGTCGAGACCGAGCGCATGCCGAAGGGGGCGGACCCGACGCGGCACCTGAAGCTCGGTCCCGGCGGCCTGAGCGATGTCGAATGGCTCGTGCAGCTGATCCAGATGAAGCACGCACACGCCGTTCCCGGCCTGCGTACCCCGCGCACTCTCCATGCCTTGGCCGCCGCGTTCGAGGCGGGGCTACTGGGGGAGGACGACGCGCGCCTCCTGGGGGCCGCGTGGCGGCTGGCGACGCGGGTGCGGTCGGCGAACACGCTGCTCACCGGCGCAACCAGCGACCTGCTTCCGACGGGGTACCGCGCCCTCGACGGCATCGGCCGGATCCTCGAACTGCCGGCGGG
Organism: Microbacterium nanhaiense; assembly: GCF_014646015.1. Taxonomy (GTDB): domain Bacteria; phylum Actinomycetota; class Actinomycetes; order Actinomycetales; family Microbacteriaceae; genus Microbacterium; species Microbacterium nanhaiense. The sequence continues at coordinate 332,660 of NZ_BMMQ01000001.1, forward strand.
CAGCGGCTGGCACGTCGAGGAACAGTGGCTCGGCGCGTCCCGCCGCGCGCGCCGCGTGTTTGATGCGGTGTTCTACGACCTCTGAGCTCGAGGTGCACTCCGTCATTCCCAGCGGAACAGGAGCGCGGCGGTGACCGTGCCGACAACGACCGTGCCGCCGAGGCAGAGCAACTGTTCGACGGGAACGGGCGCGCCCGCCCAGGCCGCCGTGAGCGCGTCGACCGCGGCCCCGAACGGTAGCCAGCCACCGAGTTCGGCCAGGGGCGCGGGGAGCGCTTCTCGGCCGCCGAACATGCCGCCGAGCGCGCCGAGGGCGAAGAATGCGATGAGTCCGAGGGCGACGGACGAGTTTGGCGTCGGAGCGACCGCGGCGACGATCAGACCCACGCTGTAGAGCGCCGCGATTGCGAGAACCACGACGCCGATCGCGGCGGCGATATTGGCCGGCGGGTTCGCCCCGAAGGTGAGTGCGGCCACGGCGAAGGCGGCGATGATGCCGACGATGATCTGGATCGCGCTCACGACCGCCTGCGCGGCCAGCACCATGAACGGCGAGGCCGGCGTGACGGCGAGCCGGCGGAGGATCCCCGTACGCCGGTAGTAGGCGAGGAAGCTCGGCATGTTGATCACGCCGATCGTCGCGATCATGATGACGAGCACGAGCGGAAGGACGAACAGGTCTAGTGCCGTCATCCCGTTCTCGATGACCTGGTCCGCGGCGGAACCCGCGCTGGTGAGGAGAACGAGCAGCGGCAGGCCGAGCGGGACGATGAGGCCCGCCGTGTCGCGAACGACCATCTTCCCCTCGGAGACGATGAGGAGCAGCATCGAGCGGATGCCGGGCCGTCGCGCGCGGATCACGGTCGTCATTCGGGTGCCTCCAATTCGGTACCGGTGAGTGCGACGAAGGCGTCGTCGAGCGAGTCGGCGCCGACGCGCTCGACTAGGCCGGATGGTGTGCCCGTTGCGATGATCCGTCCCGCGTCGAGCACGGCGACACGGTCGCAGAGCCTCTCCACCTCTTCCATGGTGTGGCTCACGAGCAGGACGGTGACGCCCTCATCGCGCAGTTGTTCGATGGTCTCCCACATGCGGCGCCGCGCCCGCGGGTCCAGGCCTGTTGTCAGCTCGTCGAGGATCACCGCGCGGGGACGGCCGGCGAGCGCGAGGGCGATCGAGACGCGCTGCTGCTGGCCGCCGGAGAGCTTCTCGAAACGGATCCGCCGTTGGTCCGCAAGGCCCACGAGCTCGAGGAGTTCTGCCGAGCCACGCGGATCGGGGTAGAAGCTGCGGTAGAGATCGATGAGTTCGCCCACCGTGAGCGCCCCGTGGAGATAGGCATGCTGTAGCTGTACCCCGAGGATCTGCCGGACCTGCGCGCGATCGCGACGAGGATCCAGCCCGAAAACCTCGGCCCTCCCGTGATCCGGGGCGCGAAGACCCGCGATCATCTCGACGGCGGTCGTCTTGCCGGCTCCGTTGGCGCCGAGCAGCCCGAGCGTCTCGCCGACGCCGACGCGCAGGTTCAGCTCGACGATGGCGGGGGTGCCGCGATAGCTCTTCGTCAGGCCCTCTGCGAGCAGGGCCGTATCGGTCGTCGTCATGCTCCTCACGCTAGGTGCGCCGCGTCGCCGCCCGCGCGTGCGGGAAGTCACGAGCTCCGACCATGACTTTCCGCACGGGCGGCCGACGACGTTCTGCGCCTAACGTGGAGTCATGGGCAGAATCGGAACGGAGGTGTGGGCGGGCCTGGCGATGCTCGTCGTCGCCGTCGGCGTTGCCGCGCCCACGCTCTTCGGGCTGAACAACGCGACGGTATCCGGATTCTGGTGGGCGGCGATCTTCGTCGCGTTCCTGGCAGGCCTGGTCCTCGCGACGAGCGCCCGGCGGCGATCTGTGAGGTACGCCGCACTCCTTTCGGCCGTGCTCGCCTCCTGGGCACTCGTTCTCACGGCGCAGAGCACGGGGATCCTGCTGATCCTGCTCGTCGTCGCTGCGGCGACCAGCGTCTACGTCGTGCCGCTCTGGGCCACGCTCGTTCTCGTCGGTCTCAACACCTCGGTGATCGCGAGCGTTGCCCTGATACATACTCACGACCTCGTCGAGGGTGGCATTCTCACGGGCTTCTATCTGTTGATCCAGCTCGCGACGGCGCTCAGCACGACGGCCTTCGTCCGCGAGCAGTGCGCCCGGGAGCAGCTAGCGCGGGCGAACGTCGATCTGAAGGCGGCCAACGTGCTCCTGTCCGAATCCGCGAGGACGGCCGAACGCCTAAGGATCTCTCGCGAGTTGCACGATCTGATCGGCCATCAGCTAACCGTGCTGACCCTGGAGCTGGAAACGGCGCGGCACGTCGACGGTGCGCGGGCACGGGTGCACGCGGAGCGCGCGAACGAGGTGGCGCGCGCTCTGCTGCGCGACGTGCGGGCCACGGTCGGACGGCTGCGAAACGAGGCGCCGGACCTCGAGCACGCGCTCCGCGATATGACCGATGCGCTTCCGGGACTCGACGTCACCGTGGAAGTCTCGCCGACCGTGCGCGTGGGGGAGCGGGAGACGACGGCGCTCATCCGCGCCGCGCAGGAGATCGTGACCAATACGCTCCGGCACGCAGACGCGCGCGAACTCTGGATCGACGTGGTGGGCGACGGCGAGACCGTGACCCTGAGGGCCCGAGACGATGGCCGCGGTGCGGAGCAGCTACGGCTCGGTAACGGACTGCGCGGTCTCCGTGAGCGCTTCGAAGAGCTCGGGGGCGGCGTGTGGATCGACGCGAGCTCGGGCTTCCAGGTCACCGTGAGGGCGCCGGTATGATCCGGGTGGTCATCGTCGACGATCAGGCGCTCGTGCGACAGGGCTTTGCGGGCCTCCTCGCCGTGGCCGGCATGGACGTCGTCGGCGAGGCCGCCGACGGGAAGGAAGCGGTCGAGGTGATCGCCCGCACGCGACCCGATGTCGTGCTGCTCGACATGCGGATGCCCGGCTTCGACGGCATCTGGGCGCTTCGACGGCTGCGCGACGACGGCATCGACATCCCCGCGCTGGTTCTGACGACGTTCGATGAGGACGGCCTCGTGCTCGAGGCACTCCGAGCAGGCGCACGCGGCTACCTCCTGAAGGACATCACCCTCGAGCAGCTCACGGAGGCCGTGGAGACCCTCGCGCGCGGTGGATCCGTCGTCGCCCCCGCGCTCACCGACCGGATGCTACGCGCCCTTCAGACCCGGCAGCCCCCGTCGAGCGATGTGCCCTCCGGAACCACGCGCGAGCTCACCGATCGGGAGCTCGACGTGCTTCGGCTGGTTGCGTCGGGGTACAGCAATCGCGAGATCGGGGACGCGCTCTTCCTCGCGGAGGGCACCGTCAAGAACCACATCTCGGCGGTCCTCGGGAAACTCGGGGCGCGAGATCGCACCAACGCCGTGCTGCGCGCCCTGCACGAGGGGCTGCTGCGATGATGGCCATACCCGGGATGCGGAGCGCTCCGGGAGAGCATCGCGGGGAGGTTCGAGAAGTACGAATAACGGAAGTGAGGACGGCATGGGGCGCTTGATCTATTCCATGATCGTGTCGCAGGACGGCTATGTCGCAGGCCCTGACGGCGACTTCAGCTGGGCGCGACCCGCTGAGGACGCTCTCGCGTCGGTGAACGAAGAGATGGCAGGCGTCGGAACCTACCTCTACGGGCGGCGCATGTACGACATGATGGCCGTGTGGGAGACGGATCCGGCGGTCGCGGCCCAATCGGCGGAGTCGGAGCGTTTCGCCGAGCTGTGGCGGCGGACGGACAAGATCGTCTACTCGACGACCCTGCAGGAGCCGAGAACGTCGCGCACTGAGCTGCGGCGCACATTCGATCCCGCCGAGGTCGCGCGCCTCAAGGAGGCGACGGCGCAGGACCTGACCGTCGACGGCCCGACCCTCGCGGCCGAGGCGATCGCGCACGGGCTCGTCGACCGGATCACCCTTCTGGTCTGCCCCCTCACCATCGGGGGAGGCCTCTCCTTCTGGCCGAAGACCCGGATGGATCTCGAGCTCCGCCGCCTCGACCGCTTCGAGGGTGGGGTCATCCACCTCGGCTACGAGGTGCGCGGCCTCCGCGGCGGGCGGGGCGTCCGACCGTGAGAATCGCATTCATCGCGGGCTTCGGGCCCGTAGGGGCGGATCCCGAAGCCACCCTCGGATTCTGGGCCGATGTCATCGGGATCGCGTTCGAAGAGATCGCGCCGGGCTACCATCACGCGCCGGGCATTGAGGGCGCGCGTGCATTTGCTCTGTGGCCGCTGAGCCAGGCGGCGCAGGCAACATTCGGCACCGTTCGATGGCCGGACGGCGTTCCAGTTCCGCAGGCGTGGATCGAGATCGAGGTCGACTCGCGACAGGCGGTCGCCGAGGCAACGGAGGAACTGCGCGATAAGGGGCAGGATATTCTCATCGGTGCGCATGAGGAGCCGTGGGGACAGACGACGGCACGCCTGCTCAGCCCCGAGGGACTTCTCGTGGGCATCTCGTACTTCGATTCGCTTCATGGCGCGCGAGGCGAGGATCCGTCGCCACAGGCCGACGGTCTTCCCGCCGCTGCCACGATTGGGGCGGGCGCGCCTCCCGCGCTCACAATGGACGGCCTACTCGACGTCGAGCGCCGCGGATGGGATGCCCTTTGCCGATCCGATGGCGGCTCGTTCTACGGCCGAATCATGACCTCGGACGCGGTCATGGTGCTCGTCAATGGGATGATCCTCGACGCGAAGGCGGTCGTTGAAACCCTCAACGCGTCGCCGCCGTGGGAGTCCTACTCGATCGACGACGTTCGTCTCGTGCCGACGGGTGAGGCGAGCGCGGCACTGGTCTATCGCGCCACCGCCGTTCGGGCGGCACAGGAGGAGCCGTTCGTCGCCCTGATGACCAGCCACTATCGACTCGTCGATGGCGCCCCGGCGCTGACGCTCTACCAGCAGACCGCGATCGCGCCCTGAGCCGAAGCTACGGTGCAAGCGTGTTGCGCTGACACGCCATGAGCAGGGTTCCGTCGGGGTCGCTGAACTGCACGAACGAGACGCTTCCGATATCGGCGCAACCGACGACGCGAGCGCGCTGGCGACATTCCCGACAAACGCCACGAGGGCCCGACCTCCCGCGTCATGCGGGGTCGGGCCCTCGTGCCGAGTCGTGCTGTTGTCAGACTCCGTAGTAGAGCTCGGCTTGCTGGTTGGTGAACCACAGTACGACCCGCAGCCTCGTTTCTCCTAGAAACGACAGGGGAGTCTCATGCTGAGCATGATGCGTCTCACTACTGCATCTGTCCGAAAACCCGTCCGTTTACTCGCGGGATGGCCCGCGTACGGATGTTCCTGGGGGTCCACGGACGGCGCTGCTCACCTTCCAGGTATGAACGATGATCGCCCTCGCCTCTGGACGCCGAGCGAACTCGCCGACTACACAGGCATCCCTATTAGGACGCTTGCCGACTGGCGCACCGAACGCGCGCGCAGCCGCGGTCTCGGTTTGCCGTTCGTCGTGCTGTCCTCGCACAACATTCGATACCGCGATGAGGACGTCGAGGCGTTCATCACGTCTCACCTCGTCGCGCCGACCGGCGGGAGCGCCGACTGATGGCGCGTCCGAAGCGGGCGGTCGGAGAACTCGGCAAGGTCACATACAGCGTCGAGCCGAACGGCCTCGTCGTTGCGCGCGCACGCGTCTTCGACGGGAGCGGCAAAGAACGTCGTCCGTACGGCAGCGGAGCGACGGAAGCCGAGGCGCTAGCGTCACTGCAGGAGGCTGCTGACGTCGTCGTCGGACGCGTGCTTGCCAGGCGAGTCGAGCTCACGACGATCGCCGAGCTCGCGGAGAAGTGGCTGAAGGTCGCCTACCACGACGACGATCCTCGAGTGCTGCGTCAGCGTCGCGAGCAGACGGTCGACGGTTACGCGTCGGTGATCCGGGCGCACATCCTGCCTCGTGCTGGCGCGATCCCGATCACCGATATGACCGCTGATCGCGCAGACGGGCTTCTCATGGACGTCGCGCGTGAGAAGACAGTGATGACGGCGAACAAGGTACGGAACGTGCTGTCGCTGATGTATGACTGGGCAATCCAGCAGGGGCTCTTCTCAGCGCCTGGATCGATCCAACAGACTCGACACGGTGCAGTCATCGTGGCGAATCCGATCCGTGCGACCCGGCGAGCGGATGAACCGTCTACGGTCTACTTCGAACTCGACGCAGTGCAGGTGAAGTACATCCTTCATCTGATCCGAGAAGTGTGGCCCGAGCGGCACCGTGCTCGGTTCCCCGTCGGCAGGCGGCCGAACTTCAAGCTGCTCGCCGACTACATCCTGATCACGCTCGGGACGTCCGAGCGGACTGCGGAACCGATCGCGATTCGCTTCCAGGACGTAAGGTTCGAGGCAGTCGAGCAGCCGGACGGGAGCTTGACGATGGAAGCGTTGGTCTGGGTCGGCGGCACGATGGTTCGCACGCGATCGCGAGGACTGTTCCGTCAGGACTCGCCGAAGGCAGAGCGGCAGAAGCGCTGGGTCCGGGCGCCGCAGTTCGCGGCGAAGGTCCTCAGCGAACTCGTTGCGAATCACGTGCCCAACCCTGAGCTGAATCCGGATGACGTGCTGTTCACCAGCGAGCGGGGTCGGCCGCGCGATCCGAGCGCGGTCAGCCAGCTGATGCGGATGTTCCGTCGCGAGTTCGAGCCGGAGCTGCTGGCGATCGGAGTCGATGCGGAACATCTCACCTTCCGCAGTCTGCGCAAGGCGGTTGCCGCGGCAGTATCGGGCACGGCTGGTGTTGAGGTCGCGCGAGACCTGCTGGGGCACAGCGACGAGTCGATTACCGAGGGTCACTACGCGAAGCGGCCGGAGCTGATCGTCGATGGCGCGGCGGACGCGCTCGACAAGGTGTTCGCAGGAATCGACGCGTAACCGGAGACGGCGCCCCGGCATCCGATCGAGGATGCCGGGGCGCCGTGGCGATTCAGGCCAGTTCACCCGTGCGGAGGTCGAGGCTCGCGTAGAAGGCTTCCTCGCGCTGCTGGCGTTCCGTGACGAGCGAGGACACGTAGGCGACGAAGTCTTTGGCGCGGTTGTCGAAGATCACGGGGATCTGGTTTGGAGGATCTTCTTCGCCGGGCCAGATGGCTTGGCGAGTGGGCCGGTCGCTGTCGCCGCGGGTACCGCAGGCGGCGACCTTGTCGCGGAGGCGACGGCACGAGTCTTCGAAGTCGCGCTCCCAGCCCATGGGGGCAGATCCGCTCTGCTCGCCGTCGTGGCAGACGAGGTAGTGGAGGTGCAGAGCGGAGAGCTCACGCACGAGTTCCCAGTGGCGGTGCCAGAAGGGCGGGATCACGCTGACGGGGAGGCCCCGCTCGTGCCGGAGCTCATCGACGAAGCGATTGAGTTCATAGAACTCGGTCTGCAGCTCCTCGGCGGTCAGCAGCCACCAATTGATCGGGTGGATCGGACCGGGAACATCGACGTCGGAGTCTTCGTCCCATTCCGGGATCGGGAAGTCATCGTCGTTCATCGACTGCTCCGCGTCAGAGCCCGACCGTGGCAGGCGCTGATCGGGCGGCGGGAGGTGCGAATGAGCTGGCGTTCACCGCGTCGCGTCGGGGCGAGCGGTCGACCTCGTACCGTGTGCGGGCTGCGTCATGTCCGATGCGGCTGGCGACGAACTCTTCGCTCTCGACCATGCCGCCTTCCTTCTCGTAGGTGCTCGTGCGGACGTAGCCGTCAGCGATGAAGTTGTCGCCCTTGGCGAAGCGCTCGGCCGCGTGCTCGGCGGACTTGCCAAACATGACGAGGTGGTGGAACGACGTCTCCAGCTTCGTGAACGACCCGTCCTCTTCCTTGCGGAAGTGCTCTTGGCCGAACCGGGCATAAAAGCGCGCCCGACCGGCCTCCGACGTTGTCAGCTGGGGATCGGTGGCGATGAACCCCGCGATCGCGTCCCTGGTCTGGATGGACATTTCTCTGCTCCTTCATCCTGTGGACGTCGCATCCGACGCCCGTGTTGTCAGTAGGTGCGCTTCCCGTCACTGTCCGCTCAGCTGGTGCTCGATCGCGTGACGATCTTGGGCGAGCTGTCGGCCATCGCGGCGACTGGGCCACGCTTTCAGATCGGTGACGATCGGAGGTGCGGACCGCAACAGGGTCACCGCTGTACCAAAGGGGAGAGTCCGGATGCGGTCCGGCGGGAACACCGGGAGGCGCCTCACTGATCGTTGGTTCGACCGGGTGCCGTGGTCGCCCAGGGTGATGCTGTCTGTGTATTCGTCGCGTTCCCCGATGAGCGTGGACAGATCTTGGAGATCTTTCGAGTTCGAGGCACCGCCGAGAACGATCTTCACGATTGAGGCGTCCCAGATCGCGCCGGCTTGATCGTCCGACCACTTGTCACGGGCTTGCGCGAGCGACTGGAGGACAGGCATCGTCGTGATTCCGGTGCCACCGCCTTCTGCCATCAGCGTCGGCAGCGATGGCAGCGGAGAAAGATTTCCGATCTCGTCCAGAGCCAGCAGCACCGGCGGGTCGAGGCGGGCGCCGGGGGAGCGCGCGGCCATCCTGCGGGCGACTTCGACGAGGTCTTCGACGAACGCGGCGACGAGCGACGCGGAAGCGCCGGCGCCGGCCCCGGTTGCGAGCAAGTAGAGCGTGCCTCGATCCCGGATGAATGACTCCGGATCGAAGGCTTCACCGGGTGCCGGTGAGACAGCGTCCAGAACGCGCGGATCAGCAAGGGAGCTGAGGGAGAGCGAGACGCCCTGCCAGATCGAGTCCCGGGTGCGTGGATCAGAATCGATCATCGACTGCAGAGAGTCGGCCCAGCCTGTCGCTGCTTGCGGATGGCTCTCCAAGATCGCCACAGCGTCCGCGGCGGCAGAGGGATCGAGCGTCCAACGGAACAACTCGACGGGCGGACGCTGATCCAGCGCGGCTGCGTGCAAGAGCGACTGAAGCGCGGTCCGAGTCTTCCCCTCCCAGAACCCACCGCCTTCGACTCCGCCTGCGGACAGACCGGTGGCGGCAGCGAGCCCGGTTGCACGGATCATCGCGGTCAACGGGTCCTCGCAGCCACGCACAGGCGACCAGCGCAGTCCTGCCGGAACGCCCTCCGCCAGATGCTGCGGATCGAACACCGCTACCGGGCCTGCTGAACGCTTCCTCTCGCGCAGGGTGGCCGTGAGATTGTCGGGACGCGTGCTGGTCGTGATGACGGCGCCAGGGGCATCAAGGATCGCCGGGATGACGACGTGCAGGCCCTTGCCGGAACGTGGCGGTCCGATCAGAAGGATCGAGTCCTCGACAGAGGCCCACACCTCGATCCCCTTCGAAGCACCGATGCGATAGCCGACATCGTTGGGCGCGGGACTGTCGAGTGAGGGGCGCAGGTTCCTGGCGCGCCTGAGCAGAGCTTTCGGCGACGCAGCGAGCGAAACTTCGTGGCGGGTGGCGATACCGGCGCTGTTGTGCGGGTCCATAGCTGCTCGGCGGCTATGGCGCCGGAGCAGTACCCAGCTCCAGACGCCGCCGACGATCACGACGATGAGGAGTAGTCCCGTGACGACCCAGTATGCGACCGTTGCCAGCGCTGGCGCGTCCAACGCAGCACCTGGGTCGCTTGCGTTCGTCAGGACACTGAGCCCCGCGAGAAGACCGCCGTCGGGCTGGGCCGTGCGCGTGAGCCATGCGGCGATACTTCCGCCCGCACGCAGTACGATCGCGAGCCCGAACAGGGCGACCAATCCGATCATGAGCGCGTTCGTCAGCTCATCACCGAAAGAGCCTGTCTGTCGTCCCGCTGGCGTGGTCATCGCAGATCCTGAACGACCGTGTGGCCGGACTCACGACCGCAAAGCAACGAGACGGCGGCGCCCGCGGGAAGATCCCGGCGGTCGACGATGGCTACGACGTGCCCTTCGTCGTTCTCCGCACGGACGCATACACCGACAGCGGCAAGCACCTCCTCTCCTGGCGAGAAACCGTCACCTGTGAGCTCGAGGTGCGATACGGCGCTCCCGTGAGGCGATCGCTTCCGTGCACGTCGCGGGGGCTCTGCCGCCAAGCGCTCGCCGCCTTGGACGATCTCGGTGAAAACCTGGCCGTCGATTTCATACAGCGTTACCCATACTGCGCGCGTGCCGTGCATCGTCATCGCATCCAGCAGTTCGTCGATTCGTGGACGGCTCCAGGGAGAGCCGGCATCCGGAGGCATCACGATCTCGCCATCGAGCATGGCGACGATCTCACCTCCCGGCTCGACTCTGATGATGCCGCGCGGCAAGGAGACAGGAAGTGATGGACGTGCTCGAAGCTTCATGCTGTCCAGGTGCGCAGAAGCACGCCGTGGGGAGAGAATCGGAGCAGGACGACACAGCGGAGTGTTCAGTAAGCAGTGTATAGTTCACTGCATGCTGACCATTGCCTCACGTCTTGACGTTATGAACCGGCTCGGCCGGGCTATGGCGGACCCAACGCGTTCCCGGATTCTGATGACGCTCCTCGACGGTCCCAACTATCCGGGGGTGCTGTCGCGTGAGCTTGAGCTGACCCGTTCGAACGTCTCGAACCATCTGACCTGTCTGCGTGACTGCGGCATCGTGGTCGCAGAGCTGGAAGGGCGGCAGACCCGATACGAGATCGCGGACCCGCATCTTGCCGCGGCGCTGACGGCACTCGTAGACGTGACCTTGGCAGTCGACGAGAGTGCGCCGTGCATCGACCCGGCCTGCTCGATCCCCGGCTGCTGCGATGCAGGCGAGGGAGCCGGAGCATGAGCGCGGCGTGCGGTTGCGAGCATGACGTGCCCAGCGCGGTCGAAGAGCTTGAAGATGTCGACCGCCCATGGTGGCGCGACCCCGCGATCCTCGTCCCGATCGCATCAGGCATCTTCTTCGTCTCGGGGCTGCTTACCGAGTGGATCACCGGCGACAGCGTCGCTGCCGAGATCACGGTGCTCGTGCTGTTCTGGACCGGACTCCTGCTGGGCGCATGGACGTTCGTCCCTGGGGCAGTGCGTGGTCTGTTTACCCGAGGAAAAGTCGGGATCGCACTGCTGATGACGATCAGCGCCGTCGGCGCGGTGATTCTCGGCTACGTCGAGGAAGCCGCAGCTCTGGCGTTCCTGTACTCCATCGCGGAGGCGTTGGAAGACAAAGCGATGGACCGTGCCCGCTCAGGACTGCGTGCTCTGCTCAGGCTCGTACCCGAGACGGCCACCGTTGTACGAGGTGGCACAGCCGTCGAGGTTGCAGCCAGGGAGGTGAAGATCGGCGACGTGATTCGGGTCCGACCTGGTGAGCGCGTGGCAACCGACGGCACTGTGGCGTCGGGCCGTAGCAGCCTCGACACCTCGGCAATCACCGGTGAATCGATCCCGGTAGACGTTGGTATGGGCGACGAGGTCGCGGCTGGTTCGATCAACACTTCCGGCGCACTCGAGATCACCGCCACGGCCGACGGGGCGGACAACTCGTTGACGACCCTGGTCGGGCTCGTCGAGCAGGCACAGCAGGAGCGTGGGCAGAGGGCGCGTCTCGCCGACCGGATCGCGCGTCCGTTGGTCCCCGGCGTGATCGTTCTCGCACTGCTGGTGGGCGTGCTCGGCTCGCTGCTCAGCGGTGACCCGCAGACCTGGATCACTCGCGCCCTGGTTGTGCTCGTGGCCGCCTCGCCATGTGCCCTTGCCATCGCTGTGCCGGTCACCGTGGTCTCGGCCATCGGTGCAGCCACCCGGTTCGGCGTCATCATCAAGAGCGGGGCCGCGTTCGAACAGCTTGGCTCGCTCCGCCGGATCGCGGTCGACAAGACCGGCACTTTGACGCGCAACGAGCCCGTGGTGACCGACGTCGCCGCGGCTACTGCATTTTCCCGCGAGGACGTGCTCGGCTGGGCCGCTGCACTGGAGCAGCACAGCACGCATCCGCTTGCCGCTGCCATCACTGAGGCGGCCCCGGGCGCACCAGCCGCGGCTCGTGTGATCGAGCAGCCTGGGCATGGGATGGCCGGGCAGGTCGATGGCCATGAGATCACTGTCGGCAGCCCGCGCTGGATCGCTCCCGGCGTGCTGGCCGACCGGGTCGCGGCGATGGAAGCTGACGGACAGACCTGCGTCATGGTCACGCGCGACGGCAGCGTGGCCGGTGCGATCGGCGTCCGCGATGAACTGCGCGCCGAGGCACCGGAGGCTGTCGCTGCTCTCCGCGCGCAGAACGTCGAGGTCGTCATGCTCACGGGCGACAACGCGCGCACTGCCATGGCATTGGCGAAAATCGCCGGTATCTCCGACGTGCGTGCCGAGCTGCGTCCCGAGGACAAAGCCGCAGAGGTGACCGCATCAGTCGCACAGCGCCCCACCGGCATGATCGGTGACGGCATCAACGACGCTCCCGCTCTCGCCTCGGCGACGGTCGGGATCGCGATGGGCGCAACCGGCTCCGATGCCGCGATCGAGTCCGCTGATGTCGCCTTCACCGGTCACGACCTGCGCCTCATCCCGCAGGCTCTGCGCCACGCACGCCGCGGCCGGGCGATCATGAACCAGAACATCGTGCTGTCGCTCGCGATCATCATCGTTCTGCTGCCGCTCGCGATCACGGGAGTGCTGGGGCTTGCCGCTGTCGTGCTCGTGCATGAAGTCGCCGAAGTCGTCGTCATTGCCAATGGTTTGCGTGCCGCGCAGACGAGGCGCCGGCTTTCGAGGAACTCTGTGCAGGCACCGAACGCCGCAATACAGACCGCGACCCGTTAGAAGGAATCATGGGAGATCATCACGACCACAGTCATGCCGCGGCGCCGCGTCGGCGCCTCGCGATCGCGCTCTGCATCACCGGGTCCGTATTCGTCGTCGAAGTCGTCGGAGCAGTTCTGACGGGAAGCTTGGCGCTGCTGGTTGACGCCGCGCACATGCTGACTGACCTCGTCGGCCTTGCGGTCGCGGTCTCGGCGGCACTGCTGATGGAGAAGCCGCCGTCGGATCGCTACACCTGGGGTTTGAAACGCAGCGAGATTCTCGCCGCACTCGGACAAGCGGCATTGCTCTTGGGAGTAGGTCTCTTCGCGCTGGTCGAAGGGGTACGGCGCTTGTTCGAGCCCCCAGCGGTGCCATCGACCGCACTTCTGATATTCGGAGTCGTCGGCCTCGTCGCGAACATCGCCTCGATCACCGTGCTTGCCGGAGGACGTGGCGATAACCTCAACATGCGGGCGGCGTTCCTCGAAGTCGTGAACGATGCGCTCGGGTCAGTGGCAGTGATCGTCAGCGCCGTGCTGATCGCGACGCTCGGTTGGGAGCGCGCCGACGCAGTCGCGGGCATCGCGGTCGCCGCACTCATCGTCCCGCGCACGCTGATCCTCATCCGCGCATCCGTCGGCGTTCTGCTCGAACGAACGCCGCCCGGTTTGGATCTCGCCGAAGTTCGTGCGCATATCTTGTCCCGCCCAGGCGTGGTGGCAGTGCACGACCTCCACGCATCTCTCGTTTCAAGCCAGCTGCCAACGCTCTCGGCGCATGTCGTCATCGACGAGACCGTCATCGACGATGCTGGTCGCGACGCGCTCCTGCGCGACCTGCAGTCGTGCGTCGGCGAGCATTTTCCCGTGCATATTGAACACTCGACGTTCCAGCTGGAAGCAGTCGGATACGGCGACGAGGATGGACTTCATAGCTGATCTCCCCTCCCGGCCATTGCATATTCAAGTTGGATATGGTGCCCTGGTGATCCCTCCTCGTACATCCGTCGCGCCCGCAGAGGGCGGTTCGGTGGTTGCGAGGCGCTCACTGATCCTGGCCCTCATCGGTTTTCTCCTCTTCGGCGCGCTTGCTCTGTGCATGCATGAGGCCGCTGAGCAGCATGGGTTCGTTGCCCAAGGCAATGAGATCGCCGCCGCCTACGGGGCGGAAGCAGTCGATGCGACTTCCGGCGACGTTGTGACGGCCGGCGCTGACGAATCGGGGGAAGCCGCCGATGCGCTCTGCCTGCTCGGGGTGTGCTGCGCGGTATCTCTCGCTTTCGCCGGCCTGCTCTTCCTCGCTGGGCCGCGGCTCGTCGTGAAGCTCGGGCCGCTCCTGGGCATGCTCGCGCTGCGCGCCCGGAGAGTGGTGCCGATTCCCGCTCCTACACCTCTTCTTCTGGGTATCTCAAGAATCTGATTCCTGTGCGGATCGGGGCCTGCAGACGCAGACGCCTTCCGATCGAGAAAAGCGCACGGCACATCTATCGCCTCCGGCCCCAATACGGCTCCGGCCGCGGCGAGCGATGGTGCTGCGCATCATGCCGTCGTATGTACGGCGCCCCACCCGCCGCACTGGAGGAACAGATGAACGCCCGCCGTACGCCGAAGAAGCTGCCGACCGTCGTCGTTGCACTGCTGATCTCAGCTGTGATCGCTGTGATCATCGTGATCGCAGCCGTTGTCTATGTGAAGACGTCAGCGCCGGACGAGGTCGCTCCAGACCGTGGCGAGCTGCCGATCACTCGGAGCGACTCGCACGTTCTTGATTACGTGGGCCCAGACGCACCGACTCTCGTCGAGTTCCTCGATTTCGAGTGCGAGGTGTGTGGTGCTTTCGCTCCCTATGTCGAAGAGATCCGGCAGCAGTACGACGGCGACATCAACTATGTCGTGCGATACTTCCCGATCCCGGGCCACTTCAATTCGATGAACGCTGCCGTCGCCGTCGAGGCTGCCGCCCAGCAGGGAAGCTTCGAAGAGATGCACGATCTCATGTTCGAGACGCAGGCCGAGTGGGGAGAGGGTCAGACGTCCGAAGCCGCGAGGTTCCGTTCATACGCGGAGGAGCTCGGACTCGACATGGCCGCCTATGATGCCGCGGTCGCTGACCCGGGGACCCAAGCGCGCGTCGAGGAAGACTTCTCGGAGGGGCGTGCCCTGGGAGTAGGCGGAACGCCCACGTTCTTCCTCGACGGGGAACAGCTCGAGCTCACTCAGCTCAGCGATCTGACCGACGCCATCGATCGTGCTCTCGCAGACTGAGCCGGTGTCTGCGCCGCGGGCGGCTGCGGTACGGACAGGCGTGCTCCGATTGTGCTGGGCGATACCCTCGACGGTACTGGCAGGCGTGATGCTCGATGTCGCATACCCCGCAGTAGGACTTTGGCCGGCGGCGTTCGTCGCTGTGGTGCTGACGCTGATGGCGCTGCGCGGTCGAAGTGTCCTCGGCGCAATCCTCATCGGAACCGTATTCGGCGTCGTCTTCTTCGCGATTCATCTCAGTTGGGTGGGGGAGTTCCTGGGGCCGCTGCCCTGGGTTGCTCTCGTCGGGCTGGAAGGTGCCCTCGTAGCGGCGGGAAGCATCGCAATCGCCCTTGCCTATCGATGGACAGAGAAGCTCGGTGTCCGCGCGCGCTTCCTGGTGCGCCCCGGTCTCGTGGCCGGACTGTGGTCTGCACGGGAAATGGTGGCGGGTACCTGGCCGTATTCCGGATTCCCGTGGGCGCGGGTGGCGACGAGTCAAGCGAACGGACCGTTCGCAGAGGCGGTGTCGTGGATCGGCGTCGACGGGGTCTCGTTCGCGATCGTTGCGGTGTGCGCTCTGACGATCGAATGTCTCTGGGCGCGGCGGTTCAGAATGCTGGCGCTCCCTGTGTCGCTCGCCTGTGCGCTGGCGCTGATCCCGGCCTTCCCGACACGACAGACCGGGCAGATGGCGATCGGGTGGGTTCAGGCGAACGGACCATCGGGGTACTTCGATGACCGTTCGCCCGGCGAGATCCTCGAACTGCACGAGGCACGCAGCGAGGCGCTCTACGGGCGCGGCGCAGATCTGATCGTATGGCCCGAGGGAGCCGTTGACAGCGATCCATACCAGAGCCCGCAGACTGCGCGCAGGCTCGACGCCGTCGTTCGCGCCGCAGACGCTCCGCTGCTGGCTAACGCCGCCGTCACACGTTCGGGCGAGACCTACAACACATCGTTCCTCTGGGGCACAGGGGACAGCGTGCAGTACTACGACAAACGCCATCCCGTTCCGTTCGGTGAGTACGTGCCCGACCGTGCGTTCTACGAACGGCTCGTCCCGGGACTGGTGGGGCTCATACAACGCGAGTACACGGCTGGGAGGACTGAGCCCGTGCTCGATGTCGACGGCGTTCGGATCGGCGTCGGGATCTGCTTCGACCTGATCTACGACGACGTGATCCGAGCCGGCGCGGAAGGCGGCGCGGAGGTCTATATCTTTCAAACGAACAACGCAGACTTCCGCGGTACTGACGAGAACCTGCAGCAGATGGCGATCGCTCGTCTCCGGGCGTTCGAAACCGGTAGGGCTGTCGTCAACGTGTCGACGACCGGCACGAGCCAAGTCGTGCTGCCGGACGGCTCCGTGATCGACGCCGCGGCTCCGGGCGAGTCTGCTGCGTCGGTATCGGACGTTCCGTTGTACGCGGGCCGGACTCCGGCTGTCGTCATCGGATCGATCCCAATCGCGGGCCTCGCGGTGCTCGCGATCTGCACGCTCATCTCACTCGGGCTCGTTCGGTTGAGCAGCCGCTCGGCCGCAGCAGAACGGAAGTCATGAAAACAGGAACACGAACCACCGGAGCGGCTGTCGCCCTGCTCGCACTCGCTGCTGCGCTCACAGCCTGCGCCGATACGGTTCCGCTCACCCCAGCGCCGGGTGCGAACGAGGTCGAGTGCGCCGCTGCCTCGGTACGGTTGCCGAACGCGATCGGTGAGCAGACCCGTCGATGGACGAACGCCCAGGCTACAGGGGCATGGGGCGATCCGACGGCAGTGACCTTCACCTGCGGGACAGACCCAGTGGCATCGGACGACAAGCAATGCGTTCGTATCGGAGGAGTCGATTGGACCGTGGACGAGTCGCGTTCACCTCAGCTGACTCTCGCGACGTTCGGTCGTAACCCGGCAGCCGAGGTCGTCGTCGATACAACCGTGCTCTCGGCAGACGACGTTCTCGATCGCCTTGCTGTGGTAGCTCAGCAGCTGCCGTCAACCGGGCAATGCACGGAGGCGGATGTACGCGAAGGAGCGAATGCGGACGAGGGGAGCAGCTCATGACGCTCCGCCAGCTGCGTCTCATCGGCCCAGTGGGACTGCTCGTGTTCGCAGTGCTCATGACGGCGTTCGGATTGGTGCTGGGGTCAGGCGCCGCCGAACGTCTCGTCTCCGATCCCGGAGCGTTCGTGCGCTGGGGGCTCCCGTTCGCGAAGCTCATCGTGAACCTTGCCGGCGCCGTCATGGCGGGCTCCCTCATTCTGCGCGCTTTCGCCCTGCCGCGCGGTTCCAAGCCATATGAAGCGTCGCAAGTGATCGCCGCGGCCGCGGCGGTCGTCCTGACTGCGGCGGCGACCGGGGCCGGCTTTCTGACGTATCTCTCGACGCTCGCTCCGGAACTATCGTTGGACATCGGATTCGGCGAGCAGCTCGGCCGCTTCCTGACGGAGACGGAACTCGGGCTCGCGTGGCTGCTGACAGTGATCGGCGCGGCGATCATCTCTACGTTCGCGGTCGTTGCGCGCGGTGCTATTGCCGAAACCGTCCTCATGATCCTCGCCGCGGTATGCCTCGTACCCCTGTCGACCCAGGGGCACGCGGGAAGCCTCGCGAACCACGATGCCGCTGTGATGGCCCTCATCCTGCATGTCGTCGGCGCTGCCGTATGGGTGGGCGGGCTGCTCACCCTCATCCTGGTTCGGCGGTTGATCCCGCGCGAGAGCATCGGAGCTGTTGTCGCCAGGTATTCCTCTCTCGCCCTGGCCTCTTTCATGCTCGTGCTTCTGTCAGGGGTGGCCCGTGCGCTGACGTCGATCACGGCACTGGCGGACTTGTGGAGCCCATACGGCGCACTGCTCGGGATCAAGACAGCAGCGTTGGCAGGGCTCGCCGTGCTCGGCGCGTACTACAGAAGTCGCATGATCACACGTCTCGCCCGACGCACTGCTTTCTGGATGCTGGTGGCCTTCGAACTGCTGATCATGGGAGTCGCTATGGGAACGGCGACCGCCCTTTCGCGCACACCTGCACCTGCGGACAGCTCTGCTCCCGTACTTGTGACGCCAGCTGAATTCTTGACGGACGCACCCCTGCCCGCGCCGATCGACGGGTCCACGTGGCTCGGCGAATGGAAGGTGGATCTGCTTTGGGCAGTGCTCGCCGGCGCAGCAGCTGTGTACTACGCACTCGGTGTTCATCGAATCCGTCGAGCCGGAGCGCGATGGTCGCGTCGGCGTACGACGGCGTGGATGGCAGGTCTCGCCCTGCTCGCCTGGGTGACGTCGGGTCCGAGCGCTGTCTACAGCGACTACATGCACAGTATGAACGCACTCGGTCGAGTGCTGCTTCTCACCGCGGTTCCGCTTCTCCTCGCATCGGCCGCGCCGTACGAGCTGGCGATCCGCACGATTTTCCCTCGGTCAGACGGTTCGTTCGGTCCGCGCGAGGCAATCATGCGGCTCGGTGCTTCTCGAGTGCGCACCGTGCTCTCTGCGCCGATTGTCGCGGCGCTGGTGTTCGCCGCCATCGTCTGGGCCGGCGCGGCGCCGGGGATCTTCCGCTGGACTCTGTCCAACCAGCTCGGACATCAAATGATGATCGTCGTATCGCTTGTCGGCGGAGCACTGATTATGGCGGCGCTGAACGCGTCCGGGAGCGGTCGGGAGCAAGCCGGTCAGCGAGTGGCCGCGATCGGTATCGCTCTGGTCGCATTGCTGAGCTTCGCGGCATGGGTCGGCTTCCAACAAGGGCTGATCGCTGCCGAATGGTTCGGCGCGATGGGGCGGGCATGGGGGCCGGAGCCGGTAGCGGATCAGGATATCGCCGCGGTGGCATTCCTCCTCAGTGGGGGCGTCATGCTCGTCGCTCCCGTGATGCTTCGCTCATCGCGCTCACCTGCGCGAGGCGCTCAGGAACAGATCGACATAGGAAAAGCAGTAGTGGAAGGAAAGCGATGAAACTCACGCTCGGACGAACCTTGGTGGGTGGCGCAGTGCTTGCCGCTGCGGTACTCATCCCGACGCAGGCCGCTTCGGCACACGACACGATGCTCGAGTCGACCCCCGCGAACGGAGAGACGGTGTCGACGCTTGATGAGGTCGCGCTCACGTTCAGCGGCGAGCTGATCGACTTCGGTCAGGCGAGTTTTGCGCAGGTCGAGGGGCCGGATGGTCTCTACTACGAGACCGCATGCTCGACGATCGAACGGAACGTACTCTCCACTCCCGTTGAGCTCGGTGAAGCCGGGACCTACACAGTGACGTGGAACGCGGTGTCGAGCGACGGCCACCCGGTCTCGGAAGCCTTCGACTTCGACTATGAGCCTGTCTCAGGTGGGACTCCGGCACTGGGATGGGATCTCCCCGCTTGCGACAATGAGGATGAGCGCGTGCAGCCGGGCAGCGACGACGTTGATCAGGAGGAGACGACGGCTCCTGATGCAGAGACGCCGGAGGAAGCCGCTCCGATACCGACCACGGAGGCCCCTCGCAATGGTGCCCAGGAATCTCAAGAGGAAGCCAGCGCCGACACGGGCACCGGTATGGGCGGGCTGTTCGTATTTGCAGGCTTCATCGTTGTACTCATCCTGATCGCGCTGGTCTTTGTGCTCCGTTCCTACACGAAGTCCCGGCGTGATGCCGGGGACGATCCTGACGAGGAGTGACACCAACAGGATGAACATCGACGCGCAGAATCTACCGGCTCCAACGTGGCCGTCTCTGGTCTCGTTCTCGCCCAACGGAGTGTCCGTTCTCGTCGTCATCGCCGGGATCGGGGCGGTTCTGTACCTGCTCGGAGTGATTCGGCTACGGCGCGCCGGCCGACGCTGGCCGATCGGCAGATCGATCGCGTTCCTGCTCGGATGCGCGCTGCTGGCTGCGACAGGTTGTCTCGGCGTACACGCATACGCCGAGGTTCTCATCTCCGCGCTGCTGTTCCAGCAGATCACCCTGATGACAATCGTTGCGCCATTGCTGGTGCTCGGGACGCCTGGCCGTCTGCTGCTGCGTGCGACGCCCCATCGGGGGGTCGGCAGAACCGCGCTCCGGCTCGCACTCGGCGGCTTGAGGTCCCGTGTCAGCCGAGTTCTGGTGCGACCGGGCATCGCGATCCTGATTGCGATCCTGCTGTACCCGGGGCTCTACCTCACCGATCTGGTGAGCCTGCTCGTCGGTGTGCCCCTCGGCCATGAAGTCCTCTTGTTGGCGATATTCGCGTTGGGCGTCGTCGCCGCGGTTCCGCTCTGGTCCTCAGACCCCGTGCCGAGGCCGCCGTCGTTCGCCGGCCGTCTGGTTGAGGTCGTCGTCGAGATTCAAGTCCACGCTGTGCTGGGCCTGGTGATGCTGCTTTCCGCTGCCCCGTTGTTCAGCGCATACGACGTGACACGCGACGGTTGGGCGATCGATCCGATGCGAGACCAGATCGTCGCGGGGACGATGATGTGGACGTACGCGGAGCTGCCGTTGCTCATCGTGCTCATCGTTACGCTGTCGCGATGGAGCAAACGGGATGCGAAGCTCGCGTCGCGCCGACAGACTCAGGACGAGATCGATCTGGAAGCGTATAACGAGTACCTCGCATCGCTCGAGGGCGGCAATACGAAAGATGCGCGGCGCGACAGCGGACGTACCGCTACCTGATACCCATGCCGACCTCTGAGGGACGTCGTGGCGCGGTTGCCTTCGCAGGTGAGCCATCCGGTTCTCGCATCGCTCGCGCGTCGCGAGAACCGGATGATGCTCAGGTTAGTTGCATCGTGGTGATGCAGGTGGCGTCATCATCATTGACAGTCGATACGGTGCCGGTTGCAGTGCGGCCATCCTTCTCGATGACGACCTCAGCGGTGACGCCACGAGGCAGCCACATACCGATGAAGCCGTTGTCGAACGTCCGGATCGACTGGTCGACGTATTCGTCGCCGGTGTCGGAGTCCGTGACGGTCACCTCGAAGTCGGTATCGCTCTGCTCTCCGATGCAGTTGACCGGTGCATGGAAGTAGCAGTCGTGCGTCTGCTGCTCATACGGAGCGATCGCGACGTAGACCTGATCATCTGGCATCGGGAGTTCTGTCTCGCCGGAATCGTCGGTGATGACGAGCGCGTCCGGGCGGACCTGTGCGGTGAAATCCGTCGGGCGGTCCGCGATGGGCGTGCTGTCCAGACTGTCAATGATCGTGCGGGCATCGAGGCCTGCAAGATCATCGGCTCCCTCGATCGTCACAGTGAGCGGAGCTTCCGCCTCGGGCGCTGGCGACGTCGGAGACGAATTCGCGGAGCAACCGACGAGCACACTCGCCGCCATCAGCATGGCTCCGACAGAACTGAGGACCTTCGCGCGGCGAGCGGTCACATGGTTGTTGTTCATCGTGTTGTCTTTCGGGATCGGCGCGGGTGCGGGGCACTCATGCCCCGCACCCGCTGTCGTCGAGTCAGAGCGTGTCGAGGATGTCGTTCATCGTCGTGATCTCGGCGCTCTGCCCGTCGATCACCTGCTGTGCGAGTTCGAGAGCGTCAGGGAACTGTCCGTCCGCGAGCTCCGTCTCGGCCATGTCGATCGCACCCTCGTGGTGCATGACCATGCCTTCGAGGAACAATCGAGCGGCGTCCGCACCGTCCGCGTCGTCGAGAGCCGTCATCGCCGACTCGTCCATCATCCCGTCATCGCCCATGTCGTGACCGGCCATACCCGAGTCAAGCGAGACGCCCCACTCGGTGAGCCAGCCCGTCATCGTCTCGATCTCCGGAGCCTGCGCGTCCTTGATCTGCTGGGCGAGTTCCGTCACCCGCGTATCCACGCCGTCCTTGTCGAGGATCATGTCCGCCATCTCCACGGCCTGTTCGTGATGCGGAATCATCATCGTCGCAAACGTCTCATCAGCGGCGTTGGCAGTGCCGGCGGGGGCCGATGAAGGTGTGGTGTCTCCGTGGGTGCTGTGGTCCACGTCCGGCGTGGCTTCTTCGCTGGCGGCCGAGCAGCCTCCGAGCACGAGAGTCGCGGCGAGCGCGGCGGTGAACAGAGCAGTAGTGCGAATTCGCATGAGTATGCGTCCTTGTCGTTTCAGTGGCGAAATAGGAGTGAAGCAGTGCTCGGGTACGGCAAAGCCGTCGGCGTGCACACGGGCACGCTCGCGAGCAGGCGTCAGCTCACGTTCGACTGATCGACAAGAAGTGCAGGGAAGGAGGCCGCGGCTCTGCCTTGGTCAGCAGAAAATCGATGCCGCCGGCGTAGAAATGCGGGCGAGGGGATACCCATCCGCCGGCCCTCGCCGGCGCAGCGAGAACCAGAAGGGCTGCAAGCAGCGCAATCACGCACATCGTCATGACCATCGAGTGATCCGGGTGGGAGCTCCCGCACGCCTCGTCGGCACAATCCGGTGGTGAAGCGTTCAGATGTTTTGTCTCGGAGTCTGTATGCGCTTCTGGCTCGATGGAGTGCGTGCCGTGCGAGGTGAGAACTTGCTCTGACGTCGCAGCACTGAGGGACGGAACGCTGTGTCCGACCGATAGCGCGTGCATGCCGAGCAGTCCGAACGCGACGAGCAGGGAGACCAGCACTGCCAACGCCACGTGCCGCGGCGGCGTCATGCCGTCGCGCAGACGTGTTGTGCGAGTCATGCGGGCTCCGTTTCTGTGCTCGTCACTGTACTCGACGCGGCTGGCGTCGACCCCCTTGTGGGAATACCCCCCCGGGGGTATATGGTTCACGTTATCAGATACCCACCGGGGGTATCGAAAGCAGAAGGAGAATCACGATGGCTACCAGCGAGTACAAGGTGACCGGAATGACGTGCGGACACTGTGAGATGTCAGTCCGGGAGGAAGTCGGCGGCATCGCCGGCGTTGAGAGCGTCGAGGTCGACGCCCAGACCGGACGCCTCGTCGTGTCCGCTGCGACTGAGATCGACGCTTCTGCCGTCATCTCGGCGGTCGAAGAGGCTGGTTACTCAGCAGCGCGGGTCTGATGAGAGCCGGTGGAAGGATCGCGCTCTACGGTGCGACGCTGGTAGCAGTGTTCGGAGTTGCGTTCTACGCGGCCGGAGCGTTCGTCCCCGACGGCTTCGTATCTCACTGGGAAGACAGTAGCTCCGTGCCGATTCAGGGGGAGCACCCGGATCAGCGCTGACGAGTTGGGCCGCAACAGGTAACGGCGAGGGCGCGGAATGCCCGATGACAACTGAGCAAGGAAAGGTGCGAACGGCGATGAATGCCTCTGCGCAATCGGCGAACGACAGCGGTGTGGAGCTCGCGATCGGCGGGATGACTTGCGCCTCCTGCGCGAATCGCATTGAGCGCAAGCTCAACAAGCTTGAAGGCGTCGAGGCGACGGTGAACTACGCCACTGAGAAAGCCAAGGTCAGCGTTCCTGCCGGGTACGACCCTGCGCTTCTGATCGCTGAAGTGGAGAGCGCGGGCTACACCGCGATCGTCCCTGCACCTGAGCCGCGGCGGGACGCATCCGAGGGCGACCACGTTGCGGACGACCCCGAGCTCGTGTCGCTGCGCGGCAGGTTGATCGGGTCGATCGTGCTGACCGTCCCGGTGATCGCGATGGCCATGGTGCCCGTGCTGCAGTTTACGTACTGGCAGTGGGCCTCATTGGCGCTTGCCGGCCCCGTGATCGTCTGGGGTGCGTGGCCGTTCCACAAAGCAGCGTGGATCAACTTCCGACACGGAGCTGCCACGATGGACACCCTCATCTCGATGGGAACATCAGTGGCGCTGCTGTGGTCGTTGTACGCGCTGTTCTTCGGCACCGCCGGCATTCCGGGGATGACGCATCCGTTCGCTCTCACCATCGGCCCTTCTGATGGGGCCGGGAACATCTACTTAGAAGTCGGGGCGGGGGTGACAACGTTCATTCTGGCCGGAAGGTACTTCGAGAAGCGCGCCAAGCGTCAAGCTGGAGCGGCGCTCAGGGCGCTTCTAGAGCTCGGGGCGAAGAGCGTCTCGGTGCTTCGTGACGGAGTCGAGATCAAGTTGCCGACGGAGGAGCTGCAAGCAGGCGATGAGTTCGTCGTACGACCTGGAGAGAAGATTGCCACGGACGGCGTCGTGGTCTCCGGCAAGTCTGCCGTGGATGCTTCGATGCTCACCGGCGAGTCGGTGCCGGTTGAGGTCGTCGAGGGCGATGCGGTGACCGGAGCAACGTCGAACGTGAGCGGGCGTCTCGTTGTGCGTGCAACCAGGGTCGGCGCCGACACACAGCTCGCCCAGATGGCGAAGCTCGTCGAAGATGCTCAGACAGGCAAAGCGGAAGTACAGCGTCTCGCAGACCGGATCTCCGGGGTGTTCGTTCCGGTTGTGATCGGTATCGCAGTGGCTGCGCTCGGAGCGTGGCTGGGAGCCGGGTTCCCCGTCGCCGCCGCGTTCACCGCGGCAGTCGCCGTACTCGTGATCGCGTGCCCCTGCGCTCTCGGGCTTGCGACTCCGACCGCTCTGCTCGTCGGCACAGGGCGGGGCGCACAGATGGGGGTCCTGATCAAGGGCCCGGAGGTACTGGAGTCGACACGGAGGATCGATACCGTCGTGCTCGATAAGACAGGGACCGTCACCAGCGGTCGAATGACCCTGGTCGATTCGGTTCTGGAACCCGGCGTCGAGCGGGAGCAGCTGCTGCGAATGGCAGGTTCGCTGGAAGCCGCTTCAGAACATCCGATCGCTCAGGCCATTGCCAAGGGAGCAGCTGACGAGATCGGCACATTGCTGACTCCAGACGAGTTCGAGAATGTCGAAGGCAACGGCGTACAGGGCACTGTCGCCGGCACAGCGGTCATCGTCGGACGTGAATCCTTACTGGCCAGCTGGTCTCAACAGCTTTCTCCTGAGGTCGCGCGTGCGAAGAGCCGAGCGGAGAGCGAAGGCAAGACAGTCGTCGCTGTCGGGTGGAACGGACGAGCACGAGGCATCCTCATCGTGGCCGACACTGTGAAGCCGACCAGTGCCGAGGCGATACAGCTCCTCAAACAGATCGGCCTCACTCCGATGCTGCTCACCGGAGATAACGAAGCCGTCGCTCGTCGGATCGCGCGCGAAGTAGGCATCGATGACGTGATCGCCGAGGTCTTGCCGCAGGACAAGAGGGACGTCGTCGCGCGGTTGCAGCGCGAAGGCCGAGTCGTCGCAATGGTCGGTGACGGCGTAAACGACGCGCCCGCCCTGGCTCAGGCAGACCTGGGGCTTGCGATGGGCACCGGTACGGACGTCGCGATCGAAGCCTCGGATATCACACTGGTGCGGGGCGATCTGCGTTCCGTCGCCGACGCGATTCGGCTCTCGCGGAGAACGCTGTCGACTATCAAGACGAACCTCTTCTGGGCCTTCGCGTATAACGTTGCGGCGATACCTGTCGCTGCCCTCGGAATGCTCAATCCGATGCTCGCGGGTGCAGCGATGGCCTTCTCGAGCGTCTTCGTCGTCGCAAACAGCCTTCGGCTGCGCGCTTTCAAGAGCGTCTCCGAGCGCTGAGCCTGGGCAGGCTCGCTACCGACCCGCACGATCAAGCCGAACAGGACCAAGAGCATGACTGACCACCACGAACATCACCACCACCCCACTGAGGCCAGGGCCAACCAGGACTCCCTGTCAGGAATGCCTCACGGCCACACCGCCGGTATGGACCATGCGCATAGGGCGACCGCACGGCCGAACCCGGACCAGCACACCGGGCACAGCAGCCACACCGGCCACGCGGGCCATGGTGATCATGTCGGTCAGTTTCGGCGCTTGTTCTGGACGCAGCTGATCATCGCGGTCCCCGTCGTCGCGTTCTCGCCGATGTTCGCGATGCTGATGGGCTATGAATTGCCAGGGTGGACGACCTGGGTCGCACCGGTTCTGGGCACGGTCATGTACTTCTGGGGAGGACGGCCGTTCCTCGCAGGAGCTTGGAGCGAACTCAGGAGCCGTAAGCCGGGAATGATGCTGCTGATCGCACTCGCGATCACGGTTGCTTTCTTCGCGTCCTGGGCTGCGACGCTGCGCGTGGTGCATCATGAGCTCGAGTTCTGGTGGGAGCTCGCTCTCCTCATCGTCATCATGCTGCTCGGGCACTGGATCGAAATGAGGTCGTTGGCTCAAACCACATCGGCGCTCGATTCTCTGGCGGCGCTGCTTCCCGACCAAGCCGAGCGCGTCGAAGCTGGTGGCACCGTGGTCGTTGCTCCTTCCGAGCTGCGAGTCGGTGACATCGTGATCATCCGCCCAGGCGGCAGCGTTCCTGCGGACGGTCGCATCGTCGACGGACGCGCGGCGATGGATGAATCGATGATCACCGGTGAGTCGCGCACCGTAGCGAGGGGCAACGGCGACCAAGTCACTGCTGGAACCGTGGCGACCGACTCGGGCGTGCGCATCGAGATCACAGCGACTGGCGATGACACAACCCTCGCCGGCATCAACAAGCTTGTGTCTGAAGCGCAGAGCTCGTCGTCGAGGGCTCAGCGCATCGCCGATCGTGCCGCGGGGATGCTGTTCTGGTTCGCACTCGTAGCTGCCGTTGTCACCGGAGTTCTGTGGACGATCGTAGGAGCTCCTGACGCCGCTGTTGTGCGCAGCATCACGGTGCTCGTGATCGCCTGTCCGCATGCGCTCGGTCTCGCGATTCCGCTCGTCGTCTCCATCGCTACCGAGCGGGCCGCCCGCGGAGGAGTGCTCATCAAGGACCGGCTTGCGCTTGAATCGATGAGGCGCGTGAACACTGTTCTGTTCGATAAGACGGGCACTCTCACCAAGGGCGAGCCCACGGTGACGGGGCTCGCGCCAGTCGGCGACATCGCGCCGGACGAACTACTCGCGCTTGCGGCGGCCGCCGAGGCAGACAGCGAGCACCCCTTGGCGAGGGCGATCGTCGAATCGGCGAGATCTCGCGGCCTTGCGCTGGAACGATCAAGCGGTTTCGTATCCGCACCGGCGGTCGGAGTAACCGCACAGGTGGCAGGGCACGAGATCCGCGTCGGCGGTCCCCACCTGCTGACGGAGACCAGGAGTGCGGAGATTCAGGAAGCTGCGCAATGGCGCGATGAAGGAGCAATCATTCTGCATGTGCTTCGAGACGGGGAGCTGATCGGTGGGTTGAAGCTTGCCGACGAAGTACGCTCGGAATCGCACGACGCAGTCGACGCTCTGCACGAACTCGGCGTCGAAGTCGTAATGATCACCGGCGATGCCGAGGCAGTGGCTCATGAGGTTGCACGGGAGCTCGGCATCGACCGTGTCTTCGCCGGAGTTCGCCCGGAGGACAAATCCGCGAAAGTTGCGGAACTCCAGCGGGAAGGCAAGCTCGTCGCGATGGTAGGGGACGGCGTCAACGATGCTCCCGCGCTGGCTCAAGCTGACGTCGGGATCGCGATCGGCGCGGGAACCGATGTCGCAATCGCGTCAGCGGGTGTGATCCTTGCCAGTTCTGATCCACGTTCGGTGCTTTCGGTGATCGAGCTGTCTCGAGCTGCGTATCGCAAGATGAAGCAGAACCTCTGGTGGGCCGCGGGATACAACCTTGTAGCGGTTCCTCTGGCAGCGGGCATCCTGGCGCCAGCCGGCTTCCTCCTTCCGATGTCCGTCGGCGCAATTCTGATGTCGTTGTCGACTGTTGTTGTTGCTCTCAATGCTCAGCTGCTTCGTCGGGCGGACCTCAGACCAGCATCCAGTACGCGTTCCGTCCTCGGACGCCAGAACTAAGGGGGCCGCATGCACGATGAGCGCGAGACGCACCATCACGGCTATATCAGCGACAAGGAGCGCTATCTGAACCGTATGAAGCGCATCGAGGGGCAGGCACGAGGAGTTGCGAAGATGATCGACGAGGAGAAGTACTGCATCGATATCCTCACCCAGGTCAGTGCGCTCACGCGCGCGCTCCAGGGCGTGGCGACAGGCTTGCTCGAGGATCACATGAAGCACTGCGTCCTCGACGCAGCGAAGCTCGGCCAAGACGCCGCCCTGTCGAAGATCGACGAGGTGACCGACGCGATCTCAAGGCTTATCCGGTCCTGAAACAGCTGCGCCGTCGCGACCAGTGACGCACCGGCGCTGGTCGGACGTGCAGCTCCTCGTTCGCGACTGTTGAAGCGACTGCGGCGGCTCCCGGAACACTAGAGATATCGCGATGATGGCGATAACTGCAGCAGCTTGATAGCTACCCAGCGTCAGTGTCCAGGTGCTGTCGGCATCCTCGAGACCGCGTGCGTCAGCATAGAGGTGCGATAGCGCAAGTACCGGAGCGAGAACGAGGAGCAGATATCCCGTCCTGACCAGCAGGCGGTGGCGGCGCTCAGAGGGGGAGGACGACATTGAGCATCACTCCCTGCAACGAGGACATCACGCGACTCCACACGCCCGTTACCATGAGTACGCCGAGCGCCATGAGCAGGACGCCGCCTACGATATTGATTTTTCGGACGTGTCGCTGCATGAATGCTACGGAACGAGTAGCCCAGCCGAGACCGCACGCGATCACGATGAACGGCACTCCGAGCCCGAGGGAATAGGCGAGGCCGAGAGCCGCTGCGCGCCAAGGATCTCCGAGATTCCAGGAAACCGACATGATCGCGGCCAGGGTCGGTCCAATGCAGGGCGTCCAGCCGACGCCTAGCGCGATGCCGAGCAGGGGTGCGCCGAGCAGCCCGAAGTTGCCACGGAATCGTATGCGCGCTTGGCGCTGAGCCAGGCGGATACGTCCGAGATAGATGAGGCCCATCGCGATCATGAGCACTCCGAACAAGCGCGTGAGCGGATTCGCATACTTCACGAAGAACAGCCCCATCGCGCCGCCTAAGACCGTCACAGCCATGAAGACGACGGTGAATCCTGCGATGAACAGAGCAACGCCGATCAGCAGTCGCGGGTTGCGGCGTCCCTGTTCGGGTTGCAGCGGCGATCCGACAGACGCCGTCAGATATCCCAAGTAGCCCGGGACCAGGGGAAGTACACAAGGTGAAACGAACGACAGCAGCCCCGCAAGCAAGGAAATCGCGATAGCGACTCCGAGCGCGCCGTCGACGACCAGATAACCCATCAGCTCTCCTCGTCTAGTGCGCTCTTGACGAGCGCAGACAGAATCTATGCGGACTCCAGCTGTCCGATGACACGCGCGGATACACGACCTTGTCGGTCCATCACAAGGGTTGTCGGGGTCGCTTGGATCGGCGTGGCCTGCGCGAACGCGAGCTTGACCCCGCCGTCGTTCACGTCGATGACGGATGGGTAGGTCACGTTGTTCTCGGCTGCGAACGCACGCGCTGTGGCCGCTTGGTCGTAGACGTTCACTCCGAGGAAGCCCACGTTCTGCTCACGTGTTTCTTGCCAGACTTGTTCGAGCATCGGAGCTTCCGCGATGCAAGGCCCGCAAGTCGCATACCAGAAGTTGACGACGTAGACCTCACCGGCGAAGTCCTTATCGGAGACCGGGTCTCCTGCTTCTGTCGTGCCTTCGAAGTCGACGGGGTCGGTGCGGTCGTCCGGACTGATTTCGACGACGCTGAAGCCATCGGACTCAAAGAGCCCTGCGTCGGTGCTGAGGTCGTCTTCGCGTGTGCTTGCGGATTCAGCGGCACAGCTGCTGACGAACATCGTGAGTAAGAGGGCAGTCGTAGCGCACGCTCGACGGCCCCACGGCGAGGGGGATTTCATGGCTCTCCGGGGAACGAATCTGATCTTGGTACTTGGCGCGGCAGGATGTGCACACCGCGTCTGCGGCGTTCGCCAAGGGAGGCGACAACACGCCGCTCAGGTATGCGAGAGCGGGTCGTCGTCGCGTTGCTGTCGGCGAGTGGCTGCGCTTTCAGCGATACGGATCAGGTTCGCGAGATCCCCAAGGAATGAGGGGGCGGAGTCGGCACTAGTGCGGTCGACCGCGGCGCCATGCGCAGCGCGCCCATCCAGGGGGCAAGTCGCCGGAGCAGACCGAGCTTTGCGAGGCTGCCCCAGCCGGCTACTGCCGCGATTGCCGCACACCCGACGACGCCGAGAACACACAGTGCGAGTGGTTCGTCATGGACCGGAGCCGCAGGATCAGCGACCACGTGGGTGGTGTCTGCTGACATCTCGGTTGCTGCGACATGACTGCTCGACGACGAGGCCTCAGAGTGCCCGATGCTCGTGCACAAGTCCCATGCGCCGAAGATGAGCAGGATGGTCGCGAGGACCAGAAGGATCTGTGCAGGCAGGCTCCGACCACGCCCTCCGGGCGCGGTTAGCGAAGTCGAGTCAGACACGGCGTCAGCATACGACACCCACTGTGGAGTTCACTCGGCGCTCGACGGGTGAGAACGAAGGCCATAGTGTGCCGCATCAATGAATCATCCGGCTCGTCGTATCGAAGAGCTCCAGCTCAGCGGGGTGGAGCTGGTGCTGCGAGACGAAGCTGCGGTCCTTGATGCGCCAGAGGCCTTGCCCGACGCCGAGCGTGGGGAGGAGTTTGCGCTCGGTGGCGGTGAGTCCGAGCGCCGCCGCCGTGACGCCGAGCTGATCGGATTCTTGCCGATAGATGATCCGTGTCTCCGCGTTGGCGAGCAAGCTGTTCGCGAGTGCGCGCATGGCAGAGCCTTGGTCGCCGACGTTCTCGAGATCGGTGAGCTTGTGGAACACGAGCATGTTCGCGATGCCGTAGGCCCGTGCCAGCCTCCAGTGGGCATCCATTCGCCGCAGGAGCGCGGGGTGCTGCATGAGGCGCCATGCCTCGTCGTAGATCACCCAGCGTTGGCCGCCGGCGGGATCGAGGAGGGCAGACTCCATCCACGCGGACGAGCACGTCATGAGCACGGAGATGAGCATGCTGTTCTCGGTGACTCGTGAGAGATCGAGGCTGATCATCGGCAGCGTCGGGTCGAAGGTCACGGTAGATGGGCCGTCGAAGAGGCCAGCGAGATCACCTGCGACGAGTCTGCGCAGTGCATGTGCGACGAGACGGCCGTCATCGGCCTGCCGGCGATCGTCATCTGCGCTCGGCGCGAACAAGTGCTCGACGACCATCGGGAGGATAGGAACGTCGTTCTCGCTCACGACAGTCGACAGCGCGGCGTCGATCGCCGTGTGCTCGAGCGGCGAGAGCGGACGGGCCAGGACGGTCTCTGCGAGGGCGCCGATGAGATCCCTGCGCCGGGACGCGAGCGTGGTCGCCCACTCGTCGTCGGCGATCCCAGCGGGGCGGTAGCCCTCGTCCAGCGGGTTCAACCGGGTATGGAGCCCGTGGCCGAGCACGATGGCGCGGCCACCGACGGCTTCGGCGACGGCCGTGTGCTCGCCTTTCGGGTCGCCTGGTACGTATACGCGTCGTCCGAACGGGATCGAGCGCGTGTACAGGCTCTTCGCGAGCGAGGATTTTCCGGAGCCGACGATCCCGGCCAGGACCACGTTCGGGGCAGTGATGATGCCGCGTGAGTAGAGGACCCACGGATCGAACACGAAGCTGCCGCCGGAGTAGAGATCTTGGCCGACGAAGACGCCTTCGGCACCGAGGCCGCCCTCGGCGAGGAACGGGTAGGCGCCTGCCAGTGTGGCGGAAGTGTCCTGATGCCGTGCGAGACGGAACGAACCTGGCGTACGAAGTGCCGCGGGGCGGGTCTCGCCGCCCTTCGGCAAGTATGTCGTGGAGCGCCGTTCCGCCTGTGCGGCACGAGTGCGCTCGAGCGCTGCGGCGACTTCGGCTTCGTGCGCCGCTTTCTGCAGACGTGTCGCAGCGGCGCGTCGTTGTTTGCGTACCTTTCGGCGTTCCTTCGTCGGCGTCACCAGGACGGTGGTGTGGAGGTGCTCGTCACCTTGAGCGTTCACAGCCCGAGTCCTCGCTCGCGCTTCAGCTGCGCGATTCCCGGGTGTTCGAACCACGGTGCGGTCGTCGACTGCGTGCCTAACGACAGGGTCGCCGGGGTGAGGCCGCCGGCGTTGCGCGCAAGTCCGCTGAGGCCCGGAGCCGCCGGTGCGCGTTCGAGGAGCTCGATGTCGACTTCGTCGGGAACTGGGATCGTGTGGCGTCGGTAGAGAGCGACGTGGCCGGCCGCAGCACTGTAGGTGAGGCGGTACTCGCCATCGTCGACTTCGCGGTCGAGCTCGGTTCTCGGTGTTTCGTCGTACACATGGCCGTTCTCCATCGCGGCTCCCGTTGTCTCGTCGCCGAAATCCCATTGCTCGAGGTGGCGGATACCAGCGCGCACGCCGTCACGGTCGATCATGTCGAGGACCTCATCGGCGTCTTCGCCATCCATGAAGACGATCGAGACCCATCGGTGGGCAGCGATCGGGGCGACAGGGCTGCGATGCCATGCGATGCGTCCTGCCGCCTGCGAAGCACTGTCAAGGCGGTCCTCGACTTGGCTGACGAGTTTCGCGGCTTCGCGGAGGTGATCGGCTGCGGTGAATGCGTCGCGGGTGCCCGTAACGGGATCGCCATGGTCATCTGCGGCGCGGGTGCGCAGAGCAACGTGGGTTTCGGCGAGCTGGTCCAGCACTTGCTGCAGCGACCGAGCGCTCGCGAGCAGGTCTCCGATCACTTTGTACATGTCGGACGGATGGGCGAACTGGCGCGACGCGTGCGCGAGGCCGCGGAAGGCTTCTGATGCATCGCCGGCGTCAGCTGCAGGGTCGGAGAACGTAGCCACTTTGCACTCCTATCGGTTGCGGTGAGTACTGCTAGGTGTGCATAGCGCAGTACTCAACGGCAACTGTCAGAGCGCAAACAGCGAGTGGCTGTAAACGAGGCGTGGTCTATGTCGTGCTACTTCGACCCTTCATTCTTAATCAGGGAGAATGCATCTTCTGAAATAAATCGATAACTCTGTGGAGGCGTGATGCCCCACTCCCTCATGCGATGGAGTGGGATGGGAGAATCCAATTTGATTGGGTTTCGCGCCTCGATTAAAGTGCCATGGCTCATTCCTGATAGGTATAGGCTGATATCGCAAGCGGACAAACGCGTTGCTCGTCGAAACCTTGTTGATATTTGTGAGACCGATAGACGCTGAACCTGTGCTACATCGAAGTAGCCAGAGATTGTTTTATCCGCCCCTGAGGAATAGATGATAATTCTACTGTCGAGCCATTCATTTGTAAATTTGCGGCGAAGCTCATGTGATTTTTCCCCATTCAGTAGTGCGTTTGCAAAGTTGGAACGGATGGACATAAGAATGTTGTTCGTCATGCGAGTGAATTGGGTTGGTTGTACTCGCTCATGAGTTCCTGAAAGAGTTGCGCCGGGATTGAGCGGGGTGAGAAAAACTCTCCGGTGACCCCATGCGGTGTGGCGTGTTTCCGGAATGTTTTGAGGTGGATCGGATTCGTCAGGACTTCGGTGTCTTCTACTTCGAGTACTGTGACGTTGCCTGTTGGGTCAGCGGTAGCTTCCACTTGGCGTTTTTTGTAGACTCCGAAGCGATTGAATTTTTCGTGCGCATCTCCGGCTGGGAGTGTATGGCTTGCCACCGCATTTGAAACCGCGAAAAATTGTTGTACCTGGTTTCCCTTTTCTTGAGAGGCATACCAAAGCACGCGTGCGGGGAGGTGCTTGAACGGGTTGGAGCGCCCACTCCTGTAATAAATGTGTCGACGGGACAGGCCTAAAGCTCTCCGCTGTTGAAGCAAATTCGGCGGGTATGCGAAAAGATCCATCGCGGCTGTCGGTTTGATTGAGACGACGTAGCAGGGCCTATCGTCCCAGATGCGTAAAGGCCAGTGCTGTCGCTCGAGATCGTGTGAGTTACTGGTCTGGATCAAGGTTGTTGAAGCGTCAAGAAAATATGCCTCAAAATCCGTCAGTGCTCCACGGTAATTTATAGGCCGGGCAATGAATGATCCTTCCGAATCACGCTGGTATCCGTCCTCGTGGAGAGCTGTCTGTACCACGCGTGGCAGTGCCGGGTCCGAGATTCGCACGAGGGACTTTTCGTGGCCTACGGCACGCATGCGAAGTTGGCGTGCAAGCTGAAGCGCGATCGAGCTTTGGTGCTGTCCCGCGGCGACGCGAAGCAAGCTAACCTCGAGGGCATCCTCGCTCACATTCGCTGCGAGCAGTGCTGTTGGCGACTCATCGTCTGTGAGAACCTGAGAGGACATGCTTGCAATCCCGCTACGGAGCCGTGGTCTGAAGGACTTGGCCTTTTCATGAGCTGCATAGTTCATGAATTGCTTCTCAAGAGACTGCTCGTCAAAATCGGCGGTGCTATGCCAGGACAGGCTTAGATTCTCAAATACTCCGGGCGAATATGAATTAAGTATCCCGGGGTTTTCAGCGATGTCGGTAACTACCTCGTGTGGGCGTGCGATCAGTAGGCCAAATTTTTCGCGAATTGGATTACGCATGGCCAGCACGCCCTCATCATTCGTGACGAAGTACTTTGCGGACGCGCGAACTGCGTCAGCAATGTGGCAAATATCACTTTCTAAGCTGACGTCTTTTCGTAGTGCCGGTTGTCCGAAAATTGCTTTTAACTCGTTCTCGATATCGGTATTGAATGGGCGTTCCGTTGGAAGGCGAGTCCATTCCTGTGCGAATGTAGTCTGGATTTTCCTTTCGGAATCGTCGCCAAGTTTATTGAGTTCATGGTCGACCTGAACTGAAACAGCGAACTCTATTTCCTCGGCTAGCCAGTCGGCGACGAGTGCTCTTGATGCCTCGCGGTTTGGGCGGTGGACTTCGTCTCGTGCGTGAAGGTCTATAATAATGTTTGAGTCAAGGACTGCGATTGGCCTGTCAGAGAATAAAAGATTTGTTGTGAATAAGTCTGGCGTGCCGAGTTTTCGGAACCATAACGTAAGGGGGAGGCCTTGGGCGTTTCGCCCGGCCTTTTCGCTCGACGGAGAAAGACCTGCACCTCGCCAGAAACTATCGAGATTGTAGTCTCGGCGACAACTCGCAGTAATTGCAACAGCATCCGGGTGCTGGTTGATGACGTGCTCGATTAGATGGGCGCCAAGGTTTTTGCCACGCGATTCGCTTGCTACGCATACTTGAGTTAACTTGATGGTTGCGCGAGTGATGCGATACAGGGCGTATCCGACCAGCACGTCAGATGAGTAGGCCAGGGTGAGATGCCCGGCATCAGCAGCCTTCTTGAAGACCGCATCGGTGAGAAATCCGAGAGTCTTCTTGTGCGCAGACGCAAGCGCGATTACAGCTGCGACGTGGGTGTCAAGCAGTGGATCAGATGCTTGGCAGCTGAAGATGTTTAACGAGGCGCTACTGAGGGACACTCGTCAATCATGCCCCACGCGCGCTGCTTATCGTCGATACCGGTCGTCGCATGCGCGTGCACGAGGTCGGGGATAGGTGTTCGACGTCCTCATCCCGATTAGAGCCGCCGGCACAGCGGGAGCGCGGCCGCGGTGAACGCTTGCGCCTGCTGGCCGACGAGGAGGCGTGTCTCGCATGAGGCTTGGATCGCGGCCTGTTCGATCGCCGCAACGGCGGCTTCGAGGTCTTCCTCGCTGGTAGCTGAGACGGCGACGAGGCCCGTGTACCGGAGGACGCCGTGTCCCGCGGTGAGGTCGGCTTCCTGCTGCAGCACATCGTGGAATTCGGCGGTCTGCGATGCATCCTCGATCTGCCCGATGCGCTGGCGCTGTGCGGCGTCCGAGATGTGCTCCGTCTTCTTCTTCCGGATGTCGCGTGCGGCCTGATCGGATCGCATCGGCGTGCACAGCAACGAGAACGAACGCTGGATGCCGGTCGAGAGGAGGACCGGGGCGAGGAACCCGGGGTAGACGAGGGACCGCGGCCACTCGGAGATCCACAG
This sequence comes from Microbacterium nanhaiense, assembly GCF_014646015.1. GTDB lineage: Bacteria > Actinomycetota > Actinomycetes > Actinomycetales > Microbacteriaceae > Microbacterium > Microbacterium nanhaiense. The sequence continues at coordinate 368,363 of NZ_BMMQ01000001.1, forward strand.
CACCGCGTGGTGGGCAGAATCCGTGCGGAGGCGTGACCACGACTCATTCACGGCAAGCGGCCCCGCGGTTGCGAGCGACTGGCCGAGGTCACCGTGTCGCTCGAGAGTGGCGGCGATCGCCGGGTCGTAAGCGGAGCGGAGGATGACGGCGATCTTGCCGCAGGGCAACCAGCTCGTCGGTGCGAGATCTGCCGCACGCAGTGCTGCAGCGAGAGTCGACATCTCCTGTCGCAGTACGGCCGCCGCCCCTTTGATTCCGCCGCCGGCTGTGCGGATCTGGCGGGCGGAAGTCTGCATGTCGAGAGCCAGAGAGATTGTGGTCGCGTGCCGTTCGCCGGCGGGGCCAGCGCGTTCGATCAGTTCGGCGTAGGTCGTGGAGGCCCAGGACCCATCGTCAGTGCCATGGGCCGCCCACCATTCAGCTAGCCCTGTCCCGGAATCGGGCAGCGTCCGTTCGAGGACCTGGAGGGTGGCGACTCGGCCGGATCTGCACACTGTGGCCAGCACGCGGCCCCAGGCGGTGACACGGCGTTCTTGCTCGCCGGGGTCGAGGAGGACGAATGCGGGGTGTGCGATTGCGCACACGACAGTGAGCGTGCCGGCGTGCGGATCATGCACCATGCCGGCTCCGGTTGTCGGGTCGGTGTACTCACGGAGCCTCGCCATATCGCCGGGCAGGGCGAGCGTTCCCTCGGGACGCGGGGCGACGATTCGGCGACGGTAGAGCAGCTGGCCGGCTGACCGGCGCCAGAGCCACCAGGTCACGATCGGCAGCCATTCGATGAGCGGGCGTCCGCCGGCAGGAACCCACGTGGCGATCGCCGCGGTGAGCCAGATCGGAGCGGTATAGAGAACGAGGATGCCGCCGCCAGCGTAGAACGCGAGCACGAGCGATGCTCCGCCGATCGCGAGTGCGATCAACTGCGCCAGGGTGAGCCCGAGCAGAATGCCGCGCCGAGTGAGGCGGGAGAACTTCACCGGCACGATCTCGCCGCCCGTGGGCTGGGGTGCGGATACGTTGCTCATCGGGATCATTCCTTCGGGACAGGAGGTGCAGGCGGTTCGGGAGTCGGGGGAGTCGGATCTGCTGGCGACGGGGTCGGGGCAGGCGTTGCAGGGACAGGGGGCGCTGCGGCTTCACGGGCATCGGATGCCGCCGGTGCGGCGGTGTCCGAGGGAGCACCGGGCTGTGGCGTCGAGCGCGGCGCGGGTGAGGAACCGTCCGAATCGGGGCTACTGCTTTGCTCCGCGCCGGTCGCCGCTGTCTCGGCTTGAGCGCCGACCTCGTTGCCGATCTTCGGGCCGGCTGTCGCCGCTGCTTCTGCGACTTCTGCTGCGATGACGGCGGCGCCCACAACGGGCACCGCGGCACCCGCGCCAGCAGCCGCGCCGGCACCGGCCCCCGTGCCCGTGGCGGCACCGGTTCCGGCCTCGGCGCCGGTAGCCGACGACGCAGGCGCAGCGGGAGCCGGCGCTGGGCCGGCGGGCGCCGGGGTCGTGCCGTCTTTGGGGCCGGCACCGTCGAGGACTTTGGCGGGGCTCGCGCCAGTTGGCTTCGAGGGGAGAGGCACCGGGCGGTTCATCGCGTTCTTCGCATCCTGTTCGCTTCCCATCGCGTGATACATGTCGAAGCCGAGGAACGAGATGAAGCGATAGACCATGTACGGCGCGAATGCGGCGATGAACAGCAGCACGATGCCGATGATCGGTTCGGTGACGGATCGCAGGTCCAGCTCGATCGGAGCTGCGATCTGCGTCGTGGCGAGTAGGAACACGATGACGAGGACGAGCTTCGAAAAGATCAGTGCGATCACGAAGGCGGCCCATTTCCCGACCCATCCGCGTGTGACGTCCCATGCCGCGCCGGCGAATGCGATTGGTGCGAGTACGATCGCGACGAGCAGCAGAGCCTTGCGGATGAGGAGGCTGAACCAGACGATTGCTGTCGCAGCTACCATCAGTCCCGCGAGGAACAGCGTCAGGATCGCTGCGACTCCGGGCGTACCGATACTGATCGCAGTCAGCGGAGCTCCGAGCAGGACGATTTTGTCGCCGAGCGTCGCGACGGTCTCGCCCGACGCGTGAACGAGCCCGATGCAGAGCTGATCCACCGTCTCGAGCGCGAGCGCTGTGAGAGTGATGACGATGAACGAACCGAGGACGGCCTTAGCAGCGCCGAGGGCAGCTCTCGAGAGCGCGCCTGGATCTCGTCGGATGAGGCCGAGGATGAGCTGGAAGCAGAAGAACAGAACGACGATGAAGACGCCGATGCCGAACAGCAGGTTGTAGACCGAGACGTACCCGGCGCTGGTGACATCGACGAGCGTGGTCGCATCGAATACGACCCACATCGCCTCGAGCAGCCACCCTGCCGTTGCCGCCGTCGCTGAGCCCAACCAGTCGAATGGTGCAGTGACCAGCGTTGCGGCGCCTTCGCCGACGGAGTCACACACGTTCGAGATGACGGGAATGTCGCACAGCGCCATGACGCGTCTCCTTCTCCCGTTCGCCGGACTCAGACCTGCTGGCCGACGTCCCAGAAGAAGTTGATGAGAGTCACGCTCGCACCGCAGATCACGGCCGCTCCGCACGAGACGAGAACGCCGATCTTGCCACGGCCGGAAAGATGAGGGTTCGAAGAGTTCGAGCCGAAGCCCCAGATGATCGCCGAGACGATCAGCGCGAGCACCGACAGAATCAGCCCGACGGTCATGACCGCACCGACGATGGTGCGCAACTGGGTGATGCCCGGCAAACCGTCATCATTGGGGTTGATGCTGATGTCCATCGGCACGAGTGCCGGTACGACGGCGAGAGCAGTTGCAAGGTCGACCACGATGGCTCCTGACGGATGGCCCGAAGGCAGATGAACGAAGGGTCATCCGTCAGGTGCGCAACGCACACGCGTCGATAAGACGCACACGCGTCGATAAGACGCGCGTGATTCCGCGTCAGAACGGACCTCGATCCGTATACTCACGAATGTGGATCAGGGGCGCACAGACGTATCGGCATGGGAGTTCTTGCATGTCGAAGCCCGCGGAGCCTCTGAGAAGATGTGGCTGTCCGAACCGGGCGGATCGTCGGCGCGTCCTCACACGCATTGGCTGTTCAAGCCGGCGACTATCCACTCGAACGGACATCGGCAGATCGGCGATTGGACCGAAACGATCGCCGCGGCAGTTGCCGCAGAGCTCGATGTGCCCGCTGCACAAGCGAAGCTTGCTATTAGGGATGGCGTCGAAGGCGTCATCGTTCGAAACGTTCGTCCCGTGGAATACGAGATGCAGGCCGGCAGCTTGGTGATGGTCGACGAGATCGGGGTCGAGCTCAGGGCGTCGAATCGCGTGCGAACGGCCACGATCGGGCACACCCTGGATAACATCTGCCGTGCCCTGGTGCCATACGGCCCGCCGCCTGCGGCACCGACGTGGTCGTCATGCACCGGCTATGACGTCTTCGTCGGGTACTTGATTCTGGATGCTTTGATCGGCAACGCGGATCGCCACGAGCAGAACTGGTCCGTCCTTCGGGCACGGTCCAGCGCAGGCCCAGCTGACGTCCTTGCACCGGCGTATGATATGGAGTCGAGCCTGGGATTTCAGCTGACCGACGAGGCACGGACGAACAGGCTCGCTGACGCAACGGCGATGGAGAAATTCGCGGTGAAGGGCACAGCCCGTCGATTCGACGGCGATCTGAAGACGCCGCTGGTGGACTTCGCCGGGCGGGCGGTGGCTCAATGCAGTAACGCAGGGCGCGAGCGTATCGCGCACTTGGCGGAGGCCATCGCGAGCGTCAACTTCGAAGAACTTCTCGCCAGTCACCCTGGAGTGTCAGTGGTTGCGCGTAGATTCGCAGGAACAGTGTTAGAGATCAATGGAAGGAGGATCCGAGATGTCATCCGTACTTGAGCGGCCGGTAGCGACCGTCGCGACAGAGACCGAGTTGCTTGTTATCTGGCAGCAGCCGACGACCCGCGCGATGATTCCGGTCGGCGTCCTTGGATTCGACGGCGAGACCTACACGTTTGCTTACCTCCCGAACGCGGCGGACATCGCCGAGTTCCGCCCGTTGCTCGGGTTTCGCGACTTCACGCAGTCGTACACGAGCGACGAGCTGTTCCCACTCTTCCGCGAACGAGTGCTCGACCCTACTCGCCCTGACTTCTCACGGGTGATCGACGAGCTGAGCCTCGATCCTGTGTCGGCCACTCCGTGGGAGCAGCTGGTCCGTTCCGGCGGCGGCTCTGAGGGAGACACACTCCAGGTGATTCCTTTCCCCCGTGAGTCTGACGGCGGTTGGGCATGTACCGCACTCGTTGCGGGTATGCGCTATTTGTCGAAGAAGTCGGTTCGGACCGCCGCTGGCGTCGTGCAGGCGTACGCCGACGGCGAGATCGAGGACGTCCTGCGACGGTTGGCCCCCGGACAAGAGCTGAAGATCGTTTCCGAGGTCGGCAACGACTACAACTCGGATGCCCAGCTGCTTTTCACCGACAAGGATGAGCTCATCGGCTATGTGCCGGACTGGATCGCCAAGCTGATGGCGCCGGGGCTGACGGCCGGCGCCAGCGGGCGAGCCATCGTCGAGCGAGTCAACGGTGCCGCGGCGGGTTGGCACCTGCGTGTGCTCGTCAACCTTCAACTCGACGAAGCCTTCGACGGGGTTCGAGACCGAATCGTGGCGACGACGCAGTCATACTGATCGCGAGAATGATTGCATGGAGGGTCCGAGCGCTTCGGCGCCGGGCCCTTCTCGCGTCCTGATCACGAACTCACAGCTGCTCGCCGACCTCGATCAGCCAGTTCACCCACGCCACTCCACCGCCCGCGAGTGCTGCGGCGCCGACGGCCACGAACAGCCCCATGCGAGATTTGCTGGCGAGCGAGTAGTTGCCGGTGGATGAAGCCAACGACCAGGCGATTCCGCAGACGATCAGCATGAGAACAGCGACGACGAGAACGATTGTGAGCAGCGCGCCGATCGCGCTCTTGAAATCGGTGAGCGGGCCGAGGCCGTCGAAGTCGGGGAAGACGTTCATGCCGTTGCCTCGCAGAGTTCGGGTGCGGAGCCTTCGGGCTCCGGTAGGTTTGCGGCGTTGTGCTCGTTGAGCCACGAAGCCGGGTCGGTGACTTCGCCTGCTGATCCGCCGAGCCGGACTTCGAAGTGCAGGTGGGGGCCGGAGGAACGGCCGGCGGAACCGACGTCGCCGATGTGCTGACCTGCGGTGACGCGGTCGCCGACGGCAGCGTGGATGCCGTTTTCCCACATATGCCCATAGGCGGTCGCGACGGTTTCTCCGTTGATCTCGTGTTCGATCACGATGAGCCCGCCGTACCCGCCGGAGAAACCGGCGTGAGTGACGATGCCGTCAGCGGCGGCAAGGATCGGCGTGCCAGCTCCCGCGCCGAGGTCAATACCGGCATGGAACGCCCACTGCTGCAGGATCTCGTGGAAGCGCCAGCCGAAGGGGCTGGAGACGTTCCACGTGCCGTCGGGCAACGGGAACACGACGTTTGCTGTGCCGCGGGATGCCGTCGTGGTGAGCGCGTCGAGGATCGTGTCGGCGACGGGTTCGAAATTCTCGTAGCGATCTGGATACCGGGAATCTTCGACGGCTTGGGCGGCTTCGCCGGGCGTCATCTGTTCCCAGCCGTCGATGTCGAGCAGTCCCTGCGGGCTGGGATAGTTCGGCCCGTCTTCGCCGCCGTAGAACGCGCGCGCTTGGTAGTCCGGGGCCATGAGCTGCTCGACCGTGCCCCAGCCGTACTGGGGCCGCATCTGGAAGAGTCCGAGCGAGTCGTGGTCACCGCCGTCGCCGTCGTTCGGATAGTCGCCGGAATCGGGGTAGGCCGTCGTATTCGAGAGCATCCGCAACGTCGACTCGGCAAGGGCCGCCATGAGCGCGATGCGCATCCCGGGCCGTCCGACCTCGTCGATCGCGGAGCCGACACGGATGATGGTCGCTGCGTGCGTCAGCTGGCGTTCGTTGAGGACGAACGTCTCTCCATCGGCCGTTGTGACCTCGAGCTCATCCGGGACGTCACCGAGCGATACCTGCTGGATCGTGCATTCGGCGTTGAGCGCTGGGTTGACGACGAGTGCGACCGCGGTGAGGCCGAGCGTGGGGGCGAGGAGCAGCAACACCACCACGAACAGAGCGATTTTGTTCAGCATGGCGTCTACCGCAGAGGATGGTCCACCTGCGACAGACGCAACAGCGCGCAGCTGGTCCTGTCGGTCGGATCTGTCGGGCAGAGGACGAATGCGGTGAACGCGACGGGACGCTCCGCGGCAACGGCGTCGTCGTTCCAGACGCCGTCGCGGTGCCGTGTGCCGTCGACGGTATAGGCGATCGTTCCTGGAGCGAGCTGCCCCGGCTGCGCCTGTTCCAGCGCGGTTCCCCACGCGGCGGGCACGGCGATGGTGTCGATGGCGATCCATTGCCGGGTCTCGTACTTTCGGAGTTCGACCCAGGCTTCGTGCGACGGCAGGTAGCCGGCGACATCGGCGACGAGGCCGGGCTGCTCAGCGCCGGACGGATCACCGACGTCTACGAGCACGTCCGTGTAGTCATTCGGAACGAAGCCGCTGGCGGTGTCCCACGTGAACAGTGCCTCAGCGACGTGACGGACGAACGTTTCCGGATCGGATGAACCCTGTACCGCGGGCGGCCGGAGCTCGATCGACTCGTGAGGAACTGGCAGCACGGGCGCTGGTCCGGGCGTGGCATCCGGTGCCGGAGCTGGTTCCTCTGAGGGCTGGTCAGGCCCGCGGAGCAGGCCGTACACGGCGATGCCGGCCACCACCGTAAGGGTGGCGCCGACGCTGGCCAGCGCAATCAGACGGGCACGGGGGAGGGCGCGTTCTTTCATACCCGGAAGGTGCGCGGTCAGGTCGTGGGCGGCTCCGGTGCAGTCTGAAGCGCTTCGCGCGCGGCACGGAACCGCTCGGCGAACTCGATCGTGCGGTCGACGACAGCGAGGAACAGATCTGCGTACTCGTCCGAGACTTCCGCAGCGAGAGTCTCAGGGTCGAAGTGCACCCACCAACGGTCGATGTCGTGCCAGATCACAGTGAACGCACGCGTCGCCCACGGACTGTCATCAACGACGGCAGGCTTCGTCGGCGGCTTGCGGCCTTTCGCCGCCAGGACGCGTGCCTTCGCGGCCTCCGCGAGGGCGTGCAGGTTCTCGACGCGTTCGTCGCGCAGGGTTTCCTCCGCCGCGCAGACCTGCGCGTAAAGCGGATGCACCGGCTTGCTATCACGGATCTGCACGAGCGCCTCGGCAGCAAGAGCACGAAGCTCCGCAGACTGTTCTTCGTCGCGCGCGATGGCCTGGATGTGATTGATCTTGTCGAGCGTGGCGTACGAGGCTCCGCCGGGGATCATCGCGGCTGCCTGCGCGCGGGTCTTGCCGGTCGCGCCGGCTGACGGTGGTGCAAACTTTGCACCACCGTCAGCTCCGGGCTGGTTGGTCTCCGAGAATCGTGTTGCTTCGTTCCGCCGACGGGAGTCTTCCGCCATGAGCTCTTTCACCTCGTCATAGAGCGCCGCGGCTTCGACGGGCGAGTAGTTCTTGTGCATCTTGACGTCATCTTGTTCGGCGAGCAGCCGGTCGAGGTCGGTGGAGATTCCGCCGCGCACCCACACGGGAGTTTTCCGCCATCCGAGCAGCAGCATGGCGGCGAGGCGGCGAGCTCCGCAGATCAGGACGCCTTCGGGCGTGACCGTGATGGGCTGCAGGAGCCCCTGCTCATCGATCGACTTCGCCAGTTCGTCGATATCGCCGAGATCCGTTCGGTGGCGATTTCCGACATGAATGGAGTCGAGAGTGCGTTCCTGCATGAGGCCGGTCATGATGCCTCACCGTGACGCGTTCGCCGGCGCCGAGATCGTGATGGCGAGCACCAGCTCGTCGTCGCGCAGCAGCGAGGGCAGTGACTCGCCGATCAGCAGCCGCAGCAGCATGCCGCGGCCGGCGTTCGTCGACGCAAGCTCTGGCCCCGACGAACCGAGAACGATTCGGATCAGACCGATCCACGAGGTCCGTGGGATCTCGAGAAGGGCCTCAGCCTCGATATCGCGGCGCAGCCGTTCATGGGCGCGGTGGCGATCACCGCTGTGAATCAGCTCGTTGCAGATGATCTCGATCGCGACACGGACCACAGGCAGAGGCCAGCCGAGCATCGAGCACATCACGGCTGCTTCTTCCGCGGCTGCCATCGCCGTCGTGCGAGTTTCTGCGGGCTCTTCTCCTGCTGCTTCGTCGATGTCAGGTTCGTCGGTGACGCGGAACGCGGGGTGATACTCCCACAGGGGCGTCTCGCGGTCGGAGATCCGCTCAGCATCGTGGAAACAGGACACATGTGCGCGGCGAGCCTGATGGGTCGAGCAGAGCAGGCCTTGGCCGCGCTCCTCGGCGATGCACGTAATGCGAACCGCGTGCGTGACCACGGCCCACGGATCGGCGGCGTTCAATGTCGAGCGCATACGCATGGCCTCGAATGCGGCAGCTACCGCTTCCCACGGGTCGAGGCTGTGCTTGCGAGCGAGCAGCCGGTACTTATCCGCGGCGAAGAGCATGAGCTCTCGTGCCTCGGCGTCGCGCTCCCAAGCACCTGCGCCGGGTCCGCAGAGCCTGGCCAGCAGTCGTCGCAGGCCCTCACTCGTGCGGAAGTCGTACTGTTGCTCATCGTCGATGCCGTTCATCATCGAATACCTCCTGCATGGCAGGTGCGCGCGAGCGCACACGAGACGGAGAACCGCATTCCGGGAGCCACGGTGCGATCCTCACAGCGCCGTGCGCCCGGCCGGCGCGTTCCCGGGGCGCGGCGGCGTGTGACCGTGCCCGAACGGCTGCGCTTGATGCTGGGCGCCCGGCAGGACTGCGCGACCTGCGCGCGTCGCGCCGACCGCAATCCCGTGACGCGCAGCGAACAGCAGACGCTGTTCGAGATCCATCGCCACGCGCGTGGTGCGTGTCGCGCCGCGCATGAGCAGATCCTGGGCGCGAACCCATTCGACGCCGCGGCCGCGAGCCTGGTTCGCCCTGTCGAGTGGTGTGAGGCGCCGGCGGCTGTCGGCCGCCGCCACGGCATCTGGCACTTTCGAGGCGTCGAAACCTTGTGGCTCGTGGGCACGATCGGAAATAGCGGCTTTGCGGTGCGGGCCACGGTAATGCTCGTCATTCATGATGCTTCCTCGTCTCTGCTTGCCGACGTACTGTCACCCGGCAGGTGCGCAAACCAGCGCCCGACTGTTGACGGATGCACTCCGAGCACCCGAGCGATCTGCTTGTTCGATGTGCCCGCATCCCGCATCGACACGGCACGTTCTCTCGGGTCGCGCTCAAGCGTTGCTTCGCTTTGCGCGCGAGGCAGGCGCGTGAGGATCACCGTGAGGTGTGTGATGGCGAGCAGCACAACTGGCGGCACCGCCGCGACAGCGGCCGCAAGCACAGCTGGGACTGTTGCATCGGCTGCGACGACGGCATGGAGGGCGTTCGCGGTGACCGAGACGATTGCTCCTCCGATCAGCAATGCCCACGGATACCACGCGGCGCGCTCGCCGCCGAGCGCGACGACGGCGACCGTGGCGACGACGATGATGCCATCGACGATCAGCGGCCATGCCCACGCTTGTCCTGCGCCGACGCCCGATCGTGCAGCGAGATCGGCGAGCGCCGTGAACGACAGCCAGAACGCGCCCATGGCGATGAACACCGTGCCGGCTGCCGCCGTCCATACCGCCCAGCTGCGGCTCTGCGGAGAGATCACGATAACGACCTCGCGGGTACCGCGTGAGGCGCGGCGTGCGTCACGGCACCGGCAGCAGGCGTCGTCCCCGTGACACCGGCGGCGGCGCGATAGGCCGAGCGGATCGTCGCACCCGCTTCACGTTCGCTGAGCCCGGCCTGGCAGGCAGCCTGGGTGAGGATATCGTGCGCGTCTTGCGCCGCGGTGCCATGCTCGGCGAGTTTGCACGCCGCCCAGAACAGCCCGTGATTGCGTTCGCCTTCCTGCAAGCGGGTCACCCATGCCGCGATCCGCGCGACGTCATGATCTTCCAGTGCGTGAGATTCGATGGGGCTCCTGGACGGCTCGGGCCGCGGGTCGAGGAACTCCCGAAGGCGCGCGGAATCGAGATCACGCCCCGGAACAGGGGAGAGAGATGAAACAGCGTAGACAGCACGCTGTCCTTCGACGGTGCGCTGCGACGGCGGCACGATGATGTATCCACCGTCACCACGGAAGTCCACACCCACTCGGGCTGCCTGCCACGAGCGCTGGTCTTCGCCGGAAGAAGGGAAGTAGATGTGCATCCCGCCGGTCGGTGTGACGGCCTGCATCTGCCAGCCATCGAGGAGACCGGCTCGGCGGGCAGCCTCCGAAGCACGATAGCCGTCGGCGGACCCGTGCACATCGACGTCGACGACGACGATCCCTGAAGGGCCGCCGGTCGGCATTCCGATGTTCGCTGTCGGCATTCGCCGCCACCAGGCATCGATCTGCTCAATCTCCGTCGTCGCATCGAGCATCCCGTGTTGCGTCGCGGGCCGCTTGCCCTGAGGCTCACACGGGAACACGGGAACACCACCTCGTGCAAGCGCCATGGCCGCTCGCCGAGTCGGAGCGTGCTCGTCCATGATCGCCATGACGGCGAAGAACGCATCAGCGCGAGACATCAGAGCGTCCGTCCGGTGACCTCGCGCTGCCGGGCCACAGCGAGCTCCGGACCAGCTGGCGCTGCCGTTCGAGGTGTCTGCGTCGCCGAATCATGCTCGAGCCCCGGAGGCACCCCGTCCGACACCTGCACTGTCTCGAGCCTGTTGAGGATACTGAGTGCCGTCTTGCGAACGCGCTCCCCGGTCGCTTCGACGATCTCAACCGGGTTCTTACCGTCGACGTTCGCCGCCCACCCGGCCACGTACGGAATCGTGTACTGACTCGTATCCATCCCATGCGCTGCGCCGACCATCAACGCAACCGACTCCGCCTCGACCTCGCCGATGCCCCGGTGCTGACGGGCTTCTTCCTGATCGGGGCCGTGCATAAGAACATGGGCGAGCTCGTGCGCGAGGGTCTTCGCCTGAGCGGCATCATCCATATCGCCTCGCACCGAGACCGTCCGCGCGGCGAAGTCCGTGAGCCCGTTCGCGCCCGAGATCTCACTTTTCTCAGAGACGCGCAACAGCTCAAAGCCGCGTTCCTTCACCTGAGCGGCAAGCCCCAACCACAATCCGGTCGGCGCCTCGCCCTCCAAGATCCGAGGCTCGGGCAACTCAGGAAGGACGTCCCCCGAGGTCTGCGATACGTCCCAGACGTAGGCGGGGCGCACCCCGACCATACGAGACCGGACGGCCTCACCGGAGCGAGGGCGCTCGCCGCGGCCAAGACGCCGCCACGACGCGGCATCTTGCGGCGTGGCCGAAGCGAACCGGCCAGTCACCGGGGCGAGGATCTGGTACCCGTGCTGCCCCTTATCGACCTGGCGCCCGAGCATCTGCCATTGCTTATAGCCAGCGACATAGCTCGGATACGGCTCGGGCACGTGACCGGCTTCGAAAGCGGCGGCGTGCTGCTGCCAAATGAGCATGACGTTGTTGAACGAGCGCGATCGGAACCGTGCGGCGAAACGCAGCGCGTCAGCCCAATCGTCGCCGGTGACAAGGCTCGCAACAGCGTCGGTGAGCTTCTCGTGGAGCTCACCGAGCTTCTCTTCCTGCGCTTGTCGTGCATCCTGGTGTGTCGCCATCATCGGCTCCTCGGCTCATCGACACTGCCCGGTGGAGGTCGGGCGATGACGATGAGGTGCGCCGGGCGCGCCCCAGGAGGTCGAAGACGGTCGTTGAATCAGCGAGCATGCGCCCGGACAGCACGGCGCACCCTCCGTTGGCCGTCAGAGACCGCAGCGGAGCGTCTGACGCACCCTCTTCATTAGCAAGCGTCGTGGAGAATGGCGAGGGTCAGCCGACTGACTCGTCTGTATTGCGACCATGCATGTCCGAATAGCGGCCACGCGCCTGTGCCCGATACCGCGACGGAGTCATGCCGACGATCACGGCGAAGGCTTGCCGCGCATAGCTGCGGCTGTGCCATCCGACGACGTGGCCCGCCTGCTCGATCGTGAGGTCTGTTTCGCGAAGAAGGCGACACATCTCCTTTGCGCGCATTGCGCTCACCGCTGCACGAGGCGTTCGCCCCATGGCGTCCAGGAAAACCCGGGTCAGATGCCGTGGCGAGAGATGCGCAACATGCGCCATCTCCTCGACAGTCCACGGCCGCGACAGATCGCTCTTCACCGCGCTGAACAGCGCGAGAAGATCCTCGCGGACAGGCGCGTACTTCGCACGGGATGGTTGGGGCTCGATCAATCGGGACGGCGTCGACATGGTCCTTATCGGATCGAACGGAACGATCCTGTCCATCTGTTCGAGCAGCAACGAGAATGCGGCCTGGACCGGATAAAAACCGCGTTCTCTGGTCACCTCGGCGACACTCGCCTCGAGCGCGTCGAACACCGCGCCGAAATCGCGCGCAAGGTCGTTCCCGAGATGGTGAACCTGCACGTGCTCGGCGTAGGTTCGCTCGATGACCTCTGCGGCAGCGTAGCGATCAGGAAGAACCTCGGCATGGCGCCAGGCGATCTGATCGAGCAAGTAGTCCGGATCGACGTAGGCAGTCGAGACTTCGACCTCGTTGCGGGGGAGCGCCCCACACAGAGTGACAGCGCAGAGCACAACAAGATCACCAGGCCGAAGCAGCCGGCACCGATCCTTCGCATGCAGGAGCACGGTCCCCGAACGAATGAGCATGAGCTTCACGCAGTCGTAGGCGACAGGATGCGACGGTGCGGTGAACTTCCGAGTCTTCACATCGACAGGTATCCACGGGCGCTCGTCCTCATCGTTGAGGGCACCATCGAAATGCTCCATGCTCTATTTTCAGCCGCGACTGGGGAAAATGCACGGGTTATTCAACGGATGACACTGACGACACGTAGCCGCCACAGCCTCCGTGGCGATGGGTAGCCGCGCCGCTCTGGCAATCTTGAAGTATGTCGGTTTCGTTCTCGGCTTCGGAAGAAGCTCCCCTGACTCGTCGCGCTCGCCGCCAGGCATCCGGTGCAGGGGTGACGATCTGGGATCTGCTCGATGAGATGTATCACAACGCTCCGAGCGAGCGGGAGAAGGGCACCCGCTTCGAGCGGTTCCTGAAGACCTACCTGCAGACCGAGCCGAAGTACACGGATCTGTTCTCGGACGTGTGGATGTGGCAGGAGTGGCCGGGACGCGCCGGTCGCCCCGACACCGGCATCGATCTCGTCGCGAAGGACCGTTACACGGGTGAGCTGACGGCGATCCAGGCGAAGTTCTACGACCCTGCTCGTGCGCTGCCGAAGCAGGAGATCGACTCGTTCTTCACGGAACTCGGCAAGGAGCCGTTCGCGAGCGGCATGATCGTCACGACCGCGCGCAACTGGTCCAAGCACGCCGAGGCTGCGCTGAACGACCAGACGAAGCCGGTCCAGCGCGTGGACCTGATGAACCTCGCCGACTCCCGCATCGACTGGGCCGCATTCGACCCGGCCGAGCCGGAAGTCCTCTACAAGAGCGCGGGCAAGGCACCGCGTAAGCATCAGGCCGAGGCGATCAACGACGTCATCACCGGTTTCGAGACGAGCGATCGCGGCAAGCTCATCATGGCCTGCGGTACGGGTAAGACGTTCACCTCGCTGAAGCTCGTCGAGCAGTACGTCCCCGTCGGCGGATCGGTGCTGTTCCTGGTGCCGTCGATCGCACTGCTGCAGCAGACGCTGAACGAATGGACGGCGCAGGCCGACCAGCCGATCCGCCCGTTCGCGGTCTGCTCCGACTCGTCGGTGGGCCGCAAGGAGAACGAGGACGTCTCCGCGCACGACCTCGGCTTCCCGGCGACGACGGATGCAGACAAGCTGTTCCACCGGTTCCAGATATCGACCGGTCAGGAGACGATCTCGGTCGTGTTCTCGACGTACCAGTCGATTGATGTCGTCCATCGTGCCCAGGAGTTGGGCCTGCCGGAGTTTGACCTCGTTATCTGCGACGAGGCGCACCGCACGACCGGCATCTCCCAGCCCGGCAGCGATGACTCGGCGTTCGTGCGCGTGCACAACGACGAGTTCCTCAAGGCGAAGAAGCGCCTGTACATGACGGCGACGCCGCGCATCTACGTCGAAGACTCCAAGCAGAAGGCCGCCAAGGACGGCGTCGCCGTCTACTCGATGGACGACGAGCAGACGTTCGGCCCGGAGTTCCACCACCTCGGCTTCGGCCGTGCCGTCGAGATGGGGCACCTGTCGGACTACAAGGTCCTGATCCTCGCCGTCGATGAAGAATCCGTCGCGCATTCCTTCCAGGATCTCCTCGCTCGCGACGGCGACCTGAACGTCGATGATGTCGCGCGGATCGTGGGCTGTTGGAACGGACTGTCCAAGCGCGGCGTGAATGGTGAGCGGCTGTCGATCACGGATGATGCTCCGATGCAGCGCGCTGTCGCGTTCGCGCGGAACATCAAGGAGTCGAAGGCGATCGCGAACCAGCTGAACGTCATCGGCCGCGAGCTGCTGATGAACGCTCAGGACGGTGACTCGGCGCTAGAGATGCAGGCCAAGCACGTCGACGGCACGTTCAACGTGCTCGAGCGCTCCGCACGCCTGGACTGGCTGCAGGCCGGCGACGACGCGCACCAGGCCCGCATCCTGACGAACGCGAAGTGCCTCACCGAGGGTGTCGATGTCCCCTCGCTGGACGCGGTGCTGTTCCTGAACCCGCGGAACTCGCAGGTCGACGTCGTCCAGGCCGTCGGCCGTGTGATGCGTAAGGCCGAGGGCAAGGAGTACGGGTACATCATCCTGCCGATCGCGGTGCCGGCGTCGCAGGACCCGGAGACGGCGCTGAACGACAACAAGAAGTACAAGGTCGTCTGGGACGTGCTGCAGGCTCTGCGTGCGCACGATGACCGTTTCGAGGCGATGATCAACAAGATCGACCTCGATAAGAAGGCCAACAACCGCATCGACGTTATCGGTATTGGCGGCACCGGTGAGAACGACCGCGAGGGTTCCTCGTCGGGCTCGAATGAACAGGCAAACGAGGCGCTGTTCTCGATGGCGAACGCCGCCGAGTGGCAGGACGCGATCTTCGCACGCATGGTGAAGAAGGTCGGCGACCGCCGCTACTGGGAGGACTGGGCCTCCAGCGTCAAGGACATCGCCGACCGCCAGACCACCCGTATCAAGAACATCCTCGACACCTCCGACGAGGCCGCCGGGGAGTTCATCACGTTCCACGAGGCGCTCCAAGCGAACCTCAACGACGGCATCACGCGGGACGACGCCGTCGACATGCTCGTGCAGCACCTCATCACGAAGCCCGTCTTCGACGCGCTCTTCGAGGACTACGCGTTCAGTGAGCACAACCCCGTCTCAAAGGTCATGGACCGGATGCTCACCACCCTCGACGGCTACAACCTCGAGTCCGAGACCGAGGGGCTCGGCGAGTTCTATCGCTCCGTCCGGGTACGCGCCGAGGGCATCTCGAGCGCGGCGGGCAAGCAGAAGATCATCACCGAGCTGTATGAGCGGTTCTTCAAGCTCGCCTTCCCGCGCGTGGCTGAGAGCCTCGGCATCGTCTATACGCCGATGGAAGTCGTCGACTTCATCCTCCGCGCCGTCAACGACGCCCTGAAGGAGCACTTCGGTGCGAAGCTCAGCGATGAGGGCGTGCACATCCTTGACCCGTTCACCGGCACCGGCACGTTCATCGTGCGCCTGCTGCAGTCGGGCCTGATCGACCCGCAGGACTTGCTGCGCAAGTACACGCAGGAACTCCACGCCAACGAGATCCTGCTCATGGCGTACTACATCGCCGCGATCAACATCGAAGCGACCTTCCACGCGCTGCAGCAGGAACAGGCACGCGACAAGGGCGAGGACCCGGATAGTGTCGGGTACGAACCGTTCAACGGCATCGTCCTCACCGACACGTTCCAGATGACCGAAGACGGAGACACTCTCGACGAGCGCCTCTTCACATCGAATAATGACCGCGTTGTCGAGCAGAACGCGCTCGACATCCGCGTAATCGTGGGCAACCCGCCGTATTCAGTTGGGCAGACGAGCGGTAACGACAACAACGCGAACCAGAACTATCCAACTTTGGATGCCTCGATCGAAGCGACCTACGTGAAGCAATCCAGTGCCTCGCTGAAAAGGAATCTGTACGACTCGTACGTTCGCGCGATCCGGTGGGCGTCTAACCGCGTGCTCACGTCAGAACATGGTGGCGTGGTTTGCTATGTATCAAACGGGGATACATAGACTCGAACTCAGCCGACGGTCTCCGTAAGACGCTGACCGATGAGTTTCACCACATTTACATCTATAACTTGCGCGGCAATCAACGCACCGCAGGTGAACAGAGTCGCAAAGAAGGTGGCAAGATCTTCGACTCCGGCTCGCGAAACACTGTCGCGATCCTGGTCTTGATCAAGTTGCCCGGAGTGGTGCATTCCAGCGTGCTTCATTACAAAGATGTCGGTGATTACCTCAGCCGTGAGGAGAAGTTGCGGCTTCTCGATGAAGCTAATCTCGGAACGCTGGAATGGAAGAAAGTGACGCCGAATGCGGAGGGGGACTGGATTAACCAGCGCGATCCAAACTATGAGAAGTACCCTCCGATGTCGTCGAAGACAGCAGGCATGAGCATTTTCTCGTCCGGTGGCATGGGGATCGCTACGAGTCGGGATAGCTGGGTATATAGCCCCTCGACGGCGCAGCTTGGGGCTACCGTCGCGAAGCTAGTGGGCGGGTACAACTCGGCCTTGGAAGGCTGGGTTTCACAAGGTGCTCCCGAGCCCGCGTCAGACTTCCTGCCGAACGACCCGAAAATCATAAATTGGTCAGCTGGCTTACGAAAGAGGCTCTTGGCAAGACGGGCACTCGCCGACGCGGACTTTGGGGCGTCGCTGGCGCTCTATAGGCCTTTCAATAAAGTGTGGGTCACTCGCAATCTTGAGTTAATTGAGCGGCCTGCGGCTATTGATCGATACTTCAAGGGAAGCCATGAAGGTCAACTGGGGATTTACCAAGTGGGCTCAGGGTCAGCGGTACCTTTTAGTGTTATTGTCACCAATGCCATCCCTGACCTTCACGTGACGGGTGCGGGGAGCGGGGGCCAGTTCTTCGCTCGTTACTCGTACACGCATCTGGACTCTAACTCGTTGTTCGACCAGCCGGAGCGCGTGGACAACATCACTGACTGGGCGCTGGACCAGTACCGGGATGTGTATGGACCGCAGGTCACGAAGGACGACATCTTCTTCTACGTCTACGGATTGCTCCACTCGACCGAGTACCGCGAGCGCTACGCCGCCGACCTGAAGAAGCAGCTTCCGCGCATCCCGATGGTGTCGGGGCGCGAGCGTTTCGAGGCGTTCGTCACCGCAGGGCGCACGCTCTCCGAGCTGCATATCGGGTACGAGGACATCGAGCCGCACCAGCTGACCGAGGTCGTCTCGATCGCGGCGCCGACCGACGAGTACGAGCGATTCTCGGTGAAGAAGATGAAGTATGGCGGCAAGGCTGGTGCGTGGGACAAGACGCGCATCCGCTACAACGACTTCATCGACATCGAGGGCATCCCGGTCGAGGCGCAGGAGTACATGCTGGGGTCGCGCTCGGGGCTCGACTGGATCATCGAGCGCTATCAGGTGAAGACCGATAAGGCGTCGGGCATCGTTAACGATCCGAACGACTGGTCGCGTGAGCACGAGCAGTCGCGCTACATCATCGACTTGATCGGGCGGATCACGGCGCTGAGCTTGAAGACGATGGAGATCGTGAACGGACTGCCTACGCTCGAGATTGACTGAACAGCGGAGCGGGGGCTAACGGCCCCCGCTCCGCTGGATTGCTACATCCGGCGTTGATGACTACAGACGTCGCCCTGACGATCCCGGGATCACGGAAGTCACCGGCGCGGTGAACGCCGGTAGCGCGGCTTGCTGTTTCCTAACGGCATGCAACAGGCGCGGCTTCGTTGCGCTGAGGTATGCACGCCGATCCACCAGCTGCTCTCCGGGAGCGACCGTCGCAAAGTATCGGTCGACGATCGACACCGCCGCGTCGTGTTGTGCTTGCGCCACATTGCGCGTACTCAGGCCGCGTGCAGCACGGTGCGCATTCGTCGTCTCGATCAGCAACTGCAACTGCGGCCCGAACGTGATGAGTGTCTCGGTGACGAGCTGCTTGCGGGCGCGCATGTTGCGGACGGCATCGGTGATGCGGGCTTCCACAGCGTCAGGGCTCTTGAGCGCTTCGTCGCGCAACTGCGCCTTCGACGGACGGGCTTCGCGACGGAGCCGTGCCACCTGTTGCTTTGTGCGCTTGCGTGTGAACCAAGCATCAGCATCCGCGGCAAACTTGCGTCGATGTGCGGCGGGAACTTTGTGGAGTCGCCGCGGTGGAAGCCCGAGCTCTTTGAGTCGGCGGTCGCGGCGATACCGCTCGCGGTTGCGTTCTTTGAACTCGGGGGATGCACGGAGCTTCGCCATGCCCTCGCGGTGCTTGCGCAGCGTTTCGGGGTCCTCTCGCGCACGACGCTGATAAGCAGCCGCACGCCGCCTCCCCTCGGGCGTTGACTTGCGTTCTTCCGCGTCGAATAGGCGCTGCTCGCGGTTGCGATGCCAGTAGTCCCGCGAGATCTGACGGACTCGGTCCGGATGGTCAGCACGCCACTGCTCGTTGAGCGCCTTCGCGCGTTCGGGATGAGCGTGGGCCCAGCCTGTCGATCGGGGGAGCGGTGCGCCCGGAGAAGCAGGTGCTCGTCGATCGTCGCGGCCTGTCGAGCCAGACACGGTGTCTACCTCGCAACGACACGATCGACGTCGTCGGGGATCTCGTCCTCGGTGTGCTCCGCGAGGTACTCGAACAACGACGTTCGGTTGTTCGTCGGGTCGATAATCGCAGCGGTGACGAGCGGACGCAGTCGGTGCTGCTCCGAGTTCGGCACCGCTTCGATGCATCGCTCGACCTGTGAGGCGAGGTCGTAGCCCTTGATCTCTTCGGTGACGCCGGGGAAGTAGTAGAACGATGCGACGGCGGTGAGATCGGACACAGCATTGGACTGATCGACGGTGAGCATGGCGGACCCCTTTCTCGAGGTAGTCCGCACGCTACGAAGGCACTACTGCCTTGTGTGAGGTATCCACATCCGAACATCGCGCGAGCTACCTGTTATGGGAGCCAGGTGTGTGCGCTGCGCCCGACGACGCCCTGCTCGCGGACCTGAATGCCCTCGCCGCGGCGAGTCCTACATCCTCGAGCCGGGCGGCTCCACCGACTCCTGCCAGCAGCTCGAATGAGTCACCACGCCTCTTGCAGATCGAGGGGCCAGCATTGCTGGGAAGACGTGGCCGCGGTTGTCACCCCTGGCCTGTCACCCGTGCGGAGACGAGCGTCGGGGCCATGTCGAGGGGGAGTGTTCCACGCTGTCCGACCATCCAACGGCGGCAGTTTCTCGCGAGGAACGCATTCATGTTCATTTCCCCGGGCAGGGGGTCACCGATCACGAGCAACTGAGTAGGCGATAGCGGGAACGTAACAGTCGACAAATCGGCATCTGCCGTTTTCCTCCATAGAAGGACGGCCCCGTCACCAGTGGCAAGGTTGTCGACTGGGTACAGGCGCCAAGTCCACTGTGCGAGGCCAAGCGATGTCAGACGGAGAGTTTCAGGATGCTGTTGGGCGAGGATCAGCATGTCGCCCAGCTTCAATTCGGCATCTTGGGAGGTCCCATCCTTCATCACTAGGACCGCTGGGACACGTACGTTGGCGCGATCGGCGTACCTGCCGCGGTGAAGATGCATGTCGAGGAAAGCCACTACGGCGTCCAGATCTCTGCGCTCCAGCACCTGGCTATTGCGTAGCCTGTTGATAGCAACGACACCGTCGCTCTCGATGCGCCCGTACTCGCTCTCCAAGTCGAGGCTCATGACCTGGGGATCGTAGACGTAGCTCACTACTGAGGCATTCATGATTGACGACGGGTACCCGCGTCCGTGCTGCAGGTCGATTACGTCTACGACATTCTTCTTGTTAGCCCAGGCAGAGATGTAGCCTCTCGTGACCATGTGTCCGCGTCTGGTGCTTGACGCGGCTTTTTTGGTCTGGGTAGGGCGAGCATCGCTCGGGGTCGCGGAGGGGAAGCCTGACATCCTGTCAGGATATGTCCTGAATCCCCTGAGGTGACATGAACCGTGGTCCGCAAAGCCGTGAACTAGGGCGGTCACTAAGCTGGGGGATCATCATCATCAATACAAGAGCTCGTAGCTTGCGAAATTGGGTATGGAAGCCGCGCGCCGTAAGAATTCTTCTGCGGCGACGCAGATCAGGTTCAAAACCTCTGCAAATACGTCGTCATATCAAAGCGCTGAAGCTCCATGTCGTATCGCGCCCGCGACGGATGCCGAGGGTGATGTCTCTTTAACGGGGAGCCAATCGACATCCAGTCGCAGGACGACTGTTCTGCGATCGATGCGATGCTATGGAGCATTTCCGGGAGGTAATCGCGTGTCTCGATCAGCTCGCCCCACGCAGCCAGCAATGTGTGCCTGCCGTTCTGTAGAACTTCGGCAATGTGTTGCTCGTTTTGGGCTTTCAGATACGGAAGATATCGGGAGTGCATGCCTTCTGGTGCCGTCGATCGCTGCGGGTAGAGATTCAGCATGATCCAGCTGTCGAAGTTGCTGTCCCTTGCTCTCTTGGCGACGCGCGTCACCGTAGGATCTAGCCGCTGGGGCGTTGCAGTGCTCGGGTTGACGCCCACGCAGATTAGGGGATTTGTGCCAACCGTGCCTAGGACGTACCGCGCCGTGTTGTCCTGGTTGATTCGGTATAGCCAACCGTCGGGTTGTGTCACTGTGGATCACCAATCTCGAGGGCTCCTGACTCGAGTCGGACCTGCCAAGTGTCGAGAACGAACTCCGCGACGGTGACCGTAGCATTCAGCGCCAGACGGGCGTGACGTGCAAGGGCTTCACTACGCCGTGATTGTCCATGTCCGATACCCAGCGCGTTCCGCAGTTCGGAGAGCGAGTTGATGGTGGTCACGAGCGTGCGCAATATCCTCTGCGACGTCTGGCTCGCTCGGACAGACTCCGGCACTGCCTCTGCGTTCAGCGCGAGGAGGTCCGCGACCTTGCGGTAAAGCTCCGGGACGTCAGCGCTGTGGCTGTACTCCACGTCACTGCGGTCGAGGATGATCTTGAACAGCGACTCGATCAGGTTCTTGCATGAGGAGATTGCCGCCGGCGGGTCTGAGACTAGACCGGCGCGGATCCGGTTGAGGTGTTCTTGGAGAACATCCGGGTCAGTGAGGGGGCGTTCGCTTAGGCGTAGCTCAGGCGAAGTGCCATGGAACGCGTCCAGGCGCCTCCACCCATAGATCGCATGACCACTGATCCAATCGGACGCGTAAAGTTCGTAGCCATCGCGCGAGAGAGCATCATTGAACGCTTTCAGATAGAGCGCCGTCTCAGTCTCGTCCGTTCGCACGACCGGGTGGAGCATCTCGGCGAGGAACACGAGGAGCACTTCGTCGTCGCCGTGCATGAGGCCGAATCTGCTGTCAGTGAAGACCCAATCGTCTTCCCAGTCGTACGGGTTGTTCACGCGGTGTTGCCAAATATCCCCGGCCGCATCTCGGTAGCGGGTATCCGTGCTCGGCAGTGCGCTCAGGTCGTAAATCCGCCCGAGGAAGCTCGGCTCGTCAAGACGCCCGGACCAGCTGAGACCGGAGAGGGAAATCGAGTCAACTAGTTTGCGACGTGTGATGGCGGTGATGCGTTTCGAGCTATGCGGCATGATCTGATCGTATTCATCCGAGCGGCTTTCACTGCCTCTGGGCGCGGCACGCGCCGTCTTTGATTCCCCTCTATGCCCGTTGTATCTGAAACCGGCGACCGCGTGGCGCGGGTATCCGTTAGCGGCAGGATGCAGGGCACACCTGCGTTGCATGACGGTCTCGATGCGAGTGATGAGCGCGGGCGACGGCTACAAGTACCTGCTCCGCACCGTTGCGGCCGGCGATGGGAAGCGGTCGCTCTCGACTCCGCTGACGCGCTACTACAGCGCTGAGGGCACCCCACCAGGCGTATGGCTCGGAGCGGGAGTGTCCTCGCTCGGTTCCGGGGAGATCGCGGCTGGCGACGAGGTCTCGGAATCGCAGCTTCAACTCCTCATCGGGATGGGCGTCGATCCTGTGAGTGGCAGCCCGTTGGGCCGTGCATATCCGACGTACCGCTCCTCGCAGGAGCGGACAGAGGCGCGGGTGTCGCAACTGGATGCGTCACTGGGGGTGCTCGAGCGCGCACAGGCGGTGGCTCAGATCGAGCAGGAGGAAGCGACTGTCAAACATCGGAAGGCAGTCGCGGGATACGACTTCACGTTCTCGATTCCGAAGGCCGCGAGTGTTCTGTGGGCAGTCGCTGATGGAGGGACGCAGGCCCTGATCGCAGACGCGCATCATGCGGCTGTTGCGGAGATGGTTGCCTACATGGAGCGCGAGGTTGCAGCGACGCGCACCGGTACGACCGCACTCGACGGCGCCGTTGCGCAGGCTGACGTCGCAGGCCTGATTGCAACTGCTTATGATCACTTCGACAGCCGTGCCGGCGATCCGCATCTCCACACCCACGTGGTGATCTCGAACAAAGTCAAGACCTTGCTGGACGGACGGTGGCGATCCCTCGACGGACGACCGATGCATGCGGCGACCGTCGCTCTGTCGGAACTCCACGAGGCAGTCTTCGCGGATCACCTCACAAGGCTGTTCGGCGTTGAGTGGGAAGCGCGCTCACGGGGGCGGGACCGAAATGATGCCTGGACCATTGCCGGCGTGCCCGCAGAACTGGAAAAGGAGTTCTCGACACGAGCCCGCGGGATCGACCAGGAGACCGACCGACTGGTGGCGGAATACGTCGAAACGCACGGGCGGCGGCCATCGCCAGCGACGGTGATGAAGTTGCGAGCACAAGCCACGCTGTCGACCCGACCGGACAAGGAGATCCACTCACTGACCGACCTCACGGCATCCTGGCGAGCGCGAGCCGCAGAGATCCTCAAAAGCGACCCGACTGCCTGGGCATCGTCGGTGACTGGTAACGACGTTCCACTGGTCTTGCGTGCCGACGACATTCCTCTCGACGTGATCGCGACACTCGGGCGGCACGTCGTCGAAGCCGTGGGGGAGAAGCGTGCGACCTGGAGACGATGGAACCTCACCGCCGAAGCCGCACGGCAGACGATGCCGTACAGATTCTCGACGACGCAGGACCGGGAGGTCGTCGTTGGCATGATCGTTGACGCGGCCGAATCCGAGTCGCTGCGGTTGACTCCACAAGATCTCGCCGTGACGCCGGCGAATTTCCAACGGACGGACGGCTCGTCCGTGTTTCGTCCGCGCCACTCGACCGTGTCCTCCTCGGAGGCGCTACTCGCGGCCGAAGACCGACTGTTGGCGCATTCTCGCGATTTGAACGGGCCGGCTCTGGATGTGACCTCCGTCGAGCGAGCGATCCGGAAGCGCCTGCCAGGCAGTCAACGGCTCGGCGATGACCAGGCAGAAGCGCTCGTGAAGATCGCGGTGTCGGGCCGAGTCCTGGATGTCCTCGTTGGACCGGCCGGTGCCGGGAAAACCACTGCGCTCCGTGCTCTGCGCATCGCGTGGGAGACGCAGCACGGGCCGCATAGCGTCGTCGGGCTTGCCCCGTCGGCGGCAGCGGCGCAGGTGCTCGGCGACGACCTCGGCATCGGGACCGAGAACACCGCGCGATGGTGGACCAATCACGAACTCACCGGGGCCACCTTCTCACCACGGCAACTGGTCATTATCGACGAGGCGTCGCTTGCCGGCACGCTCTCGCTCGATCGCATCACTGGGCTCGCGGGAAAGGCCGGTGCGAAGATCCTCCTTGTCGGCGACTACGGCCAGCTTCAAGCCGTCGACGCCGGAGGAGCTTTCGGGATGCTCGTCGATGACCGGGAAGCTGACCTTCCCGAGCTCACCGACGTACACCGGTTCTCCAACGACTGGGAGAAGCTCGCGTCTCTCGAACTCCGCCATGGCCGCACCGACGTCATTGATACCTACCTCGAGCACGGGCGGGTGTCTGACGGCGATGCCGAAGCAATGCTCGAAGCGGCGTACGCTGCTTGGCGACACGACTCAGAAAGCGGGAAGCGGAGCGTGCTCATTGCGGAGACGCGCGATGACGTCGCTGCACTCAACAACCGAGCACGCGCAGACCTCATCATGGATGGGGTCATCGAGCCGACGCACGAAGTCGCCCTGCACGATGGCTCCTACGCCGGAGAAGGCGACACTATCGTCACCCGGCGCAACGATCGGAGACTCCGCACCGCCACCGGTCGCGGCTGGATCAAGAACGGCATCACCTGGAGCATCCGCAAGGTGAATGACGACGGCTCGCTCGTCATCCGTCATCCGAGCCGACGAATCGGCGGCAACATCGTCCTGCCAGCGCAATACGTTGCCGAGCACGTCGAACTCGGATACGCCGTCACGGCGCACCGGGCGCAGGGGCTCACAGTCGACACCGCTCACGCCCTCGTCGAACCGACCTCCACGCGCGAGAACCTGTACGTCGCGATGACGCGCGGCAGAGAATCCAACCGCGCCTACGTCGTCACCGACCGGCCCGACGAGCTTCACCGCATCCCGCACCCCGACGATGATGCCTACGCGAACGCGCGTGCCGTTCTCTACGGCGTGCTGCAGCACCTCGCTGCAGAACCCACCGCGCACGAGACAATCACCGTCGAGCAGGAGCACTGGGGGTCGATCGCACAGCTCGCCGCCGAATACGAGACGATTGCGGCCGCAGCCCAACGCGATCGGTGGGCGAGCGTCATCCGTCACGCCCCGCTCAGCACGGAGCAGCAACAGCAGGTACTCGAATCCGACGCATTCGGAGCGCTCGCAGCCGAGCTTCGCGCCGCGGAAGCGAACCGGCATGACGTCGAGGCACTGGTGCCAAGGCTCGTCGCTGCCCGCGGCTTCGACGACGCGGACGACATCGCGTCGGTCCTTCACTATCGGGTGGCTCGAGCGACGGCACGCCCCGCGAGCTCCGGCCATCGCTCTCGAAGCCCCCAGATGATCGTCGGCCTCATCGCAGCAGCGTCCGGACCGATGGCAGCCGACATGCAGCAGGCGCTGACCGAGCGTCAGACACTCATCAACGCGCGCGCGGAGACGGTCCTCAACGATGCGATCAACGACGAGCGGCCGTGGACAGCAGCGCTGGGCACGATTCCCGGGACGCCTGGACCAGCAGAGCAATGGCACAGGGCAGCCTTGACAGTGGCAGCGTATCGGGACCGCTACGGCGTCATTTCGGACGATGCGCTTGGGCCGGACGCGGAAACAGAGACCCACAAGGCAGACCGTGCCCGGGCGCAGCGCGCGCTCGAACGAGCACGTACCGTCGCAGGCGCATCCCGCGGCATCGTTCAACAGGCGCCGCGTCGTCCGGCGCCGGTCGCGGGCATCGGCTTGTGATCATGATGGCGCCAGGAGCGCAATGAACCTGGATCAGAACATGCGGCGCGGGGCCTGGTCAGGGCTCGCTCTGAAGACGGACCGCGTCGGCAACGGGGCCGCCCGATCTGCTTGCAGGAGTCGAACGTCTCGACCGCTTGTGACGAGCTGAGCCGTGCCAGTTCTGATCAGTTGGTGGGCGCCGCTGCTGGCGGAGTTGGTGACCGGCCCGGGGACGGCGCCGATTCCTCGACCGAGCGTTTCTGCCTCGGCCGCGGTGCGGAGCGCCATCGAGCGTGCGCCCGCCTCGACGACGATCGTCGTATCCGAGAGTGCGGCGAGCAGCCTGGATCGAGCGATGAAACGGGCGCGTGTGGGGACAGAGTCCGGCGGCAGCTCGCTGATGACAGCTCCGGTCGAAGCGATATCTGCGAAGAGATCGGCGTGGCCGGTGGGGTAGCGGCGGTCGATACCATTCGCGATGATGGCGATCGAAGGCTTGCCTTCTGCGAGAGCCGAACGGTGCGCGGCCGCTTCGATGCCGTAGCTCCCGCCCGCGACGATTACGGTGCCAGTCTCCGCTAGTTCGCGCGCGATGTCGGAAGACACATGCTCGCCGTATGTCGTCGCCGCGCGCGCCCCGGTGATTGTCGTTTCCCCGCGGTATTGCATCAGATGCGAGATCCGAACGGGCGTCTGCGTCAGAAAGGCTATCGGTCGTTTCGATAGCCCCGCGATTTTCCGCGCGACGAGGTCTGACGGGCTGATAGATTCGCATCTAATGCACGATTAGCGCGTTATGTGGATGGATTGGGTGGTTGATGGGACGAGTTCCACACGGTGCGTCGTCGCTGTATCTTGCGGGCGGGGTGTCGTTCCTCAACGCTCATGAGGCCGTGTTTGAGGCGATGATCGAGGGCTGGCGGATGCAGCAGATCGGTGGCCGACATCTCAAGGAGGATTCGGTGTCGCGCGCTTTGGGCGTGGTCCGGAGGTTCGAGTCGTACGCGGGCAAGAAGCCGTGGGAGTGGTCCGCGGGCGACTTTGACGAGTGGATGGCGCTGCTGGTGTCGCAACGGAAGGTCGAAGCGTCGACGATCCGGTCGTACCAGGGGGCGGTGCGCGCGTTCTGCGATTACATCTGCTCGCCGCACTACGGCTGGGTTGACGAGTGCATGGAGCGTTTCGGGACGCACCCGGTTCAGGTCTGCCATGAATGGAACACGCTCGCGCACCTGCAGGATTACGAGGGCAAGCCGGGGCGACGCCCGTTGACGCGGTCGGAGCTGCAGCGCTTGCTGGATCATGCTGACGCCGAGGTGACGCGGTTGCTGGACGAGCGCCGCAAGGGTGCTCTGCCTGCGTTCCGGGACGCGACGCTGTTCAAGGTCGTCTACGCATGGGGGATGCGGGCGAGCGAGGCGGTTGGGCTTGATGTGACCGACTTCTACAGGAATTCGAAGGCTCCACAGTTCGGGGAGTTCGGTGTGATGCAGATCCGGCACGGGAAGTCGTCGCGGGGCGGGCCGCCGAAACGGCGGGCGGTCGTGTCGTTGTTCGGCTGGGCGGTTGAGGCTCTTCAGGAGTATGTCGAGCAGGTGCGTCCGTTGATGGTCCGGGACGGGTCGCCGGCGCTCTGGGTCTCGGAACGCGGGACGAGGCTGCGCACGCGGGAGCTGGCGTCGAGGTTCGCCGTCTACCGGACGGCGCTGGGGCTGGATGAGGTGTTGACGCCGCACGCGCTGCGTCATTCCTACGTGACCCACCTGATCGAGTCCGGGGTCGATCCCGCGTTCGTGCAACGTCAGGTCGGGCACCTGCACCAGTCGACGACGGCGATCTATACGGGCGTGAGCGCGGACTACATGAACACGATGATGAGTCAGGCGATCGAGAAGACGCGGCACAGGCCGCGCGATGAGGAAGAGAGCGGGCGATGAGACTGATCGGGTTTGAGTGGCGGCTTCGGGAGGTGATGGCGGCGGCGGGAATGTTCTCCACGACGAAGCTGGTCCCGCTGCTGGAAGAGCGGGGCGTCTACTTGTCGACGAGCCAGGTATATCGGCTCGCCGCGGAGAAGCCGGAGCGGATGAACATGCAGGCGCTGGTCGCGCTGCTGGACATCTTCGATTGCACGTTCGAGGAGCTCGCGCCGCGGGTGGTCCTCGGCAGCGCGGTCGCAGCGACCGGGACGACCGATCCTGGGCCGGAGCGGGGCGATTCGGCGACGAACCGACTCCGGGAGTCGGGCCTGAAGCCGCGTAGGGCGCAGATTCTCCCGCCGGATGCTTGACCCGGTCTTCGCCGCGCTGACCACGCAGATCGCCGCCGTCGAGCAGGCTCTTCCGCGTGAGCGGATCGCCGAGATCGTGAACGGCTCGTTCCGGCAGCTGCCGGTTGCCCGCCGGACGCTCGACCTGGTCACGCAGGCACCCGGGCTGCTCACCGCGGCGGATCCGCAGACCACGCCGGCTCTGGCAAGTCTGTTGCTTCGCCTCCACGAGGCTGGAGCGCGGACTGTCCGACCGCCGCGTTGCGCACACTGCGGCGGGCTGCGGAAGCTGCTGCAGCGCACGCCGACCGGGCGGATCTGCGCTCCATGCGGTCGCCGTCTCGCTTCCAGGAGCGGACTCTGTGATCGTTGCGGGCACACCCGCCGCGTGCAGACAGGGCCCGGTGAGAGCGCGTACTGCAAACGATGCTGGGTCGACATGAAACCCGAAGCGGCCGAGCGCATCGTCGAGCAAGTCCGCCGCCATCGCCGTGTCGCGACCGCGACCATCCTTCGAGCGGTGGAGCAGATGGCGGCGGACGGGAGGGACCGCCGAGTGCGGCTGATGCTCGAGCTGCAGGCCCACGGCGCGGAGTGGTTCTCCGACCCGGCCGCGGGCTCTGTGCTGTTCGGCACGTTCTACGACCTTCTCCACGCGGACGGCGCGCGTCTGCCCGAACGACGCTGCGGAGGCTGCGGCACCACGCGCACGCTCACCGAACGCGTCGAGGGACGAGTGAGCTGCCGACGCTGCTACCGGATCGCGCACCATGCCCCCTGCGATGGCTGCGACGACGTCACCAACCTGGAGCGGGTGCTCTCCGACGGGCGGCGACTCTGCCAACGCTGCACGAACAAGCTCCCCGACGAGAACGCCGTCTGCGTGAGCTGCGGCAACCATCGACTGATCGCCTACCGCAGCCCGGAGGGCCCGCTGTGTTCAACGTGTCGGAGCTCCTCCCGGCTGGACACCTGCACGGACTGCGGGGAGCTTGCGCCCTGTTTGTTCCACGGCAGCGAGAAAGCGATCTGCAAACCCTGCTCCGACAAGGCCAGCGTCGACACCTGCACGATCTGCGGGAACGAGCGGCAATGCCGCTGGCCGGGAACCGCGCGCGCCGCCTGCGAGCAGTGCTCCAACCCTCGCCAGCCCTGCGTGAGCTGCGGGGAGGTCCGGCTGCGCCACAAGCGCACCGAAGACGGCTCCGGCTATCTCTGCTGGGCCTGCGTTCCGCCGATCATCGAGACCTGCACAAGCTGCGGAGACGCTCGGATAGTGAACGGCCGGATCGAGGGCCGGCCGTTCTGCCCGCTCTGCTATCCCCGCCAACCGGAGTCGTTCCGCCCCTGCACCAGCTGCGGGACCATCACACGGCTGATCGCGAAGCTCTGCCCCCGTTGCCGAGCCGATCAGATGATCCGGGAGATGGTGCCCGACGAGCTCGCCGCCTCCGATGCACGCATCGCGCATCTGCGAGAGCGGTGGTTCCAGGGTGCTCCGTCGAAGATCGTCTACGCCTTCGAACGCGGCACCGTCGCCTGCACGCTGATCACCCGAGTGCTCACCGCCCCATCCCTGCGCACTCACGCCTACCTCGACCAGGCCGGCTCGGAGTATCAGACCCGAGCGGTTCGGTCCGTGCTCATCGACCACGGGCTGCTCCCACCGCGGGACGAGCTGCTCGCCCGGTTCGAGCTCTGGCTCGACAGCGCACTTGCCGAGATCCCCGACCCGGGTGAACAGCGCACCGTCACCCAATACGCGCGATGGCGACACCTGCGCGCACTGCGCCGCAACACGATGCCGTCCCGATCAGGCCAGCTGTCCTGGCGGCGGCTCGAGATCGCGGGGATCATCGAACTGCTGGAATGGATCCATACCCGCGGAGGTTCTCTCGTGTCCCTCACCCAGGCGGATGTCGATGAATGGCTCACCGGCGGCCGACGCCCGTTCCTGCACCACTTCCTGACCTGGACCGCACGGGCCGGCGCATCCCGACCGCTCACCGCTCCACGCCCGCCATCAGGAGCCTTGAGCCCGCAAGCCATGAGCGACGAGGAACGCTGGCGGCTGCTCGCCGATGTCACCTCCGACCCGTCCATCAACCCGCACACGAAGCTCGCCGCGGGGCTGATGCTCATGTTCGGCGTCCGGGCGGCGAAGATCGTCCAGTTGCGCGCGGAAGACGTCACCGTCACGGACCAGGCCGTGGTCGTCCGCCTCGGCCAGGAACCTCTCGTGCTCCCCGCCGAGCTCGCGCCGGCGGCCGCGGGAGCCGCCAGCAACCGCACCGCGCCTCGCATGTTCGTGGAGAGCATCGAACAGGAGTGGGTCTATCCCGGAACCCGGGCCGGGCATCACATGGCCCCCGACACGCTGAATACCCGGCTCCGCGCTGCCGGCATCCCGCCGCGACTTGCCCGCACCGGCGCGCTGATAGCGCTCGCGCAGGAACTCCCACCCGTCGTTCTCAGCCGGCTGACTGGCCTGGACATCTCCTCCGCGATCGCCTGGTCCAACGCGATCGGCGCGAACAGCACCGCCTACGCCGCCGCGGTCGTCGAGCGCGTCGGCATGCCCCTCCCAGTCGTCCTGCACTGAAATCTGACGATGACGTTTCCAGGGATGTCACGTCGTGAGAATCGGGCGGCACCGATTCTGCTCGGCGGTCAACTCGTCCTGATCGTGGCCGCGCTCTCCTTCGACATAGGCCACGAACAACACCCACGCCGTGTCCGATGATCGGCGTCGGGTGGGAGGGCGTCTGGTGTCCGAGTTCGTCGTTCCGGTCAACCACGTCGTATGACCTTGACGTGCAGGAGCCGCTCAATGCCGCTCGGTCGGCACGCTCGGCCGGTCCCCGGGAGAGTGCGTCGACTGAGGGTCGCAGCAGTCCTCCTCGGTCCTCCGTCCGGAGTTCCGACGGCGTTGATGAAGGAATCCGCTTAGTAGCACGATGAGCACCACGGTGGTAGACAGGCCGGCGATGACGCCGGTGTTGCTTTGGAGCCAGTTCGATATCGTCGCCGAGACAGCGGCGACGTCGGTGCGCCCTGCGGAAGGGGCATCGCCGACGACAACTGGAAACCAGTACCAAGCCAGGTAGACGCCGGTGAGGATCAGGACGGCGGCGGTGACCTTGGGAACGAATCGTGTCAGTGCGGCGATCCGCCTGGACAGCACAGAACCGGCTACGGCGGCGACCACGGCGACAAGCAGCAGGACGGTGGCGGAGCCGGCGGCATAGATGGCGAAGACGAGGAGCAGCCCGACGAAACTGGCTGTCGCCTGGGCCTGGGCGATGACCGCGAGGAGTACGCCGAAGGTGCACGACAGCGAGGCCGCGGCGTAGCCGACGCCGAAGACGACCATGCGCACGGCGCTGGGCAGCCGTTCGATTGCGCGGCCGGGTATGCCGGGAAGCCGGAGGGACATAGAGCGTCCGGCTAGCATCGCCCCGCCGAGCAGCACCAACAGGATCCCGACGGCGAGGCCGAGGGCTGGGGCGGCCTGGATCAGGCCCCGTGCGCCGGCGCTTACCGCGACGCCAGCCAAGGCGAGCGTGCCCGCAAACCCGATCGTCAGCGCGAGGCCAGCCCGTAGGGCGCGCAGCAGGCGCACCGGGGCTGAGGAAGAGGCGGCGTCGCCCAGCGCATGGGTGATCCAGGCCGGGAGCAGCGCGAAGCCGCAGGGATTGACGGGGGCGATCATCCCGGCGGCGAAGGCAAGGGCGAGGAGTCCGCCCATCGCTCAGGCCCCGGCCTTGTGGAGCGCGGAGACGATCGTATCGGCGTCGGGGTCGGTGGCGCGGAAGGTCACCTGTCCGTCACTGTCGACGATGATCAGTGTAGACAGCGCGGCGACCCCGAAGCGCTGGGACAGCGCCGCGCCCTCGTCGATGGCGGCGGGGACATGCACGGCGTCGACGTACTCCATGAACCTCTGAATGGTCTCGGTAGGTTCGCGCGGATCCATGTCGACGGCGAGGAACTGGGCATCGATGCCGGCCTCCTCGGCCGCGGCTGCCGCCTGACCGAGGGATCGGACTCCGCCGACGCATTCGCCGCAGCCGACGGAGAAGAAGAACACCGCGGTGGGCTTCCCGGCGGCGGGCAGGCTGATCCGCTGAGCGTCGATGCTGGTCACCGTCGCGGCGGTGGCAGTCTCGGCAGAGACGGGATCCTTATCAACGGTGCCGCAGGCGGTCAGGATGAGCGAGCCTGCGAGCAGGAGGGTGGCGAGCGAACGACGGGCGCGGGAGCTGATCATTGGTTCTGTTCGCCCTTCGGGTCGGTGCGGTGAGCGGATTCGGTGGGCGGGCAGCAGTCAGGTTCGACACGGCCGCGGCGGGTTCGGCGGCGGACGACGACGAGCAGCACGATCGCGAGGAGCGCAATGCCCACGCCGATCACCCACGGGTTGCCGAGAAGGAGCCCGCCGATGCCAGTAAGCATTCCGCCGGCGATGAGCACGGGCAGCGCGCAGCAGATCGTCATGAGGAGCACGGCACCGGCTCCCAGGAGTAGGCCACCGCCTCGCGTTCGGTCGTCGTGTTTGGAGGTCATAGCGTTCTCGAATCCTTCTGTGTCGCGGGTCAACAGCAGCGGGGACAGTCGTCGGCCACCGGGGTGTCGTCCTGAAGCAGGTCGAGCAGGCTCGTTGTGAGCTCGTTGCCGATCCGGTAGGCCTCGGCCACCGACACCACCTCGGCACCGGGATGCTCAGAGAGCCACCCGGTGGCGTCGTCGACGGAGGCGAAATAGTGCACCTGGTTGCAGAAGGCCGAGCGGATCGAGGTGATCTGCTCCAGGTTCACCAGCGACACCACGGCGCTCGGGGGTGTGACGCCGGTGACACCGGCAACCGGATCGATGGTGACGCGGATCGTCTCTCCGCTGGCCGGGGAGACGGACTCCACGCGCGCTGGGCGATCGAGGAGGGCCGGGAAGATGAGGGTGTCCAGGGCGCACCAGGTGTAGAGCTCCTCACCGTCGACGGTGAACCGGTGCGGTGTAGGGCGCAGCGTGAGGCCCTGGCCGACGATTCGGCCCTGGTCGTCGTACTCGGTGTCCTGCATCGCGGCCAGTCCGAGCCGTACCTCGTCGATCGTGCGGCCCGCAGCCACGGACAGCTGTTGGACGGTGACGGGGTCACCGTCGGCGAGCAGCCGCAGCAGCGGGATGAGCAGGCCGGTCTCTCCCAGTCGGCTGAGCCGCTCGGGCAGTTGCATGCTGAGGTCAGACATCGTGGGTTCCTCCAGTTCGTTCACGCGCAGCACGACAGGAGCGACGGGTCGGTGGTGAAGGCCTTGGCGGCGATCCGGATGCCCTCGGCCATGGTCAGGTAGGGGGCCCAGGCGTCGGCGACCTCGGCGACCGTCTTGCCGAGCACGTGGACCCCGGCGGCGGCGAGCTCGCCGGCGTCCTTGGCGACGGCGGTGATGCCGAGGATCTTCCCGGTGTCGGCGTCCACGACGATCTTGACGAAGCCGCGGGTGTCGCGGTTGACCAGTGCGCGGGGCACGTGGTGCAGGGGCAGGACGCGGCAGTCGCAGCGGATCCCGGCGGCGACGACGTCCTTCTCGGTCATCCCGACCGCGCCGATCGCCGGGCCGGTGAACGTCACCCTCGGCAGTCGGGCGTAGTCCACGGCCCGATCGGCGTCGGCGAACGCGTTCTCGGCGACGAGGGTGCCGTGGTGGGCGGCGACGTAGACGAACTCGGGGTGGCCGGTCACGTCGCCCGCGGCCCAGATCCGCGGGTGGGAGGACTGCATCCGGTCGGAGACGACCACCTCGCCGAGGTCCCCGGTCTTGACCCCGACCCTGTCGAGGCCGAGCCCATCGGTGGCCGGTCGTCGTCCGAGGGCGACGAGCACCTGGTCGGCGCGGAACTCCTCCCGGCCGCCGGCGACGTCCGCGGTGACGACGGCCTGCCCGGTCGCGGCGTCGCGGGACACCCGCGTCGGCAGCGCGCGGCGGACCACCCGGATGCCCTCGTCGGCGAACACCTCCTGCAGCGTCCTGGACACCTCCGGCTCCTCCTTCGACGCGAGCCGGGACCGGACCAGCACGGTGACCTGGGAGCCGAGCCGGGCGAACAGCTGCGCCTGCTCCAGGGCGACGTAGCCGCCGCCGAGCACGAGCAGGGACTCAGGGAGTTCGGTCAGCTCCATCGCCGTGGTCGAGGTCAGGTACCCGGTCTGGTCCAGGCCGTCGATCGGCGGGGCCCACGGCCGAGAGCCGGTCGCGACCAGGTAGTGCCCGGCCTCGATCGTCTCGGTGCTCCCGTCGTCCCCGGCGACCTGGAGGACCGGTGCGTCGGGGGTGCCGGCGAACGCGGCGTCGCCGCGGCGGACGGCCCAACCGTAGGAGTCGGCGACGTCGGCGTACTTCTCGCCCCGCAGCGACTCGACCAGCGCCTGCTTCCCGGCGATCAGGGCGGGCATGTCCACTGGCCCCGCCGTCGTCGCGATCCCCGGGAACCGGTCGGCGGCGTCGGCCGCGGAGTGCCGTGCGTCGGCCGCGGCGATCAGGGCCTTCGACGGCACGCAGCCGGTGTTCACGCAGGTGCCACCGAGCGTCCCGCGCTCGATCATCACCACCGACTTGCCGAGTGTGGTCGCGCGGATCGCGGCGGCGAACGCACCACCGCCCGATCCGATGATGGCGAGGTCGTACTTCGTGGGCATCGCAGCTCCCGTCACTTGGGTTTCTCTTCTTTCTCGGCCATACTGGACCTTCCAGTGCAGGGGAAGGTCAAGAAGGCTTCTGCCGAAAGAAAAGGGGGCCTGCGATGCGCATCGGGGAACTCGCCGAGCGGGCGGGAACGACGGCGAAGACGCTGCGGTTCTACGAGGAGCAGGGCCTGCTGCCCCCGGCCGAGCGCACGCCGTCCGGATACCGCGACTACGCGCCCGAGACGGCCGCCCGGATCGACTTCGTCCACCGCGGCCAGGCCGCGGGCCTCACCCTCGCCCAGATCCGCCAGATCCTCGACATCCGCGACGGCGGCGCTGCTCCCTGCGAGCACGTGCGCGATCTCCTCGACGCGCGCCTCGCCGAGATCGAGCAGCAGATCGCCCAGCTCACAGCGCTCCGAGACACCATCGCCGAGCTCAGGCACGACGCCGCGCAGCCCGACCCCGACTCGTGCAGCGCGGACCAGGTCTGCCGGTACCTGTAGCTCACGGAAAATCCTCTCGGCTCTCCCAAGCGACGAGAACGGAAAGTCGTGCAGAATCCCCCGTCCGCCAAATAGCGCCAAATCAAATAACGCGCACTACCAATACCGTTCGTACGCCGGTCGCGAGAGCAGCGAAGCATCGCCCGCGACCCAGATCGCGAGGGGAGCCCGGGCACGGAGATCATTCAAACTCGTCGGCCAGTCGTCGTCACGGGGAACGAGCACACCTGCCGGATCAGTATTGATCTCGTACCTGAGATCCCGGGCCTTCGCGGCCAGCTGCTCTTGCCACAGCAACGAGTCAGCATCGTTCAAGCCGGGCACCATCAACGGGGACTCAGCGAGCTTCAGCGCTTCGAGCGCGCCGGCGCGTCGCACCACCGCGCTGGTGCGTTCATCGCCGGGCTCGGAGAGGTGGGAGAGCACGATACGCGCGCTCCGTTCATCGGAAGCAAGATCCGACAGATGAGTGGTCATGGTGCGGCCTCCGCGTGGCTGGTGATGCGAGAGAGGTGCACTGTGCACGAACAAGTGGCTGAGAGTAGGCATTGTTAGCGATCGGAATAGCGGCACAGGGCGTTAAGGCTCCGCTTCCTTAGATCCCCTTCAGATGCTGGCGAAGCAATGTTGCTAGCGGCGTAGCAAGTCGCAGCGATCGTGCCGTAGTGACCGCTTGCGGGAACCCTGCCAATAGATCCACTTAGCATTGAATCGTGACGATTGTCGTGCTCGATACCAACGCGCTACCCCGCGGACATTTTTCGGTGGCAGCCATAGAACGGGTAGTCGACGAGGTGGGTGGAGAGGCGATCGTCGTTGTCCCTGAAGTGGTTGTATGGGAGTGGGCAGAGCACGCACGAGCGTCGTATGTGGCGTTTGAAGAAGCTGCTAGATCCGTGCATACGGATCAGCTGATCATCCCTCGCCCCGAAATCGCGGCGGCGCCACCTATTGACGAGCTTGTGGACCGCATCCAGCGGAATCTTCCTCGTCATGTGCAGGTATGGTCGCCACCGGATCACGTCTGGCGCGACGCGGTGCGTGAGCAAGTGTTGCAAGTCGGATCAGGTGAGTTGAAGGTAAACATCAAGACAGGCGCTGCGGATGCGATCGTCTTGGCGTGCGCGGAAGCTGAATCGGCAACGGGGGACGAACTAGTCCTACTTGTGACGAACGATAAGAAGCTCAGCAGAAACGCACGCAGTCTCGAGAACGTACGGTGCGCAACGGGTTACAAGGGCCTTCTAGAGGCGATGTACTCGTTTGTCCCAGCAACTGACGATCTTGCCGTTGCTCTGGGGGAAACCCTCCCGGACTACTTCAACGTTTTCCTTTCGGAGCACGGCGAAGCGATTTCCTTCGCAGAGCACGGCGTTGCTGTGCACGTTAGTCCCGGGCCGTGGAACTGGCCGGCCGACGCGGTGCTCACCACCGTTCATCTAAAACGCATCGATATCGTCGAAGTACATGACCTCGAAGTCGAGACAGGGGAGCGGACGCGACGTGGGCTGGCAGAACTTCGTCTGTTCGGCGACATCGCTGGAACGGTCATCGAGCAACACGCCGAGAACCTCGGGCACACCTCGGCCACGCGGAGAGTCGTCGATTTCAGCCAAGAGTTCGTTGATGTAACCGTCGAAGTCCGATGGGATCGGCATTGGCGTGTCGAGGAAGTACGAACAACCGGCGCGGCAGTGGTTGTGCTCGTCGACCCGCGGATAAGCGACGAGCTCGATGACGGGTACAGATTCTGCGCGACGGCAGACAGTTGAGTCACGACCGCACGATCTAGCCCTACTTCTTATCGAGCTTCGAGGGCAGCCCCGTCAGCTCACCAGATTTGGTTCGGGCCCGGTGGGGGAACAGATGACATCGGCGCTTCCAGAGCCAAGTCGTGCTGGAATGCGGTGGTTCCTCTAATACGCGGACCACACTGCCGGACGGCCCTTGAGGTGGGCGACAGCCACGGCAAGCGTGGTGAGACTCTTGGCATGTAGATCGGCGCGGGCAAGGTTATTCCCGTACCCTTCGCGGTCGACGGACGTGGAGAGGTACCGGTATGGGGCGCGAGGGGGGCGGGCTTCCCGAGGAGAACAGCCAAGATAGCGGCCCAGCGCGCCTCTGGTGCCGATTTTGGGGGAATGTGCTCGCTCGAGCGCGAGGCGCGTCCGGTGCAGGTTCGCTCGTACGGCGGTGCTGTCGTCGGCCTCGTTTATGGTGACGGTTATGACAGACGCGCGCGCCCCACTGATCAACCTGGCTCTCGACGGATTTGGCGCGGACGCTGATCCGGCGTTCGTCGGTGCATTATCTTTCATGATTGAGCAACAGGGACTGCTACAGACCCTGCTGACAGGGGTCGTCGAGTTGGTCCCGGACATCACTCGATGGCGGCTAACGCTCACCGACGACATAATCTCGACCGTGAACAGTGTTTCGGGGCGTGCCGATGACGACCCCTACACTACCGACCGCGGTGCCGGCCACGCCGGCGCGATCACCCTCCCACGCGATGACGGCACCTTTGACATCGTGGTCTCCGCAGACGTGCTGTTCGCCACGAGAGAGGAGCTAGCAACCGTTGACGATCTGGCCGCGCACGTGAGTGCCGCGGCTGCCCACATAAGCCGACATGAGGCCGGGCATGCCGCTTTGCGGCTGCGTGGCGAGGACGCCGACTCCTACCAAGACGTTCAGGGCCTGAGCAACAGCGACGCCGCCTGCCGCAAGCCGCTAGCAGCGCATGTCGATGATAACCGTATCGAGCAATACACCGCCCTCCACGCTCCTTCGCCGCTGCACCATGTTGACCACCTCACGGACGCGATCGCGCACCTGCGCGCGGAGCTCAACGAAGCCAAGCGCACCTGGCGGGCCGATATCGGTGCGGCTGCCTACCGCACCCTGACCGCCGCGAATGGTTTGGTCCGTGTGTTCGCCTACCTCTCCCCAGAACTCGGCCTGGACGAGAACGGCACGCCGCGCCGACCGGACCCGCTGCCGGATGGCTGGGAGGAATACATTGAGCACAGCTGGGACGACTGGAGCCTGACATTTCACCGACTCCGGCCCGTCGACGAGCGCATGACCACCGATGAGATCGGCACGGTCCTGGCCGACCTATGTCGGCTCATGAACTCGTGGATGAGCTCGATCGGCGTGGACTGGGGCCTCACCGAGGACGACCGGGAATACATTTTCTGGCGGAAGAACCGCTACTAGGCGAACGCCAGCAGTCCCGACGCCGATTCCGGAACACTTGGTGCCCCTTCAACAACGGGTATTGCGCGACGCCCAACAGCGCGACATGCCAGGCCCCTTCGTACACCGCTTGCGAAAGCCGCGAGGCATCGTCCGCGACTCAGATCGCGAGCGGCAACCCGTGCGCGGGATCAATCGAGTTCTTCGGTCAGCCGCCGTCGCCGGCCACGAGCACACCTGCCGGCTCAACATCAATCTCGTACCTGAGGCCCCGGACCTTCGCGGCAGTCTGCTCTTGCCACAGCAGTAAGTCGGTATCGTTCAAGCCGGGTACGAACAATGGCGACTCAGCGAACTTCATCGCCCCGAGCGCGCCGGCACGTCGGAGCACGGAGCCGCTGAGTTCAGCGCCGGGGTCGGAGAGATGGGAGAGCACGATACGCGCGCTCCGATCATCGCAAGCAAGATCCGACAGATGAGTCGTCATGATCCGGCCTTCTTGTGTCTGCGATCAGGGAGAGGTGCACCTAGCTTCAGCGGCGCGTCGCAGTCTGCGCGATGTAGGACTCCGCGTGCAGCACGAGAACTGCGTGGGACCGCAGAAGTGGTGGGCGGCGCGAGACGCCGTTGCGGTCCGTCGGAGGACTGCACTGTGGATAACGTGCTGCGTCGACGTCCTTGTTCCTACGGTCGGTGGCACGACCGATCTCGATGAGAGAACTGGATGAGGGGACGAGGGCGATGATTCTGTATCTGAGTTTCAGGCTCGCTGGATTTCTGCAGGTGTTCTTCCAA
Organism: Microbacterium nanhaiense; assembly: GCF_014646015.1. Taxonomy (GTDB): domain Bacteria; phylum Actinomycetota; class Actinomycetes; order Actinomycetales; family Microbacteriaceae; genus Microbacterium; species Microbacterium nanhaiense. The sequence goes on from NZ_BMMQ01000001.1 coordinate 407,423, forward strand.
CGATGCATGCCGACGAACATCCTCATCAACGTGCTGCGCACCCGCCGCGGCTTGAAGTGGTCGATGGTCACCTGGCTGATCGCGCCGATCTACTATCTCCTCGCGCGCTGGTTCGCGGAGATCATCGAAGCAGGCGGTTCTGGATGGGTCTACATCGTGATGGGGATCGCGAGCTGGGACGCGCTCAAGATGTTCGTCGCCGGGCCGACGCTTTCGGTCGTGCTGCTCGTGACGAAGATCCGAGAGGCGGTGTCGATCACGAGGTCCGAAGATCCGTCCGTAAACCCGTCCGAAAACCCGTCCGTTTACTCCCGTAGACGTCCGTAAACCCCCAGAGATAGAATGGGCCCCAAGCAGCGGCTTGCTGCCTGGGGCCCAGTCAATCACTGGCCTCGAAGCCCATCGGAACGTGCTTCGGGAACCGTCAGGATTCACACACCATAGTAGAGCTCGAACTCGTACGGGTGCGGGCGCTGCGCCATCGGCAGGACCTCGTTGTTGTACTTGTAGTCGATCCAGGTGTCGATGAGCTCCTGCGTGAACACGCCGCCCTCGAGCAGGTAGGCGTGGTCGTTGCGGAGCGACTCGAGGACCTCGGGGAGGGTCGTCGGAACCTGGGGGATGTTCTTGGCCTCCTCGGGGGGAAGCTCGTAGAGGTCCTTGTCGATCGGGTCCATCGGCTCGATGCGGTTCTTGATGCCGTCGAGGCCCGCCATGAGCTGCGCCGCGAAGGCGAAGTAGGGGTTGCCCGACGCGTCCGGCGCGCGGAACTCGATGCGCTTGGCCTTCGGGTTGGATCCGGTCAGCGGGATGCGGATCGCGGCCGAACGGTTGCCCGCCGAGTACACGAGGTTGATCGGCGCCTCGAAGCCCTTCACCAGGCGGTGGTAGCTGTTGATGGTGGGGTTCGTGAACGCGAGCAGCGACGGGGCGTGCTTGAGGATGCCACCGATGTACCAGCGCGCGATGTCGGAGAGCTGACCGTAGCCCTGCTCGTCGAAGAAGAGCGGCTTGCCGTCGAGCCACAGCGACTGGTGGGTGTGCATGCCCGAACCGTTGTCGCCGAAGATCGGCTTCGGCATGAAGGTGGCGGTCTGGCCCCACTCTTCCGCGGTGTTCTTCACGACGTACTTGAACTTGAGCACGTCGTCCGCGGCGTGCACCATCGTGTCGAAGCGGTAGTTGATCTCGGCCTGGCCGGGGGCGCCGACCTCGTGGTGCGAGCGCTCGAGCTGAAGGCCCACGCCTTCGAGCTTCAGGCAGATCTCGTCGCGCAGGTCGGCCTGCTTGTCGACGGGCGCGACGGGGAAGTAGCCGCCCTTGACGGAGGTCTTGTTACCGAGGTTTCCGCCCTCTTCTTCGCGGCCGCTGTTCCAGTGCGCCTCTTCCGAGTCGACCGAGTAGAAGCTCTTGCCGCCGGTCACCTCGTAGCGCACGTCGTCGAAGATGTAGAACTCCGCCTCGGGCGCGAAGTACGCCGTGTCGGCGATGCCGGTGGAGGCCAGGTACTTCTCGGCCTTCTTCGCGACCTGGCGCGGGTCCTTCGAGTACACCTCGCCGTTGCGCGGGTTGTAGATGTCGAAGATCATCACGAGCGTCTTGTGCGTGCGGAACGGGTCGATGTACGCCGTCGTCACATCCGGGATGAGCTGCAGGTCCGACTCGTCGATCGAGGCGAAACCGCGGATCGAGGAGCCATCGAACATCTGGCCCGTCGTGAAGAAGTCTTCGTCGACCGTCGACGCCGGGATGTTGAAGTGCTGCTGCACACCGGGGAGGTCGGTGAAGCGGATGTCGAGGAACTTGACGTCCTCTTCCTTGATATAGGCGAGAACTTCGGACGGGTCCTTGAACATGAGTGCTCCAGATTGGGAGAGATGTCGGATCAGCGCCAGCCGGGCTGATACATCGAAACTATCGCCGCACGATTGCTCCGGCATGTCTCGTGTGTTTCCCCGATGTTACGGGGGTAACGGTGCGGTACTCAAACCCGCACCGCTCCCAGAGGCGGCACAACGCCGCCGAATAGGCTGGATCCGTGACCAGTTCTGCATCTTCGTCCGACTATGTCGGCAAGTCGCTTGGGCTTCCGCAGAGCGGGCCCGGAAGCCTCGCCACCTTGCCACGCAGGATCGGCGCGTTCGCGACCGACTGGGCCGCCGTCGTCCTGATCTCGGCCGCGTTCTTCGACTACACGTGGTGGTCGGAGCTCATCATCTTCTTCGTGCTCCAGGTGGTGTTCATCCCCACGGCGGGAGGAAGCCCGGGGCATCGGATCTGGGGCCTGCGCGTGACCCGGGCCGACGGATCCTGGACGGGCCTGTGGCGACCGATCGTTCGCGCGGCCCTGACGGTCATCGTGATCCCCGCGGCGATCTGGGACGCGGACAACCGCGGCCTCCACGACCTGGCCGCGGGCACGATCCTGGTCCGCGCCCGGTAACGCAGAAGGGTCCCGCCACGCGGCGGGACCCTTCTGCGTTACCGGAGCGACTAGCGGGGCGTCTTCGGTGCGCGGGCGCGCATGGGGTCGATGCCCTTCGGGATGGGCAGAGCCGTGGCGCCGCCGCGCGAGATCGACTCGGTCCGGGCGACGAGCTGTGCCATACCGTTGCGGTCGACCTTCTTCGGGAGCTTCTTGATCTGCTTCGCGAGCTGATCGATGGCGACCTCGCCCTCGCCCTTGCCGATGAAGAACTCCGTCACCGGCACCGAGTCATGCGTGATGCGGCGCGCGACGGTGCGCTCCTTCTTCATGAGCTTCTCGAGCTTCGAACGGGAACCCTCGCCGACCAGGACGACGCCGCCGCGGCCGACCGCACGGTAGACGACGTCCTGCGTCTTCGGGTTGATGCCGACCGGCATCTCCTCGCCGCGCCAGTTCCGCCCGAGCATGTTCGAGACGACGTGGCCGCCGGCGCCGGGCATGCCGTCGAGCTTGATGTACATCGCCTTCGTGGCGAGCCGGTTCATCGTGAGCATCGCCACGATCATGCCGACCATGAGGCCGAAGAAGCCCCAGAGGATCGCGAACCACCAGCGCTGCTGGGTGAGCAGCGCGAACAGCACGCCCAGGCCCGTGCCGAGGACGAGGATGACCGGCAGAACCCACACCACCCACGGGAACGGATCCTTCGTGAACGTGATGAGCTGTTTGATCGTGGAGAAGATGCCGGGGCGCTTCTCGGGGGCTGCCGTGCGTGATGCCATACCCCCAGTTTACCTAGCTCGGGCTGGGGTATGTATGCCGGGGCAGCGCGTGCACAGGGCGCGAGTGCCGGGCAGTTATCCACAATGCGCGGCCGCACCGCTCGCGGGCGCGGCCGCGCGCGTCATGCTGGGGCCATGGACGCGACCGTACCCACCATTGAGGTGCTCGACCTGGCCGTGCATCGGATCCGCCGGGTGGCCCCGCCCGAGGCGCCGTATCCCGCGACGCGCGCAACGGTGGGCGGCGAGGAGACCGTGCTGCTCGTCGACACGGACGCCCTCCAGGGGTGGCGGGGTTGGCGCTGCCGCGGAACGCAGCACCTCCTCGCGCCACTGGACATTGTGCGGTGCGACGACGGGCACGAGGCCGTCTTCCCGGACCTGCGCGAGCCGGTGTCGCGGGCATGCGGCGAACGCGAGGCCGCCGGGGTCGGCTGGCGGCGAGGCGAGGCCGTGACCCTCCTGGTGTCGCTCGTGCGGGGCGTGGCCGAGGCCGCGGCCATCGATGCCGTCGAGGGGCCCGGTGAGTGGTGGATCGCCGCCGACGGCCGCCCCATGTTCGTATTCGTGGACGGAGCGGGCGACACCGTCGTGTCCGCCGCACGAATCTTCGTCGACAGGGTGGCCGCGCAGATCGACGACCGCGTTCTGGTGCGGGCGATCGACGATGTTCGGGCGGGCCTCGACCGACCCGAAGCACTCGCGCGCCGGCTCGATGACCTGGAGGAGCCGTTGTTCGACGCGGCCGCGCCGCAACCGATCGAGAGCGAGGCGCGGCCCACTGGCGAGGGTCGAACGGGGCGCGCGATCGGGTTCGACGCCGAAGACGCCGACGTATCGGGGTCGTGGCTCCGTGATGCCCTCGACCGCCACATCGATTCATCCCTGGGCGAGCTGCTTCGCGACGCCGTCAGCTCGGTCACGGACCGGCTCGCGTCTCGTCGGGCCCGGCGGGCGTCGAGCACGCGGCCGCGTGGGCGCCGCCGGAACGGGGGAGCGCGCGCGGAAAAGGGGGCGCGGTGGCCCCTCGCAGTCGTCGGATCGGCTGTCGTCGCAGTCGTCGTCGGCGCGGGGATGCTGTGGCCCGCGGGAGCCCCGGATGCGCGTGCGCGCGAGGAGGGCCCCGCGCCCGTCGCTCCCACGCAGGCGGCTCCGTCTCCGACCGCGGAACCCGAGCCCGACGTCGACGATGTGCACGGCGACGATCCTCTGCGGGCCGCCGACGCTCTCCTCGCCGCGTGGGACGCGTGCGGCGAGGCCTGTGGGGCTCCCGATCATGTCGGACGGGCGGGCGCGGCGGCGCACGAGGCTCGCGCGCTGCGTCTCATCGACGACTACGGGGCAGTGGCGCTCATCGAAGTGACGGCACCCGAGACCCGAGCGCAACTCCTCGTCGTCGAACTCGTCGGCGAGGTGTGGCGGGTCCGCGATCTCTACGACGCACCCGAATAACGCCGGAAGGGGCCGCGCCGGACGGCGCGACCCCTTCCAGGGACGGAACTCGATTCACATACCGAGGTTCGCGGCGAAGTTCGCCTCCTCGAGGCGGTTCTTGACCGCCGAGAGGTAGCGGGCCGCGTCGGCGCCGTCGATCGTGCGGTGGTCGTACGACAGCGCGAGGTACACGTACGAGCGCACGCCGATCGCGTCGACGCCGTCGACCTTCGTCACGCCGGGGCGCTTGTAGACGATGCCGGTACCCAGGATCGCCGACTGCGGGAGGAACACGAGCGGCGTGTCGAAGAGCGCGCCGCGCGAACCCGTGTTGGTGATCGTGAAGGTACCGCCGGCGAGGTCGTCCGGCTTCAGCTTGCCGTCGCGCGTGCGAGCGGCGAGATCAGCGATACCCGCCGCGATCTCGGCGATCGACTTCGACGAGGCGTCGCGCAGCACGGGCGTGTACAGGCCCTTGGGCGTGTCGACCGCGATCGAGAGGTTCTCGTGGTCGGGGTAGACGATGTTCTCACCGTCGACCGTGGAGTTGATGATCGGGTACGCCTTGAGCGCCTCCACGGCAGCCAGCGAGAAGAACGACAGGAAGGACAGCTTCTGTCCGGTCTTCGCGAGGAAGTCGTTCTTGTACTGGTCGCGGAACTGCGACAGCTTCGTCACGTCGACCTCGACGACGGTCGTGAGCTGAGCGGTCGTGTTGAGCGACTCGACGGCGCGCGATGCGACGACCTTGCGGAGGCGGCTCATCGGCTGGGTCGTGCCGCGCAGCGGCGAGGTCTCGAGAACCGTCGACGGTGCAGCGGCCGGGGCTGCGGGAGCCGTCGATGCCGGGGCAGCCGGTGCGGTGGCCGACTTGGCGGCGGCGAGGACGTCCTCCTTGCGGATGCGACCGCCGACGCCCGTTCCGGTGACCGTCGACAGGTCGACGCCGTTCTGGGCGGCGATCTTGCGCACGAGCGGGGTGACGTAGGTCTTGCCGCTGGCGTCGGCGGGTGCCGCCGGAGCGGCGCTCGCGGACGGTGCGGGCGCGGGAGCCGGAGCGGCGGGTGCCGCAGGTGCCTCGGGAGCCGGAGCGGCGGGCGCGGCCGGAGCCTCGGCGGCGGGAGCCGGTGCGGCGGGGGCCTCGGCGGCCGGGGCGGCGGGGGCGCCGGATCCGATGCGGGCGAGGACTGCGCCGATCTCGACGGTGTCGTCCTCGGGCGCGAGGAGCTCGAGAACGGTGCCGGCGACGGGCGAGGGAACCTCGGTGTCGACCTTGTCGGTGGAGATCTCGAGGAGGGGCTCGTCGACCTCGACGGTGTCGCCGACCTGCTTGAGCCAGCGGGTGACGGTGCCCTCGGTGACGCTCTCGCCGAGTTCGGGGAGCGTGACGTCGGTGGCGTCGCCGGATGCGGCGGGAGCGGCCGGGGCAGCGGGTGCCTCGGCGGCGGGAGCCTCGGGAGCCGGAGCGGCGGGCGCGGCCGGAGCCTCGGCGGCGGGAGCCGGTGCGGCGGGGGCCTCGGCGGCCGGGGCGGCGGGGGCGCCGGATCCGATGCGGGCGAGGACTGCGCCGATCTCGACGGTGTCGTCCTCGGCCGCGAGGAGCTCGAGAACGGTGCCGGCGACGGGCGAGGGAACCTCGGTGTCGACCTTGTCGGTGGAGATCTCGAGGAGGGGCTCGTCGACCTCGACGGTGTCGCCGACCTGCTTGAGCCAGCGGGTGACGGTGCCCTCGGTGACGCTCTCGCCGAGTTCGGGGAGCGTGACGTCGGTGGCGTCGCCGGATGCGGCGGGAGCGGCCGGGGCAGCGGGCGCCTCGGCAGCGGGAGCGGCAGGAGCGGGAGTGGCCTCGGCGGCTGCGGGCTCGGCGGCCGGGGCAGCGGGCGCGGCGCCCGTGCCGGAACCGTCACCGACGATCGCGAGCTGGGCGCCGACCTCGATCGTCTCGTCCTCCTCGGCGAAGATCGCCTCAAGGACACCCGCGACGGGCGACGGGATCTCGGTGTCGACCTTGTCGGTCGACACCTCGAGCAGCGGCTCGTCGACCTCTACGGTGTCGCCGACCTGCTTCAGCCAGCGAGTGACCGTTCCCTCGGTGACGCTCTCGCCGAGCGCGGGGAGGACAACGGAAGTACTCATATGTGAGTCTCCTTTATAAAAAGGTTGAATTCTTGTATCAGCTTAGGGCACCGAGCCCACTGCCACGTAAGTGCCAGGTGGGCGCGGCGTCACATCGTGTGAAGAGGAGAACCCGCCAGCGCGAGGAATGCTTCCCCGAGCGCTTCGCTCTGCGACGGATGGGCGTGGATCAGCGGTGCGAGGTCATCGGCGCGCGCCTCCCACGCCACCGCAAGCTGGCCCTCCGTGATGAGTTCGCCGACGCGTTCGCCGACGAGGTGGACTCCCAGGATCGGACCGTTGTCGAGCGCGACGATCTTGACGGATCCGGCTCGCACGGGGCTACCCGCGGAAACGATCTCGCTCTTCGCATTGCCGGCGAGCGATACCTCCTGCGTGACGACCCTCTCGCCGTGAGCCTCGCGAGCCTGCGGTTCGGTCATGCCCACGGACGCGATCTCGGGGTTCGAGTAGGTCACCCGCGGGTAGAGCGCGTCGTCGAGCGGTGCCGGCGTGCGACCGGCGATCGTCTCGGCGACGAAGATGCCCTGCCGGAAGCCGCGGTGTGCGAGCTGAGGGCCGGCCACGATGTCGCCGACCGCCCACACGCGGGACGCCGCCGTGCGCAGCTGAGCATCGGTCTGCACGAAGCCGCGCTCGAGCGTGATGCCGGCCTCCTCCAGGCCGAGCCCGGCGGTGTTCGGGCCGCGCCCGACGGCCACCAGTACGACATCCGCCTCGATGCGCGACGCATCGCCGTCGCGCTCGATCGCGACGGTGACGCCGTCCGCCGACTCCGTCACGCCCGTCACCCGTGCGCCGAGCTCGAGGGCGATGCCGCGGCGCCGGTACGCCTTCTCGAGAGCGGTGCGCGATGAGGGATCCTCGTTCGCGACGAGGTGATCGAGCGCCTCGACGATCGTGACGTCTGCGCCCAGCGAACGCCAGGCGCTCGCGAACTCGACGCCGATGACTCCGCCGCCGAGAACCGCGACGCGCGCGGGAACCGATTCGAGCGCCAGCGCGGCCTCGGAGTCGAGGACGCGATCCGAGAACGCGATGCCCGGAATGGACCGGGAGGACGCCCCCGTCGCGACCACGACATCGGAACCGATGTATCGGTCGCCGTCGACGGCGACAGCGGGGCGGCCGTCGACCGACGTCAGTGTTCCGCGACCCGTGACGAGCTCGATCCCGCGCGCCCTCACGAGCGAACTCAATCCGCGGTGCTTTCCCTCGACGAGCGCACGGCGCCACTCGAGGGCGGCGGTCGCGTCGATGCCGTCGAGGCTCGCCGTCACGCCGACGGCCGCCGCGTGCCGCACGCTGTCGGCGACCTCCGCCGTGTGCAGCAGGGCCTTGGTGGGAACGCAGCCGCGGTGCAGGCAGGTGCCGCCGAGCAGGTCTTGCTCGACGACGACCGTGCGCGCACCGAGCTCGGCAGCGCGCAGCGCGGCGGCGTAGCCGCCGCTGCCGCCGCCGAGGACGACGAGGTCGAAGGTGTAGTCCGTCACGAGCGGATCCGTTCTCGCGTGGTCAGGCGACGTCGCCGCCGGCGACGACGAAGTCGATGAGCGCGCGCGTAGAGGCGCCCGTCGGACCCTTGTCGGTGAAGCCATAGGCGGAGGAGGTGCTCATGCCGCTACCCGCGATGTCCAGGTGCACCCACGGAATCCGATCGGCTTCCGGGTCGTTGTCGATCCGGCCGACGAAGCGCTGCAGGAAGAGCCCAGCGAACACCGTGCCCGCGGCGCGGTCGCCGACGTTCGCGTTCTGCATGTCCGCCACGCGCGAGTCGAGCGCGGGCTGCATGTGCTCCATGAGCGGCAGGGCCCAGGCGTGCTCGCCCGTTCGGTCGGCGGCGAGGAGGAAGGCATCGGGGGCGTCGCCGTGACCCATCACGCCGGTGTGCCGCGTGCCGAGCGCGATGATGACGGCGCCCGTCAGGGTGGCGACATCGACGATCACGTCGGGGTTCTCGCGGCTCGCCGCGACGAGACCGTCGGCCATGACGAGGCGGCCCTCGGCGTCGGTATTGGTGACCTCGACGGTCGTGCCGTCGGCCATGACGAGCACGTCGCCGGGCCGCGTCGCCTTGCCCGAGGGCATGTTGTCCGCGATGCACATCCACGCCGTGACGTGTACGGGCAGCTCGAGCTGCGCGGCCGCGCGGACGACGGCCAGCACCTCGGCGGCGCCCGTCATGTCCTCCTGCATGCCGATCATGCTCGCGGCGGGCTTCAGCGAGAGGCCGCCCGTGTCGAAGGTGATGCCCTTGCCGACGAGGGCGACGTGACGCTCGGCGCCTTCCGGTGCGTAATCGAGGCGAACGAGGCGCGGCGGACGGTCCGAGCCGGCGCCGACGCCGAGGATGCCGCCGAAGCCGCCCTCCGCGAGGGCCCGCTCGTCCCAGATCGTGGCCTGGATCGGCAGAGCGGCGACCGATTCGGCGGCGTAGTCCGCGAGCTGAGCGGGGCTCTGACGGTCCGCGGGAGTCGAGACCAGGTCCTTCACCATCGCGACGGCCTCACCCGCGACGCGCGCCGGGCGGAGATCCTCGTCCGAGACCGACTCCGGCGCCGTCACGAGCACCCGGCTCGCGCGGCGCGACGCGGCGCGCTCCTCGTCGGAGAGGTTCTTCAGCGAGTCGAACGCGTAGCCGCCGAGGATCGCACCCTCCGCGGCGCCCCGCCATGCGCCGTCGATGTCATCGGCGACGTCGACCGCGACGGTGTCGAAACCGGTCAGCTGGCGCACGCCGGCACCGATCTGCTCGCGCACATCGTGCACGCTGGCGTTCTCGCCGATGCCGACGACGGCGAGGGGCTTGTCGGTGTACTCGGGTGCGTGGACGCGCTGGTAGGAGCCCTTCTTGCCCGTGAACGCGATGGCGTCGAGCGCGGTGCGCAGACCGGGGAATCGGTCGGCGTCGAGGTCTTCGACGCTGGCGACGGCGAGCACGAGGGCGTCGGCCTCGGCATCGCGGAAGGGAACATGCGAGATCGAGATATCAGGAATCGGCATGATTCCATCCTAGGTCGGCCGCCGGCCCAGGCGGCGGCTCGCGGAATTACGATAGAGGGATGCCTGAGATCTTCGAACGTGTCGCGAGTGCACCGGTCGTTCCGCCGCGCCTGCCGCTGGTCGTCCTCCTCACGGGCTTCACCGACGCGGGCGCGACGGTGCAGACGACGATCGAGTACATGCGCGAGAAGCTGAAGCCCCAGCCCGTCGCGGTCTTCTCGAACGATGCGCTCCTCGACTATCGCGCGCGCCGCCCGATCGTGACCTTCGATCAGGATCACCTCACCGAGTTCCGTCCGCCGCGCCTGGAGCTCTCGCTGGCGCACGACGCCCTCGGACAGCCGTTCCTCCTGCTCGCCGGCTACGAGCCCGATTTCGTCTGGGACGCATTCACCGACATCGTGGTGGCGCTCGCGGACGAGTACGACGTGCTCACGATGACCTGGGTGCACGCGATCGCGATGCCCGTGCCGCACACGCGGGCGCTGGCGACGACCGTGAGCGGGTCGCGTCACGAACTGATCCAGGCGCATTCGGCGTGGAAGCCGCGCACGCAGGTTCCCGCCACGGCGGGGCACCTGCTCGAGTACCGGCTGTCCGAGCAGGGCTTCCCTGTCGCGGGCTTCGTCATGCTCGTCCCGCACTATCTCGCGGAGACCAGCTACCCGGCCGCGGCGCTCGCGGCGCTCGACAAGATCATGACCGCGACGGGGCTCGTCTTCGGCCTCGACGGGATCCGGGAGGAGGATCGCGACTACCTGCAGCGGATCGGCGAGCAGATCGCCCGCAACGACGAGCTCGCCCAGATGATCGCGACCCTCGAGCGCCGGTTCGACGCGTACATGGCCGGTGAGCTCGACCAGGCGCGCCGCGACGCGCACCCCGGCTTCGAGGAGGGCGACTTGCCGAGCGCCGACGAACTGGCGGCGGAGCTCGAGCGCTTCCTCGCCGACCGTCCGGACGACGACTTTCGCCTCTAGTCCGGAATAGGCGTCGCGCGGACCGCGTTATCTCATACTGCGACGTGCCGGGTCAAGAACCCAGCCGAATGTATGAGAGAATGAATGCCCGAGCCGTTGTCAGGTCGATCCTTCGGGATCATCCGCTTGACAAGGGCCTTAATCGTGTTCGAACACACCCGAGTGCGGGCGCCAGGCGCACCCGGGGAAAGGTGAAACGTGACTCCTGCCACGAAGACCACGAAGACCGACGAGCCTGAAGAGGCTACGCCGGCAGCGAAGAAGACTACGGCCAAGAAGACGACCGCCGCCGCCAAGAAGGCGCCGGCAAAGAAGAACACCCGCGCCAAGGGCGACGCGGTTGACCAGATCCTCAACGACGGCGCCGCGGAGCCCGACGAGGCGGACGAGCCGAAGGCCGCAAAGGCCGAGCAGGTGGAGCCGCTGCCCTCGGGCGCGATCGTGATCTCCGCGTCCGAAGAAGAGGACGTCCCGGTCTACTCGACCCAGATCACGGGTGCGACCGCGGATCCGGTCAAGGACTACCTCAAGCAGATCGGTAAGGTTCCGCTGCTGAATGCGGCCGAAGAGGTCGACCTCGCGATGCGCATCGAGGCGGGCCTGTTCGCCGAAGAGAAGCTGTCGCACATGTCGGCGGCCGAGAAGCAGACGCAGCTCGGCCTCGACATGCAGTGGGTCGTCCGCGACGGTCGCCGCGCGAAGAGCCACCTGCTCGGTGCGAACCTGCGCCTCGTCGTCTCGCTCGCCAAGCGCTACACGGGTCGCGGCATGCAGTTCCTCGACCTGATCCAGGAGGGCAACCTGGGTCTCATCCGCGCCGTCGAGAAGTTCGACTACACCAAGGGCTTCAAGTTCTCGACCTACGCCACGTGGTGGATCCGACAGGCCATCACGCGCGCCATGGCCGACCAGGCCCGCACGATCCGCATCCCGGTGCACATGGTCGAGGTCATCAACAAGCTCGCCCGCGTGCAGCGGCAGATGCTGCAGGACCTGGGACGCGAACCCACGCCCGAGGAGCTCGCGCACGAGCTCGACATGACGCCCGAGAAGGTCGTCGAGGTGCAGAAGTACGGTCGCGAGCCGATCTCGCTGCACACGCCCCTCGGCGAGGACGGCGACAGCGAGTTCGGTGACCTCATTGAGGACACCGAGGCCGTCGTGCCCGCGGACGCCGTGGGATTCACCATGCTCCAGCGCCAGCTCGAGGGGCTCCTCGACTCGCTCTCGGAGCGCGAAGCGGGCGTGATCCGCATGCGCTTCGGCCTGGGCGACGGACAGCCGAAGACCCTCGACCAGATCGGCGACACCTTCGGCGTCACGCGCGAGCGGATCCGCCAGATCGAGTCGAAGACCATGGCGAAGCTGCGGCACCCCAGCCGTTCGCAGTCGCTGCGGGACTACCTCGAATGAGCGAGGCGAACGAGGGCAAGGCCCTTCAGGTTCACGTCGACGGCATCGACTTCCTGCGCATTCCCGTGCGCACGCGCGTCATCATGCCGGGCGACACGCTCGACGAGGTCATCCGCACCTATGCGGTGGACCAGGTTCAGCCCGGCGATCTGCTGTTCGTGACGGAGAAGATCGTCGCGATCATGCAGGGCCGCTCGTACATGATGAGCGAGATCAAGCCGCGTAAGCTCGCGACCTTCCTGTCGCGCTACGTGACGAAGACCGCGTACGGCATCGGACTCGGCATTCCCGAGACGATGGAGTTCGCTCTGCGCGAGGTCGGAACGCCGCGCATCCTGTTCGCGGCCGCCGTCTCCGCCGTCACGAAGCTGTTCGGGCGCCGCGGCGACTTCTACCGCATCGCGGGGGAGAAGGCGCGCGCGATCGACGGGCCGACGCCCGGGACGATCCCGCCCTACAACGAGGCCGTCGTGCTCGGGCCGGAGCGCCCGCGCGAGGTGGCGTTCGAGGTCAAGAAGATCGTCGGGTGCGATGTCGCTGTTGTCGACATCAACGACATCGGGGGAAACATCCTCGGCTCGACGCTCGACAAGACCGCGGAGCGCCAGCTGGTGAAGATCCTGAGCGACAACCCGCTCGGACAGGGCCACCAGTCGACGCCGATGGGAATCATCCGCAAGGCCTGACGGCCGGATCCAGAAAAGGCTCGCATGGGACTCGCTCGCGCGAGCGCCATGATCGCGGCCGGGACGCTCGCGTCCCGCGTCAGCGGTCTGGCGCGCACGATGGTACTCGTCGCGGCGGTCGGCAGCGTTGGCCGTGCCGGTGACGCATTCGGCACGGCCAACCAGCTTCCGAACAGCATCTACCAGGTCATCTCCGCGGGCATCCTGACGGGCGTCATCGTGCCGCAGGTCGTGCGCGTGAGCGCCCAGAAGGACGGCGGACACGCCTTCCTGCAGAAGATCCTGACGCTGGGTGCGACGTTGATGGCGGTCATCACGATCGCCGCGACGCTGGCGGCGCCGCTGTTCGTCGACCTCTTTGCGTCGAACTACAGCGGCCCGCAGCGGGCCCTCGCGACGAGCTTCGCGTACTGGTGCATTCCCCAACTGTTCTTCTACGGAATGTTCGCGCTGCTCGGCGAGATCCTGAACGCGCGCAAGGTGTTCGGGCCATACGCCTGGGCACCGGTGATCAACAACGTCGTGTCGATCGCCGGTTTCGTTGCGTTCATCGTGATCTTCGGCGGCGACCAGACCGAGGTGTCGGCGTGGACCACTCCCATGATCGTGGTCCTCGCCGGGTGTGCGACGCTCGGTATCGTCGCGCAGCTCGTCGTCCTGATGGCGTTCTGGCGGCGGCTCGGGATCCCGCTCCGCCCGGATTTCCACTGGCGCGGGATGGGCCTCGGCGCGATGCGCAACCTGGCCTCGTGGACCCTCGTGACGACCCTCATCGGACAACTGGTCGGCATCGTGCAGCAGCGCACGATGTCGGAGGCCTCCGGTGACTTCCCATCGGTCTTCGCCTCGCAGAACGCGTGGCTCGTGTACATGGTGCCGTACTCGGTGCTCATTCTCGCGATCGGGACCCCGTACTTCACGCGCCTCAGCGAGCACGCCGCGGCGGGCCGTCACGACGAGCTGCGCGGCGACATCAGCCAGTCGATCCGCACGCTCGGCTTCTTCGTGGTCGCGGCCACCGCGGCCGTCGCCGCCGCGGCCGTCCCCGCGTCGCGCATGTTCAGCAACAGCGCCGACAGCGCCGTGTTGATCGCGCCCGTCCTCGTCGGCTATCTGGTCAGTCTCATCCCGATGGCCGTGCTGTACATCGTGCAGCGCACCTTCTACGCCTATGGCGACGCGCGAACGCCCTTCGTGTTCACCGTAGTGCAGGGCGCGCTCGTGCTCGTCTTCACCCTGCTGATCGCGGCCTTTGCTCCGCAGGAGCACATCACGTCGCTCGTCGCCCTCGCTCAGTCGACCGCCGGCATCGCGCAGACCATGCTCGCGACGGTCCTGCTGCGCCGCAAAATCGGTCCGCTGGGGCTCGGACCCACGTGGCTCGCGCTCGTGCGTTTCGGCGTCGTCGCCGCCGTTGCGGGCGCGGCCGGCTGGGGCACCTATCTGCTGCTCGGCTCCAGCGAGGGGTGGATGCTCGCGAACCGCTTCACGGGCGCCGCGGGAGCCGTCATCGTTGCAAGCGTCGTGGGCGTCGTGTACGTCGCCATCCTGGCGCTCCTGCGGGCGCCCGAGGTGAAGGCCGCGATCGCGCGGATCCGCCGCTGAATCCGACGGTCGGACTCAGCGTCGCTTGTCGAGGACGCCCGGGCCGATCGCCTCGCGGTAGCGGTGCAGCAGACCCGTCCGCACGCCCGAGGCGGTGGGCTTCATCTGGAACACGCTGGAGTTGTGGTTCGCCTCGATGAGCGCAGGGCCGTTCGCGGTGATCGCGATGTCCCACCCGACGTACGGGATCGTGGGGAGGCGCTTCGAGGCCTCCTCGACCATCTCCAGGATCTTCGCGAAGTGCGGCACACGGAAGCCCGTGATGCTGGTTCCCGTGATCGGGTGCTCGGGGTAGACGTTCGACTGCTTGTCGACACCCGGGTACAGAGCGACGCCGTCGTCGTCGAGCATCGTGAACATGCCGCCGGAGGCGAAGTTGTCGATCACGGATCCGTTGCCGATGCGCAGCACCGATGCGATGACGTGAAGGGTGCCGTGCGGGTCGCGGTACGTGATCATCCGCACCGTGTTCACGCTGTCGGGGTACAGCCGGTCAAGATCGGGGTGCTGCTGCAGCACCTCCTCGACGAGCGTCTGGTCGTTGTTGATGAGGCTCTGCCGGAAGACCGCGGGGTCGTCGACGTCCGCGGTCGCGACGATCGAGATCCCCGCGCCGCCCTCGCCGCCCGCGGGCTTCGCGATGACGCGGTCGTGGCGGGCGAGGAAGGCGGCGAGTTCGTCATCGCTCGCGGTGGCGGCATCGATCCACTCGCGGCCGATGAGATCGGCGAAGTCGTTCAGGAAGCGGATCTTGTCGCCGACGATGGCGCGCGAGTCCGGACCGTTCAGGGTCGAGTTCAGGCGGAACGCCTTGGGGTGGGTCATCCAGGTCTTGCGCTCCGAGGCGGTGAGCAGGCGGATATCCCACACCAGGTAGTCGCGGAAGGCCATCTCATAGCGCACGGAGCACCAGAGCATGTCGGCGATGATCACGGGCAGCGGTGCCTTCGAGACACGCTTGACACCCTTGGCGATATCGATCAGCTGGGTGGGATTGAGGCGCCGAGCCCGGTTGAAGAGATACTGCACGCGCAACTGCTTCTGGTCCACCGCGCAAGGCTAGCACGCGGTCATTCAGCCTGAATCAGAGGGCGCCTCGGTAAAGTGGGTGCTTCCGAGACCCGCCCAGGAAAGGTCCTTCGTGTCCCCAGCTGTTGCGCCCGTGCGCCGCCTCAAGTACTTCGTGAGCCGACTCGCTTCGTTCAACCTGTCGCGCCCCTGGGGCTTTGCGAAGCAGATCGCGGAGGAGCAGGGCAAGTGGGCGCCCGGCGTGCTCGCCGACATGATGATCTGGGCCGCGTTCCACGACACCGCGTACATCGACTTCTACGAGGCCGACTTCGCGCTCCTGACGAAGAAGGAGCGCAAGACCTTCATGACGGCGCTCGTGCAGCACCACCTCGCCGACACGCTCAACGATCCGGTCGACGTCCTGATCCTCGAGAACAAGATCTCGTTCCACAAGCGTTTCGCCGAGTATGCGCGCCGCGAATGGCTCGATCTCGAGAACTCGACGCTCGCCGACTTCCAGGGCTTCGCGCAGCGCCACCCGGTGATCATCGCGAAGACGCCCGTCGGGCGCGAGGGCAAGGGCGTGTTCCGTTACGACATGGCGGAGGTCGCCGACGCCGAAGCATTCCGCGCGGAGCTGATCTCAAAGGGGCAGACCCTTCTCGAAGAGCCGATCGTGCAACACCCCTACCTGGCGGAGTACTGCGCCGGCACCGTCAACACGACCCGCGTCGCGACGTTCTTCGACGGCGAGAAGGTGCACATCCTCATGGGTGCGCAGAAGTTCGGCCGCGGTTCGGTCTCCGACCAGTTCACCTGGGGCGGCTTCTTCACGATGCTGGACGAGAACGGGCGCTCCTTCGGGCCCGGCCACACCGGCAAGCACGTCAGCAAGTACGAGACCCACCCCGAGTCGGGCAAGTCGATCGTCGACTTCCAGGTGCCGATGTGGGACGAGGTCGTCGCCTTTCTCGACCGCGCGGCCCGCGAACTGCCGACCGTACCGTACGTCGGGTGGGACATCGCGGTCGGCCCCGACGGGCCGATCCTCGTGGAGGGAAACTGGACGCCGGGGCTCTACGAGACCCGCGTGAGCGCGACCGGGATCCGCACGGGTTCGCGCGCGCGTCACAAGCCGGTCCTCGACGCCGCGGCCTCGGCCTCCTCCCGCCGCTGACGATGAGTTTCGGATCCTCGAGCGCACCCATCGCGCGGATCTCGCGCTCCGCGCTCGCGCGGAACGTCGCGATCGCGCACGCGAAGGATCCCTCGGCGGCGATCGACCTGCGGCGCGATGCCTGCGGCCACGGCGCGGACATCGTCGCCGCGGTCGCGCGCGAGGCGGGGGTCGGCACGGCGCTGCGCGACGGGGAACCGCCCGTGGCGACGCTTCCCGTCGAGGACGTCTTCGGACTCGAAGGTCGCGGCGAGCCGGCGATGACCCTCGTCGCGCCCGTCCTGCAGACGAAGCTCCTGCTCGAGGGCGAGGGCGTCTCCTACGGGTATCGGTATCGACCCGAACGGGATACCCGCATCGCGCTGGTCTCGGGCGGATACGCACAGGGCATCGCGCGGGCGATCGGCTGGACCGACGACGAGCCCGCCGGTACGGTCGCGGTCGACGGCGAGGAATGCCCCATCATCGGTCGGGTCGCGATGGACGTCTGCGTCGTCGAGCTGGGGGACGCGGAGGTCGAACCCCGCGACGAGGTCGTGTTCTTCGGCGCCGGGATGCCGCACCTGTTGCGCCAGTGGGCGCTGGCCACCGGTTGGACGGAACTCGAGCTCGCCGCGATCGCGGGCCTCCACGCGCGACGCGAGGAGGTCGTATGAGCGCCGAGCTGCGCGTGAATCTCGATCGGTTGCGCGCCAATGTGCGTGCCGTGCGGGAACGCATGGCGCCCGCGGAGGTGCTCGTCGTCATCAAAGACGACGCTTACGGGCAGGGCGTCGAACCGATCGTCGGCGCCGCGCTCGACGCGGGCGCGAGGTGGTTCGGCGGGATCGACGTCGACAGCGCCGTGCGCGCGAAGAGCGTGGCGGGCGATCGGGCACGGGTGTTCTGCTGGATGACGGTATCGGACGACGAGGCTCGCGCCGCGATCGCGGCCGGCCTCGAGCTCGGCGTCGGCGACGCGGCGTACCTCGAGCAGGTCGCCGCCATCGGCGGACCCGCAACGGTGCACCTGAAGATCGACACGGGCCTCCGCAGGAACGGCGTGCGGCCGGAGCGGTGGCGCGCCTTCTGCGCGCGCGCCGCCGAGCACGAGCGCGCCGGGCGGATCCGGGTCGCGGGCATCTGGAGCCACATCGCCGAGGCCTCCGACGCGGACGACGACGTCTCGCGCGCGCTGTTCGATGCGGCCGTGACGGTGGCGCGCGGGGAGGGACTCTCGCCCGAGATCCGCCATCTCGCCGCGAGCGCGGCCGCGTGGCATCGGCCGGAGTTCCGCTATGAGATGGTGCGGATCGGCGCGTTCTGCTACGGCGTGCGATCGGCCGACGGGCCCGACATCCCGGGAACGGCGCCCATCTCGTCGCTCGTCGCGAAAGCGATCTCGATCGGCGAGGACGTGGAGATCTCGCTGGGCGCGGTCGACGGATACCCCTCCGCCCTCGCCGGGCGAGCGCACGCGGCGACCCCGGGAGGAGCACGGCCCGTCGTGCGGGTGGATCCGTTCTCGTCGCGCATCGAGGCATGGCCCGGTGCCGCGGTGGGGGATGAGGTGATCCTCTTCGGTGACGGCGGCCACGGTGAGCCCACACCGACCGACCTTGCGGAGCTGATCGACACCGTGGGTGAGGAACCGCTCCTGCGCGTCTCGCCCCTCGTCTCTCGCGTCTACACGCCGTAGCGGGCCCGGCGCCCTCGAGAACCGAGCCCGCTCTGATCAGGCGTTGGGCTGTCCTCCGCCCTGGGGTGCGGTCCGATCGCCGCCGGAGTCGGAGCCACCTCCGGGGAACCCGCCGTCCGGCGCCTGCCCGGGGGCACCGCCCATGCCGCCCGGTCCGCCCGCGGTCTGCCCCGCCTGCTCGGGGTCGACGAGTTCGCCGTTGGCGGTCACGGTTCCCTCCGCGATCGTGACGGTGCCGTTGCCGTCGAGGGGGCCGTCGCCGCCGTTCGCGGCGCTCGTGATGGCGACCTCGCCGGCGGAGACCGTGATCGTGCCGTTCGAGTCGAGACCGTCCTTTCCGGCGTCGATCGTGATGGATCCGCCGGAGATCTCGAGCCGCTCGCCCGAGTCGGACTCGCGGTCGGTGCCGCCGGCGTTCAGGCCCGCGGCGTTGATGCCGTCGTCGGATGCCGTGATGTCGATGGCGCCGCCCAAGATGCCGATAGAGATCGCCTGCAGGCCCTCGTTCGACGCATCGATCGCGATGGAACCTCCCCCGATCGACAGGATCTGTCCGCCCTGGAACGCGTGATCGGCGGCGCTCGCGACGATCTCGCCGCCGGTCACGATGGTGTCGGTCGCGGCCTGGATCGCCTCGTCGCCGGCCTCGATCGAGAGGCTCCCGCCCGCGACGAGAACATAGCCCGCGGTCTCGTCGTCCTCCTGGTCGCTCGCGAGCCCGTCGCCGGCGGTCGCGATCAGCTCGAGGATGCCGCCCTCGACGACGAGCGAGTCCTTGCCGCGAAGCGCGTCGTCGGCGGCGGTCACGGAGATCGCGCCCGAGAGGACGACGAGGTCGTCGGTGGAGGAGATGCCGTCGTTGCCGTTGCCCGAGACGCTCAGGCTGCCCTCGCCGGAGATCGTGAGATCGCTCTCCGCGTGGATGGCGGCCTTGGCAGCGGCATCGTCGGCGTAGCTCGCCGCATCGGAGACGATGTTCTCGCTTCCTGCGACGAGATTGATGGCCACGTCGTCGGCCGTCTGCACGTCGATGGCGGCGCCATCGGCGTTGGCGATCTCGGCACCGTCGAGCATCAGCACTACCTGTGCGTCGTCGGGGGCCGCCACGACAACGGATCCGGCGAGTTCGCCACTGACGCGGTAGACGCCCGCGGCGGTCACCGTCACGGTGGATCCCTCGATCTCGACTCCGTCGCCGCTCGCGGTTGCGGAGGATCCCTCGAGCGTGATCTCGACGGCGTCCGCGTCCGACCACTCGTCATCGTTCACGGTCGTGTAGTCCGCATTCGCCGCACGCACCTCGTCGGGGGAGAGATCGTCCGTGACCGTTGTCGTGGACGAGGCGGACTCGGCCGTCTCGGTGGTCGACGATGCGACGCTGGATGCCGCCGCGCCGGTCGAATCGGCGTCGTCGGATCCCACGACGGTGCATCCGGCGAGCATCAGGCCCGCGGCGGTGACGACGGCGAGGGGAAGCATGGCACGCGAAAACGTCATGAGAACTCCTTAGTTGTGTGCGAACGGGCCGCGCAGGGTTCGCGACCACTTGTTGTCGGGCAGCTCGGGGCGAAGCGCCGCCGTGCCGATGCCGAACTTGCTGATCCCGCTGGGGCGATGTCCGGCGCGCCAGAGGAGGCGGTCGAGCTCGTTGGGTCGACCCGCCGATTTGGATTCGACGATCGCGTAGCCGGGGAGGTCGATCGCGTCGCCGGACGGGCAGGACCAGTGCAGCTCCGTGTCGATCGTGGCGCGGCTGCCGCAGTCGAGGAGGAGCGTGGTGCGGCGATATCGGCTGCCGAGGGACGGGCGCATCCGAGCCACGAGCGCGGGATCGTGTCCTTCCTCGCCGAGGAGGGCGGCGATGTAGGCGCTGCCGTCCGGCGTCAGCCGCGTACGATCGGCGGCGTCGTAGGGGATGCGGCGTTTGACCGTGGTGCCCCTGCCACTCTTCGTCTTGAGCTCGAGGAAGGAGCCCCCGGTGTCGAGGTAGGTGCGGGTGCGGAGCTTGAACCGTCGGCGGCGCCTCTGCGCCGTGAGGCGGTAAGCGAGGTGATCGGGAGTGTCGAAATAGACGGAGTCATAGGCGAATCCGCGCATACCGTCGATCTCGAGCACCCGAGTGCCTTCGGACAAGAGCGTGAGGAGCTCGGCGGCGTGATCCTCCGGCAGGAGGTACTTCCGGTCGACGCGCGTCAGCAGGGCGGCCTCGGAGACGAGTTCTTCGAGCGGTACGGGCGCGAAGCCCGCCGCCGCCACGGCGGCGTTCATCGCGCCACCCTGCTCGCGATCCGCGCCGCGTCGAGACGGTAGCGGACGTCGACGAGCGTCGAGTCGTTGACGAGATCGAGCTGCTGAACGGTGAGCGAGGTGACGGCGCCGCCCAGACGCGCCTCGAGCTCGTCCCGGAGCTCCTCTTCGTCGGCGATCGCGCGGTCGAGCCGCACCACCTGGTGGCGGCTGCGAGAGAGAAGCGCGGGGTGATCCGCGATCCACATCGTTCCGAGGATCAGCGCGATGAGTACCGC
This sequence comes from Microbacterium nanhaiense, assembly GCF_014646015.1. Lineage (GTDB taxonomy): Bacteria > Actinomycetota > Actinomycetes > Actinomycetales > Microbacteriaceae > Microbacterium > Microbacterium nanhaiense. The sequence continues at coordinate 428,281 of NZ_BMMQ01000001.1, forward strand.
CGGGACGGCGACGTCCGCCGAGCCGAGCCCGCCGATCAGGCCCATCGCCAGCGCCGCGAAGTAGTAGGCGACCTCGCGCTGGGTGATCTCGGAGGACCGCAGGCGAATGATCGACAGCACCCCGAAGAGACCGAGGCCGAGTCCCGCGGCGACCTGCGTCGATCCGAGCATCGTCGCCACGGCGAGGACACCGATGTTCACGCCGAGGAACGCCACGACGAGGTCTCGGCGGCGATGTCGCGGGTAGTAGACGCCGAAGGCGAGGACGGCGGCCGCCACGAGATCGACGGCGATGAGGATGAGGTGTGGGATGGTCATCGGGAGTACTCCTTGGGGTGAACTGATCTCAGCTCAGGGCGCGTTTCTTTGGAATGGCTATGACGAGACGCGGGACGAGGTGAATTGCGGCGAAGAGTCTGCGCGGGCGGCATGCGAACGTACTGCGTTCGCGGTACGCGGGGCGAAGACCGCGTTCTTCTGTGCGCGATAGCTCAGCGCGAACAGCCCGAGCTCCGTGACGACCTTGGCGAGCCAGAGGGGCAGGCCCGCGCCCGTCAGGAAGCTCATCCACGCCAGGTTCGAAGCGAGGAGCAGCGCGGCGAGCACCGCGTACGCGGCGAGGTGGCGAAACAGGTGTTCGCGGCCGCGCCGGCGGAACACCACCCGCCGGTTGAGCACGAAGGTGATGCCCGCACTGATCACGCGCGCGGCGACCACCGACGGCACCAGCGCGCCGGTCACGGCATAGATGAGGAACAGGGCGGCCGCGTCGACGACGAATCCCGTCAGCGAGGACGCCGCGAAGGCGATCGTCGGCGCCATCACCCGGATCGAGTCGGCGATGGGTCTGAAGTGGCTCGATGCGTTGCCGTCGAGATACACGGTCTCGATCGGCACCTCGACGGCCGAGAACCCCGCGCGTGCGAGCCGGAGGAGCACCCACTGCTCGTAGTCGAATCGCTCGCCCGGAACCTCGAGGAGCCAGGCGATCATCGCGGGTGGGATCCCGCGGAGCCCCGTCTGCGTATCGCTCACGCGCCAGCCCGCCGCGACCCGAAACGCGCCGCGCGCGATGGCGTTGCCGACGCGGCTGCGCGCCGGAACGTCGCCGTCGAAGGCACGGCACCCGAGAACGAGCGCGTTGCCCTCGACGTCGACTCGCGCGGCGACGGCGAGGATGTCCTGCGGCGTGTGCTGACCATCGGCGTCCGCCGTCACGACGGCGTCGAGCGGCGCGCGGGCGCGGATCCATGCGAGCCCGCTGCGCAGCGCCGCACCCTTGCCGCGGTTATGGGGGTGCCGGATGATCGCTGCGCCCGCCGCGGCGGCGCGGTCGAACGCCTCGGCGTATTGCGGGCCCGATCCGTCGTCGACGACGAGCACGCGGAGCGTCGGGTCAGCGTCGCGCAAGCGGGCGACCAGCCGGGGGAGGGATCCGGTGGGTTCGTAGGCCGGGATGAGCACGTGCATGGCTCACGCGCCTAGATAGAGGATGTCGCTCGTGGCACGCTCGCCGCCGTTCGACGGGCGATTGATGACCGTGCCGTCGAAGTACATCGTCGACGATCCGCCGCCGTCGATGTTGTACGCCGTCCGGGCGCCCAAACCCTGCATGATCCCGGCGAGCTCCGTCATGGTCGCCCCGCGGCTGTAGCCCTCGTCTCGTCCGTCGACCACGACGAGCACGAGATGGTTGGTATCGATGATGCCGATGGCGGTGCGGGGCTGCGCCCCCTGGATCGAATGGTTGCCGAAGTTGGTGTCGACCTCGACCTCGTCGATTCCCGGCAGGATCTCCCCGCCGTCGACGAGCGCGGGTCCGAAACTCATGGTGTTCCAGACGCCCTCCGCGACGAGCTCGTCGGCCGTGGTCGCCGTCTCGTCGTAGATCCTCGCGGTGCCGTCGGTGTACATCGCGAGCCCGGTGCGGGCGGGAACATCGCGGTAGGCGACGCCGTCGCGGATCACGATGCCGGAGTCGCGAAAACCGTAGTAGTCGCCGTTGATCGCGAAGATCGCCGAGTGCTGGGTAGCGATCTCGCTCGTGCGGGCGGTGATGTTCTCGCCGAACGCGTTCTCCGCGAAGGCGGATCGGAGCTCCGTCGCGTCGCCGAGGGTGACGTCGGCGACGAAGTAGGTGATCGTGTCGTCGCCGACGGCGGGGGAAGGGTGGATGCCGCCGAACTGACGGCGCGGGCGGTACGCGCCCGTACCGCGTCGGGAGTACGCCGATGGGCCGCCTCCCGGAGGAGACGGCCCATCGATGTCACGCGTTTAGTCTTGGAGCCTGTCGGTCTCGTCGTGCCAGCTGGTCGCGACGGCGCGGAGCTTCTCCTCGAACTTGCGGCCGTGGTGGGCGCAGTAGAGCAGTTCGCTGCCGCCGACCTCTGCCGCGATGTAGGCCTGCGCTCCACATGCGTCACAGCGGTCGAGTGCCGTGAGGCGGTGGGAGACAGGGGCCTCTGCTGTCGTTGCTGCAGTCATCGTTCCGTCTCCTTCTTCGTTCGTCCTAAATGACGGGTCATGTCCCATACAACCACGGAGCACCGACAAAACATCCCGATCGAGGCAACGTTTCGCCTACGGCGTACGGGATGCGGGGATTGGGGGTGTTGTCGCCGGGATCGTCGCCCTTCGAAGATAAGATCGAATATTGTGACCGCCGAGTACTCCGCCCATCATCTTCAGGTCCTCGAAGGCCTCGAGGCCGTGCGCAAGCGCCCCGGCATGTACATCGGATCGAACGGATCACCGGGGCTCATGCACTGCCTCTGGGAGATCATCGACAACTCGGTCGACGAGGCGGTCGCCGGCAACGGTGATCGCATCGACGTGATCCTTCACGACGACGGCAGCGTCGAGGTGCAGGACCGCGGCCGCGGCGTGCCGGTCGATGTCGAGCCCCGCACGGGCCTCACGGGCGTCGAGGTCGTGTACACGAAGCTGCACGCCGGTGGAAAGTTCGGCGGCGGGTCCTACGCCGCGTCCGGCGGCCTGCACGGCGTCGGCGCCTCGGTGGTCAACGCCCTGAGCGAGCGCCTGGACGTCGAGGTTGATCGCGGCGGGAAGACCCACGCGATGAGCTTCCATCGCGGCGAGCCGGGCGTCTTCGACGACGACGGCGGCCGTGCGCGGCCCGATGCGCCCTTCACCCCCTTCGAGAACGGTAGCGAGCTGCGCATCGTCGGGAAGACCAAGCGCGGCGTCACGGGCACCCGCGTGCGTTACTGGGCGGATCGACAGATCTTCACGAAGGACGCCGCCTTCCAGTACGACGAACTCGTCACGCGCGCGCGCCAGACCGCGTTCCTCGTGCCGGGGCTCGAGATCGTCATCCGCGACGAACGCCACGCGACCGACCCCGAGGTCGGGGTGCGCGAGACCAGCTACCGCTTCGACGGCGGGCTGACCGAGTTCGTCGAGTTCCTCGCGTCCGATGCCCCGGTGACGGAGACCTGGCGCTTCGAGGGCGAGGGCAACTTCACCGAAACCGTGCCGATGTTGCAGGCGGACGGATCCATGCGGTCGACGGAGGTCGAGCGCACCTGCCGCGTCGACATCGCCCTGCGCTGGGGCACGGGATACGACACCACGACCCGCTCGTTCGTGAACATCATCGCGACGCCGAAGGGCGGCACGCACCAGCAGGGCTTCGAGCAGGAGCTCACGAAGCAGTTGCGCGCCGAGGTCGATAAGAATGCTCGGCGGCTCAAGGTCGGCAACGACAAGCTCGAGAAGGACGACGTGCTCGCGGGCCTCACTGCCGTGCTGAACGTGAGCCTTCCCGAGCCGCAGTTCGAGGGGCAGACGAAGGAGATTCTGGGCACGCCCGCCGTTCGCCCGATCGTCGCCAAGGTCGTCCGCGAGGGGCTCAAGGAACGTTTCGCCTCGACGAAGCGCGACGACAAGAACCAGGTCTCGATGCTGCTCGACAAGGTCGTCAGCGAGATGAAGGCGCGCGTCTCGGCGCGCGCGCACAAGGAGACGCAGCGCCGCAAGAACGCGCTCGAATCGTCGTCGTTGCCCGCGAAGCTCATCGACTGCCGCACGACGGACGTCTCCAACACCGAGCTGTTCATCGTCGAGGGCGATTCGGCGCTCGGCACCGCCCGCAAGGCGCGCGATAGCGAGTACCAGGCGCTCTTCCCGATCCGCGGAAAGATTCTGAACACGCAGAAGGCGTCGATCTCGGACATGCTCTCGAACGCCGAGTGCGCCGCGTTGATCCAGGTCATCGGCGCCGGGTCCGGGCGCACCTTCGACATCGACACGGCGCGTTACGGCAAGGTGATCATGATGAGCGACGCCGATGTGGACGGCGCGCACATCCGCACGCTGCTGCTGACGCTCTTCTACCGCTACATGCGCCCGCTCATCGAGCACGGCCGGGTGTATGCCGCGGTCCCGCCGCTGCACCGCGTCATCGTGATCAACCCCGGTTCCAAGCCGAACGAGACGATCTACACCTACAGCGACCGCGAGCTGAACGCGCTCCTCGCGCGGCTGCGCCGCTCGAATAAGAAGTGGCAGGAGCCGATCCAGCGCTACAAGGGGCTCGGCGAGATGGACGCGGATCAGCTCGCGGAGACGACCATGTCGCGCGATGGCCGTCTGCTGCGCCGCGTGCGGATGGAGGATGCGGAGGCGGCGGGCAAGGTCTTCGAGATGCTCATGGGCAACGAGGTGGCGCCGCGCCGCGAGTTCATCGTCGCCGGTGCCGCTCGGCTCGACAAGGACTCGATCGACGCGTAGCCGCCCCGATCTCGACCGTGTCAGCGCGTCGCGCGGTGCGGGGTTTCCCCGATGACGGGCACGGATCCCGTCGTCACCGCGACCGGCGGTGGATCCGCCTTCCCGCGCGAGGCGAGCGCGATTCCGACGCTCGCCCCGGCGACGAGCGTGATCGCCGCGATCTTGAGGGGACCGATGGCCTGCTGCAACAGGATCCAGCCGAAAAGCGCCGCGAAGACCGGCTCGAGACTGATGAGCACGCCGAAGACACGCTGCGGCAGGCGGCGGAGGGCGACGAGCTCGAGCGTGTAGGGCGCGACGGACGCGAAGACCGCCGTGCCGACCGCCAACCAGACGAGCTCCGGGCGCAGCGCGAGTTCCATCGCCGCGGGTACGCCGAATGGGAAGAGCGCGATCGACGCGATCGAGAGCGCCACGGCGAGGCCGCCGACACCCGGGATCAGCCCGCCGACCCGCGCGCTCGTCCGGATGTAGCAGACCCAGAATGCGGCGGCGACGAGGACGAGGGCGACCCCGATGGGGGAGAGCGGCTCGGATCCCAGCACGCCGTCGAGGCCGAACAGCGCGATGCTGGCGACGGCGAGCCCCACCCACGCCATATCCACGAGCCGGCGCGAGAGAACGGCGGACAGCACGAGCGGCCCGACGTATTCGATCGCCACGGCGGGGCCGAGCGGCAGGTGTTCGAGCGCGGCGTAGAAGAATCCGTTCATCGCGCCGAGCGAGAGGCCGAAGCCGACGACGGAGAACCACTGCCGCCGGCTCCACGCGAGGAAACGGGGGCGTCCCGCGAGAAGCAGGATGACCGCGGCGATCGAGAGACGCACCGCCGTGACGCCCCACGTTCCGAGCCCGGGGAACAACTGCACGGCCAGTGCGGCGCCGAACTGCAGGGAGACGCAGGAGCCGATGATGAGCGCGATGGGCGTGGCGATGGAGCCTGACGGCGAGGCGGGGGTGGGCACCCTTCGATTCTTCGCCAACACGTATCGTTAATCCAGCAACCGCTTATGAAGGAAATCATTAAGGAAATTTGATGCTCAGCCTGCCCCGCCTCCGGGTCCTCAGCGAGCTGTCCCGCCGCGGCACGATCGCGGCCACGGCTCGCGCGCTGTCGTACACACCGTCCGCCGTATCGCAGCAGCTGGCTCTCCTCGAGCGCGAGGCGGGCGTTCCCCTGCTCGAGCGGGTCGGGCGCGGGGTCCGGCTGACCGACGCCGCCGCGGTCCTCGTCGAACACACCACGGCGGTCATGGCGAGGCTCGACCTCGCGGAGTCTGAGCTGGCGGCCTCGCAGCGAGAGCTTCGCGGGCGCATGCGGGTGGCGTCGTTCCAATCGGTCGTGCTGAGCCTCGTGCCCGGGGCGCTCGACCGCATGGCCGATGAGCACCCGCGGATGCGGGTCGATATCGTGCAGCGCGAGCACGGCCAGGCCTTCGAGGGGCTTCTGTCGCACGAGTTCGACCTCATCCTGGGGGAGGAGTACCCGGGGCAACCCGATCGCCTGCGCGACGGCATCGACCGCTCCGATCTGCTCGCCGACCCCCTTCGCCTCGCCCTGCCGCTTTCGGGGCAGTTCGCGGGCAGGCCGCGCCGGCTCACCGAGCTCGCCGAGGCGTCCTGGGTGCTCGATCCGGACGACACACCCACGGGGCGATGGGGGCGAGAGGTGTGTCGTCAGGCGGGCTTCGAACCGCACGTGAGGTTCGAGAGCCCGGATCCGCTGCTGCACGCCGAGCTCGTACGCACCGGCCACGCGGTCGCGTTCCTGCCGGAGCTCATCTCGTCCCCGCACCTGGCGGGCCTGACCTTGGCCGCGCTGCCGGGCGAGCCGCATCGGGTGCTGTATACCGCGACGCGCGCGGGCCGCGCCGCCCACCCCGCCGTCCGCGCCTTCCGTGATGCGCTCGCACGCGCACTCGAGGAACGCCGGCCCGGCGATCCCGCGTGGGGCGTGCGGGTCAGCTGAGGAGATCCTCAAGCGCCGCGCGCAGGGTCGGGAAGCGGAACTCGAAGCCCGCCTCCGCGAGCACCGTGCTCGTCGTGTGCCGGCCGGTGATGGCGAGTTCGGGATCCGTGCGCAGCGCGAACGCCGCGATCCGCATAAGAAATGCCGGCGTCGGCAGACCGAACGGCACGCGCGCGGCGCGCCGCAGCTCCCGCATCAGCTCGGCGTTGCGAACGGGGTTCGGCGCTGCGGCGATGACCGGGCCGTCGGGGATGACGATCCCCGGCTCGAGCCCGAGGCTCGCGCGAGCGATGCGCACCCAATCGTCGATGTGGATCCAACTGAACCACTGGCGGCCGCCCGCGATGGGACCGCCGAAGCCGAGCCGCGCCGGGAGGAGAAGGCGGTCGAGCGCGGGGGTGTGCGCATCGAGCGCGATCGACGTGCGGATCGTCACCCGCCGTGCGGCGTTCGCGCCTCGGGCGGCCGCCTCCCAGGGCAGTACCACTCCGGTCATCTGGGGCAGGCCGTCGGTCGGATCCGGCGTCTGCTCCGTGATGCGAAGATCGCCCGTGTCGTCGAACAGGCCGGAAGTGGACCCCTGCAGCCAGCGGTCGACGGGGCGCGACAGCCGCTGAGAGGCGGCGACGAGAGCCTCCGTGGCGCGGACGCGCGAGTCGCGCAGCTCCCGGATGTTTGCCTCCGTGGGGCGGCAGTCGACGAGCTTTCCCGCGAGGTTCACAACGGCGACCGGGCCGTCCGACTCGAGCACGTGCGCCCACGGGGCGGCGTTCGCGGGATCCCACCCGACCTCGGCCATTCCCGGCCGCGGACGCCGGCCCGGCGTGCGGGTGAGCACGACGACCTCGTGTCCGTCCGCGACGAGTGAGGCACCGAGCGAGGTGCCGAGGGTGCCCGCGCCGCCGGCGATGACGATCTTCATACCAGCGAGGCTACTCGCTCCCGCTACAGGGCCCGCCCGATCGTGTCGACTTCCGCCTCGAGCAGCTGACCGGATCCGTCGCGCTTGGACAGGGTCATCGGCAGCTTCCGGACGGATCCCTTCGCGTCGAGCGCATACGCGGGATCCGGGCCGGCCCAGCCGAGCTGGAGTCGATCCTCGCCCTTCAGGAACGCGTGGGCGCGCACGCCGCCCGTCGCGCGGCCCTTCGACGGGTACTCGCCGAAGTCGCTGATCTTCGCGCGGCCGGGGTCCGTGCCGGGCAGCGCGGACGACGACGTCGAGATGGTCACCACGACGTTTCCGTCCCCCGCGACCGACCCGAAGAAAATCGCGGCCGCTCCCGCGGAGAGCTTGATGCCCGCCATGCCACCGGCCGACGCGCCCTGCGGGCGCACGGAGGAAGCGGCGAAGCGGAGGAGCTTCGCGTCGTCGGTGAGGAAGACGAGATCTGACTCGTCGTCCGCGGGCGCGGCCCCCACCACGCGGTCCTTCGGCTTGAGGGCGACGACCTCGAGCTCGGCCCGGGCGGGCAGGGCGGAGGGGACGATCCGCTTGACCACGCCCTGGGCGGTGCCCAAGGCGAGCGGGGTGTCCGAATCGAGCTCGACGAGCCCGATCACCTGCTCGCTGCGGTCGGTGAGGCCGATGTAGTCGCGCAGTCGCGCACCGGCGCTGAGCGAGATGGACGACAGGGGCACGCTCGGGAGATCGACGGGGGAGAAGCGCACGAGGCGGCCGTGCGTGGTCACCGCACCGAGTTCCCCGCGCACCGTGCCGCGAGCGGTCGAGCGAACCGCGTCATGCTTGCCCCGGCGGGCGGGCGCGACGATCTCCTCGCCGCCCGGCGTGTCGATCCGGATCGCGCGGCCCGTCGTCGACAGCGCGACGAGAGTCGGGGAGTCCGCGATCTGGAGGTCGGCCTCGGCCTGCTTCGCCGAGCGCTTCTGGGCGGGCGCGGCGTTCATGAGGACGGTGCGGCGCGGCGTGCCGAGCTCGTCGGCGACGGCCTCGAGCTCGTGCGCGACCTGGCGCCGGATGAGGGCGTCCGAGCCGAGCAGCTCCTCGAGCTGCGCGATCTCGGCCTTCAGCTCGTCGCGCTCGGTCTCGAGTTCGATCCGCGAGAACTTCGTCAGCCGGCGCAGGCGCAACTCGAGAATGTACTCGGCCTGCGTCTCGTCGAGGTCGAACACCTGGCACAGGCGGCTCCGCGCCTCCTCGCTCGTCTCGGACGAGCGGATGACCTGGATGACCTCGTCGATGTCGAGGATCGCGATCAGGAGGCCCTCGACGAGGTGCAGGCGCTCCTGTCGGCGCGCCAGCCGATAGCGGGTGCGCCGCGTGACGACCTCGATGCGGTGGTTGACGTACACCACGAGCATGTCGCGCAGGCCGAGCGTCGACGGCTGCCCGTCGACAAGGGCGACGTTATTGAAACCGAAGGAGTCCTCCAGCGGCGTCAGCCGGTACAGGCGCTCGAGCACCGCGGCGGCGTCGAAGCCCGTCTTCACGCCGATGACCAGACGCAACCCGTTCTTGCGGTCGGACAGGTCGTTGACGTCGCTCACGCCCTGCAGCTTCTTCGACTGCACGGCGTCTTTGAGCTTCTCGATGACGCGCTCGGGGCCGACCATATAGGGCAGCTCCGTGACGACGATGCCGGTGCGGCGCGGTCCGATTTGTTCGATCGATGCCTTGGCGCGCACCTTCACGGATCCGCGACCGGTCTCGTAGGCGTCGCGCACGCCGTCGAGGCCCATGATGATCCCGCCCGAGGGGAAGTCGGGGCCGGGAACGAAGCGCATCAGCTCGGCCGTCGTGGCATCCGGGTTCTCGAGCAGGTGGGTCGCGGCGTTCACGACCTCGATCAGGTTGTGGGGGGCCATGTTCGTCGCCATGCCGACCGCGATGCCGGTCGCCCCGTTGACGAGGAGGTTCGGGTAGGCCGCGGGCAGGACCTCTGGCTGCTGGTACTGGCCGTCGTAGTTCGGGACGAAATCGACGACGTCCTCGCCGAGATCTTCCGTCATTCGCATCGCGGCGCGATCGAGACGCGCCTCGGTGTAGCGGGAGGCGGCGGGGCCGTCGTCGAGAGAGCCGAAGTTCCCGTGCCCATCGACCAACGGCAGCCGCATCGCGAAGTCCTGCGCGAGCCGGACGAGGGCATCGTAGATCGCGCTATCGCCGTGCGGGTGCAGCTTGCCCATGACGTCGCCGACGACGCGCGCGCTCTTGACGTGACCCCGCTCGGGGCGCAGCCCCATCTCGGCCATCTGGAACAGGATGCGTCGCTGCACGGGCTTGAGCCCGTCGCGCGCGTCGGGGAGCGCGCGCGAGTAGATCACGGAGTAGGCGTATTCGAGGTACGAACCCTGCATCTCGCTCTCGAGCGCGATCTCCTCGATGCGCTCCTCCACGGGCGGGGCCGGTTCCTTCTGACGCGCCATCTGTGCCTCTCTCCTGAAACGACGAATTCCGGGCCCTCAACGCCACGTGTGCGAGACTGGCCCGGATGTCAAGAATTCTACCCGCGGGGCCCGACACGGCCCGGGATCTCGCCGGAGTGGCGCAGCAGATGCTCGCATCGCTGACGGGGGAGAGCGACTGGTTCTCGCCCGCCCGCTCGGCCATCGTCTTCCTCGTCGACGGGCTCGGCGCGATCCAGCTGCGCGCGCACGCGTCGCATGCTCGCCACCTGGCGCAGGCGATGCCCAAGAAGCACACGGCGCGCACCGTAGCGCCCTCGACGACCGCCGCCGCGCTGACCTCGCTGCTCACCGGTGCCGCGCCCGGGGAGCACGGGATCCTCGGCTACAGCACGCTCGACCCCGCGCGGCGCATCGTGACCAATCAGCTGAGCGGTTACGAGAACCAGGGGCTGGATCCGGAGACCTGGCAGCTCGCCGAGACGATTTTCGAGCGGGCGTCGGCGCGAGGGATCCGCCCCTTCTCGGTCGGGCACTCCGAGTACCGGGCGACGGGATTCACGCGGGCCGTGCAGCGCGGAAGCGAGTTTGTCGCGGAGAACGATCTCGAGGCCCGCGTGCGCGTCGCCTGTGCGCTCGCGGCGCAGACGGCGGGGGCGCTCGTGTATTGCTACATTCCGGAGCTGGACAAGGCCGGGCACAGGTCCGGGGTGGACTCGGACCGCTGGCGCGCGACCCTCGAGAGGATCGACAGCGCGCTGCGTCCCGCGCTCGCGCTCCCGGCCGGCGTGGGCGCGATCGTCACCGCCGATCACGGGATGGTCGACGTCCCTCCCACGCGACACATCCTGCTCGGTGAGGGGGACCCGCGCCTCGACGACGTGCGGCTGATCGGCGGCGAGCCGCGGTTCCTGCACCTTTACCTCGACGAGAGCTCCGACGCCGATCGCGTCGCGCAGGTGTGGCGAGAGGCGAACGGAAAAGTCGCGGACGTGTCCACGCGCGAGGAGGCGATCGCCGACGGCCTCTTCGGACCGTTCATCGCCGACGAGGCGCGAGACCGCATCGGCGACGTGCTCGTCGCCGCGCGCGGCCTCTGGGCGTTCTACGACGACCGCCTCGCCGACAAGCGCGCGCAGACGATGATCGGACAGCACGGAGCCCTCACGCCGGAGGAGACGACGGTGCCGCTGATCCGGCTCGGTGCCTACGGCTGATCGTCGCCGCGCGCGCCGAAGACGATCTCGTCCCAGGACGGCATCGACGGGCGGCGGCGGCGCTTCGCGCTGTCTCCGCTGTTCGACGACGCGTCGGCCTCCGGCTGCTCATCGCTCTCGGACGGGGCCTTCGCGCCCTCCTCGGAGGAGTTCAGGAGCGCGACGGGGCGAGCGGATGGCTCCTCGGTGCGCTCGTCCGAGGCGGCGGGCTCGCGCTGCCCGCGCTTTCGCCGGAGCGCCTCGAGGAGGTCGGCCGTGTCGGACACCCGCTCCGGCTCGGGCTCGGGCTGGGGCGCGTCCTCGTGGAACGACTGCTCGTCGAAGGTCGACACGTCCTTCTGATCCTCGACGGCGTCCAGCGCCCGGAGGCGGGGGATCAGCCCGTCCTGAACCTTGCCCTGACGGGACAGCTGCGTGGCGTCGTCGTTGGCGGGGGCCAGCGCGCTGCGGCGCGGATCGTAGGTCCAGCGCGCGTCTCGCTCAATGCCGCCGGCCTCGAAGGTGAGCTTGATGACCCACCCCTCCTCGGCCTTCCAGCTGGTCCATCGCTCGGACATCGCGGAGAGGTCCGCGAGCTTCTCGCGGATGACGGTGCCGAAGGTCGGATTCTCTTCCAACCCCACCTGCACGCTGCGCAGCACCGGCATCGCGAGCGCCCGATCCACGATGTGCTCCCGCTCGGCGAGAACCGGTCCCTCGAACGGGCGCACGCGCTCCACGTCGCACTCGAGGAGTTCGGCGACTTCCTCGGCGGAGAGCCCGGCGCGGATGTGCGCCTGGATGTCGCGAGGGTTCGGCCCCTTCGCGGGCGGCTTCGGCTCGGTGATGGCGCGCGTTCTGCGGACCTCGCCGCGGAGCATGTCATCGATCTCGAGGGTGAAGCGCTGTCCGTGCTCATTGGCGAGGACGAGCGTCGTGCCCTCCGTACCCACGATGGTCAGCTGTTCCATCCTGCTCCTCTCCTCGCGTCGCGCGAGCGACCGCACCGACACATGGTGTCACGTCCGGGCCGTAAATGGCCGGAATAACTATGGCGTGCCGCGGGTTTGTCTCGCCGCAGGCATCACCGCACCTGCCGCTCCCAGGGAACGCATTTGCGAATTCAGCTTGCGTCATGCAAACTATCGCCGCCACGCACGCACTCGTTCGGTATGAGAGATACCTGTCGAACCCCGATCGCTCCCGGTCGCGTGGGCCCCGAACCACCCCCATGAAAGAAGTGACGCCCAGTAATGGCAACTGATTACGACGCACCGCGCAACAAGAACGAGGACGAGGGCAACGAGTCGATCGAGGCCCTCAAGGCCGCGCGCTCGAACCAGAGCAGCGCGGTCGAGTCGGAGGACTCGGACAACCCCAGCTTCGTCCTCGGCGGTACCGACCTGTCGAACGTCGAGCTCGACGTCGTGGTGCTCCCCCCGCAGCAGGACGAGTTCACCTGCATGGAGTGCTTCCTTGTGAAGCACCGCTCGCAGATCGATCACGTCGGCGACTCGGGCCCGATCTGCAAGGACTGCGCCTAAGACGCGTGCTGCGCGCGCCGGATCGCCGCCGCCAGGCGATCCGGCGTACGCGACGACACCGTCCAGGTCGTGACGGGATCCGCGGGATCGATGTTCTCCACGAGCACGATGCCGTCGATACCGCCGCGAATGAGGTACCAGCCGCGCGGATCCAATCCCACGCCGCGCGCCTTGGCCGCGTCTTCGCCCGTAAGGATCTGCGGATCGCCGAGGTGGGCGACGTCGATATGGGCGCGTCCCGCGATGAGCTCGCCGTTCTCGACCCGCACCCGAGGAGCGGTGCCGAGGAGGATCCAGATGAGGATCGCCGCCGCGAGCACGCCGAACACGAGTGCGGCCGCCTGATTGAAGCGCACGAACACGAGCGACACCATCGGGGCGATGATCGCGGCACCGACGATGAACTTGAGGGACGGGGTCAGGCGTTCGCGGTAGGCGGACGTCTGCTGTCGGCCGGTTCCTGCTGAGGCATTCAAGACGTGCATTACCCTCGAGTCGTGAGTGATTCCGTGGACATCCCCATTGTCGCACCCTCGATTCCGGCGTATGCGCACCCCGGCGACGCCGGGGCCGACCTGATTTCGACGATCGACCTCGTGCTCGAGCCGGGAGAGCGTCGGCTCGTGCCCACCGGCGTTCGCATCGCGCTGCCGGAGGGTTGCGCCGCGTTTGTCGTTCCCCGCAGCGGGCTCGCGGCGAAGCACGGCATCACCATCGTGAACGCGCCCGGCACGATCGATGCCGGTTATCGCGGCGAGATCAAGGTGGCGCTGCTGAACACGGACCGCGAGAACCCCTATACGATCGCGGCGGGGGATCGCATCGCCCAGCTGATCGTCGCACCCGTGCTGCGCGCGAACTTCCTTCCCGTCGACGAACTCGACGATGGCATCCGCGGAGAGGGCGGCTTCGGTTCGTCCGGCTACGCCGCACCCGCTCATTGATCTGAGAGACATAGGCGAACAGATGACTGATTCCCAGGAAAACCCGGTTCAGACGGAGAAGTCGGCCCCCGCCGACCGCGCGGAGCGCGGACCCTTCGACGCGAGCGAGGCCAACCCCGTCCGCCCCTACATCGACATCGGCGGCATCAAGGTGCTTCCGCGCGAGGGCCTGAACCTGCGCCTCGAGGTCGAGGAGAAGACGCAGCGGATCGTCGCGGTCGGTCTCGACTACGCCGACTCCACCCTGCAGGTGCAGCCCTTCGCCGCGCCCCGTTCGACGGGACTGTGGCACGAGACGCGCGAGCAGATCCGCGCGCAGGTGGCGGGGCAGGGCGGCCGAGTGGAGGAGCGCGAGGGGCCGTTCGGACCCGAGCTTCTTGCCGAGGTGCGCGAGCCCGCGGGCACGCGCGTCGTGCGTTTCGTCGGCGTCGATGGGCCGCGATGGTTCCTGCGCGGCGTCATCGGCGGCGCGGGCGCCAGCTCGCCGGAGGCGGCGGAGCGGGTCGAGGACCTCTTCCGGTCGCTCGTGGTCGTGCGCGGCGCCTCGCCGATGCCCCCGCGCGATCTCATCCCGCTGACCATGCCCGTCACACCGGGGTCCTGATGACCGAGCGCCCGGAGAACGACGCGCCCGAGGGCGCGAGCGCCTCGAGCGTGCTCGGACAGGCCTTCGGCGAGGCCGCGCGCCGCGCGGGACTCGACCCCGCCCAGTCCACCTCGACGGGCGCCGCGGTGTGGAAGGCGATCGGGGGAGTGCGCGGCATCGTCGAGTCGGTGCTGCCGCTCGTCGTGTTCCTCGTCAGCCTGACGATCTGGCCCGACAACAACGTCCTCGCGGTCGTCGCCTCGGTTGCGGCGGCGGCCGTCTTCACCGTCGTTCGCCTTCTTCAGCGCCAGGCGCCATCGGCCGCTCTCGGCGGGCTCGTGGCAGTGGGAGTGGCGGGAGCCCTCGTGCTGTTCACGGGGCGTGCGGAGGACAACTTCATCCCGGGCTTCATCACGAACGTCGTCTACGGATCCGCCTTCCTCGTGTCGGCGGTCGTGGGGTGGTCGATCATCGGTCTCGCCGTGGGCTTCCTCATGGACGACGGTGTCGCCTGGCGCAAGGACCGGCGCAAGAGCCGGGTGTTCTTCTGGCTCGCCATCATGTGGGCGGCACTGTTCTTCCTGCGGCTCGGCGTGCAGTTTCCGATGTGGCTCGCCGGCGGCGACGACGTCGTGCAGGCGCTCGGCACCGTCAAGCTCGTGATGGGGATCCCCCTGTTCGCGCCGCTCGTAGCCGTCACCTGGCTCGCCTCTCGCGCCGTGTACAGCGATCGCCGATAGTCGACGCTGATAGTATTTATCTTGACATCAAGATAAATTGCGCGCGTTAGGTCGACCTTCCTAGCACCATCGGCCTCAGAGGAGGAGGATGGGAGCGCAATGCTGCGGTCGACCATAAGGAGACATCCGTGTCTACGGTGAACAGCTTCGGTGCTCAGAGCACCCTTTCGGTCGGTGGCACCGACTATGAGATCTATCGCATCGATGCGGTTGAGGGGTATGAGAAGCTCCCCTTCAGCCTCAAGGTGCTCCTCGAGAACCAGCTCCGCACGGAGGATGGTGCGAACGTCACGCGCGAGCAGATCACGGCCCTCGGCCAGTGGGACGCGAACGCCGAGCCCAGCACGGAGATCCAATTCACGCCGGCTCGCGTCGTGATGCAGGACTTCACGGGCGTGCCGTGCATCGTCGACCTCGCCACCATGCGCGAGGCCGTCACTGCGCTGGGCGGTGACCCCAACAAGATCAACCCGCTCTCGCCCGCCGAGATGGTCATCGACCACTCGGTCATCGCCGACCTCTTCGGTCGTCCCGATGCCCTCGAGCGCAACGTCGAGATCGAGTACGAGCGCAACGGCGAGCGCTACCAGTTCCTGCGCTGGGGCCAGACCGCGTTCGACGACTTCAAGGTCGTCCCCCCGGGCACCGGTATCGTCCACCAGGTCAACATCGAGCACCTCGCCAAGGTCGTCTACGACCGCCCGGCGAACGGCGTTCTCCGCGCCTACCCCGACACCTGCGTCGGAACCGACTCGCACACGACGATGGTCAACGGCCTCGGCGTGCTCGGCTGGGGCGTCGGCGGCATCGAGGCCGAGGCCGCGATGCTCGGCCAGCCCGTGTCGATGCTGATCCCGCGCGTCGTGGGCTTCAAGCTCACGGGCGACATCCCCGCCGGTGTCACGGCGACCGACGTCGTGCTCACGATCACCGACATGCTCCGCAAGCACGGCGTCGTCGGCAAGTTCGTCGAGTTCTACGGCGAGGGCGTCGGCTCGGTGCCGCTCGCCAACCGCGCCACCATCGGAAACATGAGCCCCGAGTTCGGCTCGACCGCCGCCATGTTCCCGATCGACGACGTCACGCTCGACTACCTGCGCCTGACGGGCCGCGACGAGCAGGCCGTTGCCCTCGTCGAGGCGTACGCCAAGGAGCAGCACCTGTGGCACGACCCGTCGGTCGAGCCCGTGTTCAGCGAGTACCTCGAGCTCGACCTGTCGACGGTCGTTCCGTCGATCGCCGGTCCGAAGCGTCCCCAGGACCGCATCCTCCTCTCGGAGGCGAAGTCGCAGTTCGAGAAGGACATCGAGTACTACGTCGCGCCGCGCACGAGCGACGAGATCGTCGACCTCGAGAGCGACGAGTCGTTCCCGGCCTCCGACCCGGGCTCCGTCCCCGGTGAGGAGCACGAGCACACCGTCTCGCACCTGCTCTCGAGTGGTGGCCCCGCCAATGCCTCGACGCCGACGCTCGTGACCACCCCCGAGGGCGAGAGCTACGAGCTCGACAACGGCGCCGTGACGCTCGCCGCCATCACCTCCTGCACGAACACGTCGAACCCGTCGGTCATGATTGCCGCCGGACTCGTCGCGCGCAAGGCGGCGGAGAAGGGCCTCACGCGCAAGCCGTGGGTCAAGACGACGCTCGGCCCGGGCTCGAAGGTCGTCACCGACTACTACGAGAAGTCCGGTCTGGACAAGGATCTCGAGCAGATCGGCTTCTACACGGTCGGTTACGGCTGCACCATCTGCATCGGAAACTCCGGCCCGATGATCGAAGAGGTCTCCGAGGCGATCAACGCCAACGACCTCGCGGTCACGGCGGTGCTCTCCGGTAACCGCAACTTCGAGGGCCGCATCAGCCCCGACGTGAAGATGAACTACCTCGCCTCGCCGCCGCTCGTCGTCGCGTACGCGCTGGCCGGATCGATGCACTTCGACTTCGAGACCGACGCGCTCGGAACCGACGCTGACGGCAACGAGATCTTCCTCAAGGACATCTGGCCCACGCCGGACGAGGTGCAGGAGATCATCGACTCGTCGATCTCGCGCGAGCAGTTCATCCAGCAGTACAAGACCGTCTTCGACGGCGACGACCGCTGGCGCAACCTGCCGACCCCCGAGGGATCGGTGTTCGAGTGGAACGAGGACTCGACCTACGTGCGCAAGGCGCCGTACTTCGACGGCATGACGGCC
Organism: Microbacterium nanhaiense; assembly: GCF_014646015.1. Taxonomy (GTDB): domain Bacteria; phylum Actinomycetota; class Actinomycetes; order Actinomycetales; family Microbacteriaceae; genus Microbacterium; species Microbacterium nanhaiense. The sequence continues at coordinate 445,573 of NZ_BMMQ01000001.1, forward strand.
GAGCCCACGCCCGTGACGGACATCACCGGCGCGCGGGTTCTCGCGAAGCTCGGCGACTCGGTGACGACCGACCACATCTCGCCGGCCGGCGCGATCAAGGCGGACACCCCCGCCGGTCAGTACCTCACCGCGCACGGGATCGACCGCAAGGACTTCAACTCCTACGGCTCGCGCCGAGGCAACCACGAGGTCATGATCCGCGGCACCTTCGCCAACATCCGCCTGAAGAACCAGCTCCTCGACGGCGTCGAGGGCGGGTACACGCGCGACTTCACGCAGGAGGGCGGCCCGCAGTCGTTCATCTACGACGCGTCGCAGAACTACCAGGCCGAGAACACGCCGCTCGTCATCCTCGGCGGCAAGGAGTACGGCTCCGGCTCGTCGCGTGACTGGGCCGCGAAGGGCACGCGCCTCCTGGGCGTCGGCGCCGTCATCACGGAGAGCTTCGAGCGCATCCACCGCTCGAACCTCATCGGCATGGGCGTCGTCCCGCTGCAGTTCCCCGCCGGCGAGTCGGCCGACTCGCTGGGGCTCGACGGCACCGAGGTCTTCTCGATCGAGGGTCTGACCGAGCTGAACAACGGCGTGACGCCCAAGACGGTGCACGTGACGGCGCAGCCGAGCGAGCACTCGCCCGCCGGCAAGCAGACCGTCGAGTTCGACGCGATCGTCCGCATCGACACGCCTGGTGAGGCCGACTACTACCGCAACGGCGGCATCCTGCAGTACGTGCTGCGCTCGCTGGTGTAATAGCTCCTCCCCGCCACGAGGCCCCTCCCGTCGCCGCGCGGGAGGGGCCTCGTCGCGTCCCGCCTGATTTCCAGCACGGGGGCGTACGCTCGAAACTATGAGTCTGCTTGAGTCGATCTCGGGTCCGCGGGACCTCGACCGCCTGTCGAAGCGTGAGCTCACGCAGCTCGCGGGCGAGGTGCGTGAGTTCCTCGTCGAGAACGTCTCCCAGACGGGCGGCCACCTGGGCCCGAACCTCGGAGTCGTCGAGCTCACGATCGCCCTGCACCGCGTCTTCGACTCGCCGAACGACCCGATCGTGTGGGACACGGGGCACCAGTCGTACGTGCACAAGCTGCTCACGGGGCGCCAGGATTTCTCCAAGCTCCGTTCACGGGGTGGCCTCGCGGGCTACCCGCAGCGTTCCGAGAGTGAGCACGACGTCGTGGAGTCCTCGCATGCCTCGAGCTCGCTCAGCTGGGCCGACGGCATCTCGCGCGCCTTCGCCCGCACGAGCCGGGATGACCGGCACGTCGTCGCCGTGCTCGGCGACGGTGCCCTGACGGGCGGCATGACCTGGGAAGCCCTCAACAACATCACCGACGACAACGACCGCAACCTGGTGATCGTCGTCAATGACAACGGTCGCAGCTACGCGCCGACGATCGGCGGCATGGCGCGGTACCTCAATCGCGTGCGCACCGCGACCACCTATCGCGACCTCGACGAGAAGTCGGGTCGCGCCGCGCACCGCCTCGGCCGCGTCGGGCGCGCCCTGTATCGCGGAGTGCGGGGAGGAACGCACGGCTTCCTGTCGAAGCTCACGAACAACTCTGCGCTCTACGCGCAGCTCGATATCAAGTACCTCGGCCCCGTGGACGGCCACGATCTGCCGGCCTTGATCGAGACGCTCGAGCAGGCCAAGCGATACAGCGCGCCCGTCATCGTGCACGCCATCACCGAGAAGGGGCGCGGCTATGCGCCGGCCCGCAACGACGAGGCCGACCAGTTCCACGCGGTCAACAAGATCGATCCCAAGACGGGCAAGCCCGTCGGCGGGCGCAAGGGCAAGGATTGGACGGGCGTCTTCGCCGACGCGCTGGTCGAGGTGGGGGAGCGGCGGACCGACGTGATCGCCATGACGGCGGCCATGCTCCGGCCTACGGGTCTCGGCCCCTTCGCCGAACGCTTTCCGGAGCGCGTGTACGACGTGGGCATCGCCGAGCAGCACGCCGTCGCGAGCGCGGCCGGGCTCGCCTACGGCGGCCTGCACCCGGTCGTGGCGCTCTACGCGACCTTCGTGAACCGGGCCTTTGACCAGGTGCTCATGGACGTGGCGCTTCACAAGGCCGGAGTGACGTTCGTCTTCGACCGTTCGGGCGTCACGGGCCCCGACGGCCCCAGCCACCACGGCATGTGGGATCTGGCGCTCCTGCACATCGTGCCCCATATCCGCATCGCCGCCCCGCGAGACGCCGAGCGGCTGCGCGAGGAGCTCGACGAGGCGGTCGCCATCGACGACGGCCCCACGGTGATCCGCTATCCGAAGGGCGAGGTCGGCGAGACCATCGAGGCGATCGAGCGCACGGCCGACGGTGTCGACGTGCTCGCGCGCTCCGGCGACGAGGACGTCCTCCTGATCGGCATCGGCCCGTTCGCCCGCATGGCGCTCGACGTCGCCGAGCGCCTCGGGGCGCAGGGCATCGGCGCAACCGTCATCGATCCCCGGTGGGTCGTCCCGGTCGCCGACTCGATCGTCGACCTCGCCCGACGCCACCGCCTCGTCATCACGATCGAGGACGGGATCCGCGTCGGTGGCATCGGCACGCGAGTGCGCCAGGTGCTGCGCGAGGCCGGCGTCGACACGGCGGTGGACGAGCTGGGCCTCCCGGACGAGTTCATCGACCACGCATCGCGTGAGCAGGTGCTTGAGGATGCGGGTCTGACGGCGTCGAAGATCGCCCAGGACGTCGTCTCCCAGGTTCTGGGAACCCGTGTCCCCGTCGCGCGGCAGAACGCGCTGACCGCCCGCACGGGAGTCGCGGCGAAGGATCACTCGCGAGGAGCGCGCTAGGCTCCGAGCCTCATCCGGCCGCCTCTCCGGTCAGCCACGAGTTGCTCAGCGGCGTGCCGTTGACGAGCAGATCGCCGATCGCCTTCGCCTTGTTCCGGTGCGGGTTGTGCGTCGCGATCGTACGGGCGTTGCGCCAGTGCCGGTCGAGCCCGCGCGAGCGATCCGTCGCGGATGCCCCGCCGATGTCGAAGAGCTTCGTCGCCGCGTCGAGCACCGCCGTCACGACGACGATCTGCGCGTGCGCGGTGGCGACGTCTCCGCGGGCGACCGCCTCGTCGATGGCGCGGGGATCGGCATCCGCGGCCTGCAGATCGTGCGAGTCCTGGAGCGCCGCGACGGCCGACTGCAGCGCCGCGTCGGCCTGGTAGGACAGCGCGCTCAGCTCGCCGATGGTCTCGAGGACGATCGGGTCACTCGCGGCGGTCGCCCCGGATCCGTTGCTGTAGACGCGGGTGCGGCGGGTGACGAACTCGATCGCGTCGCTGACGATCGCGCGGCCGATGCCGTTCAGCGCGGCGAGCAGCACCAGCTGCACGTAGGCACCGCCATGGCCGGGCGCGGATCCCGTCCGGTGCGTGACATCGTGAGCGGGCACGCGCACCTCGTCGAAGACGGTCGTTCCGCTGCCGGTCAGGCGCTGCCCGAATCCGTTCCAGTCGTCCGCGCGGGTCACGCCGGGGCTGCGCGTGTCGACGGCGACACCGACGAACTCCCCCTCCTCATCGACGGCCGAGACGGAGACCCAATCGGCGTAGAGCGTGCCCGTCGAGTAGTACTTCGTACCGCTGAGCACGTAGCCGTCGCCGTGCGCGCGCACCCGCGTCTCGAGCGAGCCGACCTGCGCGGAGCTGCGCTCGTGCGAGGCGTTGCCGTAGACCGCGCCCGACGCGATGCGCGCGAGCACCCGGTCGCGGGCCGACGACGGCGGGGCGAGGATCTGACGCTCGATGAGAGCGAAGTGCGAGCGCAGCACCTGGGCGAGGTTTGGTTCGTGCTGGGCGAGGTGACTGAGGAGTTCGAGGCCCTCGCTGAGGCTCGCGCCGCCGCCGCCGAGCTCCTCCGGCAGGGTCGCGCGCGTGAAGCCCGCATCCTTCAGCTGTTCCAGTTCCGCGAACGGAAGCCGCCGCTCCTCCTCTCTCGCGATCGCACCGCGCGCGATGTCGGTCAGCACAGCGGCGAAGCGCTGCTTGAATCGCGACGCGCGGGCCGCGGCCCACGCCGGTTGATGGAGGACATGACTGATCTCGGTCTGCGTCGACAATGCGTTTCCTTAGGCGTTCGCCGGCGCGATGCGGGGCACGGCGGCGAGGAGCGATTTCGTGTAGGGGTGTTGCGGCGAACGGAAGATCGACTCGGTCTCGCCCCGCTCGACGACGCGTCCATCCTTCATGACGAGAACCTCGTCGCTGATGTGATGCACGACGCCGAGATCGTGCGAGATGAACACATAGGTGAGGCCGAGCTCTTCCTGCAGGGCCGCCAGGAGATCGAGCACCTGGGCCTGAACCGACACGTCGAGCGCCGACACCGGTTCGTCGCACACGATGACCTCGGGGCCCGCGGCGAGGGCGCGAGCGATGGCCACGCGCTGTCGCTGACCGCCGGACAGCTCGATGGGGCGACGCGAGAGCGCCGCCGCCGGCAGCCGCACGAGGCCGAGGAGCGCCTCTGCGCGGTCGACGCGCTCGGATCCGCGGGCCACCCCGGCGGCGGCGAGCGCCTCATCGAGCACCCGCCCGACGGTGTATCGCGGATCGAAGGAGGCGAGCGGATCCTGATAGACCACCTGCAGGGAGCGTCGTGCGCGTGCCCTGGCCGCCGGTCCGAGCTCCGCCCACGGCGTGCCCTTCCACCGCACCTCGCCGGAGTCGGCGGTTTCGACGCCCAGCAGGATCCGTGCCGTCGTCGTCTTCCCGGAGCCCGACTCCCCGACGATGCCGAGCGTCGTCCCCGGTTGCACGGTGAGGTCGACGCCGTCGACCGCGGTGCGGTGGGCACGATCGGGGCCGAGGAAGCTCTTCGTGATCGCCCGCGCCTCGAGAACGGGACCGGCGCCGACCTCGCGCGCGGGCGCAGCGATGCGGCGAAGCTGCGCCGGGTCTATCGCCGGGCCGCGCGACAGCGTGGATCCTCGCGGGTGCATCGACGGAACCGCCGTGAGCAGATCCTGCGTGTACGGGTGCAGGGCCGCCGTCAGAACCTGGTGCGCCGGTCCCTCCTCGACAATGACGCCGTTGTGCATCACGGCGATGCGATCCGCGAGGGCGGCGACGACCGCGAGATCGTGGCTGACGAGCAGCAGGCCCCTGCCGTCCGCTTTCACCTCGCCGAGAAGCCGGATGATCTGCGCTGCGACGGTTGCATCGAGGGCCGTGGTCGGCTCGTCGGCGATGATCAGACGAGGGGAGGCGGCGATCGCCGACGCGATCAGGGCGCGCTGGCGCTGCCCGCCGGAGAGCTCGTGCGGGCGTTGCCGGGCACGGATGGCGGGCTCGGGGACCCCCGCGGCGTCGAGCAGCCGCAGGACCTCCGCGTCGCGTTCGCGCCGTGTGAGGCGGGCGTGGATCCGAAGGGGCTCCGCCACCTCGGCGCCGACCGTGCGGAGCGCGTCGAGCGACGCCAGCGCGTCCTGCAGGACGAACCCGATCTCTGCCCCGCGGATCCGCCGCCAGGCGCGCTCGGGAAGGCCCCGTAGCTCGCGGCCGGCGAACTCGATGCGCTCGGCATCGACGTGCGCGTCGTGTCCCGTGAGCCCGACGAGCGTGCGCGCCGTGACCGATTTTCCCGAGCCGGATTCGCCGACGAGTGCGACGCATTCTCCCGGCGCGATCTGGAGGGAGAGATCCTTCACGACGGTCGTGCGTCGGGATCCGGCCCCGAACGATACCGAGAGATTGCGGATATCGACGAGAAGCTCCTCGCTCATGCGCGGCCCTCCGTTCTGCGTGTGATGTCGCGACCGATGGTCGTGATCGCGAGGACCGTGAGGACGAGCAGTCCCGCCGGGATGAGGATGAGCCATGGGGCGTTCGAGATGAAGTTCCGGCCGACCGAGAGCATCGCTCCCCATTCCGGCGAGGGCGGCGGGGTGCCGAGGCCGAGGAAGGCCAGCGAGGCGCCCGCGCCGATCGCTCCGCCGACTCCGATCGTCGCGAGCACAAGGATCGGCTTGATCGCGTTCGGAAGCACATGGCGCACGATCACGGCGGTGCGCCCCTGACCGAGAACGCGCGCCGCTTCGACGTAGAGGGATGACTTGACGCGGTGGGTCTGCGCCCGCACGATCCGGGCGTAGTAGGCGACTCCGCCCACGCCGATGGCGATGACGGCGTTGAGCGTGCCGCCGCCGATGATGCCGATGATGACGAGCGCGAGCAGGAGTTCGGGGACGGCCAGAACGACGTCGAGCACGCGCATGATGCCCGACTCGACGTAGCGGTGCGACAGCCCGGCGGCGATGCCGACGAGCGTGCCCAGCGTCACGGCGATCGCGGTCGCGGCGAGGCCAATGAGGATCGACGTGCGCGCGCCATGCACGACGCGGGTGTAGATGTCACCCCCGGATTCGTCGGTGCCGAACCAGTGCTCCGCGCCCGGGGGGATGAACGTCGCCGTCGGATCCACGGCGAGCGGATCGCCAGGTGCGAGGGCCTGGGGTGCAAGGATCGCCACACCGAGGAGCGCGATGAACGCCCAGGCCACCGCCACCGCGGGCCGCGTGCGGCGCAGCCATCCGGGGATCGCGACGGCGGTCCGGGCGCGGGCGGCGCCGGGGATCGCAACGTCGGTGAGCGTGCGCGAAAGGGTCATGACGTCACCACTCTCGGATCGATCGCCGTGTAGACGAGGTCGACGATGAGGTTCACCACGACGAACACCGCCGCGGAGAGGAGGACCACGCCGAGGATGACCGGGAGATCCTTGTTGTAGACGGATTGGAGCATCAGGCCCCCGACGCCGGAACGGGAGAAGAGCGTCTCGGCGATCACGGAGCCGCCCAGGAGGCCCCCGACGATGAAGCCCGACATGGTCACCGCGGGGATCGCCGCGTGGCGGAGCGCGTGCTTCACGCGCACGGCCAGGTCGCCGAGCCCGCGGGCGCGAGCGGTGAGCACGAAGGGCTGTTCGAGAACCTCCTCGAGCTCGCCACGGAGCACCTGAGAGAGTGGCCCGAACAGCACGAGCGCGAGCGTGACCGCCGGCAGGATGAGTGCGGCGAAGCCGTTCGTGCCTCCGGACGGGAGGATACGGAGCGTGAAGGCGAAGACGAACAGCAGGCCGAATCCGATGACGAAGCTCGGAGCGGCGGCGAGGAAGACCTCGACGCTGGACACGATCCGGCGCACCCACGGGGCGCGCTGGGCGCTGAGCACGGCGACGACCACCGTCAGCACGATCGCCAGCACGGCCGCCGCGGCCGCGAGGGTCGCGGTGGAGCCGAGCTGCTGGCCGATCGCCTCCGTGACGGGGATGCGAAGGCGATAGGACTGGCCGAGGTCGCCGCGGGCGACGCTGCTCAGGTAATGCAGGTACTGGACGAGGAACGGCTCGTCGAGCAGGTACTCCGCGCGCACGGCCTCGAGGGCCTCCTCGGTCGGGCGGGCATCGGGCCCGCCGAGGATGAGCAGCGCCGTGTCTCCCGGGATGATGGTGATCGCGAGGAAGGTGAGCGTCGCGGCGCCCCACATCACGAGCACGCCGAGCAGGAGTCTCGGAACGATTCTTCTGACGATCCTCATCTCACCCCTCGAGCCATGCGTAGGTGAACACGGGCACGGGGTGGGAGGTGTCGATGTCGACGCCCTTCACCCGGTTCGCGTAGGCGAACTGGCTGTGGTTCTCGTACAGCGGCAGGCCGGGCACGAGTTCGACCACGCGCTTCTGGGCGGCGGCGTACGCGGCTTCGGCCTCCGGACCGTCGGGAGCCTCGCGCGTCGCCTCGAGGAGCCGGTCGAGGGTCTCGTCCTCGAGATATGAGGCGTTCTGGCCGATGCGCTCGCCCGTGATCTCGTCGGAGTGGTAGCGGATGTAAAGGATGTCGGGCGTATTCGTGTGCCAGACACCGCTCAGCGCGTCGTAGTCGCCGGCGTAGCGGCGCTCCGTGACCTGCGCGGCGGGCAATTGGTCGATCACGAGGTCGATTCCGACCTTCTTCACCTCGCCCTGCAATTGCACGAGCAGGGGGCTCGGCGTCGCGGACTCGGTCGTCGGGACGACGACCGCCAGGCGTTCGCCGTCCTTCGTGCGGAACCCGTCGGAGTCCCGGCCCGTCCACCCGGCCTCGTCGAGCAGCGCGTTCGCCTCGTCGACGTCGTAGGAGAAAGCCCCCTCCGTGGTCGGGTCGTAGTACACGGTGTCGGAGGAGAGGAAGGTGTCCTTGACGTCGAAGGTGCCGAAGCCCTGCGCCTGTGCGATGGCCTCGCGATTGACGGCGGCGACGAAGGCCCTGCGCACCAGGATGTCGTCGAACGGCGCGTGCGAGGTGTTGAAATGGAGAACGTTCGGGCTGCCGGAGCGCACGAGGTTTTCATAGGTGAAGTCGGCGTTCGCCTGGATCGCCTCCGCGTTCTGGGGAGGGAGGTTCTCGGTCGCGTCGTACTGTCCGCTCACGAGCGACTCGTACCGGATCACGGCCTCCGGCACGACCGTGACGTTCACGCCGTCCAGGTGCGCCTCCCCGTCGCCGTTGATCCACTCGGGCGCCCAGTCGTAGCCGTCGCGCTTGACGTAGGTGATGCTCTGGCCCGGCACGTACTCCTCGACGACGAAGGGGCCGGATCCGACCGGCTGCTGGCACAGCGTCTCCGGCGACTCCGTGATCGCCTTGCCCGATTCCATCGTCACCCACGACTGGGCGAGGCCGTAGAGGAACGGCGTGAAGGGGTGCGCCAGATGCGCCTCGAAGGTGTACTCGTCGATAACCGTTCCGTCGACGTACGGCGCGATGTACGCGGCCGCGAGCGGGGACTTCGTGGCCGGATCCCGCATGTGTTCCAAGTTCTGGCCGAGGACCTCCGCGTTCCACGGCGAGCCGTCGCTGAAGGTGACGCCCTCCTTGAGATGGAAGGTGTAGGTCTTGCCGTCGTCGGAGATGTCCCAGGAATCGGCGAGATCCGGGGCGAGGTTGCCGTCGCGGTCGAGCGTGACGAGATTGTCGTAGATCAACCGGCCGAGCAGCGCCTGCTGCGTCGCCGAGATCGCGTGCGAGTCGAGGCACCCGGGCTCGGCCGACACCGACAGCTCGAGCACCCCACCGTCGACCGGTTGACCGCCCGGCGAGGTCGAGCTCGGCGTGTCGGAGGCGCACGCCGCCAGCAGCGTTCCCGCCGCCGCGAGTGCGGAGGCGGCCACAATGATTCGGCGCCACGGAGCATGGGGAGAGGGCATCGGTGGGATCCTTCGAGACGGGGTGGATGGCCGCACGAGAGGCGGCTATCGATGTGTCTATCGGGATGCACCGAGCGGCGACAACGTCTGTTGCGCCGTGTGTGCTCGTATTCCGTTCTGTGTCGTATTGCGTCGTCACACTGTGTCGTGATGAGTCGCCGTGCGTGACGAATGCCCGCACCCCCTGCTAGGGAGTGCGGGCATTCGATTGGGACGGAGACGCCTACGAGACGCCGCGGATCTGCGGTGTGTGGAAGTCGCCCCCGGCGGCCTCCGCCGACGCGCCCACGCGGTCGAGGTAGGGCGTGGCACCGCCGTCGATCATGGGCCACCCGGCTCCCAGGATCAGGGCGAGGTCGATGTCCTCGACCTCGGGCACCACGCCCTCATCCAGCATGAGCCGGATCTCGCGAGCCAGTTCGTGCTGCACGCGTCGGAGGATCTCGTCGGCGCGAGCGGGGGACCTCCCGACGTCGATGGCCTTCTTCGCCTCCTTCGACCATCCGGTGATTCGCCCCTTCTTGTCGCGCTCGAGCGGCGCGTCGAGCTCGGCGAGAGCGTGCAGGTTCGGCGAGGAGTAGAACCGGTCGGGGAAGTGCGTCGCCATCGTGTCCTGCACGTGCGCGGCGACCTTCCATCCGACGAGATCGATCAGCTCGAACGGCCCCATCGGCAGCCCGAGGGGGCCGAAGGCGTGCTCGACATCGGTCAGCGCGGCGCCCTCGTCCACGGCGCGCGCGGCCTCGCCCATGACCTTCGCAAGCAGGCGGTTCACGATGAATCCCGGTGCGTCGGCGGATCCGATCGCGTTCTTCTTCAGCGCCTTGGCGACGACGAACGCCGTCGAGACGGCCGCATCGCTGGCCTGCGGCGTGCGCACGACCTCCACGAGCGGCATCACGGCCACGGGGTTGAAGAAGTGGAAGCCGATGAGGCGCTCGGGGTGCGCGAGCACGGATCCGATCTCCTCGACCGAGAGCGACGAGGTGTTGGTCGCGAGGATCGCGTCCTCCGCGACGAACTGCTCGATCTCGCGGAACACCTGTTGCTTCACCGCGGTCTCCTCGAACACGGCCTCGATGACGAAGTCGCAGTCGGAGAACTCGGCCTTCTCGGTCGTTCCGGTGACGAGCGCCCGGAGACGATTCGCGGCATCGCCGTCGAGCCGACCCTTCTGCTCGAGCTTCGCGATCTCGTCGCGGATGGAGGAGAGACCCTTGTCCACCCGCTCCGCCGAGACATCGGTGATGACGACGGGCACCTGAAGGCGCCGCGCGAAGAGCAGGGCGAACTGGCTCGCCATGAGGCCGGCGCCGATGACGCCCACCTTGGTCACCGGGCGCGCGAGATCCTTGTCGGGCGCCGCCACGGGGCGCTTCGCCCGCTTCTGCACGAGATCGAACGCGTACATCGAGGCCGCGAACTCGTCGCTCGCGACGAGGTCGGCGAGCGCTTCGTCCTCGCGCTCGAAGCCCTCCTCGATGGATCCCTTCGCCGCCTGCTCGATGAGATCGAGCGCGCGATAGGGGGAGAGCGGCACGGTTCCGATCTTCTGCTCGAGCATTCCGCGCGCGATCCTGATCGCCGCCGGCCACTTGATCGAGCGCTCGATCTTGCCCGGCACGTGGGGTCGGTCGACCGCGGTCTCTCCCGATAGCACGCGGTCGGCCCAGGCGAGGGAATCTTCGAGGAAGTTCGCCGGTCCGAAGATCTCGTCGAAGATGCCGAGCTCGTGCGCCTGCTGAGGCTTCATCATCCGGTTCTGCTTCAGAGGGTTCGAGACGATCACCTCGAGCGCGTTCTCGATGCCGATAAGGTTCGGCAGCAGCGTCGCGCCGCCCCAGCCGGGGATGATGCCGATGAACACCTCGGGCAGCCCGAGGGCCGCCGCGGACGAATCGACGGTCCGGTAGGTGGAGTTCAGCGCGATCTCAAGCCCGCCGCCGAGGGCGAGGCCGTTCACGAAGGCGAAGCTCGGCACGCCGAGCGAGCCCAGCTTCCCGAGCACGTGGTGCCCGCGCTGCGCGATCTTGAGCGCCAGCTCGCGCGTCGACAGCGACGTGATCTGCGACAGGTCCGCGCCCGCGGCGAAAACGTAGGGCTTTCCGGTGATGGCGACGGCATCGATCTCGCCGTTCGATGCGCGCAGGCGCAGGCCGTCGAGAGTGTCGGCGAGTTCGCGCAGCGTCAGCGGGCCCAGCGTGTTCGGGCGACGGTGATCCCGGCCGTTGTGCATCGTGATGAGCGCGAGCGTGCGTCCCGAGGCGAGCGTCACGTCGCGCACGAGCGCGTGCGTGACGACCTCGTCGACCGACGCGCTTTCGAGCTCGGAGAAGTCCAGGCTGTCGTAATCGGTCATCTTCGTCACTTCCTCTTGCCCGTGTAGAACGGGTTCTCCCAGATCACGGATCCGCCCTGTCCGAGGCCGACGCACATCGCGGTGAGGCCGTAGCGTACGTCGGGACGCATCTCGAACTGGGCGGCGAGCTGAATCATGAGGCGCACGCCGCTCGCGGCGAGCGGGTGGCCTACGGCGATGGCCCCGCCCCAGGGGTTTACGCGCGGGTCGGCATCGTCGATGCCGAAGTGGTCGAGGAAGCTCAGGACCTGCACCGCGAAGGCCTCGTTCAGTTCGAAGAGACCGATGTCGTCGATCGAGAGGCCGGCCTTCTCGAGCGCCTTCTCCGTCGAGGGCACCGGGCCGAGACCCATCACCTCGGGCTGCACACCCGCGAAGCCGAAGGACACGAGCTTCATCTTGGGCGTGAGCCCGTGCTTCTTGATCGCGCGCTTGCTGGCGAGCAGGCTCACGGTCGCGCCGTCGGTGAGCGGGGAGGACGTACCCGCGGTCACGCGGCCGTGAGGGCGGAAGGGCGTCTTCAGGGCCGCGAGCGCCTCCATCGTCGTCTCCGGGCGTCGGCCCTCGTCCTCGGTCGCGAGCGAGAAGGCGCCGTCGGCATCCGTCACGGCGACCGGGACCAGGTCGGGCTGAATATGTCCGAGATCGTATGCCGCCTGGGCCTTCTGCTGACTGAGCATGCCGAAGCGGTCGGCGCGCTCCTTCGTGAGCTGCGGGAACCGGTCATGCAACCGCTCGGCCGTGACTCCCATGTTGAGCGCCTGCGGATCCACGAGGCGCTCCGCGACGAAGCGCGGGTTCGGATCCGCGTTCGACCCGATCGGGTGGCGACCCATGTGCTCCACGCCGCCCGCGATCGCCAGGTCGTACATGCCGAAGCCGATGGACGCGCCCATGGTCGTCACGGCGGTCATCGCACCGGCGCACATGCGCTCGATCGCGAGGCCCGGGACATGCTGCGGAAGCCCCGCGAGCATCGCCACCGTGCGGCCCAGGGTGAGGCCCTGATCGCCCGTCTGGCTCGTGGCCGCGATCGCAACGTCGTCGATCAGGTCCTTCGGAACGTTCGGGTTGCGGTCGAGAAGTCCGATGAGCGCCTTCACGGCGAGGTCATCGGCGCGCGTGTGTGCGTAGATTCCGTTTGCGCTCGCGCGCCCGAACGGGGTGCGCACGCCGTCGACGAAATAGACATCCGTCTGGTGGGCCACTTTGCCTCCTGAGATTGGTGGACACCGCCAGCCTATGGCGTCCTCAGGCGGCCGGGGCGAGCCGGTTGGTTCGAAGCTACTAAGCGCTTTCGAGCCCTTCGCCCGCCGATTGCGTCGCCTGCACAAACGCCCGCTCGATGAGTGGCGCCGTCTGTGCGACCTGCCAGCTGCGAGCGCCGAGCGCCGTCAACGCACGGCCAACCGCGTCGGCCGTCGCCGGTTCCGGGGGCGACCAGCACACGCGGCGGAGGTGCTCCGGGGTGAGGAGGTTCTCCGTCGGCATCGAGAGGAATTCCGCGTGGGCCTCGATCGCGGGCCTGGCCGCCTTCAGCCGCGCATCGGCTTCGGGACGACGGCCCGCCCAGGCGCGCACGGGCGGGAGCGCGTCGCTGGGCACGCGCTCGAGGGGAATGTCCGTATCCGCGCGGCCGTCGACGAACGCCTGCCACCACCGGTTGAGCTCCGAGCGGCTGGCGCGCCCCGTGAACTCACGAAGGGCGCCGAGTTCGGCCTTCGTCTTCGGGTTGGCGGCGACGGCGGCGACGAGGGCTCGGTCGGGCACGAGTCGCCCCGGGGCGGTGTCGGTCGAACGGGCGAGCTCGTCGCGCGATGTCCAGAAGGCGCGCGCGATCGCCATGCCCCGCCGGCCGCGGATCTTGTGCAGGCCGTTCAGCTTGCGCCACGGCTCGGCTGGTGCGGGCTTGGGCGCGCGGTGCAGTTCGTCGGCGAATTCCTCCGTCGCCCACTCGGCCTTGCCGGTCTGTTCGAGTTCCTCGCTGATCACGTCCCGCACGTCGAGCAGGTGCTCGACGTCGAGCGCGGCATACTCCAGCCACGCCTGCGGGAGCGGCCGCGTCGACCAATCCGCGGCCGAGTGCTCCTTTTTCAGCACGATGCCGAGCGTGCGCTCGACGACCGCGCCGAGGCCGACGCCCGGCCATCCCAGGAGACGCGCCGAGAGCTCGGTGTCGAAAATGCGCTGCGGCACGAGATCGATTTCGCGAAGAGACGGCAGATCCTGCGTCGCGGCATGGAAGACCCACTCGGCATCGCCGATCGCGTCCATGAGAGGCGAGAAGTCCTCGATGGCCGGGGCATCGAAGAGGAAGACGCCGGCGCCGCGCCGAAAGACCTGGATGAGGTACGCGCGTGAGGAGTACCGGAAACCGGATGCTCGCTCGACGTCGACCGCGACGGGGCCGTCTGCCGCGGCGAGGGCGCGACAGGCGACGAGGAAGTCTTCTGCGGTGTCGATGACGCGGTACGTGATGGCGATGCTCCTCGGCTCGGACGGAGAGTGTGCGTCGACCATTGTTTCAGGTCGAGCGGGGAGGACGCAGACCGGGCCTCAGGATCGCGATGTTCTCCGATCCGGGCGGGAGCCCGGCGAGCATGCACACGAGCTCGGCCCACGCCTCGATGTGCCGCACCGACGGCGGATCCGGCGTCCAGGAGGCGCGCAACTCGACCTGCGAGCCGTCGCCCTGCTCGGCAAGCGATCCGAATCCGCGGGAGACGGTTTTGGTGGCCGTTCCCGCCGCCGAATGGTACGCCGCGTGATGGGAGGCGAGTGCGTCGGTCAGCCAGGACCAGGCGACGTCCGCGAGGAGCGGATCCGTGCCGATGTCGAGCTCGAGCGGCGCCTGCGCGAAGGCGACGATGCGCCACGGCCCGCCCCACGACTCCGGCTCATCGGGGTCGTGCAGGAGGAGGAATCGTCCCGTGCCGTATGGGGAGTCTCCGTGGGAGTCCGGGCGGACGTCGCCCGCGAAGGCGATGCTGTGGGGTGCGACTCCGCTCGGCGAAGGGATCTCCCGCACGGCCAGATCGGGCCGGAAGCTCGCGCGGCGGAGCGCGGCGGCCGCGGCCTCGAAGGCGGGAGAGACGTCACTCACGCGGTCAGACTAGGCTGATCTTGTGCTCAGGAGATCCAGGCGCGCCGTGGCCCATCGCCCACGCGTACTCAGTGCTCTTGCCGCCACAGCGGCGCTTGGTGCCGGGGTGATCGTCGGCGGCACGGCCGTCGCTTTCGCGATCGCCCGCAAGGTCGTCACCCCGGTCACCCGGCGGCTCGCCGACACCGAGGTGCTGGGGGTCGACACGAAGGCCCAGACGATCACGCTGCGGCGCACGCCCGACACGGTGCTTCCCGGTCGCTACGGGCTCTTCGTGAACGGATCGCACGACTACCTCAAGATCGGGGCGCTGCTCTCCGAAACCGATCAGACCGCCACCCGGAAGCTGCTCACGGAGGTTGGGGAGGGGGAGAGGATCGGACGCGCCGCGACGTTCAGCGGATGGTACTTCGTGCATCCGGGCGAACTGCACATCCCGTATCGCGAGGTGTCGGTCGTCTCGCCCGTGGGGGAGTGCCCCGCGTGGCTTTTCCCCGCACCGGCCGGCGGCGACCCCGCCACCTGGGTCATCAGCGTCCATGGCCGCGGTACGACGAGATCCGAGACGCTGCGTGCGGCGCCCGTGTTCCGCTCCGCCGGCGTCACGAGCCTGGCCGTGTCGTATCGGAACGACGGCGAGGCGCCGCGCAGCGACTCCGGCCGCTACGGGCTGGGTGCGACCGAGTGGCGAGACGTGGACGCGGCGATCGAGTACGCCCTCGCCAACGGCGCGGAGCGCGTGGTGCTCATGGGCTGGTCGATGGGCGGCGCGATCGTCCTGCAGACATCGCTCCGCACGGCGTACGCCGACCGCATCGACAGCATCATCCTCGATTCGCCCGTCGTCGACTGGCGAACGGTGTTGGGCTACCAGGCGCGCGAGCTGCGGGTCCCCGGGCCGGTCGCGCACATCGCGCTGCGGCAGCTCACGATGCCGTCGTGGTCGCGCGTGGTGCGCGCCGGCAACGCGATCTCGTTGAACGACCTCGACATCGTCACGCGCGCGACAGAGCTGACCCACCCGATCCTCCTTCTGCACAGCGATGACGACGGATTCGTACCGTCCGCCGCCTCGCGCGGCCTGGCCGACGCGCGTCCCGATCTCGTCACGCTCGCGTCGTACACCGAGGCGCGCCACACCAAGCTCTGGAACTACGACGAGAAGCGGTGGAGCGAGCTGCTCCGCTCCTGGCTGCGCGAGCGGAAGCTCGGTGTCGAGCGCGTATCCTAAAAGGTGATGACTTCCGCCCAGGCCACGACCGTTCAGCTCACCTCGCGCGACCCGCGCCTCACGGGCGAAGAGATGCTCGCGAGTCTCGTTCCGCCGCCGCAGTTCGACGATGCGACATTCGAGACCTATCGCGCCGACGACGCGTACCCCTCGCAGCAGGAGTCGAAGGCGTTGCTGCAGCGTTTCGCGACGGGCGGATCGCAGCCCGTCGCCCGCGGCGGACTGTTCTCCTTCGGACGCAAGAAGAAGCCGGCCGAGCCGGAGATGAAGCCGGGCGTGTATCTCGACGGCGGCTTCGGAGTCGGCAAGACCCACCTCCTCGCGTCGATCTATCACGCGATGCCCGCGCGACGGAAGTACTTCGGTTCCTTCATCGAATACACGGCGCTCGTCGGTGCGCTCGGCTACAAGAACACGGTCGACCTGCTGACGGGATCCGCGCTGCTGTGCATCGACGAATTCGAGCTCGACGACCCGGGCGACACGATGGTGATGACGCGCCTGCTCGGTGAGCTCGTCAAGACGGGGACGAGGTTGGCCGCCACGAGCAACACTCCGCCCAACGCCCTCGGCGAGGGGCGCTTCGCCGCGCAGGACTTCCTGCGTGAGATCCAGTCGATGTCCGACAGTTTCCAGACGATCCGCATCGACGGCGTCGACTACCGTCAGCGCTCCCTCGACGAGGGCGCCGCGGTGGTCCCGGCGGAGGAGTACTCCGCAACGCTCGGCGCGAGCGGCTCGGAAGTCTCCGACGATCGCTTCGACGACCTCCTCGCGCACCTCGCGCACGTGCACCCCTCGCGTTACATCCGCCTCATCGAAGGCGTCGAGGCGATCGGTCTGCGCGAGGTCCGGCAGATCACCGACCAGTCGGAGGCACTGCGTTTCGTGGCGTTCATCGACCGCGTCTACGACGCCGAACTGCCCATTCGCGCGACGGGCCTTCCGCTCGACAAGGTGTTCTCGGACGACATGCTCGCCGGCGGGTACCGGAAGAAGTACCTGCGCGCCGTCTCGCGACTGGTCGCATCTACGCACGCCTGACACGCGCCCGTAACACGGGCGGTCATGTGTAACACGACGGAAACCATCAGCACACGCTGCGGGAAACGCGCGCTCGGGAATATGAGGTCATTCCTCTTTTTCCGACTCGTAAGGACTTCCCATGGACAGCGGACAACTCGCGTGGTTGATGATCGCAACCGCGCTCGTTTTGCTCATGACGCCGGGCGTCGCCTTCTTCTACGGCGGTCTCGTCAAGGCCAAGAGCGTCGTCAGCATGATGATGCTGAGCTTCGGTGCGCTCGGCCTCGTCGCCGTGCTCTGGGTGCTCTTCGGCTTCAGCATGAGCTCGGTCGAGTCGAGCTGGAGCTTCGCGGGTAACCCGTTCGCGGACTTCGCGCTCAGCACGACGACCGCGAACGACCCGACGGGCGAGGCCACGATCGGGGTCGCCTTCGGCGCCACCTTCGCGATCATCACGGTCGCGCTCATCTCGGGTGCCATCGCCGACCGCGCGAAGTTCGGCGCCTGGATGGTGTTCGTGGCCCTCTGGGCGACGATCGTGTACTTCCCCGTCGCGGCATGGGTGTGGGGCGGCGGCTGGATCTACAACCTCGGATCCATGATGTTCCCCGACTCGGGCGTCGAGGTCATCGACTGGGCGGGCGGCACCGCCGTGCACATCAACGCGGGCGCCGCGGCCCTCGCCCTCGCAATCGTTCTGGGCAAGCGCGTCGGTTTCGCGAAGACCATCAACAAGCCGCACAACGTCCCCCTGGTGATGCTCGGCGGCGCGCTGCTGTGGTTCGGCTGGTTCGGATTCAACGCCGGCCTCACTTTCGCCCCGCTCGGTGAAGAGGGCAACCTGCAGACCGGCCTCATCATCGTCAACACGATGGTGTGCCCCGCGGCCGCGATCCTCGGCTGGATCATCGCCGAGAAGCTGAAGAACGGCAAGGCGACCTCCGTCGGCGCCGTCTCGGGCGCCGTCGCCGGCCTCGTGGCGATCACCCCCGCCTGTGCCCACCTCGAGCCGCTCTGGGCCATCCTCCTCGGTCTCATCGTCGGCGTCGCCTGCGCCCTCGCGGTCGAGCTCAAGTGGAAGCTCGGTTACGACGACTCGCTCGACGTTGTCGGCGTCCACCTCGTCGGCGGCTTCATCGGCACCGTCTACCTGGGCTTCTTCGCGATCGACACGGGCCTGTTCATGGGCGGCGGCGTGCAGCAGCTCGTCGTTCAGGTCATCGGAGCCGTGGCGACCTTCGTCTACTCGTTCGTCGTCGCCCTCATCCTGGGCTTCGCGATCCAGAAGACCATCGGCTTCCGCGTCAAGAACGAAGACGAGATCGCCGGAATCGACGTCTCGGTGCACGGCGAGGAGGGCTACTCCTTCGAGCCCAACGGCCAGCTCACGCGCTGAGAACCTCCGTCGCATCATCACCCGAATCGGGATCCGTGTGCACCACGGGTCCCGATTCGGCGTTCCGGGACAGATCCATCGGCGCGGGGGTCGGGGCCACGATAGCGTGAGGGTATGGAATACGCTCCTCTCGGACACAGCGGGCTCGTCGTCTCGGCGCTCGGCATCGGGTGCAACGCCTTCGGGCGGCGCATCGACCAGGATCAGACCACGGCGGTCGTCGCTGCGGCGCTCGACAACGGCGTGAACTTCTTCGACACCGCCGACGCCTACGGCGCAGGCGCCTCGGAGACTCTGCTGGGGAAGGCTCTGGGTTCCCACCGCGACGAGGTGGTGATCGCGACGAAGTTCGGAATGGACATGGGGGACACGTACCCCGGCGCGCTGTCCAACCGCGCCAGTCGCGGCTACATCGCGCGGGCCGTCGACGGTTCGCTGTCGCGACTCGGCACCGACCACATCGATCTCTATCAGCTTCACACGCCCGATCGGATCACCCCTATCGAGGAGACCCTGCAGGCGCTCACCGACCTCGTGCAGGCCGGCAAGGTCCGTTACATCGGATGCTCGAACTTCACGGCGTGGGAGGTCGCGGACGCCGCGCGGATCGCCGAGGCGATCGGATCCGAGCACTTCATCACGGCGCAGAACGAGTACTCCCTCTACAACCGCAGCGCCGAGGCCGAGCTCGTCCCGGCCCTCGAGCACTACGGCATGAGCCTCCTGCCGTACTTCCCGCTCGCCTACGGCCTGCTGACGGGAAAGTACGCGAAGGCCGACAGGGCGCCCGAGGGCACGCGCCTCGCGACCGAGACCTCGCGATTCGACACCGCGCGCTGGGATGTGATCGAGGGATTCCGGAGCTTCGCGGAGGAGCGCGGCATCTCGATGCTCGAGGTGGCGCTGGGCGGTCTCCGCGCACAGCCTGCCGTCGACACGATCATCGCGGGCGCCACGAGGCCCGAGCAGGTCGTCGCAAACGCGAAGTCGGTGCAGTGGACGCCGTCCACGGCCGAGCTCGAGGCCATCGACGAGATCGTGGGACAGGGGACCGGGACGGGCTACGTCACCTTCGCCCCGCGTCGCCGCTAGTGCACGGGTGCAACGCCTCAGCCGAGCGACAGCGTCGTGATCGCGAGGCTCACGAATAGCACGACGAACGGCAGGAGCGCCACGATGCTCACGATGCGGTTCTCGACGATGAGGGCGATGAACTCCCGGATGAAGGCGCTCGGCACGTAGTAGCGCGCCGTGCGCGAGCCGACGACCTGGGCCTCAACGCCCATCCGACGGGCGAGCGATGCCGTGCGGAGCACGTGGTAGTCGCTCGTCACGAGCAGCATCGGCCCGGGACGGCCGAGATCGGCGAGCAGATCGGCGGACATGCGGATGTTCTCCGCGGTCGTCGTCGAACGCGTCTCCGGAACGATCAGGTCCTCCGGGACTCCCTGCTCGCGCAGGTACTCGGCCATCGCCTCGCCCTCGGGGCGCGTCTCGTCCGAACCCTGCCCTCCTGACGGCACGATCAGGGGGCGCCGGCCGCGGACATACTCCGCGTAGTGCGCCCGGATCCCGCGGTCGAGACGGCCCCGCAGGAGCGGCGGCACCGCCCCGCCGGCAAGCCCGGATCCGTGGACGACAATCGCGACCGGGTCGATGTCGTGGCGCATGCGCCCGTAGACGATCGAGTAGATCGCGAAGGAGACGAAGGCCAGGCTCGCGTAGGCGGAGACGAACGCGATGAGCGACGCGAGGAAGAAGCCCGGGACCTTCAGCGCGATCACCAGAACGACGGAGATGACCGGCAGTACCAGCACGGCGATGCCGAGCAGAAGCGACAGGCGGTTGCCGAGGCTCCGGCCCTCCTTCTTCATCATCGTGAACCCGTTGCGGATGAGGCCGATTCCGAAGATAACGATGCTGACCGGCACGGCGAGGCCGAGGAGCCCGAGGAGGAGAGCCGCGACCAGGCTGTGCGGCGCCGCGATCAGCAGGACACCGAGCACCCCGAACACCACCGCGGCCGTCAGGAAGACGCCGTTGCGCAGTAGCCGCGGATCCTTCCTCCGGTAGACCGCGTAGAGAACCGCGAAGACGACGCCGAGCGCGAGGGTGAGCATGTCTCCAGCGTAGTGATCGAGCGCGGCCGGACACTCCCGGGCGTGCGCTCGGTTATGCGCATGTCCCGCGCCTATGTACTATTGTTTCTTGTGCCCAAGGGTGCGAAAAATTTCACATGGGCGTTTGGCGCAGTTGGTTAGCGCGCTTCGTTCACACCGAAGAGGTCGTGGGTTCGAGTCCCGCATCGCCCACCGATAAAGACCGGATCAGGAGCCGTATCCTGATCCGGTCTTTTGCATCCTCTTCACCGGTTGACACGCCCGACTCGGCGCCCTGTTTGGTGCCACGGTTGCCGAGGGGGTAGTGTTTAACGAGTCGCCGGCCGAAAGGTTGGAGATGACGCGGATGTAGCGCAGTTGGTAGCGCATAACCTTGCCAAGGTTAGGGTCGCGAGTTCGAGTCTCGTCATCCGCTCGAGTGCAGGATCCCTTCGGGGATCAGGCGCGCGGGTTCGATTCCTGCACCACGGTGGCGTGGCCGAGAGGCTAGGCACCGGCCTGCAAAGCCGTTTACACGGGTTCGAGTCCCGTCGCCACCTCCATATAATTGAACAGCCTGATAGGCGCGATTGGCGCAGCGGTAGCGCACTTCCCTGACACGGAAGGGGTCACTGGTTCGATCCCAGTATCGCGCACGAGCTTCTGAGAAGAAGTTCACGCGGATGTAGCGCAGTTGGTAGCGCATAACCTTGCCAAGGTTAGGGTCGCGAGTTCGAGTCTCGTCATCCGCTCAGATACGGGGCCCTTCGGGGCCCCGTTTTCGCGTTGCGGGGCTTTACAGGCCCGTTCCCGAATACTGGGGGCGGCGCGCGGTGGCGCGTCGCGGATCGACACCGATGGGAAAAGCGTGAATCACTGGGATCTCCTGGCGCATGCCGCCACCTTTCCGACACTGAGCATCGTTCCGGACGCCGAGCGGATCCTCGAGTCGTTCGGCCCGTGGGTGCTGATCGGGATGTTCCTCGTCATCTTCATCGAGTCCGGCGTGCTCTTCCCATTCCTCCCGGGCGACTCCCTCATCGTGACGGCCGCGATCCTCGCGGGCCCGCTGGGAATCACCTGGTGGCAGATCCTGCTCGTCGGGATCCCTGCGGCGTTCCTGGGGGACCAGGTCGGGTACGTCCTCGGGCGCCGCTTCGGTCGCCGGCTCTTCACGGATGATGCGCGGATCCTGAAGACCGCTCACCTCGCCGAGGCGGAAGCGTTCTTCCGGCGGTACGGCGGGGTGTCGCTCGTGCTCGGACGCTTCGTCCCGATCGTGCGGACCTATGTTCCGCTCGCCGCAGGCACCGCGGCGATGCCGTACCGACGCTTCCTGTTCTGGAACCTCGGCGGCGGCGTGCTCTGGGTGGGCAGCATGACGCTCGCGGGTGCACTCCTCGGCGGGATTCCGCTCGTGCGCGACAACATCGATGTCCTCGCGATCGTGATCGTGCTCGTGTCGGTGCTGCCGATCGTCATCGGTGCGGTGCTCAAGGCGCGCAAGGCCAAGAGCGCGGGCGGCGAGGTCTGAGGGTGGGATCCGCGTGACGCGGCGCGGGCACGGTCGCGATTAGACTGTTCGGGTGACCACTGGATTTGATCTGTTCCCCGAAAAGAACGTCGTCGCGATGCGCGTCGACGGAACGCTGAAGGACCTCGCGGCAGAGGTGACGGACACGCAGACGGTCGATGCGGTCACGATCGACAGCGAGGATGGCCTGAACATCCTGCGCCACTCGACGGCTCACGTGCTCGCCCAGGCGGTTCAGCGGCTTAAGCCCTCCGCGAAGCTCGGCATCGGCCCGTTCATCACGGACGGCTTCTACTACGACTTCCAGGTCGACGAGCCGTTCTCGCCGGACGACCTGAAGGCCATCAAGAAGGAGATGCAGAGGATCGTCAAGGAGGGGCAGCGCTTCGTGCGCCGCGCCATCACGGACGAAGAAGGCCTCGCCGAGCTGGCCCACGAGCCCTTCAAGGTCGAACTCATCGGCCTGAAGGGTGGCAAGAAGGAAGCCGCCGAGGGCGCGAGCGTCGAGGTCGGAGCGGGCGAGCTGACGATCTACGACAACGTTGACCCGAAGACCGGCGAGACGGCATGGAGTGACCTGTGCCGCGGACCGCACGTTCCGACGACCCGCGTCATCGGCAACGGTTGGGACCTGATGCGCGTCGCGGGCGCTTACTGGCGCGGCAGCGAGAAGAACCCGCAGCTGCAGCGCATCTACGGCACCGCCTGGCCGACGAAAGACGAGCTCGTCGCGTACAAGGACCGCCTCGCCGAGGCGGCGAAGCGCGATCACCGCAAGCTCGGGCGCGAACTCGACCTCTTCTCCTTCCCCGAGGAGATCGGCTCCGGCCTGTCCGTGTGGCACCCGCGCGGCGGCATCATCCGCGGTGAGATGGAGCAGCACGCCCGCCGGGAGCATATCCGGAACGGCTACACCTACGTCTACACGCCGCACATCGCCAAGGGAGACCTGTTCAACATCTCCGGGCACCTCGAGACCTATGCCGACGGCATCTGGCCCTCGATCCGGATGGACGAGGAGCGCGACGACGAGGGGCACGTCACCAAGCAGGGCGCGGATTACTATCTCAAGCCGATGAACTGCCCGATGCACATCCTCATCTACAAGGAGCGCGCGCGCAGTTACCGCGACCTGCCGCTGCGCTTCGCGGAGAACGGTACGGTGTACCGCAACGAGCTGTCCGGTGCGCTGCACGGCCTCACGCGCGTGCGCGGTTTTACGCAGGACGACTCCCACCTCTTCGTCACCCACGAGCAGCTCGAGGGCGAGGTGACGAAGGTTCTCGAATTCATCATCTCGATGCTGCGCGACTTCGGTCTGAACGACTTCGAGCTCGAGCTGTCGATGCGCGACGACGAGAAGTCGAAGTGGATCGGGTCCGACGAGTTCTGGGAAGACTCGACCAACGCCCTGCGCAACGTGGCGCTGGCCAGCGGTCTGAAGCTCACCGAGGTTCCCGGTGAGGCGGCGTTCTACGGCCCGAAGATCGACCTGAAGACGCGCGACGCGCTCGGACGCGTCTGGCAGCTCTCGACCGTGCAGGTCGACCCGAACCTGCCGGAGCGCTTCGGTCTCGAATATACGGCGGCCGACGGGTCCAAGCAGCGGCCGATTATGATCCACCGCGCGCTGTTCGGCTCCATCGAGCGCTTCTTCGCGATCCTGCTGGAGCACTACGCGGGCGACTTCCCGCTGTGGCTCGCGCCCGTCCAGATCATGGGCGTGCCCGTCGCCGAGGAATACGGCGACTACCTGAACGATGCGGCAGCGAAGTTCCGGGAGGCCGGCGTGCGCGTCGAGGTCGACCACTCCGACGACCGCATGCCGAAGAAGATCCGCACGCACACGACGCACAAGGTGCCCGTCATCATGATCGCGGGCGAGCAGGATCGCGCCGCAGGAACGGTCTCGTTCCGCTTCCGCGATGGATCCCAGCGAAACGGCGTGCCGATCGACGAGGCAGTCGCGCTCATTAGCGAGCTAATTTCACGCAAGACGCTCGTGCTGAAGGACGAGGACGCCGTACTGGAGACGGCGTGAACGATCCGCGGGCGGAGTTCGCCGGTCTCGAACCGTCGAGCGAATTCGGTGGGGTCCCGGACGCATTCCAGCGGCTGTGGACCCCGCACCGGATGGCATATATTAAAGCCGGTGCGGACGCGAACCGCGGGAGCGGATGTCCGTTCTGTGCCGCACCGGGGAAGTCGGACGACGAGGGACTGATCGTCCATCGGGGCACGCACGCCTTCGTGCTGCTCAACCTCTTCCCCTACAACGCCGGACATCTGCTGGTGTGCCCCTACCGTCACGTCGGGCTCTACGACGAGGCAACCCCGGAGGAGACGGCCGAGATCGCGGACCTCACGCAGACGGCCATGCGCGTGCTGCGCCTGACCTCGGGATGCCACGGCTTCAACCTGGGCATGAACCAGGGGGAGGCGGCGGGCGCCGGCGTCGAGGAGCACCTGCACCAGCACATCGTGCCCCGCTGGCGGTCGGACGCGAATTTCTTCCCGATCGTCGCCCGCACGAAGGCGCTGCCCCAGCTGCTCGGCGACGTGCGCGAATCGCTGCACGCCGCCTGGCCCGCGTAGGCGCGCGGGCCAGGCGAGCCGTTACGGCGTCGCGACGCCGATCGCCCAGAGCGGATCCGAGACGTTCCCGTTGACCGACCAATCGCCCACGATGCGGGCCTTGTAGACCCACGGGTTGTGGCTGGCCACGGTGCGCGCGTTGCGCCAGTGGCGGTCGAGCGCCGTCGCCGCGCTGGTTCCCGAGGCACCGAGCGCGTCGAAGAGGCGCGTCGCGGCGCGCGGCACCGAGTCGGTGAGCGCAATCTGCCCCTGCGCGGTGCGGATCTCGGCGAGAGCGATCGCGTCGACGTCGCCGACGGCGGATCCGCCGAAGAGCGTCTCCGCGACAGCCGCGGCCGCGTCGCGCACCACGGCACGCGCGGCGAAGGCGGTGGCGGAGACCTCGCCGACCACCTGAAGAAGCTGCGGATCCGCGCTCGCGCGGTCGGCGGTTCCGTGGCTGTAGACCCGGCTCCGCGAGCGAAGCGCCGCGGCCGTGTCGCGCTCCGCTGCGGCGGCGATACCCGCCAGCACCGTGAGGAGCACCAGCTGGTAGAGCGCCGTCTGCGTTCCGAAGCGGTCCGCGACAGGAGCGACGGATCCGGCATCGACCGTCGCGGCATCGAACGTGGCCGTGCCGGTGCCGGTGCCGCGCTGACCGAAGCCGTCCCAGTCGTCGGAGACCGTCACGCCATCCTGAGCGGTCGGCACCAGCACGCCCACCTGCTCGTCGCCGCGCTGGGCGACCACGTCGATCCAGTCGGCGTAGATGCTCCCTGTCGAGTAGTACTTCTTTCCCGTGAGCGTGTCGCCGAGGACCGTCTGCTGTGTCCCGAGCGCGCCCGATCCCGACTCGCTCCACGCATTGCCGATGATCTCGCCGGCGACGAGGCGCCCGATCCACTCGTCCCGCCACGGCGACGCGGGACGTAGCAGGACCTCCTCGACCCACGCGATGTGTCCGCGGAAGACCTGGGGGAGGTTGGCATCGACCGTCGCGATCTCCACGAGAACGTCCGCGAACTCGGGGATCGTGAGGCCGTAGCCGCCGTCGGCCGCGGGCACGCGCGCGCGTCCGAGGCCCGCCGACGCGAGCGCCGCGACCGCCTCGCGCGGAAGCGCGCGCGTGTGATCGCGCTCGATCACGCCCTCCGCGGCCTCGGCGAGAATCGGCGCGATGCGGTCCCGCAGCGCCCGGTATCCGTCTGTCTGAGTCATGACCCGCCTGTCCTTAGGTGTAGAGCGAAATGGGCCGGTTCTCGCCGTTGAGCACGTAGGCGCCCACCTCGAGGCGCTTGAAGTCGACGGGGTCGTGCAGCGAGTGGGTGCGGATGTTGCGCCAGTGCAGGTCGAGTCCCGTGGATGCCTTCGCGGAGCTGGACCCGGTGACCTCGAAGATCCGGTGCGCGGTGTCGAGGGCGGTCTCGTTCGTCACGATCTTGAGCCGCGCGATCTCGACGGCGATGCGCCCGCGGTCCTCCGCCGTGGCGGCGCGTCCCAGGGCGACGACCTCGTCGAACGCCTCGCCGGTGCGGTCGGCGAGGGCCTCCGCCGCGGCGATCTTCGCGTCAAGGTCGCCGACGATGCGCTGCGTGAACGGGTCATCCCGGTAGCGGTCGGCGGTCGAGAGGAACCAGGAGCCTCGGCGCTCGCGGACGAGCTCGACGCCCTGGGCGAGGGCGCCCTGGGCGATGCCGAGATAGAGGTTGCCGAAGGCCAACTGGATGGCGGGCGTGAACAGCGAGGCGAACGGCTCGTCGCTGCCCCAGGCGATGACATCGTCCTCGCCGACAGCGACGCTGTCGAAGCGCACGGATCCGCTCGCGGACTGCCGCTGGCCGAGCGCGTCCCAATCGCCGAGCGGCGTGACGCCCTCACGGCTGCGCTCGAGCACCGCCGTGAGGATACGCCCATCGTCGTCCCCGCCGCGGACGGTGCCGCTCACGAGCACGACGTCACCCGCGGAGGCACCGGTCGAGAATCGCTTGGTGCCGCTCAGGATCCAGCCTCCCGCGGCGGGCTCGAAGGCGAGGTCCGGGTCGGTGGGGTTGACCGAGTCGCCCCACACCCATCGGTTCGCCGCCGACGCGCGATACCAGCGCTCGCCCACCTCGGGCGTCGCCGCGAAGCCCGCGTTCGACTCATTCACGTAGTGGTAGGCCAGCAGCTGCGCGACGGAGGCGTCGGCGCGGGCGAGGGTGCGGACGACGGCGACGGCCGTGCTCCACGTCGCGCCCTGCCCGCCGAACTCGGCGGGCACGAGCAGGGTCGTCAGGCCCGATCCGCGGAGCAGATCGAGCTGGGGCAGCGGATCGGCACCGGAGCGGTCGCGTTCGAGCACGTCCTCGCGGAGCGTGCGCGCGAGATCCTCGGCGACGGCGAGCCAGCGCTGTCGATCGGCGTGTGCGGTCATCGGGTGGTCTCCTCTGGTGTCTCTGATGGGTCGTTCGTCTCGGATGGGTCGTTCCAGGCGGGGCCCGACGCGTCGGCGACGCTCGTGCGGCCCACCAGCGATCCGCGATGGGCCGCGGCCGGGTGCCATCCCGGCACGCTCGGCGAGCCGTCGCCAGACAGCCGGCCGCGCAGCGTGCCCGAGGGGTACTCGCTCCAGACCCGGCCCCGTCGGCGCAGCTCAGGGATCAGGTGCTCGACGATCTGCTCGAAGCTCCCGGGGGTGACGACGTAGGCGAGGTTGAAACCGTCGATCCCGCCGACGTCGACCCACCGTTCGAGCTCGTCGGCGACGGTCGCCGGGCCGCCGACGATCACGGGGCCGATGCCTCCGATGCCGACGTAGTCGGCGATGTCGCGCGGGGTCCACGCGCGGTCGGGGTCGTAGGTCGTGAAGGCGGCGAGCGCGGAGCGCGCCGCATCGGTGTCGACGTATTCGAGGGGAGTGTCGGGGTCGTAGGTCGACAGGTCGAGGCCCGACCAGCCGGCGTAGAGCGCGAGCGCGCCCTCCTGAGACACGTAGCCGCGGTACTCCCGCTCCAGGGCGATCGCCTCCTCATCCGTCGCCGCGACGATCACGGTCGCGAGGACCAGGATCTTGACGGTCTCGGCCGGGCGGCCCAGGGCCTCGGCGCGGGAGCGGATGTCATCGGTGATCGGGCGGGTCTGCTCCGGGGTCAGCCCGTTGATGAAGATTGCCTCACCGTGCTTCGCGGCGAACTCGCGCCCGCGCGGCGAGGCACCGGCCTGGAAGATGACGGGCGTGCGCTGCGGGCTCGGCTCCGAGAGGTGGAATCCGGGGACGCGGAAGTGCTCGCCCGCGTGCTCGATCGGGTGCACCTTCGTCGCATCCGTGAAGACGCCCCGTTCGCGGTCGCGCACGACCGCGCCGTCCTCCCACGAGGCCTCCCACAGCTTGTAGGCGACATCGAGGAACTCCTCGGCGACCGCGTATCGGTCGTCGTGCGCGATCTGCGTCTCGCGGCCGAGGTTGCGGGCCGCCGAGTCGAGGTAGCTCGTGACCACGTTCCACCCGACTCGGCCGTCCGTCAGGTGATCGAGGGTGGAGAAGCGGCGGGCGAGGGCATAGGGATGGTCGTAGGTCGACGCGACGGTGATGCCGAAGCCGAGGTGCTCGGTGGCGTACGCCAGCGCCGAGATCGGAATGATCGGGTCGCCGAGCGGCACCTGGTCGGCGTCCGTGAGCGCGGCCTCGCCGGATCCGCGCCAGACGTCGTACACGCCGAGGACGTCGGCGAGGAAGAGTGCGTCGAAGCCGCCGCGTTCGAGCAGGCGCGCGAGCTCGACCCACTCCTGCAGCGAGGTGTAGCGGTCCGCCCGGTTCGCGGGGTGGCGCCACAGCCCGGGGGCCTGGTGAGTGACGCACGACATGTCGAATGCGTTGAGAATGATGCGCTTCATCGCTGGGATCCGTTCCGTTCGGTGGCTCCACGGTAGGGCTCGCGCGTCCCGCGAACGCTGTCGTGCTACGGCCGATGACGGAACATGTCGTTCTGCTACGGACCGTGTCGAAAAACGTCGCGGCGGTTTGCGCGCGGAGCGCAGATCACCGAAAACTCGACCTCACCGCGTGCGCACCGCACCGGCCCCACAGCGACAACGGAGCACACCATGACCCGATCCCGCAGAGCACGCGTCGTATCCCTCTCGTCGGCGATCATCATGATGACCGGCGCCGGCGCACTCGTCGCCTGCTCGCCGGAGTCCGGCGACGCCGGCGGCGAGCAGGAGCTGACCGTGCTGTTCAACCAATCGCACGAGGGCGCGTCCGAATGGCTCGCGGCCGAGTACGAGAAGAAGACGGGCGTGAAGATCAACCCGGTGCTGTCGCCCTACGACGAGATCGCATCGAACCTGACGCTGGACCAGCAGTCGGGCGCCAACACGATCGACGTCGCCGCACCGTGGTACGTCTCGCTAGGCGACCTCGCCGCGGACGGCACGATCCAGGACCTCACCGACTGGGTCGACGAGACCCCCGAGCTCGACGTCGACGACTTCATCCCGTCGATCTGGGAACCGTACTCGACGCTCGACGGCAAGGTCTACGGCATCCCGTTCGACGGCGACACGCACGTGCTCTTCTACAACAAGGAGATCCTCGAGCGAAACGGGTTCACGACGCCGCCCGCGACGTGGGACGAGTACCGCGAACAGGCGACGACGATCACCGCGAACGAGAGCGCCGACAGTATCTACGGCGCGTCCGTGTTCGGGCAACAGTCCCCGCTGATCCTCGGCGCGAGCTTCGCCAACCGCCTCGCCGGCTTCGGCGGATCCTTCCTCGACGACAACGGCGCGCCGGCGCTCGACAGCCCGGAGGCCATCCAGGCCGCGCAGGCGCTCGTCGACATCAACGACGTCGCGTTGCCCACTCCCGCCGAGACCGACTTCGGGGCGGGCAACAGCGCCTGGTTTGCGGGGAAGGTCGCCTTCATCGAGAACTGGACCGACCTCGGCGTGCAGACCGAGTCCGAATCGACCGCCAGCCCGGTCGCCGGAAAGTGGGGCGTGACCCTGCTCCCCGTCGGGGAGGAGGGCCAGGAGCCGCGGGCGTCCCTCGTGGCGGGGTTCAGCTGGGTGATCGCGGCGAACACCGACAAGCGCGAGCTCGCGGAGGACTTCATCCAGTTCGCAGCATCGAGCGAGGCGAACGGTGCGCTGCTCACGGCCGAGCCGCCGACCGGAATCGACCCCAGCCGGCTGTCGACCCTGGAGGATGCGACGTACGGCGAGAAGTTCCCGGAGATCCAGGAGGTCAACCGTGCGACGCTGAGCGACGCGCTCGCGTGGCCGACCGGCAAGAACTCGACGCAGGCCGCTCAGGTTCTGACCGACGAGCTCGCCGCGCTGATCGCGGGCACGGGCGGCACCGTCGAGGAGACCATGCAGCGCGTCCAGGAGCAGTGGGAGACGCTGCTCGGCGATGACTGAGCTCGCGCGCACTCGAGGCCGGGGGGCCGCACGGTGGGTCCGACGGGGGTTCGTCGCACCCACCGTGCTTGTGACCGTGATCCTCGGCCTGTACCCGCTCGTCTTCATCGTCGGGGCGTCGGTCACGCGGTCGAGCCTCGGCAAGCCGTTTCAGGAGTTCGTCGGCCTCGAGCAGATCGTCGCGGCGGCGACGGATACGAGCGTTCTCGGCGCCCTCCTCCGCGGCGTGGTGTACGCCCTCATCGTCGCGGCCGCCTCCACATTCCTCGGCACCGTGACGGCATTGGCCCTGTGGCGCTCGGCGCTCTCCGGGTCCGCCTCGCGCGTCGTGCTCCTGCTTCCGCTCGCGCTGCCGCCCGTCGTCGTGGGCGTGCTCTGGCGCCTGATCTTCACCCCCAACGGCGGATTGATCGACGCCGTTCGTCGCGTGGTGGCCCCGGGGTCCGACCCCATCGCGTTCCTCTCGGATCCCGTGCTCGCGATCGTCGGGATCGCCGTCGCCGACATCTGGGAGTGGGCGCCCCTCGTCACGATCCTCGTCTTCGCGGCCCTCCTCGGCATCGATCGCGAAATCATGGAGGCGGCCGCGCTCGACGGCGCGCACGGGCTTCGCCTGCTGCGCGGCATCGCCGTCCCCGCCGTCGCCGGCACGATCGCGGCGGCGTTCGTGATCCGCCTCGTGCTCGCGCTCAAGATCTTCGACCTCGTCGACGTCATGACAAAGGGTGGGCCGGGCGACGCGAGCTCCGTTCCCGCGTGGCTCGTCTGGAAGGCCGCGATCGAACAGTTCGACGTCGGCCGCGGCGCGGCGATCACCCTGCTACTGGCGCTCGTCGTGACGATCATCACCCTTCCGCCCATCCTCATCGCAAGGAGGAGCCATGGCTGAACGGATCGCGGCCGATGGCCGCCGCTCGTCCCGTATCGCCACCGGATGGCTCGTCGCGGCACTGGTCGCCTCGATCGTGCCGATCCTGTACCTGGTATCCGTGTCGTTCATGTCCCAGGGCGAGGTCGCCGCGGGGCGCGTGCTGCCGACACAGCCGAGCCTCGGGGCGTGGACCGAGGCATTCTCCGGGCCGGTACCGGGTGCCATCGTCAACTCGCTCCTCGTGTCGATCGTGAGCTCTGTCGTCAGCCTTGCGCTCGCGCTGCCCGCGGCGTGGGCGATCGTCCGGTTCCGCACGGGCGGGCGCCTGCTGGCGGGCACCTTCCTGGCGCCGTGGCTGCTCCCGCCGATCGTGGCGATCGTGCCGCTGTTCATGCTCCTGCGCGTGCTCGGGCTGAACAACACGCTCGTGGGCCTCATCCTGCTCTACGCGATCATGAACGTGGGCCTCGCGGTGTGGCTGCTGGAGGGCTTCGTCCGGCGCCTGCCGGTCGAGCTCGAGGAGGCGGCACGCCTCGACGGCGCGGGGGAGTTCGGGGTGCTGGTGCGCATCATCGTTCCGCTCACGGGTCCCGCACTCGTCGCGGTCGGGGTGATCGTCGTCATCCTCAGCTACAACGAGTACCTCTTCGCCGCCTTCGTGACGCAGAGCGAGCAGTCCCGCAC
The DNA here is from genome assembly GCF_014646015.1 of Microbacterium nanhaiense. Classification (GTDB taxonomy): domain Bacteria; phylum Actinomycetota; class Actinomycetes; order Actinomycetales; family Microbacteriaceae; genus Microbacterium; species Microbacterium nanhaiense. Next base: position 477,046 of record NZ_BMMQ01000001.1, read on the forward strand.
CGTGCCCGTGGTCATCGGTCTCCTGCTCAGCGAGCGGATCCAGGACTTCGGCAAAGTCGCGGCCGCGTCGCTCATGGGCGCCATCCCGCCGCTCGCCGTCGCGGGTCTCCTGCAGAAGCGTCTCGTCGAGGGCCTCACCTCCGGCGCGCTGAAGTAGGGGGCGCGCCCCACCCGCGCGCCCCTCCCGCGAGGTCTCACCCTTTTCGCGAGATCGCCTCGATTTCGGTGCGATCTCGGCAGATCGATGCGATCTCGCGGGGGAGGCGGCGGCAGCGTCGTCGGGCGCGGGCTTCCCTAGCCGTGGGAGGAGTCGGCGATCGCGCCGGCGAGGGCGTCCTGCTCGTCGTCGTCGAGTTCGTGAGCCGTCACCCGAAGGCCGTGGGAGGGCGGCGCGTCGGGGGAGACGCGGAACTCGTCGCCCGATCGCACGATCCACCCGCGTTCGGCGAGCCGCCCGGCGACCTCGTCCGCAGGATCCGCGACGGGAACCCACACGCTCAGGCCGTCGCCGGGCGCGCAGGCGATGCCGTGTCGTTCGAGCGCGGCGCAGAACGCCGCGTTGCGCTCGGCGTAGTGTTCGGCGGCCGCCGCGATCCCGGCGCGCGTCTCATCGTCGGTCAGCATCGCGAGCGCGAGGCGCTGCAGAAGGTGGCTGACCCACGCGATGCCGGGCCGGAGGCGCATACCGAGCCGCTCCGCGGTTCGCGGGTCGGTCGCCACGAGCGCCACCGACATGTCCGGTCCCAGGAACTTCGAGACGCTGCGGACGAGCGCCCAGCGCTCGTGGTCGGCGCCGATGAGCGACGCGTAGGGCCGGGTCGAGAGCAGGGAGAAGTGGTCGTCCTCTATGACCAGGACATAGGGATGGTCGGCGAGCACCTCGCGCAACTGCGCGGCGCGGCGCGGCGTGATCGACACGCCGGTGGGGTTGTGCGCTCGCGGCGTGCAGACGACCGCTCGCACGCCCTGCTCGAGGGCGGCGCGCAATCCCTCCACGGTGATGCCCTCCTCATCGAGCGGCACGGGGACGGCGGGGTACCCGCCGATGCGGAGCGTGTGGATGCCCGTCAGGAAGCCCGGATCCTCGATCGCGACGCGATCGCCCGGGGTGAGCATCGCGGTGAACAGCCGGTCGAGGGCGTCGGAGGCCCCGCCGGTCACGGTGATCCGCACGTCCCGGGGGGCGAGGTCCGCGCCCAGGACATCGAGCGCCCACTCCTCGAGCCCCGGATCCACGACGGGCGAGCCGTAGAGCACGGGGCGCCCCGCGGCGCGGGCGAGCGCGCGGGACGGATCCGGGATGAGGGCGGGATCCGGGTTGCCGGTGCCGACGTCGCGCGCGTGCGCCGGTCGATCCGGCGAGCGCTGCGCGAAGCCCTCTTGCGCCACTGGATCGGGGGAGGCCACCCGCGTTCCCGCGCGACCATGGCCCGCGGCCATCCCGGAGCTCGCGAGCTGCCGGTACGCGGCCACGACCGTATTGCGATTGATGCCGAGGGATTCGGCGAGCGCGCGCACGGGAGGCAGCGCGTCGCCGGGCGCGAGCGATCCGCGCTCGATGAGGGCGCGCACGCTGGCGGCGATCTCGGCGGCGGTGCTCCCGGAGATCGCGTCGTAAGACTCGGACATCGTGGTCGATTGTCTCACGCCGAGGAGGCTACACTTTGGCCTAGATCAATCATTGACCTAGGCCATAAGGAGCGCCATGACCACTCACGCCACGGGAACCAGCCGCGTCAAGCGCGGGCTCGCAGACATGCTGAAGGGCGGCGTCATCATGGACGTCGTCACGGCCGAGCAGGCGAAGATCGCCGAGGACGCCGGCGCCGTCGCCGTGATGGCCCTCGAGCGCGTGCCCGCCGACATCCGCGCGCAGGGCGGCGTGGCCCGCATGAGCGATCCCGACCTCATCGACGGGATCATCGAGGCGGTGTCCATCCCCGTGATGGCCAAGGCACGCATCGGGCACTTCGTCGAGGCGCAGGTCCTCCAGCAGCTGGGCGTCGACTATATCGACGAGTCGGAGGTGCTCTCGCCCGCCGACTACGTCAATCACATCGACAAGTGGCCCTTCGACGTGCCGTTCGTCTGCGGCGCGACCAATCTCGGCGAGGCGCTGCGCCGCATCACCGAGGGTGCGGCGATGATCCGCTCCAAGGGCGAGGCGGGCACGGGAGACGTGTCGGAGGCCACGCGCCACATCCGTCAGATCCGCGGTGAGATCCGCGCTCTCGCGGGCAAGAGCGACGACGAACTGTACGTCGCGGCGAAGGAGCTTCAGGCGCCGTTCGAGCTCGTGGCCGAGGTGGCCCGCACGGGCGAGCTGCCGGTCGTGCTCTTCACGGCGGGCGGCGTCGCGACGCCCGCCGATGCCGCAATGATGATGCAGCTCGGCGCCGACGGGGTCTTCGTGGGCTCCGGGATCTTCAAGTCGGGCGACCCCGCGGCGCGCGCGAAGGCCATCGTCAAGGCGACGACGTTCTTCGACGACCCCGCCGTGATCGCCGAAACGTCCCGGGGCCTCGGCGAGGCGATGGTCGGCATCAACGTGTCCGATCTGGCCGCGCCCCACCGCCTCGCGGAGCGCGGCTGGTGATGACGACCGTCGGCGTCCTTTCCCTGCAGGGCAATGTGCGCGAGCACGAGGCCATGCTGGGCTCGCTCGGCGCGCGCGTGGTGCGCGTGCGCCGGCCGGAGGAACTCGATGAGATCGACGGCCTCGTGATCCCGGGCGGCGAGTCGTCGACCATCGACAAGCTCTCGCGTTCCTTCGGGGTGCGAGAGCCGCTCGTCGAGAAGATCCGCGACGGCCTTCCCGTCTTCGGCACGTGCGCGGGCCTGATCCTCCTCGCCGACCGCATCGTCGACGGGATCGAGGGTCAGCGGAGCTTCGGTGGGCTCGACGTGACGGTGCGCCGGAACGCCTTCGGGCGCCAGAGCGAATCCTTCGAAACGGATCTCGCGGTGCCAGAGCTCGGGGATCCGCCGGTTCGGGCCGCCTTCATTCGCGCGCCCGTGATCGAGGAACTCGGATCCGCGGCCCGCGCGCTCGCGACGCTCCCGGGCGGGCAGGTGGTGGCGGCCGAGCAGGGGAGGCTTCTCGGCGTGAGCTTCCGCCCGGAGCAGACGGGGGAGACCCGCTTCCACGAGAGGTTCCTCGCTCTCACGGCGTAGCCGCCGCGCACGGGAACGTCGCCTTCGGAAGCAGGTTCCTCCTTCCGAAGGCGACGTCCTTTTCGGCTTAGCGCAGCCGGCGCGCCTCGAACTCCATGCGGGGGTTCGCGTAGTGCTCCTGCGCCTCGATGAGCAGCAGCTCCTTCGTCCCCGCGGCATGGGTCTGCTCGAGCAGGCCGTACACGCTCGAGGCGGTGCGGGCGAGAGCATCGGCGGCGTCGCGCGTCGCGGTGTAGTGGCTCGTGAAGAGTGCGGCCGTCACGTCGCCGGATCCGTTTGCCTTCATCGGCAGGTACGGGGTCGTCACGATCCAGGCGCCATCGTCATCGACGACCATCATCTCGATCGTGCCCTCCTCGCGGTCGGGCCTTTCGACGCTCGTCACGAGGATCGTCGAGGGTCCCATCGCGCGGGCCGCGTCGGCGGAGGCGAGCGTCTCCTCGATCGTGTGCGGTTCGGTGCCCGTGAGGAAGCCGAGCTCGAACTGATTCGGCGTGATGATGTCGGCGACCGGCACGACCTTGTCGCGCAGCAGCGCGGGGATCGCCGGGGCGACGAAGCAGCCCGAGCGCGCGTTGCCCATCACGGGGTCGCAGGCGTACAGCGCCCGGGGGTTCGCGGCCTTCACGCGCGCGACCGCATCGATGACGACGTCGGCGATGCCCTCGGACCCCTGGTAGCCGCTCAGCACGGCGTCGAGCGTGGGGAACGCGCCGCGGTCCTCCACGCCCTCGATGACCGCGGCGACGTCCGCCGGATCCATCACGGGGCCGCGCCACGCCCCGTAACCGGTGTGATTCGAGAAGTTCACCGTATAGACAGGAAGCACCTCGACCCCGATTCTCTGCATCGGAAACACGGCGGCGGAGTTGCCCGCGTGGCCGAACGCCACCGCGGACTGAATCGAGAGGATCTGCATCCTTCGATCATGCCACCATGGAAGTCATGACGAAGCGGGGGATCTGGATCGGTGCCGCGATCGCGGTGTGCGCGGCCGCGGCCATCGTCGCGACGGCGATGCTCTGGCCGAGCGGGGGCGAGGAGCCGGAGGCCGAGGCGCCCTCGCCCTCGCAGACGGCGAGCGCGACGCCGACGCCCACCCCCTCCCCGACACCGACGGGACCGCCCGCGAACACCACCTCGTACGAGGCGGGTGGCCTCCCGCGGGCGGACGTGTTCGGGATCCATCCCGAGCTGCCCGTCGACGACGACCCGGATGCGCCCACCCTCGGCCTCACGGCGCGGGCGGCGGATGTCGCGGGCGCGCCGGTGTTCGCGGATCCGACGGGCGAGCCGGTCGCCTGGCTCGGGCAGGACCAGCAGTTCAGCGGCGCGAACGTGCCCGTCGTCGAGATGGACGAGAACTGGGCGCGCGTCCTCCTCGTCGGGCGCCATGCGGCCGCGGGCGACGGCGACCCGAGCCAGCTCTCCGGGTGGATGCGCGTCGCCGACCTCGAGCTCACGCCCGCCGAGCAGAGCGTGCACGTCGATCTCGAGGAGCGCACGATCGAGATCGCGACGACGACGGACGACGCCGAGTCGAACGAGGTCGTCGCGACGGACTTCGCGCTCGGCACGGAGGCGACGCCGACGCCGGTCGGGCGCACCTTCATCATGTTCGAGGACGTCGTCGAGTCGCTGGCGTACACGCGCGGCCACCCGATCGTGTATCTCGGCGTGCAGTCGCCGACCCTGGCGGGTTACGACGGTCAGAGCGTCGCCGTGACGGCGTTCCACTATCACGACGTTCGATCCGGCGCGATCTCGAACGGTTGTATCCGGGTGGCCCCCGAGGCGATCGAGGCCCTCGCGGCGCTCCCCGAGGGGACGCCCGTCTACATCTCGTAACGGCCGCGGGGCGGCATGCGTAAAATGGAAGGTCGAGGAGGCACATGTCTGGACATTCCAAGTGGGCGACCACGAAGCACAAGAAGGCCGTCATCGACGCCAAGCGTGCAAAGTCGTTCGCGAAGCTGATCAAGAACATCGAAGTTGCGGCCCGTATGGGCGGCCCCGATGTGCAGGGCAACCCGACGCTGTATGACGCCGTTCAGAAGGCGAAGAAGACGTCGGTTCCGAACGACAACATCGACCGCGCCATCAAGCGCGGCGCGGGCATCGGCGGCGAGGCCGTCGAGTACACGACCATCATGTACGAGGCCTACGGCCAGGGCGGCACGGCGATGCTCATCGAGTGTCTGACCGACAACAAGAACCGCGCGGCCGCGGAGGTGCGCACGGCGGTCACCCGCAACGGCGGCAACATGGCCGACCCGGGCAGCGTCGCGTTCAACTTCGAGCGCAAGGGCGTCATCGTCGCATCCGCCGAGGGCACGAGCGAGGACGACGTCATGATGGTCGCGCTCGAGGCGGGCGCGCAGGAGATCGAGCCGCACCCCGAGGGCTTCGAGATCATCACGGAGGCGAGCGACATGGTGTCGGTTCGTCAGGCGCTGCAGGCCGCCGGCATCGACTACGAGTCGGCCGACGCCGAGTTCGTCCCGAACGTCAAGGTCCCGCTCGACGCCGAGACGGCGGGCAAGCTGTTCAAGCTGATCGACGCGCTCGAAGACCTCGACGACGTGCAGAACGTCTTCACCAACATGGACATCTCCGAAGAGGTGCAGGCCCAACTCGAGGCCGCCGAGTAATCGGATCCCGTGCGAATCGCCCCGCGACTGCCGACAGGCGGCCGCGGGGCGATTACGTTTGAACCCATGACGACGCGCGTTCTCGGAATCGACCCTGGCCTGACCCGCTGCGGCATCGGCATCGTCGACGTCGCGCCGAACCGCACCGCAACGCTCGTCCACGTCGGCGTCGTTCGTTCGCCCGCCGACATGGATCCGGGAAACCGCCTCGCCATGATCGCGAACGGGATCCGCGAGGTGCTTGACGCCTTCGCCCCCGAGGTCGCCGCCGTCGAGCGGGTGTTCGCGCAGCACAACGTCGCGAGCGTGATGGGCACGGCGCAGGCCTCCGGCATCGCCCTCATGCTCGCCGCCGAGCGGGGGATCCCCACGGCGACCCATACGCCGAGCGAGGTGAAGGCCGCGATCACCGGGTACGGATCCGCCGACAAACTGCAGGTGCAGAAGATGGTCGCTCGCGTGCTCAGGCTCGACGAGCTGCCGCAGCCCGCCGACGCCGCGGACGCGCTCGCGATCGCGCTCTGCCACGCGTGGCGCGGGGGAGCGGCCGCGGGAGTCGCTGGCGCCGGCGCGCAGACACCCGCTCAGAGGGCCTGGGCCGAAGCGGAGAAGCGGGCGCGTGTCAGTCGAACAAAGGTGCGAAGCGCGCGCTAGGCTGGTCAAATGATCTCTTCGCTCCGCGGCACCGTGCTTCATGCCGGCCTCGACACCGTCGTCCTCGAGGTCTCGGGGGTCGGTTTCTCCGTCGCGGTGCCGCCCGACGTCGCGCGCACGGCGCGCGTGGGTCATGAGCTGTTCCTGCACACGCACCTCATCGTCCGCGAGGACGCCATGAACCTCGTGGGATTCGCGACGGCCGACGAGCTCGACGTGTTCGGCACCCTTCTCGGCGTGAACGGCGTCGGCCCGAAGTCGGCCCTCGGGATCCTCGCGACGCTGACGATCGATCAGATCTCGGAGGCCGTCGACGCCGAAGACGACCGGCCGTTCCGGAAGGTGTCTGGAATCGGACCGAAGACCGCCAAGCTCATCGTCGTCCAACTGCAGGGTCGTCTCGCCGCGCCGACGCGCGAGGCCGCGGCGCCTGCGGCGCCCGACGTTTCGGACCAGGTCGTCCAGGCGCTCATGGGGCTCGGCTGGGCGGAGCGGGTGGCGATCGAGGCGGTCGACCGTGTCAGCGAAACCGCGAGCGACGCCGACCGCGCGAGCGTCGGATCCCTGCTGCGGCTGACCCTCGCGGCCCTCGGCCCGGCGAAGTCGGGGGGCGCGCGTGGTTGACGACATCGTCTCGCCCGAGCCGCAGGACGACATCGAGCTCGCGGTCGAGGGTGCGCTGCGCCCCCAGAGCCTCGACGAGTTCGTCGGCCAGCACAAGGTGCGCGGCCAGCTGCAGCTGCTGCTGCAGGCCGCCAAGCTGCAGGACCGCACGCCCGACCACATTCTCCTGGCGGGCCCCCCTGGCCTCGGCAAGACGACGCTCGCGATGATCGTGGCGCACGAGTCGGGGCGTCCGCTGCGCATGTCGAGCGGTCCCGCGATCCAGCACGCCGGCGACCTGGCGGCGTTGCTGTCGAGCCTCACGCCGGGAGAGGTGCTGTTCATCGACGAGATCCACCGCATGGCGCGCTCGGCGGAGGAGATGCTCTACCTCGCGATGGAAGACTTCCGCATCGACATCATGGTCGGCAAGGGGGCCGGGGCGACGAGCATCCCGCTGGAGCTCGCTCCCTTTACGCTCGTCGGTGCCACGACCCGCTCGGGCCTGTTGCCGAACCCGTTGCGCGACCGATTTGGCTTCACCGCCCACCTGGAGTACTACGACGCCGGCGAACTGGAACACGTCGTGGACCGCTCGGCGAGCGTGCTCGGCGTCGATCTCGACGCGAAGCAGCGCGGCGAGATCGCCCGGCGCTCGCGCGGCACGCCGCGCATCGCGAACCGGCTCCTTCGTCGCGTGCGCGACTGGACCCTGGTGAACGGATCCGACGGATCCGTTTCGATCGAGGGCGTGCGCGCCGCGCTCGAGCTCTACGACGTCGACGCGATCGGTCTCGACCGCCTCGACCGGGCCGTTCTGAAAGCGCTCGTGCACCGGTTCCAGGGCGGCCCCGTGGGGCTGTCGACGCTGGCCGTGACGGTTGGTGAAGAGGCGGACACCGTCGAGAGCGTCGTGGAGCCCTACCTAGTGCGCATCGGGTTCATGGGCCGCACGCCCCGCGGCCGGATCGCGACCCCCGATGCCTATGCGCACCTCGGGATCGCGCCATAGGGGCATGCCCTATAATTCTCGGGACGCGCCGGGGCTTTCTGGCGCCGCTGTTCCCGCAAGGCCGCACGACGTGCGGCGCGGGTGACGAATCTCTTTGAACCCCCGAAAGGCCCCTGCCGTATGGATATCGTGCTCCTCGTTGTCGCCGCCGGACTTCTCATCTTCATGTTCGTATCGTCGAACCGCCGCCGCAAGAAGATGCAGGCAGACGAGCAGGAGCGCCAGCGTCAGATGGTGCCGGGCACCCGCGTGATGACGCGCAGCGGCCTGTACGGCACGCTCGTCGAGTTCGACGCCGACGACCTCACGCGCCCCGCCGTCATCGAGATCGCGCCGGGCGTCGACATCGAGGTGCACGCGCAGACGATCACGCTCGACCAGAACTCGTACCACGTCGCCGAGGAGGCCGAGGACGAGCAGGTCGACGAGTACGAGGACGAGGTCAACGAGGTTCACGAGACGGCGCTCGACGAGAAGAAGGACGAGGATGTCGAGGTGACGATCACGGACGAGGACGTGTACGGCGGCCTGCTCGACACCGACGACTCGCGCGACAAGAAGCGCGACGACACCCCCGGCGACTCGAAGAACAACTAACGGTGGGCGCCGGAGGCGCCGCCGCATAACCTTCCACAGCGACTGACGTAAGGCAAACCCGTCGTGGCGACAAGTACTCCCACGCGCCGTGCATGGCGCACACTCATCGGCCTCCTGGGCATCACGCTCGTCCTCTTCGGGGCGAACGCGCTCGGTGTGCATGTTTTCAAGGAGGGCACCTGGGTGCCCGAGCTGGCTCTCGACCTGCAGGGAGGCACGCAGATCACCATGCGCGCCGAGACCGAGGGCGACGTCGAGCCGAGCGCTGATCAGCTGCAGCAGGCGGTGGAGATCATCCGTCAGCGCGTCGACGCCTCCGGCGTCTCCGAGGCGCAGATTACGACGCAGGGATCCGACAACATCGTCGTCGCCCTGCCCGGCAACCCAGATCAGGCCCAGCGCGACCGCATCGAGTCGAGCGCTCAGATGCAGCTGCGTCCCGTGCTGTACACCACGGTGCCCGCGACGAGCTTCGTCGGGGAGGACGGCGAGTCCACGCCATACCCGACGCCGGACGCCTCCATGAACGCGACGCCGACGGCCTCGCCGACGAACGCCAGCGACGTGAACTGGCTGACGGAAAAGCTCATGGCCGAGGTCTCCACGTACAACTGCAGCGACGAGTCGAACGACGCGGCACACGCTCCCAGCGACCAGCCGCTCGTCACCTGCGACACCGAGGGGCGCTCCTACGTCCTCGGGCCCGTCGAGATCAACGGCTCGGAGATCTCCGACGCCTCGTCCGGAGTGAATCCGCAGAACGGCCAGTGGGTCGTCAACATCGAGTTCTCCTCGCGGGCCATCGACGGCGAAGAGCAGAGCGGCGCCGAGAAGTTCACCGCGATCAGCGAGCGCCTCGTCAACCTGACGGGCTTCCAGAACCAGTTCGCCTTCGTGCTCGACGGTCAGGTCATCTCTGCCCCCGGCATGAACGACGTGATCACGGGCGGCAGCGCCCAGATCTCGGGCAACTTCACGGACGCGACGGCCAAGACGCTCGCCGATCAGCTGCGCTTCGGCGCGCTGCCGATGAGCTTCGAGGTGGTCTCGAGCGACACCATCTCGGCGACGCTCGGTTCGCAGCAGCTCATGGTCGGCCTCGTGTCGGGTCTCATCGGTCTCGCCCTCGTCGCCGCCTGGGTGCTGCTCGTCAGCTACCGCGCGCTCGGCTTCGTGATCATCGCGTCGCTGGCCGTGATGGCGATTCTGACCTATATCGCGCTCTGCCTCCTTTCCTGGCGCATCGACTACCGTCTCTCGCTCGCCGGCGTCGCCGGTCTGATCGTGACGATCGGCTTCACCGCCGACTCGTTCATCGTGTACTTCGAGCGCATTCGAGACGAGCTGCGCGACGGAAAGACGCCGTTCGCGGCCGTGGAGGACGGCTGGGCGCGAGCCAAGCGCACGATCTTCAGCGCGAAGTCCATCAACGTGCTGGCCGCCGTGGTGCTCTACATCATGGCCGACGCGACGGTGAAGGGCTTCGCCTTCACGCTGGGGCTTACGACCCTGATCGACATCCTGATCTTCGTCGTGTTCACGCATCCCGTCATGCAGCTGCTCGTGCGCACGCCGTTCTTCGGCGGTGGGCACAAGCTCTCGGGTCTCGACCCGAACGCGCTGGGCGCCGTCTACGCCGCGCGCGCGAGCTTCCGGACGCCGTCCGCGGCGAAGGGGCGCGAGCGCCGTTCGCGGGGCGAGGCGGCGAAGCGGCAGACGATCGCCGAACGCAAGCTCGCCCAGGAGAACCAGCTCGCCTCGCGCGATACCAACACCACGAACGGGGAGGGTGACGCCTGATGCGCTCGATGAACGATCTCGGCAACGATCTCTACACCGGCAAGACCTCCATCCCCTTCGTCGCGAAGCGGAAGCTGTGGTTCATCATCGCGATCGCGCTCGTCGTGATCTCGATCGTCGCGCCCTTCCTCCGCGGCGTGCCGCTGTCGATCGAGTTCACCGGCGGATCCAAATTCACCGTCTCGGCGCCGGAGTCGCTCGACCAGAGCATCGCCACCGAGGCCGTGCACGGCGTCGCGGGTGACGCGGAGGCGACCGTCACGGTCATCGGCGAGAAGGACATTCAGGTCCAGACCTCGACGCTGACGAACGACCAGACGCGCGACATCACGGCTGCCCTCGCGGACGCCTATGGCGTATCCGACGACGAGGTCACGGAGTCGTTCATCGGCCCGACCTGGGGCGCGGACGTCACGAAGAAGGCGCTCTGGAGCCTCGGGATCTTCCTCGCGCTCACCTTCCTCGTGCTCGCCATCTACTTCCGCACGTGGAAGATGTCCGTCGCGGCCATCATCGGCCTCGTCGACGTGCTGATCGTGACGATCGGCATCTACTCGCTCGCGGGCTTCCAGATCTCGCCGTCCGCCGTGATCGGATTCTTGACGATCCTCGCGTACTCCCTCTACGACACGACCGTCGTGTTCGACAAGGTGCGCGAGAACACGGATGAGGAAGTCGGCGACCGCACCTTTGGCGAGTCGGTCAACCTCGGTGTGAACCAGACGCTCATCCGATCGATCAACACGTCGGTCGTCGCCGCGCTCCCCGTAGCAGCGATCCTGTTCATCGGTGTGTTCGGAATGGGCGCCGAAACCCTCAGCGACATCTCGCTGTCGATCTTCATCGGCATCATCGTCGCGACCTACTCGACGCTGTTCGTCTCGGCGCCGCTGTACTCGTGGATGCGCGAGCGGGAACCGAAGATCGCCCAGGCCGATGCCCGCGTGCGCGCCGCGCGGTCGGAGGCGGTCTGATCCTCGTCCTAAGATGAGGGGATGAACGCGCGCTCGGGCCCGACGGGAGACATTGATGGCTGATCCACTGTCGACCTCGTCGGGCCCGAGTCTGCGTTGGCTCGTGCCTCGGATCTTCACGAGGGCGAAGCCGAACGCGTCGGTGCGCAAGCTCATCGACACGGTGCGTTACAACCACCCGCGCGGCGACCTGGCCATCATCGAGAAGGCCTACCGCATCGCCGAGGAGAAGCACCGCGACCAGAAGCGGCAGAGCGGTGAGCCGTACATCACGCATCCGCTCGCGGTCGCCCAGATCGTCGCCGAGCTCGGCCTCGCGCCGCGCGCCGTCGCTGCGGCGCTGTTGCACGACACGGTCGAAGACACGGGGTATCCGCTCGACGAACTCACGGCGGAGTTCGGCGACGAGGTGGCTCTCCTCGTCGACGGCGTGACCAAGCTCGACAAGGTGAAGTACGGCGAGAGCGCGCAGGCCGAGACCGTGCGCAAGATGATCGTCGCGATGTCGAAGGACGTCCGAGTTCTCGTCATCAAGCTCGCCGACCGCCTGCACAACGCGCGGACCTGGGGCTTCGTCCCGCCCGAGAAGGCGAAGAAGAAGGCCACCGAGACCCTCGAAATCTACGCCCCGCTTGCGCACCGCCTCGGCATCCAGGCGATCAAGAGCGAGCTCGAGGATCTGTCGTTCGCCGCGATGTATCCGAAGATTTACAACGAGATCGACAGCCTGGTCAAGCAGCGCACCCCGCAGCGCGAGAAGTACGTGCAGAAGGTCATCGACGAGGTCGGCAAGGACCTCACCGACCTCAAGATCCGCGGCACGGTCTCGGGCCGCCCGAAGCAACTGTACTCGGTTTACCAAAAGATGGTCGTTCGCGGACGCGAGTTCGACGACATCTACGACCTCATCGGCATTCGCGTCATCGTGCCGAGCGTGCGCGATTGCTACGCCGTGCTCGGGGCGATCCACGCGCGGTGGACGCCGCTTCCCGGTCGCTTCAAGGACTACATCGCGACGCCGAAGTTCAACCTCTACCGCTCCCTCCACACGACCGTGATCGGACCCGGCGGCCGCACCGTCGAGATCCAGATCCGCACGGTGGAGATGCACCACCAGGCCGAGTACGGCGTCGCGGCGCACTGGATGTACAAGGAACGGATGGCGCAGACGGGCGGCAAGCCCGACCCGCGCGCCGCCGATGCCGACATGGCGTGGATCGCGCGCATCTCGGACTGGCAGGCGGAGACGAAGGATCCGGGGGAGTTCCTCGACTCCCTCCGGTATGAGATCGGTGCGAAGGAGGTCTACGTCTTCACGCCGAAGGGCCGCGTCGTGGGCCTGCCGAAGGGCGCGACCCCGGTCGATTTCGCCTTCGCGGTGCACACCGAGATCGGCTACCGCACCATGGGCGCGAAGGTCAACGGACGCCTCGTGCCGCTCGAGACCGAGCTCGCCTCGGGCGACGTGGTCGAGGTGTTCACCTCGAAGAACCCCGACGCCGGGCCCAGCCAGGACTGGCTGAGCTTCGTCAAGAGCACTCGAGCCCGCAACAAGATCCGCGCCTGGTTCACGAAGGAGCGCCGCGAAGAGGCGATCGAACAGGGCAAGGAATCGATCGCGCGCGCCATGCGACGGCACAACATGTCGTTCGCACGCCTCAAGGAGGCGCTCCCGGAGGTCGCCGCGCAGCTTCGCTACGACGACATCTCCGCGCTCTACGCCGCCGTCGGCGAGGGGCACGTCTCGTCGCAGTCGGTGCTGGAGAAGGTGCAGTCGGCGCTCAACGAGGTCGATGACAACACCGGCTCGGTCGCGCTCACCGGCGGTCCCCGACACCGACCGCGCACCGGCGAATCCGGCATTCTCGTGCGCGGCGCCGACGACATCCTCGTGAAGCTCGCGAAGTGCTGCACCCCCGTGCCCGGCGACGAGATCGTCGGCTTCGTCACCCGCGGCAGCGGTGTGAGCGTGCACCGGGCAGACTGCACCAACGTGAAGTCGCTCCGCGAAGACCCGGATCGCCTCATCGACGTCGCGTGGGCGCCCACGACCAAGGCCGTGTTCCTCGTGCACATCCAGGTGGAGGCGCTCGACCGCGGCGGCCTGCTGAGCGACATCACGCGCGTGCTCAGTGAGCACCACGTCAACATCCTCTCGGCCTCGGTCCAGACGACGCGCAAGCAGCTCGCGATCAGCCGCTACGTGTTCGAGATGGGAGACACGGTGCACCTCGACCGCGTGCTCAACGCCGTGCGCCGCATCGAGGGCGTTTACGACGTGTACCGCGTGACCTCCTCGTGAACCATCGCGGCGACCATCCGCGTGTAGCGTAGCCGCCGGCCGGCGGCGAGCCACACGAGGATCCGCTCGCGAAGCTCCGCGCGCGCCAGGAACCACGCGAGGGCGCGGGCGATCTCGTCGCGCGGATCAGCGAGATGCACGCGCGCGAGATCGTAGAAGGTGCGCTCGAGGCTCGTGACGTTCGTGCCTCCGAGCACGACCAGGTCGGTGCGCGGAATGGGCCAGCTCCGGATCGTCACGCCCGCGCGCCAGACGCGCCGCTTCGGCGCGCCCTCGACGAGCTGCGCATGGTAGGTGAGCGGCTCGCGGGGCAGCGCGCCGTGGATCCAGGCCGCCGTCGTGAAGACCGCCGCGTGACCCGGGGGCAGCCAGCCGGCCGCGGACTCGGCGCGCACGATCTCGTTTGTCGGCATCGCGATCGATGCGCACGCGTCGCGGGTCGCTGGGCGCAGCTCGCCGTCGAGCAGCGCCGCGGAGATCTCGGCGGCCGAGAGGGCCGTGGATCCGGGGAACGCATGAGGGGCCATGGCGCGATCATCTCGCGCCACGGCCCCTCATGTCACCGGGTGTGGATAACTTCAGGCGCCGATCGCCCGCAGCCAGGCGGTGCGGGCGTCGATGGCCTCCTGGGCCTCCTTCGCCGCCTTCTCATCTCCCGCGGCACGCGCCTCGGCGAGATCCTTCTCGAATCCGGCGATCGACTCGCGCAGCTGCGACTCCATGTCGTTGGCGCGCGCCTTCGTCTCGGGGTTGTTGCGCTTCCAGTCGACGTCCTCGCGGTCCTTCAGGGCGAGCTCGATCTTGCGCATGCGGCCGTCGAGGTCGCGCTCGACCTCGCGCGGGAACACGCGACCCGTCTCGTCCCAGCGGCGCTGGATGTCGGTGAGCGTCTGGCGAGCAGCCTTGAGATCGGCGATATCGGCAACCTTCGCGGCCTCGGCGAGGAGCGCCTCTCGCGCCTCGATGCGCGGCTTCGACTCCTCCTGCTCGGCAAGGTCGCGCTCATGGCGCGCACCGTAGAGCACGTCACCCGCGGCCTTGAACCGAGCCCACAGGGCGTCATCGGCCTTGCGGCCCGCGCGACCGGAGCGCTTCCACTCGTCGAGCAGGTTGCGGTAGGCGGGGATCCCGTCCTCGCCCTGCGAGGAGAGGGCCTCGGCGCGCTCGATGAGGCGGGTCTTCGTCTGCTTGGCGGCCTTGTGTACGTCGTCCAGCTCGGCGAAGAAGGCGCGGCGCGCGCGCTCGACCGTCGAGCGGGCGTCGCGGAAGCGCTTCCAGAGCGCCTGCGCGGTGTTCTTCGGGAGGCGCGGACCGTTCTTCTGGTGCTCCTGCCACTGGTCGAAGAGGCCGCTGAGCTCGGCGGTCGTCTGCTTCCACTGCACCTGCTGCGGGTCGCGGGCCGCGAGAGCCTCGACCTTCTCGACGATGGCCTCGCGCTCGGCGATTGCCGCGTCCACGGCCGCGCGCTGGGCGGCGGCCTCCTGCGACGCGGCCTCCGCGAGTGCATCGACCATGCTGACGAGGCGCTCTTCCAGGCCCTTCAGGTCGCCCACCGCGGCGGCGCCGACGACCTCGCTCTTCAGCTGGGCGGCCTGGCTGCGCAGGGCGGAGGCCGATGCGCCGCCCGCCTGGTGACGCTGTTCGATGGCAACGACCTTGAACGCCAGCTCATCGAACTTGCGCACGTAGTACTGCAGGGCCTCTTCGTGCGTGCCGTCGGGGTACTCGCCGACGACGCGCCAGTCGTCGCCCTCGCGGACGGACACGACGCCGTTCTCGTCGACGCGGCCCCATTCGCTGGCGCCCGGCGTCGCAGGGACGGCGGGAGTAGCCGGAACGGCGGTGTCGGCCGCGGGGGCCGTCGGCGCGGCAGGCTTCGCGCGCTTTGCGAAGGCCGCGGGGGAGGGCACAGAACCGGGCTTCGGTGCGTCGGTGCTGGTGTTGTCGGTGGTGTTGTCGGGAGTCGACACGGGAGGCTCCTCATCGCGGTGGTCCGCGGGAAGGGGAAAGGGACCTCCTCAGCCTATGACATCTGCGGGATTCCCGCGCGTTCGCGCGCGATAGTCTCGAGGGGATGACATCCTCCGGAGCTCTCTTCAGCGGGCAGACCCCGCTCGCGGTTCGCATGCGGCCGACGTCGCTCGGCGAGGTCGCCGGTCAGCGGCACCTGCTGGGTCCCGGCTCGCCGCTCGTCGCGCTCGCGGATCCGGAGGCCCGCAAGCCCGGGACGGTGTCGGTGATCCTCTGGGGTCCGCCCGGCACGGGCAAGACGACGCTCGCCCAGGCGATCGCCCGTAGCTCGGGCCGCCGCTTCGTGGAGCTCTCGGCCATCACCGCCGGCGTAAAGGATGTCCGCGAGGTCATGCAGCAGGCGCTCGATCAGCGCGACCTGTATGGGCAGTCGACGATTCTCTTCCTCGATGAGATCCACCGCTTCACGAAGGCGCAGCAGGACGCGCTGCTGCCCGGCGTCGAGAACGGCTGGGTGATCCTCATTGCGGCGACAACCGAGAACCCGTCGTTCTCGGTGATCTCGCCGCTGCTGTCGCGCTCGCTGCTCCTCACGCTCAAGCCGCTCACCGACGAAGATCTCGCGACGCTCGTCGAGCGCGCCGTCTCGGATCCTCGCGGGCTGAACGGATCCGTCGAACTCGAAGACGAGGCCCGCGACGCGATCGTCGCGCTGTCCTCGGGGGACGCCCGGCGCGCCCTGACGGCGCTCGAGGCCGCCGCCGGCGTCGCGGTGAGCGAGGCCGAGGAGGGGGAGACGCCGAGCGTCACCGCCGAGCAGGTCTCGCAGGCCGTCGATCGCGCGCTTCTGCGCTACGACCGCCAGGGCGACGAGCACTACGACGTGATCAGCGCATTCATCAAGTCGATCCGGGGATCCGACCCCGACGCGGCGATTCACTACCTCGCACGCATGATCGAGGCGGGGGAGGATCCCCGCTTCATCGCGCGCCGGCTGATGGTGCACGCCGCCGAGGACATCGGCATGGCGGATCCGCGCGCGCTCCAGATCGCGGTGGCGGCCGCGGACACGGTCCAGCTCATCGGGATGCCGGAGGCGAGGATCCCGCTCGCCGAGGCGACGATCTACCTCGCGACGGCCCCGAAGTCGGGGGCCGTCATCAACGCGATCGACTCGGCACTCGCCGATGTGAGGGCCGGGCGGATCGGCGTCGTGCCGCTGCACCTCCGCGACGCGCACTACGCGGGGGCGAAGCGCCTCGGGCACGGGAAGGGCTACCTGTTCCCGCACAACGATCCGCGCGGCGTGGTCACCCAGCAGTACCTTCCGGATGCGCTCCGCGGGACGCGATACTACGAGCCGACGTCGCACGGGGCGGAGCGCGAGGTGTCCGAGCGGCTCGAGAAGATCCGCCGCATCGTCGGAGACTGATCTCAGGGTCCGCTCTGTTAGACTTGTGAGGCTCGAAATCCGAGCACATCCCCTTCGCGAATTCCTGCGGGTACTCCGGCGTACGCCCGCGCGTGGAAGAAGGCGGAATGTACGCCCGTGAAGCCGTCGATGGACGGCACGTGAAAGGAACCTCAATGGTTACCAAGTCCCAGGACCGCCGCAAGGTCCGTCTGTCGCGCGCGCTCGGCGTTGCGCTGACGCCCAAGGCGGCTCGCTACATGGAGAAGCGCCCGTACGGCCCCGGCCAGCACGGACGCACGAAGCGCAAGGCCGACAGCGACTACGCTGTGCGTCTGCGCGAGAAGCAGCGTCTGCGCGAGCAGTACGGCATCCGCGAGAAGCAGCTGCGTATCGCTTTCAACGAGGCGAACCGCGCCGAGGGCCTGACGGGTGAGAACCTCGTCGAGCTGCTCGAGATGCGTCTCGACGCGCTGGTGCTCCGTTCGGGCTTCGCCCGCACGACGGCGCAGGCTCGTCAGTTCGTGGTTCACCGCCACATCCTCGTCGACGGCAAGATCGTCGACCGCCCCTCCTTCCGCGTGAAGCCGGGCCAGACGATCGAGGTCAAGGCAAAGAGCGAGGGCCTCGAGCCCTTCCAGGTTGCAGCCGCCGGCGGTCACGCCGATGTCCTGCCGCCCGTCCCCTCGTACCTCGAGGTGTCGCTCGACAAGCTCCAGGCCAAGCTCGTCGCTCGCCCGAAGCGCGCTGAGGTCCCCGTGACCTGTGAAGTGCAGCTCGTCGTCGAGTACTACGCGGCTCGATAAGAGACGCGGAGTGCTCGGGCCGCGAGGCGGCCAATGAGTACTGGTATGGAA
Organism: Microbacterium nanhaiense; assembly: GCF_014646015.1. GTDB lineage: Bacteria > Actinomycetota > Actinomycetes > Actinomycetales > Microbacteriaceae > Microbacterium > Microbacterium nanhaiense. Next base: position 495,052 of record NZ_BMMQ01000001.1, read on the forward strand.
GGGGTCCCGGCGTCAGCCGGGGCCCCTTCTCTACGCGGCTCGATAAGAGGCGCGGAGTGCTCGGGCCGCGAAGCGGCCAATGAGTACTGGTATGGAAGGGGTCCCGGCGCAAGCCGGGGCCCCTTCTCTACGCGGCTCGATAAGAGGCGCGGAGTGCTCGGGCCGCGAAGCGGCCAATGAGTACTGGTATGGAAGGGGTCCCGGCGTCAGCCGGGGCCCCTTTCCGCTGTCCGGCACGTCATGGATGTCGGAGAAATCACGAAACTCGGAAGAATGGCCGGCGTGGCTCCGATTCTCGTGATTTCTCCGATTCTCGTGGCGTGTGGAGGGCGTGCGGCTACCGCGCGGTCCAGCCGAAGCGTGCCTGGAGTGCGGCCGCAACGCGGGAGAAGCGGTCGAGCTCGAGCGCGGCAGCCTCGCGGCGGAGACCGTCGTGGTGCACGCTGTAGAGCTGATCGATGTCGACCCACGATGCGCGCCCGCTCGAGTCCCAGGGCCCGGATCCAATGCCGAGCCGGTCGTCGCGGCCCGGCTTCTCCTTGCTCGTGAGTTTGACGGCGTAGACGCGATCGGCGGTGTGGCGGCCGATGATGAGCACGGGGCGGTCCTTGCCTCGGCCGTCGTTCTCGACGTATGGCACCCAGGTCCACACGATCTCACCGGCGTCGGGATGGCCGTCCTTGTGCGGCGAATACTCGAGCCGCACGTCGCGGGCGGTCGCCGGATCCACCTCGACCGTCGCGGTCCCACGGGACAGGACGTCCGTTGCGGGGGCCGCCGGACGTCGCGCCGGGGCAGTCGTTCCGGATCCGCCGCGCGGACGGGCCGAGGGACGCGTGGGGGCCGCGCCCCGCTGTCCCCGCTTCGTGCTGCCGGAGCGCAGCAGCGCGTCGAGGCCGAACTCGACGGCCTTCCAGAAGAGATTCTTCGCCATCCCCTCAGCCTATTCGGGCACCCCGCCGACGCCCCGCCACGACTCAGGTCGCAGAATCTGCTCCGCGCCCGCGAGGGAAGGGCGGATTCTGCGACCTGAGCATGACGGATCCTGGAGAATCGGACGTGCCGTCGATTGCGAAGGCGAGGTGCGGCATGTCGATGCCGCGATACGAGGTGACGAAACGTCCGCGGACCGTCATCCCGAGGCGGATCGCGACGTTCATCGAGGCGATATTGGTGTCGCGCACCTGCGCCCATACCCGAGGAGCGGCCAGTTGGGAGAATGCGTGCGCGACGCACGCCGAAGCTGACTCGGTCGCGTAGCCCCGATGCCAGAATGCGCGATTGAACAAGTATCCGACCTCGAGCACGCGGTCGCCGAGGATGTTCTGCCAGGTGAGCCCGGCCTGCCCGATCACTTCGCCGCTATCGCGCAGCTCGACCGCCCACAGTCCGAAGCCGTCGTCGCGATATCGATCGAGCTGGCGTGCAAGCCACCCATCGACCGCGGCGTCATCGAATGCGCCTTCGTAGGCCGCCATCGTCACATCGTCCTGCAGGATCCGCTTCAGTGCCGGCAGATCGCCGGCGTGCAGCTCGCGGAGCCAGAGCCGTCGGGTCTCGAGGATCGATCGCCTCGGGGCACGCGGAGAAGTCATGATGGTGACGCAGCGGCGGAGGGCAGTTCCCGGAATGCGATCGGGGTGGGCATTGCGCCATCCTATGATGCAGTGTGGCAATTGAATCGTCCCGGGAGCGAGCTCGGCGGCACATGTTGTGGGCGCTCGTTGTCGCGTGCCTCATCGGCACCGCTCTGATCTGGATCCTGTGGGTCGTTCCGGTCGCGCGCTCCGTCGACGAGGCCGAACCCGTGCCGCTCGGGCGGACGATCGCCGTGTCGGACGGCGCGCACGGCGTGTGGGTGTCGGGGCGGGCCGGAATGCTCGGCCTCGTTCAGTGCATCTCGGACGGCGAGGTCACCTCGGGGCCCTCGCTCGATTGGGAGGACACGCTCTGGTGGATGACTCCGCGGGAGGGTTTCGAGCAGACGAGGAGGGTGAGCGGCGCGACGAGTATCACCTGCGAGTCGACGCTGGAGAGCTACGAGGGCGAATACCTCGTCGCGCGGGACGTCTTCGGGTCTCGGAAGGTATGGATCGGCCGCATGGGGGAGCCCTCGGGCACCGTGCTGGCGCTCGGCGCCGTCGGCCTGCCGCTCTTCGCCGTGTTCCTGACGCCCATCCTCGTCGTGAGGGAGTTGCGCCGCGTGCGATCTCGGCGCGAATCCTCGGCCCACACGGCATAGGATGGTACGACGTCTGCTCGCGACCCATGGAGATGACATGAAGAACGTGGCCTTGTTCCTGCTCGGCATCATCGGCGGCTTCGTCGCCGCGCACTTCATGAACAAGGATCCGCGTGGTCACGAGCTGCTCGCGTCGATCGACGCCCGGATCAGCGGCTTCACGGGCGCGCTGACCGATGCCTACCACGCCGAGGTCGAGCGCGAGAGCGCGCAGTAACTTCCCCTTCGAAAAAGGACACACCCCTCATATGAAGACCGCGGAGATCGCCAACCGCTACCTCGACTTCTTCCGTTCGAAGGATCACGAAATCGTGCCGTCGGCGTCGCTCGTGAGCGACGACCCGTCGATCATGTTCACGATCGCCGGCATGGTGCCGTTCATCCCGTACCTCACGGGCGTTGTTCCCGCGCCGTTCAAGAGCGCCGCCGACCTGCAGAAGTGCATCCGCACGAACGACATCGAAGAGGTGGGGAAGACGGCCCGTCACGGCACGTTCTTCCAGATGATGGGCAACTGGTCGTTCGGCGACTACTTCAAGGAGGGGGCGATCGCATACGCGTGGGAGCTCCTGACGAAGAGCGAGACCGATGGCGGCCTCGGCTTCGACGAGAAGGATCTCTGGGTCACGGTCTACGAAGACGACGACGAGGCCGAGCAGCTGTGGCGCAAGGTGGCGGGCCTGCCGGCGAACCGGATCCAGCGGCTGGGCCGCGAAGACAACTATTGGACGACGGGCCAGCCCGGCCCCGCGGGTCCGTGCTCGGAGATCTACTTCGACCGCGGACCGAAGTACGGCCAGGACGGCGGCCCCGCGGTCGACGACAACCGGTTCCTCGAGATCTGGAACCTCGTCTTCATGCAGTACGCCATCGACAACGTGCAGAGCAAGACGCAGTTCGACATCGTCGGCGAACTGCCGCAGAAGAACATCGACACCGGCATGGGTCTCGAGCGCGTCGCCTTCCTCAAGCAGGGCGTCGAGAACATGTACGAGATCGACCAGGTCCGCCCCGTGCTCGACCGCGCGGTCGAGCTGTCCGGCCGTCGCTACGGCGCCGACCACACCGACGACGTGCGCTTCCGCGTGATCGCCGACCACGTGCGTTCGTCGCTCATGCTGCTCAGCGATGGCGTCACGCCCTCGAACGAGGGTCGCGGCTACATCCTGCGCCGCCTCATGCGACGCACGGTGCGTTCGATGCGCCTGCTGGGCGTCGAGGAGGCGACCTTCCCGGAGCTGTTCACCGCCTCGCGCGACGCGATGAAGGCGGGGTACCCCGAGCTCGAGACCGACTGGCAGCGCATCTCCAACTACGCCTTCGCGGAGGAGGAGACCTTCCTGCGCACGCTGACGGCGGGATCGACGATTCTCGACACGGCCGTCGCCAAGACGAAGTCGGAAGGATCCGACAAGCTCGCCGGCGACCAGGCGTTCCTGCTGCACGACACCTACGGTTTCCCGATCGATCTGACCCTCGAGATCGCGGAGGAGGCGGGCCTCGGCGTCGACCGCGACAGCTTCGACTCGCTCATGAAGGCGCAGCGCGAGCGCGCCAAGGAAGACTCGAAGTCGCGCAAGCGCCAGATCGCCGACCTCAGCGTGTACCGCGAGTTCCGCGCCGCGGGCGAGACGACCTTCCTCGGCTACGACGAGCTCCGTACCGAGACCCGCGTCCTCGGCCTCATTGTCGATGGCGTCCCCGCCGATCGGGCGACGACCGGTCAGGTCGTCGAGGTGATCCTTCCCGAGACGACGCTCTATGCGGAATCGGGCGGCCAGGTCGCCGACAAGGGCACCATCGTCGGCAACGGCTTCGAACTGGATGTCCTCGACGTGCAGCGCCCCGTGCCCGGCCTCGTCAGCCACACGGTGACGGTGCACTCCGGGGAGGTCGCCGTCGGCGACGCCGCGACGACCGTCGTGGACTCCGCTAACCGCCGACGCGCGCAGGCCGCGCACTCCGCGACGCACCTCGTTCACGCCGCGCTCCGCGACACCCTGGGATCGGGCGCGACCCAGGCCGGTTCGCTGAACCGCGCGGGCTACATGCGCTTCGACTTCACCTGGGGTCAGGCGCTGTCGACCGCGACGAAGACCGAGATCGAGGAGATCGCGAACAACGCCATCTCCGACAACCTCGAGGTGACGACGCGCGTCATGAGCCTCGACGAGGCGAAGGCCGCCGGCGCGATGGCGCTGTTCGGCGAGAAGTACGGCGAGACCGTCCGCATGGTCGACATCGGCGGTCCCTGGTCGCGCGAACTCTGCGGCGGCACGCACGTGGGACGCTCGAGCGAGATCGGGCTGATCTCCCTCACGGGCGAGTCGTCCGTCGGTGCGTCCAACCGTCGCGTGGAGGCGCTCGTCGGAATCGACGCCTTCCGCGAGCTGACGACCGAGCGCCGCCTGGTGAACGAGCTGACGAGCGCGCTGAAGACCCCGAAGGACAAGCTCGCCGACCGCATCGCCGAGCTTACCGCGAACCTCAAGCGCGCCGAGAAGCAGATCGCTCAGTTCGAGGCGAAGCAGCTGCAGCAGCGCGTTCCGGAGCTCGCCGCATCGGCGAAGGTCGCCGGCCGTGTCCAGCTGGTCGCCGAGTCGCTCGGCGAGGTCGGATCCGCCGATGACGTGCGCACGCTCGTCACGCAGGTGCGCGAGCGCGTCGCCTCCAAAGCCGCCGTCGTCGCGCTCGTCGGCGTGGCCGGCGGTCGCCCGATCGTCGCGGTCGCGACGACGGAGCGCGCTCGCGAGGCCGGCGCGCAGGCCGGGGCGTTCGTCAAGGTCGCCACGGGCGTGCTGGGCGGCGGTGGTGGCGGCAAGCCGGACCTCGCGCAGGGCGGCGGCCAGGATGCGTCGAAGATCGACGCGGCCCTCGACGCAATCCGGAACGCCGTCGAGGCGCTGTGAGCGGCTTCCGGCGCGGTGTGCGCCTGGGGATCGACGTGGGCAAGGCCCGTGTGGGCGTCGCCCGCGTCGATCCCGACGGCATGCTCGCGGTGCCGGTCGAGACCGTGCCCCGCGATGAATCGTCGATCGCACGCATCACGGCGATCGCCGCGGAGTACAGCCCGATCGAGGTCGTCGTCGGCCTGCCGCTGAACATGCAGGGCGGCGACACCCCCTCCACGGCCGATGCGCGCGCCTTCGCGGCGGAGCTGCACCGCGCGCTCCCCGGCACGGTGATACGCATGGTCGACGAACGCCTGAGCACCGTCACGGCGCACACGGCGCTCCGACAGTCCGGACGCTCGCAGAAGAAATCCCGCGGAATCGTCGACCAGATCGCCGCCGTGGTCTTCCTGCAACACGCGGTCGACACCGAGAAACGCACGGGCAGCGCCCCCGGTTTCGTGGTCGACGAGGAGTAATGTAGCCGAAATGACCCAGCCTGATTCCCCCGAAGGCACGGGCCTGACCCGGCGCGAGCTCCGTGAGTTGCGCGCCCGCGAGTGGGCCGAAGCAGTAGCCGCAGCGAGCGAGGAGCACCCGTTCGTCACGGGCGGCGCGGCGCCGGCCCCGGAAGCCGCGCCAGAGACGAGAACCGACCCCTTCGTGTCGGATCGCGCCACCCGATCCGATGAACCGTTCATCGGCGTTCGCCAGCAGCGCCCGGCAGAGTCCAATCGCGGCGGCCGAACCTCAGAGCCCGCACGCAGCGGCCGGACCGCCGAGCCCGATCGCGGCCAGCGGACCGCCGAGCCCGCCCAGACCGTCACGACGAGCATCGGATCCTTCGCGCCCGCCGACGAGCATTCGTCGGGCGAGCTGCGCACGCTGCTGACGACGGGAAGCCACGCCATCGGGCCGAAGAAGCGCCGCGGCGGCGCCATCGTGATCATCCTCATCATCCTCGCCCTGATCGCGGGACTCGCGTTCGGCGGCTACGCCCTCGTGCGAAGCATCGGCGGACCGGTGGCGGACTTCTTCGGCTGGAACGCCGAGCCGACCGACTACGAATCGGGGCTCGCGACGGGCGAGGCGACGATCATGATCGAGAAGGGCGACACCGGCTGGGAGGTGTCGCAGAAGCTCCACGAGGCGGGCGTCACGCTCACCGAGGGCGTGTTCTACAACATGCTCGTCGACATGCAGCAGAACCCCAACTTCGTGCCGGGTGCGTACAGCCTGCAGCAGAAGATGACGGCGGCCGCCGCGCTCGCGGCGCTGCAGGATCCGGAATCGAAGCTCCCCGGCATCGTCTACCCGGAGGGGTACACCGTCGAGCAGGTCGTGCCGATCATCGCGACGGCGCTCGAGATCTCTGAAGACGACGTGCGCGCGGCCCTGGAGAATCCCGGCGACTACGGTGTCGACGCCGACACCCTTGAGGGCTGGCTCTTCCCCACGAGCTACGACTTCACGCCGGGTACCGAGATCACCGAGGTCGTGCAGGGAATGGTCGATCGCACGCGAGAGTCGCTCGAACGAGCGGGAGTGCCCGCGGGCGACGAGGAGCGCGTGTTGACCATCGCCTCGATCATCCAGCGCGAGGCTCCCGCCGGAGAATTCGGCAAGGTGTCGGCGGTGATCGAGAACCGTCTCGACATCGACATGAAGCTGCAGATGGACTCGACGGCGCAGTACGGCTACGGCGAGATGCACTCGGGCAGCGTGTTCACCTCGGCCGAGGCGCTCGCCGACGACAACGCGTGGAACACCTACGTGCACACCGGGCTGCCCGCCGGGCCGATCTCCAACCCGGGCGACGAGGCGATCCAGGCCGCGATGCATCCCGAGGAGGGCGCTTGGCTCTACTTCGTCGCGGTCAACCTCGAGACCGGTGAGACGAAGTTCTCGGAGACCTACGAGGAGCAGCAGCAGAACGAGGCGGAACTGCACGCGTGGTGCGACGAGCATCCCGAGAACGCGGGGTGCTCGTGACGCACCTCGAGGTCTGGGGCTCGCCCATCGCGCACAGCAGGTCGCCGCAGCTCCATCTCGCGGCGTATCGCGCGCTGGGTCTGGACTGGAGCTTCGACCGCCGCGAGGTGAGCGGTGACGGCTTCGCCGCCGAGATCGCGAAGGGCGGAGTGCGGGGCCTCGCCCTGACCTACCCGCTGAAGTCGCACGCCTTCGACGCGGCCGCCCGCCGCGACCGGTGGGCCGAACTCACGGGCGTCGCGAACACCCTCTTCTTCGGCGGATCCGCCGTCTCGGGGTTCAACACCGACGTCGGCGGCCTCGCGCGGGCGCTGCGGGAGGTCGGCGCGGCGGAGGCCCGCCGCGTGCGGATCGTCGGGGCGGGTGCGACGACAACCTCGGCGATCGTGGCCCTATCGGAGCTTGCAGCAGAACACGTCGAGGTCGTGGCGCGCCGCCCCGAGGCCGCCGCGCCGCTCGTGGGGCTCGGCGAGCGCGCCGGGATCGCCGTGTCGATCGCGCCGCTCGACGCGCCCTCGGGCACCGCGGATCTCACGATCGCGACGCTGCCTGGCGGGACCGAGCTGGATCCGGCGGCCGCGGCGCGCCTCGGTGAGCTCGGCGGCACCCTGTTCGACGTCGCGTACAGCCCGTGGCCGACGTCGCTCGCGGCGGCGTGGCCGGCCGCGACGCACGACGGGCTCGCGATGCTGCTGCACCAGGCCGTGATCCAGGTGCGGATCTTCGTGAGCGGCGATCCGCGCGTCGAGCTTCCGAACGAAGAGGCCGTCGTCGCGGCCATGCGGGCGGCGCTGGCCTGATCAGCCCTTCGCGATGTCCTCGGTGATCTCCTCGTGGATCCGCCGAAGGTCCTCGAGCAGGGCGCCGATGAGGATCCAGTGGTCGCCCGTCGGCGCCGTGATCGTGTAGGGCCGCGTGAGCGCGGGGAGCGTGGTCGTCTCGGCGGGCACGGCGGCCGTGCCGGTCTGGCGCAGCGCGAGCCGCACATCGTGCGCCGCGCGGCGCAGTTGCTCGGCGATGCCGATCACGGCGGTCTCGCGCGAGACGTCATCGTCGTATCGGTCGTAGAAGGCGCGCGTCATACCGAGAACCTGCGTGACGACGGGTGAGAGGCGTTCGAGCAGCGCCCGCACCTCATCGAGCTCGCCGCGGTGCCGGCGGCTGCGCGGGTTGAGCGCGAGGGTATCGGTCGCATCGTCGAGCGCCGACTCCGCCTGCTCGCGCATCGGACGCAGCAGCCGCGCCGTCAGAAGGAGTTCCTCGCGCTGCGCCCGGGTCTGGGGCTCCTCGAGCGCCGACGCCAGGCGTTCCATGGTCGCGGCGATCTCCGCCCCGAGCACGTCGAGCTTCGCATGCGCGGGCGCGACGGCGATCGGCGGAACGAGGATGAGGTTCACGGCGAAGCCGATCAGCGCCCCGAGCGCCGTCTCGACGACGCGCATGAGCGCATAGTCGGGCGTGGCCGCGCCGAGCGCGATGACGAGCATCGCGCTGATGCCGACCTGGTTCGTCGTCGCGGGCGTCATCTTCAGGGCCCAGGAGCCGATCAGCGCGACGACGATGGCCAGCAGCACGACCCAGGGCGCGGATCCGAGAAGCAGCGCGAGAAGCGACGCGATGATGACGCCGACGAGCACCCCGATCGAACGCTCGACGCCCTTGAGTAACGACTGGTTGAGGCTCGGCTGCACGACGAGCAGGGCGGCGATCGCCGCGAAGACGGGCGGCGGTCCGGAGGGGATGAGGATCAGCGCGACGAGCCACGCGGCGAGCGTGGCGACGGCCGACTTCACGATGTGAAGCAGCGGCGAGCGCCGTTGCGCACGGATCGCGGCCATGACCTTCATGGTGTCCACGGTACGCGCCGATGCGACGGTTCACATTCGGTTCAGCTGGAGGTCACCCGCGAGGGTGGCTGTGTTCACGCGGCGCGCGCAAAGTGACGTCATGCCGGGAACCCGGCGGTGTCAGATCGACGGGAGAAACGATGTCGTCGCCTCTTGCGTGGGTGGAGTCGCCGCTGCAGGTGCTGGGCGCCGCGGAGTGGGCGCACGCGCGCGGAACGCGGGTCGATGTGGCCGGACGCCTGACGGCGCAGGTCGAGAACACCGTCAACGACGTCGCCTCGCGCGGAGCACTGTTCGGCGAGCAGGTGGGTTTCTACGGCATCCCGTGGCGCATGCTGTCGAGGCATGAGCACTGGCTGGTGGGCGATGGGTTCTCCGGGCAGTTCCGTCTCGCGGCCGCCGTGCTGCGACCGAGGCGCATCACCTTCCTCGACGACGGCCTGAACGCCGTTGCCTTCGCCGACTCGCTGACCGGCACGCGCCGATACGCGCGGCCGCGAGCCGGTCGCGAGGGCGCCGTGCTCCGCAAAGTGACTCCGCTCGCGCTCGACCTCATCCAGCTGCGCGCGGGTCGAGGGACAGTGGAGCTGTTCACGGCCTTCCCGCTCGGCGACGCGCGACTCGCGCGGGTGCACAGCCTCGGCGCGACGGTCTCGCGGCACGGCTTCGAGTGGATCCGCGGCACCCGCATCGCGCGGCCGCTCGATGCGGATCGCGTCATCCTGGGCACCGCTCGGGTCGCGGACGGCCTCCTGGATCGTTCGGACTACGTCGCATGGGTGCGCAGGCAGGCGCAGGGGAGCCCGGCCGCCTACCTGCCGCACCGGCGCGAATGCCCGCAGGCCCTCGCGGAGATCGCGCGCCTCGCAGGGGTGACGGTGGTGCACACGGGACTGCCCGTGGAACTCGTGCTCGCCGCGCAGGATCGGCCCCGCGAGATCGTCACGCTGCCGTCGAGCGCCGCCGTGACGCTGCGGCGGGTGCTCGCGGGATCCGAGTCGGTCGTGCGCGAGTACGAGCTCGACGAGCGACCGAAGCTGGCCCTGTGAGGGGGGAGACGGTCGCGGTCATTCCCGCGCGGGGCGGATCCCGGGGCGTTCCGCGCAAGAACGTCGCCCGGGTCGGCGGGATCCCGCTGGTCGCGCGCGCCGTGCGCGCCGCCCTCGATTCGGGCAGGATCGATCGCATCGTCGTGTCGACGGACGACCCGGAGATCGCGGACGCGGCGACGCACGCGGGCGCCGAGATCGTCTGGCGGCCGGCGGAGCTCTCCGGCGACCACGCGAGTTCGGAGACCGCCCTGGTGCACGCGCTCGACGCGCTCGCGGAGCGCGGTGTGCGCGTCGAGGTGCTCGCCTTCCTGCAGGCGACGAGCCCGTTCATCCCGGCCGCGGAGCTCGGGCGCGCCTGCGAGCTCGTCGCGTCGGGCGAGGCAGACAGCTGCTTCTCCGCACGGGAATCGTACGAGTTCTTCTGGACCGAACGCGACGGTCTCGCCGAGGCCCTCGGGCACGATGCGTCGCACCGGCCCCGCCGTCAGGATCGCGATCCGGCATACGTCGAGACCGGCGCCTTCTACGTCATGTCCGCCGACGGTTTCCGCCGTGCGGGGCACCGCTTCTTCGGTCGGGTGCGCGTCGTGGAGGTGCCGGAGGCGACGGCGATCGAGATCGATACGCCGGACGAGCTCGCCGCCGCGCGGGCGCTCGCGCCGCTGGTCGCCCCGCCCGAGCCGATCGACGTGCTCGCGGTCGTCACCGATTTCGACGGCGTGCACACGGACGACGGCGCGGGCGTCGACGAGTACGGCGAGGAGCACGTGCGGATCAGTCGCTCCGACGGCATGGGGGTGAGCATGCTCCGCGACGCGGGGATCCCGGTGCTGATCCTGTCGACGGAGCGCAATCCGGTCGTCTCGGCGCGCGCCCGCAAGCTCGGCGTCGCCGTCATCCAGAACTCCCGCGACAAGCGCGCCGCGCTCGAGGAGTGGGCGGCCAGCGCCGGCATCCCGCTCGAACGCATCGCGTACGTCGGCAACGACGTCAACGACATCGGGGCCCTCGAGGCGGTCGGCTGGCCGATCGTCGTGCCCGGATCCCACCCGCTCGCCGCAGCCGCGGCGCGCACCGTACTCACCCGCCCCGGCGGGCACGGCGCCGTGCGAGAACTCGCCGAGCGCGTGCTGGCTGCGCGGACCGCACCACGAGAAGGGAGACGTTCATGAGCGTCACCATTGGATCGCACCAGATCGGCGGCACCGCGCCCGCCTTCGTCATCGCCGAGATCGGGCTCAACCACAACGGCTCCGTCGAGATCGCGAAGCAACTGATCGACGTCGCGGCAGACGCCGGCGCGAATGCGGTGAAGTTCCAGAAGCGCACGCCGGAGATCTCGACGCCGGCGCACATGCGCGACGTGCAGCGCGAGACGCCGTGGGGCACGATGAGCTACCTCGAGTACCGGTACCGCGTGGAGTTCGACCGCGACCAGTACATCGAGATCGGCGACTACGCGACCTTGCGCGGGCTCGAGTGGTTCGCGTCGCCGTGGGACGTGCCGAGCGTCGACTTCCTCGAAGACCTCGGGGTGCGCGCGCACAAGGTCGCCTCGGCGAGCCTCACCGACATCGAACTCCTGGAGGCGCTGCGCGCCACTGGCAAGCCCGTCATCCTCTCCACGGGCATGTCGACGATGGAGGAGATCGACCGCGCCGTTGCCGTGCTCGGCACCGACAAGCTGGTGCTCCTACACGCCACGTCCACCTACCCGATGGAGCCGAACGAGGCGAACCTGCGCATGATCCCCGTCCTGCGCGACCGGTTCCCCGGCGTGCCCGTCGGGTACTCCGGTCACGAGCGCGGGCTCCAGATCTCGCTCGCCGCGGTCGCGATGGGCGCCGTAGCGGTGGAGCGCCACATCACCCTCGACCGGACGATGTGGGGATCCGACCACGCGGCGTCGCTCGAGCCGGGCGGCCTGTCGACGCTCGTGCGCGATATCCGCATCATCGAGGAGGCCCGCGGTGACGGCGTGAAGCGGGTCTTCCCGGGCGAGGAGGCCCCCAAGGCCAAGCTCCGCCGCGTCGGCGCGTGAGGCGTCGTCGGTGAGGATCGTCGCGGTTGCCGACACCGACTCGTACGTGAAGTGGGGCGGCGCGCTCGTCGCGGATCCGCGCGTCGACGGCGCGCTCGTCGTGCTCGACACGGAGCTCGTCGTGAGCGATGCGCAGCTGCGAGCGGCGACGGCCGGGATCGACATACCCGTCCGGCGGGCGGGCCTCGATGAACTCGCCGGGATCCTTCGGGGGTGCGACGCGGTGCTCGTCGCGGCACGGGGGCCCGTCGCGCGAGTCGTGGCCCGCACGGCGGCGCGGATCGATCCGCGGCCCGTTATCGTGACGGGCCTGCCCGGCATCTCCGTTCCTGCGACGTGGCGCGCGCTGCACTTCCGCCGCCAATGTGATCTCTTCGTGCTGCACTCGCACCGCGAGGTTCGCGAGTTCGGAGCGCTGGCGCGCGAACGCGGCATCGCGCAGTCCTTCGCGCTCGCGACGCTGCCGTTCGCGCGGCCCGTGGGCGAACGCGCGACGGCCGGCACGGATCTCGTCTTCGCCGCGCAGGCGATCGTGCCGCGCGAACGCGAGGATCGGATCCGCGTCGCGCGGCTGCTCGTCGCCGCCGCGGAGGCGGATCCGTCGCGTCGCGTCGTCGTGAAGCTGCGGGGCAGGCCGGGGGAGCACGAGACCCACAGGGAGACGGACAGCTACCCGGAACTCCTGGGCGAGAGGCCGTCGAACCTCGTGCTGTCGTACGCGCCGATGTCGGAGGCGCTCGCGACGGCCGAGGGTCTGATGACGGTCAGTTCGACCGCCGCGATCGAGGCCGCCGCGCGCGGCGTACCGGTCATCGCGCTCGATGCCTTCGGGGTCTCCGCCGAGCTCATCAACGTCGTGTTCGAGGGAAGCGGCCTGCTCGGATCCGAGGACGACGTGATCGCGCGGCGGTTCCGGCTTCCCGACCCGGGGTGGCTCGAGGACAACTACTTCCACGATCCGGACGCCGACACGTGGATCCGAATGCTCGAAGAACTCGTCGCGCGTCCCCGTCCCCGCGAGGTTCCGAGGATCTCTCGGGCGCGCGAGGCGTGGGAGCGGCACCTCGCGGTGGGCGACCGCGACCGATCGTTGCGGGCACGCTCGGTCGCGGCGGTGGGGCGTCCCGCGCGCTCGGTGGTGCGCCTCGGGCGACGGGTCAAGCACCTGCTCCGAGGCTAGAGTCGCACCTCGCGGGAGCGATCCCACGGTTCCGCCCAGCCGAGCTTCGTGAGCAGGGCGTCGACGATCCCCGCGGTGAAACCCCAGAGGAACTGGGGGCGTCCGTCGACCTCGAGGTTCCAGGCCGGCCCGCGGTTCGCACCCGCGACCCAGGTCACCCGTTTGCCCGGATCGACGAGGTCGGCGACGGGCGCGCGGAACACCGCCTGGCTCTCGGCCTCGTCGACGACCCGGAACGGTGACGGCGAGCGCCACCATCCGACCACGGGCGTGACGCGGTGCCGCGAGTGCGGAAGGGACAGTTCGGCGAGGGATCCGAGCACCTCGACGCCGTCGGTGTCGATGCCCGTCTCCTCGCGCGCCTCGCGGAGGGCGGCCGCGACGGCGTCACGGTCACCAGGGTCAACGCGGCCGCCGGGGAACGCGACCTGGCCGGGGTGGGAGCGCAGGGTCGAGGCGCGGGTCAGGAGCAGCAGGTCGAGGTCGCGAGGCACGGCGGCCGCGTGATGCTCCGCGGGGACGTCGTCGAGCACGCCGAACAGCACCAGAACGGCCGCCGGTCGGGCACCGCCCGCGGCGGTCGCGGATCCGGACAGCACGGGCCCGGGCGGGTTCCACAGGGGAGCGGAACCGGCCCGGGCCATGAGTTCGCGCAGCTGCGCGTATGCCGACGACGTCACGTGTCGATGCTATTACCGGAACTCGACCTTCGCGTCGGCCGCGTTCAGGACGACGACGGGGGTGATGGTCGGGTGCCCGGCGGCGCGGATCTTGTCGAGGTCGATCCGCAGCAGCGGGGTGCCCTCGTCGACGATGTCGCCCGTCTGCACGAGGGTCGTGAAACCGTCGCCGGCCATGCCGACGGTATCGAGGCCGACGTGCACGAGCACCTCGATGCCGTCGTCGGTGACGATCGCGACGGCGTGGCCGGTGTCGAACACGTGGCCGACGCGGCCAGGGGCGGGCGCGATGACGGTGTCGCCGATGGGTTCGATCGCGAGCCCCGGGCCCATGATCTCTTCCGCGAACGTCGGGTCGGGCACGGCGCTGAGCGGCTTCACCTGGCCGGCGATGGGCTGAAGCAGGCGCACCACGCGCGTCTGGGTGTCGGTGACGGTCCGCACCGTCTCGGTCGCCGAGATCGCGGCGGGCACGTCATCGCCGGGCGGGGTGATCGCGCCCGACATGATGCCCTCCATGGCGTCCTTCACGAACTGCACGTTGAGCCCGTACACGACCTGCACGGACTTTCCACCGGGCTTCATCGTGCCCGCGGCTCCTGCACGCTTCAGCGCGTTGTCGTCGACCTTCGCCACGTCGGCCACCTCCATCCGCAGGCGGGTCGCGCAGTTGTCGAGGCTCGTGATGTTCTCCTTGCCGCCCAGGGCGGTGAGGAAACGCGCGGCCGTGGCGGCATACTTCGTGTCGACGCCGCCATCTCCGGATTCGGCGGGAACGTCTTCGTCGTCTTCGCGGCCAATGGTCTTCAACTGCCAGCGCTTGATCACGAAGGTGAAGACGAGGAAGTAGATGACGAACCAGGCCACGCCGAGCAGCAGCAGGATCCACGGGTTCTGCGCCAGGGGGTTCGTCCAGCCCAGCCCGAGGTCGATCGCGCCGGCCGAGAAGCCGAAGCCCATGCGGGTGGGCAGGATCGCGGCAACCGCGAGGGAGATGCCCATGAACACGGCGTGAAGGGCGTAGAGGGCGGGGGCGAGGAACATGAACGAGAACTCGAGCGGCTCGGTGATGCCGGTGAAGAACGAGGCGAACGCGGCGGAGAACAGGATGCCGCCCGCAACCTTCTTGCGGCCCGGCTTCGCGGTGACGTACATCGCGAGCGCTGCACCGGGCAGGCCGAACATCATGATGGGGAAGAAGCCCGAGGTGTACATGCCGGTGACGCCGAACTCGCCCGTGCCGTTGAGGAAGTTCGGGATGTCGTTGATGCCCGCCACGTCGAACCAGAACACGGAGTTGAGGGCGTGGTGCAGGCCCGTCGGAATCAGGAGACGGTTGAACATGCCGTAGAGCCCCGCACCGAACGGCCCGAGCCCGACGATCCACTCGCCGAAGGCGACGAGGGCGCCGTACACGACCGGCCAGACGAAGAACAGGATCGCCGCGAGCACCAGGGAGAGCCCGGCCGATACGATCGCCACGGATCGTTTGCCCGAGAAGAACGCCAGCCAGTCCGGCAGCTTCGTCTCGGCGAACCTCGTGTAGGAGAACGCGCCGATGAGGCCGCAGAGGATGCCGACGAAGACGTTCTCCACGGCACCGAAGGCGGGATCCACGTCGGCGACGTCGGCGATGCCGAGGAACTTGCCGACGGTCTCCGGCGCCAGCAGAGTGGTGACGACGAACCAGGAGACGAGACCGGCGAGGGCGGCCACGCCGTCGGACTTCTTCGCCATGCCGAAGGAGATGCCGATGGCGAACAGCAGCGGGAGGTTGCCGATGACGGCCTCTCCCGCGCTGAGGAGGAACACGGAGAAGACGTTTTCGCCCGCGGTATTCGCGATCCAGTTGCCGATTCCCATGAGGATGGCGGCCACGGGCATCACGGCGATCGGCAACATCAGCGATTTGCCGAGGTTCTGTAAGAACTTCATTCGGGGTCTCCGAGCAGAGAAGTAATAGGGACTTCCCAGAACCTATCCGGCAATGCCCGTCTCCGACAGACCCCCGCCGGTATCCGTCCCGCGCCAGGCGTCGAGGATCCGGTGGCGGAGGGCGTTGCCGCGCTCGGCGAAGGCGCGCTGGCGGGCGACGTACTCGGCCTTGCCCTCGGTGGTCTCGATGCGGACCGGTTCGACACCGAAGGCGGCGAGGTCGTAGGGCGCGGCCTCCATGTCGAGCAGCCTGATGTCGCGGGCGAGCTCGAACGCGTCGAGCATGAGCTCGCCGGGGACGAGCGGCCCGAGCTTGATCGCCCACTTGTACACGTCCATGCCCGCGTGCAGGCAGCCGGGCTGCTCACGATCCGGCTGCTCCTCGCGCGTGAGGCGCGTGCGGTTCAGGGGCAGGGCTTGGGGTGTGTAGAAGCGGTACGCGTCGAAGTGCGTGCAGCGCAGATCGTGGGCGTCGACGACCGCATCGGTGCCGCTTTGGCCGAGCCGCAGCGGCTGGGGGTGGCGGTGCTCGTCCTGCCGGTAGACCATGGCCCATTCGTGCAGGCCGAAGCAGTCGAATTGGCCGGCGCGCTCGGCGGTGCGGCGCAGCATGATCTCGATGAGCCGGGACAGCGCCGGCATCTCCCGGTCGAAGGCGGCGTCGTCGACGATCAGCGAGCCGGGCTCCTCCCCGGGCGCGTACCAGCGGTAACCGGCCCGCGCCTCGTTGCCGGCGTCCGCGAGGGCGACGCCGGTGCCGGGATGCCAGCGCGCCATCTGCGCGGGCTTCACGCTGTAGTAGGTGAAGAGGAAATCCCACACGGGGTGCTTCTCGCCGCGCTGGCGCCGGGCGCGGTGCTCGGCCGTGAGCGCGTTCGCGCGAGCGGCGTGCGCGGCCTCGCGCTCACGCCACTCGTCGCGAGGAAGCCGGATCACTTGGCGAGGATCTCGCCCATGGCGCGCGACAGGTACCACGGGTCGACCACGGCGGTCAGCTCGCGGGCCGAGTGCATCGACAGGATCGGCGCGCCGACATCGACGGTGCGGATGCCGAGCCGCGTCGCCGAGATCGGACCGATCGTCGAGCCGCACGGCACGGTGTTGTTCGACACGAACTCCTGCGACGGCACGCCCGCGCGCTCGCACGCGGCGTTCCATGCGGCGGCACCGTGCGCGTCGGTGGCGTAGCGCTGGTTGGCGTTGATTTTGAGGATCGGGCCCTGCCCCGCGACCGGCTGGTTGACGGTGTCGTGACGCTCCGAGTAGTTCGGGTGCACGGAGTGACCCACG
This sequence comes from Microbacterium nanhaiense, assembly GCF_014646015.1. Lineage (GTDB taxonomy): Bacteria > Actinomycetota > Actinomycetes > Actinomycetales > Microbacteriaceae > Microbacterium > Microbacterium nanhaiense. The sequence continues at coordinate 512,202 of NZ_BMMQ01000001.1, forward strand.
TCGCTCGAGACATGCAGCGACGCGGCGAAGGAGCGAGCGCGCTCTTCCGGGCCCGCGCCGAAGGCGGCGAGGATCCGCGTGAGCACCTCCTCGTGGAACGGGCCCGCGGCGCCCGATCGAGACGAGGAGCCGATCTCCTCGTGATCGAAGGCGGCGAACATCGCGATCGCCTCGGTGGGCCGCGCGTTCCGGATCGCGACAAGGGCCGCGTGCGTGGAGAGCAGGTTGTCCAGGCGGCCGCTGGCGAAGAGCTCGTCGTGGGCGCCGAAGACACGGGGGGCCTGGCTGTCGGCCGCGACGATGTCGAAGCCGCCGATGCGCTCGGCGTCGATCCCCGCCTCCGCCGCGAGGACCGCGAGGATGTCGGCCGACTCGGCGTCGCCGAGGCCCCAGATCGGGGCCGTCTGGCGCTGCTTGTCGAGCGAGAGCCCGTCGTTGACGCCGCGGTCTAGGTGGATGGCGAGCTGAGGAATGCGGGCGATCGGCGCCGTGCGAACGAGGTGTTCCTCGCCGCCCAGCGTGACGATGCGTCCGGCGAGGATGAGTTCGCGGTCGAGCCACGAGTTCAGCAGCGGGCCGCCGTAGACCTCCCAGCCGAGCTGCCACCATCCGCCGACGCCCGTCGTGGTCGGCTTCGGCTTGAGCTTGAAGCTGGGCGAGTCGGTGTGCGCGCCGACGATCTGGAAGGGCGTCGTGGCGGTGACGGTGTCGGGCAGCGCGAACGCGATGACGCTGCCCTCGCGCACGATGACGTAGCGCCCGCCCGGGACGAGCTCCCACGCGTCGGTCTCGGCGAGCGCCGTGAAGCCGGCGTCGACGAGGCGTCGGCGCGCCTCGTCAGCGGCGTGGTACGAGGAGGGTGATGCCTGGACGAACGACGCCAGGTCGTCGATGTGGGCATGGGCTTCTGCGGGAATCATCGTCACCCGCCCATTGTCTCAAATCGGCCGGATGAGTTCCGGGGAGTCGTTTCGCACATTCCCCACGGCGGAGTCGACGGGGTGCCAGGCGAATGACTCGGCGACGCGCGGCGCGTCGGCCATGGCGGCATCGAGCATGTCGCGCGGCTCCTCGAGATCGGTATCGAGCCAGGCGTCGGCATGGTCGGCGTCGAGGAAGACGGGCATCCTGTGGTGGACGGATCCCAGACCGCCCACGGCCTCCTGTGTGAGGATCGTGAAGCTCAGGATCCACTGGTTCTCCGGGCTGCGCCACCACTCGTAGAGTCCCGCGAAGAGGATGGGCTCGCCGCCCTCGGGATGGATGAACAGCGGCACCTTGCCGTCGTCGGTGACCTTCCACTCGTAGTAGCCCGTCGCGGGAATCACCGCGCGGCGCTTCGCGAGCGCCGGGGCGAACATCTTCTTCTCCTCGAGCTCTTCGGCGCGGGCGTTGAAGGCTCGCGACCCGATCGAGAGATCCTTCGCCCACCCGGGCACGAGACCCCAGCGTGCCGGCTCCAGGCGGCGGGTCGGCGGATCCGTCTTCGCGGAGTCGAGCACGATCGCGGCGAGCGCGGTCGGGGCGATGTTGAAGCTCGGCTGGGGCAGCTCGTCGCTCATGAGGTCTATGCCGAGCTCGCTCACGAGTTCGGACCCGACATTGGCCACCACGAAGCGTCCGCACATGCTCCGAACCTACCGCGGATACCGGTCGTGCAGGGCGTGTCGGGGCGGGTCAGCGGAAATCACGGGAGCGGTGGTCGATGCCGACGCGGAGGTCGGCGAAGGCGTCGGCCACGAGGTTGATGACGCCCTCCGGGGAGCGTTCGAGGATGCCTCGCGCGATGAGCGCCGGGCAATCGCGGACGACATGGCGATAGCGGTTCCACACACCCACGGAGCAGACGACGTTCACGAGGCCGTGTTCGTCCTCGAGATTGATGAAGGTGATCCCCGAGGCCGTCGCCGGGCGCTGCCGGTGCGTGACGAGCCCCGCGACCTCAATGCGGCGGCCCGTCTCGTGATCGCGGAGGCCGTCCGAACTCACGACGCCGCGCTCGTCGAGCGCCGCCCGGAAATGGGTGAGCGGGTGATCATCGACCGACACTCCCGTTGCCCACAGGTCGCTCGAGAGGCGTTCGTAGCTGGTGGGATCCGCGAACAGCGGGGGCTGCACGGCGGCGACCGTGCCGTCGAGGAACTCGGGCCTGTCGAGCGCCGCGGCCCCCGCGAGCCACAGCGCCTCGCGGGTATCGAGCCCGAGGGAGGCGAAGGCGCCTGCGGTCGCGAGCGCCTCGAGCTGCGCCTCGGCGAGACCCGTGCGGCGCACCAGGTCGTTCAGCGACGCATAGGGGCCGCCCGATTCGCGTTCGGTGACGATGAGTCGCGCCGTCTTCTCGCCGATGCCGTTCACGCCGGCAAGGCCCAGGCGCACGGCGAAGTCTCCGTCGCGGCGGTGCGCGGCGGATTCGTCGGGCGCGCGCCGATCGAACGCGGGCGCGGCGCCCTCGTGATCGCGCAGGCACTCGGCCCGACCCGTGGGTGCCCCGCGCCGCCCCGGCACGAGGGGCTCGAGCACCTCGGTCACCCCGGAATGCGAGATGTCGGGCCGGCGCACCTCGACGCCGTGCCGCCGGGCATCGGCGGTGAGCGTCGCGGGGGAGTAGAACCCCATGGGCTGCGAGCGCAGAAGCCCCGCGAGGAACGCCGCCGGATAGTGCAGCTTGATCCACGAACTGGCGTACACCAGCAGCGCGAACGACAGCGAATGGGACTCGGCGAAACCGAAGTTCGCGAACGCCTGAATCTGTGCGTAGAGGCTGTCGGCCGTGTCCTTGTCGATGCCGTTGCGCGCCATGCCCTCGAACAGCTTCTCCTTGAGCGACTCGATGCGCTCGACACCGCGCTTGGATCCCATGGCGCGCCGCAGCAGGTCGGCGTCCTCGCCCGTGCAATCGCCGACCGCCATGGCCATCTGCATCAGCTGTTCCTGAAACACCGGAACCCCGAGGGTGCGCTCGAGCACAGGTTCGAGCTTCGGGTGCGGATACGTGATGGGATCCTGCCCCATCTTGCGGCGCACGAACGGGTGCACCGCCCCGCCCTGGATGGGGCCTGGCCGGATCAGCGCAATCTGCACGACCAGGTCGTAGAACCTGCGCGGCTGCAGGCGGGGGAGCAGGCCCATCTGCGCGCGCGATTCGACCTGGAAGACCCCGATCGAGTCGGCGCGGCACAGCATGTCGTACACGGCGGGTTCCTCGCGCGGAAGCTCCCTGAGGTCGAAGGCCTCACCCGTCGCCTCCCGGATGAGATCGAAACAGTGCTGCAGCGCGGCGAGCATGCCGAGCCCGAGCAGGTCGAACTTGACGAGCCCCATCCACGCCGCGTCGTCCTTGTCCCACTGGATGACGGTGCGGCCCGGCATGCGGGCGTGCTCGATCGGCACGACCTCGCCGACGGGCCGGTCGGTGAGCACCATGCCGCCCGAATGGATCCCCAGGTGACGAGGAGCGCCCAAGAGCTGCTGGGCGTATTCCAGCACCCGGTCCGGGATGGTATGGTCCCCGCCCGACTCGATGCTCGCACCCCACCGCTCCACCTGCCGCGCCCATGCATCCTGCTGCCCGGTCGAGAACCCCAGCGCCCGCGCCACATCGCGGATGGCGTTCTTCGGCCGGTACTGGATCACGTTCGCCACCTGAGCGGCGCGCTCACGCCCGTACCTCTCGAAAACCCACTGGATGATCTCCTCGCGGCGGTCGCTGTCGAAATCCACGTCGATGTCGGGTTCCTCATCGCGCATCGCCGAGAGAAAGCGTTCGAACGGCAGGCCGTAGAAGATCGGATCCACCGCCGTGATGCCCAGCAGGTAGCACACGGCGCTGTTCGCGGCGGAACCCCGCCCCTGGCACAGGATCCCGCGCCGGCGCGCCTCGGCCACGATGTCGCGCACGATGAGGAAATACCCGGGGAAGTCCTTCTTCTCGATCACATCCAGCTCGTGCGCGATGCGCTCCCTGTCCGCCGAGCCCAGCCGCGGATACCGCGCGGACACCGCGCCCCACACCAGCTCCCGCAGATACGACATCGGCGTGTGCCCCTCCGGAACCTCCTGCTTCGGCAGGGCGGGCTTCGCCGTGCGCAGCGGAAACGCCAACTCGCCCGCGAGGCGGGCGGAGGCCTCGACGGCGCCCGGATAGCGGTCGAAGATGCGCGCCATCTCGTCGCCCGAACGCAGGTGCGCCCCGCCCGTCGCCGGAAGCCAGCCGTCCAGCGCGTCCATGCTGCGCGTCGCCCGGATCGCCGCCACCGCCTGCGCGAGCGGAACCTCCTTCGGCGTCGCATAGTGCACGTTCCCCGTCGCGACGACGGGCAGCCCCCACCTGCCCGCGATCGTCGTCAGCACATCGCACCGGCGATCGTCGAGCGGGTCGCCTTGACGGGTCAGCTCCACGTAAACGCTCTCGCGCCCGAACAGGTCCACGAGCGAACCCAGGGCGCGCTCCAAGCCGCTCACGTCCGCGCCCCCGCGCACCACCGCCTCCGCCGCGCGCCCCACGGCGCCCTTCCGGCACCCGGTCAGCACGGCCCATTCGCCCGCCGCCTCGCGGGAGAGGTCGTCCACGTCGTACACCGGGCGACCCTTCTCCGCGCCCCGTAGCTGCGCCCTCGTGATAGCCCGCGACAGGCGGTGATAGCCGCCCTCGCCGCGGGCCAGGACCAGCAGGTGCTCGCCGGCGGGATCGGTGACGCCCTTCTGCGGGGACGGCAGATCCAGCGACAGCTCGGATCCGAACACCGTCGCGACCGAGGTGTGCTCGGCCGCCTCCGCGAAGCGGACGATCCCGTAGAAGCCGTCGTGATCCGTGAGCGCGAGCGCCTCCAAGCCCAGCCTCTCGGCCTCCTCCACGAGGGCCTCGGGCGAACTCGCCCCGTCGAGGAACGAGTACGACGAGTGCGCGTGCAGCTCGGCGTACGGCGTCGCGCTGCGCGCACGAGAGATCTTCGGCGGCTCGTACGCGCCGCGCTTCCGGCTCCACGCCGGGCTGTCCCCGCCGTCTGCCGCCGCCGGGCGCGAGGACGGGCGCCTGCCGCTCAGCGCCCGCTCCAGCTCGTTCCACTTCACCGGCGGATTGCGAAAGCCCATCAGGCGTACCTCCCCTCCAGGTGCCATGCGCCGCCCTCGAGCACCGCCAGCCACGCGGCCCCGCGATCATCGACGAGCTGGAACCGGTGCGCTCGCCGCGCCCGTGTGGGATCCCACGTGCGCTCCACAACCGGCCACGGGCCCGCCCACGAGATCACACCGCGCCCCTCGAGCACCGCGGGCTGCGCCGTCACGAAACCGCGATCGGTCACGGACACCGCCTCGCCGCCTGCACCCGCGACCGTGACCGGCCGCGGCTCGCGGAAGACTTCCGACGGCAGAGGATCCGGCATCGACCCCGGCCACGGCAGCTCTCGCGGCGATGACGCGGACACCTTCTCGCCCCAGGGGGCGAACTCTTCGCGCTCTGCAAGCCACCTGCCCCCCGAGGCCACCGGCGTCACCACGCCGCGATGCCCCAACGCCGCCTGCACCCGGGTCATCGCGTGATGAGCGCGCTCGTCCGGCCCCTGTCCCAGGAGGACCGGCTGATGCGATCCGCCGTCGTCGACCGCCTCCGGTTCGAGCTCGACCCGGCTCACCCCGCCCGTGAAGGGTTCCGCTCCCGGCGACGGCTGCAACTGCCACCGCACCCGATCGACCACGCTCGGCGCGTCGAAGCACGAGGGATGCTGCCAGACCCGCTCGCTGCGCTCGCCGCGGTCGGTCTCGATGACGATGCGGAGCGCGGTGCAGACGAGAGCCGCCTCGCCCAGGCCTGCCAGGAAGGAATCGGCTGTCCGGCGCACCGCGAAGGCCACCTGCTCGGCGAGTTCGAGCGGCGGTTCGAGATCGAGGGCGCGCTGGAGCTCGGGCGGCGGCACCCGAGGCACGACGGGGCGAGAGTCGGCCCCCGCCGCGAGGGCGCGCAGGCGCACACCGTGCGCACCCAGCCGGTCGCGCACGAGCTCTTCCGGCAACGCGGCGAACTCGGCGAGTCGGCGCACGCCGAGCCGGGAGAGGAAGACCGCGAGTTCGGGATCTCCGAGCGATGCCACGGGAAGCGGGGCAAGGAACTCGGACGACCTCCCCGCGGGGATCACGAGCGGTTCCGTCGTGGCCGCTCGCGCCGCCCGCTCGGCCGTGAACAGGCCGTCGGCGACGCCGGTGCGGGCACCCGTGAGGCCGATCCCGGTGAGGGCGCCGAGCACGGCGCGCGCCGCCGACTCCTCCCCGCCGAAGAAGCGTGCCGGCCCGCGGGCCCGCACGGCGGCGAGCCCGGGACGCAGGGGCTCGACACCCGGCACGATCTGCTCGACGCTGCTCAGCACGGCGTGGAAGGCGCGCGTATCGCGCCCTGGATCCGCCGGGAGCAGCACCAGACCGGGACAGGCCGACTGCGCGTCTCGGCGGCGCTGTCCCCGGGCGACCCCCGCCGCCCTGGCGGACGCCGAGCACACCACGATGCGGCCGTCGTGGACGATCGCGAGCGGCTGCTCGGGATCCACGCGCTCGTGCTCGGGAACCTCGCGCGCCTGCGTGCGCAGGTAGGCCTCGATGGGCCAATCGGGCACCCAGAGCACGATGGCGCGTTCGGGGGTGTTCATGCGGCCACCGCCCGCAGGTGCGCGCGGCGCGCGGTCGCGATCTCCTCGACGGCACCGGAGGGGCCGGGCAGGAGCACCCGCACCCGCCGGGAGGAGGGGAGTGGGCGCCCCGCCGCCGCGATCGTGACGGCGCGCGCGGCGATGAGTCCGTGTCCGGCCCCGATCCCGCGCCATTCCGGCTCGCCGAGCGAGAGCGACAGCTCGGCGCCCGGCCACGCACCCATGACGAGCAGCGTGCTGCCGCGATCGCGCAGGCGCGCATCGAGCCGGGCCGTCTCGGCAGGGCCCGCCCCGCGCGGAGGGCGCACCGCCACGAGCGGGAACACCTCGGCCGCGGAGGACACCGCCGAAAGCCAGCGGCTACCCGGCGACGGGATGAGCGCGACGCGATCGGCGGCGACGCCGTGCGATGCCGCCGCCTGCATCGACAGGTCCGGCATGCCGACGAAGGCGCACCAGGATCCCGAACGCGAGATCTCTCCCGCGAGCGCCAGCAAGAGGCTGGGGGAGTCGGGCAGGGCATAGGCGACACCGGGGCGCAGTCCTCCCGAGGGGAAGAGCCCCGAGAGCGGAGCCGGAACCGGGAGTCGATCGGGCGAGGCCGTGCGCCGCTGCATCTGCCCGATCTGGGCGCGCAGACGCGTGATCTGCGCCACCTGTTCCGCGCTCTCGACCTGTGCCAGTGTCATGCCCACGCCTCCATGATAGAAACAATGTTCGATATAAAACAGCTCGCATCGAACACTATTTCGAACCACTGACACGCGAAGCGTTCGGCCCAGAAAACGGGCGTACGCTCCACGAGGCGCAGCATCGGTTGCGCCCAGAAAGGCACCTCCATGAGCGAACACGAGAACGAGAGCCGGCCCTGGCCGGCGCTCTGGGCCCTGATCATCGGATTCTTCATGATCCTCGTCGACACGACGATCGTGTCGGTGGCGAACCCGGTGATCAAGGCGGCGCTCGACCCCGACACGAACAACCTCGACAACGTCGTCTGGGTCACGAGCGCCTACCTGCTCGCCTACGCCGTGCCCCTGCTCGTCACCGGGCGGCTCGGCGATCGTTTCGGGCCGAAGAACATCTACCTGATCGGGCTCGCCGTCTTCACGCTCTCGTCGCTGTGGTGCGGCCTCTCGACGAGCCTCGGCGGGCTGATCGCCGCCCGCGCCGTGCAGGGGCTCGGCGCCGCGTTCATGACGCCGCAGACGATGGCCGTGATCACCCGCACCTTCCCGCCCACGAACCGCGGCGCGGCCATGGGCCTGTGGGGTGCGACCGCCGGCGTCGCGACGCTCGTCGGGCCGCTCGCGGGCGGTCTTCTCGTCGACGGTCTCGGCTGGGAGTGGATCTTCTTCGTCAACATCCCCGTCGGCATCATCGGCTTCGTCGCGGCATGGATCCTCGTGCCGCGGCTCGAGACGCACCCGCACCGTTTCGACGTGCTGGGCATCGTGCTGAGCGGCGTCGCCATGTTCCTCGTCGTCTTCGGGCTGCAGGAGGGCGAGAAGTACGACTGGTCGCTGCCGATCTGGGGCACGATCGCGGCCGGGGTAGTCGTCTTGGCCGCGTTCGTTCTCCAACAGGCGAAGACGCGCAGCGAGCCCCTGGTGCCGCTCGGCCTGTTCCGGGACCGCAACTTCTCGGGCGCGAACATCGCGATCGCCGCCGTCGGCTTCACGGTGACGGCACAGGCGCTGCCCCTCATGTTCTTTCTGCAGTCGGCGCGCGGGCTCACGCCGACGTCGTCCGCGTTGCTGATGATCCCGATGGCCGTGATCTCGGGTGTGCTCGCGCCCGTCGCCGGCAGGATCCTCGATCGCGTCGACCCGCGCGTGATCCTCGTGCCGGGCCTGCTGTGCGTCGCCGGCGGCCTGTTCTGGTACGTCGCGATCATCGACATGGACACGTCCGTCTGGGTCTTCCTGCTGCCCTCGGCGCTTCTGGGCGTGGGCAACGCAGGAATGTGGGGTCCGCTGTCGACGACCGCGACCCGCAAGCTCCCGCCGCGCATGGCCGGCGCCGGGGCGGGCATCTACAACACGACTCGCACGATCGGTTCCGTCATCGGATCCGCCGCCGTGGCGGCCTTCATGCAGTCGCGGATCGAAGCGAACATGCCGGGCGCCGGTGAGGCTCCCACGGGGCAGACGGGCGGATCCATGCCGGGGCCGGTCGCGGAGGCGTTCTCCGCCGCGATGGCGCAGACCATGATCCTCCCGGCCTGCGCAATCGTCGTCGCCCTCGCGGCCGCACTGTTCCTGCGCCGTGCACGGGCGGAGGAGGTTCGCCCCTAGGAGAGGATCCCGACCTCTCGCAGGCGCGCGGCGAGGCCGGCGCCGTCGTCCGCGGACACCCAGGGCACGCCCGCGGCGGAGTGGTCATCGACCGAGGTGCGACCACCGGCGAGCACCGCCTCGGTCGTCGTCAGGCGCCGGATCGCGACGCCGGCGACGGATCCGGGGTGCTCGGCCGTGAACTGCGTGTAGATCTCGTCGTCGTGCTGCCCGTCATCGCCGATGAGCAGCCAGGTGATGTCCGGGAACTCCTCGGCGATGCGCCGCAGGTTCGTCTCCTTGTGCAGGCGCCCGCTGCGGAACCAGCGATCGTGCGTCGGCCCCCAATCGGTGAGGAGCATCGCGCCGCGGGGGAACAGGTGACGATGCAGGAAGCGGTTGAGCGTCGGCGCCACGTTCCAGGCCCCGGTCGACAGGTAGATCATGGGGGCGCCGGGGTGTTCGTTGACGAGCCGTTCGAGCAGCACCGCCATGCCCGGCACGGGTTGCCGCGCGTGCTCGTTCACGACGAACGAGTTCCACGCCGCGAGGAGCGGGCGGGGAAGCGCCGTGACCATGACGGTGTCGTCGACGTCGCTGATCACGCCGAAGCGCGTGGCGGGATCCACGACGTACACGTGGGCGGTCGACGGCTCGCCGTTCTCCACCGACATCGTCAGCGTCTGCCAACCGGGCGGCAGGGAGGCCGGAACGCGGATGTCGATCACGCCGCCGCGGTCGGCGGCGACCTCGTGGGTCTCGTCGCCGATCGTGATCCTCACGCTGGCATAGCCGACCGCGATACCGGCGAACGAGCGCCATCCGCGAGCGCCGTCACCGCGGCGTCGCTTGCCCCCGCGCGGGAGGATCATCACGCGTCCGAGAACGCGGATCCAGCCGTCGCCCCCGTAGCCGGGGAACGGCACCACCTCGGGGCTGTGACCGCGCTTTCGCGCGCGACGTTCCCGCCACGCGTGGAAGCGACGCTCTATGCGAGCGACCCACAGGATCTTGGGCGAGTGTCGGGCGGGCTGTGCCGGTCGTGAAGCCATCGGCCTCAGTCTTTCATGTGACGGTGCTCGATCCAGCCCAAGAGCTTCTTTCCGCCGAAGATCACCAGCAGACCCGCCAGGATGATGCCGATGAAAACGTATCCGGCCCAGTGCGCGCTGCCCGACAGATCACGGTACGTCTCGGCGGCGCCTGCGGCGATCGAGATGTAGATCGTCGCCCACAGGGCGCATGCCGGAAGCGTCCAGGCGACGAACTTGCGGTACGGGTAGCCCGACATTCCGACCGTCAGCGGCACGATCGAATGGAGGACGGGCAAGAACCTCGACAGGAAGATCGCGATTCCGCCGCGTCGTTGCAGATAGTTCTCGGCGCGCACCCAGTTGCGTTCGCCCAGCCACCTGCCGACCCGCGACCGGCGGAGCCACGGCCCGGCCCACCGGCCCACCATGTAGCCGATCGTCTCTCCGGCCCAGGCCCCGGCGACGACGAAGAGCCCCAGAACGATGCCCTCGAGGACGGTCGTGACGCCCGTCGCGGCCACGATCACGATCGTGTCGCCGGGCACGATGAGCCCGACCAGGACGCTGGTCTCCAACATGATCGCCACCGATGCGATCAGCGTGCGCAGCCAGGGAGACACACCCTCGACCACATCGAGAATCGCGGTGAGGACATCGTTAAGCACGTGCCGAGCTTAATGCACCCCGGTTATGCGGGACCCTGTTCAAATACCGTGCGGGGAAGGGCCCGTCAACCCTTGTTCAGCATTCTCGTGGCATCGGTATTCTCGCGACATGAGCAGCGCACAGCCACGCACCGAAGCCGAGTCGAGCGATGGGGCGCCGCGTCTGCGTCGAGCGATCAACGGCCCCCTGCTTTACGCGTTCATCCTCGGCGATGTCCTCGGCGCCGGGATCTACGCACTCATGGGCGTGCTCTCCAAGGATGTCGGCGGGGCCCTGTGGGCGCCGCTCATCGTGGCGCTCGCGCTCGCGCTGCTCACGGCGGGATCCTATGCGGAGCTCGTGACGAAGTATCCGCGCGCCGGCGGCGCGGCAGTCTTCGCCGAGCGGGCGTTCCGCAGCCCGCTCATCTCCTTCCTCGTCGGTTTCAGCATGCTCGCCGCCGGCGTCGTCAGCGCCGCGGGACTGGCCCTGGCATTCGCGGGAGACTACCTCGGGACGTTCATCGACGTGCCCGTCATCCCGGCCGCGCTCGTCTTCCTCGCGCTCGTCGCCGCGCTGAACTCCCGGGGAATCCGCGAATCGCTCGGAAGCAACCTCGTGATGACCGCGATCGAGCTGTCGGGCCTGGTCATCGTCATCGTCGCCGTGGCGGTCTTCATGGGCGGCGGACAGGGAGACATCTCGCGCGTCACCGAGCTTCCCGAGGGAACGGGCGCGGCGACCGCCATCCTCGGCGGCGCCATCGTCGCCTACTACTCGTTCGTCGGATTCGAGACCTCCGCGAACGTCATCGAGGAGGTCAAGGATCCACGCCGGGTGTACCCGCGCGCGCTCTTCCTCTCGCTGATCACTGCAGGCGTAATGTACGTGCTCGTCGGCCTCGCCAGTTCGATCATGCTGTCGCCGGAAGAACTTCAGGAATCCAGCGGCCCGCTGCTGGCCGTCGTCGACGCGACCGGCGTGAGCGTGCCGTCGTGGCTGTTCAGCCTCATCGCGCTCGTCGCGGTCGCCAACGGCGCCCTGCTGACCATGATCATGGCGAGCCGACTCGCCTTCGGCATGGCCGAGCAGCACCTGCTGCCGGGCGCCCTCGCCCGGGTCCTGAAGAATCGGCGCACGCCCTGGGTGTCGATCCTCGTCACCACCGTCGTCGCCATGGGGCTCACCCTCGTCGGCGACCTCGAAACGCTCGCCGAGACCGTCGTTCTACTGCTGCTCTTCGTCTTCCTCAGCGCCAACGTCTCGGTGCTCGTGCTGCGCCGCGATCGGGTGGATCGGCCGCACTTCCGCGTCTGGACCCCGATCCCCGTTCTCGGGATCGCCTCCTGCATCCTCCTCCTCACCCAGCAGAGCGGCTCGGTGTGGCTTTTCGGTGCGATTCTCCTCGCCGTCGGCGCCGTCATCTATGGGGTGACCCGCCTCACCGCTCGCCGGACGAAGGCGACCCAGTGATGCGTGCCGCGCGCCGAAGCGCCATCGCGACCCTCGCGCTGACGGTCGCCCTGGGCACCTCCGCGTGCGGCATCACGATCCCCTCGGATCCAGAGGGCAGCCTGGAATCCGTCGAGGGCGGCACTCTGCGCGTCGGCTACTCGCCCGATCCCGGCCGCATCGCGGAGGGACCAGGCGGCCCCACCGGGCCGATCGCCGATGTGGTCACGGGCTACGCGCACACCATCGACGCCGACGTTCTCTGGACCCTCGGCAGCGAGGAGACCCTGTCCGACGCCATCGATCAGGGCGAGCTCGACCTCGCCGTCGGCGGATTCACGGAAAAGAGTCCATGGACCGATCTGGCCGCGCTCAGCCGCGGGTTCCTGCCACCCGGTGCGCCGGAGAACACGCCGATGTCGGTCGCGCTCCTGCCGATGGGGGAGAACGCGCTCCTGTCCTCATTCGAGGCGTACCTCGATGAGGAGGGCCTCACATGAACGCCACCGCGCGTCATCAGTTCGGCCGCACCGACCTGCCCGAGGAACAGCAGCGCGCGCTCAGGTCCGCCGTGAGGTGGGAGATCTTCACGCTCTGCTACAGCGCCGTCACGATCTTCCTCGTCGCGATCGTGGTCGGCAACTCGCAATCGATGCGCACCGCCTGGGTCGAGGACATGCTCTCCACCCTCCCGCAGATCGTTTTCCTCATCGCGCTGCCGATGGTGCGCAAGCGACCGACCACCCAGCACCCGTACGGGCGCCACCGCGCCATGAGCATCGGCCACTTCGTCGCGGGGGTCGCGCTCCTCACGATCGGCGGTGCGCTCGCCATCGAGTCGGCCCTCGGTCTCATCCGACTCGAACACCCGAGCATCGGCACGGTGAATCTCTTCGGCCACACGATCTGGCTCGGCTGGCTCATGATCGCCGTCATGTCGGTGATCGTCGTCGGTCCGTTCTTCTACGGGCCGGCCAAGGTGCGCGCGGCACGGACCCTGCACAACAAGGTCCTGTACGCCGACGGCGACATGGCGACCGCCGACTGGCAGACGAATGCCGCGTCGGTGATCGGCGTGCTCGGCGTGGGCATGGGGTTGTGGTGGCTCGACGGCGCCGCCGCCATCTTCATCTCCATCGGCATCATCAGCGACGGCCTCCGAAATACGCGCGTCGCCCTCTCCGACCTGATGGACCAGCGGGCCCTCCGCTTCGACAGCACCGCTCCGCACTCCGACATCGCGACCATCCTCGGCACGCTCCACGCGCTGCCGTGGGTCGCCGACGCCGGCGTGCGTGCGCGCGACATGGGGCAGGTCCTGCACATCGAGGCATTCATCGTGCCGAAGGAGGCCGGCGCCGGAACCGAACGCATCGCGGAGGCGTCCGAGCGCATCGCCGAGACCAGTTGGCAGGTGCAGGACGTCGTCGTCACCCTGTGTGACGAGATCCCGGCGGAAGTCACTGAAAGGATCACCCGAGCATCATGAGCGTCTCACCCCGACTCGGAAACACCACGCACCGTCTCTTGCCCGACCCCCTCCCCGAGACCATCGGCGACGCACTCGAGCTCGCCGTGCGTCTCGGACAGGAATGGCATGGTCCCGGCGGCGGCCACACGCTCACGGAATGGAAGACCCTCGCGGAGATCGCTGCGCACGATCTGCAGCTCGCTCGCGCCATCGAGCCTCACCTCGACGCGGTATCGATCCTGCGGCAAGCGGGTGAAGCGCCTCCTGTCGACCGCTATGGCGTGTACGCGGCAGAAGGGCCCGCATCGACCCTGGTCGCTCGAAGGTCGTCTGACGGATGGGTGCTCACCGGAAGCAAGCCCTGGTGCTCCCTCGCCCAGACCCTCGATCGCGCGCTCGTGACCGCCGCCGACACGGGCGGAAACCGGCTCTTCGACGTCGACCTCCGCCATCCCGGCGTCACCGTCACCCCCAATACGTGGCACGCGGTCGGACTCACCGACATCCCGAGCGGACCGGTCGACTTCGATGCCGTGCCCGCGCGCGCGCTCGGCGCACCCGGGTGGTACACCGAACGGCCGCAATTCGCGTGGGGTGGCGCGGGCGTGGCCGCGTGCTGGTACGGCGGTGCGGTCGCGCTCGCCGAGGACCTTCGAAGTCTGCTCCACGAGAACTCACCCGAGACGGCGCTCGCTCACCTCGGTGCGGTGGACGAGATCCTCGGTGCAGCGCGACTGTCATTGGCGGAATGCGCGATGCTTGCGGACGCGGGAGCACCAGGACGGCTCCCGGCGAAACGCGCTCGAGGTATCGTCGCGCGTGCGGCAGACGAGGTCATTTGGCGCAGCGCACGCGCCCTCGGACCGGCACCGCTCGCGCTCGACGAGGCCCACGCTCGGCGAGTCGCGGACCTCGACATCTACGTGCGCCAGCACGCCGTCGATCGCGAGCGCGCCTCGCTCGGCGCGGCCGCTATCGGGGCCGAAAGCGCGCCATGGTGAGTTTCGATGCGGCCACCCCCGGAACGCCAGAAAGGGTATGGGCCGCCACACCCCACCTGCGCGATCGCCCTCGCGTGCTTCTCGACCGTTACGACGCACTCGTCGTCATCGCCGCGCATCCCGACGACGAGGTTCTCGGAGCCGGCTTGCTGATGACGGAAGCCGCCGCGCGAGGCATGCCGGTGAGTGTGATCGTCGTCACCGATGGAGCCGCATCCTCGCCCGAACAGGACCTCGCACACACGCGACGTCTCGAAACGACCGAAGCGGTCGCAATGCTCGCACCCCGTGCCAATGTCGAGTTCCTGGGGTTTCCGGACGGTGCGACGCGTGAGCATCGGGCCGAGATCGCCGGAGAGCTGCGACATGTCCTGCGCGATGCGGGCCCGCGGACGATTCTGGCGGCGCCCTGGCGCGGGGACGGGCACCGCGATCATCGCGTCATCGGCGAGATCATGGCCGAGGTCGCGGGGGAGAACACCCTTCTCGAGTATCCGATTTGGATGTGGCACTGGGCCCATCCAGATCGGACTCGACTGCCCTGGGACAGGCTCGAGGAACTCCCGGGCGATGGATCCGTCAAGCGTCGCGCTCTCGGCGTCTTCCGATCGCAGACGAGCGGCCCGGAGCCCCTCCTTCGCCCGGAGATGCTCCAACACTTCGATCGCGACGTCGAGGTGTTCTTCTCCTCAGATCGCTGGCTCGGCGCCGAATACTTCGGAGCCCTCTACGATCGCCGGAGCGACCCATGGCGTTATGAGACGCGCTGGTACGAGCAACGCAAACGGGCGCTCACGGTCGCGTCACTGCCACGGCCGCGATATCGTCGCGCGCTCGAGATCGGATGCTCCACGGGCGCACTGACCCAGGAACTCGCGGCCCGCTGCGACGAGATCGTCGCGGTGGATCTCGACCCCCGCGCCGTCGAGCGGGTGCGTGCGCGCCGACTGGAGGGCGTCAGCGCCGTCTGCGCGGATGCGCTCGAGGGCTTACCGGAGGGACCGTTCGACCTGATCGTCCTCTCGGAGGTCGGCTATTACTGGGGCGGCTCGGGCACGGCCCGGATCGCCCGCGAGGCCCGAGCGATCGCCAGCGACGACGCCCACCTGCTCGCCTGTCACTGGCGCAGGCCCGTCGAGCAACGCGAGGGCGCCGCAGAAGCCGTACACGACGTCCTCCGGCGTTCCGGCTGGCGCACCATCGTCGAGCACCGAGAGCCCGACGTCGTGCTCGACGTATTCGGCATATCGGGCGCATCCGTCGCCCAGGAAGAGGGGATCGCGTGATCGAGTGCATCGGCATCGTCATACCCGCCCGCGACGAGGAGGAACGCATCGAGGCGTGTCTCGCATCGATCCGGGCGGCCATCCAGGCCGTTCCCGTTCCGTGCCATGTCATCGTCGTTGCGGACTCCTGCACCGATACGACAGTGGAGCGCGCCGAGGCCTTCGGGGGCGTGCACGTGATGACCGTGAATGTCGGCATCGTCGGGGCGGCTCGCGCCCTCGGGGTGCGCCGTCTGCTCGAGGGCACCCGCACGCCCGCGGAGCGGCTCTGGATCGCGAACACCGACGCCGACTCGATCGTGCCGGAGAACTGGCTCTCGTCGCAGCTTGCGCTCGCCGATGCGGGGTGTGACGTGATCATCGGCACCGTTCGTCCGCACGACGCCGAGTACCCCGCCGAGCTATGGCCACACTGGCGGCAGCGGCACCCCGTGGGGCGCGCGAACGGCCACGTGCACGGAGCTAACCTCGGTGTGCGCGCGTCGGCGTACTGCGCAGGCGGAGGCTTTCCGTCGGCGGAGGAACACGAGGACGTCGCGCTCGTCGAAGCGCTCTCCGACTTCCGTGTCGTCGCTTCGGACGAGGCGGAGGTCGTGACCTCTGCGCGCCTCGAGGGTCGCACGCCCGGCGGTTATGCGGCGTTCTTGCGCCGCGAGCGGATGCAGCTGATGGGGGATGCTCCCGCCACAGCGTGAGGTCGCCCGAGCCGATGCTGACGAGAGCGAGGCCGTCGGTGTCGCTTCGCGCGACGGCGGCCCCGGATCGCGCGAGCGTGGCGAGCAGATCGGGATGCGGGTGCCCGTAGTCGTTCTCGCCGACCCCGATGAGCGCGATGCGGGGCGAGATCGCGGCATAGAGCGCCGGGGATTGGTCGCGGCTTCCGTGATGCGAGACCTTGACGACGTCGACGGGGCCGAGCTCGCTGGCGGAGGCGAGAAGCTGCTGCGCGTCCTCGCCGAGGTCTCCGAGCAGGAGCGTGCTCGGCAGGTCGGGTCCGGAGATGTGGATGACAAGGCTGGTGTCGTTTCCCGGTTCGAAGGCGCGGGAGCCGGCGCGCGGCCACAGGATCCGCCAGCGCGCGTCGCCGAGGACGCCCGAATGGCCCGCGAAGCCCTCCCGCACGTCGCTCGTCACGGCGCGCGCCTCGTCGAGGTCGCCCTGCTCCGAGACCGGGCCGTGGATGATGGTGCGCGCACGGCCCTCGAGCGCCGGAACCCCCGTGACGTGATCGGCGTCGAAGTGCGTGAGGAAGGCCAGGTCGATCTCGTCGACGCCGAGGCGGGCGAGACAGCGCTCAAAGGCCGCGGCGTCGGGGCCGGTGTCGACGACCGCCGTACGGCCCGCCGAGCGCAACAGGACCGCGTCGCCCTGGCCGACATCGCAGAGTGCGATCGACCACCCTCGCGGGGCGGTGAGCGGGCCCGCGACACCGGCGAGCGCGACGGATCCGGCGCCGGCCCCCACGATCAGCGCGAGCGCACCCCCGCATGCTTTTCGGAACCACACCGGTCGCACGCGGCAGATCACGACCACGCAGGAGGCGCCGACGAGGGCGAGCAGGAGGAAGCCGAGCCATCCCTCGCCCCAGCCGAGGCGCGCGGCGGGGAGCGCGGCGAAGGTAGCGGCCGTCTGCGCCACCCAGGCGGCGGGGAGCCAGGCGATGGCGGCCGCACCGAGGGCGAGCGGTGGAATCGGCTGCGCGAGGCAGGCGAGCAGCCCCAGGACCGTCGCGATGGGGGCGGCCGGGCCCGCGATCATATTGGCCACGACACCGTAGAGGGCGACCTCGGGTGCGAAGAGCACGATGATCGGCCCGCAGACGAGTTGAGCGGCGAGCGGGACGGCGATGCCCAGGGCGAGGGCGCGGGGGATCCACCGCCCGAGGCCGCGCGCGAGTGGCTCGGCGAGCAGCAGGAGTGCGCCCGTCGCGGCGGCGGAGAGCAGGAAGCCGAACGAGGTCGCGAGCCAGGGATCCGCGGCGATGAGCGCCGTCACCGCGAGGGCGAGCACCGCCGTGCCCGCGCCGCGCCGACCGAGCAGGAGCGCGAACATGGCGATCGCGCTCATCGCGGCGGCACGGATCACGCTCGCCTCCGGCGTGACGAGCACGACGAAGCCGGCGAGGACGATCCCCGCGACGGCGATGCGCGTGCGACGCCCCAGCCGGCACAGCGCGCACCCGGCGTAGGCGAGGCCGACGACGAGGGAACAGTTGCTGCCAGATACCGCCGTCAGGTGCGACAGCGACGAGGCCTTCATCTGCGCATCGAGCTCGTCGGATACCGCGCTTGTCTCGCCGACGGACAGTCCCGGCAGGAGCCCGCCACCCGGATCCGGTAGACCGCGCACGACGTCATCGACGAATCCGCGCCGAAGCGCGCTCGCCACGCCGAAGACGTGCGGCGGCCGCTCGACGACGTCGGCGGAGCGCGCGAAGATCGTCGCGACCGCCGGCTCTCCCGCATCGGCTGGCTTCCCGCCCCCGGTGATCGTGACGCGTGCGCCCAGATCGAGCCCGTCGGGCGCATCACCCGTGAGGCGTACCGCGATCGTGGCCGTCGCGCCGTCGATCGTCGCGGATCCGCTGAACCGGACCCCGCCGATGGTCGGTTCGACCTTCGTGGTCACGTGCACGACGAGGTCGCGCACGGGCCCGTCGAGGGCCTCCGCGACGGTCGCGCGTGCCGGGAGCGCGAGCCACACGCCACTCGCGGCCACGGCCGCCGCGGCGCAGGCGACAGCGGCGAGTGCGAGCACGCCGCGGCGGGTGAGGAAGGCGGCGACGAGGAGCGCCCCCGCCGCGCACCACACCACGACCGCCGCCGTGCCCGCGATGGGTGGCCACAGCACGACGGCGAGCGCCGTCGCCCAGGTCGCGAGTGCGACGGGTACGAGGCGCAGATCCCGGATCACACCGTCACCAGTTCGCGTAACGATTCGAGCACGCGCGGCCCGATGCCCGACACCGCGAGGAGATCGTCCACGGCCGTGAACGGCCCCTCGGCCTCGCGCCACTCGATGATCCGCGTCGCCAAGGCGGGGCCGATGCCCGGAAGGGTCTCGAGCGTTGCCTCGTCGGCCGCGTTGAGGTTGACGAGCGCGCCCGCGGATCCATCGCCGGCCGCCGCCGGCGGGTCCTCGCCCTCGCGGGGAACGACGAGCTGCTCTCCGTCCGCCAGCGGGCGAGCGAGGTTGATGGCGGCCGTTCCGGCGTCGGCCGCCAGCCCACCCGCCGCCGTGACCGCATCGATCACGCGCGCCCCGGAATCCAGGACGTACAGGCCCGGCGCGGCGACGGCGCCCGCGACGTGGACATAGATCTCGTCCGCACCCTGAGCCTCGAACGGCACCTCGGTGGGGGAGCCGACGACCTCGGGAGGGGTGGAGTGACCGCGCCAGATACCGATCCCCACGGTCACCGCCAGCGCGAGGAGGACGAGGACGATCGCGGCGCCCACCCCGAGGCGCGCGCGGGGGGACGCGCGCCGGTACGCCTCGAGGTCTGACATGAGCCCGACGTTAGGCCGCGGTGCCGCCGGCGGCGGGCGAAGGGGATAAGCCGGGCGCTCACGAGGGCTGTGGACGCGCTGACCCTTCCGACGACACGCCGAAGGGCGCCCCGCGAACGGGACGCCCTTCGGAACGGAACGGGATTACTTGACGACGAGGCTCACGAGCTTCGGCGCGCGCACGATCGCCTTGACGATCTGCTTGTCGCCGATGAAGCGCAGCACCTTCTCGTCCGCACGGGCGAGAGCCTCGAGCGCCTCCGGCGTGATGTCGGTGGGCACCTGTAGCTGCGAGCGTACCTTGCCACCCACCTGGACGACCGCGGTCACCTCGTCCTCGACGAGGAGCGCGGGCTCGGCGGCGGGCCAATCGACGGCGCTCACGCTCGGCGCGTGCCCCAGGATCTCCCACATCTCTTCCGCGGTGTGCGGGGCGACGAGGTCGAGCACGACGGCGACGGTCTCGACCGCCTCGCGGACCGCCGGATCCGCGGCGCCGGCGCCCGAATCGATCGTCTTGCGGATCGCGTTCACGAGCTCCATGAGGCGGGCGACGACCACGTTGTACTTCGTCTGCTCGACGAGGGCCGGCGCATCGTTCAGGAGGTGGTGCGTGACGCGCCGGAGGGCCTTGTCACCGGCGTCGAAGGAGACGCCGGGCTCCGAGGCGACGTCCTGCGCCGCGCGCAGGGCGCGGGCCAGGAACTTCTTCGCGCCCGCCGTGTGCACGTCGTTCCAGTCCTTGTCGTCCTCCACGGGGCCGGCGAAGGCGAGCGCGACGCGCACGGCGTCGGATCCGTTCTCGTCGAGCTGCTCCGACACCTGTACGAGGTTGCCCTTCGACTTCGACATCTTCGAGCCGTCGAGCAGCACCATTCCCTGGTTGATCAGCGCATCGAACGGCTCGGTGAAGCTCACGTGGCCGAGGTCGTGCAGCACCTTGGTGATGAATCGCGCGTAGAGCAGGTGCAGGATCGCGTGCTCGACACCGCCGATGTAGGTGTCGACCGGGGCCCACTTGTCGGCCTCGGCGGGGTCGAAGGCGAACTGCTCGCTGTTCGGGGAGAGGAAGCGCAGGAAGTACCACGAGCTGTCGACGAAGGTGTCCATCGTGTCGGGGTCGCGCAGGGCCTTCTCGCCCGTCACCGGGTCGACGGTCGTGACCCACTCGGTCGCGCCACCCAGGGGCGAGGTTCCCTTGGGCTTGAGATCGATGTCCTTCGCGACGGGCAGGGTCACGGGCAGCTGCTCGGCCGGCACCTTCTCGATGCGTCCGTCTGCCGTGTGGATCATCGGGATCGGCGTGCCCCAGAAGCGCTGGCGCGAGATCAGCCAATCGCGCAGGCGGTACTGCTTCGACGCCCGACCGGATCCGCTCTCCGACAGGATCTCGATCATGCGCGCGATCGCATCGGCCTTCGGGAGTCCGTTGAGTTCGCCGGAGTTGATGAGCACGCCCTCGCCCGTGAGCGCCTCGCCGGTCTCGGCGGGGTTCGGCAGCTCTTCTCCCTCGGCCGACGTGTCGAGCACGACGCGCACGGGCAGGTCGAACTTCAGGGCGAAGTCGAGGTCGCGCTGGTCGTGCGCGGGCACGGCCATGACGGCGCCGTGACCGTAGTCGGCGAGGACGTAGTCGGCGGCCCAGATCGGCAGCCGTTCGCCGTTAACCGGGTTGATGGCGAAGCGCTCCAGCGGAACGCCGGTCTTCTCGCGATCCGACGACTGGCGTTCGATGTCGGTCTGCTTCTGCGTCTTGTCGAGGTAGTCCTGGAAGCGCATGCGCGTCTCCGGGCTGGCCGTCGCCACGAGTTCGGCCGCCAGGTCGCTGTCGGGGGCGACGACCATGAAGGTCGCCCCGTGAAGCGTGTCGGCACGGGTAGAGAAGACCGTGACCTTCTCGGCGCGCCCCTCGATCTCGAAGTCGATGTCGGCGCCCGTCGAACGGCCGATCCAGTTGCGCTGCATCTGCAGGACCTTGTGCGGCCAGCGCCCCTCGAGCTGGTCGAGGTCGTCCAGCAGGCGGTCGGCGTAGTCGGTGATCTTGAAGTACCACTGCGTGAGCTTCTTCTTGATCACGGTGGCGCCGCAGCGATCGCAGGCGCCGTCGACGACCTGCTCGTTCGCGAGCACCGTTTGGTCGTTGGGGCACCAGTTGACCGGGCTCTCCGTGCGGTAGGCGAGCCCGCGGTCGTACATCTGCTGGAACAGCCACTGGTTCCAGCGGTAGTACTCGGGGTCGGACGTGTGCAGCACGCGCGACCAATCGAAGGACACCCCGTAGCGGCCGAGGCTCTCGCGCTGCTGCGCGATGTTGCCGTAGGTCCACTCGCGCGGGTCGGCGCCGCGCTGAATGGCGGCGTTCTCGGCGGGCAGACCGAACGAGTCCCAGCCGATCGGCTGCAGGACGTTGTGGCCGCGGTGGCGCCAGTATCGGGCGACGATGTCGCTGTAGAGGTAGTTCGACGCGTGGCCCATGTGCATGTCGCCCGAGGGGTACGGGAACATCGCGAGCACGTACTTGCGCGGGCGCGGATCCTCGTCGCCGCCCGCAAGGAAGGTGCCGTTCTCATCCCAGTACGCCTGCCACTTGTTCTGGATGGCGTGGATGTCGGGAGCCTGCTCGGCGGTTTCTTCCGGTGCGATGGATTCTGACACGGTGGATGGGGCCTATCGATCGAAGCTATTCCCTCGGCGCGGGCGCCGAAGACAGGGGATAGTACAGGTTACCGCGAGAGGCATGTCGCACGTCCCGACTAACCTGGAGGGATGGCTGCCCCGCGACGCTCCGGATCCTCTGCAAAGCCCTCGGTGATCCCCCAGCTCGAGTGGCGCGATCCGCGCCCGGCACCGATCGTGCTCGTCGCGGGCCCCGAGGAGGTGTGTGCGGAGCGGGCCATCGCCTCGGTGCGCGCCCAGCTCAAGAACGAGGATCCGTCGCTCGAAGTCACGGACGTCCGTGCGGACGACTACGCAGCCGGGACGCTGTTGGCCGTGACCTCTCCGTCGCTCTTCGGCGAGCCGAGGCTGGTGCGCGTCGCGGGTATCGAGAAGTGCAACGACGCGTTCCTCACCGAGGCGCTGGCCTACATCGAGTCGCCCCAGGACGGTGCGACGGTCCTGCTGCGGCACACGGGCGCGAGCGTGCGAGGCAAGAAGCTGCTCGACGCGATCCGATCCGGCGTGGGCGGGGGAGTCGAGGTGCCGTGCCCGGCGATCAAGAAGGACGCCGAGCGGGTGACGTTCGCGGCGGGGGAGTTCCGCCACGCGCGTCGGAAGATCGACCGGCAGGCGCTCGAGGCCCTCACGCGCGCCTTCACGGGCGACCTCGCCGAGCTCGCGGCAGCGTGCCAGCAGCTGATTCAGGACACGAACGGAACGATCGATCTCGCGACGGTCGAGCGCTACTACGGCGGTCGCGTCGAGATGACCGGCTTCGCGGTCGCGGACATGGCGATCGCCGGTGATCACGGCGGTGCCCTGCTCGCCCTGCGTCACGCGCTCGACTCGGGTGCGGATCCGGTGCCGCTCGTCGCCGCCTTTGCGATGAAGCTGCGCACGATGGCGCGTGTCGCGGGCATGCGCGGCCCGGCTCGTCAGGTCGCGAGGGATCTGGGCATGGCCGACTGGCAGGTCGAGCGCGCCCAGCGCGACCTCGTGGGATGGACCGGCTCGACCCTGGGGATGGCGATCCAGGCCACGGCGCGCGCCGACGCGGAGGTGAAGGGCGCATCGCGCGACCCTGTCTTCGCCGTCGAACGCATGGTCACGGTCGTCGCCACCCGCGCCCCCTTCGGCTCGTAACCCCGCCCGCCCCACGCCCCAAGTCCAAGCCCCCACCGTTCATATGACACNCGTTCATATGACACCTTTCGCTCGTGAGAACGCGCGCACGTGCGCAAAGGTGTCATATGAACGGTGAGGGATGCAGAAAGGGCCCGTCTCCTCGAGAGGAGACGGGCCCTGATGTGCTCAGAGTCAGAGCGCGTGGATCTGCTTCGCCAGGGCGCCCTTGCGGTTCGCGGCCTGGTTCTTGTGGATCACGCCCTTCGACACGGCCTTGTCGAGCTTCTTCGAAGCCTTCGCGAAGGCGGTCTCGGCGGCACCCTTGTCGGCTGCGGCGATCGCACGGCGCGTCGCGCGAACGAGCGTCTTCAGCTCGCTCTTGACGATGCGGTTGCGCTCGCGCGCCTTCTCGTTGGTCTTGTTGCGCTTGATCTGCGACTTGATGTTTGCCACGTTATACAGGCTTTCGTTGAATGCGAATCGGATGTTGTCTCTTGGCGGTAGAGGGGCCGCCGCAAGACGTGTGCGGGTGTGGGAGCCCGCACGCAAGCCAAGAACCAAGCTTAGCAGGTGGGATCCGGATCGGCTGAACACGCCCACCACGCGAAGGCGGGGCCGGCGCCGAAGCGCCGACCCCGCCTAAGAGGGGAAGTGGATTACTTCACCCAGCCGACGTTCTCGACCGGCTGCACGCCGAACATGTCGAGGCCCTGGTAGGGCTCGGGGCTGAGGTTGGCAATGCCCTCCTTGGCGGTGATGATGACCGGGCCGTTGTAGAGCGGCATGATGCCCCACGACTCGCTCATGAGCTCGGCCTCGAGCTTCATCGCGGCGGGGATCTGCTCCTCAGCCGTGGGAAGCGCCTCGACCTGCTCGTGGATCCGCTGGTCGAACGTCTCGTCGGACGTGCCCGAGAGGTTCAGGCCGCTGTCCTGGCAGTAGACCTGGCACATCCACATGACGCCGAACGCGTCCGAGGAGCTGAAGCCCAGGATGATCGTGTCCCAGCTGCCCTCGGTGAGCACCGTCGAGAACTCGCTCGACGGGTGGTTGTCGATGACGAGGTCGATTCCCACCTGCTTCATCATCTGCTGGATCGCGCGGTTGCGGGCCTCACCGGTCGGGTCGTCACCGAAGGTGGTGAAGCTGAAGGTCAGCTTCTCGCCGTCCTTCTCGCGAATTCCGTCGTCGCCGAGCGTCCAGCCGGCCTCCTCGAGGAGCTCGCCAGCGGTCTCGGCGTTGTACTCGTAGCCGGCCTCAGCGAACGAGTCGGAGTAGCCTTCCTGGAACGAGTAGAGGTTGAACGAACCGGCGGGCGGCTCTTCCCAGTCGAGACCCTGGTAGACGATCGCCTTGAGCTGCTCACGATCGATCGACATCATGGCGGCCTTGCGGACATTGATGTCCTGGAGAGGACCGTTGTTCGAGTTGAACTGCAGCAGACCGTTCGAGACGTCCGGCGCCTTGTAGGTCACGACGCCCTCCATGTCGGCGACCTGAGCGAGACGGTCGGCCGTCGTGGTGCCGGTCGAGTCGATCTCGCCCGCCTTGAAGGCGTTGATCGTCGCGGTCGACTCCATGACGCGGAAGGTGCGCTCGTCGAGCATCGGCTCGTCGCCCCACCACTTCTCGTTCGGAACGAAGGTGATGGTGCCCTTGTCGGCATCCCAGGTGCCGATCTTGTAGGGACCAGCGCCCCACTCGGGGTGCGGCGTGTTGAGGAAGGCCTCGTTGAAGGTCTTTGCATCCTTCGCGGCATCCGGGTGGATCACCTGGAAGAACAGCGCGTCGGTCCACGCGAACGTGCCATCGAACGTGACGACGGCGGTCTTGTCGGTGTCACCGGCCTCAACCGACTTGATGTTGCGGTAACCGTCCGTCGTGTTCGGCTGGAAGTCGCCCTCGCCGCTCTGAACCCGCCAGGTCGCTTCGATGGTCTTCCAGTCCATCGGCGTGCCGTCGTTGAACTGCGCCTCGTCCGTGAACGTGATGGTCATGACCGTGTTGCCGTCGACCTCTTCGACAGTGCGGTCCGAAACGTACGCCGGGTGCGGGGTGACGGTGCCGTCGGGTGCCGACAGCAGGATCTGGGGGTTGTACCAGGTCCACAGCGTGGCCCCGTCGACCGTGCTGTCCTGGTGGAGAGCGTTCGACTGCGGCGGGATCTCACCGATGGCGGTGACGTAGGTGCCGCCCTGCTGCAGGTCGGCGCGGTCGACCGGGTTGTTGTCCGGCTCGGCGGCCGCGGGAGCGGCGGGAGCCGCGCTCTCGTTGTTGCCGGCGTTGCCGTTGTTGGCGGCATCGTCGTCGGCGGAGCAGGCCGCCAGGGCGAGGGACGTCGTGGCCAGGATGGCGGCCGCTCCGATCCACTTGGTGTGCTTGTTCATTGGTGTTCCTTTCGCGCTTTTGCGCTTGGGGTGGGATTCGAGGGGGAGACCTACCGGAAGTGGCACGCGTTGGTGTGCACGCCCTCACGCCCGGTGAGCTGT
Organism: Microbacterium nanhaiense; assembly: GCF_014646015.1. GTDB lineage: Bacteria > Actinomycetota > Actinomycetes > Actinomycetales > Microbacteriaceae > Microbacterium > Microbacterium nanhaiense. The sequence goes on from NZ_BMMQ01000001.1 coordinate 537,786, forward strand.
GGTGCTTCGCCCTCGCAGCGGGCCCTGCTCGCCGGATCCAGAGTCTGGTACAGCGGGCAGCGGCTCACGAAGGGACAGCCCGCGATCCTGTCGGTCGGGCTGGGCAGATCCCCGGTGAGCACGATGCGCTCGCGCGTGCGCTCGATGTGGGGATCGGGAACGGGGATCGCCGAGAGCAGCGCCTGCGTGTACGGGTGCTGCGGGTCGTCGAAGACCGCGTCGACGTCACCCAGCTCGACGAACTGACCGAGGTACATCACCGCGACGCGGTCGGCGAGGTGACGCACGACCGAGAGGTCGTGGGCGACGAAGAGGTACGAGATGCCGAGCTTGGCCTTGAGCTCGTCGAGCAGGTTGATAACACCCGCCTGAATCGACACATCGAGCGCAGACACGGGCTCGTCGAGCACGATGAGCTTCGGCTCGGTAGCCAGGGCACGAGCGATGCCGATGCGCTGCCGCTGGCCGCCGGAGAACGCCTGCGGGAATCGGTCGGCGTGCGCGGGGTTGAGGCCGACGAGATTCATCAGCTCGTCCACGCGCTCGTGGGTCTTCGTCTTGTCGACGCCGATGGTGCGCAGCGGCTCCGCGAGGATGTCGAACACCGTCATGCGCGGGTCGAGCGCGCCCATCGGGTCCTGGAACACGATCTGGATGTCGCGGCGAAGCGCGCGCTCCTGGCGACGGTTCCTGATGTCCTTGACGCTCGTGCCGTTGATGACGATGTCGCCGCCTTCGACCTTCGCGAGTTCCATGATCTCGAGGAGCGTCGTCGTCTTGCCCGAGCCCGACTCGCCGACGATGGCGAGCGTCTCGCCCTCACGGATGTCGAAGGAGACGTTCTTGACGGCGTGGACCTCGCCGACCTTGCGCTTCGCGAGCGCACCCTTCAGGAGGGGGAAGGTCTTCGTCAGGTTCTCCACCCGCAGCGTCTCGACGCGCTCCTCGCGCGGCTTCTGGAGCAGCTCACTCTCGGGGATGACCGGCGCGGGGAAGACCGGCGCACCCGCGATCGATCCGTTTCGGATCTCATCGGCGCGGATACACGCGGCGAAGTGCTGATCGCCGCCCTCGGCGACGGGCTCGAGCGGAGGCTCGCCGGCGAGGCACGCCTCGGTGGCGATGGGGCAGCGCGCCGCGAAGGGGCAGGCATCCGGCAGGTTGATCAGCAGGGGCGGGTTGCCCTTGATCGGGACGAGCGGCTCCTTGTCCTTCTTGTCGACGCGGGGGATGGCCCCCAGCAGGCCGACGGAGTACGGCATGCGGGTGTCGTAGAAGAGGTTGTCGACGGGGGCATGCTCGACCGGGCGCCCCGCATACATGACCAGCACGTCGTCGGCGACGTTGGCGACAACGCCCATGTCGTGAGTGATCATGATCACGGCGGCGCCCGTCTCGCGCTGCCCCTTCTTGATGACATCGAGCACCTGGGCCTGAATCGTTACGTCGAGCGCCGTGGTGGGCTCGTCGGCGATGATCAGCTTCGGGTCGTTCGCGAGCGCGATCGCGATGACGACGCGCTGCCGCATTCCACCCGAGAACTCGTGCGGGAATGCCTTCATGCGCACCTCGGCATTCGGAATGCCGACGGTCTTGAGCAGTTCGATGCCGCGTTCCCAAGCCTGCGCCTTCGAGACGCCGCGGTGAGCGGTGATCGCCTCAACGAGCTGGTCGCCGATCGTGAACACGGGCGTCAGCGAGGTCAGCGGATCCTGGAAGATCATCGACAGGCCATTGCCGCGGATCTCGGACATCTGCTTGTCGGTCTTGCCGATCAGTTCGACGCCGTCGAAGACCACCGATCCGCCCACGCGGGCGTTGTCGGCGAGGAGGCCCATGATGGCGAGCGACGTGACCGACTTACCCGAGCCGGACTCACCGACGATGCCGATGGTCTTACCGGGGTGCAGGTCGAAGCTGACGCCGCGCACGGCGTCGACGCGGCCGGCCTCGCTCGCGAAGCTGACGGTGAGGTTCTTGACGGAGAGAATCGGGTCGGTCATGCGCGGCCTCCTGCCGCCGAGTTCGGGTCGAGGGCGTCGCGCAAGCCATCCGCGACAAAGGCCATCGACACCGTGAGAAGCGTGAGGATCGCGCCGGGGAAGAGGAAGATCCACGGAGCGGATGAGATGACATTCGCACCCGTCGCGATCAGGTTTCCGAGAGAGATGTCCGGAATCTGAACACCGAATCCTAGGAACGAAAGGCTCGTCTCGGAGTTGACCGCTCCGACGATCCCGAGGGTGAAGTTGATGATCAGCAGCGAAGCCATGTTCGGAATCATGTGACGCATGACGATCTTGAAGTTGCCGACACCCATGTAGCGTGCGGCCTGCACGTATTCGCTTTCGCGAATGGAGAGCGAGAGGGTCCACACGGTGCGCGCGAGCATCATCCAGCCGATCGCGACGAGCATCACGGCGAGGATGAACCAGTTACCGCCGGATCCGTTCGTCACGAGCGCGACGATGAGGAAGCCGGGGACGGCGAGCATGAAGTGGATGACCCACAGGATGACTCGCTCCCACCAGCCGCCGAGGTAGGCCGCCATCGCGCCGAGCACGGCCGAGATGACCGTCGTTCCGACCGACACGATGAGCGCGATCATGAGTGAGCGGCGCAGCCCCTGCACCGTCATCGCATACACGTCGTTGCCAGCGCCCGTGGTGCCGAACCAGTGCTCCGCGCTCGGCCCCTGGGCGAGCGCGAGGAAGTCGAGCTCGACGTAGTCGTACTTCGCAAAGAGGTTGCCGAACACTGCGAAGAGAACGAGCACCACGAAGATGCCGAGGCCGGCCGCGGCCGGGACGTTGCGGAAGAAGCGGCGCGTGTAGAGGGCACCCTTCGACAGTGGCTTGGACCGCTGGATGTCGGGAATTTCCGTGATCGTCATGTCAGCTCACCCGCACTCGAGGATCAAGGGCCACGACGGCGACATCGGCAAGCAGCGCGCCGATGGCCGTCGTGAGCGCACCGAAAGCAGCAATGGCGACAGTGCCGTGAATGTCGTTCTTGCTGAGGGCAGACACCGTGTACTCGCCGAGGCCGTGCCAGGCGAAGATGACCTCCGAAAGAAACGCGCCGAGGAACACCGTCGGGATCGTGAACGCAACCTGCGTGGCGATCGGGATCAGTGAGGTACGGAGTGCGTGCTTACGGATAGCGCGCTGCTTGGTGAGGCCCTTGGCGCGAGCCGTGCGGACGTAATCGGCACCGATGTTGTCGAGCAGGAGCGCGCGCTGCAGGAAGTGTGTGGACGCATAGCCAACGAGCGACATCGCGAGCGTCGGCAGCACCAGACGGTGCAGCGTATCGAGGACGCCCATAAACCAATTGTCGATCCCGATACCGGATGGGCCCGTCACGTAAAAGATCGTGACGCCCGTCGCCTTGTTCAGCATCACAGCCAGCAGAACGAGGCCGAGTGCCGCGACGATCGGCGGGATGTTCATCGTGATCGTCGACGTGAAGTGACCGATGCGGTCGGCGAGCTTGTACTGACGGTTCGCGGTGTAGACACCGAGCGCGACGCCGGCCACGATGCCGATGACTGTTGCGCCCGTCACAAACTGTGCCGACGTCCACATGCGGAACGACACCTCGTGGTTGACCGAATCGCCGTCAGGCGTCATACCCCAGTTCCAGTGCAACACGATGTTCGTCAGCCACGTCCACCACCGTTCGAGCAGAGGGACCTCTGCGCTCAGATTGCGGGGGCGGAGCAGTGCGTCCACTTCCTCCGGGGACAAGGGCGGGCGCCGACCTACGTAGTTGCTGCGCGGATCCAGGAAGTTCCACGCCAGGAAGTACGTGATGTTGGTCGACACGACGATGATGACCAGCCAGTTGATCAGGCGGCGCGTCAGGTATGAGAACAAGGTGTCAGGTGACTTTCGTGGGGAAGCAACGGTGCTGAGGGGAGACTCTAGCCCGCTTGCTCACGCCTCCGTCGATTGGCTGAGCCATCGACGTAAAAGCGTTATGAATCTTTATCTGCTCGAACGTTTCTGTCGAATATGGCGCCCGTCACTGAGCAATTTGCTCAGCTAAGCGGGACGCATGTCACTCTAGTTTGCACACATTTCGGGGAGATGTCACACAGGTGATGACGATCTGCGGGCGTGTCGTGCGTGCGCACGATGGGCGTGGCCACCAGGAACTTCGCGCCCGCACAGCATAGAATCGCCTGGATATGTCGCCACGTGCCTCCCAGACGCTCGCGCCCGCCGCAACGCCGCCCGAGCGAATTCGTAACTTCTGCATCATTGCTCACATCGATCACGGCAAGTCGACCCTTGCCGACCGCATGCTGCAGTTGACCGGTGTCGTGCCCGATCGCGAGATGCGGGCCCAGTACCTCGACCGTATGGACATCGAGCGCGAGCGCGGTATCACGGTGAAGAGCCAGGCGGTGCGCATCCCCTGGCAGGTCGGAGACGACACCTTTGCGCTGAACATGATCGACACCCCCGGGCACGTCGACTTCAGCTATGAGGTCTCCCGTTCCCTCGCCGCGTGCGAGGGCGCGATCCTCCTCGTCGATGCGGCACAGGGCATCGAGGCGCAGACTCTCGCGAACCTCTATCTGGCGCTCGAGAATGACCTGACGATCATTCCCGTGCTCAACAAGATCGATCTGCCCGCAGCGGACCCGGAGCGCTTCGCGAAGGAACTCGCCGACCTGATCGGCGGCGATCCCGCAGACGTCCTGCGGGTCTCGGGCAAGACGGGCATGGGCGTCGAAGAATTGCTCGACCGCATCGTCGAGCGGATCCCCGCGCCGAAGGGCGACGCAGACGCGCCGGCGCGCGCGATGATCTTCGACTCGGTCTACGACGCCTACCGCGGCGTCGTGACCTACGTGCGCATGATCGACGGCAAGCTCTCGCCGCGTCAGAAGATTCAGATGATGTCGACGAAGGCGACTCACGACCTCCTTGAGATCGGTGTGTCGAGCCCGGAGCCCGAACCGACCAAGGGTCTTGGCGTGGGTGAGGTGGGGTATCTCATCACGGGCGTGAAGGACGTGCGCCAGTCGAAGGTCGGCGACACGGTCACGGATGCGGCGAAGCCCGCGACCGTGGCCCTCGAGGGCTACGTCGAGCCGAAGCCCATGGTGTTCTCTGGTCTGTATCCGATCGACGCCAGCGACTACCCGCTCCTGCGTGACGCGCTCGACAAGCTCAAGCTGTCCGACGCGGCGCTCGTGTACGAGCCGGAGACCTCTGTCGCGCTCGGCTTCGGCTTCCGATGCGGTTTCCTCGGTCTGCTGCACCTCGAGATCATCACCGAGCGCCTCCAGCGCGAGTTCAACCTCGATCTCATCACGACCGCGCCCAGCGTGATCTACGAAGTGACGAGCGAGAACGGCGACACGATCGTCGTGACGAATCCCAGCGAGTACCCCGAGGGAAAGATCGCTTCGGTCTCCGAGCCGGTCGTGCAGACCTCGATCCTGGTGCCGAAGGATTACGTGGGCACGGTCATGGAGCTGTGCCAGTCGCGCCGCGGGGCACTGCTCGGCATGGACTACCTGTCGGAGGAACGCGTCGAGCTGAAGTACACGATGCCGCTCGGCGAGATCGTGTTCGACTTCTTCGACCACCTCAAGAGCCGGACGCAAGGGTATGCGAGCCTCGACTACGAGCCCGCCGGTAGCCAGGAGGCCGACCTCGTCAAGGTCGACATCCTGCTCCAGGGCGAGCGCGTCGACGCATTCAGCGCGATCGTGCATCGCGATGCCGCGTACTCCTACGGGACGATGATGGCCGAACGCCTGCGCAAGCTGATCCCTCGTCAGCAGTTCGAGGTGCCGATCCAGGCGGCCATCGGCGCGCGCGTGATCGCCCGTGAGACGATCCGCGCGATCCGGAAGGACGTCCTCGCCAAGTGCTACGGCGGTGACATCAGCCGAAAGCGCAAGCTGCTCGAGAAGCAGAAGGAAGGCAAGAAGCGCATGAAGATGGTGGGGCGCGTCGAAGTGCCGCAGAATGCCTTCATCGCCGCGCTCTCCGGCGACGTCGAGTCTTCAGGCAAGAAGTAACCGACCCGAGTTAGGGTGATCATCATGCGCAGGGCGACCTTCCGTGATCAGACGGTCGACTATGCGGCAGTGGGGGCCTCGCAGACCCCCGACCTGCTGCAGTACCCGCCGGAGGGCTCGCTCCCGGCGGTCGATACGTGGCGAATCGGGAGCGGCGAAGAACGCTTCCGAAAGGCGAGTGACGACCTGCTGTCGTGGCGCGTCGTCACGGGCGCGGGCTTTGAGATCACCGACGTCCGACCCCCGCGCGACGCGGCCTACACGGGCGTGAGCTTCGCGGCCGATGGTACGCCGAAAGCGCCGGCCAGCCACGACGAAGAGCCGCGAGTGTCCGACGAGGGCCTGCCCTTCGTCACGCCGGGCGCCACCGCCCATCTCGCGAACGCCAAGCGCGGACACCGCGCGAACGCCGACTACCGTGTGATCTTCGTGACGGAGGATCCGCGTCGCACCGCCTTCGCGATCGGAACCGTCGATGCGACGATCGTGAGCGGTGAGATTCTGCTGGCGGTCGAGTGGCGCGACAACGACGAGGTGTGGTTCGAGGTCCGGGCGTTCGACGTGCCGGTGGCCTGGCCGTACCGCCTGTTCAAGGGCCTCGTGAAGCGCCGGCGCAAGCGCATCAACACCGCCTATCTGCGCGCGATCTCCCCCTTGTTCGCCTGATGGCCGGCGCGCTGCCGCTCGGCGATCCCGCACCCACCGACGGACGCCTCGGCGTGTCCGCCGACCCGGGCACCGACTTCGGGGTCTACCTGCACGTGCCGTTCTGCCGCGTGCGCTGCGGGTACTGCGACTTCAATACCTATACGGCGACGGAGCTGCGCGGGGCGCGACAGGATCAGTACGCCGACACGCTCCTGCACGAGATCGGCCTCTCGCGCCGGGTGCTCGAAGAGGCCGGCCCGCTGCGGCCCGCCCGCACGGTCTTCTTCGGCGGCGGCACGCCCACGCTCCTGCCCGCCGGCGACCTGGCGCGCATGCTCGACGGAGTGAGAGACGCGTTCAGCCTCGCGCTCGATGCGGAGATCACCGTCGAAGCGAATCCCGACACCGTCACCGATGCCGTCGTCGAACGGCTCGCATCGGCGGGGGTGAACCGGCTCTCGATCGGGATGCAGTCGTCCGTGCCGCACGTGCTCGCCGCCCTCGATCGCAGCCACAGCCCCGAGAACGTCTCGCTCGCGGTCGCGGCCGCGAAGCGGGCGGGCCTCGACGTGAGCGTCGACCTGATCTACGGCGCGCCGGGGGAGAGCCTCGACGACTGGCGGCACTCGCTCGAGACCGCGCTGTCGCTGGAGCCGGATCACATCTCGGCATACGCCCTCATCATCGAGGAGGGCACGAAGCTCGCCCGGCAGATCTCGCGGGGCGAGGTAGCGGCGCCCGATGACGATCTGCAGGCAGACATGTACGAGCTCGCCGACGCGCTTCTCGCCGGTGGCGGGTACGAGTGGTACGAGGTGTCCAACTGGTCTCGCGGAGAGGCCCACCGCTCGCGCCACAACCTGTCGTATTGGCGCGGCTTCGACTGGTGGGGCTATGGACCGGGCGCGCACAGCCATGTCGCCGGTCTGCGCTGGTGGAATGTGAAGCACCCCGCTGCGTACGCGCAGCGGCTGGCGCTGGGCGAATCACCGGCGGCAGGCCGAGAGACGCCCGATGCGGACGCCCGCGCGCTGGAGCGCGTGCTGCTCGAAACGCGGATCCGTGAGGGCATGGCGATCTCGGAGCTGCCGAGCGCTGCCGCGCGTACCGCGATCGCGGGCCTCGTCGCCGACGGGCTCGTCGACGGATCCGCGGCGATCCGCGGGCGGATCGTGCTGACGCTTCGCGGCCGCCTGCTCGCCGACGCGGTCGTCCGCTCCCTCACAGTCTGAGCGTCCTTCCGGCTCCGAACGGGTAACATTGGCACTCGACATGTGAGAGTGCCAGGATGGAGGGAGACGGCATGGTCAGCGATAGGCGCCTGCAGGTGCTCCGAGCCATCGTCACCGACTTCGTCGACACCCACGAGCCGGTCGGCTCGAAGGCCATCGTCGAGCGCCATGCCTTCGGGGTCTCGGCGGCGACGATTCGCAACGACATGGCGATCCTCGAAGAAGAGGATCTGATTGCGCAGACCCACACCTCGTCCGGACGCGTGCCGACGGACAAGGGCTACCGGGCATTCGTCAACCACCTGGCGGATGTCCGCCCCCTCTCCGCCGCGCAGCGCTCCGCGATCGAAACCTTCCTGCGCGACCCCGCGGATCTCGACGACCTGCTCAGCCGCACGGTGCGCCTGCTCACGCAGTTGACGGGCCAGGTGGCGCTCGTGCAGTATCCGTCGTTCTCGCGCGCGACCGTGACGCACGTGCAGCTCGTGCGGCTCGACGCCCGCCGCGCCCTCGTGATCATGGTCACCGACACGGGCAGGGTGTCGCAGAGCATCGCGTTGCTCCCACCCGAGGCGGCGACGACGGATCTCGACATCGCGCTCGCGCTCCTTCAGCCTCTCGTCGTCAGTCACCCCGTCCGGGTCGCGGCCGAGCGCATTCAGGCCGCGCGGGGTTCCGCGGCGCCCGCGGATCCGGCGTTCTCGGCGATCGCCGCGGCGATCGCGGACGACCTCGAGGAGTTCCGTCAGAACCGGCTCGTGATGGCGGGATCCGCGACGCTCGCGCAGCGGACCAGCGACTTTCGCGGGAGCATCCACCCGCTCCTCGAGGCGATCGAGGAACAGGTCACGCTGCTCAAGCTGATGAGCGAGATGGCCGATGACGACGAAGGGCTGGCGACGAGCATCGGCCGCGAGAACGACGCGTTCGGGCTCGGCGAGGCATCGATCGTGACGAGTACCTACGACGCGACCGTCAGTCGCGCCCGCGTCGGCCTGATGGGGCCGACCCGCATGGACTACCCGCGCAATCTCGCGGCGGCTCGGGCCGTCGCGCGCTACCTGACGCGGGTTCTAGAAGAAGACGAGAGCCGCTGAACGCGGCATCCCCCTCATCGCGGGCATTCCCCGCGGAAAGGTGAGAAGTGGCAGACCACTACGACGTGCTCGGAGTCTCGCGCGAGGCATCGGACGACGAGATCAAGAAGGCGTACCGCAAGCTTGCGCGCAAGCTGCACCCCGACGTGAATCCGTCGCCGGAGGCCGCGGAGGAGTTCAAGAACGTCACCCACGCCTATGACGTGCTGAGCGACCCCGAGCAGCGCCGCCGTTACGACATGGGCGGCGATGACGCCATGGGCGGCTTCGGAGGCGCGGGCTTTGGCGGCTTCGGGGACGTCTTCGAGGCGTTCTTCGGTGCGGCCGGTGGGGCGTCCCGTGCCGGGCGCCCGCGGTCGCGGCGCGAGCGCGGCGACGACGCTCTCGTCCGCCTGACGCTGGGGCTCGGCGACGTCGTGTTCGGGACCCATCGCGACGTCGAGATCGACACCGCGGTGCTCTGCGACACCTGTCAGGGCACCTGCTGTCAGCCGGGGACGGAGCCGACCCGGTGCGACGTGTGCGGCGGATCCGGACACGTGCAGCGACAGGTGCGCAGCCTGCTCGGCAACGTCGTCACGCAGCAGCTCTGCGGATCCTGCCAGGGTTACGGCACCCGTATCGAGCACCCCTGCGCCGCCTGCAGCGGCCAGGGCCGGGTGCGCTCGCGCCGCACGGTGGGTCTCGACATCCCGGCGGGCGTCGAGACGGGCCTGCGGCTGCAGCTCGCCGGATCCGGCGAGGTCGGTCCCGCGGGTGGCCCCAACGGTGACCTTTACGTCGAGATCCACGTCGACACGCACCCGGTCTTCAGCCGGGACGGCGACGACCTGCTCGCGACCCTCGAAGTGTCGATGACGGACGCGATCCTCGGCACCTCCACGTCGATCGACGGGCTCGACGGCGCGGTCGACCTCGAGGTCCGCGCCGGCGTGCAGTCGGGCGACGTCCTCAAGATCGACGGCCGGGGCATCACCGGTCTGCGAACGAAGAAGCGCGGCGACCTGCGCATTTCGGTGCAGGTCGTCACGCCCACGAAGGTCGACCACAAGACCCGCAAGCTCGTCGAGGAGCTCGCCCAGCGCACAAAGGCCCCGGATCCGCGACTCGCCGAGCACCAGCAGGGCTTCTTCTCGAGGTTCCGCGACAAGTTCGGCCGCTGATCGTGGCGCTGCACTTCGTCGTCGATGACGCGTCGGGCGACGCGATCGAGCTGACCGGCTCGGAGGCGCACCACGCGTCGGCTGTTCGCCGCGTGCGCGTGGGCGAGGAGGTGACGGTCACGGACGGCCGAGGCGCGTGGCTGACGGGATCGGTCGCCTCGGCCGACCCCAAGCGGGTTTCGATTTCCGTGGAATCGCGCGCGTTCGTCGAGGCGCCCGCGCGGCGGATCCTGCTCGCGCAGGCGCTGGCGAAGGGTGACCGCGACGAGCTCGCGGTGCAGGCGGCGACGGAGCTCGACATCGATGGGATCATCCCTTGGCAGGCGGCGCGGAGCGTATCGCGCTGGTCGGGCCCGAAGGCGTCGAAGGGGCAGGCCCGCTGGCAGACGATCGTGCGCGAGGCCGCCAAGCAGGCGCACCGCGCCTGGATCCCGATCGTTTCTCCGGTTGCCTCGACCTCCGACCTCGTCGCGCTCGCGCCCGACGCGAGGATCGTCGTGCTCGATCCCTGGACCGACAATCGCGTCGCGGATCTTGACTGGTCGGGGGAGCAGGACGTGATTCTCGTCGTCGGCCCGGAGGGCGGTATCGCCCCGGAAGAGCTCGCGGCGTTCGGCGAGGCCAGCGCCGTGCGTGCCCGCCTCGGTCAGAGTGTGCTGCGCACCTCGACGGCCGGTCCGGCCGCGCTCGCGCTGCTGAACCAGGCCATCGGGCGCTGGTGACCCCGGCCTGAGCTCGCGCCCGCGGAACACGCGAGCCCGCCGGCGTGCACGGGATAGCGTTTCTTTATGGCCCAGGACGGTATGCACATGACGCGCGGCGTGACGCTTCAACAGTTGCGGTACTTCGTCGAGGTCGCGGTCGAGGGTTCCATCAGCGCGGCGGCCGACCTGCTCTACGTGTCGCAACCGACGGTGTCCGCGGCGCTGAAGGAACTTGAGAATCGGACCGGCCGCGCGCTGCTGGTGCGCTCCGCCCGGGGAGCGACGCTCACCGAGGAGGGCGTCGAGTTCCTCGGATACGCGCGTCAGGTGATCGAACAGGCCGAGCTACTCGAGCAGAAGTACCTCGGTCGAGCGCCGTCGCGGCGCCTGCTCGCGGTCTCGACCCAGCACTATTCCTTCGTCGTCGACGCGTTCGTGCGAATGGTGAGGGCGACCGACGCCGACGAGTACGCGTTCAGCCTGCGCGAGACCCGCACGTGGGACATCATCGAGGACGTGCGCACAATGCGCAGCGAGCTCGGCGTGCTGTACCGCAACGACTTCAACAGCAAGGTCATCGACAAGCTGCTCCGCGAATCCGGGCTCGTCTTCACGCCCCTGTTCCGCGCGGATCCGCACATCTTCGTCGCGCGGACGAACCCGCTCGCCGGCCGGGAGCGCGTGACGCTCGAGGACCTCGCGGAGCTGCCGCGCCTGACGTTCGACCAGGGTTCGAACAACTCCTTCTATTTCGCGGAGGAGATCCTCTCGACGCGAACCGTGAAGCAGGACATCCGCGTGAGCGATCGCGCGACGATCTTCAACCTCATGATCGGACTCGGCGGATACACGATCTCGACGGGACTGATCTCCGGAGAGATGGATCCGTCGATCGTCGCGGTGCCGCTCGACGTCGACGAGCGCATCGAGATCGGGTGGATCAGTCACGCGGTCGCGTCGCTGACCGCGCAGGCGCAGCGCTTTGTCGACGAGATGCGCGGAGTTGTCGAGGGATACGGAGTCTCGCTCCTCACATAGTTTCCTTCTATGACGACACATCATGAGCGCATATGAGGCTATAGCTCGGCGTTGTTCATACACTGAGGACGATGCACCCCACGTTCAGGCTCACGACGACGCGTTTCGATGAGGACTACACCCCGTCCGCCGATACGCGCACCACCACCAACTTCGCGAATCTGGCGCGAGGTGAGAGCCGTCAACAGAACCTGCGTAACGCGATCGCGATGATCAACAATCGGTTCAACGACCTCGTGCGCTGGGACAACCCGACGGGCGACCGTTACGCCATCGACCTCGACATCGTCTCGGTCGACCTGCACCTGCGGGAGGCGTTTCCCGTCATCGAGGTGTTGAACGTGTCGATCCGAGACCTGTCGACCGGCTCCGTGACCCCGGGCATCGTCGGCAACAATTTCTCCTCGTACATCCGCGACTACGACTTCAGCGTGACGCTGCCGAACGGCATGCCGGATGACTTCGGCGTGCTGCACGGGCGCATCTTCCAGCGATTCCTCGAGTCCGATGCGTACCGGTCGCGGTTCGCGCAGGATCCGGTGATTTGCATCAGCGTGTCGACATCGCGCACCTACGAGCGCACCCAGAACGAGCACCCCGTGCTCGGGGTCGAGTACGTGCAGCCCGAGGGATCCTTGACGGACCTCTACTTCGGCAAGATGGGGCTGTCGGTGCGGTACTTCATGCCGCCGGGCTCCGTCGCACCGCTGGCGTTCTATCACCGCGGCGACCTTCTCAACGATTACACGCCGCTGCAGCTCGCGGGCACGGTCGCGACGATGGAGACCTTCCAGAAGATCTACCGCCCCGAGATCTACAACGCCAACTCGGTGGCGCCTGCGATCTACCGCCCGAGCCTCGAGCACTCCGACTTCTCCGTTCCGAAGGTCGACTACGACCGAGACGAACGCGCCCGCCTCGGCAAGGAGCAGGGCGCCTACGCAGATGAGTACCTGATGAGGCCGTACGGCACGATTCTCGAGGAATGGACGACACGATGACACTGCCCCTCCTTCCCACATCGACGGTCGGAAGCCTCCCGAAGCCGTCGTGGCTGTCCGAGCCCGAGAAGCTTTGGTCGCCATGGCGCCTGGAGGGTGACGAGCGGCGCGAGGGCAAGCTGGATGCGCTGGCACTCGCGGCCGACGAGCAGCGCCGGGCTGGGCTCGACATCATCAGCGACGGTGAGCAGACCCGCCAGCATTTCGTGACGACCTTCGTCGAGCACCTGGATGGTGTCGACTTCGAGCGTCGCGAGACGGTGCGGATCCGCGACCGCTACGACGCGAGCGTGCCGACGGTCGCGGGCGAGGTGAGCCTCGACGGATCCGTGTTCGCCGCCGACGCCGCCCAGCTGCGCGCCGTTACGGATCGCCCGATCAAGTGGGCGCTTCCCGGGCCGATGACGATGATCGACACGCTGTACGACGCGCACTACGGCAGCCGGGAGAAGCTCGCGTGGGAGTTCGCGGGGATCCTGAATCAAGAGGCGCGGGCGCTCGAGGCGGCCGGCGTCGACATCATTCAGTTCGACGAGCCGGCATTCAACGTATTCTTCGACGATGTGCGCGAGTGGGGCATCGCGGCGCTGGAGCGAGCGACCGCTGGGCTCGCGGCGCAGACCGCCGTGCACATCTGCTACGGCTACGGCATCAAGGCGAACACCGATTGGAAGGCAACGCTCGGGTCGGAGTGGCGTCAGTACGAGCAGACCTTCCCGCTGCTGCAGGCATCGTCGATCGACATTGTTTCGCTCGAGCGTCACAACTCGAACGTGCCCGTCGAACTGCTCGGGCTGTTGCGCGGGAAGAAGGTGATGGTCGGAGCGATCGATGTCGCCACCGATCGGATCGAGACCGCTGACGAGGTGGCAGCCACGTTGCGCGGCGCGTTGTCGTTCGTCGACGCGGACAAGCTGATTCCGAGCACCAACTGCGGGATGGCTCCGCTGTCGCGCCGCATCGCGGGGGAGAAGATGCGGGCGCTGGTGGCGGGCACCGAGCTCGTGCGGGGCGAGCTAGCCTGAGCGTCGGTGGCGAGACCGAACTCATTGCGTCGGAGTTGTGCCGGGATCGCGTCACGCGGCCCGGTCGGCGTGCCCAGAGCTGGCGGGTCAGGGGTTTCGCCTGAGCGACGGCCGCTCCAATACCGTGTTATCCCAGACCCATGTCGCGCGTTCGGCCGGGCGCGCCTCGTCGAAGTAGATCCGCTGGCCGCCGACGTAGCGTCGGTTCGCGGCTGATTCCGGATCCTGATTCACGCGGCCCGGAAAGCGTGCGTTTCCTCGCGGCACAGTCACCTCGAAGGGTGCATCGACCCAGACGACAGCGTCCCACACGTCGGCGAGCTCGGGCCGCTGGAGGAAGATGCCGTCGACGAGCACGATGGCCGCCGCGGGAACGTCTCTCGGCATCGGCGTCACCGGCTCGTCCGCCGCGACGTCGCACACCGCGGGGCGAATGGGCGTCCCATCCTGGACCGGACGGACGACATTCTCACGAAACGCGTCGTAGCGGTACGAGCCGTGATAGAACCCCTCAGGTCCGTTCCCCGCGGCGAGGCGCTCGTGCCTCGGTCGGTGAAAGCCGTCGATGCTGACACTCACGATGGGTCGCCCCTGCTCCGCCTCACTGAGCTCGACGAGCTCACGCGCGAGATGTGATTTGCCCATCCCGTCCACGCCGTCGAGGGCGATCAGGACTCGCTCACCCGGGCGGACGATCTCGAACTCACCGAGGAGGTGCGCTAGGGTGGCGATGCGGCGCGTCGGTGGGTGCATGTGCACACAGTAGCGGCGACGCGCGGAAACGTTGCCCCGTTCGAGGTTGGATAACGTACACAGATCACGGCATCGAGCGATACGTGAAGAACGTGTACGCGGTTCTCCTCGCACGCGGGATCCGCGGCACGTTCGTCTATGTGTGCGATGACGCGCTGCGGAGCCATTTGCGCGAGTTGCTTCCCTCAGCTGAATGAGCGGGGAGCATTCGTCCGGCCTCAACCCGCCCACGACTAGACTTGACTCCATGAGTGAGCCGACCGTCTTCACGCGCATCCTGAACGGCGAGATCCCCGGTGAGATCGTGGCGCAGACCGAGCGGGTCTTCGCGATCACCGACATTGCGCCACAGGCGCCGCTGCACGTGCTCGTGATCCCCAAGACCGAGCAGTATATGAACGTCGCCGAGCTGGCGGCGGGGGATCCGTCGCTGCTGGCCGAGGTCATCGAGGTGGCGAACGGCGTCGCGGCCGAGAAGGCCGACGGCGAATTCCGACTTATTTTCAACACGGGAGCGGGCGCGGGTCAGACCGTGTTCCACGTGCACGCGCACGTTCTCGCAGGCGACCTTGAGGAGAAGAGCCTCGTTGGCTGACGACTCTGCCACTACCACCGTTACCCTCACCGTCGACGGCGTCGCGATGGTGCACCTCCTCGGCCCGCAGGACAAGCTCCTGCGCATGGTCGAGAAGGAGCACCCCGACGTCGACGTTCATGTGCGCGGCAACGAGATTACTCTCACGGGCTCGGAGGAGCACGTCGCCGCGGCGCGCGTCCTCGTCGACGAACTCGTGACGCTCACGCGCGACGGGATTGCGGCCGCGCCCGAGGACGTGGAGGTCTCCAGTCGCGCGCTGCGCAACGGATCCGCCCCCGCTGAGGCCATCCTGACCACGCGGGGCAAGGTGATCCGCCCCAAGACCGACGGTCAGCGCGAATACGTCGATTCGATCGACGAGAACACTATCGTCTTCGGCATCGGTCCGGCCGGAACCGGCAAGACCTACCTCGCGATGGCGAAGGCCGTGCAGGCACTGCAGCGCCGCGAGGTCAGCCGCATCATTCTCACGCGTCCCGCCGTCGAGGCGGGGGAGCGGCTCGGCTTCCTGCCGGGCAGTCTCACCGACAAGATCGACCCGTACCTGCGGCCGCTCTACGACGCGCTCAACGAGATGATGGACCCAGAGGTCGTGCCCAAGCTCATGGCGAGCGGCACCATTGAGGTCGCCCCGCTTGCCTACATGCGCGGCCGCACGCTCAACGACTCCTTCGTCATTCTCGACGAGGCGCAGAACACGACGCCCGAGCAGATGAAGATGTTCCTCACCCGCCTCGGCTTCGGCACGCGCATGATCGTGACGGGCGACATCACTCAGGTCGATCTGCCGGGCGGCACGAGCGGGCTGCGCGTCGTGAACCGGATCCTCAAAGACGTCGACGACATCCACTTCGCCTACCTCACGAGCGACGACGTCGTGCGCCACAGCCTCGTCGGTAAGATCGTCGACGCGTACAGCGCTTTCGACGAGCAGCGCACGGCTCGCCGAGCAGAGCTCGAGGAGGCGCGCGAGTTTGCCAACCGGGCCGAGCGTCGACGAGGAATGACCTCGCGCGAGCCCAACCGAAAGCGGGGACGCGCATGATCGACATCAACAACGAGTCCGGCGTGGAGGTCGACCTCGAGCTCGTGCTGCGCATGGCGGAGCACCACCTCGGGGCGCTGTTTGTGAGCGGCGATGCGGATCTCGCGATCCTCATGGTCGACGAGCCGGCGATGGAACAGCTGCACATCGAGTGGATGGACGAGCCCGGACCGACGGACGTGCTCAGCTTCCCCATGGACGAGCTGCGCCCCGGCACGGCCGACAAGCCCACGCCTCCCGGGTTGCTCGGTGACATCGTCGTGTGCCCGCAGGTTGCCGAGCAGCAGGCGGAGACGGCCGGCCACTCGCTGATGGACGAGATCTGCCTGCTCACGACCCACGGCATGCTGCACGTGCTCGGCTATGACCACGCGCTTCCCGAGGAGGAACGGCGCATGTTCGGCCTTCAGCGCGAACTGCTCGTCGCGTTCGCGGCCGAGGAACGGCGGCGTCGACGGGCATGACCGAGGCACTCCTACTCGGCGGGGTCGTCGTACTCCTCCTTCTCTCGGCCTTCATGACCGCACTCGACGCGGCACTCGCCGTGACCAGCTCCGCGGATCTCGTCGACCTCGCCTCCGAGGGGCACAGCCCGCGGGCCCTCGCGCACATTTCGCGCGATCGGGATCCGCACGAGGCGTCCCTCGTCTTTACCCGCGTGCTCCTGGAAGTGGGGTCCGTGGTTCTCGCGGCCGCCGCGTTCCAGGAACTGGTCGGCGGCCTCTGGTGGGGCGTTCTGATCACCGTCGTCGTGCTGACGATCGCGATCTTCGTGATCGTGCAGACCGTGCCGGCGATCCTCGGCCGGCGATACGCCGAGCGGATCCTCGGATTCGGCGCCCCCATCATCCGGGCCGCGAAGATCGTGTTCGGCGTCGTCGCCCAGCCGATCGGCCTCGCCCTTGGGCGTGTCATCCCCGGCGGACGCCACCGCGGATTCGAGTCCGAAGACCAGTTGCTGTCGATCGTCGACGAGGCGGCCGACAACGACCTCATCGAAGATGACGACCGCGAGCTGATCCACTCGG
This sequence comes from Microbacterium nanhaiense, assembly GCF_014646015.1. GTDB lineage: Bacteria > Actinomycetota > Actinomycetes > Actinomycetales > Microbacteriaceae > Microbacterium > Microbacterium nanhaiense. The sequence continues at coordinate 555,161 of NZ_BMMQ01000001.1, forward strand.
TGTTCGACTTCACCGACCAAATCGTGCGCACCGTGATGGTGCCGCGCACCGAGATGGTGTCGATCGACTCGCGTGTCGTCGCCTCCGAGGCCGTGGACATCTTCCTCACGAGCGGATTCTCGCGCCTTCCCGTGATTGACGGCGACGTTGACGACGTCGTCGGAGTGTTGTATCTCAAGGATCTCGTGCAGCACGCGTTCCGCGAGACGCCGGGATGGCGCACGGCCCACGTGGGTGCGTACGCGCGGCCGGCCGTCTTCGTGCCGGAGCAGATGCGTGCCGAGAGTCTGCTGCAGCAGATGAAGCGCGACCAGGTGCACGTCTGTCTCGTCGTCGACGAGTACGGCGGAATTGCGGGCATCGTCACCCTCGAGGACCTGCTCGAAGAGCTCGTCGGCGAGATCGATGACGAGTACGACTCGCGCACGAACGAGGTCGTCGAGCTCGCGCCCGGAAGCTACCGCGTGAGCGCCGGCCTCGGCGCCGATGAGGTGGGCGAGTTGTTCGGCATCGATATCGAGGACGAGGACGTCGATTCGATCGGCGGTCTCATGTCGAAGCACCTCGGCCACATGCCGCAACCCGGCGAGATGGTCGAAGCCGAGGGGCTCGTCCTCACCGGCGGGACCTCTCGCGGACGCGGTCGCGGGATCGCGACGGTGTTCGTCGAGCGATCGGCAGCGCTCCGTCAGGTCGACGACGTTCTCGGACGCCATCCGCGTACCGGCGACATCGATGTTCTCTCCCCGAATGAGTCCGACGCGAAGAACACCAAGCGCGGCAAGAATGGAACCCATGACTGACACCCAGCGCAGCGGCTTCGTCACCTTCGTCGGCCGTCCGAACGTCGGAAAGTCGACGCTGATGAACGCGCTCGTCGGCGAGAAGATCGCCATCACGAGCGAGAAGCCGCAAACCACCCGGCGAGCGATCCGAGGGATCATGAACCGCCCGGGCGGGCAGCTCGTCGTCGTCGATACGCCCGGCGTGCACCGCCCCCGCACCCTGCTCGGCCAGCGCCTCAACGACCTCGTGGAGACCGTCCTCGGCGACGTCGACGTGATCGCCTTCTGCGTCCCCGCGAACGAGAAGGTCGGCCCGGGAGACCGCCGCATCGCCGCATCGCTCGACGGCTACGCCCGTGCCAAGAAGATCGCGATCGTCACGAAGACCGACACCGCCGAGCGCGACGAGACCGTCGAACGCCTCATGGAGGTCGATTCGCTGCGCGACGATTGGGCGGCCGTGATCCCGCTGTCCAGCGAAACCGGCGACCAGCTCGAGGTGTTGGCCGACGAGGTGCTCGCGCTCATGCCCGAGGGCCCGGCGCTGTATCCGGATGACATCACGACCGACGAGTCTCTCGAAGACCGCATCGCCGAGATCATCCGGGAGTCGGCCCTGAGCGACGTGCGTGACGAACTCCCGCACTCGATCGCCGTGCAGATCGAAGACATCGCCGCCCGCGAGGGACGGGACGACCTCACCGACGTGTGGGCAAACGTCATCGTCGAGCGCGACAGCCAGAAGGCCATCATCATCGGCCACAGGGGATCCCGCCTGAGGGAGGTCGGTGCCCGCGCCCGCGCCCAGATCGAGCCGCTCGTCGGGACGAAGGTGTTCCTCTCCCTGCACGTGCGCGTCGCGAAGGAATGGCAGCGCGACCCGAAGCACCTCGGCCGCCTCGGCTTCTGAGCATTCTGCTCAATCGATCTGCCCGTCCCGCGCCTGGGGCGGGCAGATCGCGTGTTAGGGTGACAGAGTGCGTCAGGGGCTGTTCCTTCTTCTTCTCTGCCGCGGCGAGACCTCGTAAGTCAGGGCCTTCTCGTCGCGGCGTTTCTCGTGGCCCGAATTCCACGAACACCGAAAGAACACGACGATGAAGAACAATCAGAAGCCCAGCACGATGCCGATCCACAAGTACGTGCCGTTCCACGAGCAGATCACGGTCGACCTGCCCGACCGCACCTGGCCCTCGAAGCGCATCGAGAAGGCACCGCGGTGGTGCGCCGTCGATCTCCGCGACGGCAATCAGGCCCTCATCGACCCGATGACCCCCGAGCGCAAGCGCATCATGTTCGACCTGCTCGTGAAGATGGGCTACAAGGAGATCGAGGTCGGGTTCCCGTCGGCGAGCCAGACCGACTTCGACTTCGTGCGCCACCTGATCGAGGACGACGCGATCCCGGACGACGTCACCATCCAGGTGCTGACCCAGGCCAGGGAACACCTCATCGAGCGGACCTACGAGTCGCTGCGCGGAGCGAAGCAGGCCATCGTTCACCTCTACAACTCGACGAGCGTTCTGCAGCGCGAGGTGGTGTTCCGCACCGACAAGCAGGGCATCATCGACATCGCCCTCGAGGGTGCGCGCCTGTGCAAGAAGTACGAGGCCACGATCCCCGAGACGACCGTGTACTACGAGTACTCCCCGGAGTCGTACACGGGAACCGAGCTCGAATTTGCCGCCGAGATCTGCAACCAGGTCATGACGGTTCTCGTGCCGACGCCCGAGAAGAAGATCATCGTGAACCTGCCTGCAACGGTGGAAATGGCGACGCCGAACGTCTACGCGGACTCGATCGAGTGGATGAGCCGCAACCTCGACAACCGCGAAAACGTCATTCTCTCGCTGCACCCGCACAACGACCGCGGCACGGGCATCGCCGCCGCCGAGCTTGGCTACATGGCCGGCGCCGACCGCATCGAGGGTTGCCTCTTCGGCAACGGCGAGCGCACCGGCAACGTCGACCTCGTCGCGCTCGGCATCAACATGTTCACCCAGGGAATCGATCCGCAGATCGACTTCAGCGACATCGACCAGGTCAAGCGCACCGCCGAGTACTGCAACCAGCTGCCCGTGCCGGAGCGCAGCCCCTGGGCGGGCGACCTCGTCTTCACGGCCTTCAGCGGATCCCACCAGGATGCGATCAAGAAGGGCTTCGAGGCGATGGCGAAGACCGCGGAGGCGAACGGCGTATCGGTCGACGACATCCCCTGGGCCGTGCCGTACCTGCCCGTCGACCCGAAGGACCTGGGGCGTTCCTACGAGGCCGTCATCCGTGTCAACTCGCAGTCGGGCAAGGGCGGGGTCGCCTACCTCCTGAAGGCCGACCACAAGCTCGACCTGCCGCGCAAGCTGCAGATCGAGTTCTCGAACGTCGTCCAGAACCGCACCGATAGCGAGGGCGGCGAGATCACGAGCGATGAGATCTGGAACATCTTCCAGGACGAGTACCTGCCGTCCGGCGCCGCCGACGCCACGTGGGGTCGCTACGAGCTGCTCGGCACGACCGTGACGCACGCCGACGGCAACAGCGTGCTGCAGGCGACGCTCCGGGAAGGATCCGAGGAGAGCATCGTCACCGCCCGGGGCAACGGCCCGGTCGCGGCATTCCTCGACGTGATCCGCGAGCGCGGTCACGACGTGACGCTGTACGACTACAGTGAGCACACGCTGTCGGCCTCCGGCGACGCGGAGGCCGCCGCGTACGTCGAGCTGCAGGTCGACGACCAGCGCCTCTGGGGCGTCGGCATCGACAGCGACATCGCCACCGCCTCGCTCAAGGCGATCGTCTCCGCCGTGAACCGCGCTGTGCGCGCACGCGTCACCGCCTAACGAAAGCAGCCGTGGGCCGCGGATCCGTCGGGATCCGCGGCCCACGGCTGCATAATGGGTGCATGAAGGCACGCAACGGCCGGGGCCGCGGGCTCGCGAAGACTCTGCTCGGTGGAGCGCTCGTCTTCGCCGGCATCGCCCACCTCACCTTCGCGCGACGCGACTTCCAGGCGCAGGTCCCAGACTTCGTCCCGCTCGAGCCGGATACGACCGTCGTGGCGTCGGGCATCGCCGAGATCACCCTCGGAACCGCCCTCGCCGTATCGCAGGGCAAGCGCGCCGGCACGGTCGGACGAATCGCGGCGGTGTTCTTCGCGGCGGTCTTCCCGGGCAACGTGTCGCAGTACACCCAGCGGCGCAGCGCGTTCGGGCTGGACACCGATCGAAAGCGCTTCGCGAGGCTGTTCTTTCAACCCGTGCTCATCGTCGCCGCGCTTTGGTCGACGCGCGCGTAGCGCCCGCGCAACCGCCTGACGAGATCTCGGCCCATGCGCATCCGCACGGGGTTCTCGGCCGTCCGCACACCGGTCGCCGCCGGCGGTGACGTGGCGCTGGCGAGGACGCACACGTCGAAGGTTCGCCCGCGATTGGCGCGGCTAACCCGGCGCCCGTGCCAGCCGCGCGGGAGATAATCGGGGGATGCCCACCTATCGAGACGACGCGGTCGTGCTCCGCACGCAGAAGCTCGGCGAGGCCGACCGGATCCTCACGCTACTGACGCGCCAGCACGGGCAGGTTCGCGCGGTCGCGAAGGGCGTGCGTCGCACGTCGAGCAAGTTCGGGGCGCGGCTCGAGCCGTTCATGGTGGTCGACGCTCAGCTCTACGTCGGCCGCAGCCTCGACATCGTGCAGCAGGTCGATCAGATCGGCACCTACGGTGCGGCCATCGCGGCAGACTACGACAGCTTCCTCGCGGCGAACGCGATGGCGGAGGCCGCGCTCAGATTGGTCGGCGAGGGCGACGCACAGGAGAAGCAGTTCTTCCTCCTCGTCGGCGCGCTGCGTTCCCTCGCGCGCGCGGAGCACGCGCCCCAGGCGACGCGCGACTCGTATCTCCTGCGCGCCCTCGGCCTTGCGGGCTGGCCGATCCAGACCGAAGCCTGCGCGCAATGCGGTGAACCGGGCTCGCACACGCGCTTTTCGCCGCAATTCGGCGGCGTGGTCTGCGATCGCTGCGCGCCCGCGGGCGTGCCGCGCACGGATCCGCACACGACGTCGCTCGTCGGAGCCCTGCTCGCGGGCGATTGGTCGCTCGTCGACCAGTCGGATCCGCAGGCGCTCGATCGCGCCAGCAGCCTGATCGCCGCGTTCGCGCAGCACCACCTCGAGCGCTCCGTGCGCTCCCTCGGCACCCGCCAGCGCCCCGCGCTGCGCTGAGCGCGCTCGATCGGGCGCAGAACGGATCCCGTGCTACTCCGCATATGCGTGGGCTTGCCGCGCCGAGATTCTGACGATCGCGCGAGACCGGGCGGGATTGCGCGGAATCGTCAGAATCTCAGCGCATCTGCAGAAGCTCGAAGCGGAAGCGCGCGGCTGTAGGGGGAACCTGGCGCGGGCGGTTAGGTCGAGGCGGTGGCCTTGTCGATCGCGCCGCCGTAGCGGCGGTCGCGGGAGTGGAAGCTCTGGATCGCGCGCCACAGGTTCTCGCGCGTGAAATCGGGCCAGAGGGTGTCGTCGAAGATCATCTCGGCGTACGCCGACTCCCACAGCATGAAGTTGCTGGTGCGCTGCTCGCCGCCGGAGCGGATGAACAGGTCGACATCGGGCATATTCGGCAGGTACAGGTGCTTGCTGATGGTCATCTCATTGATCGCGGAGGGCTTGAGCCGGCCGGCCCTGACCTCCTCGGCCATCTCGCGCATCGCGTCAACGACTTCCCACCGTCCGCCATAGTTGATGCACATCGCGAGCGTCATCGTCGTGTTGTCTTTGGTGAGCTCCTCGGCGACCTCGAGGTCCTTGATGACGGATCCCCACAGCTTCGGACGGCGCCCCGCCCAGCGAACGCGCACGCCCCACTCGTTGAGCTGATCGCGGTGCTTGTGCAGCACCTCGCGGTTGAAGCCCATGAGGAACTTCACCTCGGCGGGGGAGCGCTTCCAGTTCTCGGTCGAGAACGCGTACACCGAAAGGTGCTTCACGCCCGCCTGAACGGCGCCGGCGATGACGTCGAGCATGGCATCGACACCGACCCGGTGCCCGTCGGTGCGTGGCAGACCCTGCTGGTTCGCCCAGCGGCCGTTTCCGTCCATGACGACGGCCACGTGGTTGGGCACCGGTCCCGTGAAACGCGGGGGCTCGAGGCCGGTCCAGTTCAGCGGCTTGAACGGAACGGCATCGGGGTGGGTGTACGGCTTCGCCATCTCGCCATTATCGCGCGAGAGGCTCGGTACCCGCCCTATGCGGGCAGGTTGGCCTCGATCAGCGACACGATCGCCTCGTCGTCCGGTTTCGTCTGCGGGCGGAAGCGCTCGACCTCGCCCGAGGGCAGGATCACGAATTTCTCGAAGTTCCACGCGACGGGGCCGCCGAGCCCGGCGTGATCCTTCGTCTTCTTCAGGGCCTTGAACAGGGGAGCGGCATTCGGCCCGTTCACCTTCACCTTGTCGGCGATCGGGAAGCTGACGCCCCACGTCGTCGAGCAGTACTCGAGGATCTCATCCATGGATCCGGGTTCCTGCCCCATGAACTGGTTGCAGGGGAAGCCGATGATGTTCAGCCCGCGATCGCCGTAGGTGCGCTGAAGCTGCTCGAGCTGTTCGTACTGGGGCGTGAGGCCGCACTTGCTGGCAACGTTGACGACAATGGTCACGCCCGTCCCGTAGTCGGCGAGGGTCTTCGTTTCGCCCGACGCGTCGGCGAATTCGATGGCTCGGATGTCGGTTTCGGTGCTCATATTCCACAGGTTACGCCCGTCAGCTATCGCGCGGCCGAACGGTGAGAGAATGGACGGGTGACAGCCGTTCTCGATACCGCCCCCGACGTGCGCAAGATGCCACCGCTGCAGATCGGACCGCTCACGGTCGACGTCCCCGTCGTGCTCGCGCCCATGGCGGGTGTCACGAACATGGCGTTCCGGCGACTGTGCCGCGAATACGGCATCGGCCTGTACGTGACCGAGATGATCACGACGCGCGCGCTGGTCGAGCGCAACGAGGTCACGATGCGCCTCATCCGGCACCACGAGTCCGAGACGCCGCGCTCGATCCAGCTCTATGGAGTCGATCCCAAGTACACGGGCGAGGCCGCTCGGATCATCGCGGCGGAGAATCACGCCGACCACATCGACCTGAACTTCGGTTGCCCGGTCCCGAAGGTCACCCGCAAGGGCGGCGGATCCGCGTTGCCCTGGAAGAGCGACCTCTTCCGCGACATCGTGAAGGCCGCGGTGGACGGCGCGGGGGATGTGCCTGTCACGGTCAAGATTCGTAAGGGCATCGACGACGACCACCTCACGTACCTCGAGGCGGCGAAGGCGGCCGAGTCGGTCGGTGCCGCCGCCGTCTCCCTGCACGCGCGCACGCTCGAGCAGTCATACTCGGGCCACGCCGACTGGTCGGCGATCGCGCGCCTGAAGGAGCACATCGAGACCATCCCCGTGCTCGGAAACGGCGACATCTGGAGCGCGGAAGACGCGATCCGGATGGTCGACGAGACCGGATGCGACGGCGTCGTCGTCGGACGAGGCTGCCTCGGTCGCCCCTGGCTCTTCGGCGAGCTCGCCCGAGCGTTCGGCAACGCCGAGGCGCCCATCGTCGATGCGACGCTCGCGTTCGTTGCGCAGGCGTTCCGCCGCCACGCCGAGCTTCTCGTCGACTTTTACGAGGACGAGCTGCGCGGTTGCCGCGACATCCGCAAGCACGCCGGTTGGTACTTCAAGGGCTACCCGGTCGGCGGCGAGATGCGCGGGCGGTTCACTCAGGTGAACTCTCTCGCCGACATCGACGCGCTCATCGCCGAGCTCGACCTCACCGCTCCCTACCCGGGCGAGGGCGTGGAGGGTCCGCGCGGGCGTTCAGGCCGCGCGCGCCGGGCCGTGCTTCCCGACGGCTGGTTGTCGTCCCGCACGATGAACTCGCAGGAGTCGGCGGATCTGCAGGAAGCGGAGCTCGATACCAGTGGCGGCTGAACTGCTCCCGGCGGGGTACACGACCCGCGACAGCGAGCGGTTCCTCATCGAGCAGCACCGTTCGGCGCGTGGCCACTTCGCGCGCGACCGCGCCCGCGTCCTGCACTCCGCGGCGCTGCGACGCCTGGGCGCGAAGACCCAGGTGCTGAGTCCCGCGAGCGACGCGGATTTCGCCCGGAACCGCCTGACGCACTCTCTCGAGGTCGCGCAGATCGGCCGAGAACTCGCGACGTCGCTGGGGCTCAGCGAGGACGTCGTGGACGCGGCGTGCCTCAGCCATGACCTCGGACACCCGCCGTTCGGCCACAACGGTGAGCGGGCGCTAAACGAATGGTCCAGCGACATCGGCGGCTTTGAGGGGAACGCGCAGAGCCTGCGGATCCTGACGCGGCTCGAGGCGAAGACCATGCAGGGCGACCGTTCCCTGGGCCTCAACCTCACGCGCGCCACGCTCGATGCGAGCTGCAAGTATCCCTGGACCGCGTCGGATCCGGTCGCCGACCCCGGCGGCCGCCTCAAGTTCGGCGTCTACCCGGAAGACGAAGAGGTCTACCGCTGGATGCGTGACGGGGCGCCCGAGCGCGTGCGCTGCATCGAGGCCGAAGTGATGGACCTCTCGGACGACATCGCCTACTCGGTGCACGACTTCGAGGACGCCGTGATGAACGGTTACGTCGACGTCGCACAGCTGGCGGATCCAGTGGAGCACCACCCGCTCGTGGGCAGCATCCAGTCATGGGTCGGCTACGACTATGGTCGCGATGAGCTGGCCGATGCGCTCTACCGGCTGAGCCGCCAACCGATGTGGTTGCGCGGCTTCGACCGTTCGCGGCAGTCGCTCGCGCGACTGAAGAACCTCACGAGCGACCTGATCGGACGCTTCGCGAGCGCCGCCGTCGACGCCACACGCGAGCACTACGCCACGGGCGACCTGACCCGGTATCAGGCGCATGTCGTGATCCCGCGCGAGATCGAGCTCGAGATCGCGGTGTTAAAGGGCATCATGGGCGCATCGATCGTGACGATCGAGCGTCGCCGCGAGGTGTACCGCGAGCAGCGCGCCGTCTTGACGCGCATCGCGGACGCCCTGTCGACCACCGACACCCTGTTCTCTTCCGGTGCGGACCATCTGGATCCGGCCTTCGCTGTCGACTATGCGGCCGCGAAGACCGACGCCGAGCGTAAGCGCGTGATCGTTGACCAGGTGGCGAGCCTCACCGACCAGTCGGCGGTCGCGTGGCACGCCCGCCTGGTGGGCGACATCGACCCGGCGTCGGTCGGGATCCGCCTGCGTGCGGTGGAGGGGCGAGACTGATGCCCCGCATCGTTGCCGCCGATATCGAAGAGGTCAAGTCCCGCATCAACATCGCCGACGTCATCGGCGAACGCGTCGCCCTGAAGTCGGCGGGCGTGGGCTCCCTCAAGGGCCTGTGCCCGTTCCACGACGAGCGCAGCCCCAGTTTCAACGTGCGCCCGAGCCAGGGGTACTACCACTGCTTCGGCTGCGGGGAGTCCGGCGACGTCTTCACCTTCCTCCGCGAGATGGACCACCTCTCGTTCAGTGAGGCCGTCGAGCTAATGGCGCAGCGCGTCGGCTATGAGCTCCATTACGAAGAGGGCGGCGGTCCCGCGCCCGAGAAATCGAGCGGCCGCGCGCGGCTGTTCGCGGCGAACACGCAGGCTGCGGAGTACTTCCGACAGCAGCTGCTCTCGCCCGAGGCGGAGCCCGCGCGCGCGTTCCTGGGCGGCCGCGGGTTCGACCCCGGGGCGGCGGCGCACTTCGGCGTCGGATACGCGCCGAAGGGGTGGGATCACCTCCTCAACCACCTCACCGGGCAGGGCTTCACGCGCGACGAGCTCATCACGGCGGGGCTGGTCTCGACGAATCAGCGCGGCGGCGTCTACGACAGGTTCCGCGGGCGGATCGTCTGGCCGATCCGCGATGTGACGGGGCAGACGATCGGTTTCGGTGCGCGCAAGCTCTACGACGAGGACCAGGGGCCGAAGTACCTCAACACGCCCGAGACGCCGATCTACAAGAAGAACCAGGTGCTCTACGGCCTCGACCTCGCCAAGCGGGACATCTCCCGCGGAGATCCGAAGCGCGTGATCGTCGTCGAGGGATACACGGACGTCATGGCCTGTCACCTCGCGGGTCTCACGACCGCCGTGGCGACCTGCGGCACGGCGTTCGGATCCGAGCACATCCGCACCCTGCGGCGCGTGATGGGCGACGACTCCGCGACGGGCGAGGTCGTCTTCACCTTCGACGGCGACGAGGCCGGGCAGAAGGCCGCGCTTCGGGCCTTCTCGGAGGCCGAACGATTCTCCGCGCAGACCTTTGTCGCCGTCGCGCCCGATGGTTTGGATCCGTGCGATCTGCGATTGCAGCGAGGGGATCAGGCGGTGCGGGCGCTCCTCGACACCCGGAGCCCGATGATCGAGTTCGTCATCGATAGGAAGATCGCCGGCTTCCCCCTCACGAGCGTCGAGGGCCGCGTCGGCGCCCTGCGCGCCGCGGCGCCCATCGTCGCGGAGATCAAGGACAGGCTGATCCGCCCCGGATACGAGCGCACGCTCGCGCAGCGGCTCGGCATGGATCCGACGGACGTGCACCGGGAGGTCGAGATTGCCGCTCGCGGGGGGCGTCGCGAGGAGCGGCACGCACCCGCCCCGGGGACGGCCGCCCCGTCCGTGACGCTCGCGAGCCTGCCGCGCACGACGGACGTCGCGATGGAACGCGACGCGCTCACGGGAATCCTGCAGTACGGGCACCTCATCGAGCCGGCGCTGTTCCAACGCGCAATCGAGTCACCCTTCCGAACCCCCGCGCTCGACGAGGTACGCAAGGCCATTCTCGCGGTCGACCGGTCGAAACCGGGCTGGGGCCAGGCGGCGCTCGACCTGCTGCCGCAGTCGCTGCGCCAGCTCGGCGGCGAGGTGCTGATGCGCGATTTCCCTGCCCGCGACGAGGAGCACGCCGCCGTATCGGCGAACGATCTGTGCCGGCGACTCATCGCGCGCGCGCTGGACGCGCAGAAGAGCGAACTGCTCGGCGAGCTGCAGCGACTCGAGCCCGGCAGCCCGGAGGGGCGCGCCGTGCAGATCCGCTTGCGCGATCTCGAAATGGAACGTCGCAGACTCATCGAGGAGACCTGATGGCATTACCCAAACTGACCGAGTGGGCGCTTCGCCTCGACGATCTGAGCGTTGCGCGCGGACGGGGCCCGTCGAGCATGCGCGCTGTCGATGGCGTGCGCGCCGAGCTCCCGTTCGGCTCCGCGCTCGTCGTATCCGGGCCAACGGGATCCGGAAAGTCGTCGCTCGCCCTCGCTCTCTCGGGTCGTGCCGGCCGCGACACGCGCATCGTCGGCGGATCCGCGGTGGTGTGCGGCATCTCCCCGGAACGACGCGGTCGTGCGCGCAACGTGCTCACGTTCCGGGTCGGCTTCCTCTCGCAGGATGCGGGTCCGGGGCTCGACCCGGACCGCACAGTCGGGGAACTCATCTCGCTGCCGCTTCTGGAGCGCGAACCGCGCCTGGCGCGTCGTCAGCTGGAGATCCGCGTGTCGAACCTTCTCGATGAGGTACGACTGCCGCTCGGGGCGGCGGGCAAGTTCCCGCACGAGCTCAGCTCGGGCATGCGCCAGCGTGTCGCCCTGGCCGTCGCGCTCGTTCTCGATCCGCGGCTACTCATCGCCGACGAGCCCCTCGCGGGGATCGACATCGAGGTGCGGCACGTCGTCCGAGACGCGATTCTCCGGCGGCGCGAGGAGTGGGGAATGGCCGCGCTCATCGTGTCGAACGACGTCGAGTTCGCGCAGGAGATCGGTGCCGAACAGCTCGTCTTGGACCGTGGATCCGTTGTCGGCGTGCGCCGCGCGGGGGAGGAGCCCCTGATCACGCCCGGCGCGCGCGAGGCCCACGCGTTTCTCGGCGGCGCATGACGAAGGCCGCCCCGTGCGGGACGGCCTTCGTGATACGCAGAATCAGCGCTTGGAGCCCTTGAGGGATCCGGTGACAGGAACGGCGGCGCCGGACTCGTCGACCTCGACCACCATGCACTGGACCTGGCGGTCGCCGTCAGCCCACGACTCCGGGCTGGGGAGGTAGTAGTTGAATGCCAGGGAAGCCGATTCCTCGGCGGGGATACCGACGAAGTCGGTGAACGCGTCGTAGCACTTCTGGTCGGCGTCGGTGGTCATGGCTTCGTCCGTGGGGAAGCCCTCGCCGAGGTCGAGGTCGTACGCGTAGTAGAACTCGTAGTCATGCTCCTCCGAGCAGGGCACGACGTCGACGTCGAAAACCTCGTCGCCCTCGGGCTCGGCCATGCAATCGCCGACCTGGATGTCGAAGACCGAGTCGGTGCCCGCCTCGGTGACCTCGTTCGTGTCGCTGTCGCGCTGAGCGCCGCCGAAGAGCGTGCTGATCTGGCCGCAACCGGCGAGGGTGGAGGCGGCAAGAAGTGCGCCGCCGACGATGAGGATGCGGGCGGTGCGGTTACGGAGAGTCATAACAACCTGTCTCTGTACTGATCTATCGGATACCACTCGAGCTTAGGGAATGAAGATGGCCTCCCGGTAACAGCTTCACGCGTCGACGTCGTCGACCCCCGGGGTCCAACTCACGCCGGGCACGCCCCAGCGCCGCTTCTTCACGATCTTCTGTGCGGTCTTCCAGTCGCCGTCCGAGATCCGGTCGATGTAGACGACACCGTCGAGGTGATCGAACTCGTGCTGCATGATCCGGGCGCGCCACCCGTCGACCTCGATGTGCACCGGCCGGCCCTCGAGGTCGATGCCCGTCACCATGACGCGATCCGATCGCCGCAGCGGAAAGCTCTCGCCGGGGAACGACAGGCATCCCTCGGACTCGGTCTCCTCGTCCGGCTCGCCAGGTTCGAGCGGCGCCATCCACAGCACGGGGTTGATGACCTCGCCGCGCCACGGGTTTCCCTCGTCGTCTTCGTAGGTGTACGTGTAGATGCGCAGGCCCACGCCTACCTGAGGGGCCGCGAGTCCCACGCCGGGGGCGGCATCCATCGTCTCGTACATGTCGGCGACGAGCGTGCGGATCTCGTCGGTGATCTCGTCCACCGCGGCGGCGGGCGCGTGCAGAACCGGGTCGCCCCAAATGCGAATCGGGAGAATAGCCATACTCCAAGGCTAGGGCTAACCCGATGGCGGTCTCCGAGAAAGTGCCACTACGCTCGACAGCGTGAGCTGGTATGAGACGACCATCCGAGCCGTTGCCGCACCGCACGATGAGCTCGTCGGCCTCTTCGACAACCCCGGGCTGCTGCTCGGCATCCCGCTCGCCATCGCCGGCGCAGTGTTCATGTCGCTCGGTGCGCAGTATCAGAGCCGTGGCGTGCGGAAAGTGGAGGCGGCGTCTGGACGCACCGGCAAGCAGGGTCTGAGCTCGGCGCACGTGGTCGCCCTCCTGCGCAGGCCCTCGTGGGTGCTCGGCACCCTGATCCTCGGCGCGGCGATCGTGTGTCAGCTCTCAGCGCTCGCGATCGCGCCGCTGATCGTCGTGCAACCGCTCGGAGCGATCTCGCTCGTCATCACGACAATGCTGAACGCCCAGATGACCGGGCACATGCCCACCAAGGCGTCGCTCAGCGCGACCGCTCTGTGTCTCGGCGGGATCTTCGTCTTCGTGGGCTTCGCCGCCTTCTACGCCGTCGAGAGGCCGCTCGACGACTCGCAGCTTCTCGTGCTGCTCGTCATCCTCTTCGTCGTGCTTATCCTCGTGGGTTTCGCGTGGCTGTTCCTCCGCCTGCGCGCGGGGGCGCTGTTCTACATCACCAGCGCCGGCGTCCTCTACGGTTTCGTCGCGACCCTCGCGAAGGTCATCATCAAGCGCGTGCAGGAGGGCGACTTCGGGCTCCTGACGATCGCCTGCGCGCTCGCTCTGGCGGCGGCGGGCCTCGTCGGCGCATACTTCGTGCAGACGGCCTACTCGTCCGGGCCGCCCGATCTCGTGATCGCGGGGCTCACGGTCGTGGATCCGATCATCGCCGTCGCGGTCGGCGCCACCCTCCTCGGCGAGGCGGCCCGCACGCCCCTGTGGACGCTCCTGATATGGGTGCTCGCAGGAGCGGTCGCTGCCGTCGGCGTTGCCCTGCTGGCGAAGCACCACCCGCAGGTCGTAAGCGAGAGCGGAGCCGCCACCGGACGACGCACCCCGGCCGCGGGCGATTCGGAGCCGGACGCCGAGGACCAGTAGAATGGCAAGCCGCGGGACCGTAGCCAAGATGGTCAAGGCAGCGAGCTCATAACTCGACGATCCGTGGGTTCAAGTCCCACCGGTCCCACTCCTCTGTACCACTTCGCCGCGTACGTCAGCCCGCGGTGGCCTTCTCGTAGGCGCGCATCGCCGCCTGCTGAGCGTCCGCAAGCGCGTCTTCGGGCGACTTGTCCCCGAGCAGGGCGGCCGTGATCGCGTTGTTGAGCTCGTTCTGGATCTCCTGCCCAGCCGGGGAGGACCCGAACGACTCGCCGTAGTCGACGACGTCGTAGTAGGTCGAGATGACCTGGTCGAACCCGGCGTTTCCGCTATCAACGACATACTCTTCCCGCAGGCGACCGTCAGCGTCTGGCGAGCCGGTGAACAGACCGGTGTTGATTCCGCCGTCCTGCTCGCGGGTTTCGGCGCGCGCCTTACCGGCCGCATCCCACGCTTCGTCGGAGGTGAGCTCGAGCATCCAGGCGCAGGCAGCGGCGGGGTTCTTCGCACCCGCGGGAATCACGAACGCGGTTCCCGAGGCGACTGAGAACGGCTCGCCGTCGGCATCGCGGAACGGCACGGCCTCGAGATCGAGCTGATCCACGTACGGCGAGAGGACATTCGGGTACCACTGCGCGTTCACCTGCGCTCCGACCTGGCCGGCGACGTACTGGTTGTCGTCCCCGAACGTATCGAACGAGTCGGTGAAGCTCTTCACTGCCGCGAAGCCGCCTTGCGCGTCGGTGATCTGCTTAAGCATCTCGACGCCGGCAGCGTTGGCCGGGTCGTCGAGGGTCGGTGCGCCGTCCTCGTCGTTGAGCTGCCCGCCCATCGCCAGGATCCATAGGCCGCTCTGACCCGTCGCGACCGGATCGAACCCGAGACGCGTCGGTACGCCGCCGGACTCCTGATAAATCTTCTCGATCGCGGCGAGTAGCACATCGGGCTGCGACGTGTCGATCTCCTCCGGTGTCACACCGGCCTCGTCGAGCACGGCCTTGTTCAGCAGGATCGCCGGCGGCTGGTAAAACTGCGGCACTGCCCAGATGCTGTTGTCATAGGTGACGTCGTCGACGACCGCCTCGTACCAATGCGACCGCGCATCGACGTCGTGCGCTTCGAAGCAGGCGTCAAGGGGCATGATCAGATCCTGTGCAGCGTAGGTGGTGACATAGCGGCGGTCCATCTGCACCACGTCGGGCACGTCGCCCGAGGCGAGGCGTGTAGTGAACTTCTGGGCATCAAACGCGGTTGCGTCGAGATCGATATCCGCACCGTCGAGTTGCGAGGCGGCGTAGTCGAGCCGCGACGTGGCGACGTCGTCGACGTTCTCAAATCCCCAGGCCGCGAGGGTTCCTTCGGGATCAGCGGTGAAGTCAGCATCACCGGCGTGCTCGTGGCCGCCCGAACCGCACCCCGCGAGCACGACGGATGCCGCCGCCAGGCTTACGGCAGCGAAAGATGTTCTGCGCATGATCTGTTCCTTTCTCGGCGGCGCGGAGGCGCCGCTCAACCTTTTCGGCCCTGTGTTGCGACGCCCTCGATGAAGTACCGTTGCCCGAAGGCGAATAGCACGAGCATCGGTATCGTGACGATGAGGGCGGCGACCATGACGTACTGGTAGTCCCCGTGTCCACCCGCGGTGGGGCTGTACTTCGTCATCGCGTACGCGATGCCGAGCGGGGCGGCGAAATCATCGGGGGAGCCCGCGTTCAGGTAGATCAGCGCCGACTGCAGGTTGTTCCAACTGGCCTGGAACTCGAAGAGGAAGACGATCACGAACGACGGGACCGAAAGCGGCATCGCGATACGCCAGAACATCTTCCAGTAGCTTGCGCCGTCCAGGCGCGCCGCCTCGAACAGACCGCGAGGCAACCCGAGGAAGAACTGACGCTGTAGGAAGATGTAGAAGGCAGATCCGAAGAGGTTCATGCCCCATAGCGGCACCCAGGTGCCCAGCATCCCCGTCTCCTTCCAGATCAGATAGATCGGGACCATGGTGACGGCGCCGGGGAGCATCATGGTGGCGAGCACGAGGCCGAAGAGGACGCTGCGCCCCGGGAAGCGGAAGTACGCGAAACCGAATGCGACGATCGAGCTCGAGATCGACACCGCCGTCGCCGCGAGGAACGCGATGGCGACGCTGTTCCACATCCAGCTCATCAGCGGCAACTGATTCCATACCTCGACGTAATTCTCGGGCATGAATGTCTGCGGAATGAGCGAGTTGTCGAACACCTCGCCGCGCGGCTTGAGACTCGCTGCGAGGAGCCACACGAACCGATATAGGAAAAGTGCCGCGAACGCGACGAGCAGCGCGAGGCGCAGGGCGCGACCGATCAGACTGCCTTCGCGGGCGGACGTCGCGCGGCGGCGGCGACGGCGTGCGTCGGGCACGGTGACGATGACCGTCGACGGTTCGAGCGGTGGCTCGACGGACGGCGGGACGGGGCGGAAGGATATCGACATCAGTGGTCCGCCTCGTAGTACACGAACCGATTGCCGAACTTCACCTGGATCACGGTGATCGCCATGATGATGACGAACAGCAACCAGGCCATAGCAGCGGCGAACCCGAAATCAAACTGGCGGAACGCCTGCTGGAACAGGTAAATGGCATAGAACAGCGATGACTCGGGCGAGGAGTTGCTCTGGTCGCGCCAGAACAGGACATACGCCTGGTCGAATACTTGAAAAGCCGCGATGGAGAGCACGATGACGTTGAAGAACATCGCGCCGGAGATCATCGGCAACGTGATCGAGAAGAATCGCCGCAGTTTCCCGGCGCCGTCGAGGGCCGCGACCTCGTACAGCTCGATGGGCACGTTCTTCAGCGCCGCGAGGAAGATCACCATGGTGCCGGCGACGCTCCACAGCGTCATGAGTACGATGCTGGGCTTGATCCACGCCGGGTCGACGAGCCACTGCGGACCGTCGATCCCGAAGAACCGCAGCAGCTCGTTCAGCGCGCCGCTGTTGCCGTTGAGGAGCAGGAAGAACATCGCCGCCGTCGCGACGGCCGGCGTCATCTTGGGCAAGTAATACAGCGTGCGGAACACGCCGGCCCCACGCCGCACCCCGGCCAGCAGCATCGCCAGCACGAGAGCGACAGCGATCTCGAGCGGCACTGCCATCAAGGCATAGAAGAGCGTGTTGCCTAACGACAACGCCACGCGTGGGTCCTCGAAGAGGTTCACGTAGTTCGCGAGTCGGGCGTGAGGAACGAATTGGTGACAGTTTCGGTTTAGGCCGCGAGTGTGAGCGGCTCGGCTAGCTTGGCTTCGAACTCGATGGGCGTCAAGCCGCCGAGGGCGTCTTGGGCGCGTTGGCGGTGGT
>NZ_BMMQ01000002.1 GCF_014646015.1 Microbacterium nanhaiense
CCGGGGTGGACGAACCTCTGGTGTGCCAGTTGTCCTGCCAAGGGCATGGCTGGTTGGCTACGTTCGGGATGGATAACCGCTGAAAGCATCTAAGCGGGAAGCCGGCCTTGAGATGAGACTTCCATGGACTTCGGTCCGAGAGGCTCCCAGCAGACTACTGGGTTGATAGGCCAGATGTGGAAGCACAGTAATGTGTGTAGCTGACTGGTACTAATAGGCCGATGACTTGATAAACACTTTCTTCTGTATGAAAGTTCGCGTCCACTTTGTGGTTCNTCCCCTAGGGTTTGATTCCCTGGTGGGGTTGTTGATAGTTGAATAGTGTTTCGCTATCTGAAACAGGTTTGCCGCACGTTTTGCGTGTTGGTTGCTGGTTGTTTCGGTGGTTTTAGCGAGAGGGAAACGCCCGGTCACATTCCGAACCCGGAAGCTAAGCCTCTCAGCGCCGATGGTACTGCAAGGGGGACCTTGTGGGAGAGTAGGACACCGCCGGACTTTACTTAGACGAAAGGGTCGCCCAATGCTGGGCGGCCCTTTTGTGCGTTTACGGTTTGGTTTAGGCTCGTAGGACGAGCAAAGAATAACGAGTGCGCGCGTTGAGCGCGCATGACATAGGGGAGTGGGCATGGCCACCGACGAGAACAACGACAAGAACGATCGCCGAAACGACGGCGAACGTCGTCCTCGGCGTGAGGCCGGCTCCGACCGGAACAGCGGCGGCCGCGGCGATTATCGCGGGCCTCGCGATGGAGAGCGGCGCAACGGCGACCGCGACGGCGGGTATCGAGGCCCGCGTCGCGATGACGACCGCCGCGGCGGTTTCCAGGGCGGAGACCGTCGTGAGGGCGGCTACCGCGGTGACCGCGATTCGCGCGGCGGGCGTACCTTCGAGCGACGCGAGGGCGGATCGCAGGGCGGCCGCGACGGCGCGTACCGCGGGCCGCGTCGCGATGACGACCGCCGGGGCGGCTATCAGGGTGGAGACCGTCGTGAGGGCGGCTACCGCGGCGGTCGCGACGAGCGACGCGATGGCGGCTACCAGGGTGGTCGGGACGGAGGATTCCGCGGCCCGCGCCAGGGCGACGATCGTCGTGGCGGTTTCCAGGGCGGCGAGCGACGCGAGGGCGGCTACCGCGGAAACCGTGAGGGCGGCCCGCGCGAGGGGCGCTCGTTCGACCGTCGCGACGGCGGCTACCAGGGGCGCCGGCAGGGCGACGCTCGAGGCGGACGTCCCAACGAGGGCCGCGAGGGCGGCTATAGGGGCAACCGCGAAGGCGGCTATCAGGGTGGCCGCGACGGCGGGTTCCGTAGTCCCCGCCAGGGCGACGACCGTCGTGGCGGTTTCTCCGGCGGCGACCGTCGCGACGGCGGCTACCGTGGTGGCCGCGACGGCGGCTACCGTGGTGGCCGCGACGGCGACTCGCGTTCGGGCGATCGTCGCGAGGGCGGGTTCCGCGGGAACCGCGACGGCGACTCGCGTTCGGGAGACCGCCGCGAGGGTGGCTACGGCGGCGGCCGATCGTCCGACCGTCGCGAGGGCGGTTACCAGGGACGCCGTGACGGCGACGCCCGAGGCGGACGCCCTGCCGAGCGCCGCGAAGGCGGTTACAGGGGCAACCGTGAAGGCGGCTACCAGGGTGGCCGCGAAGGCGGATTCCGCGGCCCGCGCCAGGGCGACGACCGACGCGGAGGATTCTCCGGCGGCGACCGCCGCGACGGCGGCTACCGTGGCGGCCGCGATGGCGATTCGCGCGGAGGACGTTCCTTCGACCGTCGCGAGGGTGGCCGCGACGGCGGCTACCGCGCACAGGGTCGCGACGACCGCCGCGACGGCGGATATCGCGGGGGATTCCACGGTGAAGATCGTCGTGACGATCGCCGTGACGATCGCCGTGACGATCGCGGGGGCGACCGCTTCGACCGTTGGGATGAGCGCGAGGAGAACCCCCTCGCCCCGCACCGCGAGCGGATCGCGGATCCGGCGCTGCCCGAGGACATCACCCCGAAGGATCTCGCCCCGGCGGCGCGCAACGAGTTGAAGACCCTGAGCGCCGAGAACGCCGAGCGGGTCGCGCGTCACATGGCGATGGCGGCTCAGGCGATTGATGACGACCCGGTGCTCGCGCACGAGCACGCACAGGCCGCCATGCGTCACGCCGGTCGTGTGGCCGTGGTGCGCGAGACGCTCGCCATCACGGCCTACGCGACGGGTGACTTCGCTCTCGCGCTTCGGGAGCTGCGTACCGTGCGCAGGATCACCGGACGCAATGATCACGCCGCGATGATCGTCGACAGCGAGCGCGGGGTGGGACGCCCGGAGAAGGCGCTCGAGGAGGGGCGCGCGACGGATCGCGAGGCGCTCCCGATCGCGCAGCGCGTCGAGCTTGCGATCGCGATGTCGGGCGCTCGCCTCGACCTCGGCCAGACCGAGCTCGCCTTGCACGAGCTCGACATCCCCGAGGACGACCCCAACAAGGCGTACGAGTGGAGCGCCGGACTGTTCGCGGCGCGCGCCGCCGTGCTCGAAGACCTCGGTCGCACGGACGAGGCCGCCGAATGGGCGCATCGCGCCGAGGTCGCGGCGGACGCCGTCGAAACCCGCCTGGCGGAGGACGACACCGTCATGGTGCACGAGATGCACGCCCGCGACCTGGGGCTCGAGTGGGAAGACGAGGCCGCGTACGACCGCGCGGAGTCGGCCGACGATCACGGCGACGCCGAGGACGCCGAAGAGCGCGCGGAAACCGCAGACGCCGAGGACGCCGAGGACGCCGAAGAGCGCGCGGAAACCGCAGACGCCGAGGACGCCGAGGACGCCGAAGAGCGCGCGGAAGCCATACACGCCGAAGGCGCCGAAGACGCCGATGAGCGTTCGGAAGCCGCAGACGCGGCCGTCGAGGCGGACGCCCCCGCCGACGCAGAGCAGGGTGAAGACACGAACGACCTCGGGCCCGTCGAGACCGAGGACGCCGGAGAGGAACCGGCCGACTCGGCAGGCATCGCGGACGACGCGGCGTACGACCCCGCCGAGGGCGAGCGGTCGATCGAGGACGAGGTGAGCGAGATCCTCGCCGAGGCGGGCATCGTCGACGACGATCGCGAGGACGAGAAGTAATGGCGCTGTTCGGACGGAAGGACCCCACCCCGCTCGACGGAGTTGACGTCGTGCTCGCCGACCTCGACGGCGTCGTGTACGCCGGCCCCGGCGCTATCCCGCACGCGGTCGAGAGCCTCAACCGCGCCGAGAGCGAGGGGCGCAAGATCGGTTTCATCACGAATAACGCCTCGCGCACCGACGCTTCTGTTGCTCAGCACCTCGCGGATCTCGGGCTGCACACGGTAGCGGAGGATGTCGTGACCAGCCCGCAGGCGGCCGTCGCGCTTCTCGCGCAGAAGGTCCCCGCCGGATCCACGGTGCTCGTGGTGGGCGGCGAGGGGCTGGTCGTCGAGCTCGAAAAGGCGGGATACGTCGTCACGCGGAGCGCGGACGATTCTCCGGCGGCGGTGCTGCAGGGCTTCAACCCCGACGTCTCGTGGACGCACCTGGCCGAGGCGGCCTACGCGCTGAAGACTCCGGAGGCCGAGGGCGGGATCCCCTGGATCGCGACGAACACCGACTGGACGATTCCGCGCGAGCGCGGCATCGCGCCCGGGAACGGAACGCTCGTCTCGGCCGTTCACACGGCGGTGGGGCGACTCGCGACCGTCGCGGGAAAGCCCGAGGCCCCGATCTTCCACGCCGCGACGAAGCGTTTCGGGGCGAAGAAGCCGCTGTTCATCGGCGACCGCCTCGACACCGACATCCAGGGCGCGCAGGCGGCGGGCATGGCGTCGGCGCTCGTGCTGACGGGCATCGACCGACCGAAGCAGGTGCTCGCGGCGCCCTCGCACTCGCGCCCCACCTACATCGTCGGCGACCTGCGCGACCTGTTCGAGCCGTACCCGGAGGTCAAGCAGCGCAACGGCGTCACGACGGTGGGCTCGGCGAAGATCCGCACGAGCGACGGGCCGCAGATCGAGATCCTCGATGAGGGCGATAGCCAACTCAATCTGCTGCGGGCCGGCGCGCACGCGATCTGGTCGACCGGGCGAGCGATCTTCGGATTCAACGTTCCCGAGATCCTCTACCGCGATACCTTCCACAGGCAGTGATGATGGATCCCGAGGCGATCGAAGAACTGCCGCTCGACGAACGAGCGGCGGCGTATCAGGCGGCCTACGACGAGCTCGCGCGCGAGATCGAACGGGACGCCGAGGCGTGAGCGAGCGCCTCGACGCCCAGCTCGCCGCCCGCGGCCTCGCGCGTTCGCGCACGCACGCCGCGCGCCTCATCGCCGAGGGGCGCGTGCGGGTCGATGGATCCATCGCCGTCAAGCCCGCGGCCAGGGTCGCCCCCGAGCAGACGCTCGAGGTCGAAGCGGATCACTGGGTGAGCCGCGCGGCGCACAAGCTGATCGCCGGCCTCGACGGATTCGGGGTAGCCGTCGCCGGGCGCCTCGCGCTCGACCTCGGCGCGTCCACAGGGGGCTTCACCCAGGTGCTTCTCGAACGGGGCGCGGAGCGCGTGATGGCGGTCGACGTCGGTCACGACCAGCTCGCGGGCGAGCTTCGCGCCGACGAGCGCGTGAGCGTCGTCGAGGGGTACAACGTGCGATACATGACGCGCGAAAGCCTCGCATCCGCGAGCGGAGTCGACGAGGCGCCGAGCGTTGTGACGGGCGATCTCTCGTTCATCTCGCTCGCGCACGTGCTTCCCGCCGTCCGCGCGGTGATGGCAGACGCGGCGGACGTCATCCTGCTCGTGAAGCCCCAATTCGAGGTCGGGCGCACGGGCGTTCGCGGGGGAGTCGTCGTCGATGACGACCTGCGGGAGCGAGCGGTCGCCGACGTCGTCGACGCGGCGGAGCGTGCGGGCCTCGTCGCGCACGGCGTCCTGCCGTCGCCCGTCGAGGGGATGCACGGGAATCGCGAGGCGTTGCTCCACCTCCGCGCCGATGGCGCCCGCCGCAGCTGGGCGGCGGAGATCCGCCGTGCGGTGCGATGAGCGGATCTCGTTTCGCGCAGTCTGAACGTTCTTCGAACATTTAGACGAATCGCCGCCGCGCGTCCCGCATCAGCCGCGCGATCCGACACAATGGGAACCACCTGGCTTCACTGAGGATGGGATGGCTGATGACGAAGCGCAAGATCCTGGTGGTCGCGCATGCGCACCGCAACGACACGGTCGAGGCAGCGGTGCGGGTCGTCGATACGCTCACCCGCTCCGGCGCGCTCGCCGTCATGGACGCCGAGGATCGCGCCGACCTGTCCGTGCTCGCGCCGGTGCTCTCGGATGTGGCGGTTCTCGGCGTCGACGTTCCCATCGCCGATGTCGACCTCGCGATCGTCCTCGGCGGCGACGGCACGATCCTGCGCGCCGCGGAACTCGTCCGCGAGGGCACCGCCCCCGTTCTCGGGATCAACATGGGGCACGTCGGCTTCCTCGCCGAGATCGAGCGCGACAACATGGACGCGGCGGTCGCGCGCGCGATCGCGGGCGACTACGACGTCGAGGAGCGCCTCGCCCTGTCCGTAAAGGTGCGCGACGCGCGGGGGGAGGTCGTGTTCGAGAGCTTCGCGCTGAATGAGGTCACCGTCGAGAAGGACAGCCCGGGGCGAATGATCGAGGTCGTGCTCGAGATCGATCGCCGGCCCCTGTCGAGCTTCGGCGCCGACGGCGTCGTCATCGCGACCCCGACGGGATCGACGGCGTACGCCTTCTCCGCAGGCGGCCCCGTCGTCTGGCCGACCGTCCAGGCGATCACGGTCGTGCCAATCTCGGCGCACGCGCTCTTCGCGCGCCCGCTCGTGGTCGGCCCCGAACATGCCGTCGCGCTGGAACTCCAGAACTCACCGGGAGCATCGGGCGTGGTGTGGTGCGATGGCCGCCGCAGCTACGCGCTGCCGGCCGGGGCCCGGGTGTCCGTGCGACGTTCGCCGGTGCCGGTGCGTCTGGCGCGGCTGCACCCCGCGGCCTTCACGGACCGCCTCGTGCGCAAGTTTCAGCTGCCGGTCCAGGGGTGGCGCGGGCCGTCCGGATCGATGCAGACGACATCGATCAACATCGTGAAGCCGAACTCGGAGGCCACCCGATGATCGAACAGATGCGGTTGACGGGCCTGGGCGTGATCGCCGACGCGGTCCTGCCCATGGGCCCCGGTTTCACCGCGATCACGGGCGAGACGGGCGCCGGCAAGACCATGGTCGTCACGGGTCTCGGGCTGCTGATGGGGCAGCGGTCCGACAGCGGGACGGTGCGCTCGGGCGACGATCAGGCCGTCGTCGAGGGCATCTGGAACGTGCCCGCGGAGGGCCGCGTCGCCGATCGGGTGCGCGAGGCGGGCGGTGAGCTCGAACCCGCGGAGAATGGTCGCGGCGAGCTCTACCTCTCGCGCACCATCTCGGCATCGGGGCGCAGCCGCGCATCCGTGGGTGGGCGCACCGCGCCGGCCAGCGTGCTCGGCGAACTCGCGGAGATGCTCGTCGCGGTGCATGGGCAGACCGACCAGCTTCGCCTGAAGTCGACGGCGGAGCAGCGCGAGACCCTCGACCGTTTCGGCGGCGACGTAGTGCGCGACGCCCGCTCGGCGTACCGTGCCGCGTACGAGGCGTTCACTCGCATCGATCGCGAGCTCACCGAACTCGTCGCCGAGCGGGACTCGCGCGCCGCCGAGGCCGAGCGGCTGCGGCACGCGCTCGCCGAGATCGAGACGACTGCGCCGACGTCGGGCGAGGACATCGAGCTTGCCGCGCGCGCGGAGCGGCTCGCGAACGCCGAGCAGCTCCGCGAGGCGGCCATGCTCGCGCGGGAGGCGCTCTCGAGCGAGGAGGGGTCGGGCGATGTCTCGACCCTGCTGGGCGAGGCACGACGCGGGCTCGAGCGGGCGACGGATCCCGCTCTCGCGTCGATCGGCCAGGCGATCGACGAGATCAACTACCGGATCGGCGACCTCGCCGTCGAGCTGTCCAGCTATCTCGCGGACCTCGACGAGCAGGGGCCGACGGAGCTCGCCGCCGTCGAGGAGCGGCGCGCCGTGCTCGCGGATCTCGCGCGCAAGCACGGATCCCTCGACGAGGCGATCGCGCTGCTGGAGAGCGGATCCGCGCGTCTCGCGGAGCTCGACGACGACGGCGACCGCATCGAGCGGCTCGCCGCGGATCGCGACACGGCACGGGCCGACCTCGACCAGGCCGCGGGACGCCTGAGCGCCGAGCGCCGCACGGCCGCGGCGCGACTCGCCGAGCTCGCGACGGAGGAACTGCACGCCCTCGCCATGCCCAACGCGACGCTCACGGTCGAGGTCGCCGACGGACCGGAGTCGGTCCACGGCCGCGACACCGTGTCGTTCCTGCTGGCGCCCCACCCCGGGGCCGAACCCCGCATCGTCTCGAAGGGCGCATCCGGGGGCGAGCTCAGCCGCGTCATGCTCGCGATCGAGGTCGTCGTCGCGGCGACGGATCCGGTGCCGACCTTCGTCTTCGATGAGGTCGACGCGGGCATCGGCGGGGCCGCGGCCATCGAGGTCGGGCGGCGCCTGGCCAAGCTCGCCGAGAAGTCGCAGGTCATCGCCGTCACCCACCTCGCGCAGGTGGCCGCCTTCGCGGGCAACCATCTCAGCGTCGTCAAGTCGCACGACGGTTCAATCACCTCCTCCAGCGTGACGCGCCTCGAGGGAGCGAAGCGCGAGGCGGAGATGGCGCGGCTGCTAAGCGGTATGGCCGACAGCGAAGCGGCGCTGACCCACGCCCGCGAGCTGCTCGAGGTCGCTCGGGGATAGCAGACCCGTGTCGACTCCCGAGCGGATCCCCGCGCCCGCCCCGCCCCGCCACACGCCGCTGTACGGCTGGTTGGCCGGGCGCATGGCCAGGTGGGAGCGCGGCGATGAAGCGGCGAGCCGGCGAAGTATCGGTGCCGTATGGTCCACCTGCGTTCTCCTGCTCATCGGCTGCGCGGTGCTGCTGTTCGGACCGATCGTCAACGCGCCCACCTCGCTCGACGACGTGCTCGACACGACGCGCGATGCCGCGCACGACCGGTGGATCGCCCGGGAGACGAGCGTCGAGATGAGCCTCGAGCTCGGCGATGACGGCCGGCTCCGCGCCCAGGTCGTCGAGTCGTTCACGGCGTTCTTCCCCGACGACATCGACGAGTCGGGCATCGAACGCACCGTGCTGGCCGAGCTCGAGGGACACGACCTGAATCCGCGGCTGAGCTCCGCGACGCTCGACGGCGAGGCGATCGAGCCCGACGAGCGCCGTTCGGCGACGCGCACGAGCTGGGTGCTCGATGCGGGGGAGCGCCTCAGCGGCGACCACGAGTTCTCGCTCGCATACAGCCTCGACGACCTCGCCTACGACACCGAGGATCCCTCGAGCGGGAGGCGCATTCAGACGATCTACTGGGACGCGTTCGGCCCCGAGTTCGAGCAGGGCTCGGCGAAGACGGCGTTCTCGATCACGATGCCGCGCGAACTCTCGGACGCGCTCGTATCGGGGCCCCGGGGTGCGGTGTACTGGACGATCATCGGTTCGTCGGCCGTTCTCGAACCGGAGAGCGTCGGGCCGGGACTCGTGCGGTACAGCGTCACGAACGACCAGAACCTGCCCCCGTACGCGTCGATGACGATCGAGGCGGATTTCGACGAGGGCACCTTCTCGATGCCGACGCCGACGGTGCTGTTCTGGCTCATGCTGCTCGGGCCGTTCCTGCCGCTCGCCCTCTGCGCCGTGCTCCTGACGAGCGCCCTCGCCGCGCGGGCCGCGCTGTGGTCCGATGCCGAGGGAGACCCGTGGATCGTCGCGCGATTCACCCCGCCGAAGGGCGTCTCGCCCTCGGTTGCCGCGCGCGTGATGCGCGCCCGGCGCACCGTGCGTCTCGTCGATTTCGTGGCGCGCTACCAGGGCGAACCGAGCGCTCGTCACGAGCGGCAGCTCGCCCGTGAGGCACGGCTCGCCGCGTCACCCGGGCTCGCGATCGCGCGCCCGTCGGGGTACCGCTCGTCGAAAGCCTGGCGCGAGCAGTTCGAGCAGAAGCTCCGGCGACGGCCGCGAGGGCTCGTCACCCACGTCCTGCTCGCCGCCGCCGTCGTTCTCGTCGGAGCCCAGTTCGCGCTCACTCGGCAGCTGGCAGGTCACGAACGCATCGGCCTCGAGTGGTGGCCCGTTGCCGCCACGGGCCTGCTCATCGTGCTCGCGGTCATCACCGCCTCGGTCGTCCTCACCGCGGCACCGCTGACGCCGCGCGGCGCCAAGCTGCGAGACGCGGTCGAGGGGATTCGCCTATACGACCGAGGGGCGAACCTCGGCGAGCTCGTCGATATCCACGACCGGCTGCTCCCGTACGCGCTGATGACCCGCACCCCGCGCGAGTCAGCCCGAACGATCCAGCGGGTGCTCGCCGATGCGCGCATCGAGCCGGATCGCACTCCGCGCGGCCTTCCGGCGCTCCGCGCATCGGTGCGCGTCGTGCCCGTGCTCGCGGTCGCGGCCGCGATCGTCTTCGTGTCGGTCTTCCCCGGGCCCACTTCGGACGCGCCGGGAAGCGCGAGCTACGAGCTCGACCGGCCGGGGCGCTACGGCGTGAGCGTGCAGCGCTTCGACGCGGAGGCCGGGATCGCCGGCGGATCCGCGGACCCGCGGATCGAGGTGACGGAGACGCTCGACGTGACCGTGCTGGACGCGGGGCGCACGCCGCAGCTCTTTCGCGACTGGCATGATCGCGTCGACGGCCACGACACCCGCCTGAGCGTCACCGAGGTGCGCGTCGATGGATCCCCGGTCCCCTTCGAGCAGGAACGCGTCTCCGCGCCGCGAGTGCAGGCCGACCATGCCATGATGCAGACGCGCATCGAGGCGCCGTGGCCAGGCACCCACACCGTCGAGATCGACTACGTCGTCGCCTCGCCCGTCGCCACGGTGAGAACGGCGGACGGCTGGCAGCAGCGGATCCGGTGGGCGGCGCTCGCACCCGGTTGGGACTGGGATTGGGACGACTACGACACGCCCCTCGAGAGCGCGAGCGCGAGCCTGAGGGTGCCCGAGGAACTCGCGAGTCTCGCCGCCGAAGCCCCGACCGGCTGGGAGATCGACCGGCGCGATCGCGAAGACCGCGAGGCGGAGGTGACGCGCGCCGGGGACGTCACGACGATGCGCTTCGCCGGGCCCGGCGAGTACGGCCTCGACACCGAGTACGACGATTCCGACGCCGGCATACAGCTCGTCTTCGACGAGGGCACGTTCGCACAGGCGGGCACGCGCGCGGAGTGGCGCGCGATGCGCATCGCGGAGGCACGCCCCGTGTGGATCCAGTACGTCTTCGCCCTGCCGGCGTTCGCCGCGGGCATCATCGGCGTGCTGCGTCGCCCGCGCCGCGGAACCGCCCGCGAAGCGGTGAGCTTCGTCTCGATCGGGTTCACGATCGCGAGCATCGTGACCTGGTTCTGGGGCTCGGTCAACGCCTACGGCGAGGAGCCGTGGTTCGCCGTTCCGGGCATCATCATGCTCGCGAACATCGCGCTCGCCATCACGGCGTCCGTCCTCATGTGGCGCACGGGGCCATCTCCCGCGCCGCGCACGGGGTGAGTATGCTCGTGCTCAGTGCTTTCTCAGCGTGCGACCCAGCCGCACACATCTGGAGCCCGGACTCGGGGGATAGGATCGAAGCCCGTGATGCAGACTTCTGACGCGGCGATTACCGACACCACTACCAAGCAGATCTTCGTGACGGGCGGTGTCGTCTCCTCTCTCGGCAAGGGGCTCACGGCGGCCAGCCTCGGCAACCTGCTGACGGCGCGCGGCCTGCACGTCGTGATGCAGAAGCTCGACCCCTACCTCAACGTCGACCCGGGAACGATGAACCCGTTCCAGCACGGCGAGGTCTTCGTCACCGACGATGGCGCGGAGACCGACCTCGACATCGGACACTACGAGCGCTTCCTCGACGTCAACCTCTCCCAGGCCGCCAACGTCACGACCGGTCAGATCTACTCGAAGGTCATTGAGCGCGAACGCCGCGGCGAGTACCTCGGCGACACGGTGCAGGTGATCCCGCACATCACCGACGAGATCAAGCGCCGCATGCGCCTGCAGGCCGAGGCCGAGCGCAAGCCCGACGTCATCATCACCGAGGTCGGCGGCACGGTCGGCGACATCGAATCGCAGCCCTTCCTCGAGGCCGCCCGTCAGCTGCGCCACGAACTCGGCCGGGGCAACGTCTTCTTCGTCCACGTCTCGCTCGTGCCGTTCATGGGCGCTTCCGGCGAGCAGAAGACCAAGCCGACCCAGCACTCCGTCGCCGCTCTGCGCCAGGTGGGCATTCAGCCCGACGCGCTCGTGCTGCGCAGCGACCGCCCCGTGACCGAGGCGAACCTCAACAAGATCGCCCTGATGTGCGACGTCGACGCCGACGCGGTCGTCAACACGGTCGACCTGCCGAGCATCTACGACATCCCGACGACGCTCAACTCGCAGGGACTCGACAGCGTCATCATCAAGAAGCTCGGGCTCGACACCAAGGCGGGCGAGGTCGACTGGACCCGCTGGCAGCGCGTCCTCGACGCCGTGCACCACCCCAAGCACGAGGTGACGATCGGTCTCGTCGGAAAGTACATCGACCTGCCCGACGCCTACCTCTCGGTGACGGAGGCGATCAAGGCCGGCGGCTTCGCGCACGGCGCGAAGGTCGGGATCCGGTGGATCCCCTCCGACCTGTGCGAGACGGAAGAGGGCGCGCGTGAGAACCTCGCCGACCTCGACGGCATCGTGGTGCCCGGCGGCTTCGGGATCCGCGGAATCGAAGGCAAGCT
This sequence comes from Microbacterium nanhaiense, assembly GCF_014646015.1. GTDB lineage: Bacteria > Actinomycetota > Actinomycetes > Actinomycetales > Microbacteriaceae > Microbacterium > Microbacterium nanhaiense. Next base: position 11,844 of record NZ_BMMQ01000002.1, read on the forward strand.
CGGTGCGCTGAAGTTCACGCGCGAGCAGGGGATCCCGACGCTCGGTATCTGCCTGGGCATGCAGACCATGGTCATCGAGTATGCGCGTAACGTCGCGGGCTTCGCCGGCGCGAGCTCGACCGAGTTCGACCCGGAGACGCCCGTCCCCGTCATTGCGACGATGCAGGAACAGGTCGAGATCCTCGACGGCGGCGACCTGGGCGGCACCATGCGCCTCGGGCTCTACCCGGCGAAGCTCGCCGAGGGTTCGATCGCGGCCGAGGTGTACGGCACGACCGAGGTCGAGGAGCGCCACCGTCACCGCTACGAGGTCAACAACCGCTACCGCGACCAGATCGCCGACGCGGGCCTCGTGTTCTCGGGCCTGAACCCCGACCTCGACCTGGTCGAGTTCGTCGAGCTGCCGCGCGACACGCACCCGTACTACATCGCCACGCAGGCGCACCCCGAGCTGCGGTCGCGGCCCACCGAGGCGCACCCGCTGTTCCGCGGCCTCGTCGGTGCGGCGATCGAGCGCGCCAGCTCGAGCGAGCTGTTCGAGGTCGCTGAGTGACGACGCTTCGTGACGAGCCCTTCGAGGTCGACGTCACGCGCAGCGAGGTCGTCTACAACGGGTACGTCTGGGACGTCCGCGAGGACACCTTCCGCTACGGCAAGACGTCGCTCGTGCGGCACTATCTCGATCACTCGGGCGCCGTGGCCGTTGTCGCGATCGACGACGAAGACCGCGTGCTCCTGATCCAGCAGTATCGTCACCCGATTCGCAGTCGCGACTGGGAGATCCCCGCCGGTCTCCTCGACGTCGCTGGCGAGGATCCTCGCGACGCGGCCGCTCGCGAGCTCGCGGAAGAGGCCGACCTCGAGGCCGACCGGTGGGAGGACCTCGGGAACTTCGCGGTCTCGCCCGGGGGATCCGAAGAGTTCGTGCGGATCTTCCTCGCAAGCGGGGTGCGCTCGACCGGCGAGACCTTCGATCGGGACGACGAGGAGGCCGACATCCGCAAGGCATGGGTGCCGATCTCCGAGGTGCTCGACGGCATCTCCGAGGGGCGCCTGCACAACGGCATCATGACGATCGGCGTGCTCATGGCGGCGCGCCGCCGCGGCATCTGACGCCATCATGCAGCTCGATCGTGCGATCGACGGCTATCTGCGCCATATCTCGATCGAGCGCGGTCTGAGCGACAACACCGTGGCGGCGTACCGGCGAGACCTCGCCGGTTACGCCGCCTGGCTCGCGGAGCGCGGCATCGCCGACTCCGGCGAGATCGCACCCGACACGGTCCGGGCCTTCGTCGAGCACGCCGCGGCGGTGGATCCGCCGCCGGCGTCGAGCTCGCTCGCACGGCTCCAGTCCTCGGTCCGGGGGCTTCACCGTTTCCTCGCCCGCGAGGGCGCGGCGAGCACGGATCCTACGACGAAGCTCGTGCCGCCGAAGCAACCGCAGAAGCTTCCCAAGGCGCTCACGATCGCGCAGGTCGAGGCGCTCCTCGAGGCGCCAAGCGCGGACGATCCGATCGGGATCCGCGACCGCGCGCTACTGGAACTGCTCTACGCGACCGGCGCGCGCGTGAGCGAGGCGATCGGACTCGACGTCGATGACATGCGCCACGGCGACATCCTGCGGCTGCGCGGCAAGGGCGATAAGGAGCGCATCGTGCCGCTCGGCTCCTACGCTAGAGCCGCCGTGGAGGCGTACCTGACGCGCGTTCGGCCCGCGCTCGCCGCGAAGTCGACGGCCACGCCGAAGCTCTTCCTCGGGGCACGGGGACGGCCGCTGTCCCGTCAGAGCGCGTGGCTCGTGATCCAGGCCGCGGCGGAGAAGGCCCAGCTTTCGGCGCACGTTTCGCCGCACACGCTGCGCCATTCCTTCGCGACTCACCTGCTGCAGGGCGGCGCCGATGTCCGCGTCGTCCAGGAGTTACTGGGACACGCGTCCGTCGCCACGACGCAGATCTACACGCACGTCTCGGCGGACACACTGCGCGACATGTACCAAGCGGCGCACCCCCGCGCCGCGTCGTCATCCTGACGGATATCGCGCGAGAGAAGGTCATCCTTACGGCGGATGCGAGCGCCTGAGTATTCTGCCATGCTGGGGCACGAACCGACCACAGCACACGGCGACAGCACGCCAGTCAGGAACCCCATGCGCACTCTCCGTCCCCTCGCGATCCTTGCCACGACGGCTGCCCTCGGGCTCACCCTCTCCGGGTGCGGCGCGATCAGCGGAATCTTCGGGGGAGGGGGCGGCGAGAAGCTTAGCTACGAGGACTCGCCCCTGAACGAATACATGTCGGCGCTCTACGGCGGGGACCTTTCACCCGAGGCGATGCAGGACGAGGCCGAGGCGCAGCAGGTGCTGATGGAGGAATCGATCGCCGCCTGTATGCAGGCGGAGGGGTTCGAGTACATCCCCCTGACCGGCGACAACTCGGGGATGTCGTTCGACTCGGGCATGGAATGGGAGCCCGATGAGCGCGAATGGGTCGAGAAGTACGGCTACGGCATCTTCGTGTGGCCGGGCAGCGAGGAGCCGGTCGAGGAGGGCGAGGAGTTCACCGACCCGAACCAGCCCTACATCGACTCCCTGAGCGAATCCGAGCAGCAGGCCTACTTCGAGGTCCTCTCGGGTCCCTCGCCGACGGAGGAGCAGATGAACGATCCCGAGTTCGACTGGAGCTCGATGGACATGGGCTGCCAGGGCAAGGCCTCGGAGGAGATCTTCGACAGCAACGCGCTCGATGAGCTCTATGAGCAGTACGAGCCGCTGATGGAGAAGATGAACGGCCTGTACGAGGAGCTCGAGAGTCTCGACTCGGTCGTCGAGCTCGACGCGAAGTGGTCGACGTGCATGGAAGACGCAGGCTTCCCCGGTTTCGAGGTGCAGACCGACGCGCAGGAGTCGTTCTCCGACATCCAGAGCGAGCTCTACGAGAACGCCAGCGGCGAAGAACCCGACTGGGAGAACGCGACCGAGGAGGAGATCAACGCCTACTACGAGTCGACCGACCCCGCGAACTCCCAGGAATGGAAGGACGCCGCGGCCGACGAGATCAAGACGGCCCTGGCCGACCTCGACTGCCGCGAGGAGACCGACTACTCGAACGCGAAGCTCACGGCCCAGTTCGAGCTCGAAGAGCAGTTCATCGAAGACAACGAAGCCGAACTCGAGGCGTTCCGTGCCGCGGCCGAGCAGGTCATGTGATGGCGTTCCGTCGCAAGAAGGAGGCCCCCGCGCGCCTCGACGATGTGGATGCCATCCTGGCCGACGCCGGCGATGACACCGAGGAGGCGCCCGCTCCGTCCGCTCGTGCGGGCGGGTGGGGTCGCGTCGTGCGGGGAAACCGTGGCCTGTGGGTGACCGCCATCGTCGCGGTCGTGGCACTCGCGGGTGGCATCGCGCTCGGCCACTTCGTCGTGTCGCCGTTCGACCGCGCCGCCGGCGAAGCGGCGCCCCCGCCCGGGCTCGTGACCGTCCCGGTCGAATTCGGCGAGCTCAGCAACGACGTCACGATCCGCGGCGACGTCGGATACGACGATGCGGTCGAACTGAAGATCGACACCTCCTCATTCGAGGGCGCGGCGATCGTCACCGGTCAGGTGCCCGAGCGCGGCGCCGAGCTCGGCCCGCTGTCGATCGCGCTCGAGGTGACGGGTCGCCCCGTGATCGTCCTGCCCGGCGAGCTGCCCGCCTACCGCACCCTGCGCATCGGCGCCTCCGGCCCCGACGTGACGCAGCTGAAGGAATCGCTCGCGGCCGTCGGCATCGATGCCGGCGATCCCGGATCCGATGTCTTCGACGCCGCGACGGCTGCCGGTGTCGCCGCCCTGTACGACCAGGCGGGCTATCCCGCCCCGGCGCCCGAGGAGGGCGCGGGCGAGGCCGTCGTGGTGGCGGAGAGCGGCGTGCGCGATGCGCAGCAGCAGCTCGCCGACGCACAGGCCGCGCTCGCCGATGCCCAGAAGGGGCCCGACGAGATCGCGATCCGCGAGGCCGACGGCGCTGTCGATTCGCTGTGGCGGCAGGTGAAGGAACTCGAGGCTGCGGGCGAGGATGCCTCCGACGTGCGAAACCAGATGGAGATCGCGAAGTTGCAGCGCGCCCAGCTCGACGTGGCTGCCGACACGAGCGCCGAACAGCGCATGATCGATGCCGCGAACGCGTCCCTCGAGTCCGCCCAGGAGCAGCTCGCCTCGGCGCAGGAGGCCGTGCAACCGTACCTCCCGGCGAGCGAGGTGCTGTTCATGAGCCAGCTGCCGCGCCGCGTCGACGATGTCGTCGTGTCGCGCGGGGACAGCGTGTCGGGCGCCGCGATGACCGTGTCGGGCGCGACGGTGCAGCTGACCGCGAGCGCGGGCGAGACCGAGTCGCAGCTGCTCGAGGAGGGCATGACGGCGAGCTTCGAGCTGCCGAGCGGCGCCGAGCACGCCGCGACGGTCACGTCGATCGGTAAGGCCGAGGGTGGTCGCGTGAGCATCGCCCTGGAGCCGGACCCGCTCACACCGGAGCAGCTCGACGAGCTCCGCGGCGAGAACGTGCGCGTGAACATCCCCGTGGGGGCCACCGAGGGCGAGGTGCTCTCGGTGCCGTACGCGGCCCTGACGGCGGGCCCCGGCGGTGAATCGCGCGTCGAGGTCGTGATGGGCGACCCCCGTGACGGCGACGAGGCGGAGACCCGGATCGTGACGGTCGAGACCGGACTCGCCTCGGGCGGCTACGTCGAGGTGTCGCCCACGGACGGCGAGCTCCAGGAGGGCGACCTCGTGGTGGTGGGGTCGTGACGCCGCTCGTCGAGCTGCGCGACGTGACGAGATCGTTTCCCGGCCCGCCCGAGGTCCAGGCGCTGAAAGCCGCGAACCTGTCGATCGACGCGGGCGAATACGTGTCCATTGTGGGGCCGAGCGGATCCGGGAAATCGACGATGCTTAACCTGCTCGGTCTCCTCGACCGGCCGACGGTCGGCGAGTACCGCCTGGCGGGCACGGCCACGAGCGAGCTGACGGAGGACCAGCGCGCGGCCGTGCGCGCGCAGGCGATCGGGTTCGTCTTCCAGTCGTTCCACCTGATGTCGCGCCGAACTGTTTTCGACAACGTCATGATGCCGATGACCTACAGCGGCGTGCCGCGCGCGGAGCGAGCCCGCCGAGCGGACGACGCGCTCGAGCGCGTCGGTCTCGGGCACCGGCGCACCTTCTACCCGGGCACGCTCTCGGGCGGCGAGAAGCAGCGCGTCGCGATCGCGCGCGCCGTCGTCTCGGATCCGCAGCTGCTGCTCGCCGACGAGCCGACCGGTAGCCTCGACCAGCGCACCTCGGGCGAGGTCATGGAGCTCTTCGAAGACCTCAACGCCGACGGCCTCACCCTCGTGATCATCACGCACGACCAGGCGGTCGCCGAGCGGGCGGGCCGCAGCGTGCGCATCTCCGACGGCCGACTCAGCGAGGTGTCGTGATGGGGTGGCGGAAGAAGCCCCGCGCCGCAAGCGCCGACACCGGACAGCTGCTGAGGCCGGTCGAACGCGCCGACCGCTTCTCGGCGAGCGACCTCGTCTCCGAGGCGACGAGCGACATCGGCTCCCGCCCGGGCCGTCTCATCATGACGATCCTCGGAACGGTGCTCGGAATCGGCTCACTCGTCGCGACCTGGGGTTTCGCGCAGACGGCGGCCGGGCAGATCTCGAGTCAGTTCAACCAGGCGGCATCCACCCAGGTCTCCATCGAACCCGAGACCGCGTCGTTCGGTGAGAACAGCGGCGCGCTGGGTCGAATCCCGTGGGATGCGCCGGAACGGCTCGAGCGTCTCGCGGGCGTCGACGGCGCGGCGCTCCTCAGCGAGGTGGCGCTTGCCGAGTCGGCGACGATCACCTCGGTGCCGCTCAACGACCCGTCAGCGCCTACGACCGCGGTGCCTCCCGTGCGGGCGGCATCGTCGCAGCTGCTCGACGTCGTGGGCGGCGAGATGCAGACGGGGCGGATGTTCGATGCGGGGCACGACGAGCGCGGCGACCGCGTTGCCGTGCTCGGGTCACGCATCGCGGAACGGCTCAACATCGCGCGCGTGGACAGCCAGCCGTCGATCTTCATCGACGGACTCGCCTACGCCGTGATCGGCATCGTCGGCGATCTGCACACCCACGGCGACCTGCGCGACGCCGTGATCGTGCCGAGCGGCACGGCGCGCCAGGACTTCGGCCTGTTTGCGCCGGGCGAGGCGATCGCGCACATCGCTGTCGGAGCCGGCCCGCAGGTGGCGGAACAGGCGCCGCTCGCGCTCGCGAGCGACGATCCGGACTCGCTCAAGGTCCGCGCCCCGCAGGCCAGCTCGACGCTCGGCGACGCGGTGCAGGGCGACGTCAACGTCGTCTTCCTGATCGTGGGTGCCGTGTCGCTGCTCGCCGGAGGGCTCGGCATCGCCAACGTCACGTTGCTTTCCGTCACGGAACGCACGGGGGAGATCGGCCTGCGCCGGGCGCTCGGGGCGACGCGGCGGCAGATCGCGGCACAGTTCACCGTCGAGTCGATCGTCATCGGCGTGCTCGGCGGCCTCATCGGCGCCGCGCTCGGCGTGCTCGCCGTCGTCGGGGTCTCGGCGATTCAGCAGTGGACCGCGGTCGTGGATCCGTTCGTCGCGATCGCCGGGGTCGTCGTTGGCGCGCTCGTGGGCTGGATCTCGGGCTGGTATCCCGCGCGCCGCGCGTCGCGCATCGAACCGATCACCGCGCTGCGGGCGGGCGGCTGACGCGGATCCGGGTGCGCGACGCGCCCGGATCCGCGAACCGCGGGGAAAAGTGAGCCCCCGAATGTAACGGTGCCGATACACTCGGGGGAGCGTGTCAGGAGGAACATCGGTGGCGAAAAAGAACGACGACGTCGTTATCGGCCCTACGGGTCGCCCCTACAACGGGTTTGCGACCCCCGCGAAGCTCGAGCGCCACGGTCCCGCCCGAATCATCGCCCTCTGCAACCAGAAGGGCGGCGTCGGCAAGACGACCACGAGCATCAATCTCGCCGCGTCGCTCGCCGAATACGGGCGCAGGGTTCTCGCGGTCGACTTCGACCCGCAGGGCGCGCTGTCGGCGGGTCTCGGCATCAACACCCACGACATGACGACGATCTACGACCTCATGCTCGACACGAAGCGCGACGCGCACGATGCGATCGTGCACACGCACATCGACGGGCTCGACGTCATGCCCGCGAACATCGACCTCTCGGCCGCCGAGGTGCACCTCGTCAACGAGGTCGCCCGCGAGATGATCCTCGCCCGCGTGCTCTCGAAGGTCGCCAAAGAGTACGACGTCATCCTCATCGACTGCCAGCCCTCGCTCGGCCTGCTCACGGTCAACGCGCTCACGGCCGCCCACGGCGTCCTGATCCCGCTCGAGTGCGAGTTCTTTGCGCTGCGCGGTGTCGCCCTGCTGATCGAGACGATCGAGAAGGTGCAGGACCGCCTGAACCCGTCGCTCGAGCTGGACGGCCTGCTCGCGACCATGTACGACCCGCGCACGCTGCACTCGCGCGAGGTGCTCGAGCGCATCGTCGAGACCTTCGGAGACAAGGTCTTCGAGACCGTGATCGGCCGCACCGTGAAGTTCCCGGACGCGAGCGTGTCCGGCGTCCCCATCATCGAGTACGCGCCGCAGCACCCGGCGGCGCAGGCGTACCTCCGGCTGGCCCGCGAGCTGGTCGACCGCGGCGCCGTCGCATGATGCCCCGGCGTCCGTCGGCCGACGCCGCGGCGGGGGCCCGGCGGCGCGCGGAGGTCTAGAGATGCGGGAACCCGAGGCGGGGTTCCGCGTGTCGCTGTCGAACTTCGACGGCCCCTTCGACCTGCTCCTGACGCTGATCGGCAATCGCGAGCTCGACATCACGGAGGTCGCGCTGTCGGCGGTGACGGAGGAGTTCATCGCCTACCTCGCGAGCGCCGACGCCGAGCTCGACGAGACGAGCGAGTTCCTCGTCGTCGCCGCGACGCTGCTCGACATGAAGGTCGCGGGGCTCCTCCCTCAGGGAGAACTCGTCGACGCCGAATCGGTCGCGCTGCTCGAGGCGCGCGACCTGCTCTTCGCGCGCCTGCTGCAGTACCGCGCGTTCAAGGAGGTCTCCGCGTGGTTCGCGGAGCGGATCCGTTCGGAGGACGCGCGCCATGCGCGCGCCGTGCCGCTCGAGCAGAAGTACCGCGCGACGACGCCCGAGCTGTCGTGGAAGCTCTCCGTCGATGACTTCGCGGCGCTCGCCACGCTCGCCCTCACGCCCCGCGAGATTCCGACCGTGGGGCTCGGCCACCTGCACGCCCCGCGGGTATCGATCCGCGAGCAGGCGGCGATCGTCGTGTCGAGCCTGCGCACCCACGGCGCCCTCACCTTCCGCGAGTTGGTGGCCGGATCCCCCGAGAGGGGAGTGATCGTCGCGCGCTTCATCGCGATCCTCGAGCTCTACCGGCACGCGGCGGTCGTCTTCGAGCAGCTCGAGCCGCTCGGCGAACTGACCGTCAGATGGGTCGCGGAAGAATGGACCGACGAGACGCTCGCCAGCTTGGGGACGGACTATGAGTGACGAACTGAACCGCCGGCTCGAGGCGATGCTCATCGTCGCCGAGGAGCCGATGAGCGCGACCGCGCTCGCCGCAGCGGTCGGATCGCCGTTGCGCGAGGTGCGGGCGGCGCTGGCCGCGCTCCGCGACGATTACGACGGTCGCGGATCCGGGCCGCAGCGCGGCTTCGAGCTGCGCGAGGTCGCGAGCGGCTGGCGGATGTACGTGCGATCGGACCTCGACCAGGTCGTGACCGATTTCGTCGGAAGTCAGGCGCCAGCGCGGCTGTCGCAGGCGGCCCTCGAGACGCTCGCCGTGATCGCATACAAGCAGCCCGTCTCGCGCTCGCAGGTCGCTCAGATCCGCGCCGTGAACGTCGACGGCGTCGTGCGGACCCTGCTCGGGCGGGGTCTGATCACGGAGGTGCAGACGGATCCGGACACCGGTGCGATGCTGTACGGCACCACGGAGCTGTTGCTCGAGAAGCTCGGCATCTCGTCGATCGACGAGCTCCCGCACATTTCGCCGCTCCTCGATGACGGATCCGACGGATTCGAGGGTCTGGAAGGCATTTAACCAGCCAGATCCGCCAGAATGGAACGACGTGTGTCCGCATCGCATCGCGAGCGGGTTGGTCGCGACGGAGAGCGAGATATGGCAGATCAGGAACAACCGGAGGGCGTGCGCCTGCAGAAGGTGCTGGCGAACGCGGGCGTCGCGTCGCGTCGCGTGTCCGAGAACCTGATCGCCGAGGGCCGCGTGCGCGTCAACGGAACGGTCGTGACCGAGCTGGGTCGGCGCATCGATCCGGAGACCGACCTCGTCGACGTCGACGGTCAGGCGGTGCAGCTGGACGTCTCCAAGCGGTACGTCATGCTCAACAAGCCCCGCGGCGTGATGAGCACGATGAAGGACGAGCAGGGGCGCCCCGACCTTCGCGAGTTCACGCGCGAGTTCGACGAGCGCATCTACAACGTCGGCCGCCTCGACGGCGACACCTCGGGCCTGCTGGTGCTGACCAACGACGGCGAGCTCGCGAACGTGCTCGCGCACCCGCGCTTCGGCGTCACGAAGGTGTACATCGCGAAGGTCAAGGGCGAGGTGCGCGGGTCGACCGTGCAGCAGCTCGTGAAGGGTATCGAGCTCGAGGACGGCCCGATTGCCGCCGACAAGGCACGGATCCTCGACGTCTCGCGCGGCACGAGCCTCGTGGAGCTGACCCTGCACTCGGGCCGCAACCGCATCGTCCGCCGCATGATGGCGAAGGTCGGCCATCCCGTCGTCGAGCTCGTGCGCCGCCAGTTCGGGCCTCTGCACCTCGGACCGTTGCGCACCGGAGAGATGCGCGAGCTGACGAAGGAAGAACGCGGCGCGTTGCTGACGCTCGCCCGCGAGGCGGAGGCGCAGAAGTGACGGATCTCGTTCCCGGCAAGCTCGCGCGCGTTTCCGGATCCGTGCGCATCGTCGGTGCGGGGCTCCTCGGCTCGAGCATCGGACACGCGCTCGTGAAGAACGGCGTCGACGTGATCCTCGCCGACACCTCGCCGGCGCAGCTGCGCCTGGCGGTCGACTACGGCGCCGGTCGCGCCGAGGCGGAGGGCGATGCCCCCGATCTCGTCGTCGTCTGCACCCCGCCCGACGTCGTCGCCGACACGGTCGCCGCTGAGCTCGAGCGCTACCCGAACGCCGTCGTCACCGACGTCGCGTCGGTCAAGCTCGAGCCGCTGCGCGAGCTGCGGCGACGCGGCGTGAACCTCGTGAACTACATCGGCTCGCACCCTATGGCGGGTCGCGAGCGCGGGGGAGCGATCTCCGCGCGCGCCGACATCTTCCTCGGGCGGCCGTGGGTGATCTGCCGCGACGGCGAGACGCCCGCGAGCGCGCTCGCGCTCATCGAGGACCTCGCGCTCGACCTGGGCGCCGTCCCGATCGAGATGACCCCGGAGGAGCACGACCGCTCCGTCGCGCTCGTCTCGCACGTCCCGCAGGTCGTCGCCTCGCTCCTTGCCGCGCGCTTCGCCGAGGCGCCGGAGATGTCGCTGAGCCTCGCCGGTCAGGGCGTGCGCGACACCACCCGGATCGCCGCGAGCGCGCCCGAGCTGTGGGTGCAGATCCTCGCGGCGAATGCCGCGCCGGTCGTGGAGCAGCTCGACCTGATCGCGGCCGACCTGCAGCGCGTCGCCGACGCCCTCCGGGATCCGGAGGCGGCGGGTGCCCGACGGACGACGGCCGACGCGATCCGCGACGGCAACCTCGGCGTCGCCCGCCTGCCCGGCAAGCACGGGCAGCGGCGCATGTTCGAGACCTTCGTCGTGATGGTCGACGACGCCTCCGGTCAGCTCGGCCGCCTCTTCGGCGACCTGGGCGAGCTCGACGTCAACGTCGAGGACTTCCGGCTCGAGCACTCGCCGGGCGCGCAGCTCGGTCTCGCCGAGATCGCGGTCGACCCGGCGACGCTGCAGAGGGCCGTCGACGGCATGTCGGCGCGTGGATGGAGGATTGCGGGTGCGCATGTCTGAGACGTTCTTCGTGGGAATCGACGGCCCGGCGGGATCCGGGAAGTCGAGCGTGTCGAAGGAGGCCGCGCGCAGGCTCGGTTTCGGTTACCTCGACACCGGCAGCGTGTACCGCGCCCTCGCGTGGTTCGTGCTGTCGCGCGGCGGGTCGACGACGGATCCGGCGGCGGTGGAGTCGGGATTCGCCGACTTCGAGCCGAGCATATCGCTCGACCCCGACGTCCGCACGATCGCGGTCGGCGAGACGGATGTGACGGACGCGATCCGTACACCCGAGACGACGGCTGCCGTCGCGGGCGTCGCGAAGACGCTCAGCGTGCGCGAGAAGATCAACGAGCTGTTCCGGCGGATCGTCGCCGACGCGTCGCTGCCCGGCGTCATCGTCGAGGGCCGCGACATCACCACCGTGGTGGCGCCCGACGCCCCCGCGCGGATCCTGCTCACCGCCCACCCCGATGTGCGCGCCGCGCGCCGCAGCAAGGAGATGGGCGCGGACGACGTGGCGGCGGTGGCGGAGGCCATGCGCCGGCGCGACGCCTCCGATTCCACCGTGGTCGACTTCCTGAACGCCGCCGAGGGCGTCACGGTCGTCGATACGACACACTTGAACTTCGACCAGTCCGTCGACGCCGTGCTCGCGGTGGTCGACGAGCGACGAGAGGAAGGCCGCAATGGCCGCTGAATACGACGACGACTACGAGGCGAACGACGACCTCATCGAGCGCCTGGAGGGTCTCGACGACGAGCTGATCGAGGCTCGCGCCGAGGCGCTGCGCCAGAGCCTCGCCGACTACGAACTCGAGGACGACGACGCCGAGCTGCTCGCCGGCATCCAGGTCGACGAGCACGGCAACGAGTACCTGCCCGCGCTGCCGGTCGTCGCGATCGTCGGCCGCCCCAACGTGGGCAAGTCGGCTCTCGTCAACCGCATCCTCGGCCGCCGCGAGGCCGTCGTGGAGGATGTGCCCGGCGTCACGCGTGACCGTGTGACGTACAAGGCGGAGTGGCTCGACCGGCGGTTCTCGCTCGTCGATACCGGCGGGTGGGAGCCCGACGCGAAGGGCATCGACCGTTCGGTGGCGCAGCAGAGCGAGGTCGCGATCGACTTGGCCGACGTGATTCTCTTCGTCGTCGACGCGAAGGTGGGCGCCACGGCCACCGATGAGCACGTCGTGAAGCTGTTGCGCAAGACGAAGAAGCCCGTCTTCCTCGTCGCCAACAAGATCGACGACGCCTCGCACGAGGTCGAGGCCGCGGCCCTGTGGAACCTGGGCCTCGGCGAGCCGTACCCCATCTCGGCCATCCACGGCCGCGGCGTCGCCGACCTGCTCGACGCCGTGATGGCGAAGACCCCGGAGATCTCGGCGGTCGCGAAGCACGAGATCGGCGGACCGCGCCGCGTCGCGATCATCGGTCGCCCGAACGTCGGCAAGTCGTCGCTGCTGAACAAGTCGGCGGGCGAGGAGCGCGTCGTCGTCAACGAGCTCGCCGGCACCACCCGCGACCCGGTCGACGAGATCGTCGAGGTGGGCGGGAAGCTGTGGACCTTCGTCGACACCGCGGGAATCCGCCGTCGCGTGCACATGCACCAGGGCGCCGACTTCTACGCGAGCCTGCGCACCTCGACGGCGCTCGAAAAGGCGGAGGTCGCGGTCGTCGTTCTCGACGTGACCGAGCCGATCAGCGAGCAGGACGTGCGCATCATCGACCTCGTGCTCGAATCGGGCCGCGCGCTCGTGCTGGCGTTCAACAAGTGGGACCTGCTGAACACTCCCGAGCTGGAGGACAAGGAGCGCCGGTACTTCCTCGAGAAGGAGATCGAGAAGGATCTCGCGCACGTGGCCTGGGCGCCGCGCGTGAACATCTCGGCGAAGACGGGCCGTCATCTCGACAAGCTCGTTCCCGCCCTCGAGGAAGCGCTCGAGAACTGGGACCGCCGCATCCCGACCGGAAAGCTCAACGCGTTCCTCACCGAGCTCGTCTCCGAGCACCCGCACCCACTGCGTGGCGGCAAGCAGCCCCGCATCCTCTTCGGCACGCAGGCGAGCACGCGTCCGCCGACCTTCGTGCTGTTCACGACGGGCTTCCTGGACCCCGGCTACCGCCGCTTCATCCAGCGTCGCCTGCGCGAGGTGTACCCCTTCGAGGGCACGCCCGTCGTCGTGAACATGCGCGTGCGCGAGCGCCGGAAGAAGAAGTAAGTCTTCCGTGGGGCGGCCTTCGGGCCGCCCTTTCGGGTTGCAGCCGGTCCCCGAAACCTGGCGAACCGCGGCGCGAGGGGCGGATCCGCGCACGCGCCCGCGCGCTCGGCGCAATGGATCCGTGTGTCACCGAGTTACGCGGATCCGCCCGCGAACGCCGCGGCGCCCGTACCATGGGGGCATGACCGCGACGATGCCCTTCCGGCCTCACCATCCGGGGGATGGCTGGGTCGAGAGCGCGGACGGATCGCGGTATTGGGGCCTGTACGGCGCCGCTGGCCTGCTCGCCTACGACCAGGATCGCGGCGTTCTCATGCAGCACCGCGTGGGGTGGAGCCACTTCGGCGGCACCTGGGGGCTGCCCGGCGGTGCGCTGCACGACGCGAGCGAGTCGCCCGTGACCGGCGCGATTCGCGAGGCGCAGGAGGAGGCCGGCGTGCCCGACGGGTCCGTCATTCCGCGCGCCCAGCACGTCTTCGACGTCGGTGTGTGGCGCTACACGACGGTCATCGCCGTCGTCGTGAATCCGTTCGAGCCGGTGATCAGCGACCCCGAGTCGCTCGAGCTGAAGTGGGTGCCAGTCGACGAGATCGAGGACTACCCGCTGCACCCCGGCTTCGCCTCCACATGGCCCGACGTGCGCGCCGCGCTCGCCCGGCTCACCGCCTGACGCGTCAGGGCTCGCGGGAGTCGCGGCCCGTGAGGCGATCGATCTCGCGGCGCTCGCGCTTCGTGGGCCGACCGGATCCGCGATCGCGGTGCACGATCGGCGCATAGAACTCGCGGGGTCGCGGGGGAGGAGTGAGATCGGTGTACGCCGTCGCGGCGATGGGGGCGCCCACGCGCTTGAGGAGGAGCCTCTCGACCTTGAGGATCTTGTCGAAGCCGTTGATCCGAGCGCGCACCTCGTCGCCCACCCGCACGGCGTGCGCGGCCTTCACCGGATCGCCGTTGACCCGCACGTGCCCGCCGCGAATCGCCGTCGTCGCGGCCGAACGCGTCTTGTAGATGCGCACGGCCCACAGCCACACATCGCAGCGAACGGAGCTCGGTTCGGTCATCCCCCTATTCTCCCGCATCCGCCACTGGCAGGATGAGCGCATGGGCTGGAATCAGGACATCATCGACGAGTTCCGAGAGAACGGCGGCACCGTGAAAACGGGCGGCTTCGGCCGCGAGCTCATCCTGTTGCATCACACCGGTGCGCGGACGGGAATCGTGCGCGTGACCCCCGTGATGGCGCTACGCCCCACCGCAGGCGAATGGCTGATCGCAGCGTCGAAGGCGGGGGCCGACGAAAACCCCGCCTGGTTCCACAACCTCGTCGCGAACCCTGACACGACGATCGAGGATCCCGACGCCGGCACCGTGCGCGTCGAGGCGGAGGTGCTGCACGGCGAGGACCGCGACCGCGTCTGGCGCCTCTTCGAAGCCGCGAGCGAGGGCTTCGCCGCCTATCAGCGAAAGACGGCCCGCACGATTCCCGTCCTCATCCTCCGCCGCACGCGCTGACGCGCCCGGGATCCGCCCCCGATTCGCGCGGATCGCGCGGGCCGGGTAGACTTATCGAGTTGTCTTCCTGAGGGAAGGCAAATGAAATTTCGGGCTGTGGCGCAGCTTGGTAGCGCACTTGACTGGGGGTCAAGGGGTCGCAGGTTCAAATCCTGTCAGCCCGACCATGAAGTAGTCAGAAACCCCGGAAAATCAACGATTTTCCGGGGTTTTTTGTTGCCCGGAATTAGCTGAATTGAACCTCTGCGCCCGCTAGTGTGCCCGCAGGCCTCGCCACGAAAGGCCGAACACGCCCGGGATTCCGCGCTCCTTCCTCTGATTCTGTCGGACGCTGTTTCCTTACAAGTCACGTTCAGTAACGCTGAATGCCACCCCTGCGCCGTTCGAGTCCTCACTGTCTCAAAAGCCCTGGGTTCCCAGGCTCAATTGCCGTTTGATGACGTGGCGCTCAAAGCCGTGTTCCAGCAGGAAGGGCGGCCTGGTTGCTTCGAAGGATAGAGCTCAGAGTTCTGCGGGCTTGTCCTGCCGCGCTGACTCCTTCGGGGTCGCGCACGGCGACAAGGAGAGCCTAGGTGCACCAGATGTACCGGAAGTCGGTGCTGGTCTGGACCCGAGCGCCCAACCCAATCCGTCGAGCCTGGGCAACAATGGAGGCATCAGAAGCGCGCGGAGAGGAGCGTCGGCAGTGATTGACCGGATCTACTACGAAGACCAGACTCACTGGTCTGACGCGGACTACTACGCGCTCTGGCGGTACTTCGACCACCTGGCCGAGTACTTGGGCCCGACGCAGGCGCAAGCCCAGCTCCCCGAGCGCCGATCGGCTCGCATTCAGGCCCGCAAGACCGGCGTCCGCGACGATGAGTTCGCCACGATCGACCTGGCCCGCATGCCTGCAGAGAGCCAGAGGTTGCTCAGGGCGGTGCTCGTCTCGCAGCAGCGTTACGACCTGGTGCTCGAGGAGTTCCCGAATCTCGCGGCCCTGGCCCAGGCTGTCCCGGAGGCGGAGCCCAGAGGCTTCAGCCAGTACCCGCCTGCTGTGCAGGAACTATTGACGCCCCGCGATTGACCCCGTGGAGCGCTTAGAGACGTCCCGGGCCGAGGCTCCGGCCGCGCGGTCCAGCGACTTGCTGCCGGCCAGCGCCGGCCTTACCGAGCCTCAGATCCGTCCTGGCCCGAGCGCCGTTCGAGCAGGATGGTGTCGCGCCACTGGCCCGCGAGCGGGCCGTGCTCCATGAGCGCTATTCGCTCGCGCCGGCCGACCTGGCGGAACCCCGCTCGCTCGTGGAGGCGGAGGCTGGTCGTGTTCTCGGGGAAGACCGACGACTGGATGGTCCAGACGCCCGAGCGCTCAGCGGCGCTGATCAGCCCCTCCAGCAGGAGACGCCCGACGCCTCTGCCCGACGACTGCGGCGCGACATAGACGGAGTGCTCGACCACGCCCCGGTACACGGCGCGGGCGGAGATGGGGCCCGCGGCCGACCAGCCGACGACCGTCGGTCCGTCCGCCGCGACGAGCATGAGACCAGGATGCTTGCCCGCTACGAACCTGCCCCAGGAGGTCGGCGGCTCGGATTCGAACGTCGCGTGGCCGGTCTCGATCCCGGCGCGGTAGATCTTCTCGACCTCGGGCCAGTCCGCCTCGGCCATCGGCCGGAGCCCGATCGCTCCCATCAGCCCAGCAGTGCCTTCGCCGCGTCGGCGAGCGTGCCGGTGGTTGGCTGGTAGTAGGCCCATTTCCCGCGCTGCTCGCGGGTGACGAGGCCCGCCTCGACGAGCAGCTTCATGTGGTGGGAGACCGTCGGCTGCGACAGGCCCACGGGGTCCGTGAGGTCGCAGACGCACATCTCGCCGGCGCTGCTCCCGACGATCATGGAGAGCAGCTTCACCCGCGTCGGGTCGCCGAGCGCCTTGAAGACCTTCGCGAGGTCGTGGGCCGTGCCGTCGTCCATCGCCTGGCCGGGGGCGCAGCAGGAGCCTGCGCTGGTGTCGATGGTGACGGGCGGTGCGTTCATGACTCTATTCTGCCCGACGTATTGACATCTGTCGATATGAGCGTCAGGATCGATTTGTCTCACATCGAAGAACGTCAATGCATGGAGGTCGCAGTGAACCCTGTCGTCGTCATCGGTGCCGGTCCGCAGGGACTGGCCGCCGCAGCCCACCTGATCGAGCGGGGTCTCGACCCAATCGTCCTGGAGTCCGGCGACACGGCTGCCTCCGCGGTGGCCGAGTGGGGCCACGTGCGCCTGTTCTCGCCGTGGACGGAGCTCACCGACGCCGCGTCGCGACGCCTGCTGGAGCCCACCGGATGGTCGGCCCGAACGCAGGGCTACCCGACCGGCGCGCAGTGGATCGAGCAGTACCTCGCGCCCCTCGCAGAGGCCCTCGGCGACCGCGTGCGTTACGGGACGCGGGTCGTCGGCGTCGGCCGCAAGGGCCGCGACCTCTCCGTCGACGCCGGCCGTGCCGAGCAGCCCTTCGTCGTCCACGTCGAGCGCGCGGACGGCACCGAGGAGCGGGTCGAAGCGAGCGCTGTGATCGACGCCGCGGGCACCTGGCGCACTCCGAGCCCTGCCGGCGCTGACGGGCTCCCTGCCCTCGGCGAGAGCGCAGCGACAGACGCAGGCCTCCTGGAGCACCGCATGCCCGCGATCGAGGACGCCAGCCCCCTGGCGGGCCAGCACGTCGTGGTGGTCGGCAACGGGCACTCCGCGGCGACGACGATCGGGATCCTGTCCAGGGTGGCCAAGCGCGAGCCGGGGACGCGGATCACCTGGGTGCTGCGCCGCGGCGCGGTCGGCAACACCTTCGGTGGCGGCAGCGCCGACGAACTGCCCGAGCGGGGCGCGCTGGGCCAGCGCGCGAAGAAGGCCGTCGAGGACGGTCTCGTCGATCTCGTGACCGGGTTCCGCACCGAGCAGGTCGTCATCGACGGCGGCCAAGCAGTGCTCGTGGCAGAGGACGGCCGACGCCTCGAGCCTGCGGCGCGGGTGTTCGTCGCCACCGGCTTCCGTCCCGACCTGTCCTTCCTCTCCGAGATCCGTCTCGACCTCGACATGCGCCTACAGGCCCCATCGAAGATCGCCGCGGAGGTCGACCCGAACGTCCACTCGTGCGGTTCCGTCCGGGCCACCGGCGCGGCCGACCTCGAGCAGCCCGAGCCAGGGTTCTACATCGTGGGAGCGAAGTCCTACGGACGCGCGCCGACCTTCCTCGCCCTGACCGGGTTCGAGCAGGTCCGCAGCGTCGTCGCCGCGATCGCCGGGGACCGCGAGGCAGCCGAGCGCGTGGAGCTCGTTCTGCCGGACACGGGTGTGTGCGGCGGCTCCGGCCTCTTCGACGCGCCCGACGAGCAGTCCGCAGCCGGGTCCTGCTGCGCCCCTGCGCCGCAGCTCATCCAGCTCGGCATGGCACCCGCTGGCCGCTGACCCGCGGGAAGCGCGAAGGGGCAGGAACCAAGACGGCTCCTGCCCCTTCGTGCGTGCGGTATTGCTCAGCCCAGGAGCTCCGCCAGCAGCGTTTCGACGCGGGCCTTGATGTCGTCGCGGATCGGGCGCACCGCCTCGATGCCCTGACCGGCGGGGTCGTCGAGTTTCCAGTCCTCGTAGCGCTTGCCGGGGAAGAACGGGCACGCGTCGCCGCAGCCCATGGTGATCACGACGTCGGAGTCCTGCACCGCTTCGGTCGTGAGCACCTTGGGCTGCTCGGCGGTGATGTCGATGCCCTCCTCGCGCATGGCCTCGACGGCGACCGGGTTGATCTGGCCGGCGGGCATGGACCCGGCGGATCGGACCTCGACGCGTCCTGCCGCGAGGTGGCGGAGCCAGCCGGCGGCCATCTGGGAGCGGCCGGCGTTGTGGACGCAGACGAAGAGGACGGAGGGCTTCTGGTCGGTCATGGTTTTCGCAACTTTCAGTCGGTGAGGGTGGCGAGGAGGTCGCGGACGCGGGCCTCGATGTCGTGGCGGATCGCGTCGACCCCTTCCGGGGAAGCGAGGGCCGGGTCGCCGACGGCCCAGTCCTCGTACCGGACCCCGGGGATGATTGGGCAGACGTCGCCGCAGCCCATGGTGACCACCACGTCGGCCGCGCGCACGGCGTCGTCGGTGAGGGGCTTCGGGAACGCCGTCTCGGCCTCCTGCGCGCCCTCGATCTCGGTGAGCAGCGAGCGCACGTGCGGGTGCACGTCCGACGCCGGGGTGGAACCGGCGGAGCGTGCGACCACGCGGCCGTCGGCGAGCTGGTTGACGATCGCGGCGGCGAGCTGGGAGCGGCCCGCGTTCTGCACGCACACGAACAGCACCTGCGGCACCCCGGCCGAGCGGTCCCGCGTCAGGTCGGTGAGGCGCTGCCGGGCGAAGCGTTCGGTCAGCGGGATCATGTGCGCCGTCAGCTTGGCCGAGCGCACCAGGCCGGCGTAGGACTCGCGCACGATCGCGATCACGAGGTCCCGGTTCAGCCCGGTCAGCTCGTCCGCGAGCTCTTCGGCGAGGCGGGTCACGCGGGCGTCCATCTGCCGCAGGGCCTCGGCCCGTGCTGCGGTGTCTTCGGGTTCGTCGGTGACGGCGGCGGCGGGAGCGAACGCGTCGAGGAAGGTCGCGACGGCGCGCTGCTTGCCCGGGGCGATGCGGTAGTACACCCAGGTGCCGCGCCGCTCGGACAGCAGCATTCCGGTCTCCTTCAGCACCTTCAGGTGGTGCGAAACGGTCGGCTGCGACACCTCGGCGAGGTCGGCGAGGTCGCACACGCAGGACTCGCCGCGCGGGTCGGTCGCGATCGCGGAGAGCATCCGCAGCCGCAGCGGGTCAGCGAGCGCTTTCAGTGCCCCGGCCACGGTCGTGGCGGCCTCGGTGCCGATCGCGTGTGCCGTGGACGGTGCGCACGTGTCGGCGTCGGAGATGACGGTCGTGTCGGTCATGACGTCCTCGATTCGGTGGCGTAGGGGTCGGTGTGGAACCATGCCTTCGCGGCCCAGAGCGAGACGTAGACCAGGCCCACGAGCACGGGCACTTCGATGAGCGGGCCGACGACCCCGGCCAAGGCCTGGCCGGATGCCGCGCCGAAGGTGCCGATCGCGACCGCGATGGCGAGCTCGAAGTTGTTGCCCGCGGCGGTGAAGGCGAGCGTCGTGGAGCGCGCGTAGCCCAGGCCGAGGGCTTTGCCGAGCAGGATCCCGGCGAACCACATCAGCGCGAAGTAGACCAGCAGCGGCAGCGCGATGCGGGCGACGTCCATCGGGTGGGAGGTGACCTGTTCGCCCTGCAGGGCGAACAGCAGCGCGATCGTGAACAGCAACCCGTAGAGCGCCCACGGCCCGATCCTCGGGAGGAACTTCGCCTCGTACCAGTCGCGCCCCTTGCGCTTCTCGCCGATGAACCGGGACGCGAAGCCCGCGACGAGCGGGATACCGAGGAACACGAGCACGTTCAAGGCGATCTGCCAGACCGAGATCTCCAGCCCCTGCGCGTCCAGCCCCAGCCAGCTCGGCAGCACGGTCAGGTAGAACCAGCCCAGCACCGAGAACATCACGACCTGGAACACCGAGTTGATCGCGACCAGCACCGCGGTCGCCTCACGGTCGCCGCACGCGAGGTCGTTCCAGATCGCCACCATCGCGATGCAGCGGGCGAGCCCGACGATGATCAGCCCGGTCCTGTACTCGGGAAGGTCCGGCAGGAAGATCCACGCGAGCGCGAACATGACTGCGGGCCCCACGAGCCAGTTCAGCACGAGCGAGGAGACGAGGAGCTTTTTGTCGCCCGTGACGGCGGCGACCTTGTCGTAGCGGACATTTGCGAGCACTGGGTACATCATCACCAGCAGGCCCAGCCCGATCGGGATCGAGATCCCGCCGACCTCCATCGCCGAGAGCGCGTCCGAGAGCGCGGGCACGAAGCGGCCGAGCAGGAGGCCCGCGACCATCGCGAGGCCGATCCACAGCGGCAGCCACTTGTCGAGAGTGGAGAGCCGCTTCGGGGCGGTGCGAGTCAGGGTGCCGGTCATGCGAGCAACTCCTCGATCTTCGCCGCGTAGACGGGCTTCGGATGCGCACCGATCAGCACGTCCACGCGCTCCCCGTCCCGGTAGAAGCCGAGGGTCGGGATCGAGGTCACGCCGGCCGCGGTCACGGTCTCCGGGTTCTGGTCGGCGTCGACCTTCACGACCTTCACCCGGCCCGCGTACTCGCCGGCGAGTTGGTCCAGTATCGGGGCGATCGCCCTGCACGGGCCGCACCAGGTCGCCCAGATGTCGACCACGACGGGCAGCTCGGACTCAAGAACCTCCGCCCGGAAGGTCGCGTCGGTGACGGGGACTGGAGAGGCTTGATTCGACATGCTTCTATATTGAAGCCCTTCTATTCAGATCGCAACCTCAAGCCGTACACGTCATCGAATGTTCACTTTCGCGCGGGCACCGAGGGCGGATTCAACTGGTCGTCGCAACACCTTGACCGTGGAGGTGTTGCGCAGTGGCGACGAAGTACTGGTCTGCGAAGACGAGCGAGGTTCCTGAAGGGGCGCGCCGCCAGTGGCGCGCGGATCGAGCGTTGCGACCGCCGATGCGATCGCCCGGGCGGCCTGAGCCGTCGCGGGCGGTGCAACGGCAGTTCGGGCGTCTAATCGCGACGGGAATCAACTCGGCCGAAGCTGCTTTGAGGGTCGGCGTGTCCGTGCCAGTCGGGAGCCGCGGGTTTCGTCACGCTGGCGGCATGCCACCGATCTCACTGGCCGAGCCCACCGGTCGTTACCTGTCCTTCGAGGAGCGTGAGGAGATCGCTCTGCTGCGCGCCAAACAGGTCGGGGTGCGTGAGATCGCGCGCAGGATCGGCCGCGACGCGGGAACGGTTTCCCGCGAACTGCGTCGCAACGCGGCCACCCGCAGGGGGACGCTGGAGTACCGGGCGTTGGTGGCGCAGTGGAAGGCGCAGCAGGCGGCGAAGCGACCGAAGACGGCGAAGCTCGCGGCCAACGACACGTTGCGCGAGTGCGTCCAGGAGCGCCTCGCCGGCAACATCCGCCGGCCAGACGGCAGCATCGTCGTCGGGCCTGAACCGCCGGCATGGAAGGGGTTGAACAAACCGTATCGGCAGGACAGGCGGTGGGTTACCGCGTGGAGTCCGGAGCAGATATCGCACCGTCTGAAGGTCGACTTCCCGGGTGATGAGTCCATGCGCATCAGCCACGAGGCGATCTACCAGTCGCTGTTCATCCAGGGCCGTGGCGCGCTCAAACGCGAGCTCGTCACCTGTCTGCGAACCGGCCGCGCACTCCGGCGGCCACGGGCTCGAACGCGGAACCGGCCACAAGGGCATGTCACCGCGGATGTCCTGTTCTCCGAACGTCCCGCGGAGGCTGCGGACCGCGCCGTCCCCGGGCATTGGGAGGGCGACCTGATCATCGGCACAGGCCGGTCGGCGATCGGCACGATCGTCGAGCGCAAGAGCCGCTCGAACCTGCTGGTGCATCTGCCCCGACTGGAAGGCTACGGCGAAACCCCACCCGTCAAGAACGGTCCCGCGTTGGGCGGCTACGGCGCCATCGCGATGAACGCCGCGCTGAGCGCGTCGATGACGAAGCTTCCCGAACAGCTCCGCAAGACACTCACCTGGGATCGTGGCAAGGAACTCTCCGCGCACGCTCAGCTCGCGCTCGGGACCGGCACGAAGGTGTTCTTCGCCGACCCCCACTCGCCCTGGCAGAGACCGACGAACGAGAACACGAACGGGTTGTTGCGTCAGTACTTCCCGAAGGGCACGGACCTCTCACGCTGGTCCGCCGAGGACCTCGAAGCAGTCGCGCTCGCGCTCAACAACCGGCCACGCAAAAGCCTCGATTGGAGGACACTGACCGAAGTGTTCGAGGAGCAGCTACGCTCACTTCAACAACCCGGTGTTGCAACGACCGGTTGAACTCAGGCAGTTCCGAAGCCGAAAATTCCGGCGCGCGCTCACCCGCCATCACATGGTCGGAAGCATGGGCAGAGTCGGGTCGAGCGGAGACATCGCCGCCATGGAAAGCTTCTTCGCGCTGCTGCAGAAGAACGTCCTCGACCGCCGCTCCTGGACCACCCGCGAGCAACTGCGCATCGCCATCGTCACCTGGATCGAACGGGACCTACCACCGCCGCCGACGCCAGGCCCGCCTAGGCCGATTGACGCCCATCGAGTTCGAGACCGTCATGAACACGACCGTCGCACTGGCGGCGTGACTACAACTTGTCACCTATTCGTGCAGCAGTCCCCTCGCCCCTTACGACGACCCCCGCACCACGAGCGTGGGGGAGGCCACCGCGCGCTCAGGCTGTCCGCCGTTGAGCAGGCCGAGCGCTTGCGCCATGGCGGCGGCGCCCATCTCGCCACGCGGCTGATCGACGCTCGTGAGGCCGGGGCGGACGAGGTCGGCGAGTTCGGTGTTGTCGTAGCCGACGACGGCGAGGTCGTGGGGCACGCGGACCCTGCGGTCGATCGCCACGGCGACGATCTGGGCGGCGATGCGGTCGTTCGCGGCGAACGCGGCCGTGGGGCCGCCCGCCGCCACCGCGTCCAGCAATCGCGCGATGCCGTCGTCGCGCACGTCGTACTCACGGGCCTCATCCACGAGCGCGCGGTATGCGTCGCGGCGCGCGACCGACGCGGGGCGCGAGGATCCGTGCACGTAGGCGACGCGGTCGTGCCCGCGCTCCTGCAGGTGCGCGACGGCGAGCCGGGCGCCGGTCTCGTCGTCGTTGCGGATCCACCCGGCCGCGTCGGGCACGGACGCGGGGCGCCCGACGACCACGATCGGGACGCGATCGGCGAGCGCCGCGAGATCGTCGGCGTCGAGGTGGCCGGTAACGGCGATGACGGCGTCGACGCCGAGGGCGGTGAGGCCGGCGAGGCGCTCGCGCAGCAGCTCGCGGTCGCGTCGGCCATGGCTGAGGACGACGTCGAATCCGGCCGCGGCGGCCGCATCCTCGATGCCGTTGACGATGTCGGTCTGATACGCGTTGCGCAGATCGGTGAGGAGCACGCCGACGAGGCTGCTGCGCCCGCTCACGAGGCGCTGCGCCCACCCATTCGACCGGTAGCCGAGCTCATCGGCGGCGGCGAGGATCCGGGATCTACTCGCGGCGCTCACCCCGCGCTCGCCGCGCAGAGCCGCCGAGACGAGCGACTTCGATACGCCCGCGGCGCGGGCCACGTCAACGATCGTGGGGCGTCGCGCGGTTCCGGTCATGCCTCTCATTCTGGCAGGGGGAGCGGCGTTCTCGCGGAGGCGGGACATCGCGTCTGGAACGTTCCGGATCCGTTTACTGAGGAGCCACCGGGATGTCACCCCGCGACCGTAGCGTCGCTGTCGTGACCGACTCGCAGACAATCCCCACGACACCATCCTGGAACGTTCCAGAAGCGCTGTTGCTCGACTTCGGCGGCGTGATCTTCCAGACGCGAAAGGATCCGGCGGGCAAGCGGCGGCTGGCCCGCGCGCTCGTCGCCCGCCTCGCGCGGGCGGGGATCGTCGCCGATCTCGACCGCGTGCACTCCTCGATCGAGGCGGGGCTCACCGCGCTGAAGCATTGGAAGCACGCGCAGAGTCGTCGGCGCCTGCCACGGGAGCTCCCACCGCGCGAGATCGTCGGTGACTTCCTCGTCTCCGACCTCGACGACGCCTCACGGGCGCTCCTCACCGCGGAGGCGAACGACGTGCTGCTCGAGGTGACGACGACCCTCTCGACCCACGAGGTGCGCCCCGGAATCCGGGAGCTTCTCGATCTGGCCGACGCGCACGGAATCCCGGTCGGGATCGTCTCGAACGCGCACTCGGGCCGCAGCCACCGCGCCGTGCTGGCCGAGCACGGGCTCGCAGACCGCTTCGCGGTGCAGTGCTACTCGGACGAGGTCGGTCTGCGTAAGCCGCACCCGGGGATCATCGAGCTCGCGGCCGAGGCCTGCGGCACCACGCCGGATCGCTGCTGGTACGTCGGAGACACGCAGGACCGCGACGTCGTCGCCGGGCGCCGCGCCGGCGTCGCCGCCGTCATCCTCACCCGCAGCGCCCACACGGACGCCCCACCCTTCGCGGTCGACGCGACGGCTGATGCGGTCTATGCGACTCCCGAGGGGCTCGCCGGCGCGCTTCGCGACGCGCTCGCCGCCGGGAAGCAGGCGGCGCCGATGCACGGTCTGACCCACGATGACGACACGCTCGGCCGTGCGCTGTTGATCGACCACGGCGGTGTGATCTCGCTCTCGGTCGACGACCACGAACGGGTCGACGCCTTCGCCGCCTGGTTGTCGCGCCTGCTCGCCGGCCCCGAAGCGGGGCCCGACCCGGCCGAGGTGACGACGCTGATCGCGCGCGCCCGCGTCGCGCACGGGGCGTTCAAGCGCGAGGCGACGCGGCGCTTCCTCGACGACGCCGCACCGCTCGCCGAGGCGGATCCGGTCGTGTTCTGGCGCGACTGGTTCGGAGGCTCCCTCAGTGCGCGCCAGCGCGCCGTGCTGACGGCGGAGGCGCACGACGTCATGGCCCGCTACGGCCGCGCGAAGTCGCGCCGGAGCCTTCGAGCGGGCGTGCGTGAACTGCTCGAGACGTGCCGCGCCGAGCGCGTGCCGGTCGTGGTCGTGTCGAACACCGTCAGCGGCCGCGCCGTGCGGGCGGAGTGCGCGGCGCACGGCATCGACCACCTCATCGCGGCGTCGGTGTGTTCGGACGAGGGGGGCGTGCGCAAGCCCGACGCGTCGCTCGTCCGGGAGGCTCTCGTGATCGCACGCGCGGATCCGGCGCGCACCTGGTTCCTCGGCGACAAACCGCAGAACGACGCCGTGGCCGCGCGCGCGGCAGGCATCGCCCACCGCGTGATCGTGCGCGGCGGATCCACCGCCGACGCCGACGTCGACGCCGCCCTGACGACGGGCCTCGCCACGCACGCCGTCGACGAGCCCGGCGACCTCGTCTCCCTGATCTCGGCCGTGCCCGCGGCCGCGTCCGCCTGACCCCGATCCGAAAAGGAACTCCCCGATGTCCCTCTCCCAGACCGATGTCCGCCGCGGCGAGTTGCGCGGTGGCGACGCTCCAACGACGAACACACCGCAGAACCTCATGGTGTTCGTGCTGTCGATGGCACTGTTCGGGCTCTCGAACATCATCCTCGAGGTGATTCCCGACATCACCATCGGGCCCGTCGACTTCTCCGTCAGCTACTTCGTCTTCGTCCCGATCACGCTTGCGGCCCTGCTCAGCCCGTTCTGGGTCGCCCTCGGCGCCCCGCTCGGCGAGATCATCTTCACCGACCTCCTGATGGGCGACTTCTCCGGCCTCGCTGAGGTCGAGGGCTTCATCCAGATGTTCCTCGCGATCTACATCGCGGGCTCCGTCATCCGGAACCCCCGCAGCAAGGGCCAGATCGTTCTCGGCTCGCTCCTCGTCGTCGGCATCGACAAGTTCCTCTCGGCGACCGTCGACCTCCTCAAGGTCTGGGTCGGCGTGGAGGACGCGGAGTTCGTCGAGGGGCTGCCCGAGTCGGTCCTCCTGCTCGAGGGCATCGGCTTCGGCATCGACCTCATCATGTCGGGCGTCCTCTTCGGCGCGATCCCCGCACTCTGGCTCATCCCCGCCCTCTATCAGCGCATCGAGCCGATGCTCGGCCTGCAGCCCCGCGAGCCCGGCAAACGGATCCCCGGATCCGTCCCGCGCGGCGGCTGGTTCGTCGCGGTCGCGATCCTCGCCGGCATCGGATCCTTCTTCTTCGCCTTCCTCGAGGCCTGGGACGTCGAAGTCGGCTCCGTCGGCGGGGAATTCCGCGATCGCTTCGGCGACGGCTTCCTGTGGGTCAGCGTCGGCGCCATCGTGGTCGTCCTCGTCATCGCCGTCATCCTGTTCGCCGTGTGGCGCGGCCGCCGCGGCGCGGGGGAGCGCTGATGGCGGATCCGATCATCGAGGTGCGTGAGCTCAGCTTCCGCTACCCCGGCGCCGGGCGCGACACCCTGCGCAACGTCGACCTCACGATCGAGCGCGGCGACTTCGTCGCGATCGTCGGCGGCAACGGATCCGGCAAGACGACGCTCTGCAAGACCTTCAACGGTCTCGTGCCGCACTACTGGTCGGGGGAGTTCGCCGGCTCGGTGCGCGTCGCGGGGGAGGACACCTGGGAATCGTCGGTGGCACGGCTGTCGTGGACGGTCGGATACGTCTACCAGGACTTCCAGAACCAGCTCGTGCGCCCCACGGTGCGCGACGAAGTCGCGTTCGGCCCGATCAACTTCGGCTTCGACGATCACGCCGAGCGCACGGAGGAGGCGCTCGCCGCGGTGGGTATCGCCCACTTGGCAGACCGCTTCGTCTGGCAGCTCTCCGGCGGGCAGGCTCATCGCGTCGCGCTCGCGTCGGTGTTGGCGATGCGGCCCGAGGTGATCGTCGTCGACGAGCCCGTCGCCGAGCTCGACCCCGCGGCGGCGCACGAGGTCTACGAGCAGCTCACGGCCCTGAACCGCGAGCGGGGCATCACGGTCATCACGATCGAACACCACGCCGAGTTCATCGCCCAGTACGCGCGGTCGGTGGTGCTGATGAGCGACGGCGCGCCGGTGTGGCACCTGCCCGCCGACGAGGCCCTCGAGCGCGCGGGCGAGCTCGCCGACCACGGGATCCCCGCGCCGCAGATCGTCGACGCGTTGCGCGCCGCCGGCGTGGGCGGCGTCGCGCGCTCCGTGGACGCGGCGGCGGCGCGGATCCGCGCGGCGCGGGCCGCGGCGCCGGGTGCCGGGGCCGCGGTGCCGGAGCCGCAACCCGATCGGGCGGTGGTCGTCGAGGCGCTCCGCGTCTCGCACGGCTTCCGCAGTGTCTCGGGCGAGGTGCAGCCCGTCATCGACGAGCTCGATCTGGCGCTCCGAGAGGGCGACCGCGTCGCGATCATCGGCGGCAACGGTGCGGGCAAGACCACACTCATGCGCTTGCTCGCGGGGATCCACGTGCCCCGCTCGGGCGAGGTCATGTTGGACGGTTCCAACACCCGCGCCTCGCGCGCCGGCCGCCTCGCGGAGAAGGCCGCGTACCTCTACCAGCAGCCGGAGCGGATGTTCCTCAAGGAATCGGTGCGCGCCGACGTCGAACTGTTCCCCCACAGCCGGAAGGACCCGGAAACGACGGCGATCGTCGACCGGATCCTCGAACGGGTGCGGCTTACCGAGTTCGCCGAGCGAGACGCCCGGACCCTCTCAGGCGGCCAGCAGCGGCGCGCAACGCTCGCGATCGGGCTGGCGATGCGGCCCGCCCTCCTCCTGCTCGACGAGCCGACCGCGAGCCTCGACGTCGCCAGCCGCGACGACGTCATCGACATGCTCGCGGAACTCGACGGCGCGATCTCCTGCGCCGTCATCGCGACGCACGACATGCACCTCGTCTCGGAATGGGCGACCCGCGTGATCGCGCTCGAAGACGGGCGCATCGTCGCCGATACGACACCGCGCGCCCTGTTCGCCGATGACGAGCTGCTCTCTCGCGCCCGACTCGTTCCGCCGCAGGTCGTGCAGCTGGGGCGCGCGCTCGGCATGGATCCGCTTCCGCTCACGGTCGCCGAGTTCGCGGCCGCATTCGACCCCATGGAGGTTCCGGCATGAGCGTCGCCCGAAAGCAGCGCGATGTGGTGAGCGTCGAGTGGGTCAAGCTCGAGCTCATCCGCACCGCCTACTCGACCCGCGGCGGCCTCTTCGCCGCCATGGATCCGCGCGCCGTCCTGGCCTGGTACGTGATGCTCGCGCTCGCCCCGTGGTTCACCCACAACCTCACGACGATTGCCTGCTTGTTCGCAGTGGGCGTCGCCTCCGTCGCCGTCGCGCGCGTCGGCCCGCTCGTGCTCGGCCTGTTCGTGATCGGTCTCGGTTTCGAACTCGTGTACCTCGTCTTGGCCGCGACGCTCTTCGGCGGCGATTTCACCACCTTCGTCGCCCTGACGGAGGTGACGATGAAGATCGGTGTCGTCTCGCTGGCGAGCCTGGCCGCCTTCGTGTCGCTCGACCCCGAAAAGCTCTCGGACGCGCTCCTGGCTCTGCGCTGCCCACCGACGATCGCCTTCGCCGTGTCGTACGGATACCGGATGATGCCGATCCTCGTCGAGGAGTTCTCGACGGTGATGGAGGGGTACCGCCTGCGCCAGGCGCCGCCCGCGAAGGCCGGCTTCCTCGGCTGGCGGCATCTCGTGCACTGGGCGACGCTCGCGGTGAGGGCCTTCTACCCGATCTTCCTCAACACCGCCAAGTCGGTGCGGACGACCGTCGAGGCGCTCGAGGCGCGGGGCTTCACCTTCGCGACCATCGACGGCCGCGGTCGCCGGATCCGGATCGCCGGGCTCCGGTATCGGTGGCTCGACCTCGTGGTCGTCCTCGCGACGGCCGCGCTCATCGCCGCCGGCTTCGCCATCGGCGCAGAGTGGCCCCTGTATCGCGGGTGAGCTGTATCGCGGGTGACTCGCCGGTATCACGGGTGAACAGGCTGTATCGCGGGTGAGTCGCCGATATCGCGGGCGACGCGCCGAGGGTCCTACAGCGTCGCCCCGAGCTCCGCGCACCGCGCCCGCGCGGCGTCGAACTCGGCCTCCGCGAGCGCGCGCTCGGCCTCGCTCGCCGCGAGCGTGCGCGAGGCGACGACGACGGCGACGCTCATGCCGAGGCTCTCGCCGAGCATGATACGCAGCGACTCGGTGCCGTGGTCCCAGCCCTCGCGGCCGGAACCGGCGTCGTAGGACATCCCCGAGGCGGTGACGATCACGGCCGGCCTGCCCGCGAGGGGGCGCACGGACCCGGCCGTGACGCCCGGGATGTGGATGTGATCGACCCAGGCCTTCAGCACCGATGGCATCGAGTAGTTGTACATCGGCGCCCCGACGACGAGCGCATCGCACGCGAGCAGCTCGTCGAGGAGCTCCTCCTGGATCCGCCAGGCGCCCTCGCTCGCTTGCTCGCGGGCACCCGGCGCGTCCGGCCAGTGCTGCGCGGCGGCTTCGATGTGCGGCACGGGGGTGCGGACCAGGTCGCGCGTCACGACGGTGTGTCCGTCGCGCACCCGCCATGCCGCGCCGAGCGCGGCCGTCAGCGCTCGCGTGCGCGAGGATGCGAGGTCGGCCGAGGAATCGATGTGCAGGAGCTGGGGCATAGAGCGCAGACTATCGCGGTTCCGGAACCCGGACACGGCCCGCCGCGAAGGCGGACACGGCGACCGTGATCAGCGCGCCGAAGAGGATCCCGGCGCCTTCGCCCGGCGCGAGGGCCGAGGTCTCGATGCCGAGGGCGACGGCGGCGATCGGGATGCCGAGCTGGCCGGAGGAGGAGATGGCCTGCATCCACGGAAGACCGAAGGCGCGTGCCGCCAGGTGGGCGACCACGGCCCCCGTCGCGAGCGCGAGCCCCAGGAGGATCTTGTCGGGATGCTCGGCGAGGTCGCGCAGGTTGATCGACGCGCCGAGCCAGACGAAGAAGAGCGGCCCGAGGAAGCCCTCGGTGACGCCGAACAGCTGGCGGGCGAGCCGGCGAGGCTGTCCGATGCTCGCCAGCACGAGGCCGAGTGCGAATCCCGCGAGCATCACCGAGACGTGCGTCGCCTGCGCGATCGCGGCGAGGAGGCACAGGATCAGCACGCTGATCCGCATCTCGAGCGCGAACTCGCGCGACTCGGAGAACCGGTGCAAGCGCCGCGTCCACCCGCGGCGCCCGGCGAAGCGCACCGCGAGCGTGAGCATGACCGCGAACACACCGATGGCGACGGCGCCCAGCGCCGCGACGGGCGCGCGGGACGGCACGATCACCAGCGGCAGCGCCGCGATGCAGGCGATGTCGGCGATGGCGATCTGCGCGATGAGCTGCGCGATCTTGCCCTGCTCGATGTTGAGCGACTGCAGGATCGGCAGGACGAGCGCGGCGGAGGAGGACGAGAGCAGCACCCCGTAGAGCGCGGCGTGCTCGGTGCCGAACCACAGCGAGATGAGGGTCCCGAGCACCGCCCCGACGATGCCGACGGCGATCGCCCCGAGGAAGCCGCGCCCGATCACCGCGCGCACCTCGCGATCGCGCACCGGCACCTGCGAGCCGATCACCAGCATCGTGAGCCCGAAGCCGGTGTCGGCGAGGAAGGCGAGCGTCGCGTCTTCCGGGTCGATCCAGTTCAGGGCGGTCTTGCCGATCACGACTCCGGCGAGGAGTTCGCCGATCACGACGGGCACGCGCCACGACTTTCGCGCCGCCAAGAGAGGCCCCAGCATGCCGACGGCCACGATGAGGGCCAGGGTCGTGAAGGTCATAGCCACAAGGTAGCGCCCGCCCGAGCGCGAGCGTGGGGCTTGCGGTCAGGCGGGCGATGTGCGTCGGCGCGCGCGCCGGATCACGCGGGATAGTGGCTGATCTTCAGCGATCGCGCGAGATGGGCGGCGTTCGCCGCGGCGGTCTTCATGGCTTGCGCGACCTTCTCCGGCGTCTGCGGGAGGTCCTGATAGTCGACACCCTGCATCGCCTCGCCGTTCCAGTACACGCTACCCTGCGCGGGTACGGTGAAGCCGACGTCGTTCAGCGACTGGAAGAGGATGGCGGCGATGTGGTGCGCGCCGTCCTCGTTGCCCACGATCGCCGCGAGCGCGACCTTGTCGAACAGGATGGGGCGGCCGGATCCGTCGGTTTCGCTCAACTCGGCGTCGAGCCGCTCGAGCACTCGCTGAGCGACGCTCGAATGCTGTCCGAGCCAGGTGGGCGTCGCCAGGATCAGGATGTCGGCCGCGAGCACCTTCTCGCGTATCTCGGGCCACTGGTCGCCGTCGCCCATATCGGTCTCGACGCCCGGGGCGATGGCGAAGTCCACCGCACGGACGCTCTCACCCGTTGCCCCGAGGGCGCGAAGTTCGTCGAGGATCTGTTCCGCGATCTTCTCGGAGCTCGAGGCGTCCGGAGACGGCTTCAGGCTGCACGTGATCGCCAGGCAGTTCAATGTGAGGTCCATGGCGCGAGCGTACGGCGGTGTCGCGCGCGCGGCAGCGGGGTTTCGGGCTGCGGCCCGGTGCGATATAGGCGCGCGGCCACCGCCGCGGGCATATCCTGACCCCGTGACAGTCCTCATCGCCTTCCTCGCCAACGTGCTCGTCGCGGTCGCCAAGACGGTCGCGGCCGTCTTCACCTCGTCGGCGTCGATGGTGGCAGAGGCCGCGCACTCGTGGGCCGACGCGGGCAACGAGGTCTTCCTGCTCATCGCGGACCGCCGCGGTGCGCGCCCGAAGGACGAGCGGCACCCGCTCGGCTTCGGCAGGAGGTCCTTCGTGTGGGCGCTGATCGCCGCCTTCGGAATCTTCACCGCCGGCGCGATCGTGTCGATCATGCACGGTGTGCAGGAGCTCCGCGAAGACGAGGCGGTGGAGTCGCCTCTCGTCGCCTATATCGTGCTCGCGATCTCGTTCGTGCTGGAGGGGATCTCGTTCGTGCAGGCCTTCCGCCGTTCGCGGCGGCTCGCGCGCGAACGCTTGTCGTCCACGTGGGACTTCGTGCTGAGAACGAGCGATACGACCCTGCGCGCCGTCTTCTTCGAGGATGGCGCGGCGCTCATCGGTCTGCTGATCGCCGGATCCTCGATCGCGCTGCATCAGCTCACGGGGGTCGCTGCGTGGGACGCCGTGGGCTCGATCCTGGTGGGCGTGCTGCTCGCGGTCGTCGCGATCGTGCTGATCGCGCGCAACATGGCGTTCCTCGTTGGAACGACGATCTCTGCGAAAGAGCGGCGGCAGATCGGAGAGGCGCTGTTGCGCATGCCTCAGATCGAGCGCCTCACCTATCTCCACGTCGAGTACGTCGGCCCCAACCGGCTCTTCGTCGTCGCTGAGGTCGACCTCGCGGGCGACGAGAGCGAGCACCGGGTCGCGTGGCGGCTGCGCGAGGTCGAGCGGACGATCGAGAAGCACGAGGCCGTGGAAAAGGTCGTTCTCTCGCTCTCCGTTCGCGACGAGGCGTCGCTCGCGTTCGACGCCTAACGCGCCCAGTACGCCGCAAGCCCGGATCCGTCAACCCTCGCGCGGCGACCGCGCGCATTTCCTATCCTCGGTCGGACCGAAACCGCCAGGACCACGAGGAGAAATCATGACGAATAACCGGCTGAAGGAGATCATCGAGCGGCCAGGATCCTGGACCAGCGCATACGTGGACGGCGACGGGCCGCGTCCCCGGGTGGAGGAAGAGTCGCGCGAACGTTCCGTCGGCGATCGCCTGCTCGAGATCGGCGCGCCGGCGGAGGACGCCGACGCGATCGCGCAGGCCCTGGGTGAGCGGCGCGGAGTCGCCAGCCCATCCGCGCGCATCGTGCTCGCGAGCGCGGGCGAGGTTGTGCTCGACGAGAGCTTTTCGGGCGCGCGGCGCGGCCCCGAGCGGCTCGTACAGGGGCCGCTCCCGCTGATCGTTCCGCTCCTGCGGCACGAGAGCGATGACGCGCGGTACCTGGTCGTGGAGGCGAGCCGCGACAGCGCCGACATCCGCCTGGAGACGGCGACGCGGGGAACCTCCTCCCGCACGCAGATCGAAGGCGATTCCGACGACATCACCAAGGTGCAGGCGGGCGGGTGGTCCCACGCGAACTTCCAGCGCTATGCGGAGAGCACGTGGAAACGCAATCAGGCGGAGGTGGCCGAGACGGTGCGCGAGATCGTGCGCGAGTCGCGCCCCGTCTTCGTCGCCGTCGCGGGCGATGTGCGGGCCCGACAGCTGCTCATCGAGGAGCTCGGAGACCTCGAGCACACGCCGATCGTCGAGGCCGACGCCCACACCCACGCCGATGGCGCCGACAGCGCGAAGCTCGACGACGCGATCGCGAGCGCACTCGAGGATCATGCGCGCGACCGGATCCAGCGGATCCGCGACGGCGCCCTCGCGGACAACGGATCGGCCGGTGCCGAGGGAATCCCTGCGGTCGTCGCGGCACTTCAGCAGGCGCGCGTCGAGGCGGTGGTCCTCGACAACCGCATGCTCGACGCCGACGAGGAACTCCTCGCTCTGGACGCCGCGCCGTGGGTCGCCTCGGATGAGTCGGAGATGCTGGACGCGAACCTCATCTGCCGAACATCGGCGGCCGAGGCACTGGCGCGCGCCGCCGTGCTGACCGATGCCGAGGTGGTGATTGAGGAGGAGCCCGCTTCCGCCGAGGACGCGCCGCGAGAGGAGCGCCCCGTGCGCGAGCCACTCGCGAGCCTGCGCTGGCCCGACCCCGACGACGCCACCGAAGGCGCCTGATCGCAATATCGGGCCGACGAAGATATTCGCTTCGGGTACCTGCTGTCAACACTCTCGGCCGGAATGCTCGCCGGGAATAGCGTCGCACTCACACCAATCGAGCTAAGGAGCGATCGTGAACAACACAGCAGCACCCGGCGGATACGCCGCCACTCTCATCCAGAAGACGGCACTGGCGTTCGGCATCGTCTTCCTCATCGTCGGAATCGCGGGCTTCGTTCCCGGGCTGACCCACTCGGCCGAGCACCTGCACGCCGCCGGCGCCGACTCCGATGCACTCCTGCTGGGGGTCTTCCAGGTGTCGGTCCTGCACAACATCGTGCACCTGCTCTTCGCCGTCCTCGGCATCGCTCTCGCGGCCCGCGCCCGCGCGTCGCGCTACTACCTGATCGTCGGCGGCATCGTGTACCTGCTCGTCTGGGTGTACGGGCTCATCGCGGTCACCAACGACGACCTCAACTTCCTCCCCGTGAACCATGCGGACAACTGGCTGCACCTCGGCCTCGCCGTCGTTATGATTCTGCTCGGCCTGTTCGTCGGCCGCGACCGCCGCGCACAGGGCGTGCGCCGCGATCACGGCCCGGCCGTGCGCTGAGCATCCCGGAACACGACTCTCCGCCGTTCGCTTTCCGGCGGGGAGTCGTTCCGCGTCAGCGCCCCGACCGAAGCTCGAAGCCCTCGCGGCCCTCGAGCGCGGCGAGGGCGCGCATGCCGGGAGAGGGGTGCGATCGCACGAACGACCAGTCGCCGATCAGATAGAGGGTGCTCTTCGTGCGCGTGAGCGCGACGTTCAAGAGCTTCGCGGCGGCGACGGCATGGGCGGATCCGGCGAGATCCGCGGCGGCGACCCAGCGCGGGCGATCGTCCTGCATCAGGTCGACGATGACGGTGCCGAACTCCCGGCCCTGGAACCGGTGCGAGGTCCCGGCCTCGAGGATGACTCCCGCCTCGCGGGCCGCGCGTTCGACGGCCGAGGCCTGTGCCGCGTAGGGCGTGATGAACCCGACGTCGCCGTCGATCTGTGCCGCGAGATCCACGGCGATCGCCGCCGTCGACGGGCACGCCCAGCTGGTACCCACGCGTTCGAAGTCCCCCGACGCGTCGATGAACACGACCCGGCCCGGTGAGCTGACGGCCGAGCGGAGCAGCCCGTCGTAGCAGAACGAGTTGACGGCGTCGGCCACGAGGCCGGGGAAGCGATACTGGACCGACAGCGCCACGCACCGCGGGTGTGCCTCCGCGCTGGCGCGATCCGTCACGCCCGCGAGCTCGAAGATGTCGCGCGGCGCGGGGCCCTCGGCGATCGGCGCGTTCTGCAGGAAGTCGCCCACGACGGCGAGCGTCGTGTCGGCTTTCGCGGCGGCGTAGACGATCGTATGCGCCTCGGCGCTCGCCGCCTCGTCGACGATCACCACGTCGAATCGGCGGCCGCGGAGGATGGGGTTGAACACCAGGGCGGTGAGCGTGGTGGCGACCACGGGGGCGTGCGACAGGGTGTTGCGATGCGTGTGCGAGAGTTCCTCATCGAGGTGCTCGCGCGCACGCGTCAGCGCCGCCTGTTCGGCGTCCAGATGCTGGATCTGGGTGAGCACGCGGTCGTACTCGCCCATCGCCCGCCACAGCGGGGTGTCCCGCAGCGCGCGGAACTCGTCGAGACGGGAGATCGAGCCGCCGGCCGCCTCGCGCAACGACGCGGCCTCGCGAGAGAGCGACCGGATCCGCTCGGCGCGGGCGCGCCGCAGCCGCTTCTTCTCGTCGATGCGGGCCCTGAGGCGGTCGTAGGCCGCTTCCTCCTCGCGAACCCCGGCGACGCGCGCGTCGAAGCGGCGGATCCGCTCCCGGACCTGATTCAGCATCTGATCCGCGCGGCGAACCTCCGCCTCGGCGGCCCGGCGCGCCTCGACGAGCGCCTCGGCCTTCTCCCGAGCCTGTTCCGCCTCGCGCCGCCGCTCCCGCGCGACCCAGGGCATCACGGATCCGGCTCGCGCCCCGGCGGCCTCGGCGTCCGAGCGGGCGCGCGACAGCGCCGGCCCGATCTCGTCGAGGATCGTCGCCTGCTTCTCGCGATGGGCCTCAAGCGTCGCGCGTGCACGCTCGAGCCCGCGCGCCTCGGCGCGGATGGCGTCGAGCGAGGCCTCGAGACCGTCGAAGGGCGATGCCTGCTGCGTGAGGGCGAGGATCTCGCGATCGGTGACGACGGTGGCGTCGCGCAGCTCCTCGATGTGCGTGAGCACCTCGTCGAGCTTCGCGAGCTGTGATTCCGCGTCGCGGGCGCTCCGTAACCGGTCGAAGCCGATCTCGGATCCGGTGAGGATGCCGTGGAGCTCGCGCTCGCGCGCTCGCGCCGGGTGCCGCGCGTTGACGTCGAGGGCGTTGTCGATCTCGACCGAACGCTCGGGGAAGCCCATTTCGATGCCGGCGGCCTTGCCGGAGAGAAGGAACGGGTGCTCACGGATCTCGGCGCGCACGCGCTCGGTGGAGGATCCGCTGTACCGGATCACCTGCCCGGGCTGCAGCTCGCCGGCGGCGAGCGCGGCGAGCGCGGTGTCGACCGCGGCATTGGTGTGCGAGACGAGGAGCACGCTCTGACCGCGCCCGATCGCCTCGCGGATCGCGCGGGCGATCACCGTCGTTTTGCCGGTGCCGGGCGGTCCCCAGACGAACCAGCCGCCGGGCGAGGTCATCGCGGCGAGGGCCCGGGCCTGATCCGCGTTGAGGAACGGATCCGGTGCCGGCGCGAGCGACGCCTCTTCCGACGACCACAGGTCGGCGACGCGCGGGCCGCGATCCATCTCACCCAGCGCATCGCGCCATCGCACGGCAAGGTCCATCGCGACGGGTTCCGCGCGGAACACGTTGACGGTGCGGGTGTGCGCGAGCGCGCGCCGCGTCTCGTTCGACACCGAGAGGATCAGCACACCCGTCGTCGGGTTGTACGCGTGGTACTCGGTGACGTGCCGATTCGCGTCGTCGCTGGCGTCGAGAGCGGAGTCGACGAGGTAGAAGTGCGACTGCTTCCAGTAGATTCCGCGGGGCGCTCCGACGTCGACCGTGACGCCTCGGCCGAAGGGATCCCACGCGATCGGCCGCTCGGAGATCAGGGCGCCGCGGGTCTTGCGGATCTCGCGGTCGAGCTTCTCCTGCGCAGCGGCAAGCGACCGACGCCGGATCTCCTCCCACGAGAGCGGCATCGAGAAGAGTTCCGCGTCGCCTGTCATCACGTCTCGACTCTACTGGGGGTCACGCCTCACCCGGCGGCGGGCGCCAAGGATACGCCGCGCGGTCGCGCATCTCCACCCCGAAGCATCCCGCCCGTGCGGGGCCGTACAGTCGCCGCACGGCCCGCTCGGGACGGACCCCCTCGGACAGGAGCGACATGTTCTTCCACACGCAGGAAATGCAGTTCACCGCCAGTCCCTCGCAGCCGGATGCGGTGTTCGCCCGGCGCCTTCAGGAGGTGCTCGGCGGCCAGTACGGCGAGATCACCGTCGCGATGCAGTACGGCTTTCAGTCGTGGAACTGCCACCTCCCCGGAAAGTACCGCGATCTCCTCTACGGAATCGGAGCCGAGGAGTTCGGCCACGTCGAGATGCTGGCGATCATGATCGCCCAATTGCTCGAGAAGGCACCCGTCGAGCAGTCGGAAGCGGCCGCGGAGGCGGATCCGGTGCTCGGCGCCGTCCTCGGCGGTACCGACGTCCAGGCGGCGATCGTCGCGGGAGCGGGCGCTCGGCCCGTCGACAGCAACGGCAACCCGTGGCAGGGGTCCTACATCACCGCGAGCGGTAACCTCCTGGCGGACTTCACGGCGAACGCCAACGCCGAGATGCAGGGGCGTCTGCAGGTCGCGCGCCTGTACAACATGACCGATGACCACGGCGTGCGCGACCTGCTCTCCTTCCTCCTCGCCCGCGACACGATGCACCAGAACCAGTGGATCGCCGCCGCGCGAGAACTGCAGGAGGAGGGGGCCGAGGACCTGCCGGTGCCCAGCAACTTCCCGCTGTCCAAGGAGGCCCGCGAGCACAGCTACCAATACCTGAACTTCTCCGACGGCGAGGAGGCCGCAAACGGATCGTGGGCATCGGGACCGAGCCCCGACGGCAAGGGCGAGTTCAGCTATCACGACGGCCCCGAGTCGACCGTTCCGATGCCGCCGCCCACGCGGCCGGATCCTCGCCTGTACGGGACCGATCCGGCCCCCAACATCGTGGACAAGGCCACCGGAATGATCAAAGACGCGTTCAGCGAGAAGTGACGGCGACATGACGATCTCCCTCTGGCAGGACGGCGCCGCCGCGGTGCCCACGGACCCGTTCCCCGCGGGCGGCCGCTTCGACGCGGTCGTGGTCGGCGGCGGGCTCACAGGCCTCGCGACGGCCGTCATGCTCGCCCGCGCCGGCCGCTCCGTCGCCGTGCTCGAAGCGCGCTCGATCGGCGACGTGACGACGGGCCGTTCGACCGGCAAGGTGAGCCTGCTACAGGGGGCCGTCATGTCCGGCGTCCGGCGCAGCCACTCCGACGAGGTACTGCGCGCGTATGCCAACGGCAATCGCGAGGCCCAGGACTGGCTCCTCGGCTTCCTCGGCGAGCGCGGCGTGCCGGTCGAGCGGCGAGACGCCATCACCTACGCGACCACGCCCGAGGGCGAGGCGCGCCTCGAGGGCGAGATCGAGGCGGCCCACGTCGCCGGTCTCGACATCGAACGCGAGACGGAGACGGACCTTCCCTTCGACGTACGCTCGGCAATCCGCCTGGCCGACCAGGCGCAGATCGATCCGATCGCCGCGCTGCGCGCGCTCGCCGCCGAGGCGCGATCGAGGGGCGTCCGGATCGTCGAGTGCGCGCGAGTGACAGACGTGCACCTGGGCGAACCCACGACCGTCGCCACCGCCCGCGGCGAGATTGCGGCGCAGCACGTGATTCTCGCGACCGGCATTCCCTTCCTGGACCGCGGCATGTACTTCGCGAAGGTGCAGCCGTCGCGGTCGTACGTTCAGGCCTTCCGCACGGCCGAGCCGTTGCCGACGGGCATGTACCTCTCGGTCGACAAGGCGAGCCGCTCCCTCCGCACCGCCACCATCAGGGGCGAGGAGGTGCTGCTCGTCGGCGGCGGCGGCCACGTCGTCGGCCGCGAGGACGACACCCTCGCCGTCGTCGACGAGCTCGGATCATGGACGGCGCAGTGGTTCCCGGGAGCCGTTCGCACCCACGCCTGGTCCGCGCAGGACTATCGCTCGGCGAACATGACGCCCTTCGTGGGCTGGATGCCGCGGGCCGACCGCCGGGTCGCCGTGGCAACCGGCTACAACAAGTGGGGAATGACGAACGCGGTCGCGGCGGCGCTCAGCATCACGGCCGACATCCTCGGAGAGGAGCTGCCGTGGGCGCAGGTTCTGCACCACCGCGTCACGAAGCCGTCGGCGGTGGCTTCGGGCATCGCGATGAACGCGGAGGTCGGCGGTCATCTCGCGGCCGATTGGGTGGGCGCAGCCCTGCACGCGCTGCCGGAGGACCCGCCCGCCGAGGGCGAGGGGGTCGTCGGCCGCGACGGCGTGCGGCCGGTCGCGGTGTCACGCGTGCGAGGAGAGGTGTGTCGCAGGTCCGCGGTGTGCCCGCACCTCGGCGGGGTCCTGACCTGGAACCGGGCCGAGGCATCGTGGGACTGCCCGCTGCACGGATCCCGCTTCGACCACCGGGGCCGCCTGCTGGAGGGCCCCGCGACCGACGATCTCGCCCCGGTGGAGTGATGCCGCACTACTCGTGGCGACGGCGGCGCGTCAACCCGATCCCCGGATCCGCGGCGCGCCGCTAGCGTGCATCGCGTGGTGAATCTCCCCGCACGTCATCGCGTCGAACGCGCGGCGTCTGCGCTGTGGTCCTCCGTTCGCGCGGCGTTCCGCGCGCCGCGTCTCATGCTCGCGGCCAAGACGGCCCTCGCGGTGGGGATCTCCTGGTTCATCGCGCTGCGGATGCCGGGGGCCACCGACGAGTACCCGTACTATGCGCCGCTCGGCGTGCTCGTGAGCATGTACCCCACGCTCATGGACTCGCTGAAGACGAGCGTGCAGACGCTGTTCGGACTCCTCGCGGGCATAGGTCTGGCCTTCCTCGTGCTCCTCACCTGGGGCCCGAACGTGTGGACGATCTCGCTGGTCGCCGGGGCCGGCATCGTGCTGTCGGGAACCGGCTGGTTCGGCGCCGGGCGAGAATACGTGCCGATCGCCGCGCTCTTCGTGCTCATCATCGGCGGCTCCGACTTCGACGACTATTCGCTCGGTTACGCGACGCAGATGGGCGTGGGCGCGGTCGTCGGTCTCGCCGTGAACCTGCTGATTGCCCCGCGGACGCTCACGGCCTTCGCCGCGGAGCGCGTCGATGCGTTCCGCCTTCAGCTGGCGGAGCACCTGCGCGACATCGCCGAGGTTCTGGGCGGCGAGTGGCCGCCGCAGCGCGAGGACTGGGCGCGAAACGCCGCGTCGCTCGGCGATACGGCGCGCGATGTGCGCGATGCGCTCCGCCAGGCCGAGACGAGCAGGAAGGGAAACCCGCGCGCCCGCCGGGACCGCCAGGATCCGCAGGCTCAGCGCGAGCGACTCGAGCAGCTCGAGCGCATCGCGTTCGTGATCCGGGACGTGTCTGAGGCGCTCGCCGACGCGCTCTGGGAGCGGCCCGGGCGGCTCGATCTCGATGCATCGCTCGCGGATCCGCTCCGCGCCGCGTGCGCGCGCGTCGCCGTCTGCGTGGAGCGGACGGGCGAGGGTACCCGCGAGGCGCACGAGGCGCGCGCCTACGCCGCCGCGGGGCTTCGCAGCCTCGCGGCGGCGGTCGACGATCCCGAGCGGCGAGCCCACGGATCCTTCGGGGCGGCGACGCTCATCGCCATGCACCTGCGGCGGATCCTCGAACTCTCGCGACGCTGACGCCTGGAGGATGCGCCGGCGGGCACGCCCGCGACGTCAGTCACTGCCGGGATGGAGGACGACCTTTATGCAGCCGTCTTCCTTCCGCTGGAAGGTCTCGTAGAGCCCCGGCGCATCCTCGAGCGGCGCGTGGTGCGTGGCAAGGTCCATCACCCCGAGCGGATCCGACGGGTCCTCGACGAGCGGCAGGAGGTCGCGCGTCCACCGCTTGACGTTGCACTGGCCCATCCGCATCGACAACTGCTTGTCGAACAGAGTCTTCATGGGCATGATGTCGGCGTCTCCCGCATAGACCCCGCTCAGCGAGATCGTGCCGCCACGACGCACGGCATCGATCGACGCGTGCAGGGCGCTCAGGCGGTCGACCCCCGCGCGATCGAGCATGCCGCGGGCGAGCGGATCCGGGAGGAGGCCGACGGCCTTCTGCAGCAGTTCGACACCGGCGTTGCCGTGGGCCTCCATGCCTACCGCGTCGATCACCGAATCCGCGCCGCGACCCTCGGTCGCATCGCGGATCTCGTCGGCGACGCTGTCCGAGAGATCGA
The DNA here is from genome assembly GCF_014646015.1 of Microbacterium nanhaiense. GTDB lineage: Bacteria > Actinomycetota > Actinomycetes > Actinomycetales > Microbacteriaceae > Microbacterium > Microbacterium nanhaiense. The sequence goes on from NZ_BMMQ01000002.1 coordinate 53,304, forward strand.
GCGTCTCGACGCCGTGGCGTTCGGCGAGCGCTCGCCGTTCCGGCACAGGGTCCACGGCGATCACTCGCACGCCGCGATGGACGCCGATGCGCGCCGCAAACTGCCCGACCGGCCCGAGGCCCATCACGGCGAGTGTGCCGCCGTCGGGCACGGCGGCGTACTCGAACCCCTGCCACGCCGTCGGAAGGATGTCGCTGAGATAGAGGTAGCGCTCGTCGGGCAACGACGATCCGACCTTGATGTGGTTGTAATCCGCGAGGGGGACGCGCAGATACTCGGCCTGCCCGCCCGGCACCTGGCCGTAGAGCTTCGTGTAACCGAAGAGCGCGGCGCCGGATCCGTAGGCCGTCACCTGCGTCGTCTCGCACTGCGATTGGAGGCCCCGGCGGCACATGACGCACCGGCCGCAGGAGATCGTGAACGGCACGACCACCCGGTCGCCGACGGCGAGCTCGGTCACCGCCGAGCCGACCTCCACGACGATCCCCATCGGCTCGTGCCCGAGCACGTCGCCCGCGTCGAGGAACGGCCCGAGCAACTCATACAGATGCAGATCGGATCCGCAGATCGCGGACGAGGTGATCTTGACGATCGCGTCCGTCGGCTGCTCGATGACCGGGTCGGGGACGTTTTCCACGCTGACGCTGCGCTTCGCCTGCCACGTGAGTGCTCTCATGAATATCCTCCTTGTTCCGCGTACGCCGAGCCTGTCGCGCAACCGCGACTCTCGGTACCGCCTTGACAGCGGGTCGTCGTCGATGCGACACCTCTGGGAATCGGCGTTCTCCGGGATCGTCTGTGCGACGATGAGGATGACCCTCACGCCGCCGGCTCCACCCTTACTTCGCGCGGCGGGGGTGGGCACGAGGCAGCGGGAGGTCTCATGGCGCACAAAATGCGTTTCACATCGCGCGATCATTGGACCGTCGAGGAGACATGGCAGAGGTTCGTGCCGTCCGCAGAGCTGCGGGGCGTCGACCCGAAGATCTTCCGTTTCGAGTGGCGGTCGGCCGAGGTCCCCGCTCTGAGTATCGTCCGGTATGAGCTGTCCGCGGAGGTCTTCTCGGCCGTTGAACCCGAGGATCAGATTCTCGTCTGCCGGGTGGACACGAAGGACGGCTCGATCGAAGGCCCTCGGGGCGAACTCGCCCTCGATCAGCCGTGGATCACGGACGGTCCCAGGGTCGGTGCGCACTGGAAGCAGAACGCTCGCGTGGATGCGTTCATCTTCGGCCGCGACGACGCGGAGGAACTCGCCAGGGACATCTCCGGAAACGATCGCCTACGGTTGCGCGTCAGGGGCGCGTCACCGCTGAGCTCGTCGAGCGGCGCGCACTGGGAACGCACCTTCGATTACCTCCTGGCCTCCGCAGAGGCGCTGGAGCCCGAGGACGAGATCCTCACCGCCGGCCTGCGTCGGCACGCGCTGTGGACGACGCTGATGGCCTTCGACACCTCCCTGCGCGACGAGCCGAGCACCTCGCCGCAGTCGCGGCCGGCACCCGCCGCGGTGCGGCGCGCCCTCGACTTCATCGACGACAACGCGGACCTGCCGATCACGGTCGACGACATCGCCGCCGCCGCGTTCATGTCAACTCGGGGCCTGCAGTACGCCTTCCGTCGAGCGCTCGACACGACACCCGCCGATCGCCTCCGCCGCGTCCGGCTCGAGGGCGCGCGACGCGAGATCCGCGCCGGCTGCACGGATCCGATCGCGACGATCGCGAGGCGCTGGGGATTCGCGCACGCGTCGCGTTTCGCGGCGGCCTACCGAGAGGCGTTCGGGCGATCGCCCGCGGTGGAGGCGGGGCGACGCGCCGGTTCCTAGCGGATAAGGGTGACCGCGTGCGCAGAAGCGGTTCGTTTTCCGGCTGAAGCCAATAATTCCGGGCGCAATCGGGTACCGTGAGAAGCGGTGGGGAGACCAAGCGGTCTTCCCACTTTTCTTTTTGAGGAGGCCTCATGAACATTCGACTCTTCCCGTGCGGAGGCGCCTGAGATGGGCCGGCTGCTTTACGGTGACGCGCAGGACCCGATCAGCATCGAAGATCGCGCGCTCGCCCACCTGAAGATCGTGATCGCGACCAAGCTCCGCCGTAACGAGAGCTTCACGCTGTCGTGGCGTCACCCCGAGGGCTCCCCGGAGGGGCGCAGCACGATTTGGATCCACCCGTCGATCCCGATGCGGTTCGTTTTCGACGAAATCGAGCCTCCCGAGCTCAGCCGGCAGTGGATCGAGGACCTCGCCCACTCCGCGCACTCCACCGGCGGCATCGTGCTCGTCGAGGAACACATCGAGGCGGGGGTCTGACGGCGCCATATACGGACGCGCGGCCGCGCGTCAAGGGGGTAACGAGGAGAACGCGGGCGCTCGTAGTCTGGCCTTCCAACCCGCACGACGGAAGGAAACGCCATGAGCGCTGAAGACAAGATCAAGGCAACGGCCGACAAGGTCACGGGCAAGGTCAAGGAAGCGACCGGCAAGCTCACGGATAACGAGAAGCTCGAGGCGGAAGGCAAGGCCGACCAGGTCAAGGGCCACGCGAGGGATGCGGCCGGCGACGTCAAGGACGCGACGCGCGGAGTGCGCGACTCGTTGAAGGACTAACGAAACCCCGAGGTGAGGAGAACATCATGGGATTCTTCGGTTTTCTACTGTTGGGCCTGATCGCCGGCGCGATCGCGAAGCTCATCCTTCCGGGCAGGCAAGGCGGCGGCTGGATCGTCACGTTGCTCCTCGGAGTCGTCGGGGCACTCCTCGGCGGTTGGCTGGGTAGCCTGATCTTCGACGTCGGACTGAACGAATTCTTCTCGCTCTCGACCTGGCTGCTTGCGATCGGCGGTTCGCTGATCGTGCTGCTCATCTGGGGCCTGATCGTCGGCCGACGCAAGGCTGACTGAGCTTGAACCTTCAGTGGCCCGCGGAGAGAAATCTCCGCGGGCCACTGCCATGCGCTACATCCACTTGCGCCACTTGAAGATTAGGTAGAGCGCAATCGTGAACACGAGCATCACCGCGAGCGAGAACGGGTACCCGTAGGCCCAGTCCAACTCGGGCATGTCGCGGAAGTTCATTCCGTAGATCGCGGCGATGAGCGTGGGCGCGAAGAAGATCGCCGCCCAGCCGGAGATCTTCTTCATATCTTCGTTCTGGCGTTGCGCGACGAGCGTGGCGTTCACCTCGAGGATCTGCGAGAGCGCCGATCGATACTCGGCGACCCGCGCGTTGGCCCGCGCGAGGTGGTCCGAGACGTCCTGAAGGTAGGCCTGCAGGTGTTCTGCGACACCGTACTTTCGGAAGCCGGCGCGCAGCGCGTCGATGATCTCCGCGAGCGCTGTCGTGGTCTGCTGCATCTCGATCACCTCGAGGTTGAGGCGATAGATGCGCTCCGTGACGGAGCGCTCGCCGCTGAAGACCTGGCGTTCGATCTGCTCCTTGTCGATCGCGACCCCCTGGAGCACCGGCGGGTATCCGTCGACGATCGCGTCGATCAAGCGGTAGACGACGGCCTCCGGGCCGAGCCGGAGCAGGGCCTCGTCGCTCAGCAGCGCCTTGTCGTGGCGCGTCGGCTCGAGCAGATCGACGCCGTCCGAGCCGTCGATCCACCGCCCGTCCTGGCAGAGCACGGCGACAGCGCCCGGCCCCATGAGCACGTGGAACTCCGCGAAATCGACTTCCTCCGCCTCGTCGACATAGTGGGCGGAGCGGATCACGAGGAACATCACCTCGCCGTAGCGCTCGAGCTTCGGGCGCTGCCCGGCGTGCACCAGGTCTTCGACGAGCACCGGATGCAGATCCCATGCCGACGCCAGCTCGGCGATCTCCTCGGGCGTGGGAGCGGCGTAGAGGAACAGCGCCATGCGCGACGGCGCGCTGCGCGCGAAGGCGAGGCCGTCGGCCACGGACGATTCGGGATCCGGTATTGACACCCGCCCGTCCGTGACGTATCGGGTGAGGCGTGTGGAGCCCGCCTGTGGTGCAGAGCCACGGGGCGAGCGGCGGAATCCGTTGCGGGGCAGAGACATCTCGCCTCCTCTCGACAACGAGCGTATCCGCGAAGAGAAATTGGCGCGTGACATTCGGACACCGACGCGCGTCTCAGTAGTGTCGCAATCCGCGACCTCAGTGAGGAGAAGGAAACCATGACGAACATCACCGACAATCCCCTCGAGCGCCTCGAAGGCAAGACCACGATCGATGACGGTGTGGTCGCGAAGATCGCCGGCCTCGCCGCCCGCGACGTCGAGGGCGTCTATGCGCTCGGCGGCGGCGCCGCACGCGTGGTGGGTGCCATTCGCGACGCCTTCCACAGCACCGACCTCGCACAGGGGATCGGCGTCGAGGTCGGGGACACCCAGGTCGCCGTCGACGTGACCGTCGTCGCCGACTACCCCGTGCCGCTGCAGAGCGTCGCCGACGGCGTGCGCGCCGCCGTGTACCGCGCGATGGAAGACCTCGTCGGCATGGAGGTCACCGAGGTCAACGTCACCATCGATGACGTGCACCTGCCCTCGGACGACGACCGCGCCGAGCCCGAGCCGGAAGCGCGCGTGCAATGAGCGCTCCCGTCATCGGCGCGAGCGCCGGCGCCGTGCTCGTGCTGACCTGGATCGCACTCGGCTTCGGGGCCTTCGTTCTCGTCGCCGTGGGCATGCTCGTGGGCGCGCTGATCGGTATGCTCGCGAGCCGCCGCATCGACGTGCGCGCTCTGCTCGACGCGTTCCGCGGCAGCCGATCGTCGTCATGAACGCGGCGGATCCGCGGCACGGACGCACGATCGTCACGGCGCGCGCGCTGAACCGCGTGGCCCTGGCGCTCGCCGCGGACGCCGTGGACATCGAGGCCCGCGCCGCGACGGTGACGCTCGCCGATGGAGCCGGCGCGCTCGCCGCCACGCTCACGCTGCCCGCGTCGCTCGGACAGGGCGAGACGTTCGTGGAACAGGGAGAGCGGATCCAGAACGTCTTCATCGCGCGCATGGCGGATGTCGCCGGGCGACGGGTGGAGTCGGTCGACGTCCGATTCGCGGGAACCCGCACGGAGAAGAGAAGGAGAGTGCGGTGAACGAGCAGGTGTATCGGCGGGTTCTGCGTCGCGAGACGCATCGGCCTCGCACCGTCGCGGCGATCATCGTGGCCGTCGCGCTCATCGCGCTCGCCGCGGCGGGCGCCTGGCTCGCGGTCGATCGGGCGGCGCGCCGCGGGGCCGTCGCGGGCATCGATGCCCTCTCGGATCCGCGGATCGCGACCGCCGTCGGAATCGTCGCGGGCGCCCTCGCCCTCGCGCTGATCCTGCACGCCCTGCTGCCCGGCCGCATCCGACGCCGCGCGCTGAGCCGTGACCGTCTCGCGCTCCTGATCGACGACCGTGTCGTCGCGAACGGCGTCGCCGACGCGGTCGCGCGGGCCTGCGATGTTCCGCGGACGCGGGTCTCCGCGCTCGTCGAGCGGCGACGGGTGACCGTGCGCGTCACGCCGACCAGTGGCGTGCCGACCGATGAGGCGATGGTGCGGACGGCCGCCGAGGCCGCGCTCGCCAACGCTCGCATCCCGCTCGATGTCGCGGTTCGGGTCAACGAGAAAGGGGCGATCGCGTGAACGCCACCAATAGGGTTCTCAACCGGGCCCTCATCCTTATCGCGGGTCTTCTCCTCGCCGGGGTCGCGGCGCTCGCGATCCGCCCGGCCTGGGCGGAGCAGGGGCTCGATGCGGCACGCGAGGCGCGACGTCGCATGGACGGGATCCGCATCTCGGGCCTCGAGTCGCTGTCGCTCAGCGCGATCGTCGCCTGTGCGATCGCGGTTCTCGCCGTGATCGCGCTCGTGTGGTTCGTCTTCGCTCACGGCGGCGGCCGGATCTCGACAGTACGTCGCTCGCCGCGACGATTGGGCGAGGTATCGGTGGACCGGTCCGTGGCCGAAGAAGTTCTCGCGCGCCCGCTCCGCGAGCGCCCCGACGTGATCGCCGCCCACCTCTCGAGCTTCCGCGTCAAGGGCAGTCGCACGATCCGTGTGACGGTTCGGCCGCGGCGGGGAGCGGACCTGGCGACCATCATCCACGCCTTCGAGAACGCCGTCGCCGAATGGGACGCGCTCGCGGGGGAGCAGGACCCGGTCGTGCTGCATCTCGCCGAAGCTCGGCTCCGCGATAGCTGGAGCTCCGAAGCGAGAGTGTCGTGAGCCACCATGTACGTCGCGAATACGGGTATCGCTTCGAACCCTTCGCACAAGGATCCGCGCGCCGCTGCGCGCGCGGATCACGATGGGGCCGGCGGTCGTTCGGGGGAACACCGCCGGCCCCGGAGGAATGCGGAAGGATGCGGAATGACGCGTGAGCACGAACCGAGCGCGCTCGCCGATGCGGACGACAGAACACTGGCCGGGCGCGCGGCGGACGGCGACACGGCCGCCTTCGCGATCATCGTGCGGCGTTACACGCCGATGATGCGTGCCTATGCGCGAAAGATCCTCCCGGGCGGCGCCGACGTCGACGACGTGGTGCAGGAAGCGTTCATCACCGCCTGGCAGAAACTGCCGAGCCTCGATGATCCCGCGAGGGTAAAGAGCTGGATCATGCGCATCACGAGCCGCAAGGCCGTCGACCGGATCCGCGCGCGGCGCGAGAGCGACGACATCGATGCCGTGGATCCGACCGCTCCCGAGGTCGCGACCCCGGCGCGGGTCGCGGAGGCGCGGTCAAGCCTGGAAGCGCTCAGGGCGGCCCTCGCGGAACTCCCCGAGGATCAGCGGCAGTGCTGGACGCTTCGCGAGATCGGCGGATACACCTACGAGGAGATCGCGGAGCAGCTCGACCTCCCCGTCTCCACCGTGCGAGGGATGCTTGCCCGCGCACGCAAAACCTTGATCGTTCGGATGGAGCAGCGGCGATGACCGACGAACGCGACGCGCTGCGCCGCGAGGGCATCGGGCTCGAACCCGAAGACCTCGACGGCCAGTCGATGGAACGTCTCAGTGAGTATCTCGATGCGGGGCGCACCCCGCCCGATCCGGCGATCGACAACTCTCCGGGCTGTCAGATCGCTCTCGACGCGCTCGAACGCCTGAGGTGCCTCACACCCCGGCTGTTCGCCGACGACGTCGCGGCCGAACCGGCCGTCGACGAGGGGTGGATGGCGGGCCTCATGGGCCTCATCGCGCTCGACGCGAGGGCGGGCAGGCGGATCCCGATCTCCTCGGAGTTCGGGGATCTCGGCATCACGGAGGGTGCCGTCCGCGGCGAGATCCGCGCCGCCGAGGCCGCCGTCCCCGGCGCCCTCATCGGGCGTACGCGCCTGCACGGCGACGTCACGGTGCCCGGCGCATCCGTGCGCGTGGCGCTCGATGTGAGCGTTCCCTACGGCGTGCCCATCGACGACACGGTGGAGCGGCTGCGCGCCGAAGTGTGGCGCAGGCTGCATGATCACACCGAGCTCACCATCGAGGCCATCGACATCACCGTGCACGACATTCACCTCTTGCCCTCGCCCGAGGAGGAACGATGACCGATTCCGGCATCACTGCGGATACCGTCGTCGCCGACATCGAGGCCATCGCGCTCGCCGTTCCCGGCGTGCGGGTGCTCTATCCCGTCGGCACGGCGGGGCACCTCGCGAGCACCGGCGCGAGGCTTCTCGGGCAGGACGAGCCGACTCGCGTGCGCCCGGCCTCGGGCGGCGTCGAGATCGCGATCGGCGTGGATGGATCCCATGCCGCACCGGCCGTGGTGCGCGCCGTCGGCGCCGCCGTCGCGCCCCTCCTCGGTCCCGGGGCGGAGGTGCGGGTCACGGTCGTGAGAATCGAGCGCTAGCGTCGTGCGCCGCTAGGCCGATTCCCACGTTCCCGTCGCGAGGAAGCGCTCGATCCGTGCGCGCTCCGGCGCGAGATCGAGGCCCTGCGCGGCGACCCAATCATCGTCGTAATGCGTCGCCTCGTAGCGGGCTCCGCCATCGCAGATGAGCGTGACGACGCTCCCGCGCTCGCCGGCGGCGCGCATCCGCGAGATGAGCTGGAACGCGCCGATCAGGTTCGTTCCGGTGGACCCGCCGGCCCAGTGCCGCGTCCGCTCGCGAAGCACGCGGATCGCGGCGAGCGAGGCCGCATCCTTTACGGGGATGACCTCGTCGATGACGTCGCCGACGAAGGAGGGTTCGACGCGCGGGCGGCCGATGCCCTCGATGCGGCTCGGCTTGCCCGTCGTGTAGTCGGCGCGGCCCGATCGCCAGCCCTCGTAGTACGCGGAGTTCTCCGGATCCACCACCCCCACCCGCGTCTCGTGCCGGCGGTAGCGAACGTATCGGCCGAACGTCGCGCTGGTACCGCCGGTGCCGGCACCGACGACGATCCAGCTGGGGACGGGGTAGCGCTCCGCCACGAGCTGCGCGAACACGCTCTCGGCGATGTTGTTGTTGCCGCGCCAATCGGTCGCGCGCTCCGCGAGCGTGAACTGGTCGAGATAGTACCCGCCGCACTCCGATGCGAGGCGCTCCGCCTCCGCATAGATCTGGGTGGGGTCGTCGACGTAATGGCATCGCCCGCCGTAGAACTCGATGAAGCGGATCTTCTCGGCGCTCGTGGACCGGGGCACCACCGTGACGAAGTCGAGGCCGAGCATTTGCGCGAAATACGCCTCGGACACGGCGGTGGATCCGCTCGACGCCTCGATCAGCGTCGAGCCCTCACCGATGCGACCGTTGACGAGCCCGTAGAGGATCAGCGAGCGGGCCAGGCGATGCTTGAGGGAGCCCGTCGGATGCACCGACTCGTCCTTGAGGTACAGGTCGATGCCCCACTCGGGCGGCAGCGGGAACACATGCAGGTGCGTGTCGGCGCTGCGATTCGCATCGGCCTCGAGCACGCGAATCGCGTCGCGCTCCCATTCGCGCGATCGGGTGGAGGTCATGAGTCCACGATACGTCGAGGCCTTCGCCGCGGCACCCAGCAGCTGACGCGGTCGCGGTAGGCCCGGAACGGCTCGCCGAAGCGCTCTTCGAGATCCCGCTCCTCGACGGGACGGACGATCGCGTTCCACACGAGGGATCCGCAGATCGCCCACACCACCACGATCCAGGATCCGAGGATCAGCCCCACCGCGACGCCCTGGGTGATGCCCGCGACCGCCATCGGGTTCCGGACGATGCGGTACGGGCCCGCGACGACGAGCCGGCGCGCCGTGGCGGACGGCAGGGGAGTGCCGTCGCCCAGCGACGCCATCGTCGCTCCCGACCAGAGCCCGAGCGCGCTCGCCGCGAGGAGAGCGACGACTCCGATGACCCGCACCGCCGTTGGCACCTCGATGCCCAGGGCCCAGCGCCGTTCGATCCAGGCGAGGAGCAGCGGGAACACGACGAGGAACAGCCCCCAGAAGACGGCCAGTTGGCAGGCGGTAAGGAGGATATTGCGCGCGCGGGCCGCCGGGCGCGCCTCGCGCAGCCCGAGAGGGCCGAGCAGGATCCAGTGCGCCGGGAAGGAACCGCGCTGGATCAGGATCGCGGCGATCGCGGATCCAACCCCCGCTGCGATCATCGCGAGCGCGCCCCAGCCCGCCAGCGTCGTGACCGTCGCGTAGACGACCATCGAGAGGGCGACCGTGTTCGCCCACACGCATGCCGCCCATGCCGCCCACCGCACGCCGAAGGCGGCGATCATCGACGCCGCGACGAACAGGATGAGGTCGGCGAGTGCGATGGGAAGGGGCGGAAGGTTCCCGAGAGTGAGTTCGCGCACCCGCGGGACGGTGGCCACGAGCACCCACCAGAGCAGACCCGCCACGGCCTGCAGCGCGAAGTATGCGCGCCCGGTCTGCCGGGTCAGGGGGACGCCGAGGACCCGAACGGGGGCGCCGACAGCATCGAGCATGAGCTCACCCTATTCGGCATGTGCACCGATATTTCTTCCTCGGCGCGTGACATCCACTGTGGGTTGCCCGTCTCAGTGATGTGCCCGCGATACGCGAGCACACGACAACATCGTCATCCGCGAACCGGAATGGCGCGAAACGGAGGAACAACATGGGTGTTGCAGACAAGTTCGAGGCCGCGGCCGACAAGCTCAAGGGTCACGCCAAGGAGGCGGTGGGCAAGGCCACGGACAACGACAAGCTCGTCGCCGAGGGCAAGGCCGACCAGGTCAAGGGCCACGCCAAGGAGGCGGTCGAGGACGTCAAGGACTCGTTCGAGAAGTAACTCTGCGGCGGGCCGTCGCCTCCCGACGGCCCGCCCCTCCTCCCATCCCTCAAGAAACGGAACATCACTATGGGATTCCTCGCATTTCTGCTGCTGGGCCTCATCGCGGGCGCGATCGCCAAGCTGATCCTCCCGGGAAAGCAGGGCGGCGGCTGGATCGTCACCCTGATCCTCGGCGCCATCGGCGCCGTGCTCGGCGGCTGGATCGGCAGCCTGATCTTCAACGTCGGCCTGAACGGGTTCTTTGACCTGTCGACGTGGCTGCTCGCGGTCGGCGGGGCGCTCATCGTGCTGCTGATCTGGGGCGCGATCACGGGGCGCAAGTCGCGCCGCTGAGGCTTCCGCGAGTAGGGGCCGGTGGGGACGTGGAGCCTCCTCCGGCCCTTTCGATGTCTCTGTCGTGGCGCTCCGCGTCTACGCGGCGCGGCGATCGTGCGCGTCGAACATGTCGTATTGAGCAGATCGCCACCATCCTCGATCTCGAGATGCCTGTCGGCATCGTCGTGGCCCACCCACCGGTCCCGGTCTCACGGCCCCTGGAACCGACAGAGATCGGCCCGACGGGGCGAACCTTCGAGCTCGTCGTCGGTTGTCGCGTCGCGCTCACTGGCACACTCAATCTGCCGCGTGAGGAGTGGGCGAGCAGGATCTCTGCAGCGGGCATGACCACGGGAAGCGTGACTAAGACGTGCGTCGTGCTTGTGGCAGCCGACCCTGCCAGTCAGTCGGGCAAGGCGAAGACGGCCGAGAAGCACGGCATCCCGGTCGTGACGGAGGTCGAGTTCACGCGGTCGTTCGAGGAGTTTCTTCTGGCGAGCGTCTGATGCGGTTCGCGGCGTGTTACACGGGGAAAGAATGCGATCTCGCGGAGATGGTTGAGGCCTCGTCGAGAAAGTGATGAATAGTAAATATCTTCGATAACCACCCTTGTTGTAATCGAAGATGCTTTCTAAAATGGCTGCATGGCAACGACGTCAGACACCCCACGCGACACGCTCTCGCCTCGCGAGCGCGTCGAGCAGGCCGCGGCGCTGCTCGCGGGCGTCTCCGCGGAGGTCGCAGGTCTTTCCGATGCCGAGGTTGTCGACTTGTTGGCGCCTCTCGAGGGCATGGGGCGTCAGGCTGACTCCCTCCGGGTGCGGGCGGCGGGCGAGATCGACGCGCGTTCGGGCCGCGACCGCGAATCTTCCCTCGCCCGCCGATGCGACTGCGCCTCGGCCGTGGGGCTTCTCGAACAGCTCACCCATGTTGCCCCCGCAGAACTGCGGGCGCGGATCCGCCTGGATCGGCTCACACGCGCCGGTGTTGCGCTCACGGGCGAGGAACTCCCGTCGGCGTACCCGGTCGTCGCGGCCGCCCTGCAAGCGGGTGTACTCGGCGTCGATGTCGCCACCCACCTGACCGACGCGTTCGAACGCGCATCGCGAGTGGCCGCGATCGACCCAGTCGAGGCCGCGACCGCCGAACACGAGATCGTGCACGCCACGGTCGCAGGCTTCTACGGCGTCGGCCCCCTCGTCGGCACCGACGATGCCCTTCCGCAAACGTTTGAGGACTACCGAGCGGTCGAGGGAACGTGGATCGAGTTCCTTACCCGAAACGGCCTCGAGCCTGCCGCAGGGCAGGCGGCGCAGCGCCGCATGTTCTCGGTCGGTCGCGTCCGTCCCGACGGTCTTGCGCACATCTTCGGTCGCGTCACGCCCGAGGTCGCGGGTGCCGTGACGCGGCTGCTCGACGCCTACACCGGGTCGACCACGTCAGCGGGGTCTCCCGTGTCGTTTAGGACATCGCCGGAACAATCGGACCCGGGTGAGCCGTGGGCCGATACCGACATGGTTCACGACCCGCGCACGAAGCCGCAGATCCGGCACGACGCGTTTATGTCGATGATCCAGGCCGCCGCCGCATCGGCCGAGGCGCCCACGATCGGTGGTGCCGCGCCGACGCTCGTGGTCACCGTTGATGCCGAACAGCTCACGAGCGATGGTGGCGTCGCCGACATTGACGGCATCGCCATTTCGCTCCCCGCCCGGGTCGCCCACCGCATCGCCTGCACGGGTGCGGTGCAGAAGGTCGTCTTCGGCACTGACGGACAGATTATCGCCCTCGGTTCGCCGCAGCGGCTGTTCACGCCCCACCAGCGCCGCGCGATCGCGGCACGCGACGGTGGATGCATCATCCCCGGCTGCCACATCCCCGCCGCGTGGTGCGAAATCCACCACGTCGAGGAACACTCCAAGGGTGGGCGGACGCACACCGATAATGGGGTGCTGCTGTGTTGGGCCCACCATCACGACATCGATTCGTCGGGATGGGAGATCGAGATGCGCGACGGAGTCCCGTATGTGAAGGCCCCGCACTGGATGGATCAGCGGGATCTCTACCGGCCAGTGGTGAACCGGCGGGCGCTCCGCAAGAAGATACGCCGGCGAAGCACCGACGTCGGCCCGCCCATACCGGCGCCGATGCTCTGAACGGCGCACGGTCGATCCGCGCCCGCAGTCCAACTCGTCCCGCGCTGCGTGGATCAGAGGTACGGGTGCGTGATCAACTCGAGATAGTGTCCCGGGGTCGAGTATGTCGCGGTAGAACGCCGCCATGTCGGCTGGGTTGATCGAGGCGATGATCGAATGGGTGTAGCGGGCGGCGCCGACGATCCCGTCGACGCCGCCCACCCCTCATCATCCTCTTACCCGCGGTGGCCGCCGGTCTGGAAGGTGTGCGACCAGCTCGCCTCGCCGTCGGTGCGGAACCACGGGTCGGCGACGGCGGTGATCTCGACGCTGCGCTTCTCGCGGTGGAAGCCCGGCTCGACGGGTTCGCCGTCGACGTAGTACGTCACGTGCTCGGCCTCGGGGATGACGTATCCGTCCTGGCCGAGGCCCGGCTTCTCGACGAATTCCGGTGCTTCTGCGGTGAGGGGCGTCGTGTAGACGGGCACGTCGGCGTAGTCGATGTCGCTCGCGAGCATGTAGCTCGTGTAGCTCGGCTGGTTGTACGCGGTGTTCTGACGGGCGACCTCGACGCGATACTGCGGGTCGTGCATCAGGGTCGTCAGCTTGCGGTCGGTGACGTCCGTCGCCGTGTAAATGCGGATCTCGGTGCTGTCGGCGTCGCGCACGAGGAGTTCCTCGCGCCAATCCCCGAAGACATCGGCGACGAGCGATGGGTTGCCCTTCGTCGAGTTGTTCGTCTGCGCGCCCTCGACGTCGAGCAGCACGTTGCCGCGGCCGTCCTGAATCGTGACGGGATCGCCCTCCCCGCCGGCGACGAGCTGGGTGGTCATATCGGCGCTCCAGCGGATCGACATGTTTGTGCCCGCCGTGTAGCCGCCGAAGTCGGGGCCCGGCCAGTACTCCAGGCCCGCGTGGTCGGGGTTGATGTCGCCGATCATGCCTCGTCCGGTGTCGCGGCCGGTGTAGGCGCCGTCGAGCACCTCGCCGGTCGCGGCGTCGCGGAGCGCCCATCCGTAGGGCGCCCATGCGCCGCCCTCGTGCACCGTGAAGATCTCGAGGCCCGGCCGGTCCGGCAGGATGTCGGTGACGTGCATCGCGTCACCGTGGCCGAGCTTGGCGTTCGCACCCGGATCCGCGCTCTGCGCGGGCAGGGTGTCCCACGAACTGTAGAGCAGCGATCCGTCGTCGACGGTGGCGGATCCGTAGACGATCTCCTGCTTCCCGTCGCCGTCGACATCCGACGCCGACAGGGAGTGGAAGCCCTGGCCCGCGAGCGTTCCGAGCTCGGGATCGGATCCGACGCCGCCGTGCGGGCCGTCGTTGAACGGGTTCGCCATGGCGACATGGCCGCTGTCCGCGACCCACCGCGTCGTGAGGTCGGTGCCGTCCCAGTCGTAGGCCGCGATCACGGCCCGCGTGTAGTACCCGCGGGCGAAGATCGCCGATGTCGAATGTCCGTCGAGGTTCGCAACGCCCGCGAGGAAACGGTCGACGCGGTTGCCCGGCTCGATGCGCGCCATCGCGTAATCGCCCCAGAGCAGGCCGTCGTCGCCGCGACCGGGCACGTAGTCGACGGTGTCGAGCTCGGCGCCGGTCTCACCGTCGAAGACCGTGAGGTACTCGGGGCCGTCGAGGATGAAGCCCTCGAATTCGCGCAGCTTGTTATTGCCGCTGCGCGCGGGGGCCCAGGTGTCGATGAAGTAATCGGCGAGCGCTGTCGCGTCGGCCTCGGAGAGCGGGTAGTCGTAGCGGTCCTCGATGCCGAGCGCCGCCTCGACCGTCGCGGGCCATCGGCCCGAGCGCACCTCGTCGCGATCGGACCAGCCGCGGAAGATCCCGGCGAGGTGGTCGGCGTAGTCCGCGGCCGAGAGCCGGTAGTCGTCGTCGTGGCTCACGCCCGCGGCCACGTCGCGTTCCGGGAGAGTGATGGGCGTCGTCGCGCCGTCCGCCGTCACGACGGTGCCGGGCGCCGTCTTCACCATGATCTCGGCCTTGCCGTCGCCGTCGAAGTCCTCGACCATGAACTGGGTGTAGTGCGCGCCGGACCGCACGTTGACGCCCAGGTCGATCCGGTGCAGCAGCGTCCCGTCGGCCTCGTAGGTGTCGATGATCGTCGACCCGGTGTATCCGCGATGCGACACGTCCTTCGCGTTGGACGGATACCACTTGACGATGTACTCGTACTGCCCGTCTCCATCGACGTCGGCGACGGACATGTCGTTCGCCGCATAGGTGTACAGCTCGCCCTCGGGGTGCAGGACGCCGGCCGGCATGCGCCCGCCCTCGGGCTTCTGAATCGGAATCGACGCGTACTGGCCACCCCACGGCGTCACGGGCGAACTCGGCTCGAGCTCCACGCCGTTGACGATCGCGGCGACGGCGTACTCCGAATCGGGCGCGCCGGCGTCATCGAAGTAGTTGGTGCTGTCGGTGACGGTGGCGATCTTCTCCCCGTCGCGGTAAAGGGCGAAGTCGGACCCCGTCATACCGTCCTCGGTGCTGCCGGTCGTCTCGCTGCCGAGGAGACGCCAGCTGACGAACACGCCCTCGTCGGTTGTCGCGGCGACGAGCCCGCGGTCGAGGTTCTCCTCGAACTGGGCCGGGATCGTGACGGCAGTGTCGCCCGCGTCGGCGTGCGCCGCGACACCGGCGCCCGGGAGGGCGACCGCGACCGACGCCGCAGCGGCGCATGCGCCGAGGCGCGCCCCGTGCCGCCGCCAGAATGCCGAGTCCTTCATCGAATCTCCGATCGGTTGGTCCCGGCGGCATCGCCGGGTGGCTTCGAGAGCGGATCCGCGCCGCCGTCGACGAGCGGATCCGCGTGCGTTTGTGACGTTACAAGAATCACGCCGCTGTCGGCAAGCGCTTTCTCGGTGGCGCGCCGACCAGTGACGTGCGAGCCCCGCGCCTGTTTGTGCGGGATCTTCTCCCTGATAGCCGCACCCGCCGCCGCACAGAACCGACGCATAGGCTGGGAGAGCGCTCGTGCCGGGATCCCCGTGCCGACCGATCCACGTCGACAGTCCCGGCCAGCTGCTCGAGAGGAGTGCAGCGTGAAGGCTGTACGTTTCACCAACTGGAAGACGTTCCCCGAGATCAAGGATGTGCCGCGGCCGGTTCCCGGCCCGGGCGAGGTTCTGCTGAAGATCGCCGGCGCCGGTGCCTGCCACTCGGATGTCGCCGTGTTCGACAGTTTCGATGAGAGCATGCCGGTCGCCGGGCAGCTCGGCCCCGAGTACACGCTCGGTCACGAGAACTCCGGCTGGATCGAGGAAATCGGCGAGGGAGTCACGGGTCTCAACGTCGGCGACGCCTACCTCGCCTACGGCCCCATCGGCTGCGGCCACTGCGCCGCCTGCTCGCGCGGGCAGGACACCTACTGCGCGAACGCCGCCACCCAGCCCTACCTCGCGGTCGGCCTCGGCCGCGACGGCGGCATGGCCGAGTACATGACGGTTCCCGCTCGCAACCTCGTTCCCCTGGGCGACGCGGATCCGGTCCTCGCCGCCCCGCTGTCCGACGCCGGCCTCACGCCGTACCACGCGATCAAGCTCGCCCTCCCGAAGCTCGCGGGCGGCGGGAAGTCCGCGCTCGTCATCGGTCTGGGCGGCCTCGGCCAGATCGCCGTGCAGATCCTCACCGCGATCACGGGCGCGAAGGTCATCGCGACCGACATGAAGCCCGAGGCGATGGCGGAGGCCGAGAGGAACGGCGCGATCACCGTTCCGGGCGGCCCGGATCAGGTCGAGCGCATCCGCGAGCTCACCGGGGGAGAGGGCGTGACGGCGGTGTTCGACTTCGTCGGCATCACCCCGACGATCTCCACCGCGCAGCAGGTCGTGGCGCGCCAGGGCCGCATCACGGTCGTCGGCGTCGCGGGCGGTCCCGTGAACTGGGACTTCTACTCGAACCCCTATGAGGCGGAGCTCACGAACACCTACTGGGGCACCATCGAGGAGCTCTACGAGGTCGTCGCGCTGTACCGCGAGGGCAAGATCTCGCCGAGCGTCAAGACCTACTCGATTGACGACGCCCTGCAGGCGTATCACGATCTCCACGACGGCAAGCTCAGCGGCCGCGCGGTCGTCGCTCCCCACGGCGCCTGAATAAGCCCCGGGCGCGGCCCGCACCACCGCCGGTGGGGCCGCGCCCGCCCAGGAGGTGCCCAGCTGGATCTGCAAAACTGTACCGTCCAGACGGTTTAGTAAAGGATTCATCATGCGACGTTGGCTCAGCCTGTCGGTTCTCACCGGCGCCGTGCTGCTCCTCGCTATCGACTCGACGGTTCTCTACCTCGCGGTGCCGTCGCTCACGCGCGACCTCGACCCCACCGCGACGCAGGTGCTCTGGATCGGCGACATCTATTCGCTCGCCATCGCCGGCTTCCTCGTCACCATGGGCAACGTCGCCGACCGCATCGGGCGCAAGAAGCTGCTGCTCATCGGTTCGGCCGCGTTCGGCGCGGCGTCGATCCTCGCCGCCTTCGCCCCGACGGCCGGGGTGCTGATCGACGCCCGCTTGCTCCTCGGCATCGCGGGCGCGACCCTCATGCCGTCGACCCTGTCGCTGATCCGCAACATCTTCTCGGATCCGGTCGAGCGCACGCGGGCCATCGCCATCTGGTCGGCCGCCGCCGCGAGCGGCATCGCCCTCGGGCCCATCATCGGCGGAGCCCTGCTCGAGCACTTCTGGTGGGGCTCGGTGTTCCTCATCAACATCCCCGTGATGCTCGCCGTCATCATCGTCGGTGCGATCGTGCTGCCGGAGTCGAAGAACCCCGACTCCGGACGCTTCGACCTGCTCTCGAGCGCCCTGTCGATGCTCGCGATCGTGCCCTTCGTGGCGCTGATCAAGCGCATCGCCGGCGGAACCTTCGACCTCCTCGCGCTCGCGCTCGCGATCGCGGCGGGGCTCGGGATGTGGCTTTTCGTGCGCCGCCAGCGCAAAGCGAGCCACCCGATGGTCGACGTCGAGCTCTTCCGCAACGGCGCCTTCTCCGGCGCCGTATCGGTGAACTTCATCTCCGTCTTCGCGATGAGCGGCACGCTGTTCTTCTTCTCCCAGTACCTGCAGCTTGCGCGAGACCTCGGCCCGCTCGAGGCGGGGCTCGCCCAGCTCCCCACGGCGCTTGCCGCGATGGGCGCCGTGATCCTCGTCGGTATTCTTCTGCGCCGCCTCGGCCGCGGGCGTGCGATCGCGCTGGCACTGATGATCGGTGCGGCCGGCCTCGTGCTTGTCGGGGTGCTCGAGTCCGCCGACAACCTCCTGTGGCTGGTGCTGGCCCTCGTGCCGCTCGGCCTCGGCATCGGCATCTCCGAGACCCTGAGCGTCGACGCCGTCGTCTCGGCCGTCCCGCCCGCCAAGTCGGGCGCCGCCTCGTCCATCTCCGAGACCGCCTACGAGCTCGGCGCGGCGATGGGCATCGCGATCCTCGGCTCGCTCATGTCGGTCTTCTACCGCGCTCACCTCGTCCTCCCGGCGGGGGCCGGGGGAGAGGACGCCGCTCGCGACTCGCTGGCGCGCGCCGCCGCCGAACTCGACCCGGCGCATCCCGCGCTCGTCGCGGCTCACGACGCGTTCATCGCGTCGATGCAGACGACGACCTTCATCGCGGCCGCGGTCATGGCGATCGGTGCGGTCGTGGCCTGGCGTCTGATCCCCAACTCGCGCGCTAGCGTTGAGCATCATGGGTAGAACGACGGGCCGCGACGCCGATGAGACGCGCCGCCAGATCATTCACGCCGCCGCGCGCCTGGTCAGCCGGCGCGGCTCGAGCGTGTCGATCTCGGCGATCGCCGATGCCGCGGGCGTGTCGAAGGGCGGCCTGCTCTACCACTTCGCGAGCAAGGACGAGCTGCTCGAGGCTGTCGCGGCCTGGCTCTTCGACTCCTTCCGCGCCGCCGTTTACGACGCCGCGGAGGCGGATCCCGAACCGGGCCGCCTCACGCGAGCCTACGTGCGCGTCAGCTTCGCCGACGGCGCCGACGAGGCCGCCGCGCGCGAGATGATCGCGGTCGCGGCGCAGCTCATGTACGAGCCGCGGATCCAGCAGCTCGCGGACGCCGACGGCGCGCGGTGGCGCGAGGACCTGTTCGGCGATGGCCTCGCTCCCGAGGTCGTGCGCGTCGTCCTCGCCGCGACCGACGGCATCAGCGCGGCCCCGCTGTGGGGAACGGTACTGAGCCCGGACGACGTGAGGCTGCTCGAAGAACACCTGCTGGACCTCGCCGCGGCTCCCCGATAAGCGCCCCGCTGGCAGGCGCACCCCGCTAACAAGCGCAACCCGCCAACAAGCGCACCACGCTAGCGGATCCGCGCCGCGCGCGAAAGCCCCCTCCGCGAGCCGCCGGGCCGCCGTATCCTGGCGGCACCAACGGCCCGCGTCAGAGGAGGAGCACATATGCCGAACCCCCGGATCAAGGACGAAGAGGTGTACGAGGCCGTCCTCGAAGAGGGCGCCTCAAAGCAGAAGGCAGCGCGCATCGCCAACGCGGCGGCCCGCGACGGACGCAGCGCCGTCGGCCGACGCGGCGGGAACGCCGAACCCTACGACGAGTGGACCGTCGATGAGCTGCGCTCTCGCGCCAAGGAGATCGGGCTGAAGGGCTACTCGAAACTTCGCAAAGCAGACCTGATCGCGGCCCTCCGCGACAGCTGACCCCATCCGACTGACCCATCCGACGAAAGGGAAGATCATGGCTGAGATCCACGAGTGGTGGCCGAAGCTTTCGGCCGAATCGAAGAACGCGCTGGAGGAGCGCCCCGGAGAGGTGCTCCCGCTCGAGATCCGCGACGAGATCCGTCACATCACGGGCGAGTTCGTTCCCGCCCAGACGATGCTGAGCGACGAGGACATCGAGTTCATCAAGACGCAGCGTGAGGCCGTCGACTAGGCACACGACAACGGCGCCGGGTGGCTGAACAGCCGCCCGGCGCCGTTGCGCGTGCGTGATCTCACTCCTCGTCGCCGTCTCCATAGTCGTCCTCGCCGAACAGGACGTCGCCCTCCTCCTCGGGGAGCGCACCGCCCTCCTCGACGGCATCTTCCGTCTCGATGAGCTCGGTGTCGACGAGGTCGTCATCGGCGTCCATGTCCGACTCGTCCTCCGCGTCGGCGGGCGGGAGGTCCTGAAGGTACTCGCGGTCGCTGTTCGGGTCTCCGCTGTCGCGCTCGACGATCTGCTCGTCGAGGGCCGTCTTCTCGGCGTCGGTCAGGTCGTCGTCGTATCGGTCGCTCATGAACTCCTCCTGCTGTCTCGCGTGTGGCGTGTGCGGATTGCACACCACCACGCTCGCGCACTCTCACACCGGGCCAGGAGGGGGTTGACAACGGCTCCCGCGAGCGGGCGGATCACGGCGACGGGGCGCGGAATATAGCGGAAGCGCCGAGCGAACGAAACCCCGCGTGCACGATTCGCCCCCTGCCGTATCGTCGCTCAGACACCGTCCGAGAAAGGAGCACGTCATGATCACACAGGTCACCGCATCGAAACTGATCGACGCTCCCGTGCGCCGCGTCTACGACCAGTGGACGCAGTTCGAGGAGTTCCCGCACTTCATGTCGGCCGTGAAGAAGGTCGAGCAGTTGGACGACACACATACGCGGTGGGACGTCGAGATCGGCGGGGTCCGCCGCCAGTTCGACGCCACCATTACCGAGCAGATCCCGGATCGCAGGATCCGCTGGGAGAGCCTGACCGAAAAGGCGCACGTCGGAGAGGTGGAGTTCGAACCGGAGGGCGACGGCACCCGGGTCGAGCTCACGATGTCCTGGGCGCCGGAGGGATTCGTCGAGAAGGTGGGCGCCGTACTCAACCTCGACGAGTTGGCCGCGGAGCGGGACCTCACGATGTTCGCCGCGTTCATCGCCGATCGTCCCGCGCCGACGGGTGCCTGGCGCGGCCGGGTCACCGACGAGCCCGCGCAACCCGGAACGACCGCGACGACGGCCGCAGACGACACGGCTGACCCGGACATCCGGCTCTGAGTACGCTTTCAGTGGGGCCCCGCAGCGCGCGGGACCCCACTGACGCTGTCATGGTGGATCCACCACTGGCAACGGGGGTTTGCTCCACGAACCCTCCCGGCGAATGCCGACACCACCAATGAGATGAGGGAGTGCATGGGAAAGTTCATCTATTCCGACACCGTGAAGGTCGAGATCGAGGATCGCGCGTTGGCACATCTTCACGTCGTCATCGGCACGAAGCTTCGCCGAGGGGAGCCGTTCTACTTCTCCTGGCGCGACGACAGCAGCCTCGGTGACGGACGCACGAGCGTGTGGCTCCACCAGGCGCTGCCGCTGGTCTTCAAGTTCTACGGCAGCCGCCGTCCGGCGCTCAACCCCGCCTGGATCGACGCACTCGCCTATACTGCTAACTCATCCGGCGGTCTTCACCTCGTCCCGGAACCTCCCGCGCCCACGGGTGCGTCGACGGGGAACACGGCGACACCGCGGTTGTAGAGGTATCGGCACGAGACGGAAGAGCTGACATGGGAGTCCTGCATTACGGCGCCGGCCACGAGATCGCCATCGACGACGCGCTCCTGGCGCACCTGAAACTGGTGGTCATCACGAAGCTTCGGCGGAACGAGAGCTTCACGCTCTCGTGGACGCATTCACGGTCGGAGCCCACGGGGCGAAGCACAATCTGGCTGCACCCGGCCATTCCCCTGCGCTTCGTGTTCGAGTCGCCCGATCCCGCGACGCTGAGCCCGCAGCTACTCGAGCAGATGTCCCACTCGACGCACTCGACGGGTGGGCTCACGATCGATCTCGACGCCGAGGTGCCGTCTTCGTAGTCGCGACGTAGTCGCCGCGACAGCTAGCCGCGGTGCGGGAGAGCCTTCTCGGCGATCCCGCACCGCGGCTAGCTGCGTCTCCCGTCCGTGCGTCGGGAGTCAGTGCTCGTCGATCTCGGTACCCGGCGGGCGGTCGGCCCCGTCGGGATCCGCGGCATAGTCGGGGCGGCGCGGCTGCGCCGGCTGATCCGAGTACTCGCCGCCCTGTCGGCCCCCGTAGGGTCGGCCGTGATCGGCGTACTCGTCGCGCTGGAACACGATCCGCCAGGGGCCGACGGTGAAGGACGCGCCCTGGCGGAGGGTTTCCGTGCGCGCGCCCTCGTGCGTTCCCGACGCGAGCGGATCCGCGTTCATCTCGCCCTCGCCGTGCAGCGTCAGCACGTACTCATCGCGGTCATCGTGCGTGATCGTCGCGTGCAATGGATCCGCACCGGGCAGCTCGATCGTGTTGCCCGAGGCCGCGCCGAGCGTTGTCTCGTCATCGACGAGGTCGATCGTCACGCGCGAATCCTCAGACGCGACGATGAGGCGAGGATTTCCGGCGCCCCACGCCGCGTGCGTCGTGGGTCCCTGCTGCTGCTCGTCGGTCACAGGTGCTCGCCTCCCGTCACACCGAGAATGGCGCCCGAGGTGTACGACGCATCCTCCGACGCGAGGTAGACGTAGGCTCCCGCGAGCTCCGCGGGCTGACCGGGCCGGCCGAGCGGGCTGCCGGATCCGAAGTTCGGCACGTTGTCGGGCCAGCCGGTCGCGGGAATCAGCGGCGTCCAGATCGGGCCGGGGGCGACGCCGTTCACGCGGATCCCCTTCTCGCCCTGCTCGGACGCGAGGGCCTGCACGAACGCGACGAGCGCCGCCTTCGTCATGGCGTAATCGAGGAGTGCGGGCGAGGGCGAGAACCCCTGAATCGAGGTCGTGACGATGACGGAGCTTCCGGGCGGCATGAGGGGCAGCGCCTCGCGCGCCATCCAGAACGGCGCGTACAGGTTCGTGCGCATGACCCGGTCGAACTCGTCGGTCGGGATCTGGGCGTTCTCCTCGCGCTGCTTCTGGTATGCCGAGTTGAGCACGAGGAGGTCGAGTCCGCCGAGCCGGTCGTGGGCGTCGCGCACGACTTGGCGTGCCGTGTCCTCGTCGGTCAGGTCGCCGGGAAGCAACACGCTCTCGCGCTCGGGCGCGTCGATGAGCGCCGCCGTCGATTCGGCGTCCTCCTGCTCCTCGGGCAGGTAGTTGATCGCGACCCTCGCGCCCTCTCGGGCGAACGCAATCGCGACCGCGCGGCCGATGCCCGAGTCGCCGCCGGTGATGAGGGCGCGGCGACCCTCGAGCCGGCCCGAGCCGACGTAGCTGTCCTCGCCGTGGTCGGGGTGCGGGGTGGTTTCCGTCGTGAGGCCCGGCTGCGACTGGTCGTCGCGGGGGAGCGGGCCTCGCAGGTGCTTCGTTCGGGGATCGATGAGCGTCATGATTACCTTCCTTCTGTGATGTCAGGCCGTCTGGCCGGCGTGCCGGCCCTCGCCGATTTCTTCGATGAGCTTCGCGGTGAACGCGGGAAGGTCATCGGGTGTGCGGCTCGACACGAGCCCCTGGTCTACGTGAACCTCCTCATCCACCCAGCTCGCGCCGGCGTTGCGCAGATCGGTCGCGAGGCTCGGGTAGCTGGTGAGGGTGCGCCCGTCGACGACGCCCGCCTCGATGAGGATCCATGCGCCGTGACAGATCACTCCGACGGGCTTGCCCTCGTCGAAGAAACCGCGCGCGAAGCCGATCGACGCGCGATCGAGGCGGATGGCATCGGCGTTGACGACGCCCCCGGGGAGGACGAGCGCGTCGAAGCGCTCGGATGCGGCCTCGGCCGCCCGAACATCGACGTCGTGCACGTGCCCGTTCTTGCCGGTGATGGTGTCGAGCTGCGGGGCGACCATCGTCGCCTCCGCGCCCGCGCCGATCACGGCCTCCCACGGATCCATGAGTTCGCTGTCTTCGAATCCATCGGTCGCGAGGAACGCGACCCGCTTTCCGGAGAGATGAGTCATACGTCTTCCTTTCCTTGAGCCGTGCCGGTCGAGATGCGGTCGCCCGACGCCGAAGAGGTCCGGCCGGGCACCTTCCACCCTGCCCCGCCGCACCCGATCGTGCCGAGGGGTGGCACGAGCGGAGCCGAGGTGATAAAACGGCGGCGTCGCCGGGCATACGATCGAGGCATGGATCGCCCCTTGCCGAGTCACGTCGTCGCTCAGCCCGAAAGCCTGTACGTCGGCGGCAGCGCGTACCTGATCGCGACGCAGAACGCCGACGGCACCGCGAACCTCTCGCCCGCGTCGAGCTACTGGGCGCTCGGTTCGACGATCGTTCTCGGGCTGGAGGTGGCGGGGAAGACGGTGCAGAACCTGCTCGAGCGCCCCGAGCTGACCATCAACTTTCCCTCCGGCGACCTGGTCGACGCCGTGCTCCGGCTTGACGGCACGACGGGCAGGTATCCGGTGCCGGAGGGGAAAGAGCGCTACCGCTACGAGGCCGATAAGTTTGCGCTCGCGGGCCTCCAGCCGCAGGCGTCCGAGCTCGTGCCGGTCCCGCGCGTGGCCGAGTGCCGGCTGCAGTTCGAGGCCCGCACGGTGCGCGCGACTCCCGGTCACACCGGAGAGTGGTTCATGGTCGAGGCGGAGGTGCTGCGGGTGCACGCCGATCCGCGAATCCTGAAGCCGGGGACGGGACTGCCGGATCCGCGACGCTGGAGTCCGCTGGTCTACGAGTTCCGCCACTTCTTCACGACGGGCGAGGAGCGCGGCCACCTGCCGAAGAGCCAGACGGCATAAACGCAAAAGGGCCGCCCCGAAGGGCGGCCCGGACGCGACGGCTTATGCGCGGTGCGCCGCGTAGTAGGCGAGAAGCGCGCGGGTCGACGCATCCTGCGCCGCGACCGCCGACTCGTCGCCCTCGATGGCGGGTGCGATCTGCAGGGCGAGCTGCTTGCCGAGCTCCACGCCCCACTGGTCGAACGAGTTGATGCCCCAGATCGTGCCCTGCGTGAAGGTGATGTGCTCGTAGAGCGCGATCAGCTGGCCGAGCACGCTCGGGGTCAGGGACGGCGCGAAGATCGATGTCGTCGGGCGGTTGCCCTCGAAGGTGCGCGCGGCCACGAGCGCTCCCGTCGTCCCCTCTGCCTCGACCTCTTCGGCGGTCTTACCGAAGGCGAGCGCCTTCGTCTGCGCGAGGAAGTTCGCCAGGAACAGTCCGTGGACGTCGCGGCCGCCGTCCTCGAGCGGGTAGGCGGGGTTGACGAAGGCGATGAAGTCGGCGGGGATGAGCCGCGTGCCCTGGTGGATCAGCTGGTAGAACGCGTGCTGACCGTTGGTGCCGGGCTCGCCCCAGAACACCTCGCCCGTGTCGGTCGTAACCGGCGTGCCGTCCCAGCGCACGGACTTGCCGTTCGACTCCATCGTCAGCTGCTGCAGGTAGGCGGGGAAGCGGTGCAGCTGCTGGGCGTAGGGGAGCACGGCGTGCGACTGCGCGCCGAGGAAGTTGGTGTACCAGACGTTGAGCAGGCCCATCAGCACCGGCACGTTCTGAGCGAGCGGCGTGCGGCGCACGTGCTCGTCGACCGCGTGGAATCCGGCGAGCAGCTCGCGGAACACCTCCGGCCCGAGGGCGATGGCGAGCGAGGTGCCGATCGCCGAGTCGACGGAGTAGCGTCCGCCGACCCAGTCCCAGAAGCCGAAGGCGTTGGCGGGGTCGATGCCGAAGTCGGCGACCTTGTCGAGCGCCGTCGACAGGGCGATGAAGTGCTTCGAGACGGCGTCCTTTCGGGCGTCCTCGTCGGTGAGGCCGAGGCGCTCCCACAGCCAGGTGCGCGCGAGGCGGGCATTGGTGAGGGTCTCGAGCGTCGTGAAGGTCTTGGACGCCACGATGAACAGCGTCGTCTCGGGGTCGAGGTCGGCCGTCTTCTGCGCGAGATCGGTCGGATCGATGTTGGAGATGAAGCGCGCCTCGATGCCCGCATCGGCGTAGTTCTTGAGCGCCTCGTACACCATCACGGGGCCGAGGTCCGAGCCGCCGATGCCGATGTTCACGACGTGCGTGACGCGCTTGCCCGTCACGCCCGTCCACTCGCCGCTGCGCACGCGCGCCGCGAACTCGTCGATGCGCCCGAGCACCTCCTGCACATCGGCGTCGATGTCCTGGCCGTCGACCGTCAGCGCCGTGCCCGCGGGGTTGCGCAGGGCGGTGTGCAGCACGGCCCGATCCTCGGTCGTGTTGATGTGCTCGCCGGCGACCATGGCGGCGAAGCGCTCCGCCACGCCCGTCTCCTCCGCAAGGTGCACGAGCGCGGCGAGGATCTCGTCGGTGACGAGGTTCTTCGACAGGTCGACGTGGAGATCGGCGAGCGAGAAGGACAGCCTCTCGGCGCGCGCGGGATCCTCATCGAACCACGCACGAAGGTCGGGGGAGAAGCCGTCGCCGAGCTCGAGAAGCTCGTTCCAGGCACGGGTCTGAGTGGGATCCACGGGTGAGGTCATGGCTTCAATCTACCCGTGGTCGCCGCGGCACCGGAAGCCGGTGAGCCATGGCCGACGATGACCGTTTATGACGCGAATCGTGACGCAACGTGACGCTCCGCGCCGACGAACGGTGACCACCGGGGGTACCGTCGGGACATGGCACATTCCGACCCCGCCCCCGAACTCGTCGAACGATTCAAGCACGCGTTCCGCGATCACCCGCTCGCGGTCACGCTGATCACGGCGACCACGCCGGAAGGGCCCGTGGGGCTCACGGCTTCGAGCGTCTCCTCGGTCGCGGTCGACCCGCCGGCGGTCTCGTTCTCGGTGACGCGCGCGACCGGAACGGCGGGGGCGCTCCTGCGCGCGGACAATCTGCAGATCCACTTCCTCGCGCCCGAGCACGTCGAAACGGCCCGGCAGTTCTCCTTCACGGGCGGCGAACGCTTCACCGACGGCCAGGGGTGGTCGCGCGACGCCGACGGCGCGCTGCAGCTCGCCGGATCCCGCGGCCGCCTCACGGGGACGATCCGCGACACGCTCTCGGTCGGCGGCTCCGTGCTGGTCGTCGCGCAGATCGACGCCGTGGAGCCGGGCGCCGCCGCGCAGCCGTTGATCTACTCGGATCGCGCGTTCCACGCGTTCGACGCGGGGCACGCGGCGCTCTGACGCGCGGGCCCGGTACATGGGCCGCGGGGCATATGTCCCTGCGTAGGCTCGAGAGGGCGGTGGGCAGCTGCCCGACGTATCCACGAAGGTGTGCGCCACGGCACACCGAAACCGAACGGCGGCGCCCATGCCCCTCGAACTTTCCGCCACCCTCGGTCCGGTCCGCCGGACCTACGCCGGTACCCAGGACTTCCCTCCGATGGCGAAGGCCTATTCGGAGGTGTCGCGCGTCGCGCGCGAAACCGGACTCTACGAGCGCGCGCCGCGCTTCTACGCGATGGTCGGCGCGGCGCTCGTGCTCGCTTTCGGCGGCGCCGTCGCCGGGTTCATCCTGCTCGGCGACAGCTGGTTCCAGCTCCTGATCGCCGCCGCGCTGGGCGTGATCTTCACGCAGGTCGCCTTCCTCGCACACGAGGCGGCGCACCGCCAGATCCTCGCCACGGGCCCCGCGAGCGACCGACTTGCTCGGATCCTCGCCGGCTCGATCGGCCTGAGCGCCTCCTGGTGGGACAACAAGCACTCGCGGCATCACGGAAACCCGAACCGCGTGTCCAAGGATCCGGACATCGCGATCGACACGATCTCCTTCCTCGAGGAGGACGCGTCCTCCGCGCGCGGGCTGCGCCGGGCGATCACGCGCCATCAGGGCTGGCTGTTCTTCCCCCTGCTGACGCTCGAAGGCCTGAACCTGCACTTCCGCAGCCTGCAGTACCTCCTCACGCCCGGGAAGGTGAAGGGTCGATGGACCGAGCTCGCGCTCATCACCGCGCGCTTCGCGCTCTACCTCACGCCGCTGTTCCTCCTCCTTCCCGTCGGCATGGCCTTCGCCTTCCTCGGCGTCCAGATGGCCGTCTTCGGCGTCTACATGGGCGCGTCCTTCGCCCCGAACCACAAGGGCATGCCGATCGTGGCCGCCGATGCCCGCCTCGACTTCTTCACGAAGCAGGTGCGCACCTCTCGCAACATCCGCGGAGGCTGGTGGGCGACGGCGCTCATGGGCGGCCTAAACTACCAGATCGAACACCACCTGTTCCCGAACATGGCGCGGCCGCACCTCGCGCGGGCCCGCCTGATCGTGCGCGACTTCTGCGAGAGCCGCGAGGTTCCCTACGCGGAGACCTCGCTCGGGCGCTCCTACCTGATCGTCGTGCGCTACCTCAATCGCGTGGGACTCTCCGCGAGGGATCCGTTCGACTGCCCCGCTGCCGCGCAGTTCGGGCGATGACCGCACACCGCGGGCGATGACCGCGCGCTCCGGTCGCTGAAGGCGCCGGAGCCGGCGTTTCGTACGATGGAGCATATGAGCACCAATCTCGCCGCCAACCTACCCCGTGAAGAGACGGCGGCGCGATCCGCCGCGATCTCACTGCACAGCGTCCGCGTCGAGCTCGACGTCACCGGCGCGGTGCGACCCGAGCAGAGCGGCTTCCGCACGATCACGACGCTTCGATTCGATGCGAGCGTGGGCGGTACCTGGGTCGACTTCATCGGCGAGACCGTCGAACGAGTCGTCGTCAACGGCGCCGAGCGCCCCGTCGTCTGGGACGGCGCGCGGATCCGCGTGGACGGGCTCGAGCAGAGCAACGAGGTGCGCATCGAGGCCGTCGGCGCCTACAGCCGCTCGGGCGAGGGCCTGCACCGCTTCACGGACCCGGCGGACGGATCCACCTACCTGTACACGCAGTACGAGCCGGCGGATTCGCGCCGCGTGATGGCGTGCTTCGAGCAGCCGGACCTGAAGGCCGAGTACACCTTCGTGATTACGGCGCCGGCGGGCTGGCACGTGCTGAGCAACCAGAGCGCGGTCGTGACGACGGGCGGCGGCTCCTCGCAGACCGTCGAGTTCGCACCCACGAAGCGCATCTCGTCCTACATCACCGCGGTCGCGGCCGGCCCGTACCACCGGGTGACAGACACGTGGACGAAGGGTGACCAGCGCGTCGAGCTCGGCGGGTACTGCCGCGCGTCGCTCGCGAACTCCTTCGACCATGAGGAGATCTTCGAGATCAGCCGGCAAGGGCTCGACTTCTTCGACGAGGCGTTCGGCTTCGCCTACCCGTGGGGCAAGTACGACCAGATCTTCGTGCCCGAGTACAACCTCGCCGCGATGGAGAACCCCGGGCTCGTCACCTTCACCGAGAGCTACGTCTTCCGCGGCGCGGCGACCGAGGCGCAGCGCGAGGCGCGCGCGAACACGATCCTGCACGAGATGGCCCACATGTGGTTCGGGGATCTCGTGACGATGACCTGGTGGGACGACCTGTGGCTCAAGGAGTCGTTCGCCGACTACATGGGCTCGCACGCCTCCGCCGCCGCGACGCGATTCTCCGACGCGTGGGCGTCGTTCGCCGGTCGCCGCAAGGCATGGGCCTACGAGCAGGACCAGCTGCCCACGACGCACCCGATCGTCGCCGACATTCCGGACCTCGAGGCCGCCAAGCTTAACTTCGACGGCATCACCTACGCCAAGGGCGCATCGGTGCTGAAGCAGCTCGTCGCGTTCGTCGGTGAGGAGTCGTTCTTCGCCGGGGCCCGCGCTTACTTCCGCGAGCACGCCTATGGCAACACGACGCTCGACGACCTGCTAGCGGCGCTCGAGGCCTCCTCGGGCCGCGACGTGCGAGCCTGGTCGACGGCGTGGCTCGAGACGACCGGGATGTCGACCCTGACGCTCGAGGACGACCGTTCGGTGCTCGCACAGACGGATCCGAGACCGCATCGCCTCCGCATCGGCGCGTTCGCGTTCGAGGACGGCGCGCTCGTCCGCCGCGACAGCGTCGACCTCGACATCCATGAGGAGCGCACGCCGGTCGAGCTGCCGGACGCGGAGCTGATGCTCATCAACGACGGCGACCTCACCTACGCGAAGGCCCGGCTCGATGAGCGATCGCTCAAGGCCGTCGAACGGGCCCTATCGACGATCGACGACACGCTCGCCCGGGCCCTCGTCTGGTCGTCCTTGTGGAACGCGACCCGCGATGGCGAGCTGCCGGCCCTGCGCTACCTCGAGATCGTGCGGCGCCACGCGCCCGCCGAGCGTCACGTCGGGATCCTCGCCGGCGCGCTCGCCAACGCGGCGTTCACCGTCGAGCACTACGTCGTCGAGGAGCTGCGCGGCGACGTCGAGGAGCTGCGCGGCGACGTCCGCGGCGCCTGGCTCGAGACGGTCTGGGAGGGACTCGAGCGCGCCGAGCCCGGAAGCGGGGCGCAGCTGTCGTGGGCGCGCGCCCTGGGGCAGGCGGCCTCGGTGCACGATGCTCGCTCGGCCGACATCGCGGCGATGCTCGACGGATCCGCGCCGACGCCCGACGGGCTCGTGCTCGACGCGGACCTGCGGTGGATCTGGGCACAGGCGCTCGCGACGACCGGCGTCTGGCGCAAGGAGCGGATCCGCGAGGAGCTCACCCGCGACGACACGATGTCGGGCCGCACGGCCGCGACCGCGGCCCTCGCGTCCCGCCCGAAGCCTCGCGTTCGCGAGGAGGCATGGCGCCAGGCGTGGGAGGACGAGACCCTCTCGAACGACCACCTCGGCGCGACGATCGACGGCATTCGCGCGGGCGGTCGGCGCGACCTCGTGGAGCGATTCGACGACGACTACTTCGCGCGGATCCTGCCGACGTGGCAGACCCGCTCGATCGAGACCGCGCGCCGCCTCGTGCGCGGCCTCTTCCCGGCCACACCGACTCTCGACGCGGTCGATGCGTGGCTCTCCGCCAATGCGGATGCCCCGGCCTCCCTGCGCCGGATCGTCATCGAGCAGCGCGACCACCTCGCGCGCGAGCTCGACGTCAGGGCGAAGAACAGCTGAACGGAGAGGGCGGCCCGCGGGCCGCCCTCCTCGTCAGACCGTCGTCTGCTGAGGGATCGGCCACCAGCTCGGCATGCTGCGGTACAGTCGCGCCGCGAACGCCGCCGCGTCGTCGCTGTCGCTGTGTGCCCACAGCTCGATCACGCTCACGATCCCGCCCGCGACGAAGGCGGCCCCCACCTCGGTGTTCTCCGGCAGCTCGGGGTTGTGATCGCGCATCGCATCGATCGCGCTGGCGGCGTGAGTGAGGAAATGGTCGCGCAGACGCCCACGGAAGTCGAGCGACAGCGACGAGTCGAGCAGGCAGCGGATCGCGCGGCGATCGCGCGCGACGGCCGCGAGCACGTTCTCCGCGGCCGCCAGATAGGCGCGGGAGATCTGCTCGACCGAATCCCCGCGGCGCGGGCGAGCCGTCGCAGCGGCCTTGATGATGGCGGCGAAGGTATCGGCGGCCAGCTCGCCGACGCTCTCGTAATGACCGTAGAACGTCGTGCGGTGAATGCCGGCCTCCCGGCAGAGCTCGGCGACCCCGATGCTGCTCAGTTCCTCGCGAGCGAGCATGCGCATGAGCGCTTCCTGCATGCGCTCGCGGCTGCGCACGGCCCGGGGATCGTCTGACGTCGTCGTCGAGATAATGCTCATCTGCCCAGTGTGCCTCATCTGTCGCTCAGCGACAGGCAACCGCCCAGCGCGAGGCGGGATAATGGTGCACCTATGGTGCTCCGTATGCTGCGGGACGTGCCCGCCTCCGGTTGGATCCTCGTCGTCTTTTCGGCGCTGCGAGCCGGCCTCCTCGCCGCGACGGCCGTGACGATCGCGCGCGGTATCGATCTGGTCACGTCCGGAGGCGCGGCGGGCGGAGCCTGGGTCACCGCGCTCATCCTGCTCGCCGCCGCGGGGCTCGCGGCGGGCGTGGAAACCTGGATCCCCGCTCTCGCGCAGCCCGCCGAGGAGCGGCGCTGGCGCTCCCGCACCGCGCGCCGCTCGCTCGACGACTCGATCGACTCGGAGGAGGCCGCGGGCGAGCGGATCGCGCGATCGAGCGAAGAGGTCGAGCGTTACGCGCACTACCGCGCGAGCTTCCTCGGACCGCTCGCGGCGGGCGCGATCGTTCCGCTCGTCGTGCTCATCGTCATCGCCGCGTGTGTGTCCTGGGGCGCGTCCCTCATCCTCGCCGTCGGTACCGCCCTGGCGCCGGTCCTCGTCGCGGCCTTCCTCTCCCGGGTGCGTTCGTCCAGCGGCCGATACCGCGCGGTGTCGGGGCGGCTGACGGCCTCCTTCCTGGAGACGATGCGCGTGCGCCACACCATGCGAATGCTGGGCGGCGAGGCCGTTCGGCGGGCGAGCCTCGCGCGTCAGGCGCGGGCGCTCCGCGACGAGGTGATGGCGCTGCTGCGCCGCAACCAGCTCGTCATCCTCATCACCGATGCGGTCTTCGGCATCCTCGCGCTCGCCGCCGCCGCCGTCATCGCCGTATGGGGCGTGAGCGGCGGATGGCTGACCCCCGGGCTCGGCGTCGCGCTCGTGCTGTTGTCGGCGCTGTTGCGCGAGCCCGTCGACCGGCTCGGGCGCTCGTTCTACGTCGGGCTCGCGGGCCGCGCGGCGGGGGAGCGGGTGCTCGCCGCGCTCCGCGAGGGAGGCCCCGCGGGCGCGGATCCGGTCGATGCACGCGTGCGGGGCGGAGCCGACGCCGCCCCGTCGGCGCCCCGCGCGGCGCTGGAGCTGCGGGGGACGACGATCGCCCGCGGCGGCGCGACTCCCGTACGGGGCATCGATCTCGACATCCCCGCGGGAAGCCTCAACGCGATCATCGGCACCTCCGGCGCGGGAAAATCGAGCCTGGCGCTCGCGCTCTCCGGGCTCGTCCCCGCGACCGGCATCCTCCTGGACGGCGCCCCCGCGGCGGCGGAGCGCCTGCGCGCCGCGGTCGCCTACGTGCCGCAGCGCGCGGTGCTCTTCCCCGGAACCGTCCGGGAGAACCTCGCCCTGGCCCGGCGGGACGCAACGGACGAGGAGATGAGGCGCGCGCTCGAGCGCGCGGGCCTCGCGCCGGACCAGGAGCTGCCGAGCGGGCTGGAGACGGTCGTGGGCGAGCACGCCGCGGGAGTGTCCGGCGGCCAGGCACAGCGCATCTCGATCGCCCGCGCGCTGCTGACGCGGCGCCCCATCCTCGTCGCCGACGAGGCGACCGCGCACCTCGACCCCGCCTCGTCGGCCCGCGTCCTGAGCGCC
Source organism: Microbacterium nanhaiense (assembly GCF_014646015.1). Taxonomy (GTDB): domain Bacteria; phylum Actinomycetota; class Actinomycetes; order Actinomycetales; family Microbacteriaceae; genus Microbacterium; species Microbacterium nanhaiense. The sequence continues at coordinate 85,950 of NZ_BMMQ01000002.1, forward strand.
CTGCGCGCCGCGACGGCCGAACACACGGTCGTGATGATCACCCACCGGCTCGACGAGGCGGCGCTCGCGGATCGCGTCGTGCGCCTCGAGAAGGGACGGGTCGCCTCCCAGGGCGCGCCGGCCGAGGTCCTGACCACGGAGGAGGCGCGATGATCGCCCACCTGTTCCGCATCGCGCGACCCGCCTGGCCGTGGCTGGCAGGATCCCTCCTCGCGCGCGCCGTCAACCTCGCCGCCGCGATCGCGCTGGCGGCGGTACCGGCATGGGCGATCGCGCACGCCTGGGGTGGCGGGGGCGTCTCCGTCGCCGCGTTCGCCGTGACGATGGTCGCCCTCGCCCTGATCGCCGGCGCCGCTCGATACCTCGAGCACTACCTCGGCCACCGCGCGGCGTTCGATCTGCTCGCCGAGATGCGGCTGGCGTTCTTCGATGCCGTCGCCCCGCTCTCGGCCGACGACGAATCGTCCGCGTCGGCCGAGCTCACGACCGTCGCTACCCGCGACATCGACCGCATCGAGGTGTTCTTCGCCCACACGATCGTGCCGGCGCTGACCGCGATCATCGTGCCGGTGGGCGTCACTGCGGCGATCTGGGCGACGACCGGGGGCGGGGCCGCCGCGCTCGCGGCCGCGGCATTCGTGGTGGGTGCGGTCCTCATCCCGCTGATCGGCGCCCGCACCGCGCGGCGCGCGGCCGAGACGACGGCGGCCGTGCGAGCGCGGATCGCCGACCATCTCGCAAGCGATGTCGCGGGTCTCGCGGAGATCCGCACGCTGCGCGCCGAGGAGGCTCGGATGGCGGCACTCGACGACCTCGGGGAAGAACTTGCGGCGGCGTCTCGGCGCAGCGGAGCGGTGACGGCGCTGCGGCGCGGGCTGACGATCGTGTGGCCGACCGCGGCCGCCATCGGGATCCTCGCTCTCGCCGACCGGGGCGACCTCGCGGCGCACCTGGTCGCGGCGGTCGCCGTGGTCGCCGCGGCGCCCGCCGCCGGCGCCGTCGAGGCATTCGCCCGCAGCCTTCCGGCCGCGCTCGCGGCCGCGCGGCGCTACCTCGACATCGTCGGACGAGCGCCCGGCATCCTCGACCCCGCCGACCCCGAGGACATCCCCCGCGGACCCCTGGGCCTTCGGCTGCGGGGCCTCGCCTACGGCTACGGGGACGCGCAGGTGTTCGCCGGGCTCGACGTCGATGCCGCGCCCGGCGGCTCGCTCGGGATCGTCGGAGCGTCCGGCTCCGGGAAATCGACGCTCGCATCGCTCCTCGTGCGCCAGCGCGATCCGCAGGCGGGCACGATCGAGCTCGTCGGCGCGGAGGGATCCGTCGAGCTGCGGCGCGTGCGCCTCGCCGAGCTGCGGCGCGCCGTCGCGATCGTCGAGCAGCGACCCGTCTTCATCTCGGGAAGCGTGCTGGACAACCTTCGCTTCGGCAACCCGCAGCTGACCGAGGAAGGCGCGTGGGCGGCGCTCGAACGCGCGGCGCTCGCCGAGGACGTGCGCGCCCACCCGGAGGGGCTGCACACGCGCCTGTCGGAGGACGCGCTCTCGCTCTCGGGAGGTCAGCGGCAACGCCTCGCCCTCGCCCGCGCCCTCGCCCGCGGGCCGCGGATCGTCATCCTCGACGAGGCGACGAGCCACCAGGATCCCGCGACGGCGCGGGCGGTCCGCGAGGGCGTCGCCGCCCTCCCGGAGGCGACGCTGGTGGTCATCGCGCATCGCCGTGCGGCGCTGGACGGAATCGGCGATATCGTCCGAATGGGCGAGGGCTGATCGTGTCGATGCGGGCTCTCATATGCGCGGCGCGTACCCTCGAGACGAGATGATTCGGTTCGAGAACGTCACCCAGCGCTATCGCGGCACCCCGCAGCCCGCGCTCGACGGCGTCGACTTTGAGGTGGAGCGCGGCGAGTTCGTGTTCCTGGTCGGCGCGTCGGGTTCGGGCAAGTCGTCGTGCCTGTCCCTCATTACGCGTGAGATCACGCCGAGCGAGGGCCGCGTCCTCGTGCTCGGCCGCGATACTCGCACGCTGAGCGATCGACGCACGCCCTATTTCCGTCGCAACATCGGTACGGTCTACCAGGACTTCCGACTGCTCGAGAAGAAGACCGTCTCGCAGAACATCGCGTACGCGTTGCGCGTCATCGGGCGGTCGAGGGCGTTCATCAAGCACTCCGTCCCCGAGGTCCTGGAGCGCGTCGGGCTCGACGGCAAAGGCAAGCGCCTGCCATCCGAGCTGTCCGGCGGCGAGCGGCAGCGCGTCGCGATCGCGCGCGCGATCGTCAACGGACCCCAGATCGTTCTCGCCGACGAGCCGACGGGCAACCTCGACCCGACCACCTCGGTGGAGATCATGCGCCTGCTCGAGCAGATCAACGCCGACGGAACCACCGTCGTGATGGCCACGCACGAGGCCGGCTTCGTCGACAAGATGCGACGCCGCGTCATCGAGCTGAACGACGGCCGACTCGTCCGCGACGAGCTGGGCGGCGCCTATGGCGACACCTCCGCCCTCGCGACGCTGCGCCCCGAGGTCGTCCGCGGCGCCTCGGCGCAGCAGGCGTTCACGGCCGCGACCGAGCTGCGCCGCGATGTGGAGGAGGGGCGCGTCGAGCCGGTGACCTCGGTCGACCTGCCGGCGCAGCGTGACGCGGCACCCGCGCCGGCGCCCGCACCGATCACGGTCGACGTCGACGAGGTCGGCATGGCCGACCGTCTCGGCATCGACGGATCCGACGACGAAGTGGGCCCGACCTCATGAAGCTCTCTCTCGTTCTCTCCGAGGCCTTCCAGGGCATCCGGCGCAACCTGGCGACCGTCATCTCGGTCGTGCTCGTCACTTTCGTCTCGCTCACCTTCGTCGGCGCGGCGATCCTGCTCGGCGCGCAGCTGCAGCGCACGAGCGACTACTTCCAGGATCGCGCGAAGGTCGACATCTACATGTGCTCGGAGATCTCCGACACCGATACCTGCCTCGACGGCATCGCAACCGAGGAGCAGACGGCCGCCGTGCAGGAACGGCTCGAGTCCGATGTGCTCGCGCCCCTCATCGACGGCTTCACGTACGAGACGCCGCAAGAGGCGCACGATTCGATGCTCGAGACCTTCGGCGACGAACTGGCGGGGCTCCTCACGGTCGAGCAGACGAGCGCGATTTATCACGTCGAGCTCAAGGATCCGGAGCAGACCCCCGTCATCACCGACGCCTTCGCCGATGTGGCGGGCGTCGAGGAGGTCACCGATCAGCTCGACTACCTCGAGCCGATCTTCCGAGGCCTCACCATCGCCGCGTACATCGCGGTCGGCATCGCCGCGATCATGCTCTTCTCGGCGGTGCTGATGATCGGCACGACGATCCGCATCTCGGCGATCACGCGCGAGCGCGAGGTCGAGATCATGCGTTTCGTCGGCGCCTCCAACGGCACGATCCGCACGCCGTTCGTGCTCGAGGGCGTGATCGCCGCGCTGATCGGCGGTCTCCTCGCGAGCGCCGCGCTCGTCGGAGGCATGCACTTCGGTATCGAGGGATACCTGGCCCGCGAGGTCACGGCCATCCCGTGGGTCAGCTTCGCCGACACCTGGTATGTGATCCCCGCGATCATCCTGCTCGGCATCGTCTTCGCCGCGATCTCCGGATCCGTCGCATCGAGCCGCGCGCTGCGGCGCTGAGAACCAGTAGACTGGTCGGCTGTTGCCCAATTACTGACAGGAGGTGCGCGATGGCACGCGAACAGGGCGAAAAAGTCGTGGCAACGAACCGCCGCGCACGGCATCTGTACACGATCGAGAAGACCTACGAGGCGGGCATCGCCCTGATGGGCACCGAGGTGAAGTCGCTCCGCGAGGGACACGCCAACCTCAGCGACGGCTACGCCTTCATCGACCGAGGCGAGGCGTGGCTCGATCAGGTCAACATCCCGCAGTACTCGCAGGGCACGTGGACCAATCACGCCGCCAAGCGGCAGCGCAAGCTCCTTCTGCACAAGGAGGAGATCGCCAAGCTCGGGCAGAAGGTCGCCGTCGGCGGCTACACCCTCGTTCCCCTGCGGTTGTACTTCTCGAACGGTCGCGCGAAGGTCGAGATCGGGCTCGCGAAGGGCAAGACCGAGTACGACAAGCGTCACACCCTTCGCGAGCGTCAGGACAAGCGCGAAGCCGATCGCGCCATGCGCCTGCGCAACCGCATGGGGGAGTAGTCGGCGGAGGGGCCGCTCGCCCTTTCCACAGGCATAAACGCTAACCCGGCGGAAGGCCTAGCCTGGGGCGCATGACGGATGCGCTGATGATCGCGGCCCAGGCGGGCTTCGTCGTCATGGGCGTGTGGGTGACCCACGTCGATATCCACGAGCACCGGATCCCGAACCGCCTCGTCGTCACACTCGCGGGCCTGCTGCTCGCGCTCTGCGCGGCGGCCTCGGTCGCGGGAGGATCGATCGCGCCGCTCGGTCGGGCCGCCGCGGGCGCCGTCCTGCTGGGCGGCGTGTACGGGATCCTTCGCGCGGCCAGCCGCGGCGCCCTCGGCGGCGGCGACGTCAAGCTCGCCGTCCCCGTCGGCTTCCTCCTCGCGTGGGACGGCTGGGCGCCGCTTCTCGTGGGCAGCGGGCTCGCGTTCGTGATCGGCGGCATCTGGTCGACGGCCCTGCTTCTCGCCCGCCTCGGCACCGCCTCGACCGCCGTGGCATTCGGGCCGTTTATGGTGCTGGGCGCGGTCCTCGGGCTCGCGATCACGTAACGTAACGGGCATGGTGAGGATATTGGGGGCGATCAACGCCGCGGTGAAGCAGGTGCTGCGCCTGAGACTCGTGCGGGCCTTCTTCCTGTTCTCGGACCACCGCGGCGGCCTCCTCGCCGCCGCGATCACCTACCGCATGCTCTTCGCGGTGTTCGCATCGGTGCTGCTCGGGTTCTCCATCGCGTCGTTCTGGCTCTCCACGCGCAGCGATCTCTGGGACGCGCTCGTCGAGACGGTGGATCAGGTCGTGCCGGGCCTCATCGGCACCGGAGACGACGCGAACGTGCTGATCAACATCGACCAGGTGCTCGAACAGCGCATCGGTTTCACCTTCGCGGGCGGTATCGGTGCCATCGCGCTGATCGCGGCGCTCCTCGGGGCGGTCGGCAATGTCCGGATGTCGCTTCGGACGATCGCGGGCACGCGCCAGGACACCTCGAACGCCCTGATCATGAAGGGCGTCGACCTGCTCTTCGCGCTGTCGATCGGCGTGCTCATCGCGGCATCGGCGCTGGCGAGCTTCCTCGGATCCTCGTTCGTCGACCTGGTCCTGTCGTGGATCCACTTCGACGCGGGTGGCGGAGCGGAATTCGTCGCCCGCGCGGGCAGCGTCTTCGTGACCTTCGTGCTCGACGCCGTGATCATCGCGTGGCTGTTCTGGCTGCAGTCCGGCGTTCGCGCGGGGGTGCGCGCGATGATCCCTGGCTCGCTGATCGGCGGCGCGGGGCTCGTGGTGCTGCAGCAGGCGTCGGGGCTGTTCGTCGGCGGCGCGAACAACAATCCGCTGTTCGGCGTGTTCACCTCGCTCATCGCCCTCCTGCTCTGGTTCAACTTTTCGGCACAGGTCGTCCTGATCGCGTGCGCATACATCGTGACGACGGTGGAGGAGCAGCAGCAGCGCGTTGGCAGTGTCTACGGAGCGGAGACGCTCGCCCAGCGCACGGTTCGCGCCGCGGAACGCGATGTCGTCGTGGCGCAGGACGCCCTCAACGCGGCGCGCGAGGCGGAGCGTGAGGAGCGGGATAGGCTCGCGGCCCGCGAGCGCGCCTGACGCCGCTCCGGCGGCGGGTTCTCGGATTCGCGCTGAGTAAGCTGGACGCATGCCCGCTGAGCGCTCCGTGGAAATCGAGAAGAAGTTCGACGTCGAGGCCGGAACCCCCATTCCGGACTGGACGCGGGTGCCGGGCGTCGCCCGCGTGAGCGAGGGTGAAGAACGCCACCTCGACGCGGGCTACCTGGACACGGCGGATGCGCGGCTCGCGAAGTTCGGTGTCGCCGTGCGACGCCGCGTGGGTGGGCACGATGCGGGATGGCACATCAAGGGCCCGCTCGTGAACGGTGCCCGCGTCGAGCTGGGCTGGCCGCTGACGGACGACGTGCCGGCGGAGCTCATGGCCGAGATCGCGCAGTGGACCGAGGATCGGTTGTCGCCCCTCGCGCGCATCGTCAACGACCGCACGGCGTACAACCTGCTCGACGAGAACGGCGGCGTCATCGCGGAGTTCGTGAACGACCGCGTGAAGGCGAGCGACCTGCGCCGAGGCGTCGACCGCGAGTGGTGCGAGTGGGAGATCGAGCTGGGCCCCGCGGCTCCCGAGGACCACGAGGCGTTCTTCGCCGAGGTCGAGAGGATCGCCCTCGAGGCCGGCGCTACCAAGCCGTCCTCGGCCTCGAAGCTGGCCCGCGCCCTCGGCCGCTGACCCTCCCTGACCGTGTCCCACTTGGTGCGGGTATAGCGCCTCCATTCCCGCCGAAACTGGGACACGGTCAGCGAACGACGAAGCCCGGGCCGATGGGGCCCGGGCTTCGCCAGTGATCGGGATCGATCACATGTTGATCATGTGACCCGCGAGGCCGTGGAAGGCCTCCTGCAGCGCCTCCGACAGCGTCGGGTGCGTGTGCACGTTGCGCGCCGCCTCAACGGCCGTGAGGTCCCACTTCTGCGCGAGCGTGAGCTCGGGCAGAAGCTCCGACACGTCGGGGCCGACCATGTGGCCACCGAGCAGCTCGAGGTGCTCGGCATCGGCGATCAGCTTGACGAAGCCGACGGGCTCGCCGAGGCCGTTGGCCTTGCCGTTCGCGCTGAACGGGAACTTCGCGACCTTCACGTCGTAGCCCTCGGCCTTGGCCTGCTCCTCCGTGAGGCCGAAGCTTGCGACCTGCGGCGAGCAGAACGTGGCGCGCGGCATCATGCGGTAGTCGCCGAGGGTCTGGGTCTCGGCGCCGGCGATCGTCTCCGCCGCGACGACGGCCTGAGCCTCGGCGACGTGGGCGAGCTGGAGCTTCGCGGTGATGTCGCCGATCGCGTACACGCCGGGGACGTTGGTGCGCATGTAGTCGTCGATCGCGACGGCGCCGCGCTCGGTCAGCTGAACGCCGGTGTTTTCGAGGCCGTAGCCCTCGGTGCGGGGCGCGAAGCCGACCGACATGAGGACCTTGTCGGCGTCGAGCGTGCCCTCCGTGCCGTCCTTCTTCTTGTACGTCACGTGCACGCTGGTGCCGTTGTCATCGGCGGAGGTGACGCCCGTGGAGGTGAGGATGTCGATGCCGTACTTCTTGTACTGCTTCGCGATCTCCTTCGACACGTCGGCATCCTCGTTGGGGAGCACGCGGTCGGCGAACTCGACGATGGTGACCTTCACGCCGTAGTTCGACAGCACGTAGGCGAACTCCATGCCGATGGCGCCGGCGCCGACGATGACGATCGAGCCCGGCAGCTCGCGGTCCATGATCTGCTCTTCGAACGAGACGACGTTCTTCGACAGCGTGACGCCGGGCAGCGAGCGGACGACGGATCCGGTGGAGATGATGACGTTGTCGGCCGTGATGCGCTCGACCGATCCATCGGCCTTCGTCACGTCGATGGTCTTCGCGTCGACGAAGGAGCCGCGGCCCTCGTATTCGGTGACCTTGTTCTTCTTCATCAGGAAGTGGATGCCCTTGACGTGGGTCTCCGACACCTTGCGGCTGCGGTCGAACGCCGAGCCGAAGTCGAAGGTCACGCTGCCGGAGATTCCGAAGAGGTCAGCCTTGTGATTGAAGGTGTGGGCCACTTCCGCGTTCTTGAGGAGCGACTTCGAGGGAATGCAACCCACGTTGAGGCAGATACCGCCCCAGTACTTCTCTTCGATGATTGCGGTGTTGAGTCCGAGCTGTGCGGCGCGGACTGCGGCGACATAACCGCCGGGGCCGGCACCGAGAATGACGACGTCGTGATGAGCCATGGTTCCAGCCTAATACCTGTACGGTGTACGGATCTTGACGGGTGAAAGACGCCGCTACGAGCGCCGCGACCGGGCGATCATCACGATGATGAAGGCGATCAGGACGAGCACGAGCGCGCCGCCGACGATCGCCACGACGGCCGGTGTCGACAGCGGACCCTCGCCCTCGATGATGGCCGGAGACGGATCCGGATCCTCGCTCGCCTCGGGATCGGAGGCGCCGGGTTCGGTGGTCTCCGCGGGATCCGGCGTGGATTCTTCGCTCGTCTCGCTCGGGGCCGCGCTGGGAGTCTCGCTGGGGGAGGCGCTCGGGGCGGCGCTGGGGGAGGTGCTGGGCGTGCCCTCGCCCGCCACGGCGTTCTCGGCGGTGAAGGTGAACATCTGGCTGTCGGGGTGCCCGTCGCCGTAGACGACCTGCCAGACGATCGTGTAGGTGCCGGCGGGCGCTCCCTGGTTGTCGACGTCGACCGACACCGTCGGGCCCTCGACGACCGCCTCGCCCGCGGCATAGTCCGTGCAGTCGCGGGTGTCCGCTCGGCCCGGATCCGCGATGAGTAGTCCCGCGTCGGCGCAGGTGTCGTCGTACACGCGAATCTGCGTCGTCGACTCGCCGCCCTGCTGCTGCTCCGTGGGAAGCGGCGGGGTGAGGTCGTCGCTGAACGTGAGCGAGACGCGGTCGGGGAGCGCGTCGATAACGCTGGCGCCGTCCGGCCCATCCGCCGCAGGACTGGTGTCGATGAGCGAGGAATGCGCGGACGCGGGGGCCGCGGCCGCAAGCGGCGCGACGAGGGCGACGACGCCGACGGCGGCGACCGACAGGGCGCGCAGCGCGCGCGTGGAGCGAGGGTGAGATGCGCGTGTGTTCACGAGCGACACGGTACGCCGCACAGGTTTGCATCGCGTGAGAATCGGGCCCCGGATCTCGGCGCGTCGAGGGGATGGGATCCGATAAGCTGAAACAAACGGGAGGAGTGCGCGTGTCAGATCACATGGGCGATTCGGTTTCGGACGCAACACGTCACATTCCGCGCTTGGGCGGACACGATGGCAACGGCGACCGCACGCAGACGTTCGGACACGATTCCGACCTGTCGTTCGTGCCGTTCCACGGCGATCTGTCGGCTGCCGAGCTCGATGCCGTTGCGGCGCTTCCCTCCGGGTCTGCGCTTCTGCTGGCGCGGGAAGGCGCCGGCGCCGGGGCGCGCTACCTGCTCGACAGCGACCGCACGACGGTCGGTCGTCACCCGAACGCCGACATCTTCCTCGATGACGTCACCGTCTCGCGCCGTCACGCCGAGATCACGCGCAGCGGCTCGGTCTTCGAGCTCGTCGATCAGCGCTCGCTCAACGGCACGTACGTGAGCGGTGAGCGCGTCGAGCGTTCGCAGCTGCGCAACGGCGACGAGCTGCGGATCGGGAAGTTCCGGCTGACGTTCTTCAGCTCCCCGCGAGACCTTCCGGCGGCGAACTCCTGATGGCGGCGGCGGCCGCGGCAGGCGGGGCCGCTGCATCACTGACGCGATCGATGCTGTCGATCGGGCAGGTGTTGGCGAAGCTGTCGCCCGAGTTTCCGGGGCTGTCATCGAGCAAGCTTCGCTTTCTCGAGGTGCAGGGCATCGTCACGCCGCAACGCACATCGTCCGGTTACCGCAAGTTCTCGCCCGCCGACGTGGAGCGGCTCCGCCTGGCGCTGACGCTGCAGCGCGATCACTACCTGCCCCTCGGCGTGATCCGCGAGCATCTCGATGACGTCGAGGCCGGCCGGGAGTCGTCCCTGCCCGAACCGCCGGAGTCCATTCACCCGCGCGAGCGCAGCTGCTCGCGCGCGGAACTGATCGCCGAGGCAGGCGCGTCGCCGCGCCTGCTCGATGAGGCGCAGGCGCTCGGGCTGATCCAGGCGAGCGAGCGATACGGATCCAGCCACGTCGCGCTCCTCCGCGCCCTCGCCGCGCTCGAGAAGTACGGCATCGACCCCCGGCACGTCCGCGCCCTGAAGCAGGGGGCGCAGCGCGACATCGCGCTCATCGAGGCGGCGATCGCGCCGCTGCTGCGACGCTCCGATGCCGCGGCGCGGGCCCAGGCCAGCGAGGTGGGTCCGCACCTCGCGGACCGCCTCGACGAAGTCCGGACGATCTTCGTGCGCCAGGCGCTCGCGCAGATCCTGCCGGACTGATCACGATTGATAACGCTTCATCGACACGCCGCCAGCGCGCGAGCGAATGTCATTGATGGGGGCTCGATACGACCCTACTGTGGGAGTACACCCTGCAGGAGAGGAACAGAATGAACGCGGGAAGCACACACGACAGCGACTTCGCCGTCGACCTGCTGTTCACCGATGGTCTTCCGCAGGTGAACGCGCAGAAGGGCTACCGCGGCGCCGTGGCGGCGAAGGCCGCCGGCATCACCTACCGTCAGCTCGACTACTGGGCCCGCACCGAACTCGTGGTGCCGACGATCCAGGACGCCCGCGGATCCGGAACGCAGCGCCTCTACGGCTTCCGTGACATCCTCGTCCTGAAGCTCGTGAAGCGGCTTCTCGACACCGGCATCTCGCTGCAGCAGATCCGGAAGGCCGTCGAGCAGCTGCGCGCGGAGGGGATCCGCGACCTCGCCTCCACGACGCTCATGAGCGACGGGGCGTCGGTGTATCTCTGCACCTCGAACGACGAGGTCATCGACCTCGTCAGCCGCGGACAGGGCGTGTTCGGCATCGCAGTGGGCAAGGTGTTGCGCGAGGTGGAGACCACGCTCATCGCGTTCGAGCCCGCAGACGAGGATCCCGTCGACGAGCTGGCGATGCGACGGGCACGGAAGACGGCCTGAGCCGCCGATCCTCATCCGAGACGAGAAAAGCCCCGCCGAGGCGGGGCTTCTTCGTTGCGAGGATCAGTGGGCCTGCGGGCCCTCCTCCGGAACGGGGATGTTCCCCGCCTCGACGATGTGGTCGAGGAGCTGATCGAAATCTGTCGCAAGCTCCTGCGCCGATTCGCCCGGCCACACGTGCAACGGCTTCGCCGCGCCCTGGGCCTGCTGCAGCGAGGTGCGTTCGGGCAGCTGCGGCTCGAGCACGAGATCGCCGAACATATCGCGCAGCTCCTTGATGCGGAACTGGTGTTCGACCGACTGAGGGCGCACGCGGTTCACGACGATTCCGAGCGGCTGGAGTCGCGAGGAGAGGCCACGACGGATCTCCTCGATCGCACGCAGGGCGCGATCGGCGGCGGCGACCGAGAACAGGCCGGGCTCGGTGACGACCGCGACGCGGTCGCTGGCGGCCCAGGCCGTGCGGGTCAGCGCGTTGAGGGACGGCGCGCAGTCGATGAGAACGAGGTCGTACTCGTCCTCGACGATGGCGAGCGCCTCTTCCATCTTCCAGACGTCGCGCACGGAGGGGTGCGGGCCGTCGTAGTTGATGGCCGACGGGCTACCGAGCATGATGTCGATCTTGCCCGGGTGTACCTTCGTCCATCCGCTGGATGCGATCGCCTGGCGGACGGTCTTCTCCTTGGGGCTCTCGAGCACGTCGGCAACGTTGAGTCGTCCCGCGGTCGAGACATCAAGGCCCGTGGACACATCCGACTGGGGGTCGAGGTCGACGACGAGCGTGCGGATGCCTCGGGCGAACGCCGCGGAGGCGAGGCCCAGGGTGACGGTCGTCTTGCCGACTCCGCCCTTGAGAGAGCTGACGCTAAGTACGTGCACGCCTCTACGCTACCTTCCCTCCCGCTGAGAGCCACTCAGGCTCAGGGGGAGAAATTCATCAATTTTGCTCGCGATCAGACACGCCGAGTACCATTCCGGGGGGCGAACGCGCCCTGAGGCGGCCGTCCGGTCGCGTTTCGATCAGGAGTACGACTTGGCAGAAGACCGCAACTCGACGTCCGACGAGGGTGTCGACCACGGCGTTCTCGACGAGGTCAGCACCTCGACGACCGCAATCGATCTCGGCGCGACCGCGCAGGTAAACGTCATCCTGCCCGTGGGCTACCGCGACGAGGATCGCGACGACGACGTGATCGCCGATGAGCTCTCGGCCGACGAGATCGCGCGGCGCGAGCAGGAAGAGGCCGAAGCCGCGAGGGAACGCGAGAACTCCGAGCCCGGCGATGAGGAGGCCTCGTCCGACGAGCCCGCATCGGCGGAACCGACGCGCGCGGACGTCGAGACCTCCGAAGCGGCGAACGACGACGGCACGAGCGACCCGGACGACGATGCGCCCCAGGGCGACTCGACCCCGGACGACTCGGTCTCGGACGATGCGCCCCAGGGCGACTCGACCCTGGACGACTCGGTCTCGGACGATGCGACCCAGGACGACCTGACCCCGGGCTACTCGGACTCGGACGATGCGCCCCAGGGCGACTCGGTCCCGGACGACGCGACCCAGGACTGCCAGACCCAGGACGACGCAGCGGACGCGAGCGGCGCCGACACCGACGACAGCATGACCGATGACGTCCCGGGCGACGAGAGCTCCGACGGAACTGAGAATGACGGGCCCGAGAACATCGACGACGGGGCCTCCGATGGCACGGGGTTCTCGGGCGAGGCTCTCGACGAGCTCGACTCCGCGGACGACGGCATCAACGAAACCGATGGTGACTCCGATGAGGACATCGAGAGCCCGGAAGGCCCGCGTACCGACACCGCCGACGCAACGGATGCCGAGGCCGCTCCCGCACACAATGCTGACGATTCGTCCGCCACGGGCGCGGTGGACGACGTCGACGAGGTCCCTGGCACTGAGTTCCGGAACGCCGAGGCCCCGGAGGTCGACTCGGCGGAGCGCACGGATCCCGACTCCCTCGCCCCCGACGACGCGGACGACGACGTCGCCCCCGAAGCCGAGGGCGACGACCGCGCCGGCCGCATCGACGAGCTCGTCTCGACGGCGACGAACACGATCTCGTGGGACGAGGCGTCGAGCGACCCGAGCATCGCCCTCGTCCGCGAGGCAGCCACCACGAAGGAGCCCCCGATGGCGCAGGACCCCCGATCGATTCCCGCGGCTGCGCCGAAGGATCCCGCGGCCCGGGGCGAGGAGGCCGCTCGAACCGAGCGTCCCTCGTTCATCAAGTCGCATGCGCGCGGCTCGGACGAGGCCGCGGCCTCGACGGAGCGCTCGGCATTCATCGACGATCGGCTCCTCGAGAGCGGCGCGATCCGCACTCCCGCACCGGTCGACCCGTGGCGACGGATCCTCCACTCGATCACCGGCGGACTCATTAATTTGGGCAACAGCAAGGCGACCAAGCAGCGAGACGCCGTGAAGGCCCGCATCGCGGCGCCCATTTCCGGCGACGCGCGCTTCGTGCCCGTCGTGAGCCGGAAGGGCGGCGTCGGCAAGACCACCGTCACTGCGCTGCTGGGCATGGCGCTCGCCGATGCGCGCGACGACCGGGTCGTCGCCGTCGACGCAAACCCCGACCGCGGCACGCTCGCGGAGCGCATCGCGAAGCCGTCCGGGAAGACGGTGCGCGACCTCGTGCGCGACCGGGAAGAGATCCGCGGCTACGGCGACATGTCGGCCCACGTGACGCGCGACGAGACCCGCCTCGACGTGCTCGCGAGCGATGCGGATCCGCACGTCGCCGATGCGTTCAGCGACGAGGACTATCGGGCGGTCGCGGACATCGCCCAGCACTACTACTCGCTCGTGCTTACCGACACGGGCACGGGCATCGTGCACTCGGTCATGTCGGCGACGCTCGATCTCGCCGACCAGCTCGTCGTCGTGTCGGGCGTGAGCATCGACGAGGCGCGTCTCGCATCCGAGACGCTGACGTGGTTGGAGACGAATGGCCGAGCGGAGCTCGCCCGCAACGCGATCGTCGTCATCAACCAGGAGGCGGCCGGCAAGACGAGCGTGCGCATCGACGAGGTGGAATCGCACTTCCGCACTCGCGTGCGCGACGTCGTGCGGATTCCGTTTGATCCCGCGATCGCGACCGGCAGCGCCATCTCCTTCCATGAGCTCGCCCAGCCGACCCGCGACGCCGCCCGCGCCCTCGCGGCTCTCGTCATCGAAGGGATCCGGGCATGACGGTGCGCGACATCCGCTTCTACGGCGACCCGGTGCTCCGCACGCCCTGCGCCGAAATCGAGACGATCGACGAGGGCGTGCGCGCGCTCGTCGACGACCTGATCGACACCGTGAAGGTGCCGGGCCGCGCGGGCGTCGCGGCGCCGCAGATCGGCGTGGGGCTGCGGGCGTTCAGCTACAACGTCGATGGCCGCATCGGGGCGATCCTCAACCCGAGGATCGTGGAGGTGCGCGGCGAGAAGCAGCCCACGGGTGAGGGTTGCCTGTCGGTTCCGAACCTGTGGCACGACACCCCGCGCCACCCGTACGCGCGCGTCGAGGGCATCGATGTCGACGGCAACCCGGTCACGCTCGAGGGCGAGGGCGTGTTCGCGCAGATGCTGCAGCACGAGACGGATCACCTCGACGGCATCGTTTACCTGCACCGCCTCGACAAGCCCGAGCGCGCGGTCGCGATGCGTCAGGTCCGCGAGAGCGACTGGTTCTGAGCGGTACGCGTCACGCCCCTCCACGGAGAGGGGCGTGACGCGTCTTTCTCAGCCGATGGCGATCGACGAGGTGCGGTCGCCCGGCGCGGTATAGATGTCGTCGATCGTCGAGGCGAAGTCTTTCAGGATCACCATGCGCTTGATCGACAGCTTCGGGGTGAGGTGGCCGGACGCCTCGGTCCACTCGGTCGGCAGGATCCGGAACTCGCGGATCGACTCGGCGCGCGAGACCAGGGAGTTCGCCTGATCGATGGCGCGCTGCACCTCGTCGCGGACCGCCTTCGTGGCGGCGGCCTGCTCGAGGGTCAGATCCTCGCGCTCGCCGTGCGTCTTCAGCCACGCGGGAAGCATCTCGGGATCGAGCGTGATCAGCGCCGAGATGAAGGGCTTCTGATCGCCCACGACGACGACCTGGCCGATGATCGGGTTGGCACGGATCGGATCCTCGAGCATCGTCGGAGAGACGTTCTTGCCGCCCGCGGTGACGATGATCTCCTTCTTACGGCCCGTGATCGTGAGTCGGCCCTGGTCGTCGAGCGCACCGAGGTCGCCCGTGCGGAACCATTCGCCATCGAACGCTTCCTCGGTGGCGTCGGCGTTGCGCCAGTACTCGCGGAAGACGTTGACGCCCTTGACCTCGACCTCGCCGTCCGAGGCGATGCGGATGCCGACGCCGGGGAGCGCCGAACCGACGGTGCCCACGTGGACGTCGTTCGGCCGGTTGACCGTGGCGGGCGCCGTCGTCTCGGTGAGGCCGTATCCCTCGAGGATCTTGACGCCGAGGCCACGGAAGAAGTATCCGAGGCGCGGGCCCAGGGGAGCGGATCCGGACACCGCGTAGGTGACGCGCCCGCCCATGAGGTCGCGGAGCTTGCCGTAGACGAGCTTGTTGAAGAGTGTGAACTGGAGGGCGAGCAGGGGGCCGATCTTCTCGCCCTCCTGCTCGCGCCGAGCGTGCTCGACGGCGACCTTCGCGGCGCGGCGGAAGATGGCGCCCTTGCCCTCAGACTCGGTCTTCTGCTCGGCCGAGTTGTAGACCTTCTCGAACACGCGCGGCACCGCGAGAAGGAGGGTGGGCTTGAACGAGCCCAGCGTCTTGACGAGGTTCTTCGTGTTCGGCTCGTGACCGGTCTTTACCCCGCCGTGGATGTACAAAACCGACATGAAGCGGGCGAACACGTGCGCCGTCGTGATGAACAGGACGGTCGACGCGCCCGGCTGCTCGATGACCTCGCGGAGCGCCACGGCGGCGTTCTCGGCTGTGTCGACGAAATTGCCGTGCGTCAGCACACAGCCCTTGGGCCTGCCCGTGGACCCGGACGTGTAGATGATCGTCGCGATATCGCTCGACCGGGCGAGCCGGCGGCGCTGCTGGATCTCGTCATCGCCGACGCCGGATCCGCTCTCGACAAGATCGTCGAGCGCGCCCTCGTCCATGCGCCAATACGAGCCGATGAGGGGTAGTTCGTCGCGCACCTCGGAGAACCGCGCGTCGTGCGTGTCGTTCTCGACCATCAGCGCGACCGCCCCGGAGTCGGAGAGGATCCAGCGGACCTGCTCCGGGGAGCTCGTCTCGTAGACGGGCACCATGATCAGGCCGGCGTAGTGCAGGGCGAAATCGACGAGGGTCCATCGGTACGTCGTCGTCGCGAGGAAGCCCACCTTGTCGCCCGGGCGAAGACCGCTCGCCACGAATCCCTTCGCGAGTGCGATGACCTCGTCCTCGAACTCGCGCGACGACTTGTCCCGCCACCCGTCGCCCTCGGGAACGGCGAACAGGGGGCGGTCCGGAGATGCTCGCACGCGATCGGCCAGCAGATCGCTGATATTGCGATCGGGGTCGTTCGGAACGAGGGGCTCGGCGTAGATCTCGATCACGGTAACTCCTTTGACACCGGACGTGGTCGGCGCGGTCCCGCGCTTCGTTCGAGTCTAGGGCGTGCGCTTCCAGGCAAGCGACAATCACTGTGCTCGTTCGACAAAGCGCGCCCCGCGAATCCGGGGGCGTGGCCTAAACTCATGGCGTGTTCTATTGGATCCTCAAGTACCTGGTCGTGGGCCCGGTGCTCAAGGCGATCTTCCGACCGTGGATCGTCGGCGCGAAGAACGTGCCGAAGACCGGCGCGGCGATTCTCGCGAGCAACCACCTCTCGGTCATGGATTCGATCTTCCTCCCGCTCATGATCGAGCGCCCCATGTCGTTCCTCGCGAAGTCCGAGTACTTCACGGGCAAGGGCCCGAAGGGGTGGGCGACGAAGTGGTTCATGAAGGGAACGGGCCAGATCCCGATCGACCGCTCCGGCGGATCCGCCTCGGAGGCGGCCCTGAACACGGCGCTGCAGGTCATCGGGCGGGGTGATCTGCTGGGCATCTATCCCGAGGGCACGCGCAGCCCCGACGGACGCCTCTACAAGGGGCGCACGGGGATCGCCCGAATGGCCCTCGTGGCGAAGGTGCCCGTGATCCCCGTCGTCATGGTCGACACCGACACGATGCTGCCCATCGGATCCAGCCGCCCGCGGCTCGTGCGCGTCGGCATGGTGCTCGGCGAACCGCTCGATTTCTCGCGCTACGAGGGCTTCGAGGACGACCGCTTCGTCCTGCGCAGCGTCACGGACGAGATCATGGTCGCGCTGCAGCGGATGGGCGGTCAGGCGTACGTCGACGACTACGCGTCGAAGTTCCGGAAACAGGCGGAGGAATCGGGCGCCGCACCCACCAGCGCGTTTTCCTGAGCGTCTTTTCCAGCCGGTAGGATCGAGGAATGCAGCACACCCTGGACGCGCTCGACGCATGGCGCGAACTCCCGATCAAGCAGCAGCCCGCATGGCCCGACCAGGCCGAGGTCGAGCTGGTGTCCGCCGAGCTGTCCGCGATGCCGCCGCTCGTGTTTGCCGGTGAGGTCGACGAGATGCGCTATCGCCTCGGCGAGGCGGCGGCGGGACGGGCGTTTCTGCTCCAGGGCGGCGACTGCGCGGAAACCTTCGCGGGCGCCACGGCCGACCAGATCCGCAACCGCATCAAGACCGTTCTGCAGATGGCCGTCGTCCTGACCTACGGCGCATCGATGCCGGTCGTCAAGATGGGGCGCATGGCAGGCCAGTTCGCCAAGCCCCGCTCGAGCGACACCGAGACGCGCGGCGACGTGACCTTGCCCGCGTTCCGCGGCGAGATCGTCAACGGCTACGACTTCACGGAGGGCTCGCGCACCGCAGACCCGCACCGTCTGCTGAAGGCCTACCACACCTCGGCGAGCACCCTGAACCTCATCCGCGCCTTCACACAGGGCGGTTTCGCCGACCTGCGCGAGGTGCACGCGTGGAACAAGGGATTCGCAGCGAACCCGGCCAACAAGCGCTACGAGCAGATGGCGATGGAGATCGACCGTGCCGTGAAGTTCATGGAGGCGGCGGGCGCCGACTTCGATGAGCTCAAGCGCGTCGACTTCTACACGGGCCACGAGGGGCTGCTCATGGACTACGAGCGCCCCCTCACCCGCATCGACTCCCGCACGGGCGACGCCTATGACACCTCGGCGCACTTCATCTGGGTGGGCGAGCGCACGCGCGAGCTCGACGGAGCGCACATCGACTTCGTGTCGAAGATCCGCAACCCGATCGGCGTCAAGCTCGGCCCCACGACGAGCCCCGAGACGGCACTGGCGCTCATCGACAAGCTCGACCCCGAGCGCGAGCCGGGTCGCCTGACGTTCATCACGCGCATGGGCGCCGGCAAGATCCGTGAGGCCCTGCCGCCGCTTCTCGAAGCGGTCAAGGCCTCCGGCGCGCAGCCCCTGTGGGTGACCGACCCGATGCACGGCAACGGCTTCTCGACGCCGACGGGCTTCAAGACGCGTCGTTTCGACGACGTGGTCGACGAGGTGCGCGGCTTCTTCGAGGCCCACCGCGCCGTCGGCACGCACCCGGGCGGCATCCACGTCGAGCTCACGGGCGACGACGTCACCGAGTGCCTCGGCGGATCCGAGGAGATCGACGAGGCCGGGCTCGCCACCCGCTACGAGTCGCTCTGCGACCCCCGACTCAACCACATGCAATCGCTGGAGCTGGCGTTCCTCGTCGCCGAGGAGCTCGAGAAGCGCTGAGCGCCCCACGCGTATGGGCCCGGAGATCCTCCGGGCCCATACGCGTGTCCGCGATCGCTTAGTCGCCGAGGCTGGCCAGGCGCGCGTTGAGCGTCACCGTCGAACCCGGCAGGACGTTCTCACCCGCGGCGGGTGATGTCGACTGAACGACGACGAAGCTCCCGAGCCCGGCGTTCATGAAGGCCGACCACTTGCCCGTGTCGTACGAGGCGGTAAGCCCCGCATTCTCGAGAATCGCGATCGCGTCCGGAAGGGTCGTCCCGGAGGGGATCTCCGGAACGGGCACGGGCTGAGGGCCCTGGGACTCGACGATCGTGACCGTGTCTCCCGGGTGCAGTTCCGCGTCGGGGGCGGCGGGCTCGTAGCGGATGACGGCGCCGGCCTCCACCGTGTCGCTGTACTCCAGGGTGTTCTCCGCCGCGACCTCGAGGCCCGCATCGGTGAGGCGCTCGCGCGCGTCCTCCGCGGAGACGCCCGCGACCTCGGGAACCGGGCCCGCGGACGTCGTGAGCGTGAGGGTGTAGCCCTGGAAGGCGTTGCAGCCGTCGAGGCAGGCGTAGCCCTCGTCGTCGGCCGTCTTCGACACGCTCGCGCCGATGACCGTGCCCGCTTCCCGTTCGTCGTATCGCTGCGGCGCGTCATCGGCGAGGGTGAGCACGGCGTCCTTGGCGTACTGCTCCACCTGTTCGTGCGTCATGCCGCGCAGGCGGACGACCGACACCTCGGCCGGGCCGAGCGAGGTCGTGATGGTGACCGTGTCGCCGGGATAAACGCGCGTGCCGGGTGCGGGGGAGACCGTGAGGATCCGTCCCGCCGCGATGGTGAGGCTGTGCTCCGTCTCGTGCTCGGGGACGAGCTCGAGATCGCGCAGCTGCACCGCGGCGTCGTCGTATGGCGTCGTGGTCGCGATGACGGGCACCGGGATCATCGAGCCGGGGCCGGATCCGAACCACCAGCCCGTGCCGCCGGTCGCGAGTGCCAGGACGACCGCCATGGTCGCCGCCCACCAGCCCCGCAGCCTGCGCCGGCGGGTCTTCACGCGGAGCCGCTCGGCATTGCCGTCGGTGGCGGGAGGTGCGCCCTCTTCCGCGGTGACCGCGCCCGGAAGGACGCTCGTGATCCCGCCCGTGTCCATCGAGGGCGGCAGGAGCGCCGTCTCGCCCTCGTCCGAGTCATCGCCGAGGTCGGTCGCCGGCCGCGCGCGCCCCTGCGGGGCGAGGGGCTGAATGCCGAGCTGCGCCTCGATCTCGCGGAGGCGCTCGAGCATCTCGCCGGCGTCCGCGGGGCGCTCATCGGGGGAGCGTTCGGTCGACCACAGGACCAGCTCGTCGAGCTGCTCGGGCACGGCGGGGTTCTTCATGCTCGGGCGCGGCACGCTCTCCGTGGCGTGCTGGTAGGCGATCTGCATCGGCTGATCGCCCCGGTAGGGCTGCTCGCCCGTCAGCATCTCGTAGAGCATGATCCCGAGAGCGTAGATGTCGGCGCGCGCATCGGCGGTGCCCTGTGACATGAGCTCGGGCGCGAGATAGGCGATGGTTCCCAGCAGCTGCTGTCCCGTGGCCGTGTTCGCGCTCGTCGCCCTCGCCAGCCCGAAGTCACCGATCTTGATCCGGCCGTCTTCGGCGATCAGGACGTTCTCGGGCTTCACGTCTCGGTGGATGTAGCCGGCGCTGTGGGCGGACGCGAGGCCCGACAGCACCGCGTGCATGACGGTGATCGTGTGCTCGATCGACAGGCGGCCGGTCTCGTTGATGAGGTCGCGCAGGGTCGCGCCGGGGAGGTGCTCCATCACGAGATACGCGATGTCGTCGTCCTGGCCCTGGTCGAACACGCTGACGACGTGCGGGTCGCTGAGCCGTGCGGCGGCCCGCGCCTCTTGGATGAACCGCGCCTGGAAGCGGTCGTCGTCGCTCAGGTGATGGTGCATGACCTTGATCGCGACGCGCCGCTCGAGGCGCAGGTCGGTCGCGAGGTACACCGTCGCCATGCCGCCGCGCGCGATGCGCGAGCGCACCCGGTATCTGCCATCGATCAGTCGCCCCACGAGGGGGTCGGCGGCAGGACGAGTGGACACCAGATCAGTTTACGGAGATCGCGCCCGTCCAACCGTGAGGACGCTCCGGACGGCCCATGCGAGTCCCGCGAGCCCCCAGGCGTCGCGTGAGAGGATCGAGGGGTGATGAACGAATCGATCGAGTGGCTGAATCTTCCCGACGTGGCCGAGCGCCTGGGGGAGACCCCGGGCCGCGTCAGCCGCCTTCTCGACGAGCGGGCCCTCGTGTCGGTGCGCCGCGACGGAATTCGCGTCGTTCCCGCCGACTTCATCGACGGCGACCGCCCGCTGGCGTCGCTGCGCGGCACCGTGATCCTTCTGGGCGACGCGGGCTTCGACGACGAAGAGATCATTGCCTGGCTGTACACGGAGGAGCCGGAACTCGGTCACCCGCCGATCCAGTCGCTCCTCGCCGGGCGCAAGTCCGAGGTCCGTCGGGTCGCCGCGGCGCTCCTCTGACGAGGACGCGCCACCGGCGAGCGCCGGTCTAGGCCGCGCGCACGGTCGTCGCGGTGACGAGGTCGTCGAGCTCGCGCGCCGCGAGGTCATCGAAGTCGGCCGCCGCGATCGCGTCACGCGCGCGCTGGGCGTAGTCCGCGATCTCGCGCTCGACCCGGTCCAGCGCCCCCGTTTCGCGGATCAATGACTGCAACTGGGCGATCTCCTCGCCCGACATCGGCGAGCCGAGTCGCGCGTCGAACGCCGCGCGGGACGCCGGATCCATGCGTTCGCGGGCATATGCGACGAGCAGCGTGCGCTTGCCCTCCGTCAGGTCGTCGCCGGCGGGTTTGCCCGTCAGCCCCGGATCGCCGAAGGCGCCCAGCACGTCGTCGCGGAGCTGGAAGGCGAGCCCCAGCGGATGGCCGATCTCGGACAGCGCCGTGCGCACCTCGCTCGTCGCGGCGCCGATGTCGGCCCCGAGTAGCAGGGGCTGCTGCACGCTGTATCGCGCGGACTTCAGAACAGCGATGCGCCGCGCGCGGTCGGCATGGAGCGCGTCGGGAGTCGTCGGCCACGCCGCCTCGCCCGCGACGTCCAGGAACTGCCCGAGCGTGACGTCTCGGCGCATGCGCGCGTACTGCGCGCGGGCGCGCCGCGCGGCCGCGGCCTCGACATCGTCCAGGGCCTCCTCGAACAGATCGTCGCTCCACCCGAGGAGCAGATCGCCCAGGAGGATCGCGCCTGTGCGCCCGAACTCCTCCGATGAACCGGACCACCCGCGTCCGCGGTGTGCGGACTCGAGCGCGCGCCAGGTCGAGGGGGCCCCGCGGCGGGTATCGGAGTTGTCGACGATGTCGTCGTGCACGAGGGCTGCGGCCTGGAAGACCTCGAGCGCTGCACCGAGGGCGATAATGCTCTCCGGGGAGGAGGCGGCCCCGGCCGCTCGCCATCCCCAGAATGCGAAGCGGGCCCGGAGGCGCTTGCCGCCCGTCAGGGCCGCGGAGGCGTGCTCGAGGAGCACGTCGACGACAGGATCCGAGGCGCCGAGTACCTCGTCGCGAGCGATCTCTTCGCGCCGATCCCGGACGAAGATATCCAGCCGCTCGGAGATGTCTGTGATGATGTCCTGAAGAGTCGACACACACCTAGCCTAGGCTGGCATGACGGCGATAAGATGTAAGCCGATCTTGATACCCGAGGGGGTTACACGATGCCACTCTCCGAGCAGGAGCAGCGCCTTCTGGATGAGATGGAACGCCATCTCATGCATAACGACGCCGATGTCGTTCACGCAGGTGCACCGCGCACGCTGAGCTACCGAAATCTTCTGGTGGGCGCGTTGCTCGTGCTCGTCGGTCTGGGTGCGGTCCTCGCCGGGATTTCGCTCTGGTCCGCGACCGCGGTCGTCGCGGTCATCGTCGGTGTCGTCGGCTTCGCGGCGATGGTGTTCGGCGTCATTCTCGCCTTCACGCCCGCCAAGGGATCCGCGCCCGCGGAAGCGTCGACCTCGACGCGCGCGCCCCGCGGATCCGACTCCTCGTTCATGGACAAGATGAACGACAGGTGGGATCGCCGCCAGCAGGGCTGATCCCCTCCACTACCTCCGAGCGCCGCTCCTTCGGGAGCGGCGCTTTTTTGCGTGCGCCGGGCGACACGCCGCGACGGCCTCCACACCCGCGCCGTGCCCTCCACTTCGCTCCACCGCGGAGTTTTCGCGCGATCTCGCGGGACAGGCCACGCGAAATCACCGTATTCTTGCCGCCGACACCTCAAAAGTGGGGGAAAGTGGAGTAATGTGGGGGCCACTTCGCAGAGGGCCATCGCAAAGGGGGTGACGGGCCGATGCTTCTTGGGACTCACACTCCGAAGCTCGACGACAAAGGCCGCGTCATCCTGCCCGCGAAGTTCCGTGAGGAGCTCGCTGGCGGCGTCGTCATCACCCGCGGACAGGAACGATGCCTCTACGTCTTCTCGACGGCGGAGTTCGAACAGGTCCACGAGAAGATCCGACAGGCTCCGCTCAGCAACAAGCAGGCGCGTGACTTCATGCGCCTGTTCCTGTCGGGGGCGAGCGCCGAGGCTCCCGACGGACAAAACCGCATCACGATTCCCGCGCACCTGCGCCAGTACGCCGGCCTCGGCAAGGAGCTCGTCGTCACCGGTGTGGGTGCCCACGCCGAGATCTGGTCGGCCGAGGCCTGGGACGCGTACCTGGCGGGCAACGAGGATTCCTTCGCCGAGATGCAGGAGGAGGTGATCCCGGGACTCTTCTAGCACGGCGGTCGTGACTCCCAGCCGCGGCCCTGTCTCCACTTCCCCGGAGACAGGTCGCGCGGATGGGGATCAGGGCCTCCGACATCGAACAACCGGAAGTGACATGGACCCCCGAGACATCCACACCCCCGTCATGCTCGAGCGCTGCCTCGAGCTCCTCGCGCCCGCGCTCGAGCGCGAGGGCGCGACATACGTCGACGGCACGCTCGGCATGGGCGGGCACGCCGAGGCGGTCCTCGCGCGCTTCCCGGGGGCGCGACTCGTCGGCCTCGATCGCGACACCGACGCGCTCCGCATCGCGGGGGAGCGGCTGGCCTCCTACGGAGACCGGGTCCGTCTCGTACACACCGTCTACGACGGCATCCTGGAGGCGCTCGGTGGGACCCGCGCGGACGGGATCCTCTACGATCTGGGCGTCTCGTCGCTGCAGCTCGATGAGGCGGAGCGCGGCTTCGCCTACGCGCAGGACGCCCCCCTCGACATGCGGATGGATCAGACGAGCGGGATCACGGCGGCGGACGTCGTCGGCACCTATGGCGAGGGCGACCTCCGCCGAATCTTCGAGCGCTACGGCGAGGAGAAGCTCGCGGGACGCTACGCCCGGGCCATCATCGACGAGCGCTCGCGCGGCGCCATCACGCGCTCGGGCCACCTGGTCGACGTCCTCCAGAAAGCCACACCCGCCGCCCTGCGCAACGCCGGTCATCCCGCTAAGCGGGTCTTCCAGGCGCTGCGCATCGAGGTCAACGGGGAACTGACCGCGCTCGAACGCGCGATCCCCGCCGCGCTCGAATCTCTGAGTGTCGGGGGCCGACTCGTCGTGCTCAGCTACCAGTCGCTCGAGGACCGTTTCATCAAGCGTCTCTTCGCCGAGGCGACGCGCTCGACCGCGCCCGCAGGGCTCCCGTTCGAACTGCCCGAACACCAGCCGAAGTTCCGACTGCTCGTCAAGGGCACCGAGCTCGCCTCCGAGGAGGAGGCGGCGCGCAACCCGCGCGCGAAGCCCGTGCGCCTCAGGGCGATCGAAAGAATCCGGGAGAGTGCATGAGCATCGCCAACGCAAGCCTGCTTCCCTTCGAGCCGGCGCCGCGTCGCCAGGGGCCGCATCTCGAGGCCCTTCCGTCCCGACGCCGCAGGCCGCGCCTCGCATACGCGCTCGTGGCCATCGCCGGTGCCGCGCTCATCGCGCTCGCACAGCTCGGCATGACGATCCTCACCGCCCAGTCGAGCTACGACCTGGCCGCCGTCGAGCAGCAGCAGCAGCAGCTGACGCTCGACAAGCAGGAGCTCACGGAGGATCTGGCGGGCCTCGCCTCGCCGCAGTACCTCGCCGCAAACGCCTCGGCGCTCGGCATGGTCATCGACTCGACGCCGAGCTACCTTCGGCTGAGCGACTCGGCCATCCTGGGATCGGGCGCGGCCGCGGGCG
Source organism: Microbacterium nanhaiense (assembly GCF_014646015.1). Taxonomy (GTDB): domain Bacteria; phylum Actinomycetota; class Actinomycetes; order Actinomycetales; family Microbacteriaceae; genus Microbacterium; species Microbacterium nanhaiense. The sequence goes on from NZ_BMMQ01000002.1 coordinate 110,735, forward strand.
ACACGTCGACGGTGAACGTGCAGAACGGCAACGCCGCGGCAAACGCCCTCATCGCGCAGACCCCCCTCGTGACGGACGACGAGCTGACGATCGCCGACGTGACGCCGCAGCAGGAGGCGCCGGCGACCGTGACCGAGGCGCCGCCTCTTGAGGGCGGGCTGCCCGCACCCCAGACGCACTGAGACGACGGCGAGGAGGACACACATGACGAAGGCGGAGACGCGCTCCGCGCGCCGGAGAAGCGGCATCGCGGCCGTTGTCGTGCTCGCGATCCTCGCCGTCTTCGCGGTGCGGCTTTTTGACATCCAGGTGGTCAACGCCGATTCGCTCCGGGCCGACGCCGAGAAGCACGGCAACTTCACCGCATCCGCGGTTCTCCCCGGCATCCGCGGCTCGATTATCGACAGCGAGGGAACCGTCCTCGCGGCCAGCTCCGTCGCCTACGACGCCGCCCTCGACCCCGCGCTCGTCGACGAGGTCGACCGCATCGACGATGCGGGCAATAAGTACGTCGAGTCGTGGGGGCGGCTTGCGGAGCGGATCGGCGCGATCATCGACATGTCGGGCGCCGAGGTCGAGAAGGTCGCCTCCGACGCCCTCGAGGCCAACCCGGACAGCCGCTACGCGGTGCTGAAGAAGGGGCTGTCGACCGAGCAGTACCGCGCCCTCGTGGACCTCGACGCGCCCATGCTTGCGCTGTCGAGCGAGAAGACCCGCACCTACCCGAACGGCGCCGTCGGCGGAAACCTCGTCGGCTTCCTCGATGCCTCCGAGACCCCGCAGGAGGGCTACGAGCAGCTCGGGAACGCCTGCCTCGAGTCGACGGACGGCCGCCTGAGCTATCAGCGATCGGGCGACGGCGGCGTGAAGATTCCCGGCACTACGAAGGAAGATCCGGCTCCGCACGACGGGGGAACGCTTCAGCTCACGATCGACAGCGATCTCAGCTGGTATCTGCTGCAGATGCTGAAGGAAGAGGTCGAGACGCAGAAGGCGCAGGCCGGCTCGATCATGGTGGTCGACGTCAAGACGGGCGAAATCAAGTCGGCGGTCGACTACCCGACCCTCGACCCCAACGATCCCGCGGCGTCCGACCCCGAGGACCGCGGCGCGCCCGTGCTGCGCCGCCTGTTCGAACCCGGCTCGACGTTCAAGGCCGTGACGATCGCGACGCTCCTCGACGCGGGCGCGGTGACCCCGCTCACCGCGGTCGAGGCCTCGAGCAACGAGACCTTTCCCAACGGCGCCCAGGTCGGCGACTCCTTCGCCCACCCCACCTACCGCTACACGGTCGCGGGCGCGCTCATCGACTCGTCTAACGTGGCGCTGTCGAAGCTCGGCGAGCTCGTGCCCGATCAGACGCGTTACGAGTACCTCAAGAAGTTCGGTGTCGGCGAGGGCAGCGCCATCGGGTACAGCTACGAGCCCGAGGGCGTGATCCACCCGGCCGATACCTGGGACAACCAGACCCATTACGCGACGAGCTTCGGGCAGGGCATCGCGGTCACCATGCAGCAGGTGGTGGGCGCGTACCAGGCGATCGCGAACGGCGGCGTGAAGAAGCCCTTGCACCTCGTCGAGGGCTGCACGAGCGCCGACGGCCAGGTCACCGCCCCGACGCTCCCCGCCGATGAGCAGATCATCAGCGAGGAGACCTCGGAGCAGATGCTCGACCTCCTCGAGAACGTCGCCGTTCAGGGCACGAACGCCGACGCGATCGAGATCCCCGGGTATCGCATCGGCATCAAGACCGGTACCGCGCAGGTCGCGAACGGCCAGGGCGGCTACAAGTCCGGGGTCTACTTCACCAGCATGATCGGCGTCGCGCCGATCGAGGATCCCCAGTACATCGTGATGGTGAGCCTGGACCAGCCGCGTAGAGTAACCTCGTCGGCGGCGAACGCTCCCGCGTTCCAGAAGGCCATGACTCACGTGCTGCAGTACTACCGAGTGCCGCCGTCGACCGAACCTTTCGAGCCCCTCCCCAAGTTCGCTGAATGACGCGCGAAGCCTCGCGCGAAGGATCCACATGATCGCACTCTCACTCGCCGAGATCGCCGCCGCCACGAGCGGCCGGGTCGTTCTCGCGGGGGACGCCACCCCCGACACGCTCGTCGACGGATACGTCGACACCGACTCCCGCAAGATCGCCCCCGGCGACGTCTTCGTCGCGAAGCCCGGTGAGGCGACCGACGGCCACAACTTCGTCGGTGCGGCGCGCGACGCGGGCGCCGCGCTCGCGCTCGTCGAGCGCGAGGTCGACGTCGCGATCCCGCAGATCGTCGTCACCGATGTCGTCGCCGCGATCGCCGAGCTGGCCCGCGAGGTCGTTGCGCGGGTGCGCGCGGGCGGGGAGTTGCGCGTGATCGGGATCACGGGCTCCAACGGCAAGACGACGACGAAGAACATGCTTCGCCGGATCCTGGAGGACGAGGGCGAGACGGTTGCGCCGATCGCCTCCTACAACAACGCCGTCGGTGCGCCGCTGACGATGCTGCGCGTGCGCGAGTCGACGAAGTACCTCATCTGCGAGCTCGGCGCGGATGCCCCGGGCCAGATCGCCCGCCTCGCCGGTCTCGTCACCCCCGACGTGGGCGTCGTGCTCATGGTCGGCCTCTCGCACGCAGGCGGTTTCGGCGGCATCGACCACACGGCGCGCGCCAAGCGCGAGCTGATCGAGCAGGTGCGTCCGGGCGGGGTCGCGGTGCTCAATGCCGACGACCACCGCGTCGCCGCGATGGCGTCGACGGCGGAGGAACGCGGCCTTACCGTGCGCCGCTTCGGGGAATCCGACGCGGCGGACGTGCGGGCGAGCAGCATCGTCGTCTCGGCGAGTGGAACCGATTCGGTGCTCGATATCGACGGCTCCCGGCTCCCGCTTCACCTGCGCGTCCTCGGCGCCCACCACGTCAAGAATGCGATGGCGGCGCTTACCGCCGCGATCGCGCTGGGCGTCGAACCCGCCGCCGCGGTCGCCCGACTCGAGACGATCGAGCTCGCCGAGCGCTGGCGCATGCAGGTCATGGGCTCCGAGCGCGTGCGGATCATCAACGACGCATACAACGCCAGCCCGGACGCGATGCAGGCGGCGCTGCGCACGCTCGCGCAGATCACGGGCGAGGGCGAGCGGATGGTCGCGGTTCTCGGCGCCATGAGCGAGCTCGGCGAGCACGATGTCGAAGAGCACAGCAAGATCGGCCTCCTGGCGGTGCGGCTGCGGATCCCGCGGATCGTCGTCGTCGGCAGGGACGCCCGTGCACTGTTCCTCTCGGCCGTGGCCGAGGGCAGCTGGAGCGACGAGGCCGTGTTCTTCGAGACGGCGGACGAGGCGTACGACTATCTGAAGGATGAGCTGCGCGACGGCGATCGCGTGCTCGTGAAGAGCTCGAACGCGGCGGGGCTTAGGTTCCTCGGCGATCGTCTGGGAGAATTGTTCTCGTGAGATCACTGTTGGCGGCCGGAGCGATCTCGCTCGCGTTCACGCTTCTGCTGACCCCCGTCTTCTTCCGCATGTTCCGCGCCTGGGGGTGGGGCCAGGTCATCCGCACGGACGGCGAAGGCTTCAACGCACCGAAGCACGAGACCAAGCGCGGCACCCTCACGATGGGCGGCGTGATCTTCATCGTCGGCACCATCGTGGGCTATGTCGCGGGCACGTACGCGGGCGGCAACCCGCCCACGCTCTCCGGCTGGCTCGTGATCTGGACGATGCTGGGATTCGGCACCGTCGGCTTCATCGATGACTACATGAAGGTCAAGATGCAGCACTATGCGGGGCTCTCCGGCTGGAAGAAGATCGTCGGCCAGATCCTCGTCATGGTGCCGTTCGGCATCGCCGCACTCAATTTCCCGAAGGGCGACATCACGCCCGGCTCGCCCTACATCTCGTTCATCCGGGACATCGACGTGCTGAGCTTCGCGACGCTCATCACGACGGTGCCGATCGTCGGCTGGTTCCTTTACCTGCTCTGGATCTCCCTGCTCGGCACAGGCTTCAGCAATTCGGTCAACCTCACCGACGGTCTCGACGGCCTTGCGGCGGGCGCGGGAATCTTCGTGGTCGGCGCATACAGCCTCATCGCCTTCTGGCAGTTCAACCAGGCCTGCGCGGGCGCCGGAACCTCGCCCGACAACATCACCGCCTGCTACTCCGTCCGCGACCCGCTGGACCTCGCGATCGTGTCGGCCTCCTTCGTGGGTTCGCTCGTCGGCTTCCTCTGGTGGAACGCCCCCAAGGCGAAGATCTTCATGGGCGACGTCGGCTCGATGTCGATCGGCGGCGTCATCGTCGCGATGGCGATCCTGACCCGCACCGAGCTGCTGGGCGTGCTGATCGCCGGCCTCTTCGTGATGTCGAGCGGATCCGTGATCCTGCAGCGCCTCTACTTCAAGCTCACACGAGGCAAGCGCCTCTTCCTGATGAGTCCCATCCACCACCACTTCGAGCTCCGCGGGTGGCAGGAATCGACGATCGTGGTGCGGTTCTGGATCATCGCGGCACTGTTCGCCATCACGGGCGTCGGCATGCTCTACATCGAATGGCTTTCCCGCGTATGACCTCTCGTCTCGACTCACTCGACAGCTGGAACGCGGATTGGGCGGGCCTCAAGGTTGCGGTGCTCGGCCTGGGATCCGCCGGATTCGCGGCGGCCGACACGCTCGCCGAACTCGGCGCTCAGGTGCTGGTCGTCACCGAGCAGGCGGCCGACGAGTACGCGCGCCTGCTGTCGGTGATCGGTGCTCAGCTGATCGAGACCGACCGCGACCGCGTCGCGCCGACCGTCGATGGCTTCGCGCCCGACGTCATCGTCGCCTCGCCCGGCTTCGCGCCGAGCCACCCGGCCGTGCGGTGGGCGCTCGAATCCGGCGTTGCCCTGTGGGGCGACGTCGAACTCGCCTGGCGCGTGCGCGACAAGGTCGCGCGCCCCGACGGCTCGCCCGCCGAGTGGATCCTCGTGACCGGCACGGTGGGGAAGACGACGACGGCCGAACTCGCCTCGCTCATGCTCGTCGAGGCGGGTCTGCGCGCCGCGCCGTGCGGGGCGAACGGCATTCCCGTGCTCGACGCCGTCCGCGATCCCGCGGGCTTCGACGCGCTCGTCCTCGAATTGTCGAGCGCGCAGCTGTGGTACCTCGGCCTCTCGGCGGGCGCAGGCGCCCCGCAGCCGATCGCGAGCGTGTGCCTCAACCTCGGTGAGACCGCCCTCGGCTGGCACGAGAGCGCCGCCCACTATCGCGATGCGATGGCCGTCGTGTACCGCTTCACGCGGATCGCGTGCGTGTACAACAAGCGAGACGACGCCACCATGCGCATGGTGGAAGAAGCCGACGTAATCGAGGGCGCACGCGCCGTCGGCGTGGACCTCGGCGTGCCGGGCCCCAGCGACCTCGGCATCGTCGACGGGATCCTCGCGGACCGCGCCTTCGTCGAGAACCGCCACACATCGGCGGCGGAGCTGACGACACTCGAGCACCTCGCGGGACTCGGCCTCGCCGTTCCGGAAATCGTCGCCGATGTTCTCTTCGCCGCGGCGCTCGCGCGGTCGATGGGCGCCGAGCCCGCGTCGATCCACCGGGCGCTGGGGAGCGTCGAGTATGGTCGGCGGCGTGAGGTCGCGGCCGAGCGGGAGGAGAACGCCGATGGCGACGAAGGCTCCGCAGAAGCCTGATTCGCGACCGCTCGCGGTCCGGATTGGGGTCGGCCAACTCGCGAAGCCGCCGTCGCTCGAGTTCCTCCTGATCGGATCCGCGGCGATCCTCCTCACGGCGTTCGGCGTGGTGATGGCGTTCTCGGCAACGACCGTCGAATCGCTGAAGAACTCAGGCTCTCCCTATGCCGGCGGCATCACCCACCTGATCTACGCGGCCGTGGGGGTTCCGCTCATGCTCGTCATGAGCCTGTTGTCGCTGCGCTGGTTGCAGCGCCTCGCGTGGCCCGCGCTCATCCTGGGCATCGGCCTGCAGCTGATCGTCTTCACGCCGCTCGGCGACGCGCAGGGCGGAAACCGCAACTGGTTCTACATCGGCGGCATGTCGATCCAGCCCTCCGAGTTCCTGAAGGCCGGACTCGTGCTCTGGCTCGCGTACATCCTGTTCCGCAAGCAGGCGCTGATCGATCGCTTCTGGCACTTCGCCATCCCGGCGCTGCCCGTCGCGGGCCTCGCGATGGCCACCGTGCTCGCGGGCGAAGACCTCGGCACCGTGATGATCATGGCGCTCGTGGCGTTCGGCACGATGTACTTCGCGGGCGTCAAGCTGCGCTTCCTCGGCCCGATCGTCATCGCCGGCGCGACGCTCGTGACGGTCTTCGTCGTCACGAGCCAGAACCGCATGGACCGACTGCTCGCCGTCTTCGATCCGAACTGCGACCCGAGCGGGCAGTGCTATCAGCCGTACCACGGCCTCTGGGGGCTCGCCGGCGGGGGCATCTTCGGGCGGGGACTCGGCAACTCCCACGAGAAGTACAACTGGCTGCCCGCTGCGGCCGACGACTACATCTTCGCGATCGTGGGCGAGGAGCTGGGGCTCGTCGGCTGCCTCGTGCTCTTCGCCCTGTTCGTCGTGCTCGGCGTGGGCATCGTTCGGATCCTGCGCCGGAGCGACTCGATGTTCGTGCGCGCGCTGGCGGGCGGCATCGGGGTGTGGATCCTCGGGCAGGCCCTCGTGAACATCGGCGTCGTGCTCCGACTGTTCCCGACGCTCGGTGTGCCGCTGCCGTATCTCTCATCGGGAGGATCGTCGCTCATCGCGGTCCTCATCGTCACCGGCGTGCTGCTCGCCCTCACCCGTACGCTGCCTGAGACCGAGCGCGCCGAACGCCGGGCGCAGACTCCCGGCAAGTAGGATCGTCCGGTGACGACCTACCTTCTCGCCGGCGGGGGAACCGCCGGACACGTGAACCCCATGCTCGCGGTCGCCGATGGACTGCGCGCTCGGAACCCGGAGGATACGGTGCTCATCCTCGGCACGGCCGAGGGCCTCGAATCCCGCCTCGTTCCCGAGCGGGGGTACGAGCTGCTGGTCGTGCCGAAGGTTCCCTTCCCGCGCAAGCCGAACGCGGCCGCGCTGCGCTTCCCCGCGCGCTACTCCGCCGCCGTGAAGACCGTGCGCGGATACATCCGCGATCGCGGCGTCGATGTCGTCCTCGGCGTCGGCGGATACGCCTCGGCGCCCGCCTACTCGGCGGCGAAGAAGGAGCGCATCCCCGCCGTCGTGCACGAGGCGAACGCGCGGCCCGGTCTCGCGAACGTCCTGGGCGCGCGCTCGGCCGCCGCGGTCGGCGTCGCCTTCGAGGGCACGCCGCTGCGACGCGGCGAGGTCGTCGGCATGCCGTTGAGGCCCGAGATCGTCGGCCTCGATCGCCCGGCCCTGCGCGCGGAGGCGGCGCGCTTCTTCGGCCTGGATCCGGAGCGGCCCGTGCTTCTCGTCTTCGGCGGGTCGCTCGGAGCGCGGCGCATCAACGCCACGCTCGCCGACTCCTGGCGCGCGATCGCCGATGCCGGCTGGCAGATCCTGCACGCCACGGGGGAGAAGAACGACACCCCGGACTCCGGCGACGCACGATACGTCACCGTGCCCTATCTCGACCGCATGGACCTCGCCTTCGCGCTGGCGGACCTGATCGTCGCGCGCTCGGGCGCATCCACCGTGTCCGAGGTGTCCGCGCTGGGGATCCCCGCCATCTATGTGCCCTACCCCGTCGGGAACGGCGAGCAACGCTTCAACGCCGCCGCCGCCGTGGACGCGGGCGCTGCCCGCATCGTCGACGATGCCGATTTCACGGGCGACTACGTGCGCGCCACGCTCGTGCCGCTGCTGAACGACCACGCCGCCATCGCGGCGATGACGTCCGCCGCCGAGGGCGTCGGCACGCGCCGAGGCACCGAGAACGTGATGGCGCACCTCGACCGCGCACTCAAGGAGAACCGCCGATGATCGCCCCCGACCTGACCGTTCCGATTCCCGACGAGATCCGCGCCGTGCACTTCATCGGCATCGGCGGATCCGGCATCTCGGGCCTCGCCCGGATGTTTCTGGACGCGGGGATCCCGGTGTCCGGATCCGACCGCGCGGAGAGCCAGAACACGCGGGATCTCGCCGCTCTCGGGGCGCGCGTGTTCATCGGCCACGACGACGCCAACCTCGACGCCGTCGAGGGCCTCGACACCGTCGTCTACACGGGCGCGATCTGGCCCGAGAACCCCGAGTTCCTCGCGGCGAAGGAACGCGGCCTCGCCGTGCTGCACCGCTCCCAGGCGCTGAAGTACCTCATCGATTCCCGGCGCCTCGTCTCCGTCGCGGGCGCGCACGGCAAGACCACCTCGACGGGAATGATCGTCTCCGCGCTCGCAGAGCTCGGCGCCGACCCGAGCTTCGTCAACGGCGGCGTCATCCAGCAGTACGGCGTCTCGAGCCGGGCCGGCCGCGACGATCTCTTCGTCATCGAGGCCGACGAATCGGACGGCACCTTCCTCATCTACGAGACGTCGATCGCGCTCATCACGAACGTCGACGCCGACCACCTCGACCACTACGGTTCGCACGAGGCGTTCGACGACGCGTTCGTGACCTTCGCCGATGCCGCGCGCGAGGCGGTCGTGATCTCCTCCGATGATCCCGGGGCGCGGCGCGTCGCCGCGCGTCTGGCGCACCCGAACGTCGTGAGCTTCGGTCTCGCGGAGGGCGCCGACGTGCGCCTCGTGGAGGAAGCCGGATCCGCCTGGCTGGTGCGCGGCGACGAGCGCGCGCCGCTCGAGCTCTCGGTACCCGGCCAGCACAACCGCATTAACGCGGCGGGGGCGGTGGCCGTGCTCGTCGCCCTCGGCCACGACTTCGTCTCCGCGACGCGAGCGGTCGCGAGCTTCGGCGGCACGGTGCGCCGTTTCGAGCTGCACGGCTCGCGGCGCGGCGTGCGCGTCTACGACGACTACGCACACCACCCCACGGAGGTCGCCGCCGCACTCGCCGCGGCACGCTCGGTCGTGGGAACGGGGCGCATCATCGCTCTGCATCAGCCGCACACCTATTCGCGCACGAAGCTCATGGCCGACGACTTCGCGCGCGTGCTCGAGGAGTACGCCGACCACTCGGTCGTGCTCGACGTCTACGGTGCGCGCGAGGACCCGATCCCCGGTGTGACCGGCGAGCTCGTCGAGAAGGGGTTTTCGGATCCGCGCAACGTCTCCTACGTGCCGGACTGGCAGGCGGCGGCCGAGCGCGCCGCGGAGGTTGCGAACGACGGCGACTTCATCATCACCCTCGGCTGCGGCAACGTCTACCAGATCATCCCGCAGGTGCTCGACGCCCTGCAGCCGGAGTAAACCGTGAAGCGCCCCGGACCGCTTCCTCCGCAGCCTTCCCGCAGGCCGGATCCCCTCGAGGATCCGGTCGTCGAGGAGGACGCACAGGGCCCGCGCGGGCGCGGCCGGGGCGGGGCGCTGCTCACGTTCGGCCGACGGAAGTCGAGAAACGAGCCGTCGGAGGAGTTCGCCGCCGAGACGAAGACCGAGACGGAGCCCGACGCAGCCGCCGACGGCGCCGCACGACCCGACGACGCCGTGCCCGGCGCCCGGCGCGGGGAGCGGCAGCTCTCGGAGTGGCGGGCGCGCCGGCGTCAGCGACGCGCCGAGCGGGCCGAGGTGCGCCGCTTCACCGAGAGGATGCGGCGTCGTCGTGCGGCGTGGATCGGATCCGTGGGTGCGGTGGTGCTTCTGGCGGTCGGAACGATCGGCGCGGCGTACAGCCCGCTCTTCGCCGTGCAGACGATCGAGGTGCAGGGCGCTTCGACGCTCGATCCGCAGCGCGTGCAGGACGCACTGAGTCAGCAGGCCGGGCGCGCCTTGCCGCTCGTGGACCGCGATGAGATCCGCGCGAAGCTCACGTCGTTCCCGGAGATCGAGACCTACTCGGTGCAGTCGCGGCCGCCCCACACCCTCGTGGTGACGATCGTCGAACGCACGCCGGTGGCCGCCGTGGCGACCGACGCGGGATTCACGACGGTCGATGCCGCCGGCGTCGCGCTCGCGACGAGCGAGGAGCAGCCGGAGGGGCTGCCGCTCGCCGAGGTCGAGGCCGGACTGGATTCCGACGCCTTCGCGGCGGTCGGACAGGTACTCCGCGCGCTGCCGGACGAGCTCCGCGCCCGCGTGCTTCGGATCACGGCGACGAGCCGCGAGGACGTGAGCTTCGAGCTGACCGACGGCGATGGGGTCCGGGTGATCTGGGGGAGCCCGGGCGATACCGCCGAGAAGGTGAGGGTTCTCACCTCGGCCTTTGCGGCGACGCCGCCCGACACCGTGTCGAGTTACGACGTGTCATCGTCGGGCGTGCTCGTCGTCACCGAGTGACGCGACACGACATTTTCTTCCGACACGCCACGGCGCGCCACGGCCATCTTGCGCCGTCGTGCACGTAGCGTCAGTACGAGCAAATTCCATGCCGATGAATACTTTAACCTTCTTGTTGAACTTGAAGGTTCACCGTTTCGGCACAGCCCAGGTTCCGTCTATGGAGGCAGCATGAGCCAGAACCAGAACTACCTCGCCGTCATCAAGGTGGTCGGTGTCGGTGGCGGCGGCGTCAACGCCGTCAACCGCATGATCGAGCTCGGGCTGCGTGGCGTCGAGTTCATCGCGATCAACACCGACGCGCAGGCGCTGCTCATGAGCGAGGCCGACGTCAAGCTGGATGTCGGACGCGACCTCACCCGCGGCCTCGGTGCCGGCGCCGACCCCGAGGTGGGGCGCCGCGCGGCAGAGGACCACCAGGAGGAGATCGAGCAGGCGCTCGCCGGCGCCGATATGGTGTTCGTCACGGCGGGAGAGGGCGGTGGCACCGGAACGGGCGGCGCGCCCGTCGTCGCGCGCATCGCCAAGTCGATCGGTGCCCTCACGATCGGTGTCGTCACGAAGCCGTTCTCCTTCGAAGGCCGCCGCCGCCAGCAGCAGGCCGAGCTGGGCGTGGCGACGCTCAAGGAGGAGGTCGACACGCTGATCGTCGTGCCGAACGACCGCCTGCTCGAGATCAGCGACCGCGGCATCTCGATGGTCGAGGCCTTCGCGACCGCCGACCAGGTCCTCCTCGCCGGTGTTCAGGGCATCACCGACCTGATCACGACCCCCGGCCTGATCAACCTCGACTTCGCCGACGTCAAGAGCGTGATGCAGGGCGCCGGTAGCGCGCTCATGGGCATCGGATCCGCCCGCGGCGCCGATCGTGCCATCAAGGCGGCCGAGCTCGCCGTCGAGTCGCCGCTCCTGGAGGCGTCCATCGAGGGCGCGCACGGTGTGCTGCTCTCGATCCAGGGTGGTTCGAACCTCGGCATCTTCGAGATCAACGACGCGGCCCGCCTCGTGCAGGAGGCCGCTCACCCCGAGGCGAACATCATCTTCGGAACGGTCATCGACGACACGCTGGGCGACGAGGTGCGCGTCACGGTCGTCGCGGCAGGTTTCGACGGCGGAGAGCCGCAGCCCCGCGTCGAGGTGCCGACCTTCCCCGCGCGCAACGAGCCGGTGGCGAGGCCCTCGCTCCCGGGAGATTTCGCGACGGAGAAGGCGCCCGAGCTGCCCGCGCAGGTCTCGGTGCCCCCGGTGACGACGGCGCCCGCGCTCAACGAGTCGAGCGGATTCGACGACGACGAGGATGGCATCGACATCCCGGAGTTCCTGAAGTAATGACGCTCGCATCCCGTCTCGCCGAGGTCGACGAACGCATCGCGGATGCCGCGCGTGCCGCCGGCCGCGACGCAAACGGGATCACGCGCATCGTCGTGACGAAGTTTCACCCCGCCGCGCTCGTTCGGGAGCTCTACGCTCTCGGGGTGCGCGAGGTGGGCGAGAACCGTGCGCAGGAACTCGTCGCGAAGCGGGCTGAACTCGCCGGGCTCGACGGGCTGAGGTGGAACTTCATCGGTCAACTCCAGTCGAAGAAGGCGCGCGCCGTGAGCGGTGCGGCGGACGCGATCCACTCGGTCGATCGCATCAAACTCGTCGATTCGCTGGGATCCGTGGGGGAGGACGAGCTCGATGTGCTCGTGCAGGTGAACCTCACGGACGACGCGGGTCGTGGCGGTGTCGAGCCCGCCGGGCTCGAGGCGCTCGCGGAGCGCATCGAATCCGAGGGATCACTGCGGCTCCGGGGGGTGATGGCGGTTGCCCCGCTCGGGGAGCCGGCTGCGCCGGCGTTCGAGCGGCTCGCCGGCTACGCCGAGAGAGTCCGCGCCATTTCTCCCGATGCGAACTGGATCTCCGCGGGGATGTCGCACGACTTCGCGGACGCGATCATTCACGGTGCGACACACCTGCGAATCGGGAGCGCAATCACCGGTCCCAGACCGATGCAGGTTTAGCCTTCACACAAGACGAGCATTCAACCCGGAGGACGCCATGGGCAACCCGCTGAAGAAGACGATGGTCTATCTCGGGCTCGCTGACGAAGAGGAATTCGTCGACGAGCGATACGAGGACGCCCCCGTCCACAACACCGCACCGCACCGCGAGACGCATCGCGAGGAGGCCCACGATGAAGAGAAGACTGCTCCCGTGACGCCGCTGCGTCGCCCCGCGGTGGTGCGTCAGCCCGCCGCCGATGCGGTCAACGAAATCGTCACGGTCCACCCCAAGCAGTACCGCGACGCGCAGACCATCGCCGAGCAGTACCGCGACGGTCTGCCGGTGATCATCAACGTCTCGCAGATGTCCGACGCCGACGCGCGTCGCCTCATCGACTTCGCGAGCGGGCTCGTCATGGGCCTGTACGGCCGGATCGAGCGCGTCACGAGCAAGGTCTTTCTGCTGACTCCCGAGAACATCGCCGTATCGGGCGACGGCGGCATCGCCCCCGCGGACGACGCCTCGTTCGCCGGCTGAGGCGGATGCGCTCGTCGGGCCCGGTGTGCCGTTTCGGCCTCGCCGGGCCCTTTCGCGTAGGCTGACATCTTGTGGCTGTCATCGGATTCGTCGCAGTTGTCCTGCACGTACTGCTCTCGCTCTACGTGTTGCTGCTCTTCGCGCGAGTGATCCTCGACTTCATCCCGATGTTCAACCGGGAATGGCGGCCCCGGGGAGTGGCGCTGGTTCTCTGCGAGGCCGTCTATACCGTGACGGATCCGCCCCTGAAGTACCTGCGCCGCCATCTGCAACCCATTCGCCTCGGACCGATCGCGATCGACCTCGCGTTTCCGCTCACGATGATCTGCTGTTTCATCGCGCTGTCGATCCTCCGAGCTATCGCTATCGTGTTCTGAAGTATCATGATCTCACCATCGAAAGAGGGGGCCACACCATGGCACTGACGCCGGAAGACGTCGTTACCAAGCAGTTCCAGCACGTCCGCTTCAAGGAGGGGTTCGACCCCGACGAGGTCGACGACTTCCTGGACGAGATCGTTGTCGAGTGGCGTAAGACGATCGAAGAGAACGAGCAGCTGAAGGCTCGCATCGCCGAGCTCGAGAGCGGCGCTCCCGCCGCGGCTGCCGCACCGGCTCCCGAGGCGGCGCCCGTCGCCGCACCCGCGGAGACGGCAGCGCCTGCCGCCGAGTCCGGCGTGTCTGCCACCGCTTCGAACGCCGCCGGCATCATCGCCCGCGCCGAGCGCCTGCACGACGAGCACGTTGCCGAGGGCCAGGCCCGGGCGAAGAAGCTCGTGGACGACGCCGAGGCGAAGGCCGCGGGCATCGTCGCCGCCGCCGAGGCGAAGCAGCGTGAGATCTCGCAGAAGCTCGACACCGAGCGCAAGAGCCTCGAGGGGCGCATCACGGAGCTGCGCCAGTTCGAGCGCGACTACCGTCAGCAGCTGCGCGGTTACTTCGAGCAGAAGCTCGCCGATCTGAACGCGCCGGAGTCGGGCACCCAGTCCGCCTCGACCGTCGGTCTCTGAGTTCACCTCGCGTGACGGGACATCGACTCTACTCTGCGCCGGCGGCCGGTGCCACGATCGCGTCTCTCGCGATCCTGGTGCTGGCCGCCGACCAGTTGAGCAAGTTCTTCGTCCTGCGCCACCTTACGGAGCGCGAGACGGTCACGGTCGTCGGCGATCTGCTGCAATGGCACCTGGTGTTCAACCCGGGCGCGGCATTCTCGATGGGCGAGGGCATGACGTGGGTGTTCACGATCGTGATGGCGCTCGTCGCGGCCGCCATCGTGTACCTCGCGATCACCCGGATCCGGTCTCGGGCCTGGAGCATCGTGCTGGGGCTCGTGCTCGGCGGCGTGCTCGGCAACCTCACGGATCGACTCTTCCGTGACCCGGGGTTCGCCGTCGGCCACGTCGTCGACTTCATCCTCACGCCGTGGATGTGGTTCTGGACCAGGCCGGCGATCTATAACGTCGCGGACATGTTCATTGTCTGCGGCATGATCGCGGTCGCGGTGCTGGTGCTGATCGGTCTGAACTTCGACGGCACGCGCGGTGCGAAGAAAGCCGAGGTCGAGGAGCGCGGCGATGAGTGAATCGCGCCGCATCCCCGTTCCCGATGGCCTCGAGGGGAGCCGCGTCGACGCGGCCCTCGCGAAGATGCTCGGTTTCTCGCGCACCTTCGCCGCCGAGCTGGCGTCCGCGGGTGGAGTGCGGATCGACGGACGCGCCGCGGGCAAGTCCGATCGCGTCTCGGCGGGAGCCTGGCTCGATGTCGAGTGGACGGCGAAGATCGAGCCACAGGTCGTACCCGTCGACGTGCCGGGCCTCGGCATCGTGCACGAAGACGATCACATCGTGGTCATCGACAAGCCCGCCGGTGTGGCGGCTCACCCCTCGATGGGCTGGAACGGTCCCACGGTGCCCGGCGCGTTGCTCGCCGCGGGCGTCGAGATCTCCACCTCGGGTGCCGCCGAGCGGCAGGGGATCGTGCACCGGCTCGACGTGGGCACGAGCGGCCTCATGGCGGTCGCCAAGAGCGAGCATGCCTACACGGTGCTCAAGCGGGCCTTCAAGGACCGCGGGGTCGAGAAGATCTACCACGCCATCGTCCAGGGCCACCCGGATCCCTTCTCGGGAACGATCGATGCCCCGATCGGCAGGCACACGAGCCACTCCTGGAAGTTCGCCGTCACCCCCGACGGCAAAGACTCGATCACCCACTACGATACGCTCGAGGCGTTCCCGCGCGCGACCCTCGTCGAGGTGCACCTGGAGACCGGTCGCACGCACCAGATCCGCGTGCACATGGCCGCGCACCGGCATCCGCTCGTGGGCGATCCGCTCTACGGATCCGACCCGACGCTCGCGGAACGGCTGGGGCTGAACCGGCAGTGGCTTCACGCCCACCGGCTCGCCTTCGAGCATCCGGCGACGGGGGAGTGGGTGTCGTTCGAATCGGCCTACCCGGACGACCTGCAACACGCCTACGAACTGCTGGAGGACGGGCTGTTCTAGCCGCCGTTCTGAGCGATTGCGGAGTTGGATGTCGTGGGTCCAAATTAGACTGGACTCATGGCATCCGACTCCTTCGTGCACCTTCACGTCCACTCCGAGTACTCGATGCTGGACGGGGCCGCGAAGCTCGCTGAGATGACGAAGGCGGCGGCCGAGATGGGCATGCCGGCGATCGCGGTGACGGACCACGGCAACAACTACGCGTCGTTCGAGTTCTACAAGGCGGCCAAGGCCGAGGGAATCAAGCCGATCATCGGGCTCGAGGCCTATCTCACCCCCGGCACCCATCGCACCGACAAGACGCGAGTGGCCTGGGGAACGGCAGAGCAGAAGCGCGACGACGTCTCCGGATCCGGTGCCTACACCCATGCGACGATGTGGGCCGAGACGACGCAGGGCATGCACAACCTGTTCCGGCTCAGCTCGCTCGCGAGCATCGAGGGCTACTACTTCAAGCCCCGCATGGACCGCGAGCTCCTGCAGAAGTATGCCAAGGGCATCATCGCCACCACCGGCTGCCCTTCGGGCGAGATTCAGACGAGGCTCCGCCTGGGCCAGTACGAGGCGGCGCGCGAGGCCGCGGCGGAGTTCCAGGACATCTTCGGCAGGGACAACTACTTCTGCGAGCTCATGGATCACGGGCTCGATATCGAGCGCCGCGTCCGCGACGACCTCGTGAAGATCGCGAAGGACCTGGGGATCCCGTTCGTCGCGACGAACGACTCGCACTACACCCACCAGCACGACGCGAGCGCGCACGAGGCGCTGCTGTGCGTGCAGTCGGGCTCGACCCTCGACGACCCGAACCGCTTCAAGTTCGACGGCGACGGCTACTACATCAAGACCGCCGCCGAGATGCGGCACATGTTCCGCGACGTCGAGGGCGCCTGCGACAACACGCTCCTCATCGCCGAGCGATGCAACGTCGAGTTCGACACGAGCGCGAACTACATGCCGCGCTTCCCCGTGCCGGAGGGCGAGACCGAGGAGAGCTGGTTCATCAAGGAGGTCGAGCGCGGCCTCCACTACCGCTACCCGAACGGCATCCCGCAGGAAGTTCGCGAGCGAGCCGAATACGAGATCGGGATCATCACGCAGATGAAGTTCCCCGGGTACTTCCTCGTCGTCGCCGACTTCATCAACTGGTCGAAGAACAACGGCATCCGCGTGGGCCCGGGTCGAGGCTCCGGTGCGGGCTCGATGGTCGCCTACGCCATGCGCATCACCGACCTCGACCCCATCCCTCACGGCCTCATCTTCGAGCGCTTCCTCAACCCCGACCGCGTCTCGATGCCCGACTTCGACGTCGACTTCGACGACCGTCGCCGCGGCGAGGTCATCGACTACGTGACGGAGAAGTACGGCGACGCCCGCGTCGCGCAGATCGTCACTTACGGCACGATCAAGTCGAAGCAGGCACTGAAGGACGCGGGCCGCGTGCTCGGCTTCCCGTTCAGCATGGGCGAGAAGCTCACGAAGGCGATGCCGCCGGCCGTGATGGGCAAGGACATGCCGCTCGGCGGCATGTTCGACCCGGAGCACGCGCGCTACAAGGAGGCGAGCGAGTTCCGCGCGACGATCGAGTCGGATCCGGAGGCCCGCACCGTCTTCGACCGCGCCGTCGGCCTCGAGGGCCTCAAGCGCCAGTGGGGCGTGCACGCGGCGGGTGTGATCATGTCGAGCGACCCGCTGATCGACATCATCCCGATCATGAAGCGCGAGCAGGACGGCCAGATCGTCACACAGTTCGACTATCCCGCCTGCGAATCGCTCGGCCTCATCAAGATGGACTTCCTGGGGCTCCGCAACCTCACGATCATCTCGGACGCGCTGGACAACATCCGCACGAACCGGGGTGTCGAGCTCGATCTCGAGCAGCTGAGCCTCGATGACCGCAAGGCGTACGAGCTGCTCTCCCGCGGCGACACCCTCGGCGTCTTCCAGCTCGACGGCGGGCCGATGCGCTCGCTTCTGCGCCTCATGAAGCCCGACAACTTCGAGGACATCTCGGCCGTCATCGCGCTGTACCGACCGGGCCCGATGGGCGCGAACTCGCACACGAACTACGCCCTGCGCAAGAACGGTGAGCAGCCGATCACGCCGATCCATCCCGAGCTCGAGGAACCGTTGAAGGATATCCTCGACACGAGCTACGGCCTCATCATCTACCAGGAGCAGGTGATGGCGATCGCCCAGCGCGTCGCCGGCTTCTCTCTCGGCCAGGCAGACATTCTGCGCCGCGCCATGGGTAAGAAGAAGAAGTCCGAGCTCGATAAGCAGTACGAGGGCTTCCACCAGGGCATGGTCGACCGCGGCTTCGGCGAGGGCGCCATCAAGGCGCTGTGGGACATCCTGCTTCCGTTCTCGGACTACGCCTTCAACAAGGCGCACTCCGCGGCGTACGGCGTCGTGTCCTATTGGACGGCCTATCTCAAGGCGCACTATCCCGCCGAGTACATGGCGGCCCTGCTGACGAGCGTCGGCGACTCCCGCGACAAGCTCGCGCTGTACCTCAACGAGTGCCGCCGCATGGGAATCAAGGTGCTCCCGCCCGACGTGAGCGAATCGATCGAGTACTTCGCGGCCGTGGGGGAGGACATCCGCTTCGGCCTCGGCGCGATCCGCAACGTCGGCCACAACGTCGTCGAGGGCATCATCGCCGCGCGCGAGGACGGTCCTTACAAGGGCTTCCACGACTTCCTCGACCGGGTGCCGGCCCACGTGACGAACAAACGCACCGTCGAGTCGCTGGCCAAGGCCGGGGCATTCGATTCGATGGGGCACACCCGCCGCGCGCTCGTCGAGATCCACGAAAGCGCCGTCGAGCAGGCCGTCGCCGACAAGCGCAAGGCCGCCAACGGCGAGGTCGGCTTCGACTTCGACGCTCTCTTCGGTGAGGAGGAGCAGAACTCGAAGGTTCCGGATCGGCCGGAATGGACCAAGAAGGACAAGCTCGCGTTCGAGCGCGACATGCTCGGCCTGTACGTGTCCGACCATCCGCTTGCGGGTCTCGAGGTGCCGCTCGCGAAGCACCGCACCGTGACGATCAACGACCTCATCAACGCCGAAGACCTCGAAGACGGCATGCAGGTCACGATCGCGGGCCTGGTCACGACGGCTCAGCACCGGGTCGCGAAGTCGAGCGGCAACCCCTACGGCATGATCACGATCGAAGACTTCGAGGCCGAGGTCACCGTGATGTTCATGGGCAAGACCTACCAGGAGTTCCAACCGATCCTCGTGCAGGATTCGATCCTCGTCGTGCGGGGGCGCGTCTCGAAGCGCGACGATGGCCTCAACATCCATGCCCAGGGAGCCTTCTCGCCCGATATTGCCGACTTCGACGAGTCCGGCCCGCTCACGCTGCTGCTGCCCGAGCAGCGCGCCACCGAGCGCACCGTCGGGGACCTCGCGGATGTCCTGCGCCGGCACGAGGGCGACACGGAGGTGCGCCTGAAGATGCACCGCGGGCGCCAGGCGAAGGTCTTCGAGGTGCCCCTTCCCGTGAAGGTGTCGGCCGAGCTCTTCGGCGACCTGAAGGCGCTCCTCGGACCGCAGTGCCTCGCGTGATGCGACGCGGGTCGTCGGGCGCTTAGGATCAGAGCAGGTGCGGATTTCCGCACGACAGGGAGAGGAACGCACACGTGACAGACCAGAACGCACCCTACTCCGGACCGGACGCGCAGAGCGCGCCCCGTTTCATCGAGCAGGCGTCGGCCGCATCCACCCCGACCGTCACCCCGCAGCAGGGGATCGGGCCGTACACGATCCGCGAGTGGATCGTGATCGGCGCCGCGGTGCTGTTGCTCCTGCTGTCCTTCTTCTCTCGTGCGCAGAGCTCGACCTTCATCGGCTACAGCCCGGTCTGGACGCTCGGTATCGCGTGGCTCCCCGCCGTCGTGCTGCCGGTGATCGCGGCGGCGCTCATCGCGGTTCGTCGCACCAATAGCGTGCGCAACTTCGGCTCCCTGAGCATCGACCAGTTCGCGTCCGTCACCTTCGTCGGTGCCACGATCACGTGGATCCACATCGCCGTGACGCTCGGCTCGCTGGCGAGCTGGGTCACCTGGGTGGCCATCGTCGTCTCGTTGGCCGGGGTCTTCTTCACGATCTTCGCGCGATTCGTCGCGCCCTTCTCGGATGACTTCACCGGCCGCGAGGAGGTTCCCGCGCACGCCGCCGCACGACCCGCTCGCCCCGTGATCCAGGCGCCGCGTCCCGCGGCTCCCACCGCATCGCACCAGCCCGCTGCTCAGACCGCGGCCTTCGGCGCGCCCGCGTCGCAGCAGCACGATCCGTTCCGCGCGCCCGAGCACACCGACCCGTTCGCGTCGACCGCGACGGGCGGGATCGACCGCTTCGCACCTCCCTCGATGGAGCGAGCCGACGCGACGCCCACCGCGACCGCGGATCCCTCGGCGGCGGAAGCCGACGGCACCTCCGCGCCCGAGGCTTCGGCGGCGTCCGCCGCGGACACCGACGCGAGCACCGCGGTCGATGGGGAAGCGACGACCGCGGAACCGCCGCTGGCGGAGCCCGCCTCGGACGACGCTCTCAGCGGCCGTGACGAGGCGGTCGCGCAGCCCGAGCCGCGCGCCGAGGCGACGCATGCGGAGGTGACGCATGCGGAGGCGACGCATGCAGAGACGGCGGCACAGGCCGCCGCCGGCCAGCAACCCTTCTGGGCGCTCGTGCCGGAGGAGCGCGACGTCCACGACTTCGAGGGGCGCCCCATCTACAAGATCGGCCCCACCGCCTGGGCCCTCGTCCTCGAGGACCGCGGCACCTACTTCGTCATGCGCCACGACGACGGACGGATCGGCTACCTTCACAACGTCGCCGGCGTCACCCGCGGCTGAGGCCCGGCGCGTGCCGCGCGGCGGCGTCGGTCCTCGACGTTCGCCGCGCGTCCGCGCGCCCGGCGGCCGCATATCCACCCCGTATCCTTGAGAGCATGACTATGCGCACGATCGATCTTCGCGGTCGGGATCTGACCGCCGCCGAGCTGCTCGCCGCCGTGCCGCGGGCGACCGAGGCGCGAGCGGCCGCACTGGAGGCCGCTGCCGAGATCGTTCACGCCGTCGCGCACGAGGGCGAGGCGGCGCTGCGCGAGCAGGCCGAGCGATTCGACCGGGTGACCGGGCACGACATCCGTGTGCCGCAAACGCACATCGATGAAGCCGTCGAGTCGCTGGCGCCCGAGGTGCGGTCGGCGCTCGACGAGGCGATTGCTCGCGTTCGCGAGGGATCTGCGGCGCAGGTCCCGGATCCGCGGGTCACGGAGCCGGCACCCGGCGCGCGCATCTCGCAGCGGTGGCAGCCCGTCGGTCGAGCCGGCGTCTACGTGCCCGGCGGCAAGGCGGTGTACCCCTCGAGCGTCGTCATGAACGTCGTCCCGGCGCAGGTCGCGGGTGTGCCGAGCATCGCCCTCTGCTCGCCGCCCCAGGCGGACTTCGGCGGACGGATCCACCCGACGATCCTCGCCGTCGCGGGCCTTCTGGGCGTGACGGAGGTCTACGCGATCGGCGGCGCCGGAGCGATCGGCGCCCTCGCGCACGGCGTCGAGGGTCTCGGCCTCGACCCCGTCGACCTCGTCACGGGTCCCGGCAACAACTTCGTCGCCTCTGCCAAGCGCGTCGTCGCCGGGCTCGTCGGCACCGACTCGGAGGCGGGAGCCACCGAGATCCTCATCGCCGCCGACGACACCGCCGATGCACGGCTGATCGCCTACGACCTCATCAGCCAGGCCGAGCACGACGAGCAGGCCTCGGCGGTGCTCGTGACGACGTCGCCCGACGTCGCGGACCGCGTCGCGGCAGAGGTCGCGGATCTCGCGCCGCGGACGCGCCACGCGGATCGCGTCGCCGCCGCCCTCGCGGGCGAACAATCGGCGATCGTGCTGGTCGATGACGCCGAAGCGATGGCCCGCTTCAGCAACGCCTACGGCCCGGAGCACCTCGAGCTCCACCTCGCCGACGCGCGTGCCGCGGCGGACGACTACACGAACGCCGGTGCCCTGTTCATCGGATCCGCCACGCCCGTGAGCCTCGGCGACTACATGGCGGGAAGCAACCACGTGCTGCCGACCGGCGGTCAGTCGCGCTACGCGTCGGGACTCGGTGCGTACACATTCCTCCGGCCCCAGCAGGTCGTGGAGTACGACCGCGACGCGCTCGCGCTCGTGGCCGACCGCATCGTCGCCCTCGCCGCGTCGGAGTCGTTGCCCGCCCACGGCGAGGCGGTCACGGCTCGTTTCGCGTAGGCCTCGCACCCCGACCGGATAGGATGGCACGGTTATGCACTGCCCGTTCTGCCGCCATCCCGACTCGCGCGTGATCGATTCGCGCACCTCCGACGACGGCCTCTCGATCCGCAGGCGCCGCCAGTGCCCGAAGTGCAATGGGCGCTTCTCCACGGTCGAGACCGCGAGCCTGAGCGTCGTGAAGCGGTCCGGCGCCGTCGAGCCGTTCTCGCGCGACAAGGTCATCGTCGGCGCGCGCAAGGCCTGCCAGGGGCGACCGGTGACCGACGGGGACCTGGCCGTGCTCGCGCAGCGCGTCGAGGAGGCCCTGCGCCAGACCGGCCAGAGCACCTTTGAGGCGAACGACATCGGCCTGGCAATCCTCGACCCGCTGCGAGATCTCGACGAGGTCGCGTATCTCCGGTTCGCGAGCGTGTATCGCGCCTTCGAGTCGCTCGAGGACTTCGAGGCCGCCATCGCGGATCTCCGCGCCGACCGTCATCCGAGTGAGGACTGATCCCGTGATCTATGACCTGCTGTTCCGCAACGTGCTCAAGCGCATGGATCCCGAGTTCGCCCACCACGCGGGCATGCTGGTGATTCGCGCGTCGGGATCCGCGCCGATCGCGCCGATCGTTCGCTCGTTCACGAAGCCGGATCCGTCGCTCGCGGTGAGCACGCTCGGCCTGACCTTCCCGACTCCGTTCGGCATCGCGGCGGGCTTCGACAAGAACGCCGTCGGGGTGCGCGGCCTCGAGGCGCTCGGCTTCGGGCATGTCGAGATCGGCACCGTCACGGCGATTCCGCAGCCGGGAAACCCCAAACCGCGCTTGTTCCGCCTGGTGGCCGACCGCGGGCTCGTGAACCGGATGGGCTTCAACAACCGCGGCGCGGCCGCCGCGGCGCGTCGCATCGCCCGCCTCCGCCGCGGGGGAGCCGTCGTCGGGGCCAACATCGGCAAGAGCCGCGTGGTGGACGTCGACAACGCGATTCCCGACTACGTCACGAG
Organism: Microbacterium nanhaiense; assembly: GCF_014646015.1. Classification (GTDB taxonomy): domain Bacteria; phylum Actinomycetota; class Actinomycetes; order Actinomycetales; family Microbacteriaceae; genus Microbacterium; species Microbacterium nanhaiense. The sequence continues at coordinate 133,357 of NZ_BMMQ01000002.1, forward strand.
CGCCCGCGCCCTTGCCCCGCTCGCCGACTATCTCGCGGTCAACGTCTCATCGCCGAACACGCCGGGCCTTCGCGGACTGCAGGCCGTCGAGACGCTTCGCCCGCTCCTCGAGGCCGTTCGCGCCGCGGCCGGATCGACGCCCCTGCTCGTGAAGATCGCTCCCGACCTGCCCGACGAGGAGGTCACGGCGATCGCTCGCATGGCCGTCGACATCGGCCTCGACGGGCTCATCGCGACGAACACGACGATCTCGCGCGAGGGCTTGAAGACCAGCGCGGCGGAGGTCGAGGAGATGGGGGCGGGCGGCGTCTCCGGCCCGCCCGTCAAGGTTCGCTCCCTCGAGGTGCTGACGCTCGTGCGGGCCGAGGTTCCCGATCCCGAGTTCTGTGTAATCTCCGTCGGCGGCGTCGAGACGGCGGCCGACGTGCGCGAGCGCCTCGACGCGGGCGCCACCCTCGTCCAGGGCTACACCGGATTCATCTATCGGGGCCCGCTATGGGCCCGCCAGATCAACCGCGCGCTCGCCTGAGCAGACGACGAAGGCCGCTCCCGGGGGAGCGGCCTTCGTCGTCTGCTGAGTCAGAGCTGGGGGTAGTTGCCGCGCTTGACCTGCGGCTTCGGCATGCGCATGAAGCGCATCTGCACCGAGCGCATCGCCGCATACCAGCCGAGGCCCTTCTCGCGGCCATCGCCCCACTTTTCGGCGGCCTTCTTCTTGACGCGGTTCGACAGCAGGATCATGTCGATGATCGCAAAGATGATGTAGATCCACAGCGCCGCGAAGGCCCAGATTTGCATGAACGCGATGGGGAGCACGCTCGCGATGAGCACGAGGATCATCATCGGCATGAGGAACTCCGCGAGGTGCCACCCCGCGTCCGTCCAGTCGCGTGCGAAGCGGCGCTGCGGCCCCCTGTCGCGCGGTCCGAGGTAGCGCTCCTCACCGTTCTGCAGACCGATCTGGGCGCGCTCGCGCCGCGCCCGCATCTCGGCGCGCGCCGCCTTCTTCGCCTCCTTGGTAGTGGCGACGAGGGGGCGGATGCGCTTCGCCTCCTGCTCGGCGCGCGTCGGCGTCGGGCGGCCCTTGCCGACCTTCGGAGCGTCGTCGCGCTGCTCGTCGGCGGGGGAGGAGTTCTTGGCCATCGTTAACCTCTGGTCGGGAAAGGAGGGGATCCACCTAAGATTACCCGCATGACTTCTATGGCACCTGACGAGCGCCTTCCCGAGCCCGACCACACCCTCCTCGAGGCGGTCGCGGGCGGATTCCCCGCCGCGATCGACGATCTCGGATCCCTCGTGCGGATCCCCGGCATTGCGTGGCCGGCCTTCGACCAGACGCAGCTGGAACGCAGCGCGGAGCGCGTCGCGGAGCTCGCGCGCGGCACGGGCCTCTTCGACGAGGTGCGCGTAGAGCGCGCGCCCGTCGCCGACGGTGACGGATCCGAGCTGGGCCAGCCCGCCGTCCTCGGCCTTCGTGCGGCGAAGCCCGGGTTCCCCACCGTGATGCTCTACGCGCACCACGACGTGCAGCCGCCGGGATCCGACGAGCTCTGGGACACGCCGCCGTTCGAGCCCACGGTGCGCGACGGCCGTATTTACGCGCGCGGCGCCGCGGACGACAAGGCCGGAATCATGACGCACATCGCGTCGCTGCGCGCGCTCGCGGAGGCGGTCGGTTCCGACGATCTCGGCATCGGTATCGTGCTCTTCGTCGAGGGGGAGGAGGAGTTCGGTTCGCGGTCCTTCGTGCCGTTCCTCGACGCGCACCTCGAGGACATGCGCTCGGACGTCATCGTCGTCGCCGACTCGGGCAACCTCGACGAGCGCACACCCGCCGTCACCGTGTCGCTCCGAGGCAACGTGACCTTCCACCTCACGGTCACGACCCTCGACCACGCCTCCCACTCCGGCATGTTCGGGGGAGCGGTGCCGGACGCCAACATGGCGGCCATCAGGCTGCTGTCCACCCTCTGGGCTGACGACGGATCGGTGGCGGTTGCGGGCCTCGCCGCCTACGAGGGCGCCACGCCGGAGTACCGCGAGGCGCAGCTCCGAGACGAGACGGGCCTGCTCGACGGCGTGTCACCGGTGGGTGACGGCGAGATCCTGGGGCGGATCTGGAACAAGCCGTCCATCACCGTGACGGGGGCCAGCATGACGCCGGTCGCGGCCGCCAGCAACACCCTCGCCCCGTCGGTCACCTTCGTGGTGAGCTGCCGCGTCGCACCCGGACAGTCGTCCTCCGAGGCATACGCCGCGCTCGAGGCGCACCTACGTGCGCACGCGCCGTTCGGCGCACGGCTCGAGTTCAGTGATGTCGATCTCGGGGACAGCGTGCTCGTCGACACCGCGGGATGGGCGATCACCGAACTGCGCGGGGCGCTCGAGGACGGTTACGGCGTTGCCGCCGTCGATTACGGCGTGGGCGGCTCCATCCCGTTCATCTCTGACCTCGTCCGGAAGTTCGAGGGAGCGCAGGTCCTCGTGACGGGCGTCGAGGATCCGCACTCGCGCGCGCACAGCCCGAACGAGTCGCTGCACATCGACACGTTCCGCAACGCGATCCGTTCGGAGGCGCTGCTGCTCGCGCGAATGAACCGCGCCGATCACAGCCAGGCCGCGTAGAATCGAACCACGCCGCCGTGAGCGGAAACCTTTCTGAGAGGAGATCAGCATGACGGATGCGACGCTGACTGCACCGGAGACCGACCGCGCCCACGGCGTGAGCCTCACCGACGCCGCTGCGGCGAAGGTGAAGAGCCTTCTCGAGCAGGAGGGCCGCGACGACCTTCGTCTGCGCGTTGCCGTTCAGCCGGGCGGATGCTCGGGTCTCATTTACCAGCTCTACTTCGACGAGCGCTACCTCGACGGCGACGAGACCGTCGAGTTCGATGGTGTCGAGGTGATCGTCGACAACATGTCGGTGCCCTACCTCGACGGCGCGTCGATCGATTTCAAGGACACGATCTCGGAGCAGGGCTTCACGATCGACAACCCCAACGCGTCCGGTAGCTGCGCCTGCGGCGATAGCTTCCACTGATCAGACGCCGAAAACGCCCCGAGTGCAGTACGCACGAGGGGCGTTTTCGTGAGTACAGCCTTACTTCTTCTGCCTCCCGACCCGCTGAGAGCCTGGCATGAACCGCTTGTGCGCTTGCCATAGGATGGGAGCAGCCACTTCCATGTTCGAAAGGTGAATTCGTGCCGTCGAAACGCCGAATCCGCTGGGCCGCGGTCCCCGTGATCGCCGCGGCTGCTGCTGCCCTTGCCGGCTGCACCCCCACGGAGCTTCACGGGTACCTGCCTGGCTTTGACGAGTCCGGAACCCCCGCCACGAACCAGACGGAGCAACTTGCGTCGCTCTGGACCGGTTCGTGGATCGTCCTGCTGATCGTCGGCGTGATCACCTGGGGCCTCATGCTCTGGGCGATGGTCGTCTACCGCCGCCGCAAGGGTCAGACGGGTCTGCCGGTTCAGCTGCGCTACAACATGCCGATCGAGATCTTCTTCACCTCGGTGCCGATGATCCTCGTGGTCGGCCTGTTCGCGTTCACTGTTCGCGTGCAGAACGACGTCGAGAAGCCCTGGGCCGACGACGAGGTCGACGTGCACGTCACCGCGATCGCGAAGCAGTGGGCCTGGGACTTCCAGTACGACGAGGCGACCACCGGCGGTGAGACGGTCTACGACATGGGCGTGCAGGCTCAGCCTGCCGCGGACGGCTCGCTCGAGCGCGACGAACTGCCGACGCTCGTGCTCCCGGTTGACAAGAAGGTCACGATCGACCTCACCTCGCGCGACGTGATCCACTCGTTCTGGATCGTCGACTTCCTGTACAAGAAGGACATGTACATCGGCCACGACAACTCGTGGTCGTTCATCCCGACGCGCGAGGGCCACTACGAGGGCAAGTGCGCGGAGCTGTGCGGCGAGTACCACTCGGCGATGCTCTTCAACGTCGAGGTCGTGAGCGAGAGCGAGCACGAGCAGTACATCGCGGGTCTCGAGGCCGCCGGCCAGATCGGCGACGTGAACGAGGAATACAACCGTCTTCAGAACCTGCCCGGCACCGACGGTGTCGAGGCGGACGCTGAGACCGAGGAAGGACACTGAGCATGGCCGGTACCGCCTCTCCCGCGCCGCTTCCCCCGCGCCAGGCCGCTCTGCTGAGCGGATCCCGCACGGAGCAGAAGGGCAACGTGATCGTTCGGTGGATCACCTCCACCGACCACAAGACCATCGGGTACATGTACCTGATCGCATCGGTGCTGTTCTTCCTCATCGGTGGCGTGATGGCCCTGCTGATCCGCGCGGAGCTCTTCGCGCCGGGCATGCAGATCATCCCCACGAAGGAGCAGTACAACCAGCTCTTCACGATGCACGGCACCGTGATGCTGCTGATGTTCGCGACGCCCCTGTTCGCGGGCTTCGCCAACGCGATCCTGCCGCTGCAGATCGGTGCCCCGGATGTCGCGTTCCCGCGTCTGAACGCGTTCGCGCTGTGGCTGTTCATCTTCGGCTCGCTCATCGCGGTCGCCGGATTCCTCACCCCGCAGGGCGCCGCGTCGTTCGGCTGGTTCGCATACCAGCCGCTCGCAAACGCGTCGTTCTCGCCGGGAGTCGGCGGAAACCTCTGGATGGTCGGCCTCGGCATCAGCGGCTTCGGAACGATCTTCGGTGCGGTGAACTTCATCACGACGATCATCACCATGCGCGCCCCCGGTATGACGATGTGGCGCCTGCCGATCTTCTCCTGGAACACGCTCATCACCAGCCTGCTCATCCTGATCGCGTTCCCGGTTCTCGCCGCGGCGATGTTCGCGGCCGCCAGCGACCGTATCTTCCACTCGCACGTCTATGACCCCGCCAACGGCGGTGTCCTGCTGTGGCAGCACCTGTTCTGGTTCTTCGGTCACCCCGAGGTGTACATCATCGCGCTGCCGTTCTTCGGCATCGTCTCGGAGATCTTCCCGGTCTTCAGCCGTAAGCCGATCTTCGGTTACAAGACCCTCGTGTACGCGACCATTGCCATCGCCGCGCTGTCGGTGTCGGTCTGGGCGCACCACATGTACGTCACGGGCGCGGTCCTACTGCCGTTCTTCTCCCTGATGACGATGCTCATCGCCGTTCCGACGGGTGTGAAGATCTTCAACTGGATCGGCACGATGTGGCGCGGTTCGCTGACCTTCGAGACGCCCATGCTGTTCTCGCTCGGCTTCCTGGTGTCCTTCGTCTTCGGTGGTCTGACCGGTGTCATCCTGTCGGTCCCGCCGCTCGACTTCCACCTCAGCGACTCGTACTTCGTCGTTGCGCACTTCCACTACGTCGTCTTCGGAACCGTCGTGTTCGCAATGTTCGCGGGCTTCTACTTCTGGTGGCCGAAGTGGACCGGCAAGATGCTCAACGAGCGTCTCGGCTACGTGCACTTCTGGATGCTCTTCATCGGCTTCCACATGACCTTCCTCATCCAGCACTGGCTGGGCGTCGACGGAATGGTGCGCCGCTACGCCGACTACGCGCCGTCTGACGGTTACACGTGGGGCAACGAGGTGTCGACCATCGGCTCGATGATCCTCGCCGCCTCGATGATCCCGTTCTTCCTCAACGTGTGGATTACCGCGCGCAAGGGCAAGAAGGTCACCGTCAACGACCCGTGGGGTTACGGTGGATCGCTCGAGTGGGCGACCAGCTGCCCGCCGCCGCGTCACAACTTCACGTCGATCCCGCGCATCCGTTCGGAGCGCCCCGCGTTCGACCTGAACCACCCCGAGTCGCTCGACGACTACGACCCGGGTCGTGTTCCGGAGCGCGTTCTCGAGGGAGAGGTCAAGTAAATGAAGTCTCAGATCGGCATCTGGTGGATGCTCACCGGCTTCTTCCTCCTGTGCTTCGGCGCATACACGGTGTGGAGCCTTCTCGACCCGAGCCACGGCCGGATCGAATGGATCGGCACGATCGCCCTGCTGTTCTCGGCCTTCATGGCCGGTCTCATCGCTTTCTTCGTCTCGCTGGCGCACAAGGGCCAGAAGGGCGTGGATCTGCCGGAGGACCGCCTCGACGCGGAGATCGACGACGCTGATCCCGAGCTCGGTCACTTCAGCCCGTGGTCGTGGTGGCCGCTCGTGCTCGCCGCCGCTCCCGCGGTCGGCATGATCGCGCTCGCAACCGCGCACTTCCTCATCCCGATTGCCGCCGGCCTCCTCGTGGTCGGTCTCATCGGATGGGTGTACGAGTACTACCGCGGCAACTTTGCCCGCTGAGCGCCCGTAACGAACGGCCCCGATCTTCGGATCGGGGCCGTTCGTCGTCTCCGCCCCGGCTTTCGCAAAGCCGCTGATGATGGAATAGGACTATGGCCTCGCGCGAACCCCAGACCCCCGCATTCCAACGCAACGCCTTTCTTCCGGGCATCCTCGCGGCGGCCGTGCTGTTTCTTGCACCGGTGATCCTGAAGACCGACTGGTCGGCGATCGTGCTCTACGTCGTGGCCATCGGTGCGCTCATCGTGGGGTGGTTCGGCGTGCAGGCGCGGCAATGGTGGTGGGGCATTGTGTTTCTCGCGATCGCGGTTCTGTGGAACCCCGTGTACCCGTTCGACTTCGATGGAACGGTCTGGACGGTGGCTCAGTTCGTCGCGGCGCTCGTCTTTCTCGCGGCCGGTGTCCTGATCAAGTCTCCGAGCGTATGATCGAAGCATCATGAGCGAAAACGCTCCCCGCCTCCGCACGGAGGCGGGGAGCGTTTTCGTTTCGATAACCGGGATCGTTACGGACATCACTGGTCTCGTGTGGAGAGGTCGGGCGGGCCGGAGAGGGGAGCGGCATGGGCGCGGGACATGACCACGGTGCGCGAGCAGGTTCGTCGCGGAGGCTTGCCGCCGTCTTCGCGCTGACCCTCGTCGTCTTTGTCGCGGAGGTCGTCGGCGCCATTGTCACCGGCAGCCTCGCACTCCTCGTCGACGCCGCCCACATGCTGACCGACGTCATCGGGCTCGGCATGGCGCTGACGGCGGCGCGGCTCGCGAACCGGGCCCCGACACAGCGTCTCACCTGGGGGCCGCGACGGGCGGAGGTGCTCGGTGCGCTCGCGCAGGCCGCACTGCTGCTCGGCGTGGGCGTCTTCGCCCTCGTAGAGGGCGTGAAGCGCCTCCTGGCGCCGCCGGAGCTCGCGCCCGGTGGTCTCCTCGTCTTCGGCGCTATCGGCCTTCTCGCGAACCTCGTCGGGCTGATGCTGCTCGCGGGCGAACGGGGGCGCAACCTCAACATGCGCGCGGCGTTCCTCGAGGTGCTGAACGACGCGCTCGGTTCCGTGGGCGTGATCGTGAGCGCGCTGCTCATCTGGGCATGGGGCTGGGACCGGGCCGACGCCGTTGTCGGGATCCTGATCGCCGCGCTGATCGTCCCTCGGACGCTCGTGTTGCTGCGCGCGTCGGGCCTTGTGCTTCTCGAGGCGACGCCCGCGGGGCTCGACCTCGGCGCGGTGCGTGCACACATCGAGGACATGCCGGGCGTCGTCGCCGTGCATGACCTGCACGCATCGAGTGTCTCGAGCGACCTGCCGGTCCTGACGGCGCACGTCGTGGTGGGGGAGGGGACCGACTACGGACGGCTGCTGGGCGAGCTGCAGCGCTGCGTGCACGAACACTTCGTGGTCTCGATCGAGCACTCGACCTTCCAGCTCGAGCCGGTCGGCCACCGCGACCCCGAGCCGCCGCACGCGTAACCGCTGTCGCGCCGCCCCTCCGCGCCGCCCCTCCGCCGCGCCACCCCTCCGCGCGATCCCTCGGCGCCGCACCCTCCGCGAGATCGCATCCTCTTCGCGAGGTCACACCCAGATCGATGCGATCTCGACAAATCGGTGCGATCTCGCGGGGAGGGAGCGCGGCACGCACCGCGCGCGACCCGTCCGCTTCCGGGCGCACCGACATACGAAGAAGGGCCCCGATCCGTGTGGATCGGGGCCCTTCTTCGCGAGGCGGAGGCCTTAGTGCTTCGAGTCGCCGGACTCGATCGCTCCGTGACCGTGGTCCTCGTCGCCGAACTCGTGGAGCGCGTGCTTCTGGTGCTCGAGAGCAGCCTGGTACTCCGCGTTCGTGAGGGGCTGGAGGCGGTCCTCGAAGAACCAGCGCGACATGGCGGCGCGGAACTTGCCCTTGATCTTGCCCTGGTCGTTCGGGCGAACGATGAGGGGCTCGAAGGTCTCGTCGGCCACGAGCTTCCAGCGCTCGTACTCGTCGACGGGCTTGTGGACCTCCTGGAACTCACCGCCCGGGAGACGGACGATACGACCGGACTCGTAGCCGTGCAGGACGATCTCGCGGTCCTTCTTCTGGAGCGCGATGCAGACGCGCTTCGTGATGAAGTACACGACGACCGTGCCGAGGATCAGCCCAATCTGCAGGGCGTGGATGACGCCCTCCATGGTGAGGCGGAAGTGCGTGGCGATGAGGTCGGACGACGCGGCTGCCCAGAGCATCGCGTAGAACCAGACACCGGCGGCGCCGATCGCGGTGCGCGTCGCGGCGTTGCGCGGGCGCTGTGCGATGTGGTGCTCGCGCTTGTCGCCGGTGATCCACGCCTCGATGAAGGGGTAGATCGCGACGAGGATGATGAACACCACGAGCACGATGAGCGGGATCAGGATACCCATCGGGTAGACCTTGCCGGCGATGACCCAGTCGAGGTGCGGCGGGGCCAGGCGCAGGGCGCCGTCTGCGAAGCCGATGTACCAGTCGGGCTGCGTACCCGCGGACACGGGGGAGGGGTCGTACGGGCCGTAGCCCCAGATCGGGTTGATCTGCACGAGCGACGCGATGAGCACGAGCGCACCGAAGACGATGAAGAAGAATCCACCCATCTTCGACATGTACACGGGCATCATCGGGAAGCCGACGACGTTGTTGTTCGTGCGGCCGGGGCCCGCGAACTGCGTGTGCTTGTTCACGATCATGAGCACAAGGTGAACCGCGATGAGGGCGATCACGATGAGCGGCAGGATCAGGATGTGCAGCGCGTACAGGCGGCCGACGATGTCGTGGCCCGGGAACTCGCCGCCGAACAGCAGGTACGAGATCCAGGGGCCGATGACCGGGACGGCCTTCAGCATGCCGTCGATGATGCGCAGGCCGTTACCGGACAGAACGTCATCGGGGAGCGAGTAGCCCGTGAAGCCCTCGGCCATGGCCAGGACGAAGAGCACGAAGCCGACGACCCAGTTGAGCTCGCGGGGCTTGCGGAACGCACCCGTGAAGAACACGCGGAGCATGTGCACGCCGATGCCCGCCACGAAGGTCAGCGCGGCCCAGTGGTGCAGCTGGCGGACCAGCAGGCCACCGCGGAGGTCGAAGCTGATGTGCAGCGTCGACTCCATGGCGACCGACATCGGGATCCCGCGCATCGGGTCGTAGGCGCCCGTGTAGTACGTCTCGACCATCGACGCCTGGAAGAAGAACGTCAGGAACGTTCCCGAGATCAGGACGACGACGAAGGACCACAGCGCGATCTCGCCGAGCATGAACGACCAGTGGTCGGGGAAGACCTTGCGGCCGAGGGCCTTGACCAGGCCGGACAGGCTGGTGCGCTCATCGAGGTAGTTCGCCGTTGCGCCGACGAAGCGCCCGCCGAGCGGAGCCTTCTTTTCTTCGGTAGCGGTACTCAACGGATCTCCCAGAAGCTCGGGCCGACGGGTTCCTGGAAGTCGCTCTGCGCGATCAGGTATCCCTCGGCGTCAACCGTGATGGGCAGCTGGGGCAGCGGGCGCGACGCGGGGCCGAAGACGACCTTCGCCTCGTCCGAGACATCGAACTGCGACTGGTGGCAGGGGCACAGCAGGTGGTGCGTCTGCTGCTCGTAGAGGGCCACGGGGCACCCGACGTGCGTGCAAACCTTCGAGTAGGCCACGATGCCGTCGTACGACCAGCTCTTGCGCTCCTCGCGCTCGGTGAGCTGCTCGGGCGACATGCGGACCATGAGCACCATGGCCTTGGCCTTCTCGTTGAGGTAGCCGTCGTCGTGCGAGGTGTTCGCGAGCTCTTCAGGGATCACGTGGAAGGCGGATCCGAGGGTCACATCGCTCGCCTTGATGCGCGTGCCGGAGGGGTCGCGGGTGAGGTACGAACCCTCCTTCCACATCGTCTGCTTCAGCAGGTCGACGGGGCTGTTCTCCGGGTCGTGGGGTGCGAGACCGCGGAACAGGGTGATGCCGGGGAGCACGGAGGCGATGACAGCGGCGAACAGCGAGTTGCGGATCATCTTGCGACGACCGAAGCCCGACTCCTCGTTCGCGGTGCGGAACGCCTCGACGACCGCTGCGCGAGTCTCCTCGGAGCCGCGCGTGGTGTGACGCTCCTCGACGTGCTCCTTGTCGCTCATCAGGGTCTTCGACCAGTGGATCGCACCGATACCGATCGCGAGCAGAGCGAAGGCGATGCCGAGACCGATGAAGAGGTTGTTCTGGCGGATCGAGGTCAGTTCCTGATCCTCGATCGGGAAGAGCATGTACGCGGCGACTGCCCAGATGCTCGCGGCGACCGAGATGTAGAAGAGCGTGTAGATCGTGCGCTCAGCTCGCTTCGCGGCCTTCGGATCCACATCCGTCAGGCGTTCGCGGTGCGGGGGCAGACCGGGGTTCTGAACCGGGTCATCGACCGAGACGGCGAGGCCCGAAGAAGGAACGTATCCCTTCACGGCACCCTTCGAATCGTCGTGTTCCATCGTGCTCCTTGTCACGTCAAGATCGTTCGACATGCTTAGTTCGACTTCGCGGTGATCCACACGGCGACGGCGATGAGGCCGCCGATGCCGAAGATCCAGATGAACAGGCCCTCAGAGACGGGGCCGAGCGAGCCGAGCGTGAAGCCGCCGGGGGCCTGCGCCTCCTGCTGGTAGAGCAGCGCCGAGATGATGTCGCGCTTGTCTTCCTCGGTCAGGTTCATGTTGCTGAAGACCGGCATGTTCTGCGGGCCGGTCACCATCGCCGCGTAGATGTTCTCGGGCGTGGTGTCCATGATGTCCGGCGCGAACTTGCCCTGCGTCAGGGCGCCACCCGCGGCGGCGACGTTGTGGCACATCGCGCAGTTGATGCGGAAGAGCTCCGCGCCGTGGGAGACGTCGCCGTTGCCGTCGATGATGCGCGAACTCGGCATCTCGGGGCCGGGCGCGACGGACTGCACGTACAGCGCGACCGACTCGATCTGCTCATCGGTGAACTGAACCGGCTTCTGATCGGCCTGCGGGCCGTGCATCTGCATCGGCATGCGGCCGGTCGACATCTGGAAGTGAACGGCGAGCTCACCGACACCGTTGAGCGACGGCCCGAATCCCTCGCGACCCTCGAGGTCCATGCCGTGGCAGGTGGCGCAGTTGGCCTGGAAGAGGGTTTCGCCCTCTTCCGCGCTCGCCTGCGTCGTCGTCGTGGTGGCCTCGTCCGTGGCCGCCACTGCGGCGGATGCACCCGCGTAGATGCCTCCCGTTGCGAGGAGGCCGACGCCGATCAGGATCGCAGCGGCGAACGGGCTGCGGCGACCGCGAGCGCGGCGCTTCAATTTCTCTCGTGCCATGACGGTGGTCTAGCTCCGCTCTTACTTGATGAAATAGATGACGGCGAAGAGGGCGATCCACACGACGTCGACGAAGTGCCAGTAGTACGACACAACGACCGCGGTGGTCGCTTCCTTGTGCGTGAAGCGCTTGACGGCGAACGCACGACCCAGCGTCAGGAGGAAGGCAATCAGACCGCCGGTGACGTGCAGGGCGTGGAAGCCCGTCGTCAGGTAGAAGGCGGATCCGTAGGGGTCGCTCGAGAGCGTCACGCCCTCGGTGATGAGCTGCGCGTACTCCCACACCTGGCCGGAGACGAAGATCGCGCCGAGCGCGAACGTCATCCAGAACCACGGGATCATGCCAACGCTCTTCCAGCCCTGGCCCTTGACGGTGTGCGGCTGCAGGCGCTCTGCGGCCCAGACGCCGAACTGGCAGGTCACCGATGAGAGCACGAGGATGATCGTGTTGATCAGTGCGAAGGGCACGTTCAGGTTCGAAGTCTGCTCCTCCCAGAGACCGGGGGAGGTGCTTCGAAGCGTGAAGTAGATGGCAAACAGGCCCGCGAAGAACATCACTTCCGAGCCGAGCCACACGATGGTGCCGACAGCGACACTGTCGGGGCGCTTCACTGTTCTGGGCGCAGGGGCATACGTAGCTGGGGTCGTCACCCTCTCATTATGGCCGATAACACCGCCGATTTTTTGCACCGCGCACCAAGGAAGGCAAGCCTTACCGGCTATGTTCTCACCGTGAATGCCCTCGGTAGTCGATGCGAAAGTGCAGGTCACGCGGAGAGAATGGGGTATCCACTAGCAGTTTCTGATCGGCTCCTGGCAACTTCTACGACGTGTCGAGAAGTTTTGGGTGGCCTACTGTTGCCTGTATGACACAGCCCACTTGGCCCGAGATTCTGACCACCGCGCTGTCCGGCGAGGACCTCACCGTGTCCCAGGCGGAATGGGCGATGCGGCAGGTGATGCGGGGCGAAGCCACCGACGCGCAGCTCGGCGGATTGCTGATGGCACTTCGGGCGAAGGGCGAGGCCGTCACAGAGGTGATCGGATTCCGCGACGCGATTCTCGACGCCGCCGTGCCGCTCCCCGTCGACTCGAACGTTCTCGACATCGTCGGGACGGGTGGAGACCGGTACGGCACCGTGAACATCTCGTCCACGGCGTCGATCATCGTCGCGGCATGCGACATCCCCGTCGTCAAGCACGGCAATCGCGCCGTTAGCTCCAAGGCGGGATCGAGCGACGTGCTAAGCGCGCTCGGCATCGACCTCCGCCTGTCCCCGGAAGGCGTCGCCCGCGTGCTCGATGAGGCGGGCATCACATTCGCCTGGGCCGCGGCGTTCCACCCCGGCTTCAAGCACGCCGCCGGCGTGCGTGCGGAGCTCGGCGTACCGACCGCGTTCAACTTCCTCGGCCCGCTCGTGAACCCGGCGCGCGCCGAGGCCAACGCGGTGGGAGTCGCGTCGCTCGACATCGTGCCGATCATCACGGGCGTCTTCCGGACGCGCGGCGCGACGGCGCTCGTCTTCCGAGGCGAGGACGGCCTGGACGAGCTCACCACGACCGGGTACAGCCGGATCTGGCAGGTCGCCAACGGCGACATGCACGAGTTCGACATCCACCCGCGGGATCTCGGGATCCCGACCGCGCAGATGGACGACCTCATCGGCGGGAGCCCGGAGGAGAACGCCGACACGCTGCGACGGACGCTCGCAGGCGAGCGGGGCGAGGTGCGCGACATCGTTCTGCTCAATGCCGCGGCCGGCATCGTCGCCTACCGGCTCTCGCAGGATCCGGCGCAGGCCGACCGCAACATGATCCAGCGGCTCACGGAGGCGCGGGACGAGGCCGCCGCGGCGATCGATGACGGGCGCGCGACGGCGAAGCTGGAGGCGTGGATCGCGGCCTCGACGGGCGCGGGCGCGGCGTAGGCCTCCCGCTCAGGCGCCGTGCATACGATGGTGTGACGTGATTCGAGAGGACTGCGCATGGAGTGGCTCGTACCGGTAGCGATCGTCGTTGCCGTCGTGGTGATCGCCGGAATCTATCTCTGGGCGACCTACAACTCGCTCGTGGCGCTGGGGACGCGCGTGGATGAGGCGTGGAGCGGGATCGGGGTGCAGCTGCGCCGTCGAGCCGACCTGGTGCCCAACCTCATCGAGTCGGTCAAGGGGTACGCGGCGCACGAGCGCGTCGTGCTCGCGAACGTCACGCAGGCTCGCGCGGAATCGCTGAACGCGGCTACCCCGGCCGAGGCGGGCCGGGCAGAGAGCCACATGCAGCAGGCGCTCAAGAGCCTCTTCGCTGTGGCCGAGGGTTATCCGGCGCTACAGGCGAGCCAGAACTACCTGCACCTGCAGAGCGAGCTCGTCGACACCGAGGACGAGATCCAGGCGTCGCGCCGCTTCTACAACGGTGGCGTGCGCGAGCTCAACATCAAGATGAAGCAGTTCCCCAATAACTTGTTCGCGAAGGGCCTCGGCTTCACGGAACGCGAGTTCTTCGAGGACGAGGACGCCGCGAGCGTGCGCCAGCCGCCGCGCGTTCAGTTCTGATCGCTGGCACGACCATCTCAGGAGGATGGATGACGAACGTCGAGCTCCCGACGCTTGCAGAGTTCGAAGAAGCGGCCGCGGGGCTCGCACCGGTCATCGAGCGCACACCCATTCAGTTCTCGCAGCACCTGAGCGACCTGCTCGGTCAGCGCGTCGTGATGAAGCTCGAGAACCTGCAGCGCACCGGATCCTTCAAGGTGCGCGGCGCGACGCATCGCCTTTCGCGGCTGACGGACGAGGAGCGCGCCCGCGGCGTCGTGGCCGCGTCCGCCGGTAACCACGCCCAGGGCGTGGCCCTTGCGGCGCAGCAGCTCGGCATCAAGGCGACCATCTACATGCCGCTGGGCGTGCCCGTGCCGAAGCTGCTCGCGACGCGGGGATACGGCGCCGAAGTGGTCCTCGCGGGCGATGGCGTCGAGGTCGGTCTGCAGATGGCGCTGGAGCACGCCGAGCGCGAGGGCGCCGTGATGATCCACCCCTACGATCATCGCGACATCATCGTCGGTCAGGGCACCCTCGGGCTCGAGTTCCTCGAGCAGGCCCCCGACGTCGAGACGCTCGTCGTCGGGATCGGCGGCGGCGGCCTCATCGCGGGTGTGGCGGCGGCGGCCAAGGCGAAGGTCGCGGCCGAGGCCGAGGGGCGCGAACTGCGCATCATCGGGGTGCAGGCGGAGAACGCCGCGCCGTACCCCGTCTCCCTCGAGGCCGACGAGCCCGTCACGGTGACGGTCGAGCCGACGATCGCGGACGGCATCAAGGTCGCCCGCCCCGGCGACATCCCTTTCGCGATGATTCGGGAGCTCGTCGACGAGGTCGTCACGGTGAGCGAGGACGACATCGCCCGTGCGCTGCTCGCGCTGCTCGAACGCGCCAAGGTCGTCGTCGAGCCCGCGGGTGCCGTGGGCGTTGCGGCGATCATGGCCGGCAAGATCCGCGCGAAGGGCACGACGGGGCTCATCCTCTCGGGTGGCAACATCGATCCCCTTCTCATGCAGAGGATCGTCGCCCACGGTCTGGCCGCAGCCGGACGCTACCTGACCGTGCTGATCCCGCTTCCCGACCGTCCGGGCCAGTTGGTTCACGTGTCCGAGACGCTTGCGCAGGCGGGGGCGAACGTCATCGAGGTCTCGCACACGCGCCACGGGCAGGGGCTCCAGATCAGCGAGGTCATGCTGCAGATCTCGGTCGAGACGCGCGGCGAGGAGCATCGCCAGCTCGTCCTCGAGGCGCTTCGATCGGCCGGATTCCGTCCGCAGGTCGTACAGGACTAGAACCACGAAGGGGCGGGGCGGGATCCATTTGGATCCCGCCCCGCCCCTTGTCGATGCCGCGTCAGCCGGTGAAGGTCTCGACGGCGACGATCTCGACCGGAATCGTCTTGCCGTTCGGGGCCTGGTAGGAGCCCTTCTCGCCGACCTTCATGCCGTTGATCGCGGCACCGAGCGGGCTCTGCTCGCTGTAGACGTCGAGATCGGTTCCGCCCGCGATCTCGCGACTGCCGAGCAGGAACTTCTCCTCGTCGCCGAAGATAATCGCGGTGATCACGGTGCCGGGGCGCACGACGCCGTCGGCCTCCGGTGCCTCGCTGATCTTGGCGTCCTTCAGCATCGCGGTGAGCTGGCGGATCCGCATCTCCTGCTTGCCCTGCTCATCCTTCGCGGCGTGATAGCCGCCGTTCTCGCGCAGATCGCCTTCTTCGCGCGCTGCCTCGATGCGCTTGGCGATCTCCTCGCGGCCGACGGTCGAGAGGTGCTCGAGCTCGGCGGAGAGGCGGTCGTACGCCTCCTGGGTCAGGAACGGCGTGGTCTCATCAGACACGATGAATCTCCTTACACAGATCTGCTGATCCGATGGTGGGTATCCGAGTGAATCTACCGGATGAAGCAGGAAACGACGACACCGGTCGTCGCCGTGTCGACCGTGCGGAGGATCGTCGAGTGCTCGCTCGAGATCGACTCCGTCGGGGGGATCTCGACGACCTGCCATCCCACCTTCGCGAAGCTCTCATCGAGCGCTTCGAGCACGCAGGCTACCTCGTCGTCGGTAGGCATCGTCACCCGGTAGCGCACCTCGACGTGCCCGCTGTCGATGACCTCGAAGCCGAGATCGTCGTAGCTCACGGTGTCTCGCGAGTTCTGCACGACCGACCAGCCGATCACCACGACGAGCACGAGACCGATGGCGCCCGCGATCGTCAGCCACAGCCGCATCGCGGAGCGTGTCGTGCGGCCGTAGCGATCGTCGAGCTCTGCCTGCGTGGTCACGAGCACCTCTCAGCCGGGGGCGATGGGGGAGGAATAGGGTGGTGCTGTTCCAGATTAGCCGTCGAAAACCAGGAGTTCCTCGATGCCCTTCCAGTTCAGCACTCCGGTTCCGTCGCCGTCGCCGTCGATCGATCCGTCGATCGTCACCCCGGGAACCCTGGGCTGGATCGTGGTGCTGGTGCTCGCGATCGCCGTCGTCCTCCTCGCGATCGACATGCTGCGACGCGTGCGGCGGGTGAAGTACCGCGAGGAGGTCAACGAGGCGCTCGACGCCGAGCAGGCAGCCGAGCGCGACGAGGGCATCAACCCGCGTTGAACGCGGGATCCAGCGCGATTAGGAGCGACCCGGCCCAGTGGCAGAGGAATGCCAGGACCGTGCACACGTGGAAGATCTCGTGGAAGCCGAAGTGGTTCGGCCACGGGTTCGGCTTCTTGATCGCGTATACGACCGCGCCCACGGAGTAGAGCACGCCCCCGATCACGACGAGGATCATCATCGCCGGGCTCGCGCGGAACAGCTGCGGCATGTACATCACGGCCGCCCACCCCAGCACGAGGTAGAGCGCGACGTAGAGCCAGCGCGGCGCGCCGATCCACAGGACGCGGAACAGGATGCCGAGGATTGCGCCGCCCCACACGAGGCTGAGCAGCAGAACGCCTTCTTCGGGCGGGAGGGCGAGCACGCCGATCGGAGTGTAGGTGCCTGCGATGAGCAGCAGGATGTTGGCGTGGTCGATGCGCTTGAGCACGGCCTTCGTGCGAGGGCGCCAGTTGAACCGGTGGTAGACGGCGGAGTTGCCGAACAGCAGGAGTGACGACACCATAAACACCGCCGAGGCCCACTTGGCGGGGGTTCCGTGGGCGAGACTGATGAGGACGATTCCCGCGGCGAGTGCGACCGGCGCGGTTCCGGCATGGATCCAGCCTCGCCAACTCGGCTTGATGTCGGCGCTCAGCGGGGCATCGGCTTCGATGAGGGGGAGTCGGGGCATAGCGGCGCCGACTTCGGGGGATCCGGGCGTCTCGTGGCTCTCCATCTGCTGAGCCTATGACGCGTTGTATGCCCGGAGCGACACATGCGGCCTCTCCGCGGTCGTCCGGGGAACGGGGGTATCGTCAAGGAGTGGTTAGCAGCTCGGGTTCGAATGAGGGCAAAGGTCCCCTCTACCGCCTTTACGGCTCGCGTCTTCGGCGCCAGATCTCTCCCGACAGGGTTCCCCAGCACGTTGCGATGATGATCGACGGCAATCGCCGCTGGGCCCGCCAGCTCGGGTTCGAGACGCCTGCACACGGGCACCGGGCCGGTGCCGACAAGATGGTTGAGTTCCTGGGCTGGTGCGACGAACTCGGCATCAAGGTCGTCACCCTCTATCTGCTCTCCAACGACAACGTCCTGAAACGGGATCAGGCGGAGCTGCAGGACCTGATCCAGATCATCGCGGATCTGGCCGGTCGGTTGTCCCGGCGCGGGGAGTGGCGCGTGCAGCACGTGGGGCGCGAGGACAACCTGCCGCCCTCGCTGCTCGAGGCCCTTCAGGACGCCTCGGAGTTGACGCGTGCGAACAGCGGCCTCCACGTGAACCTTGCCGTCGGCTACGGCGGCCGGTATGAGATCGTCGACGCAATGCGGAAGATCATTGCGAAGCACGCGGACCGTGGGGGCACGCTCGAGGAACTCGGGGCCAGCCTCACGCCGGAGATCATCGGCGAGCACCTCTACACGGGCGGGCAGAAGGATCCCGATCTCGTCATCCGCACCTCGGGCGAGCAGCGCCTGAGCGATTTTCTTCTGTGGCAGAGCGCGCACAGCGAGTTCTACTTCCTCGAGGCGCTCGGCCCCGATCTGCGCAAGGTCGACTTCTTGCGGGCCATCCGCGACTACGGCTCCCGCGATCGGCGATTCGGCAAGTAAACGACGCGTGAAGTTTCGGCAACCCCCGTTCCGAATAACATGCGTGTGATTTACCGTCGACTCATCAGGCACGGCGCTCGATGAAGGGACGCGGAGATCATGACCGCAGGCACATCAAAGATCAGCCGGAGGCGCGCCGCGGCGCCGTCTCGCGGGACCGAGAGCGCGCTTCGCACCTATGTGCTCGACACCTCCGTGCTGCTGAGCGATCCGCGAGCGCTCTTCCGATTCGCGGAGCATTCCGTCGTCATCCCGATCGTCGTCGTGACGGAGCTCGAGGGTAAGCGCCACGACCCGGAGATCGGATACTTCGCCCGTCAGGCCCTGCGACACCTCGACGACCTGCGCGTGGAGCACGGCCGCCTCGACTTCCCCGTGCCGACCGACGGCGGCGGCACGATCCGCGTCGAGCTGAACAGCTCCGACCCGACGGTTCTTCCGAGCGGCATGCGTCAGGGCGACAACGACGCGCGGATCCTCGCGGTCGCCGCGAACGTCGCGAACGACGGCCAGTGGGTGACGATCGTGTCGAAAGACGTCCCCATGCGGGTCAAGGCGGCGTCGCTGGGGCTCGGCGCCGAGGAGTACCTCGCGGAGCAGGCCGTCGACTCCGGATGGACCGGCATCGCGAACCTCGCGGTCTCCGCGGAGGAGATGAGCGACTTCTACGAGGCGGAGGTCGGCGTTCATGACGAGGTGAAGGGCCTGCCCGCGAACACGGGGCTCGTGATCTCGTCCGAGCGCGGCTCGGCGCTCGCCCGCGCGACCGGGGCGGACGGCGAGTTCCGCCTGATCCGCGGTGACCGCGACGTCTTCGGTCTCAACGGTCGCTCGGCGGAGCAGCGGATCGCGATCGACCTCCTGCTGGATCCGTCGGTGGGGATCGTCTCGCTCGGTGGACGCGCCGGCACGGGAAAGTCGGCGCTCGCGCTGTGCGCGGGGCTCGAGGCCGTCCTGGAACGGCAGCAGCAGAAGAAGATCATCGTCTTCAGGCCTCTCTTCGCCGTCGGCGGGCAGGACCTGGGGTATCTGCCAGGTGACCAGGGCGACAAGATGACGCCGTGGGGGCAGGCGGTTTTCGACACGCTCGGATCCGTCGTCTCCGACAACGTCGTCGACGAGGTGATGCAGCGCGGGCTGCTCGAGGTGCTTCCGCTTACGCACATCCGCGGGCGCTCGCTGCACGACGCGTTCGTGATCGTCGATGAGGCGCAGTCTCTCGAGCGCAACGTTCTCCTCACGGTGCTGAGCCGTATCGGTCAGAACGCACGCGTGGTGCTGACGCACGATGTGCAGCAGCGAGACAACCTGCGGGTGGGCCGGCACGATGGCATCGCGAGCGTCATCGAGACCCTCAAGGGCCACAGTCTCTTCGGACACGTGACGCTGACGCGCTCGGAGCGGAGCGACATCGCGGCGCTCGTGACGAGCCTCCTCGAGGACGGCGAACTCGGCTGAGCGTTGCGTTCTGTGTCGGTCGATGTCGCTCTGTGTCGGCTGATTCCGCGTCGACGCGGGGGAGTGCTTACCGTGGATCCACACAGCACTCTGGACGAGGAGAACTCACCATGGCACGTTTCACTCGCGCATTCGCGCCCCTCGCGATCGTTGGAATTCTCGCTGCCGCCGGTTGCGCCGGTGGCGACGCTGGCGTCGCGGCGGGCACGGAGGACGACCCGATCAAGCTCGGTGTCGTCGGCGCCTCCGACCCGTACTGGGACGTGTACGAGAAGGCCGTCGAGGCGGAGGGCATCTCCCTCGAGATCGTCGATTTCTCCGAATATTC
The DNA here is from genome assembly GCF_014646015.1 of Microbacterium nanhaiense. GTDB lineage: Bacteria > Actinomycetota > Actinomycetes > Actinomycetales > Microbacteriaceae > Microbacterium > Microbacterium nanhaiense. The sequence continues at coordinate 153,428 of NZ_BMMQ01000002.1, forward strand.
GCTCGTCAACCCCGCCCTGAGCGAGGGCGAGCTCGACATCAACCAGTTCCAGCACATCCAGTACCTCGCCGACTACAACGTGCACGCGGACGACGACCTGCAGCCCATCGGGGCGACGGCCATCTACCCGCTCGGCCTGTACTCGACGAACTACGACTCGATCGACGCCATTCCGGACGGCGAGACCGTCGTCGTGCCGGACGACACCGTCAACCAGGCGCGCGGACTCCTCGTGCTCCAGAAGGCGGGTCTCGTCACCCTGAAGGACGGCGGCAACTCGACGTCAACGCTGCAGGATGTCATCGAGGAGGAGTCCCGCGTCACGGTCGAGGCGCTCAAGGCCGACCTCACGGTGACCTCCCTGCCCGACGTCGCCGCGGCGATCGTGAACAACGACTTCCTCGAGGCGGCGGGCCTCAAGGCCGGCGACGAGCTCATCGCGGACGACCCGGCCGACCCGGCCGCGCAGCCCTATGTCAACATCTTCGCGGTGCGCGCCGATGACGTCGAGGACGAGACCCTGAACAAGCTCGTCGAGATCTACCACTCGACGCCCGAGGTCCTCGACGGCCTGCGCCAGCAGTCCGGAGACTCGGCCGTGTTCTTGACGACGCCCGCGGCAGACCTGCAGGCATCGCTCGAGGAGACCGAGAAGAACATCGCGGCACTCGACTGAACTACCATCGAGCGCGGGCCCTCACACGGGGTCCGCGCTCGTCGCGTGTACCGAAGGATCCAGCAGAACGCATGCCACACATCACCCTGACCGACGTCAGCAAGACGTATCCTCCCCAGAAACGCCGCGGCGCACCCGTGACGGCCGTGGACGCGGTATCGCTGGAGATCCAGCGCGGCGAGATTTTCGGCGTGATCGGCTACTCCGGCGCGGGCAAGTCGACGCTCGTGAGGCTGGTGAACGGGCTCGAGCCCGTCACGAGCGGATCCATCGAGATCGACGGGGTGGACGTCACGCGGCTGTCCCCTGCGAAGCTTCGGGATGTGCGGCAGAAGATCGGGATGATCTTCCAGCGCTTCAACCTGCTGCGCTCGCGCACGATCAGCCAGAACGTCGCCTATCCGCTCGAGGTCGCGGGGCTGCCCCGCGCCGCCCGCAAGGCCCGCGTCGCGGAGCTCCTCGAGTTCGTCGGCCTCAGCGACAAGGCCGATGCGTACCCGGAGCAGCTGTCGGGCGGCCAGCAGCAGCGTGTCGGAATCGCCCGCGCCCTCGCGGCGCACCCGGAGATCCTCCTCGCCGACGAGGCCACCAGTGCCCTCGACCCGGAGACGACCGACGAGGTGCTGGATCTGCTCGCACGCGTCAACCGCGAACTCGGCGTGACGATCATCGTCATCACGCACGAGATGGACGTCATCGCGCGGATCGCCGGACGCGTCGCGGTGATGGAGAAGGGGCGGGTCGTCGAACAGGGCGACACCTACGACGTCTTCACGGATCCGCAGACCGCGACCACCCGCCGTTTCGTGCGCACCGTGGTGCGCGCGCTGCCCGACGGCGACGCTCTTGCCGCCCTGCGCGCACAGCACGAGGGGCGCCTGCTGACGATCTCCTTCCGAGACGACGGGGTGAACGAGGCCCGCGTGTTCGGTGCCCTCGCGCGCGCGGGCGTCGACTTCAACCTGGTGCACGGCGGCATCGACGACATTCAGGGCCGGGTGTACGGCCTCTTGACGATCGCCGTCCGCGGCGAGGAGAGCGCCGTCCGCGCGGCTCTCGACGGAATCGGAACGAGCGTGACGGTGACGGAGGTCGACGCATGAATGACATCATCGAACGGATCGCCGAGATCGCGCCCGTGCTCTTCGAGGAAGCCGGCACGACCCTCTGGATCGTCGCCGCGTCGCTGGTCTTCGGCGGGATCGCCGGCCTCATCGTCGGGACGGCGCTCACGGTCACGCGCAAGGGGGCGATCCTCGCGCAGCCGGTCGTGTTCTGGATCCTCAACGCGCTCGTGAACACGTTCCGCCCCGTGCCGTTCATCATCCTGCTCGCGGCGCTCCAGCCGCTCGCGCGCGTCGTGGTGGGGCGCGGGATCGGCAACGAGATGATCGTGTTCACGATCTCGATCGCCGCGACCTTCGGCATCGCCCGCATCGTCGAGCAGAACCTCGTCACCGTCGATCCGGGGGTGGTCGAGGCCGCCCGGGCGATGGGCGCGGGCCCGTGGCGCATCATCCGTACCGTGATCCTGCCCGAAGGGCTGGGCCCTGTCATCCTCGGCTACACCTTCGCGACGGTCGCGATCATCGACATGACGGCGGTCGCGAGCACCGTGGGCGGCCAGGGACTCGGCTCCTACGCGCTCAACTACGGCTTCCGCCAGTTCGACATGGTGGCGCTGTGGAGCGCGCTCGTCGTGATCATCATCATCACCCAGGTCGTGCAGGCGCTCGGCAACTGGCTCGCTCGCCTGGTGCTCAGGCGCTGATGCGGACGCCGGTGGGACGGAGCGAGGATGGCCCTCGCTCCGCCCCACCGGCGTTCACGGGTGTTACGCGTCGTCGACGACGCCGTTGTCGCGCTTGCGTCGCGTGAGGGCCGCGAAGCCCGCCGCCGCGAGCACTCCCGCGCCGGCGATCACGCTGCCGATCACACTGCCACCGGTCGGTTCAAGCGGAGGTGCCGATTCCGTCGGGGTGGGCACGGGGCCGGCCGTCGGCGTCGCGCTCGGCGTCGGGGTTGCGCTGGGCGTGGCCGTCGGCGTGGCACTCGGGGACGGTGTCATCGTGGGGCTCGACGTCGGCGTCGCGGTGGCGGTGGGCGTCGGCGTCGCGGTCGGGCTCGGCTCGGCCGCCGCGAGCGGGAACACCTGGATCACCGAGGGGCGCGGGGCGTGCACGCCGCCGCCGAGGGGCGCGGGCTTCATCGCATCGGGGAACAGCGAGTTCGGCGCCTCGAAGGTCCCCTCCTCGCCGGGGTGCTGCACCGAGACGAACACGTGGCGTTCGTCGTCGTGGATCACGGGACCGCAGGTCTCCGCGTCGCGCGGCACGGAGAGGAACTGCTCGACCTTTCCACGCTCCGGGCCGTCGAGAGTGACGCGGAACAGTCCGTCGTTGTATCCGATCGTCGAGGGCTGACCGTCCGTCGAGATCCACAGGTTCCCCTGCGAGTCGAACGCGAGGTTGTCGGGGCAGGAGATCGGCGAGACCTGGTCCGCCGGGAATCCCGAGAAGTAGCTCGTGCCGTTCTGGGCCGGGTCACCGGCGACGAGGAGGAGGGTCCAGGTGAAGGTCGTCGCGGTCTGGGAGCCGCCGTCCTCCGTGATCTCGATGACGTGGCCGTCGCGGTTCTCGGTGCGCGGATTGACTTCGTCGGCCGGTGCCTTGCCGTCGGGTCCCCGGTCGGTGTTGTTCGTGCAGGCTACGTAGACGCGGCCCGTGAGGGGGTTCGGTTCGACGTCCTCCGGACGGTCCATCTTGGTGGCTCCCACCCGGTCGGCGGCGAGGCGCGTGTACACCAGCACCTCCGCGGTCGACATTCCGTCGATGACCGATTCGCCGTTCTGCGTGAGCGGGATCCATCGGCCGGTGCCGCCGAAGCCGCCGTCCGCGGGCAGGGCGCCGGATCCGTCGATCTCGGCGGCCGGGGAGTCACCGGAGAACTGCGCGACGTAGAGGTCGCCGTTCTCGAGGAGCGTGAGGTTGTGCGCGCGGTCGCCGTCGATCGCTCGGTCGCGCGAGACGAACTTGTACAGGTAGTCGAAGCGCTCGTCGTCGCCCATGTAGGCGACGGCGTGGCCGTCCGCGGCGAGGATCACGTTGGCGCCCTCGTGCTTGAACCGACCCATCGCGGTGTGCTTCCGCGGCGTCGAATTCGGATCCATGGGGTCGACCTCGACGATCCACCCAAAGTGGTTCGGCTCGTTCGCGTGCTCGGTGCTGCGGGCATCGAAGCGCGGGTCGAGCGCTTCCCAGCCGCGAACGGTCTCCTCGTCGGCGAGGCCGTAGCGGAGGTCCGTCTCCGAGGTGCCCGGCGTGCGGAAGTAGCCGTTGAAGTTCTCCTCACCGGAGAGGATCGTGCCCCAGGGCGTCGTGCCGCCCGCGCAGTTGCCGAAGGTGCCGCGGGCCGTCAGGCCGTCCGCCGATGTCGCGGTGCGCAGCAGTTCCGATCCGGCGGCCGGACCGGTGAACGCGTAGGGCGTGTCGTCGAGGAAGCGTCGGTTGAGGGGAGCGCCCACGATCGGCGTCCAGGGGGAGGTCTCGTCGGCGCGGGTGAGCTCGACGACGCTCAGGCCGTGGGCCTTGAGACCGACGCCGCGCACGCGCTCGGGGTCGCCTGCGAGCTGCTCGGCGGGGAACATGATGTTCTCGTTCGTGTATTCGTGGTTCACGAACAGGATCGCCGTCGTTGCCGAGGTGCGGATGATGTCGGTGTAGTCGACGTTGTACCCGAATTGGCGCGCCTGTGCCTCCGCCGTCTGATTCAGCAGGTCGAAGGCCGGGCTGTCGGCGAAGAGCGGGTCGCCCCAGCGCAGGATCGGGGTCCAGTCGAAGCCCTCGGGAACCGTGAACTCGTCGACCATGTGCGGCACCGGGGCGATCGGGGTGAAGCCGAAGGCGCCCGTTTCACCGACGGCCGCGAGCTGGGCGCCGGCGGCGTGCGCGCGCTCGCCGCCGAGGAGCGTCGGGCCGAGAACGATCGCGGCGGCTCCCGCCAGGCCCATTCCGAGAACGGAGCGGCGCGAGATCTGAGCGTCGACGATGTCTCGGAAGTAGGAGTTGGAGCTCGTGTTGCACACGCCCTTCGCGCAGGCGTCTCCGCACTTGAGGTGGCACGTGACCGCGCTGCGCTTGCCGCGGACATGTCCCGCCATCGGCAGGAGCGTGCGTCCGATGTTCACCGCCATGATCTGAAACCCTTCGACGTCGTATGCCGTCTCGAGCACGACGGCGTTTCCCATCCAAGGACACCGGGCGCGGGTGTCGGTCTCGTAGCGCGCAGGTGAACATCCGGGTAAAGCAGGGCGGGCGGGAGGACCGTGTCCTCCCGCCCGCCCTGCGGTTCGCTCAGCCCGCGTGCGTCATCGACAGCAGGTCGAGCTTCTCATCGAGCTGCTCCTCGGTGAGCTCGCCGCGCTCGACGTAGCCGAGATCGATGACGGCCTCGCGCACCGTGATTCCCTTGGCGACGGAGTGCTTCGCGATCTTCGCCGCGGCCTCATATCCGATGAGCTTGTTCAGCGGCGTCACGATGGAAGGGCTCATGCCGGCGAGGGCCGTGACGCGCTCGACGTTTGCCTGGAGGCCGTCGACGGTCTTGTCGGCGAGCACGCGCGAGGCGTTGGCCAGAAGCCGGATCGACTCGAGCAGGGCGGTGCCCATGACGGGGATCGCGACGTTGAGCTCGAAGGATCCCGAGGCGCCCGCCCAGGCGACGGTCGCGTCGTTGCCGATGACGCGTGCGCACACCATGAGCGTCGCCTCCGGGATGACCGGGTTGACCTTTCCGGGCATGATCGACGAGCCGGGCTGCAGGTCGGGGATGTGGATCTCGCCGAGACCCGTGTTGGGGCCCGAACCCATCCAGCGCAGGTCGTTGTTGATCTTCGTCAGCGACACCGCGATGGTGCGCAGCGCGCCCGAGGCCTCGACGAGGCCGTCGCGGTTGGCCTGGGCCTCGAAGTGATCGACGGCCTCGGTCAGGGGCAGGCCGGTCTCGGCGACGAGGTTCGCGATGACCTTCTGCGGGAAGCCCTTGGGGGTGTTGATGCCGGTTCCGACGGCCGTGCCGCCCTGCGGAACCTCGGCGACGCGGGGGAGCGCGGCTTCGACGCGTTCGATGCCCAGCCGCATCTGCCGCGCGTATCCGCCGAACTCCTGGCCGAGGGTCACGGGGGTCGCATCCATGAGGTGGGTGCGGCCCGACTTGACGACGCTCTTCCACTCGTCGGCCTTGCGCTCGAACGACTTCGCGAGGTGGTCGAGGGCGGGCACGAGGTCGGTGATCAGAGCCTCGGTCACGGCCACGTGCACCGAGGTCGGGAACACGTCGTTCGACGACTGCGAGGCGTTGACGTGGTCGTTGGGGTGCACCTCGCGCCCGAGCTTCTCGGTCGCGAGCGTCGACAGCACCTCGTTCATGTTCATGTTCGAGCTCGTGCCGGAACCCGTCTGATAGGTGTCGACGGGGAACTGGGCGTCGTACTCGCCGGTCACCACCTGGTCGGCGGCCCACGCGATCGCGTCGGCGATCTCGCCGTCGAGCGTGCCGAGGTCCTTGTTCGCGAGGGCCGCGGCCTTCTTGATGCGGGCGAGCGCGGCGATGTGACGCGACTCGAGGCCCTTGCCGGAGATGGGGAAGTTCTCGACGGCGCGCTGCGTCTGGGCGCGGTAGAGCGCGTCGACGGGGACGCGCACCTCGCCCATCGTGTCGTGTTCGATGCGGTATTCGGTCACTTCATCGCTCCTTACGCGAGGGTGGTGGTTGCGGAGTCGGTCGCGGCGGTGTCCGCGATCCCCAGCATCACGTCGGGCACCGCGGTGCCTTCGGCGAGGCGGTAGTTCGCGCCGACGATGCCCAGGCGGCCGCTCTCGACGCCGGCCTTGATCATGTCCGACGAGTGCATGAGGGCCTGGATCGTGTCGCGCAGGTGCTCCTGCCCGACGCGCCACGCGTCGAGCGGCTCGCCCTCGCGTCCCGCCTCGATCTGCTCCCGACGCACGCGTCGGGCGGCGGGAACGATCGGCGAGACCTGGCGCCAGATCGCGGGAGCGATCACGGGCGCATCGGGTTCGAGGCTCTGCACGGCGGCGGCGACGGCGCCGCAGGAGTCGTGGCCGAGCACGACGATGAGCGGCACGTCGAGGATGTCGACCGCGTACTCGATCGTGCCCATGATCGACTCACCCGTGACCTGTCCGGCGTTGCGCACGACGAAGAGGTCACCGAGGCCGAGATCGAAGATGATCTCGGCGGCGAGGCGCGAGTCGCTGCAGCCGAAGAGAACGGCGAGCGGCTTCTGGCCCTCGGCGAGGTCCTCGCGGCGGGCGACGTCCTGGTGCGGGTGCGCGGGGGTGCCGGCGACGAAGCGCTCGTTGCCCTCCTTCATGCGCTGCCAGGCCTGGGTGGGGGTGAGACGGTCACTCATGTGTGGCCCCTTCCTGCTGCAATGCAGCGATTTCGTCGGCGACACGCTCGGCGAGCTGCGCCGTGATCTCTGCGGACGCCGACCCGTAGAGCAACACGTAGTCGCTTCCCGCCTGCACGCCGAGGGCGTAGGCGATATTGCTCGTCGACGAGGGGTCGGACACCACGTACTCCGTGAAATCGATCCCGCCGGCCGTTACCGTGCCGCTCGCCTCGGTTCCGCGCAACTGCTGCGTGGCCCATACCTCGTCGGCGTCGAAGGCCTGCGCGAAGCGCACGTACGCGTGGCCGGCGTCGGGGATCGAGTTGAAGTTGACGGTCCATACCGAGGGGGCGCCGGGCTCGATCTCCGCGATGTTGGTGGTCCAGCCGTCCGGTGCGTCGGGCGTGATGACGGTGCGCTCGAACTGATTCGAGACCTGGGACGCGATCTCGTCGACGTTCGGCTGCGGCGCGTTGTCGATCTCGCCGCGCGGCACGATGAAGTAGACGACCGCAACGATCGCGAGGCTCACGAGGAGCGCGACGATCAGGTTCTTGAAGCTCTGACTCTGTCGGTAGTTCTTCGAGTTCTCGGCCTTGCGCGCTGCCATTTCCTCCGGCGTCTCGGGGCGGCCGAGGTGCGCCGCGATGCGCGGTTCTGCGGGGCGGCGTGCCATCAGGACTCGTCCTCCGCGGCGGCATCGGCGGCGGCGCGGGCGGCATCGAGGCGACGCTTCGCTCCGAGGAGCCATTCCTCGCAGCGTGCGGCGAGCGCCTCGCCGCGCTCCCACAGCGCGAGCGATTGTTCGAGGGACGCCGCCCCCTGCTCGAGTTCGGAAACGACACGGACGAGTTCGTCGCGGGCTTGCTCGAACGAGAGCTCCTGGACATCGGGGAGGGAAGCAGTCATCGTTCCTATCCTACTTTCGCGAAGGAGTGACAGCCGACGGCGTCGGACCGTGCGAGGTCGCCGCGATGGCTCCCTCGTCGAGGGTGAGGGTGAGTGCGGCGCCGTCGGGCGCCGACGCGGAGTTGCGCAGGATGGATCCGTCGTCGAGCTGCGCGATCGCGTAGCCGCGGGCCAGGGTGGACGCGGGCGAGAGCGCGCGGAGGGATGCGCGGAGCTCTCCCGTGCGGCGCTCGGCGCGCTCGAGGTTGCGCGCCATGAGTTCGCGGCCCCGCGACAGCGAGAGGAAGAGATCCTGCTGCCGCTGCCGGATCATCGAATCCGGGTCTCGAAGCGACGGGCGGGATCGGATTTGCTCGAGCTGCTGGATCCCGTGCGAGATCTGTTGCTGCAGGCGCATGGTGAGACGAGAGCGCAGCTGCTCGATCAGCGCGCGCTGTTCGCCGACGTCGGGGACGACGCGCTTCGCCGCATCCGTGGGTGTCGAGGCACGAAGATCGGCGACGTCGTCGAGCAGCGGCCGGTCGTTCTCGTGTCCGATCGCGCTGACGACGGGTGTTGAGGCGGCCGAGACGGCGCGCACCAGCTTCTCGTCGCTGAAGCCCAGCAGCGTCTGCGGGTCTCCGCCGCCGCGGGCGATGATGATGACGTCGACGTCGGGGTCGGCGTCGAGCTGCTCGAGCGCGGCGATGATCTCGGGGACGCTTCGATCGCCCTGCACCGTCGCGTGGATCGTTCGAAACTCGACCTGAGGCCAGCGGAGCTGTGCGTTGCGGAGGACGTCCTTCTCGGCGTCGGAGTTCGCGCCCGTGATGAGGCCGATGCGGGACGGCAGGAAGGGCAAGGCCTTCTTGCGCGAGGGATCGAACACCCCCTCCTTCTGGAGCTGGCGGCGCAGCCGTTCGAGGCGTTCGAGCTGGGCGCCGAGCCCCACGTGCTTCATCGCCGATACCTGGAAGGAGAACGAACCGCGCTTGACGAAGTAGTCGGCCTTGAGGCACGCGATGACGTGGTCGCCCACGTGGAAGTCGTCGGTGAACTGTGCGACGACGTTCGACCAGATCTGCAGGCTGATCTGTGCGTCGGAGGTGAGGTCTTTCATGCCGCCGAAGACGTTGCGGCCGCGCACGTTCCACTGCGTAATCTCGCCCTCGACCCACACCGAGCCCCAGCGATCGATCGATGCCTTGATCGTCTGGTTGAGGCGCGCGACCGACGTGGGCTGATCGGGCCCCGAATCGCGCGGGGACACCTGATCGCTGCTCGGCGCCTCGCCCGGGCCGTGAGTGGGCTGGAAAGTGGTCACGCATCTAGGCTATTGCGGGCATCTGACAATCGAAGCCACGTACGCTGGAGTCATGAGTCAGACCGCCGTAGCCCTTCCCATTCCTCGCGTCCCGTCCCGGCGCGAGCGGCTGCAGGACCGCCCCGTTGACGGCACCAAGCGGATCCTCCTCGCGGCCCCCCGTGGGTACTGTGCGGGCGTGGACCGCGCCGTCATCACGGTCGAGAAGGCGCTGCAGCGCTACGGTGCGCCGGTGTACGTGCGCAAGCAGATCGTGCACAACATTCACGTTGTGCGTGAGCTCGAACAGCAGGGCGCGATCTTCGTCGAGGAGGTCGACGAGGTGCCGGAGGGCGCTCACGTCGTGTTCAGTGCGCACGGCGTCTCGCCGATGGTCGTCGATTCGGCCGCGCAGCGCGGCCTGCAGGCGATCGATGCGACGTGCCCGCTCGTGACGAAGGTGCACCGCGAGGCGAAGCGGTTCGCGCGCGACGACTTCCACATTCTCCTCGTCGGGCATGAGGGTCACGAAGAGGTCGAGGGTACGGCGGGCGAGGCGCCCGACAACGTGACGATCGTGAACAACCCGGAGGAAGCCGACACGATCGAGGTCGAGGATCCGTCGAAGCTCGTTTGGCTGTCGCAGACGACGCTTTCGGTCGACGAGACGATGGAGACCGTCAACCGCCTCCGCGCGCGGTTCCCGGAACTGCAGGATCCGCCGTCGGACGACATCTGCTACGCGACCCAGAACCGTCAGGTCGCGATCAAGAAGGTCGCGGAGGGCGCGGACCTCGTCATCGTCGTCGGTTCGGCGAACTCGTCGAACAGCGTCCGACTCGTGGAGGTCGCGCTTCAGTACGGTGCCAAGGCGGCGTACCGCATCGACTATCCGGACGAGGTGCGCCAGGAGTGGCTCGAGGGCGTCAGGACGATCGGCATCACGAGCGGCGCGAGCGTTCCCGACGTGCTCGTGCAGGAGCTGATGCGCGAGCTCGCGCACGCGGGCTACGGCGAGGTGGAAGAGGTCCGCACGGCCGAGGAGGACCTGATCTTCTCGTTGCCGAAGGAGCTACGCGACGGTCCGCGCGGCGGACGCCGGAGCCAGGCATGAGCGACGAGCGGCCCCGCCCCCAGTTCGGCGCCTATGCCAGTTCCGACGAGCAGCTTGCGCGCAGCGGCCAGGCACCGCAGAGGCACGTATCGGATCCCGCCCTCGTGCCGCGCGACATGCCACCCGAGGACCCGGCAACTCCGCGCCGACCGGGTCAGCGCGAGCCCGTGGGGCAGGGAACCCTGATCGACCGTGTCGTGACGATCGCGATGATGGCGTTCGGCCTCTACTCGATCATCGGTGGGATCCGCGTCTACACGGATCCGTACGCGCTCGCCGCGGCGATCGGAATGGACGGCCTCGAGCTCAGCGACGCCGGCGCCCTCCGTACCGCGGGCGTCGTCGCGATCGTCGTGATGCTGCTCGGTTGGGCTGGCACGGTGTGGCTGTTGTGGCGCCGACACACGCGCCGAAAGTCGATGTGGTGGATCGCCCTGATCGCCGGCGTCGTCTTCACGTTCGTCGGCGCGCTGATCGTCGCGGTCGCGTTCGCCATGGATCCGGCCGTGCTCGAGCGATTCGCCTCGATGCAGGGGATCGAGCTTCCGGAGTAGCTTTTCGCTCCGACGGCGATGGCCCCCGGATCCGTGAGGATCCGGGGGCCATCGCCGTCGGGCGCCTTAGGCGCTGATCGACTTGCCGAAGGAGCCGAGCTGCTTCGTCGATTCGACGACGCGGGCGGCCATCGCCGTCTCGGCGACCTTGCCCCAGGCGCGGGGGTCGTACTGCTTCTTGTTTCCGACCTCGCCGTCGATCTTCAGCACGCCCTCGTAGTTGGCGAGCATGTAGCCGGCCACCGAGCGGGTGAAGGCGTACTGGGTGTCGGTGTCGATGTTCATCTTGATGACGCCGTTCGCGACGGCGGTCGCGATCTCCTCGTCGGACGAACCCGAACCGCCGTGGAAGACGAGATCGAGCGGCTTCGGGCCCGTACCGAACTTCTCGGCGATGCCCGCCTGGATCTCGCCCAGCAGCTCGGGGCGGAGCTTGACGCCGCCCGGCTTGTACACGCCGTGCACGTTTCCGAAGGTGAGTGCCGAGATGTACTTGCCGTTCTCGCCGAGGCCGAGGGCCTCGACGGCCTTCGTCACGTCGCCGACGGTCGTGTAGAGCGCGTCGTTCGAACCCTCGTGCGCGACGCCGTCCTCCTCGCCGCCGACCACGCCGACCTCGATCTCGAGGATGGCGCCGATGTTGTGCGTGCGGGGGAGGAGCTCCTTGGCGATCTCGATGTTCTCGTCGAGCGGGACGGCGGATCCATCCCACATGTGCGAGTTGAAGATCGGGGCGCCGCCGGCCTTCACCTGCTCCTCGCTCGCGGCGAGGATCGGCAGGAGGAAGTCGTCGAGCGCGTTCTTGGGGCAGTGGTCGGTGTGGATCGCGACCGTCACGCCGTAGCTGTCGGCGACGGTGCGCACGTACTGCGCCATCGCGATCGCGCCGGTTGCGCGCGCCTTGACGGTGTGGCCGGCGAAGTAGTCGGCGCCACCCGTCGTGACCTGAATGATGCCGTCCGAGCCCGCCTCGGCGAGGCCCTGCAGGACGGCATTGATGGTCTGCGAGCTCGACACGTTAAACGCGGGGAAGGCGTAGCCGCCATCCTTCGCGCGGGTGAGCATCTCGGCGTACTGTTCCGGGGTTGCGACCGGCATGGTGCGTCTCCTTACGGATAGCGGTGTTGGGGTTCCAGCCTATTCTCTGCGTGCCGTTGGGGGAATTCGAGGGCGAGCGCGTCGTGCTGAAACGTCTCATTTCTCGAAAATCTTAAAAAGCGGGATTCCTTCACTCGGCACGGGGGAGAAATGGGCGTTTCTTGCGAAGGATTCTGGCTACTGTCGAAGTCATGACGGCTGATCACGAGATCCACGACACCGACGACCTAATCCCCCTGACGCCCGACCGCAACATTGCGCTCGAACTCGTTCGCGCGACGGAAGCCGCCTCGATCCGGTCCGTGCCGTTCATCGGGCGCGGTCAGAAGGAGCTCGCCGACGGCGCCGCCGTCGACGCCATGCGCGCATTCCTCACCACGGTGGAGTTCGACGGTCGGATCGTGATCGGTGAGGGCGAGAAGGACAACGCGCCGATGCTGTTCAACGGCGAGCACGTGGGCACGGGTCGGGGCCGTTCGTATGACATTGCCGTTGACCCGATCGACGGCACGACGCTGACGGCCGAGGGGCGCAACAACGCCCTGAGCGTGATCGCGATGTCCGACCGGGGGACGATGCTCGACGCGTCGAGCGTGTTCTACATGGACAAGCTCGTGACCGGCCCGGCGGGCGTGGGCGTCGTCGACATCCGACTGCCCGTTCAGGAGAACATTCGTCTGCTCGCGAAGGCGCTGGGCAAGCCGGTGGAAGAGATGGTGGTGTCGGTCCTGAACCGTCCGCGTCACCAGCAGCTCATCGCCGACATTCGTTCGACGGGTGCCGGAACGCGCCTCATGAGCGACGGCGACGTCGCGGGCGGCATCAACGCCGCGCGTCACGACGCACGCACCGACATGTGTGTCGGCGTCGGTGGAAGCCCGGAGGGCATCGTGACGACGTGTGCGATCAAGGCTCTCGGCGGTCACATTCAGGGCCGGATGTGGCCGCGCGACGACGACGAGCGCCAGCGGGGCATCGACGCGGGGCTGCCCATGGATGACGTGCTCGAGGCCGAGGATCTGGTCAAGGGCAATAACACGATCTTCGTCGCCACGGGCGTGACCGACGGCGCGCTCGTCGCGGGCGTCAAGCGTCAGGGCGGGTATCTGTACACCGAGAGCGTCGTGCTGCGCGGGCACTCGGGAACTCTGCGCCGAATTTCGAGCGATCACCTCGAGTCGAAGTGGCTGTGACGCTTCGCGTGAGATAATCGGGGCATGACGCAAGCCTCGGAGAAGTCTGCTTCGGATGGAGCGCGCGCGGTCGTAGCCGATGCGCAGGATCCGGCACGCCGTCCCGACGTGCTCTTTCGCGTGCGGCGCCCGGCCGGTACCGAGCCGAGCGTGTGGTGGTCGATCGGCGGTTTCGTCGTCGTCGCGGCCGGCATCCTGTTGTCGCTCAACTGGCTTCCGGGCTGAGTTCGGCACTCAGCAGTTCCGGCGCGGACACGCGTCGCACGGGGGTGTCGATCGTCTTCGGAGCTCGCGTGCTTTCGAGCTTCGATGCGTCGATGCCGGGGAACTTGCGCGCCGTGACGAGGACGCGCGATTCGAGCGAACCCACGAGACCGTTGTAAGAGTCGATGGTTCGCTCGATCGCGCGGCGCATGTCATCGGCCTTGCCGGCGAGTGCGCCGAGGCGTTCGTACAGCTGGTTCCCCAGGTCGAATAGCGTCTTCGCCTCGGACGACACCTCCTGCTGAGACCACGAGTACGCCACGGTTTTCAGCACGGCCCACAGGTTGACGGGCGAGGCGAGCGCCACCCGCTTGGCGAAGGCATACTCGAGCAGCCCAGGATCCTCCGCGAGTGCCGCCGACAGCACCGACTCGCTGGGGATGAAGCACACGACGAATTCCGGACTCGCATCGAGGCCCGCCCAGTAGGCCTTCTTCGCGAGGGCGTCGATGTGCGCGCGCACCGCCTTGACGTGCCTCTGCATGAGTTCGGCGCGCCGCGCCGCGTCATCGCCGGTCGCCGTCGTGGGGATCGCCTCGGCATCCAGAAACGCCGCGAGGGGCGCCTTCGCGTCGACCGCGATCGACGTGCCGCCCGGAAGATGCACGAGCATGTCCGGCCTGCCCGACCCCGCGTCGGACGAGATCGATGATTGCTCATCGAAGTCGACCCGGGCGATGAGGCCCGCGGACTCGACAATGCGTCGCAGCTGCGTCTCCCCCCACACTCCTCGCGTCGTGTTGGAGCGCAGGGCCCCCGCGAGTTGCTCGGTCGTCGCGCGCAACTGCTGGTCGAGGGCGTGTGCGGCGCGGAGCTGCTCCGAGACCTGCCCGAACTGCTCGGTCCGTTCGCGCTGCATCTCGTCGACGCGTTGTTGCATGCGCTGCAGCGACTCGCGGACGGGGGAGAGGGCCTGCATCACCGCGCTATCGCGCTGGGCGCGGAGCGTTTGTTCCTGGCGCTCTGCTCGGTCGCGTTCGGCGGCCTCTCGCGCGCGCTGCTCGGACCGCTCGAGCGCCTCGCGAAGCGCGGCGGCCTCCGCGGTCGCTCGTGCCGCCTCCGCCTCGGATCCGGTGGTGCGCGCTGCGCGCGCGAACCACCCGATCGCCGCGCCGGCGGCCACCCCGATCAGCACCATGAGGATCCAGAAAAACTCCATGGATCCACTTTCTTCCGAACCACTGACAAACGAAGCAGGTCGCCCGGATAGAATCGACTCCCGTGGCTCTGACTATCGGCATCGTAGGACTTCCCAACGTGGGCAAGTCGACCCTGTTCAACGCTCTCACCGAGAACGACGTTCTCGCGGCGAACTACCCGTTCGCAACGATCGAGCCGAACGTCGGGGTCGTCGAGCTTCCGGATCCGCGTCTGGACCGTCTCGCGGAGATCTTCGGATCGCAGAAGATTCTTCCCGCGCCCGTGTCGTTCGTCGACATCGCCGGAATCGTGCGCGGCGCGAGCGAGGGTGAGGGCCTCGGCAACCAGTTCCTCGCGAACATCCGCGAGGCAGACGCGATCGCCCAGGTCGTGCGAGGGTTCACCGACAGCGACGTCACCCACGTCGACGGCAAGGTTGACCCGCACAGCGACATGGAGACGATCAACACCGAGCTGATCCTCGCCGACATGCAGACCCTCGAGAAGGCGGTTCCGCGTCTCGAGAAGGAAGTCAAGGGCAAGAAGGCCGACCCGGCCGTGCTGGAGGCCGCGAAGGAAGCGCTGTCGATCCTCGAGACCGGCAAGACCCTGTTCCAGGCCGGCTTCGACACGACCCCGATTCGGGAGCTCGGCCTGCTCACGGCCAAGCCGACCCTCTTCGTGTTCAACGTCGACGAGGGCGTGCTCACCGACGAGGCGCGCATGAACGAGCTGCGCGAGCTCGTCGCCCCCGCCAAGGCCGTCTTCCTCGACGCGAAGGTCGAGTCGGAGCTCGTCGGCATGGACAAGGACGAGGCGCTCGAGCTGCTTCAGGCGCTCGGGCAGCAGGAATCCGGCCTCGACCAGCTCGCCCGCGTGGGCTTCGAGACGCTCGGCCTGCAGACCTACCTGACGGCGGGCCCGAAGGAGGCGCGCGCCTGGACGATCCGCAAGGGCGCGACCGCACCACAGGCCGCGGGCGTGATCCACACCGACTTCGAGCGCGGCTTCATCAAGGCCGAGATCGTGTCATTCGCCGACCTCGACGAGCACGGCAGCATGGCCGAGGCCAAGGCCGCGGGTCGCGTGCGCATGGAGGGCAAGGACTACGTCATGGCCGATGGGGACGTGGTGGAATTTAGATTTTCGGTCTAACGTCTAGCACGCGTGGGAATCATGCAGGTTCGTTGGGATTCGAATCGCGTGCGAAGCGTCTGGCTTTGACCTGCTCCGGGGAGAGCTTGTTGCGAAACGCTGACCAGCGCGTGCGGCGATCTCCGCCAATAACGTGGTCTCGACCCTCGAAAAGAGCGTCGACGCCCAGCTTCGCGACGAGTTCGGGGTCGTTCTTCCATGAGTTGTCGCCGAACTTCGTCTTCTGCATGCCAGCACGGTCGTGGAACTCAGTGGCCGTCGCTCCGGGGAGGAGCGCGGTGACGGAGACGTCGTGCTCGCGCATTTCTTCGCGTAGGCCTTGAGCGAAGCTGTACATGAACGCTCGCGTGGGTCCGTAGATGGATTCGTAGGGTGTGGGTGTGGTCGCGGACATCGAGGTGGTGATGAGGATGCGGCCCGAGCGCCGCCCGGCCATCGCGCGGGCGATATGCTTGGCGAGGATGACCTGCGAGGTGACGTTGAGCGCGAGCAGGCGCAGCTCGTCTTCGAGGTCGGTGTCGATGAATGCTCCGCCTAGGCTTGCGCCGGCGTTGAGAACAGCGACGTCGAGGGAACGATTCATCTGTTCGAATTGCCGCCACAGACCGTCAACCTGATTGCGATCGGTGAGATCCGCACGCAGCGGCATAACCGACACACCCGGCAGTCGTTTCGGAAGCTCGAGGATTCGCTCGCTGGCACCAACTCCAACGATGTCGTATTCGCGGGCAGCGAGCTGTTCCGCGATGCGAAAGCCGATGCCGGAGGAAGCTCCGGTGATGAGCGCAGTCTGCGTCATTATGCGGTCCTGTCTGTGGAGGTATCTGAGACGCTCCGCGACCGGGTTGATTCTTCGGCATTGTCTCGTGCGACGCCCCTGGACTTCTCGGTGGCGCGCCAAGCCCCGAGCAGTCGGAGCGCTTCGGACGAGGCCGCGTCTGCCGCGGAGTAGACGAACAGGGTCTGGGTCGCGACGTCGGGGACGGTGAATGCCTCCCAGTTGATCGTGAGGCGACCGGCGACGGGGTGCGCGAATCGCTTTGTTCCTGATGTGCGGCCCTGCGGGTTCGGTCGCGCCCACCACGCGGCAAACTCCTGGCTGGCGGTAGCCAGCTCTCCCACGAGGGCTGCGATCGAGGGGTCCTTCGGGTGGGCGCTGGCTTCCAGTTGCAGCACGCCGACCATCTCAGAGGCGACAGTCTCCCAGTCAACATAGAGATCACGAACGCCTGGTCCAGTGAGGATCCAGCGCAGCAGATTGCGGTCATCGGCGTCACGCGCGGGAAAGTCCTCCAGCAATGCCCATGCGAGTTCGTTGCCCGCCAGCACCTCCATGCGCGACCCGAGCAAGAACGATGGCTGGTTCTCGAAGCCGTCGATCATGCGACGGATCCCTGGGCGGACGATGGCTGTGTTCTCCTCGGTGCTGCCCGGTATGCGTGAGCGCCGGTCCGGCACGATCCTCAACGTGTCTTCCGTGGGCGGTGTCCGTTCCTTCCCCGCGGTCGGCTGGTACAACGCTTCCAAGTTCGCTGTCGAAGGCCTCTCGGAAGCCCTCGATCTCGAGGCTGAGCCGTTGGGAATTCGAGTGGTGCTCGTCGAGCCGAGCGGCTTCGCCACCGACTGGGCAGGCAACTCGGCCGCAGAGGTCACACCTGAGAAGGAGATCGCCGACTACGCTCCGACCGCTGGAGCGAACCGCCAGTCGTTCCGCGACAACGTGGGCAAGGAGCCCGGCGACCCTCTGCTTGCCGCGCAAGCGATCGTCGACGTCGCACACGAGATCGCCCCACCGAAGCGTCTGCCGCTGGGCAACTTCGCCTATGACGGCATCCTCGAGAAGTTCGACGCTGTCCGTGCCGACATCGCCGCCCGCGAGAGCGTCAGCCGCGGCGCGGATCGCGCTTGAGCATTCGACGACGGCACGAGCGACCTTGACGGCCGCATAACCGATGCCGTGCGACGGGACGGCGGAGCTCATGCTTCGTCGTCCCGTTCCGTGCGCCCCCGACAGCAGAAAGTGCTCTTTATCAAATGCCTAGAGTCCTCACCGAAGGAACTCCGTGGAAGGTCATCGTCACCTTCGCCCTTCCACTCCTCATCGGTAATGTCGTCCAGCAGCTGTATCAGTTCGCTGACGCCGTCGTGGTCGGCCGACAACTTGGCGTGACGAGCCTGGCCTCTGTCGGCGCGACCACTAGCCTGATCTTCTTGTTGATCGGGTTTGCGTGGGGGCTCACCAGCGGCTTCGCTATCCCCACAGCGCAAGCGTTCGGTGCCGGAGATGCCCGAGGAGTGCGTCGATCTGTCACGTCCGGTGCATGGTTGACGGCCGGCACCAGCGCCGTGCTGACCGGGGCTGGGGTGCTCCTCGCTGAGCCGGCGCTGCACGCGCTACGGACCCCGCCTGAGCTGATTGAACAGTCCGCCGAATTTGCGCGGATGAGCTTCTTGGGAATCACGGCGCTGATGTTCTTCAACTTCCTCGCCGCAATCATCCGGGCGATCGGAGACTCCCGCACACCGCTCGTCTTCCTGATCATCTCGTGCGGGCTCAACGTTGCGCTCGTCATTGTCTTCGTGGGGCCATTCGGGTGGGGTGTGACCGGAGCGGCACTGGCGACGGTTACGGCACAAGCAACCTCGGTCGGGCTGTGCCTGGTGCATATCCGCAGGCGAATCCCCGTACTGGTACCTCAGCGAGAGGACTGGAAGGTCACACGGTCCGAACTCGCCCACCATCTGCGCCTCGGCCTGCCATTCGGCTTCCAGACCTCCATCATCGCGATCGGGTCGCTCGCCGTCCAGATCCGGTTGAACGAACTCGGCCCCGACGCCGTCGCCGCGTACACGACAGCGGCACGCGTCGACGGGCTTGCCGTTGCACTGTTGCAATCGATCGGTCTGTCCGTGTCGATGTTCGTCGCCCAAAACCTCGGCGCACGTCGATCCGACCGCATCCTCCAGGGTGTCAATCACGGGCTCGTGGTCGCGACAATCGCCTCGGTGATCATCGGGGTCACGATCATCATGAGCGGCGGGTGGCTCGTGCAGATGTTCGTCGGTGACTCGGCTCCCGAAGTCGTGACGCTCGCCAGTCAGCTGTTGCAGGTCTACGCTTCCCTCTACACGATTCTCGGCGTGCTCTTCGTTGTCAGAGGGGCGCTCCAGGGGCTGGGGAAGACCAGCATCCCCTTCTTCTCAGGAATAGCAGAACTCGTGATGCGGGTCCTCACCGCAATCGTGCTCGGCGGCGCTTTCGGATTCGCAGGCGTCATCTGGGGAACACCGTTGGCATGGACCGGCGCAGTACTCATCCTCGTACCTGCATACCTCAAAGCTCGAAAATCTCTGATGCTCCGAGCCACATCGGAAACCCCACTCGTCCCGCTGAAGGCCTGACGGGTGGGGCGGGTGCACAAAAGCTCCGCCAGTTCGAGCACTCTCGCGCGACCGATCACGGGTATTGAGCACAGAATGAATGAGGAAAGGATAAAGAAATGACGACTGAGATCGAGAAGTACCACGCCGGGGAGCCGTTCCGCTTCCTGGATCCGGAGATCGCGGCGATGAAGGAAAACGCCTTGAGGCTGTGCCGACGCTTCAACGAGATCGAGTCCTCTGACCTGGTGGCACAGCAAGGGGTGATCAGCGAACTCTTCGGAAGCATGGGCCAGAACGTGTACATGCAGCCCCCATTCAATTGCGACGTGGGAAGCAACATCCACGTAGGAGAAGAATTCCTGACCAACTACAACGTCATGATTCTTGACGTCGGACCAGTCAAAATCGGCGACAACTGCATGATCGGCCCCAACACCGTCATCTCCACGGTCAACCACCCATTGGATCCCGCCGAACGCCGAAAGAAGCTCTCCATCGTCTCACCCGTCACAATCGGGGACGACGTATGGATCGGAGCCAACTGCACGATCCTCCCCGGCGTAACGATCGGCAACAACGTCGTCGTCGCCGCTGGCGCGGTAGTGACCAAGGACGTCCCGAGTGACTGCATCGTCGCAGGCGTTCCCGCACGCGTAATTAGACAGCAGGAGATTGAGTCTGACGAAGAGTCTCTGTAGACAGATGGCTTCAAGAAGTACGATTTGCGCCGCGTGCGCCAGTAATCTCCACTGCATCAAGGCATGGACGTGCTGCGCGGCATCGCGTATTGGGTTGCTCTCAGCTGGTTGGGCGGTTCGCTCACTCAGAGGTTAGTTTGTGCCGGAACTCGGTGGAGTTCCGCTTCAACGTTTAGTTGCCCGGTTCATTGATCGCGCCGTGCTGCATGCTTGCGGTAGATCTTGACGGCGGCGGCGACGCGAGGGTGCGGGTCGTCAGCAAGCAGGTCTGCAATGACAAGTCCACGCGCGACGTCGCCATCTGTCCCTTTCTTGATGAACCATAATGGTGCGGTGATCGCAGACCGTCGTCGAAGTGGGTCGTCGGATCGTGCAAGGTCTTCGAGGACCCTAAACTCGATCACGTCGCTTAGGATCGGCCACCCGATTACCCGGGGTGCTGCTCGATCAACCATGTCCCATGTCGTGATGGCGTCGTGGTGGTCGAGATAGATTGCAGCGAGGTCCTCACGCTCCTCGGTGGAAAGACGCCGACGGGCGCGAAAATCGAGGATGCAGAATGCGGCAAGGCGCGGCTCATACGCAGGATGGATGAAAAGTCTTTCGAGTTCTGCTGAGGGGATGTCGGTGGCAAGCTTCGCTGTCGCGAACAAGGTGCCCATCCGGACACCGATGACCGATTCATTAGTTGCGACTCGGGTTCGAATCCGCTCGGTCTCACGTGGGTCCGACGCGTTCTGTAGTGCCGTGACGAGCTCGTCAGCAGTACTCAGACGCCTTCCCATGGCAGGATTTTAGCAAGGGCTTCAGGGCTGCGTCTTTAGCCCAGCGCGAGCAGCGGGGCAGCGTTAGATCCTTCATGGCGATCCTAGGTGGCGTTGCACATTCGACAGATACTTCGACCGGTCGGAGCGATGGGCACGCCCGCCCGTCCCGCCCGCTAACGTTGTTCCGTGCCGGAACGTGGTGGAGTTCCGCTTCAACGTGTGATAACCGAACGGATCCACGCGTCTGCGATTCTGGAGGATCCGGCTCCCTTTCCGATGCTGCGTGAGCTCTCGGACGGATCCCCGATGCTACCCGCGATAGGGGCAATGAGGATATCCCCGTGCAGCAGGCACGTGCTCATTCGTCGGGCAGCAGTCCGGAGACGAGGGCGTCGATGACGTCATCGCTCGAGAGATCCGGGGCGATCGGGGTGGTGAGCAGATCGAAGAGCAGGCCGTCGATCGCGTAGTGGAAGAGCGCGATCTCGGTGCGTCCGCCGGGCAGTCCCATCGACTGGTTGAAGGTGATGTCCGCTTCGAAGTTCGTGCGAAGCCACGGCGTGAGGATGGCGGAGAGGTCGGGCCGTCGTGCGGAATCGAGTCGCAGTTCGAAGAGGGCGCGAGCGACGTCGGGCTCGGCGGTAAGGCGTCGCACGATGTCGCGCATGTAGTCGGCGAACAGGGCGCGCCCGCGCGGTTGTTCGGCGCGCCTGGCAAGATCCTCCGGCGTGGGGGCGAGGCGACTCCCGATTCGCTCGAACAGGCCCGCGAGGAGAGCCTCCCTGCTCCGGAAGTAGTTCGTGGTGGTCCCGGTGGGGACGCCCGCTTCCTGGTCGATGGCGCGGTGGGTCAAACCGCGGGATCCTTCACGGGCAAGCACGGCGATGCCCGCGTCCGCGAGCGCACTTCTGCGCCCCTCGTTTCTGGCCATGAGAAAAGGCTAGCGCAACCACTACAGGTGATGTAGTCTCTCAACCACTACAAATGCAGTGATTGGAGAGCGATGCGAGAACTGACCTACTACGTCGCCGTCAGCCTGGACGGATACATCGCCGGCCCTAATGGTGAGTTCGACACCTTCCTCGCCACAGGCGATCACATGGGGCCGATTTGGTCTCGATACCGCGGCACCGCTCCCACGCAACTGGCCGAGGCAGCAGGGCTCTCGGTCGCCGATGGGCCGTTCGACACGGTGCTCATGGGGCGAAACACCTATGCCGTTGGTCTCCCGCACCTGCCTGACCCGTACCAGCATCTTCGACAGTTGGTCTTCACGAGCACGCCGGCGCATCGGCCGGAGGGAAGCGACGCCGTCGAGTTCACCTCGGCTGACCCAGTAGCGACGGTTCGTGCTCTCAAGCGAGAAGAGGGGCGGGGAATCTGGTTGTGCGGCGGCGGTGCACTCGCGGGCACGCTCATCGACGAGATCGATCGGCTGGCACTGAAAATCAACCCGGTCGTGCTGGGAGGCGGCATCTCCCTGTTCGGGCCTGCCGAGTACTCTCCGACGGCATGGAAGCCAACCGGCACGCAGGCGTTCGAATCGGGCGTGATTCTCGCCGAGTATGCGCGAGTGTGAGTGCAATAGCCGAGGGAGGGCCGCACTCGTTGGGGAAGCTCCTGTCGCCCCGGCATCAGCCAAGGAGAGAAGGTATGAGTATGACGCCCTCGCCAGCAGTGCAATTGTCCGGTCTGAGTAAGCACTTTGGCGATCGCGTCGCCGTAGACACCATCGACCTGTGCGTGCCGGCGGGCATGTTCTTCGGACTTGTCGGGCCGAACGGTGCGGGGAAGTCGACGCTTTTGGCGATGATCGCTGGGCTCCTTGCCCCTGACACGGGGTGCGTGGAGATCGCAGGATTCGATACTCGGCAGCGTCGCGAGCAGGCATTGGAGGTCATGGGGATCATGCTGGATGGCTTCTCGTTACCCGAGCGACTGACCGGGAGTGAGCTCCTCGAGTACACCGCCCGGTTGCGCGGAGTCGGCGGCGCGTCGCGCGAGCGCGCTAGGGACCTGCTCGAGATCCTTGAGCTCGACAGGGCGCGGTCGACGCTGATCGTCGATTACTCGACGGGCATGCGCAAGAAGATTGGGCTGGCGGTTGCGATGATGCACCGGCCTCGCGTACTGGTGCTCGATGAGCCGTTCGAGGCCATCGATCCGGCGTCTGCCTGGGCAATAGAAACGCTGCTCGGCCAGTACGTCGACGGCGGAGGGACGGTGTTGCTGTCCAGCCACATCATGGACGTGATCGAGCGCACTTGCGAGCGGGTCGCCGTGATGAACGACGGTCGTATCCTCGCAGAGGGCACGATCGACGAGGTGTCTGCCGGAGGTACGCTCGCGGAGACGTTCATGCGTCTCATCGGCGTTCCTCCACAACGCGACATCGCGTGGTTGCGATGAGGCACCGCATCGACTTCATGTCGTTGCGCTGGCGGGTCATCCGCCGCGGCCCGAACGACGAGCGGATCTTCGGCCTGATCGCGGGACTCATCGCGGCAGCTGGCGTCATCGCCGTGGCAGCTCTCGTCCGCGCGGGAGACCTCGATCCAGGCTGGCTTGCGGTCGCCCTCTCAGCGTTCGGAATGACGTGGCTACTCGGGCCGGTCCTGCTGCCGGGACTTGCTCCAATCCTGGATCCGCAGTGGTTCCGCACGCTCCCGCGAGCGCCGAGGTGCATCGCCAGGGAGATGTCGGCCAGCGAGGCGATGAGCGTGGGAACCGTGATCACGACAGCTGCGCTGCTCAGCCTCGTCGTGGTCGCCGCGCCAGACGGGCCCGCGGCTATTACGCTCGCGTTCCTGGCGGTGGGAGCACAGCTGTTCCTCCTGCTGTGGCTGGGGCGATGCACGTCCGCATTGGTTGCTCGTCTGCTCCGCTCGGCCTGGGGCATTCGGATAGCGGTCGTCCAGATGTCCGCGCTGTTGGCGCTCTCGTTCGCCGGGTGGGTTCCGCTGTTCGCGCTCGTCCTGCCTCAGCTTGGTGACGGAGATGTCACGATGCAGACCCCCTCGACCACTGCCGTGGTGCCGGAACCGGTCGTGACGACCCTGCTCACCCTTCCTACGGGCTGGGGTCTCGCCGCGGTGAACGCGGCAATGTCAGGGGAGACACCGTCAGCGATTGCCGCTCCGCTTGTCGGCGCCGTGGCCTGTGCGCTGCTGCTGCGGAGAGCCTGGATCGAACTCACGGCACACACGTTGCGCCAGCCGCCCCAGACGGCGCGCTCGGGGATCGCCGTGCGTGAGCGACGTCGCGTTTGTGTTGTATGGCCGACTAACGAAATCGGGGCCGTCATTGCGCGCGAGGTCAAGACCTGGTTCCGTGACCCGCATCGCCGCCTAGGCCTCGGGCATGCGTGGCTCACACCCGTCCTCATGGTGGTCCTGGTGGCTCCCGGCGCCTGGGTGTGGGCGCTCCCGTTCGTCGGCGTCGTGGCGGCGGCGATCGCGGCAATGGCCGCCGTGAACACGTATGCCCTCGACGGCACGGCGCTATGGCAGGTCCTCACGACACCCCGCGCCGTGCGCGCCGACGTGATCGGGCGACAGATCGCGTGGATGCTGCTGTTCGGCGCACCCGTCATCGCCGGCACGGTCGTCCTCAGTCTCGCCAGCAGGTCCCAGTTCAGCGCCCTCGCGCTGGGCATGACCCTCGCGGCAACCGGTGGCGGGTGCGCCGCCGCACCTCTGCTCAGCGCACTGATGCCGGCCATTGGAGCAGACGCCCGAAACCGCGTCGCGACTTCAGACAACGCCGGAAATCCGGCCGGAGCGCAGTGGACGATCTTCACTGCGGTTGCCATCGCAGCCGTCGTTCCGCTCATTCCCGCCGGCATCACAGCCACTACGCCATCCTCGCTCTCGCATTTGGCGTTCGGTGCGATCGTCGGATTGCTCATGCTCGTGCTCCTGCTGCCCGTGACCTGTGCATATATCGAACGAAGGGGCCCAGCGCTGGTCTCGGCGATGCGTTCCGGGGCCCTTGCACGTCAGAGCCCGGGTCGGCGCCGTGCGCCCGCAGGGCCGCGGTGACCCATCCAGCTGGGACGTGTCTTCGCTGAAGAGCGGGGTCTGCTGTCGTGCGGGCGTGGAGGCAGCTGCGACGAGCTCCGCTCTGATCCCGGTCCATCGTGAGGCGATCGAGTCGACCTGCGCCGCGATGGTCGGGAGCGCGCTGGAGTTCCGGCTCGGCGCGTCGTGGCGGGATCATTGACCGCGTCGCGCGGCGTGCTTGCGATAGATCTTGACCGCGGAGGCGACTCGAGGATGGTCGTCGCCAGCAAGCAGGTCCGCGATGACAAGGCCACGCGCGACGTCGGCATCCGAACCTTTCTTGATGAACCATAGCGGTGCCGTAATGGCAGAGCGTCGTCGAAGAGGGTCGTCGGATCGCGCGCGTCCTTCGAGGACCGCGAAATCGATCAGTTCGATGAGGATAGGCCATCCGATTACTCGGGGTGCAGCTCGATCGACCATGTCCCATGTCGTGATGGCGTCGTGGTGGTCAAGATAGGTCGTGGCGAGTTCCTCACGCTCCTTGTCGGAGAGTCTCCGACGCGCGCGGAAATCGAGGATGCAGAAGGCGGCGAGGCGCGGCTCATAGGCCGGATGGGCGAAAAGCTCCTCGAGCTCCGCTGGCGGAATGTCGGCGGCAAGCTTCGCTATCTCGAACAGGGTCCCCATCCGCACGCCGATGACTGGCTCATCGGCTGCGACCCGGGCTCGGATCAGCTCGGTCTCACGTGGATCAGCCGCGTTCTGCAATGCGGCGACCAGTTCGCCTGCAGTTTTCAGGAGCCCGCTCATGGCCGGATCCTAGCAAGGGCGCCGCGGATGCCCTGACCCCGCCGATCGTTATGATCGGCGGGGCTCCGGCGTACGTGCGCGGAATCAGGCAGCGACGTCCAGGATCCAGATGACGCCGAATCGGTCGGTGAGCATACCGAAGCCGGGGCTCCATGGTGATGCGGCGAGCGGTTCGATCACCGTTGCGCCGTCGATGAGGACGCCCCAGTGCTGCTGGATCTCATCGAGCGTCTCGCCGCGCACCGATACGAAGAATGGGCTGTCGGTGACGGTCACACCGTGCTCGCGAGTCGTCGCGCTTGCCTGGATTGCGGATCCGTCCGCCGCCCCGGGGATGTCGTACGCCATCACGTGGAACCCCGACGGGGAGACGAGCTGGCCGAAGACGATCCCGTCGGCGCCGGGGGCGTGTTCGGGCATGCCAAAGTCGGCGTACGAGGACGCAGTGATCACGCCGCCGAAAACCTCTCGGTAGAACTCGAGGGCCGCGCGGGCTTCGCCGCGGAAGTTGAGGTGGGTCGTGGTGGTGATGCTCATTGATGCTCCTGGTGAGGTTCTGCCGGGAACCTCCCGGCATGAGAACACCCTTCCACTCAATGCGGTCAGATCCTGTCCTCAATTTGGCCTATCTTGTCTATATGACCGAGCCGGTGTCTCGCCTTCTGCAGCTGCTCTCTCTGCTGCAGGTCCATCGCGACTGGCCCGGAACCGAGCTTGCCGCGCGGCTCGAGGTGAGTGATCGCACGGTGAGGCGCGACGTCGAGCGGCTGCGCTCACTCGGGTACCGGGTCAGCGCGACGCCCGGGAGCACCGGTGGCTACCGTCTCGACGCGGGATCGGAGCTACCGCCGCTGCTGTTCGATGACGACCAGGCCGTCGCGCTGGCGATCGCGCTGGAGACCAGCCTCCTCACGGGAAGCGGAATCGACGAGGCGGCGGTGCGGGCCTTGACGACGCTGCGTCAGGTGCTGCCGGGGCGTCTACGGCACCGACTCGACGGTATGGCGGTCACGGCGATCCCCGGGCGTCCTGGCGATGGTCGCCGACCGGTCGTCTCTCCCGACCTGCTCCTCGAGCTGTCCGCCGTGGTGCGCGACCGACGCGTCCTCCGCGCGGACTACGGTGAGGCCGGCAGCGAGATCGGACGGCACCGCGGCGAACCCCACGGTCTCGTCGCCGCAAGCGGACGCTGGTACTTGCTCGCGTGGGACCTCGATAAGGCTGACTGGCGGATCCTGCGCGTCGACCGCCTCACGCCGCGTCCTCCGCACGGAGCGCACTTCGCACCGCGACCGATCCCCGGCGGTTCGGTCCAGGCGTTTGTCTCTGCGCGCTTCAAAGGAGCGATATCTGAGGATCGCTGGCCATGCGAAGGATCCGCGATCCTCGAACTGCCGGCACGCGAGGTCCGTCCTTTTGCAGGTGACGGAACCGTCGATCAGGTCGGTGCCGACCGGTGCCGTTTGCACGCCGGATCCTGGTCGTGGATCGGTCTCGCCGCGTCCCTGTTGCGATTCGACGCGGAGATCTCCGAGGTTGAGCCTCCGGAGCTGGTGGAAGCCCTTGGCGTGCTCGCGGGACGAGCTGCACGGGCCCGGGGAGTGGCGCCATGATCTTGAGCGATCGAACGCCGAACGGGTCCGTCGAGTTGCGGCCCGTCTCAATCCGCGATGCGGAGACCATCATCACGATCACGTAGCCCGGCTGCGTACTGCGGGCCGCTCTGAGCGCCTGCGGCGTGGAGATGGCCTTAGGCAAGGTCAGGCCGAGCGAGCCAGCGGAAACAACACCTCGAATCGCTCGCAGACGACGAGCATGCTCGGATCGAACTCGTATCGCGTGTGGAGGAGCGAGCGGCGCCAGGCGCGCTCGTGCTCGGCTCGCCAGTATCTCAGCGACCCGTCGCCTTCGCCCTCGAGCGAAGCGTGTTCGGGTGAGACATCCTCGAAGGGGGTGATCTCGATCACGGTCGTGCGGATGAGTGCCTGCGGTTCGCCCGCGCCATCGAGCACGATCGAAAGATCGCCGGGCTGTGGAAGCGGATCCCCGTCCGCCTCGAACTCCCACAGGGCGCTGGCCATCGCCGTCTTCGCACCCCGCAGAGTCAGCTCGAGCAGTTCGTCCGCGAGCTCGGGTGAGTCGCCGAACGACCACGCGGGCGGCACGGCGGTCTCCGAGTTCACGCCGGACGATCGCCAGAAGCTCTCGATCCGTTCCGCCTGATTCATGGA
The DNA here is from genome assembly GCF_014646015.1 of Microbacterium nanhaiense. Taxonomy (GTDB): domain Bacteria; phylum Actinomycetota; class Actinomycetes; order Actinomycetales; family Microbacteriaceae; genus Microbacterium; species Microbacterium nanhaiense. The sequence continues at coordinate 181,122 of NZ_BMMQ01000002.1, forward strand.
ACCATCCTGCCTCGTCCGGGGCGGCGACTCGCTCTTGCAACCGGCGCCACGCCCCGTCTCGCGCCACGTCACGCTCCCTCCGCACCCGACAGAATCGAACGTGGATAGTCGGGCGCAGATAGCCTGGTCAGCGCGAATGTAGACGGTGAAGGGAGCAGCCGTGATCGAGACACTCAATCGTCTTATCGACGAGATCGAGCGATGCCTCGGTGAGAGCCTCGACATCGAGGCGTTCGCCGCCTCGATGGGGACGACGAGCTACCATGCCCGCCGAATGTTCTCGTCCTTGGCGGGCATGCCCGTCTCCGAGTATGTGCGGCGTCGACGGATGACCGTTGCGGCAGCCGATGTGATCGGTGATGAGGATCTCCTGACGATCGCGGTGCGCTACGGGTACGGATCCGTCGAGGCCTTCGGGCGAGCGTTCCGGTCCGTGCACGGGGTGAGTCACGGCGACGTCCGGCGCGACGGCGGCCCCCTTCGCACTCAACCCGTCCTCAGGTTCCGCCTGACCGTCGAAGGGAGCATCCGCATGGACGCCCGAATCATCACACGACCCGCCTTCCGCCTCGCGGGGCACGCTGCGCGCGTGCCCCTGATCTACGAGGGCGTCAACCCTCATATTCAGCAGCACATCGCCTCGCTACCGGCCGAGGAGCACCAACGCCTCAAAGAGCTCGGCACGGAGGAACCGCGCGGGCTGTTGCAGGTCAGCGCCGACGTGGATCCGGACTACCGAGAGGGCAGCAAACTGACCTATCTGCACGGCGTCGCGGTCGGCAAGGACACCCGCATCCCCGACGATTTGGATGAGATCGAGGTCGAGGCGGGGGAGTGGGTCGTGTTCCGCACGTCCGGTGCCCACCCGGCTGCACTCCAGGAGGCCTACGCGGCGTCGGCCGCCGAGTGGTTCCCGTCGAATCCGTGGCGGCTGCGGCCCGGCCCGTCGATCGTTGCGATCCTCGAGCGCTCGGACGACTTCAACAGGGCGACATGCGAGCTCTGGTTCCCCGTCGAGCGAGCCTGATCGGAGGGGCGGGCGACTCTGTACCATCCGCCCCTGCTCGCGGCTCCAGCCCGCGTATTCTGAAGCCATGAACGCTCCTATGCCGACGCCCGACGTGCGTCCGGTTGGCGACCTTCCGCATGCGGTGGGGAAGACAGCAGCGCGGGCGCTTCAATTGGCCGGGATAGAAAGTCTCGCCCAGGCCGCGGAGCGGACCGAGAAGGAGCTCCTCGCGATACACGGCGTGGGTCCGAAAGCGATCCGGATCCTTCGGTCCGCGCTCGCGGATCAAGGACGGAGTTTCCGCGACGGGTAATTCCGCCCGCTCGGCGATCGCCTGACGCGCCGGGCACCCGCGGCGAGCCCCAGAAAAACACGTGACGTGAAGTCGACCGGTCTGCCAGGATAAGCGTGACCTGGTGGTGCGCCGACGAGGAACGGACGAGAGGCTCCAGCGATGTGGACGCAGACGATAGACCCCACCGGCCAGCTGTGGCTTTCGGCACTCATCGCCGTCATACCGATCGTCGTGTTTCTGCTGTGCCTCACGGTGTTCAAGCTCACGGGTCTCGTCGCGGGCGCCATTGCGACGGTTCTGCAGATCATCGTGGCGGTGTGGGTGTTCGGAATGCCCGTCGGATCCGTCCTGGGCGCGGGCCTGTACGGCATCCTCACGGCGGTCTGGCCGATCGCGTTCATCATCGTCATGGCGGTCTGGCTGTACAAGATCGCCGTCGCGAGCGGCCGATTCGACGTCATCCGCACGAGTATCTCCGGGATCTCGCCGGACCAGCGGATCCAGGTGATCCTGATCGCCTTCTGCTTCGGTGCCTTCCTCGAGGGCGCGGCGGGCTTCGGCGTTCCCATCGCGATCTGTGCAGCGCTTCTCGTGCAACTCGGGTTCGGTGCCATCAAGGCGGCCATGCTCTGCCTCATCGCGAACGTCGCCGCGGGCGCGTACGGAGCAATCGGAATCCCGGTGATCGTCGGCGCGCAGGTGGGCGAGGTACCACTGGCGGGCCTGACCTTCGACATGGTGATCGTCCTGCAATGGCTGACCTTCGTCGTCCCCTTCATCCTCGTGATCATTCTCGACGGGTGGCGGGGGATCCGCGAGACCTGGCCCCTCCTCATCGTCACGAGCCTGGCCTATAGCGCCGCGCAGGCGGGGATCCTCATCTTCCTCGGCCCCGAGCTGGCGGACATCGTTCCCGGCCTCGTGGGCATGGTGGCGGTGTTCCTCGTGGGCCGCGTGTGGCAGCCGAAGCGAATCTATCGGGAGGACGGCGGAGCGGTTCCACCGCCGATCAAGCAGGACTTCGGTGACGTGGTCGTCGCGTGGAGCCCCTTCTACATTCTGAGCGGGGTGATCTTCGCCTGGAGCGTTCCCTGGTTCAAGGACCTGTTCGCCGAGGGCGGTGCGCTGTCCGGACTGGTGTTCGCCGTCCCGATCCCCGGGATTACCGGCGTGGTCGTTCCCGACGGCGCATCGGAGCCACTCGCCACAAGCTGGGCCTTCACGCCCATCAACGCGACCGGCACGGCGATTCTTCTCGCGGTTCTCCTCACGTTCTGGACGACGCCGCAGGTGCGCGCCCGGCACCTCTGGGAGCAGCTGGGCGCGACCGTGAAAGACCTCTGGCGTCCGATCATCCTCATCGCGCTCGTGCTGATCATCGCGGACATCGCGAACTTCTCGGGAGGATCGGCCACCATCGCCAACGCCCTCACCGCCGTCGGCGTGGTCTTCCCGCTCCTGGCACCCGTCATCGGCTGGTTCGGCGTCTTCATCACGGGCTCCGTGGTGAACAACAACACCCTGTTCGCTCACCTACAGACCGTGACGGCAGGCAATATCGGGGTCGACTCGACGCTCCTCGTCGCCGCCAATACCGCGGGCGGAACGGTCGCGAAGGTCGTGTCGCCGCAATCGATCGCCATCGCCGCCGGGGCGGTCGGACTCACGGGCCGCGAGGGCGAGATCCTCCGCGCGTCCATCGGCTACAGCCTCGCGATGCTCGCCGTCGTCTGCGGTTGGGTCTTCCTGCTCTCGCTCGTCATGCCCGGCGCGGCCTGATCGGCCGACGCCACGGCGGAGAATCGTCCGGCTGCGCGGCTCATGCCGAGGGATCCGCCCGGGAGCCTTCGGTCAGCGCGGCCGCATAGGCGCGCATCGAGCGCTGGTAGCGGGGGAGCGCGTCGATCTGGGCCTCGAGCGCGACCCTGAGCGCCTCGTCGACGCGCCCGGCACTGTGCAGCGCGAGTGCCAGGACGACGCGCGGGGCGGATCCGGTCGATTCGTGCATCGGCGCGCCCTCGAGCACGGCGATGGCCTCGTCGAAGCGGCCCAGATTGCGGAGAGTGGATCCGTACTGGACGGCGAGCTGCGCGTGCCGCGCGTCGTCGAGCCCGAGCGAGAGCGCGCGCTCGTATTCGCGCCCCGCATCCGCCTCGAAGCCCATCGAGTCGTACATTCCCGCGAGCTCGAAGGCGGCACGGCCGTCGCCTCCGGGGCAGGAGCGCGAGAGCTTCCGCATGGCGGTGATGCCCTCGTCGCGGTCGAGAGAATCGGCCCGCTCCCAGAGCTCGGAGACCGCGTCTTCCCACTGATCAAGCGTCATCGTCATACAGGTATCCTCTCAGCCGCCGAGTACGGCGCATGGTCACTCGCGGCACGACTCCGAGACGTAACCATCGGCGCCCGGTGCCACGAGCTCGCGGTCGCGGAGGATCATGGCGCGGGGAGAGCCCGCGTCGCGACACATGTCCTCGAAGCGGCGGGGAAGGTTGTCCGCATACTCGATATCGATGACGGCGTCGGCGTACACCTCCGTGTACGCCGAGCATTCGCCGTATGCGGCGCACTCCTCCGCCACGGCGAAGTCGAATCCGGCCTCCTCGCGGAGGCGCGGCGCGTGCTCCGCGGCATTCTTCTGCCCGACGGCGAGCCCGCTCCCGTGAGCCGTCGCCGCGAGGCGAGCGGCCAGCGCGATGTTGTCATCGAGGCTGAGCGCGCCCCGCGAGCGCGTGAAGCTATCGAGGTTGTCGAACTCGACGGCGCGGAAACCGTCCGCCGCGCACCCTTCGATCCAGGCGGAGATGACCCCGGCGATCGCCGCGCGCTTGGCGTCGGTCGACGCATCGAGCAGGTATTCGTCGGGCCATTCGGGGTCGGTGACGCGGACACCGTCGACCGTGAGGAGGAGCTCCTCGGGCCAGGCGTTCTCGTCGCCCGGCTGGGTTTGGAACGCGTTGACGTAGCACACGGAGTATGCGTCGTCCACGGGCGGCGCGGTGCGGTCGCGCACGACGAGCTGCACCCCCGGTGCGGGTGGATACGGGTCGCCGAGCTGATAGTCGAACGCGGCGATGGCGGGAAACGTCGATGCCGGTGCAGGCGGGTTCGGCGCATCGCCGCCGGCCGCGCAGCCGGTTGCCGCCGCGAGAACGCTCGACATAGCGGCAACGGCTATCGCGAGCCCGGACCGAGAGAAACGCCGCATAGGCTCAGCGTAGTTTCCCCCAAGCCCGCGGAACCCGCCTGTGCGGGTACACGGCCGGGACCTCAGTCGGACAGCGCCGCCGATCGGGCCCGGCGTGCCGTGTAGGCGGCCAGTGTCGCCGTCACGGCGAGCACCGCAACGCTCAGCACCATGGTCGGCAGATGCGACCACGTCAGTAGAGCGACCGCCCCGAGCAGGACGAGGGCTCCGGCGGCGACGAGGCGCGAGCGGCCCAGCCTCCCGAAGCGCGACCGCGCGAAGAGTAGGTTTCCCGCCAGGTAGACGAGCGGCCCCGCGATGGTGACGGTCACGATCGCCGGCGTGAGGTGATCGTGAGCGAGCCGCAGCTCGATCGAGACCGCGACGAGAATCGCCCCCAGCACCATGAGCGCGTGTGCGTAAGCGTAGGCGGTTCGGAGGGCTCCGGTCGACGCGTCGCCGGATACGCCGTGCGCCCCGGGAACGGCGAAGTAGTTCCACCACAGCACGAAGATCGACGCGAATCCGACGGTGAGGCTCAGCGCGAGAGCGGGCGTGATGTGGCCGTGCTCGACGACCGAGCCGCCCATGAGCAGGATCGATTCGCCGAGGGCGATGATGAACACGAGCCGGTTCCGCTCCGCGAGGTGCTCCGCGTCGGTGTCCCACAGGTGCATGGGTGCCGCTCCGAGCCCGGGGATCCGGAATTGTGCGAGTGGGGCGGCGTAGTCGACGAGTACCGCGAGGAACCAGATGCTGAGCCTGTACTCCGCGGGGAGCGCGGCGCCGAGGATCCACAGGACGCCGGCGAGCACCGTCCAGCACAGCAGCATGCGGTAGTTCGATGCGAGCTGCGAGCCGCGGAACGCGACGATCATGAAGACCGGGCGCAGCACGCCCATGAAGAGGTAGCAGCCCACGAAGAGCCACGCGCCATCGCCGAATGCCGAGGGGATCGCGACCGACATGCCGAGGCCCGCGAGCATGAGCACGCCCGTCAGCAGGTGAATGGCGGTGCTGCGCGGATTCAGCCAGTTCATCGCCCAGGCCGTGTAGTTCCAGCCCCACCAGACTGCGGCGAAGACAATGACGGCCTGGGCCGCGCCCTCCCACGAGAGATGGTCGATGACGAGGTGCGAGAGCTGAATGATCGCGAAGACGTAGACAAGATCGAAGAAAAGCTCGATCGGGCCGACCTCGGAGCGATGCGGTGGCGTGCGGAACAGGGAAGTGGGCAACGGGCTAGCCCTCGCGGATCGTCATCTTGGCGATCTTCTCGCCGTCCGTGTCGAAGGTGAAGCGCGAGCGGCCGTTGGCGTGGTTCGACCGCCAGTCTCCGACGACGGAGACCTGACCGCCGGTCTGGGTGACCTCTTCGACCGTGAGCACGCCCTGCGAGCCGATGAACTCACGGGCGCTCCAGGCCTGGATCGCATCTCGGCCGCTGAAGGTCCGCCCCCAATCGTCGACCTGCCCGTCGGCGGTGAAGGCATCGAGAAAGGCAGCCTCATCGTGGGCGTTCACCCGCTCGATGAAGTGTGCGATCGGTTCCGGAACGGTGGGTGTGATCATGGCGCGTCCTCCACTGCAACTGACTCGTACGCCGCACATATCAGAGATATAGCAGCGTGTACTTTCGATACAAGCGATAATCTAACATCATGACGACAGCGGCGACAAGCGATACGCGCGAGCGAATGATCGCCGCTGCCGTGGATCTCATCGCTGCGTCGCCCGGCGAGGAATTCTCCCTGCGGGCCGTGTGCGACGCGGTAGGCGTCAAGCTACCGACGCTCTATCACTTCTTCGGTTCGAAACAGGGCCTCGTCGATGCAATCGTCGAGTACGGATTCAACCTCTATCTGGGCCAGAAGTCCTCCGCCGAGCCGTCGGGCGACCCCATTCAGGACATCCGCGCCGGCTGGGACGCGCATGTGGGCTTCGGCCTCGCCCATCCAGGCCTCTACGCGCTGATGTACGGGAGCGTGCGGCCCGGTCACGCGCCGGCGGCCCAGGCTCGACCGGACACGATGCTGCGTCGGCTCACCGCGGAGGCTGAGGCGCAGGGGCGCCTCGTGGTCTCCTCTGATGAGGCGGCGACGCATATTCTCGCAACGAACGTCGGCGTGACGCTTCGACAGATCGTGTCGGCGGCGCCGGATCCCGGGCTCACTGAGTCTGCGCGGGAAGGTGTGATCGCCGCGATTACGGGCACCGGCGCGCCGAGTGAGGCGCCGCTCGCGCAGGCGATCGAGTACGCCGCCGCGCACCCCGACGTGCTCGGATCAAGCGAGACCCAGCTCCTCATCGAGTGGCTCCGCGCGCTCGCGGCGCGCGCACGCAGCTGAGCGAAGTCCGCACGGGTGCTCCGGACCCGCAGAATCACGGCGGATGCGACGCTCGGTGACGCTGCGTCGCCGGGCGATAGGGTCATGCGATGAGCACTGTGAGGGAGTTTACCGGCGAGGTGCTCGGCGGGCCCTCGCGGATCCGGAGTCGTTCGACTGCTTTGCGGTCGACGGACATGGCCGAATCGTCGGGAAGACGGGTGTGCGTGTCTTTGGGCGCTGCAGCGGACGCGCTTGACCCTGACACAGTGTCAGGTCCTCTGATGGAGAGATCATGTTAGGTATCGGAGATTTCGCCAGGCTTGCCGGTGTGTCGGTGCGCATGTTGCGTCACTACGACCGACTCGGTCTGCTCGTACCCAGCCGTGTGGATGAGTTCACGGGCTACCGCTACTACAGGGCAGCCCAACTTGATCGCGCGAATCGTCTCGTTGCCATGAAGGAACTCGGCTTCACCCTCGAGGAGGTCCGCGAGCTTCTTGCCGACGATCTTCCGCGGGATCGGCTCGTGGCACTTCTGGGAGACCGCGCATCCGCGTTGCGGGAGCAGATCCACGCGGACGGTCGCCGTCTGCGGCACGTCGAGACGATCCTCCGATCGATCGGAAGGAGCAACACCATGTCTGAGTCCGCTTTCGTCGAGCAGAAGTTGCCGCAACTTCGCCTCGCCCAACTCGCGGCGGTGGTGCGCGAAATGAGCGATATCGAGTCCGAGATGGGATCGATGTTCGGCCGCGTCAACGAGATTCTCGACGCCGCGTCGCGTGAACGAACGGGCCCCGGGGTCGCGCACTACACCGCCACGGACGACGGGATGATCGCCGCGGCGGGGGAACAGATCGGAACGGAATCCGCGCCGGCCGGTCTCGACGTCGCCCACCTCGACGAGGTGCCGCGCGCGCTCGTGACGACGTACGTATCGGACGACCTCGACGGGATTCAAGCCGCGTGGCAGTCGCTCGTGCTCGAGGTCGAGCGACGCGGACTCACACCGTGCGGAACGTGCCGCGAGGTGTACGTGGAGAGCCCGATGGATCCGCAGGGCACGCGCTGGGTGGTGGAACTGCAGCAGCCGGTTGCATGAGCGCGAGGCGGCGCGGCCTGTTCGCCCGCATGGCTGACGTACCCTCGAGCTATGGATCGCAATCAGCGCGTGTTCAAGATGACATTCGCCTCGGTGTACCCGCTGTACGTCGACAAGGTCGTGCGCAAGGGGCGCACGGAGGAGGAGCTCCGTGAGGTGATCTCGTGGCTCACGGGCTTCGACGGGCCCGGGATCGACGAGCAGATTGCCACGGAGACGTCGTTCGAGCAGTTCTTCGAGCAGGCGCAGCTCACCCCGGCTGCGTCGCTCATCACGGGTGTGATCTGCGGCGTGAAGGTGCAGGAGATCGAGGATCCGCTGATGCAGAAGGTCCGCTACCTCGACAAGGTCGTCGATGAGCTCGCGAAGGGCAAGGCCATCGAGAAGATCAAGCGCACCGCGTAGCGCTTTGTGAGCCCGCGGCGGTGCGTTCTCGTCCGAGGCTCAGCGCCGAGGCTCACGCCTCCAGGGTCTGCGCGCCCTGGAGGCGCGTAGCGTCGATGAGTGCGCCCCGCATGACGAGCAGGATGAGTCCCGCGCCGAGCGTCGCCGCGAAGACGATCCCGCACAGGGCGATCATCCCCGGCGCGTCGTCGGTCAGCGCGAGGCGCGTGAGCGGAACGCTGGCCGCGACGACGAGGAGCGCCGCGACGGCGACGCTTCCGATGATGAGATCGAGCCACCGGAGAGAGGTGGTCGCGAAGAGGGCGCGGCGTTCGGCCCGCGCGACGAGCTGCCACGTTGCAACAAGCGTGGTCCCGAGGCAGAGCACGAGGATCCCGCCGATCACGGTCACGGCGATTGGCACTGGCACGATGTCCCTTTCCCTCGAGATCGTCTGCGCGAGCGTGGGGAAAAGAAGGACGAAAAGCGCCAGGAGCGCGCCGCCGAGGCCGACGGCGATCACGATGCGCAGAGCCGCGTAGATCCACAACCTCATGCACCGAATAATAATCGAAATCTATCGAAATTCAATAGGTGTCGCGAGGGGTCACTCGGCGTTAGGGCGCCGCCGGGACTGCTTGATCTGAGCGCGTTGCTTTTTCCCGTCGAGCCTTCGGCGCTGGGATCCGCGGGTCGGCTTCGTCGCACGACGCTGCACCTCGGGCATGACCGCGGCGCGCAGGATCTCGGCGAGGCGGGCGCGGGCCGCCTGTCGATTCTGCCGCTGGGAGCGCTCCTCGGACGCGGCGATGGTGAGAACGCCGCCCGCGAGCCGAGATTCGAGCCGGGCGAGGATCCGCGATCGCTGCGAATCGCTGAAGGCCGCGGAGCGCGAGACGTCGAACGAAAGCTGCACGCGGGAATCCGTCGTGTTCACGCCCTGTCCACCGGGCCCCGACGACCTCGAGAACTGCTCGACGAGCTCCGCCCCGGGCACGCGGATGCCTCGCGGGGCGCCGGGGCCGGCGGGCACGAGCAGGTCATCCACGGGTCCATTCTCGCGCGTGCGGGGCGATAGCATCGTCGCGAGAGGGAACGAACGATCCCTCGCGAGTTACCGGGCGCCGGCTCCGGCCAAGGGCGCGACGGCGGGTCTCCATGTGTTTCGACCCCGCGGGCGTGTGGATCCCAGGAATCGGCACGAATAGGCCAGGAACCGGCACGAATAGGATGGTGACCTCATGAGACTGCACCCCGCCATCCTCGTCGGTCTCGGCGGTGCGATCGGCACGACGGTGCGGTACCTTCTGAGCCTCGCCGTGCCGGGGGTCGCCGGGATCTTCGCGATCAACCTCTCCGGCGCGCTGATCCTCGGCTGGCTGCTCAGCGCACTCAAGATGCGCGGACCCGACGAGGGCCGCCGCTCGACCGTCCGGCTGTTCGTCGGCACGGGGGTGCTCGGCGGATACACGACGTACTCGACCTTCGCGTTCGGAACGGTAGGGTTCCTCGGCGACGGCGAGCCCGCGCTCGGCATCGCCTATGCGGTCGCGACGGTGGTGCTCGGCACGGGCTGCGCGGCCCTCGGGATCCTCCTGGGGCGTCGATTCCCGATGGGGGTGGATCCCGAATGACGCTCCTGCTGGCACTCGCCGTGGGGCTTGCGGGCGGGGTCGGCGCCGCGCTGCGCTACCTCGTCGACAACGCCGTGCCCCCGCGGATCCGCGCGCGCTACCCGTGGGGGATCGCGATCGTGAACCTCTCTGGATCCTTCGCGCTCGGCGCCGTCACCGCCGCGGTGCCGGGCGTGTGGCTGACCATCATCGGCGTCGGCCTCCTCGGCGGATACACGACCTTCAGCACGGCGGCCGTCGACGCGGCACGCCTGATCATGGAGCGCCGATTCACCGCCGGCGTCGCGGGAACGTTCGCCACCCTCGTCGGGTGCGTGGCGCTCGCCGGTGTGGGGTACGCGATCTTCGCGTAGGATCCGCCACATGCGCTCGCGTCACATCAGTACCGTCATCCCTGCGCCCGCGTCCGAGGTGTATGCGTTCGCAGCGGAGCCCAGCAACCTGCCCCGCTGGGCGGCCGGACTCGCACAGAGCGCGGTCCAGATGCGCGGCGACGAGCTCATCGCGAGCTCGCCGATGGGGGAGGTCGTGGTGAGGTTCGTGCCCCGCAACGAGTTCGGCGTGCTCGACCACGCCGTCGAGCTTCCCACGGGCACGATCGTCACCAACCCGCTCCGCGTGCTCGCGCACCCCGACGGGTCAGAGGTGATCTTCACCGTGCGGCAGATCGAGCTCACCGACGACGAGTTCGAGCGCGACTGCGACATGGTCGCGGCCGATCTCGGCCGGCTGCGCGACATCTTCTCCGGGGCGCGGGATGCACCGGGCGCGTGAGCCGCGCGTGCCTCGAATCGTGTAGACTGAAGTGCTCGGGAGCATTCCCGACTCGATCACGCGACAGCGTGGTGGCAATTCCACAGCGTGTGCATGCGGTTCCCTTCCTCGAAGGATCCACGGGGCTGATCGGTTTCGACAGTCGCCGCTGATCTGAGTGAAGCGGGCCGAGGATGCAGAGTTATCTCGTAAACGCCCTCTGCAAACCAATAAGTGCCAACTCTAAGCGCACTGACTTCGCCCTCGCTGCCTAAGCGAGCCCGAGTCCGTCAGACCGTGGGCGATCCCGCCACGGACCCTGGCGTCATTTAGGGATCTTGCTGTGACACGGGGTCGCGACGTGTCACGGGACTTTTCTGCGGCTGGGCCTGTCGATCTATGTGTCTGTGCTAAAGATCGAGGCCGAGTAGAACGCCTCCACAGACTGCGCCCGGAGAAACCTTGGTGAACCGGTGCTGGACGCGGGTTCGATTCCCGCCAGCTCCACGACCGTCACGCACACGCTGTCCTCGCAGAAGGCCCCGGAACCGCTTCGGTTCCGGGGCCTTCTCACTCTGCCGGTGCGTCGGACGCGTCCGGTTCGATCTCCTCGACCTCGCTGTAGTCGAGGCTGTCGGCGCCGTGCTCGACCTGTGCTTCCGTGAACTGCTGCTCGCGCAGGTAGAGGACGACGTCGGCGCGGGGCACGGGCGTGCCGCCGGCGAACTGCTGCGCGGCCTCGACGGCCTCCGCGTTCCAATCCGCTTCGACGTGCGCGACACCGTACCGCGCCTCGTCCGGCGTGAAGCCGTCATACGTGACCTGGGTGATGAGCAGCTGCTCGGAGAACGCCGTCGAATCGACGTAGCCCTGCGCCGCCTCCGTCGCCTCGGCATTCCAGTCGGCGCCGATGGCGTCGGCGGCGGTCTCCGCCTGCTCGGACGTGTAGCCGCGGAACTCGAGTTCCGAGATGAGGCCATCCCGGGACAGCGCGCGCGAGCGGATCGCCTCGCGGGCGACCGCGGTGACGTCCGGCAGGCCGGGATCCGCGGTTTCCGTCGGGCTGGGGTCCGGGCTCGGCGTCGCGGGCGCGGTGGGCGCGCCGGGTGTTGCGCTCGGCAGCGGGGACGAGGAGGGTGCGGGCGGGGCTCCCTCTTCGTGCCGTTCGCCGGGCGCCGCGCTTGGCGAGGCGTCACCGGGTTCCGGGGACGCCGACGGCGTGGGGGTCGCCGTCGGCGCTCCCCACCAGCTCGTCGGCGCCGGCTCCAGTGACTCGTCTGGCTGGGAGGCACATCCCGCGGCGATCGACATCGTCACGAGGGCGACCGCCACGATCGATACCTGCGTCGTCCTGCGCGAAAACGAGTGCGGTGCCATGGCCCAATTTTAGCGGCGGACCCTCGGTTAACCCCGCCAGGTGACCAGCGCGAGTCCGGACTTCGTGTCGGCGAGGGCCACCCAGCCGGGCGCGAACTGGTAGGTGAGCACCTCCTCTGGGCTGGCGGCATAGCTCCGCTCCGGATCCTCGCTGACGTAGACGTACTCGTCGTCCTCCGAGACGACCCAGCCGTTCGTCTCGAGATAGTCCTGCATCTCGACGGCGGACTCGGCGTCGATCGGTGCCCAGCCGTACATCTGGCCGCTGTCGAGGCCCGCTTCGTCGCCCCACACGCACTGGATTCCACCGTCGAGCACGTGCTCGCCGATGCGGAACGGCGCCTCCTGGGCCACCCAGCCGAGTTCCTTCAGCTGCTCGACGAAGGACGGGCGCATGATCGTGTCGCAGCTCATCTCGACGCCGGAGCTCGGGGGAGTGGCGGTTGCGACGGGCGCGCCCGTGGGTGCCGGCTCGGCGGATCCGGAGCACCCGGCGAGCGCGAGCACGATTCCGGCGACGCCGACGACGGCCGCGCGCGCCGACCTCATGCGGGTCCTTCGGCGAGGGTGGCGAGCACCTCGTCGTGAAGCGCGCCGTTGGTGGCAATGGCGGACAGGGTGTCGAGGGAGTCGGATCCCTCGAGGGATGTGAACCGTCCGCCGGCTTCGCGCACGATGGCGGCGGCGGCGGCGACGTCGTACTCCTTGACGTCGAACTCGCCGACGATGTCCAGTCGCCCCTCGGCGAGCAGCATGTATGCCCAGATGTCGCCGTAGGCGCGGTCCCGCCAGACGCGATCCTGCAGCCTGAGCAGCGCGTCGAGATGTCCCGCGCCGCGCCATTGATTGATCGATTGGAAGCTGAGCGAGGCCTCGTCGAGCGACGCGACGGTCGACACCGAGATGGGGCGCTCGCCGTCCGTGAACGCGCCGAGCCCGGTGGCCGCCCACCAGCGGCGACCCATCGCGGGCATGCTGACGACCCCCACGCTGATCACGCCGTCGATCTCGAGCGCGATCATCGTTCCCCACGCGGGCACGCCGCGCAGGAAGTTCGCGGTTCCGTCGATCGGGTCGATGATCCATCGACGCGCCCCGCTCGTGGCGCCGTACTCCTCACCGAAGATCGCGTCTCCGGGTCGCTCTGCCTCGATGAGGGCGCGGATGGCGCGTTCGGCGGCGAGATCCGCCTCGGTGACGTGCGAGCGATCCGCCTTCAGGCTCACCGAGAGGTCCTCGCGATCGAAGCGCGACATCGTCTCGGCGTCCGCGGCGTCCGCGAGTCGGAGTGCGAGGGCGAGATCATCGGCGAGAGAGACCATGCGTCTAGGCTACCGGCGACTCCTGTGACGGCGGCACCGCGTCGACGCACAGCGAAAGACCCCGGGTCCTGATTCCCAGGACCCGGGGTCTTTCCATGTGGTGCGCCCCCAGGGACTTGAACCCTGAACCCATTGATTAAGAGTCAATTGCTCTGCCGATTGAGCTAGAGGCGCATGTCGTTCGGAGCTCATCTCGCCCCGGCAACAAGAAATACTTTACGAGGATCCGCGCCGTCGCGCGAATCGGGGTGAACGACGGGCGTGTCTGAGTGAGCGCTGGGTGGGCGATACGCTGGTGCGCATGTCCTCATCTCGCCCGCCCTCGATGGCCGACGTCGCGGCGGCGGCGGGCGTCTCGCATCAGACCGTGTCGCGCGTCCTGAACGGGCATTCGTATGTTCGGGAGGCGACGCGAGATCGGGTGCTGGCGGCCATCGACGAGCTGGGGTATCGGCGCAACCAGGCGGCCCGCACGCTCGCGACCAGCCGTTCGGCGACCGTGGGGATCGTTGCGACCGACACGGCGCACTTTGGCCCGTCGAGCACGGTGCTCGCGGTCGAGCAGGCGGCGCGAGATGCCGGGCGCTTCGTCTCGATCGCGTCCGTGGCCTCGGATGACCCGGGCGCCGCGATCGAACAGCTGATGGCCCAGGGGGTCGATGGGATCGTCGTCGTCGCCCCGCATGTCGAGGTCGCGCGGCTGCTCGATGCCGCTCCCGCGCGGATTCCGATCGTCGTGGTCGCGGCGCGATCCGACGCGCCGCGAGACACGGCGATTCGGTACGTCGCGGTCGATCAGGCGGCGGGCGCCGCCGCGGTAGCCGAGCACTTCGCTGGCCTCGGGCACCGCGGCTTCGCGCACATTGGCGGTCCGGACGACTGGTTCGACGCGATCGAGCGATCCCGCGGCTTCGCCGAGCGCGCGCGCCGGCTCGGCGGCGCGGTGCGGATCCTGCCCGCCGGCGGGTGGGGTGCGCGCCAGGGGTACGACGCGGCGCGGGCGCTCGTCACGGAGATCGCCGAGAGAAGGGTCACCGCGGTCTTCGCCGCGAACGACTATCTCGCGATCGGGGCGATCCGGGCCTTCGCGGACGCGGGGCTGCGCGTTCCAGGCGACGTGTCGGTCGTGGGCTTCGACGATGTCGAGGGCGCCGCGTACCTTGCGCCCGCGCTGGCCACGGTGCAGCAGCCGTTCGCGACGCTCGGGAAGGCCGCGGTGGCGGCGCTCGATCCCGATGATCCCGAGCCGCGGATCCTGCCCACCCTGATCGCGCGGGAGAGCACCTCGCGGCCCCCGGGCTGAGAGCCCCCGGTTGGCATCTTTGCACCGATGTCGCGCGCCGCGTGTGTGAGCGCTAACATAAAGGCAGCATCCCTCGACGAAAGCGAAGCAATGACGCAGCTGACCTCCTCCGGCCCGACCGCGCTCGGCATCGAGCTCGGATCGACGCGCATCAAGGCGTGCCTGACCACCGCGAACGGCGAGGTGCTCGCCGTCGGCAGCCACGAGTGGGAGAACTCACTCGTCGACGGCCTGTGGAGCTACTCGCTCGACGAGGTGCACGCGGGCGTCCGGGCCGCGTACGCCGATCTCGTCCGCGCACTCGGCGCAGAGCCCGAGTCGATCGACGCGATCGGCGTCTCGGCGATGATGCACGGTTACCTCGCGTTCGACGAGGCGGGTGAGCTGCTCGTGCCGTTCCGCACCTGGCGCAACGTGAACACCGGCCGCGCCGCCGCAGAGCTCTCGGACGCGCTCGACATCAACATCCCGCTGCGCTGGTCGATCGCACACCTGTATCAGGCGGTGCTCGACGGAGAGGCACACGTGGCCCGCATCGCCCACGTGACGACGCTCGCGGGATACGTGCATGAGCGTCTCACGGGGGAGAGGGTGCTCGGCGTCGGCGACGCCTCCGGAGTCTTCCCGATCGAATCCACCACCGGCGGCTATGACGCCGCGCGCCTTGAAGCCGCCGAGGCCCTGATCCACGGGGCGGGTGCGACACAGCTTCGCCTGACGGAGGTGCTCCCCGCGGTGCGATCCGCGGGAGAACCCGGCGGACGCCTCACGGAGGCGGGCGCATCCTTCCTCGACGCGTCCGGCACGCTGTCGCCGGGTTCGCTCGTCGCGCCGCCGGAAGGCGATGCGGGAACCGGCATGGTGGCGACGAACGCGGTGACGCCGCGCACGGGCAACGTCAGTGCCGGAACGAGCATCTTCGCGATGATCGTGCTCGAGAGCGCGCTCCGATCGCGCCACGAGGAGATCGACCTCGTCACGACTCCCACGGGCGACCAGGTCGCGATGGTGCACTGCAACAACGGCGCGAGCGAGATCGGTGAATGGTCGCGGGTCCTTCGTGAGTTCGCCCGCGCGATCGGATCCGAGGCGTCGGCCGACGAGGTGTTCGGCGCCTTCCTGTCCGGGGCGCTCGAGCGGGGATCGGACGACGGGATCTATTCGTACAACCACCTCTCGGGCGAGCCGATCGCGGGCCTGGAGGCGGGACGCCCGCTCGTCGCGCGCACGCCCGAGTCGAGTCTCACGCTCGCGGGCCTTGCCCGCTCGCAGGTGCGCGGATCCTTTGCGACGCTCGCCCTGGGGATGAAGACCCTCGCGTCGGAGGGCGTCGCTGTCGACGCGATCCGCGCGCACGGCGGCGTCTTCCGCACGGCGGGCGTCGCGCAGACCCTGCTCGCGGAGGCGCTCGGGGCCCCCGTCACCGTGGGCGAGGGCGCGAGCGAGGGCGGCGCGTGGGGCATGGCCCTGCTGGCGGCGTACGCGCTCTCCGAATCGCGAGAGACTCTCGCAGAATGGCTCGGATCCACCGTGTTCGCCGGCGAGGAGACCTCGACCGTCGTTCCGGATCCGGAGGCCGTCGCCGACCACGCCGCCTTCCTCGACCGCTGGGCCGAAGGCCTCGAGACCGAGCGCGCCGCGGCGCGCACGATGAAGTGACCACAGGAGAAGAGATGACCACCACACTTCCCACCGACGGCCCGATGCGCGCGGCCATCGACGCCGCCAAACAGCGCGTCGCCGCGCTGCACGCCGAGCTTCCCCGCTGGAACCTCGTCGCCTGGACGGCGGGCAACGTCTCCGAGCGCGTGCCCGGCGTCGACGGCTCCGACGACGTTCTCGTGATCAAACCCTCGGGCGTGAGCTACGACGAACTCGACGCCGCGGCGATGGTCGTGTGCGACCTCGACGGTCGGCTGCTCGAGGGCGACCACAGCCCGTCGTCCGACACGGCCGCCCACGCCTACGTCTACCGGCACATGCCCGAGGTGAACGGTGTCGTGCACACGCACTCGACCTATGCCACGGCGTGGGCCGCGCGCGGCGAGGAGATCCCCTGCGTGCTCACCATGATGGGCGACGAGTTCGGCGGTCCGATCCCCGTCGGGCCCTTCGCGATCATCGGCGACGACTCGATCGGCCGCGGCATCGTCGAGACGCTGACGGGCCACCGCTCGACGGCCGTGCTCATGCAGAACCACGGCCCGTTCACGATCGGCAAGAGCGCGAAGGCGGCGGTGAAGACGGCTGTCCTACTCGAGGAGGTCGCGAAGACCGTGCACGTCTCGCGCCAGCTGGGCGAACCGCTCCCGATCGACCAGAAGCACATCGATTCCCTCTACGACCGCTACCAGAACGTCTACGGACAGAAGGGCTGAGACCCATGACCAAGCCATACGCAGACAAGAAGGTCTGGTTCCTCACCGGCAGCCAGGGGCTGTACGGCGAGGAGACGCTGCGCCAGGTCGCCGAGCAGTCGCAGGGCGTCGTGGCGCTCCTCGACGGCGCCGAGCAGATCCCCGCGCCGATCGAGTGGAAGCCGGTTCTGACCGATTCCGAGTCGATCCGTCGGGCGATGCTCGACGCGAACGCCGCCGACGACGTCATCGGCGTCGTGGTGTGGATGCACACCTTCAGCCCCGCCAAGATGTGGATCAAGGGGCTCGAAGAGCTGAACAAGCCGCTCCTGCACCTGCACACCCAGGCGAACGTCGAGCTGCCGTGGGACGACATCGACTTCGACTTCATGAACCTGAACCAGGCAGCTCACGGCGACCGCGAGTTCGGCTATATCGCCACGCGCCTCGGCAACGCCCGCAAGACCGTTGTCGGCCACGCGAGCGACCCGCGCGTGCTCGGCGAGGTCGAGACGTGGATCCGCGCGGCCGCGGGCATCGCGGAGGCGAAGAACCTCAAGGTCGCACGCTTCGGAGACAACATGCGCTTCGTCGCCGTGACGGAGGGCGACAAGACCGAGGTCGAGACGAAGCTCGGTACCGAGGTCAACACGTGGGGCGTGAACGAGCTCGTCGAGAAGGTCGACGCGGCAACCGATGCACAGATCGACGCTCTCGTCGGCGAGTACCTCGAGCAGTACGATGTCGCGGACGAACTGCTCCCGGGCGCCGAGCGCCACGAGTCGTTGCGCGACGCCGCCGCGATCGAGATCGGGCTGCGCACCTTCCTCGACGAGGGCGGCTTCAAGGCGTTCACCGACAACTTCGAAGACCTCGGCGCGCTCAAGCAGCTACCGGGCATCGCGGTGCAGCGCCTGATGGCGGAAGGCTACGGCTTCGGCGGTGAGGGCGACTGGAAGACCGCCATCCTCGTGCGCCTCTCTGCCGTCATGGGCGCAGGTCGCGCGGGCGGTGCGAGCCTCATGGAGGATTACACCTACGACCTCACACCGGGCGACGGCAAGATCCTCGGCGCACATATGCTCGAGGTCTCGCCCTCGCTGTCGAGCGCGAAGGCCCGCGTCGAGATCCACCCGCTGGGCATCGGCGGCAAGGCGGATCCGGTGCGTCTGGTCTTCACGGCCGACGCGGGCCCCGCGGTCGTCGTCGCGCTGAGCGACATCCGTACGCGCCTGCGCCTTGTCGCGAACGTCGTCGAGAACATCACGCCGCCGGAGCTGCCGAACCTCCCGGTCGGTCGCGCCGTGTGGCAGCCGAAGCCCGACCTGCCGACGTCGGCGGCATGCTGGATGGCCGCGGGCGCCGCGCACCACACCGTGATGTCGACGGCCGTGGGGCTCGAGATCTACCGCGACTTCGCAGAGATGGCGGGCATCGAGCTGCTCGCGATCGACGAAGACACGACGTTGAACGGCTTCCGCAACGAGCTGAAGTGGAACCAGGTGTACCACCACATCGCGGAGGGCTTCTAAGCTGAAGCATCCGGCCGCGCGGGCGACGCGTTCGCCGCGCGGCCGGATTCCCTGTTCGTCGACAACGGAGTTGACCCACATGAACGGTGCCCCCTTCACCCGCGACACCTGGCCCATCGCGACCTGCATGCACGGTTTCGCGGCCGTCGATCGGGACGGCACGAGCCTGCACGACGCGCCACCCGAGACGTGGGACGGAGTGTTCCATCAGATCGCGAGCCTCGGGTTCACGGCCGTCGAGATCGCCGACAGTCACATCCGCCCCTCGGAACTGACGCCGGAACGGCGCGCACTGCTCACAGACATCGCCACAGCGCACGGCGTCGAACTCATGAGCGTGCACGTGCAGCGTCAGAGCGTGATCGAACCTGGCAGGGGAGAGCTGAATCTGGCCCGCGCCCACGCCGAGATCGACGCGGCCGCCGAGCTCGGGATGCGGGTCTTCTCGACCGGCCTGCACCAGCCCTTCTCCGAGGCGCAGCGCCGGGCGCTGTGGTTCTGGACGGCGCCCGGTCCCGTCGACCCCGACGACGCGGAGACCCGCGCGCTCGCCGTCACCCGATTGCGGGAACTCGGCCTACACGCGGCGTCCGTCGGCCTGCCAATGGCGCTCGAGATGTACGAGGACACCTATCTCGCCACGGCGGACAGCGCCGTGCGGCTCATCGAGGAGATCGACCTCGACAACGTCGGCCTGAACCCCGACATCGGCAACCTGGTCCGTCTGCATCGCCCCATCGAGGACTGGCGGGAGATGCACGAGAAGACGCTGCCCTATGCGAACTACTGGCACGTCAAGAACTACATCCGCGACGAGGCGGGCGACGGCAGCTGGTTCACCGCGGTGCCGACGAGCATGCAGCTCGGCCTCATCAACTACCGCGACATGGTGGCGCGCGCGATCGAGCTCGGCTTCCGCGGCCCGTTCCTCATGGAGCAGTACGGCGGCGACAGCCTGGGCGTCTGCGCGACGAACCGTGACTACCTGCGCACGCTCCTGCCGGAGAGCGCCTGAAACGGAGAAGAACCATGACGACATCCATCTACGCGGTCATCGGAAGCGGCTACATGGGCGGGGGTATCGCGCAGTGTCTCGCGCTCTCCGGCGCCGATGTGCGCATCGCCGACGTCAGCCTCGATATCGCGAGCGCCAATCGTGAGCGCCTCATAGCCGAGGCGGAGCAGTTCGTCGCCGACGAGCTCTTTCCCGCCGGCGCGGCGGAGATCATCGCGGAGCGCGTCACCGCCGTCACCGTGGAGGAGGCCGCCGCCGAGGCGAGCTTCATCGAGGAGGCCGTGCCCGAGAAGATCGAGATCAAGCACGAGACCCTCCGCAGGATCTCACGGTCCGCGGCGCCCGATGCGATCATCGGATCCAACACCTCGACGATCCTCATCTCGCGGCTCGCCGAGGCCGTGGAGCACCCCGAGCGGTTCCTTGGGGTGCACTTCTCCAACCCGGCACCGTTCATCCCCGGCGTCGAGCTGATCCCGCACGCGGGTACCGATCGGGCGATCCTGCCGACCGTCGAGGCCATCGTGGCGGCGACCGGTAAGCAGACGGCGCGGATCACGGACTCAACGGGCTTCGTGCTGAACCGCCTGCAGTACGCGCTCTTCCACGAGGCGACCCAGCTCGTCGAGGAGGGGGTCGCCTCGGCGGAGGACATCGATACCATCGTGCGCACGACGTTCGGCTTCCGGCTGCCGTTCTTCGGCCCGTTCGCGATCGCCGACATGGCGGGTCTCGACGTCTACGCCTTCTGCTACGCCTCGCTCCAGACCCGCTGGCCCGAGCGATTCGCGACCCCGAACTCGCTCGCGGAGCTCGTCTCGGAGGGCAAGTTCGGCACGAAGAGCGGCGCGGGGTACCTCGACGTCCCGGCCGAGCGCACGGCCGAACTCGTCGCGTACCGGAACCGGGCCTACGTCGCGATGCAGAAGCTGATCGATGAGCTCGGCCCGGCCCCGATCCACTGAGTGAAACGGAGGGCCCGCCCGTCTCGTGTGCGAGGCGGGCGGACCCTGTGTGCGGCTAGGCCTGTGCGACGTCGAGTTCGACGACCGCCCAGGCGAGCGCCGGCAGCGTCAACCGCAGCGAGCCGTCGACGAGGGCGACGTCCTCGAGCGGGCGCAGCCCCACCCGGTCCTGCGCGTCCTGGGTGTTCGCGCTGAACCGGTCGCCGTTCTCCGGCACCGTGAGAACCTCGGCGGAGCGGATCCTCGTCGCCGTGAGGCCGCGAAGGGCAAGCGACACGTCGGCGCGATCGTCGAGCGAACGGTTGGCGATGAAGAGCGCGAGCCTGCCGGTCTCCTCGTCCCATGTCGCGGCCGCGTCCACAGCATCGACGCCGCCGAACTTCTTCGTCTCGAGCTGATCCGCCGTCACGGCCAGGCGCAGGATCCGGCCGCGGGCGAGCGCCGACATGCGCGCAAACGGCCAGAACGACGCCTGCCGCCAGGCGGGCCCGCCCTCTTCGGAACGGATCGGCGCGATCACGTTGACGAGCTGGGCCTGGTTGGCAATGTGGACCCGGTCGCCGTGACGCAGCAGGCTGTGCAGGAACGTCCCCACCACGACCGCATCGGTGACGTTGTAGGTGTCTTCGATGAGGCGCGGGTGCGTGCGCCAGTCCTTCGACACCTGGTGCGGCTGATCCTCGGTGTCGAGACCGGACTGATACCAGACGTTCCACTCGTCGAACGAGATGTTGACGTTCTTCGAGTGCTTCCCGGCGGCCTTCACGGCGTCGATGGTCGAGATGACGCCGTCGATGAACTCGTCCATGTCGACGGCCTCGGCGAGGAACGAGGCCGCGTCGCCGTCGTGCTCCTGGTAATAGGCGTGCATCGAGATGTAGTCGACCTCTTCGTAGGCGTGCGTCAGCACCGTGTGCTCCCACGTCCCGAAGCTCGGCATGCCGCGATTCGATGACCCGACGGCGACCAGTTCGATGCTCGGGTCGACGAGCCGCATGGCCTTCGCCGTCTCCTGCGCGAGCCGTCCGTATTCGTGGGCCGTCTTGTGACCGATCTGCCAGGGGCCGTCGAGCTCGTTGCCGAGGCACCAGAGCTTGATGCCGAACGGATCCTCGGCGCCGTTCTTTCGGCGCAGCTCAGACCACGTCGTGCCGCCCGGGTGATTCGCATACTCGACGAGCGCCCGCGCCTCGTCGACGCCGCGCGTGCCGAGGTTGATCGCCTCCATGACCTCGACCCCGGCCTCGCGCGACCAGTCGACGAACTCGTGGAGGCCGAAGGCGTTGGTCTCGATGGTGTGCCAGGCACCGTCGATGCGCGTGGGGCGGTCCGCGACGGGTCCGACGCCGTCCTCCCAGTTGTACCCGGAGACGAAGTTGCCGCCCGGGTATCGCACGACGGTGGGGCCCATCTCCTTGACGAGTTCGAGCACGTCGGTGCGGAAGCCCTTCGCGTCCGCCGCGGGGTGGCCCGGCTCATAAATCCCCGTGTAGACGCAGCGGCCCATGTGTTCGACGAACGAGCCGAAGAGGCGGCGGGGAACCGGGGCGATCGTGAAGTCGCGGTCGATCGTGATGCGTGCGGTTGTCATATGCGTGATGTCCTTCGCGTGAGAGGGGCAGGGTTACTGGCCACCGAAGCCGGAGGTGGCGACGCCCTTGACGATCTGCTTCTGGAAGATCATGAAGACGACGATGAGGGGCAGCGCCGCGAGCACCGCCTGCGCCATGACCTGTGCGTACTGCACGCCATAGGCGCTGATGACCGTCTGTAGACCCACCGGCAGCGTCATCAGGGTCGTGTCGTTGATGACGAGGAAGGGCCAGAGGAAGTTGTTCCAGGCGCCGATGAAGACGAAGATCGCCACGGACGCCAGGATCGGTCGGGACAGCGGCAGGGCGATCGACCAGAAGACGCGGAACCGGCCCGCACCATCCACGCGCGCGGCGTCCTCGAGTTCAATCGGCACCTGATCGAAGAACTTCTTGAGGATGAAGACCATCGCCGGGGCGATCACCTGGGGCAGAATCAGGCCCCAGTGCGTGTCGACCATGTTGAAGGCGAGCATCTCGTAGAACAGCGGGATGATCAGCACCTGCGGCGGCACGACGATCGCGGCAATGATGACGGCGAAGAGCCAGCGCCGGCCGGAGAAGTCGATGCGTGAAAACGCGTACGCGGCGAGTGCCGAGATCGCGACGGTGATGATCGTCACCGCGGCGGAGGTCCAGAGGCTGTTCCACGCCCAGATGTAGACGTTGCCCTGAGACAGGATCGACACGAAGGCGTCGATCGTCGGTCCGCTCGGTCCGATCCAACCGGTGTCGCCCGAGGCCGCATCGGTCTCGGTCTTGAACGCCGTCGCGACCGCCCAGAGGAAAGGCAGGAGCCAGCCGATCGCGAGCACGAGCAGGCAGACGAACGCAACGATCCGGCCGATCGACGTCCCGCGATGCCGTGGGGCGGTGGGTCGCTTCGCCGCTCCGGGGGTGACGAGGGTTTCGGTGGCAGTGGTCATCGTGCACCGGCCTTTGCGCTGTTGCGGCGCCCCGTGACGATCGCCTGTCCGAGGCCGATGATCACGATGAGAGCGAAGAAGATGTAGGAGATCGCCGACGAGTACCCGAAGCGATAGTCGACGAAGCCCGCTTCGTAGATGTACTGGACGATGGAGCGGGTGGTGTCGCTCGAGACGCCGCCGAGCATCTGATACGCCTGGTCGAACAGCTTGAGCGAGGCGAGGACCTGCAGGATGACGATCATGCCCGTGGTCGGACCGAGCTGCGGGATCGTGATCGACCAGATCTGGCGCCACGTGCCGGCGCCGTCGAGGGAGGCTGCCTCGTACTGCTGCGGCGGCACGTTCTGCAGCGCAGCGAGGTACAGCAGGAAGTTGAAGCCGACGGTCCACCACACGGTCGCGATCACGATCGCCATCATGTTGATGTTCGGATCCTGCAGCCACGACACCGGTTCGAGCCCGATCGCCATGAGGATGTTGTTGGCGGCGCCGATCTGCGGGTTGAAGATCCATACCCAGATCTGCGAGATGACGGTCGATGCGAGCAGGTACGGCGTGAAGAACGACAGGCGCCACAGCCACTGTCCCGGCAGGCCCCGATCGACGAGCAACGCCATGACGAGGGCGATGAGGACGAGGGGCACGGTCGAGAGAACGGTGAACCAGGCCGTGTTGCCGAGCGACTGCCACATGACGGGATCCGACAGGGCGTCGGCGTAGTTCGCGAAGCCGACGAGCTCGCCGCCGGCACCCGTGAGCGACTGGTCGGTGAAGCTGAGGTAGATGCCGTGGAGGATCGGCCACACCATGAAGAGCAGGAACGCGACGAGGAACGGGCCGGCGAAGAGCCAGCCGGACAGTTCGTCGCGGCGCGAGTCGGCGGGGCGCCGGCCGTGTCGGGGCGAGCCCGTCACGACGAGCGACGTGTCCGTGCGAGGAGTGACGGCGGTCATGTCAGCTCACCTCCGTGGGATCGGCGGGATTGGGTTGCAAGAGCCGGACGTTCACGGTGTCGATGAACCGGTCGAGGGCCGCTCCGGAGTCGGAACCCGACATGAGCGCTGGTTGAACCGCGCCGCCGAAGTCGCCCTGGAAGTTGGATCCGGATCCGGTGAACCACGCCGGCGGGTCGTAGGTCACGTGCTGCGCGGCCTCGGCGTAATGCGCCTGCGGAACGAGAGTGGAGTACTCGGCGGATTCGGTCACCGGGAGATAAGCGGGGATGTGACCCGCCTCCGCCCAACCGAGCGAGCCCTTCAGCAGGTCCGCGACGAAGCGATAGCTGAGGTCGCGCTTGGTCTCGTCGGGGGAGGACTGGTGGGGCAGGACGAAGGAGTGCGAGTCGGCGTAGACCGAGGGGGTGCCGAAGATCGTTGGGATCATCGCCATGTCGAAGGGGATGCCGGCGTCCTGCATGGTGCGCAGCTCCCACACGCCGCTGAGGAAGAAGCCGCTCTTGCCGGTCGAGAACTCGGCAACGGCCGTGCCGTAGTCGCTCTGCGCGGCCGCGAGTTCGCCGTCGAGGATCTGCTGCATGAACTCGAGCGACTCGATCGCGACGTCGCGATCGATCCCGAGCGTGCCGCCGAGGGGCATCTCCATCTCGATTCCGTGCTGCGTGTACAGCGTGTAGAACAGGCGCCACATCTGGGCGCCGTCGCCGAGATATCCGTAGGACAGCGCGTGCCCGCCGGAAGCGGTGGCCACGGCGCGGAGCATCTCGAGGAACTCCTCCGGCGAGGACACGGGCTTCAGTCTGCCGTCGGCGCCGAGCACGCCGGCCTTGGCGCAGATGTCCGTGTTGTAGAAGAGCACGAAGGGGTGGGCGTCGAGGGCGATGCTCATCTGCTTGCCGTCGATTCGACCCTTCTCCCAGATGGGGGCGGAGAAGGTCTCCTCCGAGACGCCGAGCGCCGCGAGCTTGTCGAGATCCCACTCGTCGAGGAGACCGCCGGGTGCCCAACCGAGGGTCCGCGTCGCGTGCATGATCGCAACATCCGGGGCCCGGCCGCCCGCGGCGGCCATGGCGAGCTTCGTGTAGTACGGCTCGCCCCACGCCAGAACCGTCGGGCGGACCGCGTACGCGTTCTGCGCGGCCTGGACCTGATCGAGCAACGTGGACATCGTGACCCCGTCGCCCCCGCTCAGCAGGTGCCAGAACTGGAGCTCCGGGCGAGACGAGTTCGCGAAGATCGATCCGCTGCCCGGCGCGCACGACGCGAGGAAGGCGGTCGCCGCCGCGATGCCTCCGAGTGCCAGGAATTGTCGGCGCGAGGCCGAGAACGGTGGTGAGGACATGGGCCACTCCCTCGTGACGATCGAACAGAAATCACCGGATTACATCGATGTAACCGCGGGCGCAGACTCATCGTCGCAGGCCGGACGCGGACGCGCAAGGGGGGACTGCTAGCTCGCCGTGGAAGCGCGCTCGATGATCCTGAAGGGATGCGCGAGCGCGCGTGGCGGGAGGTCGACGCCCTCGATGCGCTCGACGAGCATTCCCACCGCCGACTCCGCGATGCGGTCGAGCCCGAAATCGACCGTCGTCAGCGACGGCGTCGTGAATCGGGAGAGCTCCACGTTGTCGAAGCCGGTCACCAGGACGTCGTCGGGCACGCGGATTCCGTGTCGGTGCAGTGCGCTGAGCACGCCGAGCGCGAGCGAGTCGGTGAAGGCGATGACGGCGTCGAAGGCGCGCCCGCGAGCGATCAGCCGTTCCATTGCCTCCGCCGCCGATGCGGTGTGCCACGTCTCCGGCGCGACCGTGAGCAGTGGGTCGAGGGCAATGCCCGCGGCCGCGACCGCGTCGGTCACGCCGGCGAAGCGGATCCGGCTCGTCGCGGTCCTGAGCCCCGCGCCATCCGCGGATCCGCCCATGACGGCGATCCTGCGTGCTCCGCGGGAGATCACGAAGCGGGCCACCTCCGCGGCGGCGGCTCGGTTGTCGACGATCGCGGAATCGGCGGCGTGCTGCTCGACCTCGCCGATGACGACGACGGGCGGGAGGTGGGCGAGCGTGGTGACGACGGTGTCCTCGAGGCGGATGGGGTTGAGGATCAGGCCGTCGACGCGGTGCGCCTGCGCGCGCGAGATCAGCTCGCGCTCGCGCTCGGGGCGGCTCGCCGTCTCTTCGATCTGCACCGCGAAGCCTCGGCGGTGGGCCGATTCGACGAGGAGGTGGAGCAATTCGGCCGAGTAGGCCGTGTCGAGGTCGGGCAGCGCGACGCCGATGATGCCGGTGCGGCCGTTTCGCAGCTCGCGGGCGCTGAGGTTCGGCACGAAGTCGAGCTCGCGGATCGCCGCTTCGACGCGCTCGCGCGTCTCGGGCCGCACGGTGAACGCACCCGTGACGACGTTCGAGACGGTCTTCGTCGACACGCCCGCGACCCGCGCGACATCGCGCATCGTGACGCGGGCGTGCGAAGACATGCCCACAGACTACGCGGGCCCCGCGCGCCGCGCGTGTCGCGCGGCCGGGGATCCCGGCGGAGGAGAGGTCCGCGCTTGACAGGGTGGGCGAGGCCCTGCCATCCTGAATTTCAACGTTTACTTACAACGTTTACCGATCTTTCATTCGCAGCACAGCAAGGAAGCTCATGCCCCACGCGCACCTCACCGTCGACCCGCGCTTCGCGATCGGCCCGATCCGCCGGAACCTGTTCGGCGGCTTCGTCGAGCACCTCGGCCGCCACATCTACACCGGAATCTTCGAGCCCGGGCACGCCACGGCGGACGCCGAGGGCTTCCGCCAGGACGTCATCGATCTCGTGCGGGAGCTCGGCGTCGAGACGATCCGGTACCCCGGCGGCAACTTCGTCTCGGGCTTCCGATGGGAAGACAGCGTCGGCCCCCGCGACCAGCGCCCGCGCCGCCTCGACCTGGCATGGCACTCGACGGAGACCAACGAGGTCGGCCTGCACGAGTTCGCCTCCTGGCTCGAGAAGGTCGACAGCGAACTGATGATGGCCGTCAACCTCGGAACGCGGGGAGTGCTGGAGGCGCTCGACCTCTTCGAGTACACGAACGTGTCCGCGCAGACGACGCTGACCGAGCGGCGCGCGGCCAACGGCCGAAAGGATCCGTTCGGGGTCCAGATGTGGTGCCTGGGCAACGAGATGGACGGCCCCTGGCAGCTCGGCCACCGCTCCGCCGAGGACTACGGCAAGATCGCGTCGCAGACCGCGAAGGCCCTCCGGCAGGTCGACGAGAACGTCACGCTCATCGTGTGCGGCTCCTCGAGCGCGCACATGCCGACCTTCGGCGAGTGGGAGCGCGTGGTGCTACAGCACTCCTACGACGACGTCGACCTCATCTCGTGCCACGCCTATTACGAGCCGAAGGACGGCGACCTCGATTCGTTCCTCGCCTCGGGCGTCGACATGGACGGCTTCATCGACACCGTTGTGAAGACGGCCGATCACGTGGGCGCCGTTCGCGGATCCTCGAAGAAGATCGACATTTCCTTCGACGAATGGAACGTCTGGTACCAGAGCCGCTTCCACGACGAGGACCAGATCCACGACCCCGACGTGTGGCCCGTCGCACCGCGACTGCTCGAGGACGTCTACTCCGTCATCGACGCCGTCGTCTTCGGCGACCTGATGATCACCCTGCTGCGTCACGCCGATCGCGTCGCGAGCGCCTCGCTCGCGCAGCTCGTGAACGTCATCGCCCCGATCATGACCGAGCCGGGCGGAATCGCGTGGCGCCAGACCACCTTCTTCCCGTTCTCGATCACCTCGCGCCTCGCCCGGGGAACCGCCCTCGAGGTCAAGGTCGACGCGCCGACGTATGAGACGAAGCGTTTCGGCACGGTCTCGCTCGTCGACACCGTCGCAACGCACGACGCCGAGACGGGCGAGAGCGCAGTCTTCCTCGTCAACCGCTCGCAGACCGAGTCGATCGAGGTCACGGTCGACGCCTCCGCGCTCGGTGCCTCGACGATCCGCGAGACGCACACCCTCGCGGACGACGACATCCACGCGAAGAACACGCTCGAGGATCCCGAGCGCGTCGCCCCGCGCACGAACGACTCGGCGCGCCTTGAGGACGGTGCTCTCACGATCACGTTGCCGCCCGTATCCTGGACAGCGATCGCGCTCGCCTAACGGAGGATGGCAATGACGCAAGAACGCAACTGGGCCGAGAACTTCGCGTACTCCGCGGAGCGCGTGCTGCATCCGCGCTCGATCGATGAGCTGCGCGACGCGCTCGCAGGCTCCGGCCCGATCCGCGCGATCGGATCCCGTCACTGCTTCAACGACATCGCGGACACGAGCGGCACGCTCGTCTCGCTGGCGGAGATGCCCCGCGAGATCGAGGTGACGGGGGAGTCGGTGCGGATCGCCGGCGGACTCCGTTACGGCGATGTCGCCCCGGTTCTCGAAGAGCACGGGCGGGCGCTCGCGAACCTCGCCTCCCTTCCGCACATCTCGGTCGCCGGCGCGATCGCGACAGGTACGCACGGATCCGGCGACCGGCTGGCGTCGCTTGCGACGGCGGTGCGGTCGGTGACCTTCCTCACGAGCGAGGGCGAGGAGGTGACCCTGTCGCGCGAGGACGCCTCCTTCGGCGGCGCGCCCGTGCACCTCGGGTCTCTCGGCATCGTCACAGCGCTCGAGCTCGACACGGAGCCGAGCTACGAGGTCGCGCAGTACACCTTCGACGGGCCCAGCTGGGCGGAGATCCTGTCCGACTACGACGCCGTCACCTGCCTCGGTGACAGCGTCAGCCTCTTCACGACGTGGCACGACACGGAGCGCGCCGATCAGCTGTGGGTCAAGACGCGCGGCGCGGGAGTCGACGAGCGCACGGTTGCGCGCCTCGGCGCAACCCCCGCGGACGGGCCGAGGCACCCGATCCTCGGCGTGGATCCCGTCGCCTGCAACCCGCAGCTCGGAGTCAAGGGGCCGTGGTTCCAGCGTCTGCCGCACTTCCGCATGGACTTCACGCCGAGCGTCGGAGCGGAGCTGCAGAGCGAGTTCCTCATCGCCCGCGAGCACGCGCCCGCCGCGATCGAGGCCGTGTCGGAGATCGCGCACGTGATCTCGCCCCTGCTCTTCGTCAACGAGATCCGCTCCGTCGCCGCGTCCGAGCTGTGGCTCGACCCGGCATACGGCCGCGATTCGGTCGCCTTGCACTTCACGTGGCACCGCGACGAGCCAGCGGTGCGCGAGGTGCTGACGGAACTCGAGGCCGCTCTCGAACCGTTCGACGCACGCCCGCACTGGGGCAAGATCTTCACCCGTTCCGGCGAGGCCGTCGCGGAGCAGTACCCTCGGTTCGACGATTTCCGAGAGCTGCATCAGAAGATGGATCCGGCGGGGCGCCTGCTCAACGAGTACACGCGCCGGCTCGGGCTGTAGCGGGCGGTTCGGTGGTCGCCACGCTCAAGGACGTCGCGGCTCGGGCGGGGGTGTCGATCAAGACCGTCTCGAACGTGATCCACGATCATCCCCACATCCGCGACTCGACGCGCGAGCGCGTCGAGCGGGCGATCGCCGAACTCGGCTACGCCCCGAACCACACGGCGCGCAGCCTGCGGTCGGGGCGGACCGGAGTCATCGCGCTTGCCGTGCCGGACCTGTCGCTCAGTTACTTCGCGGAGCTCGCCGGCTCGGTCATCGCCGTCGCGGAGGAGCGCGGCCTCGCCGTGCACATCGAACAGACCGGCGGAACGCGGGAGCGCGAACTCGCGCTGTTGCAGCCACCGCGCCTGCGCATGACGGACGGACTGCTCTTCAGCCCGCTCGCGATGGACCACGGAGACGTCGGCGCACTCGACGTGGGATACCCCCTCGTCCTGCTCGGCGAGCGCATCTTCGATGGCCCCGCGGATCACGTCACAATGCAGAACACGGAGGCGGCCCGCGCCGCGACGGAGTACCTACTGGACCGCGGTCGCCGCCGCATCGCGCTCCTCGGCGCGGACGAGAACGCCGAGATGGGGTCCGCGGCGTTGCGCCTGGCGGGATACCGCGCGGCGCTCGAGGCGCGGGGGATCGCATACGATCCCGGCCTCGTGCGGGGTGCCGAGACGTGGCACCGTCGCGACGGGGTCGAGGTGACGCGCCGCCTGATCGACGAGGGGCCGTCCTTCGACGCGCTGTTCGCGCTCAACGACACGCTCGCCTTCGGGGCGCTGCGCGCGCTCGAGGAGAGGGGCCTTGCGGTGCCCGGCGATGTCGCCGTCATGGGCTTCGACAACGTGGACGAGAGCGCCTATTCGATACCCTCGCTCACGACGATCGAGCCCGGTCGCGAGTGGATCGCGCGCGAGGCCGTCGACCTTCTCTCCCGGCGGATCGAGGATCCAACGAGCGACCCGTGCACGAAGTTCGCGAGCTATCGCATCGTGCAGCGCGAGTCGGCGCCGTAGGGTCTACTTCTTCTTGCTCTTCTTCGGCTTGGTGTCGGGCTTGGTGCCGCCGCGCACGTACTTGTACTCGGAGCCCGCGATGGGGGAGTCGTCCGACACCGTGCCGCCCTTGGAGGCCTTTCGGATGTCGAGAATCATCCCGAGCGAGAGGGCGAAGGTGATCGCCCAGCTCAGCCATGCGAGCGCGACCCGCCAGGTGAACGGCTGCTGGTCTGCTCCCCTGAGGAGCGAGTATCCGCTGGTGATCGCTCCGATGATGCCCGTGCCGAGAAGATACTTGCGCATAGCCACAGGCTACTAGGCTGGGCGGCGAAGAAGGAGCGTGCACAGATGTCGCAAGCCGAACTCGTAGTCGTCGCCAACCGCCTTCCCGTCGACCGTGTCGAAGGCCCTGATGGGGAGCCCATGTGGCGCACCTCACCGGGAGGCCTCGTCACCGCATTGGAGCAGGTGATGCGGGGCATGGACGGGGCCTGGGTCGGATGGGGCGGTAAAGCAGATCTCGATATCGAACCGTTCGACTTCGACGGCACCCGCCTCGTACCGGTGTCGCTCTCGGAGGCCGAGCTGCGCGACTATTACGAGGGATTCTCGAACGGTACGATCTGGCCCCTGTACCACGACGTCATCGCTACGCCCGAGTTCAAGCGCTCGTGGTGGGACGCGTATGTCCGGGTCAACCGGCGCTTCGCCGAGGCCGCCGCGGAGGCGGTCGCGGAGGGCGGATTCGTCTGGGTGCAGGATTACCAGCTGCAACTCGTTCCGCAGATGGTCCGGGAGCTGCGCCCCGACGTGACGATCGGATACTTCCACCACATTCCGTTCCCGGCATACGCGCTCTACGCGCAGTTGCCGTGGCGCCGGCAGGTGCTCGAGGGGCTCCTCGGCGCCGACGTGATCGGGTTCCAGCGCGTCGCGGACGCGGGCAACTTCCAGCGGTCGATCCGACGCCTGCTGCACTACCCGACGAAGGGCGACACGGTCACCGTTCCGACGATCGACGATCAGCAGCGCACGGTCATCGCGAAGTCCTACCCGATCTCGATCGACGTCGATGCCTTCCTCGAGCTCGCGCGCAAGCCCGAGGTCATCGCCCGGGCGAAGGAGCTGCGCGAGCAGATCGGATCCGCGAAGCTGATGCTCGGCGTCGATCGCCTCGACTACACGAAGGGCATCCGACACCGCCTCAAGGCGTACGGAGAGCTGCTGGCGGACGGGCACCTCACGGGGGAGCAGGCGACGCTCGTGCAGATCGCGAGCCCGTCGCGCCCCGGCGTCGAGGCGTATCAGGATCTGCGCGACGAGATCGAGAAGACGGTTGCCCGCATCAACGGCGACTACTCCTCGGTCGAGACCACCGCCATCCGATACCTGCACCAGGGATATCCGCGCGAGGAGATGGTGGCGCTGTACCTCGCCGCGGACGTCATGCTCGTCACCGCGCTGCGCGACGGCATGAACCTCGTGGCGAAGGAGTACGTCGCCGTGCGCCAGGACAACACCGGCGTACTCGTGCTGAGCGAGTTCGCCGGCGCCGCGGATGAGCTCGGAAGCGCGCTCCTCGTCAATCCCCACGACATCGAGGGGATGAAGGACATCATGATGCGCGCGTTGTCGATGCCCGAGGCGGAGCAGGCCCGTCGGATGAAGACGATGCGCAAGAAGGTCATCGACAACGACGTGGCCCGGTGGGGGCGCAACTTCGTCGCCGACATCGAGCACATCCGCGACGCGCGGAGGAACGCGTGACGGGGCTCGACGAGCGGATCCGATCGGTCGCGTCCGCCCGTCGGCTCCTGGTCGCCCTCGATTTCGACGGGACGCTGTCGCCGCTCGTGGCGGATCCGATGTCTGCCCGCGCGACGCCCGCCGCGACGCGCGTCGTCGAGCGGCTGTCCCGCCTCGACGGTGTGACCGTCGCGCTCGTGTCCGGCCGCTCTCTCCGCGACCTTCGCATCATCGCGGAGCACGGGGACGACTCGGGTGTCTGGCTCGTCGGATCCCACGGAAGCGAGCGCTGGACCCCGTCCGGCGGGCTCGCGTCCGCCGCCGCTGACCCCGGATCCGCCGCGATTCGTGCGCGCGCGGAGACGATCGCGGCGGCCTTCGAGGGCGCGTGGATCGAGGACAAGACCTTCGGCTTCGCGCTGCATACCCGCACTTCGACGGCGGAGGCCGAGGCGGGCGCGCACGATGCCGTGGACGCGCTGATGCGCGACGCGGCGCCCCAGTGGCGGCGCCGGGAGGGCAAGCACGTGCTCGAGTTCTCGTGGCGACACGAGGGAAAGGACACCGCGGTCGCGGAGCTCCGCGCCGAACTCGGCGCGGATGCCGTCGTCTTCGCGGGCGACGACGTGACGGACGAGGACGCGCTTCGCTCGCTCGGCGACGGCGATCTGGGGATCCGAGTGGGAGAGGGCGACACGGCCGCGCATACACGTGTCGACAACATCGGTGGTCTGGTCGATGTGCTCGATCGGATCGCCGAAGTCCGTGCATCGTGGTCGACTCCGGAGTGACCCGGGTGGCAATTCACGCAGGTGTCCGTGAGTTCGCTGAGTGTCGAATAGACTCTTCGTGTGAGTGACGAAGCAGGTTCCCGTACCGATGCACTAGACTTAGTGCACGGTCGATTCACCGGCGGCACAACCGGTCCGCGAGTCGATCGGGTCGCGTCTGTACGCGATGGTGATCTGATCCGGGTCGTAGTCCTCACTCGCACGCTCGACATACTCGTCGGCGCTGCAGAGTTCGTCTCCCGCCGCTCTGGCCTGAGGCACTTCCGCCCGCGTTTTACCCGCGGTGTTCTCGCGCAGTTCGCGAACCCCGTCCTCCCCATCGCTCACGGAGCGGTATCGGGTTGACGTCCCGCACTGCATCAACGACGCTCGACTGAATCAGGGAAGCATTATGCCCGCAGAATCCACTTCCGCCATTCCTCGGCCGCCCGCCGGATCGGCAGCGAACGCCCCCGTCATGACGGGAGCCGCGGCGGTGGTCCGCTCGCTCGAGCTGCTCGGCGTAGACGACGTATTCGGTCTTCCCGGCGGCGCGATCCTGCCCGCCTACGACGCCCTCATGCACGCCACCTCGCTGAACCACATCCTCGTGCGACACGAGCAGGGCGCCGGCCACGCGGCCGAGGGGTACGCCGCCGCGAGCGGCAAGGTCGGCGTCGCGATCGCGACGTCGGGACCGGGCGCGACGAACCTCGTCACGGCGATCGCCGATGCCTACATGGACTCGGTGCCGCTGGTCGCCATTACGGGCCAGGTGTTCTCGACGCTGATGGGAACCGACGCGTTCCAGGAGGCCGACATCGTCGGCATCACGATGCCGATCACGAAGCACTCGATCCTCGTCAAGCGCGCCGAGGAGATTCCCGGTGCGATCGCGCAGGCCTTCGAGATCGCCTCGACCGGTCGTCCGGGACCGGTGCTCGTCGACATCACGAAGGACGCACAGCAGGCCGAGGCCCCGTTCATCTGGCCGCCGAGCTATGAACTGCCGGGCTACCGTCCCGTCACGAAGGCCCACGGCAAGCAGATCCAGGCCGCGGCGGCACTCATCGCGCAGTCGAAGCAGCCCGTGCTCTACGTCGGCGGCGGTGTCATCCGCGCCCGCGCCTCGGAGGAGCTGAAGACCTTCGCCGAGACCACCGGCGCGCCCGTCGTGACGACGCTCATGGCGCGCGGCGCCTTCCCCGACTCGCACGAGCAGCACCTCGGCATGCCCGGCATGCACGGCGCCGTCCCCGCGGTGCTCGCGCTGCAGGAGAGCGACCTCATCGTCGCCCTCGGCGCGCGCTTCGACGACCGCGTGACCGGCAAGACGGAGCTCTTCGCTCCCAACGCCAAGGTGATCCACGTCGACATCGACCCCGCCGAGATCGGAAAGATCCGTGCCGCGGAGGTGCCGATCGTCGGTGACGTGCGCGAGGTGCTCGTCGACCTCGACACGGCGTACCGCTCGGCCGTCGCAGGCCAGGCCCCCGACTTCACCGAGTGGTGGGCGCACCTGAACGACCTTCGCGAGCGCTACCCGCTCGGCTACACGG
Source organism: Microbacterium nanhaiense (assembly GCF_014646015.1). Lineage (GTDB taxonomy): Bacteria > Actinomycetota > Actinomycetes > Actinomycetales > Microbacteriaceae > Microbacterium > Microbacterium nanhaiense. The sequence goes on from NZ_BMMQ01000002.1 coordinate 215,640, forward strand.
CCCCGACCGACGGTCTGCTCGCTCCGCAGCACATCATCAGCCGCATCGGCGAGCTGACCGGCCCCGAGGGCGTGTTCGTCGCCGGCGTCGGTCAGCACCAGATGTGGTCGGCGCAGTTCATCAAGTACGAACGGCCGAACTCGTGGCTCAACTCGGGCGGCGCCGGCACGATGGGCTACTCGGTGCCCGCGGCGATGGGCGCCAAGGTCGCGCAGCCGGACCGCGCGGTGTGGGCGATCGACGGCGACGGCTGCTTCCAGATGACCAACCAGGAGCTCGCGACCTGCGTGCTCAACAACATCCCGATCAAGGTCGCCGTCATCAACAACTCGTCGCTCGGCATGGTGCGCCAGTGGCAGACGCTCTTCTACGACGGGCGCTACTCGCACACCGAGCTCAACACGGGCCACGACTCCCGGCGGGTCCCCGACTTCGTGAAGCTGGCCGATGCGTACGGCTGCCTCGCCATCCGAGTGGAGAAGGAAGAGGAGATCGACGACGCAATCAAACTCGCCCTCGAGACGAACGATCGCCCCGTCGTGATCGACTTCGTCGTCTCGAGCGACGCGATGGTGTGGCCGATGGTCCCCCAGGGCGTGAGCAACAGCTACGTCCAGTACGCACGCGACCACTCGCCGGCATTCGACCAGGAGGCATGACATGTCGACACACGTTCTGAGTCTCCTCGTCGAGGACACCCCCGGTCTGCTGACGCGCGTCTCGGGCCTCTTCGCCCGCCGCGGCTTCAACATTCACTCGCTCGCGGTCGGCGTGACCGAGGTGCCCGGTCTGTCGCGCATCACGGTCGTCGTCGACGTCGAGGCCCACCCGCTCGAGCAGGTCACGAAGCAGCTGAACAAGCTCATCAACGTCGTGAAGATCGTCGAGCTCGACCCGGCTGCCTCGGTGCAGCGCCAGCACATGCTCGTCAAGGTGCGCGCCGACAACGTCACGCGAGCGAACGTGCTCGAGGTCGTGAACCTGTTCCGCGCGAACGTGGTCGACTACGCGCCGGACTCGCTCGTCATCGAAATCACGGGCGACCAGGGCAAGGTCGACGCATTCCAGAGGGCGATCGCGCCCTTCGGAATCAAGGAAATCTCGCAGTCGGGCCTTCTCGCGCTCGGCCGCGGACCGAAGTCGATCTCCGAGCGCGCCCTGCGCTGAGCGACGACACCAGACATCACCACACCACTCAAACAAGGAGCAACACAGTGGCAGAGATCCTCTACGACCAGGACGCAGACCTGTCGATCATCCAGTCCAAGAAGGTCGCGATCGTGGGCTACGGCTCGCAGGGTCACGCGCACGCGCAGAACCTTCGCGACTCGGGTGTCGAGGTCGCCGTCGCACTGCGTGAGGGCTCGAAGTCGGCGCAGAAGGCCGCCGACGACGGCTTCCCGGTGAAGAACGTCGCCGACGCGACCGCGTGGGCCGACGTCATCATGATCCTCGCGCCGGACCAGAACCAGCGCTCGATCTACTCCGAGAGCATCAAGCCGAACCTCGCCGAGGGCAAGGCCCTCGCCTTCGCGCACGGCTTCAACATCCGCTTCGGCCTCATCGAGGCGCCCGAGGGCGTCGACGTGATCCTCATCGCCCCGAAGGCCCCGGGCCACACGGTGCGTCGCGAGTTCGTCGCGGGCCGCGGCATCCCGGACATCATCGGTGTCGAGAAGGACGCCTCGGGCAACGCCTGGGCCCTTGCGCTCTCGTACGCGGCCGGCATCGGCGGAACCCGCGCGGGCGTCATCAAGACGACGTTCACCGAGGAGACCGAGACCGACTTGTTCGGCGAGCAGGCCGTGCTCTGCGGTGGCATGAGCCACCTCGTGCAGGCCGGCTTCGAGACCCTCACCGAGGCGGGCTACCAGCCGCAGATCGCCTACTTCGAGGTTCTCCACGAGCTGAAGCTCATCGTCGACCTCATGTGGGAGGGCGGCATCGCCAAGCAGCGCTGGTCGATCTCGGACACCGCCGAGTTCGGTGACTACGTCTCGGGCCCGCGCGTCATTGACCAGCACGTCAAGGACAACATGAAGGCCGTGCTCGCCGACATCCAGTCCGGTGCCTTCGCGAAGCGCTTCATCGACGACCAGGACGCCGGAGCGCCCGAGTTCAAGAAGCTCCGCGCCGAAGAAGAGCAGCACCCGATCGAGTCCACCGGTCGCGAGCTCCGCGCCCTGTTCTCGTGGCAGAACAGCGACGACGACTACACCGAGGGCACCGCTGCGCGGTGACCTCGGCGTAATCGGGACGACGGCGCCGTTGGTTCGCTTCGCTCACGGCGACGCTGGCGCGTCGCGGACCGTGGGCACCGCTGCGCGGTGACCTCGGCGTAGTCGGGACGACGGCGCCGTTGGTTCGCTTCGCTCACGGCGACGCTGGCGCGTCCCTCACAAACCGCCCCTGCGCAATGCGCGCGGGGGCGGTTTTCGCGTCTAGGGTCTTGTCATGGACGACAGGCATCGTGAGGAGTTCCGGCGGATCCTCGAGGCGCGCCTCGAGGACGTGCTCGCGGCCCGCCGGAGACGCTCCGAGGATCTGACCGAGCTGGCCGATGCGCGCTCCGCCGCCACCGCGGACGACGAGCACGACCCCGAGGGCGCGACGCTCTCGGACGAGTGGTCGCGCATTGTGGGCCTCGACGCCGAGGCCGAACGGGAACTGCGCGCAATCGACGACGCACAGAAGCGGCTCGCGGAAGGGCGCTTTGGGACGTGCGAGGCGTGCGGGAGCCCGATCCCCGTGGCGCGCCTCCGCATTCGCCCCACCGCAACCATGTGCGTGAACTGCGCCTCGAGAAGCTGATTTATCCACAGATTCGGCGAAACCGCGATATCCATCCACAATCGCGCCTCCGCGCCCGCGGCGCCGTCGCCGGATCCGCGATGCTGACACCATGACTGACGCGACGGCTCTCGCCGAACTCGACTACCGCCCCCTGACCGACGACCGTGACATCGAGCGCCTCGTCAACGTGTTGCTCGAACGGCCCTCGGTCGCACGGACCTGGATCATGCTCCTCGACGACCAGTTGCGCTCGACGAGGGTGATCATCCCGATCGACGACCTTCCGAATGACCCTCAGGCTCCCGCTGCGATGCCGAGCGGCGGGCCCGTGAGCGCCGCCCGCGTGCTCGGGGACCGCATCGCCCAGATCGTCGATCAGACCCCCGCCGCGTCCGTCGTCGTCATCTGGGAGCGCCCGGGCGTTCCCGGAACGGATCCGCACCTGATTCGTTGGGTGGAGGGCATGCGGGAGGGCTTCTCCCAAAATCCGCTCGCTCTCAGGGCGCAGCTCGTGCTGACTGACGAGGGAGCGCGGGTCCTGGGCGGCTCAGCCTCGAGCCGTGTCGCGTGACGCGCGCCACCGCACGAACGCGACGAGCGCCGCGGCGAAGAGAACGAAACCCGCGGCGATCACGACGATATAGCTCGCGACGCCGCCCCATCCTCCCTGGGCGTGCGGATTCAGGAACGGATACGGGTACCAGTACGGTGCCGCGCCCACGGGCGAGATGATGAACGGCGCACGGATGAACGTGTAGGTGAGATACGCGACGACGTATCCGAGCGGCAGGAGGATGGTGCCCCAGGGCACGCGCCGGGGCCGCGGCGAGACGATCACGTCGACGAGCAACACCAGGGGTGCGATCACGTGCATGAGCTCGTTCGTCCAATCGACGAAGGGAGCGATTCCGCCATCGCGCTCAAGACCGCGGAGCAGCACGTTGTAGACCATGCCCGTGAGGATCATGCAGCAGGCCGTAAGAATCTGCAAACCCGCCAGCGGTATCGGCTGCGCGAGGCCGCGACGTCCCTTCGTGAATCCCCATATCGCTGCGAGGCCGAGGTACACGGCGGCCATGATGTTCGACTCGATCGTGAAGAAACTGAAGTAGTTCGCCACGTACGTCGGCACGTGCGAACCGGAGGGCGTCTCGTTCACGAGCACGTACTGGAGGTCGTGGACGAGCAGGTAGATCACCGCGGCAGCGGTCACGGCGGCGGCCGCCGCGCGGACGACGGACCAGAGGGTCAGAAACCGCGCACCGGCGACGTTGTCGGGGGACATGCTGGAAATGCTATCGATCATCGCGCGAAGTTCCGCACGGCGCACCCGTGTCGCCCCGCAGTGCGCGCCGCGTCCCGGAAGAACCCTCGTGACGACGCGGCCGCTGTGCTATTCTTGAGTGTCACTCGTGGGCGTCGTGCGCGCGCGTGGCAATCCCAATCCAACTGCTTCGGATCCACGAAGCGTCGCCCGCTTGCTCGCGGGTGCGGATCCGCAAGCCCGAGATAGACCCCTGAAGGCTAACCACTACATGACTAACGAAACGACCGCCCCGGCCACCACGCAGGTCGCGATCAACGACATCGGCTCTGCTGAGGACTTCCTGGCCGCGGTCGAGAAGACTCTCAAGTTCTTCAACGACGGCGACATCATCGAGGGCGAGATCGTCAAGATCGACCGCGATGAGGTTCTCCTCGACGTCGGGTACAAGACCGAGGGTGTCATCCCCTCGCGTGAGCTCTCCATCAAGCACGACGTCAACCCTGACGACGTCGTCAACGTGGGTGACCAGATCGAGGCCCTCGTTCTCCAGAAGGAGGACAAGGAAGGCCGCCTCATCCTGTCGAAGAAGCGTGCGCAGTACGAGCGCGCGTGGGGCGATGTCGAGCAGGTCAAGGAGAACGACGGTGTCGTCAAGGGCACCGTTATCGAGGTCGTCAAGGGTGGTCTCATCCTCGACATCGGTCTCCGCGGCTTCCTCCCCGCCTCGCTCATCGAGCTGCGCCGCGTGCGCGACCTGACGCCGTACCTCGGCCAGGAGCTCGAGGCGAAGATCCTCGAGCTCGACAAGAACCGCAACAACGTGGTTCTCTCGCGCCGCGCCCTCCTCGAGGAGACGCAGTCGGCCACGCGTGCTCAGTTCCTCAACGGCCTGCACAAGGGCCAGGTCCGCAAGGGTCAGGTCTCGTCGATCGTCAACTTCGGTGCGTTCGTCGACCTCGGTGGCGTTGACGGTCTCGTCCACGTCTCGGAGCTTTCCTGGAAGCACATCGACCACGCCAGCGAGGTCGTCGAGGTTGGTCAGGAAGTCACCGTCGAGGTTCTCGAGGTCGACCTCGACCGCGAGCGCGTCTCGCTGTCGCTGAAGGCGACGCAGGAGGACCCGTGGCAGGTCTTCGCCCGTACCCACCAGATCGGTCAGATCACGCCGGGTAAGGTCACGAAGCTTGTTCCGTTCGGTGCGTTCGTTCGCGTCGCCGACGGCATCGAGGGCCTCGTGCACATCTCGGAGCTGTCGCACAAGCACGTCGAGATGGCGGAGCAGGTTGTGTCGGTCGGCGAGGAGCTCTTCGTCCGCGTCATCGACATCGACCTCGACCGTCGCCGCATCTCGCTGTCGCTGAAGCAGGCCAACGACATGGTTGACCCCAACGGTACCGAGTTCGACCCGTCGCTCTACGGCATGACCACCGAGTACGACGAGAACGGCGAGTACAAGTTCCCCGAGGGCTTCGACCCCGAGACCAACCAGTGGCTCGAGGGCTACGACGAGGCTCGCGTCGCCTGGGAGAACGAGTACGCATCGGCTCAGGCTCGCTGGGAGCAGCACAAGGAGCAGGTTGCCAAGGCCATCGAGGCCGAGGCAAACGCTGAGGACGTCGCGCCCTCGGCATCGAGCAGCTTCTCCTCGGAGAGCTCCTCGACCGGCGCCCTCGCTGACGACGAGGCTCTCGCGGCGCTCCGCGAGAAGCTCGCCGGCAACTAAGTAAGCCAGAAGCGGGCCGGATCCTTCGGGATCCGGCCCGTTTTGCGTTCCCACTCGCCGATGCACACGGCGAAGAGATCGCCTGTGGATAACTTTCGAGGCCGTCGCGCGATTTCGTCTAGCCTGTCGGCATGTCTCGTTTCACCGCTGCAACAGGGCTCGTCCTTCTCGTCACCACCGCGCTCGTCGGCTGCACGCCCGCGGCAGAGCCTGAGCCGGAATGGACGGAAGAGAGCGCCTACGCCGCAGCCGAGGAGACGTTTCGGGCGTATTGGGCGGCTGGTGCTATCGGGAGCGACAAGAGTGAAGAGAAACAGTACATAACTGGTGACTTGCTTGCCCACTACGAGCGTTCGCCACAAGACTCGGGGACTGAAGATTCGATCGAGGTGCGAGGTGAAAGCAAGCTGGGGTCCTTCGTACACGACGAGTACAGGGTAGTGGGAGAAGCAGCCGTCGTTGAAGCCCGGGTTTGTGTCGACGACAGCGACTTTCAGGTGAACGTTGACGGAAATGGTTGGGAATCACCGCGTGAAGACCCGATCTATACGGTTTCAATGCGTTTCATGTCCGTCGGTGGGACGATGCTCCTCGCAAACCTCGATGAGAGCGACGACGACGTATGTTGATGCTCGACCTCATGATCGTGGGATTGTTGAGCGCCGCGGGCCTGCCAGGGCTACCAACGGTGGATTCAGCTACGGCGATCGCGGACTGCAGTTTTGAGGAGCTAAGGCTCGGTGGCTGCGACGGCAACGACGACGACAACCTCGAACTCGAGGAGTTCCGCCCGGGCAATCCGGGGGCTCCCGGCAACCCGAGCCCCAACCAGCCACCTGCACCGAACAACCCCCGGCCGAACCCCAACAACCCCAACCCGCCCGCGTCGCCCGGCGAGCCGGGTGCCCCGCAGGATCCGAACTCGCCGCCGGCGCCGGGGAACGGCGGCTGGCAATGCGAGGACTCGGGCGGAGAACTGCTGGGCAACTCCTGCGTCGACGACCTTGCTCCGGAGCCCGAGGAGCCCGCTCTGCCGGCGGAGCCGGTGGCACCCGAGGCCCCCGATATCCCCGCCGAGATCGACGAGCGAGATGTCGCGAGTTTCGCGCCGGAGCCTGTCGTCCCGACGATCGAGCCGTTTGGCGTTGCGATCATGAATGCGCCGATGAACGTGGCATTCGAGGTGGCCTCGCACACCGTCGGCGGGAGCCTCTTCGACCTGCCGGTGAGCGTCACCTTCACCCCCGACCTCGTCACGATCGACTACGGCGATGGAACGCAGACACAGATTCCGGGATCGGCTGCGACGTGGGACGGGCTCGGCCAGCCGCAGCTCACGCCCACGGCGTCGAGTCACACCTACGGAGAGCGGGGCGTCGTCACCGTGACCGTCGACGTCGCCTATGTCGCGACGGTCGACTTCGGCGAGTGGGGCGTCTTTCCCGTCTCGGGGCACATCGTCTCGCGCGGCGCGGGAACGGAGGTGCAGATCTATGAGAAGCAGTCCTATCTCGTCGAACGCACGTGCCAAGAGGATCCGCAGGGCCCCGGTTGTTGAACGAGTAACCTCGTACTCATGCCGCTCATCGCCCTGACCGGGGGCATCGCCTCGGGAAAGTCCACAATCGCCCGTCGCCTCGCCGAGCACGGGGCGGTTGTCGTGGATGCGGATCGGACCGTGCGGGAGCTCCAGGAACCGGGTCGCCCCGTCTTCGAACAGATCGTCGACGCCTTCGGGCCGGGGGTTGTCGCCCCCGATGGATCGCTGAATCGCCCGGCCCTCGGATCCATCGTCTTCGACGACCCCGACAAGCTCGCGACCCTCAACGCGATCGTGCACCCGGCCGTGCGCGACGAGACGCAGCGCCGGTTCCGCGAGGCGTTCGCTGCGGATCCGGACGCCGTCGTGGTCTACGACGTGCCCCTGCTGCGCGAGGCGCGCGGAACGGGGGAGTGGGACAGAATCGTCGTCGCGCACGCGCCTGCCGCCGTGCGCATCGAGCGCATGGTCGTCGACCGTGGCATGACGCGCGACGACGCGGCGGCGCGGGTCCGCAATCAGGCGTCCGACGAGGATCGATTGGCACTCGCCGATGTCGTGATCGACACCTCCGGCACGATCGAGCACACGCTCGAGCAGGCCGACCGCCTCTGGGACGACCTCCGCGCGAATTGAATCGCGAGCGTTGCGGCGAGCCGGCGCCGATCCCCGTCCGCGTCGAGCGGCCGGGCGCGGCCCGCCGGCGAGGCGGAGCCCGAGCGCGAGCGCGAACGCATCCGGGCGCTGGTCGCGGATCCCGTGTCGGAGGTTCGGCATAGCCTTAATACATGGAGACCAGACGCAGCGTGCGGCCCTTCGAGGTCATCAGCGAGTACGAGCCCTCGGGCGACCAGCCCAAAGCCATCGCCGAGCTCGCAGCGCGCATCAACGCCGGTGAGACCGACATCGTCCTGCTCGGTGCGACCGGAACGGGTAAGTCGGCGACGACGGCGTGGCTCATCGAGCAGATCCAGCGCCCGACACTCGTGCTCGCGCACAACAAGACGCTCGCGGCCCAGCTCGCGAACGAGTTCCGCGATCTGATGCCCAACAACGCCGTCGAATACTTCGTCTCGTACTACGACTACTACCAGCCCGAGGCATACGTTCCGCAGTCCGACACCTTCATCGAGAAGGACTCGTCGATCAACGCGGAGGTCGAACGGCTGCGGCACTCGACGACGAACTCGCTGCTGAGCCGGCGCGACGTGATCGTCGTCAGCACGGTGTCGTGTATCTACGGCCTCGGATCCCCCGAGGAGTACCTGCGCTCCCTCGTTGCGCTGCAGGTGGGCGAGCAGTACGACCGCGACGCGCTGATCCGCGCGTTCATCAACATGCAGTACAACCGCAACGACGTCGACTTCTCGCGCGGCAACTTCCGCGTGCGAGGCGACACGATCGAGATCATCCCGGTGTATGAGGAGTACGCGATCAGGATCGAGATGTTCGGCGACGAGATCGAACAAATCCTGAAACTCCACCCGCTGACCGGCGAGGTCGTCGAGCGCATGGACGCCGTCGCGGTGTTCCCCGCGACGCACTACGCCGCGGGCGTCGACACGGTCGCGCGCGCGATCAAGACGATCGAGGAGGAGCTCGCCGAGCGGCTGGCCGAGCTCGAGCAGCAGGGCAAGCTGCTCGAGGCGCAGCGCCTCAAGATGCGCACGAGCTTCGATCTCGAGATGCTGCAGCAGATCGGGTTCTGCTCTGGAATCGAGAACTACTCCCGCCACCTCGACGGCCGCGCGCCCGGCGAGCCGCCGCACACGCTCCTCGACTTCTTCCCCGATGACTTCGTGATCGTCATCGACGAGTCGCACGTCACGGTGCCGCAGATCGGTGCGATGTATGAGGGCGACGCGTCTCGCAAGCGCACCCTCGTCGATCACGGCTTCCGCCTCCCGAGCGCCCTCGACAACCGTCCGCTCCGCTTTGACGAGTTCAAGGAGCGGATCGGCCAGGCGGTCTACCTCTCCGCGACGCCCGGTCGCTACGAGATGGACATCGCGGACGGCGTGGTCGAACAGATCATCCGCCCGACCGGTCTCGTCGACCCGCAGGTTGTGATCAAGCCCATTGAAGGCCAGATCGACGACCTGCTCGAGGAGATTCGGGTGCGTGCCGCCCGCGACGAGCGCGTGCTCGTGACGACGCTCACGAAGAAGATGGCCGAAGAGCTCACCGACTTCCTCGACGAGCACGGCGTGCGCGTGCGGTACCTGCACAGCGACGTCGACACGCTGCGCCGCGTCGAGCTGCTCACGGAGCTGCGCCAAGGCGTGTACGACGTGCTCGTCGGCATCAACCTCCTCCGCGAGGGCCTCGACCTGCCAGAGGTCTCGCTCGTGGCGATCCTCGACGCCGACAAGGAGGGGTTCCTGCGCAGCACCACCTCGCTCATCCAGACGATCGGTCGTGCCGCACGAAACGTCTCCGGCGAGGTGCACATGTACGCCGATCGGATCACCGATTCGATGAAGCGCGCGCTCGAGGAGACCGAGCGTCGCCGCGACATTCAGCTCGCCTACAACCGCGAGCACGGCATCGATCCGCAGCCGCTCCGCAAGAAGATCGCCGACATCACCGACCAGCTCGCCCGCGAGGAGGCCGACACGGCGGAGCTGCTGGCCAAGCGCAAGCGGGATCCGCGGGGGAAGGACGGCGGCCGCGGCAGGGCCGCGACGCCGCTCAAGAAGCACGATGGAATCGGCGCCGAGGGTGCGGAGCAGCTCGAGGAGACGATCGCCGACCTCACCCAACAGATGGTTCTCGCCGCGGAGCAGCTCAAGTTCGAGCTCGCCGCGCGCCTGCGCGACGAGGTCAGCGACCTGAAGTCTGCGCTGCGGCAGATGGAACAGGCGGGGCACGCGTAGACCGCTAGGGTAGGGGGCATGCATCGTCGCCAGGTCGTGGATCCGCGCGCATGAGGCGATGGTGGGCGCCCGCGGCGACGGTGATCCTCGTCATCGTCGCGATGTTCGCGGCGGCGGCGCAGGGCACCCCGCGCTTCGACCCGCCCGATTGGAAATTCGAGACCGGCGGCGGGCGGGACGTCCCCAACCTCCCGCCCGCCCCGAGCGAGAGCCCCCTACCCGATCTGATGCCGCGCCTGGCGGAGGAGGGCGGATCGCTCGTCGGCTGGATCCTGGCCGCGCTCGGCGCGGCGGTCGTCGCAGTTCTGCTGTTCTTCCTCGTGCGCGCACTCGTCCGCGCCTGGCTCGCGCGCACCCCGCGGCGCGACGCCGAGGCCCCCGGCGTCGAGACGTTCGCGACCGAGGCCGAGCCCGACCCCGAGGTCGCAGCGCCCGAGATCCGTCGCGGTATCGCGTCCGCACGGCGCGAGATCGACGAGCACGCGGCTCCGTCCGACGCCATCGTGGCCGCCTGGGTCGGTCTCGAGCAGAGCGCCGCCGACGCGGGGCTCGTGCGCGGCGCCGCCGAGACCCCGGCCGAGTTCGCTCTGCGGATCATCACCCGGCGCGAGGCAATCGCCGCCGACGCCCGCGCGCTGCTCGGCCTCTACGAGAGGGTGCGCTTCGCCGGGCGGGTCGCCACGGAGGACGATCGCGCCGCGGCTCGCCGAGCTCTCGACGCGATCGAGGAGGGCTGGCGATGAGTCTTGCGCGCCTCGCCTGGGCCGCCGTCGCGACGATCCTGGCAACCATCGTGCTCACGATGGTCGGGCTCGAGCCGCTCTTCGCGCTCGGCTACGGCCTCCTGGCGGGGACGGCGACGCTTCTCATGATTCTGCGCGGTGCCGCGGCCGTGCCGCCCTCGCCGCGTCATCGTCCGGAGACGGTCAGCCGTGGATCCGAGATCTCCCGACTCGCGTGGGGCTTCAACCCGCGCACGCAGCTCGCCGGAGAGATCGTCGCTCGCCGTGCACGCGCGGTGCTGCGCCGTCGTCTCGCCCGCCGCGGCGTCGATCCGGACACCCAGCCGCAGCGGGTCGACGAGATCCTCGGCCCGGGGGTGTGGGCGAGGCTCTCGACGCGCAAGGCCAGTTCCGCCGACATCGACCGCGCATTCGCGGCCACTGACTCTGACACCCACACCGACACTCAGGAGACGCCATGATCAGCACGACCGAGATCGCCGAGACGGGCGCGAAGGTTCTCGACGCGGTGCGGACCGTCGTCGTCGGCATGGACGACCCACTCGAGATCGCCCTCGGCGCGATCCTGGCCGGGGGGCATGTGCTCTTCGAGGATGTCCCCGGGCTCGGGAAAACCGTCGCGGCCCGCAGTCTCGCCTCCGCGCTCGGACTCGACTTCCGGCGATTGCAGTGCACGCCGGACATGCTGCCAGGCGATGTCACAGGCTCGTACGTTTATGCGCCCGATACGGGCGAGTTCGTCTTCCGCCCCGGCCCGATCTTCACGGGCCTGCTGCTGGCCGACGAGATCAACCGCACGACGCCCAAGACGCAGTCGTCGATGCTCGAGGCGATGGCCGAGCGTCAGGTGACCGTCGAGGGCACGAGCTTCCCGCTCCGCAAGCCGTTTCACGTCATCGCCACCTCGAACCCGGTGGAGTACGAGGGCACCTACGCCCTTCCGGAGGCGCAGCTCGACCGCTTCATGGTGCGACTGTCGGTCGGATACCCGGAGCCGGACGACGAGGCACGGATCCTCATGGGCCGCGTCGCGCGGCGCACCGAGGAGACGCACGTGGATCCGGTGATCGACGCCGAGGGACTGCGGGCGATGCAGGCGGCCGTCGAGGCGATCCACGTCGACCCGGACGTCGCGCGCTACTGCGTCGACGTCGCGCGATCGACGCGGGCGGTGCAGCACGTCGCCGTGGGATCCTCGCCGCGCGGATCCCAGTCGCTCCTGCTCCTGGGGCGTGCGCTTGCGGCGCTCGACGGGCGTGAGTACGTGCGCCCCGACGACATCAAGCGCGTTGCCGTGCCGGTGCTTGCGCACCGCCTGACACTGACCCCGCAGGCCTGGGCGCAGGGCGTCGATCCCCAGCGCATCGTGGAGACCGTGATGCGCGAGGTCGCGGTGCCGCCGACGGTGGGCGCCGCCGCGTGAGGAGCCCGGCGTTCGTCGGCGCGATCGGGGGTGCGATCGCTCTGGCCGGCGTCGGCCTGATCTTCTCGCGCCCCGACGTCGTCGCGCTGGCGCTGCCGCTCGCGCTCTGGTCTCTTGTCGTCGTGCGGCCGCCTCGCGGCCTCAACGACGAGCGCGTCCGGGTCCGCCCGCTCCCGGATGAGGAGGTCGGCGTGCTCTCGGACGAGATCGTCGTCGCGTGCGGCGCCGAGATGGTCGAGCTGGAGATTGTGCAGTCGTCGCGGCGCACCCGGCGCGTTGTCGTGCCCGGAACCGCCCGCGTGACGTCTCGCACCGCCGCGCTGCACTCCGGCCCCGTCGAATCCACCAGTGTGACGGGGCGCTTGCTCGATGGCGACGCCGCCGTCGTCGGCGACGAGTGGCGTCCCGTGGTGCAGCGCCGAGCGGTGGCGCCCCCGGAGCGCGCCCTGCCGGCGCTTCCTCTCGCCCCGCGTCTCACCGGGCTGCACGGATCCCACGAGGGTTCGCGGCGCGGTCAGGGCGGCGACTTCCGCGACATCCACCCGTTCGCGCCGGGTGACGAGCTCCGCCGGGTCGACTGGCGCGCGACCGCGCGCGCCGCGCGACGGCCCGGCGAGCTGCTCGTGCGGCGCACGAACTCGCTGAGCGACGCGTCCGTGGTGATCGCGGTCGACACCGCCGACGACCTCGGCGAGGTCGTTGCCACGTGGGGCACCGACGACCTGGAACGCAGCGGCACGACGTCGCTCGATCACGCCCGCGAGGCGGCGCGGTCGATCGCGACCGCGGCGGTCGCGACGGCAGACCGCGTCGCGTACCACGTGCTCGTTCAGGGCGGTCGGTCGGTGCGCGGCGGCACGGGATCCCGACACCTCGCCCGGCTCGTCGCGGCGATCGCCGACACGGGGCAATCGGGCGACGACAGCCGCTACCGGCGCACGCCGCCCGTGCCGCACGGCTCCGTCATCGCCGTTCTCTCGACCTTCTTCGACGGCGCCGCGGCGGAGCTCGCACTGATGTGGCGCGCCGCGGGGCACCGCGTCATCGCGGTCGACACCCTCCCGGATCTCGACACCTCGCGGCTCACGGAACCGCAGGCGCTCTCCCTGCGGATCGTCCTCGCCGAACGCGACGAGGTCTTCCGCGATCTCGCGGCCGCCGGCGTGGAGCGCGTGCGATGGGGCGCCGATGCGGCCGTCGCGCTGGGCATGATCGCCCGGGCACGGACGGGGGCGCGGCGATGAGGCGCGACCAGATCGTCATCGGGCCCGCGGTCAGCGGCGTCGTCCTTCGGGCGGCGGCTGTCGCCGTCGCCGCGGGTGCCGCCGCCGCGCTGCAGCCCGCGCCGTTCTGGCAGGTGACCCTCGTTCTCGTCGCCGTCGCGGGGGCGGTCCTCCCGCGCTCCGGCATGGCCTGGGTCGCGCTGCTCGTCCTGCCCGTCGCACTGCTGGCGGGGGAGGTATCGCCATGGCGCACCGCCGTGGCGATCGCTGCCGTGCACGCGCTGCACGTGCTGGCGAGCCTCGCACTCGCGATCCCCGCCCGCAGTCGCGTCGCGCTCGCCGCGCTCCGGCCGACCGCGGCGCGCTGGCTCGGGGTGCAGCTCGTCTCGCAGCTCGTCGCCGCGGCGGTGCTCGTCATGCCACGCGCCGTCGGAGCGGGCATCGCCTGGGCGGCCCCCGTCGGCGCGCTCGCCGTGGCGCTGCTCGCCATCATTCTGCTGCGGCGCGCCCGCTGAGGGCGCGAAATCGACCCTCACGAACAAAGTTTCGAATAGGATAGATCCCGTGCCGATCATTCCCGTGGAAACCGACCAGAAGATCACCGTACGCGGGGCGCGCGTACACAATCTCAAGAACGTCGATCTGGAGATCCCTCGCGACAAGATGATCGTGTTCACGGGCCTGTCCGGGTCCGGGAAATCGTCGCTCGCGTTTGACACGATCTTCGCGGAAGGACAGCGCCGCTACGTCGAGTCGCTGAGCGCCTACGCGCGCCAGTTCCTCGGCCAGGTGGACCGGCCCGACGTCGACGCGATCGAAGGGCTGAGCCCCGCGGTCTCGATCGATCAGAAGTCGACCAACCGCAACCCTCGCTCGACCGTCGGCACCATCACCGAGATCTACGACTACATGCGTCTGCTCTGGGCGCGCGTCGGGATCCCGCACTGCCCCGTGTGCGACGCGGTCATCGAGCGGCAGACCGTGCAACAGATCGCCGATCAGCTCATCGCCCTGCCCGAGGGCACCCGCTATCAGGTCGTCGCGCCCGTCGTGAGCCAGAAGAAGGGCGAGTTCGTCGACCTGTTCGCGGAGCTGGCGTCGAAGGGTTTCGCCCGCGCGATCGTCGACGGCGAGATGGTGCAGCTCTCGGAGCCGCCCGTGCTGAAGAAGAGCTACAAGCACGACATCTCGGTCGTCGTCGACCGACTCGTCGCGCGCGGCGAGAGCATGATCGGCCGCGTGACGGACTCGGTCGAGACGGCCCGTGACCTCGCTGGCGGCGTGATCCAGGTCAACTACGTCGACGAATCCGGTGACGACGCCTGGCAGTCCTTCAGCGAGAACCTGGCCTGCCCCAACGGTCACGCGCTGCAGCTGACCGAGATCGAGCCGCGCACCTTCTCGTTCAACGCGCCATTCGGCGCCTGCCCGGCCTGCTCGGGCCTCGGAACGAAGATGTCGGTCGACGTCGACCTCATGCTCGCCGACGACGAACTGTCGATCGCGGAGGGCGTCATCATCCCCTGGTCGACCCAGGGTAAGGGGCTCGCACAGTACTTCGAGCGGCTCATGGTGGGTTTGTCGGAGGACCTCAACTTCTCGCTGAACACCCCGTGGGCGGGTCTGCCCGAGTCGGTGCGCGAGGCGGTGCTCTACGGTCAGGACTACAAGGTCAACGTCCGCTACAAGAACCGCTGGGGTCGCGAGGTGCGCTACGCCAGCGGCTTCGAGGGCGTCGTCCCCTACATCGAGCGGCAGTACGCGCAGGCCGAGTCCGAGGCCCAGCGCGGACGCTGGGCCGATTACCTGCGCGAGATTCCCTGCTCCGTGTGCCGCGGCGCGCGGCTGAAGCCCGAGGTGCTCGCGGTCAAGGTCGCCGGCCGTTCGATCGCCGAGACCGCCGACCTGAGTCTCGACCAGACGATGGAGCTCGTGAACTCCATCGAACTCACCGAGCGCGAGGCGCAGATCGCCGCGCAGGTGCTGCGCGAGATCCGCGTGCGCCTCGAGTTCTTGCTCCGCGTGGGGCTGAACTACCTCACCCTCAGCCGCGCCGCGGGTTCGCTCTCGGGCGGCGAGGCGCAGCGGATCCGGCTCGCGACGCAGATCGGTACGGGCCTCACGGGCGTGCTGTACGTGCTCGACGAGCCGTCGATCGGTCTGCACCAGCGCGACAACCGCCGCCTCATCGGCACGCTCGAGGCACTCCGCGACCTCGGGAACACGCTCGTCGTCGTCGAACACGATGAGGAGACGATCGAGGCGAGCGACTGGATCGTCGACATCGGCCCCCTCGCGGGTGTCGGCGGCGGCGAGGTCATCCACTCCGGCCCGTACGAGCGCCTCGGCGACGAGCAGCGCTCGATCACCGGCGACTACCTCGCGGGCCGGCGCGCGATCGAGACGCCCAAGAAGCGCCGCAAGATCGACAAGAAGCGCATGCTCACGGTCGTGGGCGCGCGCGAGAACAACCTCAAGGACGTCGATGCGGAGATCCCGCTCGGCGTGATGACGGCCGTGACCGGCGTGTCCGGATCCGGCAAGTCGACGCTGATCAACGACATCCTGTACCAGGTGCTCGCGCAGAAGCTCAACGGTGCCCGCACGGTCCCGGGCAAGCACAAGCGGGTGACGGGGCTTGAACACCTCGACAAGGTCGTGCACGTCGATCAGGCCCCCATCGGTCGCACCCCCCGCTCGAACCCGGCGACCTACACGGGCGTCTTCGACCGGATCCGCAACCTCTTCGCCGAGACGCCCGAGGCGAAGGTGCGCGGCTACCAGGCGGGCCGTTTCAGCTTCAACGTCAAGGGCGGGCGCTGCGAGGCCTGCTCGGGCGATGGCACGCTGAAGATCGAGATGAACTTCCTGCCCGACGTCTATGTCGACTGCGAGGTGTGCGGCGGCAAGCGCTACAACCGCGACACGCTGCAGGTGCACTACAAGGGCAAGAACATCGCCGAGGTGCTCGAGATGTCGATCGCGGAGGCGGCCGAGTTCTTCGAACCGATTCAGGCGATCCACCGCTACATGAGCACCCTCGTCGACGTGGGCCTCGGCTATGTGCGCCTCGGTCAAGCTGCCACGACGCTCTCCGGCGGCGAGGCGCAGCGCGTGAAGCTCGCGACCGAGCTGCAGAAGCGCAGCAGGGGTCGCAGCGTCTACGTGCTCGACGAGCCGACGACGGGCCTGCACTTCGAGGACGTCAACAAGCTCCTGCAGGTGCTCAACGGTCTCGTCGATAAGGGCAACTCGGTGATCGTCATCGAGCACAACCTCGACGTCATCAAGTCGGCCGACTGGATCGTCGACCTGGGCCCCGAGGGCGGATCCGGCGGCGGCACGATCGTCGCCACAGGCACGCCCGAGCAGGTTGCGAAGAACCCCGACAGCCACACGGGGGCGTTCCTCGCGGAGACGCTCGGCCTGACGCCGCGCGGGAAATAGGCGATGGCTGACGTCCTGCCCTACAAGCCGGCGCCGGGGGAGATCCCGACAAACCCGGGTGTGTACCGCTTCCGCGGCGACGACGACCGGGTGCTCTACGTCGGCAAGGCCAAGAACCTGCGGCAGAGGCTGTCGAACTACTTCGCTCCGCTCGAGACGCTGCACGAGCGCACGCGCCGCATGGTGCTCACGGCGACGAAGGTCGACTGGACGGTCGTGCCGACCGACGTCGACTCGCTGCAGCTCGAGTATCAGTGGATCAAGCAGTACAACCCGCCCTTCAACGTCAAGTACCGCGACGATAAGTCGTATCCCTTCCTCGCGGTAACCCTCGCGGACGAGGCGCCGCGGGTCATGGTCACGCGCAATCGCAAGATCCGCGGAGCGAAGTACTTCGGACCGTATCCGAAGGTCTGGGCGGTGCGCGACACGATCGACCTCATGCTCAAGGTCTTCCCGATCCGCACCTGCAACGACTCGCAGTACAAGCGCGCGATGCAGACCGGCCGCCCGTGTTTTCCTGGCCAGATCGGCAAGTGCGGCGGCCCCTGCTCGATGAAGGTGTCGATCGCGGAACACCGCCAGATCGTCGAGGACTTCGTCGCCTTCATGCAGGGCGGTGACGAGCGGTTCACGGTCGAGCTGACGAAGAGGATGCGCGCGGCCGCGGCGGCGCTCGACTTCGAACAGGCCGCCGTCTACCGGGACAAGCTCGAGTCGATCGACGCGGTGCTGACCAAGAGCGCCCTCGTGCTGCCCGATCACGAGGACGCCGACCTGTTCGGGATCGCCGGCGACGAGCTCGATGCCGCGGTGCATCACTTCATCATCCGCGGCGGGCGCGTGCGCGGTGCTAGCAGCCACATCGTGGAGAAGGAGCTCGACCTGACGGACGGCGAACTCGTCGACCAGGTGCTCCAGCGCACCTACGGCGATGTGCGCGGCGGCGACATCCCCCGTCGCGTGCTCGTGCCCGAGGCCCCCGCGACGAAGGCCGAGCTGGAAGAGTTCCTCAGCGCCCGCCGCGGTACCCGCGTCGAGATCACCGACGCCATGCGGGGCCAGCGTGCCGAGCTGATGCGCAACGCGACCCTCAACGCCCAGCAGGCGCTCGTGCGTCACAAGTCGCAGCGCACCAGCGACTACACCACGCGCACGCAGGCGCTCGCCGATCTCCAGGAGGCGCTCGGCATGAGCGATGCGCCGCTGAGGATCGAGTGCTACGACATCTCGCACCTGCAGGGCACCAACGTCGTCGGTTCGATGGTCGTGTTCGAGGACGGGCTGCCCCGTAAGGATCAGTACCGCACCTTCGGCATCGCCGAGACGACGGATGACACCGACAGCATCTATCAGGTGCTGAGCCGCCGCCTCGCGCGACTCGACGAATCCGGCGACCCGGAGCAGACGGGTAAGCCGCGATTCTCCTATCCGCCGCAGCTGCTCCTCGTCGATGGCGGTCAGCCACAGGTCAACGCGGCGGCCCGCGCCCTCGCCGAGTCGGGGCATACGGAGATTGCCCTCGCGGGCATCGCCAAGCGGCTGGAGGAGCTCTGGCTCCCCGACGACGACTACCCGGTGATCCTGCCGCGCACCTCGGAGGCGCTGTACCTGGTGCAGAGGCTCCGCGACGAGGCCCACCGCTTCGCGATCACGCATCAGCGCGCGCGTCGCAAGCGTGACATCCGCACGGTGCTCGCGGAGATCCCGGGGCTCGGGGATGCCCGCATCAAGGCGCTGCTGAAGCACTTCGGATCCGTCGCGGCGCTCCGCGAGGCGACACCCCAGCAGATCGAGGAATTGCCCGGCATCGGCGAGAAGCTCGCGCACACCATCCACTCGCATCTCGCACGCGGGTGACAGGCGCGATAGTGTGGCTGACGTGAGCGGCAGCATCCAGACGCAGGGCGAGGTTCTGATCGTCACCGGTATGTCCGGTGCCGGCCGGTCGACCGCTGCCGACGCGCTGGAGGACCACGGATGGTACGTGGTCGACAACCTGCCGCCGCAGATGCTGCGCCCGCTGCTGGAGCTCGCGGGCCGGATCGACGGCAAGCTGCCGCGCATCGCCGCGGTCGTCGACGTGCGCGGCGGCGAGATGTTCGCCGACCTCGCCCAGATCGTGCACAATCTGCGCGAGGCGAACAACCTCCGCATCGTGTTCCTCGACGCCTCGGACGACGCGCTCGTGCGACGCTTCGAGCAGGTGCGTCGCCCGCATCCGCTGCAGGCGGACGGCACGATCCTCGACGGGATCCATGAGGAACGCCGGCAGGTGCAGGCGATCCGCGACCGCAGCGACGTCACGATCGACACATCGAACCTCAACGTCCACCAGCTCGCCAACCGCATCTCCGATCTCGTGACCGAGGACGGCGCCCCGCGCCACCGCACGACGATCCTCAGCTTCGGTTTCAAGTACGGGCTCCCCGTCGACGCCGACCTCGTCGCCGATATGCGGTTCCTGCCGAACCCGTTCTGGATCGACGAACTCCGCCCGCTGACGGGGGAGGATCAGGCCGTCAGCGACTACGTCCTCGAGCAGGAGGGCGCCGAGGAGTTCCTCGACGCCTACGTCGCAGCGCTCCGGCCGATCCTCGCCGGCTATCAGCGCGAGAACAAGAGCCACTCGATGATCGCCATCGGGTGTACGGGCGGCAAGCACCGCTCGGTCGCCATGGCCCTCGCGCTCGGCGAGCGCCTGGCCTCCGAATCCGACCTTCGCGTACGGGTTCGCCACCGGGATCTCGGCCGCGAATAACAGCGTTCATACCGCTGTCCGCTGGGAGTTCTGCCACGGTTTTCGCGGGGGTCGGCCGGTAGGCTTAATGGCCCGCTCCCGTTGGAGCGCACACGTTTTTTGAGTGAGGAGTTCCGTGGCACTGACTGCCGAAGTGAAGGCTGAGCTGATCTCTGTCCGCGACCCGCGACCGACCGTTCGCGTGGCCGAGACGACCGCGCTTTTGCGCTTCGCGGGGGGCCTGCACTCGATCGCCGGGCGCGTCGCGGTCGAGGCAGAGGTCGACGATCGCCGCCTCGCGATCCGCACCGCTCGCGACATCGCGGAGATCTACGGGGTCCGCCCCGAGCTTGCGCACATCCAGGCGTCGGGCGCGCGGGAGGGAGAGCGCTTCGCGGTCCGCGTCGTGCACGGCGGCGAGCAGCTCGCACGGCAGACGGGCCTGCTGGACCAGCGGCGACGCCCCGTGCGGGGGCTGCCGAACCGTCTCACGACGGGCAACCCGGACGACCTCGCCGCGGTCTGGCGTGGGGCCTTCCTCGCAAGCGGATCCGTCTCCGAGCCGGGTCGCTCGGCGTCGCTCGACGTGGCGTGCCCGTCGGGCGAGGCGGGAATGGCGCTCGTCGGCGCCGCCCACCGCATCGGGATCCAGGCCAAGCAGCGCGAGGTGCGGGGGGTGCCGCGCGTCGTGATCCGCGACTCGGAGGCGATCCGCTCGATGCTGCTCGCCATGGGCGCCACGCAGGCCGCCGCGAGCTGGGACGAGATGCGCCAGCGCCGCGAGGTGCGTGCCGGTGTGAACCGTCTCGTGAACTTCGACGACGCGAACCTCCGTCGCTCGGCGCAGGCCGCGGTCGCCGCGTGCGCGCGCGTGGAGCGCGCGCTCGAGATCCTCGGCGAGGAGGTGCCGGACCACCTCAAGCAGGCCGGTCAGCTGCGCCTGTCGTACCGCGACGCCAGCCTGGACGAGCTGGGCCAGCATGCGGAACCGCCGCTCACCAAGGACGCCGTCGCCGGCCGGATCCGCCGCCTGCTCGCGATGGCCGACAAGCGCGCCGCCGCGCTCGACATCCCGGGCACCGAATCCGCCGTGCCCGTCGACGGCGCCGTGAAGTAGCCGGTCACGCGGCGTCATTCGTGTACGCCGCACCGCCTCCGTTTCAGTAGGATGAGATTGTCCGCTCGGATCGCGAGGTGCGATGCCGAGAAACCGGCAAAGAGAGAAGGCATGATGGCCACGTACACTCTTCCCGAACTCAGCTACGACTACGGTGCGCTCGAGCCGCACATCAGCGGTCGCATCATGGAGCTCCACCACTCGAAGCACCACGCAACCTACGTCGGCGGCGCGAACACCGCGCTCGAGCAGCTCGCGGAGGCTCGCTCGACCGGTAACTTCGGCGCGATCAACAAGCTCGAGAAGGACCTCGCGTTCAATCTCGGCGGACACACGAACCACTCGATCTTCTGGACCAACCTGACCCCCGAGGGCCAGGAGCGTCCGGAGGGCGAGATCGCTGCTGCGATCGAAGAGCACTTCGGCTCGTTCGACGGCTTCCAGGGGCAGTTCAACGCTGCCGCACTGGGCATCCAGGGCTCCGGCTGGGCCGGCCTGTTCTGGGACTCGATCGGCGAGAACCTCATCATCCAGCAGTTCTTCGACCAGCAGTCGCAGTTCGCTGCCGGCACGGTGCCGATCCTGCTGCTCGACATGTGGGAGCACGCGTTCTACCTCGACTACCAGAACGTCAAGGCCGACTACGTCAAGGCCTTCTGGAACATCGTGAACTGGGACAACGTCGCCGAGCGCTTCGCCACGGCCCGCGAGAAGACCGCGGGCCTGCTGATCGCACGCTGACGCGACACCGGGCCCGACGAGTGCGGTTCTGAGGGCCCGGTGCTCCCTCATCAACCCATAAATCGCCTGTTCTCAGGCATATACCCCTAGGAGACACAGAGTGTCCGCACGGATCGGTATCAACGGCTTCGGCCGCATCGGACGCAACTTCCTTCGCGCCGCGCTTGCTCAGGGCGCGGACTTCGAGGTCGTCGCAGTCAACGACCTCACCGACAACAAGACGCTGGCTCAGCTGCTGAAGTTCGACTCGGTCGGAGGCCCCCTCGGCCGCGAGGTCAGCTTCGACGACGAGTCGATCACCGTTGACGGCAACGTCATCAAGGCCTTCGCCGAGCGCGACCCCTCGAAGCTGCCCTGGGGCGAGCTCGGAGTGGACATCGTCATCGAGTCGACCGGTTTCTTCACGAAGCCCGAGGCCGCCGAGGCGCACATCGCCGCCGGTGCCAAGAAGGTCATCATCTCGGCCCCGGCCAGCGGCCCGGCCCCGACCTTCGTGCTCGGTGTCAACGAGCAGGACTACAACCCCGAGACCGACCACGTCATCTCGAACGCGTCGTGCACCACGAACGCCCTCGCCCCCCTCGCCAAGGTCTTCAACGACGCCTTCGGCATCGAGCGCGGCTTCATGATGACGGCTCACGCCTACACGGCCGACCAGAACCTCCAGGACGGCCCGCACAAGGACCTGCGCCGTGCGCGCGGTGCCGCGATCAACATCGTGCCGACCTCGACCGGTGCCGCCAAGGCCATCGGTCTCGTGCTGCCCGAGCTGAACGGCAAGCTCGACGGCACCAGCTACCGCGTGCCGGTTCCCACGGGTTCGATCGTCGACCTCACGCTCATCACCAAGGACGGCCTGACCGCCGAGGAGATCAACGAGGCCTACAAGAAGGCCGCGTCGGAGGGCTCCCTCAAGGGCATCCTCGAGTACTCGGACGACCCGCTGGTCTCGAGCGACATCCAGCAGAACCCGCACTCGTCGATCTTCGACTCGGGTCTCACCAGCGTCAGCGGCAACCTTGCGAAGGTGTCGGCCTGGTACGACAACGAGTGGGGCTACTCGAACCGCCTCGTCGGCCTCGCGTCGTTCGTCGGCTCGAAGCTCTGAGCTCGCACCCTCATCACAGATGACCGAACGCCCGTCCGCACCCGCGACACCTCGCGGGAGGGCGGGCGTTCCGCATAGTTAGGTGTACCCATGACTCTCCGTACCCTGGAATCCCTGGGCGATCTCGCGGGCAAGCGCGTGTTCGTGCGCTGCGATTTCAACGTGCCCCTCTCCGATGGTGCCATCACCGACGACGGCCGCATCCGCGCGGCGCTCCCCACCATCTCTGCTCTTCTCGCCGCCGGCGCGAAGGTCGTCACGAGTTCGCACCTCGGCCGCCCCAAGGGCGAGCCCGACGCGGCCTACTCGCTGGCGCCCGTCGCGGCGCGCCTGGGCGAGCTTCTCGGATCCCCGGTTGCGTTCGCGACCGACACCGTGGGTGCGTCCGCCCAGGAAACCGTCGCCGCGCTGGAGACCGGTCAGGTGGCCGTCCTCGAGAACCTGCGTTTCAACGCGGGGGAGACGAGCAAAGATGACGCGGAGCGCCGCGCCTTCGCCGAGCAGCTCGCCGAGTTCGCCGACGTCATGGTGTCCGACGGCTTCGGCGTCGTGCACCGCAAGCAGGCGAGC
This sequence comes from Microbacterium nanhaiense, assembly GCF_014646015.1. Taxonomy (GTDB): domain Bacteria; phylum Actinomycetota; class Actinomycetes; order Actinomycetales; family Microbacteriaceae; genus Microbacterium; species Microbacterium nanhaiense. The sequence continues at coordinate 238,951 of NZ_BMMQ01000002.1, forward strand.
GTGTACGAGCTCGCGGAGATCCTGCCGTCGGCCGCGGGCAAGCTCGTGGCTCACGAGGTGAGCGTCCTCGAGCGCCTGCTCGAGTCGCCCGAGGAGCCCTACACGGTCGTGCTCGGCGGCTCGAAGGTGTCCGACAAGCTCGGCGTCATCGACAGCCTGCTGCCGCGCGTGAACAAGATCCTGATCGGCGGCGGAATGGCTTACACCTTCCTCGCCGCACGGGGCCACGCCATCGGAAAGAGCCTCGTGGAGGTCGACCAGATCGACACCGCGAAGCGGTACATGGCCCAGGCTGACGAGCAGGGAGTCGACCTGCTCGTCCCCATCGACAGCCTCATGGCCTCGTCGTTCTCCGCGGACGCGGAGTTCGAGAACGCGCCGAGCGAGGACCTCGAGGGCACCCCGTATGGCGCCGACGCGCTCGGCCTCGACATCGGGCCCGCGACCGGAGCGCTGTTCGCGGAGGCGATCCGTTCGTCGAAGACCGTGTTCTGGAACGGCCCCATGGGCGTGTTCGAGTTCCCGAACTTCGCAGGCGGCACGAAGGCCGTCGCCGAAGCACTCACCCAGACCGACGGCCTGACGGTCGTCGGCGGCGGCGATTCCGCCGCGGCCGCCCGCACGCTCGGCTTCGCCGACGAACAATTCGGCCACGTGTCGACCGGCGGCGGCGCCAGCCTCGAGTTCCTCGAGGGCAAGAAACTCCCCGGACTGGAGGTCCTCGGATGGGCATGACCCGTACCCCGCTGATCGCGGGCAACTGGAAGATGAATCTCGACCACCTGCAGGCGGTCGCTCTCGTGCAGAAGCTGCACTGGAGCCTGAAGGATGCCGACCACGACTTCGACAGCGTCGATGTCACGGTCTTCCCGCCCTTCACCGACCTCCGCAGCGTGCAGACCCTGCTCGACGCCGACAAGATTCCCTTCGGGCTCGGCGCGCAGGACCTGTCGGTCCACGACTCCGGCGCCTACACGGGCGAGATCTCGGGCGCCTTCCTCTCGAAGCTCAACGTCGGATCCGTCATCATTGGCCACTCCGAGCGTCGCGAGTACCACGCAGAGGACGACCAGGTCGTCGCCGCGAAGACCCAGGCCGCCCTGAAGCACGGCCTCGTGCCGGTCATCTGCGTGGGCGAGACGAGCGAGGACCTTGAGAAGTTCGGTGCGAGCGCCGTGCCGGTCGGACAGCTCGAGGTCGCGCTGGAGAACGTCCCCGCCGATGCGGAGATCGTCGTCGCCTACGAGCCCGTCTGGGCCATCGGGTCGGGCCAGGCGGCCACGCCCGAGCAGGCCCAGGAGGTCTGCCAGAAGCTCCGCGACGTCATCCGCGCGAAGCTCGGCGACGACGCGGCCGACAAGACGCGCGTGCTCTACGGCGGATCCGTGAAGTCGGAGAACATCGCCTCCTTCATGCGGGAGCCCGACATCGACGGCGCGCTCGTCGGTGGCGGAAGCCTCAAGGTGGACGAGTTCAGCGCGATCGTCCGCTTCAAGAACCACGTCGGCGTCTGACGACACCCCGTGCGGTCCGTCGCCCATTCGTGGGCGGCGGGCCGCACAACCCGGTAGACTTGCACCTTGTGCGGCCAGAACGGGCCGTACGACGGAAAGGCATTCCTCGTGCACATTCTCGAGATCATTCTGCAGGTCCTGCTGGGCCTGACGAGCCTGCTGCTCACGCTGTTCATCCTCATGCACAAGGGTCGCGGTGGCGGCCTGTCCGACATGTTCGGCGGTGGCATGTCCCAGGCGATGAGCAGCTCGGGCTCGGCGGAGCGCACCCTGAATTACATCACCATCACGGTGTCTCTGGTCTGGTTCCTCTCGATCGTTGGTCTCGGCCTCATCACCAAGTTCCAGGTGCTGGGCGCCTGATGGCCAGCCAGGGATCAACGGCGATCCGCGGCACGCGGATCGGGTCCGGCCCGATGGGCGAGGAGGACCACGGCCATCACGCCGAGCGCATGGTGGTGACGTACTGGGACGCCGACGGCAACGAGATCGTCCGCTACTACGCGGCCGACGTGCCCGATGACGAGATTCCCGAGGTCATCGATCACCCGCAGTCGGGGCTGCCTGCCGGCCGCGACCGCGAGAACCCGCCCGTGCTCGAGAAGCCGCAGGCGTACAAGTCGCACCTCGAATACGTCAAGGAGCGTCGCACCGAAGAGGAAGCGGAGTCGCTCCTCGAGGAGGCGCTGACGAAGCTTCGCGAGAAGCGCGGCGAGTAGTTCTGACGACGAACGCCCTGTCCGATCGGACAGGGCGTTCGTCGTTGTGCGTGCGCGTCAGGCGCCGGCGGCGGCCTCGTCGAGGAAGAGCACGGTCTCGAGCGTGCCGCGCACCTGCGCCGCGGGGGCGAGCTGCGGAGCGGCGTTCTCGCGGATCTTCACCACGGCCTCGGCCTTGTCTGCGCCGGCGACGACCATCCAGACGCGTTCCGCGCCGTTGATGATGGGCAGCGTGAACGTCACGCGTTCGGGCGGCGGCTTGGGAGAGTTGCGCACGGGCAGGACCGTCGCCGCGCTCTCGAGGATTTCGTCGCGCCCGGGGAACAACGACGCGACGTGGGCGTCGGGGCCGACGCCCAGGAACAGCACGTCGAACGCCGGAGCCGGAAGACCGGCGGGAGCTGCATCGGCGAGCTCGGCGGCATAGGCCGCCGCGGCATCGTCGAGCGTGCCGTCTTCCGTGCCCCATGGCTCATGCACTCGTGCGCCCGTGAGCGCCGCGAGCGCGGCGCGCGCGGGGGTGATGTTGCGCTCATCCGAGTCGCGCTCGACGAATCGTTCGTCGCTGTACCAGAAGTGCACACGGGACCAGTCCACCTCTGCGCGGCGATCGTGCGCCGCGAGCACGTCGAGGACGGCGGAGCCCATGGATCCGCCCGTGAGGGAGACGTGCGCGTCTCGTTCCGCCGTCGCAGGGGCGAGGACGTCGAGGAGACGGGACGCGGCGACGGCCGCCAGCGCGTTCTTGCTGGCGGCCGTCACCTCTTCACGAGCAACGCTCATACCGTGGCCTCCGGCAGCGCGCGCCACCCGTCGGTGATCACGCGGCCGTACAGGCGGTCGGCATCGAGGCGTCGAAGCTCCTCCGCGATGCACTCGCGGAGCGAGCGGCGGGGGAGGAGGAGATCGTGATCGGGCTGACCGGGCTGGGTGAGCACCGCGTGCGTCTCCGTCCTGCGCTCGAGGACGATGTCGCCCGACTCGCGCGTCAGGCGCACCGAACGCATGCCGTGCGACCACTCGGCCGGATCCTCGTTGCGCCAGGTGACGGGCACGTCCAGGGCCATGCCGAGCCAAGCGGCGAGCAGCGCGGTCGAGGGCGAATCCGCCGCACCGCGCACCTCCACCGCGGTGACGGGCTCGAACGGCGGCTGGTCGAGGACCGCCGCGAGATGCTCGCGCCAACGGGTCAGGCGGGTCCAGGCGAGGTCGGTGTCGCCCGGACGGTACGTTTCGTCGAGGCGCGCGAGGCGCTCGTCCGCCTTCTCCGAGGCCGAAGAGTCGGTGATGCGCCGCTGTGCGATGCGCCCCAGGGGCGACAGTGCGGGGGCCTCGGGCGCGTCGTCGCCCGGCCACCAAGCGACGACGGGCGCGTCGGGCAGGAGCAGACCGGTGACGAGCGACTCGGAGTTGTTCGCCGCCTCACCGTACGCGTGCAGGATGACGACCTCGCTCGCGCCCGCGTCGCCGCCGACGCGGATCTCGGCGTCGAGGCGCGCCTCGTCGCCAGGGTGGGTGACGACCACGATCACGCGCATGGGGTGCTCGCGCGAAGCGTCATTCGCCGCCTCGATGGCCTCCTCGACCGGACGGTCGTCGGCCTTGATGATGAGGGTCAGCACGCGGCCGAGGGCGACGGCGCCGCCCTCCTCGCGAACGCTGACGAGCTTCTTCGCGACCTTGCTGACGGTCGTCTCGTTCAGATCGATGATCACGGGCGCCTCCAGACGCGGCCATCCTGCGCGAGCAGGGCATCGGCGGAGGCGGGCCCCCACGAACCGGATTCGTACTGTTCGAGCGGCTCGTCGAGCGAGGCCCAGTACTTTTCGATGGGGTCGAGGATCCGCCAGGACAGCTCGACCTCCTCGTGACGCGGGAACAGGGGCGGGTCGCCCAGCAGCACGTCGAGGATGAGGCGCTCGTAGGCCTCGGGGCTCGCCTCGGTGAACGCGTGGCCGTACCCGAAGTCCATCGTGACATCACGGACGTGGGTGCCGTTGCCCGGCACCTTCGACCCGAATCGCAGGGTCACGCCCTCGTCGGGCTGCACGCGGATCACGAGCGCGTTCTGGCTCAGGTCGGAGGACTGCCCGCGCGAGAACAGGTGCGTCGGGGCCTCCTTGAACACGACCGCGATCTCGGTCACGCGTCGGCCGAGCCGCTTGCCCGTGCGCACGTAGAACGGCACACCCGCCCAGCGGCGCGTGTCGATCTCGAGCTTGATGGCCGCGTAGGTCTCGGTCTTCGACTGCGGATCCATGCCGTCTTCGTCGAGGAACCCCGTGACCTTCTCGCCGCCCTGCCAGCCGCCCGCGTACTGTCCGCGCGCGGTGGCCTTCGACAGGTCCTCGGGCAGCACGACCGCCTCGAGCACCTTCTCCTTCTCGGCGCGCAGGTGCTCGGCCGAGAGGCTGATGGGCTCCTCCATCGCGGTGAGCGCGAGCAGCTGCAGGAGGTGGTTCTGGATGACGTCACGGGCGGCACCCACACCGTCGTAGTAGCCTGCGCGGCCGCCGACGCCGATGTCCTCGGCCATCGTGATCTGCACGTGGTCGATGTGATTGCGGTTCCAGATCGGCTCGTACAGCTCGTTCGCGAAGCGCAGCGCGAGGATGTTCTGCACCGTCTCCTTGCCGAGGTAATGGTCGATGCGGAAGATCGAGTCGCTCGGGAAGGCGGCCTCGAGGGAGTCGTTGAGCTCGCGGGCCGACTCCAGGTCGTGGCCGAAGGGCTTCTCGATGACCACGCGGCGCCAACGGTCGCCGTCGGAGTTCTCGTCGACGAGACCGGACTTCAGGAGCTGCTGAGCGACGACGTCGAAGGCCTTCGGCGGGATCGACAGGTAGAACGCGTGGTTCCCCATCGTGCCGCGCTCGCGGTCGAGGGTGTCGACGGTCTCGCGCAGCCGAACGTAGGCGTCGGGGTCGTCGAAGGTGCCCTGCACGAAGCGGATCCCCTGGGCGAGCTGCTGCCAGGTCTCCTCACGGAACTCGGTGCGCGCGTTCTGCTGCACGGCATCGTGGACGATCTGGGCGAAGTCTTCATCTTCCCATTCGCGTCGCGCGAAGCCGACGAGCGCGAACCCCGGGGGGAGTAGGCCGCGGTTGGCGAGGTCGTAGACCGCGGGGAGGAGCTTCTTGCGGGCGAGGTCGCCGGTGACGCCGAAGATGACGAGGGCGCTCGGGCCCGCGATGCGATTCAGGCGACGATCGTCGCTGTCGCGCAGCGGATTGACGCCGCGCGTGATGGGTGCTGGCATGGATTCCTTCTCATCGCGTGGGGCATAAGCCCACACCGGGCCCCTCGCGCTCAGGCGAGGGGCCCGGTTTCATAGGGATTTAGCGGGCCGCCGTGAGCGCGTCGGCCACAGTCTTCTGCAGGTCGTGCCACGAGGCGATGAACTTCTCCACGCCCTCGTCTTCCAGCACCTGCGTGACGTCGGCGAAGTCGACACCCGCGGCAGCGAGATTCTCGAACACCTTGTGGGCGTTGTCGTAGTTCGGCGTCACGGTGTCGCCCGTGATGGTGCCGTGGTCGTGCGTCGCCTCGAGGGTCTTCTCGGGCATGGTGTTGACGGTACCCCGCGCGACCAGCTCGGTCACGTAGAGGGTGTCGGGCAGCGACGGGTCCTTGACGCCCGTCGACGCCCACAGCGGGCGCTGCACGTTGGCACCGGCGCCGGTGAGCTCGGTCGCGCGGGGCTCCGCGAACTTCTTCTCGAACAGCTCGTATGCAAGGCGAGCGTTCGCCACGCCCGCCTGCGAGGTGAGGGCGAGGGCCTCGTCGGTGCCGAGCGCCTTGAGGCGGTTGTCGACCTCCGTGTCGACGCGCGACACGAAGAAGGACGCCACCGAGTGCAACTTCGACAGGTCGTGACCGGCCTCGCGGGCCTGCTCGAGCCCGGCGAGGTAGGCGTCGATGACCTCTTCGTAGCGCTCGAGGGAGAAGATCAGCGTCACGTTGACGGAGATCCCGGCGCCGATCACCGCGGTGATGGCGGGAAGACCGGCCTTCGTCGCGGGGATCTTGATGAGCGCGTTCTCGCGGTCCACGCGGGCCCAGAGGTCCTTCGCCTGCGCGATGGTGCCATCGGTGTCGTGCGCGAGGTCGGGGGAGACCTCGATGGACACGCGGCCATCGACACCGCCCGTGGCGTCGTAGACGGGCTGGAAGATGTCGCAGGCGTCCTGCACGTCCTTCGAGGTGATCGTGAAGATCGCCTCATCGGTCGACGCGCCCGAGGCGGCGAGCTCGGCGACGGCGTCGGCGTAGCTGGCGCCGTTCGACAGCGCGCCGGCGAAGATCGTCGGGTTCGTGGTGACGCCCGAGACGCTGCGCGTCTCGATGAGCTCGGCCAGGTTTCCGCTCGAGATGCGGTCGCGCGAGAGGTCGTCGAGCCAGATGCTGACGCCCGCTGCGGCGAGCTGTGCGGTGTTGGCGGTCATGCGTTCTCCTTGATGGTCTCGCGAGCGGCCTCGACGACCGCTTCGGTCGTGACGCCGAACTTCGTGAAGAGGGTCTGGTAATCGGCCGAGGCACCGAAGTGCTCGATCGAGATCGAGCGGCCGCGGTCGCCCACGATGCCGCGCCAGGGCGAGGCGATTCCCGCCTCGACCGACACGCGAGCGGTGACGGAGGACGGCAGCACGCTCTCGCGGTACTCGGCGTCCTGCTCGGCGAACCATTCGAGCGACGGCGCCGAGACGACGCGTGCGCCGATGCCCTCGGCGGCGAGCGCCTCGCGGGCCTCGACGGCCAGCTGCACCTCGGAGCCGGTGGCGATGAGGATCACGTCGGGCGTGCCGTTCGGGGCGTCCTGCAGCACGTAGGCGCCCTTCGCGGTCAGCTCGGCCGACGCGAACTCGCCCGACGCGCGGTCGAAGGTGGGGACGTTCTGGCGCGTGAGGGCGAGGCCGACCGGGCCGCCGTGACGCTTGAGGGTCTCGAGCCAGGCGTACGCCGTTTCGTTGGCGTCAGCGGGGCGCACGACCGCGAGGTTCGGGATCGCGCGGAGCGCAGCGAGGTGCTCGATCGGCTGGTGCGTCGGGCCGTCCTCGCCGAGGGCGACGGAGTCGTGCGTCCAGACGAAGATGCTCGGGATGTTCATGAGCGCCGCGAGTCGGACGGCGGGCCGCATGTAGTCGGCGAACTGCAGGAAGGTTCCGCCGTACGAGCGGGTCTTGCCGTGCAGCGTGATTCCGTTGAGGATCGCCGCCATTGCGTGCTCGCGGATGCCGAAGTGCAGCACGCGCCCGTAGGGCGATCCCTTCCAGTCGTGCGTCGACCACTCGGCCGGGATGAACGACTGGGCGCCGTCGATCGTCGTGTTGTTCGAACCGGCGAGGTCGGCGGATCCGCCCCACAGCTCGGGGAGCTCGGAGGCGAGGGCGTTGATGACCTTGCCGCTCGCGGCGCGCGTCGACGAGGAGCTTCCGCCCTCGAAAACGGGGAGGGCCTGCTCGATGTTCTCGGGGAGCGCGCCGGCCTCGAGCCGGTCGAGGAGCGCCTTGCGCTCGGGGTTCGCCGCCGCCCAGGCGTCGAAGCGCTCCTGCCAGGCGGCGTGGGCCTCGGCGGCGCGAGCCGACAGCTGACGGGTGTGGGCGATGACCTCGTCCTCGACGACGAAGCTCTGCTCCGGGTCGAAGCCGAGCACCTGCTTGGTCGCCGCGACCTCGTCCGCGCCGAGCGCGTTGCCGTGGACCGACTCCGTGCCCTTCTTGTTCGGAGCCGGGTAACCGATGAGGGTCTTGAGCACGATGAGCGTGGGCTTGCCGGTCTCGGCCTTGCCTTCCTCGATCGCCGCGTTGAGCGCAGCGACGTCCTCGACGTATTCACCGCCCGCGGTCCAGTCCACGTGCAGCACCTGCCAGCCGTACGCCTCGTAGCGCGCCGCCACGTCCTCGGTGAAGGCGACGTTCGTGTCGCCCTCGATCGAGATCTGGTTCGAGTCGTAGATCGCGATGAGGTTGCCGAGCTTCTGGTGGCCGGCGAGCGAGGAGGCCTCGCTCGTCACGCCCTCCTGCAGGTCGCCGTCGCCGGCGATGGCGTAGACGAAGTGGTCGAAGGGGCTCTCGCCCGCGGGAGCCTCCGGGTCGAACAGCCCGCGCTCGTAGCGCGAGGCATAGGCGAATCCGACGGCCGAGGCGAGACCCTGGCCGAGCGGGCCGGTCGTGATCTCGACGCCGTCCGTCTCGCCGTACTCGGGGTGGCCCGGGGTCTTCGAGCCCCACGTGCGGAGCGCCTTGAGGTCGTCGAGCTCGAGGCCGAAGCCGCCGAGGTACAGCTGAACGTACTGCGTCAGCGACGAGTGCCCCACCGAGAGGATGAAGCGGTCGCGGCCCAGCCAGTGGGTGTCGGCGGGGTCGTGGTTGATCACGCGCTGGTACAGCAGGTACGCGACGGGGGCCAGGCTCATGGCCGTTCCCGGGTGTCCGTTGCCAACCTTCTGAACGGCGTCAGCCGCCAGCACGCGCGCCGTGTCCACGGCTCGTCGATCGATGTCGTCCCAACGCAGTTCTGCCACGGGACCGCCCTTCCGTCAGTGGTGATGCGTCTCGGCATAGCGCGCACGGGCGATGTGCCCGGGCGGCCTCGACGCGCGTTTCCACTACCAGCTTAGTGAAAGCTGAGGGCGCTGGCGTCACCCCGTGACACCCGATGACGCCGACGCGTGTCACGACGCACGTGGGAGATCCCTGATCGGGAGAACTTCTACATGCCATAGAATGATTTCGTTTGGCCGAAGAAAGATCCGGAGGGTACGCGTTGTCGACGAGTTCACGCTCCGAGCAAGCCTCGACCGAGGCCGAGCTCGGCACTTCCCGCGCAGGCAAGCGCGGCATCCGTCGCACGCTCGCCGCCTACGTCGCGCTCACGAAGCCGCGCGTTCTCGAGCTCCTGCTCGTGTCTACCGTCCCGGTGATGTTCCTCGCCGCCGATGGCCTGCCGAACCTCTGGCTCGTCCTCGTCACCGTCATCGGTGGCGCGATGAGCGCCGGCTCGGCCGCCTCGTTCAACATGTACATCGATCGCGACATCGACAAGAAGATGAAGCGCACGAAGAATCGCCCGCTCGTGACGGGCGAGATCACGCCCCGCGCGGCGCTGATCTTCTCCTGGGCGCTCGCGGCAATCCAGGCCGTGTGGTTCCTCGTCTTCACGAACGTTCTCACGACGGTCTTGAGTTGCGTCGCGATCTTCTTCTACGTCGTCGTCTACACGATCATCCTCAAGCGACGCACCGAGCAGAACATCGTGTGGGGCGGCATCGCCGGCTGCTTCCCTGTGCTCATCGGGTGGACCGCCGTGACGAACTCGCTCGACTGGGCGCCGTTCGTGCTCTTCGTGTTGGTGTTCCTGTGGACGCCCCCGCACTACTGGCCGCTGTCGATGAAGTACGCGGGAGACTACGACGAGACCGACGTGCCGATGCTCGGTGCGACCCGCTCGGGTCAGCAGGTCGGCCTGCAGGTGGTGCTGTACGCCTGGGCGACCCTCGCGTGCTCGCTGCTGCTCATCCCGGTCGCCGATATGGGAATCGTCTACACGGCGTCGGCGCTGGTGTTCGGCGGCTGGTTCATCTACGAATCGCACCGCATGTACAACATGTCGGTCCGCGCGAAGGCCGGTGTCGAGAAGGGCTCGGAGGCGCGCCCGATGCGCGTGTTCCACGCCTCGATCACCTACCTCACGCTCGTGTTCCTCGCGGTCGCCATCGACCCGCTCTTGCCGTTCTGACGGGTAGCCTGAGGGGGTGAGTGACCCCGAAAGCGAGCCCCCCACCCGAACGATCGCGCTGGATCATGCGGCCAGGTGGCGGGCATTCGGGGCCAGCGTCAGCGTCTCCGCGCTGACGATCATGGACGTCTCCAAGGTGAACGTCGGGCTGGCGTCGATCGAGGAGGCGCTCGGCGGCGGATCCACGGAGCTGCAGCTCGTCGTGTCCGGGTACATCCTCGCGTTCGGACTCGCGCTCGTGCCGTTCGGACGCATCGGCGATCAGCGATCGCGTCGGACGCTCATGATCGCCGGTCTCATCGGCTTCACGCTCGGGAGCGTCCTCTGCGCCATCGCGCCGAACATCTGGGTGCTCGTCGTCGCCCGGTTCCTGCAGGGGATCGCGGCGGGCGTGCAGATGCCGCAGGTGATGGGAACGATCCAGCAGATCTTCACGGGGCGCGAGCGCGGCATGGCGTTCGGCCTCTTCGGCGCGATCATCGGCTTGTCGACCGCCTTCGGGCCGACGCTGGGTGGCCTCATGATCGCCCTCGGTGGGCCCGAGGACGGCTGGAGGTGGATCTTCTGGATGAACCTCCCGCTCGGCGCCGCCGTGATCGCGGTGCTGTGGAAGGTGCTTCCCGAGGTGCGCCGACCGGACACCGCGCGCATCTCGCTGGATCCGGTCGGGCTCGTGCTGTTCGCGGCGATGGTCACGACGCTGATGTTCCCCTTCCTGCTGACGACCGGGTCGCCCGAGGACTCGCCGGCGCGCTGGTGGCTGCTGGTGCCGTTCGCGATCGTCGCCGTCGGCTTCGTGCTGTGGGAGCACCGTTACGCCGCCCGGGGCGGCGCGCCGCTCGTCCCGATGGGTCTGTTCCGGATCCGGTCGTGGCGCAACGGCACGATGCTGCAGGCTCTCTACTTCGCCGCGATGCCGTGCGTGTTCCTGCTCACGGCCCTCTACCTGCAGCAGGGGCTCGGCCTGTCCGCCCTCGCCGCGGGCGCCGTCACGATCGGCTTCGCCCTGCTGAGCGCGTATTCTTCCTGGCAGAGCGGGAAGCTCGTCGCGCGATTCGGGCGTTCTCTCGTCGTGTTCGGGCTGGTGCTCGTTCTCGTCTCGACCCTCGCGCTCATCGCGACGGCCCACTACGTGCCCGATGAGGCGACGCCGTGGGTGATGGCGGGAATCATGGTGGTCGGCGGCCTCGGCGGCGGCTGCGTCATCTCGCCGAATCAGACCCTGACGCTCGCGGAGATCCCTCCCTCGGAGGGAGGCCTCGCGGGATCCGTCGGACAGCTCGGCCAGCGCGTGGGGAACGCGATCGGCGCGGCGGTGGCGCTCAGCCTGTTCTATTCGACGATCTTCCGCGAAGAGGGCACGACGGCGCACGCCGAGGTCTTCAACGACGCGTACGCGATGGGCCTCCTGGCCGTCGTGCTGTTCCTCGCCGCTTCGCTCGTGGTGGCGCTCACCGACCTCGGCGCGAGGCGCCGCCTCGCCCGGACGGAGCAGGCGTGACCGCGCGTCGCCCGCGGTGGATCCCGTGGGTCGTCGTCGGGATCATCGTGGCGCTGTGCGCCGGCGCCGCGGCGTTCCTCGTGCCGCCGGCGCTCGAGTATCGAGCGGCGGAGCAACGGTACGAGCGGGCGCTCGCCGAGCACGGTCGGGCCTCCGAAGACCGAGACGCCGCACGCTCGCGCTGGGATGCGGCGCACAGCGACGTCGCGGGAACGCTGGAACTCGCGGACGCCGCGACCCCCGAGGCGGCGCTGCCGTACCTGGACGAGGCGCGCGTCGGCGATGTGCGGGAGCTGGCGGAGCTGATCCGCGGTGCGGCCGACGACGCCACAGCGCCCGAGACGCCCGATGCCGATGCGTCGAAGCCGGAGACGACCGACGAGCTCGACGCCGCGGCGGACGAACTCGAGGCGCAGGCCGACGCCGCCTCCGCCGCCGCCGAGCGATACGACGATGCGACCAAGATCGTCGCCGAGCGCGCGCCCGAACTCGCGGCCGCCGTCGACGCGCTCCGCGCATCGATCCCCGATCGCGCGGAGCAGCTCGAGGAGGCGAACGTCTCCGCCACGGCGCAGTCGAGGATCCGCCTGCACTACGCCGCGGACGCCGCCGCCACGGGCGAGGAGAGCGTCGAATACTACGTCACGGCCTACGCCGAGGCCGCGGCCGCCGTCGAACAATCGCAGCGCGATGAACTCGCGGAGAAGGACCAGGGCGACGGGCTGATCGATGTGCGTCTCGAGATCGAAGAGTTCGTGCGCTCGATCACCGGCGGCGTGCGCGTCGACTTCGACTGGGCACCGGTCGTGAACGGCCTGGGCGAGGGTGATTCGGCGGGTGGCCGGGTGACGTGGCAGTACCTCGACGGGGGATCGGCCACGATGGAACTGTCGAACTCCGTCGCCGCGCACTGGCCGGATCCGCGCTACGAGTCGCTCGTCGCCCACGAATCCGGTCACGTCATCACCGCCAAGTGCCAAGACATGCTGACCGATGCGTTCGACGGCGACGCCGAGCTGATGGCCACGGCGTGGGCGATCGGGATGGGGTACGACGACCCCTGGGGCAACGGCGTCAACTTCTATTACAACGGCGTCGCCCCGGCGCAGGATCTGGTCGACGAGACCACCTCCTGCCGCTGAGCGATCAGCGCGTGACGGGGCGCTTCAGACGGAAGATCGTCACGACATAGGCCGCGGCGGAGAGCGCCGCGAGCACCATGTGGATCCCGACGAGAAGCGGCGGCAGCGCGTCGCGGGCCTGCACGACACCGACGATGATCTGCACCGTGAGGACGGCGATGAAGGCGGTCGACCACGCGCGGGTCGGGAGCGCCTTCGCCCAGGCGACGATCACGATCACGAGCGCCAGGGCGAACAGAGTGTAGCCCGGCCACGAGTGGATGTGCGCGAGGAGCGACGCGTCGAATCCGTCGCGCGTGACGTTCTTGTCGCCGGAGTGGGGGCCGTTGCCGGTCGTGAGGATGCCGAACACGATCGTGATCGCGAGCACGAGCGACGTGACGTGCACGAGGATCAGGTACCACCGCGGCGTCGCGAGCTCGCGAGGCCCGGTCACGGCGTACATGCGGACGAGGAACGCGGCCGTCACGCACACGAGCACGAGCGACGAAGCGTAGTGGAAGCCCACGATGAACGGGTTCAGGCCCGTCAGGACGGCGCTGCCGCCGACGACGGCCTGCGCCATGACGCCCGCGAGCACGACCCAGGCGAGGGTGAGCAGATCCCGGCGCACCGGCGTCGTGCGGAGCGAATGGATCGCTCCCACCAGCACCGCGAGCAGCAGGACGACCGACATGACGACCGCGCCGACGGAGCCGAGGCCGGTCAGGTAGAAGATGGCGTACGAGCCGGCCGCGAGCACGACGCCGCCGAGCGCGAACAGCAGCGCCGGGACGACCGAGCGGCGCCCGCCCGCGGCGGCGAGCGAGAGAAGCAGGACGACGAGGGCGAGGATCCCGACCGCGCCCGTCATCGTGCGGTTGCCGAACTCGATGAGTCCGTGAATGCCCATCTCCTCCGTGGGAACGAGCGAGCCGGGGGTGCACAGCGGCCACTGGTCGCAGCCGAGTCCGGAACCGGTGAGGCGCACCGCGCCGCCCGTGCCGATGATGATCACCTCGGCGAGGAACGACAGCCAGGCGAACACCTTGAGAGCGGGGGAGATGGTCATGCGTGATGCTCCTGAACCTGCCCTGAGAGCTACGCCGCGCCGGGCGTGCCACAGGGCGAGACCTGTAGAATTGAGCGATGAAGGAGAAGGCGCGCACGTGGGCGCCGGATCCGAAAACAGTCTAGGCGCAGGGCCTGCGTCGAAAATGAGGGTCCACCCACACCGCGTCCCCTCCGATGCGGTGGAGCAGATGATACTGTTCGGGGCCCGTCTGAAGGAGAGTGTGAGCCGACATGTCTGATGTGTTGATCGACCGCCCAGAGCTCGAAGGGCTGGGGGTGTATGAGTTCGGCTGGCACGACTCCGACGTCGCCGGTGCGAGCGCGCAGCGCGGCCTGAGCGAAGCCGTCGTCCGTGACATCTCGGGGCTCAAGAGCGAACCCGAGTGGATGCTCAAGACCCGTCTCAAGGGGCTGAGCCTCTTCGAGAAGAAGCCGATGCCGACGTGGGGCGCCGACCTCAGCGAGATCGACTTCGACAACATCAAGTACTTCGTCCGCACGACCGAGAAGCAGGCGGACAGCTGGGAAGACCTTCCCGACGACATCAAGAACACGTACGAGCGCCTTGGCATCCCGCAGGCGGAGCGCGAGCGTCTCGTCGCGGGCGTCGCCGCACAGTACGAGTCCGAGGTCGTGTACCACCAGATCCGCGAGGACCTGGAGCAGCAGGGCGTCATCTTCATGGACACGGACACCGCCCTCAAGGAGCACCCGGAGTTCTTCGAGGAGTACTTCGGCACCGTGATCCCAGCCGGCGACAACAAGTTTGCCGCCCTGAACACGGCCGTCTGGTCGGGCGGCTCCTTCGTCTACGTTCCGAAGGGCGTGCACGTCGAGATCCCGCTCCAGGCCTACTTCCGCATCAACACGGAAAACATGGGCCAGTTCGAGCGCACGCTGATCATCGCCGACGAGGGCAGCTACGTCCACTACATCGAGGGCTGCACCGCTCCGATCTACAAGTCCGACTCGCTGCACTCCGCGGTCGTCGAGATCATCGTCAAGAAGAACGCCCGCGTTCGCTACACGACGATCCAGAACTGGTCGAACAACGTCTACAACCTCGTGACGAAGCGCGCCATCGCCGAGGAGGGCGCGACCATGGAATGGGTCGATGGCAACATCGGCTCGAAGGTCACGATGAAGTACCCGTCGATCTTCCTCATGGGCGAGCACGCCAAGGGCGAGACGCTGTCGGTCGCATTCGCCGGCCCCGGCCAGCACCAGGACGCGGGCGCGAAGATGATCCACATGGCGCCGTACACGCAGTCGTCGATCGTCTCGAAGTCGATCGCCCGCGGCGGCGGTCGCGCCGGATACCGCGGCGAGGTTCGCGTCGACGAGAAGGCGCACCACTCGTCGAACTCCGTCATCTGCGACGCCCTGCTCGTCGACACGCAGTCCCGCTCCGACACCTACCCCGCGATCGACATCCGCGTGGACGACGTGGTGCTCGGGCACGAGGCCACCGTGTCGAAGGTCAGCGAGGAGCAGCTCTTCTACTTGATGAGCCGCGGCCTCGAGGAGACCGAGGCGATGGCGATGATCGTGCGCGGCTTCATCGAGCCCATCGCGCGCGAGCTGCCGATGGAATACGCGCTGGAACTCAACAAGCTCATCGAAATGGGCATGGAAGGATCGGTCGGCTAAGCATGACGACTGCGACGCAGACACACGAGGATCCGGCACGCGCCCTCACCGACGGAGCGTTCGTCCCCGTGCAGACCCGTTCGGAGCGCCCGCGCTCGTTCGAGCCAGCCGATTTCGGCACCCCCACGGGCCGCGAGGTCAACTGGAAGCACACTCCGATCGCGCGGATCGCTCCGCTGTTCGAGCCGGCGACCGCGAACGACGGCGTGAGCTACGCGTTCAGCTCCGGTGCCGAGCACCGCTCCGCGGACCTGAAGGCGGGCGAGGCGCCGCGCGGTGAGTTCTTCGTCCCCGAAGACATCACCGCGGCCATCGCCTGGCAGGGCGCGACCGACGCGCTGCACATCCGCGTCCCTCGCGAGGCGGAGCTCGAGACGCCCATCGTCCTCGACATCGTGGGCCAGGGTGCGCAGCTGCGCGCCGACGGCCACATCGTGATCGAGGCCGAGCCGATGAGCAAGGCGATCGTCATCCTGCAGCACACGGGCGCCGCACAGTACAACCAGAACGTCGAGATTCTCGTGCGCGATGGGGCGGACCTGACGGTCATCTCCGTGCAGAAGTGGGACGACGCGGCGATCCACGCGGCGGCGCACCAGGCGACGGTCGGCCGCGACGCGAAGCTCACGCACTTCGTCGTGAGCTTCGGCGGCGGTGTCGTGCGCGTCAACCCGAACCTCGACCTGACCGGTCAGGGCTCGGAGGGGCAGATGTACGGCCTCTCCTACGCCGACGACGGACAGCACCTCGAAAGCCAGGTGTACATGCACCACAACGGCCCCGCGACCACCGGTGACGTGCTGTACAAGAGCGCGCTCCAGGGCGCCACCGCGCGCGCCGTGTGGATCGGCGATGTGCTCATCGGCGCCGGCGCGACCGGCACCGACTCGTACGAGGCGAACCGCAACCTGATCCTCACGAACGGTGCGCGCGCCGACTCGATCCCGAACCTCGAGATCAAGACGGGCGACATCGAGGGCGCGGGGCACGCCTCCGCGACGGGCCGTTTCGATGACGAGCAGCTGTTCTACCTGCAGGCTCGCGGCATCGGTGAGCTCGAGGCGCGCCGCCTCATCGTGCTCGGCTTCCTCGCCGAGATTCCGCAGAAGATCCAGGTTCCCGCGCTGCAGGAATCGCTCCTTGCCGAGATCGAGCGCGAGATCGCGACGGGAGTCGCGGCGTGAGCGCCGAGCGCGTGTGCGGACTGAGCGAACTCGTTCAGGACGAGGCGCGCCGCGTCGAGGTCGAAGGCGTTCCGATCGCCGTCGTGCTCGACTCGAACGGTGAGGTGCACGCCATCGGCGACACCTGCACGCACGGCGAGATCTCCCTCTCCGAGGGCTTCGTCGAGGGCGACACGCTCGAATGCTGGGCTCACGGGTCCGCATTCTCGCTTCGCACCGGCAAGCCCCTGAACCTCCCTGCTTACGAGCCCGTCCCGGTCTACGCCGTCCAGATCGACGGCGACGACGTGCTCATTGACATCAACGTGAAGAAGGAAAACTGACATGGCTGTCCTCGAAATCCGAGACCTGCACGTCACCGTCGAGACGGACGAGGGCACGACGCCCATCCTCAACGGCGTCAACCTGACGATCCGCAGCGGCGAGACGCACGCGATCATGGGGCCGAACGGATCCGGCAAGTCGACGCTCGCGTCGACGATCGCGGGTCACCCGAAGTACACCGTCACCGGCGGCACCATCACCCTCGACGGCGAAGACGTGCTCGAGATGAGCGTCGACGAGCGCGCGCGTGCGGGGCTGTTCCTCGCGATGCAGTACCCCGTCGAGATCCCCGGCGTCACCGTGACGAACTTCCTCCGCACCGCCAAGACGGCGATCGACGGCGAGGCGCCCACGATCCGCACCTGGGCGAAGGACGTGCGCGAGGGCATGGACAAGCTCCGCATGGACCCGAAGTTCGCGCAGCGCAACGTCAACGAGGGATTCTCCGGTGGTGAGAAGAAGCGCCACGAGATCCTCCAGCTCGAGCTGCTGAAGCCCCAGATCGCGATCCTCGACGAGACCGACTCGGGTCTCGACGTCGATGCGCTCAAGATCGTGTCCGAGGGCGTGAACCGCGCGAAGGACAACACCGGCCTCGGCGTGCTGTTGATCACGCACTACACCCGCATCCTGCGCTACATCAAGCCCGAGTTCGTTCACGTGATGGTCAAGGGCAAGGTCGTCGAAGAGGGCGGCCCGGAGCTCGCCGAGCGCCTCGAGAACGAGGGCTACGCGGCCTACATTCCCGAGGGCGCGCCCCTCGAGGGCTGAACGGAATTAGGCTGAGCCATATGACCGCCACCCTCTCACCCGAGAAGTACGACGAGGTCACCGAGGCGCTCAAGGACGTCATGGACCCCGAGCTCGGCGTCAACGTCGTCGACCTGGGTCTCATCTACGACCTCGCGTGGGATGACGAACACGACGCGCTCGTCATCCACATGACGCTGACGAGCGCCGGGTGCCCGCTGACCGACGTGCTCGAGGAGCAGACCGCCCAGGCCCTGGACGGCGTCGTTGAGCAGTTCCGCATCAACTGGGTGTGGATGCCGCCGTGGGGCCCCGAGCGCATCACGGACGACGGCCGTGACCAGATGCGGGCCCTCGGCTTCGCGATCTGACCCCGCCCCGTCAACGCCCCGCACGCCCGAGCGTGCGGGGCGTTTGCGCATCTGCGCGCCATACGATCGAGCGGTGACGACATCTTCCGAGGAGACAAGCGCGGCATGACACACGCGGATCCGGCGAGCTTCTCCGGGGCGGTGCCGCTGCAGCCGCCCGCTCGCGCCAGCATCTGGCGAAGCCCCTACCTGCTGACCACGATCGGCGCCGTGTCGCTGATCTTCCTGGCGGCCATGCAGTCGCTCGCGGTGACGACCGTGATGCCCACCGTCGCCGCAGACCTCGGCGGCGCCGAGCTGTACGCGGTCGCCTTCAGCGGATCCTTCGCGACGAGCATCATCGGAATGGTCGCCTCGGGGGCATGGAGCGACCGGAAGAGTCCCGCGCAGGCGATGTGGTGCGCCGTCATCGCCTTCGCGGCGGGACTCGTGGTCTGCGCTTCGGCGTCGTCGATGCTGATCCTGGTGCTCGGCCGCCTGATCATGGGGCTCGGCTCGGGCGGGCTCGTCGTCGCCCTGTACGTCATCGTGGCCCGGGTCTACCCGGCGAACCTTCATGGTCGGGTCATGGCCTCGTTCGCGGCGGCGTGGGTCGTGCCGTCGCTCATCGGGCCGGCCGGCGCCGGAGCGGTGACCGAGTTCCTGCACTGGCGCTGGGTGTTCGCGGGCGTTGCGGTGCTCGCCGCGGGGGCGTTCGCGATGCTCGCCGTCCGCTTGCGGGCGCTCGACCTCTCCGCCCGCGACGTCGACGATTCGCCCGTTGCGCGCCGTCTGCTGCTGGCCGTGGTCGTCGCGGTCGGCCTGCTCGCGGTGAGCCTCGCGGGGGAGGCCCCCGGGCTCGTCGCCGTGGTCGTCGCGGGCGCCGGCCTCGCGGTGGTCCTGCTCGCGATGCGGCCGCTGGTTCCCCGCGGTACCTTCCGGGCCGGCCGCGGCCTTCCGAGCGTGATCCTCACGCGCGGGCTTATCGCCGGCGCCTGCTTCGGCGCGGAGATCTACGTCCCCTATCTGTTGCAGCAGCACTACGGCTTCTCGCCGACCTGGGCGGGCATCGGCTTGACGGTCGGCGCGCTCACGTGGGCCGTCGGATCCGAGACCTCCGGTCGCTGGGGCGACCGCCTCGGCAACAATCGCCTCGCGCTCGCGGGCGCGGGTCTGCTCGCGCTGGCGTGCGCCACGCTGCTGACCGCCGCGTGGTTCGATCTGCCCGCGTGGCTGCCGATCGTGTTCTGGGGTTTCGGCTCACTCGGCATGGGGATGCTCTACCCGCGCCTGACGGTGCTCTCCCTCGCGTACTCGACGGCGCGCAATCAGGGCTTCAACTCCTCGGCGCTGCAGATCTCCGATGGGGTCGGCACCTCGACGATGATGGCGCTCATGGGGCTCGTGTTCGTCGCCGCGCCCGCTGGCTGGGCGTTCCCCGCCGTCTTCGGCCTGGGCGTCGTCGTCGCCCTGCTCGCGCTCGTGCCGGGCCTGCGCCTGGGGCATGCCTCGGAACTCGCGCGCTGACAGCGATCATTCAGGCGCACGACTATCGAAAAACGATAGGCTCATATCGTTAGTCGATACTACTTGGGGGTAGACCATGACGACATGGGCCACGCGGGGCGCGCAGGCGCTCCTCATTCTGGGCGCGCTCGGGTGCCTCGGGTTGCAGACGGCCCTCGCCCTGAGCGAGATCGGCCGAACACCGCGGGAGGGCCTCGGCATCGCGGTCGCGATTCTCGGCGTCCTCTTCGTCGTCTGCGTCGAGATCGCGATCGTCTGCCTCTGGCGGCTCCTCACCTTCGTGCGAACCGACGTGATCTTCTCGACCCGCGCGTTCCGATTCGTCGACGTGATCGTCGCCTGCTGTGTCGCCGCGGGCGCGCTGGTGCTCACGGTCGCCGCGCTCCTCGCACCGCTACCGGACAGCGACGGTCCTGCGCCCGGCGTGATCCTACTCATCGGCGTCTTCGGGGCGGGGGTGTGGGGGATCGGGCTGCTCGTCGTCGTGATGCGCGGTCTCCTGCGCCGCGCCATCGAGTGGCGCGACGAGCTCGAGGTCGTGATCTGATGCCCATCGTCGTCGACATCGATGTCATGCTCGCCCGTCGGAAGATGGCGGTCGGCGAGCTCGCGGAGCGCATCGGCATCACGCCCGCGAACCTCGCGGTGCTGAAGAACGGGCGGGCAAAGGCCGTACGATTCGCCACCCTCGAGGCGCTGTGCCGCGAGCTCGAGTGCCAGCCGGGCGAGCTCCTGCGCTACGAGCCGTAGCGCGTCAGCGCACCGAGGCCCGCCGCGAAGTCGGCCTCGGTGGCGGCGGCGACGTCCGCCGGCGCCGCGTCGAATGCCCCGATCGCCGCGGCCTGCATGCGCTGCTGAACGAGGTAGCAGTGCCCGAGGAGGAACTGCGAGAGAACCGTCGCGTCGCGCGTGGGCTCCGCGGATCCGGCGGACGCGCACGCCTCGCGGATCCGCCGGTCGAGCGCTCCGGATCCGAGGCCGAGCGCGGCCGTCGAGACGACGACCTCGGCGCCGTCGCGGTGCGCCAGCAGGGCGGAGCGGAGCGACCAGGCGACATCGGCGACTCCGCCGCCCGCCGGAGCCTCCTCGACGATTCGATCGGCGATCGCCGCGAGCAGCGTCTGCTTGTTCTCGACGTGCCAGTACAGGGCGCTCGGTTGGATCCCGAGCGCGCCGGCGACGCGGCGCATCGACAGATCGGGCAGGCCGATGTCGTCGAGGAGCGCGAGCGAGGCGTCGACGATCGACTCGAGGCTGTGTCCGGAATCGCGCATGTATCTGACTATACTTGAACACCGTTCAGTGAACACTGTTCAGGAAGAGGTTGGTATGCGTGACACCTGGGAGGCCCGCGACATCGCTCGCGTCGCCGTATTCGCCGCGATCATCGTCGTTCTTGGGCTCGTCGGCCCGATTCCCGTCCCCGGGCTCGTGCCCATCACGGCGCAGACGCTGGGCGTCATGCTCGCCGGGGTGGTGCTCGGCGCGAAGCGCGGGGGCGCCGCCGTTCTCATCGTCTTCGCGCTCGTCGCGATCGGCCTTCCCATGCTGTCGGGTGGCCGCGGCGGGCTCGGGGTGTTCGTCGGCCCGACCGCGGGGTACCTGATCGGCTGGCTGCCCGCGGCGGTCGTCGCCGGCCTCGTCGCGCACGCGGGCGCACGACGCCTCTCGTGGTGGCGGGTCGCGCTCGGGGCGGTCGTGGGCGGTATCGGCTGCGCCTACGCGTGCGGCATTCCCGGCGTCGCGCTCGCGACCGGGATCCCGCTGCCGGAGGCGGCGCTCTCGGCACTCGCCTTCCTCCCCGGCGACGCGATCAAGGCCGTCGTCGCGACGCTGCTCGCCGTGTCGCTCTATCGCGCGTACCCGCCGGCCTTCCCGCGGGCCGTGCGCCGCGAGCGCGTGGCTCGATGATCCGTGCCAGCGGCGTCGGCGTCGCGATCGACGGGACGCGGATCCTCGACGACGTGACGGTGAGCGTCCCGCAGCCGCGGGTCGCCGTGATCGGCGCGAACGGATCCGGCAAGTCGACGTTCGCGCGCACCCTCAACGGGCTCATCGCGCCCACTGAGGGCGCGCTCGAGGTCGCGGGGATCGACGTCGTGCGCGAGCCGAAGTCCGCGCGCGGCGCAGTCGGCTTCCTCTTCTCCAACCCCGATGCACAGATCCTCATGCCGACCCCGGCGGAGGACATCGCGCTCTCGCTCAAGGCGGCGGGCGTGCCGCGCGCGCTGCGCGCCGAACGGGCCATCGAGGCGCTGCGCGGTTACGGGCTCGCGGAACACGCGCACCAGCCCGCCTACAGTCTCTCCGGAGGACAGAAGCAACTGCTCGCGCTTGCGGCGGTGCTCGTGCGGCGACCGCGCGTGCTCGTCGCCGACGAACCCACGACGCTGCTCGACCTCGGAAATGCGCGCATGATCGGTGACCTGCTAACCGGCGGAGTCGCCGAACAGGTCGTCCTCGTCACGCACGACCTCGAGCTCGCCGCGCGGTGCGATGTCTGCCTGCGCTTCGACGGGGGGCGGCTCGTGCAGGCGGGCGAACCGTCCGAGGTCATCGCGGCGTACCGGGCGGAATTCGCGTGATCCCTCTCGTCCTCCCGCGGCGAACGCCGCTGCACCGCGTTCCCGCCGGCTGGAAGCTCGCCTCGCTCGTCCTCCTGTCGGTCGCCGGGGCCGTCGCGTCGTCGACCGCGCTCGGGGCGGCGATCGCGCTCGTCGCCACCGTCGCCGTGTATGTCGCCGGCGGCATCGGGATCCGCGAATGGGCGCGTCAGCTCTGGCGGGTGAAGTGGATCATCGTGCTCCTCGCCGCGATGCAGGCGATCTTCCTGGGCTGGGAGGCTGCCGTCACGGGAACCGCGCGCATCGTCGCGATTGTTCTGCTCGCGGCGGCCGTGACTCTCACCACGCCCGTGGCCGACATGCTCGACGCGCTCGAGCGTTGCCTGACGCCGCTCCGGATCGCGCGCGTCGACCCCGCGCGCGTCGCGTTCACCATCGCGCTCACGATCGCGATCATCCCCGTCATCTCGCAGCTCGGCGCGCAGATCCGCGAGGCACAGCGTGCCCGCGGGGTGCGACTCGGGGTGCGTTGGATCGTGACGATGCTGGTGGGCGCGCTCCGCCACGCCGACGACGTCGGCGACGCCCTCACGGCACGCGGGGTCGCGTGATCGGCTCCCGTGCTCGATCCGGTATCGTGTCCGATCCGGTCGCGTAGATCGTTTGTCCGGGAGGGGCTCCCTATACTGGGAGGCTGGCCCGTTCTGGGCCTGACTCCTCCCGCGAAGAACAGGTGACCTTTCCGTGCTTGCCGTCAGTGACCTCGAGATCCGCGTCGGTGCGCGCCAGCTGATGAGCGGCGTGAACTTCCGCGTCGCCGCCGGAGACAAGGTGGGCCTCGTGGGGCGCAACGGCGCCGGCAAGACGACGCTCACAAAGGTTCTCTCCGGCGACCTCGTGCCCGCCGACGGAACCGTGAAGGTGTCCGGCGAGCTCGGATACCTGCCGCAGGATCCGCGCTCGGGCGACCCCGAGGAGCTCGCGCGCACGCGCATCCTGAACGCGCGCGGACTCGGCGACCTGCAGGCCGGCATCACCAAGGCCACCGAGGAGATGAGCAGCGACGACCCGAACGTCGCCGAGAAGGCGATGCGCCGCTTCGGCCGCCTCACCGAGCGCTTCGAGGCGATCGGCGGATACGCCGCCGAGTCCGAGGCCGCCGTGATCGCGAACAACCTCTCGCTGCCGGACCGGATCCTCGACCAGCCGCTCAAGACCCTGTCTGGCGGCCAGCGCCGCCGCATCGAACTCGCGCGCATCCTCTTCAGCGACGCCGACACGATGATCCTCGACGAGCCCACCAACCACCTCGACGCCGACAGCGTCGTGTGGCTGCGCGAGTTCCTCAAGTCGTACAAGGGCGGGCTCATCGTCATCAGCCACGACGTCGAACTCGTCGGCGAGACCGTCAACCGCGTGTTCTACCTCGACGCGAACCGACAGGTCATCGACATCTACAACATGGGCTGGAAGCACTACCAGCGCCAGCGCGTCGCCGACGAGGAGCGCCGGAAGAAAGAGCGCGTCAACGCCGAGAAGAAGGCCTCCGCCCTGCGTCAGCAGGCCGCGAAGTTCGGCGCCAAGGCGACCAAGGCCGCCGCGGCGCACCAGATGGTCGCGCGCGCCGACAAGCTGCTCTCAGGCCTCGAAGAGGTGCGCCAGGAAGACCGGGTCGCCAACATTCGCTTCCCGAAGCCCGCCGCGTGCGGAAAGACGCCGCTCATGGCGAAGTCGCTGTCGAAGTCCTACGGCGCCCTCGAGATCTTCGCGGGCGTCGACCTCGCCATCGACCGCGGATCCAAGGTCGTCGTGCTCGGCCTCAACGGCGCCGGAAAGACGACGCTCCTGCGCATCCTCGCCGGAGTCGACGAGAGCGACACCGGCCAGATCGAACCCGGCCACGGCCTCAAAATCGGCTACTACGCGCAGGAGCACGAAAACCTCGACGTCTCGCGCAGCGTGCTCGAGAACATGATGTCCGCGTCGCCCGACCTCAACGAGACCGAGGCACGCCGCGTGCTCGGATCTTTCCTCTTCACGGGCGACGACGTGCTGAAGCCCGCCGGCGTTCTCTCCGGCGGTGAGAAGACGCGACTCTCGCTCGCGACCCTCGTCGTCTCGAGCGCCAACGTGCTCCTACTCGACGAGCCGACCAACAACCTCGACCCCGCCAGCCGCGAGGAGATCCTCGGCGCCCTCGCGCACTACGAGGGTGCCGTCGTCCTGGTCTCGCACGACGAGGGCGCCGTCGAGGCGCTCAACCCGGAACGCGTGCTGATGCTGCCGGACGGGGTCGAGGACATCTGGAATAAGTCCTACCTCGACCTCATCACGCTCGCCTGAAGCCCCGGGGCACGCACCCCGCGGCGTTGTCGATCGCTCGTCGCACCTTTGTGCGCCTTCGCTCCTCCGCCTTGCGGGGCACGCACCCCGGGCGCTCAGGGCGGCTCGAGTCGCGCGGGTCAGCGGGCGTCGAGGAGGGCGTCTTCCTCTTCCATGTCGCGGTCGCGGCGGCGGGCGCGGCGCGGTTTCTTCGGGCGCTGTAGCTCCTCGAGGTCGTCGAGGTCGTCGTCCTCGTCCGGCTCCTCGTCGTCCTCGCGCGCCGCGCGGATCTCGGTGCGGATCATGTACCCGATGAACACGAAGCCCATCACGGCGAACAGGATCCACTGCACCGCGTACGACAGGTGTGGGCCCGGATCCTGCTCGGGCTCGTCGATCGCGTGGGGGCGCTCCGGCGGCACGGGATCCTCGCTGTCCATGAGCGCGTACGCATCCGAGATCGCCTCGCCGCCGAGCGACGCCGCGATCGTCGGCACGTGGATCGTCGGCACCTGGCCCTCCGGCGCCGATCGCCCCGAGCGCGGCAGCGGCTCGCTCGGACGCAGACGCGCGACGACCGTGATCTCGCCCTCGGGCGCCGCCGGCACGGCATCGGGCTTGTCGGCCTCGTAGCCGGGTTCGACCCAGCCCCGGTCGACGACGATGATGCGGCCGTCATCGAGCCGGAACGGAACCAACGACTCGTACGCGTTGGTGTTGCCGTGGGACCGATTGCGGGCCAGCAGCTGCTCGTCGACAAGGTATTCGCCGCTCAGCTCGACCGGCCGCCACTCGTCGTCAGCATCGAAGCCGCTCGTTCCCTCGAGGAGCTCGCTGAGCGGCACGGCGGGCGCGTGATAGTTGTTCGCGATGAGGCCGTTCGCGTGCGTGCGCTGCTCGTTGCGCGCGAACTGCCAATTCGAGAGGAACGCGCAGGCGATCGCGAACAGGATCGCGAAGACGACATAGCCCGACCAGCGGCGGACGCGAGACGCGCGCGTCATGCGGCCGCCTCCGGCAGTGCGGTCGCGGATCCGTCGACGACGCCCCGTTCGACCACGACCGGGAAGGCGCGGGACGCGAGGAAGTCGCGGAGGTACTCGGCATGCTCCTCGCACGCGAGCCAGACCTTCCGGCGCTCCGGCCCGTGGATCCGCGGATTGCGCCAGACCACGCTGAGGCTCGCGTCGGCGCTGCACCCGGCGCGCGAACACTGCGGGGAATCGGGGGAGAGGCCGAACATCATGCCTGTGGGTCGTCCTTCGCGGTCTCGGTGATCTGGATGACCCGCGGCTCGTCCTCCGGTGTCCGGGCCTCAGGCTTCGGGGCCTCGAGTGCGAGCTCCGGGCTGACCGCCTGCGCGCCGCCCGTGCGGCCAATCTGGTTCGCGAACATCACGGCGACCCACGGCAGGAAGATGAACCCCGCGGCGAAGACGAAGGTGTACCAGCCCCAGGGCTGGATCACGACGGCGAGAATCAGGCACGCGAGGCGGATCGCCATCGTGATGACGTACTGCTTCATGCGTGCGGTCTCGTCGTCTCCCGGAGCCGCCTCGAGAGACGTCGCCGAGGGCGTCTCTCGCCTGCGGATCTTCACACTCCCAGTTTAGATCGGCGATGCTTATCGGCGGCCGGACGCCGACGAGAGCCGCGGGGCGCCCGTTAGAGTGGTCTGCGGCCGATATCCCCTACTCAGGAGTACCCCATGAGCACAGCTGCCACCGCCGACCGCGTCGCCCTCGTCACGGGAGGAAACCGAGGCATCGGCCGCGCGATCGCCGAGCGCCTCGTGCGCGACGGTTACCGTGTCGCCGTCACCGCCCGCAGCGGATCCGGCCCCGAGGGCACGCTCACCGTCGTCGCGGACGTCAACGATGCAGCCTCGCTCGACGCGGCCATCGCACAGGTCGAGGGCGAGCTCGGCCCGATCACCACCGTCGTCGCCAACGCCGGCATCACCAAGGACACCCTGCTGATGCGCATGAGCGACGACGACTTCTCGGCCGTCGTCGACACGAACCTCGGCGGCGCGTTCCGCACCGTCAAGCGCGCCATCAAGAGCATGATCAAGGCGCGCCACGGCCGCATCATCCTGATCTCGAGTGTCTCGGGCCTCTACGGTGTCGCGGGCCAGGCGAACTACTCCGCCTCGAAGTCGGGGCTCGTCGGCTTCGCGCGCGCGATCACGCGTGAGCTCGGCGGACGCGGCATCACTGCCAACGTCGTCGCGCCGGGATTCATCGAGTCGGACATGACGGCAGAGCTCGACGACAAGACGCAGGCCGAGTACAAGAAGCAGATCCCGGCCGGCCGCTACGGCACCGGCGAGGAGATCGCGGGCGTGGTGTCGTGGCTGGCCGGCGACGACGCGGCGTACATCTCGGGTGCGGTGATCCCCGTCGACGGCGGCCTGGGCATGGGCCACTGAGCCGCGAGCCGGTTCTACGGCAGAAGCGGGATCACCTGGGAGAGGTCGACGGGGCCGACCGAGATCATCGCCGCCGCGCGCACGGCGGGCTTCGCGTTGAAGGCGAGGCCGAGGCCCGCCGCGGCGATCATCTTGAGGTCGTTTGCGCCGTCGCCGATCGCGATCGTGCGGTGGGCGGGGATCCCGTTCTCGGCGGCCCAGGCCGCGAGATGGTCGGCCTTCGCCTGCGCATCGACGATGTCGCCGTCGACCTCGCCCGTGAGGGCGCCGTCGGCGACCGCGAGCCGATTGGCACGCCACATGTCGACACCCAGCGTCGGTGCGAGCGTGTCGAGGATCTCGTGGAACCCACCGGAGACCACGCCGACGAGACCGCCGCGCGCGTGCACCGCCGAGGTGAGCTCGAGCACACCGGGGGTCGGCTCGATCCGTGAGCGCACGCGCTCGAAGGATGCGAGCGGAACTCCCGCGAGCTCCTTCACGCGCGAACGAAGGCTCGCCGCGAAGTCGACCTCGCCGCGCATCGCGGCCTCGGTCGCCGCGGCCACCTCGGCCCCGCGGCCCGCCTCGTCGGCGATGAGCTCGATGACCTCGTTACGGATCAGGGTGGAGTCGGCGTCGAGAACGACGAGAAAACGCGCAGTCACCCGCACCACATTAGCGGCCCGCGGGGAAAGGTAAGCTCGAGGCATGACCTCCGTGCTCGAGCTGAACGACGTCGTCGTGCGTCGCAATGACCGCCATATCGTTGATCACCTCACCTGGACGGTGAACGACGACGAGCGCTGGGTCGTGCTCGGCCCGAACGGCGCAGGCAAGACCACCGTGCTGCAGATGGCCGACACGATGATGTTTCCCACCACGGGCACCGTCGACGTGCTCGGGGAACGCCTCGGCAAGACCGACGTCTTCCAGATCCGCCCGCTCATCGGTTTCGCCTCGACGGCGCTCGCCCGCCGCATCCCCGCGAACGAGACGGTGCTCAACGTCGTGCTGACGGCGGCGTACTCCGTGATGGGCCGCTGGAACGAGGACTACGAAGGGCTCGACGAGGATCGGGCCCGCGAGGTGCTGGCCGATTGGAAGCTCGAGGACCTCGCCGACCGCGCGTTCGGAACCCTCAGCGACGGCGAACGCAAGCGCGTACAGGTGGCGCGCGCCGTGATGACCGACCCCGAGCTGCTCCTTCTCGACGAACCGACCGCGAGCCTCGACCTGGGAGCGCGCGAGGAGCTGCTTCAATTGCTCACTCGGTACGCGGCCGAGCCGACGACGCCCGCGATGGTCATGGTGACGCACCACGTCGAAGAGATCCCCGTCGGCTTCACGCACGTCCTCCTCATGCGGGAGGGAAAGGCGGTGGCACAGGGGCCGCTGGCGGACACCCTCACGCGCGAAAATCTCGAGAAGACCTTCGGCTTCCCCATCGCCGTCATCGAGCACAAGGGGCGCTGGGTGGCTCGAGCCGAGACCCCCATCTTCGGCTGATACAATGTCCGTTTGGCGCTCGAGGTGCGCCTGCGTTTCGGCGCGATTCCCTCCTCACCCCGCATCTTCTGAAGGATCCTCATGAAGGCTGACATCCACCCCAACTACGACTACGTCGTGTTCCGCGACCTCGGTTCGGGCGAGACCTACCTGACGCGCTCGACCGCCAAGAGCGACAAGACCATCGAGCTCGACGGTACCGAGTACCCCGTGATCGACGTCGAAATCTCGGCCTCGTCGCACCCGTTCTACACGGGCAAGCAGCGCATCATGGACTCGGCCGGCCGCGTCGAGAAGTTCAACCAGCGCTTCAAGAACTTCGGCAAGTAATCTGCCGCACGAAAACGGGGGCTCCGCCGCGGCGGAGCCCCCGTTTTCGTGCGCTTACTTGATCGGCCAGGATCCGTCGATGGTCTGCCCGGGTGAGAACTTCCCGACCTTCACGAAGTAGCTCGTGAGGCTCTGCGCCTGTTCGGCCGCCCAGTCGACCTGCGCCCGGTGCAGCTCCGCGAGCGAGCCGGGGAGTTCCTCGGCGTAACGCTCGGTGAGGGCGAGGGCGATCCGCCCCGCGGCGATCGCGTCGGCGGCCGCGTCGTGAGCGTCGGTGAGGGCGACGCCGTAGTGCGCCGCCACGATGTCGAGGGTGCGCTTGCCCTTGCGGTAGGTGTCGAGCTTCTTGTCGATCACGAGGGGGTCCACGACGGGTGCGGGCGCCTCGATCGCCTCGAGACCGTGGCGGATAGCCTCGTGGCGCAGCAGCGAGAGGTCGTAGGCGGCGTTATAGGCGACCACCGGGATTCCCGCGCCGAGCAGGCGTCGTAAGCCATCCACGATCTCACTCACGACCTCGGACGCCGGTCGTCCCTCGGCGCGTGCACGCTCGGTCGTGACTCCGTGCACCGCGGTCGCACCCGCCGGGATCTCGATCCCGGGATCCGCCAGCCAGGAGCGCTCGTCGACGACGGCCCCGTCGCCGTCGAGCACCCCGATGTAGGCCGTGACGATGCGATCGTTCGTCGTGCTGACGCCGGTCGTTTCGAGATCGAACACCGCGAGACGGGTGAAGAGGGCGTCCGGAGCGGGGGAGTACCCCGCCGCGACAGCGTCGAAGACCATGTGGTGCTGCTCCTGGGCATCGTCGAGAAAGCGGCGATCGAAGAGCGCCGGTGGAGTTCCATCCTCCCGCATGCGCGCCCGTCGCGTCCTGGGAACGGATCCCCGCGGCACCCACGAGGAGCGCTCGCCGCGGTCGGTCACCGCGAACAGCGGCGGGGGATCCGGCCACGAGGTCTTCATATCACCCGACGGTATGCGGACGAACGGCGAACGCGAGGAGACACGCCCTACAGTGGAAGGGTGCACGCGCCCTCGCCGTATTCCGAGCTTCTGAACCGCGTCCCCGAGACGCGCCGGACGGTCGACGTCAACGGCACGACGACCGCCTACTGGGAGTATGGACCGGCGGAGGCGGAGACGACGATCCTCGCCGTGCACGGCTTCCGTGGGGACCACCACGGGCTCGAGCCGGTCGTCGCGCACCTGCCGGGCGTGCGATGGATCATGCCCGATCTTCCCGGCTTCGGCGAGACCGCGCCCTTCGCGGACGGGGACCACGACCTCGATGCCTATGCGGCGTGGCTCACCGCGTTCGCGAACGCGGCGGCCCCCGCCGCCGTGATCCTGGGCCACTCGTTCGGATCCATCGTCGCGGCGGCCGCTGTCGCGAGGGGGCTCGCGACGCCCTGCCTCGTGCTCGTCAACCCCATCGGTGCGCCGGCCCTCGAGGGCCCGCGAGGGATCCTCACCCGTCTGGCCGTGTTCTACTACTGGGCGGGCGCGCGCCTACCCGAGAAGCTCGGAACCGGGCTGCTCCGCGCCCCCGTCATCGTGCGGCTCATGAGCATCGCGATGGCGCGCACGCGCGACCGGCGCCTGCGGCGATGGATCCACGATCAGCACGATCGGTTCTTCTCGCGCTTCGCCAATCGCGAGTCGTTGCGGCAGGCGTTCGTCACGAGCGTGTCGCACGATGTGCGCGAATCCGCCGCGGGCGTTGCCGTGCCGACCCTGCTGGTGGCAGCGGTTCAGGACGACATCACTCCGATCGCGGCCGAGCGGCGGTTGCGCGAGCTGTTCGACGACGCCTCGCTCGTCGAGATCGACGGCGTCGGACACCTGATCCACTACGAGAAGCCGCGCGAGGCCGCCGCCGCGATCGGCGACTTTCTCAGCGGCGCGTCTCGCGCCGAGCGAGCTCCATCAGACCCGTCACGCGATACGGAATAGATTCGCTCATCACGAGGCGGGTCTCGGATCGCTCGATGCCGGGGATCGCGAGGATCCGCGCGTCGACGTCGAAGAGGTGGCGAGCATCGCGGCATGCGACGAGCGCGAAGAGATCCACCTGCCCGGACACCCCATGCGCCTCCACGACCTCGGGCACGCGACGGAGCTCCTCGATGATCTGGGGAAGGCGAGACTGGTCGAGTCCGATCGAGACGAAGGCCTGCAGCGGGAAACCGAGGGCGGCGGGGGAGATCGAACGCTCGAACGACTGGAACACGCCCGATTGGTCGAGGCGCGCCATGCGGGCCTGAACCGTGTTGCGGGACAGCCGGAGCTTCTCGGCGAGGGCGACGACGGTGGCGCGCGGGTCGGCGCTCAACGCCGCGATGAGCTCGAGGTCGACGTGATCGAGAGAAGTCATAACGCACAAGTATAGAGCGCGCGATGATGCGTTCTGCTCAGCGCGGTCGCCCGTTTCGGGGTGAACGGCGACGAGATGCTGACTCAGCGATGCGTGCCGTTGTAGCCGATGACGCGGAGGCGATCCCCCGAGACCTCGAGGATCTGCTGCGAGCAGTTCGCGATGTACTCGTCCTCGCGCGGCAGCGAGCCATCGGACGCGACGCGCAGCACGGCCGCGATCAGACCGCCGTGCGCCACGGCGATGACGTCCTGGTCACCCGCCGAGGCCGCGATCTCGCGAAGGGTGCGCACCGCGCGCTCCGTGAGCTCGTCGACCGTCTCGGCGTTGGTCGCCTGACGGTCCGGGAAGGTGGCGTAGTACTCGCTCGCCGTCATGCCCTCGGCGGCACCGTAGTAGCGCTCCTTCAGGCCATCGTGGGTCGCCGACACGGTGAGTCCCACCGCCCGACCGATGATCTCGGCGGTCTCGTGCGCGCGCTCCAACGGACTCGAGACGAGCAGCCCGTAGTCTCCGCCGCGCAACGCCTCGCCGGCCCCGGCGGCCTGCGCCCGGCCGGCGTCGTTGAGGGGGATGTTGCTGTGCCCCTGTACCTTGCCGAGCCGGTTCCATTCGGTTTCGCCGTGGCGCACGAGTGCAATCAGAGTCACCCTCTCACCCTACGACACGGGTCCGACTGCGAAGATGACGGGATGCATCTCGAACGCATCACCTCCGCTGCCGACGAACGACTCGCCGACTACCGCGACCTCACGGATGTCGCGCTCCGCCGCAGGCTCGAGCCGGAGGGTGGGCTATACATGGCCGAGTCCGGCAAGGTGCTGGCGCGGGCCCTCCGCGCCGGACACGAGCCTCGATCGGTCATGACGGCCGAGAAGTGGCTCGGGGAGGTCGAGGCGATCCTCGGCGACCGCGACACGCCGGTGTATGTCGTCGGCGACGAGATCGCCGAGCAGACGACGGGCTTCGCGGTGCACCGCGGCATGCTTGCCGCCATGCATCGGCCCGAGCTTCCGCCGGTCGCCGAGGTCCTGCGCGATGCCCGCACGGTGCTCGTGCTCGACGCGCTCGTGGACCACACGAACGTGGGGGCCGCGTTCCGCGGTGCAGCGGGGCTCGGCGCGGACGCCGTCCTCGTCACGCCGCGCTGCGCGGATCCGCTCTATCGGCGAAGCGTGCGCGTTTCGATGGGCACGGTGTTCCAGGTGCCGTGGACCCGGCTACCGGAGTGGAAGGGCGGCGCCGCGCGCGACGCGCTGCACGGATCCGGGTTCCACATCGCGGCCATGGCCCTCGCCGACGACGCCGTCCCGCTCGACGAGTTCGCCGCGGCCCGGCCCGACAAGGTCGCCTTCGTGCTTGGGTCCGAGGGGCCGGGACTCGACCGCGCCGCGCTCGCCGCGGCCGACACCTCGGTCGTGATTCCGATGGCGGGTGGCGTCGACTCGCTGAACGTCGCGTCTGCGAGCGCCGTCGCCCTCTGGGCGCTGCAGCACCCGCCTCGTCTCAGCTGAACTCCGGTCGCTTCGCGCTGCGGCCGTCGCCGGACGACTGGTGCCGCAGGCGGCGCAGCACCCAGGGAACGAGGTGGGTGCGCGCCCAGACCAGGTCCTCTTTGCGCGCATCGCGCCAGCGCCGCTCGGGCATCGGATCGGGATCCATGGGCTGAAGAGAGTTCGGCACGTTGAGGGTGCGCAGCACCATGCGCGCGACCTCGTGGTGGCCCAGCGGATTGAGGTGGAGGCGGTCGTCGGCCCAGAAACGCGAATCCTGGATCTCCTTGAGGGCCCAGAGATCCGCGACGATTGCGTCGTAACGGTCTGCGGTGGCGCGCATGTTCTCGTTGTAGATGGCGACCTTCCCGCGGAAACGGCGGAACACCGGGTTCCATCCGACGTCGAAGCCCGTGAACACGACGATGGCCGCGCCGGAGGCGCTGAGACGCCCGATCGCCCGGTCGAAGAGCGCGGCGATGTGATCGGGATCCGTGCCGGGGCGGATGACGTCGTTCCCGCCCGCGCAGATCGTGATGAGGTCGGGCTTGAGGGCGAGCGCCGCGTCGATCTGGTCTTCGGTGATCTGGCGGATGAGCTTTCCTCGCACCGCCAGATTGGCGTAGGCGAAGTCGTCCACCTGTTCGCTCAGAACTTCGGCGACGCGATCCGCCCAACCGCGATGGCCGCCGGGCGAGGACGGTTCGGGATCGCCGATGCCCTCGGTGAAGGAATCACCCAGGCTGACCATGCGGCGCCACGGATGCGCGCCCTCGTTGCCGACAAATGGGGTGCGGGGATCGTCTTCGGGGAGGGTCACCCCTGCGAATGTAGTCCCCTCGCGCGCGATGCGCCACCAGCTGTGAGGAGCTGAAAAGAAATGTCGGGGCCCGCGACTATCGTTGTGGATCGTGGTGCTGAGTCCGTCCTATCCCCAGCGTGCCCCGCGCGGTACGGCCGGCGCCCTCCGTGCCTGGCAGCAGGAGGCGCTCGACCAGTTCTTCGAGCAGAACAAGCGCGACTTCCTCGTCGCCGCGACGCCCGGCGCGGGAAAGACCACCTTCGCCCTGACGGTGGCGCGCGAACTGCGTCACCGCGGCGAGATCGACCGCATCGTCGTCGTCTGCCCGACCGAGCACCTGAAGACGCAGTGGGCCGACGCGGCGGCACGCGTCAGCATCCGGCTCGACCCGGAGTTCAGCAATCAGAGTCCGTATCTTGCCCGCCACTATCACGGCGCCGTCGTCACCTACGCGCAGGTCGCCGTGAAGTCGAGCGTGCACCGGAAGCTCGTCGCCGACGCCCGCACCCTTGTGATCCTCGACGAGGTGCACCACGGCGGCGATGCGCTCAGCTGGGGAGACGCGATCCGCGACGCGTACAGCGTGGCCACGCGCCGACTGCTCCTGAGCGGTACGCCGTTCCGCAGCGACGATGCGCCGATCCCGTTCGTCGAGTACCTTCCCGACGAGCAGGGCCTGCGCACCTCGGTGACCGACTACAACTACGGTTATGGCCGCGCCCTCGAAGACGGGGTCGTGCGGCCGGTGCTGTTCCACGTCTACTCGGGTCACATGAAGTGGCGCACGAAGATGGGCGACGAGCTCGAGGCCTTCCTCGGCCAAGACAACACGAAGGACGTCACGAGCCAGGCGTGGCGCACCGCCCTCGACCCCGAGGGCGAGTGGATGCCCGCCGTGCTGAGGAGCGCCGACCTGAGGCTCACGGAGATCCGGCACCATGTGCCGGACGCCGGCGGACTCGTGATCGCAACCGACCAAACCAACGCCCGCGCCTACGCGCGGATGCTCAAGGAGATCACCGGTCAGCCCGCAACGATCGTCCTGAGCGATGAGGCCGAGGCGTCGCGGCGCATCGAGCAGTTCTCCGAGAGCACCTCGCGGTGGATGGTCGCCGTCCGCATGGTCTCCGAGGGGGTCGACGTGCCGCGGCTCGCCGTCGGCGTCTACGCCACCAGTTCGTCGACGCCGCTGTTCTTCGCCCAGGCCATCGGACGCTTCGTGCGCGCTCGCCGCAAGGGCGAGGCCGCGAGCGTGTTCCTCCCGCAGGTGCCCGTGCTGATGGAACTCGCGCACGAGATGGAGAAACAGCGCGATCACGTGCTCGATCGGGGCGAGAAGGATGCGGACGGCCTCGACGACTCGCTGCTCGATGCCGCCGAGCGCGAGGAGAAGGCCAGCGACGAGCTGATGGAGGAGGAGTTCTCCTTCCAGAGCCTGGGTTCCGTCGCGCACTTCGACTCCGTCGTGTTCGACGGGAAGCAGTTCGGCCAGCTCGCGACCCCCGGAACCGAGGAGGAGCTCGAGTTCATCGGCCTGCCGGGACTGCTCGAACCCGAGCACGTGCACGACCTCCTGATGCAGCGCCAGGCGCGCCAGTCGCGCCACCGCAGCGAACGGGAGAAGCGCGAGCAGGAGTCGGGTGGAGTCGGGTCGCTGCCCGAGCCGCTGCACCGGACGCTCAAGGAGCAGCGGCAGCTGCTCAACAGCCTCGTCGGGGTGTACGCGAATCAGACGGGCGACCCGCACGGCACGGTGCACGCGTGGCTTCGGCGCACGTGCGGCGGGCCTCCCGTCGCGCAGGCGACGGTCGCCCAGCTGCAGGCGCGGATCGACGTGCTGCGAAAGCGCGTGCGCCGCTAGGCACTTTTGGGGCCCCGAAAGGCTCCGATGGGCATCAGGAGCGCCCTGTAGGTTCGCTACGTCCCGCAAGCTGGGACGCCGACGAACCCGAGGAGAACCGCGTGACGACCACCGCCCCCGATCCGTCCCAGGCCACGCCGGCGCAGCGCCGGAAGTGGGCGCAGTACCTCGCGGACGAGCGTGCGGAGGCGGCGACGTACCGCAACCTCGCGATGCGGCGCGAGGGCGACGAGCGCGACATTCTGCAGAAGCTCGCGGAGGCCGAGGGGCGCCACGAAACGCACTGGCTGACCCTGCTCGGCGGTGAGCCCGCGCGAATGCCCAAGGCGAGCCTGAGCACACGGATGGTGGCATGGCTCGCGTCGCATTTCGGTTCGATCTTCGTTCTGGCGCTCGCCCAGCTCGCGGAGGCGCGTTCGCCGTATGAGGCGGATCCCTATGCGACGGCGCGCATGGCGGCGGACGAGCGGATCCACCACGAGGTCGTGCGCGGGCTCGCGGCGCGCAGCCGGCGCCGCCTGTCGGGCACGTTCCGCGCCGCCGTCTTCGGCGCGAACGACGGGCTCGTCTCCAACCTGGCGCTCGTGATGGGCATCGGCGCGACGGGCGTGTCGGGGAGCTTCGTGCTCTTCAGCGGCATCGCGGGTCTGCTCGCGGGCGCGCTGTCGATGGGCGCGGGCGAGTTCGTGTCGGTCAAGTCGCAGCGCGAGCTTCTCGACGCGACGGAGCCCAACGACTACGCGCACCGGGGCCTGCCCGACCTGGATCTGGACGCGAACGAGCTCGCGCTCGTGTATCGCACCCGCGGAATGACCGAGGACGAAGCGCAGCGGAAGGCCCGCGATGTCGTCTCGGGCGCGCACGCGGGCCGCATGCCCCTGCCGCACGTGCCGGGGGAGGAGCACGAGGTCATCGGCGGCGCCTGGCGCGCTGCCGGATCCAGCTTCCTGCTCTTCTCGAGCGGCGCCATCATTCCCGTGCTGCCCTGGATGTTCGGCCTGTCCGGTGTCGTCGCCGTCGTGGTCGCCCTCGTGCTCGTCGGCATCGCGCTCATGCTCACCGGTGCGACGGTGGGCCTGCTGTCCGGATCCGCGCCGCTGCCGCGCGCGCTGCGCCAGCTCGCGATCGGATTCGGCGCCGCGGCCGTGACCTACGTGCTCGGGCTCGTCTTCGGGGTGTCGGTCGCATGACTCGCCCGGGATCCGTAACCGATTAGGCCGTCGATCCCGTCGCTGGTAGTGTTTCTTCTTGGTTCGGAAAGCTTTGTGCCGGAAGAATCGACACCCAATGCGCGGGTGGCGGAATAGGTAGACGCGCTAGCTTGAGGTGCTAGTGCCCGTATTAGGGCGTGGGGGTTCAAGTCCCCCCTCGCGCACGCGATGAGAGATGGTCTCTGATCAGAAGTCTTCTTCTGGTCAGGGGCCATTTTGCGTGGAATCGCGGGCGTCGCGGCAGGGCGTCGGTCGCCGGTTATTCTGAGCTGATGACGAGCGAGAGCATCAGCAGCCGAGAGATTCGCGCCGCGCACCTGAAGGAACGGATCTACGTGACCTTCGCGGCGCTGGCCGTCGTCGTCTCGCTGCTCTCGCACGGACACGTCACCGCCCTCGAAGCGATGGGGACGCTCGGCGTGACGGTTCTCGGCACGCTCTCCGCCGTGTTCACGGCCGATGTCATCTCGCACCTGCTCGTGCACGAGCGCATGCTTACCCGTGCCGAAGTGGGTCACGCCGCGAGGGTGAGCGCGAGCGCCCTGGGCGCGATCGTCCTTCCGATGTTGTTCCTCCTCGCGGCTCAGTTCGGGGCCTGGGGGCCCGAGCATGCGCTCAGGGCCTCCATGGCCGCACTCCTGCTGGCACTGATCGGTTTCGGTTGGATCGCCGCCCGCCGCATCAAGCTGCCGTGGTGGCAGCGCGGTCTGGTTCTCGGGGCGGAGGCCGTGCTCGGCCTTCTCGTGATCGGCCTTCAGACGCTCGCGCACGGGGGCTGAGCAGCGCCGGACCGGGGTCGGAAACCGCGAGGAGCGGCTCGGAGGCGCCGGCGGGCGCCCCCGAGCCGGGCTTCTAGTCGGAGAGCAGGTCCGTCACAAAACCGGACACGCGCGACGCCAGCTCGCCGATGCGGCGCTCGCGCGCCGCGGCGAGGTCGTAGCCGTCGTAGGGGAGCGGCGGATCCTTGCGCACGTTGCGGGAGCACTCGAAGTCGAGGCACGCGAGCGTGCCCACGCTCGCGCCGCGGCGCCCGGCGGATCCGGCGCGTTTCGCGGCCCAGAAGACGACGTCGTTGGGCAGGCGCACGTCGCGGCACCAATTGCACATGGCGCGAGATCGCGGCGACGACTCGGTCTGGGTGAGCACTGCGCCGATGAGTCCGCCATCCGGCGCGGGGATGACGATGTAGCCGCGGTTGGCGAACTTCGGATCCCGCCAACCGTAGTAGTCGAGCTCGGCCCAGTCGGCCTCGCCCATCCGCTCGAAGGATTCGGGCAGGGTCATGTCCTTCACCGTCTTGCGCGAGGCGTTGACGAAGGAGGAACGGATCAGGGTCTCGGTGAGAGATTGCATGAGAAAGCCTTTCGACGGGCCTGCGTCGACGGCAGGCCCGTGCGGAGAAGAGAGTTTTCGGGTTCGCGAAGACCGCCGTGGCCCACGCACGGGGCGACACGGCGGGAGCGGCCGGGCTACTCACCGTCGGCGAGGATCCTGCCGACGACCTCCTGGCGCTGTGCATACAGCTCTCGATAACTCACGACGACCACTTTACGCCGCATGAGCGCACGATGGCGACGCGCCCGGGATCGACGTTTCATGACCGTGTTCGCACCGTGGTAATGTGGACTCTTGGTTCGAAACGCCTGTGGCGGATCGAATCGACACCCAATGCGCGGGTGGCGGAATAGGTAGACGCGCTAGCTTGAGGTGCTAGTGCCCGTATTAGGGCGTGGGGGTTCAAGTCCCCCCTCGCGCACAGAGCCCCCGGTCGATACGGCCGGGGGCTTTTTCGTCGCCGTGATCAGATCGCGACGAAGCCGTGATCCCAGCGACACCCCACCGGCATAGCGTGGAGGGCGAAGCTACTGATCGACGCGGTTCAGGAGGCGACCATGAACGCCGCACGGGTGACGAAGCTGATGGCAATCGCGGGCTGCGCGGTGATGTGCGCGGCGATCGCGGGGTGTGCGGGCCAAGCCCCTCCCG
The DNA here is from genome assembly GCF_014646015.1 of Microbacterium nanhaiense. Lineage (GTDB taxonomy): Bacteria > Actinomycetota > Actinomycetes > Actinomycetales > Microbacteriaceae > Microbacterium > Microbacterium nanhaiense. Next base: position 277,266 of record NZ_BMMQ01000002.1, read on the forward strand.
CGGATCTGCCGGCCGGTGAGACCACGGCCGCAAGCCCGCCGGCGCCGACGCCGGACGAATCGGCAACTCCGAGCGTGAGCGCACCCGCGGATCCCGAACCGTCTCCGCCGACGGGTGAGCCGGCCGAGTGGGTGATCGACGAGACGGCGATCGGACCTGTTGCGCTCGGCGCAGACTTCGGTGCGACGCTCGACGGTCTCTCGGACGAGTGGGTCAACGACGCGGCGTGTCCGGAGATGGCCTATTGGACGAGTAACGACGGGGCGTACCTGGTCTCGTTTCATCATGACGGGCAGGCCGACACCGCGACGATCTCCGAGATCACGGTCGAGGCGCTGGGCCCGGGCGACGCGGGCCCTCGCACCGCTGAGGGGCTCGGTCTGGGCTCGACAGGTGATGATGTCACGGCCGCGTACCCCGGAGCCGTCTCGCTGGACGCACCGATCGGCGGGGGAAGCTACCTGCGCACGGCCGAGACGGGGTCGCTGTTCTTCGGCTTCGCCGAGGGCGAGGGCGCTGCCTCGACGGTCACGGTGACGAGTGCGGATCTGCCGTCATACGAATCGTGCGCTTAGGCGACCGGCGGCCTACGCCTTTCCGCGGTTGCGGCGCCGGGTCTCGTGCGGGGCGCGACCGCCGAGGAAGGACCGCGCGGGATCCACCACGAAGCCGCGGCGGAGCGCCTCGCGGCCGATCAGCATCCGGAAGCCCATCTTGTCGCGGTTCGTGAGCGTGACCTCAGCGACCACTTCGCGGTCGACGAGGCGAAGCATCAGCTCGATCACGATGCGGTTCTGCTTGTGGCCTGACGAGCTTCGCACCGTGCGCCGGTCGAGGATCGGACACTCGACGACGCGGGCGTCCTCCTGGCTGTCCTGCCAGGGCTTGATCTTGAATCGAACCCACGGCACGCCGTCGCGCTCGAACTCGCTGATCTCGAACGCATGAAGGGCGGACGTGCGCGCGCCGGTGTCGATCTTGGCCTTGATCCAGTCGACGCCGAGATCGGGCAGCGACACCCACTCCCGCCAGCCCGTAGTCGTGTTTGAATGAGACCGAACCACCCCCTTATCTTGGCAGGAAAAATCCGTGAAGATCGCCGTGCTCTCTCGAGCCCCTCAGTCGTATTCGACGCAGCGCCTCCGCGCGGCGGCCGCGCAGCGCGGCCACAACGTCAAGGTGCTCAATACGCTGCGATTCGCGATCGATCTCACCTCCGATGAGCCCGACCTTCTGTATCGAGGGAAGCAGCTCAGCGACTATGACGCGATCCTGCCGCGCATCGGATCCTCGATCACGTACTTCGGCACGGCCGTGGTGCGCCAGTTCGAGCAGATGGACGTCTACACCCCGAACACCGCGAACGGGATCCAGAGCGCCCGAGACAAGCTGCGCGCCAATCAGATCCTCTCGCGCCACAACATCGCGATGCCGGCCACGGCATTCGTGCGCAATCGCGCCGATGTGCGCCAGGCGATCGAGCGCGTCGGCGGCGCGCCCGTGGTCATCAAGCTGCTGGAGGGCACCCAGGGCATCGGCGTGATCCTCGCCCCGCAGGTCAAGGTCGCCGAGGCGATTATCGAGACCCTGCATTCCACGAACCAGAACGTCCTGATCCAGAAATTCATCTCGGAGAGCCGCGGGCGCGACATCCGAGCGCTCGTCGTCGGCGACCGCGTCGTCGCCGCGATGCGTCGCGTCGCCGAGGGCGACGAGTTCCGGTCGAACGTGCACCGCGGCGGGCGGGTCGAAGCCGTCACGCTCAGCCCGGAGTACGAGCAGACGGCGGTGCGCTCCGCGCAGATCATGGGCCTGCGCGTCGCGGGCGTCGACATGCTCGAGGGCAACGACGGCCCCCTCGTCATGGAGGTCAACTCGTCGCCGGGCCTGCAGGGCATCGAGCTGGCGACGGGGCTCGACGTGGCGGGTGCCATCATCGATTACATCGCCAGCCAGGTCGACTTCCCCGAGATCGATGTGCGCCAGCGCCTCAGCGTCTCGACGGGCTACGGCGTCGCGGAGCTCGTCCCCAACGCGAGCTCGGGTCAGATCGGCAAGGAACTCGGCGAGCTCGGCCTGTGGGAACGCGACATCACTGTGCTGACGCTGCACCGCGGCGCCCAGGTGATCCCCAACCCGCGCAAGCACGTCGTCCTGGAAGCGGGCGATCGACTGCTGTGCTTCGGCAAGCTCGACGAGATGCGCGGCATGATTCCCGAGCGCCGCCGGCGCCGCGCCAAGGTGCGCAAGCTCCCGAAGGAGCCGCTCGCCGACGAGTGACCCGGGGGCGGCAGGGTCCCACCCGTGCGCGTCGCATGCGGGAAGAAAAGATGAACATTTGGGAAACGGCCTGGCGGAATCTTCGGGATCGGTGATATTTACAGACGTCCGTCTGCGACCATGGAATACATGTCCGGTGAGCTCCTCATCTTGATCCTGGTGATCGTCACGGCGATCGCTTTCGACTTCACCAATGGGTTTCACGACACCGGAAACGCGATGGCCACGTCCATCGCGACGGGTGCGCTGAAGCCGAAGGCCGCCGTCACGCTCTCGGCGATCCTCAACCTCGTCGGTGCGTTCCTCTCGGTCGAGGTCGCCGCGACGATCACCCGCGATGTTCTGAACATCCAGACCGACACGGGCGATCTGGCGCTCGGGCTGGATCCGCAGACGGCGATGATGATCATCTTCGCGGGGCTCGTCGGCGGCATCCTCTGGAACCTCATCACCTGGTTGCTCGGCCTGCCCTCCAGCTCATCGCACGCGCTCTTCGGCGGTCTCATCGGTGCCGGGCTCGCCGGCATCGGCACCGCCGGCGTGAACTGGGGCGGCATCATGGCGAAGGTCGTCGTTCCGGCGTTCCTCTCGCCGGCGATCGCCTGTGCGATCGCCGCGGTGGGCACCTGGCTCGTCTACGCCTTCACGAAGCGGGTGAACGCCAAGCGCCGCGAAACGGGCTTCCGCTGGGGCCAGATCGGCACGGCATCGCTCGTGTCGCTCGCCCATGGAACGGGCGACGCGCAGAAGACCATGGGCGTTATCGCGCTCGCGCTCATCGCCCACGGCTCGCTCACGACGACGAACATCGAGGAGCACGGGCTCCCCGTTTGGATCATCTTCGTGTGCGGCGTCGCGATCGCGCTCGGCACCTACCTCGGCGGCTGGCGCATCATCCGCACGCTCGGCAAGGGCCTCGTCGAGATCGACTCACCGCAGGGCATGGCCGCCGAGGCATCGTCTGCGGCGATCATCCTCACCTCGTCGACGTTCGGAATGGCGCTCTCGACGACGCACGTCGCGACGGGCTCGATCCTCGGATCCGGGGTCGGCAAGCCGGGCGCGCAGGTGCGGTGGGGCGTCGCCGGACGCATGGCGGCTGCGTGGCTCATCACGATGCCCGCGGCCGGCATCGTAGGTGCGCTCTGCTTCTTCCTGGAGAACGGCATCGGCGGCCTGGCCGGTGCGATCACCGTGTTCGTGATCCTCGTGTTCGCGTCGCTCTACATGTACCTGCACAGCCGCCGACAGAAGGTCGACGCGTCCAACGTCAACGCCGATTGGGACGACAACGTGCCCGCCGGATCCGCTCGCTGAGCCTCGGGAGACAAGATCATGGACATCAACTTCGCTGAGATCGGTCTGTCGGCGCTCCGTGTGCTCGGGGTGGGCCTGCTGCTCGGCGCGGGTCTTCCCGCGCTCTTCGCCCTCGGCATGCGCTTGCAGGCCGTGGGAAGCGGCGTCGCCGAGGACGGCTCGCGTCTCGCGCGCAAGCCCCTCGCGACGATCGGCGCGTATCTGCTGTACTCTGTCGTGATTCTCGCGGTGATCGCGGGGGTTCTCTTCGTGACGAGGCACTCCCTCAATCACTACTTCGGCATCTCTCTGTTTGGAGGTTGACATGGCTGAAGGCCTGATCGCATCGGTTCTCAACTGGCTGCGCGCCGGGTACCCGGAGGGGGTGCCCCCGAAAGACAGCTTCCCGCTGCTCGCGCTCCTGCGCCGCACGCTTTCGGACGACGACTACGTCCAGATCGTGGCGGAGCTCGTGGCCGAGGAGAAGAAGAAGGTCCGGGTGCGCCACATCCGCGATGCGATCGAGCGGTTCACCCGCGAGGTTCCCGAGGAATCCGACATCCGCCAGGTCGCGGCGCAGCTCGCCGCCGGAGGCTGGCCGCTGAGCGGGAAGGCGATGCGGCTCGCGGAAGAGGTCGACGAGCCGCTCGATCTCGGCCTTCCGACGGCCGAGGAGGCCTCGGCCGTGTGGGCCCAGACCACGGCGGCGCCGGTGGACGAACCGCCCCGTCCGGGCGTCGTCGAGCGCGTGGTCGACTGGCTGCGACTGGGCTACCCGGAGGGCGTTCCGTCGAACGACTATGTTCCGGTGTTGGCGCTCCTGCGCCGCCGACTGACGGACGAGGAGGTCACGCTCGTCGCGGAGAAGATCATCGCCGACCTCGGCGAGGACCGCCCCGTGGAGATCGGTGACGCGCATGCCCTGATGAGCAGGGTCCTCGACGGCGAACCGGACGACGCCGACATGAACCGCGTCCTCGCACACCTCCGCGCCAACGGCATCGCGATCGCCGAGTGACGCGCGTTGGGGTCCCGCCTCGGCGGAGCCCCACCGCGCGTGGCGCTGCCGCGGTTACGGATGCCGCAGTCGCGGGCGATCGAGCATGTCGGCGTAGCCGGCGCGGTAATCGGGGTACGCGAAGGCGAAGCCCGATGCCCGCAGCAGCGAGCTGTCGCACGCGCGAGTGCCTCCGCGTTCGCGTGAGACGGATCCCACGGGCGGGCGGGGGAGGCCCAGTCGCGCGGCGAGAAACGTCAGCACCTCGGCCAACTCGGCGGGCCTCTCGTCCACGCCGAGGTACACCGGTGCGGGCTCGGAGAGGCCGAACAGGTGCACCACGGCCGCCGCTGCGTCGTCGCGGTGGATCCGGTTGGTCATGGCGGGGCCGGACGGGAGGGTGGCCTCGCCAGCGAGGAGCAGGTCGATGAGGCGCGTGCGCCCCGGGCCGTAGATGCCGCCGCACCGGAGCACGGTCCCGCGGCCCGCCGTCTCGGCGAGAAGCATCCGCTCGGCCGCGAGGAGGGTGCGTGCGCGAGGCGGCCCGTCGGGAATCGGCGTGTCCTCGTCGACGCGGCCGCCCAGGTCTCCGTACACGCCCGTCGATGAGACGAGCACCGCCCGCTCGGGCCGTCGGTGCAGACCGTCGAGCACGTGTCTCATGCCGTTCAGGTAGGTCGCCTCGTAGTCGTCGGAGCCGTCGCGCCGCGGGGCGGTGCAGATCACGAGGCGGGAGACATCGGCCGGGACGGTGACGGGCGAGGTGACGTCGACCGCGTCGAACTCGATGGGGGAGTCGCCCGACGGGGGATTCCGGCGCCAGCCGATGACGCGGTGTCCGGACGAGGCGAGCCGCAGGCCGATCTCGGTGCCGAGGTCGCCGCAGCCGACGATGAGGGTGGTCGACATGGGCCCAGCCAATCAGATCCGCCTGGGACGCGGCCGCCCGAGTGGCGCCATCACTCGCCGATCGGTTCGCCCCAGGAGTCCACCGATTCGGATGTGTCGACGACGTATGCCTGGGGGTGACCGGGCAGGTACCGCACGACAAGCTGGCCGCCGCTCGAGATGAACGCGTCGCGGTCCGGGTACGTCGGCGGGGAGAAGAACGGCAGGCTGAGGGTGTACGTCTCGCCGTCCTCCGCAACGAACTGCACGGCGTTGCTGAGACCGTCGGTCTGCGTCGCGAGGGCCTGCTCACCGTTGTTGTGGATGTAGGCGCGGGTGATCGGGCCGAAGACGAGGCTCGCGATGGCGATCGCGAGGCCCGAGAGAACGACGAGCGAGAGCAACCGGAAGAACCACGACTGGAGCGCCGCCGCGATTCGCGCGGCGGCCGGCACATCCGTGGGTGCCTGGCCGCGCTCGGCGCGCAGCTCCGCCAGCCGTGAGCGGCGCGGACCCTTTCTGAGGGCGAGCCCGATGAGTCCGAAGCTCGAGAATGCACCCAGGAAGACCATCTCGTAGGCGTGCGTCGCGGGGAAGTTCACGAGCCAGATGAGGGTGTCGAGAATGTTCATGCGAGCGACTCCTGGCGCTGAATCGTCATGTGGACGAGATCGGGGCGAGACGGTTCGTACATCGCGAAGACGGGAGAACCCACCTGCGCGTGCGAGAGGGCCTCGGGGTGGAGGAAGACGGTCGAATCGACCTCGAAGTGGTCGGATCCGTCGGACGGCATGACGAGCAGGCGCGCCGTGACCTGAACCTGGCCCGCCTTGCGCTCACCGGTCGGGCGAAGCTCGAGCACGCTCGCGGGCTCGGAGATGCCGCGGGTGCGCGCGCCGATGAGCTCCGGCGGGATCAGGCCGTGCGAGATGCGCCACCGCAGCATCGTCTGCTCGACCTCTCGAGACCCGGGATCCGCGAGCGCGACGCGGTCGGGGTTTCCTTCTCGGTAGGTTACGGCGAGCATTCCGCCCGGCTGAAGATGGGCGGCCTCGGGGCCGCTCACGAGCTGCTTGATGCTCGACACGAACGAGTCGCCCTCGACGGGTTCGACCTCGAGGAAGATCTCATACTGCGGCACATCGTTGACGGTGAGCCCCGTGCGGCGCACCTCGATGATCGTCGCCGGTGCGATCGCCTCCGGGCCGCCGCCGCGGCGCGCGGATGGCCCGGACGCGCCGGTGAATGACCCGAAGGTCATCATGATGCCCCAGGCGACGCCCGCGATGAGGAAGGACACATCGACCTCGCCGATGTCGCCGACGAAGGGGAAGATCGACGTCGTCTGGTCGCGTGAGAACAGGGTCTCGTAGATCCGGATGAGCAGGAAGCCGCTGAGCGCGAGCCATGCGAGGCGGAAGATCCAGGTGAACATGCTTCGAGCGTATCGAGCGCGTTCGGCTCCCGATCACGGGTTCATCGGTCGCCTGCGATGGCGCGAAGGGCGGCCCGAGCGGCCCGCGTGGTTAGGCCGCCCTAAGCTCACCTGTGCGACGATGGCATCGATGACTGAGCAGAAGAGGCGGCGGCCGCAATACGTGTTCCAGGTTGTCGGGACGGAACCCGTCATGCCGCACATGGTGCGCGTGCTGTTCGGCGGCTCCGGTTTCGATGACTTCGTGGGTGAGATGGCGGAGCGGGGGACCACCGACACGTACGTGAAGATCATGTTCGCGAAACCCGAGCTCGGTCTGATCCCGCCCTACGATCTCGACGAGCTCCGGGGCCGCCTGGCTCCCGAGGACATGCCGGCGCAGCGTACCTACACGATCCGCAAGGTCGATCATGCGGCGCGCGTCATCGCCATCGATTTCGTCACGCACGGTGACACGGGCATCGCGGGTCCCTGGGCGGAGCGGGCGAGGATCGGCGACGAGATCGTCTTTTCGAGCCCCGGCGGCGGCTATGCGCCGAGCCCGGAGGTCGACGAGCACTTCCTGCTCGGCGACGAGTCGGCGCTCCCCGCCATCGCCGCGGCGATCGAGAGCCTCCCGCGCGCCGCGCGCGGGCGAGCGTACATCGAGGTGGAATCTGCGGACGACGAGATCGCGATCGACGCTCCGGAGGGCGTGGAGGTGTTCTGGCTCCACCGCGACGGGGCGACGTATGGTTCGGTCATGATCGCGGCGGTCGAGGCGCTCGCGCCACCGAGCGGCTCCGTCGACGTCTTCGCCCACGGAGAGCGAAGCGCGATGAAGCGGCTGCGCCCCCTCATCCACAACGAATGGGGCATTCCGCGATCGCGTATGTCGTACTCCGCGTACTGGGCAGCGGGCCGCAACCACGATGCGTTCCAGGCGGAGAAACGCACCCCCGTCGGGCAGATCTTCGATGCCGAGCCGGCCGCCCCGCCGATCTGGCGGGCGTGAACAGCTCGCACGGGTAGCCTGGAGCGCATGGCTGACGAGCAACTCCCGGAGGTCGTGCGAATCGCGCGCGACCTCATCCGCATCGACACGACCAACTACGGCGGAGGCCGCTCGAAGGGCGAGCGCGAGGCCGCCGAGTACGTCGGCGCATTCCTCGAGAGCCTCGGCCTCGAGCCCGAGTACTACGAGCCGATCGAGCGCCGCACCAACGTCATGGCGCGCGTGCCGGGCAAGAATCGCGACAAGCCGGCCCTCGTTCTCCACGGCCACCTCGATGTCGTCCCCGCGGTCGCCGACGATTGGTCGGTGGATCCGTTCGCGGGCGAGATCAGGGACGGGCTGCTCTGGGGTCGCGGATCCGTCGACATGAAGAACATGGACGCCATGATCCTCGCGTCCGTCGCGGACCTCATCCGCCGCGGTGAACAGCCGGAGCGCGACCTCATCCTCGTCTTCTTCGCCGACGAAGAGAACGGCGGCGTCGAGGGATCCGGTCTCGTCGTCAAGGACAAGCCCGAGTGGTTCCGCGGCGCCACCGAGGCGCTCAGCGAGGTCGGCGGCTACTCGATCCCGGTGGGGGACAAGAGTGCCTACCTCCTCCAGGTCGGCGAGAAGGCGCTCATGTGGATCACGCTGCGGGCGCGCGGTCGCGCGGGCCACGGCAGCCGCGTGCACCCCGACAACGCCATCACCCGGCTTGCGGCCGCCATCGAGAAGATCGGCACGATCAGCTGGACCGTGGAGCTCACCGACACGACGCGCGCGCTCCTCGACGGCATGCGCGGCGTCTGCGGATCCGACACGACGGATCCCGACGAGCTCGCGGCACTCGCGGGCCCCGCCGAGGCCTTCCTCGCCTCGACCTGGCGCACGACGACGAACCCCACCGGTCTGACAGCGGGCTACAAGCACAACGTCATCCCGGACGCCGCCGAGGCGACCGTCGACGTGCGCGTGTTGCCCGGCACGGAGGACCGCGTGCTCGCCGAGATTCAGCAGATCGTCGGCGACGACATCGAGATCGGCATGTTCCACCGCGACATCGGCCTCGAGGTGCCCTTTGAGGGCGCCCTCGTCGAGGCGATGGTCGGCGCGCTGGAGAAACACGACCCCGGCGTGCCCGTCCTGCCCTACCTCCTCGGCGCCGGCACCGACAACAAGGCTCTGGCGACCATCGGCATCACGGGCTACGGCTTCGCGCCGCTCAAGCTGCCGCGCGAGCTCGACTTCACCGGAATGTTCCACGGCGTCGACGAGCGAGTGCCGCTCGACGCCCTCGTCTTCGGCCAGCGGGTGCTGACCGACCTGATCCGCACGTACTGATCACCAGAAAGACCCCGAATGCACATCATCGAGGCCATCATCCTCGGGCTCGTGCAGGGACTCACGGAGTTCCTGCCGATCTCGTCGAGCGCGCACATCCGCATCGTCGGCGTGCTCCTTCCCTCACAGGCCGACCCGGGCGCGACCTTCACCGCCATCACCCAGATCGGCACCGAGCTCGCCGTTCTCGTCTACTTCTGGGCGAAGATCGTGCGGATCGTCAAGCAGTGGGCGCTGTCGCTCGCGGGCAAGGTCCCGCGCAACGACCCGGAGGCGCGCATGGGCTGGTTGGTCATCGTTGCGTCGATCCCGATCGGGATCCTCGGCTACACCCTGCAGGACTACATCCGGGAACCGTTCCGCAACCTGTGGCTCGTCGCGGCGGTGCTGATCGTCTTCGGCCTCATCCTGGGCGCGGCCGACCGCTTCAGCGCCCGGAAGCTCGAAGAAGCCGACGTCACCTACCCGCAGGGCATCACGATCGGCGTGGCACAAGCCCTCGCCCTCGTCCCCGGCGTGTCGCGATCGGGTGCCACGACGACAGCGGCGCGACTGTTCGGGTTCAAGCGCACCACGGCGGCCGAGTTCTCATTCCTGATGGCGATTCCCGCGGTGCTCGGCTCGGGCCTGTTCGAGGTCGTCCACGGCCTCGAGAGCGCAGACCCTGGCCCGTACGGCTGGAGCGGAACGATCGTCGCCACGATCGTCGCCTTCATCGTCGGCTGGGCCGTCGTGGCATACCTGATGCGCTACCTCGAGCGCGGAAGCTTCATGCCGTTCGTGATCTACCGCATCGCGCTCGGTGTGCTACTGATGATCCTGCTCGGCGCGGGGGTTCTGGATCCCTTCGCGAACTCCGCGGCGGCGTAGCCGTCCGCGGGCGAAACACCCGAGACGAGAGGGGGCCGGATCCGCACGGATCCGGCCCCCTCTCGTCTCATCCCTTCGGCGGGCGACCGTCGCGGAGGTACTTCTCGAAGGCCTGCGCGATCGCGTCGCCCGATGCCTCGGGGGAATCCCACGTGTCGCGCGCCTCCTCGAGCTGGTGGATGTAGTCGCGCATTTCGTCATCGTCGGCGGCCGCGGCGTCCACGGTCGCCTCCCAGGCCGCGGCCTCGGTGGGGAGGGATCCGAGCGGGATCTCGCGCCCGGTGATCTCGCCGATCCGCGCGAGCAGGGCGAGCGTCGCCTTCGGCGACGGGGTCGTCCCCGCCACATAGTGCGGCACGCTCGCCCAGAGAGACAGCGTCGGAATGCCCGCGCGTTCGGTCGCGTCGGTCAGGACGCCCAGGATCCCGGTGGGGCCCTCGTAGCGGCTGCGGTCGATCTCGAGCTGGTTGCGCAGCAGATTGTTCTCGCTCGTCGCGTGCACGGCGATCGGGCGGGTGTGCGGCACGTCGCTCATCATCGCGCCCACGGCGATGACGCCGGTGATGTCCTCCGCGAGGAGCGCGTCGACGAACTCGCCCGTGAACCCGCGCCAGGCGCGCGCGGGCTCGACGCCGCGGATCGTCCAGAAGCCGTCGGCTGCGCCGGGCCGGTGCAGCGTCGCCTCGGGCCACTCGAGGTAGCGGCGCCCCTCTCCGTCCGTGCGCATGGCGGGGCGGGTGTACTGGTAGTCGAAGAAGAGCTCGGGGTCGACGGCCGCGACCTCGACCCCGGGGCTGGCCTTGCGCAGGATCGACACCGTCTGGGACGCGGCCTCGCCGGCATCGTTCCAGCCGTCGAATGCGGCGACCGCGATCCTCGGGCCGAGCGCCTGTTGAATGCTGTCGTCCATCCTTCAAGGCTAACGGCAGGATGCTCCCCCTAGGCTGGTGCGGTGACTTCACTGGCTGGCCCGAAGGCCGTTCTCTGGGACATGGACGGCACGCTCGTCGACACCGAACCGTATTGGATCGTCGGCGAGACGGCGCTCGTCGAACGCTTCGGCGGCACGTGGACCCACGAGGACGCGCTCGCCCTCGTCGGCAACGACCTGTCGAGTTCCGCCCGGATCCTCCAGGGCGCGGGAGTCGACATGCCGGAGGAGGCGATCATCGAGCACCTCACGGACAGCGTGATCGAGCAGATCCGGGTGAAGGGCGTGCCGTTCCGCCCCGGGGCGCAGGCGCTGCTGCGAAGCCTGCGGGCCGCCGGTATCAAAACGGCGATCGTGACGATGTCGCGCCACCGTCTCGCCGAGCACGTCGCGGGGCTCATCGACTTCGACGCATTCGACGCGGTGCTCGGGGGCGACGACGTTCCGCGCCCCAAGCCGCACCCGGATCCGTACCTCGCCGGCGCGGACGCGCTCGGTGTCTCGATCGACGACTGCGTCGCGCTCGAGGATTCGCCGACCGGCCTGAGGTCGGCGGTCTCCTCGGGGGCCGTGTCGATCGGCGTACCGAACCTCGTCGCACTCGACGGCTACGGCGCTCACGAGATCTGGAACACCCTCGTCGGCCGCACGGCCGACGACGTCGCGCAGCTCTGGAAGGACACCCGCGCATGACCGCACCCCGTGGCCCGTTCGTCTACGGCGATCGCGTTCAGCTGACCGACCCGAAGGGCAAGCTGCAGACGACCACCCTCGTCGAGGGCGGCGAACTGCACACCCACATCGGTGTGTTGCGTCACCGCGACATCGTCGGGCGCGAGGACGGATCCGTCGTCGAGAACAGCGAAGGTCACGAGTACCTGTGCCTGAGGCCGCTGCTGCGCGACTTCGTGATGTCGATGCCGCGCGGCGCCGCGATCGTCTACCCGAAGGACGCCGGACAGATCGTCTCACAGGCCGACATCTTCCCCGGTGCGGTCGTCGTGGAGGCGGGCGTGGGCTCAGGGGCCCTATCGATGTCGCTGCTGCGCGCGGTCGGATCCACCGGGACGCTGCACTCCTTCGAGCGCCGCCCCGAGTTCGCGGAGGTCGCGCAGGCGAACATCGAGACCTTCTTCGGCGGCATCCCGGAGCAGTGGCAGATTCACTACGGTGACCTCGCCGAGGCGCTGCCGCGCGACATCGAGAACGGCACCGTCGACCGCGTCGTGCTCGACATGCTGGCGCCGTGGGAGGTGCTGCCCGCCGTCAGCGATGCCCTCATGCCCGGCGGCGTGGTGCTCTGCTACGTCGCGACCGCGACGCAGCTCAGCCGCGTGGCCGAGTTCATCCGTGGGCTTGGCGCGTTCACGGAGCCCGAATCGAGCGAGACAATGGTGCGCGGCTGGCACGTCGACGGACTCGCCGTGCGGCCCGATCACCGGATGGTGGGACACACCGGATTCCTCATCGTGGCGCGAAAGCTCGCCCCGGGATCCATCACCCCGGAGGTCAAGCGGCGCGCGTCCAAGCGCAGCTACGGCGACCACGACGAGGAGATCTGGACCCCGGGATCCGTCGGCGATCGCGAGATCACCGACAAGAACCTGCGCAAGCGGATCCGCGACGCCGAGAAGGCGGCGGCGGGCGCCCGCCGCGCCGCCGAGGCGCGCGGCGGCGAGCCGGTGGGCTGATCCATATTTTCGGGACAGTAGACTGACCCGGTGCGTAAGACGACATCGGCAGTCACTGTTCTCGGCCTCGCCGCGCTCGCCCTGGTGGGGTGCGCGTCCACTCCGGAGACCCCCGCGGCCTGCGGTCGCGCCGAGGGTTCGAGCTCAGCGCTCGGCTCCGTGACGGTCGAGGGCGACTTCCTCACCGAGATGCCGACCATCACGGCGCCGACGCACTTCCACTCGACGGGCGTGCAGTATCGCGACCAGGTCGAGGGCGACGGCCCGATCGTGCTGTCCGATGCGCAGCCGGTGACGCTGAGCATCGACTTCGTCAACCCTGCGACGAAGGAGAGCGTGGCGCTCAATCCCGCACCCGCGATGACGATCGACGCCTGGCAGGACATGCTGCCCGGCCTCTCGGAGGCGCTCCAGTGCGCCGCGGAGGGCTCGCGCGTCATCGCGGCGCTCGGCGAGGACGGCATCAACGAAGAATTCGGTGCTCAGCTGCCCGCATACATCGCGACCGACGGCAGCGACCTGGACCTCGGCGACGTCATCACGGTGATCGACGTGAACCGCGTGTACCTCCCGGCCGCCGACGGCTCGCTCGTGTACAACGCCGGCTCCGGCATGCCGAGCGTCGTGCGCGACGACACGGGAGTGCCGGGCATCACGATCCCGAGTTCGGCCGCGCCGAGCTCGCAGAAGACCGAAACCCTCATCGACGGCGACGGCGAGGCGATCGCCGACGGCGACATCGTCACGGTGCACTACACGAGCGTGAACTGGTCGACATCGTCGGTCTCCTCGTCCACCTGGGACACGGGCGCGCCCACCAGCGCGACGCTCGACCAGCTCCCCGATGGCTTTGAGAAGGCCCTCGAGGGCGCCTCCGTTGGGTCGCAGGTGATCACGGTCGTGCCGGCTGCGGGCGGGACCGCGACGGTCTCCGTCATCGACGTGTTGGGCATCGACAAGCCGTAACCGCCGCTCGCGGCCATAGGATGGCGGCGTGGCAGAACGGATCAGCGCGGCGGAGCGGATGCTCAGCCTCACGGTTGCGCTGCTGAGCACGCGCCGCGGCCTGACGCGGGCGGAGATCTTCCGCTCCGTCACCGGGTACGCCGAGCGGGTCGCGGCCGGGACCGACGAGGCCGCGCTCGAGCGCATGTTCGAGCGCGACAAGGAGGCGCTCGCGTCCCTCGGTACGCGCCTGGAGGTCATCGGCGATCCCGACAACCCGCAGAACCTGCGCGACGCCCGGTACCGGATCCCGCAGGACGACAACGCCCTGCCCGACGATCTCGAGTTCGACGCGGCGGAACTCGCGGCGCTGAGCCTCGCCGCGGACGCCTGGACCGAGGCGACGATGTCTCGCGAGGCGCGCGCGGGGCTCCGGAAGATCAGGGCGCTCGGGGTCGATCCCGACGAACCCATTTCGGGCTTCGCTCCCCGGCTCAGCGCGCGCGACGAGTCGTTCGGCCCCCTGCAGGACGCGATCGACCGGCGCCTGGAGGTGCGGTTCGACTACCTCCGGCCGGGGAGCCAGCGGGTGCGGACCCGCAGGGTGAAGCCGCTCGCCCTCGTCCAGTTCCAGGGGCGGTGGCACCTGCACGGCCTCGACGTCGGCGTGGGGGAGCCGCGCACCTTTCTGCTGAGCCGGATCGTGTCTCGCGTCTCGTCGACCGGCACCATCGTCGAGGAGTCGCTTTATCCGGGCGCCTCGGAGCGGGCGCTCGAGGGCCTTCGCGCGGTTGCCGCGCGACAGCACGCGCTCATCGAGGCCGTCCCGGATTCGGAGGCGGCGCTGCGGCTGGGGCGGCGCGCCGTCGCCTCGACGGACGACGTCCTCGAGGTTCCGTACGTCGACATGTTCCTCTTCGCGGACGAGCTCGCCTCCTACGGTCCGGATGCGCGCGTCTCCTCGCCTGCGGAGCTTCGCGAGCTCGTGGTCGAGAGGCTCGAGCGGGTCGCGCGCCTGCACGCGGGCGAGCCGGACCTCGACGCGGCCGCGGGTGCGGCGCCGGTGAAGGCGAAGAGGCGCGCCCCGATCGCCTCCGCAGACCGCGTGCGCGCGGTGCTCACGCTCGTGCCGTGGCTTCTCGAGCGCGAGGAGGTGCCCGTGGCGGAGGCCGCCGAGGCGTTCGAGGTGACACCCGACGAGGTGCGATCGATGCTCACGACCCTGACGCTGGTCGGCGAGCCCGCCGATGATTACTACACCGGCCGGATGTTCGACATCGACTGGGACCTGCTGGAGGACCACGACACCGTGCGGTTGACACAGACCGTCGGGATCGATCGCGTGCAGCGATTCACCTCTCGCGAATCCGCGGCGCTCATCGCCGGGCTCCAGCTCGTCGCCGCCGTGCCCGGCGCGGCCGATGCCGCGACGCTCGAGGCGCTGCGCGACAAGCTCGGGCGCGGATCCACCGGCGTGAGCGCGACCACCGTCGTCGTCGACGAACCCGTCGACGAGCGACGCGCCGAGCTGTCCCGGGCGATCGGGGAGCGGCGGGTCGTACGCTTCGACTACCGCGCACCGGAGGGCGACACCCTCTCGCGGAGCGTGGATCCGGCGCGGCTGGTTCTCGCGGGCGGACACTGGTACCTGCAGGGCTGGTGCCACCTGCGCGAGGGGACCCGCACCTTCCTCCTCGATCGAATGCGCGGGCTCGAGGTGACGGACGAGGCCGCGACGCATGCGGCGGACGAGCGCGCGGAGCTGTTCGCGCCGGGGGAGGACGACGTCTCCGCGACGCTGAGGTTCCCGACCCGAATGCGGACCGTTCTCGCCGACTATCTCGTGCATGCCGAACTGCGCGAGAACGGCGCGGAGACGTTCGCGACCATTCCGTTCGCCCACCCCGCGTCGGTGCGTCGACTCGCCGCGCGCGGCGGAGGCGACGTGGAGGTGCTCTCGCCGCCCGTCGCACGAGAAGCCGCAAAGACATGGGCGCAATCAGGCGCGGCACACAACTCGGCCGCGTAGACTGACGCAAAAGTACCTCGGAGCTTGGAGTTCATCATGGGCGGTCTGTTCCACCCCGGAGGAATGCAGATTCTGCTGCTCCTCGTCGTCATTCTGCTCATCTTCGGCGCGTCGCGTCTCCCGGCGCTCGCGAAGAGCATGGGCCAGTCGGCCCGCCTGTTCAAGAACGAGGTGAAGCAGATGAAGAGCGACGACACCTCGCAGAAGAACGACGCGTCGCTGCAGAACGAGGCTGCGCCGCAGCAGGCCACGGGTGAGCCGACGAACATCACGCCGCCCGCGGCGAAACCCGACACGACCCAGCAGTAACCCGCGTGGCTGGTTCCCTCCCCGGCGAGGGCGTCCCGGGCGAGCGCGTGCTCCCGAACGAGCGCAAGATGACGCTCGCCGGGCACCTTCGCGAGCTTCGGCGCAGGCTCACCATCGCCGCGATCGCGCTGGTGGTCAGCATGATCATCTCGGCGTTCCTCACCGACTGGATCATCGAGTGGCTGACCTATCCGATCACGGCCTTCGCGGAGAAGATCGGCGATGACAGCTTCACGAAGCTGACCTTCACGACGGTGACGGGGCCGTTCGACATGCGCTTCCGCATCGCCATGATCGCGGGCCTCGTGCTGTCGTCGCCGATGTGGCTGTGGCAGGTGTGGCGATTCATCACGCCCGGCCTGACGCGTCGGGAGTTCTGGTACGCGATGGGCTTCATGTGCGCCGCGATTCCGCTGTTCGTCGGCGGTGTCGTCGTGGCGATCATGCTCCTGCCGAACGTCATCATGGTGATGTCGTCGTTCTTCCCGAGCGACATCCAGAACGTCGGGCAGCTGTTCACCGCGACGGAGTACTACAACTTCGTGTTCCGCATGCTCGTGTTCTGCGGGATCGGATTCGTCACCCCCGTCTTCGTGGTGGCCCTGAACCTCGCGGGAATCGTGCGCGGAAAGTCGATCCTCAAGGCCTGGCGCTGGGTCCTCATCGCCTGCCTCGTGTTCGGAATGATGGTGTCGTCGCCCGCGGACATCATCACGATGATCGTGATGGCGAGCATCCTGTTCGTGCTCTACATGGCGGCGACGGTGTTCGCACTCATCGTCGACGCACGGCGGAAGAAGGCCAACCCCGAGGTCTTCGTCGACGTCGAGTAGGCAATGCAAGAGGCCGGGCCCGCCAGGGGCCCGGCCTCTTGCGCTGCCTCAGTGCTGGTGTGCGGCGCCGAGCTTGAAGGCGAGGCGGCCGTGCGCGTACGCGCCGCCCGCCTTCAGCGCGGACGCGACCCACGCGGCCTCGGCGATCTCGGCCTCCGTCGCACCGGCCGCGATGGCGTTATTGGTGTGGCCGTCGATGCAGTACACGCACTGCGTCGTGATGGCGACGGCAACGGCGATGAGCTCGCGGTACTTCAACGGAACCTCGCGCCCCTCCGGCGCGAAGACGGCATTGTTGAAGTCGTTGAAGGCCTTGAGCACATCCGGAGTGTGCTCCTTGTACGTGGCCACGTACTTCTTGTCGGTCGGGTCGAGATAGTGATCGCTCATGGGGCGAGCCTAGCGGCGCGAGGGGAGGGCGCGGCGCCGTCTTTCCCCATGTTTCGACGCGGATTCGACGTCGGTGGTCGGCGCCGACTAGCTTCGAGATACGCGCGCGCACGAGCGGTGCGCTCCCGAAAGGCCTTCTGATGACCGTCGAGATCTCCGTCTCTCACTGGGACGACCCCGTCGTCGTGCGCTTCCGCGAACTGATGGACGCCGAGGTGCAGCCGCTGTACGCCCACCTCCGAGACCGCGTGTCGCCCGTCGTCGTCGACGCGAGCACCGTCATCGTGACGCTCGTCGCGAGCGTCGGTGGCGAGCAGGTCGGCACCGTCGCCCTGAAGCAGAGCGGCGCATACGTGGAGGTCAAGCGGCTGTATGTCGCCGAGGCCGGTCGTCGGACGGGCGTCGCGACGGCTCTCCTGGCGGCCATCGAACGCGAGGCGGCTGCGCGCGGTGCGCGCGAGCTGTTCCTCCAGACCGGCTCGTCGCAGCCCGCCGCGATGGCCCTCTACGAGCGCGACGGCTGGATCCCGACGGCCCCTTACGGGCCGTACGCCGGTGATGAGCTGCTGAGCCGCTGCTACGTGAAGCTGCTCGCACGCCCTGTCGTGGCCGCGCTGGCCGCGCCGGACGGCGATGCCGGGCGCGCGGTCGCCGCTCTGGAGGAGCTCGACGAGGCCGGTGCGGATCTCGTGATCGTCCCCGACGTTCCGCTCGCGGGCGGATCGGCGGGCCTCGACGCTCCGATGCTCGCCGGTGCGGGCGCCGCGCGCACGCATCACACCGCGCTCGCGCCGAGGATCGACACCGTTCACACGGAGCCGTTCAACGTCGCGAAGGCCGTGCAGACGGTCGACTGGGTCACGGCGGGCCGGGCGGGATGGGTGGTGGTCGCGTCGACGTCGGCCGCGGACACACAGGCCCTGGGCCGCCGCACCGCCGCGCCGACGGCCGAGGCCGCGTGGGCCGAGGCGGAGGCCGTTATCGACACGGTCCACCTTCTCGAGGACTCGTGGGACGACGATGCTGAGATCCGCGACGTGAGTACGGGGCGATTCATCGACCGGGCGAAGGTGCACCACGTGAACGTCGAGACCGAGTTCTTCCGCGTCAAGGGTCCGTCGATCGTGCCGCGTTCGCCGCAGGGTCGCGTGCCCGTCATCATCGAGGTGCTCGATGCCGGCCCGGCGGTCGAGGTCGCTGCGAGGAAGGCCGACGTCGTGCGCGCCGCGACGCCGGAACTCGCTCGTCGGGTCCGCGAACTCGCGACCCGGCGCGTCACCGTCCTGGTCGACGTGGATCCGTCGAACGCCCCCCGCGCGCCGCACGAGCGCAGCGCCGAGGAACGCGTCGCCGCCTTCGCGGCGGACCTCCGCGCCCGCGCCGATGCGGACGGCATCGTGCTGAGTGGATCCGCGGCGGAGGTCCTCGCCGCCGTGCGCGCGAACGCCGGCCCGGGCGATGGCGCACGGACGCTGAGGGAACGGCTCGGTCTGCCGAGGCCCGCCGGCGTCTTCGAGAAGACCGGAGCCATCGAGAAGGAGGACGCGCGATGAGCGCCCGCCGCATGCACCTCGGTGCCCATTTCCCCGGCGTGAATCAGACGACCATCTGGAACCGGCCCGAGTCGGGCAGTCAGATCGACCCCGCGTCCTTCACCCACTTCGCGCAGAGCGCGGAGCGCGGTCTCATGGACCTCGTGTTTCTGGCCGAGGGACTCCGGCTGCGCGAACACGCGGGAGAGATCCACGACCTCGACGTCGTTGGCCGGCCGGACACCCTCGTCCAGCTCGCGCAGCTCGCCCGCCAGACCTCCCACATCGGGTTGATCGCGACGCTGAGCACGACCTTCAACGAGCCCGTGGAGTTCGCCCGGCAGCTCGCGACCCTCGACGCCCTGTCGGACGGTCGAGCGGGATGGAACCTGGTCACGAGCCATGACGCCTTCTTCGGCGCGAACTTCCGTCGCGGCGGCTATCTCGCCGACGAGGACCGCTACGAACGGGCGCGGGCTTTCGCGGATATCGCGATCGCGCTCTGGGACGCGGCGGGCACGGGGGAGGCCGTGCGCGTGCACGATCGCTTCTTCGACATCGAGGCGCGGGCAACGGTGCCGCCGACGCCGCAGCGCAGGCCGGTGGTCATGCAGGCCGGTCTCTCACCCGAAGGACGCGACATCGCCGTGCGGTACGCCGAGACGGTGTTCTCGCCGTTCCTGCGCGGCGCGGCGGCCGATGATTACGCCTCGGACCTGCGCGCACGCCTGCGCCGAGCCGGCCGCCCGGAGGACGGGATCAAGATCCTCGCGTCGGCCTCCTTCGCGCTCGGCGATACACCGGAGGAGGCGCGCGAGCAGGCGCGGCGCGACCAGCGCGATCAAGTGAGCCCCGCCACCGCCATCCGCCACATCGAATCGATCTGGGGGCGCCGCTTCGACGGCCTCGACGCGGATGGCCCGTTGCCGCCGCTCAGCGATGTCGTCGAGGGCGTCGAGCTGTCGGCGGGCCGCGCCAAGATGCACCAGGATCAGCGTGGCCGTGCCGCCGAGCTCATCGCGCGTGCCGAGGCCGAGAACCTCAGCGTCCGCGAGGTCGTCATTCGGGCGACCACCTTCGGTGCGCCGCTCATCGGCACGCCGTCCGACGTGGCCCGACAGATGGACGAGCACGTGCAGTCGGGCGCATGCCACGGCTTCATGCTGATCCCGTCGATCACCCCGACGGGCCTCGACCGCTTCGTCGACGAGGTGATCCCCGAACTGCAGAACCGCGGCGTGTATCGCACCGAATACGAGGGGGAGACCTTCCGCGACCGCCTGGCGTGATGGGATAGGCGTATGCCATCTCCCGCCGAAATGTACGCCGAGGCCCGCGCCCAGCGCCAGCACCCCATCACGGCGGAGTTCGCCGCGGAGCAGCGGTTCGAACTGGATCCCTTCCAGGTCGCCGGTTGCCGCGCGCTCGAGGGCGGCTCGAGCGTGCTCGTCGCGGCGCCGACCGGGGCCGGCAAGACGATCGTCGGAGAGTTCGCGATCCATCTCGCGATGCGCTCGCCCGCGGACAAGGCGTTCTATACGACGCCGATGAAGGCGCTGTCGAACCAGAAGTTCCGCGAGTTGCAGGACGTCTACGGTCCGGAGAACGTCGGCCTGCTGACGGGCGACACGAACATCAACGGCGACGCGCGCGTGGTCGTGATGACGACCGAAGTGCTGCGGAACATGATTTACGCGGGCTCGCGCGCGCTCGACGGGCTGCGGTACGTCGTGATGGACGAGGTGCACTACCTCGCCGACAGGTTCCGCGGCGCGGTCTGGGAAGAGGTCATCATCCACCTGCCCGAGAGCGTGCGGCTCATCGGGCTGTCGGCGACCGTGTCGAACGCGGAGGAGTTCGGTGACTGGATCGGCACGGTCCGCGGCGACACCGAGGTCATCGTCTCCGAGACGCGCCCCGTGCCGCTCGAGCAGCATGTCCTCGCGAAGGGCGAGCTGATCCCGCTCTTCGACGAGCACAGCGTCTCTGAGGTCAACCGCGAGCTGCTGCGTCTCGGGCGCGGGTTCTCCTCGGGGGGATCCGGCGGGCGCGGTCAGGGCGGCCGCGGGCGTCATCGCGGGGCTCCTCGACCCCGTTTCGCGGGCCGCCTGGATCGCGCGGCGGCGATCGATCTGCTCGAGCACCGCAACCTTCTGCCGGCCATCTTCTTCATCTTCAGCCGCGTCGGCTGCGAGCAGGCCGTCGAGCAGGCGCGCCGCTCCGGCATCCGCCTGACGAGCCGCGAGGAGAGGGAGCAGATCCGAGAGATCGTGCGGCAGCGCACGGCGACGCTGCAGGACGAGGATCTCGGCGTGCTGGGCTTCTTCGAGTGGTCGGACAACCTCGAGCGCGGCATCGCGGCCCACCACGCGGGCATCCTCCCGGTGTTCAAGGAGGTCGTCGAGGAGCTGTTCCAGAAAAAACTCGTGAAGGTCGTCTTCGCGACCGAGACCCTCGCTCTCGGCATCAACATGCCGGCCCGCACGGTCGTGCTGGAGAAGCTCGAGAAGTTCAACGGCGAGGCGCGCGTGCCGATCACCTCCGGGGAGTACACGCAGCTCACCGGACGCGCCGGTCGTCGCGGGATCGACGTGGAGGGCCACGCGGTCGTGCACTGGACGGAGGGCGTTGACCCGGAGGCCGTGGCCTCGCTGGCGTCGCGCCGCACCTACCCGCTGAACTCGTCGTTCCGGCCCACCTACAACATGGCCGTCAACCTCATCGACCAGTTCGGGCAGGAACCCGCGCGCGAGATCCTCGAGTCGTCGTTCGCGCAGTTCCAGGCCGACCGGGCGGTCGTGGGGCTCGCCCGCGAGGTGCGGCGTGCGGAGGAGTCGCTCGCCGGGTATCTCGCATCGATGACGTGTCACCTCGGCGATTTCGCCGAGTACGCCGGGATCCGCCGAGAGCTGACGGATCTCGAGAAGAAGGCCCGGAGGGACGTGACCGCGTCGAAGGCCCGGCAGGAGCAGCGCCGCCAGCAGATGGCGAAGCTCAAGAAGCGGCTGCAGCGCCACCCCTGCCATCAGTGCGCCGAGCGCGAGCAGCACGCGCGTTGGGGAGAGCGCTACTACCGGCTGAAGCGCACGACCGACAAACAGCGCCGCGAGATCACGTCCCGCACGGGAACCGTCGCGCGCCAGTTCGACCGCATCGTCGACGTCCTCGCCGCCCTCGACTACGTCGGCTTCGATGGCGACGGATCCGCCAGCCTGACGGACACCGGTCGCACGATGAAACGGATCTACGGCGACCGCGACCTGCTCGTCGCGGAGTCCCTCCGGCGCGGGCTCTGGCGCGAGCTGGATCCGGCATCCCTGGCCGCCCTCGCCTGCTCCCTCGTCTACGAGCCGCGCCGCGGCGAGCAGGGCGGCGACTTCGCGCTCCCGCGCGGTCCCTTCCGCGAGGCGCTCGACGCGACCGAACGGCTATGGGCGGAGCTCGACGACCTGGAGCAGGATCATCGGCTCCCTGGCACCGCGCCGATCGCGCCCGGCCTCGCCCAGGCGATGCACCTGTGGGCGCGCGGCGTGATTCTCGACCGGGTCCTCGGCACCGCCGACATGGCGGCCGGCGACTTCGTGCGCTGGGCGAAGCAGACCATCGACCTGCTCGATCAGATCTCGATCGTCGCGGAGGGCGACCTCGGACGCACCGCCCGCCGCGCCCTCGACGCGGTGCGCCGCGGGATCGTCGCCTACTCGGGCGTCTAAGCTCGTGACGCCTCGGCGCGCTCGTCGGCGGACGGCTGGGCATGCCGTGGAGCGATGACGACCTAGGATTGTTCGGTGCGCATCGACATCGTGACCATCTTCCCGGCGTTCTTCGACGTGCTCGACGTGTCGCTGATCGGCAAGGCGCGCGAGTCCGGCGTGCTCGATCTGCGCGTGCACGACCTGCGCGAGCACACCCACGACCGCCACCGCACCGTCGACGACACCCCGTACGGCGGGGGCGCCGGCATGGTGATGAAGCCGGAGCCGTGGGGCGAGGCGCTCGACGAGATCCTCGTCGACGACGCAGTCCTGGTCGTTCCGACGCCATCGGGCGAGGTGTTCACGCAGGCGACGGCGCGGGAGCTCGCGGGGGAGGAGCACCTCGTGTTCGCCTGCGGCCGTTACGAGGGCATCGATCAGCGCGTGCTCGACCACTACGCGGCGCGCGGCCGGGTGCGGCTCGTGAGCATCGGCGACTACGTGCTCAACGGCGGCGAGGTCGCGTCGATGGCGATGATCGAGGCGATCGGCCGCCTCATTCCCGGCGTCGTCGGCAACCCGGAGAGCCTCGTGGAGGAATCGCACGAGCTCGGGATGCTCGAGTACCCGATCTACACGAAGCCGGCCGAGTGGCGAGGCCTCACCGTGCCGGACGTGCTGCTCAGCGGCCACCACGCGAAGATCGCCGAGTGGCGCCGTGCGCAGGCCCTCGAGCGAACGCGAGAGCGCCGCCCCGACCTGCTCGACGAGCGGGATCGGTGACGGCGCTCCGCTGAGGCCTCCCGGGCCCGGTTGCTCAGGCCTGGGTGAGGATGATCGGGCCGTCCTCCGTGATCGCGATGGTGTGCTCGCTGTGCGCGCCACGGGATCCGTCGGCGCTCGAGAGCGTCCACCCGTCGCGCTGCTCCGTGATGAGTTCGTCGGTCGACTGGAGGAACCACGGCTCGATCGCGATGACGAGGCCGGGCTTGAGCGGGAAGCCGCGCCCGGCGCGGCCCGCGTTCGGAATGTGGGGGTCGCCGTGCATCGTGCGGCCCACGCCGTGACCACCGAAGTCGGTGTTGATCTTCAGCCCATCGGCGCGCGCCACCTTGGCGATCGCGGCCGAGATGTCGCCGACCTTGCCGCCGGGCTGGGCAGCCGCGATTCCCGCGGCGAGGGCGCGTTCGGTGGTGTCGATCAGGGCCAGGTCCTCGGCGCGGGGCGTTCCCACGACGAAGGAGATCGCGGAATCCGCGACCCAGCCGTTGAGCGACACGGCGAAGTCGAGGGTCAGCAGGTCGCCGTCCTTCAGGGCGTAGTCGAACGGCATGCCGTGCAGCACCGACTCGTTCACGGAAGTGCAGATCACGTGGCCGAAGGGCCCGGATCCGAAAGAGGGTGCGTAGTCGATGTAGCAGCTCTCGGCACCCGCCCGACGGATGAGCTCGTGTGCGCGCTTGTCGATGTGGAGCAGGTTCATGCCGACCGTCACCTCGCGCTTGAGGGCCTGCAGGGTTTCGGCGACGAAGCGTCCGACGGGGCGCATCTGCTCGATCTCGGCGGGTGTGCGCAATTCGATCATGGGAGTCCTTTCGCATTTCGTGCGTGTGGGAACCATTCTCGCCGATGGCACCGGGAATGCGCGCATCGGCGGTTTCGCGCAGCTTCGGAGCTGTGGCAGAATAGTTCTTTGTGCCGTGACCGGCGCGCCCGTTGGTGCCTCGGTTGTGACTCTGCCACGGGGGAGTCACGGTCTCGTTCGCCGGGGCCCACGACGCCGCCTTCTTCATTTCCTTCGGAAGTGATCGGCCCGTGGCGGTCACAGAGAGCGATTCATCATGAACATCATTGATGCACTCGACGCAGCCTCGCTGCGTAGCGACATCCCGGAGTTCGGCCCCGGCGACACCGTCAAGGTCCACGTCAACATCGTCGAGGGTAACCGCTCGCGAGTTCAGGTGTTCCAGGGCGTCGTGATCGGCCGTCAGGGCTCGGGCCTTCGCGAGACGTTCACCGTTCGCAAGATCAGCTTCCAGGTGGGCGTGGAGCGTATGTTCCCCGTTCACTCGCCGATCATCGACAAGATCGAGGTCATGACCCGCGGTGACGTGCGTCGCGCCAAGATCTACTACCTGCGCGGTCTCACCGGCAAGAAGGCGCGCATCCGCGAGAAGCGCACCAACAACGCCTGATTCCGGTCAGATTCATAGCGAACGCCCCGCGCCGCCTCCGGCGCGGGGCGTTCGTCGTATGGGAGCCTAAAAGTGATGACAACAGAAGCAGGATCGTCCCCGTCCCCTGAGCGTTCTCGCGGACGGGGTTTTCTCACGTTCCTGCGCGACGTCGTCGTGATCGTCGTCGTCGCGGTACTCGTCTCCGTGCTCATCAAGACGTTCGTCGTGCGGTCGTTCTACATTCCCTCCGAATCGATGGAGAACACCCTTCTCGTCGACGACAAAATCCTCGTCGACGAGCTCACACCGAAGTTCGGCGGGTACCACCGCGGCGACGTCATCGTGTTCGCGGATCCGGGCGGATGGCTGGACGGCGCGAGCGCACCGCAGCCGGGCGGCGTCACAGGCGCCATCGACTGGGCGCTCTCAGCCGTCGGCCTGAGCGCATCGGACTCGGACGAGCACCTCGTCAAGCGCCTCATCGGTCTGCCCGGCGACCACATCACGTGCTGCAACGAGCTCGGGCAGCTCGTGATCAACGGCGCCGGAATCGACGAGTCGGATTACCTGCGGTTGCCCGCGGGATCCTCGCTCGCGTCGAAGGTCGATTTCGACGTCGTCGTCCCGGACGGCATGGTCTGGGTCATGGGCGACAACCGCAACAACTCGCGCGATTCGCGCTTCCACAACACCCAGCCGGGCGGTGGTTTCGTACCGATCGACGACATCGTCGGACGCGTCGCGCTGCGCACCTGGCCGCTCAGCACGTTCGGGCCGCTCGAGAACCAGACCTCGGTCTTCCGGGGGGTTCCCGAGGGGACGGGCGAATGAGCGCGATTTCGCCCACGCTCGAGCTCGAACGACGGCTTCTCGAGGAGTTCCCCTTCGTGATCGGCCTCGACGAGGTTGGCCGGGGCGCACTCGCGGGGCCCGTCACGGTCGGTGCGAGCATCATCGACGCAGACGTCGCCCGCGGCGAGGTGCCGGACGGACTGCGCGACTCGAAGCTCGTCTCCGAGAAGCGGCGCCCCGAGGTGGCGGAGCGGACCGCGGCGTGGGTGCGCGGCACGGCCCTCGGCTGGGCGACGCCCGGAGAGGTCGACGAGCGCGGGATCCTCGGAGCGCTGGGGCTCGCCGCGCTCCGCGCCATCATCGGCCTGCGCGAACAGGGATTTCCCGTCGAGTCGGCCGTGCACCTGCTGGACGGCGACCGGGACTACCTCTCCCGCGTGGCGTTCGACCAGCTCGGAAGGTTGGACGTGCGCACCGTGGTGAAGGGCGACCGCGACCGCGCGGCGATCTCCGCGGCGTCCATCGCGGCGAAGGTCGCCCGTGACGCACTGATGGTCGGCCTGCACGAGGGATTCGAGGCGTACGCCTGGGATCGAAACAAGGGCTACGCGAGCGCCGCGCACCGTGAGGCGATCCGGGCGCACGGGCTCACGGCACACCACCGGCAGTCGTGGGCGATCGCCCCCGCCCCGCCGCTTTTCTGAATGCGAGGGCGACCTCGTAGGATAGGACGACCATGGATGAGGATGCTTTCGAGGAGTTCGACCGCGAGCTCGAGCTCGCACTGTACCGCGAGTATCGCGACATCGTCGGCCAATTCCAGTACGTCGTCGAGACGGAGCGTCGGTTCTACCTCGCCAACGAGGTCGGTGTCGTCCGTCATGACACGGAGCACGATTTCTACTTCGAGATCACGATGCGAGACGTCTGGGTGTGGGACATCTACCGCGCCAACCGCTTCGTCACGAGCGTGCGGGTGTTGACGTTCAAGGACGTCAACGTCGAGGAGCTCTCGCGCGGCGAGTTCAAGCTCCCCGACGACATGTCCCTCGACAAGCCCTGATCGCCGTCAGCGCGTCCACAGCCCGCTGATCCGCCGGATCTCTCCACATCGCGAGGGTTTCCCGGGCGAAGGGTCCGTCGTCTCCGGCACCGTGGTGGCATGAGCCACAACACGACCCTCGGCCGCGCGGGCGAGCAGCGCGCCGCCGAGCACCTCCGCGACGACGGCTACGCGATCGTCGATCGCAATTGGCGCTGCTCCGACGGCGAGATCGATCTCGTCGTCACACGGGACAACGTGCTCGCAATCGTCGAGGTGAAGACCCGAACGAGCCGGCGATACGGCCATCCGCTCGAGGCGCTCGACCGCGCGAAGATCGACCGTCTGTGGCGGCTCGCGATGATGTGGGCGCGGACCCACCCCGACATCGCGCGCGGCCGGCGCATCCGGGTCGATGCGGTCGCGGTCATCGGCGCGGATCCGGGGTCGGGGTCGCTCGAGCACCTGGTGGCGCTCTCGTGATCGTGGTGCGGACGTGGGCGGTCGCGCTCACGGGCCTGCGCGGCGAGCTCATCGAGGTCGAGGCCGACATCACCCAACACAAGCCCGACTTTCGACTCATCGGAATGCCGGACAAGGCGCTCGGCGAGGCGGTGCGGCGCGTCACGAACGCGTGTGAGAACAGCGGCCTCGCCCTTCCCGATCGTCGACTCACGGTGAACCTGTCGCCGGCCAGCCTGCCGAAGCAGGGCTCCGGCTTCGATCTCGCGGTCGCGCTTGCGGCCGTGGCGACGGACGGCCGGCTCGACCCGGAATCCCTGGTACGTGCCGTGCACATCGGCGAGCTGGGCCTTGACGGCCGGGTGCGGGCCGTCCCCGGCGTTCTCCCGGCGGTGCTCGCGGCCGTCGCCGCCGGGCGCACACGAATCGTGGTCCCGGAGGCCAATCGCGCCGAGGCCGAGCTCGTCGGGGGCGCCGACGTCGTCGGGGTGCGCACGCTCGCGGAAGCGGCGAGACTGCACGGCGCCGACGTCGACGACCCGGTCCTCGAGGGCCCGCGCGGAGAAGATCCCGCCGAGACCGCGCCCGGCGGTGACGGCGGCGACGCGCTCGACCTCGCGGACGTGGTCGGTCAGCCCGAGGCGGTCGAGGCGCTCGTGGTCGCCGCGGCGGGAGGCCATCACCTGCTGATGTCGGGTCCCCCGGGCGCGGGCAAGACGATGCTCGCCCGCCGCCTTCCCGGGATCCTCCCCGCGCTCGACGACGAGTCCGCGCTGGAGGTCGCATCCGTGCGCTCGCTCTGCGGGGAGCCCGTGCGGGCCCTCACGCGCACGCCGCCCTTCGAGGCACCGCATCACTCGGCGAGCCTCGCGGCGCTGGTCGGCGGTGGATCCCGAAAGGCCAGCCCCGGTGCCATCGCGCGCGCCTCGCGCGGTGTGCTCTTCATCGACGAGGTGGCGGAGGCCCCTCGCTCGGTTCTCGACGCGCTGCGCCAGCCGCTCGAGAGCGGGACGATCTCGATCCACCGTGCGGGGTTCGTCGCCAGTTTCCCCGCGCGCTTCCAATTGGTGCTCGCGTGCAACCCATGCCCGTGCGGTGAATTCGGAACGACCGGCGGCACCTGCACGTGTTCGCCCGCGGAGGTGCGACGATACGCGGGAAAGATCTCGGGACCGCTCCTCGACCGGGTCGATATCGACCTGCGGATGCAGAGGGTCTCGCGCATAGACGACGACAAGCGCGGAGCCGTCTCCAGCAGTGACGCGCGTGCTCGCGTGACCGACGCTCGTCGACGGGCCGCGGAGCGGCTCGCGGGAACACCGTGGCGGACGAACGCCCAGGTGCCCGGCACGTGGCTTCGGGAAGGGCCACGCAGGCTCTCCGGCACCGCGCGGATCACGCTCGACGGCGCGCTCGAGCGCGGCCTCGTGACGTTGCGCACCTACGACAGGGTCACGCGCGTCGCGTGGACGATCGCGGATCTCGCGGGCCGTGACGAACCCAACGCGAACGACGTGGGACGGGCGCTGTTCCTCAAGAAGGGGGTGTCGGCATGAGCGCGGTCCGGGGCGATCTGTGCGACGACGCCACCGCCGAGCTCGCGGCGCGCTGGGCGGGACGTCCCGTGTCGCGGGAGACCCTCGCCCGCGTGGCATGGTCGGTGCTCGTGGAGCCGGGCGACTCGGTGGCCGGCGCGCTCATCGCGCGCGAGGGCGCGGCCGAGGCACTCTCACGCATACGGGCGGGCGGCGCCGACGACGAGCCGCAGCTCGCGCAGGCGATGGCGAGGTGGGCGCCGCGCTGGCAGCCGGCTCTCGTGCACGCCGCGATCGAGCAGGCCGCGCGGCGCGGGATCCGCCTCGTCGTTCCGGGCGACGACGCCTGGCCACACGGCCTCGACGACCTCGGCCCGCACGCACCGGTGTGCCTGTGGGTGCGCGGGGAAACCGAGGCGCTCGCGGCCCGAACGGCGGTGTCGCTCGTCGGCGCTCGGAGCGCGACGCCGTATGGCGAGCACGTCGCGGGGCTGATCGCGGCGGAGCTCGCGCGCGCGGGCGTCGCCGTGGTCTCGGGCGCGGCGTACGGCATTGACGGTGCCGCGCACCGTTCGGCGCTGCAGGTCGGCGGGGCCACGATCGCCTTCGTCGCCGGCGGCGTCGACCGTGTCTACCCCTCGGGGCACGCGAACCTGTTTCAGCAGATATCCGAGAGCGGGGCGGTCGTGGCGGAGTGCCCGCCCGGCACGACGCCGACGCGCTGGCGCTTTCTCGCACGCAACCGGCTGATCGCGGCCTTCAGCGGCGCCACAGTCGTCGTCGAGGCCGGCTACCGGAGCGGGAGCATCAACACGGCGGGCCATGCCGCGAGCCTGGGCCGGGCGCTCGGGGCGGTCCCCGGGCCCGTGACGAGCAGCACGTCCGCGGGTTGTCACCGATTGCTGCGGGACTACGACGCGGTCTGCGTCACGGGCCCGGACGATGTGAAGGAGCTGCTGGGCTTCGACGGGGAGCCGAGGGCACTCGCGTACGAGTCAGCCGAGTCGGTTCGCCTGGCGGATGCGCTGAGTAATCGCCGCGCGCGCACCGTCGCCGAGTTGGCGC
Organism: Microbacterium nanhaiense; assembly: GCF_014646015.1. Taxonomy (GTDB): domain Bacteria; phylum Actinomycetota; class Actinomycetes; order Actinomycetales; family Microbacteriaceae; genus Microbacterium; species Microbacterium nanhaiense. The sequence continues at coordinate 306,777 of NZ_BMMQ01000002.1, forward strand.
AGCGCAGCGGGCTGGCGCCGGCAGACGTGGAGGCGGCGCTGGGGATCCTCGTGCTTTCGGGCGCCGTCGCGGAGCGGCCCGGCGGGTGGATCCTCACGCGCTGACTTACGCGCGCGGGTGGGCCTGGCGGTACGCCGCGGCCAGTCGCTCGCTCGACACGTGCGTGTACACCTGCGTCGTGCCGAGGCTGGCGTGGCCGAGGAACTCCTGCACGGCCCGAAGGTCGGCGCCGCCATCGAGGAGGTGTGTCGCGGCCGAGTGGCGGAGCGAGTGCGGGCCCGCGGCGCCTCCGACGAGCGGTCCGACGGTGCGGGCGACCAGGTCGTAGGCGGCTCGCGGGCCGAGCCGCGCGCCGCGAGCACCGAGGAATAGCGCCGGGGTCGAGCGTTCGTTCCGCGTTGCCAGTGCGGGGCGCCCCCGCGTCAGGTATGCCTCGATCGCGCGGCGTGCGGGCGCGCCGAAGGGCACGACGCGCTCCTTCGAGCCCTTGCCGAGTACGCGGGCGGTCGCGCGCGACAGGTCGACGTCGTCGATGTCGAGGCCGCACAGTTCCGACACTCGGATGCCGGATCCATAGAGCAGCTCGAGCACGGCGTGGTCGCGCAGCGCGACGGGTTCGCCCTCGGCCGCCGCGGATGCGGCGCGGCGGAGCATGTCGTCGAGCCCGGATGCCGTCGCAACGCGGGGGAGATGTCGCCCCTTCTTCGGGGTGACGAGGCGCAAGCTCGGGTCAGACTCGACGAGTCCCTCATCGAGCGCCCAGCCGAAGAAGCCCCGCGCCGACGATGTACGACGGGCCAGGGTCGAGCGTGCATCGCCGCGCTGCGACGCCCGCCAGAGCCATTCGCGCAGCATCTCGATGTCGACGCCGGCAAGCTCGCGGTCGCCGATCGTGGTCACGAGGTCGACGAGGTCGGCGCGATACGCGCGGACCGTCGCGGGCGAGAGCCGGCGCACACGATCGAGGTGGACCGTGAACCGTTGGGCCGCGTCGGAGAGGAGCACCCCTCCAGTCTGCCCTGGTCACGAGCAGCACGGCAGTAGCACGGGCCGTTCGACGGCGCCGAGAAGGGCGAGGGGATTGATGTACTCCCCGTCGAGGCGGGCGCCCAGGTGGAGCGATCCGTGCGCGGCGTGCCCGCCGACGGCGAGGGAACCGACGACCTCGCCGCGTGCGACGACATCGCCGGGGGAGAGATCGCTGTCCACGGGCTCGAGCGTAGACACGAGACCCCCTCCGTGATCGATGGTGATCAGAGGCCGGTCGACGACGACACCGCGGAACGCCACCGCGCCGTCGGCGGGTGAGACGATGTCGGAGCCCGCGACGGCGATGTCGATGCCGCGGTGGCCCGCCTCGTATGGCGTGGGTGGTTGTTCGTACGCCCGCACGACGCGCGCGACGCCCCCGGGCCACGCCCACTTCTGTGCGTCGTCCTCCGCAGCTGCGGACACGGATCCGCCCGCCGCGACGCAGAACGCCAGCAGCGCCGCCAGCAGGATCCGTCGTCTGCCCCGCCGTCGGGCGTTCTCCGAGCAGTGCCTCGTGTTCATGGGGCTACGATGACGCAGGCCACAATCGCGCGCTCGTCGAGCGCGAGGATTGGGGAGAAAACCCCGCGATTCGTGCCCTGTGGGCACGCTGATGCGCACCGCGACGACCGCCTCGGTGCTGTATAGTGAGGGGTGCATCCCGCTCGTCGGGATGACTTCGCGTGTCTGTACGGCTTCGGCCGGGCACATCACCCATCGGTCCCTCGCAGGAGGGCGGGTGCGTGTCGGACACCAGGCTCGCCGGCGCTCGCCGGCAACTCAACCGCAACCGGCACACCATCGGTGTGCCCTGATTCAAGGAGACGACCATGGCCGTCGTTACCATTCGCCAGCTGCTCGACAGCGGCGTGCACTTCGGACACCAGACCCGCCGGTGGAACCCGAAGGTGAAGCGCTTCATCCTGACGGAGCGCTCGGGCATTCACATCATCGACCTGCAGCAGTCGCTCGGCTTCATCGACGCCGCGTACGACTTCGTCAAGGAGACCGTCGCCCGCGGCGGTACGATCCTCTTCGTCGGAACCAAGAAGCAGGCTCAGGAAGTCCTCGCCGAGCAGGCGACGCGCGTGGGTCAGCCCTACGTCAACGAGCGCTGGCTCGGTGGCCTCCTCACCAACTTCCAGACGGTGTCGAAGCGTCTGGCCCGCATGAAGGAGCTCGAGGAGCTCGACTTCGAGAACCCCGCCGAGTCGGGCTTCACGAAGAAGGAGCTTCTGCTCAAGAAGCGCGAGCTCGACAAGCTGCACAAGTCGCTGGGCGGCATCCGCAACCTCACGAAGGCCCCCTCGGCCCTCTGGGTTGTCGACGCGAAGCGCGAGCACCTCGCCATCGACGAGGCGCGCAAGCTGAACATCCCGGTCATCGGCATCCTCGACACGAACGTCGACCCCGACGACCTCGCCTACCCGATCCCCGGCAACGACGACGCGATCCGTTCGGTCGCGCTCCTCACCCGCATCATCGCGGACGCCGCCGCAGAGGGTCTTCAGCTCAAGCACAACCCCACCGAGGGTGCCGCTGAGCCGCTCGCCGAGTGGGAGCAGGAGCTCCTCGCGGGCGAGAACGCCGAGGCTCCGGCCGAGGCTCCCGCAGCCGAGTAATCGACACCTAGAGCAAAGGGAAGCCACCCATGGCAAACGTCAGCATCGCCGACATCAAGACGCTGCGCGAGCAGCTCGGAACCGGCATGGTCGACACGAAGAAGGCCCTCGAGGAAGCCGACGGCGACCTAGAGAAGGCCATCGAGATCCTCCGCCTCCAGGGCGCGAAGGGCAACGCGAAGCGTGCGGACCGCTCGGCGACCGAGGGCCTCGTGGCCGCGGCCGAGCGCGACGGCGCGACGACGCTCATCGAGCTCGCGTGCGAGACGGACTTCGTCGCGAAGAACGACAAGTTCCTTTCGCTGGCCGACAAGGTGCTCGCGGCGGTTGCCGCCGTGGGCGCCACGACCGTCGAGGCCGGCCTCCAGGCCGACGCCGAGGGTCAGACCGTCGAGCAGCTCATCGCCGACGAGGCCGCCGTCATCGGCGAGAAGATCGAGCTCCGCAACGTCGCCACCCTGGCGGGCGAGTCGTTCCAGGTGTACCTGCACAAGACGAACAAGGACCTGCCGGCGCAGGTCGGTGTCGTCGTCGCCTTCTCGGGTGACGACGCGGAGACGGCTCGCTCGATCGCGCAGCACATCTCGTTCGCCGCCCCGCAGTACCTGACGCGCGACGAGGTTCCGGCCGAGGTCGTCGACAAGGAGCGCGACATCGTCACCGAGATCTCGCGGAACGAGGGCAAGCCCGAGGCTGCGCTCCCGAAGATCATCGAGGGCCGCGTCAACGCCTTCCTCAAGCAGGTCGTGCTCCTCGAGCAGGCCTACGCGAAGGACAACAAGCTCTCGATCCAGCAGGTCGCGGACGCCGCCGGTATCACGATCACCGGCTTCGCCCGCTTCAAGGTCGGCGCCTAAGCAGTACGACAACGGGGCCCGGGCTCTCGCTTCGGCGGGATTCCGGGCCCCGTTTCGCGCGCAGGGCGCGCCACGAAACGCGTGCGCAGCAAGGATCCGGTTTGGCTGCGCTAGCGTTATTCAGATCTCTTTTTCTGCCTCTGAGAGGAACCCCATCGTGACCAGTGACGCCACCACCCGTCGTGTACTTCTGAAGCTCTCGGGGGAGGCGTTCGGCGGGGGCCACCTCGGCGTGGCACCGGATGTCGTCAGCGAGATCGCCCGCGCGATCTCGGAGGCCGCCCGCGACGTGCAGATCGCCATCGTCGTCGGCGGCGGAAACTTCTTCCGCGGCGCGGAGCTCTCGAAGAGCGGTATGGAGCGCGCGCGTGCCGACTACATGGGAATGCTCGGCACGGTCATGAACGCGCTCGCGCTGCAGGACTTCCTCGAGCAGGCGGGAACCGAGACCCGCGTGCAGTCGGCCATCGAGATGCGCCAGGTGGCCGAGCCGTACATCCCGCGCAAGGCCGAGAGGCACATGGAGAAGGGCCGCGTCGTGATCTTCGGCGCGGGCGCCGGGCTGCCCTACTTCTCGACCGACACCGTCGCGGCACAGCGCGCGCTCGAGATCCGCGCGGACGAGGTGCTCGTCGCGAAGAACGGCGTTGACGGCGTCTACACGGCCGACCCGAAGGTCGACGCGAGCGCGACGAAGCTCGACCACCTTACCTACAACGACGCCCTCGTCAAGGGCCTCAAGGTCGTCGACTCGACCGCGCTCAGCCTGTGCATGGACAACCGGATGAGCATGCGCGTGTTCGGCATGGAGCCCGCCAGTAACATCACGAGCGCCCTCCGCGGTGACGCGATCGGTACGAGCGTCACCGTCTGACGCGCGAGAATAGTCTTACCCCTCACTCACGAATTGGAGTCCCCCGTGATCGCAGACGTACTTTCCGAAGCAAGCAGCCGCATGGAGCGTGCCGTGGAGGCCGCCAAGGAAGACTTTGCGACCGTGCGCACCGGCCGCGCCAATCCGCAGATGTTCCAGAAGGTGCTCGTCGACTACTACGGCACGCCCACGCCGCTGCAGCAGCTCGCGGCGCTCGCGAACCCCGAGGCGCGCACCCTCGTCATCACGCCGTACGACAAGTCGGCCCTCTCCGCCATCGAGCAGGCGATCCGCGACATGCCGAACCTCGGCGTGAACCCGTCGAACGACGGAAACATCGTCCGCGTGACCATGCCCGAGCTCACCGAGGAGCGCCGCAAGGAGTACGTCAAGCTCGTCAAGGGCAAGGCGGAGGACGCTCGCGTGCGCGTGCGCGGCATCCGCCGACAGGTGAAGGACGACCTGACGGCGCTCAAGGACGAGATCGGCGAGGACGATGTCGCTCGCGGCGAGAAGGACCTTGACGCGCTGACGAAGAAGCACGTCGACCTCATCGACGCCGCTCTCGTCGCCAAGGAAGCCGAGCTTCTCGAGGTCTGACGGGTGAGTGAATCGAGTGCTGACGACCAGCGGCGGGACGAGCAGTCCGCCGCTGAGTCGGCGCGCCACGGTTCGGTGCACGACCGGCTGACGCATGCGCGAGACGACCTGGAGCACCGGGTCGATCGGGCGCGCGACCAATTCGACGCCACGAACGAGCGGATCAAGAAGCGCACGGGGCGTGACCTCCTCGCCGCGATCGGCGTGGGCGTCGCGGCCGGCGGTCTGGTGTTGGTGTCGTTGCTGTTCGCGAAATGGATCTTCGCGGTCCTCGCGATCGGCATTGCGGGCCTCGCCGTCTTCGAACTCTCGCGTGCCCTTCAGGCACGGGGACGACGCATCGATCTGATCCCGCAGCTCGTGGGCAGCACGCTCATCCTGGCCTCGGCCTATTGGCTGCCGTCCGCCGCCTACTGGACGGCGTTCTTCCTCGTGCTCGCATTCATCGTGGTGTGGCGGGCGGTGGCTCAGATGGCATCGCCCGACGGGCGCGTTTACGCCTCGATCTTCAGCGACATCATCGTCGGCTGCTTCATCACGCTCTACGTCCCGCTGCTCGCGAGCTCGGCGTTGGCGCTGCTGAAGCAGCCATCGGGGGAGCGGTGGGTCATGATGTTCCTCCTGCTCGTGATCGTCGCCGATACGGGCGCCTACGCCTCCGGCCTGATGTTCGGCAAGCACAAGCTCGCGCCTCGCATCAGCCCGGGCAAGACCTGGGAGGGATCGGTCGGGGCCCTCGTCGTCGCCGTCGTCATCGGCGCGGTCGCGGGTTACTTCCTGCTTGAGATGCCGTGGTGGGCGGGGATCATCGTCGCGGTGCCGCTCGTCGGATCCGCGACGCTGGGCGACCTCGCCGAGTCGATGATCAAGCGCGACCTCGGCATCAAGGACATGAGTTCCTGGCTGCCTGGCCACGGGGGAGTGCTCGACCGCCTGGACAGCATCTTGCCGTCCGCGGTCGTCGCGCTCGCGCTGTTCCAGTTGTTGTCGCCGCTCAGCGGTGTGTGAGAGGGAGAACGATGACCCAGATGTCCGTCGGCGCGCCGTTCACGCGCGTGCCTTGGAACAAGCGCGGATACGACCCCGAAGCGGTGCAGGCGTTCCTCGATCGGGCGCGTGCCTCGTATCAGGACGGCACGGGTGAGCTGACGAGCGCCGATGTCCGCGTCGCCTCCTTCCCCCTCACACGGGGCGGCTTCGACATGCGGAGCGTCGACCATGCGCTCGCCCGGCTCGAGGACGCATTCGCGTCCCGCGAGCGCGACGCGCGGATCCGCCTCGACGGTGTCGACCGCTGGGTGGGCGACGCGCGCACGGAGGCGCAGGAGCTCCTCGCGCGTTTCGGGCGCCCGCAGGGGCGTCGCTTCGAGCGCGCCGGCGCACTGCGCACCGGCTACTCGACTGCCGAGGTCGATGCCGTCGCCGATCGCTTGGCGCGCTTTTTCGCGCGCGGCGAGCCGGTGTCGGCGGATCAGCTACGCACCGCGGCGTTCCACCCGCAGCGGGGCGGCTACCGCGAAGAGCAGGTTGACGCGGTGCTCGACGCCGCCGTGCGCGTCATTCTCGCCGTCCGCTGAGATTCGGACGAAATGGCGAATTCATTGTCACGTTCAGGTAACAGTCGGGTACACTTGGGCTCACTGTGACTGATCAGAACAGCGAACCTCGCACCCAGACCCGCCGTCAGGCCCGCGCCACGCAGCGCGCGGCGATGAGCGAGGGACGCCGCATCGAACGCGCGGCGATCCGCGAAGAGCGCCGACGTGCCCGAAAGACCGTTCGGGCCTGGACGGCGCGTCGCGTCGCGATCGGCGTCTTCGGCGGTGTTGCGGCGGTGGGGATCGTGGGCGCGATGGTCGCCCCGGTGCTGCAGTCGCAGACGGCCCAGGCGAGCCAGGATCACGAGCAGAAGTCGGCCTATGCCACCGCCGCCGACGAGGCCCAGCTCTTCGCGGTCGCCGAGCACGGCGCGGTCATGTCGGCGCTGTCCAACGTGACCTACGAGGTCGAGGTGCGAACGCCAGAGCCGACCGTCGCTCCGGCAGCCGCCCCCGACGCCGCGGAGGGTGCGACGATCCCCGGCGCCCCGCCCGCGCCGATCCAGCCCCCGGCCCCGTACGCGGGCGGCGGCTCGCCCGCGGAGTGGATGGCCGCCGCGGGTATCGCCGAGAGCGATTGGGGCTACGTCGACTACATCGTCACGCGCGAGAGCGGCTGGAACCCGAACGCGACCAACGCGGCCTCCGGTGCGTGCGGTCTCGTCCAGGCGCTGCCCTGCAGCAAGGTTCCCGGTGGCGGCTACAACCCCGTCGCGAACCTTCAGTGGGCGAACGGCTACGCCGTCGGGCGCTACGGAAGCTGGGCGAACGCCCACGCCTTCTGGGTCTCGAACCACTGGTGGTAAGGAGCGTCTGACGATGGGTCGTTCTCGTCGCCGGCGCCCTGAGCCACGATCGACGGATGAGTCCTTCGAACGCCTCGTCTCGGGCTTTCGCCGTACCGAGGAACGCCGCGGCGGCGCGTGGAACGTGCAGCCGGTGGGCCAGGGCCGAAGCGAGAAGGCGTACACCTGCCCCGGGTGCTCCCGGACGATTGCGCCAGGCACGGCGCACGTGGTGACGTGGCGGGACGACGGTGTGATGGGCGCGCGAGCCGATCTCGAGGCGCGGCGCCACTGGCACACGCACTGCTGGAACCTCGTCTGAGAACGCACCGACCGAGCGGCTCCTAGACTGGATCCGTGGAGATCCGTGGTGCCGTGAACCTGCCTGCCCGTCGCGAGGACATCGAACTGAAGACGAGTGATGGTCTGACGCTCGTCGGTGAGCTCTCGCTCCCTCTCGAGGGCGAGCCCGTCGCGACCCTCGTGACGCTGCACCCGCTGCCGACGCACGGCGGCTTCATGGACTCCCACATCATTCGCAAGGCCGCCGCCCGCCTGCCGGCGCTCGCGCAGCTCGCGGTGTTGCGCTTCAACACGCGCGGCACCTCCTCGCCGCGCGGTACGAGCGAAGGCTCCTTCGGGGAGGGCGTCACCGAGCGCGCCGACGTCGAGGCGGCCATGCGTTTCGTCACGGAGCGCGGCCTCCCGGTGCCGTGGTTGCTCGGCTGGTCCTTCGGAACCGAGCTCACGCTCAAGTACGGTCGCGACCACGAGATCGCCGGCGCGATCCTGCTCTCGCCGCCTCTTCATCGGGCGAGCGAGGAGGAGGTCGCGGCGTGGGCCGGAGACCCCCGGCCGCTCGTGATCCTCGTCCCCGAATTCGACGACTATCTGCGCCCCGACGAGGCGCGCGAACGCTTCGCCTCGGTGCCGCATGCGAAGCTCGTCGCCGTCGAGGGTGGAAAGCACCTGTGGGTCGGCGAGAAGCAGACGACGCGCGTGCTGAACGAGATCGTCGCGGCGGTCAATCCCGCCGCCCTGCCGCTGCCCACACACTGGGAGGACGAGCCGGGGGCTACCGCGCGTTCATCCGCGGAATGAGTACCTGGCGGTAGAGGATCAGGATGCTCGCGGCCACGGGGATCGCGATGAGCGCCCCGAGGAGGCCGAGGAGCGCGCCGCCCGCGAGCGCGGCGACGACGACGACGCCACCGGGGACGGCGACCGCCCGGCTCATGATGCGCGGGGCGAGAACATATGCCTCGATCTGCATGTAGATCAGGTAGTAGACGGCCGCGATGATGGCGGTCGTGAGGTTGCCGACGCTCGGGATGAGGCAGACGAGCACGATGATCGTCGTGCCGGTGACGGTACCGACGAGGGGGATCATCGATCCGATGAACGCGATCACCGCGAGCACCATCGCGAACGGCGCGTCGATGATCGTGAGGAACAGCGCGCTGAGTGCGCCGTTGATCGCGGCGAGGCTGATCTGCCCCATCACGTAGTGACCGACCGAGTCGGTGATCTGGTTTCCGATGTCCATGAAGATCGGGCGCTTCGACGCCGGCACCATCTGGTAGATCGCGCTCTTCAGCGACGGGGTGGACGCGGTGAGGTAGATCGTCAGGATGAGCACGATGAACGCACCGAAGAGCCCATTCGCCACGCCGAAGGTCGCGCTGAGGAGGCTCTCGCTGATCGAGAAGATGTTGTTGGTGAGCCAGTCGTTGACGGCGTCGAACACGAGCGCCACGTCGAGATTGGGGAACAGTTCGCGCAACCAGACCTCGACCTCGGCCTGCCAATCGGAGCGATTGAGCTGAAGCGTGATCCGCCGAACGAGCTGCGAGACCTGGTCGATGAGCACCGGCACGATGATCAGCAGGATGCCCGCGAAGGCCGCGAGCACACCGACGATGGCGATGAGGACGGCGAGCCAGCGCGGCATCCACTTCTTCGCGAGCCAGCTCACGAGCGGGTCGAGGCCGAGCGAGATGAACAGCGCCGTGCCGACATAGAGCAGCACCGTCGACAGGCTCTGGATGCTCTGCAAGAGGATCACGGCGAGGCCGACGCCGAGCGTGGCGACGAATCCGAGGCGGAATGGGTTATGAATCTTCATGAGGTTCCTGCTACGGGGGACGCGGCCGGGGCAGTTCCGAGCGTACCCGTCGGCGGTAGGGCGCGGCGAGGGCCGCGCCGGAGCGATTGTGTTCGACTCACAGGTGTTCTCGTTACGCTGGGGAGTCCGACTGTCGAGGATGCGTCCTCGGCGCCGATTCGAGGAGAAGTGATTCGTGAGATTTGTCTGGGCGGTCGTCGCCTTCCTCGTCGCGGTGGGCTTGATCGGCACGGGCGTCGCGCGCCTGGCGCTCGCAAGCGAGCCCGACACCGTGACGAGCCCCATTGCGGCCGCCGACGCTGAGCTCCCGTACACGGTGATCGACGCCGATGTGCTCTCGGCCTACCCGGGGCAGCAGGGCGTGACGATCACCGACGACGATGACGAGATCTTCGTCTCGTACGGTCGCACCTCCGACATCACGGCGTGGCTGAGCGACACGAGCTACAACCACGCGACGCTCGCGGAGGGCCGCGCCGAGAACGGCGAGCCGCGGGTCTCGGTGGACGTGGTGGAGCCCACGAACGAGTACGCGGACACGGGCGAGCGCGTCTGGTGGAACCCGCGCGACTCGGACCTCTGGATCGAACAGCTCACCGCCGACGGTTCGCTTCAGCGCGACTTCGCCCTTCCCGAGGGAATGAGCCTGCTGGTTGCCGCGGACGGGAACGCTCCGGCGCCGAGCGAGGTCAGCGTCACCTGGCAGACGGGCGAGATCACCACGCCGTGGGCCGGGCCCCTCATCGCGGCCGGCTGCCTCGCCCTCCTGATCGGCCTGATCTTCTGGATCCTCGGCTTCATCCACCTCCGGCGCCGCCGCGGCCCGCGCCGCAAGGGATCCGCGCCTTCCGGCCGTGGCCGCCGCGCCTCGCGCGGTTCGGCCCGCCGGGCGATGTGGGCGATCCCGACCGTGACCGTGGCGGGTGCGCTCCTCGCGGGATGCACGCCCTCGGCGTGGCCGGATCTGTCGAAGGATCCGACGCCGACGCCGACGCCGTCCGTCTCGACGGCGCCCGACGCGGAGATGCCCGCCCTGACGGACGCGCAGGCGGAGCGCATCGTCGCGTCGATGGCGCAGGTCCTCGGCGACGCGGACCGGGAGACCGACATCGAGCTCGGATCGAAGCGTCTCACCGGTGCCGCCTACGACATGCGCAAGACCGCGTACGAGATCCGCGGCGACGTCGAGGACTGGAAGCTGCCCGTCGCGCTTCCCGAAGGCCCCGTGAGCGTGCTCCTGCCGCAGGCGAATGACGGTTGGCCGCGAACGGCCCTCATGGTCGTGGGCGACGCGGACGAGAAGAACCCGACGATCCTCTTCGCCTCGCAGCAGAGCCCCTGGGAGACATACAAGATCTCCTACATGGGATCGATCGTGGCGAACACGGAGCTGCCGCAGCTCGCGCCCGCATGGATGGGAGCGGTCGTCGTTCCGCCGGAGTCCTCCTTCCTCGAGGTGACGCCCGCCGACCTCTCCGGCACCTACGCCGACATCGTCGCGCACGGCGAGGAGAGCGAGTACGCGGAGCTCTTCGACGTCGAAGGAGACGCGTTCCTGACGGCGCTGAATGACAAGCGCAAGACGACGCTCGACACCTTCAACGAATCGGCGACCACCGATGACGAGCAGACGGCGGAGATGACCTTCGACCAGCGTGCCGTCGACGGCGACCCGGTCGCGCTCGCGACCTTCGACAGCGGCGCGATCGTGGCGGTACCCTTCCTCGACTCGGAGACGCTCAAGCCGACCGTGGACGATGGCGTCATCAAGATCCCCGACGCGCCAGAGATCGAACACTTCGTCGGCGAAGAGGAGACCAAGACGGGGCTGACGACGTACTACCGCAGCCAGCTGTTCTTCTACGTTCCGGCGAAGGCCTCCGAAGAGAAGATCCGCATGCTCGGGTTCTCCTACGGTCTCGCCGACGCGACGCTGATCGAGGACGACACGGACGAGCAGTCCGACGAAGAAAACTGACAACCCCATCGAAAGGTGATCGATGTCTGACGCCTCTCTCGGATCCGCCCTGCGCGGAGCCGTAGACCTGTCCTCCCTGCGCAACCGTCCCGCCGCACCCGCGCCGGGTGCGGCGTCGGGCGCGGGATCCGTACCCGATGTCGTGATGGAGGCCACCGACCAGAGCTTCGGCCAGGTGATGGAGCTCTCGCGCCAGATCCCCGTCGTCGTGGACCTGTTCTCCGCGCGATTCGAACAGAGCATGCAGCTGAGCCCCGTGATCGAGAAGGTCGTTCGGGAGCTCGGCGGCCGGGTCCTTCTCGCGAAGGTCGACGTCGACCGGAGCCCGCAGATCGTGCAGGCGTTCCAGGTGCAGTCGATGCCCGCCGTCGTCGCCCTGATCGCCGGCCGTCCCGTGCCGATGTTCACCTCCGTCGTCGACGAGGAGCAGGCCCGCGCCGTCTTCGGACAGCTGCTCGACCTCGCGGCGCAGCAGGGCGTCACGGGCTCGCTCGACGGCGCAGGCGCCGACGCCGATGAGCCGGCGCTTCCCCCGCTGCACCAGGAGGCGTTCGACGCGATCGAGCGCGGCGACAACGCGGGCGCGATCGCCGCCTACGAGAAGGCTCTGAAGGAGAACCCCCGGGACGAACAAGCGGCCGCAGGGCTCGCGCAGGTCCGCTTGCTGGAACGCATCGCCGGCGTCAACCTGCAGGCCGCGCGACAGGCCGCGGCCGAGAATCCGAAGGGCCTCGACGAGCAGTTCCTCATCGCCGACCTCGACATCGCGGGCGGACACGTCGACGACGCCTTCGATCGGCTTCTCGACCTGTTCCTCGCCACGGGCCGCGAGGCGGCCGTGAAGGACCGCCTGATTGAGCTGTTCGGGCTCATCGGGCAGACCGATCCGCGCGTCATCGCCGCGCGCACCCGCCTGACGAGCCTGCTGTTCTGAGAATGATCTACCTCGATCACGCCGCGACGACGCCGCTGCGCGGCGAGGTGCGCGACGCGTGGCTCGAGGCGCAGGGTGTCGGCAACGCCTCCTCGGTGCACGGCGCCGGTCAGCGGGCGCGCCGGGTGCTCGAGGAGGCGCGCGAACGCATCGCCACGAGCCTCGGATGTCAGCCGATCGAGGTCGTGCTCACCTCGGGCGGCACGGAGTCGGTGAACCTCGCGCTCAAGGGCCTGTGGTCGTCGCGGGGCCCGCAGCGCGACACGATCGTGCTGCCGGACGGTGAGCATCATGCGAGCCTCGACGCCGCGTCGTGGCTCGTTGCCCGGGAGGGCGCCCGAGTGCGATCCGTCGCGCTCGACCGGGTGGGACGGATCCCCGAGGACGCGTTCCGCGAGGCGCTCGATTCCTCGACGGCGCTCGCGACCGCCCTCGTCGCGGCCAACGAGACGGGCACGATCAACGACGCGCCCGCGCTGTCGCGGGCCGCGGCCGAGGCTGGCGTGCCCCTGCACCTCGACGCGGTCGCCGCCGCCGGGCACCTGGCGATCGAGTTCTCGGCGTGGCGGGGGCCGGCTGTCGCCGGTGCGGGGCTCGTGGCTTTGAGCATCTCGGGCCACAAGCTCGGCGCCCCCGTCGGCACGGGCGCGCTCATCGTGTCCCGCCACGCGGCACCGGATCCGCTCCTGCACGGCGGTGGTCAGCAGCGCGGGCTGCGCGCCGGGACGCAGGACGTGGCGGGGGCCGTGGCGCTCGCGACCGCTCTCGAGCTCGCGGACGCGGAACGGCAGACGGAGAACGCACGCCTGGAGGAACTGCGCTCGCGCTTCCTCGCGACGCTCGGTGCGCGACTGCCCGAGGCGGTCGTCCTCGGCGATCCCGACTCCCATCTGCCCGGAACGATCCACCTGCATCTGCCGGGAGCCGAGGGAGAGTCGCTGCTCTTCCTCCTCGATCAGCGCGGAATCTCGGTCTCGACCGGCTCGGCGTGTCAGGCGGGCGTCGCGGAGCCGTCGCACGTCGTCATGGCGCTCGGCTACTCCGCCGAGGCAGCGCGACAGGTGCTGCGGATCTCCATGGGGCGCACGACGAGCGAGGCTGACATGCACCGGCTCGGCGAGGCCCTCGTGGATGACTACAGCCGTCTGACCCACCGCTGACTCAGCTGCGCCGCGTACCCTGGCATCATGCGAGTACTAGCGGCGATGAGCGGTGGCGTCGACTCGGCCGTGGCGGCGGCGCGGGCCGTGGAAGCCGGCCACGAGGTCGTCGGCGTGCACCTGGCGCTGTCTCGCGCGGGCGGCACCCTCCGCACGGGTAGCCGCGGGTGCTGCACCGTGGAGGACGCCATGGACGCGCGCCGCGTCGCCGACAAGCTCGGAATCCCGTTCTACGTGTGGGACTTCTCCGAGCGCTTCCGCGACGACGTGATCGACGATTTCATCTCGGAGTACCAGGCCGGGCGCACGCCGAATCCGTGCATGCGGTGCAACGAGAAGATCAAGTTCGCGGCGCTCCTCGAGCGCGCGCTGGAGCTGGGTTTCGACGCGATCTGCACGGGACACTATGCGACGCTCGTCGAGGGCGAGGACGGCCTCGAGCTGCACCGCTCGAGCGAGGAGGCGAAGGACCAGTCGTACGTGCTCGGCGTTCTGAACGCCGAGCAGCTGCGGCACTGCTATTTCCCGCTCGGCACGACCCCGTCGAAGCAGATCGTGCGTGCCGAGGCCGAGGCGCGCGGCTTCTCGGTCGCGAAGAAGCCCGACAGTTACGACATCTGCTTCATTCCCGACGGCGACACCCGCGGTTACCTCGCCGAGAAGATGGGGATGGAGCAGGGCGAGATCCTCGACCGTTCGGGCGCCGTGCTCGGCACGCACGAGGGGGCCCACGCCTTCACGGTGGGGCAGCGGAAGGGTCTGAACATCGGCCGCCCCGCGCCGGACGGCAAGCCGCGCTTCGTGCTCGAGATCCGCCCCGTGCAGAACCAGGTCGTCGTCGGCCCGAAGGAGGCGCTGGCGGTGTCGCGGATCTCGGGTTCCCGCTACAGCTGGGCGGGCCCGGCGCCACGCGACGCGGAGTTCGCCTGCGAGGTGCAGATCCGTGCGCATGCGGATCCGGTGCCCGCGCTCGCCGCGCTCGAGGGCGGATCCCTCGTGATCACCCCGGAGGTTCCGCTCGACGGCGTCGCGACGGGTCAGACCGCCGTCGTCTACGTCGGCACGCGAGTGGTCGGACAGTGCACCATCGACACGACGGTCTCGGCGGTTCCCGTCGAGGCGTGACTGTTCGTTTGTCAGCCCTCCGTGCCTAGACTCAATTCGTGACCATCAGCGCTACCGATCTCAGCCTGGACGACGCTCGCGCGGAGGCGGACGAGCTCGTCGCCCGCATCGAAGCCGCGCGCGACGCGTACTACGGATCCGATACCTCCGAGGTGGACGATCAGACGTACGACGGCTGGTTGCACCGGCTCGAGGAGTTGGAGGAGGCGCATCCCGTCCTCCGCGCGCAGGACTCCCCGACACAGACCGTCGGCGCCGCGGAGACGACCGGCCTCGACACGATCGAGCATGCGGAGCGCATGCTGAGCCTCGACAACGTCTTCTCACCCGACGAGCTGCGCGAGTGGTGCGTGAAGGCCGCAGAGGCGGCGGGTCGGGAGGTGCGCTGGCTGACGGAGCTCAAGATCGACGGCCTCGCGATCAACCTTCGCTACGAGAACGGGGTGCTGACGTCCGCGGCGACGCGTGGAGACGGCCGTGTCGGCGAGATCGTCACCGACAACGCCCTGCGCGTCGCGGGGATCCCGGAGCGCCTCTCGGGCGAGGGGCATCCCGAGATCGTCGAGGTGCGCGGCGAGGTCTTCATCCCCGTCGAGGAGTTTCACGCGCTGAACGCCGGTCAGGCGTCGCGGCGGGAGCGCGCGTTCGACGAGGCGCGGGCCAAGTGGGAGAACACCCGGAGCGCGACGAAGAAGGACTTCGACGAGGAACGAGCGCGCACGGCGGCCGAGCGACGGTTTCCGGCATTCGCGAATCCGCGAAACGCCGCAAGCGGCGGGCTGCGCCAGCAGATCGAGAAGAAAGACGGGCTCGAACTCGAGGCGGGCGAGGCCCGACTGACCTCGCTTCGCCTCTACGTGCATGGCATCGGCGCGTGGCAGAACCCCCCGGTGTCTTCGCAGAGCGAGATCTACGAACTGCTCTCGACATGGGGCCTGCCGACGAGTCCGCACTATCGCGTGTGCGCGACCATCGACGAGGTGCTCGAGTTTGTCGCGCACTACGGCGAGAACCGCCACTCCGTCGAACACGAGCTCGACGGCATCGTCGTGAAGATCGACGAGCTCGCGCTCCACGATGAGCTGGGCGCAACGAGCCGCGCGCCGCGCTGGGCCATCGCGTACAAGTACCCGCCCGAGGAGGTGCAGACAAAGCTCCTCGACATCCGGGTGGGCGTCGGCCGCACCGGCCGCGCGACACCGTACGCGGTCATGGAGCCGAAGCTCGTGGCCGGCAGCGTCGTGCGGCAGGCGACCCTGCACAACCAGGAGGTCGTCGTTCACAAGGGTGTCCTCATCGGCGACACCGTCGTGTTGCGCAAGGCGGGCGACGTGATCCCGGAGGTGCTTGGCCCGGTCGTCGACAAGCGCGACGGGACCGAGCGCGCCTTTGTGATGCCCACGGAGTGCCCTGAATGCGGCACCCCGCTGCGCCCCATGAAAGACGGCGACATCGATCTCCGGTGCCCCAACGGGCAGTCGTGCCCGGCGCAGGTGCGAGGGCGCGTCGAGCACATCGGCTCGCGCGGCGCACTCGATGTCGAGGCGCTCGGCGAGGTCACCGCGGCGGCGCTCACGCAGCCCGCGCGCAACGCGCAGACCGGCGAGGAGCTCGCTCCCGTGCTGTCGACGGAGGCGGGCCTGTTCACTCTGACCCTCGATGACATCGTGTCCGTCGAGGTCGTGGTCACGGATCCCGAGACGGGCGAAGACCGCGTCGACGAGAAGACGGGCGAGATCGTGCGGCGGGCGCCATTCCAGCGCATCGAGAAGGTCTACCCTCCCGGCTGGGAGGATGCGACCCCCGCGGAGCGCCGCAAGGCGGGCATCCGCAAGGACTTCGTGATCGTGCATCCCTCGGCCCAGGCCGTGAAGCTGCTCGAGGAACTCGAGCGTGCCAAGACGAAGGAACTGTGGCGCCAGATCGTCGCGCTCAATATCCGTCACGTCGGACCCGTCGCTGCCCGCGCGGTCGCCGACTACTTCGGATCGCTCGCCGCGATTCGCGCGGCGAGCGTCGAGGAACTCGCCGCCGTCGAAGGCGTCGGCGGCATCATCGCGCAGTCGCTCCTCGACTGGTTCGAGGTCGACTGGCACCGCGACATCGTCGAGCAATGGATCGCCGCGGGCGTGAGCTTCGACACACCCGGTCACCCCGGCCCCGGCGCGGCCGTCGCCGCGGGTGGCGTGCTCGAGGGCCTCACCGTCGTCGCGACGGGCACCCTGGACGGCTTCACGCGCGACGGCGCCAAGGAAGCGATCATCCAGGCCGGTGGGAAGGCCGCCTCGAGCGTCTCGAAGAAGACCGATTTCGTCGCGGCGGGGCCGGGCGCCGGATCCAAGCTTGCCAAGGCCGAGGAACTCGGTATTCCCGTGCTCGATGCCGCCCAGTTCGCGGTCCTGGTGACCGAAGGCCCGGCCGCGCTCTCGCTGTAGGCGCCGCGCGGCGGCGCGCGATAGGGCCGGCACGCCCGCACGTCTCCGCGGCGGTAGTCGACGAATGCCAGACGACCGCGGAGACGTGCAGACGGCGCGCGATGCCGATGACTCAGCGCGGTGGGTTCACGATGCGAGCACGCGCACGTCCCACGGCCCGAGTTCGATCGACCCGCCCGCGGCGAGGCGCTCGCCCGTCAGCACGTCGGTGGCCGCGTCCGGCAGCTGGTACGTGCTGGCCTCCCACGACCAGTTGTGCACGACATGGATCGTCTCGCCCCGCTGGTTGCTCGAGTTGGAGACCGACTGCGTCTCGGCCTGCGGGCGCCAACCCGGTGTCGCGTGCGAGACCTCGACGGCCCAATCCATGAGCGCTCGAGCGAACTCGGGGTTCGGGACCGTGCCGACGACGGTGACGCGGCCGCGCCCGTGCACCCGCGTCGTCACGGCGGGCCAGCGCCCGAAGTGCGGGTGCTGATAGCGGACGAGCGCGTCCGCATCGGTCACCTGCAGGCCGTCGGCCCAGAGCGTCGCCGCCGCGCCCGCCGGCAGATCGAGACCGGCCCCGGTGACGGACAGCGGCGCGGAGAGATTGCTGAACTCGTCGTACCAGGCGCCGGCGGCCTCGTCGAGGAACGCCGGTTTCGTCTCGAGCCGGGCGCGCGCCTCCTCGTCCTCGTACCCCGTGCGGATCCCGACGATCAGGTGCCCGCCGGCGGAGGCGTAATCGCGGAGCCATGCGAGGTCGTCGTCGCTCGCTACCGTGAAGGCCGCCGCCACCAGCACGGGGAAGCGCGCGGCGGCGTCGGCGGGGGTCATCTCGCGCAGCTGCGCGGCGTGCACCGTACCGCCCTGAAGACCGGCTTCGAAGGTGCCTCGCACGAATGCGTCGCGCACGGTGTGATGAGTGCGCGAATCCTTCAGCATGCCCTCACCGAGGAACGGCTGCTCCGACTGCGCCCACTTGCTGGGGTTATCGAAGAGCACGCCCACGTCGACGGCGGGCGTCAGTTGCGTGACCCGGTCGCCGGCGGCGCGGAACTCGGACCCGATCTGCGCGAGCTGCTCGTACACCCGCCCCGGTTTCTCACTGTGCGGCAGGATGCCACCCCAATAGGTCTCGGCGCCCGCGTGCAGGGTGTGCCAGTGCCAATACTCGATCATGTTCGCGCCGCGGGAGACGAGCGCCCAGGCGGCCTGGCGCCACTGGCCGTCGAAGCCGGGTTTGTTGACCCACTGCTGGCCGATCGCCTGCGCGTTCGTCTCGGTGACGAGAAAGGGGGCCTGCTTCGTGCCATACATGCGATCGGCGAGACCGAACAGTGCCCAGGTGCCGGCGAGCGTCCAGTTCTGCTCGGTGTCGACGGTGCGCGGAAGGGCGAGTTCGTCCTGCATGCGGAAATAGGCATTGCCGGAGGTCACGTCGAGGGCACGCGCGAGGTCTTCGTCATCGGCGGTGACCCGGTCGTAGGCGATGCAGGTCGTCACGAACTGGTCCTCGCGACGGTACTCGCGCACGATGTCTGCCTGCCAGGAGATGAACCGCGAGGTGATCTCCGCCTGGAATCGGCGCCAGGCGAGCGAGTACTGGGGCTGGGCATTGCCGTCCGGGCGCCACAGGTCGGCCCAGTCGCTCAGCAGGTGGGACCAGTAGGTGAGCCCCCACTGCCTGTTGAGCTCCTCGACCGAACCGTAACGATGGCGGAGGTGGTTCACGAAGCGCTGGAAGACCTGGTCGTTGGAGAACGGGACCATGCCCGGCTCGTTGTCGACCTGGTAGCCGATCACGGCGGGGTGATCGGCGTAGCGCGCGACGATCTTGCGGATGATGCGCTCGGCGTAGAACAGAAACGCGGGGTGCGCGTAGTTGATCTCCTGCCGGGCGCCCCAGCCCATCCTTTCGCCCGTGCGCAGCTCCGCGTTGATCTCCGGCAGCTGGCGCACGAGCCACGGCGGCGCGGCATAGGTTGGCGTGCCGAGGATCACCGCGATGCCGTGCACGTGCGCGGCGTCGAGCACGGGAGCGAGCCATTCGAGGTCGAAGCGACCGTCATCGGGCTCCCAGGTCGACCACACCGACTCGCCGACTCGAATGACGGAGAACCCGGCCTCCTTCATGAGGCGCATGTCCTCCTCGAGCCGGGGCGACGGCTGATACTCGTGGTAGTACGCGGCGCCGAAGAGAACGGCGTCATTCAGGTGCGACACGGTGGTCCTTTCGTTGTGCGTCGGGGCGGTCATCCCTTGACCGCCCCGGCGGTGAGTCCCTCGAGCAGCTGCTTGCGGAGCAGGATGAACACGAGGATGGTCGGAATCGAGGCGAGAACCGCGCCCGCGAGGACGAGATCGTAGGAGCGGTTCTCGGACGCGAAGAGAATGTTCAGGCCGAGGGGCAGCGTGTACTGGTCCTGGTCCGAGATGAGCACCAGCGGCCAGAGGAAGCTGTTGTAGGTCTGCAGGAAGCTCCACACGGCGAGTGCGCCCAGCGAGGGGCGCAGGAGCGGCAGCACGATGCGCCAGAAGGTGCCGAACTCGGTCGTGCCGTCGATCCGGGCCGCCTCGATGATGTCGTCGGGAATCGACTGCACGATGAACTGCTGCATCATGAAGATGCCGAACGCGGGGGCGACCCACGGAACGATGAGCGAGAACCACGGCGTCTGGAGGCCGGACTTCACGACGAGGATGAACAGCGGCACAAGGATCACGGCGAAGGGGATCGACAGCGAGCTGAACATGATCGTGAACAGCACCCGGCGCCCGCGGAATCGGAACTTCGCGAAGCCATAGCCCGCGAGCGCGCACACGAACACGGAGATCACGGTCGCGATGAGAGCCGTACCGACGCTCATCCCGAACCACGCGAAGAAGGGCTGGGATCCGAGGAGATTCGCGTAGTTCTCGGCCGTGATGGGGCCGGGGATCAGCCGCGGGGGAGTCTCGAAGATGTCGCCGCGGCTCTTGAAGGATCCGCTGATCGCCCAGACGAGCGGGGCGATGAACACCACGAGCAGCGCGACGAGGGTCGTGTAGAGCAGGCCGCGGCGCACGCGCGCGGCGGGGGTGGCGATGGTGGTGGTCATTGGTCCCTCCCGATGCCGAGAATGCGGTTGAGCGCCTGGCTCACGAGGAAAACGATCGCGAACAGCACGACGCCGGCGGCCGCCGCGTACCCGAACTGCTGGCGCTCGAAGGCGGCGCGGAAGATGAACATCGCGACGCTGAGGGTCGACTCGCCCGGGCCGCCCTTGGTCAGCAGATAGGGCTCGTCGAAGAGCTGGGCCGCGCTGATGAAGCTCGTCACGACGACGAACGCCGCAACCGGCCGGATCGACGGAAGCGTCACGGTGAGAAAGGTGCGCCAGCGCCCCGCCCCGTCGAGCGCGGCCGCCTCGTAGAGCTCTTTCGGGACGTTCTGCAGCGCCGCGAGGAAGAAGATCGTGAGATATCCGACCGTGCGCCACAGCAGCACGAAGCCGATCGCGAACTTCGCGATCGTCGGATCCCCGAGCCAGTCGACGTTCGGGATCCCGAAGAGCGCGTGAAGCGACGCGTTCAGCAGCCCGTAATCGCGGTCGAGGATGAGGCTGAAGATCAGCGCGATCACGATCGGAGAGATCACCATCGGCACGAAGTACGCCACGCGGAAGCCGTCGCGGAACTTCAGCCCCTTGGCGGCCAGCCCCTGCGCGACGAGCAGCGACAGCGGCACGACGATGATCACGGCGATCAGCGTGTAGATGCCGGAGTTGGCGAGTGCTCCGCCGAAGCTCGTGTCCCGTGCGAGGTCGAGATAGTTGTCCAGACCGACGAAGGCGGGCATTCCGATACCGACCCACTCCGTCGTGGACAGCGCGATCGCGGCGAGCACGGGCACGATCATGAACAGCGCATAGAGCACGTAGAAGGGCGCGATGAACAGGTAGGGCGCGGCGCCGCCGCGGAGGCTGCGCCCGCCGTGCTTCCGGCGCAGCTCGGTGGGGACGACGGTGAGTTCCGTGTGGGTCGACATCATCCTCGTGCCTGCCCTCGGAAGTCGCGTGCGGCATCGGTGAGCGCCTCGGCAGGTGTGGCCTGACCGCGGTAGGCGCGGAGCAGGTGGCCGGAGAGTACCGTGTCCATGATCGACTGGTTCTCGCTCTGATGGATCTCGGGGGCCTCGTCGACGATGTCGCGGTACACCTCGAAGAGGCGCTGACCGCCGAAGAACCCGTCTTCGAGCGCAGCGAGCTCCGGGGAGTCGTAGACGGATCGAAGGGTCGGTAGGTAGCCCATGTCCCGGTAACGTTTGATCTGCTGCTCGGGATCCAGGTAGGCGGCGGTGATCAGCTGGACGCCGGCCTCCGATGCCGGCTTGTCGCGGAGCACCGCGAATCCTGTTCCTCCGCCCGCCCCGGTGCGTCCGCCGCCCCCGGCGAACCGCGGCAGCGGCGAGATCCGCCAGAGCCCCTCCTGCTCGGGTGCGCTGGGCTGAATGCCGTACGTCGAGTACCACGAAGGCATGTTGACGCCGATGATCTTGCCGGACTTCAGCCCGCTCTGCATGCCGGGACCGTACATGTCGGACACCGTCGCGAGGGCGCCCGACTGCACGCCCGCGACGAGCATGCGGAGGGTGTCCTCGGCTTCGGGCGTCTCGAGGGTGGGCTCACCGGCCGCATCGAAGAGGCCGCCGCCTCGTTGCAGCAGGTGCACGTGGAACGTCTGCACGGTTCCGCCCGGGTCGCTCGTCGCGATCGCTCCGAGGGAGACCCCGTCGGAGTCCGCGAGCTTCGCACCGGTCGCGAGGAAGTCGTCCCAGGTGCCGAAGGTGTCGGGGAGTCCGAGGCGTTCGAACTCGTCACCGCGGTGGTAGTAGACAGTCATCGGCGTGTCGGAGTCGAGCGCGTAGAGCCTGCCGTCCTTGCTGAATGGCGCGGTGCGAGCGCTCATCAGGTCGTCGCCGAAGGGGGCGACGATGTCGGTGAGGTCGGTGAGGAGCTCCGACGCGATGGTGCCGCGCAGCGTGCGCGTGAATGCGCCGATCTCGAGCCCGACGACGTCGGGCGTTCCGGTGCCCGCGACCGCCTGTGCGATGAGCTTCGTCACGATGTCGGCCGCGCCGGCCTTTGTCACGCCGAGCGCGTACCGGAAGGCGCTCGCCGCCTCGGCGCGCGGAACCGCCTCGGTGAAGAAGCGCACGTACGCGTCATCGTGGGTCCAGAACGACAGGTCGATCTCGCCCGAGCCGATGGGCGGGCCGGAGGGCGGGGTGCATCCGGTGAGCCCGGCGAGGAGGGCGAGCCCTCCGGCACCGGCGGCGAGCCGGAAGAGCCCGCGCCTCGAGATCGAGGGGGACGGTGGTGTCATGTGCGACTCCTGACTACGTTGTCATATCGAACGAATGGGACAGGGGGAGGAGGGTGGCTAGGCCGGCGCGCTCGACGCCCGCACGACGAGCCGAGAATCGACGGCGCCGGGAGGAGTGGCCGGATCGGCGCCGTCGAGCCGGGCGAGCAGTTCGCGCATCCCGACGCGCGACACTGCGCGGAAGTCTCGCTGTACAGACGACAGGGGCGGGGTGAGGTACTCCGCGACGTCGAGGTCGTCGAAGCCGACGATCGCGACATCAGCGCCCACCGTGAGGCCCGCCTCGTGCACCGCGTGCATCGCGCCTATCGCCATCTGGTCGTTCGCGGCGAACACCGCGCGAGCGCCGCGGCCGAGGAGTATCCGCATCGCCTCGAGCCCCGATCGCGGCGACCAGTCGCCCGGTACCGGCTCGGGGATCTCGGCGCCCGCCTCCGTGAGGGCACTGCGCCAGCCGCGGAGCCGGCTGCGGCTCGCCAGCCAATCGGGCGGCCCCGCGATGTGATCGACGCGCGGCGCGCGCGTGAGGAGGTGCCGCGTCGCCTCGAATGCGCCGGCGCTCTCATCGGTGTATGCGAGGAACTCGCGCGTCGACGACGTGACCGCTTGTGAGCTGAAGGTCAGCACCTCGATGCCGTCCGGGACGTCGAGGCGGCGCGCGCCGAAGTCCTGCGGTTCCGACACGATGATCGCCTCCACGCCCTGACTCACGAGCGAGTCCACGGCCGCCTGGATCTCGCGGCCGCCGCCCGGCGTCGTGCTCACGATGCTCAGCGCGTAGCCGGCGCGGCGGGCCTCGTCCTCGACGCCGGCGAGCACCGACACCGGGCCGTGCAGCGTCGTTCCTCCCATGGTCACGACACCGATGCGCTGCGAGCGGCGCGTCACGAGGGCGCGCGCGGCGCCGTTCGGGCGGAATCCGAGCATCTCGATCGCCCGCTGGACCCGCTCGCGCACCTCGTCGGTCACGTAGCGTTCGTCGTTCACGACGCGGGAGACGGTCTTCTGCGAGACGCCGGCCGCGCGCGCGACGTCGACCATTGATACGCGACGCGCGGGGGATGTCGGTGCGGGCAAGGGCGAACCTCCTCGTTCGACTAAGACGCTAGACGGATCTGACTGCGTAGTCAAGCCTCACGACGTTCGGGGCACACGCCCGCGTCCGCATACGATGGCTCTGTGACTGAAGCGTTCAACCCGCCGCGCCCGTGGATCGCCTCGTACGCACCCGGCGTCCCCGATGACCTTCCGGAGATGAGCGGTTCGCTCCTCGATCTCGTGCGTGATTCGGCCAGAGAACATCCGGATGCGCCGGCGCTCGAGTTCTTCGGACGCGTCACGAACTACCGTCAGCTGGACGAGGCGATCGAGCGCGCGGCCGCGGGGCTCTACGCGCAGGGAGTGCGCCGCGGCGACCCCGTCGCCCTCGTCCTTCCGAACTGTTCCCAGCACATCATCGCCTTTTACGCGGTGCTCCGCCTCGGCGCGATCGTCGTCGAGCACAATCCGCTCTACACCGCTCGGGAGCTGCGCAAGCAGTTCGAGGATCACGGCGCGAAGCACGCGATCGTCTGGAGCAAGGTCGCCAAGACCATTCAGGAGTTCCCGCAGGATCTCGCCGTCTCCTCGCTCATCTCGGTCGACATCACTCGCGGGATGCCGGGGTACATGCGCGCGGCGCTGAGCCTGCCGGTGCCGAAGCTCAAGGCCCAGCGCGCGCAGCTCACCGAGCGCGTGCGCGGCGCCGTCAGCTGGGAGGCCATCGTCGGGTACGCGCCGATCGGATCCGATGTTCCAGCTCCCGACACCGACGACACCGCGGTGATCCAGTACACGAGCGGCACCACGGGGGATCCCAAGGGCGCAACGCTCACGCACCGGAACCTCCTCGCGAACGCGGCGCAGGCGCGGGCCTGGACGCCGGAGGTGTCGAACGGAGAGGGGACCGTCGTCTACGCCGTGCTGCCGATGTTCCACGCGTATGGGCTGACCCTCTGCCTGACGTTCGCGATGTCGCGCGCCGCGCGCCTGGTGCTCTTCCCGAAGTTCGACCCGGACATGGTCCTCAAGGTCACGAAGAAGTACCCCGCGACGGTACTCCCCGCCGTTCCCCCGATCGCCGAACGGCTGCTGGGGCGGGCGCAGGAGCGCGGCGTGTCGCTCCGGGGCACCGGCATCGGCGTCTCGGGGGCCATGGCGCTGGACGATGCGCTCGTCGTGCCGTGGGAGAAGGAAACCGGCGGAATGCTCGTCGAGGGCTACGGCCTGAGCGAGTGCTCGCCCGTGCTGATCGTGAATCCCGTTTCGGACGCTCGGAAGGCTGGCACGATCGGGCTCCCGCTGCCGGGCACCGAGGCCCGGGTCGTCGACCCGGACAACCCGAGCGTCGACGTCGCGCCGGGCGAGGCGGGCGAACTCGTCGTGCGCGGCCCGCAGGTGTTCGGCGGCTATTACGGCCGTCCGGAGGAGACCGAGCGAGTCTTCGTGGACGGCTGGTTCCGCACCGGCGACATCGTCGAGATGGACGAGGATGGTTTCTTCCGGGTTGTCGACCGCATCAAGGAGCTGATCATCACGAGCGGCTTCAACGTGGCACCGACGGAGGTGGAGATCGCGCTGCGTCAGCACCCCGCGATCGCCGATGCCGCCGTCGTCGGGCTGCCGTCGAAGGAGCACGGTGAAGAAGTCGTCGCGGCCGTCGTGCTCGACGGCGATCCGGAGTTCGACGCCGAGGAGGTGCGCGCCTTCGTGAAGAACATCCTCACGCCCTACAAGGCCCCGCGCCGTTTCGTCGTCGTCGACGAGCTGCCGAAGTCGATGATCGGCAAGGTCATGCGGCGCCAGGTGAAGCAGCAGCTGCTCGAGCGCTAAGCTCGCCTGCCCGCGAGCGGTGCGAGCGAGTCGCGGATCGCCGCGAGCTGTTCCAGGGAGAGGCCCGTGGCGGCGGCGACCTGCGGCGGCACGTCGAGCGCGCGGGCGCGGAGGGCTCGGCCCTCGTCGCTGAGCGCGATCTCGAGCCGGCGCTCGTCGCCCGCGCGGCGCTCACGCGTCACGAGGCTCTGCGCCTCCAGGCGCTTGACGAGCGGTGAGGCGGTCGCGGGATCCATCGCGATCTCCTCCGCGAGATCGGTGAGCGAACGCGGGGATCGCTCCCAGAGCGCGAGCATCACGAGGTACTGCGGATGGGTGAGGCCGAGGGGTGCGAGGATCGGCCGGTAGGCCGAGACGACGTTGCGCGCGGCCGTGACGAGGGCGAAGCACAGCTGGTTCTCGAGCAGGAGCATCTCGTCGGTCATATCCGGAGTCTATCCCGGAATTAGTTAGTACACTAAGAGTTATGGCACAGAAGAAGCCGTTGCGCGAGCGGATCCGCGAGGCCGGCGGGCTGTATCTCTACATCAACACGAGGCTGATCAAGTACGCGGGGCCCGCCGCGCGCGGGCCGTACGGTCCCCGCGCCGAGCCGCCCTGCGGACACTGCGGGCGGCCGAAGGACGAGCACATCCCCGGCCCGGATGGCGGCCTGCGTTGTCCGGAGGGCGCGGGCGCGGACGCGTAGACTGGGGACGTGTCTGAAATCACCCCCGATCTCGTGCGCCATCTCGGCGTGCTCGCCAGGATCCAGCTGTCCGAAGAAGAGGTGACCAGCCTCACCGGCGAACTCGATGCCATCGTGTCGAGCATCGCCGAGGTGAGTGAGGTCGCGACGAGCGACGTCGTGGCCACGAGCCACCCGATCCCGCTCGTGAACGTGTTCCGCGAAGACGTCCCGGGAGACATGCTCTCGACCGAGGAGGCGCTGAAGAACGCGCCCGACCACGATGGCTCGCGCTTCCGCGTGACCGCGATTCTCGGAGAGGAGCAGTAATGAGCGAGCTGATCAGGCTTTCCGCCGCAGAGCTGGCGACGAAGCTCGCCGCGGGCGAGGTGTCGAGCGTCGAGGCCACACAGGCCCACCTCGATCGCATCGCCGCCGTCGACGGCGATGTGCACGCCTTCCTGCACGTCAACGAGGGCGCGCTCGACGCCGCGCGCGCGATCGACGAGCGCCGGGCGGCGGGAGAGGCCCTCCACGAGCTGGCGGGCGTTCCCCTGGCCGTGAAGGACGTTCTCGTCACCACCGACATGCCCTCCACGTCCGCGTCGAAGATCCTCGAGGGCTACATGTCGCCCTACGACGCCACCGTCGTCGCGAAGTCGCGCGAGGCAGGGCTCGTGCCGCTCGGCAAGACCAACATGGACGAGTTCGCGATGGGCTCGTCGACCGAGTTCTCGGCGTACGGACCGACCCACAACCCGTGGGACCTCGACCGGATTCCCGGCGGATCCGGCGGCGGCTCGGCCGCGGCCGTCGCGGCCTTCGAGGCGCCCCTGGCCCTCGGCTCGGACACTGGCGGATCCATTCGTCAGCCCGCACACGTGACCGGCACCGTGGGCGTCAAGCCCACCTACGGCGGCGTCAGCCGCTACGGTTCGATCGCGCTCGCCTCGAGTCTCGACCAGATCGGACCCGTCGCGCGCACCGTGCTCGACTCGGCGCTGCTGCACGACGTCATCGGCGGACACGACCCGCATGACGCGACCTCGCTCACGACGCAGTGGCCGTCGTTTGCCGAGGCCGCGCGCGAGGGTGCCTCGGGCGAGGTCCTCAAGGGACTCAAGGTCGGCCTCGTCAAGGAGCTGCACGGCTTCTCGAAGGGCGTCGACGACTCGTTCCGCGCCGCCGTCGCGAAGCTGGAGGCCGCGGGTGCGGAGGTCGTGGAGATCAGTGCCCCGCACTTCAAGTACGCGACCGCCGCCTACTATCTGATCCTGCCCGCCGAGGCATCGAGCAACCTGGCGAAGTTCGATTCCGTGCGCTTCGGCCTGCGGGCCGACGTTCCCGGTACCGTCGAGGACGTCATGTCCGCGACGCGCGACGCCGGCTTCGGTCCCGAGGTCAAGCGACGCATCATCCTCGGCACCTACGCGCTCTCGGCCGGATACTACGACGCGTACTACGGCAGCGCGCAGAAGGTCCGCACGCTCATCCAGCAGGACTTCGCGAACGCGTTCGCGGACGTCGACGTCATCGCGACGCCCGCGGCACCCACGACGGCGTTCAAGCTCGGGGAGAAGCTCGACGACCCGCTGGCGATGTATGCCAACGACCTCGCCACGATCCCCGCGAACCTCGCGGGAATTCCGGGCATCACGCTGCCCTCGGGCCTGTCCGCCGAGGACGGCCTGCCGGTCGGTATCCAGTTCCTCGCTCCCGCCTACGAGGACGCACGCCTGTACCGCGTCTCCGCCGCCCTGGAGACCCTGCTCGTCGAGGAATGGGGCGGTCCGCTGCTCGACAAGGCACCCGCACTGAACGGAGGCGCTCGCTGATGGCGAAGCTCATGGACTTCGACAAGGCACTCGAGATGTTCGAGCCCGTCATCGGGCTCGAGGTGCACGTCGAGCTGAACACCAAGACGAAGATGTTCTCCGCGGCGGGAAACCCGGCGAACGAGGAGTTCCACGACGCCGAGCCGAACACGCTCGTCGCTCCCGTCGACCTCGGCCTGCCGGGCTCCATGCCCGTCGTCAACGCCGAGGCGATTCGCAGCTCGATCAGCCTGGGCCTCGCGCTCGGCTGCTCGATCGCACCGTCGAGCCGTTTCGCGCGCAAGAACTACTTCTACCCGGATCTCGGCAAGAACTACCAGATCAGCCAGTACGACGAGCCGATCGCGTTCGAGGGATCCGTCGAGGTCGAGCTCGAGGACGGCGAGATCATCGTCGTTCCGATCGAGCGAGCGCACATGGAGGAGGACGCCGGCAAGCTGACGCACGTCGGCGGTACCTCGGGTCGCATCCAGGGCGCATCGAGCTCGCTCGTCGACTACAACCGTGCGGGCGTGCCGCTCGTCGAGATCGTCACCAAGCCGATCTTCGGCACGGAGCACCGCGCCCCCGAGGTCGCAAAGGCGTATCTCGCGACGATCCGCGACATCGCGCGCGGTCTCGGCATCAGCGAGGCGCGCATGGAGCGCGGCAACATTCGCTGCGATGCCAACGTCTCGCTGCGTCCCCGCGGGGCAGAGAAGCTCGGCACCCGCACCGAGACGAAGAACGTCAACTCGATGCGCTCCGTCGAGCGCGCGGTCCGATACGAGATCCGCCGGCAGGCCGCGATTCTCGCCGACGGCGGATCCATCACGCAGGAGACCCGCCACTGGCACGAGGACACGGGGGAGACCTCGCCGGGTCGCCCGAAGTCCGACGCCGACGACTACCGCTACTTCCCGGAGCCCGACCTGCTGCCGGTTGCGCCGAGCGAGGAGCTGATCGAGGAGCTTCGCGCGAAGCTTCCGGAGGCCCCCGCCGCGAAGCGTCGACGACTCAAGGGCGAATGGGGTTTCACCGACCTGGAGTTCCAGGACGTTGCGAACGCCGGCCTGACCGATGTCGTCGAGCAGACGATCGCCGCGGGTGCGACGGCCGCGTCGGCGCGCAAGTGGTGGACGGGAGAGATCGCCCGCGTCGCGAACGCCGAGGGCCGCGAGGCCGCCGAGCTCGTGAGCCCCGCCCACGTCGCGGAGCTGCAGCGGCTCGTCGACGAGGGGACCCTTACCGACAAGCTTGCGCGCCAGGTGCTCGAGGGCGTCATCGCTGGCGAGGGTTCGCCGAGCGAGGTCGTCGACGGCCGCGGACTGGCCGTCGTGTCCGATGACGGGGCTCTCATCGCCGCGATCGATGACGCGCTGGCCTCGCAGCCGGATGTGCTCGAGAAGATCCGCGGCGGCAAGGTGCAGGCGGCGGGCGCCGTCATCGGTGCCGTGATGAAGGCCATGAAGGGCCAGGCCGACGCCGCCCGGGTGCGGGAGCTCGTGCTCGAGCGCGCCCAGGCCTGAGCGGATCCGCGTCGGCGGCCGGCTCCCGTGACACGGGAGCCGGCCGCTTCGTTTGTCAGGGGGATCCGCGACAATGGATCCGTGAGCAAGCAGGACGGTTCGGGCAGGCTGTACTCGCCTCCCGGGGCGGATGACACGGGCGCGCACATCCTCCACGTCGACATGGACGCGTTCTTCGTCGCGGTGGAGACGCTCGACGATCCCTCGCTCGCGGGAAAGCCGGTCGTGATCGCGCACCGCGATGGTCGCTCGGTGGTCTCGAGCGCCTCGTACGAGGCTCGCCGCTTCGGCGTGCGCTCCGCGATGCCGCTGGGCATGGCGTTGCAGCGCTGTCCTCAGGCGCTCGTCGTGCCGCCGACATACGAGCGCTACCGCGAGACGTCTGCGCGCGTGATGGACATCTTCCGCAGCATCACG
This sequence comes from Microbacterium nanhaiense, assembly GCF_014646015.1. Classification (GTDB taxonomy): domain Bacteria; phylum Actinomycetota; class Actinomycetes; order Actinomycetales; family Microbacteriaceae; genus Microbacterium; species Microbacterium nanhaiense. The sequence goes on from NZ_BMMQ01000002.1 coordinate 336,549, forward strand.
CCGCTCGTCGAACCGCTCTCGATCGACGAGGCCTTCCTCGACGTGCGCGGGGTGCGACGCCTCTGGGGATCGCCCGGCGAGGTCGCTTCGCTGATCCGTCGCCGGGTGAAGGAGGAAATCGGTATCACGTGCAGCGTCGGCGGTGCCGCGACGAAGCACGTCGCGAAGATGGCGTCGACGGCGTCGAAGCCGAACGGACGCCTCATCATCCCCGCCGCCCGCACGCAGGAGTTCCTCGATCCGCGACCGGCGGGCTCGATGTGGGGCGTGGGGCCGAAGGCGGCGGAGAGCCTCGCGGCTCGGGCGATCCGCACGATCCGCGATGTGCGTCACACGCCCGTCGGAACGCTCTCCCGGATCCTCGGCTCGGCACAGGCACAGCGGGTGCACGAGCTCGCCAACGGTCGCGATCCGCGCGGAGTGGAGACCGAGCGGGTGGAGAAGAGCGTCTCCCACGAGGAGACCTTCGCGCACGACGTGTCGGACGTCGAGTTCCTGAACGCCGAGATCCTGCGACTCGCCGATCGCGTTGCCGTGCGGTTGCGGCGAGGGGGTCTGGAGGCGGGCGGCGTGGCGATCAAGCTCCGCTTCGCCGACTTCCAGACGATCACGCGCTCACAGTCGCTCTCGGAGCCGACCGCCGTCGGTTACCGCATCGGCCGGTTGGGACGAGAGCTCCTGGCCGGGGTCGACATGCGGGCCGCGGTGCGGCTGATCGGCGTCCGAGCGGAACGTCTCGTCCCCGCGGGTTCGGCGGCCCTCGCCCTCTGGGACGACGACGGCGAGTGGAAGCAGGTCGAGGGCGCGCTCGATCAGCTCTCGGAACGGTTCGGAACGGGGTCGATCACGCGCGCCACCCACCTTCGCGCGGACGGGCGTCGACCTCCCGAACGACCGCCCGAAGAGAGCGACTGAGCGGGTACGCTGATGTCATGCCCAACATCGCGATGGAACTCGGAAAGATCAGCGGCAAGCTCGGCGTGACCGCCGCCTATGGCGAACAGCAGGACCTCGACGGCGTCAAGGTCCTGCCGGTCGCCGCGACGTGGTCGGGCTTCGGAGGAGGCAACGACGAGGCCGGAAACGGTGGCGGTGGCGGTGGCGGCTTCTCGCTCCCCGTGGGGGCGTACATCCGTCGCGGCAGCGAGTTCCGTTTCGCGCCGAACCCCGTGACGCTGCTCGCAGTGCTCACGCCGTTCGTCTGCGTGGCCGGGCGCGCGCTCGGCTACGTCATCAAGTGCCTCAAGAAGCGCCGCTGAACGCTCTCGATTCGGCCGCGTTCGACCGTGCGGTCGGCGCGGCCCTTCGCGTGCTCGGCACGGATCCGCGCGGCCGCGTCGTGATCGACGGCCGCAGCGGTTCGGGGAAGACGACGCTCGCGCGCCGCATCGCGGAGCTCGGCGGTGCACGCCTCGTGTCGCTCGACGAGTTCTACGAAGGCTGGGCGGGTCTTGCCGGGGCGACCCGAACGTCCGCCCGGCTCGTCGAGGCGCACGCGCGCGGATCCGTCGGGCACTACCGCCGCTGGGACTGGGAACGTGGCGAGTTCGCGGACCGTGACACCGCGGTGGATCCTGCCGTACCGCTCGTGATCGAGGGCTGCGGAGCGCTCTCACCGCGCGCCGCGGAGCACGCCAGCACGACGATCTGGATCGATGGCGATCCCGACGTCCGCAAGCGCCTCGCCCTGACGCGCGACGGCGATGCCTTCGCCCCCTATTGGGACATGTGGGCGGATCAGGAGGACGAGCACATTCGGGCGAACGACCCTGCCGCGCTCGCTCAGCTCTCGTTCTCGGCGACCTGAACGAGGCCCTCGAGCCGGTACCCGAGCCACTCGTAGAGGCCGTATGCCGGGTCGTCCTCGTCGTGCTCACCGTCGTCGGTGATGCCGAGCCTGCTCGCCAGCACGAGGCGTACCGCGGAGAGGGTGCGCAGCCACGGCTCGAGGTCGGCGATCGACACGTCGACGGGGGAGAGCGCCTCGTCGACCGACGCCGGTTCGATGCGCGCGAGATCGGCGGCGACGGTCGCGGCGTCGTGGGCGCGACGACCCAGCAGCTCATCGCGCGTCGCGCGACGGAACTCGCCGGATGCGTCCGCATCCTCGGGGTAGACGTCGGGCGTGAGACGTTCGACCGCGGGGTCGCCGTCGGATTCGGTAACGAGCGTCTGGAACTGGCCAACGAGGTCTGCCAGGTGGGCGGCCTCCACGCGGGTCAGGGTGAGGATCACGTGGGTCACTGGGGTGCCTTTCGAACGGTCGCCCACAGCCCGTAGTCGTGCATGGCCTGGGCGTGCAATTCCATCTGCTCGCGGGCGCCCTCGGCGACGACCGCGTGGCCGTCGTGGTGCACCTGGAGCATGCGCTTGGTGGCGAGCTCCTGCGAGAAACCGAAGTACTGGCGGAAGACGCGGACGACATAGCTCATGAGGTTGACCGGGTCGTCCCACACGACGGTCTGCCAGGGAACGTCGGGGGCCGCCTCGAGCTTCTCATCGGCCTGCCGGTCGGTGAGGGTGCTCATGCCCACCCCAGTTCGTGCAGCTGCTCGTCGTCGATGCCATAGAAGTGCGCGATCTCATGGACGAGGGTGGTGTGCACCTCGTCGCGCAGCTCGTCGAGCGTTTCGCACTGCTCGAGGTGCGGCTCGCGGTAGATGATGATGCGATCGGGCAGCTCGCCCATGCCGTAGGAGCCGCGCTCGGTCACGGCGACGCCGTCGTAGAGCCCGAGCAGGCCGAGGGATCCGTCTTCCGGGCGGTCCTCGACGACGAAGATCACGTTGTCGAGCCCGTCGACCATGTCGTCCGGAAGCTGATCCAGCTCCTCGATGACGAGTGCTTCGAACTCCTCGGCATTCATGTCTCTACTCTATCGAGGCGGACCGGAATCGCGCCGTGCTCGGTCGGCGGAGATGATCCCGAACTGCGGAGAGATCGCGCGATCGGATCCGCAGTTCGGGGCCATTTCCGAGAGTTCGGTTCGGCTCAGATGAGCGCGCGGAGGAACTGCTCCGGCGAGAGGCGCGCCTCCCGCGCGCGTGCGCGGAGACGTTCGAGTTCGTCCGGCGAGAGGGAGATTGACAGCGACACGGCCGGCTCCTCATCGAATCCGTCGAAGAGAGTCGGCTGGGCGGGCGGGGCGAGGGGCGCCGGATCCGGATCCGCGTCGCGGAGCGCGGGCGCGGATCCGGTGAAGCCCGGGCCGCTCGCCACGGGCGAACCCTTCTGGTAGGCCCGCGCCGCGCCATTTGCCCGTTCGTCGGCCGCCTCGTTGAGGGGGTGGCCCGCGTGGCCCTTCACCCACTCGAAGCGCACGCGCCGGCCCTGCATGGCCCGATCGAGCGCCTGCATGATGTCGAGGTTGAGCACCGGCTTGCCGTTGGCCTTCTTCCACCCCTTCTTCTTCCAGCCGGGCATCCACTTGGTGATCGAATCGATCACGTAGCGGCTGTCGCAGTGGATGAGGAGGTCCTCGCCCGTGTGCGCGGTCGCGCGAAGCAGTTCGAGCACCGCCGTCAGCTCGCCGATGTTGTTTGTGCCGTACGGGGCACCGCCGGCGGCCCAGCTCGCGTCGTCGATGTACCAGGCCCAGCCCATGGGGCCAGGATTGCCGAGGGCGGATCCGTCTGCGGCGGCGATGATCGTCATCCGTCCATCCTAGGTTTCGCGCCGCTGGGCGACGGCTGGTCCCGTGCGGTGCGCCCGGGCGCGCACGGTGCGAGCCCGCCGCGGCTACCGGAGACCCGCCGCGAGCTCGGCGAACACCTCGTTCGCTGAATCGCCACGCGCGAGCGGGGCCGACTGGCCGAGCCAGAGCGACTGCAGCTCGCCGAGGTTCTGCTGGCCGGCGGGGCCGCGGAACTTTCCCGTCAGCCAATTCTGCGCGGGGAAGGGCGCGATCATGCCGCCGGCCTCGATTGCCCGTACGGCCCGGTTGCGCGCGCCGCGTGCGAGGCGGCCGCTCATCGCCCGCGTGAGCACGCTCTCGTCGGCGGCGGTCGACCGGATCGCCTCGCGATGAGCGGCGTTGGCGGCGGACTCGCGCGTGGCGAGAAACGCCGTGCCGACCTGCACGCCGGACGCGCCGAGGGCGAGGGCTGCCGCGACGCCCCGCCGGTCGGCGATGCCGCCAGCGGCGATGACGGGAGCGCGCACGGCGTCGACGACCTGGGGAACGAGGGCGAAAGTCCCGACGAGCGAGTCCTCGGCGGGCTTCAGGAAGGAGACGCGGTGGCCCGCGGCCTCGGACCCGCTGGCGACGATCGCGTCGACCCCCGCCTCGTCGAGCGCGACGGCCTCGGCGACGGTCGTCGCCGTGCCGATCACGCGGATCCCTCGGCCTCTGGCTTCCGCGACGAGCTCCGGTGAGGGAACGCCGAAGACGACGCTGAGGGCGGCGGGCGCCGCCTCCCAGATCGCGTCGAGCTGTTCTTCGAGCGACGGCATGTACGACTCGGGGCGCGCGGGCGTCTCCACGCCGACGGCCGAATAGAACGGCTCGAGCGCCTGTGCGAATACGGCGTGCTGAGCCGTCGGCACGGCCTCGTCGCCCATCGGCAGCCAGATGTTGAGCGTGATCGGCTTATCGGTTGCGGCCCTCAGCTCGGCTGCGGTCTTGCGGATCCGGTCGCCGTCGTAGCCATAGAGTCCGTACGCGCCGAGGCCGCCCGCGTTGCTGACAGCGGCTGTCAGCGCCACCGACGAGAGGCCGCCGAACGCCCCGAGCAGAATCGGGTGGGTGACACCGAAGGTGTCGGTGAAGCCGGCCACGGATCAGTCGCCGTACTCGTAGAAGCCGCGGCCGGTTGCGACGCCGAGGCGACCCTGGTCGATGTAGTCGGTCTTGAGTCGCTCGGCGAACTCGCGCTTGACCGGGTCGGAGCTGTCCTTGTTGAGGTTGTAGGGGGTCGTCATGCCGACGACGTCGAAGATCTGGAACGGCCCGAGCGGTGCGCCGGTCGCCTTGCGCCACGTCATATCGATGACGTCGATGTCGGCGACGCCGCGCACCCACAGGGTGGCCGCCGCGTCGAGGAGGGGAACGAGAAGGGAGTTGAGAACGTAGCCGGGCTGTTCCTTCTTCACGCGGATCGCAACCATCCCGATCTCCTCGGCGAAGCGCGCGACCTCTTCGAAGACGGCCGGGTCGGTGTGCTCCTGCGCCATCACCTCGCCCGTGTTGTTGCGCCAGATCTCGTTCGCGAAGTGCAGGGCGAGGAACTTCGACGGGCGGTCGACGGCGCTCACGATGTCGCTCGGCAGGAGCGTGGAGGAGTTCGTGGCGAAGATCGTGTTCTCGGGGGCCACGGCCGAGACCTTCTGCCAGGTGTCGCGCTTGATGTCGAGCCGTTCGGGCACGGCCTCGATGACGATGTCGGCCTCGGCGACGGCCTCGGCGAGGTCGCTCGTCGCGCGGATCCGCGACACGGCGGCATCGAGCGATTCGGGCGTCGCATCGGGCAGGTCGCGGAGATAGAAGGGCTTCAGCTGCTCCCACCTTGCCGGTAGCTTCGCGAGGATCTCGTCGTTGATGTCGTACGCCACGACATCCTTGCCCGCGTACGCGGTCTGGAAGATGATCTGGGATCCGAGAACGCCCGTGCCGAGCACCGTTACCTGCTGCATAGCTGCCTTCTTTCTGGGGAGAGTGGATACCTCCATTCTGCTCCCGTGCGCCGCACCGGGCTCGGGCATCGGCCTTGAGAGGATCGAACCATGACGCGTCTCGACTTTCTCAACGCCCCCGTCGAGTGGGCGGCGCGGCGGCTGCTCGGATGCGAGCTCGTGAGCGACATCGGCCCGCGCGTACGGGTGCGCATCGTCGAGGTCGAGGCCTACGACGAGCACGACGAGGCGAGCCATACCTTCCGTGGTCAGAACGCCCGCAATGCGGCCATGTTCCTCGGTGCCGGTCATCTGTACGTGTACCGGTCGATGGGGATCCACTACTGCTGCAACGTCGTCACCGGCGCGGAGGGACACGGCGCGGGGGTGCTGATCCGCGCGGCGGAGCCGCTCGAAGGGATCGAGGAGATCACCCGGCGCCGGGGCCGCGAGGGAATCGGCGCGACGAACGGCCCCGGGAAGCTCGGCCAGGCGCTCGGCGCCGACGTCGCTCTCTCGGGTTCATCCCTGGAGGACGGTCCGATCACCCTCGTGGTGCGGGATCCGGCTCCGGACGAAGAGATCGCGACCGGCGTGCGCGTGGGGATCTCGAAGGCGGCCGAGTTGCCGCGCCGTTTCTATCTTCGCGGAAACCCTTACGTCTCCCGGCACCACGGTGCGCCGGGCCCGCGCCGAGCCGCGACCGAGGCGGGACACGCCGGCGGGTGACGGCCGCCGGGCGCGCCCCGCAACCGGATTACTCCGGCCAGCGCGCCGTGTAGGGTGCCTCGAGCGCGGCCCGCTCTTCGGTGGTGAGGTGCACCTCGAGGGAGGCGATGGCATCGGAGAGGTGGTGCGGTTTCGTCGCGCCGATGATCGGTGCGGTGATGCCGGGGGCTTCGTTGACCCATGCGAGCGCCACCTGCGCGCGCGAGATGCCGCGCGCCTCGGCGATCGCGCCGACGGCATCGGCGATCTCGTGATCCGCTGCCTCGTTCTGGCGGTAGAGGCGCTGCAGGAGGGCATCGGATCCGGCGCGATCGCCGAGGTCCTGCCAAGGCCGGGTGAGACGGCCGCGGGCGAGCGGGCTCCACGGGGTCAGCGCGATGCCGTCGTTGATCGAGAGCGGAATCATCTCGCGCTCGTCCTCGCGGGTGATGAGGTTGTATTGGCTCTGCATCGACACGAACTGCGCCCATCCCTCGGCGCGCTGGATGCCGAGTGCCGTCGCGAATTGCCACGCCGCCATCGAGGACGCGCCGATGTACCGGGCCTTGCCCGATCGGACGACGTCGTTGAGCGCCTCGAGCGTCTCGCGCAGCGGCGTGTTCTCGTCGAATCGATGGATGATGTACAGATCGACGTAGTCGGTGCCGAGCCGGCGCAGGCTGTTGTCGATCTCCTGCATGATCGCCTTGCGCGACAGCCCGCGCTTGTTCGGGCCGTCGCCCATCGCCATGTACACCTTCGTGGCCAGGACGATCTCGTCGCGGTCTGCGAAGTCGCGCAGCGCCCGGCCGACGATCTCTTCGCTGTGCCCGAGCGAGTACATGTTCGCGGTGTCGAAGAAGTTGATACCGCGCTCCACGGCCTCGCGGATGAAGGGGCGGCTCGCCTCTTCGTCCAGCGTCCAGCCGTGCGAGCCGCGATCGGGGTCGCCGTAACTCATACAGCCGAGGGCGATGGGGGACACGTACATGCCGGTGTTGCCGAGGCGGCGATACTCCATGGTTCTCCTTCGAGGGTTCTCCGCCGATGCTATCGGCGGCGCCCCCGGCGCGGGGAGGCGTGTGACGCCCTGTGAAGCCGTCAGAACAGCGTGGGGCCGGAGCCGACGTTGAGCGCCGGAGCGGCCGCGGCAGTGCGGGCCGCGCGGCGCGCCTCCGGCTGATCCTCGTCCTCGATGGAGGCGAGCCCGTGACGGGCGAGGATCGGCCGCATGCGTCGTGCGAGCTGACGCCGATACGGTGCCGGCGCGTAGTGCGCCTGGCCGTAGAAGCGGCGGTAGCCGGCCTCCAGCTCGGGGTGCTCCCGCGCCACCCAGTCGAGGAACCACTCCTTCGCGCCGGGACGCAGGTGCAGGGCGCCGAAGACGACCCTCCGCGCTCCCGCGGCTGCGATCTCCGAGACGGCGCGCTCGAGGTCGTCCGCCGAATCGCTGAGCCACGGCAGGATGGGCATGAGGAAGACCGTCACGTCGAGGCCAGCGTCGGCCGCGGCCCGCACGGTCGCCAATCGCGCGGCAGTCGTCGGGGTCCCGGGTTCGACGCGCTGCTGGAGGGCGTCGTCGAACACCGCGATCGACATCGCCAGGTCGACATGAACGTGCTGCGCCGCCTCCGCGATGAGCGGCAGGTCGCGTCGCAGCAGCGTGCCCTTCGTCAGGATCGACATCGGCGTGCCGCTCTCGGCCAGAGACCGCACGATGCCGGGCATCAGACGGTATCGGCCCTCTGCGCGCTGGTACGGGTCCGTGTTCGATCCCAGCGCCACGAGCTCGCGCCGCCAAGAACGGCGGCGCACCTCGGCTCGGAGCACCTCGGCGACATTGGTCTTCACGATGATCTGCCGGTCGAAGTCGTCTCCGGCGTCGAGCTCGAGATAGCGGTGGGTGCTCCGCGCGAAGCAGTAGACGCAGGCGTGCGAGCAGCCCCGGTATGGATTCACCGTCCACGAGAACGGCATCGAACTGGCCTCGGGCACGCGGTTGAGCGCCGACTTCGCGAGGACCTCGTGAAAGGTCATACCGGCGAACTCCGGCGTGCGGACCGTGCGGGACAGGCCCGCGATCGGTAGCCCGCCGGTCTGGGCATCGATACTCTGTCCACTCCAGCGCATGACCATATTCGAACACAGATTCGATGCATGTGCAACGCGGATTCTGACAGGATGAGCGCATGACGACTCATGGGTGGCAGGGCGACGTACGCAGCATTCTCCGGGTGGCGGAGAGATTCCGGCTCGCGGACCTCGACCCGGGCGCGACGCCGGGTTATGAGGGCGACAAGGCGACGGGCGCGAAGGACCTGGCGAAGCGCATGGCGCGCCTCGATGATCTGCAGGAACGCCTGTATGCGTCCAGCCGCGCCGGGACGGCCCGCGACGCGGTGCTTCTCGTGCTGCAGGGGATGGACACGGCGGGCAAGGGCGGCATCGTGCGGCATGTGCTCGGTTCCGTCGACCCTCAGGGCGTGCAGCTGCGGGCGTTCGGGGCGCCGACGGCGGATGAGCTTGCGCACGATTTCCTCTGGCGCGTCGAGCGGCGGCTCCCCGCGCGCGGATTCCTCGGCGTATTCGACCGCTCCCACTACGAGGACGTGCTGGTCGGAAAGGTCCGCCAGTTGGCCGATGCGGAGGAGATCGAACGCCGATACGCGGCGATCAACGACTTCGAGGCGCGTGTGGCGGCGGGTGGCACCCGCATCGTGAAGGTCATGCTGCACATCTCGCAGGACGAGCAGCGCGCTCGCCTCCAAGAGCGTCTGGACCGGCCGGATAAGCACTGGAAGTACAACCCCGGCGACGTCGACGACCGTATGCTCTGGCGCGAGTACCGCGATGCGTACGAAACGGCGTTCGCGCGCACCTCGACCGAGACCGCTCCGTGGTATGTCGTTCCGGCGGATCGAAAGTGGTACGCGCGGCTCGCCGTGCAGGAGCTTCTCATTGCGGCGCTGGAAGACATCGACCCTCAGTGGCCTCCGGCGACATTCGACGTCGAGGCCGAGAAGAAGCGCCTCGCGGCAAGCTAGACCAGCAGCAGCAATGCCGCGACACCGAGGAACAGCGCGCCGAAGACCATGTTGAGGCCGCGCCGGCCGCGGCGGCTTCGCGTCAGCGAGCGGAACGGCTTTGCGGCGAGCGCGAACACGAACCACATCACGAGGATGTCGACGGCGAGCACCGTGGCAACGAGGATCAGGTACTGGGGGAGCGGCACACGCGAGAGATCTATGAACGACGGGATGAACGCCAGGAAGAACACGATGGCCTTCGGGTTCAGCAGGTGAGGCTGATGACGACGCAGGCGAGTAAGAGCGAGAGCCAGACGGTCAGGGTCACCGAAGAATCCTAGGCTGGGGCGGCTGAGGAACCGGACTCCGCGACGAGCTCGACAAACGCGCGTGCCGCGGGGCTCGGATTGAATTCGCCCCAGGCGAGGTACTCGACGCGGGTGGGGCCGTCGTCGACCGCCACGGTGACGACACCGGGGTCGCCGGGTGTGACGCCCGGCGGAAGGAGGGCGATCGCGACACCCGCTCGAACGATCGAGACGATGACATCGACGGTGGTCGCCTCGAACGGGACCTCGCGTCGGAGACCGGCCATCTCGAAGGCGAGGTCGGATTGCGCGCGTCCGGGGGATCCCGCCGGGAAGTCCGCGAAGGGCTCGTCCGCGAGATCGGCGAGCAGCACGCGCCCCTTGCGGGCGAGCGGGTGCTCCGATGCCGCGACCGCGAGCAGGCGATCGCGGCGCAGGACACGCGACGCGGCGGGCGGCGGTGTCGACTCGGGGAAACCGAGGATCGCCACGTCGAGGCGCTTCGCGTGAAGATCCGCGACGAACGCATCGCTGGCCCCGGTGCGCAGGCGGATCCGGACCGCGGGGTGTGCCGAACGGAACGTCCGCAAGCAGGCGGGAATGTCGATCGCGGTGACCGTCGGAATGATGCCGATCGACAACTCGCCCCGGATCTCGCCGGCCGCGGCGCTCGCCGCGTCTACCGCGCGGGCGGCGGCGTCGAGCGCGATCCGTGCCTCCGCGAGGAAGGCGTCGCCCGCGGCGGTGAGCTCGACCCTGCGGCTGGTGCGCGCGAACAGGGGAGCGCCGATCTCCCGCTCGAGTGCCTTGATCTGGTGGCTCAGCGCGGATTGCACGACGAAGCAGCGCGCGGCGGCGCGGGTGAAGCTGCGCTCCTCGGCGACCGCGACGACGTATCTCAGTTGCGGGAGGTCCACCGATCAATGATCGTAGTGCATGGAAAACATGAGACACATGTGTTGGACTCATTCGTTGGCCGCGCCGAGGGTGGAATCATGACCGCTTCTTCTTCGCGCCTCGGCTGGACGGCCGCGGCGGCGCTCGCACCCGCCGTGTGGGGAACGACCTATATCGTGACGACGCACCTCCTGCCCGACGGGCATCCGTTCTTCGCGGCGCTCATGCGCTCGCTTCCCGCGGGCCTCCTCGCGCTCGCTCTCACGCGCACGCCGCCGCGGGGGTCGTGGAGGTGGAAGAGTCTCGTGCTCGGCACCCTCAACATGGGCGCCTTCTTCCCGCTCCTCTTCGTTGCCGCACAGCACCTACCGGGCGGTGCAGCGGCCACCCTCGGCGCGGTTCAGCCGATCGTCGTCGCCGCGCTCGCGGTGTGGATCCTGCGCGAGAGGCTGTCGGGCTGGCGGGTGCTCTGGGGTTTGTGCGGAATAGCCGGGATCGCGCTCGTCGTGCTCCGCCCCGGAGCGGGATTGGATGCCATCGGCCTCGCCGCCGGTCTCGGAGGGGCGGCGTCGATGGCGATGGGAGTCGTGCTCGTCAAGCGGTGGGGGATCCCGCAGGGCGTCTCCGCGATGGCGTTCGCCGGATGGCAGCTCACCGCGGCGGGCGCGGTGTTGATCCTGCCGGCGCTCCTCATCGACGGCGTGCCGTCCGACATCGGGATGCTGGCAGTCGCGGGCTACGCGTGGCTGGGTGTGATCGGCGGGCTGTGCAGCTATGCCCTCTGGTTCGCGGGGATTCGCCGACTCCCCGTCACGTCGACGGCGCTTCTCGGGATCCTGTCGCCGCTCGTGGCGGCCGTCCTCGGTGCGGCCTTCGCGGGGGAGGGATTCTCGCCCGCGCAGCTCGGCGGGTTCGTCGTCGCGGTGGCCGCGATGACCCTCGGTCAGTTCCCACCGCCGCGAACCCGTGATCGGGAGACCGCGCGCCGGACCGCACACTGATATCGACCGGGCCGCAGGAGCGGCCGTCGACATCAATGACCCGACGAACCTCGAGGAGACGCCCTTCGAAATGGTGATCCCCTGCCCCTGACCGGGTTGAGGCCGCGCCCCGAGATCTCACCGGGCGCGGCCTTGCGCGTTTGTCGACACCTGACGGGGCCGGTAGCGTGAAGCGGTGACCCACAGCTTCCGCGCCTCCGTGCTTCCCGTCTGGTTCGTCCTCGCCGGGCTCCTGCTCGTCGCGGGAAACCTGCGCACGGCGATCACGGCCGTGGGACCGGTGCTGCCGGCGATCGAGGCGAGCTATGGTCTGCCCGCCACGACGGCGTCCGTGCTCGTGAGCCTGCCGCTCATCGCCTTCGCGGGTGTTTCGCCCTTCGCGCCCCGGCTGGCGCGGGCGCTCGGCCTCGAGCGCGCCATCGGCCTGGCCCTCGCCGTGCTGGTGGTCGGCCTCGTGGTGCGTTCCGTTCCGCCCGTCGCATCGCTGTGGATCGGCACGGCACTCATCGGCGTCGCGATCGCCGTGCTCAACGTCGTGCTGCCCGCGCTTGTCAAGCGCGATTTTCCCGCGCGGATCGGCCAGGTCACCGGTGCCTATTCGGCGGTGCAGTCGAGCTTTGCCGCGATTGCGGCGGGCGTCGCGGTGCCCGTCGCGGGCATGAGCGAACTCGGTTGGCGACTGCCGCTCGGCATGTGGGCGGGCCTCGCGCTCCTCACCCTCGGCGTGCTCGCCCCGCAGCTACGTCGACAGACGGGACAGAACCCGGGCGCGGCGGCCGCCGCTCCCGCCGCGCGAGGGCGCTCGCCGTGGGGGAGCGCGATTGCGTGGCAGGTCACGGGATTCATGGGTCTGCAGTCCGTCGTGTTCTACGTCTTCGTCACCTGGCTGCCGGCGATCGAGCACTCTGCGGGCATCAGCGAGGCGGCCGCCGGCGTGCATTCCTTCGTGCTGAACGCCGTCGCGATCGGCGGCAGCCTGCTGTCCTCGGCCCTGATTCCGCGCCTGCGAAATCAGTGGCTGATCAGCGTCGGCGGCCCGATCCTCGCGGTCGTCGCGACCGTCGGGATCCTGCTCGCGCCCGAGTGGTCCGCCCTGTGGGCGGGGGTCCTCGGCGTCTCCGGCGGTGCGAACATCGTGCTCGCGCTGTCGCTCTTCGGCCTGCGCACGACCCATCACGCCGACGCCGCCGCCATGAGCGGCATGGCGCAGTGCGTGGGGTACCTCGTCGCCGCGGCGGGCCCCATCGTCGTGGGGGCCGTGCACGATGCGAGCGGGAGCTGGACCCTTCCCCTGCTCATCGTCGTGTTCGCCGTCGAGGTGCCCCTCGTCGTGTTCGGCTACCTCGCGGGGCGGGATCGGATCCTGCGCTGACCGCGTCGGATATCCGCGTGGCGGCGCGCGCTGTCGCGGCGCCGACGCCGCCTCGGCTCTTCGTCGCGCGCGTCGCACGGTAGTCTGTCTCGTCGGGGCGCGCGCCCGGTCGTGCCCAGACGCACCGATGACAGGCACACCCGATGAGCACACCCTCGACGATCATGAGCGTCCGCGACGCGCTCCGCAGCCCGAAACAGCTCTCGCGCGAGGTGCTCGCCGGTCTCGTGACGACGCTCGCGCTGGTGCCGGAGGTGATCTCGTTCTCGGTCGTCGCCGGAGTCGATCCGATGGTCAGTCTCGTCGCGAGCGTCGTGCTGGTGCTGTCCATGACGTTCCTCGGTGGGCGGCCGGGTGTCATCACGGCCGCCGCGGGATCCGTCGCCCTCGTGATCGCGCCGATGGTGCACGAGCACGGCACGGAGTACGTTCTGCCCGCCGTGATCCTCGCGGGGCTCATCCAGATCCTGTTCGGCGTGACGGGCCTCGCACGCCTCATGCGCTACGTGCCGCGCTCGGTCATGCTCGGCTTCGTGAACGCGCTCGGTGTCCTGATCTTCATGGCGCAGGTGCCGCATCTTCTGCACGGGGGCTGGCTGGGCGCGATCCTGTTCGCCGTCACTCTGATCGTCGTCATCGGGCTGCCCTTCCTCACGAAGGCGGTGCCGGCGCCGCTCATTGCGATCGTCGTCGTGACGGCGGTCGTCATCTTCTGGAAGCTGGGCGTGCCCGATGTGGCCGACGAGGGGCGCGTCGGCGGGGGGCTACCCGGTCTTACCGAACTCGCCGTGCCGCTCGACCTCGACACGCTGAGGATCATCGCACCCACGGCGATCAGCGTCGCGCTCGTGGGTCTTATGGAATCGCTCCTGACCGCCAAGCTCGTCGATGAGATCACCGAGACCCCCTCCCACAAGGGGCGAGAATCGTGGGGCCTCGGCGTCGCCAACATCCTCGGCGGCATGTATGGCGGCATCGCCGGCTGCGCAATGATCGGCCAGACGGTGCTCAACGTGAAGACGAGCGGCGCCCGCACGCGCATCTCGACGTTCATCGCCGGCGTCTTCCTGCTCGGCCTCATCACGGGACTCAGCGACCTGATGGGGCAGATCCCGATGGTCGCGCTCGCCGCGGTGATGATGGTCGTCGCGGTGACGACCGTCGATTGGCACAGTGTGAAGCCCTCGACGCTCCGGCGGATGCCCCTGTCCGAGACGCTCGTTATGGCCGTCACGATCGCGATCGTCGTCGCCACGAACAACCTCGCCTACGGTGTGATCGCCGGCGTGGTCCTTGCGATGGTGCTGTTCGCCCGCCGGGTTGCGCACGTGATCTCGGTCGACCGGGCCGTCTCGGGCGAGACCGCGAGGTACACGGTGCGCGGGCCGCTCTTCTTCGGAAGCAGCAACGATCTCGTCGAACACTTCTCGTACGCCGACGACCCGTCGACGATCGTCATCGATCTCTCCCACGCCCAGATCTGGGACGCCTCGACGGTGGCCGCGCTCGACTCCGTGGAGACGCTGTACGCGAAACACGGCGCGAGCGTGACGATCGAAGGGCTCGATGAGCGCAGCGAGGTGTTCCACGGTCGACTGTCGGGAAACCTCGGATCCTAGGCGTCGCCGCTCCGTCAGAAAAAAATTTACATGACGGGGAATGTATTCGGAGGAGCTCGGGTTATACCCCACGAAGCCGCCCTCCGGGCGCTGAGGAAAGGGTTTCGCATGACCGCTCACAACGACGAGGCTCGGGTGCCGAGCACGCGTTCGCGGTCTTCGGCGCCCGCCGACCTGCGGCTCGAGAACGAGTCGTGGGAGGCGCTGTTCCGCGCGCAGGTCGTTATCTCACGCGAGTTCGCGGAACGCGAGACGTGGGATGAGATCACGCAGCACGAGTACGACGTGCTCTATACGCTGTCGAAATCGCCGGGCGGCATGAGCCTCGCGGAAGTGAACCGCGAGACCCTGATGACGCAGGGCGGCATGTCGAAGCTCGTGGCGCGACTGGTCGAGCGCGGGCTCGTCGCACGATGTCCGGACGGCGCGGATCGCCGCGCGGTCCGGCTCGGCCTCACCGACGCCGGCCGGGAACTGCAGCAGGCGGTCGGCAGGCGCCACGCGCGCCTCGTCGGCAGTGTCATGCGCAGGGTGCTCACCCGCGAACAGATGATGCGGCTTCGCGAACTCGGCGCGACAATTGTGTCGAACGTGACCGCCGCAGAGACCTAGATTCCGAACCTCTATCCGATACCCGATTCCACTTCGCACTTCTCCGTCTCGAAAGGACACCACCATGGCTCTCACCGCCTCCACCATCCCCGGTTACGTCGCAGGCACCTGGGTGCTCGACCCCGCCCACTCCGAGATCACCTTCTCCGTGCGCCACCTCGCGATCAGCAAGGTCAAGGGCAAGTTCGAGAAGTTCGACGCCACGGTTGTCACGGCCGAGGAGATCGAGAACTCGACCGTCGAGGCCACGATCGAGATCGCGAGCGTCACGACGGGGCAGGAGCAGCGCGACGCGCACCTCCGCACTGGCGACTTCTTCGCCGCCGACCAGTTCCCGCAGATGACCTTCCGTTCGACCGGCATCCGCACCTCGGGCGACGACCTGCTCGTCGATGGCGACCTCACCCTGCGCGGCGTGACGAAGCCCGTGACGCTGACCGCCGAGTTCGGCGGCATCGTCGTCGACGGCTACGGCCAGACCAAGGCCGGCGGCTCCGCCACCACGAAAATCAACCGCACGGAGTTCGGCGTCAACTGGAACGCGGCGCTCGAGGCCGGCGGCCTGACGCTCGGCGACGAGGTCACCGTTCACCTCGACCTGCAGTTCACGCTCCAGGCGTAAGCGAGAAAGGCGGGGCGCGGGCGGATCACGCCCGCGCCCCGCTGCGTGCATTCGCAGGTGCGCAGGACGCGAAAAAGGCGAGGCCCGAATCGGCTCGAGAGCAGTGCTCTCGCAGAAAATTCGGGCCTCGCCTGAATGGGGTCCCTGCGTGATCTCTTCACAAACCTTTCCCCTGGGCTTAATGCCCTGATCAAGCGGTGGAAACGGGGTGTCTATCGCACCTCTCATAGGGTCTCCGAGCCCCCGATTCGCGACCTTCGGGGGCAGGTCGTGGGGACGATTGCAACTGTTCAAACCTTTCTGACGCCCGCTCAGGTCGACCAGATCGTCGATGACTACCTCGCCGGCGCGACCGTCACCGACCTCGCCGTCAAGTACGAGGTGCACCGCGCCACCATCTCGCGCCACCTCACCGACAAGGGCGTCGTGCGTCGCCCGGCCGGGCTCCACGGATGGGAGGCGGCCGAAGCTGTTCGATTGTTCCGACAGGGCGAATCGCTTCGAGGGATCTCCCGCACGATCGGAGCCAGCCGGGATTCGGTTCGCAAGACGTTGGAGCGAGTTCGTGAGATTCCCGCACTAGCTTGCCGTCGTACCGACAAGCAGTCTTCCAACGATGTTGTCACTCGTCGGTGAGGTGCACCTCGACGATAGGGCCTCCGCCGACTCCGGGTTCGAGTGTCATTACAGGCACGTACTTCGTCTCGCTGCTTGGGTCGCCGTTCCATTCGTAGACGACAGTGCGCAACGTGTTCAGATGACGGCCAAGCAGTACGCCGAGCCCGTATGGACCGTGATAGGCGAAGTGGACCTCCGATCTCCCGAACGTCGAAGCAATCTCGCGCACCTTCGAAATGAGCTCTTTGCTGAGGCTGCCTGCCGCAGACGAGTCGATGTGTCCGTCACCGGCGCTCAACGTGATGGCGATGTCGAAGGCTGGCCCGTGCTCGACCAGTTTCTGGAACGCGACGTGGTCCGCGTGCGGGGACAATGTGACGAAGATTGCAACGCGGGAATAAGCACTAGGCAAATCCGACTGGACCAACGTTTCAGTGCGGATTGACGAAACCTGTTCGTGTTCCGTGCTAGACGATTGCCAAGTCTGGCCGTTGGTGTCGCTTACTTCGAGCTCGTAGAACTCCGTTGCCGGTAACGCTGCCCCTAGCGCAAGTGCGACGGATAGGTGGGCTCCGCCCGATACAGCAATCTTCTGCGCTCCCGAGGCGTGGGCTGCGTCCCCGAGCAAACCAAAAGTCTGCTGGAGCAGTCTCAGCCCATTGGGGTGAGGCAAACGCCCACTATCAGGTGCTTGCACGCGGATGTGCAGGTCCTCTGTTCCCGCGTCGATTGCGTAACTTGCGGGCCTCGTTTGAATCTTGATCGTGAAGGGGCGTCCATCCCTACTGATGATCGGCTTTCGTTCCTCGATTCGGTGCATAACAAGGTCCCGGACGATCTTGAGCTTGCCATCTGCTTGAAGCACGTTGGTCTGCTTCTTGTCCGCAAGCACTGGACGAGGTGCCAAGCGAAGCAAACGGTCTGGCGCCTTGAATTCGCACTCCTGACTGTCCGCTGTTTCAGGGATGGCGTTGGCAATGCACAGCGAGAATTTATCTGCTTCATCCAGTGCGAGGAGTCGCGGGAGTTCGCGTTCGCGAACGATCTCACTGTATGCAATGTCAGGGGTAACGATGAGCACGGCACCAGACAGCCCCTGGGTGAGGGCGCGTTCAAGTCGATCGGTCGTGGTGCCACCGCGTAGATCTGTGTGATCACGCCATACGACTAGTCCTGCTGCGCGTGCCAGCTCTTCGAACGAGTCGGCAAGCTTCGTTCCATCACTTTGCCGGTAGGAGATGAAGACAGGTCCATCTCCACGAACGGCATCTGCGGGAAGCGGTTCGAGCTCCGGGAATCGCGATGGAGGGTAGGAGACTTTCGCACGTGTCGTCTTAGGTTGAAGTAGCGGACGGCGTTTGGTCACTCGCCCTGAATACGTCCAGGACGCGCCGATGGAGTAGACAAGAAGGATCAGTGGGTCTTGCTGCTGTTTAGAGATGTCACGAATGGCACTGATGTCCTGTGGACTTGGGCCAACATCGCCGGGGTGGGTGTGCCACTCACCGATGTACCCAACGGGGTCGGACGGCGCGCGATCCTTCAGGAACTCAGCCAGCAGGCGGTTCGCTTCGACGTCGTCGCGCACGTACGAGGTATTCGTACGCTTCCCCTCGACTACGAGGGCGTTCGTGACGGTGAAGTCTCTGCCAACACGGTAGCCGAGGAGGATGCCGCCCGTTTCATCCGGCAACGCCTTAGCAGTCGACGATGCGATGGTCTCGTGTGCTTCAGCAGACAGTTCAATGTGCGGAAGGTTGTTGGCCGTTGTCATGATTCGTGGGCCTTTCCCTGGGGCGCTACGTTTCGAGTCTCGCCAGCATCGTCAAGCGGTCGACCGCTCAGAATCCCGATGGCATGTCGGACTGCTGCAGACGCCGCTTCCATCACCGCATGGGGAGGTGCCGGAGAAATGGGGCTCCCGCAGCCGGGCTCGAACAGCTCAGCGACGTCCTCTTGCAAATCGGGAGTGTCGAGGACTGGCGTGGCATCGACATCAGATAGTGGCGGCAATACGTCGATTCGAAAAGTCGCTCCGTGATCCACAAGCGCGACAGACAGGACGTGCTCTCCTCGTGACTCAGCGGCGACACGTAGCAGTGCAGTCGTTGAGAAATCGGCACTCGCGTTGATGACAAGATCGTGTGAATCGATCAGGTCATAGGCGTCGGCACCAGTGTCCAGCCGCTGGACTACAGCGTCCAGTGTGAGGTTCCGATCTTCGTTTCGCTCAAGCAGGTGCCTGCGGACTGCTTCGACTTTGGTGAGTCCAACGCAGCTCGGACCAACCAGGTGCCGAACGAGGTTCCCCGGCAGAATCGTGTCGGGATCAATGAGAGTGAGGTTGCGCACGCCAGAACGAACAAGCGCGTCGGCAACGAATGATCCGATTGCACCGGCACCGACAATGGCAATCTTTCTATCACCGAGCGACGGGGCAAGGAGCCCCGCTCGCAAGTTCCGGGTGTCTGCACTCGTTGATGCTGACGTGAGGACTCTCGCCGTAATTGACCGCTCCGCGTCAACAGACACGTCCAGTGCGAGCACACCCAGCGAATCGCCGCGGTGGTAAGTAACCATCAAGATGGAGATAGAACGGTCTCGGATCTTTCGGCCGATCGACAGTTCTTCTGGGAGACGCGTCTCGAGGTCATCCCAATTTCGCGGCGGAGTTGCTACATCGGCCAGCTCGACGACGTAGCCGTAGCGATCCTTGTGGCTCTTGTGTGCCTTTGGGACTCGCGTCCCACGCATCATGATCATGGTGTCGTTCTTGGCTGGTTTGAAGCGTACAAACGCATTCTTGAAGCCTTCGATCTCGTCGTAGAGATAGATCCGGTGATCGCGGGACGGCTCGAAGTAGCGCTCCAAGTCGAGATCAGGACGATCGCTCGGCCACCCGGCATCCGCTTCTTCAAACCAGGCCGAAATGTGCTTCAAGAACGCGGCGCTGTCAGTCCACCAGAGGTCATCGTGATCGTCCTCTGCCACCAGGCACAGTGCACCGTCCCGTTCACGATGCCAAGACCAGGCGACGGCCTCCCTATCTTCAGGAACTACGCGCGGGGGCCTAAAGGGAAAGCGGGCGGGCAAGGTGATGACCACGCGGGTTACACCTTGCCCGTGACCTACCGACCCTGACCAGCCCACCGGTGTTGTCGTAAAGCCAGCACGGATGAGGCCTTCCTCGAAATGAAGTTGACTGTACGCGACGAACTCGTCCCAGTAGTCGTTGCTCAACCGAATGTCCTGCTGCCTGCCGGCACAACGCGGGCTCCTGCAGACACGGCGCTCGCCTTCCGGGTGCCATCCTCATTGAACCCAGGAGGCATCCGAAACACGTCTTCGTCGTCCCCGCTTTTCCCGAGAAGCCCCTGGAAGGCCAGGGCAGCCTGCCCTTCATCTTCCTCATCAAGAGCGACCTTGGCTGTATTGGCCGCTGCTGCGAACTGATCACGTGCTGCCGCGAGCTCTTCGTCAGTAGCTCGGATACGAATGCTATTCCCTGCGACAGTAGGGTCGGGAAGCTCGATGCCATAGGTGACGAAGTCCGTGACAATACGGCTGATCTCATCGAGTGCCGACGCGTAGTAGGACGCATGATCAGTGCCGGAAACTGCGCCCGAGGCGAATGCTTGGTAGGTCGCGAGCTCGAAGAAGAAACCGCCGGGCTTCGACGTCCCAAGTAGCGACCGACGGGTCTGTCGGATCAGTTTCACGATGGGCACGTAGTAACCGTCATGGGCCGCGTTCATCTCGCTCGACAGTGCAGTCAGTTTCTCGGGGTTCGTCTGCACCCACTTGTCGTCCTCGCCGCGCTGTGGAATCTGCCACGTCTCACCGTCGGCGTGCGGGCGAGCCGGCACAGCATCGACATACATGTCGTACTCCGGAAAGCTCACCTGCAGGCTACGGTCTTGCCTTTTGGTACGACGATGTCCGTCATCATCCAAGCCGAACTCATCGTGCAGCACACGGAAGAACCGATCGAGGATCTGCTGGGACGTAACACCGTCGGGAATTTCCGGAAGCCGCACGAACACATCGACATCCTTGATTCGCTTGATCGACACATTGCGCTTATACGAGCCGATCAAGACGGGATCAGCACCGTACTCTGTCAATTTCGAATCAGACAGCAGCGCGGCACGCACGAGCTGGTGCGCCTCAGGCGCATTAGCCTTGTCATCGCCAGGCTCGATCGAGCTCAGCGCATCTTTGAACTGCTGGATAAGTCGTGCCATTTGATCCCCGATCTGGTCGTAACGCGGCGGCAAGACTCATTTTGGCAGGGACCACTGACATTCGAACGGTGTCCGAACTACTGACGCTCAAGTCGCCCTTCCGAAAGTCTGCGGCGAAGCGTAGCTTGGAGGTAGGCGACCTCTACCTGCTACGCCATCACTCGTTGTGATGGCACGACGTGCGGCTTCGGTCGAACGGTCCTTCTACTACCTGTCGCCTCCCGACAGGAGAGGACTGTACTCATGCTTCGCACCATCTGGATCGCCAGCCTTTACGTCCGAGCGTTCATGCGCCGGTTCATGCCGACGAACATCGCGCTCGACAAGCTCCGCACCCGCAGCGGTCTCAAGTGGGGCGTCCCGGCGATGCTCCTCAGCGTCGCCTACTTCTACCTCGCCACACTCATGAGCGTGCTTATCGACGATGGCGCTTCGAAGTGGCTCTACGTCGTGATGCTCGTGTGCATCTGGAACGCGTTCAAGTTCCTGGTCTTCGGGCCAGTGTCGCTCGTGCAGCTTATGCGCGTGCGCGCTGCCGAGCGACGAGCGCGGCGGACTGTGGACCGTCGTGAGCCTCAGTGCGCGGCCGCGTAACGATCACGCCGCCGCGACCAGTAGCTCATCCCAGTTCGTGAGGCACCTCGGCGAGAGCAGCTCACGTTTCATCTCCCAACCCGGTGGTGTCTTTATCCCGCCGAGTCCGACGCCGACTGCGGTCGTGGCGAACTTGCGGTTGATCTCGTCGAGCGCTTGCCCGACACCGCGGCCCTCGAACTCCGGCCGGAACAGATCGAGCGGCTGCACGCCGTCGGCCTGGCGCAGGTCGGTGAGGACGACCCCGGCGCGGGCGTAGCGGATGCCGTCGACGGGGAACAGTTTCGGCAGTAGCGCACGGGCAGCTTTGGTGAGAGTAATCGGATCATCCGTCGGCGTTGGCAGTGCGACAGTGGCCTGCGCGCTGTGGCTGACCGTGCCGGTATCCGCCCAGCCGGTCGCCGCCCATGCCGAGAGGTGTTGAGCAACCGAGCCCTGTGCGCGGAGCCTTGCGGAGACGCACTGCGCGTAGAGCGAGATCACCTGCTCCATGTCAGGCTCGGTGGTGATCTTCTTCGCGAACGAGCGGGAGAAGATGAGCTGGTCCTTCACTGCGGGCGGCACCATCTCGAGCGGGATGCACGGCACGCCGCGCAGTTCGAGGACAATGCGTTCCATGTTCACTTTGAACCGCTTGCGCGCCCACTTCGGGTCCATGTCCCGCAGCTCCCGCGCCGTATGGATGTTGATCGCGGCGAGACGCTTGCCGGATCTGCCGGCGACGCCCCAGAGGTCGGTGACGTCGATGCTGTCGAGGATGCGATCCATCTGTGCGGCGTCGTAGCGGGCGAGGTTGAGCACGCCGATCTCGGCGAAGGCCTTCTTGATCCCGATCGCCGCGACCTTTGCGAGCGACTTTGTCGCACCGATCGCGACACGGACGGGCACGCCCGTGAGCTGGCGGACGGTGCGGCGAATCTCGTGCCCGATGCTTTCCAGCTCCTCGGGTGTGCCGCGGAGTCCGACGAAGGATTCGTCGACCGAGTAGACCTCTTGCCAGGCCGAGTAGCGGGAGATGATCTCTACTGGTAGGGCCGAATGTCGCAGGGTGCACTATTCATCCTGGGATTAGTTCAGTCAACACTGTATGATCAGTGCATGCTGACCATTGCTCCACGTCTCGACGTCATGAACCGGCTCGGCCGGGCCATGGCGGACCCGACGCGCTCCCGGATACTGATGACCCTGCTCGACGGCCCCAGCTACCCGGCGGTGCTCTCGCGTGAGCTGGAGCTGACCCGCTCGAACGTCTCGAACCACCTGACCTGCCTGCGCGACTGCGGCATCGTGGTCGCCGAGCCGGAAGGGCGGCAGACGCGCTACGAGATCGCGGACCCGCACCTCGCGGCGGCGCTGACCGCGCTGGTGGACGTGACGCTCGCGGTGGACGAGCACGCGCCCTGCATGGACGCTTCGTGCACGGTGCCGGGCTGCTGCGGGACGGGAGCGGGCGCGTGAGCGCGGCGTGCGGCTGCGAGCACGACGAGCCTGAGACCGCAGTCGGCGAAGAGGCCGAGGAGGCGGAGCGCCCCTGGTGGCGGGACCGCGGGATCATGGTCCCGGTCTTCTCCGGTGTGGCGTTCCTCACCGGTCTGGCGCTGGAGTGGTCCGGGATGGAGATCCCTGCGCTGGTGCTGTTCTGGATCGGCCTGCTGCTGGGCGCGTCGACGTTCACGCCGGGCGCGATCCGGAACCTCTTCAAGGGCAAGCTCGGCATCGGGCTGCTGATGACCATCAGCGCGGTCGGCGCGGTGATCCTCGGCTACGTCGAGGAGGCCGCAGCGCTGGCATTCCTGTACTCGATCGCCGAGGCGCTGGAGGACAAGGCGATGGACCGTGCCCGCGGCGGGCTGCGGGCACTGCTCAAGCTCGTCCCGGAGACCGCCACCATCCGCCGCGACGGCGTCTCGGTCGAGGTCGCCGCGAAGGATCTGGCTGTCGGGCAGCTGATGTTGGTGCGGCCGGGTGAGCGGATCGCGACCGACGGCGTCGTCCGCACGGGACGTTCCAGCCTGGACACGTCCGCGATCACCGGGGAGTCGATCCCGGTCGAGGTCGAACCCGGCGATGCCGTCTCCGCCGGCGCAATCAACACCGCCGGGGCACTGGAGGTCGAAACGACCGCGGCAGGCACCGACAACTCACTGACCACGATCGTCGACCTCGTGGAGAAGGCTCAGGCGGAGAAGGGCGATCGCGCCCGCCTCGCCGACCGCATCGCCCGCCCTCTCGTCCCGGGCGTGCTGATCCTCGCCGCCCTGGTCGCGATCATCGGCTCGCTGCTCGGCGACCCGGAGCTGTGGATCACCCGCGCCCTGGTCGTGCTGGTCGCGGCATCGCCCTGCGCACTGGCGATCTCCGTGCCGCTGACCGTGGTCGCGGCGATCGGCTCGGCGAGCAAGTTCGGCGTGATCATCAAGTCCGGTGCCGCGTTCGAGCGGTTCGGCGTGATCCGCCACGTCGCCGTCGACAAGACCGGCACCCTCACCCGCAACGAGCCCGCCGTCACCGCCGTCCTCACCGTGGACGGTGTGAGCGAGGCGGAGGCGCTGGCGTGGGCGGCCGCTCTGGAGCAGCACAGCACCCACCCCCTCGCCGCCGCGATCACCGCCGCAGCGCCGGATGCCCCTGCGGCGGAGGGCGTGACCGAGCAGGCCGGGCACGGCATCGAGGGCGAGCTCGCCGGCGCGCGGATCACCGTCGGCAGCCCGCGCTGGCTCGACGCCGGGACCCTCGGCGACCGGGTCGCGGGGCTGGAGGAGCAGGGCATGACAGTCGTGATCGTCCACCGCGGCGGCGTCCCGGTCGCCGCGATCGGCGTCCGCGACGAGCTGCGCCCCGAGGTCCCTGAAGTGGTCCGCACCCTCGCGACCCAGGGCATCGGGGTGACCATGCTCACCGGCGACAACGCCCGCACCGCCCGCGCCCTCGCTGCGCATGCAGGGATCGATGACGTCCGCGCCGAGCTGCGCCCCGAAGACAAGGCCGCCGCGATCGCAGAGCTCGGTGCGAAGGGGCCGGTCGCGATGATCGGCGACGGCATCAACGACGCCCCTGCGCTGGCCGCCGCGGACATCGGGATCGCGATGGGCGCGACGGGCTCCGACGCCGCGATCGAGTCGGCCGACGTGGCCTTCACCGGTCACGATCTGCGGCTTCTCCCGCGCGCGTTCGCCCATGCCCGTCGGGGGCGGCACATCATCAACCAGAACATCATCCTGTCGCTGCTGATCATCACCGCCCTGCTCCCGCTCGCCCTCTTTGGCGTCCTGGGGCTTGCGGCGGTGGTGCTGGTGCACGAGATCGCCGAGGTGATCGTGATCCTCAACGGCCTGCGCGCCGCGTCGACGCGGAAGGCAAGCACGTGACCGCGCAGGACGTCGCCGCCGCGTGACGGCTTGATCCGGGACCATGCGGATGACCTTTAGATTTCACATCAGAGTTCGCGCGCGTTGATCGGCGACTTGCCTGCTGGCTAGGGGCCTATCGGGCGGGCCGTATGCCGGGGTCTAATGGCCATGATCATTTGGTTCCGGTTTCCCTTCGCCTCGGGTCTGTCTTCGTTATGGTCGGGCGAAGGGGCGGGCAGCAGTCGGGGTCGTTTTCGCGGCGGTGTCGCCTGGCACGCGCTGTCATCACGATGCTTGCAACCACCGCGAGGATCAGGAGTGCGGCACCGCCCGTGATCACCCACGGGTTGCGGAGGAGGGTGCCGATCCCTGTGATCGTGCCTCCGACGACGAGAAGTGGAAGGAGGGCGCAGCAGCCGACCACGAGCAGTGCGGCGACGGCCCCAAGGAGCAGGCCACGGCCGCCTCGCTGGTCGTCCTGGTTGGGAGGCATTGGTGTTCTGTCCTCTCGTGGTGCCGTCTCAGCAGCAGGTCTCGGGACCGCAGCAGCTTCCAGACAGTTCGTCGGCACCGGTCCGGGGGCGCTCGAGCATCTCGGTGATCAGGGTGCTGCCAACCTCGAAGGCATCGGCGACCGTGAGGATTTGGGCCATCGGGTGTTCCGTGAGCCATCCGGCGGCGTCCTCGCGGGAAGCGAAGTAGTGGACCTGGTTGCAGAACGAGGAGCGAATCGAGTGCATGGCCTCGGGGCTGACCAAGGACACCACCGCGGTCGCCGGTTCCACGCTAGTGACACCGGCGGTCGAGTCGACGGTGACGCGGATCGTGTCGCCGCTGGCCGGGGAGATCGATTCGACCCGGGCGGGCCGATCGAGGAGCGTGGGGAAGATCAAGGTATCGAAGGCGCACCAGGTGTAGAGCTCCTCACCGGCGACGGTGAACCGGTGGGTGGTGGGGCGCAGGGTCAGGCCCTGACCGATAATCCGCCCCTGGTCGTCGTACTCGGTGTCCGGTGACGCGGCGAGGCGGGTGCGGACCTCGTCGGCGGTGAGAGCGGTGGCGGTCGCGAGCTGCTCGATGGTGACCGGGTCACCGGCGACAAGCAGCCGCAGGAGCGGAACCAGCAGGGCTGTCTCCTCGGACCGGGCGAGCCGATCGGTCAGGTCGGTAGTGAGGGGCGTCATGGCGAGGCTCCAGTTTCTGATGGGGTGGATCCGCTGTCTGGCGCGCGGTCAGGCGCAGCAGGACAGCATCGACACATCGGTGGTGAAGGCCTTGGCGACGATCCGGATGCCTTCGGCCGTGGTCAGGTACGGGGCCCACGCGTCGGCGACCTCGGTGATGGTCTTGCCGAGGATGTGGACACCTGCGGCGGCGAGTTCGCCGGCGTCCTTGGCGACCGCGGTCAGGCCGAGGATCTCGCCGGTGTCCGCGTTGGCGACCATCTTGATGAACCCGCGGGTGTCCCGGTTCACCAGCGCGCGGGGCACGTACTCCAGTGGCAGGACACGGCAGTCGCAGCGGATCCCGGCCGCGATGACCTCGTTCTCGGTCATCCCGACCGCGCCGACGGCAGGGCTCGTGAATGTGACCCGCGGCATCCGCGTGTAGTCGACCGACGTGCTGGCGTCAGTGAAGGCGTTCTCGGCGACCAACGTGCCGTGCCGGGCTGCGACGTAGACGAACTCGGGGTGCCCGGTGACATCCCCAGCCGCCCAGACGCGAGGGTTGGAGGACTGCAACTGGTCGGTGACCACGACCTCTCCGGCCTCGCCGGTCTTCACTTGCACGGTCTCGAGGTTGAGCCCGTCGGTGACCGGGGCGCGGCCGAGCGCGACGAGGATCTCGTCGGCACGGAACTCCTGCACGCCGCCCGAGACCTCGGCCGCGGCGACGATCTGGCCGGTGCCCGGGTCGCGGGTGACGCGGGTGGGGATGGCGCGGCGGACCACTCGGATGCCCTCGTCGGCGAAGATTTCCTGCAACGCCTTGGAGACTTCCGGCTCCTCCTTCGACGCCAGCCGGGACCTCACCAGCAGAGTCACCTTCGAGCCGAGCCGGGCGAACAACTGTGCCATCTCCAGCGCCACATAGCCCCCGCCGAGCACCAGCAGCGAGTCAGGCACCTCGGACAGCTCCATCGCCGACGTCGAGGTGAGAAAGTCGACGCCGTCCAGCCCCTCGATGACAGGAGCCCACGGGCGGGAGCCTGTGGCGATGAGGTAGTGGGCGGCCTCGATGGTTTCGACGGTGCCGTCCGCGGCGGTGACCTCGAGGACCGACGCATCCGGCGTGCCGGCGAACGCCGCCTCGCCCTGGCGGACCGGCCAGCCGTAGGCTTCTGCCACGTCGATGTACTTCTCACTCCGCATCGCCTCGACCAGGTCCTGCTTGCCACCCACCAGCCCGTGCATGTCTACCGGGCCAGCGGTGGCGGCGATCCCCGGGAACCGGGAGCCCGCATCCGCGGCCACGTGGCGGGCCTCGGCGGCCGCGAGCAGCGCCTTGGACGGAACGCACCCCGTGTTCACGCACGTGCCGCCCAACGTGCCGCGCTCGATCATCACCACCGACTTTCCCAGTGTGGTGGCGCGGATCGCCGCGGCGAATGCCGCGCCACCCGACCCAATCACGGCCAGATCAAACCTCGATGGCATCCTTATTCCTCCCTGGACATCTTGGAACATCCCGCTGATACACTCATCATGAACCTTCCACCACAGGGGAAGGTCAAGCACGAAATTTGCGACCAGCGAAAAGGGGGGGCGGGGAATGCGGATCGGAGAGCTCGCCGACGCGGCCGGCACCACGGCGAAGACGTTGCGGTTCTACGAGGACCAGGGGCTCCTGCCGCCGGCCGGGCGCACGCCCAGCGGCTACCGCGACTACACCGCCGAGACCATCGCCCGAATCGACTTCATCCACCGCGGCCAAGCCGCTGGACTCACCCTCGCCCAGATCCAGCAGATCCTCCACATCCGCGACCATGGCCAAGCGCCCTGCAGCCACGTCCGCGACCTCCTCGACGCACGCCTCACCGATATCGACCAGCAGCTCAGGCAGCTCCACGACCTGCGCGACACCCTCGCCGGGCTCCGCGACCAGGCCGAGCACGTCGAGCCCGACACGTGCAGCTCGGATCAGGTCTGCCGCTATCTGTAGCCAAGCCCGGGGGTCTGTCCGATAATTCAGGCAGTCCCACTGGAGGCGCAAGCGTAGCGGGAGGCCATTGGTGCTCAGGTCGAGGTTGAGCGCAGCGCGGGATAGTCGGACCATTCGCCCCCGGAGAGGCGTGCCCAGGCGGCAGCTGATGACGCCGTGATGCCGAGCAGGTCGGACACGATTCGAGGATGCAGTTGTCGGGTGAGGTCCATCAGCGCGGTGACACGAGCGCTGCCGGCGAGGAGTCCTTCTTGACGGAGTCGACGGCTGAGCGGCCCGGGGGTGATCGGTCGGCCCGGGTTCCTGCCCGGGAAGAGCCAAGTGTCGGAGCGGTTGCCGTCGAGCAGCTGGACCATTGCTTCGGCGAGGACTTCGGGCAGCTCGATCGGTTCAGTTCCGACCGTCAGCGTCATGAGGCGCGCGGTCGTATCGACTTGTGCGCGGGTGATCGCTGCGATGCGGGTCAGGTGGAGCCCGTAGAACAGGACGAGCAATCCGCTGACTCGCGTCACGGGATCCATGTCGTCTCGCGTGATGAACGCGCGTGCCATCGTCCACCGATGTTCGGCGGCGTAGTCGCGCCCTTCGAGGCGATGGCTGCGGAACTCGACCCGGAGGCGGCTCAGGCGGTGCCGTCGCAGCCACCGGGTGAACGGCGCGAGGGCATCCCGTTGTGAGGGCGAACCGGTGAGGAAGCCGTCGAGAGATCGCTGCGGGTATGTCGTCAGCGTTTCGCCGCTCGCGCGGATCTGCTGCAGGAGGGCCGCGCACCGCTTCAGCGCCGCACGCACCTTCTGATAGGTGGAGCCGGATCGGACGGCCGTAGCTGGTCTGCCCCTGAGTGATCTGCCCGACGGCAGCAGCTCCCAGGTGCAGTACCGCCGTAGGAGGAGCCGGTCCTCGGGATGGGGGACGGTCGGAAGCCACCGTTGGAACCAGTGCTCGAACCTCGCCGCCTGGATGTCGAAATCGGGCAGCACGCCTGAGCGGATGAGGAGCGAGAGCAGGAATGCCACGGACTGGCCGGCGTGCGCTCTGGTCATGATCGCGTCCGCGGTGAGGGGCAGCGTGCCATCGGCGAGCTCACGGAGGACGACCGCACAGCGGCTCTTGTACAGCCACCGCTCGAGGGAGATCGCACTGCCGTGGTGCGTCACCAGATACTCCGCGAGCGGGTGCAGCTCGGGGCGGATCTCTCCGCTGTCGTCAGCAAGCAGTTGCTGGATGGCGATAGGTCGCCGGCACTCTACGCATAGCCGGTGCTTGCGCACCTCTTCGATCGTCCCGCATCCCGGGCATGCCATCGTCACGGGAGCTCCTGCGCACTCGGCGCAGACCTTGTGCCCATTCATGAAGCCAGTGAGGAACACCTTCCGCCCGCACTCCGGGCACGGCTGGGGGCGTCGCATCGCGTAGTAGCAGCGGGCGCAGACCCGTCGGCCGTCCAGGTGCGTCGCTACGCGGCCCGGCTCCCCGCAGAGCTCGCACATCTTGACCGGCGCGGTGTAGCACGCGAGACAGACGAGCGCGGGGCGACGGACGATAATCGTGGCGTTCTGCCCGCATCGCGAGCAGTCGCCGAACGACCGCGGATCGGCTCGCCAGCAGTCCCGGCAGAACCGTTGCCCATCGACGGTGCGCTGCACGGGCTGAACTCGTCCGCATCTGCCACACGCGACCGATCGGGCATTCCGTTCACAGCGCGAGCAGTGGCGACCGCCGGTCTGCGTCTTGTGAGGCATCCGAACGGCACGTCCACAGGAATCGCATGTAGGCAAGACGACCCGCCCGGCACCCTCGTTCACGAGAGCGTGGGCCAGATCCTGCACCGTCACCGGTACGTTCCGGTGTCGCCCTTCGAGGACTCCAGGTTGTTTGAGGAGTG
The DNA here is from genome assembly GCF_014646015.1 of Microbacterium nanhaiense. Taxonomy (GTDB): domain Bacteria; phylum Actinomycetota; class Actinomycetes; order Actinomycetales; family Microbacteriaceae; genus Microbacterium; species Microbacterium nanhaiense. The sequence goes on from NZ_BMMQ01000002.1 coordinate 366,177, forward strand.
CGAGTTCGAGACGCCGTTGGGTGAGCGGCACGGGTGCGACTTCAGCCACGATCTCAACAAGGCGCTCCACCGGGATCTCCGGCGCGATCGCGTGGACGAGCCCGGCGACCTCAGCAACCCTGGGCTCCTGCGGAGGCTTCGCCACCGCGGCCTACTTCGAGCGCGGGCGACGGATCGTGGCCCGCACGGGCCGCAGATCGCCGATCGCACCCCGCGTCGCCTCTTCACCCACCGCGACCGGGGCCGCAGCCTCCCGGCGGGTGACCTGCACGAGGTCGTCGAGCGAGCACTCCAACGCGTCGCACAGCGCGGCGAGCACGTCGATGCGAACCCGCTGCGGTGCTTGCGTCACCAGTCGGTACACCTGTTCCCGGGACAGGTCGACGCCCCGCTCCTCGAGCAACGGCTTCAGCTTGGAGGTCTGGAAGATCCCGCGCGAGGCCATCACGCTGCGGAGGTTCCATGCGGTCTCGAGCTCAACGGTCATCTGCTTCTCCTTCGATGAGGGCCTTCAATGCGTCCGCGAGTACCCGGTTCTTGAAGTCCGAGCTGACGGAGGCGTAGATCGAGGTCGTCGAAGCATGCATGTGCCCGACCTGCTCCTGGACGAATCGGTCGGCGTAGCCGAACTCGAGCAGGTGCGTCACGTACGAATGCCGGAGGCTGTGCAGAGTCAGGGCCTTTGACAAGCCGGCCTCGTCCCGCAGCTCCGCGAACCGCCGGTCGAGATAGCCGGCCGACAGTCGGGTGCGGCGTTCCGTCACCCACAGCGCGTCAAGATCACTGCCAGGGGCGAAACGATCGCGCGCCTGCTCCACCCACTGCTCCATGCCCGGCACCCACCAATCGAACTCCGGCACCAGCAGCACGGTACGTCGTCGTGGCGCGCCACCTCCCGCGGCCTTCGCCCACCGTACGTGGATCGCGCCATAGCGGCCCCACTGCCGCATCTTCGCGTTGTAGTGCAAGTCAACCGTGTCGAGCATCACCGCTTCTGTGCGCCGCAACCCGAACGCGTAGACCGTCTTCAACAGCTGCGCATCACGTAGCGCGCCGAGCGCCCCTTTGCGCCCGGACCCGACCAGTGTCTCCACGCGCGCATCAGCCGTGTCGAAGAGACGCTCCACCTCGTCATAGGCCAACGGGCGACGCTTTCCATCACCCTCGAACTCGAACCGATGCGCGACGGTGTTCCACGGCAAGCACACCTGCGACGGAATCTCCGCGAACTCTCGCTCGCAGATCTCCATCCAGTCATACAACGGGCTCGTCAAGTACTCGCAGAATCCATGGATTGAACCGTGGTTGTTCCGCAGCGTCGACAACGCTCGAACCCGGCCCATCGAATCGGCGGTGAACTCATCGACGTCTGCGACGGTCCACTTCCACGGCGGCTTGTCGACGAAGTCGCGAAACCGCGTGACCGTCGCCAGTCGATTCTGGATGGTCTGCTCACGCAGCCCGCGAGAACGCTGCTGGCTGCGCCACCCCTCCACCATCGCATCGAAGATCTGCTGCTCCGGGTTCGCCAACGCGATGTTCGACGTCGACGTGAGCAGTCGAAGTGACGCAGGGGAACCACCAAACTCTTGCATTAGATGCAACAAAGTACGACAGGATGCATCACCGAGTCAAGTCGAACGGACAGGTTCCCGACATTCCGCTGATACGGTCAGAGCATCAAGGCCTGAGAAATCCCAGTAGTCCTCGCCAGCAGGTGTAGACAGTTGCATTCACTGCAACAGTCGATGGTTGGAGATCCGGTTGGAGACCGCGCCGTAGACCTCGTAGTTGGAGGACCTGACGGCGACGCCTTTGGCGAGTGCCCAGTTCTTGATCTGGAAGTAGGGCTTGAACATGATGTCCGGTCTTGATCTGGAAGTATGGCTTGAACATGATGTCCGGGTCGATGCGCTTCGCGAGCGTGTTCGCAGCGACGACGCACCCATCGTTGTTGGAGAGCACCACGATGGGTTTGCCGCGCAGCTTCGGATCGAACGCGGCCTCGCAGGACGCGTAGAAACTCTCGGCGTCGATCAGCGCAATGGAACGGGGCTCAGGCACCCCCTCACGGTAGAAGCGACGTCCGACATTTGAAGCGGGCCGGCCGGGTCAAGTCGCGGGGCTGATGATGTAGGTCACGACGCCCCAGATCGTCATCTCGCTCAGCTCGGGCAGCTCGATGTCCGGATACTCGGGGTTCTCCGCCTGGAGCGTGACTCGGCCGTCGTTGTCGACATGGAGACGCTTGACGGTGTACTCGCCGTCGACGATCGCGACGACGATCCGCCCCGGTGCCGGCGCGATGCCGCGGTCGACGATGAGCATGGAACCATCGGGCACGACGGGTTCCATCGAGTGGCCGGCAGCCTTCCAAATGTAGGTGGCGACGCGGTCGCGGATGAGGCGCGCGGTGAGGTCGAGCTCTTCGGTGGGATAGTCCTGCGCCGGCGACGGGAACCCGCACTGGGCCACCTCGGGAGCGACCGGCAGGGTGAGCGTGGGCGCGAAGGCCAGGGACTGAGGATGTTGCACGCACACATCGTATCGAACACATCTTCGAAGAATGGAAGCGCTCTCAGTAGCCGAGGAAGCACGGGTGCACCTGTGGGGTGATCGTCGACCACGAAGGAGCCCCGCTCATGCCCACTCTCACTGATCTCGCCAAGGACGAGCGATCAGCTCGCATGGTGCTCACCATCGTGGGCACACCGAACGACGTCCCGACCGGGAACCTCATCGCACGCGTCGGCGCAGTCGACACCGTCGCATTCATCCAGAACGACGCCGAGATCCCCGGCGTGGACGAGGTACAGGCGGCCGTCTGGCGCGAGCAAGCACGAATCCGAGCAAGCGCAGAGACCATCGCGTATCGCCTTGCCGAAGGCGAGCAGTACTCGTTCATCACGCCGCTTGACGCGGAGTGGCCCGTGCAACTGGGCGACCTCGGCAGTCGCTCGCCCTATGGCCTCTGGGCACACGGAAACATTGACCAGCTCGCGGGCGGTGTCCGGACGATGGTCACGTTCGATGGTGTGCGGGCCGCGACCGGCTACGGCGAGGAAGCGGCACGGTCAATGGCGGGCGAGCTTGCCTATGCGGGATACACGGTCGTCTCCGGTGGCGCGTACGGGATCGAAGGCACCGCCCATCGGGGCGCGCTGGCTGCCGGCGGTGGCACGATCGCGGTGCTCGCCTCCGGCGTGGACCGGACCTACCCGTCGGGGCATGCGGATCTGTTCGAGCGGATCAGACAGAACGGCGTCGTCGTCTCCGAACATGCGCCCGGTGTCGCACCGACCCGGCAGCGGTTCCTCGACCGTTCACGCCTGCTCGCGGCATTCTCCGAAACCACGGTCATCGTCGAGGCAGGTGCCCGTTCCGGATCGATCTGTACCGCGGTCGAGGCCCGCGACCTGGGGCGGACGGTGGGCGCGGTACCGGGGCCGATTACGAGCGCTGCGAGCACGGGCGCGAACTTGCTCCTTCAGCAGGGCCGCGCTCAGCTCGTGACCAACGCGGCCGACGTGAGGGACCTCATCGAGCATGGCCAGTTCACCCGCCAGCTTCCGTACTTCGGGTCCCCTTCGGCATCAGCGACGCGGGAGACCCCGCAGCAACGTTCTCTCTAACGCTGCTCCTTCTTCATGCTCGGATCGTCAGTGGACGGTCCGAGCATGTCGTGTGTAATCCACTCCGGGTACCAGGAGAGGAACGTGGCTGGGTCTGCCGGGGCGCGGTCGTAGTCGATACCGCCATCGTCGGAGTAGAGGAACCCCTCGGTGAGACGCGCGAGCGCCACTGCCACGTACCCGGCCAGAATCCGAGTCTGCAGAGGCTGCGCTGCCTGCATACGCAAGAACCAGGAATGTTCGATCCGTGCGGTCTTCTCGAACGGGAACCCCTGCAGGCTGCCGATGAGGGCTGCCCGCTCAGCGTACTCAGCGATCACGGCCGTGTGCGGGAGATCTTCGAACTCGTTGACATCATCATCGAAGTAGAAGTCGAAGGCGTACTCGATGACGGGGAACGACAGCCACCCGTAATCGTCGCCACGAAAGTCGAGGGTCTCTGTCTCGTCGTCGAACCTGGCCCAGTGCTTCCCGCCGGGCATTTCCATGACACGCTCGATGTGAGGCCGTAGTTCCGCGTCTGAGACGCCGCCGACGATCTCCGCCAAGTGCGGGTCGGCCCGGTGTTCGATCAAGACTGCCTGCACCGTGTCGGCGAACTGCTTGAACGTCGGCACATGCGCTGAAGACGGATACACGTCAATCACCGTCGACATGTTGACCTCCTTCATCGCGATCGCCCGTTGACGATCGAAACGAATAAACATCGGTCGGCCGGGAGAGAACAGGCTCGCGTCTCATCTAGAGAAGCGAGCCTGTCGTATTGCTGTCAGCCTACTGGAGCTGGCTGCCTCGAAGCGACGTTGGGATCACGCGCAGCGCTTGAGGTGAGGGCGACGGTCAGAGAATGAATGTGTCTGTGGCGTTCACACGATCGACGGCTTCCCGGAACTTGCCTTCCGTGACGCGCTCAAGCAACTGTTCCGGAGACGTGGCTTGGCCGTTGGACGATACCGGTAGGTCTGGGTTGGGTGTCTGCCACCAAGTGATGAGCGCCTGTGCCAGGGCTGTTTTCTCCGCACCGTTGGCTCTGCGGGTGAGCTGCTGGTTGGTATCGCCGACGGCGTCGATCATCTTGCCGTCACGGAACTGGAACTGAGGATAGTGCTTGGTCTTGCCGAGGTCGATCTCGATGAGACAGCCGTAGCGGAGGTAGGTCCGTAGCAGTTGGTAGCGAGCCGCCTTGTGGGCCAGCTCGTTCTTGCGCTCATCATTCGAGAGCTTCTCAGGAAGTACTTCTGCCCCGGTCAGCGAAGCGCGCACTTGAGCCGTTGTCAGGGACTTCGCCTGGTCGAGAAGACTTGCCGCCTTCATTGGTCGCGAGTCCAACCTGAAGCTCGGGTCCCACAGCTTCTCGTTCTCCCATCTTTCTGGGAAACCGAGCCGGTGGAGGCGGAAACCGATCTGCTGGGCCTGGCTCGTGATGAACTCCACCACATCGAGCACGCTCCGGTCATCGGGCGCGATGCTCAGGATGAGGTAGCGCAGGATCGACAGGACACCGTAGAGACGATTCGACACGGTGCTTGTTCCGAGCTGATGGAGCAGGTGCTGGTCGTCGTTGCGGGTGTCTCCGGGAGTGTCGATGATGACGTCGAAGACGCGGTTCCACACGCGGCCGTAGTGGGCGCAGATGTTCCTGACCACGCGGACCGCGTTGAGCCAGTTCGAGAACGCACCGCGGTCTCCCTTCCCGTCCGCGGTATTCACCTGGAATCGGGCTGCAAGGATCTCTTGGTCGAGCTGCGGCATCAACGTGTAGAGATTGCTGAGGACACCGAACGACATCACCTCGGTCGCAACCCAGATGGGCAAGTGCGGCCCATACTTTCCGCGGAAGTGCAGCACGAACTCGTCTCGGGCTCGGGACTCGTGCCGTTCGTATTCATCGAGCCAGTCGGTGTATGTCGTCGTTGGTTCTGGTGCTTTATCCGCTTCAGCAGGGCGGAGCGCTCCGAGGACTTCGGGCTTGCGATGCGCGAACAGGTCGATCGCACCGAGTCGGTGGCCGATGAAGAACCGTAACGAGATCTCCAACTGGCTCAGCAAGGCGCTCAACCTGGTACGCAACTGCTGGTCGAAATCGTAGATCGAGACCACCTGTGCCAGCTTGGCTCCGGGGCGGAAGGTATCGAGGCGGTTCTCGCGACCTTCATCGTTCAGCGCCGGTGCAGGTGCGGGCTGGAACTGGCGGTAGGGATGCCAGTAGCCGGACAGCCTGTAGTATCCGTACCGCTCCAGCACGGCTGTGGCGAATTCGTCCGAGCCGCAGTCCATGCCGCGCGTGCGCAGCCGCCGGATCTGGGCAGGGATCGACAGAAAGGGTTTCGCGTAGGAGCTGTCCAGATTCTGCATGCACTCGGTATCCTCACGAGGCGTACCACGTTGGAGTACCTCGACTAAAAGAGAACAGACCCGCGTCTCATTTAGAGAAGCGAGCCTGTCGTATTGACCCCTACTTTATGCGACCCTCGTCATCCGGTCAAGCGCAGTGAAGACAACACTCAGGAAGCGTCAGAGCCGAAGACCAGGAGCCTCGCGCTGACGCAACGGCGGCTCCTGCCACGGCTTCCGCGCCACGCTCTGCGCCGCCTTCAACGCCGCCTCGGCTGCGGCACGGTCGCGCTTCTGCGACGTCGACTCCGCCGGAGCACCAAGAGTCGCATCTACCTCGACCCGGTAGCGGTCACGGTACGCAGCAACGACCCTGGCCGAACGCCGCCATGCCGCGAGTCGCCGTGGATCAGACGGCACCGACCCGAGCCAGGCGACCCAGCCCTCGCTGTTGCCCAATCCGCGATCGAGTACTGCGTCGGCCCGCATCTCGATTAACTCCCGACGCTCAGTCAGAGCTCGCCGCATGTCTTCGGGCATCGGCCCGGTTACTTCGGGGATGAGCCCGGCGATCAATCGCGGCGTGGTGCGTGCGCGGCCGGAGCCCGTGTATCTGCTGGTCGCGGCGGCGAGGCGGTAGCGCAGGACGGCGGCGATGTCGTCGGCATCATCGAACTGTCGTGCCGCCACCAGCCGCGGCACCAGGGAATCGAGGTCGTGGCTGTGGGCTTCGGCTCGGCGCAGCTCCGCGGTGAGCGGTCCGAACGCATCCGAACTGAGTGCAGACTCGGCTTCGGTGTCGGTGAGGCCGGAATGGCGGATGAGGTCTGTCCAGCGGTCGTGTTGGGCGGCGGCTGCGAGGGTGTCGTATTCGGCTGCGAGCTGAGCGATCGTGCCCCAGCGCTCCTGCTCAACCGTGAGCGTCTCATGTGCCGAGAGCTCGCCGCCCTGATGCTGGAGTACTCCGTAGAGGACGCTGCGGCCGGTGGCTGCGTCGTTGTCGGCGGGGTGAGCCATCTCGTGCGCGTCATCGGGCCGATCGACGGAGACGTAGGCCTGGTTGAGCTGGCGTCCGCGGGTCATGGCGACGTAGAGGTTCTCCCGCGTCATCGACGCATCCACGAGCACATGGGCGGTATCGACGGTGACGCCCTGCGCACGGTACGAGGTCACCGCGTAGCCGAGGTCAACGTGCTCGGCCACATACTCAGCAGGCAGCACCACCTTCGAGCCCCGCTCGGCACCGGCGCGCTTCACGAGAAGCGACCCGTCAGTGCGAACGTCGAGAACCGTCCAACGGTCGCCGTTGCGAACCCACCCGTGCCCGGCAGTGAGACGGCGGTCGTTCTTGCGCGTGATGATCGTGTCCCCAGCCGCCGCACGGGCCTCATCGCGAAGCAGCGCCTCCCGCGGGCCTCCGACGACGCCGTCGAGAATGAGGTCGGTGCGGGCGCGCTCGTTGAGGGCGGTGACGGACTCGTTGGAGTCGGAGATCAGGATCGACGCGAGCCCTGCGACGCGGTCAGCCTTCCACGCGGTGTAGGCGTCGTCGATCATCTGCTCGGTGTCGCCGTCTGTGATGCGGTCGTGCTCGGCGTAGGTGTCGATGATTTCGGTGTTGCCGTGGCGGAGCTGGAGGGAGGCGTGCTTCTCCCAGTCGTGGGTGAAGCGGTGCACGTCGGTGAGCTGGGGCACGTCCTCGCGAGCGTGTGCGAGGAGCCCGAATGCGCCGCCCGCGTCGACGGACTGCAACTGCGCCCAGTCGCCGACCAACAGCACCTTCGCGCCTGCCTCGGCTGCGAGCCCGGTGATCCGATCCAACGTGTGCGTTCCGGCCAAAGAGGCCTCGTCAAGGATGACGAGCTGGCCGGGACGGAAGGTGTCGCCGTGGGTGAGGTGGTTCTGCCACCACTTCGCAGTGTTCTCCGTCGCGATCCCGAGATCCATCGCAAGGACTTCGGCCGCACCAGCGGACGGTGCGAGGCCGACGACGGAGCCCTTACCGCGCTCGGCTTCCCACGCGGTGCGCAGGGCGCGCATCGCGGTCGTCTTGCCCGCTCCAGCCGGCCCCACGAGGAGATCAAGCACTCGGCCCGAGGCTGCGATCGAGGTGAGCGCGGCGGCCTGATCCTCTCCGAGAGCGTGCTCGCCTCGGCGTGGGTGCTGCAACACGCGTGCAACCGTGTTCACGGTGACCGTGGGCGCGGTGAACGCGCGGGAGTGGTCGAGCAGCCGGTCTTCGGCTTCAATGAGCTCTGTTGAGGTGTAGATCGTCGAGTGCTTCGGCCGAAACACCGACGTCCCATCCTCACGACGGAACGCGAGCGGAGAGGACGCCAGCTCTACCGGCGTAAGCCGCAGGGAGGCGTGCTCGGCAGCATCAGCGATCAACTCGGTAACGGCCTGGCGATCTTCGAAGCTGGTGAAGCGGTAACCCTTGGTTTGACGGGCAGCTTCAGCGGTGAGATTCCAACGCCGCCACGTCGTCCGCTTCTCACTCACCACCTCGACTACGCGCGCAGCGATTGACTTGACCACGTCCAGTGGCACGTCGTCCGCGCGGAGCAGGAGCGGTTCCTCGGCTGGGATTGCATCGGCAGCCCAGGCCGTCGCGTCACGGCCGAGGAGCTTGCTCGCGCGTGCACGCCACACCGCCGTCAGCTCGGCCAAGGAATGCAGCGTCTTCTCCGGACGTGTGGACAGTGTTGCTTGCGCGCGCAGGCGGATGATCGTGCGGGCCGTGGGCTGGTGCCCGTGGGTGGCGACGTAGTCGGCGATGAGGCGATCCTTCTCCTCATCGATCTTCCGCGACCGAGACGAGAACTCCGCCGTCAATGCCTCGGGTACGGAGGCGATCGCCCATGCGGGGTTGCGGTCCTTGCCGCGCTCGCGGGTCTCCCAGGCGAGACCGAGGGCACGGGTGAGGTGGTCGGCGAACACAGCCTCGTGCATCTCGGAGATCGCGACGGTAGCGGCGTGCATCGGGCGGGAGTCGAGCGAGCGCCACTTGCCATCCAGCACCGTCTGCACCTTGTTGCTGATCACCACGTGCGTGTGCAGATGTGGATCACCGGCACGCGAGTCGAAGTGATCGTAGGCGGTTGCAATGAGTCCGCGGACGTCGACTTGTGCAACCGCGCCGTCGCCCGCAGTTGCACCGGTCCTCGTTGTTGCAACCTCGCGCTCCATGTACGCGAGCATCTCCGCAACCGCAGCGTGGTGAGCATCAGCGATGATCTGCTGGGTACGTGCGTCAGCAACGGCCCAGAGCACGCTCGCGGACTTCGGAACCGAGAACGTGAAGTCGAATCCCGCCACCGCACGCCGCGGCGACTTCGTGGCCTCCTCGGCCTCGATCTGGGTGATCGCGGTGGCCTTCTCCTGCAGGCTGAGGCTCGGTTCGAGCGCCTTGACGCGGTCGGCGACGCGCTCATCCGGGTTCTTGTAGACGGGGTATGCGCGGCCGAGGGGCTGGCCGGTGAGGGGGTCGCGGCCCATGCCGATGAGGAGTTGAAGCTGCGCCTCCGACACCGCGGAGCCCTCGACGAGGGTGCCGTTGCCGAGGGTTGGGAGGCCTGCGCCCATCCAGCGTCCGGGAGGGGTTCCTTCGGCGTTGTAGTAGCGGGTCAGTGGGGTGGAGAGGGAACGGTCGACGTCGCCGGTGGCGACGGTGCGCAGGAGGTACTTGTAGCCGTCGCCAGCGGACATGACTCGCATCGAAACGGTCACCGCAGTACCTCCTCCCGTTAGGAAGGAGGTGCGCGGCCGCGCCCGGCGTCCTCGATCTGCCAGACGCGTGGTGGCTCAATCTCGGCTGGCTGGAGGCGCTATTGGCCTGCAAGTTCAATAAGCAGTGGTGTACGGCGACGAGACGGGAACCGGTCAGAAGCCATCTGTGCGAAGAAGTCCCAGGCTCCGGCCTCGTGAAGGGCTGCACGAATTGTCTCTTGGGCTTGTATCGGCAAAGCGTCGATTCGATCGAGTGCCAAGCTGGCCGGAGCGAACTGGTGAATGTCCGCGATACCACCGAACACCGTCACGGCGAACTGCCTCGTTCCAGGCAGCTGCGACAGTGCGAGCTTGTGGAGCACTTCGACCCCGTGCTTCAGGATTGGATCGACAGTCACGCTGAACGAGATCATGTTCACGTCGTCAACCAAACCGTCAATCGCCTTAGTGAGAACGTCGGTGAGGCCTTCACGTTCTGCCGAAAACCACCGGTCACGCTCCTGGGGAGTCAACGCTGCGAGCGCATCGAGCTGAGCATCTCGGACTCCAGGCTGCGCGATGCCCACGGACGTAATTTCGTTGAATGCACCCTGCGCTATCAGCGATGCAAGGCTGGGCTTCGTTTGCACCAGCTCAGCTCGACACGCCTCCATGAAGGCGTCCATACTCGCGTGGCGACGGTGGGGCTTCTCACTCACGGCCCGACTGATTGCCGACGAAAGAGGCTTGCCGACCAGGTGGTCCACAGCGCCAGCGGACGGGTGCACGCCAGTAAGCATCCAGGCCGCGATAAGACCTGCCGCATATACGTCCGCCGTTGGAGTGACTGCGTGAGCGTCGACGCTTTGTTCCGGTGCAGCCCAACCGTCAGTTCCGAGGAATCGGCCTGTACGCGTGAGCCCGGTCGTCGTGAGACCGGCGGGATTGCGCACGATCCCAAAGTCGGCAACAACCCACCTACCACCTTGAGCATCATGCAGCCACAGTATGTTTCCCGGTTTTAGATCACGGTGCACTTCTCCTGCCGCATGCAGTGCGGCCAGCGATGAGGTAATGGCTTCCAGCACAGCGATCGCAGCATCGACGGTGAAGGGTGCAGGAAAACTCGCGAGGTTACCAACGGCGCGTGGCATCACATACCAAGAGAGGGAATCGTCAAAGTCGCTCAGCGGGATCGTATTGAGGCCAGCGGCGCGCTGAAGAGCCAGGATCTCTCGCGCGAACCTCTTCTCCGCATGCTCATTACCGAGCGGAGGGAGCTTGGCGACGAACTCCTGGCCGTCTCGTTCGACGACACAAACTCGCGAGATCTCAGTCGCGTGGATAATCTCTTTGATCTCGTACCGGTCTGGGAGCATGTCCTGGAGAACTTCCTCTCTTGAGCGTCTGGCTGTTCGATTCATCGCGCGTGTGAGTGGCGAGAAGGGTCAGTCTTCAAGGCCAAACGCTTCGGTGACCTGCTCGATCGTGAACTTCTGGCGTAGCTTGGCCGCGGTGTTCTGGTTCGCGAACATGCCGTTCTTCCAGATCGCGTTCTCACGAGGCACTGTGTGAACCCATTCGACTGCTACTGCCCATTCAGCGTTTTCGTCTTCTGAGTCACCTTCGTGTGCGTACGAACCAGTCAACGGCAGGTCCTTGACGAAGCGCTCGGCACCATCGAGTTCGACCTGGAGCTGATCGAATCTGCGGGCTTCGCCTGTGACGGTGCCGACACCGACATAGCCAGTCTTCGGGATGTGGACGAAGACGCGCGCACCGACAGGGAGATTCTTCAGCGTCTGAGAGAACCACTTCCCGCCTCCGCCAGAGACGAAGCCGTACTTGCGCCCATCAGCCCACTGGCGTGTACCCGAGTCTTCACCGAAGGACACGTACCAGTCGGTGCCGTTCCATGCCTCTCGCGTCTTCGTCTGCCGTGCAGGAGAGGTTGCCGTGGGCTGCTGGCCCTCGTGTTCCACGAGCCAGGTCCGGGCGAGGTACTTCGCTCCGTTGTCTTCGAAGTGCCGGAAAAAGACGACGTTGATCGGCACGCCGAAGTCTTCATTGAGGAATCGGACGATCCGCTCAGTCGCAGCATCGACGCTAGCTGCAACGATCGTGAACGTCTGGGAGGCATTAACCTCCTCGGGCAAAGTCTCGTTGAAGCACTCAGCGAATGCTTCCTCAATGGCCACGCCAGGCTTGTAGGCCTCGAAGATGCTCTGGATCTCGGCACGGCCAAGGCCCGACACCCACGACCCATAGTCGAGCGCCTGCGCAGTGACATCACGTGGTGTTTTGTCGCGCTTGAGCTCGATGACGTGCACACATGCCGTCTCATCGAGCGCGAGAAGGTCAATGAACCCGCCGAACGCGGTGGCGACCTGCCGTCCGATGACCAACAGAGTTTCACCAAGCATCGACGGGTCAGACTCGATGTAGGACTCGAGTTGGGATTCAAGACTGATCGCCGTGGGCGTGATTCGGCTGAGGCGGTCACCGTCGGCTCGCCACAGCCCCATCTCAACTGCCATTAATACTCCATTCCAAGAGGCGTCCGCGCCTAACGAAAGTTCGGACTACTGCCGAACGACGCTGGCTTAACGGAGCCGACAACTCCGACCCGCGTGGAACATGCGCCTGACATCCCTCACTCATGCAGTCGTCACCAACTGTAGAAGTTCGTCGTAGTTGGTCACGACGTCGTACTTCACGTCGTCGCTGTTGCGCTGGTTGACCTGCTCGAAGAACTTGCGAGCGCACTCGATCTTCGCGTTCTCGGCCCCCTTGAGCTGTAGCGTCGACAGCGAGCCCTTGGTCTCTGCGACGAAGTAAACGTGTTTCACGCTGCCTTCGTTGAACGCAATCGCCCAGTCAGGGTTGTAATCCCCGACAGGCGTCGGGATGAAGAACCCACGCGGAAGTTTCGCGTAGACGGCGACCTCGGTGCTCACGTCGAGCTTCTTCACGAACTCGCGCTCGATCTTGGAGTCCGTCACGACGTAGTCGTAGACGTGCTTGTTCAGTTTCTCGCCAGCCTTGGAGAAGTCCTGCGCCGACTGGTTCTCGGTGAAGATCGCTGAGTCGAAGGTGTCGTCCAAGGCGTTGTACGCGAGGTGCTCGACAATCACAGTGGCTTTCTGCTCGTTGATGATCTTCGAAGCCTCGGTGATGAACTGTTCAGGGTTCTGCTTGAACTTCGCAAACGTACCGGGGTTGATACGAGTCAAAATCTCCGCGCACGTGCGTCGCGTGAGCTGCGTCTTCTCGGCGATCTCTCCCAGCAGGTCGTACTTGACCGTGGTGCCCGCGGACACAGCCGACTCCGCCACCTCGGTTTCGGTGACCTTGAAACCGGTACCGGCTTCCAGCTGCTCGACGTCAAGTCCGACGACCTGCTGGCCGCTCTCCACCACATACTGCATGACCGTGACGTTGAGGGACTTGTCGAGCACTTGCACGCAGTTGCGGATCAGCTCTTCCGAGTCGAACTCGACCTGGTAGACAGCCTTGTGGTTGATGCGGTTCCAGAGGGCCTGGAACTCACGCCGCTTGAAGTTGGCTTCGTTGAACGGGATCTTCTTGAGCTTGCGGCCGTCCTTCGGCTTGGGAACATCGAGATACAGAGCATCGACGAGCGGCCAGACGAAATCAACGACAGGCTTGAGGACTTCGGACGAGGGCTCAGCCAAGGTTCCTTCGGCTCGGGCGTCTTTATATGCCTGAGTGACTACACCGTCGTCGTCGATGTAGTCGTGACGAATCAGGTGGTTGTACAGCGCCTGCGCGACCGTCTTCTCCAGGATGCTCTCGGAGCCGTCCCCGAGCGTGATCTGCTTGCCCTCGAAATAGTCGACGCTTGCCTTGCGCGGTCGCGCCGATAGCGTTTCAACGATTTCATTCTGCAGCGCGGTGACGAACTCGGTGTAGGACTCGTCCGTAACCACGGTGAGCTCGTTGATCTCGTGCACGGTTACGGGATTGTCCATTCGCTCACCGTGCTGATTCACGGAGAGGCGGAGCCCGCGCCCGATCTCTTGGCGGCGCGTTGTGGTGTTGTCACTTTTTTTGAGCATGCCCATGACAAAAACGTTGGGGTTGTCCCAGCCTTCGCGGAGGGCGGAGTGAGACCAGATAAACCGCACAGGCTCCTCGAAGGACAGGAGGCGTTCCTTGTTCTTGAGGATCAGGTCATATGCATCGACGTCGTCGGATTGGCCTGCGAAGTCGCCACGGGCCGCGATCTTGCCATCCACTGAGTGCCCGGTCTTCTTGTCGATCGAGAAGTAGCCCTCGTGCGTCGAACGGGCAGGGATAGCCTCGACGTACTTGCGGAATCGCTCTGCAGCCTCGTCCACATCAAGCTGGGCAAGATAGTCCGCCAGCACCGACTCATACTCTTCTTCAAAGATTCGCGCGTACTCGCCAAGCGTGTCTTCTCGCTCGTAATCGCGATACTTCGCTACCTCATCGATGAAGAACAGTGAAAGTGTCTTGATGCCCTGCGCGAAAAGCTCACGCTCCTTCTCGAGATGAGCACGAATCACTTCTCGGATCTGTATACGCCGCTTGAGATCATCGGTCACGTCCTGACTGACCTCTCCAGCTCCAAGGATGTCACCATTGCTGAGCTCGATGATGTCGCGATTAGCATCTACGTCACGGATAAAGAGGCCCTTGTACGCTTCGATACCACCCGAGATAGCATGCAGATTGCTACCTTGATTCAGCCGCTTCACCTGGCGACGGATGCCTTGGGCAGTCTGAACCTCGAGCTCAACCCGAGCCTTCGGGTAATCGGGTCCCTTGCCAACTTCCAAGCCATCGACATACAGATACGCGCTGCTACCAGCCAAGTGCTTGACGGTAATACCGCGCACTGCGATCTTCTTCACAAGCTTCCGATTGTAAGCATCTACCGCATCGAGCCTGTGGACCTTGGTGCGCTCAATCTTGTGGGTGGCGGAGTAACGCAGTGCGAACAGCGCGTTGAAAAGTCCGAGAGCTTTGAGGGACTTTGAAGGCTTTTTTGCGTCGCCCTCAATCTTCTGAGGCTCATCAATGATCAGGACCGGACGATTCGCGGCAATGACGTCGATCGGCTTTCGGGATTGGAAGTCGTCTAGGACCTCGTAGATTCGACGTGCATCCTTGCCGGTAGCGTTGAAAGCCTGAGTATTGATGATCATCACCTGCACGCCGGCGTCGGACGAAAAACGCTCGATCTCATGCAAGCGAGATGAGTTATAGACAAACGCGCGAGGTTTGGTTCCGTAGTGCTGCTGGAAATGATCGGCAGTAATGTCGAAGGACTTCTTGACACCCTCACGAATCGCGATTGACGGCACGACGACGATGTACTTCGACCAACCGAATCGCTTATTCAGCTCCATGATGGTTTTGATATAGACATAGGTCTTGCCTGTACCGGTTTCCATCTCAATATCAAGATTGAGCGCCGCAGCCGAGGTCTTCGTTACGTCTTCCAAGCTTCTTGAAAGTGGTAATGCGTTTCGCTTTTGGATGCGGTGAACATTATTGAGAATTTGTGATGCCGAAAGCGCGATCTCGGCATTGCGCAAGCCAGCGCTATCGAGTAGAGATGGCGTCGCGCTGATGCCGGGGTCGATGCGATACCTGATGCCGTCGGCGAATGGTTGGCCAGCAAATACTTCCGTAACTGACTCAACCGCGTCCGTTTGATACTGCTGAACCTTGAACTGAAGCTTCATCAGATCAAATTGCCTTTACGTCAGTATTGGGCGAAAGCTCACGGAAAACCTGATCCACGTTGATTCGAGCGGCATCCGAGACGAACGCATCGTCGCGGAAGACTACGCGGATCGGCTCGCGAGAAGCAATTTCTTTCATAACGTCCAGAGTAAGATCTGTGGCGAAGCAGCAGATTAGGGCGTCGTCATCAATTGACAACACATCAACGCCCTGGATGCTCTCCCTTTTGATGGGAAGTGAAAGTTCCAACCCGGCGTCGAGGATGACCTCAAACAACAAGTCCTCATCGGAGCGATCGGATTGAATGCTTTGGGTGAGAGAACCCAGATCGAGCTGATCAGTTTGGTTTGGGGCTCGAACGACATCTGCGAAACTGCTTGAGTCAATCCGAAGCGATCGGAAACCGATGTCTTCTGACTTCCCTGCACTTCCTATGGAAGATCCCGCGAGCCTCAAACGTTGACGACCAATCTCGGCGATGTTAGTGAAGCCCCGCTCCGCAGCAACGCTTCCTTCTCCGCACGGCTCGTTGAGTTGTACCGTAATGAATCTACGGTGACCGCCATCCTGATGGTTAAGCGACATTACAGCGTGTGCCGTGGAACCAGACCCCGCAAAAAAATCGAGAACTAGCGACTCAGGAGTAGTGGAGATCGAGATAAGCTTCTTCAGCAAATCGACCGGCTTTGGGTGATCAAAGACAGCGCCGTTGAAGAGCTCACGCACCTCGCGGGTGCCTGCCTCGGTACGGACTTCCGTCTCGTCCCAGATAGTTTTTGCTTTTTGCGTTGTTGGGCGATGCTTCTCATAAACATTCCATGACCCGCTTCTGACCTGACGAGCCACCAATTGGGACTCGCTAGGATCATTCGTCACGATGGCCCCGGCTGCTTTCTCGCGCCCCCAGCGCCAGCAGCTTTCGACTCCTTGGCTGTTTAGAGGCACTGTCTCGATTCTGTAGCCGTCGCGAGGTTCAAGTGAGACTGCTGCGTACCCGTGCTCGTCGACCAGCTCGGGGTTAATGTAAAACGGATAAAACAGGTTTGGACGATTTCCGCGGTTGAACTTCGGATTGCGGTTTCTCAATTCACGAGCCTCGTAGGGGCCGAAAGCGTCCGCAAGCGGCAATGCTGATACATCACGAGGTAGGTCGTAGATTCCCGTACGGGCCGTGCGACCGTAGATCAAAAGGTATTCGTGAGTTTGGGCTAGTGGAAGGTAATCCCTTCCGCCCTTGTTTGCCTGCACAACGACTTGTGCGATTCGATTATCGCTACCGAAGATCTCATCCAGCATCTGACTTAGGCGAGCAACCTCATTGTCGTCGATGCTGATTGCAATAATTCCGTCATCTGTCAGCAGAGGTCGGGCTAGCTTCAGCCTCGAATACATCATGCTGAGCCAATCGGAGTGGAAACGACCATTTGAATCCAGGTTTGCTACAAGTCGCTCACCTGCATCCGATGTCTGTCCGGACCTTTCGAGATACTCTGCACCGGTCTCGGCAAAATCATCGTCATATACAAAATCGTTTCCCGTGTTGTACGGGGGGTCAATATAGATGAGCTTGACTTTCCCAAGATATGACTCCTGTAGAAGTTTTAGCGCGTCTAAGTTGTCTCCCTCTATAAAAATGTTTTTCGTGTTATCGAAGTCAACAGAGTCATCTCGTACTGGCCGCAACGTTTTTGCGATTGGGGCGTTTGCTGCCAGGGTAGCTGATCGCTTGCCTGGCCAATTTAGAATGTAGCGTTCCTGTGGTCCATCGACGATGTGATCGCTTAGTTCTTGGCGGAGTAGATCGAAGTCGACTGCGAGTCGAACGGTGCCATCCTTGTCAAAGGCTTCAGTTACCGTAGCGGGAAACCATTCGGCAATTCTAGAAATGTTTGCTTCAGTACCATCTGGGGAAATGGATTGAATCTTCTCCACGGATTTACCTCTTCTGTTCAAGTTCAGTCGTTTTAGACTTAAGTAGGCGTCGAAGTTCGAGCTTTCGATTCAGCTGTTTCTCGCCTTTGAGCTTGCGTCGCAATGTGGCGACTTCTCGTTCGAGCTTGCTGATCGCTCTGAGTCTGTCAGCAACCACTGACATTGCTTCGCCTGGCCGCGCGCTGACCTCAGCCAGAGGCTCCAGCAGCGCAACGTAGAGTGTGGCCAAGTCGATTGCTGTGGGCAGTGGCTGACGTCCTTGCTCTCCGGCTATCCACCCTGTGCCGGAGTAGCGACCTACCTGTCGAGTAGTCGGTCCCAGCTGCTTCAGCTGGGCCGCCGTACGCACTTCAAGCTTGTCGCTGGTCTCACGCGTGATTTCGAAAATGATCGGTGAAGGGATTGCTTTATCAATCACCGAGAGAAGCTGGTCTGATACGTCTAGGCCGTCCTTCGTGTCGATGCGAAAGACCTGGATTTCAGAGACGTCATCGGTGGCTGGCAGGTTGATCGTGGATTCGGCAAGCTTGTACGCCCACGTGATTCGGGCGATGTTCGACTTGAACTGCTCGCGCAAAGCTGTTGGCGCATTGCCGTGTTCATACAGTTTGTCCTTCGGCACACGGCTACCAACTCGGGCAGCTTCAGGCCATCGGTACAGAATGTCAATCATCTGGTAGCCTCTCCGACCTGCGTATCGACGACGGCGACGAACGCGAGCAGTTCGAAGTCATCCAAGCCTGCGATCGACTGAGTAAGTGCGGTTGTCGGGCCTTCGCTGAACAGGCTGTCGATGTCGCGCTCCTCGGTCACATCGATCATCGACTTGATCGCATCAGTAAGGAGCTCCGAGTAACGTTCCATGGCGACGCCTTCTCGGGTGCGTTCGTTGAAGACCCGCACAGCACTGGTCACGGGTTCTTCAAATGGTCGGCTCCCGGCCCGCAGTAGATCGAGGAGGTGTTTCGCTTCCGTGTGGTCCGCGACCACATTCCCTTCCTCATCGAGGTAGACCAGGTAGTGCGGGTGGAGTCGGTTGCCGCGATTTATCTCCTCGCTCGCGTTGATGTTGCGGAGCGCGAAGATCACGCCGGGAACGAGCCCCTGCGCTGGAGCGGCCGGCACAACGGCGTGGAGCCCTCTCGGGACATTGGCGAGGTCGCCATGCTCCTTGACGTATCCGAGGAGGTCCATGCGGAAGTCGTTGAGACCGAGGTCCGTGATCGAGACACCCGCACGTACGTCTTCGAGCTCAATGACTTCGTCCTGGAGCTTGCGGAGCTGTTCCTTGCGGTAAGTCGCATCGGCGCTGTTGGGGTCGAGGATGTTGTCGTCGCCGACCCCCGCGAGGTCGGCGATGACCATGCGGCTCTCGACACGATCTTTGAGGTTGATGTACTCGTCGAGCGTGATGTCGGGCCAGAAGTTGACCAGCTGAATGACCTTATTGCTGGAGCCGATGCGGTCAATGCGGCCGAAGCGTTGGATGATGCGTACTGGGTTCCAGTGGATGTCGTAGTTGACGAGGTAGTCACAGTCCTGGAGGTTCTGGCCCTCACTGATGACATCGGTGCCGATTAGGATGTCGATTTCGCGAGTTTCGCCCGGCATCAGCACGTCACGTTGCTTGGACCTGGGAGAGAAGAGCGACATGACTTCTTGGAAGTCGAAGCCCGTTCCCAACGTCGTCTTTGAACCGTGGCTACCACCGGTGATGACTGCTGACTCGAGACCGGCCTTCGCGAATTCCGGACCCAACTCGCGATAGAGATACTCAGCGGTGTCTGCGAAGGCCGAGAAGACAAGAGCTTTACGGTTGCCGTCATTCATCGGGTTCTGCGCCTTGTGCTGCAGCAGACGCTTGAGCTCCTGAAGCTTCGTGTCGTGTTCAGGCGTGATGCGGTGCATCTCGTCGAGCAACTCGCGCAGCGTCTCCTGATCGTTCCAGAGGTCGCGCTGCCACGACTCAATATCGATGTCTTGCAAATCGATCTTCAGCTTCTCCCCATATGAGAGCGCCTCGATGTTCGCGTCATCTTCGTCGTCGAGATCAAAGTCGATATCGTCGAGGTTCGGAACCATCTCCGCAAGGTTCCCGGCATGTGCGCTGATACGCGCGAGCGTGTTGCTGGCGGAGCCCTGGATTTTCTGCAGGGTGAGCCGGAACGCCTCTACTGAACTCTCGAGCCGCTTCAGCAGGTTAACGGTCATGAGCTTCTTCAGCCCCTGCTCGCGTCCAAACTGACCTTTACCCGCTACGAAGTTGTCAGTGTTCTTGCCGCTGCCCTTGTCGACCTCGTACTTCGACCGCCGGCTTGGGAAGACATATGCCAGTGGAGTGTAGACGGCGAGAGTGAGCGACTGGAGCTGTTCGAAGATGTCGTTGAAGCTTGGCACACCGTCGAGATCCGTGAGCGGCTTGCGGATCGACTGGGGTGCGAGGCGTTCCGGGAACGCGCCAATTTCGGTGGTGTCGTAGAAGGCCTGGATGTGCTTGCGCGACCTTGCGATCGTGACGGAGTCGAGGAGCTCGAAGAAGTCAAAGTCGAGCATCTGCAAGATTCGGTCCGTAGTACGGTGCTCGGCGTCAAGCTTCGACCATTCGTTGAAGACCTTCTGCGCGTCCGAGAAGACCTTCTCCACGGACGTGGACAGGTTCAGGTGTTCTGAGAGGTTCTCCGACTCACCCTCGTACGCGAGCTGCAGCTGATTCTTGAGGTCGTTGAAGCGGTTGTTCACCGGTGTCGCCGACAGCATGAGGACTTTCGTCTTCACGCCTTCCTTGATGACCTGACGCATGAGCCGCTGATACCGGGACTCCTTCTCCTCGGAGTAATCGGCATTGCGGAAGTTGTGCGACTCGTCGATGACGACGAGGTCGTAATTACCCCAGTTGATCCGATCCAGCCGCAGACCGAGTGATTCGCCCTTTGTGCGAGAGAGGTCGGTGTGCGCAAGCACGTCGTAGTTGAAACGGTCGCTCGCAAAGAGGTTCGTGGTGAGGTTGGCGTTGTAGTTCGTCCAGTTCTCGGCGAGCTTCTTCGGACACAGCACGAGCACGGACTTGTTGCGCAACTCGTAGTACTTGATCACAGCCAGCGCAGTGAACGTCTTACCCAGACCGACGCTATCGGCGAGGATGCAGCCGTTGTACGTCTCGAGCTTGTTGATGATCCCGGTCGCAGCGTCGCGCTGGAAGTTGTAGAGGCTCTGCCACACCTTCGTGTCGAGATACCCGGTGCGGTCGTTCGGAAGGACATCTTCGCTGATGTCGTCGAGGAACTCAGAGAACAGGTTGTAGAGGATGACGAAGTAGATCCGTGCGGGCGAGTTCTCGGCGTACACCGTGGCGATGTGATCATGCACTGCCTGCGTAACTTCAATGACCTGCTCGGGGCTGTTCCAGATCTGGTCGAACACGTCCATGTACGTGGTCGTCATCGGGGCTTCATCGAAACGGTTCAGCATGTTCGACACAGCTGCGCCCGGCTCGTACCCGAGGTCAGAGGTCGTGAAGCCCTGGAGCTGCGCATACACGGCACGATCGTCAATGGCGGCGAACTGCTGCATCGACTTGCCCGTGGCGTTCGAACGGAACTTGACCTTCTTGCGTACCCATTCGGCGCACTCCCGCGCGATAGCGCGCTGCGTCAGCTTGTTGCGGAGTCGCACCTCGAACTCCGAACCAGCAAGGGTGGTCTCAGCGAGCCCCTTGGTTGGGATGAAGAACTCGCGCTTCTCTTTCCGGAGCTTGTCCGTCACCTTGTCGGGCGCAAAGGAGGGCGACGTGAAGATGAACTCGAGCTCATCAATCTGCTCAAGTTCCTTGCGGAGCGCTTCAAAAGCGAAGATGGAAAACGTCGAAGCTGCGATCCGTACTTTCGAGCCCGGCCGCAGCTGAGATTTGAGATCGTCACCAAGCAGCTCTGAGACGTTGTCGATGAACTTCATGCGCGCGCCTCCGGCTCGTCCTGTGCAGCGCCGCCGCTGCGGACCCAGTCGTCGATCTCGGTGGCCTGGAATTTCCAGAGCCTGCCGACCTTGTGGGCAGGCATGTTCTTCTCGGCGATCCAGGTGTAGACGGTGTCTTTGGTGACGCCGAGGTGCGCGGCGATGTCGTCGGCGGAGAGCCAAGGCTCGGTCATGCGCGTTCCTCCTTGTGGGCCACCTATGGCTACCCATTGATCATATCGGTGCAGACCCTGTTGAGCCGGGTTTTTCCGGTCCTCAATGGGTCGTGACCGCCGATCGTAGAACGTCGCTCGATGTCAGGTCGTTCGCTGGAGCCAGTGTGACATCGTGGTGCGCCAGGCCGCGGGCTCTCGATTCCAACTCACGGTGTGTCCCGAATTGAACTGATACAGCTCGACACGGTCCGGACGCATGTCGCGTAGATCAGCCGCAGCGTCGATTGGCACTGAAAGGTCGCCCGCGCCATGAATGATCAGCGTGGGAGTTGTAAGTCGTTTCGCCGAGGTTCGGTAACTCATCGCGTCGATTGGAATTTCGCTCGGTAGCCCGAGCAGCCGCGCGAGAGGAGCACTTTCCAGCCACGGCATCGCGAGCTTCTCGGCGAATCCGGGCAGCCCTGCGTGCTTGCAGTTCGCTCGGATCGCGCGTCGCCAGTCAAGCACCGGTGAGTCGAGCACGAGTCCCGCGAGAAATGGCTTGAGGTGTGGTCGTAGCACGAGCTGGAGTGCAATGGTCCCGCCCATCGACCAGCCGAAGAGTATGACCCGGTCAGCACCGCAGCGGAGTGCGTAGTGGATCGCTGCTTCGACGTCGTCGGCCTCGGTCCATCCGAGTGTTGCGCGGCCGCTGCCGATGATGGGGCCGTCGCCGTCGTTGCGGTAGCTGACGGCGAGTGACGTGTATCCGAGCTCGGTGGCGACTTGGACGCCACGCAGGGTTCCGGCTCGGGTGCCGCCGAGCCCGTGGATGTGGATCGCCCAGGTTGATGATCCGTCGATCCGCCACGCGGGGCAGGCTCCGCCCGGAGTCTGTATGGTGATCTCGCGGGCGTCGAGGCCGGCATCGGCGGGTGTGGCGTAGTAGATGCCACTCCATGAGACACGATCGCCGGGTTTCGGTTCGAGGCCGTCGGACGCGCCGGTGACGGCACGGGCGATACGATCCGGCCCATGGTCACGGATCTCTGGGCCGAGCTGTGCCCAGCCGCCGTGCTCGAACCCGAGGTTGTAGATCCCGGTAGCAGCGGTGTCGCTGGTGCGGTCGAGGACGATCCAAGTCCGCTCGCCGTCGTGCTCGACGTCGTGCACGCGGAGGTCGAAGTCGCGCCCGCTGACGGGTGCGGTGAGCGTCCGCGCGACGATCCATCCGAGCGCAGCGGCTCCCGCTGCTACGACTGCTGCAGCCCCTGTGATTGCGGCAACGATGCGTGCGGGTTTCACGCGGGCTCTTTCACTGTTCGGATGGGCGGTGCTGTTCCGAGGAGGTGGCGCTCGGCGCGTTCGATGAGTGCGAGCTGGCAGCGGGTGAGCGTGAACTTCACGCGGGGGTCGATCATGGCGTCGCGGATCTCGACGACCTGGCGGTGAAGTCTCGCGTCCGGATCGTCCAGATAGTCGGTGGTGGTCTGCCGGTTGCTGAGCCCAGGGCGAACTGCGTTCGCGTTCCGCCACACCGGCTCGAGCTGGGCGATGAGCACGTCAGTGCGGAGCTGATGGAAGCGTCTACGTAGGAGCCTGGTGAGTGGTTGTGCGAAGAATCCGGCGCACAGCAACACGAACGCGGAGAGCATGAGCGGTCCGTAGAACGGGATGGCTGCTTCGAGGATGGCGAAGTTGCCGGTGACGTGCGCGATGTCCATCACCCAGACGGTCACACACAAGGCGAGCCCGCACAGCGACCCGTACGTCAGCAGGATCGACGGGATGCGCAGGAGCCCGCGGGTGGCGCGCCACTGGCTGATCGCGAGGACGTGCATCGCCCCGACGACGATCGCGCAGTACGTGAACACGGTGAGCGAATAGGTGCAGGCCGCGATCTGGTCGCCGACGTCTCGCATGAACGCGTCGGTCGTCGAGCCTCGGTCGATGAAGACGAACGAGACGATCACCGCGGCAAGCGCCACGGCGAGGGCCGGCCGTCCAACAGCAATCCTGGCCAGCCGTGGCCGATACTCTCCGGCTTTCATGACGCCGCGGCCGAGGAAGGAGAGGCCGATCATGAGGAGGCCGTCGCCGATGATCGTGGTGATGTTCGTGGTGCCGAGCATCCGATCGAAGGTGAAGTAGACCTCGTCGACGTTGAGGGTCATGGAGATCGCGATGGCGAGGGATGCGTAGGTGATGCTGTGGTCGGTGCGTCGTCGTCGCAGGATGAGCAGGCTCACGACGAGCAGCCACATCACGGTCGCGACGAGCAGCTGCGTCATCCGAAGATCTCCGTGTAGCTCGTGTCGGCGAACGCCGATCCACGAATCCGTGCCGCGAGGACATCCGCGAGCGACTCGGCCGCGACCTCCTGTTCGGTAGCGAGATCGGATCGTGCCAGTGCTCGGGAGCGGATGCTTGCGGGGATGTCGGGCAGGAGCCCGTCGATGTCGGAGAGGTCGTGCGAGATGCCGTCGTCGTCGCAGTGGCCGAGGATGATGTGGGCGAACTCGTGCAGGATGAACTGCTGCGTGTGCAGCCGAGAATCGGAGTGCGCGTGGAGGATCAGGTCGCGATCCGCTGCGTAGAACAGGACTGCGCAGAGCCCTTCGTTGTCGCCGAGCTCTGGGAGTTCGGAGACTTGGATTTTGCGTCCACGCTGGTGCTCGATCGCCTGGGTGAGGGCGTCGAACGAGAAATGATCTCCCAAGTTGAGCGCCGCGATGGCGGCGGCGACGGTTTGGTCGATATTCACGGTGTGCTCACTGTCTGCTCGAGAACATCCGCGGTGCACGTCTGGTGAGGCGTGACGCCGAAGCTGCTCGGTTACTTCGTCATCTCGTGATCCAGGAACTGCGTGATAGCTTCCAGGGTCTGTGGCGACAGATCACCGAGGGTGCGAGTCGCATAGGACTTCACCTTCGCCGCACGCATCGCCCGGACGAGATCCAGCTGTGCGGTGACCTTTTCTGGGGTGGACACGTCACTATCACCGGTGAGGAAGTCGACATCGACATCGAAGAACTCCGCGAGGCCTGCGAACACATCGGGGTCGTCAACTTTGCGAGTCCCGTTGAGCATGTACGTCCAACGGGAGCGGGACAGGTTCGTATCGCGTTCTTTGAGGAACGCGGCGATCTCTGAATAGGAAGGTTCCGAGCCGGACTCGGCTGCCTTGACGTCGAGCAATAACCGCAGACGCTTCGCGAGCAGTGCTGCTGCGGTGCGGGTCTCTTCTTCGGTTGTGTGCATGACGCCCCTTCCATTCAGGTCGGGATTGGCAGAAGCGCGCGACCACCATCGTCGGTTGTTGCGCATGATCAATCTAAACCTTGAGCATGCTCGACACAACCATTGCGCATGCTCAAACTTGGGTGTAGAACGGAAAGCCCGCTCCGTTTGAGCATGCTCAACGAGGGAAATGTGGGCATGCTCGCGCCACTGCACCGAGGAGGTGCACCATGCGATACCCCCATGCCCGAAACCGGCCCACGCTCCGGCTTGCTGGAAGCTGGTGCGCACCTCTGAGTCATATCGCCGCACTTCGATTCGCGGCGTTACGGCGAAGAGGAGGCCGGGTGATGGCTACTGTCGAAGACCGCAGGGCGGCGCGAGATCAGAAGCTCGATGAGCTGCACGAGAAGCTCACCGGGGCGGTCGAGCAGCTCGTGACGGGTGAGGACTGGAAGCAGGCGATCGCGTTCGCGGCGAACTTCCGCAGCCGCTCGTTCAACAACACGCTCCTGATCTGGCTCCAGCACCAGGGAGCATACGAGCAGGGTCTCGTCACCGAACCGGTGCCGACGTATGTCGCCGGTTACAAGCAGTGGCAAGATCTCGGACGTCAGGTGATGAAGGGCCAGCCTGGCTATCAGATCCTTGCCCCGGTGACCGGCCGCTTCGCGTCTTCGAACCCGTCAGATCCGGAATCGTGGCGGCGGCTCAACAAGTTCGAGAAGCCCCGCCCCGGCGAGGTCGTGCGTTCGAAGATGATCGGCGTACGCCCCGCCTACGTGTGGGATGTCTCGCAAACCGACGGCGATCCGCTGCCGGAGCTTCCACGTGCGCAGCTCCTCACCGGTCAGGCACCGGCAGGCCTCTGGGACGGCCTAAAGCAGCAGGTCGAAGCCGCCGGGTTCACGCTCGCCGACGCCGCCAGCGCATCCGAGATATATGGCGCGAACGGCGTCACCGACTACGGGGCACGCACGGTGCAGGTGCGTGCGGATATGGATGATGCGGCGCGGGTGAAGACGCTCGCGCACGAGCTCGGGCACGTGCTCATGCACGATCCGGAGAATGTCGATGCCAGGCAGCATCGCGGGATCGGTGAGGTGGAGGCCGAGTCGGTGGCGCTGATGATCGGTGCCGCGCACGGCATGGACACCAGCGCCTACACGATCCCGTACGTCTCGTCGTGGGCGGCGAACGTCGACGGGAAAGAGCCCGCCGAGATCGTCAAAGCCACCGGCGAACGCGTCCGCGCGACCGCGCTGAAGATCCTCGACCAGCTCGACACCGCCCAGATCGGCAACGGCGTCCCACCGGGCCTCGACCGCGACGCCCCGAAACGCCGCACGCCCGAGGCATCGCATGCGCCTGAGCGCGGTGCTCGATTCGCTGAATCGGCCTCGTCTGGGCGTGCGGCTGAGCCGGTTGCGGCAAGGAGCCTGGCATGAGTGCGCTGCCGGGCTCGTTCGCTTCCGTGATGCACCGGATGCCCGACTGGGCGACCCCGGCGCAGGCCGCTGTAGAACTCGCGAAAGTGGGTGTGCCGGTGTTCCCGGTTGGTGAGGATAAGCGGCCGCTCACCAGGCACGGCTTCCACGACTCCAGCACCGATCTCGCGCAGGTGGAGCGGTGGTGGCAGCGGTTCCCGCAGGCGGGGCTCGCGATCCCGACCGGGATGCCGTCCGGTGTTGTGGTCGTCGATGTCGACGTGCACGGCGTCAACGGGTATGACGCGCTCCAGCGCGCGGCATCCCGGCACTTCCTCGACGGGTGGGAGGTCGCCGTCGATACTCCATCGGGCGGTCGGCACCTGTACTACCCGGCGTCGCCGGATGGGCCGCAGGGATGCTGGCAGGCGGCGAAGGCAGGCATCGACTTCCGTGGAGACGGCGGCTACATCGTCGTCCCGCCGACGAGCCGCGACATCGACGGCACCCGCATCCCGTACCGGGCGTTCGAGTTCGCAACGGGCCGTGCGATGCCTGTCGAGACGGAGCGGTTGCGGAACTTCCTCGACGCGCGCCCGGTCGTTCTGGCGCGGGTGGCGACGTCGTATGCGCCGAGCGAGGTGGAGCGGCTCGCCGGCTGGGTGTCGAGGCTTCAGGAGGGCGAGCGGAACCACGGTCTGTTCTGGGCGGCGTGCAAGATGGCCGAACACGGCGTCGGCACCGCCGAAGCACTCGACGCCCTCACTGCGGCCGGCGGGCAGGCAGGCCTCAGCGAGCGCGAAGTGTCGACCACGGTGCGCTCGGCGTTCCGTACGGTCACCGGGTCGTTACCCGCGAGCCCGAACGAGACCGCACGGCAGTGGGCGAACCGTGCGCCGTCGATCTCGGCCCCGGTGAGGACGCTGTGATGCGCGAGCAACGACAGAGGCCGCGGCGTTGGGCGGTGATCACGGCCGTCGCGGGAACGGTGTTCATCGCGGCGGGTGCGTTCTGGCTCTCGTTCACCTCGCTGGCCGACCTCGCGCACCGATCCGGTATTGGGACCGGGCAGGCGTGGGCGTGGCCGCTGATCGTGGACGGCATCATCGTTGTCGCCACGGTCGCCGTCGTCGCCCTCGCCGGGAAACCTGCCGCCTGGTATCCCTGGGCGCTGCTCATCGGCGGTGCGCTGGTATCGGTGACGGCGAACGCGATCCACGCGATCATCGCCGCCGACAGCGACGTCCCCGGCCTCCTCGCCGGAGCCGTCGCCGCTGTGCCGCCCGTCGTGCTGCTCGCGATCACGCACCTCACCGTCATCCTCGCCCGACACGACAACGCCCCCGTACCTGAACCCGTCGCTGAGCTGGCCGAGCTCGAGGCCGTCGAAGACGACGAGTCGGAACCGGGAACGGTGGATCGGCGAGAGCTCGCGGCGGCGCTTCGCGGCATGGGGTGGAGCAACAAGCAGATCGCGGGCGAACTCGATGTCCACCCATCCACCATCGGCCGCTGGCTCACCGCCGAAGACCCCACGAACATCACTGACGACCCTGCACCCGACCTGGTTGCAAGGGCGGATTAATCCAAGGAGGAATCATGAACACCACCACCGATACGCCCCGCACGAGCGGCATCGAGCCGAGCGATGTCGCCGGAACGAACGGCGTGCCCGACGCGATCGAGGCCGCCTCGGTCGGCCAGCATCGCCGGGATCTCGCGTTCGACCCGGCAGCGGTGCGCGCCCGTGGCGTCGAATGGGTCCGGCCCAGGGATCTCATGATGCGTGCCGGGTCGCGCGTGGCCGGGGCGGGCATCGACTTCCATACCGAGCTGATGCGCCGCACCCGCACTGCGACCGCCGATTCCGCGCGCTATCTGCGCGATCGTGCCCGGCATCTCCCGCCGGTCTCTGCCTTCGGTCGCTCCGGTACTCGTACCGGTGCGGAACGCGGCCCGGTCGGCATGGCATAAGCAGCCGCTGGAGATCCGAACATGTGCGCCGAGGTTCGGGACCGTTCGGTTCTGGGACGCGGTGTGCACCTGGTCTTCAGGAGGTTTTCTGACATGACGACTTTGACAGCAGATCCGGCCGACGACTTCACCACCGGCGAAGGGCTCCGGCACGTCCTCACCCGGCTCCACCAGCAGGGGCCGGGAGCATGGCAGCACGACCCGATCGCCGGGCAGCTCATGGCCCACGCCGCCTGCAAATACGCGGCCCTCGCACGCAGGCACGGGTTAGATCCCTGGGAAGCAGCATCGGCGGCGTTCGAGGTGATGCGGATGGCGTCCACGCGCCGCGCGAACGACCCCTGGGGCGTCGTGACCCGTGCCGTGCAGATCACCTGCATCGCCGAAGAACGAGGCCAAGGCCTGCTCTGCTCGACGAACAAAGCCCGCCGGCCCCACATCTCCGAGCTCCACGACCCCGAGCGGATCTCCGACCGCGAGACGCCGCTGTCGGACTATCACCCCGCGTTCCGCGTCACCGACCGCCACGAAGACGACCGCGACGACGACCTCACCGGAGAGGTGGCGGGTGTGGTGACGCCGCAGGCGACGGCGCGGGCGGCGATCGCGGATGCGGTGCAGCTGTTCGTACTGCTGGGCTGGCCGAAGATGGCCGCCCAGGTGACGATCGACCGGGTCTGCGAGACCACCGAACGCGCAGGCACCCGCGCGAACGCCTACGAGATCCTCCGCCACGACAAGCAGGCCCCGATCCTGCTCGACCTGCCCGCCGACTCGTGGAAAGCCGTCGTCCGCGTACTCCTCGGCAACACGCAGGCAGCGCTCCAGGCCTCGACCGCCGGTCGCGGCCTGTTGATGCGTCTGCTGCTGGGCGACACGGTGCAGTCGCTGCTGCATGATGACGAGCTCGTGTTCCAGATCGCGCTCGCGGCTCCCGGACGGAAGGGCTGAGCCGTGGCTATCGAGGACAAGCCCGAGAACGTGGTGGTGATCCGCACCGTCGACTCGATTCAGGTCGGCGCACGTCACCGCAAGGATCTCGGCGACATCGACGCTCTCGCCGCGTCGATCGACGATGAGGGCATCTTGCAGCCGATCACGGTCACCCCGGATGGGGTGCTCGTGTGCGGTGCGCGCAGGCTCGCGGCGATCAAGCAGCTCGGCTGGTCCGAGGCTCGGGTGTGGGTGCGGTCGGGCATCTCCACGGATCTTGAGTTCATGCTCGCCGAGCAGGACGACAACGCGTTCCACAAGCCCCTCACCGCCGTCGAAGCCGCCACCCTCTACCGCGAGATGAAGGAACTCCTCGCGGCAGACGCGGCGCAGCGGAAGGCCTCGACGCAGCTCTCATCCGAGAATCAGCCACGTTGGAACGGTCCCGCCGAATCGGCGGGACCGTTGAAGGAGCCGATCGGTGACGCGCGCCGCCAGGCCGCCGAGATGGTCACGGGCACGTCCTCGTATACGCGGCTCGAGGAGATCAACTTCCTCCAGCGCACAGCCGAAGACGCCGGCCACCCGGCCGAGATCCGTGAGGCAGCACAGGGGTTTCTCGATGAGATCCGAGACGGTGCTCCCACGCACCCGAGGTGGCAGCAGGCGAAGAACCTCATCGCTGCCGCCGAGGCCGAACGGGACCTGATGCTGCACCAGCTTGCCGAAGCGAAGCTCTCCGAGATCCGCAGCGGGAAGAAGCCGAAGAAGCGCAGCGCCAGCACCGCTGCGATCGCGCCGATGACGCCGAAGGCGTTCGTGCTCACCTGGTCAGAGCTCCACACGCTCTATGCGAGCACCGACCCGGCCGAGATCGCCGTGAAGATCACACGCCCCGAAGCCGACACCTTCTTCACCGCCATCGACGAGTGGAACGACTTCGCCGACCGCCTCCGCGCAGCCCTCAACGACGAACCCGCCGTGCCAGCTCGGGGGCGGCTCCGGGCGATCTGACCGACGACGTGCATGGGGTGGCCTGTGCACCTGTCGGGTATGACTGCTTCACCAGATCCTCACGCACGCCGCAGGCTGATCCTTATGATCACCTGCGGCGTCGTCATGCTCACCCTCATCGGCATCGGAGCCTACGGACTCATCACCGGCCCTCGACACGGCGACGACCAGACCGCACCTCCTCCCGCACCGGAGACGACCGTCCCGACGGTGCCGCCCACGACCGCACCACGGCCAGAAGTACCCGAGATCGTTCCGACGCGGGACGCTGAAACGTTCGCACGCCGAATTGCTGCGGCGCTGTTCAGGTGGGACACCACGTTGGGCCTGTACCCGCTGGACTACACCGCCGCTCTCGTGAACGTCGGCGACCCGTCCGGTATCGAGCAGGCCGGGCTCGCCTCCGATATCGCGGGCTACCTGCCCACGCGCGACGCCTGGGTGCAACTGCGCAAATACGAGACCACGCAGCGCATCGACGTCGACACCCTCGAGGTGCCGGTCGAGTGGAGCGAGGCTGTCGCGCAGGCCCGGCCCGCGCAGCTCCCGCCCGGCGCTGCCGCATACACGGTCACCGGCACCCGTCACCGCGACGGCGTCTGGGACGGCGCCGATCAGGCGATGAGCGAGCAGGTGTCGTTCACGATCTTCATGGCCTGCCCGAGCGGCGACGACTGCTACCTGCTGCGCCTGTCGCAGCTGAACAACCCGTTGAAGTAGGCGGCGACTGGATCATGCTCAAGAAGCTCGCCCTCGCGGCACTCGCGTTCTGCTTCCTCGCCCCGACGCTCGGGCTCGTGAGCATCGGCCTGATCGCCAACCCCAGCGCCAACGCCACCTGCACCGTCAACAGCGTCACCGTCGTCGACGTCCCCGACGAACTCACCGTCACCACCGCGGACGGCGTCTCGTTCACGCTGAACAAGCAGCAGCTCACCCATGCGGCCACGATCATCACCGTCGGCTCGCAGATCGACGGCATCGACCGTGACGCGACGAAGATCGCGCTCATGGCGGCGCTCACCGAGTCGACGCTGCGGATGCTCGCCAACACCGGCACATATCCCGAATCCGGCGACTACCCGAACGACGGCAACGGGTCCGATCATGACTCGCTCGGCCTGTTCCAGATGCGCCCGCAATCCGGGTGGGGCACCGTGCAAGAGCTCATGGACCCGGAGTACCAGGCGAAGGCGTTCTACGGCGGGCCGGCCGGCCCGAACTATCCCTCGCCCCGAGGCCTCCTCGACATCCCCGGATGGCAGCAGATGGGCCTCGGCGAAGTCGCCCAAGCCGTCGAAGTCTCCGCCTACCCTGATCGCTACGACAACTACGAACCCGTCGCCGAGAAGATCCTCACCACGCTCACCACCGGCAACGGAGCCGGGGCCTCATCGACAGCAACATCCGTCGACTCGAAGCATGTTGCGGCGAAGGCGAAGAAGTCGTCCGAGCAGGTGGTGTTCCCGCTTCCGGAGGGCACATGGGTGCAGACCGATGACTTCGGTCCGAGGACCGATCCGATCACCGGCGAAGCGACCACGCACGCTGGGATCGACCTGTCCGCGGCGGACGGAACGCAGATCCTCGCCGCTGCCGACGGGGTCGTCACGGTCGCGCAGTTCGATGCGACCTGGGGCGGGCACATCGTGATCGAGCACCAGCTCGACGGCGAAACCGTCGCCACCGGGTACGTGCACATGTGGGCTCACGGCATCCATGTGAGGGTCGGCGACAACGTCGTCGCAGGCCAGTACATCGGCGACGTCGGCTCATCCGGGCATTCGACCGGCCCGCACCTGCACTTCGAGGTCCGCCCCGGCGGCACGAACAGCGAACCGGTCGACCCGGCGAAGTGGCTCAACGATCACGACGCTGCCGACCTACCGGAAGCCACCACCGGCCCGACCGGATGCGAACTGTGAGGAGCAGCCCGATGAACGTCTTCCCAGACTTCGACAGCCTCGGCGGCATCGGAGACCTCAAAACCACGATCGGCGCGATGCTCACAATCATCCTCATCGTCGCCGTACTCATGCTCATCATCTGCGCCATCATCTGGGCCATCGCCTCCTCAACGGGAAACCCCGGCCTGTCCTCGAAAGGACGGACCGGGGTCCTCGTCGCGGTCGGAGCCGCGGCGCTCGCGGGTGCCGGGGTGGCGTGGATCAACTGGCTGATCGGTGTCGGAGGGCAGCTCTGAACTCTGGGCACGATGCTGCGTTCTAAGCAGGCAACACGCCGTAACTGATTGACTTGACCCTGACGTAACGTCAGGGAGGAGTCTGTGGGCATGAGTGATTACTACAACGCATTCGAAATCAGTCCCGTCCCCGAGCCCATCCCTGGAGCTGTGGCTCCCGAGCCCTACCGTGGCATCTACGGGATGCCCATGTTTGTCACCGTCCCTTCGACCGATCTGGCCGCATCTGAGAAGTTCTGGTGCGAGGGCCTTGGGTTCTTCAACCTGTTCGATGTGCCCGGCCGCATGGTGCATCTTCGGCGTTGGGCATTCCAGGACGTGCTCCTCGTCGCAGCAGGGGAAGACACGCAGGAGCTCCCGGCTTCGTCGGTGAGCTTCGCCTGCGTTCTTGATGAGATCGAACCGCTCGAAGAATCCTGCGCGAAAGCGTGGCCTGGCAGCACGGTTTCACCTCGGCACACACCGTGGAACTCGGTGGAGCTGGAGGTGCACACTCCGGAAAATGTCCGAGTGATCTTTACCGCTGCCAAACCGTTCGACCCTGCATCGCAGGAAATGAAGAACCTTGCCGAAATCGGCATTACAGCCCCAGAAAGCGAGTAAGTGATGAAGCACAGTCACCTCGACGACGGGCTGACAATCGGTGAAGCAGCGACCCGCCTCGGGGTGACTGTGCGCACTCTCCACCACTGGGATCACATCGGTCTGGTTGGCCCCAGCCGACGTACCGCCAGCGGCTACCGGCTCTATACGCCACCGGATCTCGTTCGATTGCAGCGCGTCAATATCTACCGCGAGCTAGGCGTGCCGCTAGCGAAGATCGATGACCTGCTTGACGGAACGGCGGCTGATCCTGCAGTAGCGATCCGTCAGCAGCTCGACAGAGTCGCGGGCAAGATTGAACAACTCCAGGTAGCCGAACGCGGACTACTGCGCCTCCTTGAAGCTCATGATCGGGGCGTCCTCCTCACTCCGCAGCAGCAGATGGAAATCTTTGGAGACGGGTGGAACCCGGAATGGATCGAACAAGCGAAGGAGCGTTGGGGCGGCAACGCACAATGGGCCGAGTACGCCGAGAAGTCCGCACACCGCACTCCTGAAGAGTGGGCTGCCAACGCTGAAGCAATGTCCGCGCTGGAAACTGACCTCGCTGAAGTGTTCCGGCGAGGAGTCGAACCAGATACGCCTGAAGCCCATGCGCTTGCCGAGCGTCACCGAGTGGTGTTCGAGTCGTACTTTGCCCTCACCTATGACATGCAGGTCATCCTCGGTCGCGGATATGAACAGCAACCGGAGTATCGAGAGCACTACGACAAGCTCGCACCAGGACTTGCGACCTGGTTTCGACAGGCGATCGAGTCCAACGCCGCAAAACAAGGTGTCGATCTCTCCAACGTGGCTTGGGGCTGACAGCAACCTTGTGAGGAACGAACGGCGCACCTAGCAGGCGACCCTCAATCGCCTCCGCCCAACCGTTGGGCGGGTACCGCTAGGAGAACGCCGTGTACGAACTCGCCACCCAACTGATCAGCCTTCCGATCATCGTGCCGATGGACATCAGCATCACCCCGAACGATTCCGGCCTGCCTGGGATCGCGCAGCTGCGCACCATCGTCGGTGCCGTCATGACCGTCGGGCTCATCCTGAGCGTGCTCGCGCTCATTGTGTCGGCGATCGTGTGGGGCTTCGGATCGAACTCCTCGAACCCGCACCTCGCCTCCCGCGGCAAGGTTGGTGTCCTCGTCTCGTGTGGTGCCGCGGTGCTGTGCGGTGCGGCGGTGACGCTCATCAACTTCTTCTGGGGCGTCGGCCAGCAGGTCTAAGCAGCGCCCACTGAGATCCCGGAGGAGGGGTAAGCATGGGCGTCTGCGACATTCCCATCATTTCCAACGTCTGCGACGTGGCCGGTGAAGCCGCCGCCACGCTCATTTCGGCACCGTTCGACTGGCTCGCCTCCGCGATGGGGCAAGCCGCCGGATGGCTGATCGAGACGATGTGGCAGGTGTTCGACTCGACCACCCTGGTCGACGTCACCCAGCCCGGCTACCTCGCCGTCTACAACCTGCTGTTCGGCATCGGCGTGTTCATCGTGCTGCTGTTCTTCACCTTCCAGCTCGTCCTCGGCCTGATCCGACGAGAACCTGCGGCGCTCTCACGCGCCGCATTAGGGGCAGCGAAAGCAGTCCTGGGGTCGTTCGTCGTCATCACGTTGACGGCGACGCTGCTCGAGATCGTCGACCAGCTGTGTGTTGGGATCGTGCAGGCCGCGGGTGAGACGACCGGGTCGATGGGCGACAAGATCGCCCTCCTCACCGCGGGGCTGACCGCGCTGAACATCTCTCTGCCGGGAGTCGGTGCGATCATCACGATCTTCCTCGCCGGGCTCATGATCTGCGCGGTCGCGATCGTCTGGTTCTCCCTCCTCATCCGCAAAGCGCTGCTGCTGGTCGCGATCGTGCTCGCCCCGATCGCCCTCGCCGGCTCGGCATGGGATGTGACAAGGAGCTGGATCGGGAAATGGGCGGCATTCGTGATCGCACTCATCGTCTCGAAACTCGTGCTCGTCGTCGTGTTCCTGATCGCAATCACGCAGATCTCGACACCGATCGCGGTGGATCTCGCCGCGGTGACCGAACCGATCGTGGGCATCGTGCTGCTGTTCATCGCGGCATTCGCGCCGTACATGGTCTACCGGTTCATCTCGTTCCTCGGCTTCGACCTCTACCACGCCATGGGCTCCGAACAAGAGGCCAAGGGCGCGGTCGATCGTCCGTGGCCGATGCCGTCGAAGCCGCAGGGCGACGGCGTGAAGAAAGTCCTCGACGGCGGCGGACCCGGCGGGCCGCCGCCCGGTGGCGGTGGCGGCGGTGGGACGCCTCCACCCGGCGGCCCACCCTCTGCCGCGGCCGCACCGGCTGCTGAAGCACCCGCGGCATCCGGCGCAGGAGCCGGGGCGGGCGCTGGTGCTGGTGCTGGTGCCGCTGCTGCAGGCCCTGCCGCTGCGGTGATCATCGGTGCTGAGGTCGTGAAGGGAGCCGCGGAAGCTGGCCCGAAGATCGGCGGCGCGATCGGCGAGAAGGCGGCTGGTGAAGCGGCCGGTGCCGAGCGGAATCCGTCCGATCCGGGTGTGGAGTCCCCGGCGTCGCCTGCGCCGAAACAGGGCACGCCGCCTCCGCCGTCGAATCCGGCCCCGCGGCCGCCCGCGGCTGATCCCGCACCGCCGAACAATCCGCCCATGCCGAAGGAAATGTGATGTCCCAGAACACTTCGCAGAACCGTGCCGAGGGCGAACTGCGGCCGGTGAAGTTCTCCCGCCTCACCCGCCGCGGCATCCTCCTCGGCCTTTCCATCGCGCAACTGGTCACGTTGAGCGTCGGGATCGCGGCGGTCGTATGGGCGTTCTACGCAGGCGGCGGGATGCTCCTCGCATACACGGCCCCGGTGTGGGCGGTCGCGGCGGTGCTCACGTGGGTGCCGATCGCCAGGCGTCCGATCGTCGAGTGGATTCCGGTCGGCTTCTGGTGGGTGTGGAAGAACACCGGCGGCCAGGCCCTCTACCGCCGCCGCATCGTCGCACCCCGCCCCGAAGGCACCCTCGCACTGCCGGGCGATATGGCACGCCTGCGCGAATACACCGACCCGACCACCGGGGCCGGAATGATCCATGATCCGACGGCGGCGACGCTCACGGTCGTGGTGTCGGTAACGCATCCGGCGTTCGTGCTCCTCGACCCCGGCGAGCAGGAACGCCGGGTCGCATCCTGGGGGCGCGTGCTCGCGACAGTGTGCCGCTCGGGGCGCGTGTCGATGCTGCAAGTCCTCGAGCGAACCCTGCCGGACTCCGGCAGTGGGCTTGCCGAATGGTGGGCCTCGCACGGCACCGGCGACACGTCTTGGGCGGCGACGACGTATGCGGAGCTCATCGACCGGGCCGGCCCCGCCGGGGAACGTCACGCGACGACGCTGTCGCTCTCGCTCGACATGCACGCCGCCGCACGGCAGATCCGCACCGCAGGCGGTGGCATCAAGGGAGCCGCCGCCGTGCTCCGGCAGGAGATGTCGACGCTGATCGCGGCGCTCAGGTCGGCGGATCTTGCGCCATCGGCCTGGTTGACGTGCGGGCAGATCGCGGTGATTCTGCGTTCGGCGTATGATCCGGCGGTTGCGGCGAGCCTGGAGCGTCATGGCGAGCTCGGGCAGTCGCTCGCGACGGCAGGGCCGGTTGCGGTGAACGAGTCGTGGGACCATTTGCGCACGGATTCCGCGCATCACGCGGTGCTGTGGATCAGTGAATGGCCGCGCTCGATGGTGTATCCGGGCTTCCTCGCCCCAGTGCTGCTCTCGACGGGCATCCAGCGCTCATTCTCGCTGCTGTGCACGCCGATGCGCTCTGACCAGGCCGCCCGCGACATCCGAAAGAAGAAGACCGAGTACATCTCAGACGCACACCAGCGCCAGCGGATCGGGCAGATCGAAGACGCTTCCCAGACCGCTGAGTTCCAGGACGTGCTCCAGCAGGAGGCCGATCTCACAGCCGGCCATGGCGTGCTCCGCTACACGGGGCTCGTTTCGGTGTCGGCGTCGAACGCTGAAGATCTCGACGCAGCGGTCTCGGCGATCGAGCAGGCCGCGATCCAGGCGTCGTGCGAGACGCGGCTTATCGTCGGCCAGCAGGCTCAGGCGTTCACGGCAGCGGCACTGCCGCTGTGCCGAACAATATGAGGTCAGCCGTCGTTCGCTTCAGACTCGACGTCGTTGCTGGGGCCTCCGTCAAGCTGTTGGGCAGCTTCCTCGCGTCGAGCCTCACCATCTTCATCTTGAATCTCAGCCAGGACGATGACGTCATCCGCCTCGGCGGTGCTGGCGTGCCGTCGGCTCGGATGAGTCAGCTCCAGGCTCGCGAGATGCTTCTGAAGACGTTTCGACATGGGGAGGAAAGTGCCAAGTGTGAGGCCGCCAGACAGCACCGCGCCAACAACGGGGATCGCTTTCGCAACACCGCTTGCGAACATCTTCTTGGTCATGCTGACACCGATGTAACCGGCGACCTTCTTGACTACTGGGTAGATCAGGCCCTTCGTGAGAGCCTTTTGCGGAAGCTTCTTCGCTACGTTTGCCGCGATCATTGCCGCGAGTTTCGTGACGCCACCCTGAGCGATCTGCACACCAAACATGACGCCAACGAAAAGCGTCAAGACGCTCTCTGTCGCTTCGTCCAGCTCGTCGCCTTCGGCAAAGAGATCCGGCCAGCTATAGATGTACGCAAGCTTCTGCGCGATCCGCAGCATGTGGCCCATGTATTGGGCCAAGTCAGCCGGAACAGTTCCGATCATGGCCAGCCCACCGGGGAGGCCCGCAACAGCGGAGATCCCAGAGACCTTCGTCGTCTCATAGGTGATCGAGGTATTTGCGACCTCGGTGATGACTCGCATGGGGATTCCAGCTGCAGCCGGAGAGGTCCGGATAGCTTCCTCAATCTGGTCTTGAGCGCAGTGTCGCTTCAGCGCAGTCCTCAAGTATTGCGCTCGGTTGATCCGGACACCGGGAAGCTTCGCAGCGGCGTCTAGTACCTGCGTAAATTTCGTACCAGCGCTCTGGATTTCATTCGGGGTGTCCATGAAAGCAATCGTATAACTGGGGTCTGACACAGGATGTGGCGGTGCACCTACGGGGCAATCCACTTGCTCAGGAGGTCATCATGCCCACGTTCTACGATCCCGGTGCTGACGCCGGTGAGGCCTCGGAAGCACTCCGGGGCCTTGCACACGCCAGCCGCACCTTCGAACACCCGCGAGACCTCTACGGGGTCCTCGGAGACGTGCTCTACGGTGTCCGTTCGCTTCGGCAGGTGCTCGACCAGCTCGCCCGCGCTCACGTCGAGAACCGGCCGCGTGCTTTCGACGATCACGGCGGCCACGAGGTCGGTTCGAAAGCCGCGCTCGATGCCGCCGACGAGCTGCACCAGGCGGCGACGTTGATTGATCAGGTCGAGGACCGGCTCGATAAGGCGCATGCCGCGAGCGGCCGTGTCGCGTGGCGGGATGAGCCCGCGGTGGAGCAGGTGACGGTGAAGCGGTGGGTCAGTATCTGCTTCCTCCAGGGCGAAGAAGCCGACGAGGTGCTCGAGCTGATCGACGATGAGGGCGTGGATGCCGCGATGAGCTTCCTGAAGAACTGGGACTACGGCGACGAGACCACCGACGCGGCCCTCGAGAACGGGTATGTGTACGACCTGCCGCCGACCGGCCCGCTGGAACAGGAAGTCCGTGACGGCGACTACGACATGACCTACAGCCACTCGTTCGGGCACGTCGGCCTCTACCGACTCCACGAGATCCCGCCCGAGGACGCCGTCGACAAGCAGGCCGAGCTTGCGCAGTCGGGGCCGACGAACTGGTTCGAGCACCCCGGTATCGCTGCGGTCAAGCGCGAGCGGGGGCTGGGGCTGTGAACCGCGACGACTCCGAGCGACTGCACACCTCGGTGCTCGTTGCCCCCGCGAGCGAGAAGCGTCGCCTGCGCAAGGAGCGCCGTAAGGCGGCCCAGCAGGTCCAGGCGCAGAAGCGCGCCACCGAGAAGAAAGCAGCCGTCGCGAAGTTCGAGGCCGAGAAAGCCGAACGCAGGGCGACGACGTATCTCCCGAAGGCGGGTGAGGCGGGGCCGGCGATGCTGCGGTCGCCGGGCCGTTTCAAGGTCCCGCGGCATCAGGACACCTCGGCCACACTGGCCGGGGCGTACCCGTTTCTCGCAGAGGGCGGCCTCGGCTCCGACGGCGTCTTCGTCGGCCAGGATCTCTACTCCGGCGGCTCATTCGTCTACGACCCATGGGTGCTCTACTCACGTGGTCTCATCACCGCACCCAACGTCGTCCTCGCAGGCATCGTCGGGTCCGGGAAATCCTCGCTCGCGAAAAGCCTCTACACGCGCTCGCTCCCATTCGGGCGGCGCGTCTACGTGCCCGGCGACCCGAAGGGCGAACACACCGCGGTCGCCGAAGCAGTCGGCGGCCGAGCCATCGTCCTCGGCCACGGCCTCTCCACCCGGCTCAACCCACTCGACGAGGGATACCGGCCCGCCGGTCTCAGCGACGAGACCTGGATCAGCACCGTCGCGTCCCGCCGCCGGGATCTCATCGGTGCACTCGCGGAGACCGTGCTTGACCGGCCGCTCACACCACTCGAGCACACGGCCATCGACACGGCGCTGACGGAGACGGTGGCGGAGAATGACGTTCCGATCTTGCCGATGGTCGTCGACCGGGTCCTCAACCCCAGCCGGACGTCGGACCCTGAGCATCGGCTTGCCGAGGACGGTCGCCTTGTCGGGTACGCACTACGGCGTCTCGTCGCCGGTGACCTTGCCGGGCTGTTCGACGGGCCGTCGACGGTGACGTTCGATCCGAGCCTGCCGATGATCTCCCTCGACCTCTCACGAGTGGCGGAGAACTCGACACTGATCTCGGTGCTGATGACGTGCTCGTCAGCGTGGATGGAATCGGCGCTGCTTGACCCGAACGGCGGGCAGCGGTGGTGCATCTACGACGAGGCTTGGCGGCTCATGCAACACCCGGCGCTTCTTCGCCGTATGGATGCGCACTGGCGGCTCGCTAGGGCGTACGGGATCGCGAACATGCTGATCTTCCACAAGCTCACCGACCTCGAGAACGTCGGCGACCAGGGATCGGCCATGCGGTCGCTCGCGAACAGCCTGCTCGCTAACGCCGAGACCCGCATCATCTACCGCCAAGAGACCGACCAGCTTGGCGTCACCGCGAACGCGCTCGGCCTCACCGGCACAGAACAGAAGCTCCTGCCCGGCCTCGGCGTCGGGCAGGGGCTGTGGCGGATCAAGGACCGCTCATTCGTCTGTCAGCACCAGCTGCACCCGGCAGAGCTGGAGCTCTTCGACACGACTGGTCGGATGACAGATGAAACCCGCAAGTTCACGATTCCTGAAGGGTAAAACGCCGGAAGATGCGGGTTCAGGCCGTGGCTTCTGGGGCGTGGGGTTGCATGTTCGCGGAACCTGCAACCCCAGCGACGGTTCGTCCGTCCCCGGTCGCGTGATTGTGCCGCAAGACCGGGGGCTCTGGCAAGAGATCTGCGGCGGCGTCGCCGCCTGACAGTACACCCTTGTCAATTGGTCACTTATAACTGTATAGTCAGCGCATGCTGACTATTGCTTCGCGGGTTGACGTGATGAACCGACTGGGCCGGGCGATGGCAGACGCGACGCGTTCGCGCATCCTGCTCTCGCTTCTGGATGGTCCGGGCTATCCGGCACGGCTCGCCCGTGAGCTGGAGTTGACGCGCACGAACGTGTCGAACCATCTCGCGTGCCTGCGTGGGTGTGGGATCGTGGTCGCCGAGCCCGAGGGCCGGCAGACACGGTACGAGATCGCCGATCCGCATCTCGCTGCCGCGCTGACAGCGCTCGTGGACGTGACGCTCGCGGTTGACGAGCACGCGCCGTGCATCGACCCGGCCTGCCGGGTCCCGGGGTGCTGCGAGCCGGAGACCGTCTCGTGACCGGGGCGACGCTGACTCCGGCGAGGATCGGGGTGCTGCGGCGGCGGATCAGGATCGTCGTGGCGATCACGATCACCTGGAACGTCGTCGAAGCGATTGTCGCCCTCACCGCGGGTGGGGCGGCGTCGTCGGCGGCATTGATCGGGTTCGGGCTGGACTCGATCGTCGAGGTGCTCTCGGCCGCGGCGGTCGCGTGGCAGTTCGCTGCCCCTGATCCGGAGCGGCGGGAGAAGATCACGCTGAGTGTGATCGCGGTGTCGTTCTTCGCTCTCGCCGCCTATGTGACGGTCGATGCGGTGCTGTCGCTGGCGGGGCTGCGTGACCCAGAGCATTCGCCGGTGGGGATCGCGATCGCCGCCCTCAGTCTCGTGGTGATGCCGTTCCTGTCGTGGTTCGAGCGCCGCACCGGACGTGAGCTGGGGTCGGCGTCGGCGGTCGCGGACTCGAAGCAGACCCTGATCTGCACTTACCTCTCCGCCGCGCTCCTGGTCGGGCTCGTGCTCAACAGCCTGCTCGGATGGGCGTGGGCAGACTCGATCGCCGCGCTTGTGATCGCCGTGTTCGCGATCCGTGAAGGCATCGAAGCCTGGCGGGGTGAGACCTGCACCGAGCCAGTTGCCGCGCTGACTGGGGAGCGCGAGGCGGACCGCTGCGAGGACGGATGCTGTTCGTCGTAGGATGTCAGGAATACCCCCTGGGGGTATTGGGTTGTTGTGGGTGACGCACCTGATGCGGGTGCGCTGACGAAGGAGTGATCGATGTCCGATCCGCATGCGCACCACCACGATCCAGGCCTGCACCGCACGGGGGCGACGACGTCCGCGAGCGACCACGCGCATCACGACGACCACGTGCCATCGCACCAGATGCACGACGAGCAGCCCACTGCTCCCGGGCATGAGGCGCACGCGCAGCGCAGCGGGCACATGGGGCACGGCGGCCATGTGGGGCATGGGGATCATGTGGGACAGTTCCGTCGCCTGTTCTGGGTGAATCTGCTGATCGCGGTGCCGGTGGTGGCGTTCTCGCCGATGTTCGCGATGATCCTCGGCTACACGGTTCCGGGCTGGGCGGTATGGGGCGCGCCGGTGCTCGGCACGATCATGTACGTCTGGGGCGGGTGGCCGTTCCTGACGGGCGCGGTCGGCGAGCTGCGCTCGGGCAGGCCGGGCATGATGCTGCTGATCGGGCTCGCGATCACCGTCGCGTTCGTAGCCTCGTGGGGTGCGACGCTGGGGCTGCTGGATCATGCGCTGGAGTTCTGGTGGGAGCTGGCGCTGCTGATCGTGATCATGCTGCTCGGGCACTGGATCGAGATGCGCTCCCTCGCCCAGACCACCTCCGCTCTCGATTCCCTAGCGGCGCTTCTGCCGGACGAGGCTGAGCGCGTGACCGGCGACGGGGTGGAGACGGTCGCGCCGGGCGAGCTGCGGGTCGGTGATGTCGTGATCGTCCGTCCCGGTGGGAGTGTGCCCGCGGACGGTCGCATCGTGGACGGCCGGGCGGATATGGACGAGTCGATGGTGACCGGCGAATCCCGTCCCGTCGCCCGGAGCCTCGGCGACCCGGTAACGGCGGGGACGGTCGCCACGGACTCCGGCCTGCGGGTGGAGGTCACCGCGACGGGCGAGGACACGGCGTTGGCGGGGATCGGGCGTCTGGTCGCCGAAGCGCAGGCGTCGTCGTCGCGGGCGCAGCGGATCGCAGACCGTGCGGCGGCGCTGCTGTTCTGGTTCGCTCTCACCGCGGCGGTGACCACCGCGGTGGTGTGGACGCTCGTCGGGAGCCCGGATGACGCGGTGGTGCGGGCGATCACGGTACTGGTGATCGCGTGCCCGCACGCGCTCGGACTGGCGATCCCGTTGGTGGTGTCGATCGCGACCGAACGTGCGGCGAAGGGCGGTGTGCTCGTCAAGGACCGTCTCGCGCTGGAGAGCATGCGCACCGTCGATGTCGTCGTGTTCGACAAGACCGGCACCCTCACCAAGGGCGAACCTGTTCTCACCCAGGCGGCGACCGTCGAGGGGATCGATGTGGATCGTCTGCTCGCGCTGGCCGCGGCGGCGGAGGCCGACAGTGAGCACCCGCTTGCGCAGGCCATCGTCCGCGCCGCCCACGAGAAGCAACTCACAATCCCAGCTGCGTCGGGGTTCTCCTCGTCGCCGGCCGTCGGGGTGAGCGCGAGCGTGGACGGGCACGAGGTGCGGGTTGGCGGGCCGCGCCTGCTCGAACAGCTCGGCGCCGCCGAGATCGCCGAGGCAGAGGCATGGCGGGGCGAGGGCGCGATTATCCTGCACATCGCTATCGACGGGCGGGTGGCCGGTGGTCTCGCGCTCGAGGACGAGATCCGTCCGGAATCGCGTGACGCGGTCGAGGCGCTGCACGCGTCTGGGGTGCAGGTGGTGATGATCACCGGCGACGCCGAGGCCGTCGCGCACCAGGTCGGTCGGGAGCTCGGCATCGACCGCGTCTTCGCCGGGGTGCGCCCCGAGGACAAGGCCGCGAAGATCGCCTCACTCCAGGCGGAAGGGTTGAAGGTCGCGATGGTCGGCGACGGGGTGAACGACGCCCCGGCGCTCGCGCAGGCGGATGTCGGGATCGCGATCGGCGCGGGCACGGATGTCGCGATCGCGTCGGCCGGAGTCATCCTCGCCAGTTCCGACCCGCGCTCGGTGCTGTCGGTGATCGAGCTGTCGAAGGCGGCGTACCGGAAGATGCGGCAGAACCTGTGGTGGGCCGCCGGCTACAACCTCGTCTCCGTGCCTTTGGCCGCGGGTGTGCTCGCGCCGGTGGGGTTCGTGTTGCCGATGTCGGTCGGCGCGATCCTGATGTCGCTGTCGACGATCGTGGTCGCCGCGAATGCGCAACTGCTGCGCCGTCTCGACCTCAGCCCGGCAGCGAGCACGCGCGCCGCACGGGAACGGTCAGCCTGACCGAACTATCGTTGACTATGACCAGGAGGGAGCAGCCGTTGAGTGCAGCGCGTGAGCAGCGGGTCGTATCGACGACCGTGCGCCGTGTGCTGCTCAGCGTCGGGCTCACCCTGCTCGTCATCACCGGCCTGCTCGGCATGCATGCCCTCTCCGTCGGGCACACCCTGCCCATGACCGGACACGACCACGCGGCGGCTTAC
Source organism: Microbacterium nanhaiense (assembly GCF_014646015.1). GTDB lineage: Bacteria > Actinomycetota > Actinomycetes > Actinomycetales > Microbacteriaceae > Microbacterium > Microbacterium nanhaiense. The sequence continues at coordinate 410,077 of NZ_BMMQ01000002.1, forward strand.
TCTGCTTCGGTGCACGACGTCGCCCTCACACACGACGCCTCCTCCGAGCCGGTGTCGACGATGCGCCACGATGCGTCGAACTCTCTGGAGGCCACGGAGCAGGGCGCCTGTGCGGGTGATGAGTGTGGCGGGATGTCGCACGATCCTGCGATGCAGATGATGATGTGCGTGCTCGCGCTGCTCGCCGTCGCGCTGGTTCTTAGCGCGCCGCGCCTGCTCGGCGGCTGGCTCCTGCCCGTACCGTCACCGCTGGTCCGGGTGCGCGTGCTGCTGCGGTCTCTGCCGTGGCCGCGCCCGCCCTCTCTCCTCGTCCTGTCGATCAGTCGAACCTGATCCGCACCACCCTGCCGCCCGCCCGAACCCTCGGCGCGGTCGGCGGGGTCTCGCCCTGCCCGGGCGACGGATCACCACCCCACATTTCGACTGACAAGACAAGGACCTCTTCTCATGCGTATTCGCACGATCACTCTCTTCGCGACCGCTCTGGCCGCCTCCCTCCTCCTCGCCGGGTGCTCGACAGCCGCCGACGACACCACCGGCGGCGCTGATCACAGTTCGCACTCCACCAGCACCCCCGATGCCTCAACCTCGTCGGAGGCGAATGCCGCCGACGAGATGTTCGCGGCGATGATGATCCCGCACCACGAACAGGCCGTGGAGATGGCGGACATGATCCTCGACAAGGACGGCATCGATCCGCGCGTCACCGACCTCGCCCAGCAGATCAAGGACGCTCAAGCGCCGGAGATCGAGACCATGACCGGCTGGCTCGACGACTGGGGCGCCACATCCGGGGACGGCATGGCCGGTCACGACATGGGCGAGGACGGCATGATGGACGACGAAGCCATGACCGCCCTCGACGACGCCACCGGAGACGAGGCGGCCCGCCTGTTCCTGGAAGGCATGATCGTCCACCACGAGGGTGCGATCGACATGGCCGAGACCGAGCTCGCCGACGGCCAGAACCCCGACGCGCTCGACCTCGCGCAACAGGTCATCGACTCGCAGAGCGCCGAGATCACCGCGATGAACGACATCCTCGACACCCTCTGACTCCTTCTGGTGGTGCGGCGGGCCGCAGCGCAGCTCCGGCCCGCCGCACCACGGACTCGAAAGGCTTCATCATGCATTTCACACACACGAACCCTCCGCGGGCGAAGATCCTTGCGACTGTCGGGGCGCTCCTGTTGGCGACGGGTGTCCTCGTCGGCTGTTCGGCGACGTCCGGGCCGGTGCCTGCTCCCGCGGCGACCGAGTCTCCACGCGATGTGCGCATCGAAGACGTCGATGATCTTGCCGGCCTTGACGCACGCACCATCATCGACACCCTTGACCGGATGCCCGTCAATGAACGCCCGGACACTTTCACCGCGCAGATCCGGCCAGACGCACTCATCATCACCGACGATTCGGGCGAGCAATCCTTCCCGATGCCCGATGACGAGGTGTATGTCGCGATCGCACCGTACGAGCAGCAGACTCACGACTGCTACTACCACGCGCCCGTCAGCTGCGTCGGAGAACAGAGCGACACCGACGTCGACGTCACCATCACCGACTCTGCGACGGGCGAGGCATACACCGACGGCACGGTCCGCACCTTCGATAACGGCTTCATCGGCGTCTGGCTCCCGCGCGGAGTCACCGCTGACGTGATCATCGAGAAGGATGGGCGCACCGCCGAGGGCACTCTGTCGACGGGCAACAACGATGACGCCACCTGCATCACCACGCTGCAGCTGACGTAAACGAAAGATGCCCCTGGTGCCGCTGAATCGCGGCACCAGGGGCATCTTCCGCTCCACTGTCAGCGCAAGAGTTCGACAGCGAGCGCACGGATGTACTCAGCGATCTGGTCCCGGATCGCACGCGTGCGGTCGCCGCCACCGATGTCGGAAGCGTCCTGATCTGCGAAAGTCCAAGTCTCGATCACACCCGCCATGCCGTCGACCGACGCGACCTTCGCCTCGTCGCCGAGGACAATGACCCGATCCACGCTGCGGAGAATCTCCGGGTCGATCGGCTTCGGATACTCGCCCTCCATCGACGCGCCGACCTCGATGATCGCTTCCTCGGCGAGGGCGCTGAGCTTATCGCTCGGTGCGGTGCCGGCTGAGTACACGGTGATCGCGTCGCCTGCGTGCTGGCGCATGAGGGCTGCGGCCATCTGCGATTTGCCGCCGTTCTTCTTGCAGACGAACAGCACCGACGCGCTCATGCGCTGGCCGCCTCTGCGGCTGCGGGCTCGAGCGACGCGATGAGTTCCTCGATGCGGCGCTTGATCTCGTCGCGGATCGGGCGGACCGACTCGATGCCCTGGCCGGCGGGGTCGTCGAGCTTCCAGTCTTCGTAGCGCTTGCCGGGGAAGAATGGGCACGCGTCGCCGCAGCCCATCGTGATGACGACGTCCGAGTCCTGCACGGCCTCGGTGGTGAGGACCTTGGGTGCCTCGCCGCGGATGTCGATGCCCTCTTCGAGCATGGCCTCGACGGCGACGGGGTTGATCTGGTCGGCGGGGATGGACCCGGCCGAACGGACCTCGATGCGGCCTGCCGCGAGGTGGCGCAGGAAGCCCGCGGCCATCTGGGAGCGGCCGGCGTTGTGGACGCAGACGAACAGGACGCTGTGCGTTGCAGTGGTCATGAGAGAGGTCTTCTTTCTTCTCAGCGGGTGGCGAGAGATTCGATGAGGGTGCGGACGCGGGCTTCGATGTCGTCACGGATCGCGGCGACGCCTTCTTCGGAGGCGAGGGCGGGGTCGCCGACGGCCCAGTCCTGGTACTGCACGCCCGGGATGATCGGGCATACGTCCCCGCAGCCCATCGTGACGACGACGTCGGCGGCGCGCACGGCGTCGTCGGTGAGCGGCTTCGGGAATGCAGCCGAGGCATCCTGTTCGCCTTCGATGTCGGCGAGGATCGAGCGGACGTGCGGGTGCACCTCGGACGCGGGCGTCGAGCCGGCGGAGCGTGCGACGATGTCGCCGCCGGAGAGCTGGTTCACCAGTGCCGCGGCGAGCTGCGAGCGGCCCGCGTTGGCGACGCAGACGAACAGGACCTGCGGCTTACCCGCTTCGCGGTCGCGGGTGATGTCGGCGAGACGCTGGCGGGCGAAGCGTTCGGTCAGCGGGACCATATGGCCGGTGAGCTTCGCGGAGCGGACGAGGCCGGCGAACGATTCCCGCACGATCGTGACGACGAGGTCGCGATTCAGGTGATCCATCTCGTCGGCGAGCTCTGCGGCGAGGTGCTCGACCTTCGCGTTGAGGGCTTCCAGCGCAGCCGCGCGATCTTCCTGCTCGGTCGCTGCTTCGGTGATCGCGGCGGGTGCGAATGCATCGAGCAGTGCGGTCACGGCCTGCTTCCGCGAGGGGAGGATGCTGTAGTACACCCACGTGCCGCGTCGTTCGGAGGCGAGCAGACCCGTGTCTTTGAGCTTCTTCAGGTGATGCGACACGGTGGGCTGCGACACGTCCGCGAGCTCCGCGAGGTCGCAGACGCAGGCCTCGCCGCGCGGGTCGGTTGCGATCGCCGACAGCATGCGCAGCCGGAACGGATCGGCGAGTGCCTTGAGCGTCGTCGCGACGGCGTCGGCGGCCTCCTCGCCGATGGCGTGCGTCGGGGCCGGGGTACAGAGTTCGGTGGTGGTCATGATGCCCTCGATTCGGAGACGGCGGGAACAGCATACGGGTCAGTGTGGAACCATTTCCGCGCCGCCCAGAGGGAGACATACACCAGGCCCACGAGCACGGGTACTTCGATGAGCGGGCCGACAACGCCTGCGAGGGCCTGGCCGCTGGTGGCGCCGAAGGTGCCGATCGCGACGGCGATGGCGAGCTCGAAGTTATTGCCCGCTGCGGTGAAGGCGAGGGTGGTGGAGCGGGCATAGTTCAAGCCAATGCCCTTGCCGAGAAGGAGGCCAGCGAACCACATGATCGCGAAGTACGCCAGCAACGGCAACGCGATGCGGGCGACGTCCCACGGCTGGGAGGTGATCGCTTCACCCTGGAGCGCGAATAGCAACACGATCGTGAACAGCAGGCCGTAGAGCGCGAACGGGCCGATCACGGGGATGAACTTTGCCTCGTACCAGTCGCGACCCTTCGCCTTCTCGCCGAAGAAACGGGTGAGGAAGCCAGCCGCGAGCGGCACGCCGAGGAAGACGAGCACGTTGATCGCGATCTGCCCGATCGACACATCGAGGCCCTGCGAGTCGAGGCCGAGCCATCCCGGCAGCACTGTGAGGTAGAACCAGCCGAGCAGTGAGAACGCGACGACCTGGAAGACCGAGTTGATGAACACCAGTACGGCGGTGGCTTCGCGGTCGCCGCAGGCGAGGTCGTTCCAGATGACGACCATCGCGATGCAGCGCGCGAGACCCACGATGATGAGGCCGGTGCGGTACTCCGGCAGGTCGGGGAGGAAGATCCACGCGAGGGCGAACATCACCGCAGGTCCCGCGATCCAGTTCAGGATCAGCGACGATGCGAGCAGCTTCTTGTCCCCGGTGACGGCGGCGACCTTGTCGTAGCGGACCTTCGCGAGCACCGGATACATCATGACGAGCAGCCCGAGACCGATCGGCACGGAGATTCCGCCGACCTCCATGTGTGCGAGCACGTCGGACAGTGCCGGGATGAACCGGCCGAGGAGGAGCCCTGCGACCATGGCGAGGCCGATCCAGAGTGGCAGCCACCGGTCGAGGGTGGAGAGCCTTGCGGGCTTCGCGCGGGTCTGTGTCGCGGTGCTCATGCGATCAGCTCGTCGATCTTGCCCGCGATGACGGGCTTGGGGTTCGCGCCGATGAGCACGTCGACGCGCTCACCGTCGCGGTAGAAGCCGAGGGTCGGGATCGACGTGACCCCGGCAGCCATCACGGTTTGCGGGTTGGCGTCCGCGTCGAGCTTGACGATCTTCACCCGGCCGTCGTATTCGCCGGCGAGGTCTTCGAGGATCGGGGCGATCGCCTTGCATGGTCCGCACCAGGTCGCCCAGATGTCGACCAGCACGGGGATGTCGGACTGCAGTACCTCGGCCTCGAACGTGGCGTCGGTGACGGGGATGGTCGCGCTCATGCGGATGCCTCCAGGAGTTCGGTCTCGGTCTCGTCGACGGAGAGGCCGGCGAGGAAGTGCTGGGCGTCGAGCGCGGCGGCGCAGCCGGTGCCCGATGCGGTGATCGCCTGACGGTAGCGGCGGTCGACGAGGTCGCCGGCGGCGAAGACGCCCGGCAGGTTCGTCGCGGTCGTGGGGTGGTCGACGAGCACATAGCCCTCGTCGTCGAGATCGACCTGACCGGCCAGCAGCTCCGAGCGCGGGTCGTGGCCGATCGCGACGAACACCCCGGAGACGGGCAGGATGCTCTCGTCGCCGGTGACCGTGTCGCGCAGGCGGAGCGCCTCGACGGCGCTCTCGCCGACCAGCTCAGCGACCTCGCTGTTCCAGGCGACCTCGATTTTCGGATCGGCGAGCACGCGCTCGGCCATGATCTTCGACGCGCGGAACTCGTCGCGGCGGTGCACGATGGTCACCTTCGACGCGAAACGCGTCAGGAACAGCGCCTCCTCCATCGCCGAGTCACCGCCGCCGACGACGGCGATCTCCTTCTCGCGGAAGAAGAACCCGTCGCAGGTCGCGCACCACGACAGCCCGTGTCCCGACAGCCGCTCCTCCTCGGCCAGGCCGAGCTTGCGGTACGCAGAACCGGTGGTGAGGATCACGCTGCGCGAGCGGAACGTCTCACCCGAACCGGTCTCGATCGTCTTGACGTCGCTTGCGAGCTCGAGGCGGGTCGCATCGTCGTAGAGAATGCGTGCACCGAAGCGCTCGGCCTGCGCCCGCATCGCCTCCATCAGCTCCGGACCCTGCACGCCGTTGGTGAAGCCGGGGAAGTTCTCGACCTCGGTGGTCGTCATGAGCGAACCGCCGGCGGTCACAGCGCCGGCGATCACGACGGGGGCGAGCCCCGCCCGGGCCGCGTAGACCGCGGCTGTGTACCCTGCCGGGCCGGACCCGACGATCACTACCTGTTGCATCGACATGCTTCTATATTGACAGATATCAATGCGAGAATCCACCCGGGAACAGCTTTAGGACGATCATTCATCAATCGTTCATCGCGCCTCGCGCTGCTTCATAGTTCGGAACGGGCGGTGCACTTTCACTGCATGCCCCCTTCGAACAGGACTACCGAGCCCGACGCGTCTTCGCCGATCACCATGCCCGTGGCCGTCATCACCGTCGGCGACATGGGAATCGTCACCGTCAGCTTCGACGGCGACGACTTTCTACCGCCACCGTTCGCACCGCCCTGGACGAGGGCAGCATTCGGGACACTACTCGACGCACTCACCGAGCATCGGACCCGAACCGTCCGCATCGAGGTACACGAGAACGACGGCAGCATCTACACCGACATCATCGAGGCACACAGACGGACGACGACACCGGAGCCTCTCGATCCTTCTCAGCCGGAGACCCGACGCGCACGCCGCACGAAGAAGCCACGACTCGTAGAGCTCCACGGGTCAGGATTCGTCCCCGGCGAGGACATCACCGTCGCGGTCGTCGTCACCGGTACAGAGAGCGACATGCAGGGCAACGCCCGAGCGCTCATCGACCTCGACCAGCTCGGTGAGCACCTCACCGAGGGCGTACTACTCGGTGACATCTCCGGCCACACGCAGTCGGTGAGGATCTCGTGAACGCGCCAGGACGCCAGACCGGGTCCCTCGGCGACGAACTCACCAACATCCTCATGGCCGGGCTCATCGCACTCTTCGGCCTCACCCTCATCCTGCGCGCAGCCGGATCGATCGCCGCATTCATCACCAACGCCGCCCAACCCGACGCCGGAATCGCCGGAGGCCTCGGCGTACTCACGCACCCAGGCGAGCCCGGTACAGCACTCGGCACTAAGGATCTCAACGCCATCGTCTACTGGGCCGTCGCCGCCGTCCTGATCCTCGGACTCGGCACACTGATCACCTGGCTCTGGATGCTCTGGCACAGACACACGCGCAAGACCGAAACTGACCCGCACCGGCTCGCAGGAACCGCCACCGCACACGAAGTCGCGCTCGCTGCATCGAGTCGAGCACTGCTCCGCCGAGCCGGAACATTGCGGCCTTCGATCGAAAGCCCTGAGCCTGCCGAGGTGGGCTACCGGCTCGGACAGTCGCGCGGCAAGGACGTGTGGGCGAGCGTGGAGGACTCGATCCTGCTCATCGGGCCGCCACGCTCGGGCAAGGGCCTGCACATCGTGATCAACGCGATCCTCGACGCTCCCGGAGCGGTGGTGACGACCTCGACTCGGCCCGACAACCTCACTGCGACGCTGCGCGCGCGGCGGCGGATCGGTCCGGTGATGGTGTTCGATCCGCAACATCTCGCCGAGGGCGTTCCCGCGGGACTCCGGTGGTCGCCGATCCGCGGGTGCGAGGACCCGCTCACCGCGATGATCCGCGCTACAGGTCTCGCCGCCGCGACGGGGCTCGCCGACGGCGGTGTCGACGGCGGTGGCTTCTGGGAAGGCAAAACACGCGTCGCGCTCCAGGCGCTGCTGCACGCGGCCGCGATCGACCGGCGGAGCCCGGCGGAGCTGTTCCGGTGGACGCTCGATCCGTCTGCTGCGGCCGATGCCGTCGCGATCCTGAACGCATCACCACGCGCAGCGACCGGGTGGGCTGAGGGCCTGGAGGCGATGATCGAGACCGACCCGCGCACGCGGGATTCGATCTGGCAGGGCGTATCGCTCGCCCTCGCCGCCCTCGCTGACCCTCGTGTGCTGGATGCCGTCAGCCCCGGCGAAGACGAAGCCTTCGACCCGGAAGCCTTCATCCGAAACAAGGGCACGCTGTACCTGCTCGCCACGGGTGCCGGGGCGGGCAACAGTGCCGCCCTTGTGGCCGCGTTCGTGGAGGATCTCGTGGAGACGGCCCGGCGTATGGCCGCCAGGATGCCCGGTGCACGGCTTGACCCGCCGTTGTTGCTTGCGCTGGATGAGATCGGGAACCTCGCCCCGTTGCCGTCGCTTCCGACGCTCATGGCCGAGGGCGGCGGTACGGGCATCACCACGATGCCCGTGCTCCAGTCGCTCGCGCAGGCACGCGACAAGTGGAGCGACGACCAGGCCTCGGCGATCTGGGATGCGAGCATCACCAAGATCATCCTCGGCGGTGCTTCCAATTCTCGGGACCTTCAGGATCTTTCGACACTGATCGGTGAGCGGGACGAGTTCACCGACTCGGTGACGCTCGGCGACTACGGCTCACGCACAAACCAGCGCTCGATCCGACGGGTACCGATCCTGCCGCCGGATCGAATCCGCACCATGCCGTTCGGCACCGGTGTGGTCCTGCTGCGCTCTGCACCGCCGATCATCACGGATCTGATTCCGTGGCCGAAACGCCCTACCGCAACGGATCTCAAACACGAGAGATCCGAGATCGAAGCCCTTCTTGAGCAGAGGCCCGCCGACTGAGTCGGCGGGCTTTCCGCTGGGTAGGGGCGTGCACCTGACCTGTACGAGCTGCTCGACGGGAGCTGCTCACGATTCGTCAGGAGGACAGTCCGATGGCTATCCGCACCCAGCAGTCAGTCTCTGGTTTCATTGCCAGCGATCCGCAGCTCACGCAGACCGAGAACGGTGACGCGCGGTTCTACGCGCGCTTCGGGCAGGAGAACTACCGGCGCGAAGAAGACGGCAGCTTCACCAAGCTGGAAACGACGTTCAACAACCTCGTGATGTACCGCAAGACCGCCCAGCGCGCGTTTGAGCGTTTCGCCAAGGGCGACAAGTTCGTTGCCGAGGGATACCAGCACGAGTACACGGTCGAGCGTGACGGCGAGACGGTCCAGGACGTTGAGTTCGTCGCGAAGAAGATCGGCCACGACACCGCCCGCACCCGCTACGAGGTTGACCGCACGCCGCGCACCACCACCCCCGAGCAGGGACAGAGCCGAGCGTTCGATGCGCCCGCACCTCGACCTGGCACAGACACTCGTGGGATGGGGCTGTGAACGTGAACGAGCATCACGGCATCGATGATGCGCCTGAACCGAACTACGAGCCCGAACCGCAGATTGGGCCGCCGCACCCGATCAACTGGAATCTTCTCACGGCTCACGATCTCGAACAGGAGCTGCTGGAGCTGAATCGGTGGGTCAACTGGCTTCGGATCGAGTACGGGCTGCCGGCCTCGGAGATCCCTCCGTACTGGCACCGGCATCCTGAGCTGCTCTGGGAGCTCTCAGCGCTGCATTTGCACTGGCTCTGCGCCTACGACCCTGACCAGGACGGTTCAGCGCCGTTCGGCTGGCACCGCGACTTCGCGGATGCGCGGGGCCGGCTCCGCGATTGGGTTGCTGCCTGTGGCACCAAGCGCGACCGTGACCGCCCGACCCGGCAGACGCCTTGGCCGGGCGAGAACAACGACCAGGAGGTCGTCGAGGAAGTCATTACCGACCGTGACGCTGACTTCGTGAAGTTCGTGCTCGATACGGTCTCGGCCCGGCAGGCGGCGGAAGATGCGTTCTTCGCCAACGCCGACCCCAGCACGGGCGAGGTGCAGGAGCCGTGAGCGGGCACTATGAAAAGCAGACGGACCGTCGGAGCCGTGAGGAGCGTCGTCTGAGCGTTCGCGCGGTTCACCGCGAGCAGCCGGATCTGAACCTGTTGACGGAGCTCATGATTCGCTTCGCTCTACAGGACCTCGGCGAGTGTCGCGCGGCAGAGTCAGGCGACAAGATTTTCGATACCGCTCGGGAGGGGCAGGCGTAGAATGTAACCGTCCGCCGCTAGCGGTGGATGTTGTGGTCCTAAACCCCCAAGCGTCGGCTTGGGGCACGAATACGTGGCCGGTTCGGCCTAGTCCTACAGCCTTCGGGCTCTTCTCACGATCAACATTCGCAGTTGACGATTCCGCGGCGGGCGCTGTCAAGCACACGCGGAGAAGAGCCATGACCACGAACACCACAGCCGTATCCCCATCGAGCGGGTTGATGCATCCGGCCTATGCGACTGGCGGCCCGGTCGCCGTCATGTACCTGCGTGTCTCCACGAAGGAGCAGGCGGAGAAGGGCGGCACCGAGGAGGGGTACTCGATCCCGGCCCAGCGCGAGGCGAACCTGCGCAAGGCAGAGTCGCTCGGTGCGACGGTGATCGAGGAGTTCGTCGACGCGGGCGAGTCAGCGCGTAAGGCTGACCGGCCGCAGTTGATGAAGATGATCGAGTACGTCGCCGCTCACCAGGTGAATTACTGCATCGTCCACAAGGTCGACCGTCTCGCCCGAAACCGAGCCGATGACGTCGCGATTCACCTGGCGCTGCGCGATGCCGGGGTCACGCTGGTGTCGGCAAGCGAGAACATCGACGAGACGCCATCGGGCATGCTGCTGCACGGCATCATGTCGTCGATCGCGGAGTTCTACTCGCGCAACCTCGCCACCGAGACCGTGAAGGGACTCTCGCAGAAAGCAGCGCAGGGCGGCACGACGAACCGGGCACCGATCGGGTATCTGAACGTCGGAGTGCGTGATGAGCGGGGCCGCGAGAACCGGACGGTGGTGCTGGACGAGGAGCGTGCGCCGCTGGTGCGGTGGGCGTTTGAGCAGTTCGCGTCAGGCAGGTGGACGCTCTCTCAGATGCAGCGCGAACTCGAAGCCCGCGGGTTGACGACTCCGCCGACGCCGAAGCGAGCATCGAAGCCGCTTGGGAAGACGAGCGTTCAGAGGATGCTGACGAACCCGTACTACCGGGGCATGGTGCGCTTCAAGGGCGCGGTCTATCCGGGGTCCCACGAGGCATTGGTGCCGAAGGAAGTCTGGTATCAGGTGCAGAACGTCCTCGAATCCCACATTTCGGCGGCAGACGCGACCCAGCTGCATGCCCACTATTTGAAGGGCACGATCTACTGCGGGGCGTGCGGTTCAAGATTCATCATCGTGAACGCGAACAACGGCAAGGGCAAGATCTACCCATACTTCGTATGCAACGGACGCCACTCGAAGAAGACCGGTTGCACCCGGCAGGCGATCCTTATCGAAGATGTCGAGCGCATGGTCGAGAAGTATTACGAGACGATCCAGATCTCCGCGGACCTCCGCCAGTCGTTGGCGGGGATGATCCACGCCGAGTTTGATCGGTTGCTGGCGTCGGACTCTGGCGAGTTGGAAGCCTTGGCGAAGGAGCGCGCCTCGCTGGAAGAGGAGCGGCTCGTCGTTCTGCGTGCGCACTATTCGGGTGCGATCTCGCTCGAACTGCTGAAAGAAGAGCAGATGCGGATCGAGGCCAGGCTCGATGACATCAAGGGGAGGCTGTCGGCACACCATGACGAGTACGCGGCGGCACGTGCGAATCTCGATGACTGCCTGGCGCTGCTGGCGAACATCTCGCTGATCTACAGCCGGTGCGATAACCAGAACAGGAGGCTGTGTAACCAGGCGTTCTTCCGCAAGATCTTCATCGACGAGGATCGGGAAGTGAAGGTCGAGTACCAGCCGTCATACGAGGCGCTCTGCGACGTGCAGTCGCAGGCGAACGCTCTGAACTGGGCCGCCACGGCAAAGAAAAAGGACGAGGTTCAAACCTTTTCAAGAGTGGAGACTCTTGTCGAAGGTTTGAACCTCGCCCATATGGGGTGGCCGACGGGGCTTGAACCCGCGACCCCCGCGACCACAACGCGGTGCTCTACCAGCTGAGCTACGGCCACCATGTCCTCCCCGGCGTGCCGGGGCAACTCGTTTAGTTTGTCATATCGACCCGGTGAACTCGTTCACCACTTTCTCAGAAATCGCCTTCGCTTCCTCGGAGCTCGGCCCCGGATCCGCGGAAAATGCGGCGAGTCGGTAGTACTGCAGCTCCCGGATCGACTCGAGGATGTCGGCGAGGGCGCGGTGGCCTCCGTGCTTCTCGGGCGCGTTGAAGTACACGCGCGGCAGCCAGCGGCGGCTGAGCTCCTTGATGCTCGAGACGTCGACGTTGCGGTAGTGCAGATACGTGTCGAGCGCGGGCATGTACTTCGCCAGGAACATGCGGTCGGTGCCGATCGTGTTTCCCGCGAGCGGCGCCTTGCGCTCGACCGGCACGAAGCGGCGCACGTATTCGAGCACGCGTGCCTCTGCTTCGGCCAGGGGAATGCCGTGGGGGATCTCCTCATCGAGGCCGCTCGTCGCGTGCATATTGCGCACGAAGTCGTCCATGTTGGCCAGGGCGGCGTCGCTCGCCTTGATGACGAGCTGAAGACCGGGATCGAGGATCTTGAGGTTGAAGTCGGTGATGACGACGGCGATCTCGACGAGTTCGTCGATCGCGGGGTCGAGTCCCGTCATCTCGCAATCAATCCATACGAGGCGGTCGTTCTCAGCTGAGCCCACGGTCGACGCTCTTCTCTCTTCGCGATGGTTATCGTCCCCCAGACAGGATTCGAACCTGCGACCAGCGGATTAGAAGTCCGGCGCTCTTCCTCTGAGCTACTGAGGGTGGTCGTTCCAGGTTAGCGGTTTCGGCGCGGGGCATCGACGAGCCCCGCGAGCTCTGGGCGAGTCAGCGTGTCCACAAGCCCCGATCCGAGCCGATTCGTCCACATTTCCTGCGAACGCCGCGCGGGCTGCGTGCGAATCGTGCTGAGTTCGTGTTGCGGGCCGAGTCGCGGTCTGCGATTCGAAAGGAGTGGTCATGAACGAACAGATCACGATCATCGGCAATGTGGGCGCAGAGCCGGTGATCGACAAGGGCGACGATGGGCGAACGTTCACGCGCCTCCGCGTGGGATGCACGCGAAGATATCGGGACCCGCAGACCGGCGCGTGGCGGGACACGGAGTCGAGTTGGTACGACGTGACGGCAAACGGAATGCTCGCCGACAACATCATCAAGTCCGTCAGTAAGGGGACGCGCGTCGTGGTCGTGGGTACGCTCGCCGTGCGCAAGTGGTCTCGCGACGAGCGCAGCGGCATCAACGTGACCGTGCGCGCCGAGAGCGTCGGGATCGACCTCCAGTGGGCGAAGGTGCAACAGATCGTCAAGACGTCGACGAGCCATCGGCGCGACGAGGACGAGGCGACCGCCGCGCAGGACAGCTGGATGGAACCCCCGGCACCCGCCGGGGACGAGGATGCGCCGGTCGACGCCGATGTCGACCTGGAGACGGGGGAGGTGCGCGAGCTCGAGCCCGCGACGAATCCGTTCTGATTGCGCCAGGGTGCGGATCCGTGCACCCCCGACCCGCGGATCCGCACCCGTATTCCGTGGCGGCCGGCGAGTCGCGCCGGGTAGACTGGGGTGCAATATGGCTGAGTACATTTACCAGATGGTGCGCGCCCGCAAGACCGTGGGCGACAAGCTGATTCTCGACGACGTGACGATGTCGTTCCTCCCAGGCGCGAAGATCGGCATGGTCGGCCCGAACGGTGCCGGTAAGTCGACGATCCTCAAGATCATGGCGGGCCTCGATCAGCCCTCCAACGGCGAGGCCGCGCTGACGCCCGGCTTCTCGGTCGGAATCCTCATGCAGGAGCCCGAGCTCGACGAGTCGAAGACCGTCCTCGAGAACGTGCAGGACGGCGTCGCGGAGATCAAGGGCAAGATCGACCGCTTCAACGAGATCTCGGGCCTCATGGCCGAGCCGGACGCCGACTTCGATGCTCTGCTCGCCGAGATGGGCACGCTGCAGGAGGCCATCGACGCCGCCGACGCGTGGGACCTGGACGCGCAGCTGGACCAGGCCATGGACGCGTTGCGCACGCCCCCGGGCGATGCGCAGATCGCGAACCTCTCCGGTGGTGAGAAGCGTCGCGTCGCGCTCTGCAAGCTGCTCCTCGAGAAGCCGGACCTGCTGCTCCTCGACGAGCCCACGAACCACCTCGATGCCGAGAGCGTGCTCTGGCTCGAGCAGCACCTGAAGTCTTACCACGGCGCCGTGATCGCGATCACCCACGACCGGTACTTCCTCGACCATGTCGCCGAGTGGATCGCGGAGGTCGACCGCGGTCGCCTGTACCCCTATGAGGGCAACTACTCGACATACCTCGAGAAGAAGGCCGAGCGCCTCGACGTCCAGGGTAAGAAGGACGCGAAGCTGCAGAAGCGCCTGAAGGACGAGCTCGAATGGGTTCGCTCGAACACCAAGGGCCGTCAGGCGAAGTCGAAGGCGCGTCTGGCTCGCTACGAGGAGATGGCGGCCGAGGCGGAACGCACGAGGAAGCTCGATTTCGAGGAGATCCAGATTCCCGCGGGTCCCCGCCTGGGATCGGTGGTCATCGAGGCCAAGAACATCTCGAAGGGCTTCGACGACCGCACGCTCATCGACGGTCTCAGCTTCTCGCTGCCGCCGAACGGCATCGTCGGAGTCATCGGCCCGAACGGCGTCGGCAAGACCACGCTCTTCAAGACGATCGTCGGCCTGGAGCCCCTCGACGGCGGCGAGCTGAAGATCGGCGAGACGGTCAAGCTGAGCTACGTCGACCAGACCCGAAGCGCGATCGACCCGGAGAAGACGCTCTGGGAGGTCGTCTCCGACGGGCTCGACATCATGATGGTCGGCAAGACCGAGGTGCCGTCGCGCGCCTACGTGTCGAAGTTCGGCTTCAAGGGCCCGGACCAGCAGAAGAAGGCGGGCGTGCTCTCGGGTGGTGAGCGCAACCGCCTGAACCTCGCGCTGACGCTGAAGCAGGGCGGCAACGTGCTGCTCCTCGACGAGCCCACCAACGACCTGGATGTCGAGACGCTGCAGTCGCTTGAGAACGCTCTGCTCGAGTTCCCGGGCTGTGCCGTGGTCGTCACCCACGACCGCTGGTTCCTGGACCGCATCGCGACGCACATCCTCGCGTACGAGGGCACCGAGGAGAACCCCGCCAACTGGTACTGGTTCGAGGGCAACTTCGAGGCGTACGAGGCGAACAAGATCGATCGCCTCGGACCGGATGCCGCGCGTCCGCACCGCACGACGCACCGCAAGCTTACCCGCGACTGACGGCGTCCGTCGCACGCGAACAACGCCCCGAGGATCATCCTCGGGGCGTTGTTCGCGTCTCCTACTCGATGATCCAATCGAGCTTGCCCGCATGGTCGGCGACCCACTGATCGATCGCCTCCGGCTGTTCGCCCGCGCCGAACTCGTTCACGACCGCGTTCTCGAGCGCGCCGTACTGCGCGTCGTCGAGTTCGATCTGTCCGATCAGATCGGCAGCCTCCGGGAACTCCTCGCTGAAGCCCTTGTGCGCCATGAAGTGCAGGCCCTCGGTCGCTCCCATGCCCTCCTCGGGGTCTTCGAGGTCCTTCAGGCCGTACGCGTCATAGGCCCAGAACGGCCGCCACAGCGTGACGACGATATCCTCCTGGTCTGCGACGGCGCTCTCGAGTGTCGCGAGCATCGCCGCCAGCGACGACGGGACGAGCTCGTACTCGCCGCCGAGGTCGTACGCGGGGAAGAGATTCTCCTCCGCCATGGTGGCGGTGCCGGAACCGGGCTCGATCGTGTAGATCTTTCCGCCGAAGCGGTCGGCCTGGCCTCGGAGGTCCTCAACGGAGTCGATATCGACGTAATCCGGAACGGCGAGGGTACCGTGCGCGTTGCCATAGTACGTGCCGAGGTCTTCGAGGTCGTCACCGTACTTCTCGATGTACTGCGCCTGCGAAATGTCCGACCAGGCGGACGGGTAGACATCGACCGTTCCCTCCGCGAGAGCCGTGTAGAGGACGGCCGGCGAGGAGAGCTCCTCGAGCTCGACCGTGTAGCCGAGTTTCGTCAGTTGGTCCTCCAGCAGGTAGGCGTTGTTGACTGCGTCGGTCCAAGACGGGAGGAACCCAACGGTCACGGTTCCCAGGTCGTCGCCGTCGGCCGAGGCGGCGTCCTCCTGCGAGCACGAGGAGAGAGCGCCGGCGGTGACCACCACGAGGACAGTCGTGGTGAGCAGACGTGCGGGGCGGTTCATGTGTGTCTTCTTCCGTATCGATGTGCGTGCGAAACGACGGGGCGCCGCAGTGCGAGATTGCGACGCCCCCGTTTGAGCTGTGTGTATCGGCCCGGGCTTACTCCTGCACCCAGTCGAACTCGGATCCGTGATCGGCGAGCCATGCGTCGACGGCACCCTCGGGGTCATTGTCGTACTCGTCGCTCGTGACGAGACCCTCGAGCGAGCCGTACTCGTCATCGGTGAGCGTGATCTCGCCCATGAGCTCGGCGGCCTCCGGGAACTCCTCGGTGAAGCCCGCGTGCGCCATGAAGTTCAGCGTCTCGGGCTCTCCCATGGCGCCCTTCGGGTCTTCGAGGTCCTTCATGTCCCAGTCGTTGTATGCCCAGAAGGGGCGCCACAGCGTCACGACGACGTCTTCCTCGGCGGCGATGGCGCTGTCGAGCGTCGCGAGCATGCCCGCGGTCGACGAGGTGACGAGCTGGTACTCGTCCTCGAGGCCGTACGCCGGGATCATCGACTCCTGTGTCTGCTTCGTGAGGCCCGCGCCGGGCTCGATGCCGATGATCTCGCCGTCGAAGCGATCGGCCTGCCCCTTGAGGTCGTCGAGCGAGTTCACGTCCTCCATGTAGGTGGGGACGGCGATCGTGAGAACCGCCCCGTCGTAGTACGCGCCGAGGTCCTCGAGGTCGTCGCCGTAGGTCTCCATGTAGGAGGCGTGGGTCACTTCGGGCCACGCCGACGGGAAGACATCGATGCTGCCCTGTGCGAGCCCCGTGAACAGGGGGCCGGCCTCGGAGAGCTCCTCCAGCTCCACCTCGAAGCCGCGCTTCTCGAGCTGGTCCTTCACGAGGTAGGTCATGCTGAGGCCATCGGTCCACGAAGGCAGGAAGCCGAGCGTTACGGTGCCCTTGTCCGCGGCGGTGCCGGCGTCGCCGCCGTCGCCCGCGTCCGATGCGCAGCCGGCGAGCGCGAGGCTCGCGACGGCGCCGAGGCCGATCATGCTGACGAGGGTGTGCTTCTTCATCACGGTGATTCCTTTCATCGGTGCCGTGCGGCACC
Organism: Microbacterium nanhaiense; assembly: GCF_014646015.1. Lineage (GTDB taxonomy): Bacteria > Actinomycetota > Actinomycetes > Actinomycetales > Microbacteriaceae > Microbacterium > Microbacterium nanhaiense. Next base: position 427,051 of record NZ_BMMQ01000002.1, read on the forward strand.
GTGCGTTTCCTGGTGAGGGAGGGTTCCTGGTGAGGGAGGGGTTCTGGTGAGGGAGGGTCAGACGAGTTCGCGGGCGCTGCCGGCGGGCATCGTCGACGCTTCCGGGCTGGAGGGCGCGGCGTCCGCACGTGCGTCGCGCGCCGACGCGCGGCGGCGGGAGAGTGCGCCGAGTAGGGATCCGCGGTAGCTCGATGGCGCACCGGCTGCGGCCGTGACGCGGTCAAGGTAGACGGCGATAAAGACGACGCCGAGGCCCGCCTCGGCCCCCTTCGCAACGTCGATCGTCGCAAGGGCGGCGGCGACCTCCTTGCCGAGGCCGTCGGCGCCGGCCATGCCCGCGATCACTGCCATCGAGAGGGCGAGCATGATCACCTGGTTGACGCCCGTCATGATCGTTGGCATTGCCTGGGGCAGCTGGATGCCCCGCAGGATCTGCCCGGGTTTCGCGCCGAACGCGTGACCCGCTTCGACCGTCTCGGCGTCTACGCTGCGGATACCGAGCTCCGTCAGTCGCACACCCGGGGGGAAGGAGAAGATCACGGTCGCGATAACGCCCGGAACGACACCGATGCTGAAGAACACGATGACCGGGATCAGGTATACGAGCGCGGGCATCGTCTGCATGAAGTCGAGCACCGGCTTGACGGCGGCGCTGACGGCATCGTTTCGCGCCGCCCAGATTCCGACGGGGATCGCGATCGCCACGGTAACGAGCGCCGCGATGAGCACCAGGGCGAGGGTCTGCATCGTCGTCTCCCACTGGTCGACGCCAATGATGATGAGGAACATGACGACGGTTCCGACCGCGAGCTGCCACGAGCGCACGAGCCATCCGATGAGCGCGAGGACGACGATCATCGCCAGGGCGGGCGGTGCCGTGAGGATGTCCGAAAGGCCTTCGACGAGGAAGCTCACGACCGTCGAGATGAGGTCGAGGACGGCCTTGAGGTTGTCGCGGACCCAGTCGACGACGTCGGAGACCCAGACCCCGATGGGGAGATGAAAATTCTCGAGCATCAGCGGGCCTCCTCGTATCCCAGGGCGGATGCGGCCAGCGGCTCGCCGTCTTCGCTCGCCTCGAGCACCTGGTCGATGACGGTGGTGGGCACGGGCTGTGCCGGGATGGTGATCTCCTCGGTCGCTCCCGGCCCGGGGCCGAGCGCGGCGAGCAGGGTCACGCGTGGGATGACGCCGACGAGGCGACCGTCCGCGTCAGTGACCGCGACGGCGAGCTTCGACTCGACGGAGGGGATGAAGAGGTCCATGAGTACGTCGTCGGCGCCGACGGTGACGGCGTCCTTCCGGATGATGCTCGCGATCGACCGCTCGCCCTTGCGGACCAGTTTGATCGCGTCGCGATCCTCGATGGTGCCCACGAGGGTGCGGTTGCGGTCGACGACGTAGGCGGCGCTCGAGTACGCGTCGCGCATCGTTTTCAGGGCGGTGCGGGGCCCGGCGCTGTCGGCCACGACCGTGATCGGCTTCTCCATCACATTCGCGGCCGTGAGGACGCGGGCGCGATCGACGTCCTGCACGAACTGTTCGACGTAGTCGTTCGCGGGGTCCGTGAGGATGTCCTCCGGGGATCCGATCTGCACGATGCGGCCGTCGCGCATCACGGCGATCCGGTCGCCGAGGAACATGGCCTCGTTGAGGTCGTGGGTGATGAAGATGATCGTCTTGTGCAGCTTCTGCTGCAGTTCGACGAGCTGTTCCTGCATTTCGCGGCGGATCAGCGGATCCAGAGCGCTGAACGCCTCGTCCATCAGGAGGATGTCGGTGTCGGCCGCGAGCGCGCGGGCGATGCCGACGCGCTGCTGCATGCCACCGGACAGCTGCTTCGGGAGCTTGTCGCCCCAGCCCGCGAGGCCGACGAGGTCGAGGATCTCGCTCGCCCTCGCTTCGCGCTCCGCCTGTCCGATGCCCTGCAGCTCGAGGGGATAGGCGACGTTGTCGACCACCGTGCGGTGGGGGAGCAGCGCGAAGTGCTGGAAGACCATCGAGATCGATGTGCGTCGAATCTCGCGAAGTTTCTTGTCGGAGATCGTCGTGATCTCCTGTCCGTTGATCTGCAGCCGTCCGGCGGTGGCGTCGTGAAGGCCGTTGATCATGCGGATCAGGGTCGACTTCCCGGATCCGGAGAGCCCCATCACGACGAAGATCTCGCCCCGTCGGACCTCGAAGGAGGCGTCGATCACGGCCGCGGTCGCGCCGTCGAGCTGTTCCCGCGGGGTGCCGTTGCGGAGTCTCTCGACGGCGTCGTGGGTGCGACGGCCGAAGACCTTGTATAGGCCCTCGGCGCGAACGAGCACGTCTGTATCTGTATCGGTCACGTGTATGTGTGCTGCCGGCGCGCACGGGACGCAGCTTGCGCGCTCAGCCCTCGGTAGATGAATTGCTTCTCACCGCTGCGGCCGTGTCGTACGCGTTCACCGCGGATGGTACAGATTGACGTTCTGCGTGTCGACAATCTGACATATCCAGCGTACGCACATCTGCGTCGAAGATGAAATTCAGCGTGTCGGTGGGCATCGCGCCCGCTCTCGCGCCCCTGTCATCTCGGTGCGCGAAGATAGGAGGAGACACTCGCAACCTGTGATGGAGTTCTCCATGCCACATGCCCTCGGCGCCACCGTCCGCGCTGACTTCCCGTTCTTCGCGGCGCACCCCTCGACCGTCTATCTCGACACGGGCGCGACGAGCCAGCGACCTGCGCGCGTGATCGATGCCGAAGCGGAGTTCGTGCGGCGCGACTACGCGGCCGTGCACCGCGGATCCTCGATGGCGACGGGCGAGGCCACGTGGGCCTTCGAGAGCGCGCGCGAACGCGTCGCCGCCTTCGTGGGCGCCGGTGAGCGCGAGATCGTCTGGACGCAGAATGCAACGGACGCCCTGAACATGATCGCGCTGGGTATGGCTGACGCGTCGATGGGGCTCGGCGACGAGCGATTCGCGCTGCAGGCGGGCGACGAGATCGTCATCACCGAGGCAGAGCACCACGCGAACCTTATTCCCTGGCAGCGGCTGGCCGCGAAGACCGGGGCGGTGCTGCGGTGGGCAAGCGTCGACGAGCGCGGCCTCTGGACGCTCGACGGCATTCGTGAGCTCGTGGGTGAGAAGACCCGCGTGATCGCGTTCGCGCACGTGTCGAACGTGACGGGGCAGATCGCGCCCGTCGCGGACATCGTGGAGCTCGCTCGGGGCGTCGGAGCCGTCACGGTGCTCGATGCCTGCCAGTCGGCGCCACACATGCCGCTCGATCTTCATGACCTCGGGGTGGATTTCGCGGCGTTCTCCGCCCACAAGATGCTCGGACCGACCGGAATCGGCGCGCTATACGGTCGGGCGGAGCTGCTCGACCTGCTTCCGCCGGTGCGCACTGGCGGATCCATGATCACCGTCGTCTCGATGGAGGCGGCCGAGTTCCTCCCAGCGCCGAATCGCTTCGAGGCCGGCACGCAGGCCGTGAGTCAGGCCGTCGGCTTCGCTGCCGCGGTGGAGTACCTCGATGGCCTCGGGATGGCGGCCGTGGCGTCGCACGAGCACGAGATCGCGCAGGCGCTCGTCGACGTCGTCGAACGGACGCCGGGCGTTCGCCTGATCGGACCCGCCGCGGGGGAATACAGGGCGGCGCTCGCGAGTTTCATCGTCGACGGCGTGCACGCGCACGACGTCGGCCAGTTCCTCGACGATCGGGGAATCACGGTGCGCACGGGACACCACTGCGCGCAGCCCCTCCACCGGGCGCTGGGAACGGCGTCGTCGACGCGCGCGAGCGCCGGCGTCTACTCGACGCTCGACGACGTGGCGGCGTTCGGCGCCGCGCTGGCAGAAGTACGCGATTTCTTTGGAGCGGATCGATGAGCAACGCGCTCGAGCAGATGTACCAGGAGCTGATCCTGGACCACGCCAAGTCACCGGAGGGCAAGGGCGACCCGTCGGTGCACCCGTTCACGCACCACGAGCTGAACCCCTCCTGCGGCGATGAGATCACGCTCGGCATCACTGTCGAGGACGGCCGGATTGCCGGGCTCGCCTGGGACGGCGACGGATGCAGCATCTCGATGTCGTCGGCATCGATCATGAGCGAACTGCTCGAGGGGGCCACGCGTGAGGACGCGTTGCGCCGCATCGACGAGTTCCGCGAAATGATGCGATCGCGCGGTGCGGTTGCGCCGACGGAGGAGCTCGGCGACGCGGCGGCGTTCCAGAACACCGCCAAGTACGTGATGCGGATCAAGTGCGCGATGCTCGCGTGGGTTGCGCTCGAGGCCGACGTGCGCGCGTCACTCGTCGCCTGACGCGGCTCACACCCCGGGCAGGCGCAGCATGATCTCCTGGGCGGTGCTCGCGACCAGCGCGCCGTCCTGCGTGTAGAAGCGGCCGGTGTTCATGCCGCGGCCGCCCTGCGTTGACGGCGATTCGTTGACGTACAGGAGCCACTCGTCGACGCGCGCGAAGCGGTGCCACCAGATGGCGTGATCGAGGCTCGCCGACTTGATGCCGGGCACGCGCCAGGTGACGCCGTTCGCGCGCAGTGACGGCTCCTGGATTGAGAAATCACTCATGTAGGCGAGGACGGCGCGGTGGAGGGCCGGGTCGTCCGCGAGCGGCTCGCGCACCCGCATCCAGGTCGCCTGAGTTCCGGATCCGTCGGCCGGCAACGGGATGCGCCTGGCCTCGATCGGGTTCGAGCGCAGCAGGAAGAAGGAACCGGCCATGTCGTCGCTCGGGTCGATGTCGTCGGGCCCCGGGACGCGGGGCGCGGGCATCTGGTGATCGAGGCCGGAGTCGTCGGTCTGGAACGAGATGATGCCGCTGAAGATGGGTGTGCCGTTCTGGTAGGCCTGCACCCGCCGGCGAGAGAATGACCGTCCGTCGTGGATCCGGTCGACGGCGAAGGTGATCGGGAGGTTCAGGTCGCCCGGCCGTAGGAAATAGCCGTGCATCGAGTGCGGGATGTGCCCCTCCGTGACGGTCGCGGCGGCGGCCACGACGCACTGCGACACCACCTGTCCGCCGTATACGCGGCCCGTGGGGATGGGGTGGGAGCCGCCGACGAAGATGTCCTCGCTCGTGCGGGCGCCCGTGTCCTCCAGCCGCAGCACCTTCAGCATCATCTCGACGGGCTTGTTCAGATCGATCTCGAGGGTCACGTGCCTAGTCTAGAAACGATGAGTGAGCGACTGGTGATGGCGGATCCCGAATCTGCGCGTGATGTGTTGACCTTCGCGGGGCGCGCATCCCGTGCCGGAGAGGACGGTGTGCGGATCCAGGCGGCCGCGGGGACGCTCGTGATGACGGCCGCGGCGCTCGCGCCGCGAGGCTTGTTGGACCGGACGCCCACGGTGCTCGCGATGCGCATGTTGCGCGCGGATCCGCAGCTTCAGTGCGATTTCGTCGTCGCGTCGCTCGAGGCGGGAGGCGAACCGCAGAGCCTGACGCTGCCGGATGAGGCGATCTCGCCGGCCTGGGCCGGGGTGGCGCCGCCACGCGCGGGATGGGCGGACGCGGGCGAGATCGACGCGGCAACCCTGGCGAACAGGGCTCAGTGGGGTATCGCCGCCGTCGCGCACCAGCTCCCGGATAGCCCGGGCGAGGACGCTGTGCGGGCCGTACGGGGATCGGTATGGGGACAGCCCGACGAAGATCTGCTGGGCCTGCCCCTCGGCGTCGCCTTTGCGGCCTTCACCTTTGGTTTCGTCTCGGGTGAGGAGCGGGCGCGTGTATTCACGGCCGGACGATGGACGCGCGTCTCGCTCGCGCGAGGCCACGTACTCTCGCGCGGCCCCGCCGTGAGCGGGCTGACACCGGTGCGACCCACCGGGACGGCGTAACTGGAGCGTTCGCGACCGCGGTGCGGTCTCCTCGGCTCGTGGGCTCGTCGTCGGGTGCCGACGGAGACCTGCGTCGCGGGTGGATGCGGGGCACCCTCGATCGTCGCGATCGATGCCGTGTGCGACCGCCGAGGAGCAGGCGTGCCGGCTAGTCGGAGATCCATGGCGGTGGGTCGGGTCGGTCCTCGGCGCGGGCTGGTGCCGGACCCCATGGGGAGGACGCCGGGTTCGGTTCGACTGTGGGTTCTTCCCGGAAGTACACCCGGCTCGGTGGCTCGGTCTCGTATACGGCCCCGGACGGGCTCGTCCACTCGATGACCCCGTCGTCAAGTTGCTTCATCTGCCAGTCGGACTGGTGCTTCATCACGTGGTGCGCCTCGCAGAGACACGCGAGGTTAGACATCGTCGTTCGGCCACCTTCGGCGAAGGCATGCGTGTGGTCGATGTCGGTGCGGCGTGCGGGGGTGGTGCAGCCGGGGAACCGGCAGGTGAGGTCTCGTCCGATGAGGGCGCGTTTCTGCCAGGCGGTGGGCCGGTAGTGGTCGATGTGTTCGACGATGCCGGTGCCTGGCCGGTAGAAGAGCCTGTCCCACCCCGGTGAGGCACCGGCGAGGTGTCGGGCGGTGTCGGGGGAGATGAGGGTTCCGGCGTCGAGCCAGGCGGTCCCGTCGTCGGGGTCGAGGATCATGGTCGCGGGGATCGTGATCTGCACCTCGGCGCGGATGTGGGTGAGGGTCTCGGTGGTGCCGGCCCGGTGGAGGTCGTGTCCGGTGGGTTCGGCGCCGAGGAGGAGATCGATGAACAAGTCGGTGCGGAGCTGATCGAGGGAGCGGTGATCAGTCGCTGCCGTCACAGCCTCCGGGGTGAGAGCGCCCGCGCGCGCTCCGCCAGTGCTGGTTTCGGGCACGGTGCCATCGGCAGCAGCATCGCCGCCGCCGGCCGCGACGTCGCCGGCCGCGCGGGAGCCCCGCACATCCCGGCACGCACACCCCTCCACGACACACTCCGCACCCACGCCATGCCCGACCGTCCGCCGGTACTGTTCCCGCACCCCGGCCCGGTCGTGTTTCACGGTCTTCGCGAGTCTCGTCAACCGGTCATACACTGCGTGAAGTTCCAGGGACGGCCCGTTCATGCGCAGTGCGCTCATGCCGTCGTCGAGGTCGGTGATCGACACGAACCGTCGCTCCCGGGCACGCTGATGTCGTTCCCGGGGTGAGAGGTCGGCCATCTCCGCGGCCCGTTTCTTCGCCACCCGAGACAGCTCACCCGGCGTCATGGTCTCCGCAACCGGAACCGTGGCAGAGTCGAACGCCGCCCGCGCGTCCGGGTGAAGCGCGCCCCCGGCATCGGTGATCACCCGTGCGTGCTTCGCGGAGATCGTGCCGCTCGCGAGCGCGTCGAACGTCGCCGGGAACCGCAACGTCAGGGTTTCGGCGTCTTCCATGGCGTGTTTCGCGGCGACGGGATGCGTGTGGGTGGCGGCGGCGATGTCCGCGGCCATCGCGCGGCGGGCGTAGTCGATGCCGTCCCGGTTCGGGGAACGTTCCCCGGAGGCGTGGGCGATGCCGGCGAGGCGGGTGAGGCTGCGGGCTTTGAGGGCTTCGAGGCGGGCGATGGCCCGGTCGTAGCGGGCGATGTCGCCCACGAGCAGGGCCGTGACCATGCGCTCTACCGGGTCGAGCCCGGTGAGCGAGGAAGCGGCGTCGCTTGTCATATTCCCAGGCTAGAAACAACCTCTGACAAACGAACCCTCGCTCCACCGAAAAAGCGAAGAAAGATTCGAAAGTTCTACGCGTCGAAGGAGTTCACGAGGGAGTGCGCCGCGCGATCGAGATAATCCCACAGCACGTCGCGATGCATCGGTGACAACCCCGCCTCGTCGACCGCGGTACGCATGCAGGCCAGCCAGCGGTCGCGGGCATCCGGGTTCACCTTGTAGGGCATGTGCCGCATACGCAGGCGCGGATGGCCGCGCGTCTCGCTGTACGTCGTCGGCCCACCCCAGTACTGTTCGAGGAACAACAGCAGCCGCTCCGCCGCGGGCCCGAGGTCTTCCTCGGGGTACATCGGCTTCAGCACCTCGTCGCGCGCGACCTCGCGGTAGAACGCGTCGACAATGCGCCGGAATGTCGGGCGGCCGCCCACCTCCTCGTAGAAGGTGGGCGAACCGTCCGAGGGGCGCATGTCAGTCTTCCTCGGCGTCGCGCGCCTGCGCCGTCAGCGCGCGCTCGACGCCCGCGAGGTTCTCCGCCACGATGCGTCGGAGCGCCGCCGGAGCCTCGGAGTTGTCCGCCAGCCACTGGCGCGTGACGTCGCGCAGCTCGACGTTCGCAAGCGGGGCCGGGTAGAGCAGCTCCACAAGGTACGACGCGATCTGGAAGGTGCGCTCGTTCCACACGCGCAGCAGCATGTCGAAGTAGCGCGTGACGAAATCGTTCAGATCCTCGCGCGTGGCCGGATTGACGATGCCGGCCGCCGCCGAACGAAGGACGGTGTTCGGGACCGAGTTCGTGTCGACGAGCGCAGACCACTCGATCAGCTTGCTCTCGACGCCGGGAAGGGAGGCGCGGGCCTGCGCGGCCATCTCCGCGCCCTTCGACGTGTTGTCCGCCTCGAGGGCGGCCGCGATGTCGTCTCGCGTGACCTTGCCACCCGCGGCGAGGGACACGAGAAGCTGCCACGACAGGTCCTGGTCGATCTCGAGTCCCTCGAGCACCGTCCGTCCGTCGCGCAGCGCCGCGACGCGCTCCCAGTGCGCAACGCGCGAGGCGGCCTGCGCGAAGGCGGTGGCGAGCTGCAGCTGCATGTCGCTACCCGCGGCGGATCCGGTCAGCAGGTTCCAGAGTCCATCGGCGACCTGCGCGCGCGCGAAGTCGCGGTTCTCGGGATCCGTGTACGAATTCGCCGCGAGGCGCACCTGCGCGAGCGTGGTGCGGATGGTCGTCGACTCGGTCTCCGAACCGAGGCCCGCCAGCACGAGCTGGATGTAGTCGCGGGCGGCCATCTCGCCGTCGCGGGTCATGTCCCACGCCGCGCCCCACACAAGCGAGCGCGCCAGCGGATCCTCGATCGCCGAGATGTGCGAGATCGCCGTCTCGAGGCTCTGCGGATCGAGGCGGATCTTCGCGTAGGCGAGGTCGCCGTCGTTCAGAAGCACGAGCGCCGGGCGCTCGGCGCCGACGAGCTCCGGAATCTCGGTGAGGTCGCCGTCGATGTCGACCTCGACCTCGCGGGTGCGCACCAGCGAGCCGCCCTGAAGCTCGTAGAACCCGATACCCATGCGGTGGGGACGGATCGTCGGGTAATCGGCGGGCGCGGTCTGCAGCACGGCGAAGCGCGTGATCTTCCCGTCGACGTCCGTGTCGATGACGGGGGAGAGCGTGTTGACGCCCGCCGTCTCGAGCCACTTCGCGCTCCACGCCTTCAGGTCGCGACCGCTCGTGGCCTCGAGCTCGACGAGGAGATCGCTGAGGGTGGTGTTCTGGTAGGCGTGCTTCCGGAAGTACGCGCCGACGCCCGCGAAGAACTCGTCGATGCCGACGTACGCCGCGAGCTGCTTGAGCAGCGATCCGCCCTTGGCGTAGGTGATGCCGTCGAAGTTCACCTGCACGTCTTCGAGGTCGTTGATCGTTGCCACGACGGGGTGCGTCGACGGCAGCTGGTCCTGGCGGTATGCCCAGGTCTTCTCCATCGCGTTGAAGGTCGTCCAGGCACCCTCCCACTCGGTGGCCTCGGCGGTCGCGATCGTCGACGCCCACTCGGCGAACGACTCGTTCAGCCACAGGTCGTTCCACCACTTCATCGTGACGAGGTCGCCGAACCACATGTGCGCGAGCTCGTGCAGAATCGTGACGACGCGGCGCTCCTTGACGGCGTCCGTGACCTTGCCGCGGAAGACGTAGGTCTCGGTGAACGTCACGCAACCGGCGTTCTCCATTGCGCCGGCATTGAACTCCGGCACGAAGAGCTGGTCGTACTTCGCGAAGGGGTAGGGGACGCCGAACTTCTCCTCGTAATAGGCGAAGCCCTGCTTCGTCTTCTCGAAGACGTAGTCTGCGTCCATGTACGGCCAGAGGCTCTTACGAGCGAACACGCCGAGCGGGATCGTGCGGCCCTCGCTGTTGACGAGTTCGTCGCGGATCTCCTCGTAGGGCCCCGCGACGAGCGCCGTGATGTACGACGAGATGCGCGGGGTGGGCTCGAAGCCCCACGTCGCCGCGACACCGTCCTCATGGGGGATCGGTTCGGGCGTCGGCTGGTTCGAGACGACCTTCCAGTTCTTCGGCGCCGAGACCGTGAACTGGAACGTGGCCTTCAGGTCGGGCTGCTCGAACACGGCGAAGACGCGGCGCGAGTCCGGCACCTCGAACTGCGTGTAGAGGTACACCTCGCCGTCGACGGGGTCGACGAAGCGGTGCAGGCCCTCACCGGTGTTGGTGTACTCGCAGTCGGCGTCGATGACGAGTTCGTTGTGCTCGGCGAGGTCGTCCAGTGCGATGCGAGAATCGGCGAACACGTCCGAGGGCGAAAGCTCGCGGCCATTGAGTGTCACCTCGCGCACCTCGCGCGCGATGAGGTCGATGAACGTCGACGAGCCGGGGGCGGCGTCGAAGCGCACCACGCTGCGCGATCCGAACACCTCCGCGCCCTTCGTGAGGTCGAGCGAGACTTCGTAGCTGTGGGTGTTGACGACGGCGCGACGGGCCTCCGCCTCGGCGCGGGTGAGGTTCTCTCCAGGCACTTCGATTGCTCCCATGAGGTTGTCGGGGGGATCCGCCCGCGCACGTGTGGCGCCGCAGGCAACTCGTCCAGCCTACGACTCCCTCGTGTGACTTCGCCGTGTCGCCGCGCGTTCGTGCGCCCTCAGCGAACTTTTCTACAGAGGTGCGAAGATGGCCGTGTGACTACCGCTGACGTTCCCTTTGCTTCTGCCGCAGCCCGCTCGGGTGAACCGTTCATCGAGACGCCGACGGCGTACGACGCGATCCTGTTGGCGAGTTTCGGAGGGCCCGAGGGGCAGGAAGACGTCATCCCGTTCCTGCGCAACGTCACCCGTGGCCGGGGCATCCCGGACGAGCGGCTCGAGCTCGTGTCGACGCATTACCGCTCTTTCGGCGGCGTCAGCCCGATCAATGCGCAGAACCGCGTGCTGCTCGAGGCGCTCGAGGCCGAGATCGCTCGCCGCGGCCTGAACCTGCCCGTCTACTGGGGTAATCGCAATTGGCACCCGATGATGGACGACGCCGTCACGCGCGCCTATGCCGACGGGCACCGCACGATCTTGGCGCTCGCGACGAGCGCCTACAGCTCCTATTCGAGCGATCGCCAGTATCGGGAGGACTTCGCACGCGTCTTGGGATCCGCGGATGGAACGGGTCTCGGTGAGGGCGATGACCCCATGACGATCGACAAGGTCCGCCTGTTCTTCGACCACCCCGGATTCGTCGAACCGTTCTACGAGGGGATCCGCGATGCGATCTCCGGCTGGCTCGCCGCCGGGCGCCCGGCGCGCGAGATCCGGATCCTGTTCTCGACCCATTCGGTGCCGATGGCCGACGCGGCGAAGTCCGGCCCCCGCGATGGCGGCTTCGGTGAGGGCGGCGCATACGTCGCCCAGCACAGGGCGGTCGCCGAACATCTCATCGCGCGGTTGCGCGACGAGTTCGCCGCGGCCTCCGATATCGACTGGTCGCTGGTGTTCCAGTCGCGCTCGGGCCCGCCGTCGCAGCCCTGGCTCGAACCGGACATCAACGACGTCATCGCCGAGCTGCCGGGCGAGGGCATCACCGCGGTCGCCGTCGTGCCGCTCGGCTTCGTGAGCGACCACATGGAGGTGCTGTGGGACCTCGACAACGAGGCGAAGCAGTCGGCGGCCGACGCGGGCCTGGCGTTCGTTCGCACGCGCACTCCCGGCGTGCACCCCGCTTTCGTGTCGGGCCTCGTCGACCTCATCGAGGAGCGTCTGAACGGCACCCCGGCCGCGGAACGCCCCCACGTGACCGCGCTCGGCCCGTGGTACGACGTCTCGCGCCCCGGCAGCGATGAGAACGATCGGCTGGGCTTCCGACCGGCCGCGGCGGGCATCGCACCGTAAGCTCGTTCTCATGCGCATTCACATCGCCACGGATCACGCCGGCTTCGAGTTCTCGGCCGAGCTGCAGCAGCACCTGATCGACGCCGGCCACGAGGTCGTCGACCACGGCCCCGTCGCCTACGAGGCGCTCGACGACTACCCTGCGTTCTGCATCCGCGCCGCGCAGGCGGTCGTCGCCGATCAGCGCTCGGGCGTCGAGGCCCTGGGCGTCGTTTTCGGTGGATCCGGAAACGGCGAGCAGATCGCCGCGAACAAGGTGAAGGGCGTGCGCGCGGCGCTCGTCTGGAACCTCTCGACGGCGGAGCTCGCCCGGCAGCACAACGACGCGAACGTGATCTCGATCGGCGCGCGCCAGCACAGCGTCGACGAGGTGTTTTCGTTCGTCGACGCGTTCATCGCCGAGCCCTTCTCGGGCGACGAGCGCCACGCCCGTCGTATCGCACAGGTGGGTGCCTACGAGACGGACGGCACACTCGTCGACACCCCGGCCCCGCGCGTTCGCTCGTAGTCGTGCCCGAGGGACACTCCGTACACCGCATCGCGCGGCAGTTCGAGCGCAACTTCGTCGGGCGGCCCGTGGCCGTCTCGAGCCCGCAGGGTCGCTTCGCCGACGGCGCCGCGCGCATAGACGGCCGCACGATGACACGTGCGATGGCCGTCGGCAAGCAGATGTTCCTCGAGTTCGAGGACGACCTGTGGCTGCGGGTTCATCTGGGCCTCTATGGCGCCTGGGACTTCGCGGGCGAGATCCTCGTGGATCCGACGATCGCCTCGGCCAACGGGCGCATGGGGCAGACCAACCAGCGCGGCACGGATCCGATCTTCGACGACGCGGGGGAGAACTCTCTCGCCTCGATCGGCGCCCCGCGGAAGACGCGCGCTCACGTGCGCATGTCCGAGCAGACGCGGGGTCTCGCTAATGAGGGTTCGGAATGGCCGCCGCCCGTCGTTGGCCAGGTGCGTGCCCGCCTGCTGACCGAGCAGACGTGCGCCGACCTGCGCGGTCCGACGGCCTGTGCCGTCGAGTCGCCCGACGAGGTGCAGAAGGTGCTCGAGCGACTCGGACCGGATCCGCTTGTCGGCGACCCCGCCGAGAATGAGCGGCGCTTCGTCGCCGCCGTGCGGCGCCGGAACGTCGCGATCGGTCAGCTCCTCATGGACCAGGCCGTCGTGAGCGGAATCGGCAACGTCTACCGGGCCGAGATGCTCTTCCGCGCCGGAATCGACCCGCACACGCCGGGGAAGGCGATCCCGGAAGAGATCGTGCGAGAGCTGTGGCGCGATTGGACGCGACTGCTGAAGATCGGCGTCGAGACCGGCCAGATGATGACGATGGACGGTCTCGAGGGGGAGGCGTGGCGCAAGGCCATGGCCAGCCGCGACGATCGGCACTGGGTGTATCACCGCGCCGGCCTGCCCTGCCGCGTGTGCGGCACGGAGATCCTCCTCGAGGAGATGCAGGCGCGCAAACTCTACTGGTGCCCGAGCTGCCAGAGATAGCGAAGAGGCCCGGAGCGAACGCTCCGGGCCTCACGCCGTCATGGCCTTACTCGGCGATGTGCGAGAAGAGGAACCAGCGGTCCTTCTCGAGTCCGGCCTTGATGCCGATCGCGGTGTCCTGGCTGGTGAGGTCGGTCTCGTCGAGACCCTCGATCGCGGCCTCGAGGTCGGCGATCACGGCGTCGATGTCGGCGATGATGCCCTTGATCACCTCGGTCGACTGAGCGAAGCCCGCCGGTGCGCCCGTCGCGGGAACCTTCTCGGCCACGCGCTGGACCCGTGCGTCGATCGGAAGGCCGAGGGCGACGATTCGCTCGGCGGCCTCGTCCGCCCAGGCGCCCGCGTGCTCGACGAGCGTGTCGAGGAACTCGTGCACGCCGATGAAGTTGGCGCCTCGGACGTGCCAGTGCGCCTGCTTGCCGTTGATCGTCAGCGCCTGCAGGCCGAGCACGACGGGGGAGAGGAACTGCGAGGTGCTCGAGGCGGCGGTGGCGGTGGACGCGGTGGTGGCGATGGTGGTGGTCATCTGAATCCCCTTCGTCGGATCCGGGAGGAGGTCTCCCTCTGTGACAACCACGCTAACGTGCGTTTTCATCCCGCACAAGCAAGGTGAGGCTGAGCTGAATTAGGCGCTGACCTGGGGAAAGCAAGGCTTGCCTAAGTCGAAGATGATGGATCGTGACGCGCCCGGGATCGTCCTCGGTTGGGATCCGCGGTGAAACGTCCGTTAGTCTTGTGGAACCCCGTTCGGGGATGTAGCTCAATGGTAGAGCCCCAGTCTTCCAAACTGGTCACGCGGGTTCGATTCCCGTCATCCCCTCCGCAGTGCAGAACCCCCGTCTCGACGGGGGTTCTGTCGTTCTCCCCGCCCCGCCACGCCCGGTCTCCCGTGGCCGGGCGCACAGGGAAACTCGGTTAGACTCGTCGAGGCCGCTTTGTGTTCCCGTCTTCACGGAACCCACGGGGCGTAGCTCAGCTTGGTAGAGCGCCCGCTTTGGGAGCGGGAGGTCGCAGGTTCAAATCCTGTCGCCCCGACGTCGGCCTAACTAGACCTCAGCCCGTGGCGCAGCTCGTCGTGGGCGACGCAACAAGGAGAAGCGAACCGCATGGTGAACACCACCGTCGAGAAGCTCAGCCCGACTCGGGTCAAGCTGCACATCTCGGTCACGCCCGAGGAACTGAAGCCGAGCATCGACCACGCCTACGAGCACATCGCCAAGGACGTTCAGGTCCCCGGGTTCCGCAAGGGCAAGGTTCCTGCGCCGATCATCGACCAGCGCGTCGGACGCGGTGCGGTCATCGAGCACGCCGTCAACGAGGGGCTCGACCGGTTCTTCCGCGAGGCCGTGGCGAGCAATGAGCTCCAGGTCCTCGGCCAGCCGAGCGCCGACATCACCGCGTGGCCCGCTGAGAAGGACTTCTCGGGCGACCTCGAGGTCGACATCGAGGTCGACGTCGCGCCCGAGTTCGAGGTGCCGGCATACGACGACCTGAAGATCACGGTTGACGCGATCGAGGTCGACGAGTCGGCCATCGACGCCGAGCTCGACGCCCTGCGCGCCCGGTTCGGCACGCTCGTCCCCGTCGAGCGTCCCGCCACCACGGGTGACTTCGTCGAGCTCGACCTCGTCGCCAAGATCGGCGACGAGGAGATCGACCGCGCCGAGGGCGTGTCCTACGAGATCGGCTCGGGCCAGCTGCTCGAGGGCACCGACGAGGCCATCGACTCCCTCACGGCGGGCGAGGAGACGACCTTCACGTCCAAGCTCGTCGGCGGCGAGCACGCCGGTGAGGACGCCGAGGTCACGGTGGTCGTCAAGGCCGTCAAGGAGCGCGAGCTCCCCGAGGCCGACGACGACTTCGCCCAGATGGCGAGCGAGTTCGACACCATCGCCGAGCTCCGTGAGTCGCTGACCGACCAGGTGAAGCAGAAGGGCGCGTTCGCGCAGGGCTCCGAGGCACGCGACAAGCTCGTCGAGCAGCTTCTCGAGGCTGCCGACATCGCCGTTCCCGAGGCTCTCGTCGAGGATGAGGTGCACCGTCACCTCGAGCAGGAGAACCGTCTCGAGGACGACACGCACCGCGCCGAGGTCAAGGAAGCCAGCGAGAAGCAGTTCCGCACGCAGCTCCTCTTCGACCGCATCGCGAAGGACCTCGAGGTTCAGGTCTCGCAGGAGGAGTTCACCCAGTACCTGATCCAGGCTTCGGGTCAGTACGGCATGAGCCCCCAGGACTTCATCCAGGCGCTGCAGCAGGGTAACCAGCTGCAGGCGATCATGGGCGACGTGGCGCGCAACAAGGCCATCGCGGTTGTGCTGGGCAAGGTCGAGGTCGTCGACACCAACGGTGACGCCGTGAACCTCGACGGCTTCGTTGCCGTCGACGAGGACGAGGCGTCGGAGGCCGAGGAATCGGCCGACGACGAGAAGTAATCCACTTCCCGAAGGGGCCGCTCGCGCTTGGCGCGGCGGCCCCTTCGCCGTTTCCGGCGTCGGCCGGGTATGCCCACGGCGAACACGGCCGAGAGGCGGCTGCACCGCCGGTAATGTCGAATCGACGCCACACCGAATGGAGTGAGAATGCCTGAACCCCTGATGGCACAGAACGTCTTCGACCAGCTGCTGAAAGATCGCATCATCTGGCTGGGCTCGGAGGTTCGTGACGAGAATGCGAACGAGATCTGCGCGAAGATCCTGCTTCTCGCCGCTGAGGATCCGAACAAGGACATTTACCTCTACATCAATTCGCCCGGCGGTTCGATCACCGCGGGCATGGCCATCTACGACACGATGCAGTTCGTTCCGAACGACATCGTGACGGTCGGCATCGGCATGGCCGCGTCGATGGGCCAGCTGCTGCTGACGAGCGGGACGAAGGGCAAGCGCTACATCACGCCCAACGCCCGCGTGCTCCTGCACCAGCCGCACGGCGGCTTCGGCGGCACGGCCAGCGACATCCAGACGCAGGCCGAGCTGATCATCTCGATGAAGAACCGACTCGCCGAGATCACCGCCGCGCAGACCGGCAAGACCGTCGAGCAGATCCACGCCGATGGCGACCGCGACCACTGGTTCACGGCCGAGGAAGCCCTCGAGTACGGCTTCGTCGACCACATCCGCGACAGCGCGACCGATGTCACGGGCGGCGGCGGAACCGACCGCGCGGCGAACTGAGAAAGGCTCTGACGATGCACACTCCGTACACGACCACGCCCCAGGGCCTTCAGGTTCCCTCGAGCCGGTACATCCTGCCGCAGTTCGAGGAGCGCACGGCCTACGGCTTCAAGCGCCAGGACCCGTACAACAAGCTCTTCGAGGACCGCGTGATCTTCCTCGGCGTGCAGGTCGACGACGCGTCGGCCGACGACGTGATGGCGCAGCTTCTGGTTCTCGAGAGCCAGGATCCGGACCGCGACATCATCATGTACATCAACTCGCCGGGCGGCTCGTTCACGGCGATGACGGCGATCTACGACACGATGCAGTACATCTCGCCGGACATCCAGACCGTCGTGCTCGGCCAGGCCGCTTCGGCGGCGTCGGTGCTCCTCGCGGCGGGCGCGCCGGGCAAGCGTCTCGCGCTCCCGAACGCCCGCATCCTGATGCACCAGCCCGCCGTGGGCGAGTCCGGGCACGGCCAGGCGTCCGACATCGAGATCCAGGCGGCGGAGATCATGCGCATGCGCACGTGGCTCGAGGAGACCATGGCGAAGCACACGCACAAGACCGCGGAAGAGATCCACAAGGACATTGACCGCGACAAGATCATCGGCGCCGCTGAGGCCGTCGAGTACGGCGTCGTCGACCAGGTGCTGACGAGCCGCAAGCGCTCGGCCCAGCGCTGAGCGATGCACCCGGCGCGCCCCGTTCGTTTTCGAACGGGGCGCGCCGTCGTTCAAATGTCAGTGGTTCCGCATAGCCTGGAACAACGACAGCGACCAGACCACGAGGAGTGATCGCATGGCCCGACTCGGCGAGAGCGCCGACCTGTTCAAGTGCTCCTTCTGCGGAAAGAGCCAGAAGCAGGTCCAGCAGTTGATCGCGGGCCCCGGCGTCTATATCTGCGACGAGTGCGTCGAGCTCTGCAACGAAATCATCGAAGAGCGCATGTCGGAGCAGGCCGCCGAGGGCGAGGTCTCGCAGATCGATCTGCCGAAGCCGCGCGAGATCTTCGACTATCTCGACGAGTACGTCGTCGGGCAGCTCGAGGCGAAGCGTTCGCTCGCGGTCGCGGTCTACAACCACTACAAGCGCATCCGCGCGAAGGGCGAGCTCAAGCTCGCCGACGCGAAAGCCGAAGAGGTCGAGATCTCGAAGAGCAACATCATGCTCCTCGGTCCCACCGGCTCCGGCAAGACCTATCTCGCGCAGACGCTCGCCAAGCGACTGAACGTTCCGTTCGCGGTGGCGGACGCGACGGCGCTCACGGAGGCGGGTTACGTCGGCGAAGACGTCGAGAACATCATCCTGAAGCTGCTGCAGGCCGCCGACTTCGACGTGCAGCGCGCCGAACAGGGCATCGTCTACATCGATGAGATCGACAAGATCGCTCGCAAGGCGGAGAACCCGTCCATCACGCGAGACGTGTCGGGCGAGGGCGTGCAACAGGCGCTGTTGAAGCTGTTCGAAGGCAGCGTCGCACAGGTGCCGCCGCAGGGCGGTCGAAAGCACCCGCACCAGGAGTTCATCAACGTCGACACGACGAACGTGCTCTTCATCGTCTCCGGCGCTTTCGCGGGGCTCGAAGACATCATCTCCTCGCGCGTCGGGCGGGCGGGCGTCGGCTTCGGGGCACCGCTGCAGTCGAAGCGCAACACGGAGGGCCTCTTCGGCGAGGTTCTGCCGGAGGACCTGCACAAGTTCGGGCTCATCCCCGAGTTCATCGGTCGTCTCCCCGTGATCGCCGCGGTGGATCCCCTCGACCAGGATGCGTTGGTCGACATCCTCACCGAACCGCGCAATGCTCTCGTCAAGCAGTACCAGAGGATGTTCGAGTACGACGGGGTCGAACTCGCCTTCGACGACGACGCCCTGCGGTCGATTGCCGACCTTGCGGTCGCGCGGAAGACCGGTGCTCGCGGGCTGCGTGCGATCCTCGAGGACGTGCTGGGACCGATCATGTTCGAGATCCCTTCGAACGACGACGTCGCGAAGGTGGTCGTCACGCGCGCCGCGGTCGACGAGGGGGCACCGCCGACGGTCGTGTTCCGAGAGCGTCGTAAGAGCGCCTGACGCCTCACCCCTCGCCGCAGAGGAGGGACGACGAAGCCGCCGGAAGACGTGGTCTCCCGGCGGCTTCGTCGTCTCGTTGTCAGTCCTCGAGCTCGAAGGAGGCGATGGTGACCTCGCCGCTCGGCTCAAGGATCACCTCGTAGCCCGCGTCGAGCTCCGCGATCGGACGTCCCTCGAGGAAGGTGAGCGTCCACATCGACGCGGGGTCATCGGCCGGCAGTCGAGACTCGACGTCGGCGATGCCGCCGCGGATGGCGGTCGGGACCGAGGCCGGAACCTCGTCGCCCGCCCGCCAGCGCGTACCCAGCTGCATCAGTCCTGCTCCGCCAGCTCGATCTCGGTGACGGCCAGCTCGTCGCCCTCGGCGATCGTCAGTTCCGCGATGCGTCCGACGGCCTTGAGGTCGGCCTCGGCGAGTCGCACGAACTCGATCTCGGAGGCGGGCGCGACGATCGTCGCGGACGCGACGGGCGTGCGCTGCGAGGCCTTCGCCTCGGTCTTCGCGCGCCGCACGCCGATGAGCGCGGCGGAGGCAGCCGCGAGGACCGCGGGATTGCCGCCGAGTTCCGAGCGCTCCGGCCAGGGGGCGCGATGCACCGAGCCATCCTGGAACCAGCTCCAGGCCTCCTCGGTCGCGAACGACGCGACCGGCGCGAGCAGTCGGAGCAGGGTCGACAGCGCGGTGCGCAGCGCAACCGCGGCCGACGCTCCTTCTGCGCCGCCGTTGTACGCGCGCTCCTTGACGAGCTCCAGGTAGTCGTCGCAGAACGTCCAGAAGAAGGCCTCGGAGACCTCGAGCGCGCGGGCGTGATCGTACGCCTCGAACGCCGCCGTCGCCTGGGTCACGACCTCGTCGAGAGCCGCCAGCATCGACAGGTCGACGGGCTCGGTGATCTCGGCGCCCTCCGGCGCGTCGAAGCCGAGCGCGAACTTCGCCGCGTTCAGGATCTTGATCGCAAGGCGGCGACCGATCTTGATCTGCGTCGGGTTCTGCGCGTCGAACGCTGCATCGGTTCCGAGCCGGCTGGAGGCCGCCCAGTACCGCACGGCGTCGGAGCCGTGCTTGTCGAGGATGTCCGCGGGAGTGACGACGTTGCCCTTCGACTTCGACATCTTCTTGCGGTCGGGGTCGACGATGAAGCCGGAGATGGCGGCGTGCTTCCAGGCCGCGCGATCGTCCTCGAGAACGCTGCGGAGCATCGTCGAGAAGAGCCAGGTGCGGATGATGTCCTGGCCCTGGGGGCGCACATCGAAGGGCGCAACGAGGTTCCACAGTTCCTCGTCGCGCTCCCACCCGCCGGCCAGCTGGGGCGTCAGGGACGACGTCGCCCAGGTGTCGAGGACGTCGGTCTCGGCCTCGAAGCCGCCGGGGACGCCGCGCTGTTCAGCGGTGTATCCCGCCGGAACATCGCTCGTGGGGTCGACGGGCAGCGCGTCGAGCGACGGCGTGAGCACGCGGTCGTAGTCGCGCTCACCGTTCTCGTCGAGGCCGTACCAGATCGGGAACGGCACGCCGAAGAAGCGCTGGCGCGAAACGAGCCAGTCGCCCGTGAGGCCGTTCACCCAGTTGTCGTAACGCACGCGCATGAACTCGGGGTGGAATTCGATCTCGTTGCCGAGCTCGAGCAGCCTCGCGCGGAGTTCTTCGCCGCGGGCGCCGTTTGCGATGTACCACTGGCGCGTCGAGACGATTTCGAGCGGGCGGTCGCCCTTCTCGAAGAACTTGACCGGGTGCTGGAAGGTGTCGCCGACCTTGAGCAGGGCGCCGGATTCCTCGAGCAGCTCGACGACGCGCTTCTGCGCGCTGAAGACGGTCTTGCCTGCGATCTCCGCGTATGCGGCGAGGCCCGCTTCCGTCGTGATCGCGTCGGGCGCGTCGGCGAGCACGCGGCCATCGCGCCCGATGATGGTGCGGTTCGGCAGGTCCAGCTCGCGCCACCAGATGATGTCGGTCATGTCGCCGAAGGTGCAGATCATCGCGATGCCAGATCCCTTGTCGGGCTGCGCGAGCGGGTGCGCGAGCACGGGAACCTCGACGCCGAAGACGGGCGTCGTCACGGTGGATCCGAAGAGCGGCTGATAGCGCTCGTCGTCGGGGTGCGCGACGAGCGCGACGCACGCGGCGAGCAGTTCGGGACGGGTCGTCTGGATGACGACGTCGCCGGATCCGTCGGTCTTCGCGAACGCGACGCTGTGGTACGCGGCCGGGCGGTCGCGATCCTCGAGCTCGGCCTGCGCGATCGCCGAGCTGAAGTCGACGTCCCAGAGCGTGGGAGCCATTGCCTGGTAGGCCTCGCCGCGCTCGAGGTTCTTCAGGAACGCGAGCTGGCTCGCCCGGATGGTCTCGGGGGCGATGGTGCGGTAGGTCTGCGTCCAGTCGACCGACAGGCCGAGCTGGCGCCAGAGCTCCTCGAACTTTGCTTCGTCTTCGACGGTGAGTCGTTCGCAGAGCTCGGTGAAGTTGCGTCGGCTGACCGGAATCTGATCCGCGGCCTTGATGTTCTTCGTCGTGCCCTCGAAGGGCGGCGTGAAGTCCGGGTCGTACGGCAGAGTCGGGTCGCAGCGGACGCCGTAGTAGTTCTGCACGCGGCGTTCGGTCGGCAGGCCGTTGTCGTCCCATCCGATCGGGTAGAAGACCTGCTTGCCGCGCATGCGCTCGAAGCGAGCCTTCACATCGGTGTGCGTATAGCTGAAGACGTGGCCGATGTGCAACGAGCCCGATGCGGTCGGCGGGGGAGTGTCGACGGAGAAGACGCCCTCGCGCCCGACGCGCTGCGCGGCGGCGCGGTCAAAACGATAGGTGCCGTCGTTATCCCACTGCTCACCCCATTTCGCTTCGAGGCCTTCGAGTTTGGGCTTGTCGGGCATATCTGCCATGGCTGCGCTCCTGGGGCGTTGTGGGCGGCACGGTGTGTACGTGCCTGATGTGGTGAGTTAGAGCAGAGTCTAACGGGGCGCGTCGTGAGGGGGTTGTGCGAGGCGTGCCGCGGAGCTAACCTACAACCAAATGGTTGCATATGCCCCGCTCAGCGACGCCGAGGTCGATCGGATCTTCCGGGCCCTGGCCGACAGCACACGCCGCGACATTCTGCGGCGCGTGCTGGCACAAGAGTCTGCCGTGAGTGAACTCGCGGCACTCTACGACATGTCCTTCGCGGCCGTGCAGAAGCACGTCGCGGTTCTCGAGGAGGCGGGGCTCGTGACGAAGCATCCCCGCGGCCGACAGCGTCTCGTCCGGGGATCGCCCGAACGGGTCGCGCGTGCTCGGCAGCTTCTCGCGCACATCGAAGAGATGTGGCGCGGCCGGATCTACCGGCTGGACGCCTTGCTTTCCCCACCGAACGGAGACTGACACATGCCTATCACCACGATCGATGTCGATCACGACGCACTCACGCTGACAATCGTCGCCGAGTTCGCGGCGCCCAAGCAGCGACTGTGGGACGCCTACGCCGATCCCCGCCTGATCGAACAGTTCTGGGGCCCCGAGACCTACCCCGCGCGCTTCCTCCGTCACGACATGTATCCCGGCGGCCAGAGCCGCTATGTGATGACCGGCCCGGACGGCGACACCTCGTCAGGCTACTGGGAGTTCCTCGCGGTCGATGCGACCGACTCCTTCGAGGTGCTCGATGGCTTCTGCGGCCCGGATAGGGAGCCGAGTCGCGACATGCCGTCGATGCGGATGCAGTTCCGCTTCGAGGATGCCGGCGAGGGCTCCCGCGCGGTGATGACCACGCACTTCGCGAGTCTCGAGGAACTCGAGCAGCTCGTCCCAATGGGCATGGTCGAGGGCACGCGCTCGGCGATGAGTCAGATCGATGCGGTTCT
Source organism: Microbacterium nanhaiense (assembly GCF_014646015.1). GTDB lineage: Bacteria > Actinomycetota > Actinomycetes > Actinomycetales > Microbacteriaceae > Microbacterium > Microbacterium nanhaiense. The sequence goes on from NZ_BMMQ01000002.1 coordinate 449,547, forward strand.
GGCCGACCTGTCGAGTTTCGCCGCCGATCGTCCGACTCTCGTGCAGGAGATCTCGGGAACAACGGTGCGGATCTCTCGCGTCGTGCGCGGATCCGTGAGTGACGTGTGGCGCGCCCACCACGACGCGGACCTGCTGCGACGCTGGCAGCTCGGCCCGGACGGGTGGGAGATGACCGAGGTCACCCCGCCCGCCGACGCGGGATCGTCGTTCGCCTATCGCTGGGCGCCGCTGCCCGGGACGGAGGGCGAGCCATTCGGCATCGTGGGCGAGGTGCGGGAGTCGGATCCCGAGCATCGCATCGTGCACACGGAGCGAATGGAGGGTTTCCCGGGGGAGACCGTGAACGAGGTCACCTTCACTCCCGTGCCAGAGGGCACGCTTCTCACCTATGTGATCACGTACGGCAGCCAGGAAGAGCGCGACGCCATCCTTGCGACGGGCATGGTCGACGGGATGGAGGCCAGCTACGCGCGGCTCGACGACGTTCTCTCCTGAGCCGCGCCCGCGCGACGGCACCCGCCCTCCCATCGGAGCGCCGGTGCCGTCGCGCGTCGCTCACCGCGGGTCGCCCTCGTCCACGTCGCCGATGATGACGACATTGCGAAGTTCGGTGCGGTCCGCCGAATTGCGCAGGGCATACGCGACGCTCTCGCCCGCCGACCCGTCGTACGAGTTCTCGATCGTGAGGTCGCGCAGCTCGAGGTTCTCCGCGTAGACCGAAACGGTCGGGGTGTTCGCCCAGTCGATATCCGGCTTGTCATAGGTCACGACGACATCCCCGGCATTTCCCGTCGCACCGCGGATCGTGAGGCGGTCCGCACCCTTCCAGATCGACACCACCTCGCGATAGACGCCGGGTTCGACGACGATCTCAACGGGGTGCGGCGAGCGTGAGGCGGCTCCGACCGCGGCATGAATGGAGGCGAAGTCTCCCGTGCCATCCTGTGCGACCGTGACGTGTCGCGCGATTCGCTCCACGCGGGGAGTCTTGGTCGTTCCGGCGTGCGCCGTCAGGAGACCGACGACCTCGTCGGCGGGATCTGCCGTGTACGCGTAGAACTCCGATGCCTCGAACGTCGGCCCGGACTCCGCGGGTTCCGTCCCCCACACATCCCGGAAGATGTTGTCGCGCTGATGCACGCGGCCACCGTCTGCGATCAGCGGATTGCGGGCCTGTTCGAAGACGCTCGATTCGACGAGTACGCTCGCCTGGCCCCGGGCGTTGATCCCATACGAACTCACACCCGACAACCAGTTGTTGTAGACGTGGCCGTACGCGACGTTATCGAGGCTGGCGTTGCGCTGATGGACGTTCGAGAAGCGGTTGTGGTGGAGCGTGATCGTGGTCAGCGCCTGCTCCGTCCACCCCACGCCGAGGGTCTTGTTGTGATCGTGGAAGTAGTTCCAGGACACCGTAATCGCGGTGGAATCCTTCCGCACGTCGAGTTGTCCGTCGCCGACGCGCGCGAACTCGTTGTGATCGATCCATACGTGGTCGGACGTGTCGATCCGGATGCCGTCGTTGTCGTTGTCGTCGAACTTTCCGTCCCAGTCGCCCGGAATGTACGAGTCGCGGAACGTGAGGTTGCGGATCACGACGTTCTCCGCGTTGTCGACGAACAAGCCGCCGTCGACGATGGCGCCTCCGGAGGCTGCGCCGGCGATCGTCTTGTCATCGCCGACCGTGATCATGTCACCGTCGCCGACGACGATGTCGCCGCTCACGAGAATGATCAGGGGTTCCTCGCTCGCCGCGTAGGCGGCGAGGGAGGCCGCATCGCGCGCGACGACGGTATCGCCGCCGGCACCGCCCGTCGTGCCGTGAGGGAGCTCGGCCGTGGGCGCGGACGCGAAGCCCGTGGCGGTAGCAGACCAGATCGGTCCGTCGAGTGAGGATGCGTTCGGGGCGCCCATGAGGCGCAGGAGATCGGACATCGGTGCCGCGACGGCCGGGAGGGGAGTGAGAACACCGACGGCGATCGGGATGGCGGCGGCCGCGACGAGCAGTTTCGGCCGCGTTCGGCGGCGAGGGGGAGACACAAGGGAGGGGCGGGGCATCGTTGCACCTTTCGTCAATGCGCCCGGTCACCCCGACGGGTAACCGGTTACTCGAGGCTAGGGTGAGCCGGTGTGGCTGTCAATGCTCTGCCGCGAGCGCGCGCACGGCTGCGCGGGGTAGAATCGCTCTCAGACGCACTGATCCGGCCATCACCGGGGAGCACGCGGAAGAACGGTCCCTCGGGGCTCACTAGAACCGCGCGGGGCAGGCCCGTCACAGCCGCAGTGAGAGGGGCACCCCGGGAGGGGGGCAACGCGGGGTGGTACCGCGGCCGGAGACGGTCGTCCTCGCAGTTCGATCCACGTAGAACTGCTGGAGTGACATGACCTACCCGAAGAGCGCATTCGGCGCCGCGGCCGATGCCGTGACCCCGTCCCCGAGCTTCCCCGATGTGGAGCGCGAGATCCTCGGCTTCTGGAAGGACGACGACACCTTCCGAGCCTCGATCGCGCAGCGCGAGGGCGCAGAGGAGTGGGTCTTCTACGACGGTCCGCCCTTCGCGAACGGCCTCCCGCACTACGGCCACCTCCTGACCGGTTACGCGAAGGACCTCTTCCCGCGCTTCCAGACGATGCGCGGAAAGAAGGTCGACCGCGTTTTCGGGTGGGACACGCACGGTCTGCCGGCCGAGCTCGAGGCCATGAAACAGCTCGGGATCACCGAGAAGAGCGAGATCGAGGAGATGGGCATCGACGCGTTCAACGCGAAGGCCCGTGAGTCCGTCCTCGCCTATACCCGCGAGTGGCAGGACTACGTCACCCGGCAGGCGCGCTGGGTCGACTTCGAGCGCGGTTACAAGACGCTCGACACGGGCTTCATGGAGAGCGTGCTGTGGGCCTTCAAGCAGCTCTTCGACAAGGGGCTCGCCTACGAGGGCTACCGAGTGCTGCCGTACTGCTGGCGCGACCAGACGCCGCTGTCGAATCACGAGTTGCGCATGGACGACGACGTCTACAAGGACCGCCAGGATCCGTCCGTCACGGTCGGCTTCCCTCTCGTCGGCGAGCGCGCGGAGCAGCTGGGGCTCGCCGGAGTCTCCGCCCTGGCGTGGACGACGACCCCATGGACCCTTCCGACCAACAGCGCGCTGGCGGCCGGACCCGCGATCGACTACGTCGTTGTTCCCGTGGGCGAGGCCGGCGCGAAGGAATCCTTTGGCGGATCCACGGTTCTCCTCGCGGCCGAACTGCTCGGCGGATACGCGAAGGACCTCGGCTACGAGGACGCCGACGCCGCCCGGGCCGCCGTCGTGAAGACGGTGACGGGATCCGAGCTCGGCGGCGTGCGCTTCGAGCCCCTCTTCGACTACTTCACCGACACGGAGAAGTGGGGCACCGAGAGCGCCTGGCAGATCCTCGTCGACGACTACGTCTCGACGGAGGACGGCACCGGGCTGGTGCATCAGGCCCCCGCCTACGGTGAGGACGACAAGCGGCTCTCCGACGCCGCGGGCATCCCTACCATCGTGTCGCTCGCAGACGACGGCACCTTCCTCCCGATCGTTCCGGACTTCGCCGGGCAGCTCTGGCTCGACGCCAACATGGACATCGTCCGCCGCCTGCGCGGCGACGGCCGCCTACTGCGCCTGCAGTCGTACGAGCACAGCTATCCGCACTGCTGGCGCTGCCGCAACCCGCTCATCTACAAGGCGGTGTCGAGCTGGTTCATCCGCGTGACGGACTTCAAGGACGACCTGATCGCGAACAACGAGCAGATCACCTGGACGCCCGAGAACGTCAAGCACGGCCAGTTCGGCAAGTGGCTCGAGGGCGCGCGCGACTGGTCGATCAGCCGCAACCGCTACTGGGGCTCGCCGATCCCCGTGTGGAAGAGCGATGACCCGAACTATCCCCGCGTTGACGCATACGGATCCTTCGAGGAGATCGAGCGCGACTTCGGCCGCCTGCCGCTCAACGAGCAGGGCGAGCCCGACCTGCACCGCCCGTACATCGACGATCTGACGCGCCCGAACCCCGACGACCCCACGGGCAAGAGCACGATGCGCCGCATCGAGGACGTCTTCGACGTGTGGTTCGACTCGGGCTCGATGCCCTTCGCCCAGGTGCACTACCCCTTCGAGAACAAGGAGTGGTTCGACAGCCACTCGCCCGCGGACTTCATCGTCGAATACATCGGTCAGACGCGCGGGTGGTTCTACGTCATGCACACGCTGTCGACGGCGCTGTTCAATCGCCCCGCGTTCACGGGCGTGAGCTGCCACGGCATCGTGCTCGGCAACGACGGTCAGAAGATGTCGAAGTCGCTGCGCAACTACCCCGACGTCAACGAGGTCTTCGACCGCGACGGATCCGACGCGATGCGCTGGTTCCTGATGTCGTCGAGCGTGCTGCGCGGCGGGAACCTCTCCGTCACGGAGGAGGGGATCCGCCAGGGTGTGCGCGAGTTCATGCTGCCGCTCTGGAACTCGTGGTACTTCTTCGCGACCTACGCGAACGCTGCGGGCTACGAGGCGCGCTTCACGACCGAATCCACGAACGTGCTCGACCGCTACATCCTGGCGCTCACGGGCGACCTCGTCCGCGACGTCGAGGCCGACCTCGAGCGTCTCGACTCGACGACCGCCGCCGAGCGGCTGCGCGACTTCGCGTCCGCGCTGACCAACTGGTACATCCGTCGTTCCCGAGACCGCTTCTGGGGCAATGTCACCGAGGATCCGACGACGAGGGAGGCCTTCGACACCCTGTACACGGTGCTTGAGACGCTGTGCCGCGTCGCGGCGCCGATGCTTCCCCTCGTCGCCGAGCGCGTGTGGCAGGGCCTCACGGGCGGCCGGAGCGTGCACCTGACCGATTGGCCAGATGCGGCTCAGTTCCCCGCCGCGGAGGACATCCGCGAGGCGATGGACGCCGTGCGCGACGCGTCGAGCGTCGCGAATGCGCTGCGCAAGAAGGAAAAACTGCGCGTGCGCCTGCCGCTCGCGAAGCTGACGGTCGTCGTGCCCGGATCCGTGGGACTCGCCCAGTTCGAGGACATCCTGCGCGACGAGCTCAACGTGAAGTCGGTCGAGCTCGACGAACTGACCGACGACACCGCGGAACGGTACGGGATCTCGCACCGCCTCACCGTCAACGCCCGTGCCATCGGCCCGCGCCTCGGCAAGCAGGTGCAGCAGGTGATCAAGGCGTCGAAGTCGGGGGACTGGTCGGAGTCTGCGGGTGTCGTCACGGCCGGCGGGATCGAGCTTGTCGACGGCGAGTACGAGCTCGCGCTGGACACCTCGGGCCGCCCCGCGGGCGAGGCCATCGCGACGCTCCCCGGCGGCGGCTTCGTGATCCTCGACACCGAGACCACGCCCGAGCTGGAGGCGGAGGGGCTCGCTCGCGACATGATCCGCGCCGTGCAGGACACGCGGAAGCAGGCGGACTTCGATGTCTCGGACCGCATCCGGCTGCAGCTCGAGTTCGCCTCGGAAGACGACCGCGCCGCCGTCGAGCAGGCGTGGGACGCCGCGGGCGTCGCCACCGAGACCCTCGCGACCGAGTCGTCGATCGGGGAGGGCACGGACGGCGCCGAATTCGTCCACGTCATCGCCGCCGGCACGTACGCGAACGCTGGCGACGTCACCATCGCCGTGACCCGTCAGGAGACCAAGTGAGCGACGTGCAGCGCGCCGACGCCGTCTACGAGAAGCTCCTCGCCCGCGCGGGCGAGGCATGGGTCGAGCCGCGCCTGGAGCGCACCGCCCGGCTGCTCGAGTACCTCGACAACCCGCAGCGCACCTATCGGGTCGTGCACGTCACCGGCACGAACGGCAAGACCTCGACCTCGCGCATGATCGAGTCGCTGGTCCGTGCGCACGGGCTGCGCACCGGTCTCTTCACGAGCCCGCACCTGGTGCGGTTCACCGAGCGGATCCTCATCGACGGCAAGCCGATCTCCGACGACCGCGTCGCGGACGCGTGGGAGGAGATCGAGCCGTTCATCCCGATCGTCGATGCCGAGCTCGACGCCGATGGTCAGAACCCTCTGACGTTCTTCGAGCTCCTGACGGTGCTCGCCTTCGTCGCCTTCGCCGACGCGCCCGTCGACGTGCTCGTTCTCGAGGTGGGCATGGGCGGTGCCTGGGACTCGACGAACACCGCGGACGGCGACGTCGCCGTGATCACGCCCGTGGCGATGGATCACGCGGCACGCCTCGGCGGCACGCCGGAGGAGATCGCCGAGGTCAAGGCGGGGATCATCAAGCCCGGCGCGCACGTGGTGTCCGCGACGCAGTCTCCCGGTGTGGCCGCCGTGCTGCGGCGCGTCGCGCAGGAGCAGGGCGCACGGATCGCCTTCGCCGGCGACGAGTTCGCGCTCGAGTCGGCGAAGCTGGCCGTCGGCGGGCAGCTCGTCGCCGTCCGCGGGCTCGCCGGTGCCTACGACGAGGAGTACCTGCCGCTCTACGGTCGCCACCAGGCCGAGAACCTCGCGCTCGCGGTGGCCGCTGTCGAAGCCCTCATCGGGGGCGGGTCGCAGAAGATCGCCGACGACGTGCGCACCGAGGGCTTCGCGAACGCCACCTCACCCGGACGGCTCCAGCTGATCGGCACGGAGCCGACGGTGATCGTCGACGCGGCGCACAACCCGCACGGCGCGGCGTCCCTCGCGGCGTCCCTGCCCGAGTACTTCGACTTCGACGAGTGGGGCGTCGTCTTCGGCGCCATGGGCGACAAGGACATCGTCGGCACGATCGAGCAGCTGTTGCCGATCACGACGCACCTGTTCGCCACGTCCGCCGAGTCGGAGCGGAGCGCATCCGAGGACGAGGTGGCGGACGCCGCCGAGCAGCTCGGCCTGCATCCCACAGTTCACTTGAACATCGTCGATGCCACCGATGCCGCCCGCGAGTGGGCCGCCGAGGGAGACAAACGCGCGATCGTGATCGCCGGATCCATTGTTTTGGGCGGCGAGGCGATCGCGCTCGCCCGCGCCGAGGGGTGGAAGAAGTGAGCGGGGAGAGCGTGCAGCCGAAGCCGCGCCGCTACCGGACGCTGCCCGAGAAGGTCGGCTCCGTCGTGCTCGGCTTCGAGTCGATCGTGGTCTTCCTCGCGGGCCTCGTAATCTTCGGGCTCAGCGCACTGCCCGAGGGCATACCGCGGTGGTGGGGCATCGTCGCCGGGTCCGTCGGATTCGTGGTCACCCTGGCGGCAAGCGGAACGTTGCGCTGGGCGTGGGGCCGGATCCTCGGGTGGGCGATTCAGTTCGTGATCGCCCTCGGCGCCTTCCTCGTGCCCGCCATCCTCCTCGTCACGATCATCTTCGGTGCGCTGTACGCGTATGCGATGATCGGCGGCTCGAAGATCGAGCGCCGCGTACAGGAGCAACGCCGAGAACTCGGCACGGACTGATCCGGTAGATTCTTCACGCACCCGACCATAGGAAGGCACCTCATGGCCATCGAAGAGACCCTCGTTCTCGTCAAGCCCGACGGCGTCAAGCGTCAGCTCACCGGCGAGATCCTCTCGCGCATCGAGCGCAAGGGATACGAGATCGTCGACATCCGCAAGTTCACCCCCGAGCGCGAGCTGCTCGCCGCGCACTACGCCGAGCACGAGGGCAAGCCCTTCTACGAGCCGCTCGTCGAGTTCATGATGTCCGGAGACGTCGTGGCCGTGCGCGTCGCCGGTGACCGCGTCATCGAGGGCTTCCGCTCGCTCGCGGGAACGACCGACCCGACGACCGCGGCGCCCGGCACGATCCGCGGCGACCTCGGACGCGACTGGGGCCTCAAGGTTCAGCAGAACCTCGTCCACGGCTCCGACAGCGTCGAGTCGGCCCAGCGCGAGCTCGGCCTCTGGTTCGGCTGAGCCGGAACGGCAGTGCCCCGCACCGTATGACGGTGCGGGGCACTTCTGCGTTCGGGCTCAGCCCAGCTGCAGCACGTCGTAGAAGATCCAGTCGAGGATCGGCAGCTTCGTGATCGCGATGACGGCGATGATGAGGTACGAGGCCGTCGCGAGCAGCGGAAGCCAGGCCATCAGCGTGTTCGCGATCTGCTTCATCTTCTCGCCGAGCGGGATGGCGCCGATGCGCACGCTGTGCAGGAGAACGGCATAGAAGGACGGGATCGTCACGACCCACGTGACCATGCACCAGGGGCACAGGGTGCCGAGGTTGAAGATGCTCTGATAGATCAGCCAGCACACGAAGCCAAAGGCGAAGGTCAGGCCCGCCGTGAACGCGAGCCAGAACCACCTGCCGAATCGGGCTCCCGCCAGAATCGCCATGCCGACGACCAGCGACGCCATCCAGCCGATCAGGCCGATCACCGGATTCGGAAACCCGAAGGCGGATCCCTGCGGTGAGTTGAGGTTGACCGTGCACTGCACGATGGGGCTGATGTCGCAGCTCGCCGCGTGCACGCCGTTCGGGTCCTCGATCGTCGCGTACAGCGCGTCGAACTTCTCGATCGTCAATTGGAACGCCGCGACGAGCCCGACGACGCCGGCGATCACGAGCCAGATGGCGAGCCCCGTGGGGCGCTTGGTGGTCTGGGGAGACATGCTCCATAGTCTGACATTGCGAAGCTTAGGGTGACGCGCCCGGGGCTGTCAGAAAGGCGAGAAACGCGTGATGAGCCCGGGAAGTGCGATAATGGCGGCAGAAGACTTCGGAGCAATGGCTGCTCCGCGCGGCCCGCGTCGGGCACGACGTGGCCGCAGAATGATGAGACGTTGTCGCGCAGCGCGCAGTGCAACACGAACGTAACGGGCACGGCCCGTGCAGGGAGTCCGCCGGATATGGCCGAAGAGACGAATAAGCAGAACGAATCGCCCGATGAGAGCGCCGCCACCGACGAGCCCGTGAGCGAGGCGGTCGAATCCGCCGCTCAGGGCGTCTCCACGGAGGACGCCGGCGAGGCGGAGCCCTCGGGCGAGAGCGCCGAGAAGACGCCCGAGATCCCCACGGCCGTGAGCCTGGGGCTCATCGAGGAGAACTTCGTGTCGCGCGTCTCAACCGCGCTGAAGTTCCACGCGCCCGACATCAGCCTGTTCCCGCCGATTCCCGTCACCGCGTACGACGACGCGAACATCGACGAGGAGAGCGGCAATCGGGCGTCCCGTCGTCGCCGCCGTCGGGGGTCGAACGACGACGAGCGCCATGAGCCGCGCCAGCGCGTCGTCGAGGTGATCACCGAGCCGCAGCGCATCAAGGGCTCGACGCGCCTCGAGGCGAAGAAGCAGCGGCGACGCGATGGCCGCGACGCCGGGCGTCGACGCACGGTCGTCACCGAGGCGGAGTTCCTGGCGCGCCGCGAATCGGTCGACCGTCAGATGGTCGTGCGCTCCAAGCAGGGCCGCACGCAGATCGGCGTGCTGGAGGATGGCGTGCTCGTGGAGCACTACGTCGCCCGGGCCCAGGAGGCCTCGCTGATCGGCAACGTGTACCTCGGTCGCGTGCAGAACGTGCTGCCCTCCATGGAGGCGGCCTTCGTCGACATCGGGCGCGGACGCAACGCCGTGCTCTACTCGGGCGAGGTCGACTGGGACGCCGTCGAGACCGGCAACCAGCCCCGCCGCATCGAGCTGGCGCTGAAGCAGGGCGACAAGGTCCTCGTGCAGGTCACGAAGGATCCGGTCGGACACAAGGGCGCCCGCCTCACGAGCCAGATCTCGCTTCCGGGTCGCTACCTCGTGTACGTGCCGGGCGGATCCATGAACGGCATCTCGCGCAAGCTTCCCGACACGGAGCGCGCGCGCCTGAAGAAGATCCTCAAGAAGGTTCTGCCGGAGCACGCGGGCGTGATCGTCCGCACCGCCGCCGAGGGCGCGACGGAGGAGCAGCTCACGCGCGACGTGCAGCACCTGGCGCAGCAGTGGGAGCACATTCAGGTGCAGGTCGAGAAGGGCAATGCGCCGGCGATGTTGCACTCCGAGCCCGACCTGCTCGTGAAGATCGTGCGCGACGTCTTCAACGAAGACTTCCAGAAGATGATCATCCAGGGCGCCGAGTCGTACGAGACGATCACGCGGTACCTCGAGTCGGTCGCGCCCGATCTCCTCGAGCGCGTCGAGCGCTACGACGGCGAGAACGACCCCTTCGACGAGTACCGCATCACGGAGCAGATCGAGAAGGCGCTCGACCGCAAGGCCTGGCTGCCCTCCGGCGGATCCCTCGTGATCGACCGCACCGAGGCGATGACGGTGATCGACGTCAACACCGGAAAGTTCGTCGGTTCCGGCGGCAATCTGGAGGAGACGGTCACGAAGAACAACCTCGAGGCCGCCGAGGAGATCGTGCGCCAGCTGCGCCTGCGCGACATCGGTGGCATCATCGTGGTCGACTTCATCGACATGGTGCTCGAGTCGAACAGAGACCTCGTGCTTCGCCGCCTCATCGAGTGCCTCAGCCGCGATCGGACCAAGCATCAGGTCGCGGAAGTCACCTCCCTGGGCCTCGTGCAGATGACCCGCAAGAAGATCGGTCTCGGGCTCCTCGAGACGTTCAGCGAGCCGTGCGAGGTGTGCGCGGGCCGCGGCGTGGTCGTGCACCACGACCCCGTGATGAAGCACCGTTCGTCGGCGCCCGCCAAGCGCACACGCGGCGGATCCACCAGCAAGCCGCGTCAGAGCGCGCCCGCGAAGAGCGAGCACGCTACCGAGAAGGCCGATTCGTCGGCGCACGTGAACACCGAGAGCGCGAAGTCGGCGCTCGCGAAGATCGCCGCCTCGACGCTCGAGCACCACGACGACGCCGCGCCTGCGGCGCCGGCGGTCGCACCGCGCTCGCTGGACCAGCTCGCGGGCATCCTTCCCGAGGGCCCGCGCGGCGGCGCGCAGTCCGAGCAGGAGGAGCGCCCGCGCAAGCCGCGCCGGCGTCGCGCGAGCGATACGGGCGGATCCCCGGCCGCATCGGGACAGGCGGCGACGAACGACCCGAACGATCTGCTCGCGTCGGTGCTCAACGCTCTGCCGGAGCCGAAGGCGCCGGGACAGGGGCGCTCGCGCCGCCGCGTCACCACGGCGGCGCTGACGGGAACCGCCGTCAACGTCGCGCCGGTCGCCTCCGACGAGGACTGAGATCCGCGTTTACCGGCCCGGGTGCGTTCCGCGCCCGGGCCGGTCCTTCGCGCGGACCCGAAGGCCCGAGGCGATCAGGGCTCGGGTCAACTCACCGCTCGAGACGCGCCGGGCCCCCGCGGCGATGAGGCGCTCGAGACTCTCCTCGGCGACGTCGTAGTGATCGAGGTCGAACGCACGGCGCGGGATCCCCGCGCGCTCGGCGAATGCGTGCAGCTCGTCGAGGCTCGCGTCGCTCACGAGGTGCGACCAGAGCCGGCCGTGTGCGGGCCACATGGGGGTGTCGACGAGGATGGTCATGCCTGTCAGCATATTCTCGACGAATTCACGCGGCGCGCCGCCCGACTGATTCGCCGTCGGCCCCGGAAGTCGGGTAAAGTATCTCTTTGGTGCATCCCCCTGTCGTGCGCTCACCCACTGGCGGCACGACACACACCATGCTCGGGGAGGCACCACGCACCTCCAGTGCGTAGAGGATCGTAGAAGGCCCTGTTCCCTCGGGGCTCGATACGCCAAGGTTTCCCGTGAGATTCGGATGGCCCCGCGCCATCCCCAATGAAACAGGTATCAACGTGGTTTACGCAGTTGTTCGCGCCGGTGGCCGGCAGGAGAAGGTCGAGGTTGGCTCGATCATCACACTCGACCGTGTCCAGGCCGCCGAGGGTGAGTCGATCGAGCTGCCCGCCGTTCTCTTCGTCGACGGCGCTGCTGTGACGACCGACGCCGAGGCTCTCGCCAAGGTCACGGTCACGGCTGAGGTTCTGAACGACCTTCGCGGCCCGAAGATCGTCATCCAGAAGTACAAGAACAAGACCGGTTACAAGAAGCGCCAGGGTCACCGTCAGGACCTCACGCGCGTCAAGATCACCGGCATCAAGTAATTCGCGAGAAGAGGCTAAGAGATGGCACATAAGAAGGGCGCAAGCTCCACCCGCAACGGTCGTGACTCGAACGCGCAGCGCCTCGGCGTGAAGCGCTTCGGCGGCCAGGAGGTCAACGCCGGCGAGATCCTCGTCCGCCAGCGCGGCACCCACTTCCACCCGGGCGCCAACGTCGGCCGCGGTGGCGACGACACGCTGTTCGCTCTCGCAGCGGGCGCTGTCGAGTTCGGCTCCAAGGGCGGCCGCAAGGTCGTCAACGTGGTGGCCGCCGCCGAGTAATTCTCGCGGACACTTCGCTTGGAACGGGGGCGGGCTTCAGCTCGCCCCCGTTTCGCGTTATCTCGAATCTTCCTATAAAGAGGCACCATGGTCACGTTCGTCGATGAAGTCACCCTCCACCTGAAGGCGGGAAGCGGTGGCAATGGCTGCGTTTCTGTGCGCCGAGAGAAGTTCAAGCCACTCGCCGGCCCCGACGGCGGAAACGGCGGTGACGGGGGCGACATCGTGCTCGTGTCCGACCCGCAGACGACGACGCTGCTCGCGTACCACTTCTCCGCCCACCGGAAGTCGGAAAATGGCGGCTTTGGCATGGGCGACATGCGCCACGGGCACAAGGGGCAGACGCTCGAGCTGCCCGTTCCGATCGGCACCGTCATCAAGGATCCGTCGGGCGAGGTACTCGCCGACTTCAGCGAGCCCGGCATGCGTTTCATCGCGGCGCCCGGCGGCCAGGGCGGCCTCGGCAACGCGGCGCTCGCCTCGCAGAAGCGGAAGGCACCGGGATTCGCGCTGCTCGGCACGCCCGGGTGGGAGGGCGACGTCGTGCTCGAGCTCAAGACGCTCGCCGATGTCGCGCTCGTCGGGTACCCGTCCGCCGGCAAGTCGAGCCTGATCGCGGCGATCTCGGCCGCTCGGCCGAAGATCGCGGACTACCCGTTCACGACCCTCCATCCGAACCTCGGCGTGGTGCAGGCCGGCGACGTGCGATACACGGTCGCCGACGTACCCGGGCTCATCGAGGGTGCGAGCGAAGGCCGGGGCCTGGGTCTCGAGTTCCTGCGGCACGTGGAGCGGTGCACCGCGCTCGTGCACGTCCTCGACTGCGCCACCCTCGAACCGGGCCGCGATCCGCTCAGCGACCTCGAGGTCATCCGGTCCGAGCTCGGCAACTACGAGGTCCCGGAGGGCCAGGTTCCGCTCTTGGAGCGCCCGCAGATCGTCGTGCTGAACAAGATCGACGTGCCCGAGGCCGAGGAACTGGCCGACTTCGTGCGTCCCGATATCGAGGCCCTCGGGTACCGCGTCTTCGAGGTGTCGACAGTCGCGCGCCGCGGGCTGCGCGAACTGACCTTTGCGCTCGGCGAGATCGTCGAGGATCAGCGCGTGAACGCCCCGGTCGAGGCGCCCGCCGAGCGCATCATCATCCGCCCGAAGGGCTCGGAGAAGGACTTCACGATCGTGAAGGAGGGCGGCTCCTACGGCACCTTCTTCCGCATCCGGGGAGAGAAGCCCGAGCGCTGGGTGAAGCAGACCGACTTCAACAACGAGGAAGCCGTCGGTTATCTCGCCGACCGCTTCGAGAAGCTCGGTGTGGAGGACGCGCTCTACCGCGCCGGTGCGACGCCGGGGGCGACGGTCGTCGTCGGCGACGAGGACATGGTCTTCGACTGGGATCCCTCGCTGACGTCGGCGGCCGAGCTGACGCAGGCGCCGCGAGGCACCGATCCGCGGCTCGAGGGCAATCAGCGGCGCACGACGGCCGAGCGCCGCGACGCGTACAAGGCGCGCCAGGATGCCCGCACGATTGAGCGTGCCCTCGAAGAAGAGCGCCGCCTCGCGCGCCAGGGCGACGAGGAGTACCTCGGAGGCGCGGAGTGACCGCATACACGCGCGGTGAGATCGCGAGCGCGCGCCGCGTCGTCGTCAAGGTCGGCTCCTCGTCGATCAGCGGTGACTCGTCGTGGCGCATCGATCCGCTCGTGGACGCCATCGCGGCGGCGCGTGCCCGCGGGCAGGAGGTGATCCTGGTCTCCTCGGGCGCGATCGCGACGGCGCTGTCGCTCGTCGACTTCGGAACGACGCGCCCCAACGACCTCGCCTCGCAGCAGGCCGCCGCGGCGGTCGGCCAGAACGTGCTGATGCGCCGGTGGCAGGCGAGCCTCGATCGGCACGCGCTGCTCGCGGGCCAGGTGTTGCTGACCCTGAGCGACATGCAGAACGACACGCCGCGGCAGAACGCGCGCCGCGCGATCGACCGCATGCTGACACTCGGGATCCTGCCGATCGTGAACGAAAACGACACGGTCGCGACGCACGAGATCCGCTTCGGTGACAACGACCGACTCTCGGCGCTCGTCGCGCACCTCATGAAGGCCGACGCGCTCGTGCTGCTGAGCGACATCACCGCGCTCTACACGGCCCCGCCGGACCGGGAGGGCTCCCGACCGATCGATACCATCGCCGCGGGCGACGATCTGTCGCGCTTCGAGTTCGGCGACAAGGTCGTCAACAGCGTCGGAACCGGGGGAGCGGCGACGAAGGCGACCGCCGCCCGCCTCGCGCAGGATAATGGGATCGGAGCGCTCGTCACGAGCGCGGACAACATCGGTGCGGCGCTTGCGGGCGACAGCGTCGGAACGTGGTTCGCGCCGGCGCCGAGCGCCGAGCCCCGCACGGACGTGCTGTCCGTGATACTTCACGACGAGGAGTGACCATGACGGCTGCAGCGATCGAAGAGCGCTTTCGTGCCGCGAAGCGGGCGTCCCGAGGCGCGGCTCGCCTGACGAGCACGCAGAAGTCCGAGGCGCTGGGCGCGATCGCCGACGCGCTCGAGGCGAATAGCGCGCGGATCATCGCGGCCAATGCGGAGGACCTGCAGCGCGGCCGGGAGAACGGCATCGGCGATTCGCTGCTCGACCGCCTCGCGCTCGACGAGGCGCGGGTGTCCGCGCTCGCAGACGCGACGCGCGAGGTCGCGTCGCTCCCGGATCCCGTCGGCGAGGTCGTGCGCGGCTCGCGCCTCGCGAACGGCGTGCGCCTCGAGCAGATCCGCGTCCCGTTCGGCGTGGTCGGGGCGATCTATGAGGCGCGTCCGAACGTGACCGTCGACATCGCGGCCCTCGCGCTGCGCTCCGGCAACGCCGCGGTACTGCGCGGTGGAAGCGCCGCGCTCAGCTCGAATATGGTGCTGGTCGACGTGATGCGCGAGGCCCTCGCGGGTCTCGGCATCGACCGCGACACGATCCAGACCGTCGACGACTTCGGCCGCGACGGCGCGACGGCGCTCATGACGGGCCGCGGCTTCATCGACGTGCTCGTGCCGCGCGGATCCGCCTCGCTCATCGAGACCGTCGTCACGACGTCCACGGTGCCCGTGATCGAAACCGGCGCCGGCAACGTGCACGTCGTCCTCGACTCGAGCGCGCCCGATGACTGGGCTCGCGAGATCACCGTGAATTCGAAGACCCATCGCCCGAGCGTCTGCAACTCGGCCGAGAGCGTGCTCGTCCTGCGCGACGCGGCCGAGCGCCTGGTGCCGCTCGTCGGGAGGGCACTGCAGGAGGCCGGCGTCACCATCCACGGCGACGAGACCGTGGCGTCGCTTCTCGACGGTGTCGTGCCGGCGACCGAGGACGACTGGGCGACCGAGTACCTCACGCTCGACATCGCGATGCGCGTCGTCGACAGCCTCGACGACGCCCTCGATCACATCGACACCTACAGCACGCATCACACGGAGACGATCGTCACGACCGATGTGCGCAATGCCGAGCGTTTCCTCGCCGAGGTCGACTCGGCCGCCGTCTACGTCAACACGTCGACGCGCTTCACCGACGGCGGCGAGTACGGGTTCGGCGCCGAGGTCGGCATTTCGACGCAGAAGCTGCACGCCCGCGGGCCGATGGGGCTTCCCGAGCTGACGAGCACGAAGTGGGTCGGACGAGGCGCCGGACAGGTTCGTCGCTGACAGGCTTCGTCAGTGCCACACGATAAGCTGACACCACACACGTTTTTCCTCTGAACGGAGTCAGGATGCACACCGCTTCCTCCATCGTCACCCTCGCATCCGAGGGCGTCGATCACATGCAGCTCGCGCTCGAGACGCTTCCTTATGGCCTCATCGCGGTCGCCGTCTTCGGCATCCTCGCGCTCATCACGGCGTCGTACTCGAACGTCGCGCACCGTCACGAGCCCGCGAAGAAGCACGACGACGAGCACCAGCACTGAGGTCGCACACGTGACCTCATCGTCCGGAGTGCCGCGCATCGGGGTGATGGGCGGTACGTTCGATCCCATCCATCACGGCCACCTGGTGGCCGCGAGCGAGGTGGCGACGAGCTTCGATCTGGACGAGGTGATCTTCGTGCCGACGGGGCAGCCCTGGCACAAGACCGAGGTGTCGCCGGCCGATGCCCGCTACGAGATGACGGTCATCGCGACCGCGTCCAACCCCCGCTTCACCGTGAGCCGGGTCGACATCGACCGGGACGGCCCCACTTACACCGTCGACACGCTTCGTGATCTCAAGCAACAGCGGCCGGATGCGGAACTGTTCTTCATCACGGGCGCGGACGCCGTGGCGCAGATCCTCGGGTGGCGAGACCACGACGATCTCTGGAGCCTCGCGAATTTTGTGGCGGTCTCACGGCCGGGTCACGTGTTGGAGACGCATGATCTTCCCAACGACCAGATCCGCCAGCTCGAGATCCCCGCGCTTGCGATCTCGTCCACCGACTGCCGGCAGCGCGTGGAGCGGGGCCAACCGGTGTGGTATCTGGTGCCAGACGGCGTCGTTCAGTACATTGCGAAACATCATCTTTATCGGAGCAGGGCATGAGCACACCTGACGAGCAGACCGGCCGCCCGCTGACGCGGCGTGAGCTTCGTGAGCTTCGCGCCAAGGGCATCGACTCGACCGGCCGCGGCGAGGCGGCGGCTCCTCCGATCGATGAGGCCGCCGAGGCCCCGTCGGCCGAGCCCGCATCGCAGACGGAGGCCGCGGTCGACGACGCCTCGACCACCGCGCCGGATCCGGCCGTCGAGCAGTCGCCGGCGGAGAAGGCAGATCCCGCGCCGCGGCCCCATCCGCCGCTCACGCGCAAGGAGATGCGCCAGCTCCGCACGAACGAGGTGCCGATCGTCAGCGCCGAGCTTCCGTCGACACCGGAAGCCGACGCGCCGCCGCTGACACAGCCGGATACGCCCGTCAGCACGACGGTCTTCGAGATGCCGAAGCTCGACCCGGCATTCGGATCCGGAGTGGGCACCTCGACAACGCGGGACAACACCAGCTTCGACTCGCTCATGGAGCAGGGCCCGACGACGTCGCCGAGCTCGATCCTGATGACGAGCTCGCACCGCCTTCCGGATGGCATCGGCTCGACCGGCGCCGCCCACGGCACCACCGATGGCCGCGACATCGACGCGGTGCTCATCGACGGCGAGCTCCCCGCGGCGTCGTCGCCGACGCCGATCGCGGCATCGAGTGCGATCTCGACCCAGAAGAGCGCGGCCGAGGTGCTGCGCCCGCCGACCCCCGAGAAAGGGCGCAACCTTCTTCTCGTCCTCGGCATCACGGCAGGTGCGCTCGGTATCGTTGCCGTCGGCACCCTTGCCACCCTCTACTTCACAGGAGCTTTCAACTAGTGCGCGATTCGTCTCTCGACATGCTTCAGACCGCGGTCAACGCGGCCGACAAGATGGGTGGTGAAGACTTCGTCGCCCTCGACGTGTCCGAGCCGATGCCGCTTGCCGACATCTTCTTCATCGTCACGGGCCGCTCGGAGCGCAACGTCGGTGCGATCTCGGACGAGATCGAGCGCGAGTTGCACAAGACCGGCCACAAGCTCCTGCGCCGCGAGGGCAAGGCCGGCGGCCGCTGGATCCTGTGCGACTTTGGCGATCTCATCGTGCACGTGTTCCACGGCGAGGAGCGCGAGTACTACGCGCTCGAGCGCCTGTGGAAGGACTGCCCGACGGTGCCGTTCGAGATGCCGACACGCCCGTCCGTCGCGGGCGATTTCGCCTGAATCAACCGATTGTTGTAAGCTGAATGAGTTGTCCGCGAGGGCAACACATCACAAATCGGGCCCATGGCGCAGCTGGTAGCGCACCTGCATGGCATGCAGGGGGTCGGGGGTTCGAGTCCCCCTGGGTCCACGATTTGCCTCCCGCGGGAGCAAGTCTTTTTCTGGGCCCATGGCGCAGCTGGTAGCGCACCTGCATGGCATGCAGGGGGTCGGGGGTTCGAGTCCCCCTGGGTCCACAGATCGTCCCTGTCCGGCATCGCCGGGCAGGGATTTTTGCTCTGCAGTCCGCCGCGTTTCTCGCCTCTGTTGCCGCGCGCTCGATCCCGGTACATTGATTACGCCCGATCCGGGCCGCGTGTGTCGTGCAACACCCGAGCAATGGAGCCAGCATGATCTTCGTCAACCTGCCCACGACCGATCTCGAGCGCAGCAAGGCGTTCTATACCGCACTGGGTTGCGACATCAACCCGCTCTTCACCGATGAAAACGCGGCATGCATCGTCTGGGACGACGACACCTTCTTCATGGTGCTGACACACGGGCACTTCTCGCAGTTCACCGATAAGCCCATCGCCGACGCGCACGCCAGCGCGCAGGTCATCGTGTCGTTCATGCTCGGGTCCCGCGAGGAGGTCGACGCGAAGATTGCCGCGGGTCTCGCCGCGGGCGGATCCGAACCCCGCCATGCGCAGGACTACGGATTCATGTACCAGCGTTCCATCGAAGACCCGGACGGCAACAACCTCGAGTTCGGATACATGGATCCGCAGGCCGCGGAGCATGGTCCCGAGGCCTATGTCGCCGAGCACGGCGCCGGGCCCGATCCGGTTCCCGGCGCCTGAGATAGCGGCTCCGCGGCTCGCTTGTCAACCCCATCGGGGCCGCCGGATCCGCCTCGTATATTCGGGGCAACGAGAGGAGATGACATGACCAACCCCATCCCCAACTTCATCCCCGTGGTGCCGCCGCCCAGCGACGAGGACGTCAACGCGCCGGTCGTCGAGGAGGAGGGCGAGACCGTCCTCGACCCGGATGCCGACCCCAGTCGCATCGACAGCGCGGAGGCGGATCGCATCGCCTCCGGAGCCGACGAGGAGTAATCCCGCATCACGAAGACCCCCGCCGAGCGGCGGGGGTCTTCGCGTGCGCGGCGTCAGCGTGGGATGTGCTCGGAGCTATTCTGAGGGCATATGAACCGCCGCCCGTTACCCGATGCCGAGTCCTTCCGATTGCGCGATATCGCCGTCGCGGCGTACGGTCCGTCCGCACTCTTCGGGCTCGCGGAGGGGGCGATGCTCCCCGTCATCATCCTCTCGGCCATCGAGAAGGGCGCCTCGCTCTCCACGGCGGCGTTCATCGCCGCACTCCTCGGCATCGGCTCGATCCTCACCAACATCCCCGCGGGCGCGCTCACGACCCGCATCGGTGAGCGTCTCAGCATGGTGCTGGCCGCCGCGGCCTCCGCGTGCGGCCTGCTTCTGTGCATCCTGCCGTTCGGGCTGTGGGTCTACGGCGCGGGAGTGTTCGTGCTCGGCGCGGCCGCGGCGGTCTTCACGCTCGCCCGGCAGACATATCTGACCGACATGGTGCCGCCGCGCATGCGCGCGCGGGCGCTGTCGACGCTCGGCGGATCCATGCGCATCGGCGTGTTCATCGGACCGTTTCTCAGCGCGGCCGCAATGCACTTCTTCGGCGTGACGAGCGCGTACGTGATCTCGCTCGTCGCGGTGATCGGCGCGGGCCTCATCGCCTTCACGGTGCCCGATCTCGAGACACGCACGCCCGCGGCCGTGCACGCGGCGAAGTCCATCTCAACCGCCCGCATGTTCACGACCCACTGGCGCACCTTCCTCACGCTGGGCATCGCCGTGCTGCTTCTCAGCGCCATCCGCCAATCGCGTCAGATCGTCATCCCGCTTTGGGCCACGCACATCGGTCTCGACGAATCGCAGGCGTCGATCATCTACGGCATCGCCGGTGCGATCGATGCGGCCGTCTTCTATCCCGCGGGCAAGGTCATGGACCGCTTCGGCCGTCGCGCCGTCGCCGTACCGTGCATGGTGCTCATGGGGATGAGCTTCGTGCTCATGCCGCTTACCGGCGGGTTCGTCGCGCTCATGCTCGCCGCGATGCTGATGGGCTTCGCAAACGGCCTCGGCTCGGGCATCATCATGACGCTCGGTGCGGATGTGTCGCCGGCGGTCGGGCGCCCGACCTTCCTCGGCCTGTGGCGGGAGTTCGCCGATGCCGGCGCGGGACTCGGGCCCGTGCTGCTCTCGAGTCTCACGGCCCTCGCCTCGCTGAGCGTCGGCGTGGTCGCGACGGGGTGCATCGGCTTCGCCGCAGCGCTCGCGATGTGGGCGTGGATCCCGCGGCGGCCCGCCGACACCGGGGCGCCGCCGGAGTCGCCGTCCCCATAACGGCGGCCACGGGTCACGCGCCGGGGGAGACCAGCCCGCTCTCGTAGGCGAGGATCACGAGTTGCGCGCGGTCGTGCGCGCCGACCTTCGCCATGATGCGGTTGACATGCGTCTTCGCGGTGTGCGGCGAGATGAAAAGCTGCGCCGCGATGTCCTGGTTCGAGCGCCCGCGCGCGACGAACTCGAGCACCTCGCGTTCGCGCTCCGTGAGCAGTTCGATCTCGGGCGAGGGCTCGGGGGACCGCCCGCGAACGACGCGTGAGATGAGGCTGCGCGTCGCGGCGGGCGAGAGGAGAGCATCGCCCGCATGGACGGCACGCACGGCGCGCAGGATGTCCTCGGGCTCGGATCCCTTTCCGATGAAGCCGCTCGCGCCCGCGCGGAGCGCCGATACGACGTAGTCGTCCTCCTCGAAGGTGGTGAGGATCAGCACCCGAGTGTCGACGTTTGCCGGATCGGAGCAGATCGCCGTCGTCGCGGCGATGCCATCGAGGACCGGCATGCGGATGTCCATCAGGACGACGTCCGGGCGCAGGGCGCGCACCGCCTCGACGGCTGCGGCGCCGTTGGTCGCCTCGCCCACGACCCGCACGCCGTCCCTCCCATGGAGGAGGTCGGTCACGGCCTGGCGGATCAGCGACTGGTCGTCGACGACGAGCACGGTGGTCATGAGGCGCTTCCCTTCGCGAACGGCAGCTCGGCCCGCAGACGGTAGACGCCGTCCTCGTGACCGGACCAGACCGATCCTCGCACGGCAGCCGCGCGCTCGCGCATCCCGATGAGGCCGAGCCCGCCGCCCGGTAGCGCGGTCCCGGTGCGGGACGCGGGATTCGTCACCTCGATGACGAGCGCGTCCTCGCCCGCCGTCAGCTCGACGCGCGCCGCGCGCCCCGATCCGTGTTTGTGGGCATTGGTGAGCGCCTCCTGCACGATCCGGTACGCCACCCGGTCGGTCGCGCCCGCCGCGCGCGCGAGATCGCCGTTCGCGTGCAGTTCGACGCGGAGGCCCGCAGCCTCGAATGACGCGACGAGCTCGGACAGGGAGGCGAGGCCGAGCTGGGGCGCCTCAACCGCCTGCTCGGTGCCGCGCAGGTATCGCAGCAGGTCGCCGATGTCGCCCAGCACCGCCCGGGAGGCCTCACGAATCGTCGCGAGCGCCGCCCGCGCCTTATCGGGGCGCTCCTCGAGTGCCCCGGAGGCGACGCCCGCGTTGAGGCTGATCACGGAGATGCGGTGGGCGACGGTGTCGTGTAGATCCTGCGCGATGCGTAACCGTTCCTCCGCGACGCGGCGATGCGCCTCGGCCTCGCGCGTACGTTCGGCCCGCTCCGCCCTCTCCTCGGCCGCGCGCAGATAGTCGCGCCGCGAACGAGCGCTGTCGCCGAGGGCCGTTGCGACGGCGATGGCGGCGGCGACCTGGAACACACGGGGGTCGACAACGCCGAAGTCGGCGGTCGTCACGCTCAGTACGGCGACGGCCAGCGCACCGAGCCCACCCACCGTGAAGCCGAATCGGCGCGGGCGCCGGGATCCCATCGAGTACGCCGCGATGACGACCGCGATGCCGGCGCCGAGCGAGGCCGGGCCGACGAATGCCGTGGCGCCGTACAGCGCGAGGCAGCCGACCGTCACCGCGATCGGCCAGCGGCGGCGCAGAGGCAGGGCCGCAGCTGCGGCCACGACGGCGGCGAACGCGACGATCGACGTCGCGGCCTCCGCGCCGTGGGGCCCCGGCCCCATCGGACCGCGATCCGGGACCGCGAGCGTCAGCACGACGACCGCGATTGCGATCGCGTCTGCCGCCCAGTCGGGCAGGTGTGTCGACGATCGCTGCGGGGCCGAGGTCATGGATCCATTCTCGCCGCCCGGCCCGTGCGCGGATCCCGACGCGCATACCGCACTGGCGGTATTTCCGCCCGAGAACCCGGACGTCTGAGTCCTCGGCGACCGCGCGTGCGCGCGGGGCGGGAGCCGCTAGCGTGGGGTCGTGAGCACTCGGACCTTTGCCTCGCGCTCGGGGCTCGGCGACGACGGGCTGTCGCTGGGGCTTGCGCCCGCGCGCACGCCCGGCGGGATCGTCGCGCAGCCGAGCTTCTTCCGCGGCTTCGCGGTGCACCCGCGCGCCGTCGCACAGGGGCTCGTCACCCTCGCCGACATCACGGCGACCAGGTACTTCCGTGTGGCGCCGACGACGCTGAAGGATCCCGTTCTCACAGCGCACGGCGACCGTCTGCGGGCCGAGGTCTTCTCGGCCGACAACAGCGTGTACGCGCGTCTCGACGTGCCCGCGAGCGCGCTCGACGGCGGCGAGATCTCGCACGGCACGACGAACGTCGACATCGGCGAAGACATGCGCCGCATGCTCGCCCTGGTGCCGCAGGCCGAACTTCTACACCTCGACGTCGGATCCGCCGGGCTCTCGGCCGCGACGCCGACCGCGCAGGCGGCAGAACGTCCCGTTGCGATGCCGGATCGGTGGGTGCGCGCGCTCGGCAACGCGGCCGAGCTGCACCGGGACCTCGAGCACCGCTTCGACGCGGGCGCCGCGCATGCGCGGGCGTTCCTCGCCCAGCTGCCGCCCGCGACGGCAACAGGCCGCGACGGGTGGCTCTCGGCGGGTCGCGCGGGGATCCGGGTCTCGGCGCGCCCCGGCGGGGTGTGGATCGCGGGTCTCAACCGGCTCTCGGCGCTGAAACGGCTCCTCACGCTGGCGACCGGGCTCAGCGTGTACGGATCCGACGGCGGCGCTGCCGTCGAGGTGCATCTGCCGGGGGCCCGACTGCTCGTGGCGCTCACCGAGTCGGTCACGCGAGGCTATTCCGGTGAGGGCGCCCTGCTCGAATCGCTCGCGAGCCCCACCGTCCTCGATGACGCCGCGATCGTATCCGCCGTGCTCGCGTACGAGCCCCTCATCGACGTCGGGCGGCTCGCGAAGGACGCGGGCCTCTCTTCCGGAGCGACGCGCGACGCGCTCGCGGTGCTCGCCTCGTCGGGCCGGGTGGGGTGGGATCCGCGGGATGGGGCCTACTTCCATCGCGAGCTGCCCGACGCCCCTGAACGCGCCGAACGAGACAATCCGCGCCTCGTCCGCGCCCGCGGCATCGCGGCGCGCGAGGGCGCGATTACCCGCGACGGCGCCGCTTATCTCGTCGACGGTGGCAACGGCGTGCATCGCGTGAGCGCCGCCCGCGAGGGCCGGATGTGCACGTGCACCTGGTACCTGCGCTACGGGTCGGGTCGCGGACCCTGCGCCCACATGCTCGCGATCGACCTCCTGGAGAAGAGATGACCCTCGCCGCCGCAATCGACGTTTTCCGCGAGCTCGGCTGGTCCGGCGCGGGCCTCGATGAGATCATGACGCTGCCGCTCGGCACGCCCGCGCAGCGCCGCGTGGCGAGGGCGGGGCTCGCGAAGGGCGCGTGGGGCGGAATCGAGCAGCTCGATGAGCGGTCGTGGGGTTGGCGTAGCTCCGTCGACGTCGACAGCGACCTGCTGGGCGCGTTCGCCGTGCGGGTGGGGGTGACGGCCCGGCGGGCGGCCGAAATCTTCCCGAGGGGGCTGTCGCCGCGGATCCAGGGGGAGTTGCTCGCGGAGCGCGGAGCGGACTTCGTCGCGGCGTTCGTGCGCGGCGGGCGCCGCGCACTCTGGGAGAGCGCGGGCATCGTGTACGCGATGGCGCTCACCGGGGCCGAGACGCCGAGCGATCCCGAATACCTCGAGCGATGGGCAGGCATCGCCGTCGGCGCGATGGGGGAGCAGGGCGAGGTGCCCGCCGACATCATCGGCGCGCGCTACCGGGACAGCCTCACGGCGCTCCTCCAGGGGGCCGTCCCCGTGCGCTTCGACGCCGCCGCGCTCGTCGGAGGAGGCGTCGAACGTGGGTGGATCACCGTGGAGGAGGCGCGAGAGCTCGTGCTCTTCGCGATGGATCGGGCCCAGCGACCCTCGGACTGCGTCGCGTGGTCGCGGGTGCTGAGCGATACCCTCGGCGCGCCGCACGGCTGGCTTCGTGAGCGCGCCTCCGTGCTGATCTCTGCGATGTCCTTCGGCGACGACGCGGTCATCACGGCGTTCGTCCCCGTCCTGCTGTCCGCGGGCGAAGACGAGCTGTCGATGCCGGCCCTCCTCGTGGGGCTCGCGGCGCGGAGCGCCAAGGCACGGGCGGCCGTGCTCGCCGCCGCCCTGGAGGCGCCCGTTCCCAGCCCCGACGTCATCGCCGCGGTAGGTGAGCAAGTGAGCGAACTCGCCGACGCGACGGACCGGCGGGTCGCACAGGCGGCGAGGGCCGTGATGGTGGCCTGGGGGATCACCGCGGCGCCCGCAGTCGAGACGCCGCCCGAACAGCCGAGGGGTCTGTGGCGCGCGACGCCCGCGATCGCAGAGGTGCCGCGCTTCGATGCGGGCGAGGCGAGCCCCGAACAACTCACGACCCTTGCCTCGGCGCTCGTCACCGGAGCCGGTGAGCCCGTCGCGCTCGTTGTCGAGCGCTTCCTCGCGACGGCGAACACCCTCGCGCGGGCCGATGCCGAGGCGGCGCGCACGGCGCTGCGCGGCGTGCGCCCGTCGTGGGCGCGCGGCCTCGTCGGGGTGCACCCGTGGGTGACGGGAGGCGAGTGCCCGGCCGCGGATCGACACGGCTCGTATCAGCCGGCGTACACGGCGCGCGACACCGCGGTGTTCCAACGTCTCGGATCCGTGCCGCAGCTCCTGTCGACGCCCAGCTGGGACGACTTCCGGATCGACCCCGGCGACCTCGCCGACCGCCTCGAGGCCTACGGCGAGCAGGCCGTGCTCGAGGCCGACCTGCAGATCGCGCTCGCTCGCCTCGATCTCGACCTCGTCACCGCCGACCTCGAGCGCAGGCTCGGGGCCGCGCCCCACCCGGTGCTCCTGCAGGACGGCGCGCACGCCGCGGCCCGCGCGGGCGAGATCCTCGCGCGGTGGCTGCGGGAGCCCGCCGCGTATCCGGAGCGGAGCGACGACCCCTGGTCTCCGGTCCGTCCCGTGCCGGCTATCGCCGATCTTCCGCCGCGGCTCACCGCGTCGTTCGCCCTCATCGACGCCACGCTCTTCCCGAAATGGTCTGAGGCGGCCTTCGACCCCGCGGATGCACGAGTGGCGGCTGTGCGCTCGCGCCCGAACGGGGTCGCCCCCTCGACCCTCCTGCTCAACAACGTCGGCGAGGGCGCGACACCGCTCGACGCGGCCATTGCCGCGTGGGAACGCGGAGTGCTCGTGCCGGGCATCGCCACCGCCGACGCGCTTTCGTGGAGGGGCGCGGTCAGCTCGATCGCGGCGCGAGCCGAGGCATGGTCGGTGCTCGCCGAGGCGGGCATGCTGAGCGTCGTCTGGCCGCTCGCCGTCGACGTCGTCGCCCTGTCCTCCGCGGGCGCGCGCGTCGCGCCGGGCGTCGCCGAGCTCGTCGAGATGCTCGCGCGGTACCTCCCGGAGGTGGAGCTCGCGGTCGCAACGGGACTCGCGCCTGCGGAGGCACTCGCGATGCCTCCGGTTCGGCGGCTCGCGGAGCGCGGCGGATCCTCAGCCGCCGTGCGCGCGGCGCGGGACCTCGCGGGCCGCCTCCCCGCGCCCGAACCGGCGGAGACCGCGATCGCGGCCGCGACGCCGGCGCCGCGCCTTTCGGACGACGAGTTCGCGCGCGTCTGGCCCCCGACGGCGGATCCGAATCCGCTCGATGACGGTGCCGCCATCGTCGTCGACGTCGTCGCCTCTCCGCGCGGTCCCGTGCCCGTGCTCGTCCTCACGCTTCCGAGCGGTGAGGTGGTGCGCGCGGAGAGGCCGAGCTGGCTCTTCCCCGTCGTCCACGAGGCCCAGGCGGAGGTGACCGACGCCGACGGCGGCGAACGGTGGCTCCGCTACGAACACGGCGGGCTGGTGCTCGCGCCGAGCCGTGAACAGCCGGGTGAGGTGCGGGAGGTCTCGCGCGCCCTCGTCGCGCTGATGCTCGTCTCGCAGACCCTCAAGGACCCGGAGACCTACTACTTCGCCGATGCCGTCCGGCGGCAAGTCGTCGGCGCACGCGCCATCGACGATGCGGTGCGCGCGCTGCTTCCGTGCGAGGGGTTCGACCCGCACCGGGTCATGCGGGTGCTGCGATACGCTCCGGAGACGCTACCCGCGCTGTGGCCCGTGCTCCGGCGGGCGATTGAGCACGCCGAGAGCCTCGGGAAGAGTCCGGCCTGGCTCGTCCGCATCATCGACGTCGTCACCGAGCACGCCGAGCCTCTGCGTGCCGCGGCCGGGCGTGGGCTCATCCCCGGCGACTGGCCGGGTCTTGCGAGCGCGGCGACGTCGGCGAGTTCGGCCGCCGCGCGGCGGAAGGCGCGGATCCTCCTCGACGCGCTCGGGATCTGAGCGCACGGCTAAGCCCCGAGTTCATGGAAGACTAGACGAATGCTTCGTGTGCTGACCGCCGGCGAATCGCACGGCCCCGAACTCATCGCCATCATGGAGGGCCTGCCCGCGGGCGTGCCCGTGAGCCCTGAGGACATCCAGGCAGACCTCCAGCGACGCAAGCTCGGCTATGGCCGCGGCTCGCGCATGAAGTTCGAGCAGGACGAGCTGACGATCTCCGGTGGTGTTCGCCACGGATTCACGATGGGCAGCCCCATCGCGCTGCGCATCGGCAACACGGAATGGCCGAAGTGGACCGAGGTGATGAGCGCGACACCCGTCGAGCTCAGCGAGAAGTCTCGCGGCCGCGGCGCCCCGCTGACCCGCCCCCGGCCCGGCCACGCCGACCTCGTCGGCATGCAGAAGTACGGCTTCGATGAGGCCCGACCGATCCTCGAACGCGCCAGCGCGCGGGAGACGGCCGCCCGCGTAGCCCTCGGCGCCGTCGCGCGCAAGTTCCTCGGCGAGCTCGGCATCACCCTCGTGAGCCACACCCTGTCGATCGGCCCCGTCGCCGTGCCGGAGGGCTCGCCCGTGCCGGTGCCGGCCGACGTCGACGCGCTCGACGCGGATCCGCTGCGCTGCTTCGACAAGGCGACGAGCGACAGGATGGTCGCCGAGATCGATGACGCCCGTAAGTCCGGAGACACTCTGGGCGGCATCGTCGAGGTGCTCGCCTACAACCTGCCCCCGGGCCTCGGTTCGCACGTGCAGTGGGACCGCCGACTCGACGCGAAGCTGGCGCAGGCTCTGATGAGCATCCAGGCCATCAAGGGCGTCGAGGTCGGCGACGGCTTCGAGACCACCCGCCGCCGCGGATCCGTCGCGCACGACCCGCTGCACCCGTCGGACGAGGGCATCGCCCGCGAGTCCGACCGAGCCGGCGGCACCGAGGGCGGCATGTCGACCGGTACGACGTTGCGCGTGCGCGCGGGGATGAAGCCCATCGCCACCGTGCCGCACGCGCTCGAGACCATCGATGTGGCGACGGGCGAGGTCGCCTCCGCGCACCACCAGCGCTCCGACATCTCCGCCGTGCCCGCCGCGGGTGTGGTCGCGGAGGCGATGGTTGCCATCACCCTCGCAGACGTCGTCCTCGAGAAGTTCGGCGGCGACTCGATCGACGAGACGCGACGCAACCTCGAGGGCTACCTCGCCGCGATCCCGGAGACGCTCAAGACGGCGTCGCACTCGATCGGGCGATGACGAAGACCGTCGTCTTCACGGGCCCGATGGGGGCCGGTAAGTCGAGCATTGGCCGCCGGGTCGCGAAGAAGATCGGTGCGTCGTTCACCGACACCGACTCGGTCATCGTGGCCCGTCACGGCGCGATCGCGACGATCTTCTCCGAGCACGGCGAGGACGAGTTCCGCCGCATCGAACGCGAGATCGTCGCCGAGGCCGTCGCGGGCGGGGGAGTCGTCGCTCTCGGCGGCGGAGCGGTGCTCGCGCCCGAGACGCGCGAGCTACTCCGCGACCACCTCGTGATCTTCCTCGACGTGGACGAGCACACGATCTCCGCGCGGATCCGCGGGGCAAAGCGCCCGCTGCTCAACGAGGAGGATCCGGTCGAGGCGTGGAAGCGCATCGCGAACGCGCGTCGGCCGATCTACGAGGCCATCGCCGACGTGCGCTATGACACATCGCACGGCCCGATCAAAGCGGTCGTCGAGTCGGCCGCCGAGTGGGCCAGGGAACGCATCGGGACGAAGGAGAACGAGAATGAGCGATAACACCGTCATCAGCGTGTCGGGCGATCAGGGCTACGACGTCATCGTCGGCCGGGACGTTCGGCACGAGCTCCGAGGCGCGCTGCCCGAGACGGCGAAGAAGGTGCTGATCGTGCACCAGCCCTCCCTCGGACGGATCGTCAACGACCTCCGCGACGAGCTGCTCGCCGACGGCGAGCTCGAGGTGCTGCTCGCCGAGATCCCGGACGCCGAGGGCGCCAAGCGGATCGAGGTCATCTCGTTCCTCTGGGGAATCCTGGGGCAGGCGGACTTCGCCCGCACGGACGCGATCGTCGGCTTCGGCGGGGGAGCGGCGACCGATGTCGCCGGTTTCGCCGCAGCGACGTGGCTCCGCGGCATCGCCGTCGTGCAGGTTCCCACGACGGTGCTCGGCATGGTCGACGCCGCGATCGGCGGCAAGACGGGTATCAACACCTCAGAGGGCAAGAACCTCGTCGGCTCGTTCTGGGCGCCGCGGGCCGTGCTCTGCGACCTTGAACTGCTCGAACCGCTCGCGCCCAACGAGCGAACCGCGGGCTTCGCGGAGGTCGTGAAGGCGGGATTCATCGCTTACCCGGAGATCCTCGACATCGTCGAGCGCGCCCCGCAACGGGCACTCGATCCCGAGACCCCCGAGTTCCGCCGCTGCATCGAGCTCGCGATCCGGATGAAGGCCGAGGTCGTCGGCGAAGACTTCCGCGAGGCCGGCCTGCGCGAGACGCTCAACTACGGTCACACGCTCGGCCACGCCATCGAGCACGCGGAGCGCTACCAGTGGCGTCACGGCGCCGCGGTCTCGATCGGCATGATGTTCGCGGCCGAGCTCTCGAGGCTCGCCGGGCGGTTGAGTGACGACGCCGTGGACCGCCACCGCCGCATCCTCGAATCGCTCGGCCTGCCCACCACGTATCGGGCGGGCGCCTTCAATCAGCTGCTCGCGACGATGCAGCGCGACAAGAAGGTCCGGCAGGGCCAGCTGCGCTTCATCGTCCTCGACGAGATCGGCAAGCCCGCCGTGATGCAGGCGCCCGATCAGACGCTGCTCTTCGCCGCCTACCAGGAGATCGGCGAGGAGTCGTCCGGCGCAATCATCCAGACTGGTTCGCGATAGAATCTCCCGTCGGGCTTCGCGCCCGCGCTCGCACACAAAAACGAAACGGAATACCTGACACATGGCATCGACCGCAGACATCCGCAACGGCGTCGTCCTCTCCATCGACGGCAACCTCTGGAGCGTCATCGAGTTCCAGCACGTCAAGCCGGGCAAGGGCGGCGCGTTCGTCCGCACGAAGCTCAAGAACGTCGTGTCGGGCAAGATCGTCGACAAGACCTTCAACGCCGGTTCGAAGGTCGACATCCAGCAGGTCGACCGTCGCGACTTCCAGTACCTGTACAACGACGGCGAGAACTACGTGTTCATGGACGTCGAGGACTACGACCAGATCAGCGTGTCGGACGCGGTCGTCGGCGACGCCAGCCGCTTCCTGCTCGAGAACATGCAGGTGCAGATCGGCATGCACAACGGCCAGCCGCTGTACCTCGAGATGCCGCCGTCGGTCGTCGTGGAGATCACCTACACCGAGCCCGGCCTCCAGGGCGACCGCTCGAACGCCGGAACGAAGCCCGCCACGATCTCGACGGGTGCCGAGATCCAGGTGCCGCTGTTCCTGAACGAGGGCGTCAAGGTCAAGGTCGACACCCGCACGGGCGACTACCTCGGTCGCGTCAACGACTGATCCCTCGTGAGCGCACGTACGAAGGCGCGCAAGCGCGCCCTGAACATTCTGTTCTCCGCGGATGTGCGCGGTGACGAGCTCGCCGTCGCGCTTCAGGCGGAAGCGAAGCGCGCGGCGAGCGAGCCCGAGCGACAGGCCTCGTGGCTCTACGCGCGCGACATCGTCGACGGCGTGATCGACCACGCCGACGAGATCGACGAGCAGATCGCGAGCCACAGCCGGGATTGGCGCCTGGAGCGCATGCCAGCGGTCGATCGTGCCCTTCTGCGGATGGCGACGTGGGAGCTCCTCTTCAACGAGGAGGTCCCCGCGGCCGTGGCGATCGATGAGGCCGTGGAACTCGCGAAGGAACTCTCGACGGAAGAGTCGGGATCCTTCGTTCACGGCGTGCTCGCACGTATCGCTCGCTCGAGCTGAATAGAATAGACGACACCTGCACCTTTAACCCCGTCCCGTGAGGCGGAGAAGGGAGCGGCTGATGAGCACGAGAACCGTGCTGTTCGAAGCCGACATCGCACGCGCCCTGACGCGCGTCGCGCACGAGATCCTTGAGTCGAACAAGGGGCCGGAGGGCCTCGTGATCCTCGGGATCCCCACCCGCGGCGTCACGCTGGCCGAGCGGCTCGCCGCCCTCGTGGAGCGCTTCGCCGGCGTGCGTGTCGCGGTGGGTCAGCTCGATGTGACGGACTACCGCGACGACCTGGGCCTGCGGCCGGCCCGCGCGGCGCACCCGACGATCATCCCCGAGGGCGGGATCGACGGGCGTACGGTCGTCCTCGTTGACGACGTGCTGTTCTCCGGGCGCTCGATCCGCGCGGCGCTCGATGCGCTCGGCGACCTCGGGCGCCCCGCGGCGGTGCGCCTCGCGGTCCTCGTCGATCGCGGACACCGGGAGCTGCCGATCCGCCCCGACTTCGTGGGGAAGAACCTGCCGTCGGCACGGCGCGAGCGCGTGAACGTCGCGCTCAAGGAGGTCGACGGCGTCGACGAGGTCGCCATCGACGAAGCACCCGAGAAGAAGGAGAAGCGATGAGCGAGACGATCCTCATTCAGCAGGCCGCGATTGAAGGCGGCGAACGAGCTGACCTCCTCATCGACGGCGGCGTGATCGCGGAGGTCGGCCAGGGCCTCCACCGCGAGGGCGCGCGCGTCATCGACGCCTCCAACCTCATCGCGCTTCCGGGCCTCGTCGATCTGCATGTGCACCTCCGCGAGCCGGGCTACGAGGCGAGCGAGACCGTGCTCACGGGCACGCGCGCCGCAGCGGCGGGAGGCTTCACAGCCGTTTTCGCCATGCCGAACACGCTTCCGGTCGCCGACAGCGCCGAGGTGGTCGAGCGCGAGCTCGACCTGGGCGAGGTGGCCGGCTATGCGACGGTTCAGCCGATCGGCGCCGTCACCATCGGACAGCAGGGGCAGGCCCTGGCGGACATCGACGGGATGGCCCGCTCGCGGGCCGCCGTGCGCGTGTTCAGCGACGACGGATTCTGCGTCTCGGATCCGCTGCTGATGCGCCAGGCCCTCGAGCGCGTCGCCGAGTTCGGCGGCGTCGTGGCCCAGCACGCCCAGGATCCCCGCCTCACGGAGGGCGCCCAGATGAACGAGGGCGTCGTCTCCGCGGAGCTCGGGCTTGCCGGCTGGCCCGCCGTCGCGGAGGAGTCGATCATCGCGCGCGACGTGCTGCTGGCCGAGCACCTGGGCGCGCGCCTGCACGTGTGCCACCTGTCGACCGCCGGTTCGGTCGACGTCGTCCGTTGGGCCAAGCAGCGCGGCGTTCAGGTCACGGCCGAGGTGACCCCGCACCATCTCCTTCTGACGGACGAGCTCGTGCGCACGGGTGACCCGCGCTACAAGGTCAACCCGCCCCTGCGACGCGACGAGGACGTGCTCGCCGTGCGCCGCGGACTCGCCGACGGCACCATCGACATCGTGGCGACCGACCACGCGCCCCACCCGGCGGAGGCCAAGACCGGCGAGTGGTCGCAGGCGGCGAACGGCATGGTCGGTCTCGAGTCGGCTCTGCGGGTCGTGCACCAGACGATGATCGAGACCGGGCTGCTGACATGGGCCGACGTGGCGCGCGTCATGTCGAAGGCTCCCGCGCGCATCGGTCTCCTGCCCGGCCACGGTACGCCGCTCGAGGCGGGGCAGCCGGCCGAGATCGTCCTCTACGATCCGAACGCCGGGGCCGAGTTCACCGTCGCAGACCTGCGCGGCCAGAGCACGAACACCCCCTACGGCGGCCGCCAGCTGCCGGGGAGCGTGCGCTGGACGATCCACCGCGGCTACGTGACGCTCGCCGATGGCGAGCTCGTCGAATTGGAGGACCACGCATGAGCCAGCAGCTCGCCGGTGCGATCATGATCGCATTCGCCGTCATCGTCATCGCCCTGATGCTCTGGGGATGGTCGCGACGACGACGCCGCGACGCGCAGGTCGAGGTCCCGATCGGTGAGCCCGTGGGATCGACGATCTTCAGCGCCAACGGCTTCTACGTCGCAACGACGAAGCACGACGATCCGCTCGACCGCATCGCGACGCGACCGCTCGCCTTCCGCTCGCGCGCCGACATCGCGGTGACGGAGGCGGGGCTTGCGCTCTCGCTGCCGGGCGAGAAGCCGGTGTTCGTTCCCGCGAGCCGCATCGTCGGCGCCGGGCGCGCCACCTGGACGATCGACCGCGTCGTCGAACGCGATGGCCTCGTCCTCGTCGCCTGGAGCGACGGAAGCCAGATACTTGATACATACGTTCGCCTGCAGGACGACGACCCGGCGGCCCTTGTGGCCGCGATCGAAGAGGTCCGTCCCGCGCACTCACCGATGGGAGCACACTCATGACCCCCACCTCGATGCTCGACCGCGACCTCGCGGTTCTCGTGCTCGAAGATGGCAGCCGCTTCGAGGGGTATGCCTACGGCGCCCGCGGCACCACGCTCGGCGAGGTCGTCTTCACCACCGGTATGACCGGGTACCAGGAGACGCTCACCGACCCGTCCTACGCGGGCCAGATCGTCCTGCAGACCGCGCCCCACATCGGTAACACCGGCGTCAACGACGAAGACCCCGAATCGCGACGCATCTGGGTCGAGGGATACATCGTCCGCGACCCCTCCCGCGTCGTGTCCAATTGGCGCGCCAAGGAGCCCCTCGAGGCGGCGCTCGAGCGCGACGGCATCGTCGGAATCTCCGGCATCGACACGCGCGCGGTGACCCGCCGGATCCGGAACGACGGTTCGATGCGCGGCGGCGTGTTCTCCGGCGACGCGGCGGCGCTGCCCGCCGAGGAGCAGCTTGCGGCGGTGCGCGAGGCGCCCGAGATGAGCGGCCAGAATCTCTCGGCGCAGGTGTCGGTCTCGGAGACCGAGATCACGCCGGCGATCGGCGAGAAGATCGGCAACCTCGCCGTCATCGACCTCGGCATCAAGCAGGCCACCGTCAACAACCTCGCCCGCCGCGGTTTCGACGTGTACGTCATGCCGCAGTCGTCCACCTTCGAAGACGTGCAGGCGATCGACCCCGTCGCGCTGTTCTACTCGAACGGCCCCGGCGACCCGTCCGCCTCCGACAGCCACGTCCAGCTGCTCCGCAGCGCGCTGCGTTCCGGCCTGCCGTACTTCGGCATCTGCTTCGGAAACCAGCTCTTCGGGCGCGCGCTCGGCCTCGGCACCTACAAGCTGCCGTTCGGGCACCGCGGTATCAACCAGCCGGTGCGCGACAAGGCCACGGGGCGCGTCGAGATCACCGCCCAGAACCACGGCTTCGCCGTCGAGGCACCCGTCGAGGGCACCTTCGACAGCCCCGAGGGCTTCGGCCGCGTCGAGGTCAGCCACATCGGCCTGAACGACCAGGTCGTGGAAGGCCTGAAGGCCCTCGACATCCCGGCCTTCAGCGTGCAGTACCACCCCGAGGCAGCCGGCGGCCCCAACGACGCCAACTACCTGTTCGACCGTTTCCGCGACCTCGTCATCGAGTCGCTCAGCAAGAAGGGCGCACATGCCTAAGCGCGACGACATCAACTCCGTCCTCGTCATCGGATCCGGCCCGATCGTCATCGGTCAGGCCTGCGAGTTCGACTACTCGGGAACCCAGGCGTGCCGCGTGCTGCGCGAGGAGGGCGTGCGCGTCATCCTCGTGAACTCGAACCCGGCGACGATTATGACCGACCCCGACTTCGCGGACGCGACCTACATCGAGCCGATCACGCCTGAGGTGATCGAGACGATCATCGCCAAGGAGAAGCCCGACGCGATCCTGCCGACGCTGGGCGGCCAGACGGCCCTGAACGCCGCGATGGCGCTGCACCACGGCGGCATCCTGGAGAAGTACGGCGTCGAGCTCATCGGCGCGAAGCCCGACGCGATCCAGCGCGGCGAGGACCGCCAGATCTTCAAGGACCTCGTCATCGAGGCGGGCGCGGAGGTCGCGAAGAGCCGCATCGCGCACACGATGGACGAGGTCATGGCCGCGGCCGACGAGCTCGGCTACCCGATGGTCGTGCGCCCGTCGTTCACGATGGGCGGCCTCGGATCCGGCTTCGCGCACAACGAGGAAGAGCTGCGCCGCATGGCGGGCCAGGGCCTCGCCGAGTCGACGACGACCGAGGTCCTCCTCGAGGAGTCGATCCTCGGGTGGAAGGAGTACGAGCTCGAGCTCATGCGCGACACGGCGGACAACACCGTCGTGGTCTGCTCGATCGAGAACGTCGACCCCGTCGGCGTGCACACGGGCGACTCGATCACGGTCGCGCCGGCGCTCACGCTGACCGACCGCGAGTACCAGAAGCTGCGCGACATCGGCATCGACATCATCCGTCGCGTCGGCGTCGACACCGGCGGCTGTAACATCCAGTTCGCGATCGACCCCGTCACGGGCCGCATCATCGTGATCGAGATGAACCCCCGCGTCTCCCGCTCGTCGGCACTCGCCTCGAAGGCGACGGGCTTCCCGATCGCGAAGCTCGCCGCGAAGCTCGCGCTCGGTTACCGCCTCGACGAGGTCGAGAACGACATCACCAAGGTCACGCCCGCGTCGTTCGAGCCCACGCTCGACTACGTCGTCGTCAAGGTGCCGCGCTTCGCGTTCGAGAAGTTCCCGGCCGCGGACGCAACGCTGACGACGACCATGAAGTCGGTCGGTGAGGCGATGGCGATCGGCCGCAACTACGCGACCGCGCTGCAGAAGGCCCTCCGCTCGATCGAGAAGCGCGGATCCAGCTTCCACTGGGGCGAGGAGACGCGCTCGGTCGACGAGCTGCTCGAGGTCATCAAGACCCCGACGGACGGCCGCATCATCGACGTGCAGCAGGCGCTGCGCCTCGGCGCGACGAGCGAGCAGGTCTTCGAATCGACGAAGATCGATCCCTGGTTCATCGACCAGATCATCCTCATCAACGAGGTGGCCGAGGCGATCGCGGGTGCGCCCGAGCTCGACGCGCGGGCGATCCGCCTCGCGAAGGATCACGGCTTCAGCGACGCGCAGATCGCCCAGCTGCGCGGCAGCACCGAGACCGAGGTGCGCGAGGCGCGCTACGGCTTCGGGATCCGCCCCGTCTACAAGACGGTCGACACCTGTGCCGGCGAGTTCCCGGCGACGACCCCGTACCACTACTCGTCGTACGACACCGAGACCGAGGTCGCGCCGAGCGACCGCAAGAAGGTCGTCATCATCGGCTCGGGCCCGAACCGCATCGGCCAGGGCGTCGAGTTCGACTACTCGTGCGTGCACGCCTCCTTCGCGCTGAGCGACGCGGGCTTCGAGACGGTCATGGTCAACTGCAACCCCGAGACCGTGTCGACCGACTACGACACCTCGGACCGGCTCTACTTCGAGCCGCTCACGCTCGAGGACGTGCTCGAGGTGCTGCACGCCGAGAGCCAGTCGGGCGAGATCTTCGGTGTCGTCTGCCAGCTCGGCGGCCAGACGCCGCTCGGCCTCGCACACGGCATCCAGGACGCCGGCTACACGGTGCTCGGCACGAGCCCCGACGCGATCGACCTCGCGGAGGACCGAAAGCTCTTCGGCCGGATCCTCGAAGAGGGCGGCCTCACGGCGCCCCGCAACGGCACGGCGACGAGCGAGGCCGAGGCGATCGCGATCGCCGAGGAGATCGGCTACCCCGTGCTCGTGCGCCCCTCGTTCGTCCTCGGCGGTCGCGGCATGGAGATCGTCTACGACACCGCGAGCCTGCGCGACTACTTCGTGCGCATCGGCGCCGAGGCGCTCATCGGCGAGGACGCACCGCTGCTCGTCGACCGCTTCCTCGACGACGCCGTGGAGATCGACGTCGACGCCCTGTTCGACGGCACCGAGCTCTACATCGGCGGCGTGATGGAGCACCTCGAGGAGGCCGGCATCCACTCGGGCGACTCGGCGTGCGCGCTGCCTCCGATGTCGCTCGGTCGCTCCGAGATCGAGCGCGTCGTCGCCGCGACGCGCGTCATCGCCGAGGGCGTGGGCGTGCGCGGACTACTCAACGTGCAGTACGCCATCAGCGCCGGCGTGCTCTACGTCATCGAGGCGAACCCCCGCGCGAGCCGCACGGTTCCGTTCGTCTCGAAGGCACTGGGCATCCAGCTCGCGAAGGCGGCGAGCCGCGTCATCGCCGGTTCGACGATCGCCGAGCTCCGCGCCGAGGGCATGCTGCCCGAGCAGGACGGTTCGCAGATCCCGCTCGACGCGCCGGTCGCGGTGAAGGAGGCGGTGCTGCCGTTCAAGCGCTTCCGCACCGCCGAGGGCGAGATCGTCGACTCGGTGCTCGGCCCGGAGATGCGCTCGACGGGTGAGGTCATGGGAATCGACCGCGACTTCCCGACGGCGTTCGCGAAGAGCCAGGCGGCCGCATACGGCGGCATCCCGACGAGCGGCACGGTGTTCATCTCGGTCGCCGACGGCGACAAGCGCGACGTGATCCTCCCCGCCACCCGCCTGCAGCAGCTCGGCTTCCGGATCCTCGCAACCGAGGGCACGGCCGAGATCCTCGCGCGCAACGGCATCACGGTGGAGGTCGTCGCGAAGTACTCGGCGACGCACGGCACGGACGAGGACAACATCGTCGACCTGATCACGCGCGGCGAGGTGGACATCATCGCCAATACGCCGGGCAGCGCCGCAGCGCGAGCGGACGGCTACGAGATCCGCGCGGCCGCCGTCGGCACCGACAAGGCCCTGTTCACCACGATCGCGACGCTCGGCGCGGCCGTGAGCGCCATGGACAAGATGGCGGGCGGCTTCCGTGTGAAGAGCCTGCAGGAGTTCCAGGCGGAGCGAGCGGCGTGACAACGTCCTTCGGACAGCGGGCGCGGACCGGCATCGACCGGTTCGGCCCGCTGTGCGTGGGCATCGACCCGCACGAGGGCCTGCTGGACGAGTGGGGGCTTCCGCGGTCGTCCTCGGGCGCGCGCGACTTCGGTCTGCGCGTGGTCGAGGCGGCCGCGGGCCGCGCCGCCTTCGTGAAGCCGCAGGTGTCGTTCTTCGAGCGCTACGGATCCGCGGGGATCGGTGCGCTGGAAGACGTGATGAGCGCCGCGCGCGCGGCGGGGATCCTCGTGATCGCCGACGCGAAGCGGGGCGACATCGGATCGACCATGGACGCGTACGCGTCGGCGTGGCTCACGCCGGGCTCGCCGCTGGAGGCCGACGCGCTCACCGTCAGCCCGTACCTGGGCGTGGGAGCGGTGCGCGGCACGATCGAACTGGCGTATCGGCACGGCAAGGGCGTGTTCGTGCTCGCGACCACGAGCAACCCGGAGGCGGAGGGGCTGCAGCGTTCGACCGACGCCGACGGCCGCACCGTCTCGCAGCGGGTCATCGACGAGGTCTCGGAGATCAACGCCGCGCACGCGCACCCCGGCGAGTGGGCGAGCGCCGGCTTCGTGATCGGTGCCACGGTCGATTGGTCCGAGTCCGGGATTCGCCCGTACGCACCGATCGCGCCGATTCTCGCGCCCGGGTTCGGTCACCAGGGCGCGCGCCCGCAGGATGCGCGACGGATCTTCGGCGCGATGTCGGACGCGGTGATCGTGAGCGAGAGCCGGAGCATTCTCTCGGCGGGATCGGGCAAGATCGATTCGGTGGTCGAGGACCACGCCCGGGCGGCGCGAGCCGCCGGGGAGCCGCGGGGGAGCGAAGGCCAGGAGCAGGAAATTCAATGAGTCAGGTCGTTGGACCACCCGAGGTCGATCGTCTTGCCGCGTCGCGCAAAGCGGTCGCGGCGCGCCGCGCGAGGGCGAGCATCAAGCGCGATCTGGGCACGCGCGTCGTGTCACCGCAGGAGGTCCTGCGGCGGGCGGAGGCGGATCAGGCTTCCGCGGCGGGCACTCTGCGCGTCACCGAGTTCCTGACGTCGCTTCCGGCGATCGGCGCGGGCAAGCGCGACAAGATCATGGCAGAGCTCGAGATCTCGGCGGTCAAGCGCCTCGGCGGCCTCGGGGCCCGGCAGCGCGACGCGCTGCGGGGCTGGCTCGATCAGCGCTTTCCCGAGCCCGCAGCGCGCCCGGTGCGGTCGAGCCTCGTCGTGCTCGCCGGCCCCACGGCGGTCGGCAAGGGCACGGTCGCGGCCTACATCCGCGAGCACAACCCGGATGTCATGCTGTCGGTCTCCGCGACGACGCGTTCGCCTCGGCCCGGCGAGGTCGACGGGGTGCACTACCACTTCGTCGACGACGCCGAGTTCGATCGGATGATCGCAGACGACGAGCTGCTCGAGTGGGCGACGGTACACGGCGTGCACCGTTACGGCACGCCTCGCGGCCCCATCGACCGCGCGATCAGCGAGGGGCGACCGGTGCTGCTCGAGATCGACATGCAGGGCGCCTTCCAGGTGCGCCGCAGCGAGCCCCGCGCGAGCCTCGTGTTTCTGCTGCCTCCCAGTTGGGACGAGCTCGTCGACCGCCTCGTCGGTCGGGGCACGGAGGACGAGGAAGAACGCGCGCGTCGGCTGCGCACGGCGCGGGCCGAGCTCGCGGCCCAGGGCGAGTTCGATTACCGCGTTGTGAACGACGAGGTCGGCCGCGCGGCCGATGAGGTCGTAAACTTGATGCAGGCTTCCGCGCGCTGAACAGGCGCGCATCCATCTCAGGAGGAAAACCCATGGCCACGGAGAACAAGGGCATCATCGATCCGCCCATCGACGAGCTCCTCGAGCGCGTCGACTCGAAGTACCAGCTCGTGATCTACAGCGCCAAGCGCGCGCGTCAGATCAACGACTACTACACCGACCTGCAGGAGGGTTCGCTCTTCGACAACGTCGGCCCGCTCGTCGACGCCTCAGCGGAGGACAAGCCGCTCTCGATCGCGCTTCGCGAGATCCACCAGGACAAGCTGCGTCTCCGCCCCGCCGGCGAGTGAGCGCGCTCTGACCTCCCGAGAACCTCCGACATTCGTTTGTCGGAGGTTCTCGGCATGATTAGCCTCAGCACCTTCCACCCCGCGACCCACAAGGATCCGCCATGAGCCTGCGACTTTTTACCTCCGAGTCCGTGACCGAGGGCCACCCCGACAAGATCTGCGACCAGATTTCCGATAGCGTCCTCGACGCTCTGCTCGCCCAGGATCCGGCGGCCCGGGTCGCCGTCGAAACGCTCGTCACCACGGGCCTGGTGCACGTGGCGGGCGAGATCCGCACGGACGGATACGCCGACAT
Organism: Microbacterium nanhaiense; assembly: GCF_014646015.1. Taxonomy (GTDB): domain Bacteria; phylum Actinomycetota; class Actinomycetes; order Actinomycetales; family Microbacteriaceae; genus Microbacterium; species Microbacterium nanhaiense. The sequence goes on from NZ_BMMQ01000002.1 coordinate 489,476, forward strand.
CTCCTCGATCGCGCGCGATGTAATCCGCCGGATCGGGTACACGTCCTCGGACATGGGCTTCGACGCCGACTCGTGCGGCGTGACCGTGTCGGTGGGCGAGCAGTCGCAGGAGATCGGTGACGGCGTGACGACGAGCGCGGAACACCGCGCGGGCGACATCGTGGATCCGCTCGACCAGCAGGGCGCGGGCGATCAGGGCATCATGTTCGGCTACGCGACGAATGAGACGCCGACCTACATGCCGATGGCGATCTGGACGGCGCACCGCATGGCCGAGCGCCTGACGGAGGTGCGCCGCTCGGGACAGCTCGCGTTCCTGCGCCCCGATGGCAAGACCCAGGTGACGCTCGGATACGACGGAGCGACGCCGAAAACGGTGGAGACCGTTGTGCTCTCGACGCAGCACAGCCCGGACATTTCTCAGGCCGACCTCGCCGAAGCCGTCGAGCGGGTGGTCATCCGCCCGGTTCTCGAAGACACCGGGCTCGACTTCTCGGCGGTCACGCTGCACATCAACCCGTCCGGCAGCTTCGAACTCGGCGGGCCGAAGGCCGACGCAGGCCTGACGGGGCGCAAGATCATCATCGACACCTACGGTGGCGCCGCGCGCCACGGCGGCGGCGCCTTCAGCGGCAAGGACCCCTCGAAGGTCGACCGTTCGGCCGCCTACGCGATGCGCTGGGTCGCGAAGAACGCGGTCGCCGCGGGCCTGGCGGACCGGCTCGAGCTGCAGGTCGCGTACGCGATCGGCAAGTCGCAGCCCGTCGGCCTGTACGTCGAGACCTTCGGCACCGCTCACGTCGACGAGTCGCAGATCGTGGCGGCGATCGATGAGGTATTCGACCTGCGACCCGCCGCGATCATCCGCGACCTCGACCTGCTGCGCCCGATCTACGCCAAGACGGCCGCCTACGGCCACTTCGGTCGCGAGCTGCCCGAGTTCACCTGGGAGAAGCTCGACCGCGTCGACGCGCTACGGGCCGCTGCCGGGCTCTGACATGCCCGAGCACCCGGCGCACGTCGCGCCGCGTGGGCCGCGGCGAATCGCCCACGTGCTGGTCGATTCGCCGTTGCCGCAGCTCGATCGGCTCTTCGACTACGTCGTTCCCCCCGAGCTCGCCGACGAAGCGGCACCGGGCGTGCGCGTAAAGGTGCCGCTGCGTTCCGCCGGACGGGTCATCCAGGGCTTCATCGTGGCGCTCGGCGAGGAGGCGGACGAGGAACGCGCGCTCTCGGAGATCGATACCGTCGTGTCGGCCGCCGCGGTCCTTCCCGATCGCCTGTACCGGCTCGCCCGCGCCGTCGCTGATCGCGCCGCCGGCTCCGCGAACGACGTCCTTCGTCTCGCGGTGCCGCGCCGCATGGTGCGGGCGGAGAAGGCCTGGCTTGCACAGACGACATCGGCGTCGGCGGAGGAGGCGCCCATGGAGGCGTCGTCCCTCGAGCGCGCTCGGGACATCCTCGGGGAGTACCCGGGGCTCGACGACGCTCTCGAGGCGAGCGGCCGCGTCGCGCTCGACGCGCGTCCCGGCGTATCCGGATCCGTCCCCGCGTGGGCGAGCCTGCTCGCGGCGGCGGCGGTCGCGCGGCTCGCGCGCGGAGAGTCCGCGGTGATCGCCGTCCCCGATCACCGCGATCTGGCGCGTCTCGAGGCCGCGCTCGCGGAGCTCGCGCCCGCGGAATCGGTCGTGCGGCTCGACGCCGAGCTGCCCGCGCAGGAGCGCTACGCGAACTACCTGCGCACGCTCGACGAGGCCCCCGTCATCGCGATCGGCAATCGCTCTGTCGTGTACGCGCCCGTGACGCGCCTGGGGTTGCTGGCGCTGTGGGACGACGGCGATTCGCTCTTCGACGAGCCGCTGGCGCCCTATGTGCACGCGCGGGACGCCGCGCTCGTGCGGCAGAGCCTCGAGGGCGGGGCGCTGGTGTTCTGCGGTCACTCGCGGTCGTCCGACGTACAGAGGCTCGTCGAGATCGGCTTCCTGACCGAACCGGCGCCCGCGCGCCGGGTGACTCCAAAAATCGTCCTGGGCGCCCCGCAGGACACGCCCGCGACGGGCCGGATCCCCTCGGCGGCGTTCCGCAGCGCTCGGGAGGCGATCGCCAGCGGGCCCGTGCTCGTGCAGGTCGCGCGCCCGGGGTACGCTCCGACGCTGGTGTGCGGCGAATGCCGGGCGCCCGCGCGCTGCGCCCACTGCGGCGGGCCGCTGTTCGCCCCCGCGCGCGGGGCAACGCCGACGTGCGCGTGGTGCGCGCGCGACGCGCGCGGGTGGCAGTGCTCGCAGTGCGAGGCGACGACGGTGCGTCTGGCGTCGAGCGGATCCGAGCGCACGGCCGACGAGCTCGGGCGCGCGTTCGCGGGCGTGCGCGTCGTCGTGGCGGACGGCGCGCATCCCGTGGAGACGGTCGACGGATCCCCGGCGCTCGTCATCGCGACTCGGGGCGCCGAGCCGGTGGCGGAGGGCGGGTACCGCGCCGTGCTCCTGCTTGACGGCGACCGCATGCTCCAGGCGCCGGATCTCCGGATCGGCGAGTCGTGCCTGCGGTGGTGGTCGAACGCGGCCGCCCTCGCCGCCCCCGGTGCGCCCGTGCACCTCGTTGCGGTCACGGGGCCGGTGGCGCGCGCCCTCGCGACGTGGAGCCAGCCGGCGTATGCGCGCGGCGAACTGCTCGAGCGCGCGCCGTTGAAGATGCCCCCTGCCGTGCGCATCGCGCGGATCGAGGGCGATGCGCCGCAGGTCGACGAGGCGCTCGTCCGACTCGGTGCCGACGCACCGCGGCTCGCGCCGGACGCCGTGATCGGGCCTGTGCCGGCCCCCGAGGTGTCGGGACGGAAGCGGGCGCGCGCGCTCGTGCGGTTCGAGTACGCGCTCGGCCCCGCGGTCGCGGCCAGCCTGCGCGCGAGCGTGGTCGCGGCGGCCGTGTCGTCCCGCGCCCGCCGCGTGCGTGGGCCGGCGGAGCCAGGAAGATCCCGGCCGCCCGCGAATACACTTTCCGTGCGGCTCGACGTCGCCGATCCCGAGCTCTAGACGTGCCATGAGCCGAGCAGACAAGGACACCGTCATGCCGAACGATCTTCGAATCGTCTTCGCTGGAACCCCCGATGCCGCGGTTCCTTCCCTCCGGGCGCTCGTCGCCGCCGGCGCGAACGTCGTGGGCGTCGTCACGCGCCCAGACGCACCGCTCGGTCGCAAGCGCGTACTCACGCCGTCTCCCGTCGCGGCGGCGGCCGAGGACCTCGGGCTTCCGGTCGTGAAGGCGGCGCGGCTCGACGCCGAGGCCACCGAGCGCATCGCCGAGCTGTCACCGGATCTGGGTGTGATCGTCGCGTACGGCGGCCTCGTGCGCGAGCCTCTGCTCTCGGCGCCGACGCACGGATGGATCAACCTGCACTTCTCCTTGCTGCCCGCGTGGCGCGGGGCCGCACCCGTGCAGCGCGCGCTCATCGCGGGCGACGAGGTCACGGGCGCGGCGGTCTTCCAGCTCGTCCCCGAACTCGATGCGGGGGACGTCTACGCCCGCACCACCTACGTTCCGGGCGCGGACGACACGGCGGGCGACGTCCTCACGGCGCTCGCGGAGCGAGGATCCGAGTTGCTTGTCGACGTCACCCGGCAGATCGCGGAGGGCAGCGCGGTCGCCGTGCCGCAGTCCGGAGAACCGACGCTCGCACCGAAGCTCAGCCTCGCCGACGGCCTCCTCGACTTCGCCCGCCCCGCGAGCGAGGTCCTCGCCCGCTTCCGCGGCGTCACGCCGGAACCGGGGGCGCACACGACGCTCAAGGGTGAACGATTCAAGATTCACGCGGCGCGTCGCTCGGACGGGGGCTCCCTCCCTCCGGGAACCGTCGAGGCGACGAAGGGCGGCGTTCTCGTGGGGACGGCGACAGAGGCGATTCTGGTCGAACGCGTCCAGCCGGCGGGCAAGGCGGCGATGGCGGCGGACGCCTGGTTCCGCGGCCAGCGCGGTGATGTGGAGCTCGGCTCGTGACCGGCGCGCGCGGCGGATCCCGCAGGCCGCAACCGCGTCCCACGCACGTGCAGCCCTCGCGCGAGGTGGCGTTCGAGGTCATCCGCGCGACGAACGTCGATGACGCGTATGCGAACCTCCTGCTCCCCGCCGAGATCGAACGCGCGGGCCTGAACGCCGCCGATGCGGCGCTCGCGACCGAACTGACCTACGGTACGCTCCGGCGGCGCGGCACCTACGAACAGATCGTGAGGATCGCGTCGGGCCGCGAACTCGATGAGATCGATCAGGGCGTGCTCGACGCGCTGTGCCTCGGCGCGCATCAGCTCCTCGCGACGCGCGTTGCGGCGCATGCCGCCGTCAACGAGTCGGTCGAGCTCGCGCGCCGCGAATCCGGTCGCGGCGCGGCGGGCTTCGCCAACGCGATCCTCCGACGCATCTCCCGCGACGACATCGCCGCCTGGGAAGAGCGGATCACCGAGTCGGCGCGCAGCGCCGACGAGGCGCTCGGGTTCCGCACCTCGCACCCCGTGTGGATCCTGCGCGCGTTCCGGCGCGCCCTGGCCGCGACCGGATCCGCGGACGAGCTCGACGCCCTCCTCGCCGCCGATAACGCCTCGCCCGCGGTGACGATGGCGGCCCTGCCCGGCCTCGCCGAGGTCACCGGTACCCGCACGCGCTATTCGCCCGTGGGCTTTCGCGCACCGCAGGGCGATCCCGACCGGATGGTGCGCGAATCGGGAGGCGCACGACGAGTGCAGGACGAGGGCTCGCAGCTCGTCGCGCTGGCCCTCTCTCGCCTCCAGCCGGTGGTACCGGGGGAGCGGTGGCTCGACCTCTGCGCCGGCCCGGGCGGCAAGACGTCGCTGCTGGCGGCCGAGGCGCTCGCCGGCGGCGCCCTGATCGAGGCGAACGAGGTCGTCCCGGCCCGCGCGGGACTCGTGCGCCGCGCGCTCGAGGCGGTACCCCTGCACGTCGAGGTGCACGAGCGCGACGGCCGCGCGCTCGCGCGCGAACGCGCGGGCGAGTTCGATCGGATCCTCGTGGACGCGCCGTGCACGGGGCTCGGCGCGCTACGTCGGCGGCCGGAGGCGCGCTGGCGCAAGCACCCCGACGACGTAGCCGAGCTGGTCGCCCTGCAGTCCGAGCTCCTGGCGGCGGCGATCGATGCCCTCCGGCCGGGCGGGACCGTCGCATACGTCACCTGTTCGCCGCATCTGGCGGAGACGACGGGCGTCGTGCGCGACGTGATCGAGCGCCGCAGCGATGTCGAAGTGCTCGATGCCCCCGCGGCGATCCGAGCCGTCGCTCGCGGTCCGATCGATATCGCGGAGCGCACGGACGGCATGCCCGTCGCACAGCTCTGGCCGCACCGGCACGGGACCGACGCCATGTTCCTGGCGCTGCTGCGACGCAAATAGTCGGCGTCGCAGCGATCCGATAGCATGGCGGGCATCCGGCGCCAGCGCCTGAGTCCGACCGAAGGGATCGTCGCCATGAGCGATCAGACGTCACCAGACCACGAGCTTCGCGACCCGAATACCCCGGCCGAGCGCCTCGCCGCGATCGCGTCGACGCACCCTGAGCTGGGCGCCGACGTCGCCCGCCATCCAAACGCATACGACGGGCTGCTCGATTGGCTCAGCCGATACGGCGACGATGCGGCACGCGCGGCGGTCGCCGAACGCCGGCAGACCGGCACCGGCGGGGCGGAGGCCGCCCCGGGGCACGCCACCGCGAGCATCCCCGCCGGCGAGCCCGTCGTCCCGGCGGCGGATCCAGTCGTCCCGTCCTCCGCCCCGACGGTGCCCGCAGCAGCAGGTTCATCCGCCGCCGCGGGCGACGCGCCCGCGGGGGAGCCCCGGCGGGCGTCGAAGAAGGGCCTGACGATCGGTCTCATCGCCGGCGGACTGGTGGTGGTGCTCGGCGGCGGCACGGTGTGGGCCGTCAACGCGATCTTCGGCGGCGAGAAGAGCCCGGAGGCCGCGGCGGAGAAGGTCTTCGAGGGTGCCCTGTCGCTCGACCCGATCGCGCTGTACACCGCGATGGCGCCGAGCGAGGCGAAGCCGTTGAAGGACGCGCTCGAGCAGCTGAACGACCTGCCGACCTCGAGCGAGGAGGACGCGAAGGACGTGCAGGAGACGCTGCAGGCGGTTCTCGACGCGATCGACGTGACCACCGAGGGCCTGGAGTACCGAGCGGACTCGCTGATGGAGGGCGTCAGCCGCGTGAGCCTCGTGAACGGATCGCTCGAGATCGACGCCGACACGGCCGAACTCGGCGACGCGCTGCGCGACTTCCTCGAGGTCTCGATGCGCTACAGCCTCGAGCAGTCCGGCTACTACAGCGAGGAGGAGATCGACGAGCTCCTCGACGAACAGCTCGACGAGCAGGTCGACTACATGATCGACAGCCTCGCCGACGAGCTGCCGATCGAGGTCGACTTCGCCGAAACGTGGGGCGAGCAGCTCGACGACATGCAGTCGCGCGACATCGACGAGGACGATGCGCTCGTCGGGCAGGGCTACCCGTTCTCGGTCATCGCGGTCGACGAGGGTGGCTGGTACACGAGCCCCATCCTCACCGTCACCGACCTCATCGTCGGTGAACGGCTGATCGCGTCCGGCGCCACCTACGGCGACGCCCTGATCGAGGCCGAGCGATTTGGCTCGCCCGAGGACGCGGCGCACGGTCTCGCGGACGGCGTCGAAGCCTTTGCGTCGAGGGGCGATCACGAGGCCCTCGCGGCTGCCCTGCCCGTCGCGGAACGGCGCGCGCTCTCGCTCTACGGGCCGGCGCTTGACGACATGTCGAGCGATGAGGGCGCGTCCCTCAGCGACTTCGATGTCGAGATCGTGAAGGGCGACGGCCTCACGGGTCTCCTCATCTCCGACCTCGACATCCTCGACAACGGCGAGGTCGTCGGCACCTACGATCACCCCTGCTTCGAGGATGCCGCCTACGGCGGTCAAAGCTGTATCGACGACATCCCGGCGCTCAAGACTCTCGGCCTCGACGAGGCCCTGCCGATCGCCATCAAGGAGGACGGAGGTTGGTTCGTCAGCCCCACCGCGACCGTCGGTAATGCCCTGGCGATCGTGACGGCCAGGCTGTCCGAGCTGATCGAGGACGACGAGCTCGACAAGCTGTTCGAGTTCTGACTGTCACAAGATCGGCCCCGCCTCGGCGGGGCCGATCGCCGTTCACTCCCAGGTGACGGGAAGCGCGGGATCCGAGAAATCGACGTGCGGCCGATAGAGCCACGGGCCGCCGTGGATCTCGTCGCGGCCGGAGTAGCCGTTCTGCTGCCAGTCCGCATAGAAGGTGACGTCGCCGACGAACTCGCCCTCCTGGACCTTCGCACCGTCGAAGCTGGAGGCCGACGGCACCATCGCGTCGATCAGTGCCCACTGCTCGTCGCTGAGTGAGCGCTCGACCGTGCCGTCGACGAGGGATCCGCCGCCCTCGAGCCCACCGGTCACCGAGAGTCCGCACCCCGCGTCGAGCGTGGTCGACCCGACGCACGCCTCCGCCGAGGCACGAACGGCCTCACGGAACTTCGCCACGCCGTCCTCGGTCAGCGTCGGTTCGTGTTCGTAGGGATAGAGGAACGCCATGCTCGAACTGGCGATGACCGGGGCGGGCTCGATGCGGAAGTACTCCGTCGTGGTCCCCACCGTGTACGCGCCGGGGAGGACCTCGTAGCTCGCCGCCCCGGACTCCGGGAGTGCGACGCCATTGAGGGTGATGTCGAAGCCCTCGAAACCATCGGTGATCTCGAGCGTGGGCAGGTCGAAGTCGATGACGGTGTTCTCCGGCTCCGTGACGTCGACCTCGACCGACAGCATGAAGCTGACGCTCTCGCCGTTCATCGTGTAGCTGACGTCGATCGGTTGCGTCTGCCAGGAGCCGTCGCCGAGATTGACCACCGCGACGTCGGTGATCGGGTAATTCTCGACCATGGTGCGCCACGTATCTTCGGAGGTCAGCGTCGATTCGGCGGCGCCCAGCATTGCGAGGGCCGCGGGAGCGTTGCCGCTCGCGATCGCGTCGACGAACGCGCCCGCCGCATCCATTGCGATCTCGTCCGCCGCGAGCGGCACGACGGTCGGCGTGGGTGAGGTTTCGACGGCATCGGGGGAGCCTGATCCGCTCGCGAACAGTGCCGCGCCGATGCCCAGGACGATCGCCCCGGCGACGGCGGCGAGCGTCGATGCGCCCGCGATCTTCGCCGCGCGCCCGCGCTTCGGCGCGGGGCCCGGGCCGGGCGCGGGATCCGTCACCGCACGGGGCGTGGGACGCGGCTTCTTCGAGTGAGGCCGGCTCGCATCGGGTCGGCTCGCATCGGGTCGCCACGGGGGAGTGAACGTCGACGGCGGCACCTCGCCGGCGCTTGTTGCTTCCGTTGCCGGTCCCGCGCCCGCAGCGGTGTCCCCACCCGCGTCAGAGCGAACCGTCGCGGGTGTGTCAGGTCGGATCCGTGCGGTCTCCTCGGTGCGAGTCCGCTCGGGCCGCGCCTGCTCGGTTAGCGGCGGCTCTGACGCCTCGGCGGCGTCGGGCTCTGCCGCCTCGGGAGGGATCTCGTCGGTGTGGGCGGGCTCGGCGTGGACCGGCTCGGTGTGGGCGGGCTCGGCCGGGGCCGGCTCGGACGGGGCCGGCTCGGACGGCGCGGAGTCTCCCGCGTCCGCGTGCCCGGCCGACGCCTCGGGTGCGCGTGCAGGAGGCGTCGAGGCAGCAGGCGTCGAGGCAGGCGCAGGGTCTTCGGCCAGCGCCGCGCGGTCGTCGTCGCCCGGTCGAAGCCACGGCATGGACGACTCGACGCGCGCCTCGTCATCGGCCTCGTCCTCCGGCTTCTGCCAGGGGAAGCGCGGGGCATCGTCGTCTCCGGCCTTCTGCCAGGGGAACTCCGCCATTGTCCGTCACCTCGTTTCGATGGGCTCTCGTGCCATTATCTCGGCCGGCGCGCGCCTCCCGGTGCCGGATCGGTCGGTGCCGCGCCGACCCGCCGAGAGGTACGGCCGCGCGGAACATTGTCTCAGGCGCGCGCGGGACGTCCATAATGGACGGGATGAGCCTCCCCGACGCCCCCCGCATCAATCCGAGCATTCTCTCGGCCGATTTCGTCAACATGCAGCGCGACCTGGAGCGCATCGCCGGCGCCGATTTCGTGCACGTCGACGTGATGGACAACCACTTCGTTCCGAACCTGACCTTCGGGCCTCAGATGGTCGAGCGGATCCAGGCGACGAGCCCCGTCCCGCTCGACGTGCACCTGATGATCTCCGACGCCGACCGTTGGGCGCCGGGCTACGCGGAACTGGGCGCCGCCAGCGTCACCTTCCACCTCGAGGCCGCCGTGGACCCCATCGCGCTTGCGCGCCGGATCCGCGATATCGGAGCGCGCGTCGGGATCGCGCTCAAGCCCGACTCGCCCGCGGAACAGCTATACGACCACCTCGACGAATTCGATCAGATTCTCGTCATGACCGTCGAGCCGGGTTTCGGCGGACAGAGCTTCCGCGAGGACATGATGCCGAAGCTCAGCGCCCTGCGCGCAGAGGCGCGGCGCCGCGGATCCGAGGTCTGGCTTCAGGTCGACGGGGGTATCGCCCCGGGAACGATCGAACAGGCGGCCGCCGCCGGTGCCGACACCTTCGTCGCCGGCTCGGCGGTGTTCGGCGCGACCGACATCGACGCAAGAATCGCCCAATTGCGTAGCCTCGCGACGCAGCATGCCCACGGAGCCGATAGCCTGGGAGTGTGAAATCGTTCGAGGACCTGTTCGCTGAGCTGAGCGACAAGGCCGTCACCCGACCCGCCGGATCCGGAACCGTCAAGGAATTGGACGCCGGCGTGCACTTCATCGGCAAGAAGATCGTCGAAGAAGCCGCCGAGGTGTGGATGGCATCGGAGTACGAATCCGACGAGGCCGCTGCGGAGGAGATGTCGCAGCTCCTCTACCACCTGCAGGTGATGATGATCGCCAAGGGCCTCACCCTCGAGGACGTGTACCGACATCTCTGATCCGGCCCGCGACGACCAGACCTGATCAGAAAGAAACAATCGTGCTCCGCATTGCCATCCCGAACAAGGGATCCCTGTCCGAGACCGCCGTCCAGCTGCTCGCCGAGGCGGGTTATGCCACGCGCCGCGACTCGAAGACGCTGCACCTCATCGACGAAGCCAACGGCGTCGAATTCTTCTACCTGCGTCCGCGCGATATCGCCACCTACGTGGCGCGCGGCGCGCTCGACGTCGGCCTGACCGGCCGGGATCTTCTGCGCGATGTGCGCCTTCCCCAGGCCCGCGAGATCGAGGCGCTCGGATTCGGGCGATCGACCTTCCGCTTCGCCGCGCCCGCGGGCACGTTCACGTCCATCGCTCAGCTCGACGGCAAGCGCGTCGCGACCAGCTACACCGGTCTCGTCGAGGAGTTCCTCGGGTCGCAGGGCATCACGGTCGACGTCGTGCCGTTGAACGGTGCCGTCGAGTCGGCGCCCCAGCTCGGCGTCGCCGATGCGATCGCCGACGTCGTCGAGACCGGTACGACGCTGAAGCAGGCCGGGCTGGAGATCTTCGGCCCCGTCATGCTCGAGTCCGAGGCCGTGCTCATTCAGGGCCCGGGCGACGCGGACGGCGTCGACAAGCTCCTCCGCCGTCTGCGCGGTGTGCTCGTGGCGCGCCGTCACGTCATGCTCGACTACGACCTCCCCGCAGAGCTCGTCGACCAGGCCTCCCAGGTCGCGAAGGGCATGCAGTCCCCGACGGTGTCGCCGCTTCAGCGCGAGGGATGGGTCGCCGTGCGAGTGATGGTGCCCAAGCGCGACGCGAACCGCATCATGGACGACCTCTACGCGCTCGGTGCGCGGGCGCTGATCGTCACCGCGATCGACAACGCGCGTCTGTGAGGTCCGCGTGACCACGACACAGTCTTCGGCGCTCGGAGTCGCCACGCGCGTCATCCCGTGTCTCGACGTCTCGGGCGGCAAGGTCGTCAAGGGCGTCAACTTCGAGAACCTGCGCGAGATGGGCGACCCCGTTGAGCTGGCGCGCGAGTATTACGAGCAGGGCGCGGACGAGCTCACCTTCCTCGACGTCGGCGCCTCGGTCGAGGCCCGCGACACGATGTACGACGTCGTGCGCGCGACGGCCGAGCAGGTGTTCATCCCGCTGACGGTGGGCGGCGGCGTGCGATCGGTCGACGACGTGGCGCGCCTGCAGGACGTCGGCGCCGACAAGGTCGGGGTCAACTCCGCCGGCATCGCGCGGCCCGACCTTCTCGGAGAGATCGCCGATCGCTACGGCGCCCAGTGTCTCGTGCTGTCCCTCGACGTCAAGCGCGCGTCGTGCACGCCGAGCGGGTTCGTCGTCACCACCCACGGCGGGCGGCGCGAGACCGACATCGATGCTCTCGAGTGGGCCCGCGAGGCGATCGAGCGCGGCGCCGGCGAGTTGCTGGTGAACTCGATCGACGCCGACGGGACGAAGCAGGGCTTCGACCTCGAGCTGATCGCCCTCATGCGCGAACTGTCGAGCGTGCCCGTCATCGCCTCGGGAGGCGCGGGCGACGCGAGCCACTTCGCGCCCGCCGTGCGGGCGGGAGCGGACGCGATCCTCGCGGCCACCGTTTTCCACTCGGGGCAGATCCGGATCGCCGACGCGAAGCGCGCGATGCGAGAAGAAGGAGTGCTGGTTCGATGAGCAGCGTGGACGAACGACTCGACCGTGTCGCATTCAACGGCGATGGGCTCGTTCCCGCGGTCGTGCAGGAGCACGGCACGGGCGAGGTGCTCATGCTCGCCTGGATGGACCGTGAGGCGCTGCGCCGCACGCTCACCGAGGGGCGCGTCACCTATTGGTCGCGAAGCCGCGGAGAGTATTGGCGCAAGGGCGACACGTCCGGTCACGTCCAGGTGGTGCGTTCGGCCCGCATCGACTGCGACGGCGACACCGTGTTGCTCGAGGTCGATCAGACCGGCGCCGCCTGCCACACGGGCACGCACAGCTGCTTCGACGGGTCGGAGCGGGATCTGCATCCGGTGATGTCGTGACGCGCGCCGACGGATGGGCGGCCCGACGCGGGCGCACGATGAGCGTCGTGCTCATCCTGCTCGGGGCGGGCATCGCGCTGATCGGTTCGACGCAGACCTGGCTGATCGCGCGCGTCGAGGGCACGGAGATCCCCGCCACGGGATCCGAGGCGCTCGCGCTGCTGCAGCCGCTCGCGCTGGCGGGGCTGGCACTGACGCTCGCCCTCGCGCTCGTCGGGAAGATCATGCGCATCGTGTTCGCGGCCGCCGCCGTCGTGATCGGCGGGGCGCTGACCGCGTTGATCCTCCCGATCGCGGCCGAGCGGCCGGTCTCCGCCGTTGCCCGCGTCGTCACCGATCACACCGGTATCGCCGGGGTCGAGAGCGTCGCCTCGATCGTCTCGGGCATCGAGGCGACCGCGTGGCCGATCGTCGCACTGGTCTGTGCCATCGTGGTCGCGCTCGGCGGCGTGCTCGCTCTCGTGACCGGTCCGTCCTGGCGCAAGGGCACCAGCCGCTACGACGCGCCGACGGCCTCCAGAGCATCGAAAGACGGGCCGCTCGACGCGGTGGACTCATGGGACGACCTCACGCGGGGCGGCGACCCGACGGATTGATGCCCCGTATTCGATAGACTGACGTTATTCCCTCTGGCAACCCTCAGGAGCACTGCTATGACTTCTAACCCCATCGGCGACCCCGGCCACGGACACTCGCCGGCAGCCTGGACGAGCGTGTTGATCATGCTCGTTGCCATCGCAGCGGGCACTGTGGGCCTGTTCATCGACCAGCTCGTCGTCGTGTACGCGTCGGCGGTGCTCCTCGTGCTGGGGCCCATCGTCGGTTTCATCGTCTCGAAGGCCGGTTACGGCGTGAACGGACCGAAGTACCAGCCCAAGGGCCACTAATGTCGCTCCTCGCCGACCTCACGGCCGGTGCGATTGCCGACGCCGAGTCGCGCCGCGCGGAACTCTCCCTCGCCGAGGTGGAGCGCCGCGCGGCCGCTCAGTATCCGGCACTCGACGCCGTCTCTTTCCTCAGCCGAGGCGACACCATCCGGGTGATCGCCGAAGTCAAGCGCGCGAGCCCGTCGCGCGGTGACCTCGCCGCCATTCCGGATCCGGCGCTGCAGGCGTCGCTCTACGAGCAGGGCGGCGCGAACGCCATCAGCGTGCTCACGGAGGGACGCCGCTTCAAGGGGTCCCTGGGCGACCTCACCGCCATCAAGAAGCGGGTGTCGCTGCCCGTGCTGCGTAAGGACTTCATCGCGACGCCGTACCAGGTCGCCGAGGCCCGCGCCGCCGGCGCGGACCTCGTTCTGCTGATCGTCGCGGCGCTCGATCGAGCGACCATCGGCGAGCTGTTCGCTCAGATCGTCGAGCTGGGCATGACGCCCCTGGTCGAGGCGCACTCCGCCGACGAGGTGAAGATCGCGGCCGATCTCGGGGCCCCCATCATCGGCGTGAACGCCCGTGATCTCAGCGATTTCACGCTCGACCGCGACCTGTTTGCCCGGCTCGCCCCGGGGATCCCTGACGGCACGATCCGCGTCGCGGAATCCGCCGTGTCGACTCCGGACGATGTCGTGCACTACCGACGGGCCGGGGCCGATGCCGTGCTCATCGGCGAGGCCCTCGTGACGGGCGATCCGGTCGCCACGCTCGGCGCCTTCATCTCCGCGACGGAAGGAATCTCATGACCCTGCGCGATCAGCCCGGACCGTTCTTCGGAGACTTCGGCGGGCGCTTCATGCCCGAGTCGCTCGTCGCGGCCCTGGACGAGCTCACGGCCGCTCACACGGAAGCGATGGCCGACCCGGCCTTCCGCTCCGAGCTCGCGGGGCTCCTGACCGACTACGCGGGACGGCCCTCGCCGCTGACCGAGGTCACGCGCTTCGCCGAGCACGCGGGCGGCGCGCGCATCTTCCTCAAGCGTGAGGATCTCAACCACACCGGCAGCCACAAGATCAACAACGTGCTCGGCCAGGCCCTCCTCACCAAGCGGCTCGGCAAGACGCGCGTGATCGCCGAGACCGGGGCGGGTCAGCACGGCGTCGCGACGGCGACCGCCGCCGCGCTGTTCGGCCTGGAGTGCACCGTCTACATGGGCGAGGTCGACACGGAGCGGCAGGCGCTGAACGTGGCGCGCATGCGCCTGCTCGGTGCCGAGGTCATCGCCGTGAAGGCCGGCTCCCGCACGCTGAAGGACGCGATCAACGAGGCGCTGCGCGACTGGGTCGCCACCGTTGAGCGCACCAACTACATCTTCGGAACGGCCGCGGGCCCGCACCCGTTCCCCGCGCTCGTGCGCGACTTCCAGAAGGTCATCTCGGAGGAGGCGCGCGAGCAGGTCATCGCCAAGACCGGCGCGCTGCCCAGCGCCGTCGTCGCCTGCGTCGGCGGCGGCTCGAACGCCATCGGCATGTTCGACGCGTTCATTGACGACGCGGACGTCCGACTCGTCGGTGTGGAGGCGGCGGGCGACGGCGTCGACACCGAGCGCCACGCCGCGTCGATCGAGCGCGGGCGTCCCGGCGTCCTCCACGGCGCACGAACCTTCGTCCTGCAAGACGACGACGGTCAGACCATGGAATCGCATTCGATCTCGGCGGGGCTCGACTACCCGGGCGTCGGACCGGAGCACGCCTGGCTGGCGGCGACGGGTCGTGCGAGCTACGTTCCCGCGACCGACGACGAGGCGATGCAGGCGCTGCGGCTGCTGAGCGAGACCGAGGGCATCATTCCCGCGGTCGAGTCGGCGCACGCCCTCGCCGGTGCGCTCCGCCTCGGGCGCGAGCTCGGGCCGGATGCGGTCATCGCCGTGTGCCTCTCGGGCCGCGGCGACAAGGACATGGACACGGCCGCTCGATACTTCGGCCTCTACGACGGAGAGGACGCATCGTGACTTCGCGCGTCGAACTCGCCCTGGACGGCGCGAAGGCCGCGGGTCGCGCCGCGTTCGTCGGTTACCTGCCCGCCGGCTATCCGGATCCGGAGACGGCCGTCGAGGCAGCCGTCGCGCTCGCGGAGGCGGGCGCGGACGTCATCGAACTGGGACCGCCCTACAGCGATCCGGTGATGGACGGTCCGATCATCCAGGAGACCACCAACCAGGTTCTCGAATCGGGTTTCCGCACCCGCGATCTGTTCCCGCTGATCGAGAAGATCACCGCGCGAACCGAGGTCCCCGTACTCGTCATGAGCTACTGGAACCTGATCCTGCAGTACGGGGTCGAGCGTTACGCCGCGGCGCTCGCGGCCGCCGGGGGAGCGGGCATCATCACGCCCGACATCACCCCGGACGCGGCCGAGGAATGGATCCGCGCCGCGGACGAACACGAGCTCGACCGCATCTTCCTCGCCGCGCCCACGTCGACTGACGAGCGTCTCCGGATGATCGCGGAGCGCTCCAGCGGCTTCGTGTACACGGTCTCCACCATGGGCATCACGGGTGAGCGTGCCGATCTCGACGAGGCGGCGCGCACCCTCGTGGCGCGCCTGCGCGATGCGGGCGCGACGCGAGCCTGCGTCGGCATCGGCGTCACGACCGCTGAGCATGTGGCGAACATCGCGGAGTATGCGGACGGTGCGATCGTCGGAACCGCTCTCGTGAAGGCGCTTCGCGACGGCGGCGTCGACGGTCTGGCCGCGAAGGCCCGCGAACTCGTCGCCGGAACGCGCCGCGAGCACGCCGCTCACACGGCTCATTAGAACAGGATTTACACTTCAGTCATCATGCTGTCTCTCCCTGCGCTCCCTGCGAGCATCCCCAGCCCGCCGATCTCCGAGTTCACGTTCGGCAGCCAGTGGACCATCTTCGGGTTCACCTTCGGGCCTTTCACGATCCACATCTACGCGCTGTGCATCCTGGTGGGCATCATCGCCGCGACGATCATCGCGAATCACCGCCTGAGCAAGCGCGGTGCGGAGCGCTGGGTGGTCATCGACATCGGGCTTCCGGCCGTCATCCTCGCCTTTATCGGCGCCCGCGCCTACCACGTGCTCACCCACTGGGCCTTCTACTTCGAGCAGGGCCGCGAGTGGTGGAACCCCACGGTGCAGGATGCCGTGTGGAACATCTGGGACGGCGGCATCGCGATCTTCGGAGCGTTGCTCGGAGGCGGCCTCGGCGCGTGGATCGGGTGCAAGTGGACGGGCGTGCGCTTCTCGGCATTCGCCGACGCGCTCGCTCCGGGCCTGATCCTCGCGCAGGCATTCGGTCGATTCGGCAACTGGTTCAACCAGGAGCTCTACGGGCTTCCGACCTCGCTGCCCTGGGGGCTGGAGATCGACCCGTCGAACAGCGCCTTCCCGGCGGGCCTTCCGGACGACACGCTGTTCCACCCGACCTTCCTCTACGAGGTCATCTGGAACACGCTCGGCGCGATCGCGCTGATCTGGCTCGGACGTCGGGCATCGATGCAGTGGGGCCGGCTCTTCGCGGTCTACCTGATCTGGTACGGCGCCGGCCGCATCGTGTGGGAGTCGATCCGCGTCGACCCGAGCCAGGTGTTCCTGGGCCTGCGCGTGAACGTGTGGGCCGCCATCGGCGCGGTCGTTCTCGGCATCGTGATCCTCATCGTGCAGTCGCGTCACAAGGGGCTCGAGTCGAGCCCGTACACGGCGAAACATCTCCGTAACGTTGCGGACATAAGCTCAGACGACGATTTCGTTGACGTCAGCGACCCCGCGGGCGCCGATGAGATCGCTGAGCCATCGCCGCAACGCGCGTCCTGACCTCCTCGTCCTCGCCAGAGGATACGGATCCTGCCGCGGAGCGCGGCGATCGGCCCCCGGACATCCTGTCCGGGGGTCTTCCGTACTCACGAGTGAAGGACGTCTGATGTACTTCCAGCCTCCCTATGGTGCGAGCGGTGCGTATCCTCCGCAGCAGGGCATGTACAACCCCCGTTTCGAGAAGGACGCGTGCGGGCTGGCCATGGTCGCCACCCTCCGCGGCGAAGCGGGACACGACATCGTCGCCCTGGCTCTCGAGGCCCTTCGCAATCTCGAGCACCGCGGCGCGGTCGGTTCCGACGCCGGCACCGGTGACGGAGCGGGCATCCTGGTTCAGATGCCCGATCGCTTCTTCCGAGAAGTGCTCTCCTTCGAACTTCCTCCCGTCGGCGAGTACGCGGCCGGCATCGCATTCCTCCCCACCGATCGCATGGCGCGGGAGAAGCAGAAGCGGCAGATCGAACGCATCGCCGCGGTTGAGAACCTCCACGTGCTCGGATGGCGCGAGGTGCCGGTCGATGAGACCCACCTCGGACGCCTCGCACACGAGGCGCTTCCCGCGCTCGAGCAGCTGTTCGTCGCCAGCGCGCAGGCCGGCCACGTCGCCCCGCTGAGCGGCGTCGCCCTCGACCGCCGCGCCTACCGACTCCGCAAGCGCGCCCAGCACGAAGCTGGCGCCTACTTCGTCACGATGTCCGCCCGCACCATCGGTTACAAGGGCATGGTCACGACGCTCCAGCTGGAGCCCTTCTACCTCGATCTTCAGGACGAGCGATTCGCGAGCGAGCTCGCGATCGTGCACTCGCGGTACTCGACGAACACCTTCCCCTCGTGGCCGCTGGCGCAGCCGCTGCGCATGATGGCGCACAACGGCGAGATCAACACCGTCAGCGGAAACCGCAACTGGATGCGCGCGCGCCAGTCGCAGCTCGCCAGCGACCTGCTCGGAGACATGGAGCCGCTGCTGCCCATCTGCTCGGACGCGGAGAGCGACTCGACCTCGTTCGACGAGGTGCTCGAGATGCTCGAGCTCACGGGGCGCAGCCTGCCGCACGTGCTCATGATGATGGTCCCGGAGGCCTACGAGAAGAAGACGGGCCTCGACCCCGACGTTCGCGCCTTCTACGACTACAACGCCGGCCAGATGGAGCCCTGGGACGGACCCGCCGCGATCCTTGCGACGGACGGTACCCAGGTCGTGGCGACCCTCGACCGCAACGGCCTGCGCCCCGGGCGCTGGACCTTGACGACCGATGGGCTCGTGATCGCGGGTTCCGAGACGGGCATCCTCGAGCTGCCGCCCGAGCGCATCGCTTGGCGCGGGCGCCTGCAGCCCGGCACCATGTTCGTCGTCGACACGGCCGAGCGCCGGATCATCTCGGACGCGGAGATCAAGAAGCGCGTCGCGACGAGTGCCCCGTGGCAGAAGTGGCTCGACGAGGGTACCGTGCGCCTCGCCGACCTGCCCGAGCGCGAGCACCTCGTGCACCCGGCCGCGAGCGTGCACCGCCGCCAGCGCACCTTCGGCTACACCGAGGAAGAGCTGAAGATCCTCATCGCGCCGATGGCGAAGACGGGCGCGGAGCCGCTCGGGGCGATGGGCTCCGACACGCCCATCGCGGTCCTGAGCGATCGCCCGCGCCTGCTGTTCGACTACTTCGTCCAGCAGTTCGCGCAGGTGACGAACCCGCCGCTCGACTCGATCCGCGAGGAGGTCGTGACGAGCCTCCGGATCACCCTCGGCGGCGAGAACAACCTGCTCACGTGGGGCCCCGAGCACGCGCGGAAGATCGGCCTCGACTTCCCGGTGATCGACAACGACGAGCTGGAGAAGATCCGCCACATCGACCAGGCGATGCCGGGCGCGCGGGCGGTCACCATCTCCGCGCTCTACCGCGTGTCGGCGGGCGCGAAGGGCATGAAGAAGCGCCTCGAGCAGATGTATCGCGAGGCCGATCAGGCGATCGCGGCCGGCGCGGAGTTCATCATCATCACCGACCGCGACTCCGACCAGGAGCTCGCGCCCATTCCGTCGCTCCTCGCGGTCTCGGCCGTGCATCACCACCTGATCCGCCAGGAGACGCGCATGAAGGCGAGCCTGGTGGTGGAGGCCGGCGATGTTCGCGAGGTCCACCACGTGGCCACGCTGCTGGGCTTCGGCGCGAGCGCGGTCAACCCGTACCTGGCGATGGAGTCGGCGGAGCAGCTCGTCCGCAGCGGCGCCGTCGAGGGTGTGACGCCCGAGCAGGCCGTCAAGAACCTCATCTACGCGCTCGGCAAGGGCGTGCTGAAGATCATGTCGAAGATCGGCATCTCGGCCGTTTCGTCCTACGCGGGCGCGCAGGTGTTCGAGGCCGTCGGTCTCTCGCGCGAGTTCATCGACGACTACTTCGCCGGAACCGAGTCGAAGATCGCGGGCGTGGCCCTCGAGGTCATCGCCACGGAGGCCGCGGCCCGCCACGCCTTCGCCTATCCCACCGACCGTGCGCCGCGCGCGCACGAGAGGCTCTGGACGGGCGGCGAGTACCAGTGGCGCCGCGACGGCTCCGCGCACCTGTTCAACCCGGAGACGATCTTCCGGTTGCAGCACTCGACGCGCACGCGCCGTTACGACATCTTCCGCGAGTACACGAAGATGGTCGATGATCAGGCCGCCCAGCTGAAGACGCTGCGCGGACTCTTCGAGTTCCGAAAGGGCGCGCGCCGCCCCGTCCCGATCGACGAGGTCGAGCCCGTCTCGAGCATCGTGAAGCGATTCTCGACGGGTGCGATGAGCTACGGATCCATCTCGCGGGAAGCCCACGAGACGCTCGCGATCGCGATGAACCGGCTCGGCGCGAAGTCGAACACCGGTGAGGGCGGCGAGGACGTCGAGCGCCTGCTCGACCCGGAGCGCCGCAGCGCGATCAAGCAGGTCGCATCGGGCCGCTTCGGCGTGACGAGCATGTACCTCACGCACGCCGAGGATCTGCAGATCAAGCTCGCCCAGGGCGCCAAGCCCGGCGAGGGCGGACAGCTCCCGCCGGCGAAGGTGTACCCGTGGGTGGCGCGCACGCGCCACTCGACCCCGGGCGTGGGCCTGATCTCGCCGCCCCCGCACCACGACATCTACTCGATCGAGGACCTCAAGCAGCTGATCTTCGACCTCAAGCGCGCGAACCCGAAGGCACGGATCCACACCAAGCTCGTCAGCCAGTCGGGCATCGGTGCGGTCGCCGCGGGCGTCGCGAAGGCGCTCAGCGACGTGATCCTCGTCTCGGGGCACGACGGCGGCACGGGCGCGAGCCCGCTGAACTCGCTGAAGCACGCCGGGACGCCGTGGGAGCTCGGGCTCGCGGAGACGCAGCAGACGCTGATGCTCAACGGCATGCGCGAGCGCGTCGTCGTGCAGGCGGACGGTCAGCTCAAGACCGGTCGCGACGTCGTGATCGCCGCGCTGCTGGGCGCCGAGGAGTTCGGCTTCGCCACCGCTCCGCTCGTCGTCGAGGGCTGCATCATGATGCGCGTGTGCCATCTCGACACCTGCCCGGTCGGCGTTGCGACGCAGAACCCCGTGCTGCGCGAGCGCTTTACCGGCAAGGCCGAGCACGTCGTGAACTTCATGGAGTTCATCGCCCAGGAGGTGCGCGAATACCTCGCCGAGCTCGGCTTCCGCTCGATCGACGAGGCCGTGGGCCACGCCGAGGTGCTCGACGTGAACGGTGCCATCGAGCACTGGAAGGCCGATGGTCTCGACCTCACGCCGATCCTCGGCGGTCCCGCCTTCGGCGAGGACGAGCCGCGTCGTCACGGACGCGAGCAGGACCACGAGCTCGAGAAGCACTTCGACGTGCAGCTGATCGACGCGGCGCGCGACATCATCGCTCGCGGCGGTGATCTCGAGCTCGAGCTGCCCGTGAAGAACACCGACCGCGCGGTCGGCACCATGCTCGGCCACGAGGTCACGCTCGCCCACGGCGAGCACGGCCTCACGGGCGGATCGATCACGGTGAAGCTCACGGGCACGGCCGGCCAGTCGCTCGGCGCGTTCCTGCCCGGCGGCATCTCGTTGAGCCTCGAGGGCGATGCGAACGATTACGTCGGCAAGGGGCTTTCGGGCGGCCAGATCTCGGTGCGTCCGTACCGCGACTCGTCGATCGACGCGTCGAGCAATGTGGTCGCGGGCAACGTGATCGGCTACGGCGCGACGGGTGGCTCGCTCTTCCTGTCGGGCCTCGTCGGCGAGCGCTTCCTCGTGCGCAACTCGGGCGCGACGGCCGTCGTCGAGGGCGTGGGAGACCACGCGCTCGAGTACATGACGGGCGGGCTCGCGGTCATCCTGGGCGAGACGGGCCGCAACCTCGGCGCCGGAATGTCCGGCGGCACCGCGTACGTGTACGGGCTCGAGGAGGATCGCGTCAACGCGGCCGCCCTCGCGTCGGGCGAGCTCACCCTCTCACCGCTCGGCTCCGCCGAGCGCGAGATCCTGCGCGACATGCTCGAGCGGCATGTCGCCGAGACGGGCTCCGCGCTGGGTGCGCGGATGCTCGCCGACTTCGACACAGAGGCCGACAAGTTCGTGCTGGTGACCCCACGCGACTACGCGGCCGTGCTTTCCACTCGCCAGCAGGCGCTCGACGCCGGGGAAGACCCCGACGGCGACGTCGTCTGGCGCCGCATTCTGGAGGTGACCGGTGGCTGATCCCAAGGGCTTTCTGACCGTGACGGAGCGCGAGCTGCCTGCTCGCCGCCCCGTCGCCGTCCGAATCCTCGACTTCAACGAGGTGTACGAGAAGGGCGACAGCGCCGTTCTCAAGAGGCAGGCCGGCCGGTGCATGGACTGCGGCGTGCCGTTCTGCCACCAGGGCTGCCCGCTCGGGAACCTGATTCCCGAGTGGAACGACCTGACCTGGCGCGGCGACGGGCGGGGAGCGATCGAGCGCCTCCATGCGACGAACAACTTCCCGGAGTTCACCGGTCGCCTCTGCCCCGCCCCCTGCGAGAGCGCGTGCGTGCTCGGCATCAATCAGCCGGCCGTCACCATCAAGCAGGTGGAGGTCTCGATCATCGACCAGGCGTTCGACAGCGGGTGGGTCGAGGCCCAGCCGCCTGAGCGCCTCACCGGCAAGACGGTCGCGGTCGTCGGCTCGGGCCCGGCGGGTCTCGCCGCGGCGCAGCAGCTGACGCGTGCCGGGCACACCGTCGCGGTGTACGAGCGCGATGACCGGATCGGCGGACTGCTGCGCTACGGCATCCCCGACTTCAAGATGGAGAAGCACCACCTCGATCGCCGCCTCGACCAGATGCGCGAAGAGGGCACGCGCTTCCGTGCGGGCGTGTCGATCGGCACCGACATCTCGTGGTCGGAGCTGCGGCGCCGCTACGACGCCGTGGTCATCGCGACCGGATCCACGGTGCCGCGAGACCTCCCGATCCCCGGGCGCGATCTCGACGGCGTGCAGTTCGCCATGGACTACCTCGTCGAGTCGAACAAGGTCGTCGCGGGCGACTCCGTCCCGGAGCAGACGACCGCGGAGGGCAAGCACGTCATCGTGATCGGCGGCGGCGACACCGGTGCGGACTGCATCGGTACGGCGCACCGCCAGGGCGCCAAGAGCGTGACCAACCTCGCGATCGGCAAGCGCCCGTCGGACGCGCGCCCCGAGCACCAGCCGTGGCCGACCTTCCCGACGGTGTTCGAGGTCTCGAGCGCCCACGAAGAGGGCGGCTCGCGCGAGTACCTCGCGTCGACCGTCGAGTT
This sequence comes from Microbacterium nanhaiense, assembly GCF_014646015.1. Lineage (GTDB taxonomy): Bacteria > Actinomycetota > Actinomycetes > Actinomycetales > Microbacteriaceae > Microbacterium > Microbacterium nanhaiense. The sequence continues at coordinate 511,951 of NZ_BMMQ01000002.1, forward strand.
CCTCGGCGACGAAGACGGCCGGGTGCGCGCGCTGCGCGTCGCCGAGACCGAGTTCGTCGACGGCGCCCGCGTGCCCAAGAGCGGCACCGAGCGCGAGATCCCGGCGGACCTCGTGCTCATCGCGATGGGCTTCACGGGACCCGAGCGCACCGAGTTGTCGGATCAGAGCGATGTGCGGTTCTCCGACCGCGGAAACGTCGTGCGCAACGACCGTTTCGAGACCGACGAGCCCGGCGTCTTCGTCGCCGGTGACGCCGGCCGAGGCCAGTCGTTGATCGTCTGGGCGATCGCCGAGGGTCGATCGGTCGCGGCTCGCGTGGACGAGTACCTGCTCGGCGAGACGGTTCTGCCGACGCCGGTCGCTCCGACAGACGTCGCAATTCACGTATAAGTCATGCGGGGGCCCGGCGCGCGCGGCGCGTCGGGCCCCCGTTTGCGCGTAGGCTGGGGGTGCGTCCGGATATTCCCGCTCCTCAGCGCACGTGCGGTGCCTGAGAGAGCGCGCGGACTCACACCGAAACCCATGGGCATCTGTGCCCATCAGTGCGGAAGGCAATCAGGTGAGACGAGCCAAGATCGTCGCGACCCTCGGGCCGGCGACCTCGACCAAAGAAACAGTGCGGGAGTTGATCGACGCGGGACTCGACGTCGCGCGATTCAACCTCAGTCACGGCGACTACTCCGTGCACGACAACAACTTCGCGAACGTGCGCGCCGCGGCGGAAGAGGCAGGCCGCCCCGTCGCCATCCTCGCGGACCTCCAGGGTCCGAAGATCCGATTGGCGACGTTCGCCGACGGGCCCCACGACCTCGCCGTCGGTGACATCTTCAAGATCACCACCGAGGACGTCGTGGGCACGAAGGAGATCGTCGGCACCACGTTCAAGGGTCTCGCGGACGACGTCGCTCCGGGCGACTACCTCCTCATCGACGACGGAAAGGTCCGCGTCCAGGTCATCGAGACCGATGGCGTGACTGTCACGACGAAGGTCATCGTCGGCGGCCCCGTCAGCAACAACAAGGGCATCAACCTGCCCGGCGTCGCCGTCAACGTGCCGGCGCTGAGCGAGAAGGACGAGAACGACCTGCGGTGGGCGCTCCGCAAGGGCGCCGACATCATCGCGCTGTCGTTCGTGCGCGATGCGAAGGACGTGCAGCGCGCTCACGTGATCATGGCCGAAGAGGGCCGTCGCGTGCCGATCATCGCCAAGATCGAGAAGCCCCAGGCCGTCGACGCGCTCGAGGAGATCGTCGAGGCCTTCGACGGAATCATGGTCGCGCGCGGCGATCTCGGTGTCGAGCTGCCGCTCGAGGCGGTTCCGATCGTTCAGAAGAAGGCCGTCGCCATCGCGCGCCGCCTCGCCAAGCCCGTCATCGTCGCGACGCAGATGCTCGAATCGATGATTTCGAACCCGGTTCCGACGCGCGCCGAGACGAGCGACGTCGCGAACGCCGTGCTCGACGGCGCGGACGCCGTCATGCTCTCGGGTGAGACGAGTGTCGGCAAGTACCCGGCGATCACGGTCCAGACCATGGCCCGTATCGTCGAATCCACCGAGGACCACGGGCTCGAGCGCATCGAGCCGCTCACCTCGACCCCGCGCACTCAGGGCGGCGCCCTGACCGTGGCCGCCGTCGAGGTCGCAGACTTCGTCGAGGCGAAGTACCTGTGCATCTTCACGCAGACGGGTGACTCCGCGCGGCGCATGTCGCGGCTGCGGCCTTCGCGCCCGATGATCGCGTTCACCCTCGACGAGGAGACGCGCCGTCGGATGCAGCTGACCTGGGGCATTCGCTCCGCGCTCGTCGAGCTCGTCGAGCACACCGACCGCATGTTCCTCCAGGTTGACGACTACCTGCTCTCGAACGACCTCGCGCAGGTCGGTGACAAGGTGATCGTCATCTCGGGTTCCCCTCCCGGAATCGCGGGGTCGACCAACGACCTGCGCGTGCACCGCGTGGGCGATGCGATCCACGGTGCAGCCCCCGCGTATCAGCTGTAGCGCGGAGTGTCGCAGGGTGGCGATCCGGTAGGATTGCCATTCTGGCCGGTGTGGCGGAATGGTAGACGCGACGCACTCAAAATGCGTTGTCCACAGGGCGTGCGGGTTCGAGTCCCGCCACCGGCACGATTTTTTGAGAATTGGAATCCTAGGATGGGTGACGTGAGCGAAGAGCAGAACCAGAACGTCGAATCCGCACCGCGTCGTGTGGTGGTTGCAGAAGACGAATCCCTCATCCGGATGGATATCGTCGAGATCCTGCGTGACAACGGCTATGAGGTCGTTGGCGAGGCGGGAGACGGCGAGACGGCGGTGCAGCTTGCGACGGAGCTCCGCCCGGACCTCGTGGTGATGGACGTGAAGATGCCGCAGCTGGACGGCATCAGCGCGGCCGAGCAGCTCAGCCGCGGAAACATCGCGCCCGTGGTGCTGCTGACCGCGTTCAGCCAGAAGGAGCTCGTGGAGCGTGCGACGGAGGCCGGGGCACTGGCTTACGTCGTCAAGCCGTTTACGCCGAACGACCTGCTTCCCGCGATCGAGATCGCCCTGGCCCGCCACGATCAGATCATCACGCTCGAGGCCGAGGTCGCCGACATGGTCGAGCGCTTCGAGACCCGCAAGCTCGTCGACCGCGCCAAGGGCCTGCTGAACGAGAAGATGGGTCTGTCGGAGCCGGAGGCGTTCCGCTGGATCCAGAAGGCGTCGATGGATCGCCGCCTCACGATGCAGGACGTCGCGAAGGCGATCATCGAGCAGCTGTCGCCCAAGAAGGGCTGATCGCCGGACGATCCGGATCACGGTCGAGGGCGGTGCCTCCCCAGGGAGGCACCGCCCTCGACCGTTTCGCGCTGCGATTCAGCGCTGCTCGCGGATGGCGTTCGTGATGCGCACGGTGGAGCACCGGCGCCCGTTCTCGTCCGTGACGATGATCTCGTGCACCGTCATCGTCCGCCCGAGGTGGATCGCGGTGCAGGTGCCCGTGACGTGACCCGAGGTCGCCGAGGCGGTGTGGGTCGCGTTGATGTCCACGCCCACGGCGTAGCGGCCCGGTCCCGCATGCAGATTCGCGGCCATCGAGCCGAGCGACTCGCCGAGCACGACGTACGCGCCGCCGTGCACGAGACCGATCGGCTGGGTGTTGCCCTCGACGGGCATCGTCGCCACCGCGCGCTCGGCGGTGAACTCGATCATCTCGATCCCCATTCGGTCGGCGAGCGCCCCGAGCCCGCGTTCCTTCACCCAATCGAGTCCGTCTGACATGTGGCGCGCCTTTCGCAAAGAGGTGAATCCGAGGCCCGTCACGCCTACGCTGGAGGAGTGACGGATCCCACGAAGCCTACCCTGCTCATCGTCGACGGCCATTCGCTGGCCTTCCGCGCCTTCTTCGCCCTGCCGGTCGACAGCTTCGTCAACGCCGAGGGCCAGCACACGAACGGAATCCACGGATTCCTGTCGATGTTCCTCGGGCTCTTGCGCGACCAGGCACCGACGCACGTCGCCGTGGCATTCGACGTGTCGGACAACACCTTCCGCAAGCAGGAGTATCCCGAGTACAAGGAGGGCCGAAACGAGACGCCGTCCGAGTTCAAGGGACAGATCCCGTTGCTCAAGCAGGCTCTCGAGGCCATGAACGTGACGGTCCTCGAGAAGGATGGCTTCGAGGCCGACGACATCCTCGCGACGCTCGCGCGGCGCGGATCCGAGGCGGGCTATGACGTCCTCGTCTGCTCGGGCGACCGCGACGCGATCCAGCTCGTCAACGACCGCGTCACGCTGCTGTACCCCTCGGTTCAGGGCGTGTCGAAGCTGAAGCGTTACGACCCGGACGCGGTGATGGAGCGATACGGGGTGCCGCCGCACCAGTACCCGGACATCGCCGCGCTCGTCGGCGAGAAGGCGGACAACCTCCCGGGCGTGCCCAAGGTGGGCGAGAAGACCGCGGTGAAGTGGCTCGCACAGTTCGGCTCGCTCGACGAGGTGCTGGCGGGCGCCGAGTCGATCAAGGGCGTCGTCGGCCAGAACCTGCGCGATCACCTCGATGATGTGCGTCGCAACCGCAAGCTCAACCGCCTGCTCGACGACATCGACGTGCCCGTGGAGCTCGACGATCTCGAGCTCGGCACGGCCGATGAGAAGGCCGTCCGCGACCTCTTCTCGCAGCTCGAGTTCCGCACGCTCCTGAAGCGCGTGCTCGACCAGATGGGCGGCGTCGGAGAGGAACCGGGAGAGAGCGCCGTGCAGGCGCCCGCGCCTCAGACGATAACGCCGGCAGAGCTCGCGGGATGGCTCGGGGCGGCCGAGGGCACCGTCGGCGTCACCGTCCTCATCCACGACGGCTGGCCGACAGACATCGGTTTCGCGACGACGTCCGCGATCGTCGAGGCGGGGTGGACCGACGACATGGCGGCGGCCCTCCGCGACTGGTTTGCGTCGGATGCGCCGAAGGCGTTCTGTGACGCCAAGCCCCAGATCAAGGCCCTGGCCCGCGCGGGCGTTCGGGTCGAGGCGCTCGCGAGCGATGCCCTCATCGCGGGCTGGGTCGCGCGCCCGGCCTTCCCGGATAAGACGCTCGCGCACCTCGTCGACCGCTACTTGGGCGAGAAGCTCCCGGAGGGGGACCCCGACCAGCTGATCGCCACCGGCGCGTCGGCGGGGGAGCTGTCCTGGTACACGCTCCGCGCGGCCGACGCCGTCTTCGACACACTGCCCGAGACCGCGCGGGCGGTGCTCGTCGATATCGAGCTTCCGACTCTCGTGGCGCTCGCCGACATGGAACTCGCGGGCGTCACGGTCTCGCACGAGAAGCTGTCCGCGCTGTCGCAGTCGCTCGGCGAGAAGGCCGCCCAGATCGCCGGCGAGGCCTATGCCGAGATCGGGCACGAGGTCAACCTTGGGTCGCCGAAGCAACTGCAGCAGGTCCTCTTCGAAGAGCTCGAGCTGCCGCGCACGCGCAAGACGAAGACGGGCTACACGACCGACGCGGCCGCGCTCAGCGATCTTCAGCAGAAGACCGGCCACCCCTTCCTCGGCCAGCTGCTGGCGCACCGCGAGGCGACCAAGCTGAAGCAGATCGTCGACGGGCTCGACCTCGCGATCGCATCCGACGGACGAGTGCACACGACCTACCTGCAGACCGGTAGCCAGACCGGGCGGCTGTCGAGCACCGATCCGAACCTGCAGAACATCCCCGTGCGCACGGAGGAATCGCGCCACATTCGCGCCGCCTTCGAGGTCGGCGACGGCTTCGAGACGCTGCTCACCGCCGACTACTCGCAGATCGAGATGCGCATCATGGCGCACCTGTCGGGCGACGCGGGTCTCGTCGAGGCCTTCAACGCGGGGGAGGACCTGCACCGCTATGTCGGCGCGCAGGTCTTCGGCGTCGATGCGGCCGAAGTCACGAGCGAGATGCGCAGCAAGGTCAAGGCGATGAGCTACGGCCTCGTGTATGGCCTCAGCGCCTTCGGCCTCGCCAAGCAGCTCGGCATCGAGCAGAAGGAAGCCAAGCAGCTCATGCTCGGCTACTTCGAGCGCTTCGGCGCCGTGCGCGACTACCTGCGCGCATCGGTGGAGCGGGCTCGCGAGGACGGATACACCGAGACGATCTTCGGGCGCCGGCGGCCCTTCCCGGACCTCACGAGCCCGAACCGCGTATTGCGTGAGAACGCGGAGCGCGCGGCGCTCAACGCGCCGATCCAGGGCAGCGCGGCCGACATCATGAAGATCGCGCTGTTCCGGATCCATCAGGACCTGCGCGGGCTGGAATCGCGGCTGCTGCTTCAGATCCACGACGAAGTCGTCGTGGAGGTCGCGCCCGGCGAGTGGGACGAGGTCGAGCAGATCGTGCGGGCGCGCATGGCGGGAGCGGCCGAGCTCTCGGTGCCGCTCTCGGTTCAGGTCGGTCACGGTTCGGACTGGAACGCGGCCGCGCACTGAGGGCTACGGAACGAGCCGGTACCCCATCCCGGCCTCGGTGATCAGGTGCACCGGGGCCGCGGGGTCGCTCTCGAGCTTGCGCCGCAGCTGAGACATGTACAGGCGCAGGTATCCCGAGTCGGCGACCTGCTCGCTGCCCCAGATCTCCTTCAGCAGATCTTGTCGGGTGAGCAGCGCGCCCGGATGACGGCAGAGCTGTTCCAGCATCCGCCACTCCGTCGGCGTGAGGTGCACGGGCCTGCCCGCCCGGGTGACGGTCTTCATCGCAAGGTCGACGGTCACGTCGCCGAAGGACACGGCGGCGGATCCCGTGGGACCGGTCGCGCGGCGGGACAGCGCGCGAAGACGCGCGAGCATCTCGTCGATCTGGAAGGGCTTGGTGATGTAGTCGTCGGCGCCGGCATCGAGCGCGTCGACCTTGTCGGCGGATCCGGTGCGGCCGGACACGACGAGCACCGGGGCCGGCGTCCACCCGCGCAACGCGCGGATCACGTCGACGCCGTCGAGCAGCGGCATGCCGAGGTCGAGAACGACGAGATCGGGACGCTCGCTCGCGGCGAGGGTCAGCGCCTCGCGACCGTCGGCGGCCGTCACGACGTCGTATCCGTGTGCGCTAAGGGTGATGCGCAGGGCGCGGACCAGCTGCGGGTCGTCGTCGGCGAGCAGAAGCTTCATGATCGTCCTTCATCGGCCGCGCGGAGCAGAACGCAGAACGTCGCACCTCCGCCCGGGGTGTGCTCGAGGGTCAGCGTACCGTCCATGCCCTCGGTGAAGCCGCGCGAGAGGGCGAGGCCGAGGCCGAGGCCCGCGGTGTTGTCGCGGTCTCCCGCGCGTTGGAACGGCGCGAACACGGCGTCGCGGCGATCGTCGGGAATGCCGACACCGTGGTCGATGACCAGGATGCGGACCCGGTCGCCGTCGCGCCTGTTCGCGACCGTGATCGCTCTGCCCGCGGGCGAGTAGCGCAGGGCATTCGTGATCAGGTTGACGAGTACGCGCTGGAGGAGAACGGGGTCGGCGATGATTCTCGCGTCGTCCACGTCGAGCTCGACGGCGCCCAGCCAGGGCTGGAGCTCCTCGAGCGCCGCGCCGACGGCATCCTCGACGGGGAGCGGCGAGAGCGACACCGCCAACACGCCCGCCTCGGCCCGGCTGACGTCGAGCAGATCGGTGACGAGCCGGGTGAGCGCGTCGAGGCTCTCCGCGGCCGTCTCGAGAAGCTCGGACCGGTCGTCCGCCGTCAGCCCGTGCGTCGAGCGGAGGCCGCCGATGGCCGCCACGGCCGAGGCGAGCGGGCGTCGCACGTCGTGGCTCACGGCCGAGAGAAGGGCGCTGCGCACCTGGTCGGCGGCCTCGGCCGAGGCGGCGGCGGAGGCGCTCTCGGCGGCCTCCGCCGCTGAGGCCTCCGCGGCGCGAGCACGGCGCGCGGCCTGGTCCACGATGATGCTGACGAGCACCGCGATCGCGACCGACAGCGCGATCGACACGAGGTGGATGGGGCGTTCGATCGCGATGCTGAACAGCGGTGCCACGAAGAGCAGATCGAGGAGCACGCCGGAGGCGAGCGCCGCCGTGACGGCGGGCCAGAGCCCACCGACCGCGGCGACGGCAACCACCACGAGCTGGTAGCTCAGTACCTCGTAGGTGATCGACTCGGGCCGTCGAATGGCGAGGAGCGCCCACGTGAGTACGGGCAGCGCGACCACGGCGACGGCGAAGCCGGCCGCCGTTCGCTGAGCGCCGAGCGCACCGCCCGTTTGCCGCAGGATCCGGAGCTTCGTCATGGCACGAAGCCTACGGCTGATCAGCCGCGGGCCGCGTCGGATCGCCCCGCGCGGTCCTGGCCCGGCAGGGGACGCGAGCGCCGTCCGTACACGAGCTCGGACGAATCCAGGAGCCAGGGCACGAGCGTGACGGCGACGCCGTGTACGAGCATGAGGCGCGAGGCGAGCCGCCGCGCGCGCCGGTTGTGCAGCACGACCTCCCACCAGTGCCCGACGATGTACTGCGGCAGGTATACCGTGACGACCGAGGGGCCGTTCTCCTCGCGCAGCGCGTCGATGTAGCGGATGAGCGGGTCGGCGTACGCCCGATAGGGCGAGTCGAGCACCACGAGGGGCACCTCGAGGCCCATCTCCCTCCACTGAGCCGCGAGCCGATCGGCGTCGTCCTGGTCGACGGCCACGTGCACCGCGCGCGTCTCGCGGTGGTGCGCGGCGATCGCGTAGTCGAGCGCCTTCAGCACGGGTTTCTGCATCCGGCTGACGAGCACGAGGGCGATGTCGCCGGAGGCGCCGAAGCGCGTCGCGCCGTCGATGACGAGCTCGTGCTCGACATCGCGGTAGTACCGCCGCACGCCGATCATCAGGAACGCGAGAACGGGGATCGCGATGAACACCAGGTAGGCGCCGTGCGTGAACTTGGTGATCGTCACCACGATGAGAACCGCGACCGTCAGGCTCGCGCCGAGCGAGTTGATCGTAAGTCCGACGCGCACCGATCGGCGTTCGCGGGCGGACAGCGCTTCCGAGCGCAGGCGCCGACGCCAGTGCCGCACCATGCCGATCTGGCCGAGCGTGAAGGAGACGAAGACGCCGATGATGTACAGCTGAACGAGCGTGGTCAGCTGAGCCCGAGAGATGAGGAGGACGACAATGGCGGCCCCGCCGAGGATGAGCATGCCGTTCGAGAAGACGAGGCGGTCGCCGCGGGTGTTGAGGCTCTTGGGTGCGTATCCGTCGCGGGCCAGGACCGCCCCGAGCAGCGGGAAGCCGTTGAAGGCCGTGTTCGCGGCGAGCAGGAGGACGCACGCCGTAGCGGCCTGGATGATGAAGAAGGCAGTGCTTCCGGATCCGAACGTTGCGGCGGCCACCTGCGCGATGAGGCTCGGCTGGGGCGTCGTGCAGTCGAAGCCGGCGAGCTCGCAGGGATCCTCGGCGTAGTGCACGCCCGAGACGAGCGCGAGGGCGGTGAGGCCCGCGAAGAGGAACACGGCGATGGACCCCATGAGCGCGAGCGTGGCCTGCGCGTTGCGAACCTTGGGGCGTCGGAAGGCGGGGACCCCGTTCGCGACCGCCTCGACCCCCGTCAACGCGGAGCATCCGCTCGAGAACGCGCGCAGGATGAGGAGGATCACCGCCACCTGAGCGAGTTCCGGCGCATGCACGGCGTATTGCGCGCTCGACGCGACGGGCGCGTCGCCGAGCGCCGTACGCACGAGACCGGTGACGATCATGACGGCGACCGAAGCGACGAAGACGTAGGTCGGGATGGCGAAGGCAAACGACGCCTCGCGCACGCCCCGGAGGTTGACGACCACGATGATCACGACGAAGGCGATTGCCAGTTCGATTCGCCATGGCGCGAGCTGCGGCAGCGCGGAGATGATGTTGTCCACGCCCGACGCGACCGAAACCGCGACCGTCAGTACGTAATCGACGAGCAGTGCTGCGGCGACGACGACACCCGGTACCTCACCCAGGTTCGTGCGCGCGACCTCGTAGTCCCCACCGCCGGAAGGATAGGCGCGGATGAGCTGCCGGTAGCTCAGCACCACGACAACGAGCAGCACCACGACGGCCGTGGCGATCAACGGGGTGAACGCCAAGAGCGCGAGGCCGCCGGTGAGCAGGATCATCACGAGCTCCTGCGGCGCATAGGCGACCGAGCTGAGCGCGTCGGAGGCGAAGATCGGAAGCGCCCGGCGCTTCGGCAGCAGCTGTTCGGCGCCCTCATCCGACGCGATCGGTTCGCCGAGGAGCATCCGTTTCACGGTGGGCGTCTGATCGGATCCGGCCCGAGTGTTGTTTGTCACGTGCGGCGACGCTACGCGCTTGTCGGAGCGCGGATCGCCATCCTTACGATCTCCATACGGCTCGACGCCGTTTCTTCACGGGATGCTTACGCCGGGGGATAGCCTGGGAGGGATGTCAGAGACGCTGCGACCCCAGACCCCGATCGACGCCCTCGCGGAAGAGTGGCTCGACACCCTCGTCGACCTCGACCCGGTGACGGGAACGTACATCGGCCGAACCGATGGCGACGACCGCTACGGCGACTACAGCCCCGAGGGGCACGCGGCCCTCGCCGCCGCGTCGCGTTCGGTTCTCGACCGCCTCGCCGGGCTCGAAGCGACCGACGACGTCGACCGCGTGACGAAGGCCGATCTGACGAGCGAGCTCGAGCTCGGGCTCGCGCTGTACGACGCCGGCTGGCACCTTCGCGATGCCAACGTGCTCGAAAGCCCCGCTCAGGAGATCCGGCAAGTCTACGACCTCATGCCGAGCGAGAGCGAGGAGGACTGGGGCAACATCGCGGCGCGCCTCGCCGCCGTGCCCGCCGCCATCGACGGATACATGGCGACGCTCCGCGAGGGAATTCAGCGGGGCATCGTGCCGGCCGTGCGCCAGGTGCACGCGGTGGCCGAGCAGGCGCGATCGTTCGCGGCCGCGGGTGGGTTCTTCGACGAACTCGTTGACGGATCGCCGGTTTCGGGATCCCTGCACGGCGAGCTGGTCGCGGGTGCGGGAGCCGCTCGCGAGGCATACGCACGCCTGGCCCGCTTCTTCGACGGCGTGCTCGCGCCGCGGGCAGGCTCCGAGGACGGCGTGGGACGCGAACTGTACGCGCTGCACTCGCGGCGCTTCCTCGGCGCGGCGGTCGACCTCGACGAGACCTACGAGTGGGGCCTCGAAGAGCTCGCGCGCGTGACCGCCGAGCAGGAGAGGGTCGCGCAGGAGATCCTGCCGGGGGCGAGCGTGGAGGAGGCCGTCGCGCACCTCGAGGGCGACGTGTCGCGCAAGCTGGTCGGCACCGAGGCGCTCCGCTCCTGGATGCAGGAGACGGCGGACCGGGCGGTCGCGGAGCTGGGGGAGTCGCACTTCGACATCCCCGCGCCCGTGCGCCGGATCGAGTGCATGATCGCCCCGACGACGTCCGGTGAGATCTACTACACGGGCCCCAGCGACGACTTCTCGCGCCCCGGCCGAATGTGGTGGTCGGTGCCCGCCGGGGTCGAGACCTTCGACACCTGGCGCGAGCTGACGACCGTCTACCACGAGGGCGTTCCGGGGCACCACCTGCAGATCGGCCAGGCGGTGTACAACCGCGGCGAACTGAACGCGTGGCGCCGCATGATCGCTGGCACGTCGGGGCATGCCGAGGGCTGGGCGCTCTACGCGGAACGGCTCATGGAGGAGCTCGGCTATCTCGACGACCCGGCCGCGCGGCTGGGCATGCTCGACGGTCAGCGCATGCGCGCGGCACGTGTCGTGCTCGACATCGGGGTGCACCTCGGCAAGACCCGCCCCGACGGGCAGGGCACCTGGGACGCCGACTATGCCCTGGAGTTCATGCGTCGGAACGTGAACATGGACGACGCGTTCGTGCGCTTCGAGGTGAACCGCTATCTCGGGTGGCCCGGTCAGGCGCCTTCGTACAAGGTGGGCCAGCGCATCTGGGAGCAGATCCGCGACGAGCTCGCGGCGCGCGAGGGCGAGGCGTTCTCGCTCAAGGCGTTCCATCGTCGTGCGCTCGACCTCGGCGGGGTCGGACTCGACACGCTACGTTCGGCTCTTCTCGGCGACTGAGTTGCACTTAAGGTTACCCCGACATTAACCTGTCGGGGTGACCTCTCTCGACACGCATGCCCCGTCCTCGGCCGCCGCGCGGCTCGACCGGGCGCGCTTCGGCCGTCCCCACCTCAAGATCCTGTCCGGATCCGGAGTCGGCTGGGCCCTCGACGCCATGGACGTCGGGCTCATCTCGTTCATTATCGCGGCGCTCAGCGTCGAGTGGAAGCTCGACGCCTCCACCTCGGGCTGGATCGCCTCCGTCGGCTTCATCGGCATGGCGATCGGTGCGAGCGTCGGAGGCCTCCTCGCCGACAAGCTCGGGCGTCGCCAGGTCTTCGCCATCACTCTTCTCGTCTACGGTCTCGCAACCGGTGCGTCCGCGCTTGTCGGAGGGGTCGGCGCCCTTCTCGTCCTGCGATTCTTCGTCGGCCTAGGCCTCGGATCCGAGCTGCCCGTCGCGTCAACGTACGTCAGCGAGTTCGCGCCCGCGCGAATCCGCGGCCGCCTCGTCGTCGTGCTCGAAGCGTTCTGGGCGGTTGGTTGGACCGCCTCTGCCGTGATCGGCTACTACGTGGTGCCGCTCGAGAACGGTTGGCGATGGGCGTTCGCGATCGGCGCCATCCCCGCCGTCTACGCGCTCGTCGTGCGGTGGACGCTGCCCGAGTCGCCGCGCTGGCTCGAATCGAAGGGCCGGTTCGCGGAGGCACAGGCGATCGTCGATCGCTTCGATCGCGGATCCGCCGCCGCGGCCCCGACGGCGTCGGTGCCGGCGGGCGCCACGCGATTCACCGACCTGTTCCGCGGCGGCCTCGCGGTGCGCACGATCGCACTGTGGGCAGTGTGGGCCTTCGTGAACTTCAGCTACTATGGCGCGTTCATCTGGATCCCGTCGATTCTGCATGCGCAGGGCTTCGACCTCGTGAAGTCGTTCGGTTACACGCTCATCATCACGCTCGCCCAGCTGCCCGGCTACGCGCTCGCGGCGTGGCTCATCGAGGTGTGGGGACGTCGCGCGACGCTGTCGGTGTTCCTCGTCGGTTCCGCCATCAGCGCGATGCTCTTCGGCGGCGCCGGCGAGGTCTGGCAGATCCTGCTATTCGGCTGCCTGTTGTCATTCTTCAACCTGGGCGCGTGGGGCGCTCTCTACGCCGTGAGCCCCGAGGTGTACCCGACCGCGGTGCGCGCCACGGGAGCGGGCGCCGCGGCGGCGGTGGGCAGGGTGGCCTCGATCGTCGCGCCGCTGTTCACGCCGTGGGCGCTCGGCGTCGGCGGCGCGCCGCTCGTCTTCACGGTCTTCGCGATCTGTTTCGCCGCAGCGGCCGCCTCGGCGTGGGGGCTCAGCGAGCTGAAGGGCCGGTCGCTCAGCTGACCCCATGAGGCCCAGGGAACTCCGGGGCCTCATGGCGGTGTTGTGCAACTGCTACTTTGCGCGCCGCGACTTCCGTCCCTTGCGCACGGTAATGGCGCCGGTCTGCGGCAGCGTGATCGAGGTGGTGATGACGGTGTCCACCGCGTCGGATCCCTCGTGCGGGCCGATCAGCGCGATGGGGGTCGTGTCGGTTAGTACGCGCGGGTTCACCGGCATGTGTGCGAGCTGACGGTGGGCGCGCACGTAGGCCGGGATCAGGATCACGACCGCGCCAATCCAGGCGACCGGGTTGCTCCACGCGACGCCGACGAACCCGAAGAAGGCCCCGAGCGCGATCGCGGCCAGCGTGCGCATGCCGAGCTCGACGGCGCCCGTGATCGTGGGCACGAGCGTGCGGCCGAGCCCTTGAAGCGCACCCCGGGTGACGAACAGAACCCCGAGGATCCAATAGGTCACGCCATTGATGATGAGCATCGTGTGCGCCAGGTCGACGACGCCTTCGGCATCGTTGCCGACGAACACCCGCACGACCGGTGCGCCGATGACGACCATGAGCACGCCGAGGAACGCCGAGCCGATGATCGACATCCAGATCGCCTGCCCGACGCCGCGGCGGATGCGATCGGGCCGACCGCCGCCGAAGTTCTGCGCAACGTACATCGACACGGCAAGACCGAGGGATGCGAGGAACGCGCTTGCAAGGCTGTCGATGCGGGAGGCGGCCGTGTACGCCGCCACGGCCTCGGCGCCGAGGGAGTTCAGGCGCACCTGCACCGCAATGATGCCGAGGGAGATGATCGACGCCTGAAAGCCCATCGGGAGTCCGAGGCGGAGGTGTTCGACGAGCTCGGCGCGGGCGACGCGGAAATCGGCGCGTCCGACGTGGAGCACGGGCAGGCGCCGGCGGACGTACTCGAGCGTCAGGAGGACGGATACCGCCTGCGAGACAACCGTCGCGAGCGCCGCACCCGCCACGCCCCACCCGAGCGGACCGACCATCACGATCACCAGGGCGATGTTCAGCAGGCAGGCGAGGATGAGGAAGATCAGCGGCGTGCGGGAGTCGCCGATCGCGCGAATGATCGCCGCGAGGTAGTTGAAGAACATCGTCGCGGCGGAGCCGAGGAAGCTCACCTGCGCGAACACCGTCGCGTCGTCGAGAAGCTCGGCGGGCGTCTGCATGAGGATCAGGATGGGATGCGCGAGCAGGGGAGCCGCGATCGTCAGCACCACGCTCATGGCGGCGGTAAGGATCGTTCCCGTCGCCACGGATCGCCGAACCGCCGTGTGGTCGCCCGCACCGTACGCCTGTGCGGTCGGAATCGCGAATCCGCTAGTCACGCCGAGCGCGAAGCCGATCAGCAGGAAGATGAGGCTGCCCGTGGCGCCGACCGCGGCGAGGGCATCGACACCCAGGTGTCGGCCGACGACGACCGTGTCGACGAACTGATACAGCTGCTGCACGACGTTGCCGATGAGCAGAGGGATGGAGAAGGCGAGAATGACGCGCCACGGCGCGCCGGTCGTGAGAGTGGAGGACACAGCAACTCGAGTCGATCGAAAGATGGGATGAGGGCTGCGCACGCGACGGTGCGATCGGATGATCTTATCCGGACGGGCGAGGGTGAGTCGAACGGCGCGCAAGGCGGTTCTTCATAGAATGAGGACCGTGACGAGCGTGAGATACGTTGCCATCGGCGACAGCTTTACCGAGGGCGTGGGAGACGAGCGCGTCGACGGCACGCCGCGCGGCTGGGCCGATCTGGCCGCCGAGGGCTGGGCCGCCTCGCTCGGCGAGTCGACCGAGTACGCCAACCTCGCGATTCGCGGCAAGCTCGCCTGGCCCGTCGTCGATGGACAACTCGAGGCCGCGCTCGCGCTCGGGCCCACGCACCTCTCGTTCAACGGCGGTGGCAACGACATGCTGCGCCCGGGGACCGACCTCGAACGCATCGTCGACGCCTTCGTCACGGTCGAGCGTCGCTGTCGCGAGAACGGTGTGACGCCGATCCTCCTGGCCGGCGCGGATCCGTCCGGGGGACTGCCGATGTCGAAGCTCATCCGGCGTCGCGGCGATGCGCTGACGGCGGCGGTCACGAACCGCCTCCGCCGCACGGAGGGCATCGTCTGGGCCGTCAACTGGACGGACGCGGCCCTGCGGGATCCGGCGTTCTGGTCGCCCGACCGCCTGCACATGAACGCGCGCGGACATCACCGCGTGGCCGCCCGCGTGCTCGACGCCCTCGGGCAGCGTGTGCCGGAGGGCTGGTGGGACCTGCCCGAGCAGGGCCAACCGCACCTCGGCACGCGCGACTACTACCGCGACCACGTCGCGCCGTGGGTCAAGCGTCGCCTCACCGGCCGATCCTCGGGCGACGGCCGCGCACCCAAGTACGGCGAGTGGATCACGGTTGCGCCCTGACGGGGATCCGGCTCGGCGCACGTGATTCTCGTCAGCGGCGGGCGCGCTCCGTCGCTTCGCGGAGCGCCTGTCGCTCGGCTTTGCGTGCGTCCCGCACGGCCTTCTCCGCATCGCGCACCGCTTTTCGCGCCTCTCGAACCCGCTTGTCGCCCTCGACGTCGGGCGAGTCCGCTTCGGCCCATTCGTCAACGCTGACATGGGGCTCGCCGCTGTCGAGCGCGGCGATGTAGCTCTCGACACCGTCCAGGATCCGTTCCACTCCGAAACGGAACGGATCGGCCGTGGCAACGAACACGCCGTCGTCGATCGCGCGGCGGAGCGACGGGAACTCGTCGGCCGTGATGACGCGGTCGAAGAGCGCCGACTCGCGAGCGGACACCTCCTCTGGCGTGAGGCCCGTGACCCGCGATTGCTCGGCGTAGCCCGCAAGCACCATCCCGTACCAGCGCGCGTGTCCGGTGACGGACAGCGCGACGGCGACCCGCTCGTCGGAGGTGAGCGGGGTGTTCTCGAGGGACGCCAGACCGGCGTCGAGCCACGCCGAGCTGTTGGGCGTGATCGGGGAGCCGGTGATCGGGAGCGCGAGCATCCACGGGTGGCGCACGTACACGAGCACCTGCGCCTCGAACAATGCACGGAGTCGGTTTCGCCACCCCTCCTCGTCGAGGTGACTCTCCGGCGGAATCCCCGTCGCCTCCTCCTGCATGAGCAGCAGAAGGTCGTCCTTCGCGCTCACATAGCGGTATAGCGACATCGGCGTGAAACCCAGCTTGGCGGCGACCGCCGCCATCGAGACCGCGCCCAGCCCATCGGCATCCGCGAGCTCGACCGCCGTTTCGACGATGCGCTCGACGCTCATCTCGCGCTTCGGTCCGCGTTGCGGATCCGCGGCGACGCCCCAGGCCAGGGCGATCCCGCGCGGCAGTTCCGGTTCGGTCTCGGTCATACGTCCATGCTACTTCTGTGTACGTTGTAAACCGTCTGGTATGGTCATACACGGAAGGTATCTGGCATATACAGTTTACGTCCTAGAGGGAAGGGAACCCCATGTCCACTGCAATCCACGTGCGCGGCCTGCGAAAGGAGTTGGGCGGCCGCGCGGTCATCGATGGGCTCGATCTCACCGTCGAGCGCGGCGAGATCTTCGCCCTGCTTGGGGCGAACGGCGCGGGTAAGACGACGACCATCAGTATTCTCACGACGCTCACCGCGCCCGACGGAGGCACGGCGTCGGTTGCGGGCTTCGATGTGCGGACACGAGCGGGGGAGGTGAGGCGCCGCATCAGCCTCACGGGTCAGTCGGCCGCGGTCGACGACGCCCTCTCCGCCACCGAGAACGTCGTCATGTTCGCGCGGCTTGCCGGCCTCAGCGCCGCCGAAGCTCGCCGCACGAGCGCGGAGCTGCTCGCCCGCTTCGACCTTTCGGACGCCGCGGGGAGGCGTGTGCGGACGCACTCCGGCGGCATGCGTCGGCGCCTCGACCTCGCGCTCAGCTTCGTCGTCACTCCCGAGGTGCTCTTCCTCGACGAACCCACGACGGGCCTCGACGCGCGAAGCCGCCGAGACCTGTGGGCTCTGATCCGCGCGGTCGCGGCTGCGGGTACCACCGTCTTCCTCACCACGCAGTACCTCGAGGAGGCGGATGCGCTCGCCGACCGCATCGCGGTGCTGAACGCCGGAAAAATCGCGGCCACGGGCACTCCAGCCGAGCTGAAGAAGACAATCGGCGGCAACACCGTCGAACTGCGCGGCGACGACGGCGAACTGATCCGGCGCGTGCCCACCGACGGCACGATCGCGAGCGTTCGCGGCGCGCTCGACAGTCTCGACGGCCTCGGCGCGCAGGGCACCATCGAGGTTCGCCACCCGTCCCTCGACGACGTCTTCCTCGCCATCACGGAATCCGACAACGCCATGAAGGAGCACGCATGAACGGTTCGGCCATCGCAATCTCGACGTCGGCACCGCGCCCGCAGCTGGGCGGGTTCAGCGCGGAGAGGATCTTCGTCGGGAGGAGCCTGAGGCATTCGCTGCGCGACGGCGAGTCCCTCCTCATGGCGATCATGCTGCCCGTGATGCTCATGCTGATGTTCACGTGGGTGTTCGGGGGTGCGATCGACCCCTCCGGAGCGTACGTGGACTATGTCGTCCCGGGAATCATCCTCACCTGCGCCGGTTTCGGCGCGTCCTCGACCGCGGTCTACGTCGCGAACGACATGCGGACGGGCATCATCGATCGCTTCCGCACCATGCCGGTGCGAGCGGGCGCCGTGCTCACCGGCCACGTCGTCGCCAGCGTCCTGAGGAATCTCGTCGCGACCGGAATCGTTGTCGCGGTGGGCATCGCGGTCGGCTTCCGCCCCGCTGCTGGGCTGATCGACTGGATCGCCACGGCGGCGCTCATCGCGTTGTACATCCTCGCGATCACCTACCTCTTCGCGGCGATCGGCCTCGCGGCCGGCAGCCCTGAGGCGGCGAATGGATACGGCTTCATTCTGCTCTTCCTGCCCTATCTGTCTAGCGCGTTCGTTCCGGTGTCGAGCATGCCGGATTGGTTGCAGGCCATTGCGGATAACCTGCCGATCACGCCGATTGTGGAGACCATCCGCGGATTGCTGATGGGATCGCCGCTCGAGGCGGAGCCGTGGTGGGCGATCGGATGGTGCGCGGTCTTCCTCGTGATCGCCGCGGTGTGGGGCGCATGGCTCTTCCGTCGGAAGGCGGCGCGCCGCTGAAACGTCGTCCGGTGCCCGGCGGGAATGAATGCTGATCCATGTTGTTGAATGAAAACATGAAGAAGATCGGGTTCCTCTCGTTCGGGCACTGGACGCCGCACCCTCAATCGCAGACCCAGTCGGCGAGCGACGTGCTGCACCAGTCCATCGACCTCGCGCAGGCCGCGGAAGACATCGGTGCCGACGGCGCGTACTTCCGGGTGCACCACTTCGCGCGCCAATTGGCGTCGCCCTTCCCGTTGCTCGCGGCGGCCGGAGCGAAGACCAGCAGGATCGAGCTCGGCACCGGCGTGATCGACATGCGCTACGAGAACCCGATGTACATGGTCGAAGACGCGAGCGCCGCCGACCTGATCTCGGACAACCGACTTCAGCTCGGTGTCTCGCGCGGCTCACCCGAGCAGGTGATCGACGGGTGGAAGTACTTCGGCTACCAGGCGGCGGAGGATGACCCCACGGGGGCGGACGCGGCTCGCCAGAAGACCGAGCTCTTCCTGCAACTCCTCGAGGGGCAGGGTTTCGCGCAACCGAACCCGCGCCCGATGTTTCCGAATCCACCGGGCCTCCTGCGGCTCGAGCCGACGAGCGAGAGCCTGCGCCAGCGCATCTGGTGGGGTGCGGGATCCGACGCGACCGCCGTCTGGGCCGCCGAGAAGGGCATGAACCTCATGAGCTCGACGCTCAAGAACGACGAGACCGGCGAGCCGTTCCACGTGCAGCAGGCCAAGCAGCTCCGCGCGTTCAAGGAGGCGTGGGACGCCGAAAAGTGGGGATTCGAGCCCCGCACCTCGGTGTCGCGCTCCATCGTGGCGATCACGAGCGACGAGGACCGCCGCTACTTCCTCGGCGGGCACGACAGCGAAGACCAGATTGGCCACATCGACGAGCGGACCCGTGCAATTTTCGGTCGCTCGTACACGGACGAACCGGACAAGCTCATTGAGCAGCTCCGTTACGACGAGGCCATCGCGGAAGCCGACACCCTTCTGATCACGGTGCCAAATCAGCTCGGCGTCCGCTATGCGGCGCACGTCATGGAGTCCATCATCACGGAGGTGGCGCCGGCGCTCGGTTGGCGCTGAGACGGAGTATCCAACCGCAACGTAACTGACGAGTAAGCTGTCAAGTTTCTGTTCGAGTTGTTATCGGGTTGTTATATGGGCGTAGTGTGGCCATCTGAACCGCGAAGGATGGCCACCTGGTCCGCCCCGAGAATCCTTCGTACCATAACGTCGATAGCACCGGTCGGGCGGTGATGCCTCGTGCATCAGGTGGGGCCGTGGAGTTCACTGTGAAGCAGAACCACAACACCCGCACCGCTCCGAGTCGATTCGCTCGCGGAGGTGCGATCGCCGCAGGCGTCATCGCTCTGGCCGGCGCTGCAACCTTCGTCCCTACGGCCGCCAACGCGGCCGATGGCGCGACCTGGGACGCGCTCGCGCAGTGCGAGTCCGGCGGCAACTGGTCGATCAACACCGGAAACGGCTACTACGGTGGCCTGCAGTTCTCGATGTCGACCTGGCAGGCGAACGGCGGCGTCGGCAACCCCGCCGACGCGTCGCGCGAAGAGCAGATCCGCGTCGCGGAGAACGTGCTGGCAACGCAGGGCTGGGGCGCATGGCCCACCTGTTCCGCGCAGATCGGCGCAAGCGGATCCGCGGAGCCCGCGCCCGCAGCGGATCCGGCGCCCGCGGCCGCTCCCGAGGAAGCCGCGGCACCGGCGGCTCCCGCGGCCCCTGCGGAGAGCGCCGCGCCGGCCGAACAGGCCGCGCCCGCGCAGCCGGCGGCCGAGGCGCCTGCCGCGGATCCAGCTCCCGCCAGCTACGACCTCCCGGACGTGACGGCCTCGGACGAGACGTACACGATCGAGGCCGGAGACACGCTGTCGATCGTCGCCGACGAGCTCGACATCGAGGACGGCTGGCTCGCCCTCTTCGCGGCCAATCAGGACGAGATCTCCGACCCGAACCTCATCTTCGCGGGTCAGGAGATCGTGCTGCCCGAGCAGTAAGCAGCGCAGGAAAACGGCGAAGGCCGGTGGACGTGGAGCCCACCGGCCTTCGCTCTGTTTGTGCGGCGGTTCAGATCACGCCGAACGCGAGCATCGCGTTGGCGACCTTGCGGAAGCCTGCGACGTTCGCGCCGAGAACGTAGTCGCCCGGACGACCGAACTCCTCGGCGGTCTCGAGCGTGTTCTTGTGGATGTTGCGCATGATTTCGGTCAGGCGCTGCTCCGTGTACTCGAACGACCACGTGTCGCGCGAGGCGTTCTGCTGCATCTCGAGCGCGCTCGTGGCCACGCCACCGGCGTTCGCGGCCTTACCCGGGCCGAACGCGATGCCCGCCTCGCGGAAGAGCTCGACGGCGTCGGGCGTCGACGGCATGTTCGCGCCCTCGGACACGGCGATGACGCCGTTCTCCAGGAGCTTCTTCGCGTCGCGCGCGTTCAGCTCGTTCTGCGTCGCGCAGGGCAGGGCGATGTCGCCGGGCACGTCCCAGACGCTGCCGTCCTTGACGAAACGGGCCTTGCCGCCGCGGCGCTCGGCGTAGTCGCTGATGCGGCCGCGCTCGACCTCCTTGATCTGCTTCAGCAGTTCGAGGTCGATGCCGTCCTCGTCCACGACGTATCCGGTCGAGTCGGAGGCGGTGATCGCGGTGCCGCCGAGCTGGTGGACCTTCTCGATGGCGTAGATCGCGACGTTGCCGGATCCGGACACGATGGCCTTGCGGCCCTCGATGCTGGTGCCTCGCGCGCCGAGCATCTCCTGAGCGAAGAGCGCCGCGCCGTAGCCGGTCGCCTCGGTGCGCACGAGCGAACCGCCCCAGGTGAGGCCCTTGCCGGTGAGCACGCCCGCCTCGTAGCGGTTCGTGAGGCGCTTGTACTGGCCGAAGAGGTAGCCGATCTCGCGCGCGCCGACGCCAATGTCGCCCGCGGGCACGTCAGTGTGCTCACCGATGTGGCGGTGCAGCTCGGTCATGAACGACTGGCAGAAGCGCATGACTTCGCCGTCCGACTTGCCGGCCGGGTCGAAGTCCGAACCACCCTTGCCGCCGCCGATGGGCAGGCCCGTGAGCGAGTTCTTGAAGATCTGCTCGAAACCGAGGAACTTCACGATGCCGAGGTTCACATTGCCGCGGAATCGCAGACCGCCCTTGTACGGGCCGAGGGCCGAGTTGAACTCGACGCGGAATCCGCGGTTGACCTGAACGGTGCCCTTGTCGTCGACCCACGGCACACGGAAGATGATCTGACGCTCGGGCTCGCAGAGGCGAGTGAGGATTGCGGCGTCGTTGTATTCGGGGTGGCGCGTCTGAATCACGGCGAGCGAGTCGAAGACCTCGCGAACGGCCTGGTGGAATTCGGGCTCGCCGGGGTTACGGGCAAGGACAGTGTCGAGCGTCGCCTGGAGGCTGGAGTCGAGCATAGGTTTCCTTTCTGCGCGGAGCGCTGGTGGCCGAAGACGGCCAGGGGGAACGAGGTCACCCGGGGGTATGTCGGCTCTTGTGGGGCTGACTCTGCTCATCGTCGAAGCTCCCGCGCACGTTGTGCGCCACAGACCAAGTCCGGAGCGATTCTACGGGAAGCCGACAGGGGTTTCACAACCACCCGCTCGTCAGAGGGCCTGTCCCGCGTCCCACAGCCGCTCGGTCTGGCCCGAGAGAAGCGCATCGACGTGGATCGCCTGCGCGTCGGTGAGCGAGGAGATGTAGTCGATGACGCCGCGCCCCACGGCGCGCCGCTGGAGCTCCGTCTGATCGGTCGTCGACAGCAGCTCGGGCCGCTCGGCGCGGGCCGTGAAATAGTCCTCCGTCGCGAGGTCCACGAGGTCGAGCAGCCGGTTCGGTGCGCGGCGCACGTCGTACGGATCGTCGAGCCAGGCCGTGAGGCCGTCCACGAGGCGTTCCACGAGGCTCGCCTGACCGCGCTGGTAAATCGCGAGGTCGGCGCGGTCGAGGATGAAACGCTCGTGGAGGAACTTCAGCACGGCTACTTCGTGCCATGCGGTGCGGTTGAGGCTGATGTGCCCCGAGCGGAATGCCGGTTCCCGGTGCACTTCGACGGAGGCCTGGAGATGGCGGATCCATTCGGACGTGAATCGCGCGAGCGCGCGATCCGCCGCGAGCGATCCATCGAAGGGCACCGTGAGGAGACCGTCGATCACCTCGTCGCTGACCTTCTCGACGGCGGCGTCGAACGCGTCCGCGTCGGCTATCCACGGATCCCGTTCCGCGAGGCGCCGCCAGAGCATCTCGAGAGAATAGCCGGGCGTGCGCCCTCGCGCGCCGACGGAGGCGGTGTCGGCTCGGCGCAGCTGGGCGCGCTCGCGACGCCACGCGCGGAACTCCCCGGAGATCGCGGCCTGGTTGAGCAGCCCGGCTCGATAGAAATCATCGAGGTCGTGCAGGGAGTACGCGATGTCGTCGGCGATGTCCATCACCGAGCACTCGAGCGTCTGCTGGCCGGGTTCGATCTGCGGATACGCGCTCAGGGCGTCTGCCGCGTCGGCCACATCGACCGCGTACATCGAGAACTTGCTGCTCGCCGCCCCGCGACGATTACCGCCCTGGTCGCGGCGCCACGGGTACTTGAGCACCGCCGCGCGTACGGCGCGGGTCAGGTTGAGGCCGACGCCGGGCCTGTCGTGTTCGTCGAGTCGCGTGATGATCCGGTAGGTCTGGGCGTTGCCCTCGAAGCCCTCCATCAGCCGGAAGCGCGAGCGAGCGAGGCGATCGAGCGCCATCTCCCCGAGGTGCCCGAACGGCGGATGCCCGATGTCGTGCGCGCTCGCGGCGGCCTGCACGACCACGGGGTGGCAGCCGCCGAGCTCTTCCACGAGCCGACCCGTCGGTCCCGGATCGCGGTGCAGATGCATCGCGATCGCGCGGGCCACGGCGGCGACCTTGACCGAATGCGTCAGGCGGTTGTGCACCGCGAGCCCCGCGCCGGACTGTGCGATGACCTGCGTGACGGCCGACAGCCGCGAGAAGTAGGGCGAGAAGCGGATCCGCTCGATGTCGACGCGGTAGTGCGGGTTGTCCTCGGCGAGCTGAAACTCGTCGAGCTGCTCGGGCAGGCGTCGTCCGAGGCGGGCGTCGGCAGTCGTCATGCCCCCATCTTGTCAGCTGAGAATCGCTTCCGAAGCCTGAAGGCGCCGGGCGTGGCTCGGGGCGAAGGGGTGAGAATCGATCACCGTGACGTTCTCTGCTTTCGCCCTGCCCGCTTCCCGTTCCGAGAAGGCCGCCCCCGCTGTCATCGGCGCCGACGAGCAGCGCCTGGCGGATATCGATCGGGCGCTGATCGCGGCCCGCGACGACGTCGAGCGCCGTCTCGCGGCCGCGCGGCGCATTGACGGCGATGGACAGGACGCCATGGATCGGGACATCGCCGTCTACGGTCTCGTCGCTCGGCAGACGGTGCTGCGGCGGTTCGCCATCGATCTCTGTCTCGGGAAGATCGTGTCGACGGCGGGGGAGGAACTCTACATCGGGCGCACCGGGCTCGTCTCGCCGGAGGGCAAGCGCCTGCTGATCGACTGGCGCGCGCCCGCCGCGGAGCCGTTCTTCGCCGCGACGCATCAGAATCCGATGGGCCTCGTGATGCGACGTCGCTTCCGCTGGAAGCTTGGCCGCGTCGTCGATTTTTGGGACGAGGTGTTCGACCCGGCGACGCTCGACGGCGATGTCGCCCTCGACGATCAGTCGGCGTTCATCCGCAGCCTCGGATCGAGCCGGACGTCGCAGATGCGTGATGTGCTGGGCACGATTCAGGCGGATCAGGATGCAATCATCCGCGCGAACTCGGCGGACGCGCTCGTGGTCGACGGCGGGCCCGGAACGGGCAAGACCGTCGTCGCGCTGCACCGCGCCGCCTACCTCCTTTACGCGGATCGGCGCATTTCCGAGCGCGGTGGCGGGGGAGTGCTGTTCGTGGGGCCGAACGACCGATATCTGTCCTACGTCGACGACGTGCTCCCGAGCCTCGGCGAGGACAGCGTCACGATCGCGACGCTGCGCCGGCTGACTCCCGAGGGCGAGCGCGCGCTGCCCGAAGCGGATCCGCGTGTGGCGGCCCTCAAGGGGTCCGCGCGCTTCGAGGATGCCATCGCGCGCATCGTGCGCAGCTATGAGCGCGTGCCGAGCGAGCAGATGGTGCTGCCCACATCGTGGGCGGACGTCGAGATCGAGCCGGAGGACTGGGCGGAGGCGATCGAGGCAGCCGACGACGGAACGCCCCACAACGATGCGCAGGGCGTGGTGTGGGAGGAACTGCTCGATATCCTCACCGCCAAGGTCGAGGAGATGCCGCCGCACCTGGCGCGACGAGAGCTCGAGAACCACGCGGGCCTGCGCGAGGTGTTTGAGAAGGTGTGGCCCATGCTCGATCCGGCGGGCCTTGTCGGTGCGCTGTGGACCTCGCCCCGTCTGCTGGCGGGCGTGACGCCGTGGCTCAGCGACGACGAGCGCGCCCTTCTCGCTCGTGAGCGCGCGGATGCGTGGACGACGGTCGACCTGCCACTGATCGATGCCGCGCGCGACCTGATGGGAGATCCGGCAATGACGGCGCGTCGGCGACAGCGCGAGCGGGCACTGGTTGCTGAGCGCGAGCGGATCGAGACGGTCGTCGATTACCTCTCCGACACCGATGAGGACGGCGAGGGTGTCTCGCTCATGCTGGGCGCTGCCGACATGCAGGAACGGCTCATCGACGAGGGCGCGCTGCCGACGCTCACCATCGATCAGCTCGCGGGCCCGTTCGCTCACGTGATCGTCGACGAGGCGCAGGAGCTGAGCGATGCGGAATGGCGCATGCTCATCCGGCGCTGCCCGTCCAAGAGCTTCACCATCGTGGGCGATAGGGCGCAGGCCCGCCACGGATTCACTCAGAGCTGGGAGGACCGCCTCGCGCGGGTCGGCATCACTCGCGTCTCGGTGTCGCACCTGACGATCAACTACCGCACGCCAGCGGAGGTCATGGCCGAGGCGGAGCCGGCCATCCGCGCGGCGATCCCCGACGCGAACGTACCGACCTCGGTCCGTGCATCCGGCATTCCCGTCCGGCGCGGCCCAATCGCATCCTTGGACGCCCTGCTGGACGAGTGGCTCGCCGCGAACGCCGAGGGGACGGCGTGCGTCATCGGATCCGCTCTCGCCGCCGAGCGCGAGCGCGTCACCGCCCTGTCGGCGGCGGAGGCGAAGGGCCTCGAGTTCGACCTCGTCGTGCTCGTGGAGCCGAAGGCGCTGGGTGGGGGAATCGAGGGCGCGGTCGACCGCTACGTCGCGATGACGCGCGCGACGAAGGAGCTCGTCATCCTGGAGGGATGAGCCTTCGGCGCTGACCGCGGGTGGTGCGCGCCTGCACGAGCGGAGATGAGCCGGATCCGCGGAGCGATCGCGTCTGCGGATCCGAAGTTCGGGGTCGGATCCGAAGAATCAGATCGCGATCCAGTACCGGCGCATCCGGACGCCCTCGTGTGCTCGCGTGTCTTCACGCCCGTGATCGAGGATTCGTCAGCCGGATCCTGCGAACGGGGAATCCGCGAGGAGGTGCGCCCGACGACGAGCATACGAATAGCCTGGGATGAAGGAGGCTCCCATGGACGACCCACGATCACGCGCCGCGCAGTATCGCGCCGAACGAGATGGCGACGGTGCCGCCGAGAGCACGAGCGGTCCGCCGCGCTGGAGCACCCGTGAGGAGCGCGTCTCCGCGGTCGAAGCGTCGATCCAGGTGGCGATCCGGCGTGGCGAGTTCGACAACCTTCCGGGAGCGGGTAAGCCGCTTGAGGGGATCGACAAGCCGCACGACCCGGACTGGTGGATCCGCCAGAAGATCGAGCGGGAGAACCTCACGGGTCTCGCCCCGCCCGCGATCCAGCTGCGCAACGAGCACCGCGCGATGGACGACACGCTTGACGGCTTCTGGCGCGAGGAGGACGTGCGTGAGCACCTCGAAGAGTTCAACAAGCGGGTCAAGTACGCGCGGATGCAGTTGCAGGGCGGCCCGCCGGTCGTGACGCCGTTGCACGACATCGAGGAGGACGTGCGCGCGTGGCGCGAGCGCCGCGCTGCGAGGCCCACTTCAGATCCGGAACCCGAGCCACGCGGATCCTGGATCGGTCGTTTCCTGCGCGGCACCACGTAGCCTGAACGGATGACCCCCGACACCGACATGGTCGCGCTTGACGGCGGGCCGGTCACCCTGCGGGATCGCAGGCGCAAGATCACCCGAACCGTCGAGCTCGAACCGTTCGAGATCTCGCGGTTCGCGGTCACAGAAGAGATAATGGCCGAGTTGCTCGCCGTGCCGAGCGCGCACCCGCGCCGCGCGGCCGTCGGGGTGAGCTGGCAGCAGGCGATCCGCTTCTGCAACGCTCTCTCGGAGTGGGAGGGGTTGGATCCGGCGTACGGGTACGACGGCGAAGACATCACGTGGCACATCGACTCCGACGGCTACCGCCTGCCGACCGAGGCCGAGTGGGAGTTCGCGTGCCGCGCCGGATCGACGAAGGCGCAGTACGGATCCGTCCCCGATATCGCCTGGACCCGCGCGGATCACCTCGCGCACCCGCAGGACGTCGGCGGCAAGATGCCGAATCTCTTCGGTCTCTTCGACATGCTCGGCAACGCGTGGGAGTGGTGCTGGGATCTGCTCGACCCGACCGATGGCGACCAGCGAGTGTTCCGCGGTGGTGGATACGGCGACAGCGCGAACATCGACGCGTCCGTGCGCCGCGGCGATCATCCCCGGACAAGCCACGATGACGTCGGTTTTCGCGTTGCGCGCGGCGCGTTCGACGGCCCGGCCGCGCAGGGCTGGTCGGCGAGGGGAGATGCGATCTCGGCCGTGAGCGACATCCCGCACGGCTGGTCGCGGATCCGCTGAGTCAGCCGACGAGCGCCGAGTCGACTTCGACGACGCCCTTGCCGTACTTCTCGTCGAGCTCGCGCTGGAGCGTGCCGTCGTCATAGATGACACTGAGGTCGACAGCGTTGTCGATCACATCTGTGCCGACACCCAAGCTGTTCGGAATGGACATCAGCTCGTTCAAGATATCGTGCAGCTCCGCCTCGCTGCGCTCGGCATGCGAGACGCAGAGCATCCCGCTCCAGACCTCACGCAACTTCTCTTCCGTGGCCGCGATGTCACCGGTCACCTGCACGTTGATGATGGTGTACAGCGGGTCGTTCATCGCTTCCTCGTACGCGATCTGCGAGTCATCGTCTCCGGGCGTGGGCGACGGGATCTCGTGGGGCTGCCGATCGACCCAGGCACCCGCGTATCCTTCGAGGCTCTCCGCGAGCGCGAACGCCGCCTCGCGGTCTGCCATCGCGACGGCCGATGTATCGCGAACCCGCCACCCGCCGTCGGGCTCCTCGCAGGGAGTCGAGAAGTCCATTTCAGCCGGGGGTGACGTCGCCAGCGGCTCGTTCGATACCGACTCGACCTCGAAGGTGTTCGCGTCCGAGTCATACCGTCCCACGAGCGCGTACGCTCCCCAGCGCACACCGCTCGCTTCCTCGAAGGTGCCTTCGTGATCAGCCCAGTCCCAGCTGACGAGCGCAGGGCCGCCGCACTGCGGAGGGTACGACTCGGCGACGGCGCCGAGACAGAGCTCGGGCCCGTCGCCATCGTCGAGCACGGTCGCGAGGTACGGTGTCCGAACGAGCCCGTCGGGCGGTTCAGCGGCCGGAGCGTCATGCACCATGCCACAGCCGTTCAGCAGGAGGACCGAGCCGAGCACGACGCCGCAGCCGAGCGACGCCCGCATCGCCGGAAGCTCATCGACGCCTCGTTCGCTACGCATGCGACCAGTATCGATGGGATCCGCGACGTCATCAGTAATCGTGACCGGATCGTTCTCGCCTCACCCCTCGCGCAGGCGCTTGCTGGTCTTGGCCGTCGCCGGCGCAGTCCAGGGATCCTCCGGCCAGGGGTGCTTCGGGTAGCGCCCGCGCATCTCCTTGCGTACGTCCCGGTAAGGGCCATCCCAGAACGACGAGAGGTCCTCCGTCACGGCGAGCGGGCGACGGGCGGGGGAGAGCAGGTGGAATTGCACGGGCACGCGACCGTCGACGAGACGTGGCGTCTCGGCGAGCCCGAAGACCTCCTGCAGCTTCACGGCGACGACCGGTCGCCCCTCCCTCTCGGCGGGGTAATCGATGCGCGCGCTCGACCCGGACGGCACGTCGAGCCGCTCCGGCGCGAGCGTGTCGAGGCGGCTCGCCTCGGGCCAGGGCAGCAGCCCGCGCAGCGCGGACACGAGGTCGATTGAGGCGAGCGCGGCTCCGTGCAGGTGGGGTCCCAACCAGTCCTCGAGGCGTGCGAGCAGCGCATCGTCAGAGACGTCGGGCCATGGCGCCCCGAGCTCGCGATGGATGAGCTGTAGCCGGGCGCGCAGCGCCGTTGCCTTGTCGTTCCACGGGATCCCGTTGTCTCGGATGTGCGCGAGAATAGCCGCCGAGGCGTCGTCATCGCGCGCCCGCACGGGCGTCGAGAACAGCACGATGGAGCCGAGCCGGCGCTCCTCGCGCACGCGCACGCGGCCCTGTTCCAGGCGCGAGATGCGTTCGGTACGTACACGTCCGATCTCGAGCGCGTCGCTCTCGGCGAGCGCAGCGGCGAGCCGGATCACGGCGCCCGTGCCGTCTGCGATGCGCCCGTCGGCGCGTTGCACCTCGCAGACCGCGATCCACTCGGATCCGAGCAGAGACGATCCTTCGGGAAGCGCCGCGCGTGTGCCGCTTGCCAGCAGGTAAGAGCGGGATCCGTCCGCGACTCGGCGGGCGATCCACTCGGGGCGCGCGAGCGCCGCGACACGCCCCGTGGCGTCGGTATCACGCGCCGGATCGTGCGCCGCCTCGCGGTCGCCCTCGGCGGCGATCCGCTCCAGCCGCTTCACATCCGCGCGCCATCGCCCGGCACCCGGCGCATCGCCGCGGCGCAGGGAGCGCAGGAGCGCACCGAGGTCGGCGCCGGGTTCGCGTGTGTCACCCGACATCGCCGCGATGACCTCGGCGGCGGTCCGCGGCGCCGCCTCGGCGGCGAGTAGCGCCCGCCCCTCACGCGCGCCGACCGGCATGCGCGCCACCAGGGCGCCGAGCCGAGTGGGCCGGCCCGCCTCGTCGATCAGTTCGAGCGATTGCAGGGCGTCCTGCGCTCGGGACATCGATGCCGCGGGCGGGCCGGTGAGCATCCCGAGCCCGATGCCCGCGGGGGTACCCCATTCCGCGAGCGTGAGCGCGGCGTCGACGAGGTCTGCGGAGAGGATCTCCGGATCCGAAGCCGGACGAAACGCCGCGAATTCGGCCTCCGTGTACGCGCGCACCGCGCGACCCGGGCCCTGTCGCGCAGCGCGCCCGGCGCGTTGTTCGGCGCTCGACCGCGACGCGCTGACGGTCACGAGGCCCGCCATGTCGCGGGCCTGGTCTCGCCGAATCTCCCGGGACAGACCCGCATCGACGACGAGCCGCACGCCGGGCACCGTGAGCGAGCTCTCGGCCAGGGCGGTGCTCACGACGATCCGTGGCGGGTCGCCGGGCTGGCGTCCGGATGTCGCACGATCCTGCGCGGCGGCCGTCAGTCGACCGTGCAGGGGAAGGGCCTCCACGTCGCCGGACAGATCCCGGATCCGCCGCACCACCTCATCGACGTCGCGGGCCGAGGGCACGAAGACGAGCGCGTCGTGTGCCGCCGCGGCCTGTTCTCTCACGGCGAGGGAGGCGAGGTGGTCGAGAAATGCGCGTTCGACGCCTCGGGCACCGATGCGCGCAGACACGGCCGGCGCGTACGAGATCTCGAGCGGATGGAGTACGGATCCGATGGCGACGATCGGCGCATCGAGCAGCCGCGCAACGGGCTCGGCGTCGAGCGTCGCCGACATCGCGACGAGCACGAGGTCGTCGCGGAGCGCCCGCACCTCGCTGAGCATCCCCAGGAGGAGGTCGCCGTCGACGGTGCGCTCGTGCACCTCGTCGAGCACGACGGCCGCGACGCCGTCGAGACCGGGATCCGTGAGGAGCCGGCGGAGCAGCACGCCGGGCGTGACCGTTTCAATGCGCGTGTCGCGCGACACGAGCCGTTCGCCGCGGACGGTGAAGCCGCTCGGCCCGCCGAGGGGTGAGCCGTCGAGCTCCGCAATGCGCCGAGCCGCCGCGCGTACCGCGACGCGACGCGGCTGGGTGACAAGGATCCGGCCGGACGGTAGCGCGTTGGCCGCGAGCGGCGGAACGAAGGTGGTCTTACCGGTGCCGGGTGGGGCGGTGATGACGGCCGCTCCCGCGGCGAGCGCCCGTTCGATCTCGTCCCGCGACTGCGACACGACGAGCCCGGAGCCGATTCGTTCGAGGTCGAAGGAGTGCATCCGTCCATTCTCGCCGGTGCGCGACAATAGGGTGGTGACTTCGCTTCCGCCCCTCGGCCTTCTGCTCGATGTCGACGGACCCATTTCCAGCACCCGTACCCGCACGGTTCGCCTGCACGGCCTCGCAGCCGACCTCGTCGCGATCGCGCGCTCTGGGTGCCCCGTCGTGTTCAACACCGGCCGTTCGGTCGACTTCCTCGCGGAGCAGGTGCTGCCCGCGTTGACGCGCGCGGGGCTGACCGCGGCGGATCCGGTGTGGGGCGTGGGGGAGAAGGGCGGCACCTGGTTCTCGCTGGTCGAGCGAAACGGTTCGCCCACGGTCGGCGAGGTCTCCCTCGACGAACGCATCGCGCCGCCGCCCGCGCTGGTAGAGGCGGGTCGGCGGATCGCCGCCGAGTACTCGGAGATCGTGTTCTTCGACAACACGAAGCGCACGATGGTGTCGCTCGAACAGCACGTGAACGTGCGACGCGACGAGTTCCTGCCGTGTCGCGACAGGATCGTAGAGGCGTTCGAATTCGCGATCGGCGACACCGGGGCGACGGGCTTCACGATCTACCCGACCGTGATCTCGGTCGATGTCGAGCACGTCGACAGCGGCAAGGCGCTCGGGGCGCAGCGCGCCCTGGAGCTCATCGCGCCGCGCATGGAGGCACCGCGTCGCTGGTTCACCGCGGGCGACTCCGGGCAGGACTACGACATGGCGTCGTACCTGCACGAGCACGGATTCGACGTCACACACCTCGACGTTCGGCTCTCCGGCGAGGTACCGGCGGTGCCCTTCCCGGTCATCCGCGAGCTCCCGGTCCTCGAGGACGGATCGGCGGAGGACGACATCACCGCGCGACACATTTCGCGGCTACGCCTCGAGATCGGCGCCTGATCCGGCAGACTAACGCCATGAGTGTTCTCGACAATCTCGACCCGAAGTTCCGCCGCCTGCTCGATCTGCCGCTCTACGGGCACCTCGGCACCATCCGCCCCGACGACACGGTGCAGGTGAACCCGATGTGGTTCGAGTTCGACGGCGAGCACGTGCGCTTCACGCACACCACCAAGCGCCAGAAGTTCCGCAACCTGCAGCACAACCCGTCGATGTCGCTGTCGATCACGGATCCTGAGGAACCGACCTCCTACCTCGAGGTCCGCGGCAAGCTCGTCGACGTCGTGCCGGATCCCGAGGGCGCGTTCTACATGCGACTCGGAGAACGCTACGGCAAGCCGCTCGACGGCACCCCGGCCGACGCCGCCGACCGCGTCATCCTCGTCATGACGATCGAGCGCACGACGAAGCAGTAGCCATATGCTGGCCGTATGGCTGGCCAGTGGATCCCCGACGTGCTGGGCGACGAGTTCGAGCAGCTGACGCTGGCGCTCGGCACGGACGACGAGGGCGAGGTGGTCGCGACGCTCGTGCGCGCCCTGCCCCGGCGCCGCTGGCTCCGCAGGCGACCGCTCGAAGACGTCGACGTGCTGTACGTGCACGGCTGGTCGGACTACTTCTTCCAGAAGCGCCTCGCGCGCACCTTCACCTCGCGCGGCGCGCGATTCTTCGCCCTCGACCTGCGAAAGTACGGCCGCAGCCTCCGGCAATGGCAAACCGCAGGTTACGTTACCGACCTCGCCACCTATGACGAGGACATCGCGGCGGCGCTTGCCGCCATCGGCACGGGCCGCCGGTTGATGCTATTCGGGCACTCGACCGGCGGCCTCGTGCTGAGCCTGTGGGCGCATCGCAACCCGGGCGCGGCGAGCGCCGTCATCCTCAACAGTCCGTGGTTGGAGTTTCAGCTGCCGCGGCTATCGCGCGACGCGATCACGCCGCTCATCGAGTTGCGGGCGCGGCGCAAGCCAATGGAGCAGGTTCCGCAGGTCGATCTCGGTTACTACGCCCGCGCGCAGGCCGAGGCCGTGGATCCTCTGGACCCCGTCGAACCCAACCTCGCTTGGCGTCCCGAGCAATCGATGCCCGTGCACGCCGGCTGGCTGGGCGCGATCCTTCGCGGGCACGACGCGGTGGAGGACGGCCTGACGATCGATGCGCCCGTGCTCGTGATGCTCTCCGCACGATCGGCGCGGCCCTTGCGCTGGCACGACGACCTCACGCGCGCGGACTCGGTGCTCGTCGTCGACGATATCGCGCGCGCCTCCCTGAAGCTTGGGCCCCTCGTCACGATCGCCCGTATCGACGGCGCGCTCCACGACATCTTCCTCTCGCGCCGCGAAGCGAGGGAATCCGCCTACCGGGTCCTCGGCGATTGGCTCGACGGCGCCGTCCGCGCGTCGCGTTAGAGGGACGACGCGCGCGGACTCTCGGGCGTCGCCCGCCGTGCCGCGATGGACGCGTGCGGTCGGCTTCCCGGATCCTGCCGGGTCTCGGAATCCTGCACGACGAAGCCGGCGCGCTCGAGGGCGCCGGCCATCGTTTCGACGCTCCAGAACCGCGCCGTGGTGACGGCGTGGTCGAATTCCTCTTCGGCGCCGTCGAAGAACCCGATGAGCAGGGATCCGCCCGGTGCCAGCGCGCGAGCGAATTCGGTGAGCGCGGCGCTCAGCTCGTCCGGATCCAGGTGGATCAGCGAATACCAGGCGAGCAGGCCGCCGAGCGATGCGTCGGCGTGTGGAAGGGCGAGCACGGAGCCCTCGCGGTACGAGACATGCGGGTATGCGCTTCGGGCGTGCGCGACGAACTCGGGCGTGAGGTCGAGCCCTTCGATGTCGCTGCCCGCGCCGTCGAGGTACGCGGTCCAGTGGCCGGGCCCGCTACCCGCGTCGAGGATCTTGCCCGTGACGCCGAGAGACCAGCGGTGGATCCGCGCCGCGTCCAGCGGCGAGAGCGCGGCAACCGAACCGAGCAGGCGAATGTACTCGTCGGCCCGCACCCCGTATGCCCGTCGCACGCGCTCCTCGGAAGTCATGCTCACCAGTCAACCACCGATAGCGTGGAGGCATGACAGAGGAGATCTGGGACCTGTTGGACGTCGACGCCAACCCCACGGGGGAGACGCACGTGCGTGACACGCCGATCCCGGAGGGTCGGATGCACCTCGTCGTGGCCGCCGCCGTGGTGCGCCGCGATGGGCGCATCCTCGTCGCGCAGCGGGCGGCCGAGAAGACCTTTCCGTTCGCGTGGGAGATCTCGGCAGGAAGCGCCCTCGCGGGTGAGACGAGCAGGGAGGCCGCGTCTCGCGAGCTGTACGAAGAGGTCGGCGTGCGGTGCGAGCCCTCGGATCTGACGCCGATCGGACGGGTCATCGAGCCGACGGCCTTCTTCGACCTGTACGCGACCGTCGTCGACGGCGACGTCGACATCGTCCTGGATCCGGATGAAGTCGCGGACGCCCGCTGGGTCACCTTCGACGAGTTCGATCGCATGACGGCAGCCGGCGAGCTCGCGGATCCGTGGATCCACCGGCTTCAGCAGTTTCGGCCCGCCCTCGGCGAATTCGTTGCGACGGCGGTCGGCTCGTGAGCTTTACGATCCGGCGCATCGTCGGCAACGACTGGCAGGAGTTCCGGGAGATCCGACTGCGGATGCTGGCGGACACCCCCATCGCCTTCGGCGAGACGCTCGCCCACGCGCAGTCGCTTGGTGACGCGCAGTGGATCCAGCGCGCGACCAGTAACGAGCAGGATCCGAACATCGGGCTCGTCGCGATCGATGAGGACGGGACCTGGCTCGGCGTGATGCGCGGCTATATGAGCCCCAGTGCGGGCCCGATGCTCGTCGGCGTGTACGTCGATCCGGACGCGCGCGGGCGCCACGCGGGGGTAGCCGATGCGCTCCTCGACGGCATCATCGCGTGGGCGCGCGGGCTCGGCACGACGCTGACGCTCGACGTGCACGCCGACAACCCGCGTGCGATCGCCTTCTACACGCGCCGCGGCTTCGTCAACACGGGCGTGACGATGCCGTACGAGCTCGAGCCGGGCGGCACCGAGAACGAGATGCGGCTGGTGCTGTAGCGCCTCGGCGCCGTACGAGGCACCGCGCCGGATAGGCTCGCGTCATGCTCGTCGCGACCGACCTCGACGGCACTCTCGTGCCGATCGACAGCTTCACGATCCCCGATTACACGGCCCGCGTGCTGCGCGAGGTAGATGCCGCCGGGATCCCGGTCGTGTTCATCACGGGACGCCCGCTGCGCTGGGTCGAGCCGCTGCGGGAGCACGTCGGCAGGCACGGCATCGCGATCGTCTCGAACGGCGCACTCACCTACGATCTGCACGCCAACCGCATCGAACGCATCCGCGGCATCGCGCCCGACGTCGGCCTCGCGATCGCCCGCGACATCGTTTCCGCGCTGCCCTCGGTTCAGCTCGCGATCGAGTTTCCGGATGGGATCCGGCTCACGCCGAACTTCGAACAGGATTTCCCGATGGCGGGTGCCCCCAGAGGCGAGCTGGAAGCCCTCTGGGACGAGCCGGCGATCAAGCTGCTCGCCAGGGCACCGGGCGTGGACCACGGGACGCTGCGCGATGTCGTGCTCGAGGCCGTCGCGAACCGGGCGACCGCCACCTGGTCGATGCCGGGCCTCATCGAGGTCAGCGCGCTCGGGATCACCAAGGCCAATGCCTTGGCCGCCCTGTGCCGGCTGCGCGGTGTCGACGCCGCGGACGTCATCGCGTTCGGCGACATGCCCAACGACATTCCGATGCTCGACTGGGCCGGCACCGCCTACGCGATGGCCGACGCCGACGAAAGCGTCCGTGCGATCGCCGACCATATCATCCCGTCGTGCCACGAAGAGGGCGTCGCGAAGACCCTCGCCGAGCTGATGGGGCGGCTCACTCCTTCCGAGCGATGATCGTGAACGTGCACGGCACGTTCTCGCGTTCCTCGCCGGGCCAGGCCCAGCCGCTCGCGGTCTGCTCCATGCGCGGCGAGAACTGCCAGGGGAGCGTCGCCCCCTCGTCGAGACGCAGGATCCGCAGACCCGCACCGATCAGGGCATTCACGATCTCCGCGAGCGAGTGCGGCCACTCGTAGGTGCGCGTGTGCTCGACAGTTCCCTCGCCCGAGTACGTGCCCGCGTCATCCCACGTCTGCGCCTGACCATTGGGGAAGTAGCGGTAGCGGATCCGCAGATCGTCGGCGGTTTCGTCCAGCGCGTACAGCGCGGGGTGTCCATCGCGAATGAAGAAGGTTCCGCCGTCGCGCAGCAGCCGCGCGACTTGCGCCGCCCAGCGATCGAGATCCTTCAGCCAGCAGATCGTGCCGATCGAGGTGTACACGAGATCGAAGTCGGCACCGATCGCGCTCGCCGCATCCATCACGTCGGAATGCACCCAGCGGATCCGCTGGCCATGCGCGGTCGCGAGTCGCTCTGCGGCTTCGAGCGCGGCGGGAGAGAAATCGAGCGCCGTCACCCGGGCGCCGGATCGGGCGAGCGAGAGCGTGTCGGTGCCGATGTGGCACTGCAGGTGACAGACGTCGAGCCCGCGCACGCCGTTCGGCAGGAACGGCGTGAGGGCGGCGAGATCCTCCGTGATCACGCTCGAGAGATGCGCGGGATCCTCGAACGCTTCGAGACCGTAACCCGTGAGATGGATCCC
Organism: Microbacterium nanhaiense; assembly: GCF_014646015.1. Lineage (GTDB taxonomy): Bacteria > Actinomycetota > Actinomycetes > Actinomycetales > Microbacteriaceae > Microbacterium > Microbacterium nanhaiense. The sequence goes on from NZ_BMMQ01000002.1 coordinate 547,907, forward strand.
GACCCGGTCATCCCAATTCGCGAGGTTCGCGTCGCGCGCCTCGCCCCAGCTGACCTCGATGTCGTTCTCTGCCATGGTGACAGCCTCTCACGCGAAGGCGGCGGCGGTGCGAACCACGTCGTCGGCGGCGCCTGCGGCTCCATGGACTGCACTGCACGGCACCCGTATGGTGGGGCCTGTGCCGACAATCTTCCTCATCCGCCACGCGATGCCCGTGGCGACGCGCGATGCGCCCGCGGCGGACTGGCCGTTGTCGGATGACGGCACCGCGGCGGCCCGGGCACTGGAGGTCCCGCGGGAAGCGCGGATCCTCGCGAGCAACGAACGAAAGGCGATCGAGACGGTCACACAGGCAAGCCGCGGAGCACAGGTGACGATCGATGCGGGCTTCGGCGAGGTGCAGCGTGTGACGTCAACCATCGCCCGCCGCGCAGATGACATTCTGCGGTCGGGGGAGCCCGCGACACCGGCCTCCTGTAACAGTTCGTGGGCGGGCGTCCAGGAGCCGCTAGCGTCGACTCATGGATCTCGAAGACATCTGGCCGTTGTTCGGACTGACGATCACCACGCCGCGGCTGACGCTCTCGCCCGTGCGCGACGCCGACCTTCCCGGGCTCGTGCGGGCCGCGCTGGACGGCGTGCACGACCCGGAACAGATGCCCTTCGGCTTCCCCTGGACGGACGCACCCGCATCCGACCTTCCGGGCAATCTCGCGATCTACCAGTGGGGCCTGCGCGGGCGGGTCTCGCCGTCATCATGGAACATCGCGTTCGCCGCGCACTACGAGGGACGCGTGATCGGCACGCAGGACCTGAGCGCGTATGACTTCGCAAACCGGCAGACCGTGAACAGCGGATCCTGGATCACCCGCAGCGTGCAGGGTCGCGGCCTGGGAACGGAGATGAGGGCCGGGCTCCTGGCATTCGCGTTCGACGTGCTCGGCGCGGAGTGGGCAGAGTCGAGCGCGACGAGCACCAATGCGGCGTCTCTCGCGGTGTCGCGAAAGCTCGGCTACGAGCTCAACGGCGTGACGCGTCAATCGCCCCGGCCGGGCCAACCCGTCGACGAGCAACGCGTGCGGCTGCCCCGGGCCGACTTCCTCCGCCCCAATTGGTCGCCGCAGATCGTGTGCAGTGACGCGGTTCTGCGCCAACTGGGCGCTGCCCATGGCTTAATCGCCGCGTCCACGGATACGATCGCCGCATGACAGCCCCCACGCCATACCTGCTGTTCCCGGGTTTCGCCGCCGAAGCGCTCGAGTTCTACCGCGGAATCTTCGGGGGAGAGGTGCGCAGCTTCACCTACGAACAATTCGATCGGACCGACGGCCCGCCGAGCGACATCGCGCACGGTCAGCTCGACGGGCCGGTGACGCTCTTCGCATCCGACGCCGGCGGCGACGAAGACGCGGTGCACATGGTCGGAATGTACCTCTCGATCCTCGGCGCCGCGGATCCAGACACCTCGCGCGCGTGGTTCGACGCGCTCGCCGCGGATGGACGGGTGATCGAGCCCCTCGAGAAGCGTTCCTGGGGTGATTGGGACGGCACGCTCGTCGACCGCTTCGGGGTTCGATGGCTGATCGGGTTCCAGGACCCGAGATAAGTGCATGGCTTTTATGCACACAAAGTGTATATTCGAGGCATGAGCCTGAATCAGCAGTCGATCCTGCGCGACGCGATGCGCCGCCTCAACCTCACCCGTGACGAGTTCAGCGCGCGCATCGAGGTCAAGCGTCGCACCCTCGACTCGTGGCTCGTTCCCTCGGCATCGGCCGGTGCGCGGACGATGCCCGCGGCGACTCGCCTCCTGGTCGAGCACCTCCTGAAGGAGGCCGGCCTCGCCGCGGCGTCGATCGAACCCGCCGAGCACCCGGGATTCGGCGGCAGCCGACACCTGCTGTCCGTCGAGCAGTTCGACCGTGCGGGCCTCGAGCGATTCATCCGCGTCGCCGACGTGATGCAGCCCTTCGCATCGCGGCAGGAGACCACGCGGGTGCTCGAAGGGGCCGTGCTGTCGAATCTCTTCTTCGAGGCCAGCACCCGCACCCGGCTCTCCTTCGGAGCCGCGTTCGCTCGCCTGGGCGGCACCGTGCTCGACACGACGGGCATGACGTTCTCATCGATGGCGAAGGGGGAGTCGATCTATGACACCTCTCGCGTGATCGCCGGGTACGCGGACGCGATTGTGGTGCGTCACCCCGACGAGGGATCCGTCGCGCAGTTCGCCGCGGCGAGCAACGTCCCCGTGCTGAACGCGGGTGACGGCGCGGGGGAGCATCCCAGCCAGGCACTGCTCGATATCTACACGATCCAGCGGGAGTTCTCCTTCCTCGGAAAGCGCATCGACGGGTCTCACATCGCGATGCTCGGGGACCTGCGGTACGGGCGCACCGTTCATTCGCTCGCACGCCTGCTCTCGCTCTACTCCGAGCTGACGTTCACGCTCTACGCACCGACACAGCTCGAGATGCCCGAGCACCTCGTCGAGCTCGTGCGGTCGAAGGGCCACTCCGTCGAGATCTGCGAGACACCGGCCCATGCGATGGCTGGCGCGGACGCCGTGTACGCCACTCGGATCCAGCGCGAGCGAATGGGAGAGGCCGCCGGCGCGGCGTTCAACGAGTACCGCATCGATCAGGCGATGATCGACGCGCATCTGCCGTCAGACGCCCTGCTCATGCACCCGCTTCCGCGCGATTCGCGCGAGGGGGCGGCAGATCTCTCCTCGGAGATCGTCTCGGATCCGCGGCTCGCCATCTTCCGGCAGGCCGACAACGGCGTCGCGGTGCGCATGGCGATCTTCACCGAGGCGCTCAGCGTCTCGCACCTCGTCGCGCGTAGCTCGAGCCCCGTTCCATGGTTCGTGCCTGCGACGTACGGCGCCGACGACGCAACACTGCTGCCGGATCACTGAGCTCGACGACCGCCGCGTGGCAGGATCAAAGGATGGCTATCGACGTCGCACCCTACGATCCCGACTGGCCGATGCGCTTCCGGCGCGTGGCCGCCGACCTGGCGGCAGCGCTCGAGGGCGTGCCTGTGGCGTCGATAGAGCACGTGGGATCCACCTCGGTGCCGGGTCTTGCCGCGAAGCCGATCCTCGACATCGATGTCGTCGTGTCGCGCCGGGCCGTTCCCGCGGCGATCGCCGCTCTCGAGCGAATCGGATACGCGCACAGGGGAGACCTGGGGGTGACGGACCGCGAGGCGTTCACGGCCCCGGACGATGATCCGCGGCGGCACGTGTACGTGTGCGTCAATGGAACACTGCATCTTCGCAATCACCTCGCGGTCCGGCGCGTGCTGCGCGAGAACGTCGAGCTCCGCGATCGCTACGGCGCCGTGAAGAGCGCACTCGCGAGCAAGCCCGATATGGACATCGAGGCCTACCTCGCGGGAAAGTCCGAGGTGCTCCAGGACGTTCTCGCGCTTTCCGACCTCACCGATGACGAGAAGGCGCGGATCCTGCGTCTGAACACCGGATCCTGAGCGCCGCTTGCGCTTCTCGGCGTCCGGGAGCACGCTGGGAACAGTTTCCGGAAGAGCGCGCCATGACGAAGTATCTGATCTCGTTCCCCAGCTCCGCGATGTCACATCTCAGTGATGCGGAGTTTGAGCGCGCAGCGACCGAGAGCCACGAGGTCGTTCGCGAGGCGAGAGCCGCGGGCGTGTGGGTCTTCGGGGGCGCGATCGACGAAGATCAGCCGCCAGTGTTGGCGCTCGCCGATGGAACCGTGCGCCCCGGCACCTATCCGGAGAGCGAAAGGATCGACGGCGGCTTCGCCATCCTGGACCTGCCCGACTATTCCGCGGCGCTCGCGTGGGCCGCCAGGATCGCCGCGGCGTGCCGGTGCGCGCAGGAAGTGCGGGTCTTCCACGACGACCCGGAGAGCTAGGCCGTGTTGATCAAGAGGTTTCGCTCCCGGCTCGGTGAGTCTTAAGCGGTGACGCGACAGGAGATCTCTGACGAGGTGTGGGCCGTGATGGAGCCGTTGATGCCGACGGCGTCCGGGAGGTC
>NZ_BMMQ01000003.1 GCF_014646015.1 Microbacterium nanhaiense
GTTCTGCGCGACCCGGACGACGTCGTCGCGGAACTCCTTCGGGAACGGCCCCGGCATGATGACATCCTTCCAGGCCAGCCCTCTCGGCTAGCCATGTTTGATGTCACCAGTTCCTACATCAGACCCCAGGTCACCCAGCTCGCACAGGCGTATACGGCCGCTAGTGGTGATCCTACCGACCTGGCCGACGCGCTCTCGACGAGCTAACACGACTCCGCCCCTCTCGCTGATCTACGGATCGCGGGAGGGGCGGTTCTTCGCGATACGTGGCGAGGGACTCCGCGAGGATGTGGGTCGCGTTGCGTTCGACGGATGCGTGGGAGCGGTCGTAGTAGACGAGTGATCGCGGGTCGGTGTGTCCGGTCGATGCCATGACGTCGCGGTCGGATGCCCCGGCGTCGCGAGAGTTGGTCTCGAGTCTGGTGGAATGAGCTTGTACGGCTAGCGGTGCTCATAGCACGTGAAGGTCAAAACTTCCAGACCCCTTGCGTCGCGATCTGCAACCTAGTAATAGGGGCAAGAGTGGCATATGGTGCAACTATGGGCACTTTTCATTACGGGTCGGCTACCGACCTACTTCGCATCAACGATCACGTGCTCGCGCACCTGAAACTCGTCATCACCACCAAGCTTCGCCGGGATGAGAGCTTCACCTTGTCGTGGGTGAAGCCTGAGGCCGACGGCCCCGGCCGGTGCACACTGTGGGTCCACCCCTCGATGCCGTTCCGGTTCGACTTCGACGATGATGGGCCTGTGCAGATCGATTCTGCGTTGCTTGATGGGCTCGGGGCAGAGTCTTACACGAGCCGCGGCATCGTCATACCGGCCGATGCTTTCGAACCGTCCCCCGTCGGCGTTTCGTGAACCGACGTGGCTGAGGGCTGATCGGCTGCCGCTGACTCGTGCACAGCGGCTCTCAGCCGCGGTTCCGCTCCCGCCCTGCCTGCACCCACCGATAGGCGCCCGGCACCTCGAGCAGCGCCCGCACCACAGGCTGCACGAAAGGGTCGGCCTCGTGGTAGCCGGCCCAGGTGCCCGCAGCCTCCGCAAGGAGGTCGATGCGCGACACCGAGATCGCTCGCAGCTCGGCGATCAATGCCGTCGGGTCCTGGTGGTACTGGTGCCGCGAGATCGCGGCCGACAGCGCGATCTCGAGTCGCGTGTCGTCGTCGAGATGATCGCGCGCCATCATCGTGCCCTAGGGAAGTCGACGATCGCGTGATCGTGGAGCGGCTTCGGGGCCGGCGTGGGCCACTCGTCCCGGCGCCCGCACGCGGGGCACTCGTCGCCGTGGTCAACGGTGCGTATCAGCACGCCACAGTCGGGGCAGCGAGGTTGAGCGACGGCGTCCAGGTCGTCCATGGGAGAGGGTAGCGCGCGACACGCGGACGAATCGAGCCAAAAGGAATGGCTACACCTGGCGAGACACCTACGGCGGCGGGTTCGAGTCGGTCGATCCCACCGCGCAATGTGTCGTCAGTCAGGTGATTGATAAACCCCTGGTCAGGCAAAGCAAAACCCCCGCGATGTAGAAGCTACGCGAGGGTTTCTGGGATGATTGTAACGATCATCCTTGTGGCTCCGACCGGCGTCGATCCGGTGACCTTTCGATTTTCAGTCGAACGCTCTACCAACTGAGCTACAGAGCCATGCGACTTGTATGTCGCATCCTATGCAAAAGGCCTTCTTTCAAGAAAGAAGGCCCCTCACCTAGAGCGACCCTGACGGGACTTGAACCCGCGACCTCCGCCGTGACAGGGCGGCACGCTAACCAACTGCGCTACAGGGCCATAATGTGCTTTCGCACGATATTCAATTATACGCTTATCAGTGACCCCAACGGGATTCGAACCCGTGCTACCGCCGTGAAAGGGCGGCGTCCTAGGCCACTAAACGATGGGGCCGTCAGTCCTGGTGTTCCTCGCGGCTCACCTGCCAACCCGTTTATCTTAGGCAGACATCGAGACGGATCGCAAAACGGCGGCGCGTCTTGCGGTTTTCGGGCGTGTCGCGATGGCATGCTGGGACGGCGTGTGCATGTCCGGAAGGGGCCGGTCGGCACCGCAAACGGCAGGGCACCGGATCTCCCGAAAAGTAAGGCTTGTTAGTGTGACGGATGTGAACTCTCTTCCCCCAGAGCGAGCCCCAGAACGCAGCGTCCAGTCCGACGTCCCGTGCGATTGCGCGCCGACCCTTGACGAACGCCGCAGCCTCTGGGCGCCCATGAGCCGTCGCGGCGCGATCGTCGCGGGCGCTCTCTCCCTCGCCGCAGTCGGCGCCATCAGCGCATTCCGCGGGGTGGGCGCGGCGCAGGCGGCCATCACCTACAACCCCGACGACTACCCCACGTGGGAGGACGTCGAGCGGGCGCGCAACGACGAGTCCGCGAAGGCGGGCGAGATCTCCCGGATCCAGGGGCTCATCACCCAGCTGCAGAACGCCGTCGCCGAGGCGCAGGCCGCCGCGACGCAGGCGGCCGACGACTACTACGCGGCTCAGCAGGAGTTCTTCGAGGCGGCGCGCCGCGCCGACGAGTTGCAGGCGCAGGCCGACGAACAGTCGGTGAAGGCGAACGACGCCGCGCAGGCCGCCGCGAAGGTCGCGGCGAAGCTCAGCCGCTCGGGCGGCGACAGCACCGCCTACGACGTGCTGTTCGCGGCATCGGGCGAAGACGCCGACCAGATCCTCGCGCAGCTGGGGCAGCTGGACAAGCTCGCCGAGCGCAACCAGTCGATCTACGCGGACGCCGTCGCGGCCCGCGACTCCGCGCAGCACCTCACCGATCAGGCGCAGGAGGCGCGCAAGGAGCGCGACCGGCTGCAGGCGGTCGCCGAGGAGAAGATGGAGATCGCTCGCCAGGCGCAGGCTGCGGCCGAGCAGGCGCTCGCCGATCAGCAGAGCTACCTGATCACCCTCGAACAGCAGCTCGCCGCTTTGCAGGACAACTCGTCCAAGACGCTCCAGTCCTACAAGGACGGCGTCGCGCAGCGCGAAGCCTATGAGGCCGAGCAGCGCCGCCTCGAGGAGGAGCGCCGGCGGAAGGCCGCGGAGGAGGCCGCCCGCCGCGCCGAGGAGGAGCGCAAGCGCCAGGAGGCCGAGCGCAAGCGGCAGGAAGAGGAGGCGGCCCGCCGCGCCGAGGAGGAGCGGCGGCGCCAGGAGGAGCAGAACCAGGGCCAGCCCGCGGCACCGCCGCCCGCCCCGAATCCCGCACCGCCCGCGCCTCCGGCGCCCGCGCCCCAGCCGCAGAGCGGTTGGGCTCGCCCCAGCTCCGGATGGCGCACCGCCGGCTACGGTTGGCGCTCGCAGCTCTGCGGTCCGTCGTACTGCTCGAGCTCGTTCCACGAGGGCGTCGACCTCGCGGCCGGATGCGGCGCCAACATCGTCGCCGCCTCGAGCGGCACGGTGGAGTACGCCGGTTACAACGGCGGCTACGGCAACTACATCCGCATCAACCACGGCAACGGCATTGCGACCGGGTACGGGCACATCGTCGACGGCGGGATCCTCGTCGGATACGGGCAGTACGTGTCGGCGGGCACCGTCATCGCCTACGAGGGCAACACCGGAAACTCCTTCGGGTGCCACCTCCACTTCGAGGTCTACATCAACGGCGCGACGACGAACCCGATCGACTTCATGGCCGGTAAGGGCATCTCGATCTGAGCAACGAGCATCTGAGCAACGAGAAGAGGGGCACCCCACCGGGGTGCCCCTCTTCTCGTTACGGCCTCAGTGCTGAGCGGCCGCGCGCTCGAAGGCTTCCTTTACGAGGCGCTCGGCCTCCTCGGCGCCGGCCCACTCGTCGACCTTGACCCACTTGTTCGGCTCGAGGTCCTTGTAGTGCTCGAAGAAGTGCTCGATCTCCTTGCGCTGGAACTCGCCGAGGTCCGACACGTCCTGGATGTGCTCCCAGCGCGGGTCCTTCGCCAGCACGGCCACGACCTTGTCGTCGCCGCCGGCCTCGTCGCTCATCTTGAGCACGCCGACGGGACGCACCTTGGCGCCGACACCGGGGTAGACGGAGTGATCCATGACGACGAGCACGTCGAGCGGGTCGCCGTCCTCGCCGAGGGTGTTCTCGAAGAATCCGTAGTCGGTGGGGTAACCGAAGGTCGTGTAGAGAACGCGGTCGAGGAAGACGCGACCGGTCTCGTGGTCGACCTCGTACTTCACGCGGCTGCCGCGCGGGATCTCGATTACTGCATCGTACGCACCCATGTCGCTCCTTGAGTTCAGACGGGAGGGGTCAGCGCCACAATAGCCGCTACGTTGGAACGCATGCTGGATCCCGCCGTCGCAGACGTTCGCCGCGCAGTGCGCGAGGCCCTTGCCCCCTTCGCCGACTCGGGCGCGCGCGTGCTCGTCGCCCTGTCCGGCGGCGCAGACTCGCTGGCGCTCGCCGCGGCGGCGGCCCACGAGGCGCCGAAGGTGGGGCTCGAGGTGGTCTCCGCGACGATCGACCACGGCCTGCAGGACGGATCCGCCGACGTCGCCGAGCGCGCCGCGGCGCAGGCACGCGAGTTCGGGATCCGCACCGCGCGGGTCGAGCGCGTCGAGGTCGGCACCGCGGGCGGTCCGGAGGCCGCAGCGCGCGAGGCGCGCTATGCGGCGCTGCGGCGCATCGCCGCGGAGGAGGACGCCGCCGCGGTGCTCGTCGGGCACACGCTCGACGACCAGGCCGAGACGGTGCTGCTGGGGCTCGCGCGGGGATCCGGATCCGCGAGCCTGTCCGGGATGTCGCCGCACGCGCTCGACGGCGCGGGGCTCGCGTGGATCCGCCCGCTGCTCGCGCTCCGTCGCGCGACGACGGCCTCGTTCTGCACGGCGTCCGGGATCGATGCCTGGCGCGATCCGCACAACGTCGACGAGCGCTTTTCGCGCGTCCGGGTGCGCGAGCGCGTGCTGCCCGTGCTCGAGGACGAGCTGGGCCCCGGCATCGCGGAGGCGCTGTGGCGCACCGCGGAGCAGCTCCGCGAGGACGAGGACGCCTTTGCCGACATGATCGAGGAGACCATCGAAGACATCGTCGAGCACGCGGAGGCGGGTATCGCGGTGTCCGTCGCGGCGCTGGGCGCGAACCCGCCCTCCCTTCGTCACCGCATCATCCGCCACGTCGTCGATGCGGAGTTCGGGGTGAGCCTGTCCCGCGCGCAGACCCTCGAAGTCGCGCGCCTCGTGACCGACTGGCGAGGCCAGGGGCCCATCGACCTGCCGGGGTGCCAGGCGTCCCGCCGAGGCGGCCTCATCACCTTCTCCGCGGAACGGTCGTGACGCGGCCCGTGCGATGGGCGCCTGCGTCCAGCCGAAGAAATCTTGTGCGTTCGTCGAGCTGTGCCGAATAGGCTTTCCCCATGCGCGCGGCAGACATCGAAAACGACCTTGACCGAGTCCTCGTCACCGAGGAGCAGATGCACGACCGGCTTGCGGAGCTCGCGAAGCAGGTCGACGCGGACTATGCGGGCAAAGACATCCTGCTCGTCGGCGTGCTGAAGGGCGCCGTCATGGTGATGGCCGACTTCGTGCGCCACCTCCAGATCGACGCGCCGATGGACTGGATGGCGGTGTCGAGCTACGGCGCATCGACGAAGTCGAGTGGCGTCGTGCAGATCCGCAAGGACCTCGATACCCCGCTCGAGGGCAAGCACGTCCTTGTCGTCGAGGACATCATCGACTCGGGCCTCACGCTCAACTGGCTGCTCGAGCACTTCGAGACCCGCGGCGCGGCCTCGATCGAGGTCCTCGCGGCGCTACGCAAGCCTGACGCGATGAAGGTCGAGATCGACGCGAAGTACGTCGGCTTCGACATCCCCAGCGACTTCGTCATCGGATACGGCCTCGACTACGCCGAGCGCTACCGGGGTCTGCGCGACGTCGCGGTGCTCGCCCCCCACGTCTACTCCTGAGCCGCGGCCCGTTCCGCCGTGGGCGAATCTCACGACGGTACATATTCGGCACCGGTAACCTGAAACGACCTGCGCTGGGCCGTGCCCGCGCGTCGACCACCAGGAGGAGTCGGTTAACCGACGCACTATGAACGCGAAGAAGATCTTCCGCCATCCCGTTCTCTATGTGCTGCTGATCGCGGCGCTGCTGATCGCTGGGTTCTCGCTCTTCACCGCCTTCAGCGGCCCGAAGCACGTCACGGTGCAGGAGGGCCTCGAGCTGCTGAACGACGGCAAGGTCGCCGAGGCGACGGTCACCGACGGCGACCAGCGGGTGGATCTGACCCTCACGGAAGAATTCGAGGGCGCGAAGAACGTTCAGTTCTACTACGTCGGAGGCCGCGAGGCCGACGTGATCGAGGCGGTCTCTCAGGCCGACCCGAAGGACGGGTTCGACGACGCGGTTCCGCAGGGATCCTTCTTCGGCAGCCTCCTGTCGCTCCTCATCCCGATCCTGCTCCTCGGCCTGCTGTTCTGGTTCCTGCTCTCGAGCGCGCAGGGCGGCGGACGGATGGCGCAGTTCGGCAAATCGCGCGCGAAGAACGTCACCAAGGAGAACCCGGACGTGACCTTCGCGGACGTCGCGGGATCCGACGAGGCCGTCGAGGAGCTGCACGAGATCAAGGAATTCCTGTCGGATCCGACGAAGTTCCAGGCGCTCGGCGCGAAGATCCCGAAGGGCGTGCTGCTGTACGGCCCTCCCGGAACGGGTAAGACGCTGCTCGCCCGCGCGGTCGCGGGGGAGGCGGGCGTGCCGTTCTACCCGATCTCCGGATCCGACTTCGTCGAGATGTTCGTCGGCGTCGGCGCGAGCCGCGTGCGCGACCTCTTCACGCAGGCGAAGGACAACGCGCCCGCCATCATCTTCATCGACGAGATCGACGCCGTCGGTCGTCACCGCGGCGCCGGAATGGGCGGCGGTCACGACGAGCGCGAGCAGACGCTGAACCAGATGCTCGTCGAGATGGACGGATTCGACCCGAAGGCGAACGTCATCGTGATCGCAGCGACGAACCGCCCCGACATCCTCGACCCGGCGCTCCTGCGCCCCGGTCGTTTCGACCGCCAGATCGGCGTCGACGCCCCCGACCTCAAGGGCCGCCTGCAGATCCTCCAGGTGCACAGCCGCGGCAAGCCCCTCGCCGACGGCGTGGACCTCGAGGACGTGGCCCGCAAGACGCCCGGCTTCTCGGGCGCCGACCTCGCCAACGTGCTCAACGAGGCGGCCCTGCTCACCGCGCGCTCGAACGCGCAGCTGATCGACGACCGCGCGCTCGACGAGGCGATCGACCGCGTCATCGCCGGCCCGCAGCGCCGCACCCGCGTCATGAAGGACAAGGAGAAGCTGATCACCGCCTACCACGAGGGCGGCCACGCGCTCGCGGCGGCGGCGATGAACTACTCCGACCCGGTCAACAAGATCACGATCCTGCCGCGCGGCAAGGCGCTCGGATACACCATGGTCCTTCCCGTCGACGACAAGTTCTCCGTCACGCGCAACGAGCTGCAAGACCAGCTGACCTATGCGATGGGCGGCCGCGTCGCGGAGGAGATCGTCTTCCACGACCCGACCACGGGCGCCTCCAACGACATCGAGAAGGCCACGAACATCGCGCGCAAGATGGTCACGGAGTACGGCATGACGCGCGACATCGGGCCCGTGCTGCTCTCGGGTTCGTCCGGCGAGATGTTCATGGGCCGCGACATGGGCCACGGGCGCGACTACTCCGACTCGATGGCCGAGCGCGTCGACCGCGAGGTGCGGGCGCTCATCGAGCAGGCGCACGACGAGGCGTACACGGTGCTGAACGCGAACCGCGACATCCTCGACAAGCTCGCGCACGAGCTCCTCGAGAAGGAGACGCTCGATCATCGGCAGATCGCCGAGATCTTCCGCGACGTGAAGAAGATCGACGAACGCCCGCAGTGGCTGTCGTCGAGCGAGCGCCCCGTCTCGGCGCTCCCGCCGATCCAGGTGCCGCGCGCGGCATCCACCGAGGCTCCGCAGGCGCCCGCCGCCGAGCGCGGGACCGCGGGCGCCCGCGCGCCCGAGACCGGCGGATCCACGCGGCCCGCGACGGCCTGACCCAGGGAGGGCGAGATGGCGGTCGACACGACGCGCGTCGCCGAGCTGACGCGCGAGCTCCTCATCGCGATCGGAGAGGATCCGGAACGCGCCGGGCTCCGGGAGACCCCCGAGCGCGTCGCGGGCGCGATGGCCGAGCTCTTCGCCGGCATCGGCCAGGACGCCGAGGAGCCGCTGCGCCGCACGATCGACGTCTCGCGCGGACCGGCGCCCGAGACCGTGCCCACGGGCGCGGTGCTCGTGCGTGACATCGCCTTCCGTTCGGTCTGCGAGCATCACCTTCTTCCCTTCCAGGGGCGCGCGCACATCGCGTACCTCCCGGGCGAGGCCGTCGTGGGCCTCGGCTCGCTCGCCCGCGTTCTCGACATCTGTTCGGCGCGGCCGCAGGTGCAGGAGCGCCTGGGCGAGCAGGTCGCCGACGCGATCGAGCACGCACTGAACGCGCGCGGCGTGTTCGTCATGCTCGACGCGGAGCACGGCTGCCTGCGCACCCGCGGCGAGAAGCGCCCCGACGCCTCGACGGTCACGGTCGCGGCGCGGGGCGAGCTCGCGACCCAGGCCGCGCGCGCCGAGATGGCGGCGTACATCATCATCGGCGAGCAGAACAAGGCGACGAGCCAGGTGAAGGGCCGGGACGTCTGATGGAGATCATGGGCGTCGTGAACGTCACGCCGGACTCGTTCAGCGACGGCGGGGAGTTCTTTACGGCGGAGACCGCGGTCGCGCACGGGCACGACCTCGTCGGGCTCGGCGCCACGATCCTCGACGTCGGCGGCGAGTCGACGCGGCCCGGATCCGAGCCGGTCGGCGCGGAGGAGGAGATCCGCCGGGCGCTGCCCGCGCTCGCGCAGCTCGCCGAGAGCGGATACCGGATCAGCGTCGACACCTACCGCGCGGCCGTCGCCGACCGCGCGATCGCCGCGGGTGCGGCCATCGTCAACGACGTCTCGGGCGGCCTCGCGGATCCGGACATCCTCCGGGTCGCGGCCGCGGCCGACGCGGAGTTCATCATCGGTCACTGGCGCGGCCCGTCGTCGGACATGTATGCCCGGGCGAGCTACGACCGGATCGGCGCCGAGGTGGCGGCGGAGCTGGCGCGCCGCGTCGACGCCGCGCTTCGCGCCGGCATCGACGCCGCGAGGATCATCCTGGATCCCGGCATCGGCTTCGCGAAGTCCGGCGAGCAGAACTGGGCGATGCTGCGCGAACTCGACGCCGTGACCGCCCTCGGCTTTCGCGTACTGATCGGCACCTCGCGCAAGCGCTTTCTCGACCGTGCGCTCGGCGATGGTGCCACGCGCGACCGCCGCGACCTGGCCACCGCCGTGACGAGCGTGCTCGCGCGGCAGGCGGGGGCGTGGGGCGTGCGCGTGCATGACGTCACGGCCACGCGCGATGCGCTCGCCGTGCTCGACGCGTGGGAGGGCGAGAAGTGACCGACACCATTACGCTGACGGGGCTCGTGGCCTACGGTTATCACGGCGTCTTCGAGCACGAGAAGCGCGACGGGCAGGAGTTCACGATCGATGTCTCGCTCGACGTCGACACGCGTCGTGCCGCGGCGAGCGATGACATCGCGGACACGGTCCACTACGGCGAGCTCGCGGACGCGGTCGTGCGGATCGTCACGGGCGAGCGCTTCGACCTCATCGAGACCCTCGCCGATCGGCTCGCGGCAGCCGTCATGGAGGACGAGCGCGTCCTCGCGACCGCGGTGACGGTGCACAAGCCGCACGCGCCCATCCCGCATGCCTTCGCGGACGTCTCGGTGACGGCCCGCCGCACCCGGAGCGGCGCGTGAGCATCGCGGTCGTCGCCCTCGGGTCGAATCTCGGAGACACGTCCGCGACGCTCGATGAGGCGCTCGTCGACATTCGGGCGCTGCCGCTCGTGCGCAGCGTGACGGCATCGACGGTGATCTCCTCGACCGCGATCACCCTGACGGGGCCCGATCCCTCCAAGCCTCGCTATGCGAACGCCGTCGCGCTCGTCGACACCGACCTCGCGCCCAGCGTCCTGCTCGCAGCGCTCAACGAGATCGAGTCGCGCCACGGTCGCGTGCGCGACGAACGCTGGGGCGACCGCACCCTCGACCTCGACATCGTCGCTTACGGGACGGTCACGTCGGACGACCCGCGCCTGACCCTGCCGCACCCGCGTGCGCACGAGCGGGACTTCGTGCTCGACCCGTGGCTCGAGGTGGCGCCCGATGCCGCCCTGCCCGGTCTCGGTCCCGTCGCGCGGATCCGCGAGGGGCTGTCGTGAAGCGAACCTCGCCGCTCACCCTCATCGCCTGCGCCATCATCGGCGCGGCGCTCGGCGCGATCGTCGACGTGGCGTTGACGGCCGCCTCGCGTGCGACCTTCACGCCCTCCTACATGCTGCCGATCCTGCTCGTGTTGCTCGGCGTGTTCTGCCTGGCCTTCGCCTGGCAGATCCGCCGCGCCGTGCGGGATCCGAAGGCGCCCCGGCCGGATCCCTTCCGCTCCGTGCGCATCGCGGCGCTCTCGAAGGCGTCGAGCATGCTGGGCGCCGCCTCGGGCGGTTTCGCCCTCGGACTCATCGGGTACGTGCTCACGCGGCCGGTCTCCCTCGGGCTAGGCTCGATGACAGCGGAGATCGTCACCGCCGTCGGGGGCGCGGCCCTCGTGGTGCTGGCGCTCGTCGCAGAACACCTGTGCACCCTCCCGAAGGATCCCGATGAACGAGAATCCGACGCCGGCTCCTCCGGAGCAGAACCGCAATACTGACCCCGCGCTCCCGACCAGCCGCCGCGAGCTGAGGGCGGAAGCGGCGATCGCGGATCCCCGCCCCGAGCCGGCCGCGCCCCCGGTACCTTCGGACCCGGATCAGGTCGTTGCGTCCGCGCAGCCGGCCCCACCGGCCGGGCCCGCCGGCGTCTCGCAGCCCGACTTCGGGCCGGCGAACCCGCCGCTCGAGGCACCCGCGCCTCTCGACGAGGGCACCTTCCGCGCCATTCGCGAGCCCCGCAGGCAGGGCCTCGCCCTCGACGGCACGTGGCACCAGATCTCGACGAAGTACGTCGTCTCCCAGCTCGTGCAGAGCGTGTTCTGGATCGCGGTCTTCCTGATCGCCGCTGCCGTCGTCTCGTACACCACAGGCGAGGTATGGCCGTGGATCCCGGCGGGTGCGATCACCCTCGTCATCGTCGTGAGCCTCGTCATTCTGCCGCGGCAGGCACGGGCGCTCGGATACATGCTCCGCGGCGACGACATCGTCTTCCGCAAGGGGATCCTGTGGCAGCGCATGGTCGCCGTGCCCTACGGCCGCATGCAGCTGATCGACATCACGCACGGCCCGCTCGATCGCATCTTCGGGGTGTCGAAGCTGAAGATGGTGACGGCCGCCGCCTCGACCGGCGTCGAGATCCCCGGGCTGACCACGGCGGCCGCCGAGGCGCTCCGCGACACCCTCATCGAGGTCGCCGAGACGCGGAGGACGGGGCTGTGACGGCGCCCGACCCCGCCTCCCACCCCGGCGGGCCCGCGCCCGCGCCGCACAACGCCGCGGCGGCGCGCGTGCGCGCGCTGATCCTCGACGGCGGATCCAGCGACCTCGCCGACGGCGAGTGGCACCGCCTGCACCCCTTGACGCCGCTGTTCAAGGGCGGCCTCGTCTTCCTGGTCGTGCTCGGCATCGTCGTCGCGAACCTGCGCGACCGGCTCATCTACCTCGTGGTCGGGCTGTTCTCCCCGGAGGACCTGTCGTCGGAGATCGTCGTCGACTCCGACGACCCGATCACCCTCGCGATCGACTTCGTCGTCGTCAACAACTACGTGGTGCTCGCGCTGCTCGGCGTACTCGCCCTCGTGGTGCTCGTGATCGTGTGCTACTGGCTCGTGTGGCGGTTCCAGCAGTTCCGCATCACGGCGGAGAACGTCGAGGTGAAGAAGGGCATCATCTTCCGTTCGCAGCGCCGGGCGCCGCTCGACCGCGTGCAGGGCGTGAACCTGACCCGCCCCTTCCCGGCGCGCCTGATCGGCATGGCGAAGCTCACGCTCGAGGGTGCCGGATCCGGGGCTGACGTCGCCCTCGAATACCTCAACACGACGAAGGCCGAGCAGGTGCGCGCCGACATCCTGCGCCTCGCCTCCGGCATCCGGCAGGCGAAGGCCGAGCAACTCGCGCCCGCCGGGCCGCAGTCGATCGGCGAAACGTTCAGCCGCGGCGTCTCCCACATCGTCGACGGCGTCGATCACGACGATGTGGTTCCGGAGTCGGTGGTGCGGATCCCGCTATGGCGGCTCATCGGCTCGCAGGCGATCACGGCCGTGCTGTGGGTGCTGTTCTTCCTCATCATGGTCGTGGGCGGCGTCATCGTGCCGATCGCGGTCTTCGCGGACGGACCCGACAAGTGGGTCACTCTCGCGATCGCCGCGCTCAGCACCGGAATCCCCTTGACGATCACGGTCGTGGCCGTGGTCTGGGGCGCCCTGCAGAAGGGGTTCCGCTATTCGATCGCGCCCACGCCGGACGGCGTGCGGATTTCCAGCGGACTCCTGACGACCGTCACCCGCACGCTGCCGCCCGGCCGGATCCACGCCGTCGAGGTTACGCAGAACCTGCTCTGGCGCCCGTTCGGCTGGTGGAGCGTGCGCATCAACCGCATGGGCGGGCAGACCGACATCCAGCAGAGCAGCGGGCAGAACGCCGCCGCGGCGACCGTGCTCCCGGTGGGCACGCGCGCCGACGTCGAGCGCGTCGTGGCCCTGCTGCTGCCGGACGCCCCGTCGAACGACGCCCTGTTCGTCTGGGAACACGGCGTTCTCGGGCCGCAGGCGCAGGATCCGTTCACCACCGTCCCGCGGCGGGCCTTCTTCTGGCACTGGCTGCAGCGACGCCGTCTCGGCGTGCGCGTGACGAACTATGCGCTCCTGATCCGGCGTGGCCGCCTGGGTCGCCGCCTCGCGATCTTCCCCCTCGCCCGAATCCAGGGGGTGGGCGTGACCCAGGGCATCCTGGCGCGCGCCCAGGGCCTCGCGCACCTGCGCGTGCACACCGTGCCCGGACCCGTGGCCGGCGAGGTGTCGTCGCTCGACGCCGCGGACGCGCAGGCGCTCGCGGAGCTCAGCCGGCGCGGCGCGGTCGCGGCGGCCGAGCGCGACCACACCCACCGCTGGGCCTCGGCGTCGTGATGCAGCGCGACGGCCGCCTCGGCGTCGGGATTATCGGGGCGGGCCGCGTCGGGCCCGTGCTCGGCGCGGCCCTCGCGGGCGCGGGGCATCAGATCACGGGGATCACGAGCGGATCCGACGACGAACGCGTCGCGGCCGTGCTTCCGGGCGTCGAGATCCTGGGCGCCGCCGAGGTGCTGCGGCGCAGCGAGCTCGTGATCCTGGCTGTGCCGCGCGACGAGCTGCCGCAGATCGTCGCGGGCTTCGCCGAGGCCGGGCTGTTCCAGATGGGGCAGCTCGTGCTGCACACCGACGCCGCTCACGGGTACGAGGTGCTGCGCCCCGCGGCCGAGCTGGGCGCGATTCCGCTCGCCGTCCACCCGGCGATGAGCTTCACGGGCACCTCGATCGACCTGCGCCAGCTCGCCGCGAGCTATGCAGCCGTCTCCGCGCCGGGCCCCGTGCTGCCGATCGCGCAGGCGCTCGCGGTCGAGCTCGGCTGCGAGCCCATCGTCGTCGCGGAAGAGGACAGGGTGGCGTACGCGGAGGCGATCTCGACGGCCACCCTGTTCTCCCGACAGATCGTGCAGCAGTCGACGGGCATCCTGCGCGGCATCGGCGTCGAGAATCCGGGCGGCTTCCTGTCCGCGCTGGTGCGCTCGACGGTCGATCACGCGCTCTCCGAGGCGAGCCCCGCGATCCCGGACACCCCCGACGATCTCTAGCGCCCCGCCTCACGCGGGGTGCCCCGAGCCGCGACCTCTGGCGGCAGTGGTTCTCAGCGGTCGGGCAATAGGATGGTGCGCGAAGCTTCCGCCCCGACGATCGAGGAACACCGCGCATGACTGATTCGCCCGAAACCGCCGCCACCCCCGAAGAGGACATCTTCGAGCAGAAGGCCGTGCGTCTGGCGAAGCGTGCGAAGCTCATCGAGCAGCGCGAGTCGGCCGCCGGTGGGGCGTACCCCGTGACGGTCCCGGTGACGACGACGATCCCCGCGCTCCGCGCCGAATACGGCGAGCTCGAGGCGGGCGCCGAGACGGGCGTCACCGCCGGCGTCGCCGGCCGCGTCGTTTTCAGTCGCAACACCGGAAAGCTCTGCTTCGCCTCGCTGCAGGCGGGGGATGGATCCCGGATCCAGGCGATGGTGTCGCTCGCCAACGTCGGCGACGAGTCGCTCGCGGCCTGGAAGGAGCTCGTCGACCTCGGCGACCACGTCTTCATCTCCGGCGAGATCATCTCGAGCCGCCGCGGCGAGCTGTCGATCATGGTCAGCGAGTGGCAGATCGCCGCCAAGGCGATCCTGCCGCTGCCGAACCTCCACTCCGAACTGAACGAAGAGACCCGGGTGCGCCAGCGCTACCTTGACCTCATCGTGCGCGACCAGGCACGCGAGACCGCCCGCGCGCGCTCGATCGTCATGAAGAGCCTGCGCCAGACCTTCGAGGACGAGGCGTTCTTCGAGGTCGAGACCCCGATGCTCCAGGTGCAGCCCGGCGGCGCCGCCGCGCGCCCCTTCGTCACCCACTCCAACGCGTTCGACACCGAGCTGTACATGCGCATCGCGCCGGAGCTCTACCTCAAGCGCGCCGTCGTCGGCGGCATCGACCGGGTGTTCGAGATCAACCGCAACTTCCGGAACGAGGGCGCCGACTCCACGCACAGCCCGGAGTTCGCGATGCTCGAGGCGTACGAGGCGTACAGCGACTACAACGGCATCGCGGACCTCACCCAGAAGCTCATCCAGAACGCGGCGCTCGCGGTGCACGGCACCACCCTCGTCACGCACGCCGACGGATCCCAGTACGACCTGGGCGGCGAGTGGGCGCGCATCTCGATGTACCCCTCGCTGTCCGAGGCCGCGGGCGTCGAGATCACCCCCGAGACGACGCAGGACGAGCTCGAGGCGCTCGCCGAGAAGAGCGGCGTGGAGGTTCCCGCGCACGCCACGCACGGCAAGCTCGTCGAGGAGCTGTGGGAGCACTTCGTCGGCGACCACCTGACCGCGCCGACCTTCGTCATGGACTTCCCCGTCGACACGAGCCCGCTCGTGCGCGAGCACCGCACCGTCCCCGGCGTCGTCGAGAAGTGGGACCTCTACATCAACGGCTACGAGCAGGCGACCGGATACTCGGAGCTCGTCGACCCCGTCATCCAGCGCGAACGATTCGTCGAGCAGGCGAAGCTCGCCGACCGCGGCGACGACGAGGCCATGCGCATCGACGAGGACTTCCTGCGCGCACTCGAGCATGGCATGCCGCCGTCGGGCGGCATGGGCATGGGTATCGACCGCCTGCTGATGAGCCTCACGGGCCTCGGCATCCGCGAGACGATCCTCTTCCCGCTCGTCAAGTAAGACCGTCCGTATCGAGGGAGGCATCCATCCCGGCAGGGTCGAATGCCCAGCCGGGGAGGATGCCTCTGTCGGTCATGGTGCGAATGAGCGCCGCGAACGAACACCGTTCGTCGATCTCGAGCGCGCGCGCCGCGTATTCGCCGGCGTGCGTGGAGTTGCCGAGCGCCCACGCGAGCCATCCGCACACCGCCAGGCACGCCGCGAGGTGGGTGCGCGGTGCCCGCGCGGCCAGCGCGCGGCAGAACTCGAGCGCGGCGAGGAGCCTCGGCCTCGGCGGGCGCAGGCCCTCGCCCGCCAGGCGCACCGGGAAGTCCGGCGACACCGCGGATCCCTCCACCCAGTCGCGCTGCCAGGCGCACGCATGCCGGGCCTCGTCCACGCCGCCCGTCCACGCCGTGATCATCACGTCGCGCAGCGCGGGGCAGCGCAGGATCCACATCCACAGCGCCGCGCGTGAGGGCGCGAGCTCCGCGCCCGAGAGGCTCTCGCGGACGGCGAAGAAGGGATCCGCGTCGAAGGCGCGCAGCTCCGCCGCCGCCTCCGCGACGGCCGCATCGGGCCGGAGCCCGTCCCAGATGCGCCGGAACGGATCCGTCGGCAGCTCCTCGAGCGCGAGGAGCTGCCGCGCGACCTCCTCGCGTTCGTCCGCGGCCGCCCGGGGCACGGCGGACCCCGCGCGCGCATCGACGGGGAGCGCCGCGCACGGATCCGGATCGGCGTCCGCGAGCTCGGCGAGCGGGCGCAGCAGGGGACGGTCGTAGGCGGTCCATCCGTCGTCTCCGATGCAGTACTCGCCGGTGATGCGCAGGCCAGCGGCCGCGGCGCGCTCCGCGACGGCGGCAGCGAGCGCCTCGTGCGCGACGCCGCCGCCGTCGAGCGCGGGGCCGTCGGTCCAGATGGTCGTGACGACGTCCTCCACGTCGGGGACGCGGCGGAGGTAGCCGATCGCGAGCTCCGCCGCGCGATCGACGCCCGCGTCGCCCGGCAGGTCGATGCGCAGCGCGCCGAGCATCGCGCGCGCGGCCACGGGGACGAGCACCAGGCTTCCCTGAGGGCTGTGGCCGAGCTGGTGGGGGAGCCTCGCGAGGAGGCGGGCGGCCGAGGTGGGGCGAAGAGTGAGGTTCATTCCTCGATCCTTCGCCGATCGGGCGCGGCGCGGCGGGTATCCACAGCCCGCGGCCGCCCGGAGAGGGGTGTGTATAGTTTCAGCCGCGCCACACCTCGCCCCGCGTAGACTGGCGTCATGGATCAGTACTGGGTGACGGCTCTGCTCACCATCGCGCCGACGGTCGTCATCGCGACCCTCTTCTTCTGGATCCTGCGCAACGTGCTGAAGTTCGACCGCACCGAGCGCCGCGTCTACGCGAAGATCGAGGCCGAGGAGCGCGCGAAGCGCGGGATGGCCCCGCGCGAGTAGCCCGCGATCCGCGCGGGCGGGCTTGTTGAGGTGAACGGCCTAAGCTGATCTGAGTCGGCACGATGCCGGCAAGGAGGATCAGTGGACTGGTTTTCGTGGTCGGCCGTGTGGGCCGCCTTCGTCTTCACGCTCGACATGGTGATTCGCATCACCGCGGTGATGTTCGTGCCGCCCGGGCGCCGGCCGACGTCGGCGATGGCGTGGCTGCTCCTCATCTTCTTCCTGCCGGTGCCCGGCGTGCTGTTCTTCCTGCTCATCGGAAACCCCCGCCTGCCGAAGAAGCGTCGCGATATGCAGTCGGCGGTCAATGAGGTGCTCCGCGAATCGAACGAGCATCTCGAGCTGGGGACGCTGCTGCCGAACCCGCCGGACTGGTTCCGTCAGATCGTGCACATGAACCGTCAGCTCGGCGCGCTCCCGCTGTCCGGCGACAACGGGGCCCGCATCATCTCCGACTACGACGAGTCGCTCGCGGAGATGGCGGCGGCGATCCGCGGCTCGAAGCACTATGTGCAGGTCGAGTTCTACATCCTGAAGGCGGACGCGGCGACGGACGAGTTCTTCCGGGCCATGGAGGACGCGGCGGCGCGCGGCGTGCGGGTGCACGTGCTCATGGATCACTGGGCGAACCTGTCGAAGCCGTTGCACCGGCAGACGAAGGAGCGCCTCGACCGCATGGGCGCGGACTGGCACTTCCTCCTGCCACTGCAGCCGCTCAAGGGCAAGTTCCAGCGTCCCGACCTGCGCAACCACCGCAAGCTCCTGGTCGTCGACGGCGAGGTGGCGTTCATCGGCTCCCAGAACCTCACGCACGCCTCGTACAACGTTCCCAAGAACATCAAGCGCGGCCTCACCTGGGTCGACCTCATGGTGCGCGTCGAGGGCCCCGTGGTGCGCAGCATCGAGGCGGTCTTCCTCACCGACTACTACAGCGAAGTCGGGTCAATCCCGGAGGGCGTCGACCTGCAGGATCACAAGCCCGGCGCGGACGACTTCGATTGCCAGGTGGTGCCGAGCGGCCCCGGTTTCGAGAGCGAGAACAACCTGCACCTCTTCCTGAGCCTGCTCTACGCGGCGAAGGAACGCGCGATTCTCGTCAGCCCCTACTTCGTGCCCGACGAGGCGCTCCTGCGCGCGGTCGCCACGGCCTGCAATCGCGGCGTGCAGGTCGACCTGTTCGTCAGCGAGACGAGCGACCAGGCCATGGTCTATCACGCCCAGCGCAGCTACTACGAGGACCTGCTGCGCATGGGGGTCAACATCTGGCTCTACAAGTCGCCCTACATCCTGCACACGAAGTCGCTCTCGATCGACGACGAGACGGCCGTGATCGGATCCAGCAACATGGACATGCGCTCGTTCGGCCTCAACTTCGAGGTGTCGCTCCTCGTGCGCGGTCGCGCATTCGTCGAGCAGCTTCGCGAGGTCGAGGAGGAGTATCGGCGCAACAGCCGCCAGCTGACGCTCGAGGAGTGGCTGAAGCAGCCGATCCGCTCCCGCGTGCTCGACAACGTCGCGCGGCTCACGAGCGCGCTGCAGTAGCGGCTATGGGCGCCGCGGCGCGAGCCGGTGGCCGGCCGGCGCCGCGATCAGCAGGCCGCCCTGGTCGACGCGGCAGCGGATCCGGGCCGCCAGGCCGAACTCGTCGCCGTCGAGCTCGACGGGCTGGGGGAGCGGGGAGGCCGCCTCCGCCTCCGCCCCCACGAGGTAGCGGATCGAGTGGTTCCGCGCCCTCGCCACGATCCGGCGGCCCATGCGCGACTTCGCGAGCACCGAGTTGTGCCACCACAGCTTGCGCCACACGGCGAGCCACCCGAAGGGGCCCCGCGCCTCGATCAGCGCCACATCGAGCAGCCCATCGTCGACGAGGCCATCGGGAACGAGGTCGATCCCGGCGGGCAGCGCGCCGCAATTGGCGAAGAGCACGCTGTTGACGCGCGCCATCTGCAGGCTCAGCCCGTCCATCTGATAGGCGAGGCGGAACGGCTTCGCGCTCGGCAGCGACCGCGCCGCACCGTCGACGTAGGCGACCCAGCCGAGATGCTTCTTCATCCGCGGGTTCGTCTTCGCGATCATCGCCGCGTCGACGCCCATGCCGGCCATCACGACGAAGGCGTGCGATTCCTGCTCGCCCGAGGGGCGCGTGATCTCGGCGATGCCGATGTCGATCGGCAGCACATCGCCGTCGAAGGCTGCGCCCACCATCGCCTCATGCCCCGCGAGCGGCAGGAGCAGGTTGCGGGCGAGGAGGTTGCCCGTGCCGCTCGGCACGATCGCGAGGGGCACCCCGGATCCGCGCATCGCCTCCGCAACCGCGCGGACCGTGCCGTCACCTCCGGCGACGAGCACGACGCTCGCGCCCCGCAAGATCGCCTCGCGGGTGATGCCCTGCCCGGGATCCTCGACGGTGGTCTCGAGGATCACGGGTTCGGCCCATCCGCTGCGCGCGGAGCGGTTCGTGACGGAGGCGATGAGCTCGGGCGCGCTCTTGACCTTGACGGGGTTGTAGAGGAGGGCCGCGCGCCTGGCATTCATACCGTCACTCTAGGGCGTGCGGGTATCCGGGGGCCCGTGCCCCTCCTCGCTTCGTTCCAGGCGACACGCCATAGACTGGACGGGTGATCGATCCCGTTCTTCTTCGCGAAAACCCTGAGGCCGTCAAGCGTTCGCAGATTGCGCGCGGCAACTCGCCCGACACCGTCGACGAGGCGATCGCCGCGGAGGCTTCGCGTCGCGAGGCCCTCAGCGCGTTCGAGGAACTGCGCGCCGAACAGAACGCGTTCAACAAGGTCGTCTCGAAGGCGCCGAAGGACGAGAAGCCTGCTCTGATCGCCCAGGTCAAGGAGCTCGCGCAGCGCGTGAAGGACGCGGAGGCCGCGTCGAAGGAGGCCGAAGAGGCGTTCCGCGCGGCGGTCGACAAGATCGAGAACCTCGTCATCGACGGCGTGCCGGAGGGCGGCGAGGACGACTTCGTCACGCTGCGCGAGGTCGGCACGATCCCGAGCTTCGATTTCGAACCGCGTGACCACCTCGAGCTCGGCGAGATGCTCGGCGCGATCGACATGGAGCGCGGCGCGAAGGTGTCGGGTGCCCGCTTCTACTTCCTCAAGGGCATCGGGGCGCGGCTCGAGCTGGCGCTCATGAACTATGCGCTGAACACGGCGCTCGAGGAGGGCTTCACGCCCATGATCACGCCGACCCTCGTGCGCCCCGAGATCATGGCGGGCACGGGCTTCCTCGGCAAGCACTCCGACGAGATCTACCACCTCGAAGAGGACGACCTGTACCTCGTCGGCACGAGCGAGGTCGCGCTCGCCGGGTACCACAAGGACGAGATCGTCGATCTCGGAGCGGACGGCGCGCTGAAGTACGCCGGCTGGTCGACCTGCTACCGCCGCGAGGCCGGATCGCACGGCAAGGACACCCGCGGCATCATCCGGGTGCACCAGTTCAACAAGCTCGAGATGTTCGTCTACTGCGACCCGGCTGACGCCGAGGCGCAGCACGACAAGCTCATCGCCCTCGAGGAGAAGATGCTCTCGTCGCTGGGCCTCGCGTATCGCGTGATCGACGTCGCCGCCGGCGATCTCGGATCCAGCGCCGCGCGCAAGTTCGACACGGAGGCCTGGGTCCCGACGCAGGGCGCCTACCGCGAACTCACGTCGACCTCGAACTGCACCACCTACCAGGCGCGCCGCCTGGGCGTCCGCCACCGCCCCGAGGCGGGCGGGAAGACCCAGGCCGTCGCGACGCTCAACGGCACGCTCGCCACGACCCGCTGGATCGTCGCGATCCTGGAGACGCACCAGCGCGCCGACGGATCCGTCGCCGTGCCCGAGGTGCTCCGCCCGTACCTCGGCGGCCTCGAGGTGCTGGAGCCCATCGCGTGACGGACACCGTTCTCGACGCCGTGCCGGCGGAAAGCGGGGGCGGCCGCCGCCTCATCGCGCTGGACATCGACGGCACCGTGCTCCTCGAGGACGAGTCGCTGAGCCCCGGCGTGGCAGAGGCGGTATCGACGGCCGTCGCCGCCGGGCACATCGTGACCTTCGCGACGGGGCGCAGCTGGTCGGGGACCCGCAAGGTGGTGGAGTGGCTGGGCATTGCGCCCGAGCTCATCGTCACCGCGAATGGCGCCACGATCATGGCGCGCGACGACGCATCACCGGAGGGCTATGTGCGCGACGTCGTCGAGACCTTCGACGCGAGCGAGGTGCTCGCGCAGCTCGAGGTGCAGCTTCCGGAGGCGAACTTCCTCGTCGAGCTGGGCGACGGAACGCGCCTGTACAACAACTTCGTCGACGACTGGGATCTGTCGGCGCCGAACGCCTTCCACGTCGACATCGACGAGATGAAGGGTCGCGACGTCACCCGCATCGTCGTGGTCTCGGACGACCACGCCGGTGACGAGTTCGCGTCGTTCGTCGACCGCATGGGGCTGCACCAGGTGTCCTACGCCGTCGGCTGGTCGGCGTGGCTCGACATCGCGCCCCAGGGCATCGACAAGTCGACCGCGCTCGAGCAGGTGCGCGAGCGCCTCGGGGTGGATCCGGGCAGCGTCGTCGTCATCGGCGACGGACGCAACGACATCCAGATGTTCGATTGGGCGCGCGCGGGCGGGGGAGAGGCCGTCGTGATGGGGCAGGCTATCGACGAGGTCCGCGTGCACGGCACGCGGATGACGAGCACGGTGCAGGAGGGCGGCGTCGCCGAGGCCCTCCTGATGCTCGGTGTCATCGCCCGCTAAGGGATCCTCTACCGGACCCCCAGCTGGATCGTGCAGAATCGGCGTCGGCTTCCTCCGCTAGGATTGTTCCGTCCGCGTCACGCGGGCTGGGGAGTTGTCCGAGCGGCCGAAGGACCTGGTCTTGAAAACCAGTAAGCAGAAATGCTTCGTGGGTTCGAATCCCACACTCTCCGCCACATCATCGAAGGACCCCGTGTGAGCTATTCCTCGAAGAACGTTTATCGGGAGCCTTTCGCGCGCCACACCAAGCTGCGCCGGAAGGGCGTCGTCGGAGGGTTCTTCAAGGGACTGGCCTTCGCGCTGTCGGCGGTGCTCGTGGCGGGCATCGGCGTGGGCGCCTACGCGTACCACGAGTACTTCGGCACGCTGCAGGGCAACTCGGTGATGCTCGCGGGCCAGGAGGTCGGCGCCGACATCGAGGTGCTGCCCGACGAAGAGGTGAACATCCTCGTCTCCGGCATCGACAAGTGCGAGGCCGAGTGGATCGGTCAGTTCGAGGGCCGCTGCACGGAGGAAATGGCCGAGATCCAGGAGAATTCCTACTCCGGCCAGCTCAACGACGTGAACATGCTCGTGCACATCTCGCCCGAGCCGCGGCGCGTTACCGTCATCAGCATCCCGCGCGACCTCGTCACGGCGCGCCCCGAGTGCCAGGACATCGACGGGAACCCGACGATGCCCGCCAGCGCCCTGCCCTTCAACGAGGCCTATGGCACCGGTGGTCTCGCGTGCGTCGCGCTGACCGCGGAGGAGCTGACGGGCTACCACATCGACCACGCGGCGCTCATGACGTGGGGCGGCGTCATCGACGTCACCAACGCGATCGGCGGCGTGAACGTCTGCATCGCGCAGCCCATTAAGGACCCGATCCACACCCACCTCGACCTCGAGGCGGGCGAGCACACGCTCGTCGGCGTGGAGGCGCTGCAGTTCCTCCGCGTGCGGCACGGCGTCGGCGACGGATCCGACCTGTCGCGCATCAGCAACCAGCAGGTGTACATGGGCGCGCTCGTGCGCAAGCTCGTGAGCGACGAGACGCTGGGCGACCTCGGGGCGCTCCTGCGCCTCGCGAACGCCGTCGTGCACAACGCGACCCTCGATGACGCGCTCGCGAAGCCGTCGACGATGGTCTCGATCGCGAGCGCCCTGAAGGACGTGCCCACGAGCGAGTACGAGTTCATCCAGTTCCCGTACGTCGACTACGCGCCCAACCCGAACAAGGTGGCGCCCGACACCGTGGCGTGGCAGCAGATCAAGGCGGCCCTCGACGCGAACCAGCCGCTGCTCGCGCAGGAGGAGCCCGTCGAGCCGACGGAGACTCCGACGGAGGAGCCGGATCCGTTGGCGACCGAGACGCCGGATCCGAACGAGGTTCCGCTGCCGAGCAACATCCGCGGATCCAGCGCGAGCGACGCCACCTGCTCGAACAGCGGCTCGATCTTCTGATTGGATGGGGGCACGATCGTGCCCCCATCCAGGAGACCCGTATGAGCCAGGTGCCCCTTGCGCGCCACACGAAGCTGCGACGCCCGAATCCGTTCGTCGGACTTCTGAAGGGCGTCGCCTTCGTGCTCTCGGCGGTTCTCGTCGCCGGCATCGGCGTCGGTGCCTACGCGTATCACGAGTACTTCGGCACCCTGCGCGACAACTCCGTCGTGCTGACGGGGCAGGACGTCAACCCGCCGGCCGTCGAGGTGCTGCCGGACGACGACGTCAACATCCTCGTGACGGGCGTCGACAAATGCGAGGAGGGCTCGTTCGAGCAGTTCGGCGAACGATGCCCGCCCGAGATGATCGAGCAGCAGAAGAACTCGTACGCGAGCCAGCTGAACGACGTGAACATGATCATCCACATCTCGCCGGAGCCGCGGCACGTCACCGTGATCAGTCTGCCGCGCGACCTCATGACGGCGCGGCCGGCGTGCTACGACGACCACCGCGAGGTGGAGACCCCCGGGGCGAGCATCGCTCAGTTCAACACGGCATACTCCAACGGCGGGCTCGACTGCGTCGCGCGTTCGGCCTCGGAACTCACCGGCCTCGAGATCGACCACGCCGTGCTCATGACCTGGATCGGCGTGATCGAGATCACCAACGCCATCGGCGGCGTGACCGTGTGCCTCGAACAGCCGATCCCCTACGACAAGGAGACCGAGCTCGAGCTCAGCGCGGGCGAGCACCCGCTCGTCGGCTACCAGGCGCTGCAGTTCCTGCGCACCCGCAAGACGCTGGCGACCGGATCCGATCTCGACCGCATCGGAAACCAGCAGCTCTATATGGGGGCGCTCGTGCGCAAGCTGACGAGCGAGGACACCTTCGGAGACGTTCCCACGCTGTTGCGGCTCGCGAAGGCCGTCACGGCGAACGCGCAACTCTCGTCCGGCCTCGCCGACCCGATGGCGATGGTCTCGATCGGTGCGGCCCTGCGCGGAATCCCCGTCGAGGACTACACCTTCATCCAGTTCCCCGCGATGGACGACCCGGCCGACTCCAACCGGCTCCTGCCCGTCATGGACACGTGGAACCTCATCGCCGACGCTCTCGCGAAGAATCAGGTCATCGAGCTCGGTGAGGAGGAGCCGACCGAGGAGCCGACGCCGACGGACACGCCGTCGCCGAGCGTCGAGCCGACGCCCGACGATCGCGTGAGCATTCCCGGCTACCTGCGCGGATCCAACGCCTCGAACATCGCCGGCAACTGCGGCACGCCCGAGGCACTGTTCTGATCCGTCGATTTCGCGAGGGGTGGGTGCGACATGTACGATAAGATGACATGCGCGCCTCGGCGAGCATGAGGAGACGTGCCGGAGCGGCCGAACGGACTTCACTGCTAATGAAGGGTTGGGGTTAAACCTAACCGGGGGTTCAAATCCCCCCGTCTCCGCCAAAATCCCGAAATACCCCTGGTTCCCCCGGGGGTATTTCTGTGTCTGCGGCCCGCCTCGCCTCCGACGCGCGGCCCCGTACACGACGACGCAGATTTTCGGATGACTTGCCGCGTGAACCAGTTTCCGGTGCCCGGTGGCCGAGAATCTGCGTCGTTGTGTACGCGCGCGCCAGTTGTCCACATGCAGGAAATTTGGGCGGCCATCCACAGGGGCCGCGGAATCATGGGGAAGTCGATCTCGGCGGATTTCTGGGATCCGGCAGTGTCGGTTCATGACGCTCGAAAAGGTCCACCTCAGGTCGCTCTCGTACGCCGATCTCAGAGCCGACGGGCTGACACGGCGCGGGATCCGGGGCAACATCGACTCCGGCAGCTTGTTTCATGCCCGCCGCGACTACTACGTCGACGGCACGGCGAGCGAGGCCATCAAGTCGGCCGTCCGCATCGGCGGCCATCTCGACTGCATCTCACTCATGCGCGAGCTCGGCGTCTACGTGCTGGCGACATCAGGTGTTCTGCACGTGCAGATCCGGTACGGGCGCCACTGGCTGCGTTCGCCTCGATCACGATCGATGCGCCTCGCCGACTCGAAGGCACGGGTTGTCACCCACTGGCGTGCCGATACCGTGGACGAGCACTCGACGATCGCGCTCCTTCCACGCGCGCTCGCACAGGCCGTGCTGTGCCAGAGACCCCGGGCCGCGATCGCGACGCTGGATAGCGCGATTCATCTGGGGGTGATCGGGCTGGCAGACCTCGACGAGGTGTTCCGGTGGCTTCCGGAGCGGCTGCAGAGACTCCGAAAGTTCGTCGACGGCAGGGCGGAGTCGGGCCCGGAGACCTTCGCGAGGCTGCTCCTGCGCACCCTTGGATGCTCGATCGAGCTACAGGTCGAGATCGGTGGTGTCGGCCGGGTGGACCTGCTCGTGGACGGGTGGATCATCGTCGAATGCGATAGTCGGGCCTTCCACGGCGGGTGGGACCAGCAGTCGAAGGACCGCATGCGCGACCTCGCCGCCGCGGCGCAGGGCTACGCCACCCTCCGGCCCACCGCGAACCAATTGGTCAACGCCCCGCAACGCTTAACCGACGCCGTTCGAGGCCTCCTCCGCCTCCGCAGCGCCGTACACAACGACGCAGATTCTCGCCGCCGTGGCTAGAGAAATCGATTCTCGCCGCGGATCCTCCAAAAATCTGCGTCGTTGTGTACAGGGCGTGCAGGGCGCGCGGGGTGTGCGGGGTGCGGGACGGGGAACGGCCGGGGTTAGAGCCCCCAGAGTTGGGGGTGGCGGGGGTCGGTGTTCAGGAGGCCGGCCATCCAGCCGTCGGTGCGGCCGTGGGCGCCAGCGACGCCGTGGTGCGGCAGCCCCTTGCGCTGGATGCCCTCGAACTGGAAACCGAGCTTCTGGGCGACGCGCGCGGATCCCTCGTTTCCGACGACCGCGCGCCACAGGATCCGTTCGAGCCGCATGGGGCCGAACGCGAAGTCGAGCACGGCCTGCGCCGCCTCGGTCATGTATCCGTTGCCGCGAGCGCCGGGCGCGGCCCAGAAACCGAGCTCGCTCGCACCGTCCGCGATCTTGTGCAGCCCGATCACGCCCGCGAACCCCTCGGGCGCGCGCAGGGCCCAGACATACTCCGAGCCGTCCTCCCACCAGTCGGCGACGAGCGCCACGAAACCTTCCGCGTCGGCGCGCGTGTAGGGGGAGGGGACGGTCGTGTAGTACTGAATGTCCGGATCCTGACACGCCTCGAAGATCGCGTCGACGTCCGAGGCGTCGGGCGCGCTGAGGGTGAGGCGGGCGGTGGTGAGCGTGACCTGCTCAGCCACGTCGGAGCAGCCCGACGCGGTCGTAGACCTTCTTCAGGGTCTCCTCCGCGACCTCGGCGGCACGGTCGGCGTTGTGGGCGAGCACGCGGTCGAGCTCCGCCGGATCCTCGAGCAGCTCGAGCGCACGGGCGCGCACGGGCTCGAACTCGGCGACGACAGCGTCGCGCACGCCCTGCTTGAGGTGGCCGTACTGCTTGCCGGCGTACTCCTCCTCCAGCTGCGCGATGCTGAGGCCGGTCAGTGCCGACTGGATCGACAGCAGGTTGGAGACGCCGGGCTTGTTCTCGCGGTCGTACCGCACGACGCCCTCGGAGTCGGTCACGGCGCGCATGACCTTCTTCGCCGTGACGTCGATGTCGTCGAGAAGGTACAGCACGCCGGCCTGCGACTCGGCGGATTTCGACATCTTCGCCGTCGGGTTCTGCAGATCGTAGATGCGCGCCGTCTCGCCCGGGATCGTGGGAGTGGGCACCGTGAAGGTCTCGCCGAAGCGCGAGTTGAACCGCTCCGCGAGGTCACGAGTCAGCTCGACGTGCTGCTTCTGGTCGTCGCCCACGGGCACCGCCTCGGCCTGGAACAGCAGGATGTCGGCGGCCATGAGCACGGGATAGGTGAACAGGCCCACGCTCGTCTTGTCGCTGCCGTAGCGCCGTGACTTGTCCTTGAACTGCGTCATGCGGCCGGCCTCGCCGAAGCCCGTGATCGTCGAGAGCACCCAGGCCAGCTCGGCGTGGGCGGGCACCTGCGACTGCACGTAGAGCGTCGACTTCGTCGAGTCGATGCCGGCAGCGATGTACTGCGCGGCCGTGCGGCGCGTCTTCTGGCGCAGCTCGCTCGGATCCTGCTGCACGGTGATCGCGTGCAGGTCGACGACCGTGAAGAACGCGTCGTAGTCGTTCTGCATATCGCGCCACTGCATGAGGGCCCCGATGTAGTTGCCGATCTGAAGCGAATCGGCGGAGGGCTGCATTCCAGAGAACAGGCGCGGTTTCATCACCCTCACAGCCTACTTCGGCGGGCGGCGCTCATCCAAAGGAGAGTGCGTCTCCACCGCCACGATCTGGCCCCCGCGGCGCACGTGCGCGACCGTGAACGAGCCGGTCGACAGCGAGGCCGCCTCGCGCAGCTCGCGCGAGTAGCCTGTTTGCGTCTGGACCGCGAGCGCCTCCATGAGCGCGGGGATCACGGGCCCGTGCGAGCAGATCACCACCGGCTTGGCCTTCTCGACGCGCTTGGCGATGATCGCGGCGGGGTCATCCTCGCCGCGCTCCCAGGCGTCCTGGCTGATCGCGTCCTCGGCGTGCACGCTCTTACCGAGCGCGGCGGCGATCGGCGCGGCCGTCTGCTGGCACCGCGCGGCGGTCGACGCGTACACGCGGCGGATCCCGAAGGCGCGCAGCGGACCCACCGCCGCCTGCGCCTGTTCGTGGCCGGTCGGCGTGAGCGGGCGGACCGCATCGGTCGACCCGGATCCGGCCTTTCCGTGGCGCATGACGACGACCGGGAAGGTATCGAGGCCGCCGGCGTCGATGAGCTGTTCGAAACGGCCGAGCACATCGGTGTCCGCCGGGTAGCTGAGCTTCTCGCGCGCCTCGTCGAGCGTCATCCACACGATCTCGGAGATCTCGTTGTTCGGTGTGAAGCGCGCCGCCGCGAGGGCGGCCTTCGTCGCCTCGACGGCCCAGTACGCGACGTGCTTCTTCCTCCCGGAGGGGAGGCGGTACTTGACGGCGCCGAGCGGCGCGCCGAGGACGCCGGCGATGCCGGTCTCCTCGAAGATCTCCCGCACCGCCGCCTCCGCGAAGGTCTCGCCCGGGTCGAGCTTGCCCTTCGCGAACGACAGGTCGCGGTACTTCCTGCGGCGCACCGCGAGCACGCGCACGCCGTGGCCGTCGCGGCGCCACACGACGCCGCCCGCCGCGAGTACGGTCTGGCTCGGCACGCGGGTTACCTCCTGGCCACGCGGGCGCGGCGGCGGCGCTGAATCTTCGACATCGTGGCGTCCTGCACGTCGACGAGCTGCTTGCCGTTCTCGTCGACGTTGTGCCGCTCCCACTGGCCATTCGCGCCGAGGTGCCAGGTGGCCGACTTCTCGTCCATCGCGAGGTCGAAGAAGCGCGTCAGCTCGGTGATGTGCGAGGGGCGGGTGATCTGCACGAGAGCCTCGACGCGGCGGTCGAGGTTGCGGTGCATCATGTCGGCGCTGCCGATGTACATCTCCGTCTTGCCGGCATTGCCGAACGAGAAGATGCGCGAGTGCTCGAGGTAGCGGCCCAGCACGCTGCGCACGCGGATGTTATCGCTGACCCCCGGGAGGTCCACGCGGAGGCTGCAGATGCCGCGCACCCACACGTCGACGGGCACGCCGGCCTGCGACGCGCGGTACAGCGCATCGATGATCTCCTCGTCGACCATCGAGTTGACCTTGATGCGCACGTGCGCCGGGCGGCCGGCGAGCGCGTTCTGCCGCTCACGCTCGATGAGCTTCAACAGGCCCTTGCGCAGGTGCCGGGGCGCCGTGAGCAGGCGCTTGAACTTCTTCTCGAGCGCGTATCCGGACAGCTCGTTGAACAGGCGCGTGACGTCCTGGCCGACGACGGGGTCACAGGTGAACAGCCCGAAGTCCTCGTAGATGCGGCTCGTCTTCGGGTTGTAGTTGCCGGTGCCGACGTGGGTGTAGTGGCGCAACTGGCCGTTCTCCTCGCGCAGCACGGAGACGATCTTGCAGTGCGTCTTGAGTCCGACGATGCCGTAGACCACGTGCACGCCCGCCTTCTCGAGCACGCGAGCCCACTCGATGTTGTTCGCCTCGTCGAAACGGGCCTTCACCTCGACGAGCGCGAGGACCTGCTTGCCGTTCTCGGCGGCGTCGATGAGGGCCTTCACGATGGGGCTGTCGCCCGAGGTGCGGTACAGGGTCTGCTTGATCGCGAGCACCTGCGGATCGCGCGCGGCCTGCTCGAGGAAGGCCTGCACGCTCGTCGCGAACGACTCGTACGGGTGGTGCACGAGCACGTCGCCCTGGCGGATCGCGCCGAAGATGTCGGCCTTCGGGTGCTTCGAGTCGCTGTCGACGGGCTGGAAGTCGATGGCCGTTACCGGAACGTGCTTGTTGTAGCGCAGCTCCGGACGGTCGACGCGGCCGAGCTCGAAGAGCGCGCGCAGGTCGAGGGGCGCGGGAAGGCGGTAGACCTCCTGCTCCGAGATCCCGAGCTCGCCCAGCAGGAGATCCAGCGTGACGTCGTCCATGTCCTGCGTGATCTCGAGGCGGATCGGCGGGCCGAAGCGGCGCCGCAGCAGCTCCTCCTCGAGGGCCTGGATGAGGTTCTCGGTCTCGTCCTCCTCGATCACCATGTCTTCGTTGCGCGTGAGGCGGAAGGCGTGGTGCTGGATGATCTCCATGCCGGGGAAGAGCTCGTCGAGGTGTTCCGCGATGAGGCTCTCGAGCGCGATCAGGCGCACCGCGTCGCTGTCCGGATCCGCGCTCGGCACGCGGATCGCGCGGGGCAGCATCGCGGGGACCTTCAGGCGCGCGAACTCCTCGCGGTCGTTGCGGGGATGGCGGATCCGCACCGCGAGGTTCAGCGACAGGCCGGAGATATAGGGGAACGGGTGCGCGGGGTCGACTGCGAGCGGCATGAGCACGGGGAACACGTGCTCCTGGAAGTAGGTGTAGAGGCTCTCGCGCTCGGCCTCGTCGAGCTCGGCCCATTCGACGAATTGGATCTTCTCGGCTGCGAGCTCGTGGCGCAGCTGCTCGTGCCAGACGCGGGCGTGGCGCTCCTGGAGCTCGTGAGCCTTCTCGCTGATCGCCTCGAGCACCTTCTGCGGCGGTGTGCCGACGTTGCTCGGCACCGCGAGGCCGGTCATGATGCGCCGCTTGAGGCCGGCGACGCGCACCATGAAGAATTCGTCGAGGTTGCTGGCGAAGATGGCGAGGAAGTTCGTGCGCTCGAGCAGCGGCACGTTCGGATCCTCGGCGAGCTCGAGCACGCGCTGGTTGAACGCAAGCCAGCTCAGCTCGCGGTCGAAGTAGCGGTGTTCCGGAAGGTCGGGTGCGTCGACCTCGAAGAGCTCATCGAAGTCGTCGTCTTCGCCGCTCAAACCTGCATCGACGATTGCGGAGTCGGTCATGGGAATCATCCTTACACCCGGGAGGGAAAGCTCACGTGAACAAGTATCACTCGGCGTTATCCGCCGTGAAACGGTACCCGACGTTTCGCACGGTGCCGATGAGATGGTCCAGATCGCCGAGCTTCGCGCGCAGACGCCGCACGTGCACGTCGACCGTGCGGGTGCCGCCGAAATAGTCGTAGCCCCACACCTCGCTCAGCAGCTGCTCTCGCGTGAACACGCGTGAGGGGTGCGTGGCGAGGAAGTGCAGGAGCTGGAACTCCTTGAAGGTGAGGTCGAGCGGCCGGCCGCGCACCTTCGCCGAGTACGACGCCTCGTCGATCGTGATCCCCGAGGTGCTCACCCGCGACGTCTCCTGCTCGGCGGCGGTCCGCGCCGTCAGCAACCGGATCCGCGCGTCGATCTCGGCGGGACCGGCGCCGGGGAGCACCAGATCGTCGATACCCCAGTCGGGGGAGATCGCGGCCAGGCCGCCCTCGGTGGCGACGAGGAGGATCGGGGCGACGTGCCCCGCCGTGCGAAGGATCTTGCACAGGGACTTCGCCTGGGCGAGGTCGCGTCGCGCGTCGACGATGATGACGTCCGCGGCGGGCGCCGACACGAGCGTCGCGGGGGTTGCCGCGAGCGCGGTCACCTGATGGCTGAGGAGTTCGAGCGCAGGAAGAGGTGCGTCCGACTCGGGAGCTGAGCTCAGGCTGAGTAGATGTGCCACGCGGATTCCTCTCGTGAGATTCCATCTTATGCGTGTCGTTCACCCGAGTCCGGCACAATGGAGCTTCAGGCCCCGAGGGACAGGGCGCGTAGGGGAGGGCCGGGATGACGCAGAGTATGGGCAAGGCGCCTCAGGAGCGCGGTGGCATCGTCGGTCGGGTCGCGCGCAGCCAGGGGCTTCTCCTGCCCTGGTGCATCTCCCTCGTCCTGGCGATCGCCGTCGAGATCTTCGCCCCGCCCTCGCACCGCTGGGACGGGTATGCGGCGGCCGCGGGGGTCGCGGTGATCATCACCTTCCTCGTGCAGGTCACGATCGCCCGCGCGGACGGGTTCATCCTGCGCACGTCGACCTCGGCGCTCGGGAGCGTCCTGATCATCGGCATCGTCTCCTTCGTCGGCGCCCTGTTCGCCGCCTCGGGGGCAGGGTTGTCGCTCTTCCCGTCCGATTTCGGCGCGAGCTGAGGGCGGCGTAGGATAGCGACATGCTCGAATTTCTTCGTGGTATCGATGTCTTCGCCCTTGAGATGTTCTTCGTGGGGCTGCTCGGTCTCGCGAGCGTCGCGATCGCGTTCTGCTCGGTCGCGGTGGTCGTGAACCTCTTCCGCGGCCAGAAGTAACCGCCGCACCTCTCGGGCCGGCCCGCTCAGCGGGATCCGGCCCTTTTCGCGTGCCCGGCGGATACGCTGGAGGCACCATGATCGAGATCCCCACTGACACCCCCGCCGACCTCGTTCCGCTGTCATGGCTGCTCGGGGTCTGGGAAGGCACCGGCGTGATCAACTACGCCGCCGGCGACGCCCGTTTCGAGGGCGAGTTCCGGCACCGGGTGAGCTTCAGCCACGACGGCGGGCCGTTCCTCAACTACGTGGCTACGGCCACTCTGCTTGCGACCCCCGACAAGCCCGAGCAACTGCTCGTCTCCGAGACGGGCTTCTGGCGCCTCGCGCGCCCCGCACACGATGCCGCCCCCGGGCCGGGTCTGCTCCCCGCTCTCGGGTCCGAGCCGCAGCGAACCGCCGACGACGTCGAGGAGCTGCGCACGAGCGATGGCGCGTTCCCGATCGAGGTCGCGCTCAGCCACTCCGACGGCGTGCAGGAGCTGTACGTCGGCGAGATCAACGGCCCGCGGATCCAGATCGGCACCGACGCCGTCGTGCGCTCCGCGAGCGCGAAGCACTACGGTGCGGCGACGCGAATGTACGGTCTCGTCGGTGGCCGGCTCTTCTGGGTATGGGACATCGCGGCCCTCGGCGGCGAAATGGCCTCGCACGCGTCCGCCGAACTGGACAAGGTGGCCTGATGAATCCCTTCCTGTCACGAGACGGCGTCATCGCCGACGACGCAGGCGTGATCGCGCACGCGGGTAACCCGGTGAGCGAGCAGCGCCGCCTCGAATCCGGATCCGCGATCGCGCCGCGCGCCGATCGGACGGCGATCCGGCTCACCGGCGCCGATCGGAAGAGCTGGCTCGATTCGATCACCTCGCAGGCGCTGACGACGCTCGCGCCGGGCGACAGCACGGAGCTGCTGGTCCTCGACCCGCAGGGCCGAGTGGAGCACGCGGCGGCGGTCGTCGACGCGGGCGAGGAGCTGTGGCTCATCGTCGACGCGGGCGATGCCGCGCCGCTCGTCAAATGGCTCACGATGATGCGCTTCCGTGCCGACGTCCAGATCGAGACGCCCGAGGGCGTGCAGGTGATCGGCGCCATGCGCGGCGGCGCCGCCGCCGACGCGCTCGTAGACGCGGCCGTGCGGGTGGGCGAGGTGCCCGTCGTCTGGGCGGATCCCTGGCCGTCCGTCACCGCCGGCGGCTGGCAGTACGCGGAGGCGGCCGAGCACCCCGGCACCGGCTACCACTGGATCGAGGCGGTCGTCGCCGACGCCGCCCCGCTCGCCGATCTGCCGCTTGCCGGATCCCTGGCGGTCGACGCGCTGCGCGTCGCCGCATGGCGGCCGCGCTGGGCAGCCGAGGTCGACGAGAAGTCGATTCCGCACGAGTCGGACTGGTTGCGCACGGCGGTGCACCTGAACAAGGGCTGCTATCGGGGTCAGGAGACGGTCGCGAAGGTGCACAACCTCGGTCACCCGCCGCGACGGCTCGCGTTGCTTCACCTCGACGGATCCGATTCGGTCCTCCCGGAGAAGGGCGACGTCGTCTACGACGGCGATGAGGAGGCGGGCCGCATCACCTCGGCGGTGCGCCACCACGAGCTCGGCCCCGTCGCACTGGCGATCCTCTCGCGCCGTACGCCCGCGGACAGGGAGCTGGTGGTCGTGGCGGGGGAGGATCGCATCGCGGCGGCCCAGGAGGTCATCGTTCCCGCCGATGCCGGTCGCACGGCCGACATCCCGCGCCTCACGCGGCTGTCTCGCCGCAAGCAGGTCGACCCGCCGACGGTAGACTAGAAGCATGACGCACACCCTGATCCTGCTCCGCCACGGGCAGAGCGAATGGAACGA
Organism: Microbacterium nanhaiense; assembly: GCF_014646015.1. Taxonomy (GTDB): domain Bacteria; phylum Actinomycetota; class Actinomycetes; order Actinomycetales; family Microbacteriaceae; genus Microbacterium; species Microbacterium nanhaiense. The sequence goes on from NZ_BMMQ01000003.1 coordinate 33,707, forward strand.
AAAGAACCTGTTCACCGGTTGGGTGGACGTCCGACTCACCGAGCAGGGCCGCAGCGAGGCCAAGCGCGGCGGCGAGCTCCTCGCCGAGCAGGGCGTGCTGCCCGACGTGCTCTACACCTCGCTCCTCAGCCGCGCCATCCAGACCGCGAACATCGCGCTCGACGCGGCCGACCGCCTCTGGATCCCGGTGAAGCGCTCGTGGCGCCTCAACGAGCGCCACTACGGTGCGCTCCAGGGCAAGGACAAGGCGCAGACGCTCGCGGAGTTCGGCGAGGAGAAGTTCATGGAGTGGCGCCGCTCGTTCGACGTTCCGCCGCCCGCGATTGACGCCGACGACGAGTTCGCACAGACGCACGACCCGCGCTATGCCGGTATCGACGGCGAGCTGCCGGCGACCGAGTCGCTCGCTCTCGTGATCGACCGCCTGCTGCCCTACTGGGAGAGCGACATCGCCGCCGATCTGCAGGCCGGCAAGACCGTCTTGGTTGCCGCCCACGGCAACTCGCTGCGCGCACTCGTGAAGCACCTCGAGGGCATCAGCGACGACGACATCGCGGCGCTGAACATCCCCACGGGCATCCCGCTCGTCTACGAACTCGACGACGAGCTGCGCCCCACGGGCCCCGGCCGCTACCTCGACCCCGAGGCCGCCGCCGCCGGCGCCGCGGCGGTCGCGAACCAGGGCAAGTAAGAGCTCGCGCGAAAATGGGGATCCCCTCGGGGATCCCCATTTTGCGTTGCCGCCTCAGCCCTCGAAGCGGTACCCGAGGCCGCGCACGGTGACGAGCATCGTCGGCTTCGAGGGGGTCTCCTCGATGCGCGAGCGGATGCGCTTGATGTGCACGTCGAGCGTCTTCGTGTCGCCGAAGTAGTCGGATCCCCATACGCGGTCGATGAGCTGACCGCGAGTGAGCACGCGACCCGTGTTGCGCATGAGCAGCTCGAGGAGCTCAAACTCCTTGAGGGGCATGCTGATCTGCTCGCCGTCGACCGCGACCGTGTGGCGGTCGATGTCGAGCGTCACGCGACCGCCCTCGAGCACGTGCTCCTCGTAGTCCTCCTCTGGCTGGGCGGAGCGGCGCAGCACGGCGCGCATGCGCGCCAGCAGCTCGCGCGAGGAGTACGGCTTGGTGACGTAGTCGTCGGCGCCCAGCTCGAGCCCCACGACGATGTCCACCTCGGAGTCCTTCGCCGTGAGCATGACGATCGGCACCTGGCTCGTCGCGCGGATCTGGCGGCAGACCTCCGTGCCCGGGATGCCGGGGAGCATGAGGTCGAGGAGGATCACGTCCGCGCCCTGTTCCTGGAACAGGCGCAGGGCCTTCTCGCCGTCGTCCGCGATCTCCACCTCGAAGCCCTCGCGGCCGAGCAGGTACGCGAGCGGATCCGCGAGATCGGGTTCGTCTTCTACAAGCAGCACACGCGTCATGCGGGGCTATCCTTTCGCTTCGCCGCACGTTCTGCGGCGCGCTTCTTCTTGTCCTTCAGCTTCTTTTTCTTCTTGTCGACCTTGACCGGGACGGCGCCCGTCAACGGTCCGCCCACCGGCAGTCGGATCGTGAAGGTCGAGCCCTGCCCTTCGCGCGACCAGAGCCGGACCTCGCCGCCGTGCCGCTGGATGGCGTGCTTCACGATCGACAGGCCGAGGCCGGTGCCGCCCGTGTGGCGCGAGCGCGCCTGGTCGGCCCGGTAGAAGCGCTCGAAGATGCGCTTCTGGTCTTCCTCGGAGATGCCGAGGCCCTGATCCGTCACGGCGATTTCCACGATATCCTCGTCCTGCTTCACGCCGATGCCGACGTGGGAGCCCTCGGGGGAGTATGCGATCGCGTTCGACACGAGGTTGCTGAGCGCTTCGACGAGCACGCGCGCGTCGCCGTGCACGTGCACGCCGTTCTCGCCGCCCGTGATCAGCTCGACATCGGCCGCCCGCGCCGTCACGAGGTGGGCCTCGACCGTGCGGGCGACGACCTCGTCGATCGAGACGTCGCTAACGTCGATCAATTCGTCCGCGGCCTGCAGGCGCGAAAGATTCATGATGCGCGCGGTCAGCTGCCCGAGGCGGTCCGCCTCGGCCGACACGCGCTCGGAGAAGTGCCGAACCTGATCCGGGTCATCGGCCGCCATCACGAGCGCCTCCGCCAGTAGGCCGATCGCGCCGACGGGTGTCTTCAGCTCGTGGCTGGTGTTCTGGATGAAGTCCTGCCGCATCTGCTGCACGCGCTCCTGCTCGGAGATGTCGCGCACGAAGATCGCGATGAAGTCGTCTCCGATCGCCGCCGCACGGCCGACGACGAGCCGCGTGTCGTTCGAGACGCGGCTCACGCGGACGCGCATCGTCTGGGCGGGCGAACGGCCGCCCCGTCGCGCCTGCTTCATCAGCTCGCGCAGCTCCTCCTGCGCGAGGCGGCGGCCGGCCACGACGCCGAGCCAGCGGGAGGAGGGCGACGCGGCGAGAACGATGCCCGATGAGTCCGTCACGACGGCGGCGTCCTCGAGGACGTCGAGCATCGACGTCACGGCCCGGGGGATCTGCGGATTGGCCGTCTCGGCCGCCCGGGCCCGGAGACGGAACGCGCCGACGAGGACGAGTGTGACCAGCGTGCCTATGGCGATCCCGACGAGGAGGGCAAGCAGGGATCCGGGCATAATTCCACAGTACGTGGACGCGAGCTGACACGCTGATGAACTAACGGAGATCGCGTAGCGGCGCGTCGTGAATTCACCATCGCTCCACTGTCCGTTAACCTTCGGAAGCAAGAATCGGGCTCGCCGCGTGGGGCGCTCGAAGCGTCGCGCAATCCACGGAGACACGAAAGGGCGCCCAACATGCGTGAAGTGTTCCACGAGACACTCGAAGACATCCAGAACCGACTGATCGAGATCTCCGAGCTCGTCGCCGAGGCCATCGAAAAGGCGACACGCGCCTTCGCCACCGGCGACGTCGCGCTCGCCGAAGAGGTCATCGCGAACGACGACCACATCGACCAGCTGGTGCTCACGACCGACGAGATCGCGATCGAGACCCTCGCGATGCAGCAGCCGGTCGCGCACGACCTGCGCGTGATCGTGTCGGCGCTGCGCGCCAGCGCGTCGCTCGAGCGCATGGGTGACCTCGCCGACCACATCGCCCAGCTGGTGCGCTCGCGTTACCCGGAGCGCGCGATTCCGCACGGCCTCATGCCCGTGTTCGAGCGCATGGGTCGCCTCGACGTGCAGGTCGCGCGCACCCTCGCGACGCTGCTGCGCACGCAGGACCTCAAGTACGCGATGGAGATCCGCGACACCGACGACGAGATCGACGAGCTGCACGCGAGCGTGTACGAGCGCGTGCTCGGCGAGTCGTTCGGCGGCGAGATCCCGCACGCGATCGACGCGACCCTCGCGAGCCGCTACCACGAGCGCTTCGCCGACCACGCCGTCTCGGTCGCGAAGAAGGTCATCTACCTCGCCACCGGCGACTGGTCGGGTGCGTCCGACGACGAGATCGACGAGTCGAACGACTGATCGCGTAGCGCACGAGAAAGGGGATCCCGTGAGGGGATCCCCTTTCTCGTGCTGTGGCCGAGTTTCTTGTGCGGCGGCTCAGTGCTCTTCGACCATCGACACCGGCGCGCATGCCTCGGCGTCGTACTCGTCGTTCGGAGCGAGCGTGCTGTACTCGGTCAGGCAGTTGCTCAGGACCGGAATGTTGATCTCCACGCCGTCGGCGTCGCCCGGCTGCGCGTGCACGACGAGCGTCGAGCCGGGGATGGCGTCGATGCCGTCGAGCAGCTCGGGCGCATCCTTCCCGCCGAGGCTCAGCGTCTCGCCCGCCTTGACCGTGATCGATGCGCTTCCGCCCTCCCAGTCGAGGCCGAGGGTCTGATCGGCGTCGCTGTTGTTCGCGAGCACGGCGACGAAGTTGCCCTGGCGGCCGTCGGCGTCAGCCACGACCAGCGCGTTGCGGACATCGAGGCCCGGCTCGTCGGTGTGCGGCAGGTTCACGCCGTCGGAAGCGGTGTACTCGATGGTCGTCGCCTGCTGTGCGACGATTCCACAACCCGTGGCGGTCAGAAGCACGGCGCCGGCAGCGGCGAGGGACGCGATGATGCGCGATTTCACGGATCCTCCAGGTGGTGCGTTTCCCGCGCAGGAGGCGGGCCCACGCCATCCTATCGGGTGCGCCTGAATGCTTCAGCCCGCGGGGAGAGGAGCGGGCGGCGCGTAATCCTAGTGCACATGGCGCTGTGGTAGACTAGCGGTCGCTGGGAAGGACGTAATCCATATGCTTTTTGAGGTCGGCGAAACAGTCGTCTACCCCCACCATGGGGCTGCAACCATCACCGAAGTGAAGACTCGAGTCATCAAAGGCGAGGAGAAGACCTACCTCAAGCTCAACGTGACGCAGGGCGACCTCGTCATCGAGGTGCCCGCCGAGAACGTCGACCTGGTCGGCGTCCGCGATGTCATTGACGAGGGCGGGCTCAACCAGGTGTTCGAGGTGCTGCAGGCACCGTTCACCGAGGAGCCCACGAACTGGTCACGCCGCTACAAGGCGAACCTCGAGAAGCTCGCGTCGGGCGATGTGATCAAGGTCAGCGAGGTCGTGCGCGACCTCTGGCGCCGCGATCAGGACCGCGGGCTCTCGGCCGGCGAGAAGCGCATGCTCGCGAAGGCCCGACAGGTGCTCGAATCCGAGGTCGCGCTCGCGAAGCGCGTCTCCGAGGAAGAGGCCGCGAAGATCCTCGACGAGACCCTCGCGCAGGACGTCGCGACGGCCTGAGTCTCTCGTCATCAGCCGCCCCGCACCGTGCATCGGTGCGGGGCGGCTATTTTCTTAGGGTGAGCATGATCGATATCGACACCGCGATCGTCGTCGTCGCAGCGGGAAGCGGTACGCGCCTCGGCGCCGAGGAGCCCAAGGCCTTCGTCGCGATCGACGAGCACGAGATCCTGCGGCACTGCCTCCGCGGCGTTCTCCGCGCGCGGCCCGCCCAGGTCGTCATCGTCGCGCCCGCCTCCCACCTCGAAGCGGCGCGCCGGCTCGCGGCGGCGGAGGCCGGATCCGCGATGCACCTGGTGTCGGTTGTCGCCGGCGGGGCGACCCGCCAGCGGTCGGTCGCGGCGGGGCTCGCCGCGCTGGATCCGCGCGTGCGGACCGTGCTCGTGCACGACGCCGCCCGCGCGCTCACGCCGCCCGCGGTCATCGACCGCGTCGTAGACACCGTGAGGGAGACGGGCCACGGCGTGCTCCCCGTGCTCGACGTCGTCGACACCATCAAGCGCACCGACGGCGAGTTCGTCACCGCCCATGTCGACAGGTCGCAGCTCGCCGCGGCGCAGACGCCGCAGGGCTTCCCCCGCGAGGCGCTCGAGGCCGCCTACGCGAGTGCGAGCGCCGACTTCACGGACGACACGGCCGTCGTCGCGGAGGCGGGCCTCCCCGTGCGCCGGGTCGCCGGATCCGAGACCAGCTTCAAGATCACGACGCCCGCCGACCTCGCCCGCGCCCGGGACCTCGTACGCCGGGCATCCCGGACGCGGCCGCGACGCGATGACGAGGGGAACACGGACGAGATGCGCGACGACTTCCGCGATGCTCCGCAGCCACTCCTGCCGCGCGTGGGGATGGGAACGGATGTTCACGCCTTCGGGGGAGAGGGCGACCTCTGGCTCGCGGGGCTGGAATGGCCGGGCGAGCCGGCGCTCTCGGGGCACTCGGACGGCGACGCCGTCGCACACGCGATCGTCGATGCCGTCCTGGGCGCCGCGGGCCTCGGCGACATCGGGACGCACTTCGGGGTCGACCGGCCGGAGTTCGCGGGCGCGCACGCGGCCGCATTCCTCGAGGAGACCGCCCGGCTCGTCGCCGCGGCGGGCATGCGGATCGGTAACGTGTCGGTGCAGATGCAGGCGCAGCGACCGCGCTTCGCGGGCCGCAGGGTGGAGGCGGAGGCGGCGCTCTCCGCGGCGCTCGGCGCGCCGGTGTCGGTATCGGCGACGACGACCGACGGTCTCGGGTTCACGGGGCGCGCGGAGGGCGTGCAGGTCTTCGCCGTGGCGATGGTCGCGCCCGCGTAGTCTTGGTACGTGACTCTTAGGCTGTACGACACCCGCGCCCAGGCGCTGCGCGAGTTCGCTCCCCTCGACGAGACGAACGTCACGATGTACGTGTGCGGACCGACCGTGCAGTCGGGCCCGCACGTCGGACACCTTCGCGCCTCGCTCGCGTTCGACCTGCTGCGGCGGTGGCTCGCGTATCGCTACGATCGTGTCACCTTCGTCCGCAACGTCACCGATATCGATGACAAGACTCTCGCCAACGCGACCGACGCGGAGCCCTGGTGGGCCCTCGCCTACCGCGTGGAGCGCGAGTTCACCGCCGTGAACGACGCGATCGGCATCCTCCCCCCGAGCTACGAGCCGCGGGCGACCGGATCCATCGAGCAGATGCAGGAGCTCATCGCGCGCCTCATCGAGCGCGGCCATGCATATGCGGCCGCCGGCGACGTCTACTTCGACGTGCGGTCGTGGCCCGAGTACGGCGCGCTCACGCGCCAGCGCCCCGAGGAGATGGACCCGGACGGTGATGCGGATCTGCGTGGCAAGCGCGATCCGCACGACTTCGCGCTGTGGAAGGCCACCAAGGCGGGGGAGCCCGAGACGGCGTCGTGGCCCTCACCCTGGGGTTCGGGGCGCCCCGGCTGGCACATCGAGTGCTCCGCCATGTCGCGCCGCTACCTCGGCGACGAGTTCGACATTCACGGCGGCGGTCTCGACCTGCGCTTCCCTCACCACGAGAACGAGCTCGCCCAGTCATCCGCGGCCGGGCATGCCTTCGCGCGGTACTGGGTGCACAACGGGCTCGTCACCGTGAACGGGCAGAAGATGTCGAAGTCGCTCGGTAACTTCATTCCGGCGGCCGAGCTGCTCGCGGCGCATCCGGCGCGGGTGGTGCGCTACGCGCTCGCCGCCGCGCACTACCGCTCGAATCTCGATGTGTCCGAACAGGCGCTCACCGAGGCCGCGAGCGCGCTCGACCGCATTGAGGGCTTCGCCGACCGTGCGCTCCGCGAGCTCGGCGACGCACCGGCGGGCCGGATCCCGGAGGCTTTCGCGAGCGCCATGGACGACGATCTCGGCGTGCCCCAGGCGCTCGCCGTCGTGCACGAGACCGTCCGCGCGGGGAACACGGCGCTCGACGCGGGCGAGCGCGAGGCCGCCGCGGGCGCTCTCTCAGCTGTTTTCGGCATGATGGACGTGCTGGGGCTGCCTCTTTCTTCGAGTGCGACGGCATCCTCGGGATCCGCAGACCGGGCGCTCGGCGCCCTGGTCGACCACCTCCTCGCGCAGCGGCAGACCGCGCGCGCCGAGAAGGACTGGGCAACAGCCGATCGCCTGCGCGACACCTTCGCGGCGGCCGGCATCACCCTCGAAGACACACCATCCGGAACACATTGGAGCATCGATGGCTAAGCCAGGACGGCCGGGCGCCGCAAAGGGCAAGAAGGGCGCGCCCAAGGGTACGGGCGGCAAGAACAAGCGCAGCCTCGCGGGGCGCGGACCGACGCCCAAGGCGGAGGACCGCACGTACCACAAGGCGTACAAGAAGAAGCAGCTCGCCGAACGCGCCGCGTCGAAGCGGCCGCAGCGCGCAGCGGCGCCGCGTCGCCGTCCCAACGACGACAACGAGTACGTGACGGGCCGCAACAGCGTGCTCGAGGCGCTGCGGACGAAGATCCCGGCGACGGCGTTCTACATCGCGCAGCGCGTCGAGATGGACGACCGCGTCAAGGAGATGATCTCCCTCGCGAAGAACCGTGACCTCGCGATCCTCGAGGTCACGCGCCCCGAACTTGACCGCATGGCGGGCTTCGACGGTGTGCACCAGGGCGTCGCGCTGAAGGTTCCGCCCTACGAGTACCCGCACCCGCAGGACGTTCTGGAGCAGGTCGTCGACCGTGGCGAGACGCCGCTGTTCGTCGCGCTCGACGGTGTGACGGATCCGCGCAACCTCGGCGCGATCATCCGCTCGACCGCGGCCTTCGGCGGTCACGCCGTGATCATCCCGCAGCGCCGTTCCGCGGGTCTGAACTCGGCCGCGTGGAAGACGAGCGCGGGCGCGGCCGCCCGGATCCCCGTCGCGATGGCTTCGAACCTCACGTCGACGATCAAGGAGTTCAAGAAGCAGGGCGTGTTCGTGCTCGGCCTCGACGGGGGCGGCGATGTGCAGATGCCCGAGATCGAGCTTGCCGACCGTCCGCTCCTGATCGTCATCGGCAGCGAGGGCGAGGGGCTTTCACGCCTCGTCACCGAGAACTGCGATCAGATCGTGTCGATCCCGATCTCGTCGGCGACGGAATCGCTCAACGCCGGCATCGCCGCGTCGGTCGCGCTCTATCAGATCTCCACCCTTCGCCAGGCTCAGGGCGAGTAACGCGGAAAACACGAAGGGCCTTCCCACTCTCGAGTGGGAAGGCCCTTCGCCGTTGCTGCTTACTTCAGCGGAAGGCGCTCACCGGTCGACGCGTCGAACGCGTGCACGCGTGCGGGGTTCGGCGCGATCGTGACGACATCGCCGGCCGTCGGGTGGTCGCGACCGTCAACGCGGACCACGACCTCCGTCTCGTCACCGTTGATGACGGCGTTGCCGTAGAGGTAACCGTCCGAACCGAGCTCTTCGACGAGGTTCACCTTGACCTCGAGGCCACCCTCGGCGGCCGGAACCACCGTGAAGTCCTCGGGGCGCACGCCCACCGTGACCGTGTTGCCCGTCGCTGCCTGGACGTTCTGCACGACCGGCACGACGCGCGAGCCGATCTGGACGCTGTCGCCCGAGACAGTAGCGGGGAACAGGTTCATGGCGGGCGAACCGATGAAGCCGGCGACGAAGTCGTTCTGCGGCGTCTCGTAGAGGTCGCGCGGCGTACCGACCTGCTGGAGGATGCCATCCTTCAGCACCGCGATGCGGTCACCCATGGTGAGGGCCTCGGTCTGGTCGTGCGTGACGTACACGGTGGTGACACCGAGACGACGCTGCAGCGACGCGATCTGCGTACGGGTCTGCACGCGGAGCTTCGCGTCGAGGTTCGACAGCGGCTCGTCCATGAGGAACACCTGGGGCTCACGGACGATGGCGCGGCCCATCGCGACGCGCTGACGCTGACCACCCGAGAGGGCCTTCGGCTTGCGGTCGAGGTAGGGCTCGAGGTCGAGGAGCTTCGCAGCCTCTTCCACGCGCTTGTTGCGCTCTTCCTTGTTGACGCCCGCGATCTTGAGCGCGAAGCCCATGTTGTCGCGAACCGTCATGTGGGGGTAGAGCGCGTAGTTCTGGAACACCATCGCGATGTCGCGGTCCTTCGGCGGAACGTCGGTGACGTCGCGGTCACCGATGCGAATCGCGCCGTCGTTGACCTCTTCGAGGCCCGCGAGCATGCGAAGCGAAGTCGACTTACCGCAACCCGAGGGGCCCACGAGAACCAGGAACTCGCCGTCGGCGATGTCGAGGTTGAGCTTGTCAACCGCGGGACGGGTGCCGCCCGGGTAGACACGGGTAGCGTTGTCAAACGTCACAGTTGCCATAACTGCTTCTCCTTCACCGGCAGGTACGTGCCGGACGATCCTTTGTGAATGAGCGAGGCGCCGAAGCGCTCCGCGCACCCGTCGTTGGGTGCGTGCTCAGTATGTCATACGTTTCGGCCCCGTGCGATTCACAGGGGGTCTCACTATGATCTCCGGGGTAGCACGAGGGGGCTGTGGATGAGCAACGATGTGAGCAATGAGCGTCGCGACGCCGTGCGGGAGAAGGCCAAGAAGGTCACCGCGCGGATCCGCCGTCGCAAGATCGCGCGCCGCGCGGCGATCACCGTGGTGATCATCGCCGCCGTGGCGGCGGCGGGATGGTGGGTCTGGAAGACCGTGACGCCCGAGCTCGACCGACCCGTCGTCGAGCCCAAGAACCTCACGGGCGACGGCGTCGACATCCTGTCGACGATTCCCGAGGCCGAGCGGCCCGAGATGGACGAGAACCCGATCGCGATCGACATCTACATCGACTACATGGCACCGGATGCGGGGGTGATCGAGCAGAACCTCGCCCCGCAGATCTACGAGCTCCTCGACGAGGGCGTCGTCACGGTCGCCTACCACCCGCTCTCGCTCATGCCCAACGAGTCGAACGGCTCGCAGTACTCGACCCGCGCCGCCGCCGCCGCCATGTGTGTCGTGTCGGAGCATCCCGAGGCGTTCCGCGCGTTTAACACCGCGCTGTTGTCCGCTCAGCCCGAGATCGGCACCGAGGGGCCGACCGACGAGGATCTGGTCGCCGTGGCGGCCGACGCCGGCGCACCGGGTCTCCACGAGTGCATCACGGAGCACACCTACGCGCCGTGGATCGGCGAGGCCACGACCCGTGCGACGGAGAGCGACCTGCCCGAGACCGACGGAATCCGCGCGACGCAGCCGATTGTTCTCGCTGATCACCAGCAGTACGAGGGTGGCCTCGACGACCCGGCCGATTTCAGTCAGTTCCTGCTGACGCTACAGAGCGAGCAGTACTACGGTGACGTCGACTCGGGAGATTCCGAGTAGGCTGTCTCCTGGCCCATTTCGGGCTGCGCCGGCTTAGCTCAGTTGGTAGAGCACCGCTCTTGTAAAGCGGGGGTCGTGGGTTCGAGCCCCTCAGCCGGCACCTCATGTACGTCTTCGGTTACGGATCCCTCGTCTCGCCGATCAGCGCGGGGCGCACGCTCGGCCGCTACGTAGAGGAGCTCCCGGCGGCGCGCCTGCGCGGGCATCGCCGCGATTGGGGCGTCGGAGTGCCGCTCGCATTCGACGATGGGACCCGAGCGACGGGCGCCTTCCTCGACGTCCAGCCGGACACCGGCCCCGGATCCGTTGTGCTCGGCACACTGCTTGCGGTGTCGCCGTCGGAGCTCGTCATGCTGGAGGCTCGCGAGGCGCAGTACGACACCGTCGAGGTGACGGCGGCGATTGAGAGCGAGTCCGTCCTGGCCGGGCCGGTGTTCGCATTCATGGGTCGCGCCGAGCACAGGGCGGATCCCGATCTGGTGCTCCCGTCGCGTTATCTCGAGCTCGTGACCCTGGCGGTGGCGACGCGAGGTGAGGCGTTCGCGGAGGAGTACTGGGCGACCACGGCGCCGACCGATCTCCCGCGTCACGACGGTCCGTATCGCTTCGCGGATCCCATACGGGAGCGCGCCGCTCGCCCGTGAGGTTGCGAGCGCGCCGGCTACCGCGCTTCGAAGGTTTGAGAACGACGAATGGCCACCCGCCGAGGCGGGTGGCCATTTTCGTCGGTGCTTACGCCTCGTCGGCGGTGAAGTTCAGCGACAGCGAGTTCATGCAGTAGCGGTCGCCGGTCGGGGTGCCGAAGCCGTCGGGGAAGACGTGGCCCAGGTGGCCGCCGCACTTCGCGCAGCGCACCTCGGTGCGTTCCATGCCGAGGCTGTTGTCCTCGAGCAGCTGGACCGCGTCGGGGCGGACCGATTCGTAGAAGCTCGGCCAGCCGCAGTGCGAGTCGAACTTCGTGCCGCTCTTAAACAGCTCGGCCCCACAGGCGGCACAGGTGTAGATGCCGGCGCGGTCCTCATCGAGGAGCTCGCCCGTCCACGCGCGCTCCGTGCCCTGCTCGCGGAGCACCGCGTACTGCTCGGGAGTGAGCTCAGCGCGCCACTCCTCTTCGGTCTTCTCGACGTCGTATCCCATAACAACAGAGTACGCCGCGGGCCCAGGAACTATTCCCGCGCCCAGACATTCGACGTAACTCGTCCGGCAGGATGGGGGAGTGAGCGATGTGGACGATACACGGGCACGGTACGCGCGATTCGCGAGCGACGAGGCGCCCGGGCGCAGCGAGGTCTACCGGCAATGGGCCGAGGGTGTCGCCGCCGACGAGGAGATCCTCGCGATCCTCGCGCGGCTCCCGTCCCCGCACCGGCAGCCGCCCGTCGTCTTCGCCGTGACCCGCATGCTCGGATCCGGGGAGGGCTCGTATGCGGAGTGGGCGAGGTTCGTGCGGAACAACGCCGAGCAGGTGCTCGCCGAGTGCCGGGATCGGTCGACGCAGACCAACGAGCCGCTGCGCTGCGCACCGTTGACGCTGGCCCTGGCGCGCGTGCGCGGGCCGATCGCGCTGATCGAGGTGGGCGCCTCGGCGGGGCTGTGCCTGTACCCCGACCGCTACACCTATCGCTACGGCGACACCGCCGCGCTCGGTTCGGGCGGAGTCGAGCTCGTCACCGAACTGCGCGGAGACGTCTCCGCTCCGACCCGGCTGCCGGAGATCGTGTGGCGGGCGGGCGTCGACGTTCAGCCCCGCGACGCGCGCGACCCGCGCGACCGCGCGTGGATCTCGGGCCTCGTCTGGCCCGGCGAGACCGAGCGCGCGCGTCGGATCGACGCCGCGCTCGACATCGCGGCGGCGGATCCGCCCCTCATGGTGGCGGCCGACGCATCGGAACCCGGCGTGCTCGAGGATCTCGTCGGACGGGCGCCGAGCGGAGCGACGGTCGTCATCACGACGCCCGGGGTGCTCCCGCACATCCCGCGCGCGGAGCGGGCGCGCCTCATCCGGACGATCGCGGACCTGCCCGCGCGCTGGATCACGATCGACCACGCGAGCCTTCACGACGCATGGGATCCGGCGCCCGAGGGCGAGCGCGGCTTCCTGCTCGCGCTCGACGGTCGCCCGCTCGCGGAAGTGGATCCCCTGGGCGGGTGGATCGCGGCCCTGTGAGCGGTGACTCAGAGTCACCGCTCAGTGCGGAGGGGTAGCGTCGGCACCATGACGGACTCTCCTCTCGACGAGCGCTCGCGCGCCATCCTCGATTTCGAGGGGGAGTGGCCGGCGCACACGCCGGCGAAGGAAGACGCGATCCGGGCGCGCCTCGACCTGGAGCCCGCGCGGTACTACCAGCTGCTCGGGCGCCTGACGGAGGATCCCGCCGCGCTGAGCTACGCCCCGATGCTGATCGGGCGCCTGCGACGGATGCGCGAGAAGGGCACCGCGCGCCGCGCCGATTTGTTGCGCTGAGCGCGCAGGGGATCCCTCAGGCGCGCCGATACAATGTCCCGGATGCCGAAGCACAATTTTCCGCGCGACCGCTTCGACGAGATTCCCCGGGATCCGTCGCGGGTCGGCGCTCACCGCGCGCCGCGACCGCGCCTGCGGTGGCTGATCACGCTGCTCTGGTGGCTCCTCACCGTCGTCTTGCTGACCACCGGCGGCATCTTCGGCTTCCTCGCGTTGTCGAATACGGGAACGATCGAGCCCCCGGCGTCGCCGGCGGCGAGCGAACCCGCCGACGTGGAGCCCGAACTCGACACCAGCGCGTTCATCGTGGTGCTCAACGGCACCGCGTCGCCCGATGCGGCGAACGCGGTCGAGGCCGAGCTGCTGGCCGCCGGTTGGGCCGACGATTCGGTCGCGGTGTTCGATTCCAACGCCACCGACTTCGCCACGACGACGGTCTTCTACGTCACCGAGGACGACCGCGCACGCGCCCTCGGGGTGGCCGAGGCGCTCGGCGGAGCCGAGGTCGCGCAGAACGCGGAGTTCGCGGAACAGAGCGAGGGCGGCTTCACGATCGTGGTCGGCCTGGACCGCGCGACCGAGTAATCTCCTCCGCGGTTTGCACTCACAGGGGTCGAGTGCCAGAATGCTTTTAGCACTCGCTATCGGTGAGTGCTAAAGAACACAGGCCTTACGTCCGGGAGGGACGAACACACATGGCAAAGATGATCGCTTTCGACGAGGAGGCCCGTCGCGGCCTCGAGCGCGGCCTCAACCAGCTGGCCGACGCCGTCAAGGTGACGCTCGGCCCGCGCGGCCGCAACGTCGTTCTGGAGAAGAAGTGGGGCGCCCCCACGATCACGAACGACGGTGTGTCGATCGCTAAGGAGATCGAGCTCGACGACCCGTACGAGAAGATCGGTGCGGAGCTCGTCAAGGAGGTCGCCAAGAAGACCGACGACGTCGCCGGTGACGGTACGACGACGGCTACGGTTCTCGCTCAGGCTCTCGTCCGCGAGGGCCTCCGCAACGTCGCCGCCGGCGCCGACCCCGTCAGCCTCAAGCGCGGTATCGAGAAGGCTGTCGCAGCCGTTATCGCCGAGCTGCAGGCGAACGCCCGCGAGATCGAGACCAAGGAGCAGATCGCCGCGACCGCGTCGATCTCGGCGGCCGACACGGAGATCGGTTCGCTGATCGCCGAGGCCATCGACAAGGTCGGCAAGGAGGGCGTCGTCACGGTCGAGGAGGCTCAGGCCTTCGGCACCGAGCTCGAGCTGACCGAGGGTATGCGCTTCGACAAGGGCTACCTGAACCCGTACTTCGTCACGGACCCCGACCGCCAGGAGGCCGTGTTCGAGGACCCGTACATCCTCCTCGCGAACCAGAAGATCTCGAACATCAAGGATCTTCTCCCCGTCGTCGAGAAGGTCATGCAGGCCGGCCGCGAGCTCGTCATCATCGCCGAGGACGTCGAGGGCGAGGCTCTCGCGACGCTCGTGCTGAACAAGATCCGCGGCATCTTCAAGGCCGTCGCCATCAAGGCTCCGGGCTTCGGCGACCGCCGTAAGGCCCAGCTGCAGGACATCGCGATCCTCACCGGTGGCCAGGTCATCACGGAAGAGGTGGGTCTCAAGCTCGAGAACACCGACCTCGACCTGCTCGGCCGCGCCCGCAAGGTCATCGTCACCAAGGACGAGACGACCATCGTCGAGGGCGCCGGCGACGCCGGCCAGATCGAGGGTCGCGTGACCCAGATCCGCCGCGAGATCGAGGCGACCGACAGCGACTACGACCGCGAGAAGCTCCAGGAGCGCCTCGCGAAGCTCGCCGGTGGCGTGGCCGTCATCAAGGCGGGTGCCGCGACCGAGGTCGAGCTCAAGGAGCGCAAGCACCGCATCGAGGACGCTGTGCGCAACGCAAAGGCCGCCGTCGAAGAGGGCATCGTCCCCGGTGGTGGCGTGGCGCTGATCCAGGCCGCGACGACCGCGTTCGACAAGCTCGAGCTCGAGGGCGACGAGGCGACGGGTGCGAAGATTGTTCGCATCGGTATCGAGGCGCCGCTGAAGCAGATCGCGCTGAACGCCGGTCTCGAGCCGGGTGTCGTGGCCGCCAAGGTCGCCGAGCTCCCCTCGGGCCAGGGCCTCAACGCCGCGACCGGCGAGTACGTCGACATGCTCGCCGCGGGCATCATCGACCCGGCCAAGGTGACGCGCTCGGCGCTGCAGAACGCCGCGTCGATCGCCGGCCTGTTCCTCACGACCGAGGCCGTCGTTGCGGAGAAGCCGGCCCCGGCCGCGCCCGCCGCGCCGGCGGACGGCGGCATGGACTTCTGATCCAGCGCTGACTGACGACATCGGCCCCCTCTCCTTCGGGAGAGGGGGCCGATGTCGTTCTCAGCGGAACATGCTGGCGACGTCGTGCTCGACCTGCTGATACCCGTTGCCGGCGATCTCGAGGCGGTGCGCGAGGTTGTTCAAGGCCTCCTCGACCTGAAGGTGCAGGGCCTGCCATTCGGCGGCGAGCCCCTGGAAGGCCTGCGACGCGGCGCCCTGCCAGCTGCCCTCGAGGTAGTGCACGCGGCCCATGATGTACGCGACGTCGGCGCGCAATCGTTCGGATCCCTGGGCGACCTCGGATCGGGTGTGCAGGAGGCTGTCGCTGTCGACGGTGAACTGTGCCATGGGATGGCTCCTTTCTGGTGGTTGCCACCACGCTAGGAGCCGCGCGCACGGGCCGCTCGCCCGGGCGGCGCGAACGGGGACAACTTCCCGGGAAAAGCGCCTGTGGACGCGCTGAGCGGTCTTAGGCGAGCGGGAACGACACCCGGAAGGTCGCCCCGCCGCCCGGTGTCTCGACGACCTCGACCGTGCCCTCGAGGCGCTCGACGATCGAGGAGACGATCGCGAGCCCGAGCCCGGATCCACCCGTCTCGCGCGTGCGCGAGGTGTCGGCTCGCCAGAAGCGCTCGAAGATCTTGTCCCGGATCTCGGCGGGGATGCCCTCGCCGTGGTCGACGACCGCAATCCACCCCATGCGGGTCGCCGGATCGACGCCGACCTCGAGCTCGATGGGGGCGTCCGGGCCGCTGTAGCGTCGCGCGTTGCCGAGGAGGTTCGCGACGACCTGCTGGATCGGCTCCTCCGCGCCGACGACTATCGGCGGCATGTCGATGGGCTTGCCCTGCTCGGGATTCGAGAAGTCGACGGCGGGGGCGGCCGGCGGGGCGTCCTCCGACGCCGTCTTGCGCCGCTTGCGGGTGGCGCGGGTGAAGGCGGCCGTGCTGGTCGTGATGACGTTCAGCAGCCCCGTCGAGGTCTCCTTCTTCTGGACGGGGAGCGGGGCCGTCGGCGCGGGCGGCTCCTCCGTCGCGGGCGAGGCGGTCTCGTCGGGCAGCACCTGCACCGGTCCCGTGAACGCCTCGAAGGTGGTGTCGATGACCGTGACGGTGCGGCTCGGATCCGCGGCCCGCACGTCGAGCGCGGCGTCGCTCGCCACCCGGCGCAGATCGACCTCGACGATCTCGAGGGCGCGCCGCTCGTCGAGACGCGCGAGAGAGAGGAGGTCCTCGACCAGGGAGGACATGCGCTTGGCCTCCTTCTCGATGCGCTCCATCGCCTTCGCGGTGTCCTCCTCGGTCTGCATCGCGCCCATGCGATACAGCTCGGCATAGCCGCGCACGCTGACGAGCGGCGTGCGGAGCTCGTGGCTCGCATCGCCGATGAAGCGGCGCATCTTCACGACCGCGGCGTCGCGCTCGGCGAACGATTCGTCGACCCGATCGAGCATCGTGTTGATTGCGATCTTGAGGCGACCGACCTCGGTCGTGGGCTCGATCTCCGTGAGGCGCTGGGAGAAATCGCCCTCGGCGATGCTCATCGCGGTCTCTTCGACCTGGCCCAGCCGTCGGAACGCGAGCGTCACGAGCAGCCGGGTGCCGAGCGCACCGAGGATGAGGGTGATGACCGTCATGGTCGTGAACACCCCGACGTAGGTACCCACGAAGGAGTCGGCGTCGCCGACGGGTTGCGCGACGAGCTGCGCGTAGAGGGCGTTCGAGTTCTCTCCGGAGACCTCGATGGGGGCCACCGCCGCGCGGTAATCGGATCCGGTGAGCGCGTGGAGCGTGAACGACGCGTCCTGATTCAGGAACGCGTCCTGCACCTTCAGCGACGTCGGGAAGACGGGATAGCGGCGCGAACCCTCGGTGCCTCCCGCGACGGCCGCGAGCTCGCCGTCGGCGTCGTAGATCGCGACGATGTAGTCGGTGCGCGGCGGCGCAGCCTTCTCATCGAGAACGGGCGCGCCGGTGACCGGGTCGGTCTTGACATCGAAAAGCGTCTCGTAGATGTTGGTGCTCGCGAGCTGCTCGACCGTCGAATCGATGTTCGCGCGCAGCATACCCTGCAGCACCGGCAGGGTGCCGATTCCGGCGGCGACGAGCCCGGCCGCGAGTACGCCGACCGTCACTCCGGTGATCTTGGCCCGCAGACTGATGCGGCGCCACCACCGAGTGAACGGGTCTGTTCGCGCGGCCAGGGAATCGTCCTCGAACTAGAGCTTGTCGACCTTGAGCATGTATCCGAAGCCGCGCTTGGTCTGGATCAGAGACTCGGCGGCGTGCGGATCGATCTTGCGACGCAGGTACGAGATGTAGCTCTCGACGATGCCGGCGTCGCCGTTGAAGTCGTACTCCCAGACGTGGTCGAGGATCTGCGCCTTGCTGAGAACGCGGTTCGGGTTCAGCATGAGGTAGCGCAGGAGCTTGAACTCGGTGGGGCTGAGGTCAATGGCGGTCTCGCCGACGTAGACGTCGTGCGTGTCCTGGTCCATCGTGAGTTCGCCGGTGCGGATGACGGATTCCTCGTCCTCCGTCTGCATCGTCCGGCGCAGCACCGCCTGGATGCGGGCGACGATCTCGTCGAGGCTGAAGGGCTTGGTGACGTAGTCGTCGCCGCCGACGTTCAGCCCCTTGATCTTGTCTTCCGTCTCGTCCTTCGCGGTGAGGAAGATGATCGGTGCCGTGTACCCGGCGTCGCGCAGACGCTTGGTCACGCTGAAACCGTTCATGTCCGGCAGCATCACGTCGAGAACGATCAGGTCGGGCTCTTCTTCCAGGACGGCGGAGATCGTCTGGGCACCATTGATGACGGTCCGCACCTGGAATCCTGCGAAACGCAGGCTCTGCGAGAGCAGGTCACGGATGTTGGGCTCGTCGTCGACTACAAGGATTCGCGCTGCGGTCATGTCCCCATTATGTCGGGTGTATTGACAGAAGTGGGTGATATCCGGACATCGCGCGGTGATCGCCTACATGCGGGGCGTCCGCGGCGGGGCCGCCGTGGCCCCCGCACGGAACGACACGGGAAGCATCACGTTCGCGGGGGATCCGCCGTTCAGGAGCTCGTCGACGAGGCGCCCCGCCTCGCGCCCGCGGCCGCGGAGGGGCTGCTTCACGGTGGTGAGCGGCACATCGAGCCAGGGCACCTCGATGCCGTCGAAACCGGTGATCGTGATGTCCCTCGGTACGTCGAGCCCGAGGCTGCGCGCCGCGGTCACGGCGCCCGCCGCGAGGATGTCGTTCTGGGCGAGGATCGCGCTCGGGGCCTCGCCGAGTGAGAGGAGCGCGCGGGCGGCGGCCGTGCCCGCGGCAGAATCGCGACCCCCGGCCTCGACCCGGAAGGCATCCGGGAACACCCGTGCGACGGCCTGGAGGCGACCGCGGATCGTGCCGTTCGTGATCGCCTCGATCCCCTCGAGGATCGGCACGGCGGGCCCGGGGGCCCGCGTCTCGCCCGGCTGCGTCGTGCGCATGACGACGCCGACGCGCCGGTGCCCGAGTCGCGCGACGTGCTCGGCGATCTGCGTCATCCCGCCCGCGTCGTCGACCTCGACGAGCGTCACGTCGTCGGCATGCGGGCCCTCGATGCCCACGATGGGCACGCGCCGCGCCCGCACGAGCGGCAGCAGCTGGTCGAACTCCTCGCCGCGCGTCGCGAACACGACGGCATCGACGGGGAGCGTGCGCAGGGGATCCGGATGGGGGAGAGGGCGCGCCCTGCCGGGCAGCAGGAGCTGGCCGTACCCGATCGAGTCGAGCCGCTCCGAGAGACCGTCCATCGTGGCGAGCGCGACGGGGTTCTGGAACGCGAGGCCGACGCGCTCGGCGACGACGATGCCGACGATGCCGCTGCGGCCCCTGCGCAGCGAACTCGCGACGGGGTGCGGGCCGTCGTAGCCGAGCGCGTCGGCGGCCGCGAGGATCCGGTCGCGGGTGTCGCCGAGGACGCGGTCGGAGCCGCGGAAGGCGAGCGACGCGGTCGAGGTCGAAACCCCGGCGCTGGCGGCGACGTCCGCGATCGTGACGCGCCCCGCGCGCCCGCGACCGCCCGAAGATGTGGGAGCCATGGGATCACAGTACCCGCAGATCGCAACGTTTCGATTCGTTCGTCTGCGGCCTCACGAACGGTCACCGTGCGTTCACCTCGCGGCCACGCGGCGACCGAATCATCGAAACGGTGCGATGCGGATCGCACCCCCACACCTTCCCCCTCACAAAGGACACGAGCATCGTGACTCACAAGCGTTCCCTCGCGGCGGGCTTCCTCGCCGTGTGCGCCGTCGGCGCCCTCACCGCCTGCGCGCCGGTCGCGGCCACCGGTACCTCTGCCGACGCGTCGTCCGGCGGCGACGGCACGACCCTCACCGTCTTCATCTCGGGCGACACCAACGTGCAGGACCTCTGGGACAACGGGATCATCCCCGCATACGAGAAGGAGAACCCGGGGGTCACCGTCAACACGACGATCGACCTTCACGGCGAGCACGACCAGCAGACGGTCGCGAAGCTCACGACCGCGACCGAGGCCGGCGACGACCCGGGCTACGACCTCATCGACGCGGGCTTCGTCACCTCCAGCGCGGCGCAGGCCGGCACGCTCCTCGACATCGAGGCGGACACCGTCTCGGGTCTCGCCGACGTCCCTGAGACGACCGTTGCCGCGGGTCGCGGATACGGGATCCCCTACCGCGCATCCTCGGTGCTGCTCGCCTACGACACCGACACCGTGACCGATGCGCCCGGCACCCTGGACGAGCTGCTGCAGTGGATCCAGGACAACCCCGGCGAGTTCGCGTACAACTCGCCCTCGACCGGAGGATCCGGCGGAGCCTTCGTCACCACCGTGCTCGACAGCTTCCTCACCGCCGACGAGCAGGACGCCCTGCGCACCGAGGTCGACGAGGACATCATGGCGAAGTGGAGCGAGGGCTTCGACCGGCTCAAGGCCCTCGGCCCCTCGATGTACCAGGAGGGCGTCTACCCCAACGGCAACACCCAGGTGCTCGAGATGCTCGGCTCCGGCGAGATCTCCATGGCTCCCGTCTGGAGCGACCAGTTCCTCACCTCGCAGCAGAGCGGCCTCATCGGCGAGAACATCGCGTTCACACAGATCGCAGACCCGAGCTTCACGGGTAACGCCTCCTACCTCGGGATCCCGAAGACGAGCGACGCGACCGACGCCGCGATCGACCTCGTGAACTTCGTGCTCTCGGCCGAGGGGCAGCAGATCATCGCCGAACAGATCTCGGGCTACCCGGTCGTGGATCTGTCGACGCTACCGCAGGACGTGCAGGACCAGTTCGCGGACGCCGACCCGAGCGCCCTCCGCCCCGGCTACTACAGCGAGGTCGGCGCGGAGATGTCGAACATGTGGGACCAGCTGGTCCCGTGACCGCGACAGCCCCCGTCGTCGGCGGGGCCCGCGCGCGCCGCGCGCGCCCCGCCGCCTCGGCGGCCGAGCGACTCGAGAGGCGCCGGCGTCTGACCGGCTTCTCGATGGCGCTCCCGCCCGTCGTGATCATCGCCCTCTTCGTCGGATTCCCCGTCCTGCTCGCCATCGGTTTCAGCTTCGGCATGACCGGTGGCCTGAACAGCACCTCCGCGGCCATCGGGCAGAACGTCCACGAGGCCGACGGCCTCATCACGCTCGACGCGTACCGTCAGCTCTTCGCCGACGCGCGCTTCCCCCGCGACCTGCTCGCCACAATCCTCGTCACGGTTGTCACCACGCTCGTAACGCTCGCGATCGCGATCGGAATCGCCGTGTTCCTGCGACTGCGCGGCGGGCGGCTCGGCGCGATCCTCGCCGGCCTCGGCGTCGTCCCGATGTTCATCCCCGTCGTGATCGCCTCGTGGGCGATCCTGCAGTTCTATTCGGGAACGGGCTTCCTCCGCAGCCTGTTCGCGCAGTGGGGCATCGAGTTCCCGACCTACGGCTTCACCATCACGGGCGTCATCATCGCGTCGGTGTGGGTCAACCTGCCGTTCGCGCTCCTCATGGCCACCTCGGGAATGCAGGGCGTGCCCCAGGCCCTCATCGACGCCGCTCGCGACGCGGGCGCCTCCACCCTGCGGGTGATCCGCACCGTGCTCATCCCGATGGCGGGGATCCCGCTCGTCATCGCCGCGACCTTCACGGCCATCGGCGTGCTCGGCCAGTTCACGGTGCCGTACTTCGTCGGGCCCAACGCCCCGCAGCAGCTCGGCGTCTCGATCAGCAACCAGTTCCAGTCGTTCAACCAGCCGCAGCAGGCCGCCGCCCTCGCAGTCGTCGTGTTCGTGCTCGCCTCGGGCGTCGCCGCGCTGTACGTGTGGGCGAACTTCCGCAGCGCCAAGAAAGAGGGCAAGGTCTGATGCTCGCCGCCCGCCGCGCCGGAGGGCGCGCGCTCATCGTCATCCTCGTCCTCATCGTCGCGGGGTTCATCCTCGGGCCCCTCGTCTGGCTCGCCGCGCACGCGTTCGCGACCGAATGGCGCTATCCGAGCCTCCTGCCCTCCGGCCTCACGCTCGACTGGTGGCGCACCGTGTTCGCGGATCCGGGGCTGTTCTCCTCGATGCGCAACTCGCTGTTCTTCGCCCCCGTGACGGTCCTCGTGTCGGCGATCGTGTGCCTGCCGGCGGCGTACGCGTTCTCGCGCTTCGACTTCCCGGGGCGCCGCTTCTTCCTCGTGGGTCTCTTCGCGACCAACGCCTTCCCCAAGATGGGCTTGTTCGTCTCGATGGCGACGATCTTCTACGGGCTGAACCTCATGGAGACGACGCTCGGGATCGTGATCGTGCACGTGATCGGCACCGTCGTCTTCATGACCTGGATCCCCGCCGCCGCGTTCAGCGCCGTGCCCCGCTCGCTCGAGGAGGCCGCGCGCGACGCGGGCGCGGGAAAGCTGCGCGTGTTCCTCACCGTCACGCTCCCGATGGCGCTGCCGGGGATCCTCGTGGCCGCCGTCATGTCGTTCCTCGCCTCCTTCGACGAGGCGCAGGGCACGTACCTCGTGGGCGCCCCGTCCTATATGACGATGCCCACCGAGATGTATTCGCTCGTCCTCAACTACCCGACGCAGGTCGCCGCCGTCTTCGCGATCCTGCTCTCCATTCCCTCCGTCGTCCTCCTGCTGCTGACCCGCAAATACATCATGGGCGGGCAGCTCGCCGAGGGCTTCCAGATCCGGTAGGACCACATGAACTCGATGACACCCGGCCTGCGACTCGCGGGCCTCACGAAGATCCTCGGCGGCCGCACGATCGTTGACGACCTCTCGCTCGATCTCGAGCCCGGCGAGCTCGTATCCCTCCTCGGCCCGTCGGGCTGCGGCAAGACGACGACGCTGCGCATGATCGCCGGCTTCCTCACCCCCGACGCCGGAACGATCGAGGTACAGGGATCCGACGTCACGGCGCTCGGACCGGAGCGGCGTCCGAGCGCGATGGTGTTCCAGAACTATGCGCTGTGGCCGCACATGACCGTCGCGAAGAATGTCGCCTACCCGCTGAAGGTCGCCCGCGTGGCGCGCCGCGAGATCGCCGACCGGGTCGCCGAGGTGCTGGAACTCGTGGGTCTGTCGCACCACGCCGACAGCAGGCCCGCTCAGATCTCGGGCGGCGAGCAGCAACGCGCCTCGCTGGCGCGCGCCCTCGTGCAGCGCCCGAAGCTACTGCTGCTCGACGAACCCCTCTCCAACCTCGACGCGAAGCTGCGCGTGCGGGTGCGCGAAGAGATCCGCGACATCCAGCAGCGCCTCGGCATCACGACGGTGCTCGTGACGCACGACCAGGAGGAGGCGATGGCCGTCAGCGACCGCGTCGCTGTCATGAACGGCGGCCGCATCGAGCAGGTATCCGCGCCCGCCGAGCTGTACCGCGCACCCGCGACCGAATTCGTCGCGGGGTTCATCGGCTCGAGCAACCGCCTCGCGTCGCCCGACCTCGGGCCGGGCGAGAACGACGTGCACTGGATGGTGCGGCCCGAGCACGTAGTCCTTGTCCCCGCCGACGAGGGAATCCCCGGGCGCGTGACCCGCGTCCTCCCTCACGGACACTTCGCCGAGGTGGCCGTCGTTGCGCGCGGCACGGAACTGCGCGCGTACGTGAGCGGCGAGACCCCTGCCGTGGGCGCCGACGTCGGTGTGCGCATCGAGAGCGCACTGCGTTACGCGAACGGGGTGCTCGACACCCGTTCGCTCGCCCCGATCGAGAGGATCGCCGCGTGAGCCCGCGGTACGTCGCGCACCGCGGCGCCCACTCGGCCTCCGCGCCAGAGAACACCCTCGCGGCCATCCGGGCGGCGGTGGAACTCGGCGCCGACGTCGTCGAGATCGACGTGCGCGTCACCCGCGACGGCGAGGTCGTGCTGCTGCACGATGAGACGCTCGAACGGATCTGGGGCGACCCGCGCCGCGTCGCCGAGCTGACTCTCGCCGAGGTGCGCGAGTTCGGCGGCGGCGCTCGCCGCATCCCCACGCTCGCGGAGGCGCTCGCCGCACTGCGCGGGGCCGGCGTGCCCCTCCTCATCGACATGGACCACGAGGATCCCGCGCTCCCGTCCGTCGCCGTCGTGCGCGGCGCCGGCGCCGAGAACGACGTCGAGTGGTGCGGCGCGACGCCCGCGATGCGGCTCGTGCGCGCGGCCATGCCGGAGGCCGTGATCCACCAGGCCTGGTACACGGCCGAGCCGCCGTCGCCCGCCGAGCTCGCCGAGCTCGCGCCGGCGTTCGTCAACGCGCAGCACCTGCTCGTGGGCCCCGCGTTCCTCGACGCCGTCCACGCCGCCGGGGCGCGCGCCGCGTGCTGGACCGTCGACGATCCCGCGCAGGCAGCGCACCTCGCCGCGCTCGGCGTCGATTCCCTCACCTCGAACGACCTCGCGTCGGTTCGCGGAGCCGTGGCCGACGAACCGGGCCGGCGCCTCACGATCGTCGAGGAACTCGCCGGCCACGCCGCCGAGATCGTCGCCCGTGCCCGCCGCGAGGGTGTCGGCACCGTCGACACGAAGACGAGCCCCGCCGATCACGTCACCGAGGTCGACCGCGGCGTCGAGCGCTGGGTGCGCGCCGTGATCGGGGCGCAGTTCCCCGAGCACGACATGGTCGGCGAGGAGTACGGCGGCGCGTCGTCCGAGGGGCGCCCGTGCTGGTACCTCGACCCCGTCGACGGCACCGCGAACCTCGCAAACGGGGTTCCCTGGACGAGCTTCTCGCTCGCACTCGTCGAAGACGGTCGCCCCGTCGTCGGGGCCGTGCTCGACCCCATCGGGGGCGTGCCGATCGTCGCGGCCGAGGGGCGCGGCGCCTGGCGCGCGGGCGAGCGCCTCGCGATCGCCGACGCCGCCGGTGCGGATCCGCTCTCGGGCCGCATCGTGATGACGGAGCTCGCGGGCGCCGACCCGTGGCCCGGCTTCGTGCCGCTGCTCGAGGAGCTCGCGGCGCGGCACTGCACGACCCGCGTTCCCGGATCCGGAACCGCGACGCTCGCCGGCGTCGCGCTCGGCAGGGGCGTCGCCGCGATGGTCCACCGCTATAACCCCATCGACCATGCGGCGGCGATCCTCGTCGTCGCCGAGGCCGGCGGCGCGGTTCTCGACGACAGGGGATCCGCCACGCTCCGGCCATCGGCCGCACCCGTCTTCACGGGCGCGGTGTCGGCGGCGGCGGCTCTTGCCGATGCCTACGCGGCGACGAGACCGTCGGCGTCGAGGATCGTGTAGCTGTAGCCCTGCTCCGCGAGGAAGCGCTGGCGGTTCTGCGCGAACTCCTGATCGACCGTGTCGCGCGCCACGAGAGTGTAGAAGCTCGCCGTGTGCCCGTTCGACTTCGGACGCAGGAGGCGCCCCAGCCGCTGCGCTTCCTCCTGGCGGGACCCGAAGGATCCCGACACCTGGATCGCGACGGACGCGTCCGGCAGGTCCACCGAGAAGTTGGCGACCTTCGACACCACGAGCAGGTTCAGCGACCCGTCGCGGAACGCCTGGAACAGCTGCTCGCGCTCGTCCACGGGGGTGGATCCCGTGATCTGCGGAGCGCCGAGGCCGTCGCTGAGCTCCTGGAGCTGGTCGAGGTACTGGCCGATCACGAGGATCTGCTCGCCGCGGTGACGCGCCACGATGTCGCGCACGGCCTCGAGCTTCTCGGGGGCGGTGGCCGCGAGGCGGTAGCGCTCGTTGTCGGCGGCCGCCGCGTACTCGAGGCGCTCATCGGGCGACAGCTCCACGCGCACCTCGAAGCAGGCGGCGGGCGAGATGTAGCCCTGCTGCTCGATCTGCTTCCACGGCGCGTCGTAGCGCTTCGGGCCGATCAGGCTGAACACGTCGCCCTCGCGGCCGTCCTCGCGCACGAGCGTGGCGGTAAGACCCATGCGCCGCCGGGCCTGCAGATCGGCGGTGAGCTTGAACACCGGCGCCGGCAACAGGTGCACCTCGTCGTAGAGGATGAGACCCCAGTCGAGCGCGTCGAGCACGTCGAGGTGCGCGTAGACGCCCTTCCGCTTCGCGGTGAGGATCTGGTAGGTGGCGATCGTGACGGGCTTGATCTCCTTCACCTGCCCCGAGTACTCGCCGATCTCGTCCGGCGTCAGCGTCGTGCGCTTCAGGAGCTCGTCGCGCCACTGGCGCGCGGAGACGGTGTTCGTGACGAGGATCAGGGTCGTCGTCTTGTTCGCGGCCATGGCGCCCGCGCCGACGAGCGTCTTGCCCGCGCCGCAGGGCAGCACGACGACGCCGGATCCGTCCTTCGAGAACGTCTCGACGGCCTCGCGCTGATACGGCCGCAGCTGCCAGTCGTCCTCGTCGAGCGCGATCTCGTGGGGCGTTCCCGGCGTGTATCCGGCGTGGTCCTCCGCGGGCCAACCCAGCTTCAGCAGCTCCTGCTTGATCTGTCCGCGCGCCCAGGCGTCGATCACGAAGGTCTCCGGATCCGGATGCCCGATCAGCAGGTTCTGGATCCGCTTGTTCCGCGCGACCTCGGCCAGCACGGCGCGGTCGGACGAGCGCAGGAGCAGCTCGCCGTCGTCGCCGCGTTCGATCGTCAGCCGGCCGTACCGCCCGACGGTCTCCCGGAGGTCGAGCGCGACCGACGGGGGCACGGGAAAGCGCGTGTACTGGTCGAGCGTCGCGAGCATGTCGTCGGCGGTGTGCCCGGCCGCGCGCGCGTTCCACAGGCCGAGCCGCGTGATGCGGTAGGTGTGGATGTGCTCGGGCGCGCGTTCGAGTTCGGCGAAGACCGCGAGCGCGTGGCGTGCCGCCTCGGCGTCGGGATGAGCAACCTCGAGTAGGACCGTGCGGTCACTCTGGACAATCAGCGGGCCGGACATAACCGACAAGTCTACGCGGGCCGCACGGACGCGATCAGGGAGAGCGGCAGGGTGCGTTCGACATCCGCCGCCGCATCGCGGCCACGGAGTCGGCCCCCGCCGAGCCCGATCGGCTCGAGAACCAGTTCGCGCGTCGCTCCGCCGGGAAGATTGACGACGATCGCGAGCAGGGTCCTGTCTCGGAGCGCGCCCGCGAGCTCGCGCTCGAGCCAGGCCGACTCGGAGTCGTCGCCCTGATGGGCACGCAGCCGCGCGATCAGTTCGCCATAGGGATCCGCCCGTTCGGGGTCGGCGAAGACGCGTTTGCGGCCGGTCGGCACCGCCTCGCCCGAGGAGCTCTCCGCGACGACGGGGTAGCGCGCCTCCGACAGCGCCCAGAACACGACGTCGCGCGGGGTGCGCGTCGCGAGCGCGTCGCCAGCCGGGGACAGCCCGATTCCCGACAGCGACTGGTCGACCGCGAGCGTGCGCAGGAGCGTCGCGTCGGAGCTTCGGACGAGGGTCGTGCGCCCGTCGACGTCCGTCGTGACGCGGACGAGGCCGTGACGGGCGGCCCCGCGATCGATGAGATAGGAGAGGGGCTGCGGAACGCCGGTGAGCGAGAGGTCTCCGAGGAAGGCTCGAAGGCTGTCGGCGGTCTCGCCGGAGCTCAGCGCCTGGGCGATCGAGGCCTCCGTGAAGCGGTAGCCGGACGCCTGGGCGCGGCTCTCGCGGACGGCCATTCGGCGCAGGCGCGCGTCGAGCGCGGGCGCGAGCGGGCCGGGGCTGATCGCGGTGAGGTCGTTCTGCAGGAAGACCCGGTCGACCTCGTGCGGCATGAGTGCCACGAGCGGGCCGGGATCCGGATCCGAGCCCGCGCGCAGGGGAGCGGCCCATGCCGGCTCGGCGGCCCCCGCCGTGAGCCCCAGGGCTTCGGCCAGCGCCAGCCATTCGGCGGCGCGCGCGGGCCACGACCGGTCGAGCGGGTAGGCGTCCGGCCACGCATCCAATGGGATCCAGCCGCCGTCGGCGGTGCGCAGCCCCGCGGGAAGCGCGTCGCGCAGTCGCACCGCGAGCGTGCTCCACCGCTCGGGAGTGGCCAGCGAGAGCCAGTGCTCGCCCGCCTCGGAGACCCCGAGCTGTCGATCCCGGCCTACCAGGAGGCCCGTGCTCACCGCGATCCTCACGAGGAGGTCCGCCTCCTCCGGCGTCGGCGCGAAGCCCTGCTCCGCGAGGCGCCTCCGCTCCGTCACGCTGAGCGCGCCCGTGCCGATGCGGCCGAGCGGGGTCTGCGCCGCGTGGATCAGGATGTCCGCGATGCCGCTGAGCGTCGTGAAGGCGCGCTCGGCGGCGCGCGCCGCCCCGGCCTCGTCGGCCGGTGTCGGCGTGGCGGATCCGCGCGCCGCGACCTCCACGCCGCGGAGGCGCTCGGCGACCGCGGGGAGCGTGCGGCCGTCCGCGTCCGTCAGGGCGAGGAGCTCACGGGATCCGCCCGCGATGAGATCGGCGAGCTCGTCGCGCCCGAGGCGGGTGAGGGCGGTGTCGATCGAGCCCGGCTCGAGCAGATACTCGGCGGCATCGAAGAAGTCGCGCCATCCGGTGGCGGGTGCCGCGTGCGGCGCGATGCCGCGGACGCGGAACAGCTCCGAGAGCTCATGATCGCGTGCGGCGGAGAGCCGCTGGGCGACCACGCGCTGCGCGGTGCTCTCGGGGCGCGTCACTGCTTGTGGGCCCTGCCCCGTCGCGCGAAGCTCATGACGAGCAGGACCAAAAGGAGCAAGAAGGCCACGATGGGGCCGTACGCCTGCACGATGATGACAATGGGCCACACGCCTTCGCCGATGATCATCGTCGCGAAGAAGCAGGCCACCGAGATCAGCAGCAGCCCGAGCGAGGCGAACGCCAAGATCCTGTCGATACGGCGAACCACCGGCGCGCCGTCGTCGTTATTGCTCATCGTGCCCACGATACCTTCCTTGGCTGTGCGCGGTACCCTGGGATACGAGGGATCGCTCGATCCCTTTTTCTTTGTTGGCAGCAGTTTTCAGTGAGGTGTGCCATGCCCACCGGCAAGGTCAGGTTCTACGACGAGGAGAAGGGCTTCGGCTTCATCGCCTCCGACGACGGACAGGACGTCTTCCTTCACGCCAGCGCGCTCCCCGATGGGGTGACCGTTCGCAAGGGAACGCGCGTCGAGTTCGGCGTGGCGGATGGACGCCGTGGGCCCTCGGCGCTGTCGGTGTCGGTCCTCGACGCGCCGCCGAGCGCCGTCAAGGCCCAGCGCAAGAGCGCCGACGACATGGCCGTCATCATCGAAGACCTCGTGAAGCTGCTCGACGACATGGGCGGCGACCTGCGGCGCGGTCGCTACCCCTCGAACTCGCACGCGCGCAAGATCGCGGCCGTGCTCCGGAAGGTCGCTGATGACATCGACGCGTGACATCGAGGACCGCCTCGACGAATCTCGGGAGCTGGCCCTCGCCGCGCTGCACGAGGTCACTCCCGCCTCGTCGATCGGCGAGTTCGCCGGACACGAGGCGAGCGACGACGGGGTGACGCTGCTGCGATTCGAGACGACGCTGCTCGGCTACCCGGGCTGGTTCTGGACGGTCGCGCTCGCGTCGGTCCCCGGATCCGCGCCGACCGTGCTCGAGCTGGAGCTGCTCCCCGGCGACGGGGCGCTCCTGGCCCCGGACTGGGTGCCGTGGTCGCAGCGCCTCGAGGAGTTCAAGGCGCAGCAGGCGCTGGCGGCGCAGGAAGCGGCCGAGGGCGATGACGCCGACGACGATGAGGACGACGATCTGGAAGGCGACGACGACGCCGACGAGGCGGGGGAGTACCTCCACGCCGGCGATGTCGACGGCGTGGACATCGACGAGTTCGACGACGAGGCCGACGACGAGGAAGAGTAGGCCCCGACGGGCGCGGCTAAACTGACTGCATGACGCTCCAGATCCCCGCCGACCTCCTCCCCGCTGACGGACGTTTCGGCTGCGGACCCTCGAAGGTCCGCGACGCACAGGTGTCCGCGCTCGCCGCCGTCGGCGCCTCCCTCCTCGGCACCTCGCACCGCCAGGCCCCGGTGAAGAACCTCGTCGGATCGGTCCGTGAGCGCCTCGCGCAGCTCTTCCGCCTGCCCGAGGGATACGAGATCATCCTCGGCAACGGCGGATCGACCGCCTTCTGGGACGCCGCGGCCTTCGGCCTGATCGAGAAGCGGAGCCAGAACCTGACCTTCGGCGAGTTCGGCGGCAAATTCGCCACCGCCGCCGCGGCGCCCTGGCTGGACGCGCCCTCGGTCATCACGGCCGAGCCGGGGTCGATCGCCCTGCCGGAGCCGCTCGAGGGCGTTGACGTCTACGCCTGGCCGCACAACGAGACCTCGACCGGCGCATACGCCCCGATCACGCGCGTGTCCGCCGACGGCGCCCTGACGGTGATCGACGCAACGAGCGCCGCGGGCGGCATCGACTTCGACCTGGCGCAGGCCGACGTCTACTACTTCGCGCCCCAGAAGAACCTCGGATCCGACGGCGGGCTGTGGCTCGCCGCGGTCTCGCCCGCCGCGATCGCCCGCATCGAGAAGATCGCCGCCTCGGGTCGGTACATCCCGGAATCGCTGAACCTCGCGACGGCTCTCGACAACTCGCGCAAGGAGCAGACCTACAACACCCCCGCGGTGACGACGCTGCACCTGCTCGACAGCCAGCTCGGCTGGATCCTCGACAACGGCGGTCTCAGCTGGGCCGACGCGCGCACGCGCGAGTCGTCGAACGTTCTGTACGAGTGGGCGGACGCGTCGGACATCGCGACGCCGTTCGTGACAGACCCGGCGCACCGCTCGCCGGTCGTCGCCACGATCGACTTCGACGAGAGCATCGACGCCGCGGCGATCGCGAAGACGCTGCGCGCCAACGGCATCGTCGACACCGAGCCCTACCGTAAGCTCGGCCGCAACCAGCTGCGCGTCGCCACGTTCGTCTCGATCGAGCCGAACGACG
This sequence comes from Microbacterium nanhaiense, assembly GCF_014646015.1. GTDB lineage: Bacteria > Actinomycetota > Actinomycetes > Actinomycetales > Microbacteriaceae > Microbacterium > Microbacterium nanhaiense. The sequence continues at coordinate 64,338 of NZ_BMMQ01000003.1, forward strand.
TGCGCCAGCTCGTCAAGAGCATCGAGTACGTCCTCGCACACCAGGAGCAGTAATGGCTGACCTCATCGACACGACCGAGATGTACCTTCGCACCGTCCTCGAACTCGAGGAGGAGGGGATCGTTCCGCTGCGCGCGCGCATCTCCGAGCGCCTCGGGCACTCGGGGCCGACGGTCTCGCAGACCGTCGGGCGGATGGATCGCGACGGTCTCATTCGTGTCGGCGAGGACCGCCGCCTCGTCCTGACGGAGACGGGACGCCGCAAGGCGATCGAGGTCATGCGTAAGCACCGCCTCGCGGAACGCCTGCTGAGCGACGTGATCGGTCTCGACTGGGCCTACGTGCACGAGGAGGCCTGCCGCTGGGAGCACGTGATGAGCGAGCTCGTCGAGCGACGCCTCGTTGAGCTGCTGGGGCACCCCGACGAGTCGCCGTACGGCAACCCGATCCCCGGCCTCGGCGAGATCGGCGAGACGGCCGCGGCCGGGTCTTTCGACGAGGGAGTGGTGTGCGTGGTGAAGCGCCTCGAGGCCGAGGGCGGACCGATCATCGGCACCGTGCGCCGGCTCGCGGAGCCGATCCAGGTCGAGCCCGAGCTCCTGCGTCAGCTTCGCGAGGCCGGCGTCGTGCCGGGTGCGCGCGGCACCTTCCGGTTCAACGAGGGCTATGTCCTGATGCAGATGGACGGGGTCGAGGGCGGTCTCGAGCTGCCGCTCGACCTTGCCTCGCACGTCTTCCTTGTCGCCGAGTGACCTCCGAAACTCCGGTGCGCGAACAAGAATATCGAATCCGAGCGTGACAGATTCGTTATCTTTCGTTACCGTAGAGTGACCCCAATCACGAGCCGGTCATCCGGCGGAGGAAAACACGTGGCAGAGAACGAAACGGCGAATGACGAGATCGCCCGTACGGACGCACCGGAATCCGCCGACCGTTCGGTGAGTAGCAGGAAGCTTGTCGCGGAAGCCCGCAAGGAGGCCCGCCGCATCGCTCGCGCCGAGCGCCGCAAGGTGCCGGCGTCCGCCCCGAAGCGCCGCCTCGGTGGCGTGCGGGCCGTCGGAACCGCTGCGGCGGTGTGTGCGCTGATCGCGGGAGTCGCGATTCCCGCGTTCGCCGCGACGCAGCAGAGCGCGGAGGCCGCGGCGACCGCGACCGCTCGCGACGAGGCCGCGCAGGATGCGCAGTCGTTCGCGGCGGGCGAGGAGGCCGCGGGCGCCGACATCACCGCCACGAGCTACTCGGCGCGCACCGCCGACGAGATCGCGCAGGCCGAGGCCGAGCGCCTCGCGCTCGAACGCGCCGAGGAAGAGCGCCAGCGTCAGGCGATCCTCGCCCAGCAGCAGCAGCAGCAGCAGCAACAACAGCAGCAGAATCAGGGAACGCCCGCCGGTGTTCCGGACTCGACCGCGCCGCAGCAGCCCGCCGCCCCGGCGGCTCCGCCAGCCGAGGCGCAGGGTGGCTGGATCAACCCGCTCGGCGGCGCCGGCTATTACATCAGCCGGTCGCTGAGCAGCGGGCACGACGGCACCGACATGGTGACGACGAGCCAGTCCGACTGGTCCGTGCCGATTTACGCCGCTAAGTCGGGAACGGTCGTCGTGTCGAGCGAGGCGCACTACGGCTGGGGCGTCGCCGTGCAGATCGACCACGGTGACGGCTCGAACACGCTGTACGGTCACATGACGTACGGATCGCGGCAGGTTCAGGCCGGTCAGTACGTCGAGCAGGGCCAGATCATCGGCTACGTCGGCTCGACGGGGCGCTCGACGGCGCACCACCTCCACCTCGAGGTTCGGGTCAACGGCCAGCTGGTCGAGCCCCGTTCGTACCTCCCCATCGGCTGATTTTTCTCGCTTCTTTAGGCGCTCGTTCCCTCGGGAACGGGCGCCTAAATGCATTTCCGGAAGAATTTACCTCGGCGTCATTCCCCGGGCGTGTCGTATGGGTTACTCTCGACGTGTCGCCGCAGTGCGCCCATCGCACTGTGTGAGCACAGGTCTTGTCCCCGGAAGCCATCCGGGGCGTGAAGAAAGGCGGCCGGCATGCGCACACTTGTCCTCAACGCGGGATATGAACCCCTCGCGATCGTCTCGTTCAAGCGCGCGCTCATGCTCGTGATGAGCCAAAAGGCCAACATGGTCGAATGCGATGAAGATTCGCCGGTGTGGGGAGCGTCCGAGATATTCGACCGCCCGGCCGTCATCGTTCTCACGCGCTACGTTCGGGTTCCGCGCGCCGAGAAGGTTCCGGTCACGCGTCGCGGGGTGCTGCGCCGTGACGGCCACCGTTGCGCCTACTGCGGACGCTCCGCGAATACGATCGACCACGTGTTTCCGCGCTCGCGCGGCGGAAAGAACACCTGGGAGAATCTGGTCGCCGCGTGCGTGAAATGCAACAACACAAAGAGCGATCGCACGCCCGCCGAGATGGGGTGGGAATTACGCGTCAGGCCGACCGCTCCGCGGGGGACCGCATGGGAAGTCCGCGGCTCCGAACAGGCGGAACCGGCGTGGGAGCCCTATTTGCAGATGGCGGCGTAATTCGCTATTTCCTTTGCCGTTTCCGATATTGCTCGGAATTGCGCTATTGTTGCGAATATGGCACGTAAGATCATTCATCAGCTTGTTGACGACCTCGACGGAACGGTGCTCGAGCCGGGTGAGGGACAGAGCGTTCAATTCGCCCTCGATGGCCGCGGTTATGAAATTGACCTGACCGACGCGAATGCGACGGCCCTGCGCGAGCTTCTCGCACCGTACATCGGCGCCGGTCGCCGCACGATCGGCTCGGTTGCCTCGGCGAAGCCCGCTCGCGCCCGCACCGTGGGCAATATCCGCGACCTGCAGAAGGTTCGCGAATGGGCGCGCGAGAACGGTCACACCGTGAGCGACCGCGGTCGAATTCCTCAGACGATCCTCGACGCCTATGACGAGGCGAACTAACCGCGTCTCGCGTCACGCGCCCGGCCCAGTAATATAGGTCGGGCGCGTTTCGCGTTCTTCGCCCCCGTAGCTCAGGGGATAGAGCACCGCTCTCCTAAAGCGGGTGTCGATGGTTCGAATCCATTCGGGGGCACAGGATCTTCTCGGCCGAGCGCCGAGAAGATCCTGTCGTCTGCGGCGGACTACCCCCAGACGCCGCTCGTGCCGCGGCGGTGGGAGCCGACGAGGTGCGTGTCGACGAGACCGATCGCCTCCATGAGCGCGAACATCGTGGTGGGGCCGACCCAGCGGAAGCCGCGTCGCTTCAGTTCCTTTGACAGCGCGACGGATTCGGCGCTGGCGGTGGGGATGTCCGCGATCGCGCGCGGGGCCGGCGTCTGTGCGGGGCGGAAGCCCCACACGAGCTCCGCGAGATCCGTTCCCTCCTCGCGGAGAGCGAGGGTCGCGCGCGCGTTGCCGATGGTCGCGAGGATCTTCGCACGATTGCGAATGATGCCGGCGTCGCTCATCAGGCGCTCGACCTCGAGTTCGCCGAAGCCCGCGACGGCCTCGGGGTCGAAGCCGGCGAAGGCCTCGCGGAACGCGGGGCGCTTGCGCAGCACCGTCGCCCAGCTCAGCCCGGACTGGAACGCCTCGAGGCTGAGCCGTTCGAAGACGCCGCGCTCGTCCGTGACGGGCATGCCCCATTCGGTGTCGTAGTAGGCGCGCAGGAGCTCGCTCTGCTCCGCCCAGGCGGGCCGTGCCAGCCCGTCGGGGCCGATGACGAGGCCCGTGGTCGGTGTGGAATCGCTCATGGATCCATCATGTTCGTTTCCGCCGTTCCCCGCCCTCGCGCGGCGACCGATTGTGGAAAGAACGGGCAATTCGGGGGTCATGAATCGTTTCCGCGGACGACATTGCCGAAAAGCGGCGATCCCCACGCAAAAATCGCCGCATACCCCGTACCCTTGCGCGTGTGTGGCGTATCAGAGGCTCGGCGGCGCTGTCCGGATCGGAAGAAGGCGTGACGGCGGATACCCCTGCGGAGGGGGCATTCGCCGAGAGACTGCGCGCCGTCGCAGGCGGCCTCGGCGGATCCTCGACGCTGCTGCATTATCACGAGGCACCCGAGTCGTTCATCGAGATGACGACGGCCCACCCCGGAAGCCTTCCGCAGTTCATCACCGGCCGATCGACGCTCCTGTCGAATCTCTTCCGCGATGAGGTCGCGCTGCGCGGTGCGCGGCTGGCGGCCGAGCGCATCGCCGCCAAGAACGTCGAGCTGCGCACCTCGCGCGGCATCGACGCCGTGCGCCTGGCCGTCGGCGTCGCCTCCTGGCGCGTCGGCGCCGAGCAGTTCACCGCACCCGTGCTCCTGCGTCCCCTCGGTCTGCGTCGCCACCACGCCGACTTCGAGCTGAAGCTCCGCGGGCACTTCAGCGTCAACCCCGAGCTCGTGCGCGCGGTGCGCGAGCACTTCGGCGTCGAGCTCGACGGGGCTTCGCTGGCGTCGCTCGCCTACGACGACGGGCTGTTCCAGCCGCAGCCCGTGATCGACCGGCTGCGGCAGCTCACGAGCCACGTCGACAGCTTCTCGGTGAAGGCTCGTCTGGTGGTGTCGACGTTCGCGGACGTCGCCGGCGGCATGGTGCGTGACCTGCAGCGGATCGACCACCCGATTCTCGGCGCGCTGGCGGGCGACCCCGAGCACCTGCGCCTGGTGCAGGAGACGCGCCCGGTCGCGATGCCGACCAACCCGGACGACCGCTCGCCCGCCTCGGACACGCTCCTCCTCGACGCGGACGCGGAGCAGGAGGCGGTTCTGGCGCGCATCGTCGGTGGCCAGTCGCTCGTCGTGCACACGCTCCCCGGCACCGGCAGCATGCAGACCGCGATCAACGCGGTCGGCGAACTGGTGCGCGCCGGTAAGCGCACCCTTGTCGTCAGCGCGCGCCGATCGACGCTCGAGGGCGTCGCCCACCGCCTTCGCGGGATCCACCTCGACGGCCTCGCGGTTTCGCCGACGACGCTGCGCGCCGACCTGATCCGCGCCATCGGCCGCAACGAGCGGGCCACCCAGCCGAAGGTGAGCGACATCGACGAGGCGCTCGTGCGGTTGCGGGGCATGCTCCGCGACTACCGCAGCGCGCTCGCCGAACCGCGGCGCGAGCTCGGCGTCTCGGTTCTCGAGATGACGCGGGAGCTGACGCGCCTCGCGTCGCTCCCGATCCCGCCGACCTCGTCGGCACGATTGACGCCCGACGCGTTGGCGAAGCTCGCGGGGGACCGCAGCGAGGCCGCGCGCACGCTGGCGCTCGCGGCGCGACTCGGCGAGTTCCGCGTCGGCCCCGACGATTCGCCGTGGTACGGCGTGAGCTTCTCGACCACGCAGCGCGCGCGTGACGCGCATGCTCGCGCGAAGCGCCTGCACGAGACCCTCGTCCCGCAGCTCCTCGAGCGCGGCTACGAACTCATCTCGCAGACCCGGATGCGGCCGTTCACGACGGTCGACGAGCTCGGCGAGTACCTCACCCTGCTCGAGGGCGTTCGCGACTCGCTCGACAAGTTCCAGCCCGCGGCGTTCTCGCGGCCGCTCAACGACATGATCAAGGCCCACGGCTCGCGCCGCGACGCCGCCGGCATGTCGAGTTCGCAGCGCCGCCGCCTGAAGCGGCTCTCCAAGGAGCTCGTCCGTCCCGGGATCCACATCGCCGATATGCACGAGTCCCTCACGCGGATCCGGCATCAGCGCGCGCAGTGGAAGGACCTCGTGGAGGGCGTGAGCGCGCCCGAGGTCCCGCTCGGCCTGTCGGAGACGCACGACGAGTGGCGGCTGGTCGAGGCGGAGCTCTCCGCTCTCGACCGCGATCTCGCGCGCGGGACGCGCCTCGCGTCACTCCCGATCGAGCGCCTGATCCGCACGATCGCGGGCCTCGCGGCGGAGTCGGACGTCTTCGAGAACATCGTCGAGCGCGCCGAGCTGCGCACGACCCTCGACGCGTGGGGGCTGTCGCCGCTGCTGACGGAACTGTCCGTCCGCCACGTCGACGAGGCGCGCGTGGGGGAGGAGCTGGAGTTCGCCTGGTGGCAGTCCGCGCTCGAGCACACGATGCGTTCGGATCCCGCGCTGCTGGGCGCGTCGACCTCGGTCGTCGACCGGCTCGAGAAGGACTTCCGCCTGGTCGACGGCGCGCACGCCGCGGCCTCCGGCGAGCTGCTCGCATGGCAGCTCGCGAGCGAGTGGAAGATCGGGATCGTCGACGAACCCGACGAGTCCGACCGCCTGCGCCGTGCGCTGATGCGCGGCGAGGTCACGCCGGGGCAGCTCTTCGCCGACGCCCCGCGGCTCATGCGGATCCTGGCGCCCGTGTGGCTCTGCTCGCCCTACGACGTGCCCATGCTTCCCGAGAACGAACGCTTCGACGCGGTCATCCTCGTCGACAGCGCCGCGCTGGACATCGCGGAGGTCGCACCCGCGATCCGGCGCGGAGCGCAGCTGGTCGCCTTCGGCGACCCGGTCACGCAGCGCCCCACCTCGTTCGACGTCTCAACGGCGGTACCGACGGCGCACGCCGGGCTGTCGGAGGAGCCCAGCGCCTTCGAGCAGCTCTCCGAGATCCTTCCCGTCGAGACCCTCACGCGCAGCTACCGCGCGGGCGGCGAGGATCTCGCGAAGCTCGTCAACGACGCCTTCTACGGCGGCGAGATCCACTCGCTGCCGTGGGCGGGTTCGTACCTGGGCCGCGGCAGCCTGACGGTCGACTTCGTTGAGGGCGGATCCGGTGCCCCGGACCCAGAGACGGGTGCGGTGGAGAGCCCGGACCCGGAGGTCGCGCGCGTCGTGACGCTCGTCGTCGAGCACGCCGTGAACCGGCCGAACGAGTCGCTCATGGTTGTGACGGCGAGCCGCAAGCACGCCGACCGCGTGCGTGCCGCCGTGACGGCGGCGTTCGCCGGACGCAGCGACGTCGCCGACTTCGTCTCCCGCGAGACCGCCGAGCCGCTCGCCGTGCTTACCCTCGAAGAGTCCGTCGCGGAGAGCCGCGATCGCGTGATCTTCTCGCTCGGCTACGGCAAGACCCGGCACGGCCGGGTGCTCAGCGAGCTCGGCGACCTGTCGAGCGACGATGGCGAGCGCCTGCTGACGGTGGGCATGACGCGCGCGCGTCGATCGATGGTCGTCGTCTCGTGCGTGCGCCCGCCCGACATCGACGACGGTCGTTTCTCGAACGGCGCGGCCCTCTTGATGGACATTCTGCGCTCCTACGAGGAGAGCCGTTCTACGCCGCGGCGCGAGGACGACGCGGATCCGCTGACCCTCGCTCTCGCGCGCGAGCTGCGCCGAATGGGAGCGGCCGTCGAGGTCGACTATCGCGGTCTCCTCCCGCTCGTCGCCCAGGCCAACGGCAAGGCCCTCGTCGTGGAGTCGGATCCGGAGGCCCGCCAGGAATCGCTGCGCGAGACGCTGCGGCTTCGGCCGCAGGTGCTGCGCCGTCTCGGATGGCACTACGTGCGGGTGCACGCCTTCGACCTGTACAGCGACCCGCGGGCCGTCGCGGCGCGGGTGGCGTCGGTGCTCGGCATCGGTGACGACGTCGCGCGCGTCGACGACGACACCGCGCCGCTGCCGTGACGGAAGAGCCGCGTCAACGCGTCGAGAAGGTCCGCGGATCCCGCCGAGCCCGGCTCACGCGCGTCGAGGGCACGCTGAGCGACTCCGAGGCCGAGGCGACGCTGCGGGAGCAGGAGCAGGAGGCACGGCCCCCGGGGCCCGCGGGGGCGAACGACGCCCGTCTCCTCGGCGACAAGCCCCCGCATTACTGAGGCACACACGAAAATTCCGCCCCTCGGGGCGGCATTTTCGTGTGTGCGGTCAGCGTGCGTTGCGCTGTGCGGCGAGCAGGTCGCGGATCTCCGTGAGGAGCTCCTCCTGGGTCGGCGGCACGTCGGCGGGCACCTGGCCGCGGGCGCGGCGCTCGGCCAGCTTGTTCATCGGCAGCACGAGGGAGAAGTACACGACGGCGGCGATGACGAGGAAGTTGATGGCCGCCTGAATGATGGCGCCGATGCCGATCGAGGCCGGGTCGAAGAGGCCCGGGACGGTGACGACCCAGCCCGACAGGCTGCCGGTCGGCACGAACGCGCCCAGGAGCGGGTTGATAAGGTTGTCAACGAACGCCGTCACGATGGCGCTGAACGCTGCGCCGATGACGACCGCGACGGCAAGCTCGATCACGTTGCCGCGCATGATGAATTCTTTGAATCCCTGGAACATGTTCCCCCTTAGGTGCGTGCCCGCCGGCCTCTCCGGGCGGTCCCGTCAGCTCGAGGCCGACGAAGACGATGATGCCGTAGAAGAGGCACCCGCGCCAGCAGACGCGCGCGAGTCGGTGCGGTAGAAGCCGGAGCCGTTGAAGGTGACACCGACCGTGCCGTAGCGCTTGCGCAGCGCGCCGCCGCACTCGGGGCATTCGGTCAGGGCCGCGTCGCTGAACGACTGCACGGCGTCGAAAGCGTGCCCGCACGACGTGCAGGCGTAGGCATACGTGGGCATGGGGGCCTCCCGGATACACCGGCTCTCGAGGAAGCCCTCGGATCACCGGTCGAATGTCAGCGTTCGGGTCGGCGTGAGAACTCCGCTGACGGCGACATCATGCGCCTCGTGGGGTACGCGCGCGACCACTTCAGAATCATAGAGCACCGCGAATGCGGGGATCCCCCCGGCCGGACCGGAGAGCGCGCGGTCGTAGTAGCCTCCACCCCAGCCGAGACGGAAACCCGCGGAATCGACGGCGCACGCCGGGGCGAGAACGATGTCCGCCTGGTCGACGGCATCGGGGCCGAGCGGCGCGCCCGTCGGCTCCGGCACGCCCAGGGGCGTCATCCGCTCGGCTCCCGCGTGCTCCGCCCAGTCCAGCACCCGTCCCGCGCGGGCGAGCGGCAGCAGCACGCGGATCCCTCGGTCCGCCGCGGCGGCAATCAGTGCGCGCGTGGGCGGCTCGGAGGGGGAGGAGAGATAGCACGCGAGGGTGCGGGCCCGCCGCGCCTCGATGAGGGCGAGGCCGCGCTCCGCGATCGCGGCGTCGGCCGCCGCGCGCTCCGCGAGCCCGCGCTCGGCGCGCGCCGCGCGGATCCGGGTGCGGATCGCGTTCTTCTCGGCGTCCATATATCCAGGCTATGGGGGCAAAGTCGGGTTTTCCCACCCACGTCGCTTATGGTGTTCGGATGGAACCTGCGAAGATCAAAGCCGTTATGCCGGTGGCGGGTCTCGGTACCCGCTTCCTGCCCGCGACGAAGGCGACGCCGAAGGAGATGCTTCCCGTCGTCGACAAGCCCGCGATTCAGTATGTGGTCGAAGAGGCTGTTGCAGCCGGCATCCGCGACGTGCTGATGATCATCGGCCGTAACAAGAACGCCATCGCGAACCACTTCGACGCGATGCCGGAACTCGAGGGCAAGCTCACCGAGAAGGGCGATGACCGCAAGCTCGGTCACGTGCAGCACTCGAGCTCGCTCGCCGACATCCACATGCTGCGCCAGGGCGAGCCCAAGGGTCTCGGTCACGCGGTCTACCGTGCGAAGTCGCACGTGGGCGACAGCGCCTTCGCGGTCATGCTGGGCGACGACCTGATCGACGAGCGCGACCCGCTGCTGCCGAAGATGATCGAGGTCAACGAGCAGAAGAAGGCCATGGTCATCGCGCTCATGGAGGTCGACCCCGAGCAGATCAGCATGTACGGCTGCGCCTCGGTCGAGGCGACCGACGACCCCGACGTCGTGAAGGTGCTCGACCTCGTCGAGAAGCCGGCGAAGGAGGAGGCTCCCTCGAACCTCGCCATCATCGGCCGCTACCTGCTCACCCCCGAGATCTTCGATGTGCTCGAGCACACGCAGCCCGGCAAGGGCAACGAGATCCAGCTCACCGACGCCCTCAAGGAGGTCGCGGCCGACGACGACAACGTCGACGTGTACGGCGTGATCTTCCGCGGCCGTCGCTACGACACCGGCGACAAGCTCGACTACATCAAGGCGATCCTGCAGCTCGCGAGCGACCGCGACGACCTCGGCCCCGAGCTGCGTCCCTGGATCAAGGACTTCGCCGCTACGCTGTAAACCTGCTCGTCAGGAGACGTTAAGGAGAGCCGGATGGACACGCTCGAAGCCTCGCACGGGGCGGTGTCCATCCGGCTCATTCGTTCCCGCGACGCGCGACCGCTGCAGCAGGCGTTGATGGACAACCGCGCGTGGCTCGTGCCGTGGGAGGCGACCAATCCCGACGGTGCGGTGCCGCTCGAGATGCGCGGGGCGATCCGCCGGCTGCTTCAGCAGTATCGCGACGGCAGCGGGGTGCCCTTCGTCATGGAGTACGACGGCGAGGTGGCGGGTCAGCTCAATGTGTGGGGGATCTCGCGAGGATCGATGTCGTCGGGCACGATCGGGTACTGGATCGACGAGCGCTTCGCGGGCAAAGGGATCACGCCGACCGCCGTTGCGCTGGCCACCGACCTGTGCTTCTCGACGCTGCGGCTGCATCGAATGGAGATCTGCATCCGGCCCGAGAACGCGCCGAGCCTGCGCGTGGTTGAGAAGCTGGGCTTCCGTTACGAGGGCTACCGCGAGAAGTACATCCACATCAATGGCGCCTGGCGCGATCATCACGCGTTCGCCCTGACGCGCGAGGACGTGCCCCAGGGTGTGCTGCAGCGCTGGATCCGGGGGCAGGTTCCCGAGGGTGCGGGCGTGGTACCCGGGTCGCGTGCGATGGGCCCCGGGGGTTCCGAACGGGCGTAGGCTCGGCCCCAGCGCATATCCGCGCCGCCTCGCAGAAGGGACACACCTATGCCCACGCTCGCCAAGAACATCGTCGATACTCTCCGCACGAGCGGGGTGAAACGCGTCTACGGACTGCCGGGGGACTCGCTCAACGGGTTCACGGACGCGTTGCGCGTGACCGATGGGATCGAGTGGGTGCACGTGCGTCACGAGGAGGCCGCGGCGTTCGCCGCCGGAGCCGAGGCGGCGCTGACCGGCGAGATCGCGGTGTGTGCGGGAAGCTGCGGCCCCGGAAACCTGCACCTCATCAACGGGCTCTTCGACGCACAGCGGTCGCGCGTTCCCGTGCTCGCCATCGCCGCGCACATCCCGAGCGACGAGATCGGGTCGGGCTATTTCCAGGAGACGCACCCGCAGGAGCTGTTCCGCGAGTGCAGCGTGTACGCGGAGCACGTCTCGAGCCCCGAGCAGATGCCGCGCATGCTGCGCATCGCGATGCGCGAGGCGATCGAGAAGCGGGGCGTCGCGGTACTCGTGATCCCCGGCGACATCGCGCTGGCAGACGTCGCGGCTCACGTCGAGGAGATCCGCGGCTATGCGTCGACGGTGATCCCGGCCGAGTCGCAGCTCGAGAGCGCCGCCGCGGCGCTCAACGGGGCGAAGAAGGTCACGATCCTCGCCGGGGCGGGCGTCGCCGGCGCGCACGAGCAGTTGATCGCCCTCGCCGAGCGGCTGCAGGCGCCGATCGTGCACGCGCTGCGCGGTAAGGAGCACGTCGAATACGACAACCCCTTCGACGTCGGCATGACGGGTCTTATCGGCTTCTCGTCCGGCTACCACGCGATGCGCGAATGCGATGCGCTCGTGATGCTGGGCACCGACTTCCCGTACCAGCAGTTCTTCCCGGAGAACGCGACCGTGATCCAGGTCGACATCCGCGGCGAGCAGATCGGGCGCCGCACCCACGTCGACATCGGGCTCGTGGGAGGCGTCGCCGAGACGATCGACGAGTTGCTGCCGCGGCTCGAGGGCAGCAAGGATGGCGGTCACCTGAGGGCCTCCGTGAAGCACTACCGCCGCGCGCGCAAGGACCTCGACGACCTCGCCACGCCGTCGAAGCGGACGATCCACCCCCAGTACCTCGCGAAGCTCATCGATGACCACGCCGACGACGACGCGATCTTCATCCCCGACGTCGGATCGCCCACCGTCTGGGCGGCGCGCTACCTCACGATGAACGGCCGCAGGCGGCTCATCGGATCCTTCACCCACGGATCCATGGCGAACGCGCTCTCGCAGGCCATCGGTGCACAGGCGCAGGACCGCTCCCGCCAGGTGATCGCGCTCGCGGGCGACGGCGGGCTCGCGATGCTGTTGGGCGAGCTGATCACGCTCACGCAGAACGGTTTGAACGCCAAGGTCGTGGTCTTCGACAACGCGTCGCTGAACTTCGTCGAGCTCGAGATGAAGGCGGCGGGCTTCGTCACCTTCGGCACGGGGCTCGACAACCCCGACTTCTCGAAGGTCGCCGAGGCCGTCGGCATCAAGGGGATCCGGGTGGAGAAGTCTGCCGATCTCCCCGCCGCCGTCGAGGAGTTCCTGGAGCACGACGGCCCCGCCGTGCTCGACGTGACGACGGAGCGGCAGGAGCTGTCGATGCCGCCGAACATCACGATGGAGCAGGCGAAGGGCTTCGCGCTCTACGCGATCCGCACGGTGCTGTCCGGCAAGGGTGACGAGCTGATCGATCTCGCGAAGACGAATCTGCGCCAGTTGTTCTAGACACGCCGCGCATACGGGCCGCGTTTAGGCCTGATGGCATACCGTTTACCGCATGGATGGGCAGATTCTCGGCGGTGGTGTGATCGCTCTTGTTGTCGTGCTGCTGTGGCTGATCTATCTGCTGCCCACGTGGTACGCCCGCGCGCGGGACAACGCCGCCGAGCGCAACGCCGTGCGCCTGAACCAGGCGCTACGCGTGCTCGCCGAGTCGAGCGAGGCCTCGGAGGAGGTGCGGATCGAGCTGTCCTCCCGCGAGGTGGCGCGCCAGCAGCGGCTCGTCAAGAAGCTCGAGGCCGAAGAGGCGCGCCTCCAGGCCGAGTACGAGCGCGCCGAGACGCAGCGCCGCCGCGAGGAGCACGAGGAGAAGCTCGAGCGCACCCGCCGCGACGCCGAGGCGGCGCGGCTGACCCGGGCGATCGAGGCGGAGAACCGCCGGCGTGAGCTCGAGGCGCTGAAGCGGGATCCGCGGGTGCGGCTGCAGGCGGCGCGTCGCCGCGGGCGGCTCGCCGCGACCGCGACGACCGTCGCGGGGCTCGCGGCCGCCGGCCTCGGCGCCTGGCAGACGCTCGCCTCGGGCGTCTGGGCATGGCTCGCGATCGGCATCGTCGTGACCGTGCTCGGCATGACGGCCCTTCGCCGCATGGCAGCCGTCGCGGGACGCGCGCGGCGGGCCCCGCAGACCGCGCCCGTCGCGGTCCCGGCCGCCCCCGTGCGCCCGGAGCCCGTGCTGCTCAACCCGGAGGACCGGGGCTGGACGCCGCGCCGCCTGCCGACGCCGCTCACGGCGACCGCCGGATCCCGCGCCGCGGACGAGGTGGCCGCTGCGACGGCGCGCGAGAAGCTGGAACAGGCCGCCCGCGAGGAGGTCGCCCGCCAGCGCGTCGCCGCGCGCCACCCGCGCCCCGTGTCGCTCGCCGAACGCCGCGAGGAAGACGCCGCGATCGAGCGGCACGTGCGCGAGATGCTCGCGCGACGCGCCGCGGGATGAGCCGATTTTTCATTTCACGAGCAGCCGGGTAAAGTTGTTCGAGTTGTAAGGGGCTATGGCGCAGTTGGTAGCGCGCTTCGTTCGCAATGAAGAGGTCAGGGGTTCGAATCCCCTTAGCTCCACCCCACGCACAAGGCTCGAACCCTTGCCAACGGAAACGCTGGCCGAGGTTCGGGCCTTGTTGGCGTCTGCGGCCCAGGTCAGGGCATTCGCGTTGACTTGCGGATCAAGGAGCATCTCGAAGGGCCGGTTGTGCTCGACCCGCAGCTCGTTGTCCTCGTCGATGAAGACCTTCGTGAAGAACGCCTGGTTGCACAGCCGCCGGTTGGTGTCGTCGCAGCGGGTGTAGATGTCGGCGCAGTTGGCGAGCAGGCCGAGGGCGTCGTCGAGGTGGGCGCGGGCCTCGGCGTAGTCGCCGAAGTGGGCGTCGATGCGGCGGGTCACCTGGTCGAGTTCGACGACGATGCGCTCTTGTTCGCGCTTGAGCACTGAGAGCGGGATCGCGTCGGCGTAGTGCGCCTGCATGAGCCGGTCCTGCTCGCTTTCGAGCCGGTCGCGGTTGGTGGTGAGGCGTTCCAGCTCCTCGGTCTCGGCAGCCATGAGCCGATCGAACTCGTGGTGGAGCATGCCCGCGAGCGCATCCTGCTGGGCGGGCGTGATCTGGACGCGGGTGTAGTAGTCCTCGACGAGCTTCTCGACGTCTTCGATGAGCATCGCCTGGCGTGTGCAGTCGGTGCGCTTGGAGTGCCGACCGGAGCATACGAAGTAGCAGTAGACGTTGCCGTGGCGGTTCTTCGCGTTGGAGACGATGAGTCGGGAGCCGCACTGACCGCAGTGGATGGTGCCTTTGAGGTAGTGGCCGTGGACTTGGGTTGCCTCGACGGCGCACTGGTGCGCGGTGAGCACGGACTGGACCTGGTACCAGACCTCGGCTGGCACGAGTGCCGGGTGGTTTCCCTTGTAGCGGGTACCCCTGTAGATGACATCGCCCTTGTAGTACGGGTTGGTCAGGAGCCGGTGGATGGTGGATACCGCCAGAGGCTTCGCCGGCCTCTTCGGCGTGGGCAGGCTGCGCAGCCCGCGCGAGGTGAGTTCGTCGTGGAGTTGGCTGACGCTCCAGTTGCCCGAGGCGTACGCCTTGAACGCCCACTCGATCATCGGTGCTCGCTCGGGATCGAGCTCGATGGTGCGGACTTCGCGCCCGAGTTCGTCGCGCTTGCGGACGTTCAAGTAGCCGATGGGCGCGCGCCCGTTCGTGCCGCCGCCGATGGCCTTTTGGTTCATGCCCTTGGCGACCTCGGTGGCGAGGTTGCGGGAGTAGAACTCGGCGATGGTGGACATGATGCCGTGCAGCAGCATCCCGGAGGGGGTCTCGTCGATGTTCTCGGACGCGGACACGAGCATGACCCCGCACTGTTGGAGTGCGAGGTGGATGCTCACGTCGTCGGCGCGGTTGCGGGCGAGCCGGTCGACCTTGTGAACGATGCAGTACGCGACCTTGTTGGCCTTGACGTACTGGATCATCCGCATCAGCTCGGGCCGGTCGGACGACTTGGCTGAGGCTCCCGCGTCGACGAACTCCTCGACGATGGCGGCGCCGAGCTGTTCGGCCTTACGCCGGGTCGCTTCGCGCTGGGCAGGGATCGAGAAGCCTTCGTCGGTCCCGCCCTTCTCGGCCTGCTCGCGGGTGGAGACCCGCAGGTACGACACGGCGGCAGCCGCAGTCTTGGGCGGGTCGATGAGGCTGGCTGCCGGATCGTCGGCAATGGTGGTCATCGGGGGCTCACTCTCACGCGGTTCGACCCTCGCGCTCCCACTGTTGGTGGGAGGGGTGTTGATCGTGAGAGCAGCCGTTGAAGGCTGTAGGGCGAGACCCGATGGTCTCGGTGCGTGTTGCCCGCCGAGCGGCGAGGTTTAGGCGACAACACCCCGCATCGCGAGGTTTGCACGGTCCATTCTACCGGGCGGCTTCAATGGCGGCCAGGGTCATCCGGTGCCGCCCGGTAGGTGTCGGGCACCCGCGCGGCCTCGCGGGCTGCGCGGCTCTCGCCGGTCTCCTGCAATGTCAGCCGGATGAGAACCTCGGCGAGTTTGTGCAG
The DNA here is from genome assembly GCF_014646015.1 of Microbacterium nanhaiense. GTDB lineage: Bacteria > Actinomycetota > Actinomycetes > Actinomycetales > Microbacteriaceae > Microbacterium > Microbacterium nanhaiense. The sequence continues at coordinate 79,900 of NZ_BMMQ01000003.1, forward strand.
GTCGGCGCGTTCGCGGTGGACGGCCCGGACGGAGAACGACCGCTCCTCATACGGGCGTCGCTCGGTCTTCTTGGCGTAGCGGCTCATCGGTCTACGGCGCTTCGTCGTCGTCCAGGCTGGCGTAGAACTCGTCTTCGGCCTCCTGGCGCTTGCGGACTTGCGCGATGACGAACTCGGCGAATTCGGTGTCGCGGTCGGTGAAGGTGAAGTCCTGGATCGTCGGCGCCGGGTCCTCACCAGGCCAAGCAGCTTGCCGGGTCGGGCGGTCTCGGTCTCCACGAGTACCGCAGGCGGTGACCCAGTAGCGAAGGCGCTCTCGTGCGTCGGCGAAGTCGCGGTGCCAGCCGAGCGGCGCGGAGGCGTTCTGCTCGGGGTCGTAGGCACCGAGCCAATGCAGGTGCAGCGCCGACAGCTCCCAAACCATCTCCGGGTGGTGATGCCAGAACGGCGGCACCACCGCGACGGTGAGGCCGTAGGTGCGACGCAGCCAATCAACCCACCGGTTCAGCGCGAGCCATTCCTGCTCCAGCTCGTGCGCCGTCAGCAGGTTCCAGTTCACGGGGTGAGGCGGCTCGGGCATGTCCGCGTTGGTGACACGGGGCGGCCCGTCGAAGACGTCCGGCTCATCCATCTCATGTTGATCGTTCATGGTGCTGTCGCTCCCGAACTCACATGGAGACCGGGGCGTGCGCCGCGGTCGCTGCTCGCTGCGTCGGCTCGTACGCCGCTGCGTCCCGGCCGACTCCATTGCGCGGCGTGCGGTCCACCTCGTAGCGGGTTCGCGCGGCGTCATGGCCGATCTTCTTGGCAACGAACTCCTCGCCCTCGATCGCCTGACCGTTGCGCTCGTAGCTGACCGGCCGCGTGTATCCCTCGGCGACGAAGTTGTCGCCCTGCGCGAAGTTCGCGTGCGCATGCTCAGCGGAACGCCCGAACATCACCAAGTGGTGGTAGGTCGTCTCGGTCTGCGTGAAAGAGCCGTCGTCCTCGCGGCGGAAATGCTCCTTGCCGATACGGGCGAAGAACCTGGCGTCTCCCTTGGCCGTCTCGGTGAGCAACGGCTCCGACGCGATGAAGCCTGACAGCGATTCCTGCGTGTGAATGGCCATGATGGCCTCCTCCTGACTCGGGCGACCAACTGCGTGTGGGTCGCTCTGTCAGGCAGGTGCACCCCGATTCCCAAGCGCCGTCAGGCTGAGGGACGGTGGCGCAGCAGCGCTTCGAGTTCGTCGCGATCGCTGCGGAGCTGCGCGGCGTCGGGCCGGGTCGGCCAGGCGCGCAGGTCGGTGACGATGGGTGGCGCGGAGCGCAGCATCGTGATGCCGGTGCCGAATGGCAGGGTGCGGATGCGGTCTGCCGGCAGGATCGGGACGCGGCGGATCGAGCGCTGGTTGGAGCGGGTGCCGTGGTCGCCGAGGGTCACGCTGTCGGTGTACTCGTCTCGCTCTCCGATGAGGGTGGAGAGGTCTTGGAGGTCGCGGCTGTTGGATGCGCCGCCGAGGATGATCTTGACGATGCTGGCGTCCCAGATCGCGCCGGCCTGGTGCTCACTCCACCGGTCACGGGCTTGGGCGAGGGACTGCAAGACCGGCATCGTCGTGATCCCGGTGCCTCCGCCTTCGGCCATGAGCGTCGGCAGTGACGGCAGCGGCGCGAGGTTCCCGATCTCGTCGAGCGCGAGCAACAGCGGCGGATCGAGCCGGGCTCCGGGTGAGCGTGCGGCGAGCCGTCGGGCGGTTTCGATGAGGTCTTCGACGAACGCCGCGACCAGCGATGCGGAGGCTCCTGCTCCGGCACCGGTGGCGAGCAGGTAGAGGGTGCCTTGCTCGGTGAGGAAGGTCTCGGGGTCGAAGTGTTCGTGCGGGCCTGGTGTGACGGCATCGAGCACGCGGGGGTCGGCGAGTGCGGCGAGGGCGAGGGAGACGCCTTGCCAGATGCTGTCGCGGGTCTTGGGGTCAGCGTCAATCATCGCGGCCAGGGAGTCGTCCCAGCCCATCGCCGCGTTCGGGTGGGAGTTGAGGATCGCGACGGCCTCCGATGCCGCGCTGGGATCAAGAGTCCACCTGAACAGCTCGGCGGGCGGGCGGCCGTCCAGCGCGGCAGCGTGCAGCAGGCTCTGAAGTGCGGTGCGGGTCTTGCCCTCCCAGAACCCGCCCGACTCGACCCCTCCGGCGGACAGTCCCGTGGCGGCGGCGAGTCCGTTAGCGCGGATCATCGCGGTCAGCGGATCGTCACAGCCGCGAATGGGCGACCAGCGCAGCCCGGCGGGGATGCCTTCGGCGAGGTGTTGCGGGTCGAACACCGCGACCGGCCCGCCCTTGCGGCGTCGAGCGCGAAGGGTCGCGGTGAGGTTGTCGGGCCTCGTGCTGGTCGTGACGACCGCGCCGGGTGCGTCGAGGATCGCGTTGATGACGACATGCAGGCCCTTGCCGGAGCGGGGCGGGCCGATCAGCAGGATCGAGTCTTCGACCGATGCCCAGACCTTCGTGCCACGGCTGGCCCCGAGCAGGTAGCCGACATCCTGCGGTGCTGGCGACTCCAAGGAGGGCCGCAGCGTGGCCGCGCGGTGAAGAAGTGCCTTCGCGGATGCGGCGGCCTTGACCTCGTGGCTGGTCGCGATCCCCGCCAGTCGGTGCGGGTCGGTCTCGGTCTTCCGCGTGTGGCGGCGTAGCACGATCCACACCCAGACGATCCCGGTGGCGAGTCCGCCGAGCAGTGCCGTGCTGACGAGCCAGTAGACGACCGGGTTGAGCCCGTCGGCACCGAGTGCGGTCGCTGGGTCGGCGGGGTTGAACAGCACGGCGAGCCCCGCCGCTGCGCCGGCGTCGGGCTGCGGCGTGCCGGTGAGGAACGCGGTGACGCTGCCGGCCGCGCGGAGAACGAGAGCGATTCCGAACATGCCGATCAGACCGATGAGGGCGGCGTTGGTGATTTCGTCGCCCATGCCCCCGGCCTGCCGCTGGTTCATGTCAGCCTCCGCACCGCGAACGTGCCCGAGATGCGCCCAAGGAGGATCACCTCGCGCGAGCTTCCCTCGGGCAGGTCGTCGAGGTCGACGAGTGCGCGGGCTTCGCCGGTTCCGGTGGCGTCGGTGTGGGAGATGATCGTCGCGACGGCGACATCCTCGCCGGGCACGAACCCATCGGCGGCGACCTCCGCCAAGCGCGGCACCCGGCGGGCGTGGCGACTCCGGCGAGTCTCCGGCACCGGGGTCTCGGACGGAGCCACGGCGCGTCGGGGCTTGCGGGTGCGGAGGATGTCGGTGAAGACGCTGCCATCGTTCTCGCGCACCTCGACCCGGACCGCCATGGTGCGGTCCTTGGTGATGGCATCCATGAGCGGCCCGAACGTCGCGCGCGTCCACACGCTCGCGTCCGGCGACGCGAACGGTGTCCCATCGACCATCGCGGCGAGGGTGCCGTCTTCGGCGACGGTCAGGAGGACATGCGGCAGCTCGACGGGAGCCGTTGCATCGTCGTCATTCGGGCCTGATCGGCGCGGGCTGGTGAGGTTCATCGGTGGCCTCCTGCTGCGCGGCTGCTGGTGTCGAATAGCGCGAGTTCGTCGGGGTGGAGTTGGTGCTGGCAGACGAAGCTCCTGGCCTTGATCCGCCACAGGCCTTGGCCGACGCCGAGGTTCGGCAAGAGCTGCTGCTCGGTGCCGGTCAGGCCGAGCGCGGTCGCGGTCGGCCCGAGCTGGTCGGACTCCTGCCGGTACACGATCCGCGTCTCTGCATTCGCCAGCAGCGAGTTCGCCAGGGAGCGCATGGCGGAGCCTTGGTCGCCCACGTTGTCGAGGTCGGTGAGCTTGTGGAAGATCAGCATGTTCGCGATCCCGTAGTGCCTGGCGAGCCGCCAGTGCGCATCCATCCGCCGCAACAAGGCAGGGTGGGACATGAGCCGCCATGCCTCGTCGTAGATCACCCACCGCTGCCCGCCGTTCGGGTCGAGCAGCGCGGACTCCATCCATGCCGACGAGCACGTCATCAACACCGAGATGAGCGTCGAGTTCTCGGTGACCCGGGAGAGGTCGAGCGAGATCATCGGCAACGACGGATCGAACGCGACCGTCGAAGGCCCGTCGAACAGCCCGGCCAGGTCACCGGCGACGAGACGGCGTAGCGCGTGGCCGACGAGCCTGCCGTCCTCGGCCAACCGGCCGTCGGCATCCGCGCTCGGGGCAAGGATGCGGTCAACGACCATCGGCAGGATCGGCACGTCGTTCTCCCGCACGGTCTGGGTCAGGGCGATGTCGATCGCGGTGTGCTCCAACGGCGACAACCCGCGCGCGAGCACGGTCTCGGCCAGTGCGCGGATCAGATCACGCCGTCGCGCGGCGACGGTTGAGGCCCACTGCTCATCCGACAGGCCGCTGGGCCGGCGGCCTTCATCGAGGGGGTTCAGGCGCGTGTTGAGGCCGTGCCCGAGGACGATGGCTCTGCCGCCGACGGCGTTGGCGACGGCAGTGTGTTCCCCTTTCGGGTCGCCGGGAACGTACACGCGCCTTCCGAACGGCAGCGACCGTGTGTAGAGAGACTTGGCCAGCGATGACTTGCCGGAACCAACGATCCCGGCCAGCACCACGTTGGGTGCGGTGATGATCCCGCTTGCGTAGAGCACCCACGGGTCGTAGACGAAACTCCCGCCCGAGTAGAGGTCTTGGCCGACGAATACACCGTCGGCACCGAGACCGCCCTCGGCGACGAATGGGTAGGCGCCCGCCAGCGTCGCCGACGTGTCCTGATGCCGCGTCAGATGGAACCGGCCCGGAGTGCGCAGCCGCGCCGCGCCAGGCTCGCCGGCCTTTGGCAGGTAGATAGTTGCGCGGCGCTCGGCCCGCTCCTCCTCGGCCTTTGCCTTCGCGGCGGCGATCGCGGTCCTTCGCTGCTCGGTGTGGAGCCTGGCCTCGGCCTTGCGGCGCTGCTTGCGGAGCTTGCGCCGCTCCTTCGACGGTGCCACCAATACAGCGGTGTGCAGCCGCGCGCGATCCTCGGTCACCGCACCAGCCCCCGCGACTGCTTGACCGCTGTGATCTTGGCTGGCTCGAACCACGACCCATCTCGCTTCGGGGACGGCAGGTCGGCTCGCTTCGGAGCGCCCGGCGACGAGTACGACACCAGCAGCTCCGGCCCCGGCTGCACCGGAACCGGTCCGACCTGTTCGGCATCCGAGCGCTCTGCCTCCGGCTCTGTGTAGCGGCGCAGCAGCGAGACATGGCCGACGTGCGGGTTGACGACCAGCGCGTAGTCGCCCGAGAGCGCCACCCGGTCGTTCGTGCCCTGGCCGGGCTCGTCGTAGACGTACCCGTTCTCCAGCGCAGCCTGTGTGGTCTCGTCGCCGTAGTCCCACTGGGCGAGGAAGTCCACCGCATCGACATGCCCCAGCTCGCCGAGGATGCGCAACGGCCGGTCGGCCTCCTCGTCTTGGAGGAAGACCACGCTGACCCACCGCGACGGCGCGGCCTCCTCGACAGTCGGCTCGGGGTGCCAGGCGATCCGCCCGGCGGCGATGAACCCTTCCGCGAGCCGGTCGTACGCCCGGTCGACGAGGTTCGCGGCCTGACGCAGTTCCTCCGCAGCAGCGAGCGCGTCCCGCACTCCTGCCTCGTGGCTCCCGTCATCATTGAAGGCGTGCGCGGCCTTGCGCTCGTGAACATCAGCGATCTGGTCGAGCGCCTGCCGCAGCGAGCGCATCCCCGAAGACAGATCACCGATCACCCCGTACATCTCGGCGGGCTGATCGAACCCCCGGCTCGCGTGCGCCAACCCGCGCAACGCCTCGGATGCCTCAGCGGCATCGGCAGTCGAATCGAAGAACGTGGGCATGGTCGGCCTCCTCGCAAGTCGTGTGATGGGGAGGTGTGCTGCAATGACCCCGGGCGCCGTCGGAGGTGGCTGACATACTTGATGGAGGCGTCGGAGGGAGGCACGAGGCAGTCACCGGCGAGAAGGAGAGCCCACATGGACGACCCGCGCGACGAGTCCGGTAGCGACGATGCCGTTGGCAGACAGACCTCGGTAGATGGTCAGATCAGGTCCGACGCACTTGAACTCGCAGCGTCCACGACCCTCGTCGAGGTGACGCCAGGCGTCGCAGTCGTATTCGGCGAAGTCCCCGACGGTCTTGAACTCATCAGCCTTGACATGGTGCCGTCCTTCGACCGCGCTCAGCTCTCCACCGCTCTCGGTTCCTTCGGCAACGCCGGCACGATCGTCGGGAACGTCGCGGAAGCTGTGTCGAGCGCGCAAGGCCTCTTCCGCGTCAACGATGCGACGCTGTCTCTGTTGAAGAGCGGCGGCCAGATGGCCGCGAAGGACGGTGCAAAGCTCGGAGCGATCTTCAAGAACGGTGAACTGGTCGCGCAGGCACGCTTCATCCCCGCGTCGATGACGGCCGCCACGGCGATCGCAGCCATCGGCCCGGCTGTCGCCATGATCGCGCTCCAGATGCAGCTCGGTGAGATTTCGGGCCTCGTCCGCTCCAACATTCAGCTCACGACGCAGACGCTCAAGGCCATCCGGAACGAGCAATGGGCAGAGCTTGAAGGGTTGGCGGAGTCCGTGGATGAGGCGGTCAAGGAGACCCGTGAACTCGACGCCATCACCGATTCTGTGTGGGAACCCATCGCGCCCAGTCGAGACGGCATTCGCAAGCAACTGAAGCTGTACCGCAAGAACGTGGCGGGCCACATCCAGGAGATCGGGAAACTGGACGGACGTCCCCGCCGCCAGTACCTCGAATCCAACGCCGAGGCAATCGTCTTCGACACCTACGCGCTTCTCAGCTCGCTGAAGACCTACGCAGAGTATCAGGCTGCCGCGCAGCCCTCGCCAGAACCCGAGGTGCCAACGACGAAAGCGAAGCTCAACTCTTCGACCGGATCGCTCGGAACACCCCCGCCGAGATTGACGAGTCACTCTCCGAAATCCGGGCACTAACAGAATCGCTTGTGCGTGAGTTGCGGATCATCGCCGAGCTTCCTGGCAGAGCGACCGTGCCGCTCACGAAGAAGCGGAAAGACGCGAAGGCGTCTCAACTCACATGCAAGCAACTCATCGAAGCCATCGGACCCCTGGCCGACATGCTCCAGCCCGCAGTCGCCGTGCCAGCAGCACCGGAGACCGTGTGCGCGCCTGACGGGCTTGAGCTCGATTCGTACCTGCGCATCCTTCGGTGGTTCCTTGAGGACGGCGAGACGCTTCGCAGCGTGGCGTTCCCGTACGAAGTGGGGACCCACAACTTCGCCGGAGTCGTGCCAGCGATTCTCGCTAAACGGGTTGATGCGACATGGGATGCGCTTGCGCCAGGAAGAGGAAGTGCGATCGTTGAGAAGTTCGCGTCGAGCACTTTCGTGGCTGTCACTGACCGACGGATCGTCACGGCCAATCCAGGGAATCTTCTACGACGAGGCGAACTGGGCCCGATCTACTCCCTGGACGAAGTGCGCAACGTGCGCGGTCGATCAGCCCGCGGAGTGGGTGTCCGGCCCACCATCGACGTCGCCACAGACGAGCGCGATCTGCACTGGATGTTCCCCGGTGTCGCGGCCCACGAGGACATAGACAGCCTGGCTGCTGTCCTCTCCGAGGCGAGCCCCCAGGCAGTCCCGGCTCCGGCAACGCTTGAACAGCTCCCAGCAGCGGACTCCTAGAGATTTTGCCGATGACAAGCTTGAACGAACAAGAAGGTTTCAGGCCGACAGGTCAACGATCAAAGGTCGGTCGATGCACGTTGTGCGGGGCCAGGGCAAGGCTCACCAAGGCGCACGTACCGCCGAAGGCAGCGTTCAACAACCGGTCCTTCTCGTGGGGCGGTGCGACTGCTGATAGCCAGCTCGTTTATGGGAGGCCGCGCCTTGGCGGCGCCAATCTATACGCACACTGTGAGCCCTGCCGAGTGGCCACGTCACCTTGGGACGACGAGTACATTCGATGGGCATATTCATTCGCGAACGTCCTGGTCAATTCACCATTGAAGGGAGAGCGAACGCAGATAGTGGGCACCTTGAGTGGCGTGCGCCCCGGTAGATTCATACGCTCCGCGCTCGCGGGGATGACCGCGCTGGCACCCAAGTTGCTCGACTCGCATCCTGACCTCGTCCGGGCAGTTCGGCAGGGCACACCATCTTCGCCGACAGATGACCTCCGTTTCTTGGTGGCTGTTGCGCCTGACGGAGCAGCAGCCACCGTGGAAGGTGCGCACGAAGCTTTGGCGCTCAAGATGTCGTTCGACGATGAAGACGGCTCCGGATGGAAGACGGAGACCGCCCCGACGATATCTGCTGTTATCCATTTCCCCCCATTCAGCCTGCTGCTGGCTGATCGCCAGCTCGCGGCATCCTTGCCCCATCTCGACTGCACGGACTGGTTGAATCTCGGTGTCGATGACGAGGCCAACGTTCAGATCGTTCTCCCTGTGGTTGACCTGCCGAAGACCCCGAACGCGCCTGTTCCCGTCTCGATGCTTCGGTTCGCTGAGGCTCGTGCGTGAGTGCCGTGCGAAGGTGGAGAACTGCGCAGCGGGTCAACTCGCGTTCGCGACTTTGGCTAGGGCGTGTCTCCCAATAGGCGTTGCCAGGTGAGGATCGCGCAGAGGGTGACGCCGGCACGGTAGGTGATCGCGAGCTTGTCGTAGCGTGTCGCGATGCCGCGCCACTGCTTGGCGAGGGCGAAGAACCGCTCGACGACGTTGCGGCCCTTGTAGGCGGCGGCGTCGAGCCCGGGTGGCCTGCCACCCTTGCTGCCGCGCCGTTTCCGGGCGGCGGCCTGGTCGCGCTTGTCGGGGATGACGGCCTTGATCCCGCGGCGGCGCAGTTCGGTGCGGATCACGCCGGTCGCGTAGGCGCGGTCCGCGATCACCGCCTCGGGCCGGGTGCGCGGCCTGCCTCTCCCGTGCCGGGGGACGTGGATCTGAGCGAGCACCTCGGCGAGCATGGCGCCGTCGTTACGCTGCCCGCCGGTGACGATCATCGCCAACGGTCGGCCGTGCCCGTCGACGGCCTGATGGATCTTCGTCGTCAGCCCGCCGCGGGAGCGGCCGATGCCGTGACCGGGCGGCTCAATCTCGTGCCAGGGCAGATTCTTGTGATTCGATCCCGCCCCCTGTGTCCTGCTCCGGGCGGGTGGTGTTCGTCGCGTGCTGATGCGCACGCGCGATCGTCGCGTCCACCGACACCGCCCAGTCGATCTTCCCCGCCGCGTCCGCCTCCGCGAGAATCCGCGTCAGCACACGGTCCCAGGTGCCGTCCCCGCATAACGGCGGTGCCGCTTCCACACCGTCTGCCACGGCCCGAACTCATCGCGAGGCAGATCACGCCACGGGATCCCCGTGCGAAACCGGTACGCGATGCCCTCCACGACCCGACGGTTGTCGCCGAACGGGTGACCGCGACGCCCCTCGTTCGACGGCAGCAACGGCTCGATCCGCTCCCACTGCTCATCCGTGAATACCCGATACCGCGAACCCGTCGACCTCACCCGACCAGACTGCCGCGAGCCTCACTCTCCATATGGGAGACACGCCCTAGTCAACCGGAGATTCGTCGCGGATGGGCCGCGCAAGCTCTGGGTGTGCGACGTGACCTACGTCGCTACCTGGTCTGGGTTCGCGTATGTCGCGTTCGTCACCGACGTGTACTCGCGCAGGATCGTGGGCTGGAACGTTGCTGCGACGCTGAAGTCTGAGGTCCTGCCGATGCAGGCGCTCGATATGGCGGCCTGGCAGTCAGGCGGCCGGCTCGATGGGCTCATCCATCACGCCGATCACGGGTCGAACTACACCGCCATGGTCTACACGGATCGCATCGCGGAACTCGGAGCGGTGCCCTCGACCGGAACTGTCGGCGACAGTTTCGAGAACGCGATGGCTGAGGCGGTCAACAACCTCTACAAGACCGAGCTCATTCGTCAGCAGGGGCCGTGGCGGACGGTTGAGCAGGTCGAGCTCGCGACGCTCGAATATGTGTGGTGGTGGAACCACGAACGCCTCCACGGAGAACTCGACATGCGCACACCAACCGAGGTCGAGCAGGCGTACTACGCTGGAACCGAGACGCTTCTGTCACTGACCGGCTGACAGGAAAACCGGTCGGAACTGAAACCAGGCCAATTCAATCGCGTCGGCAGGGCTGATCCTCGCCAGCTCTGACCCGCGTTCGGTGCTCTCAGTGATCGAACTCTCACGTGCTGCCTACCGCAAGATGAAACAGAACCTGTGGTGGGCGGCGGGGTACAACCTGATTTCGGTGCCGCTTGCCGCCGGTGTGCTCGCCCGCGTCGGGTTCGGGCTGCCGATGTCGGTCGGAGCGATTCTGATGTCGCTGTCGACGATCGTCGTGTCGCTGAATGCCCAGCTCTTGCGCCGCATCGATCTCAGCTCAGAAGCCAGCACTCGCGCCGTGCTCGAACGCACGAACTGAACTCACGCAGCCCAGGATCAGCACATGTCATCAACCGCTGAATCGCATGCGTCGCACCACGGGTGTATCGGCGATATGAAGCGCTACCTGCAGCGCATGAAACGAATCGAAGGTTTGGCCCGGGGCATCGCGAACATGATCGACGAAGAGCAGTACTGTATCCACATTCTGACCCAGGTCAGTGCGCTCACCCGCTCGCTGCAGGGGGTGGCGACGGGGCTGCTCGATGACCACCTGAAGCACTGTGTGCTCGATGCCGCCAAGCTTAGCGACGAGGCCGCCCACGAGAAGATTCAGGAGTCCATTGCCGCGGTCAACCGGCTGATCCGATCGTGACTGTGTGAGTCGGTCTCGCGGGTTAGCCTACCGGCATTTCCCGCCGAGCAGGGCCCTCGCGCCGCGCACCCCGGTGCGCTCGGAGCGCGCGGAGCGCCGACAGAATGGCCACAAGGTCAACAATCTCTTGCAGCAGCGCTCCCACCACCGCCGGCAAATAGCCGAATGCGGCGACGAGCATCAAACCGACTGAGATGATGATGCCCATCCAGATCGACTGCAGGGCGATCTGCACCGTGCGCCGCGAGACATAGGCCACATCTGCCACTCGCGCGATGTCGTTCGAGGTGATCACCGCCGCTGCTGACTCGCTCGCGACCGTTGCACCCCTGCCCGCCATCGCAACACCGACGTCGGCGGCCGCCAGCACCGGGGCATCATTGATCCCATCGCCGACCATGAGTACGGGTCTCGGCCGCATCGCCTGCACAATCCGCACCTTGGTCTGGGGAGTGGTCTCAGCGTGCACCGTCTGAATGTCGACCGCGTGTGCGACAGACTCCGCGGTCGACGTGATATCACCGGTCACCATCGCGATCTCGGCTACGCCTGCTCGGCGAAGACGGGACACCGTCTCTGCAGACTGCTCACGAATCGGGTCGGACAAGATGATCACTCCGGCGAGCTCGTCACCGACCGATACGTAGACGGCCGTCTCCCCAGCTGAGAGTACGGGTCGATCGATCGGCCCGGTCACCTCTTCGATAAATGAGGGCTTGCCCACTCGCACCGAGGTGCCGTCTGCCAGGGAGGCGAGGACACCGTTTGTTGCCACCTCGTCGGCCGTCACCACTTCGGGAAGCTCAAGTTGCTGTGTGCGTGCCGATGCCACGATCGGATCGGCGAACACGTGCACGGAGTACTGCTCGGCGGCGGCCGCGAGCTGCAGCGTCTCGTCTACGGTGCGAGCAGCAGGGTGAATCTCGACGACGTCGGCTTTACCTTCGGTCAAGGTGCCGGTCTTGTCGAATGCGACTGCACGGACCCGGGCGAGCACCTCTAACACGCCACCGTCTTTGATGATGACGTTGAGCTTTGCCGCGGAACTCATCCCGCCCATGAACGCGACCGGGGTGGCGATGAGCAGCGGGCACGGCGTCGCCACGACGAGCACCTCGGCAAATCGCACCGGGTCCCCGCTGAGAAACCACGCGAAGCCCGCAATCAGCAATGACACAATGGTGAACGGCACCGCATAACGGTCGGCGAGTCGCACCATCGGTGCCCGGGAGTCCACGGCCTCCTCGACCAACCGTACGATCGAGGCGTAGTTCGAATCGGCTGCCACCTTCTGCGCGCGCATCGTGAAGCTCGTCGTGCTGTTGACCGTTCCAGAAAGCAGTGGGTCGCCCGCGCGGTAGTTCACCGGGATCGGTTCACCGGTCACGGATGATTCATCAATCGTCGCGTGATCCGATAGGAGCACCCCGTCGACGGGGAGGATCTCTGAGGAGCGCACCAGCAGTTCGTCGCCGACTTTCACCTCTTCGATCGCGATGCGTTCGACCTCACCTGTTACCTGGTGAATTCGACCCGCGAATGCTGGGGCTCGGCTCAACAGTTGGTCGAGTTCTCGGCTCGCGCGGCGAGCGGCGAGGTCTTCGAGCGCTTCCCCTCCGGTGAGCATCAACGCGATGATGAGCCCCGCGACATATTCCTGTACGGCGAGTGTCGCGATCATGGCGATGACCGCAAGAATGTCGAGCCCCCAATGCCCACGCATCAGATCTTTGAACATGTCGATCGCGGTGATCACGATCACGATACCGAGCACCAAGTATGCGGTGACCCCGAGAGCCATCTCTGCGCCGGTCAGCCAGAACATAACCCCGGTCGCCAAACCGACGAGCACGAACATCATGAGCTTGCGGTTGCGAAGAAATTCCACCGTCGATGACATTGCGTGTGACGCTTCCAAGGTACGTGGGGCGATGGTCTGGGCTGGCACGGTGCTGTTCTCAGTCTCTCTTCGTGAGGGTTGAGAGTGCGGTGAGCGCGGTCACATCAGTGATCGTGATCCGCCCCTGTTCCTGTTGTGAGATCACCCCGGTGTCGGTGAGTTTGCGAAGTTGCCGACTGAGGGACTCTGGTGTCGTGGACAGGAGCGAAGCGATGTCCTTCTTTGCGAGCGGCAGCGTCACGTCGATGGCTCCTCGCGGCCCTGGCGTCGCAGGGAGCGAGAGCAGGTAATCGGCGAGACGAGAGCTCACGTTTCCCGAGATGACAGAAGCCAGCCGCGCCTCAATATCATCCAAGCGCTGACTCACTCCTTGCAGCATGCGCAGCCCGATGCTCGGATGCTTCTCGACGAGACGCCCGAGATCGGCATGACGGAACACGCACAGTTCGGTATGCACGAGCGCTTCTGCTGCGTGATCCGGTCTCGTGCCGGTGAGAAACGCGGATTCTCCGATGAAGTCGCCCGGACCGAGGACCCGGATCACCTGCTCGTGCCCAGCCGCACTTGTGCGAGCGATCTTCACCTGACCGGTGTGCACCACCATCAACTGCGACATATCCGAGCCTGCTGTATACGCCTGCTCGACAGCGTCTAATCGGACTGTACGTGCAAATCCCGCAACTTCCACTTGCTGCGCATGTGTGAGCCCTTGAAACAGTGGTACACGGGCCACGCAGAGATCATTTGCTGGATCAGCATCCACATCGGTCGAAACAGCCAACGGCATCCTTCCCTTCCCTTCTAGTATGGCGACTCGTGGCACAACACACGCGCTTCAGCTGAAGCCAGGGGTGGCGCGTGCAGTGATGTACGCGTGTGGCGTCCGCGGGTTCGAGCGCTGCCCGATCACCTCGAACCCGGCGTAGGTGAGGGCTTCGACCATTTTGTTCATCGGCCACCGGTATGCGGCGGCGATCGGATGGTCGAATGCCTCCCGCCGCGGCCCCACGAAAAAGGACATCAGCAGCGATCCGCCGTCACCCAGCCGAGTGCGCAGTGTTACGAGCGCGTGTAAGAGCTCTTCTGAGCTCATGTGAATGGTCGAATACCAGGCGAGGATCCCGCCCCAGCGGGTCTCGCAACGGGCGAGATCTTCGATGGAATCGTGATGGAACACAACCGCGGGATGTCTGGCTCGGGCAATCGTGATGAGGCGATCCGATGGCTCGAGCCCTTCCACCGTGTGTCCGAGGCGTGCGAGGTGACCGGTCCAACGCCCGGTACCCGCGCCGACATCAAGAATGGGGCCATCGACTGCCGCGGCCCACGGCTCGATGACCGCACGGTCAGGGTCATCCGGTGAGATCTCGGCGCCGAGAATGCCCTCGATATCAACCTCAGGCGACCCGTATGCATCGGCCACCCGGTTTATTGAGGCCACAGGATCAGACGTCCGTACTGCTGTGAATACGGCGTCCGTCGGTGCCTCAGGCCGCTGGGTCATGGTTCGATGATCACTTTGCCGGCAGTGTGCCCGGCCTCCACCATGGCGACGGCCTCCGCAGCCCGATCGAGACTGTACCGGTCCGTCACCTGCGGGTCGACGAGACCGTACTGGGCGACGCCGGTGACTTTCTCGAGCCCTTCACGCGTGCGCACCACCGCTACGCCACCGAGTTGCTGCACGGTGGTCGGGTCTGCGGTACTGATGATGACGCTCGGGTCTTTGGCGACGACCGCGAGATCACGAAGCGCCTGCCCACCGACCAGGTCGATGAGCACATCAACACCCTCCGGCGCGATGGCACGCACCCGGCCAGCCGCACCCTCCCCGGAGGCAACGAACGTCGCACCGGTCGACTCCACCAGTTCCTGCTTCGCTGCACTGGCCACACCGATGACCGTGAACTTGTGCACATTGCCGATCTGCGCCGCCATCAGCCCGACCCCACCTCCGGCGCCAAGAATCAGCATCGTCTGACCAGGTTCCAGCTCGATCTGATGCGTCACGTCATACGCAGTCGCCCCTGCGACAGGCAGTGCTGCAGCGTCAGCAAAGGAAAGCTCTTCGGGCTTCTGGACGGTTTGTGCCGCATCCAACACCGTGTGCTTCGCGAACGTTCCCTGTCCTTTGGCCGCGAGGCCGAGCACCATGTCACCGACAGCGAAGTTCTCGACCTCTGCGCCTACGGCGGTGACGACACCGGAGGCCTCTCGGCCCATCGGTGCGGGAAGCGGCCAGTGGGAGCCCATCTGCCCCGCACGGATCTTCCAGTCAGCAGGGTTCACCCCGGCCGCTTTCACTTCGATCGCGAGCTCTCCAGGCCCAGGCGCCGGAGCGGTGCGTTCAACGAGTTCCTGCGTCTCGGGGCCGCCATAGGCGGCGAAGACCAGCGCTTTCGACATTATTGACTTCTCCTCATTCTCCATGTGAGTGACACTTACGTGGTTGCCTGTGGCGGAGCGTCTTCACCAGAAGCCTCTGCCGCATCAGCGAGTTCCTTCGTGGCATACTCCGCGTCAATTGCGTGCTCCGGAGGTGAATAGACGGTGTAGAGCACCAAAGACTCATCGCCAGTGTTGCGGAAGTTGTGGCGAGTACCGGCCGGGACAGCGCACAGGTCGCCAGCATCAACGGTGTGCGTCTCGCCGTCAAGGTCGGCCTCTCCGCTGCCCGACACAAAACTCAGCAACTGGTCGGTGGTGTCATGCACCTCGTCGCCGATCTCCCCGCCCACCGGAATCGTCATCGCAACGAGTTGGGAATGCTTTCCCGTCCAGAGCACCTGACGAAAATTCGTGTTTGCTTTCGCGACCTCGTCGATGATGAAGTGCGTCGCCTTCTCGCCGACGCTGAACTGGTTCTCACTCATGTGTGTGGTCCTTTCTCAAGATGGAAGTTCGGATGAACTCTGGGCCGTGGCTGGTTCGACCGGGCGGCCTGTTTCATGTGCGGCTCGGGCGCGTTCACTCCTCGACAACGCAGTGGCTCCTTGGGTGTTGCGCAGCAGGCGCATCGCGTTGAGGATTACGATGAGCACCGATCCCTCGTGCACGAGCATGCCGATAGCCATCGTGACACCCCCTGCGAAGACCCCGACGAGCAGCACGACAACGGTGATGAGCGCGATCCAGATGTTCTGGCGCATGACGTTCACGGTGCGTTTGGCGAGGCCGATTGCTTCGGGCAGTTTCAAGAGGTTGTCGCCCATCAGGGCAATGTCTGCCGTCTCCACGGCCACCGCTGAGCCCGCTGCACCCATGGCAACACCAATGTCGGCGGTCGCGAGGGCCGGGGCGTCGTTCACGCCGTCGCCCACCATCGCGACCGTGTGCCCCTCGCGCTGCAACCGCGCGACAGCGTCGAGCTTGTCCTCGGGTAGCAACGAAGCATGGATCTCATCGATACCGACCGCCTCACCGATGGCTTCGGCGACAAGGCGCGTATCTCCGGTGAGCATCACCACCTTTTGCACCCCGCTAGCGTGCAAGCGCCTGATCATCTCGGGGGCATCCTCGCGGATCGTATCTGCGACACCGATTACGCCAAGCACGCTCTCATCGACCGCGACAATCATGGGGGTCTTGCCTGCCGCTGCCAGTTTGTTCGCAGCCACAGCCGCCCCCGCGTCGTTCACGATCCCGTACTGTTCGAGCAGCGGCACGTTACCGATGAGTACCCGCTTGCCGTGAGCGTCGGCCACGATCCCCTTGCCCACGACCGGTGTGACCGATCCCGGAAGGCCCTCGGGGGCCACTCCTTCTTCTCGTGCGGTGTCGAGGATCGGGCGGGCAAGTGGGTGCTCGGACCCTGCTTCTGCTGCGGCGGCCCAGCGAAGCACCTCGCGCCGATCCGCTTCAGGATTGAGCACAACGATGTCGGTGAGTACCGGGCGGCCCTCGGTGAGAGTCCCCGTCTTATCGACTGCGACGGCCGAGATCTTGGCCGAGGTTTCGAGGTACTCGCCGCCCTTGATGAGAATCCCGTTGCGGGCCGAGCGGCCGATTCCCGCTACGATCGCCACGGGAATCGAGATGACGAGCGCGCCCGGGCAACCGATCACGAGCAACGTGAGGCCGAGCACTACGTCACCAGAGATGAGGCCCGCCGCAAGCGCGAGTACCATCACCGCGGGCGTATACCACTTCGAGAATCGGTCGATGAATGCCTGCGTTTTCGCTTTCGCATCCTGCGCTTCTTCGACACGGTGAATGATGCGCGCGAGCGTCGTGTCGGCTCCGATGCCGGTCGCCATGACCTGTAGGAATCCGCCCCGCGAGATCGTGCCCGCAAACACGTGATCTGACTTCGTCTTTTCGACAGGGATCGACTCACCCGTGATCGATGCCTCGTCGATCGCTCCGGTGCCTGACACGACCTGCCCGTCGACGGGAACTTTCGCTCCGTTCTTTACGAGCACGATCTCGCCCATGCGCACCTGATGTGCGGCGATCTCGACCTGCTCACCGTCGCGCATCACGACTGCAACGTCGGGCGCCACCGCGACCAACTCAGCGAGCGCTGCACGGGTCTTGTTCATCGTGCCGGCTTCGAGTGCGTGACCGATCGCGAAGAGGAACGTCACGGCGGCAGCTTCCCAGAAGTTGCCGATAAGTGTCGCGCCGATCGCTGCAATCGATACGAGCAGGTCGATACTGATGAACTTTACGAGCAGTGCCCGGACGGCCTTCACGACGATTCCGTACCCCGCGACAATTGCTGCGGCGAGCATGAACGCGTTCGCAAGGGTAAACACATGACCAGAACCGTGGGCGTGTTCGCCAGCGTCGATCCACCATTGCGGACCGACCGTGACATTCCAGCTGCCGCCGAAGAGCTTTTCGACGCCGAACGACACGAGAATGAGGAGGCCCGAGACAACGGGAATGAACCAGTTGCCATACCGCCACTTACGGAACGCGTTCACGAATGTGCCGCCTTTCGAATTGGTGAACTTAGTGCGTTAGGAGCCGTTTGGCTAGAACGCGGAGGCCTTCGACTTATAGCCGGCCTTATCGACAGCAGCAATGAGATCGTCGACGGAACTTCTTGTCTCATCGTGGTCGATCTCAACGCGACCCGAGGCGAAGTGCACCGTCACGTTCTCGACGCCATCGAGCTTGCCGACCTGCTTCTCGATCTTGGTCACGCACGACGGGCACGAGAAACCCTCGGCGCGCAGCAGAGTGTGGGTGGTGTCAGTAGCGTTCGTCATGATGAGTCCTTTCGCTTCACCCCGAAACGGGGATCGACCAGGAGGTTCCTGGCCTTTACGACCCAGACTATTGTGTTGACAGAGCCTCAGCCTTGACCTAGATCAAGTCGTGCTAGGAGCTCCTCTCTGTGGCTCACCAGCTACTTGGGTGCCGTGAGTCGCTTCTTGGTTGATCTGCTGGGCGCCATGAAGGTCTACAAGACCGAACTGATCCGTCAGCAAGGCCCTGGCGGACGGTCGAGCAGGTCGAGCTTGCGACCCTCGAATACGTGTGGTGGTGGAACCATGAGCGTCTCCACGGGGAACTCGATATGCGTACTCCGATCGAGGTCGAACAGGCGTACTACGCTGAAACCGAGACGCTTCTGTCACCGACCGGCTGACAGACAAACCGGTCGGAACAAGAACCAGGCCAATTCAGTTTGCCTCCGGCGACACCCATGCCTAACCAGCACGCGATTACTGGCTGAAGGTAGGGGCAGACGCCCCTGAGTCCTGCGCGCCGTAAACGATCGTTTCCGGTGCGGTCCAGAACTAAGGCTCGGAAGGCCTGCCACAAACGTTCGTCATAACCACCAAACGGCAAGGGTTTCCGGCTGATCTCGCGGAGACACACGCAGTCCGTTCGCGAACGGCGACGGCAGGTGTCGCGCAACCCATCGTTTCTGACTGATTCGGTTAGAGTCTCACGGCGAGCTGCCGCAGTGGCTCTCCGAAACTCATTCGGTGGTGGGGACTTTCAGCGGACCTCGGTGACTATCTCGTCGCAGACATCTGGGCCACGCCCGGGCGTCGCTACTCGTCGTCGGTGCATTCACGGTCGGCAGCCCGGTCGAAGTCGGGAACGGGCCGGTTCTGCGCGTCCTCGGGTGTCGTGGCGAGTCCGTTGCGTTCAATATCGTCGATCAGCCAGTCCATTTCTAGGATCTCTCGCCGCTGAGCTTCGCTGATCCCGACGGCGAGCTCGCAGACCCGGATGTCCTGAATCTGCGCTCGTTCAGATCTGGTGATCGCAAGGGAGTGGTGGGGAATCATGGCCCGCATGTATGCGGTGTCGTCGACGGTGATCTGGCTACGGTCGAGCGCGACGCCGCCTCCGAGCAGGAGGACGCTGACGATGACGACGGCGATGTTCGCTTTGGTGTTCTTGTACATGTTCAGCATCCAGGCGAGCATAACGAGGCCCATGGCGCCGCCCATGGTGAGAGCCATGAATATGCGGCTCTCGCTGAAGCGGATGTGTCCCCATTCCCACACTCCGGCGAACATCGTCCAGTACATCACGACCATGCCGGTGAGGATCATCGCCGCGAAACGCAGGTACATCTTCAGCGAGCCGTGCTTCTTGTCCTTTGCTTGTCGTTCGCTTCCTTCATGGGCATCCTGTGACATGTGATTCACCTGTTCGTCTGGATTGGTTGCGCGTCGCGCGGTTGACGAGCGTCCGGTTCAGAGGGTTGCGAGGAGCGTGGCGCACGCGTCTTCGCATCGCCGGCAGGCCGCGGCACACACGGTGCAGTGTTCGTGCATGGTGTGCTTCTCGCACTCGTCGGCGCAGCTCGCGCACGCGGTGCGGCACGCTTCCAGGGCTGCCCGGGTGAGGTTGGTGTCGTAGCCGGTGTGTCGGGACAGGATGCGCGCGGTGGTGTCGCAGAGGTCGGCGCAGTCCAGGTTCGTGCGGATGCACTTCGTGAGCTCTGAGACCATCTCCTCGCTCAGGCACGCATCCGCGCATGCGGTGCACGATTGGGCGCAGTCCATGCAGGCCTCGATACAGTCCACGAGCGCCTTCTGGTCGACCTGTCCGAGGTCCTTCGGATAGGAGCGGAGCATTTCTGCCACGACAGTCATGATCGAATCCTCTCGTCGTCCTGGAACTCTCAAACTACGATCACGGTGTCGCCTGCGGCACCCCGTTGAATACCCCGGGAGGGCATGGTAACCCCAGCCGTGATGCGGCCTCAACGCTCAGGGCGCAGTGTCTCGCTGATCCGTTCCCCCAGGCGGGGGATCCCGCAGGATCAATGCCACGGCAGCCATGACGATGATCAGCGCGTGTCGTAGCTGGCGACTGTGTAGGTCCACCAGGCGGCATCGGTCGATTGCGTGTCGCTCAGCAAGTGCGCGAGTGCGAGGACCGGGCCCGTGGCCAGGAGCACGTACCCGAGGCGAACGAGGCGTCGATGCGTTCGCACAGGATCGAGCGGGTGGGTTCCGGCGCGGGTCATTGGAAGATCGCTCCGATCGTGAGGAAGCTGGCGGTGGCGAGGAGGGCGACGGCGATCGTCGCGGCTGTGATGAAGAACGTGAGATTCCGCAATGGGTTCTTGGGCTTGTTCATGAGAAGTCTTGGAGCGCGGGGCTTTGTCGGTATCCGCCCCCCTATTGGGCGGGGCTGAGGACGGTCGTGCCGTTTGTGGAGATCTCGACGATGCCACGGTCGTCAACGAGGATGATGCGCTCGTCGATGACGGAGAGGGCTTGCACGGCGCCGCGCAGCGATTCCAGCTGCTGCCAGGCACCGCTTTCGTCCTGTGACCACAGGACGCCGTCCGTACCAGCACCAAGAAGGGTACCGTCCGTGCGCGCCTCCAGGGCGTACAGGACAGGGGCCGCATCGACGGGCGTGAAGGTGTTGCCGCCGTCGGTGCTGAGGAGGAGGCCTTCTTCGGCGGCGGCGTACACGCCGGATTCGGTGGCGGCGAGATCAGCGACACCGAGGGGTGCACGCTCTGTCCAGGTGCTTCCCTCGTCGGTGCTGGTGAGCAGGTTCACCTGACTGGAAGGGACGCCGTAAAGGACGCCGTCGGGTCCTGCGGTCAGGACGTGGAAGTCGGTGGTCCCGTTGAGGGCGATCGGGGACCAGGAGTTCCCGTAGTCGTCGCTGCGGATGATGCCGAGGTTCGGGGCTCCCAGTTCAGGCGGGGTGTCTTCCCCGGGGTGTCCGGACGCGAACAGCGTGTCTTTCCAGGCGGTGAACCCCATGGCGTCGAAATCGTGTTCGCCGATCGGGCCGGAGATCTTCCCGCCGGGGTCGAGGGTGAAGATGCCGTTGTGCGTGGCGATGAACAGGTCATCGCCACGTGGGTCTTCGGCGATGCCGTGGATGTGGTCGATGCGGGGTGCCGAGTCGGGGTTTCCGAGCGGTGTTGCGGTGCAGCCGGTGGCGATGACGGCGAGGGCGGTCACCGTGGCAGTGGCGAGAAGGAGTGAGCGTTTCATGATGGCTTCCGGTGGCGGCCGCGGGACGGCTTGGCTTCGCGGCGCGCGGCAGGAGCGCACCGACATGTAATGGATGTCGAGGGCGTGGCAAAGAGGTGGCCGGTGAGGGCGGGCCGAACGTTTCTGGGCCCGCCCGAGTCGGGTCCTAGAGCTGTTCCAGGAGTTCCTGCATTGTGGCGATCTCTGCGGTCTGATCGTCGATCACTTGCTGGGCGAGGTCGAGGACGTCCGGGCTCTGCGCGTCGTCAAGGGCAGTTTGCGCCATGTCGACGGCACCTTCGTGGTGCACGATCATCTGTTCGAGGAACAGACGGCTGGCCTCGGCGGCGTCTGCGTTCTCCAGCAGGGTCATGTCTTCTTCGGACATCATGCTGTCGTCACCGCCCATTGACCCATGGTCCATGCCGCCCATGGAGTCAGGGTCGTAGTCCACGCCCCAGTCTTCGAGCCATCCGAGCATCTTGTCGATTTCGGGACCCTGCGCTGCTTTGATCTGTTCGGCGAGCTCGACCACGCGTGGGTCTGCCCCGTCCTTGGCGAGCAGGATGTCGGCCATCTCGATGGCCTGCTGGTGATGCGGGATCATCATCGTGACGAACATCTCATCCGCCTCAGTCGCCTGTGAGGTCGACGACGACTGCGACGGGGAGGTGGTCTCGCTGGACGGCGCGGTGCCGCTGTCCGCGCAGCCGCTGAGCGCCAGCGCGAGTGTCAGAATGCCGGTGCTGACAGCGAGGGCGATCTTCTTGTTCATGATTGTTCCTTCGATAAGTCGTATGAGGGTTCGCAAATAACGGCGCCAGGTGGCGCCACGAAACCGACCGCTCGGGTCGGCGGCGACTACTCAGGTGCGACTTATCGAAAGGAACGTGAGCGAGGGAGCCCGCGGAAAAACACCGGTCGCACCCCATCTCACCAGGCTCATCGCTCGGTGAAGGGGCAGGCCGCGACCGTGGATCAGCGTCGGAGGAAGCAGCAGCAGGAGGCCGGCGAGTAGCGCGAGCACGCAGGCCGTCAGCATGTCGTTGTGGCCCTGGTCGGGCCCGGTGCTTACGTGACAGGGCCCATCGCAGGCGGTGCCCACGCTGTCGGGGCTGCCCATCACGTCAGGGGCGTGCTCATCGCCGGCTGCGGATGTTGAGTGGGTGAGCCCGGGCGATCCGTGCCCGGCTGGTTCGGCGGTGAAGGTGTGCATGGCCAGCAGCCCGACGATGACCATGAGCGTGGCCGCGCCGAGCATCAACAGCGCGCGCAGCGACAGCTGCGGGCGTGCGCTGCGAAACGCGACATGCATGCGGGGACCCTCCACTCTGCTCAGGATGCTAACACCGCAGACTATGCGCCTCTGATTCCCGGCTACGTGCCCGTCACCGCGTCCGGGCGCAGATCCAGTCGGCGCAGCAGCTGTGCATTGAGGGCGACCACGATGGTCGACAGAGACATCAGCAGCGCACCCACTGACATGGGCAACACGAACCCGATCGGGGCGAGCACGCCGGCCGCGAGGGGGACGGAGAGCAGGTTGTAGCCGGCGGCCCACCAGAGGTTCTGTTTCATCTTCCGGTAGCTGGCCCGCGACAGCTCGATCACCGACAGCACCGAACGGGGGTCGTCGCTGGCGAGGATGACGCCCGCGGACGCGATCGCGACATCCGTTCCCGCGCCGATGGCGATACCGACGTCGGCCTGCGCGAGCGCGGGGGCATCGTTGACACCGTCTCCAACCATCGCGACCTTGCGGCCTTCGCCCTGAAGCTCTTTCACCTTCGAGGCCTTGTCCTCCGGTCGGACCCCGGCGAAGTAGCGGTCGATGCTGAGTTCGCTCGCGACCGAGGCGGCAACCGCGTCGGCGTCACCGGTGATCATGACCACCTGCACGCCGCGCTCATGGAGGGCGTCGACGGCGTGACGCGACTCCGAGCGGATCTCATCCGCCAAACGCAGCGCTCCGGCGACCTGGCCGTCGACGAGCACGTGGAGGATGATCGCCCCCTCATCGCGCCATTCGTCGGCGACCGGCAGCTCGGAGGCGTGCTCCTGCTCGAGCATGTACGGGCCACCGACCTGCACGATGCGTCGATCGACACGTGCACGCACCCCAACCGCCGGGGAAGATTCGAAGTCGGAGGAGGAATAGACCGTGAGAGTCTTCTCCTTCGCCGCGTTCACGATCGCGCGAGCGAGCGGGTGCTCGGAGTCTGCTTCCGCGGCCGCCGCCCACGCCAGCAACTGATCAGGGTCGGTTCCGGAGACGGGGTCGATCGCGGTCACAGCGGGAGTGCCCTTGGTGAGCGTGCCGGTCTTGTCGAACAGGACGGTATCGACGGTGCGCATGCTCTCCAGCGCGAGACGATCCTTGATCAGAACGCCTCCACGCGCGGCCCTCTCGGTCGCGATCGACACGACGAGCGGAATCGCCAGGCCCAGAGCGTGCGGGCAGGCGATTACCAGCACGGTGATCGTGCGGATCACTGCGGCGTCGGGCAGGCCGACGACCGTCCAGACGATCGCGGTGATGGCGGCAGCGCCGAGTGCGAACCAGAACAGCCACCCTGCCGCCTTGTCTGCGAGTCGCTGCGCTCGTGAGGATGAGTTCTGCGCCTCGGTCACCAGTTTCTGGATCCCGGCGAGAGCAGTGTCTTCACCGATTGCGGTGATCTCGACCCGGACCCCGGAATCGGTGGCGACGGTGCCGGCGATGACTTGGTCGCCGTCGCTGCGACGTACCGGGCGCGATTCGCCGGTGATCATCGACTCGTCCATGCTGGCCGAGCCCTGCACGATCCTCCCGTCCGCGGGCACCCGCCCACCCGGGCGCACCACCACGATGTCACCCACCTGCAGATCAGACGGGGCGACCGTCACGGTCGTATCTCCCTCGATCTTCTCCGCCTCGTCGGGCAGCAACGCAGCCAGGGAATCCAACGCTGAGGTCGTCTGTGCGAGCGAACGCATTTCTATCCAGTGACCGAGCAGCATGATCACGATTAGCAGCGCCAGCTCCCACCAGAAGTCCAGCTCGTGATGCAGCAGCCCGAGGCTCGCACCCCAGGATGCGAGGAACGCCACAGTGATCGCCAGGGCGATCAGCAGCATCATGCCGGGCTTACGGGCACGCAGCTCACTCACCGCGCCGGTGAGGAACGGGGCACCACCCCACACGTACATGACCGTCCCGAGAACCGGGGATACCCACCCGATCCACGCGGCCTCCGGCAGCGGGTACCCGAGCAGCATCGAGAACATCATCGAGAACCCGACAACAGGGACCGCGAGGATCAGCATGATCCAGAACAATCGCCGGAACTGGCCCACGTGATCGCCGTGGCCGGCGTGGCGGGCGTGGCCCTCGTGACCGCTGTGACCGGCGTGTTCTTGAGGAGCGCCGTGATCGTGGCTCATCGCCGCGTGGTCATGCTGCGCTGTCGGCGCACCGCCGTGATTCTCGTGTTCAGTGTGATGGGTGTGTTCGTCGTGCTGGCTCATCGGAAACCCTTGCTCGGATGCGCCCGGGGATGACCCGGGTGCGGACGGATAGTGGGTCAGGCGTGACCGGTCGCGAGGCTGTAGCCGGCCTCTTCGACCGCAGCCCTCACGGCAGCGGGATCGACAGGGGATGCGCTGTGGATCGTCACTCGGGACGGGCCGCCAGTGTTCAGGTCGACGGTGACGGACGCGACACCGTCCAGGGCGCTCAGTTCCTCACTGACGCTCGACACACAGTGTGAGCACGTCATCCCGGTGACCAGGACATCCTCCGAGACCGGGGTCGTGACAGGAGTGGATGCTTCGGTGTTCGATGGAGCGGCGCAGCACGCGCAACCAGCGTTCGCGTCCTTCAGTCCGAGTTCGATGCGGTCAGTCATGGTGAGTTCCTCCCAAGTAGTTTGACGAGTGGTTATGAACGGACCAGGCGAGCGATGGCATCGTTTGCTTCGCGGACCTTCTCCGCGGCAACCTCGCCACCCTCAGCGCTTGCCTGGGCGACGCAATGACTCAGATGGTCGCTGAGAAGCGACAACGCCACAGTTTCAAGCGCCTTCGTGGCCGCAGCGACCTGCGTCAGGATGTCGATGCAGTACTTGTCCTCATCGACCATCCGAGAGATACCCCGCACCTGACCCTCAACCCGACTCAATCGCTTACGCAGATCCGCCTTGTTGTCGGTGTAACCGTTCATGCTCACAAGATACCCCCTAGGGGTATCCAACTCAACGGGTGCCGGTCTATTCCCGAAAGGCAGCCTTGATACCCGGGTCGTCTTTGGCGCCGCCGGCCAGGCGTCGACGATGCCGGAAGTGATGCCCGCCCAGGCGAGCGTCTCGAACCGGTGGAAGCCGTTTGAGGATGCATGAAGACGGCGGTAAACTGTACATCGCACAATGTATAGTCATCGTATGCTGACTATTTCAGATCGACTTGACGTGATGAACCGGCTCGGGCGGGCGATGGCTGACCCTACTCGTTCGCGCATCCTGCTGACCCTTCTTGACGGACCGAGCTACCCGGCGGTGTTGTCTCGGGAGCTGGGGCTGTCTCGTTCCAACGTCTCGAATCACCTGACGTGTTTGCGCGGGTGCGGGATCGTGGTGGCTGAGCCCGAGGGGCGGCAGACTCGCTACGAGGTCGCAGACCCACACCTTGCCCGCGCCTTGACGGCGCTGGTTGACGTGACGCTCGCGGTCGATGAGAGTGTGCCGTGCATGGACCCGGACTGTGGGGTCGAAGGATGCGTGGCGGGGGAGTTGCGGGCGTGAGCTCGGTCACGGGTTCGCACGTCGAGCATGTCGACCTCGACGACGATGATGACGATGACCGGCCGTGGTACCGGAGCCCGGGCGTTCTGATCCCGATTTTCTCCGGCGTGGTGTTCGGCGCCGGCCTGGTGTGCGAGTGGACCGGCGCAGAGGCCGCGGGCCTGGTGCTGTTCTGGGTGGCTCTGTTGTTGGGTGCGTCGACTTTCGTTCCGGGTGCGCTGCGCAAGCTGTTCGCGAAGCGAAAGCTCGGGATCGGACTGTTGATGACGATCAGCGCTACCGGTGCAGTCATCCTCGGCTACGTCGAGGAAGCCGCCGCGTTGGCGTTCCTGTACTCCATCGCGGAAGCGCTGGAGGACAGGGCCATGGACCGTGCACGCGCGGGCTTGCGGGCGTTGTTGAAGCTCGTACCCGAAACCGCACTCGTCAAGAGAGGCGACGCGACGTCCGAAGCGGAGGCGAAGGATCTGCGCGTGGGAGACGTGCTCGTGGTGCGCCCGGGTGAACGGGTAGCCACAGACGGCATTGTGCGGACTGGGCGGAGCAGCCTGGATACCTCAGCGATCACGGGCGAGTCGATCCCGGTCGACGTCGATCCCGGCAACGAAGTCTCTGCCGGGTCGATCAACACCACAGGCGTTCTCGAAATCGAGGCGACCGCTGCTGGCACCGACAACTCGCTGACGACGATCGTCGAGCTGGTCGAGCAGGCGCAAGCTGAGAAGGGCGACCGGGCGCGACTGGCTGACCGGATCGCCCGTCCTCTCGTTCCCGGAGTGATGATCCTCGCGGTTCTGGTCGGTGTGCTCGGTTCGCTCCTGACTGGCGATCCTGAGCTGTGGATCACCCGCGCCTTGGTCGTGCTGGTCGCCGCGTCCCCGTGCGCCCTGGCGATCGCTGTTCCGCTCACCGTCGTAGCCGCGATCGGTGCAGCATCGAAGTTTGGTGTGGTGGTGAAGTCCGGGGCCGCGTTCGAGAGGTTTGGTGGGATCCGCCATCTCGCTGTCGACAAGACCGGCACCCTGACCCGCAATGAGCCCACCGTGGCCCGCGTCGTCACCGTCGCGGGGACGACCGAGGACGATGTGCTCGCGTGGGCGGCGAGCTTGGAGGGTCACAGTACGCACCCCCTGGCTGCTGCGATCACCACCGCCGTTTCCGAGGCCCGAACCGCGGAGGCCGTCAGTGAGACTGCCGGACACGGCATCTCTGGCACGCTCGACGGTGCCCGTATCGCGGTGGGTAGCCCGCGCTGGCTGGACGCCGGTTCGCTGGACGGCGAGGTGCAGGCAATGGAATCCGAGGGGATGACTGTGGTTATCGTGCACCGCAACGACCAGCCTGTTGGCGCGGTAGGAGTGCGTGATGAGCTGCGCCCTGAAGTTTCCGATGTCATCGCAACCCTCACCCGACGTGGAATCGCGGTGACAATGCTCACCGGCGACAACGCTCGCACCGCCGCAGCTCTGGCCGCACAGGCCGGGATCAGCGATGTGCGCGCCGAGCTACGCCCCGAGGATAAAGCTGCCGCTGTCGCAGCACTGTCGAAGTCGCAACCCACGGCCATGATCGGGGACGGCATCAACGACGCCCCCGCGCTGGCTTCCGCGGACTTGGGAATCGCGATGGGAGCGAAGGGCGCGGATGCCGCGATCGAGTCGGCCGATGTTGCGTTCACTGGACATGACCTGCGCCTTATCCCGCAGGCACTGGAACACGCACGCCGTGGCCGCAACATCATCAATCAGAACGTTGTGCTGTCCATCGCGATCATCGCGGTGCTGTTGCCCTTGGCGATTACCGGATACCTAGGTCTGGCAGCCGTCGTCCTTGTTCACGAGGTCGCAGAGGTTGTCGTTATCCTCAACGGGCTCCGAGCGGCGCGACGGAGAAAGGCATGACCCGGCCCGATGACGGAATCACTCTCGGCAGAGCCACTCGTGGGGACGCGACGAGTTCGCCCGACCGAGCGTCCGCGCGAAGCCGATTGCTGCGGTTCCTACTCGCAGTAGGTGTCGCAGCGGTCGCCGTCTGGGTCGACCAAGGCACGAAGGCACTCGCCCTTGCACGGCTCAGCGAGGCCGACCGAGTCCCCATCCTCGGAGACTGGCTCGGGCTGCAGCTCGCGTTCAACCCTGGCACCGTGATGTCTCTCGGCGCCGACGCGACCTGGCTCCTGACCGTCTTGGCCGCTGCCGCATCCATCGCGCTGCTCATCGCCGCGACGCGCGCCCGAACGGCTGGGTGGGCGATCGCGATCGGACTCCTGTGGGGAGGCGCGGTTGGCAACCTGCTGGACCGCTTGCTCGCTCCGCCCGGATTCGGTCGCGGTCACGTCACCGACTTCCTGGCCTACGGCAACCTCTTCATCGGCAACCTTGCCGACGTCATCCTCGGCGTCGGCGTGGGACTTGGCTTGTTGCTCTATCTCCGGAAAGCGAACACATGATTCTCTCTGTCCTCCAAGCGATCGGTCTGTTCCTAGCCACGAACATCGACGACATCATCGTGTTGTCCCTATTCTTCGCCCGCGGCGCGGGGCAACGCGGCACGACAACTCGAATCCTGGCGGGTCAGTACCTGGGATTCGTCGGCATTCTCGGCGCTGCCGTACTCGTTTCCCTCGGCGCCGGAGCCTTCCTTCCGCCCGAGGTCATTCCATACTTCGGCCTCATCCCGCTGGCGTTAGGACTATGGGCAGCTTGGCAAGCATGGCGCCGCCGGCACGACGATGATGACGATGAGGCGAAGATCGAAGGCAAGAAGGTTGCTGTCTGGGCCGTAGCTGGGGTCACCTTCGCTAACGGCGGTGACAACATCGGCGTCTACGTCCCCGTTTTCCTCAACGTCGGACCCGCGGCGGTGGTCGCATACTGCGTCGTGTTCCTCGCGCTCGTTGCTGTGCTCGTCATCGTGGCCAAGTTCATCGCCACGCGACGTCCGGTCGCCGAGATCTTGGAACGTTGGGAACACGTCCTGTTCCCTCTCGTCCTCATCGGGCTCGGTGTATTCATCCTGATCAGCGGAGGAGCATTCGGGCTCTGAGACCGCGCAACGCCGTCAAACAGGCTGACTGCCCCCTGCCGTAAACGATCGTTTTCGGCAGCTGCATAGAAGTCGACGGCCAGGTGTACGACACGCCGAGGATTGACCCACCGAAACCGCCTGCCGAAACCGATTCGCGCCAAAAGTCTGACGTCTCCCTTTTGGCGAGCTCACGGAACTCTACGGGAGGACACGGCACGGACTCTTAGGCCTCAGTTCGTGCTCACCTCGGCCTCCAGCCGTGTCCGTTTGGGGATCGATCTATGGCCGCTCAAAAACGATGGCGGTGACATCTTCCATGGCGCGTACCCAATCTGAGGTGCTGCGGTTGCGGAGTTCGATTAGGTCGAGAGTGCGTGTGAGGTCGTCGAGGAGGTTCCGTGTGAACACTGGCTCGTGGTGAGCAAGCCGGTTGCGGAGGTTGCGGAGGATGTCGAGGTCTTGGTAAATCCGGCTGCGCAGACTTGCTGCGGGCATGCTCGCCGCTGCGTAGGGAAACGCCCACGCGATATGGGGTTCCCAAAGGCGGACATCGTTACGCCCAGTGAAGAGCTTCTGCCAGAACACGAACTTCAGTTCAGCGATCACCTTGCCGGTCGTCCCGTTCCAGTGGCGGGTGTTCAGCAGGTCCCGACGCGGGTTGTATCGACCCGTATTCGGCAAGCTGGCTTCAAACGTCGTGTTCCAGGGCCAGCGGGGTCCGTACACGCGCTCGAGTACGTCCGCTGCTGCATTGCGTGTGGAGATCTCTGCGAAATGCGCGGGGAGCATGAAGGCTGCAGACACCCGGGCGTTCCAGCCGTAGAGCTCCACTGCCTTGACGGTGTCCCCACCGGTCGCCGCAACGTAGGTGCTGGAGCGTGGCGCGCTGAGGGTCGCGCGGATCTCGACGTCGTCGGGCGGGCTGGCAGCGGGCACCATCTCAATGTACAATGGGCCGTACGCGTCGCGGGACTTGCGGGCTTCGGCCTCCCCCCGCGGACACACGAAATTTGAAGGCCCCGTCATATTGGCGGGGCCTTCTTCGTGCCACTCGGCTTACTATCCCACCGTGTCCGTTTAGGGGTCGTCCACCGGTACAGGTGCGGACCATCCGGGTGAACGACCAGAACCCAGCAACTACCTAAGCCTTCGATTCCCGTAAGACTGTCCCGCAAAAATGCCCGGTGAAGGTGCCCTAAACGCTACAGTCGCCGCATGCTTGTCGGATACGCCCGCGTCTCAACCTCTGGGCAGGACCTCGCCGCGCAGCGGGACGGCCTCCACTCGCTCGGCGTCGATCCCGAGAACGTGCACGTCGACCACGGCATGACCGGAACGAACCGTGAACGCCCGGGGCTCCGCGAAGCGCTTGCCGCGGTCCGCAAAGGTGACGTCCTGGTCGTCACCAAGCTCGATCGCCTCGCAAGATCACTCCCCGACGCTCGTGATATCGCCGACGAGCTGACGCGCAAGGGCGTGACGTTGAACCTCGGAGGTTCCGTCTACGACCCAACCGATCCCGTTGGGCGACTGCTGTTCAACGTCCTCGGGATGGTCGCGGAGTTCGAAGCCGACCTCATCCGTGCCCGCACGCGCGAGGGGATGGCGATCGCTAAGGCCGCGGGCAAGCTCCGCGGAAAGAAGCCCAAGCTCTCCGTCTCACAGGAGAAGCACCTGGTCGCGCTGCACCGTGCCGGCACGCACACCACGAGCGAAATCGCCGAGCTCTTCGGTGTCGCCCGCTCAACCGTGTACCGAGCGATCCAGCGCGGCGGAGCGAACCCACCCGCCGCCTGACGACACCGAGCGAAGCGAGAAGGACGACACCGAGCGAAGCTGCTCACATCGCTGGGCCCGAGCACGTCGCGGACAAAGGTGTCGGTGCTTCCCCGGGCTACCTCACCGCCGCACTGCACGCAGCCACCAACGTGACTCCATCGTGACGAGTGTGTCGCTGTGCGATCTGAACATCGCACAGCGACACACTCGACGAGATCGTAGTCTCAGGCGGGGAGCTTAGAGGCCAGGACGTCCAACTTCTCGATCGTGGGTTCGCTGAACAGTTTGCCGGCCAGAATCGCGGGTCACCCCCCCCGCGATTGGGAGACACGCCCTAGACACGCCGACATAGCGGCAGCGCGGCGGCGGTGAACGCGGCGGCTTGCTGGCCGACGAGGAGTCGGGTTTCGCAGGAGGCTTGGATCGCTGCCTGCTCGATCGCTGCGACGGTGGCGTCGAGTTCCTCGATGGTGGGTGCGGAGACGGCGATGAGGCCCGTGTAGCGGAGGATGCCGTGGCCTGCGGTGAGGTCGGCTTCTTGCTGGAGCACGTCGTGGTACTCGGCGGTCTGGGAGGCGTCCTCGATCTGGCCGATCTTCGCCCGCTGTGCCTGGTCGGAGATGTGCTCGACCTTCTTCTTACGGATGTCGCGAGCAGCGGCATCGGAGCGCATCGGCGTGAAGATCAACGAGAACGAACGTTGGATGCCGGTGGACAGCAACACCGGCGACAGGAACCCCGGATACACCAGTGATCGCGGCCACTCGCTGACCCAGAGCACCGCATGGTGAGCGGAGTCGGTGCGCAGCCTGCCCCAGGTCTCAGTGACTGCAACCGGCCCTGCGGTCGCGAGGGGCTGGCCGAGCCTGCCGTGGCGTTCGAGGGTGGCAGCGATCGCGGGGTCATAGGCGGAGCGCAGCATCACCGCGATCTGCCCCGGCGTCAGCCAGCCCGACGGCGACAGATCGGCAGAGCGGAGCGCGGTAACGAGGGTGTTCATCTCCTGCCGCAGCACGGCGGCAGCACCACGAATCCCGCCTCCCGCAGTCCTGATCTGCCGGGCACTGGTCCTCATGTCGAGTGACAAAGAGAGCGTGGTCGCGTGGCGTTCGCCGGCGGGTCCAGCGCGGTCGATGAGTTCGGCGTAGGTGTCGGCCGCCCATGATCCGTCCGGGGTGCCGTGGGTGGCCCACCATTCGGCCAGTCCGGTGCCAGAGTCCGGCAGCGTGCGCTCCAAGACCTGAAGCGTGGCGATCCGCCCGGAGCGGCAGACGGTTGCGAGCACGCGGCCCCAGGAGCCGACGCGGCGTTCCTGCTCGCCGGGATCGAGGAGCACGAACGCGGGATGGGTGACCTCGCACACCACGGTCAACGTGGCCGCGTGGGGGTCGTGGATCATCCCGGCTCCGGTGTCGGGGTCGGTGTATTCACGCAGTCGCGCCATGTCGCCGGGCAGCGCGAGGGTGCCGACGGGACGCGGGACGACGATCCTGCGCCGGTACAGCAGTTGCCCGCCGGTGGCGCGCCACAGCCACCAGCAGGCGATGGGCAGCCACTCCACGATGGGCCTGCCCGCGATCGGTATCCAGGTCAGCGCGGCGGCGAGTACCCAGACGGGGGCGGTGTAGGCGAGCAGCATCCCGCCGCCTGCGTAGAACGCGCCGATGAGCGTGGCTCCGCCGATGGCGAGCGTGATGAGCTGGGGCAGCGACAGGCCGAGGAGGACACCGCGGCGGGTGAGTCGGGAGAACTTCACCGGCACGAGTTCGCCCGCGGTGGGCCGGTCGTGGTTCGTGCTGCTCATCGTCTACTCCTTCGGTTGGCGTGGCGCGGGCGGTGGTGGCTGCTTAGGCGGCGGTGACGTGTCGGTGCTCGGCGGTCGTGGTGCCGGGCTCGACGGCGGTGCCGCAGGCGATGCGGCGGGCGGTGGCGGTGTTTGCGCTGCCGCATCGGCGGCGTGCTCGCCCTGGGCTCCCAACGCGGTTCCAGCCTTCGGCCCGGCGGTCGCGGCGCCCTTGGCGACACTCGCCCCAACCACGACGCCGGCCGCGACGGGACCGGCGGCCGCGGCACTGCCTCCGCTTGCCGCAGCTCCTCCGCCGGCGGCCCCTCCGCCACTCGCGGCGGGTGCCGGGGCCTTCGGCGGTGGCGGTGCGCTACTTCCTCCGCCGGAGCCTCCGCCCGCGTTCCTGCTGCTGCTGGTTCCGTCGAGCACCTTCTTCGGGTCGCCGCCACCTTGTGGCTTGGCCGGGACGGGGATCGGGCGGTTGAGGGCGCTCTTGGCGTCCTGCTCGGAGCCGATCGCGTGGTACATGTCGAACCCGACGAACGCGATGAACTTGTAGGTGAGATATGGGGCGAACGCGGCCATCGCCATCAGCACGATCCCCGCGATGGGGTCGCTTATCGAGGCGAGGTCGGCGTCGATCGGTGCGGAGACCTGGGTGATCGCGACGAGGAACATCACGACGAGCACGAGCTTGGAGCAGATCAGCGCGACGACAAACATCGCCCACTTCCCGATCCAGCCTCGCGAGGCATCCCAGGAGGCACCGGAGAAGGCGAGCGGCGCGAACACAACCGCGACCAGCAGGAGCGCTTTCCTGACGAGGAGGGACAGCCACACGATCGCGGCGGCGGTGATAGCGAGGCCGGCCATGAAGATCGTGATGATCGCGCCCACGCCGGGAGCGGCGATGTTGATCCCGACCAGCCCTGCGGCGAGGAGGGTGATCTTGTCGCCCATCGACTCAGTGGTTTCCCCGGCGGCCTGCACGATCCCGATGCACAACTGATCGACGACTTCCAGCAGCAGTGCCGTGAGCGTGACGACCACGAACGATCCGAGGACGGACTTCGCCAGGCCAAGCGCGGCTCGGGTGAGGGCGGTGGGGTCGCGTCGGATCAGGCCGGTGATGAGTTGGAGGCAGAAGAAGATCAGCATCACGAAGACCGCGATGCCGAACAGCAGGTTGTAGACGGCGATGTAGCCGGGCTTGGTGACATCTACCAGAGTCGTGGTGTCGAAGACCGACCAGACCGCCTCGAACAGCCACCCGGCAGCGGCACCCATCGCCTGGGCGAGCCAGTCGAATGGGGCCGCGACCAGAGACGCGGCTCCTTCGCCGACGGCATCGCAGACCGAGGAGATCACGGGAACGTTGCACACGCCCATCACGAACACCAGCTCTCGACGACAGGCGGGTCAGACGGACTGGCCGACGTTCCAGAAGAAGTTGATGAGCGTCACGCTCGCGCCGCAGATCACCGCAGCGCCGCAGGAGACGAGGACGCCGATCTTCCCGCGCGAGGCGAGGTGCGGGTTGGACGAGTTCGCGCCGAAGCCCCACACGATCGCGGACACGATCAAGGCGAGCACCGACAGGATCAGGCCGATGGTCATCACCGCGCCGACGATGGTGCGCAGCTGGTTGATCCCCGGCAGGCCGTTGGTGTTGGGGTCGATGTTGATGTCCATCGGCACCAGCAGCGGCGCGGACATGACGTTGGCGAGCAGATCGAACACGGTAGGTCTCCTTGGCGACGGGCGGCCCGCCAACGGACTCGCAGACGGGGTACACGCCACAGGTGCGCGCTCGTCGCCGTCCCCGTCGGTGGCCGCCCGTAGCCTTGGAGTATCTGTGCGTCGCTCGCCCGCACGGGACCGCCGGACGAGAGGTGCAAGGAACATGAGTCAGTACGGGGTGGATTACCTCCAGCGATTGCGTGCCGCTGTCGAGAAGTTCGAGGAAGCGTTCGACGCCTGGATGAGCACTCAGGTTGAGTCGGATCACATGTCGGCGCGCGGACTCTTTCCTACTGTGTGGACAAAGGAAGGCCAGGATCAGAGCGAGGTTCAACGGCTCGAACTCGGTGTCGCGGAGGCTGCTGGCCTGGCGGCGAGCGCTGTGTCAGTGACCGGCGCCTACATTGGGATCGCTGGTCTCGGAGCGATCGACCCGATCTCCAACTGGTCATTTATGTCTGCGCCCAAGGCCCCCATCGCGCCTCGGAATATTCGGACTACGACCGCCAACGTCAAGGGCAGGCTCGACGCGATGATCGTCGACGCCGAGTCACGTACGGACTCTGACCTTCCGACCTTCGCTCCCGCACAGTTTCACCCCGTGGTCTGGGCTGGTGCTTCCGCCCATTGGACGACGCATCAGTACCGAGTTGCAGTTCGTGAAGCGACCGAAGGCCTCACGGTCCACTGGAAGGAACGTCTCGGCCGGAACGATGTCGATGACACGGTCTTTTGGCAGCAGACGTTATCGCCGGGCGCTCCTGAACCGGGCAAGCCGAAGCTCACCTGGCCGGGAGCGTCGGATGACAAGACGGTGAAGAGCATGCGCAGTGGTCTTGAACCGCTCGCTAAGGCCCTCAACGCGCTGGCCACTGGTCTGAACCTCACGGTCCGCAACGTGACGCGCACCGAACTGTCCGAGCAGGAAGCGATGGAGCGCCTCGCGGCATACAGTTACCTCGCGCGCCTGCTCGACCAGTGCGAGACAGCGAGCGCCGACGCGCAGGAATCGGACCGATGACCGCGACGCCGCAGCTACAATCTTGAACCGACTGTGAGTAGCCAGTTCATCCAGGCCACGCCGCCTCCGGCGAGGACGGCGGCGCCGACCGCGACGAGCACTCCGATGCGGCCCTTGCTGGCTGTGGCGTAGTTGCCGTGGGCTGTCGCGATGGCCCACACGATCGCGGAGACGATCAGCATGAGGACGGCGACGATGAGGACGAAGGTCAGGAGCGCGCCGACCACGGCGCGGAGGTCGCCGATGCCGCCGAGCCCGTCGAAGTCGGGGAAGACACCCATCGTCGATCACCCTGCCTTGACGGTGACGTGGAGGTGGTCGTAGTGGCCTCCGGTGATGGAGGCGGGGTCGTGCATGCCTCCGCCGTTGTAGGGTCGCCAGCCTTCGCTGTCGCGGGCGACTGACCAGATTTGGCCTTGCCAGATCAGGTATTCGACGCCGAGGACGTCGGCGTTGTCCTTCATCCAGTTGGTGACCTTCCAGCAGGCGTCGAGCTGTGCCGGGGTGGGTCGCTGGCCGATGCGGTTGCCGAAGGTGATGTCGCACGCTCTGCCGAGGGGATGCTCGGACTTGGTGCCGGGGCGGGGTGAGTAGCAGCCCCAGCCGGTGTCGGGGAACGCGGTCAGGGTCTGCTGGTAGAGGTGGAGCATGCGGGCGGTGATCTTGCCCGAGTTGGTGGGGTCGTCGACGAGCCGGTCGGGGTCTCCATCGACGCCGGTCGGCGTGCCAGCGGTGGCGTTGTTGCAGGAGTCGGGTGATCCGCTGGTCGCCGTCGGCAGGTTCGCGGCCCGGTGCTGGTTGAGCCAGGCTGCGGCGTCGATGGCCTCGCCGTTCGCGCCGCCGGGCCGGACCTCGAAGTGCAGATGTGCGCCGGTGCTCATGCCCGAGGAGCCGACATCGCCGATGTGCTGCCCGGCGCGCACGCGGTCTCCGGGACGGACGTGGATGCCGCTCTGCCACATGTGCACGTACGCGGTCGCGACGGTCTTGCCGTCGATGGTGTGCTCGATGACGATGAGGCCGCCGTACCCGCCGGAGAACTCCGCGACGGTGACAGTGCCGTCCGCGGCGGCGAGGATCGGGGTGCCGTCGGGTGCGGCGAAGTCGGTGCCGGTGTGCATCTTCCGTTCGCCCGTGATCTGGTGCACCCGCATCCCGAACGGCGAGGTCAGCACCCAGGTGCCCTCGGGTAGCGGGAACACCACCCGCGACGACGAGACTGCCGGGCCACCCACGCCAACCGGAGCGCTGCCTCCGCTGGTGAGGGCGGCGAGGATGCTGTCGGCGACGGGCTCGTAGTTGCGGTAGCGGTCGGGGTAGGCGGAGACTTCGACGGCTTGGGCGGCTTCGCCGGGGTCCATCTGTTGCCAGCCGGGGATGTCGAGTAGGCCGCGTGGTGAGGGGTAGTTCGGTCCGGTCGGCCCGCCGAAGAACGCTCGCGCCTGGTAGGCGGGGTCCATCAACTCTGCGACGGTGCCCCATCCCGATTGGGGGCGCATCTGGAACAGGCCGAGGGAGTCGTGGTCGCCGCCATTGCCGTCGTTCGGGTAGTTCGCAGATTCCGGGTAGGTACCGGTGTTGGTGAGCATGCGCAGCGTGGACTCGGTGAGCGCCGCCATCAGCGCGATCTTGATTCCCGGCCTGCCCACGTCGGTGATGCCGTTGCCGACGGCGATGATCGTTGCCGCGTGCGTGAGCTGCTGACGATTGAGCGTGAAGGTCTCGCCGTTCGCGGTGGTGACGGTGAGCGAGTCCGGGATCGGGCCGAAGTTCACCGTCCCGGCAGGGGTGGCGCAGTAGGCCGCGGCGGGGTTCATCAGCACCCCGATCCCGAGGAGTGCTGCGGCGGGTGCGAAGAACAGCAGCGCCAGGGCTGCGATGGCGGCTTTGCGGAACACGACGCCAACCCCTTCAGCGCAGCGGGTTGTCGAGCTGGGACAGCCGCAGCAGGTGGCAGGTCGGGTAGGTCGGGGCGCAGACGACGAATACGGTGAACGCGACCGGATGCTCGCTGGTGACCGGCTGCCCGTTCC
The DNA here is from genome assembly GCF_014646015.1 of Microbacterium nanhaiense. Lineage (GTDB taxonomy): Bacteria > Actinomycetota > Actinomycetes > Actinomycetales > Microbacteriaceae > Microbacterium > Microbacterium nanhaiense. The sequence continues at coordinate 117,133 of NZ_BMMQ01000003.1, forward strand.
AGACCCCGGCACGGTGGCGAGTGCCGTCGATCGTGATAGCCGTCGTTCCCGGCGCGAGCTGCCCGGGCTGGGCTTGCGCGACGGCGTCGGCCCAGGCGTCGGGGACGTATGCGGTGTCGATGGTGAGGTGCTGGCGGGTGGCGTACTGCCGCAGCTCGATCCAGGCGTCCCGGGTCGGCAGGTACGTCGCCACGTCGGAGGCCAGCCCGGCTTGCTCGTCCCCGCTGGGATCACCGACCGCGAGGATCGCCGAGGTGTAGTCCAGCGGCCACAGCCCCGAAGCCGTGTCCCACGCGAACAGCGTGGACGCGACGCCCCGGGCGAAGGTCTCGGGATCGGCCGAACGCGGAACCGTTGGCACCTGCGGTGGCCGGGGCGTGCTTGGGGCCACCGCAGGCGGTGCCGTCGTGACCGGGCCGGGCTCCGAGTCAGGATCGGGGCTGGTGTTACTGCGGGGGCCGGTGAGGAGTCCGTAGACGCCGACGCCCGCGAGGAGCAGCAGGACGATGCCGGCGGCGATGAGGGCGACGAGGCGGCGACGGTTCCGGGTATCAGCAGGTGCAGGACTCATGCCGAGCAGGTGCGCACCCGGCAACCTGGATTGTGGTCAGAGCGCGCGGAGTCGTGGCCGCTCCGTCGCGCCTTCGCGGGCGGCTCGGAGGGCATTGGCGAACCGGACGGTGCCGTCGGTGATGGCGAGGAAGTTCTCGAACTGCTCGTCGGTCAGTTCACCTGCGAGGGTGTCGGCGTCGTAGTGGGTCCACCAGTTCGTCAGTTCACCCCAGGTCTGGATGAACGCGCGCAGCGGGTAGCGGACAGGCTGGCCGTTGTCGGTGACGAGCGGCAGTGGCCGCGGTGGGGTGCGTTTGCCCTTCTTGATCGACTTCGCGCGGGCCACTGCGGCTTCGGCGCGGGCGTGCAGCTCGGCCTCGCGCCGCTCCCGCGCGGTGGTGTCGGCGTCGCGGATCGCTTGGTAGATCGGATGCACCGGGTCGCCGGCCTCGATCCGTTCCAGCCCGGCGGTGGCCTCGGTGCGTAGAGCCTCGGTTTGGTTGGGGTTGTTGGTGATGTCTTCGAGGTAGCCGATCTTCTCCAGTGTCGTGTGTGACGCACCGCCGGGGATCATCGCCGCCGCTTGCTCGCGCGCATCGCCGAGCGCGCTCGACGGTCCCGCAAATTTTGCGGGACCGTCGTTCCCGGGCTGGTTCTCGCTGCTGAACTGGGTAGCGCTCTTGCGTCGGGCGGCGTCTTCGGCCATGACCTGCTTGATCTCGCGGTAGAGGCCGGCGGCTTCGAGCTGGGTGTAGGGCTTGTGGAGCATGTTGTCGTCCTGCTCGGCGAGGAGTTGCCCGAGCCGGTCGGACAGGCCGCTGCGCACCCAGACGTTGACGGTGCGCCAGCCGAGCTTCTTGATCGCGGTGAGCCGTCGTGCCCCGCACACGAGCACGCCGTCGATGGTGATCGTGAGAGGTTGCAGCAGTCCGTCGCGCCCGATGGATGCCGCGAGGGCGTCGATGTCGCCGAGGTCGGCGCGGTGCCGGGTGCCGACGAGGATCGAATCGACGGTGCGGTCGAGCTGGATGCTGCCGATCTGTGGCTCCGTCACGACGACTCACCGCCTCCACCACTCGGAGCGGCCAGTGCCAGTGCCAGGATCAGGTCGTCGTCGCGAAGCAGCAGATCAAGGGTCTCGCCGAGCAGGAGACGGAGCAGGACACCGCGACCACTGCTGGTGGCCACATAGGCCGGGTGCGGGTTCCCGAGGAGCGCTTTCAGCAGCGCGGCCCAGGAGCGGCGCGGCAGGTCGAGCAGTGCCCGCGCGTGCCGATCGCGGCGCAGAGCTTCGTAGGCGGACTGGCGGGTGCCGGCCTTCATCAACGCCCCGCAGACGTGCTCGACAGCGGCCCGCGCGGTGTCGGTCGGCCAGTCGAGCAGGCACAGCATCGCGATGGCGTCCTCGGCCGCCGATCCGGCGGACATGCACGCCTGAGCCGACCCGAGTCCGTCGCGCGGCTCCGGGTCGAGCTCGCTGGGACGGAGATCGGTGGTGTGGAACGCGGGATGGTAGTCGGCCAGCGCGGTGTCGCGTTCGGAGAACCGCTCGGGATCGTGGAACGCCGAGACGTGGGCGCGGCGGGCCTGGTGCACCGAGCAGAGCAGACCTTGGGCGCGTTCCTCGTAGACGCAGGTGATCCGCACGGCGTGGGTGATGATCGCCCACGGATCGTTGGCCTCGCGGGTCGAGCGGTACTGCATCGCGTCGAACGCCGCCGTGACCGCTTCCCAGGTGTCGAGCTTGTGCTTCCTCGCGAGAGCGCGGTACTTGTCGGCGGCGAACTCCATCAGGTCGCGGGCCACCGGGTCGTGAACCCAGGCATCCTCGCCGCCCTCGGCGAGACGGTTGAGCAGGGCGCGCAGGCCCTCGCCGGTGGTGAAGTCCTCAGCCTGGTCGGCCGTCGGAGCGGTACTGGTGTGGGTTGGTGTGGTCATGGTGTCGGCACCTCCTGGCAGGCAGGTGCGCGCTCGCTCCCACGAGCGCGTCCTGCATGCCGGTGCCGTCGCAGCCATGACCTCTCACCACCGTCAACTCATCGAGACCCCGGAGCGGGACATCTGCGACGCAGGTGCGGTGCTGCGCCCGAACGCCGAGATCGGCGGCAGCCGCCGGGCACGGTCCCCGAGACGACGAACACCAGCGCCAATCGGGGTGCGGGTGCGGCGTGCGAGCTCGGCCTGGAAGTCGAGGCCACGGCCGGCTGCGTGCGCCGAGTGCCGGGCGATCAGGTCGGTGGGGCGTACCCACTCCACGCCGCGGCCGGGAACGAGGGCGTGCTGCTTGTCGTCGCGGGCGACCTGCGCGGCCCGCACCGCCTCCGGCGTGCTCGTTGCCTCGACGTGCTCGGGGCGTTCCCTCGGCTCATCGGGCACCAGCCGTGCTGGATCGGGCCTTGCGGGATCGTTGCGCTGCGGGTTCTCAGTGGTGTTCATGGGGTCGTCTCCTCCCGCTCATCGACGGTGTCGGTTGTGTCAGTGAGGTGCGCGACGGCGAACCAGCGGCCCACGGTCGAGGGATGCACCCCGAGTTCGCGGGCGATCCGCTTGTTCGACCAGCCCGCCTCCCGAAGCTCCCAACCCAGCGCCCGCCGATCCGCCACAACGTCGCCCCGACGGGTCGGCTCCGCCTCGCCAGATGACAGCGCGGGCATCGACTCCGCAGTGACCGTCGGACGCGAGGCGACAGGCTGCACGCCGGGGTCGGCGGTCCGGGTGAGGATCACGGTCAGGTGCGTGATCGCAAGCAGCACGACGGGCGGAACCGCGGCGACCGAGGCCGCGAGCATCCGTGGCACGTCGGCGTCTGCGGCGACGACGGCGTGAATGGCGTTCGCTGTCACTGAGACGAGCGCGCCGCCGACCAGCAGCGCCCACGGATACCAGGCCGAGCGCTGCCCGGCGAGGGCGACGACGGCGACCGTGGCGACGACGATGATGCCGTCCACGATCAGCGGCCACGCCCACGCTTGCCCCGATCCGATCCCGGAGCGAGCGGCCAGATCGGCCAACGACGTGAACGACAGCCAGAACGCCCCGGCGGCGATGAACACCGTCCCCGCGACCGCCGTCATAGCGGCCCAGCGCCGCCCCTCCGATTCACGCCTCACAGCCCCGCCCTCCCCAGCGCTGCGGATGGTGGGCTCGCCGAACGACCGAACCAGCGACCCGCGTTCCGGCTCCGGCCGTCTGACGCGGTCTCGGATGCGGGCTGAATGGCTCGGTAGGCAGAGCGCACGGTCGTGGTGATCTCGCGATCACCCAGACCCGCCGACTGTGCCGCAGCACCCAAGGCATCGAGCGCGTCGGCGGGCGAGACGCCGTTCTCGGCGAGGCGACAGGCAGCCCAGAACAGGCCCCGGTTCCGCTCGCCCTCACCCCGCCCGGCGACCCACGCCGCCAACCGCTCAGCATCCACCTCCATCGAGCCGCTGCTGGCGCGTGGTGGAGCGACGGGGCGCGGGTCGAGAAAGTCCCGCAGCCGGGCCGCGTCCACCGTGCCGACCGAGTGCGCGGCGATGTCCGCGACCTCGTAGAGCTTCACATTGCCGTCGATGATTCGCCGGGAAGGAGGAGCGATGATGTAGCCGCCGTCGCCCCGGAAATCGACACCCGCCGTGGCTGCCTGCCACGAACGCTGCTCGCTGCCTGGTGTCGCCGGGAAGTACACGCGCGCGCCACCGGTGGGTGTGCGCACCAGCAGCCCCGCGCCATCGACGAGCCCCGCGTCGGTGGCGCGCTGGTACGCCGCGCGGCCATCGTGGGGCCGTGGACATCGACATCCACGACGACAACGCCCGATGCCGCTCCCGTCGGGATGCCGATGTTCGCATTCGGTGTGCGCGACCACCACGCGGCAACCTGTTCCGGGTCGTTGCTCGCGTCGAGGAACCCACGGCGGGTCAGCGGACGTTTCCCCTCCACGAGGCACGGGAACACGGGCACCCCCGCCGCCGCGAGACTCCGCGCAGCCAAGGCCAGGTTTGGTGAGCGATCCACGCGAATGAGCGCCGCAAGGACATCGAATGGCTCGGGCATCACAGCCTCCGCCCCGCCAGCGCCGACGCAGCACGCGGACGATCGGTCTCTACCGCAGGCGCAGCCGTGCGGGAAGTGCGCGGACTGGGGGTGTCACGGTCGAGGCCGGGCGGGGTGCCGTCGCCGACCTGGAGCGTGTCGAGCTGGTCGAGGATCGCCAGCGCGGTCTTCCGCACCCTCTCGCCGGTGGCCTGCACCACCTGGACGGGCTCGTGGCCGTCCACTCGGGCGGCCCAGGTCGAGACGTACGGGATCGTGTACCCGGCGGTGTCCATGCCGTGCGCGGCACCGATCATCAGCGCGACGGACTCGGCTTCGACCTCGCGGATGCCGCGATGCTGCCGCGCCTCCTCGTCGTCGGGATCGTGCATCAGCACATGCGCCAACTCGTGCGCGAGGGTCTTGACCTGCGCGGCAGGGTCCATGTTCTCTCGCACCGCGACCGTGCGCGCCTCGTAGTCCGTGAGGCCGTTCGCGCCGGAGATCATCCCCTCGTGCGGCACCCGCAGCACCTCAAACCCCGCGCCGCGAATCTGCCCGGCCAGCCCCTCCCACAACCCTGACGGTGCTTCGCCTTCCAGCAGCGTCGGAGCGGGCGGCACCGGCAGCGGTTCGCCGTCGGTCTGCGAGGCGTCCCACACGTAGGCCGGGCGCGCTCCGACCATCCGCGAGCGCACCACCTCGTTGACCTTGTGCTTCTCTCGCGGCCCCAAGCGACGCCAGGAGTTCGGATCGGCAGGATTGGACGACGCGAACCGGCCCGTCACCGGCGCGAAGATCATGTACCCGGTCTGCCCTTTCATCACCTGCCGCCCGAGCCCCTGCCACTGCCGGTACCCGGCAACCAAAGTGGGGAAGGGCTCGGGCACGCGGCCCGCCTCGAACGCGGCCTCGTGCTGCACCCAGATCAGCATCGTGTTGTTGAATGACCGCGACCTGAACCGTGCGGCGAAGGCGAGCGCCTGCCGCCAGTCGTCACCCGAGACCAGCGACTCGACCGCGCCGGTCAGTTTCTCGTGCAGCTCGTCGAGCTTCGCCTCTCGCGCCGCGCGGGCGTCCTCGTTCGATGCCATGCTCCGGCCTCCTCTTCGGCGGGCCGCGCCAAGGTTGCGCGCGGCGGTACACCTGGCAGGTAGGCGCGAACACCCGCGACCGGACCGTGAGCTGGACATCGTTCACCTCCTTGAGGCAGCCCGAGCCGAGACCGGGACGCGACATTGAGCATGCTCAAAATGTCCCAGAGTCCTGTTCTAACACCGACCGTTGAGCATGCGCAAGCCTTGATTTGTGCATGCTCAACGAGTACGGTTGAGCATGCACAACCATCCTCCGGGTGGACTACATCGATGCCTTGCCCGTCGCGAAGGGAAGGGGGTCACCGTCATGACCGAAGACGAGAGCCAGGCTGCGGCCGAAGACCTCGCCAAGCGTCTGCGGCTCCTGATGGATGTCGCTGTTGCCGAGTCCGGCACTGAGCCGACCTACTCGCAGATCGCCGACTACCTCCGCGAACGAGGCACGAACCTGTCGCGGTCGCGCTGGACGTACATGGTCAACGGCCACCGCTACGTACAGGACCCCGCCGTGTTCGAGGGGCTCGCGGAGTTCTTCGACGTGGATGCCGCGTTCCTGCTCGGCGAGGACGGTGCGGCCACTCCCGAGAAGGTCTCGGCGCAGCTCGATCTGGTTCGGTCCATGCGCGCGGCGAAGGTGAAGTCCTATGCTGCCCGCACCCTCGGCGACATCTCGCCGAAAGCACTTCATGCCATCACCAAGTTCCTGGATGAGGAAATGACACACATGCCCGAGCACTGACCGGCACCGCACGACACGGAGCCGACGCCCGTCTCTGCTCCCCACAGATAAGGGGCAAACCGTGAATATCGAACAGACCGTATCGGCGGCTCTCGCGGGCCTTCAGCTCGGCAACACCTTCACCTTCGACAACCTCCGCCACACCGTCCAATACCGACGGCACCGGCGGCTCCGCATCGTCGAACTCGCAGACCTCGACGCCCACGACGGCCTCTGCGCGGCATTGCTCTCCACCGACGCCGGAGACTACGTGCTCCACGCCCGCAGCGACTCCGCACTCCACCGCCAGCAGTTCGTGCTCCACGAACTTGCTCACATGATCCTCGGGCACTGCGACGGCGACGACTGCGCCGTCGAGGAAGCACTACTGCCCAGCATCCCGCCGCACACCCGCGCACGCCTGCTCACTCGGCAAGACCTCGACAGCGAAACCGAGATCGCCGCCGAGTCCCTCGCCGACCGGCTCGCCGCAGGCATCCGAGGATCGGTCTTCGCCGAATCGGCCTACTCGGAGGTCTTCGGATGATCCAGACGCTCGTCGCGACGCTCATGTGGGCGCTCGTGGCGAGCCTGCTCATCTTCCGCCGCAAACGCACCGACCGCAGCATCACCTACGCCGCCCTCACCATCGCCATCGCCATGACGCTGAACGTCGATGACATCTACACGGTCGTCGATCCGCTCCTCGGCGGCACGAACATCGCGACACTGATCGCGGACGCGCTCCTGATGACAGGGCTCTTCTTCCTCGGGCGCGGCGTCATGAAGTCTGGCGAGTACCGGCCCAGGCTCGTCCGCGCCGCCGTCAGCGCACCCGTCCTGCTCGTCGCGCTGCTCGCGATCACCGCATCGTTCCTGTTCATCGACCGCGGCACCACCACGACACGATTCATGAACGACCTCGGCGCGCAACCGGCGGCAGCGGTCTATTCGATCATCAACTTCAGCTACGGAGCACTCGTCATCGCGACGATGCTCGTCCTCGCAGCCCGGCAGTATCGGCACAGCGCCGGCATCCAGCGCCTCCCCGCCGCACTGCTCAGCCTGGGATCGGCGTTCGGTGTCACGCTCTGCCTCGCCGTGATCGTCATCGACATCGCCCACGCCGCCGACCACCTCGACCTCATGCACGCCATCCAGGCCGCCTACGATCCGCTTTCTGTCCTCACTTTCGTGTTCCTCTGCGCTGGGTTCGCGGTCCAGCCCGCCGTCCGCCGCGCCCAGCACCGCTCCCGGCGTCGGCACACGATCTCGTTCACCGCGCAGTTGGAGCCGCTCTGGCTCCGAGCGACACATGCACGGCCCGGGCTGAGCCAAGCCGACCCCCTCGCCGCCAACCGCGAAGACCCCGAAGGGCACCTCCACCGAGTGATCGTCGAAATCCGCGACGCGATGATCGACCCGCGCATCACCTTCGACATCAGCACCGACGACCGCGACCTACTCGAACGCGCCGAGACCCACCTCGTCGGAAGCGATAGCGCCCTCGCAGCGACCTTGCACGTTCCCAACGTTGAGGAGCGTGGAGCGTGATCGGCCGCATCGTGCTTGGCGGCGGGATCGCGGCGGCAGCGGCTGCCGGGCTCGGGTGGACCATCGCGCGGCGACTCACGGCACCCGTCGGCCCACGCACGTTCGACCTCACCATCCGCAGCGTTGAGCACGACGACAATGGCGACCTGATCGTGCTCGACCGAACCGAGCAGACCACCGCGCACGGCATCTACAACCTCTGGTTCGAGCACGGTGGGTGGGCGCAACTCTCCACCGAGGTCATCGGTCGCGGACCCACCCGGGTCGCCCGCAGAATCACGGGCCTCACATCGGGCTCCACTCCAAAGGCCGGCGACCGGACCTCCTGGAGCGGCATCTACTACGCCACCCCAGCCGACGCCGGACTCCACGCCCGTGACATCACCATCACGTCCCCCGCCGGACGATGCCCGGCCTGGCGCATCGAGGGAGACCCCTCGGTCTGGGCGATACACATCCACGGCCTCGGCAGCACCCGCGCCGGCACCCTGCGCGGCGTCCTCGCCGCAACCGAACTCGGCTACACCTCCCTCGTCGTCAGCCACCGCAACACCACAGAAGGGCCACGAGTCGGCACCGGCCGAACAACCCTCGGCCACACCGAGACGAGCGACGTTGACGAAGCCATCGGATACGCCGTTCGACGCGGAGCGCAGCAAGTCGTGCTCTTTGGCTGGTCAATGGGGGCCGCCATCGCCCTCCAACTCGCCGACCACCCGCGACACGATGGACTGATCGCCGCGCTCGTACTCGACTCACCAGTCCTCAACTGGACCGAAGTCATCAAGACCAACTGCGTTCGCAGTGGACTGCCCGCAGCAGCCGGGCACCTTGCGATCCCGTGGCTCACCGTCGGCCCGCTGGCTTGCGCAGTTGGCTCGCCGGGCAGCATCCCGCTCCGCTCCTTCAACTGGACCGCACGAACCGCAGACCTCGCGACGCCGACCCTGATCCTCCACGGCACCCGAGACGACTCCGTACCGATCCGGCTCTCACAAGCACTCAGAGACGCCCGCCCGGACCTCGTCGAGCTGGAGACCTTCGACGCCGACCACACCCTCTGCTGGAACACCGACCCCGACCCGTGGCGGGAAGCACTGACCGCGTGGCTCAAGGCGCGTGTCCCACGCTGATCGGCAGAAGGGAGCGATCACTCTCGGCACCCACCTCGTTCGGCCACGCCCGGAGAAACCCAACTCAAGCCGTACCTCCGCCGGTATCATCGTGAGTGTTGGCCTGCCTGGGCCATTGAGCGAGGGAGGACCAACGTGGCTGAGCCGTGGCTGTCCGCAGACGACATCGCCGCCCACCTCGGGGTCACCAAAGACACTGTCTACACCTGGATCGCCGAGAAGGCCATGCCCGCCCACAAGGTCGGACGCCTCTGGAAGTTCCAAGCCAGCGAGATCGACGACTGGGTGCGTGCGGGTGCGGCGGCCAGCGACGACGAGACCGCTCAGCAGCCCACGCGAATGTCAGCGGTCGCTCCTACGATCGTGACAACGAGTACGGGAAGGGGAGCCGATGACGCTGAGTGAAGCCCAGCGGTTGGTGAAGTCCAAGCAGCGCGTTGCCGATCACGGCGAGGTGTTCACGCCGGGGTGGATGGTCGAGGACATGCTTGATCTCGTCAAGCACGAGTCCGAGCGGATCGACGCTCGCGTGCTTGAGCCCGCTTGTGGCTCGGGAAACTTCCTTGTCCCGGTCCTGGCCCGCAAGCTCGTCACCGTCCAGCTCCGTCACGGCAAGAGCGAGTTTGAGAAGCGCCACTACGCCCTGTTTGCGCTGATGTGCACGTACGGCATCGAACTCCTCGCAGACAACGCCGAAGAGTGCCGCGACAATCTAGCCGAGGTGTTCAACACGTTTCTGGGCATCAGCAGCGATGACCAGTGGGCGCAAGCGGCGCGCGCGGTCCTAGCCGTGAACATCGTCCAGGGGGATGCCTTGACCATGACCTTGGTGAGTGGCCAGCCGATCACCTTCCCTGAGTGGGGCTACCTCGGCAAAGGGAAGTTCCAGAGGCGCGACTTCCGCTACGACGATCTCACCCAGCGAGCCTCGTACGAGGGCACACTGTTCGGCGAACTGGACGACGACGACCTGTTCGTTCCCGCGCAGAACTACCCGACCATGACCGTCAATCAGATCGCCGAGGCCGCCGCGTGACCCTTGCACCCTTTACCCTCAGAGGGCACAACCCGGATGTCTTGACCTGCATCGCGAATCTCTCCAACGATGAGGTCTTCACTCCGCCGGAGTTCGCAAGCCAGATGCTCGACACGCTTGCCGCCGCCTGGGCAGACGCCAACGACGGTGCGAACATCTGGGCCAATCCTGACATCACGTTCCTCGATCCGTTCACAAAGTCCGGTGTGTTCCTCCGCGAGATCGTCCGTCGACTCACCGACGGGTTGATCTTGGTGATCCCCGACTTGGCCGAACGCGTCGATCACATCCTCACCCGCCAGGTGTTCGGCATCGGGATCACTCAACTCACCGCACTGCTGGCACGCCGCAGCGTCTACTGCTCGAAACTAGCCAACGGCCCGCACTCGATCGCCAAGTCATTCACGACTGAGGACGGCAACATCTGGTTCGGGCGCACCGAGCACACATGGGGCGGCGGCAAACGCGAGTTTCGAGCCGATCCTCTGACGAGCGAAGAGGTCGCGTTCTACACCAGTCGCAAGTGCGTCTACTGCGGGGCAGCCGAGGACGACTACGCACGTGGCGACGACCTTGAGACTCACGCCTACGCCTTCATCCATACTGACGACATCGAAGCTCGGATCGCCGAGCTGTTCGGAGACAACATGCAGTTCGACGTCATCATCGGCAACCCGCCCTACCAGCTCAGCGACGGCGGACACGGAACCAGTGCTGCGCCGATCTATCAACTGTTCGTGGAGCAAGCCAAGAAGCTTGATCCCGCTTCCTCACGATGGTCATTCCCTCCAGATGGTTTGCCGGTGGCAAGGGATTGGAGGATTTCCGCGAGTCGATGCTCAAAGACGGACGACTTCGCTCGATAGACGACTTCCTCAGTGCGGCCGATGTCTTTCCGGGCGTTGGCCTCAAGGGCGGCGTGAACTACTTCCTCTGGGATCGCGACCATCCTGGAGAGTGCGTGGTCACGACCCACTTCAAAGGATGGGATGACTCGACCGACACCCGGCCGCTACTCGAAGAAGGCGCCGATGTCTTCATACGCTTCAATGAGGGTGTTTCCATCCTGAAGAAGATCATGAAGGTCGAGCTCGCAGGGCAGCCGAGCGTTTCCCTCCCGGCCGAGAAGAGCTTCAGCGAACTTGTAAGTTCGGCCCGTGCGTTCGGGTTGCGGACCTTCTTCAAAGCGAAGTCCGTCGCCGGCCCCGAGGATGTGAAGGTCTACCAGAACGGTGGCATCGGCTATATAGCGAGGAGCGAAGTGGCTTCTGGCAAAGCGTTGATCGACAAGTGGAAGATCTTCGTCAGTTACGCGGCTCCGGGTACCGGCAACAAGGACTCGTATCCCCACCGCGTCATCAGCACGCCATTCCTCGGCGAACCCGGGAGTATCTCCACGGAGACATACCTGGCCATCGGCCCCTTCAATTCGAAGGAGGAAGCAGAGAGTGCGCTCTCGTACCTGTCCTGCCGGTTGACGCGCTTGTTGATTCAGCTCCGAAAGGCCTCCCAGCATGTTACGAGCAGGGTCTACGGCTTCGTGCCTGTTCAAGAATGGACCAAGCAGTGGACCGACTCTGACTTGTATGCGAAGTACCGTTTGACCGATGAGGAGATCGCGTTCGTCGAGAAAGTAGTCCGTCCGATGGAGTTGGGAATCGATGAGTAGAAGTCTCGACGAGCTTCTCCCGGAGAGGCCGAAGGCGCGTCTACGCATATACGCGTGGTCGCCGAATGATCCACCCGCGGGATATACGGGACTGCTGAAGGTGGGACAGACGACCAAGACGGACGTGAACGCCCGCATCCGCGAGTCGCAGGGCCAGATGCAGCAGGCCTACACGCTCCACGTGGATGAGCTAGCCGAACGCGGCGATGGGTCGATCTTCCGCGACTCAGATGTGCGTCAACGGTTGGTCGACAAGGGCTTCGAGAACCCGATCTTCGGCTCAGCGCGAGAGTGGATGCGCTGCACCCCGGACGATGTGCGCACGGCGATCACTGAGCTTCGCACGGGCGTGAAACTTAGCGGCACCCATCATGAGACTTTCCCAATGCGCCCGGAGCAGGTCAGCGCCGTCGAGAAGGCGCAGGGCTACTTCGAGTCGATTTGGGCCGAGAATTACCACGCGGTGCCACGCTTCCTGTGGAACGCCAAGATGCGCTTCGGAAAGACCTTCGCCTCCTACCAACTCGCTAAGCGGCTCGGCGCCAAGCGCATCCTCGTGGTCACCTTCAAACCTGCGGTGGAGGACGCCTGGCAGACCGACCTGGAGTCTCACGCCGACTTCGACGGCTGGCAGTACCTCTCCTCAGCGACTGGGGGTAGCCCGGACGACGCCGACAAGACTCGGCCGCTGGTCTACTTCGGATCGTTCCAGGACCTGCTCGGGCGCGACCGGAAGACCGGTCTCATCAAGGCAAAGAACGAATGGGTCCACACCACCAACTGGGACCTCGTCATCTTCGACGAGTACCACTTCGGTGCCTGGCGTGAATCCGCCAAGGAGCTGTTCGAGGGCGAGGACGAGAAGGTCAAGCAGAAGGAGTTGGCCGCCGAGTACAACGACGGCCTAGTCGCCTTCGATGAAGAGCTTGACGAGCTCGGCAACGACGAGGACGACTTCCTGCCGATCACCACCCGCGCCTACCTGTACCTGTCGGGCACGCCGTTCAAGGCGCTGGCGACTGGTGAGTTCATCGAGGAGCAAATCTTCAACTGGACCTATACCGACGAGCAGCGGGCCAAGGCTGAGTACGCGGTCGCGCACCCGAACGACTGGAACCCGTACGGGGCACTCCCGGAGATGCGCCTGTTCACCTACCAGATGCCCGACGAGCTCATCGCCGTCGCGAACCAGGGCGAGTTCGACGAGTTCGACCTCAACGAGTTCTTCGAGGCAAAGGGCATCGGCGCGGACGCCGAGTTTACGCACAAGACCGACGTTCAGAAGTGGCTCGACCTCATCCGTGGAGCTCACCTGCCCACGCAGGTCGACGCCATGCGAATGGGCACCCGCCCGCCGTTCCCGTACTCCGATGTCCGGCTCCTGCCCTACCTGCAGCACTCGTTCTGGTTCCTACCCAATGTGGCTGCCTGCCAGGCGATGGCCAACCTGCTCGCGGAGAAGCAGAACGTGTTCTGGCACGACTATAAGGTCCTCGTCGTCGCAGGCACCGGCGCGGGCATTGGCCTGGATGCCCTCCCACCGGTGCGAGCGGCGATCGGCGACGGCCACGACACGAAGACGATCACCCTGTCCTGCGGCAAGCTCACCACGGGCGTCACCGTCAAGCAGTGGTCCTCGATCCTGATGCTGCGAAACCTCAACTCGCCCGAGACCTACTTCCAGGCCGCGTTCCGTGTGCAGTCCCCATGGTCGATCAAGAACCCCGACGGGGACAATCCGAGCGCCGAAGCTGTCCTCAAGCCGGTGTGCTTCGTGTTCGACTTCGCGCCCACCCGGGCGCTGCGTCAGATCGCCGACTACGGGGCTGGTCTCTCGCCGGAGACGCCGAACCCGGAGCAGGCCGTCGAGGAGCTCGTGAAGTTCCTGCCCGTGTTGGCCTACGACGGGTCGAACATGACCCAGGTCGATGCTGGCGGCATCCTCGACATCGCCATGTCGGGCACGTCCGCGACCCTCCTGGCCCGCAAGTGGGAGTCCGCGATACTCGTCAACGTCGACAACGACACCCTGCGCAAGATCATGAACAACCCTGACGCCCTCAACGCCGTCATGAACATCGAAGGCTTCCGCGCGCTCGGCAACGACATCTTCGAGACCGTCGTGAACAAGAGCGACGCCGTGAAGAAGGCGAAGAAGGAGAAGGGCGAAGAGATCACTCCGGCGGAGAAGAAGGAACTCACGGCGGAAGAGAAGGAGTACAAATCCAAGCGGAAGCAGATTCAAGAGAAGCTGGTCAAGTTCGCCACCCGCATCCCGGCGTTCATGTATCTAACCGACTTCCGCGAGAACACCCTCCAGGACGTCATCACCAAGCTCGAACCGGGCCTGTTCCGCACCGTCACTGGACTGACCGTTGAGGACTTCCATCTGCTCGTGAACCTCGGCGTCTTCAACGCCACCCACATGAACCAGGCCGTCTTCGCCTTCCGGCGCTACGAGGACTCGTCCCTGTCCTACACCGGCATCGAGTCCCACAAGGGGCTGCGGCACTACGGCCTCTACGACACTGTCGTGGCCGTCGATGACGACGCCATCGCCTGACCATCTGCCAGCCCGACCGAGAGAATCCGCATGTCGTTCCAGACCCCGCGCAGCATCGAGGAGATGCTGACCGCTATCCACAAGCGCGAGTACCTGATGCCGGCGATCCAGCGAGAGTTCGTGTGGGGTGCCGATCAGATCACCAAGCTCGTCGATAGCCTCATGCGTGGGTACCCCGTCGGGTCGTTCCTGCTCTGGGACGTCAAGCCTGAAACTGTGCAGTCGTACACGTTCTACGAGTTCCTGACCAACTACCACGAGCGCGACAACCCCTACGCCGACAAGGCAACGGTTCCCTCCGGGAGTGGCACGACGGCGGTGCTCGATGGACAGCAGCGGCTCACCTCGTTGAACATCGCGCTGTACGGCAGCTTCGCGGAGAAGAAGAAGTACGCGTGGTGGAACAGCGCGGACGCGTTCCCCGTCAAGCGCCTCTACCTCAACCTCGTCGACGAGCCCGACGACGAGGAGCTCGGCACGAAGTACGACCTGCGGTTCCTCACCGACCGGGAGGCCTCCCCGGCGGACGGCGAGGCCGACAAGTGGTTCCGGGTCGGCGCAGTCCTCGATCTCGCCAACGCTGGCCCCGCGATCATGCGCGAGCTGGAGCAACGCGGCATCGCTGGATCGGCTGACGCGTTCCAGCGGCTCTACGACCTGTACGAGGCGGTGCGGGTTCTCAAGCCGATGAACTACTTCCTGGTCACCGATCAGGACGCCGACAAGGTGCTCGAAATCTTCGTCCGCGTCAACAGCGGCGGCACCACGCTCTCGTACTCCGACCTGCTGCTGTCGATGGCGACGAACCAGTGGCAAGAGCTGGACGCGCGCGAGGAGGTCCGCTCGCTGGTCTCCGAGATCAACAGCAACGCCGGGCGACAGTTCTCGTTCTCCAAGGATGTGGTGCTGAAGACCGCGTTGACGATCGCGGACGTGGATGTGCGGTTCAAGGTCACCAACTTCACCCAGGGGAACATGGCCAAGGTGGAGGCCGCGTGGCCGCAGATCAAGGGAGCCTTGCTGCGTGCTGCGACTTTGCTTCAGCAGTTCGGGTACAACGAACGTAACCTCACCGCGAACAGCGTGATCGTCCCGGTCGCGCACTACCTGCACCTCCGGGGCGCAGGTGACTCCTACCTCGACTCCACCGCGGACGCGGCCGACAGGCTCGCCCTTCAACGGTGGGTGACCCGCTCGCTGGTCAAGCGCGGCATCTGGGGGTCGGGACTCGACACGCTCCTCACCCGCATCCGCGATGTCCTCCGCACTAACTCGACGAACGGCTTCCCGGTCGCTGCGGTCGAGGAGGCAATGGCGGCCGTCGGCAAGAGCCTCACGTTCGACAACGCCGAGATCGACGAACTGCTCAACCTCAAGTACGCCGGCCAGCGGACGTTCTCCGTCCTCTCGGTTCTGTATCCGGGGCTGGACCTGAGCAAGAAGTTCCACGAAGACCACATCTTCCCCAAGTCCCGGTTCACCAAGAAGAAGCTCCTCGACGCCGGAGTCCCGCTCGACAGCATCGACGACTACCTGGCGGCCGTGAATCTCCTGCCGAACCTCCAGTTGCTCGCTGGCACCGCCAACATCGAGAAGCAGGACAGCCTGCCCGCGGAGTGGATTGAGACTGCCTTCCCGAGCGAGGACAAGCGAGCCACCTACCTCGCCGAGAACGACCTCGACGGCCTTCCTCTCGACCTGGCCGACTTCACGTCGTTCTTCGAGCAGCGCAAGCAGCGAATCCGGACCCGCCTACTCGCCGCTCTGGGAACAGCACCGGGCGCACCGGAGGACGCGGCTCTGCAGTAACCCACGTTCACGCGGCGAGCAGCGACAGTGCGGACACGGCCCGGAGAGGTAGCACTCCGTTGCCCAGCGCGGTGATCTGCTGGTTCTGCGTCAGGTCATCGCTGTCCGTAACCCATCCGTTCGGTAAGCCCATGAGCCATTCGACGTATGCTGGTGCTGGGCGGGGGCCGTCGGCGTCGTTCAGGAGGGCTGGCGCTGGCGCGGGGCGTCCGGTGATGTGTTCCCAGCGGGTGATGGCGTCGGCGTAGCGTCCCCAGCGTTGAAGAGTCCGTCTATCAGGAACCACAGGGTCTCCGATTCGGCTCTCCTGGTCGGTGAGCCAGCCGGTCCGTGGAGCGCGAAGTCGATGATCTGGTGCGACAGTGCGATCGTCCCGCGCCTCGCTCGCACCTGGTCGAGAGTCTCCCCGCCGCGCGATGAGTCGGTCGCCAGCGGGGTGCGGAACAGTGCGCCGGGCGAGGGCGAAGATGCGGAAACGTTGGTGAGGAGCGCCGACAAGGGAAGCCGGTAGGCCGATCCATCGTGCATCCAGCCGCAGGTCGGCCAGATCGCCGAGAACGGCGCCGAGAGCCCGTAGAGGTCGAGCTGCGTTGTCTCCCAGATGCCACGGGTCGGATTCCAGGCCGCAAAAGGTTGCGCTGCCGGGGGTTGCATCGCCTGGGTTGCGTCGTTCATGGTCGTCTCCTTCTGCGGGTGGCCGTGTCGCGGGTGAGGACAGCAGCCCGCGGACGTTCTCGATGACGACCCACTCGGGCTGGAGCGTGTCGATGGCTGCGGCCATGTGCGCCCAGAGCCCCGAGCGCGTACCTGGCGCGAGGCCGGCGCGCTTGCCGACGGTGGACACGTCTTGGCATGGGAAGCCGCCGCTGGCGTCGAGGTCGTGCATGAAGTCTGCTCCGGCGACGGACGTCCCCGGCATCCGTGCCTCATCGAGAACTGATGCAGAGCTGGTCACCTGTCAGGTGCACGACTCCGACACGCGCCCGCTGCTCAACCGAGCCCCCGCTTGCCGCCGCCCGATGCCTCCATCTCCGGCCTCGGCTCCGACCGCCATCCGAGGTCACACGCCTCTTGCAGGTCGAGGTTGAGTCGGGCATTGCCGCTTCAGAAGTCACCGGGTGCGGGTGCTCACCTGCCCGGCAGGAGCGGAGGTGGGCATGACGGTTTCGATGCGCGTGATGTCGGCAGGTGACGGCTACAAGTACCTGCTCAAGACCGTCGTGGCAGCCGACGGAGACCGACCGCTCTCGACGCCGCTTACCCGCTACTACATGGAGGACGGCACCCCGCCTGGTCGCTGGCTCGGCGCGGGCGTAGCGGCCCTCGGCAAGGGCGAGATTCAGGTGGGCGACCGAGTATCGGAACACCAACTCCAGCTCCTGATGGGCACAGGCTGTGATCCGATCACCGGCGACAAGCTCGGCCTGGGCTTCGCGGCATACAAGAGCCAGGAGCAGCGAATCGAAGCGCGGATCGCTGACCTCGAACCGACGATGACCCCCGGCGCCAAGGGAGAGGCCGTCGCGCAGATCGTTGCCGAGGAGACAGCCCGAAGTACACGGCGTGCTGTGGCGGGCTTCGACTTCACCTTCTCGATCCCGAAGTCCGCGAGCGTGTTGTGGGCAGTCGCCGACGCCGGGGTCCAGGCACTCATCGCCGAGGCGCATCATCGCGCGGTTGCGGAGGTGGTTGCGTTCATGGAACGCGAGGTTGCAGCCACGCGCACGGGCGCAACCGCCGGAGACGGCGCGGTTGCGCAGGTCGATGTCACCGGGCTCATCGCGACCGCCTTCGATCACTTCGACTCCCGCGCCGGCGACCCCCACCTCCACACGCACGTCGTCATCAGCAACAAGGCCAAGACCGTCCTCGATGGGAAGTGGCGCTCGCTCGACGGCAGACCCATGCACACCGCCGTCGTCGCGCTCTCCGAACTCCACGAAGCCGTGTTCGCCGACCACATGACGCGCACCTTCGGCGTCTCATGGGAGGCCCGAGAGATGGGCCGCGACCACAACCCTGCATGGGCGATCACTGGAGTGCCCGATGAACTGATCGCCGAGTTCTCTACCCGCGCGCGTCACATCAACGCCGAGACCGATCGCCTCATCGCCAAGTACGTCGCAGCGCACGGACGACGCCCGACACCAGCGGCGATCATGAAATTGCGAGCTCAAGCCACACTCGCGACTCGGCCCGAGAAGCAGGTTCGGTCCTTGGCTGACCTCACCGTCGAATGGCGGGAGCGCGCCACGAAGTCGTTGGGGCGGGATGCGACGACGTGGGCGCGCGAGGTGACCGACAACGACAAGCCGCTCCTGCTGCGTGCCGACGACGTACCGCTCGTTGTCATTGGCGAGATTGGGCGTTCGGTCGTCGAGGTGGTCGGTGAGAAGCGCTCGACCTGGCGACGCTGGAATCTCATGGCCGAGGCATCCCGGCAGACGATGGGCTGGCGCTTCGCCACCATGCACGACCGGGAAGCCATCGTCGCCATGGTTGCCGATGCCGCCGAGTTCGCTTCGCTTCGCTTGACCCCGCCCGAACTCGCCGCCTCGCCCGTCGTGTTCCGTCGGACCGACGGCACCTCGGTGTTCCGACCGAAGAGCTCGACCGTGTTCACCTCCGAGTCCCAGCTCGCGGCCGAGGACAGACTTCTCGAACGAGCAGCTAACCTCGGCGGGTCGACGGTGACGCTTGCCACGGTCGAGAAGATCACGCGCAGTCCCGATGCGGACGGTCGGATGCTCGGCGACGACCAAGCCGACGCCCTGACCCGGATCGCGGTGTCGGGTCGGATGCTCGACGTGCTGGTCGGTCCTGCCGGTGCGGGCAAGACCACCGCAATGAACGCGCTCCGCCGCGCCTGGGAAGCCCAGCACGGCTCCGGTTCCGTCGTCGGGCTCGCGCCGTCAGCGGTCGCCGCACAGGTCCTCGCCGACGACCTCGGAATCGCGACGGAGAACACTGCGAAGTGGTGGCAGAACCACCTGATCCACGGCACCGCGTTCGAGGCAGGCCAGCTCGTCATCATCGACGAAGCCTCCCTCGCCGGCACCCTGTCACTGGACCGCATCACCCACCTCGCCCAAGACGCTGGCGCGAAGGTGCTGCTTGTCGGCGACTACGCCCAACTGCAATCCGTAGATGCCGGCGGCGCGTTCGCGATGATCGCTAGAGACCGGGCCGACACTCCCGAACTGGTCGACGTTCACCGCTTCACCCATGCCTGGGAGAAGACCGCCTCACTCGAGCTGCGTCACGGGCGCACAGCGGCTATCGACACTTACCTCGCCCACCAGCGCATCGCCGATGGCGACGCCGAGGCCATGACCGACGCGGCTTACAACGCATGGCGCGCCGACCGCGACGCGGGACTCGTTTCTGTGCTGATCGCTGAAACCCACGACGACGTGACCGCGCTGAACGGTCGCGCCCGCGCCGACCTGATCCTCAACAAGACTCTGAATCCCGACCGCGAAGTCGAGCTGCGCGACGGCACCGCCGCTGGCGTCGGCGACACCATCATCACGCGACTCAACAAGCGCGAACTGCGCACCCTGGTCGGGCGGGACTGGGTACGCAACGGCGACATCTGGACCGTCACCGCCGTCGGCGACGACGGGACCATCACCATCGCACGCGACTACGGAACCGGCACCACCGTCGGCGACGACGGAACCATCAAGGCTCGCAGGCGTGGGCGCAGGTTCGGCGGCCGCATCGTCCTCCCGGCCTCGTATGTGGCCGAGCATGTCGATCTCGGTTACGCAGTCACCGCCTACCGCGCCCAAGGCATCACGACCGACAGTGCGCACGTGTTGGTCGAACCGACCTCGACGAGGGAGACCTTCTACGTCGCTATGACCCGAGGGCGGCACGCGAACCACGCCTACGTGACTCTCGACCGCGCCGACTACCATGCCCAGCTGCACCCTGGCGACGACCCGCATGCCACCGCGCGAAGCGTGCTGTACGGCGTTCTCCAGCACAGCGGGGCCGAACTCTCGGCGCACGAGACCATCGTCGCCGAGCAGGAACAGTGGGGCTCGATCGCCCAGCTCGCCGCCGAGTACGAGACCATCGCCGCCGCAGCCCAGCATGACCGCTGGGCTGCCCTCATCCGCTGCTCCGGGCTCTCCGACGAACAGGCCGAGAGCGCGATCGAGTCCGAGGCGTTCGGCCCCCTTGCCGCTGAACTTCGCCGCGCCGAGGCCAACCATCACAACCTTGATGCGCTCTTGCCGCGCCTCGTGGCCGCGCGAGGATTCGATGACGCCGACGACATCGCCGCCGTCCTGCACTACCGGGTCGAGCGGGCGACCGGCCGCCCCGCAGGCTCGGGCCGGACCCGCAAGCCAACGCGACTTATCGCCGGCCTCATCCCACAGGCGCACGGCGTCATCGATGTTGAGATGCGAGCGGCTCTCGACGAGCGAGAGGAGCTCATCGCGGCACGCGCCGACGCCGTACTCGACGGCGCGCTGGCCGAGAGCGTGCCGTGGACGAAGGCACTCGGCACGCGGCCCACCGAACCGCGACGGGCTGCGGCCTGGCGCAAGTCCGCGCGCGTGATCGCCGCCTACCGCGATCGTTACCGCGTCACCGACGACACGCCCCTCGGCGCGCCACCCGAGTCGGCGGTCCAGAAGATCGACGCTGCGCGGGCGCGGGCAGCCCTCGACCGAGTGCGAGTGGCCGCTGAAACCGTGGATGATGCTCACGCAGCTCGAAGCCCGTCGAGAGATGGGCCGTCGCGGGCAATGTAGTGCCAGTGTCGACCCCAGGGGTGCGGACCCGCGAATGTCGGCGCGGCCAAGTAGCCTCAGAGCCACACGACAGTAGACTTAAACCCACATGACGACACACGGCTGAAGGAGGCGGGGCGATGGCGCGCGCTGATCTACTCCTAGACCTCGTCGAGGCCGAACGCCGCGGCGATCGGGAACGCTTCAAGGTGCTGGTTGAGTCCGTCATCGCCGAAGAACGCGCCAACCAGCATCATCTTCTCGCCGATCGGCTCTCGCAACTCATCACGACGACGGGACAGGGACCCGTCCGCGACGACCGAGCAGCAGCGATCCGCGATCTCGTGCATGAGGTCGTACCGAACCGTCGGCTGCATGAACTCGAACTTGCGCCCGTCCCGCAACGAGTCGTGACCGAACTGATCGAGGAGCAGAAGCGCGCCGAGCTTCTGCGTAGTTACGGTATTGAGCCGCGCAACCGACTTCTGCTGTCTGGCCCGCCTGGAAACGGCAAGACGAGCGTGGCGGAAGCGATCGCGGCAGAACTGATGCTTCCCTTCTACGTGATCCGCTACGAGGGAGTCATGTCGAGTTTCCTCGGCGAAACGGCCGCACGGCTGGACAACGCGTTTGAGTTCGCGCGGACCCGCCGTTGCGTGTTGTTCTTCGACGAACTGGACACCATCGCCAAGGAACGAGCAGACGAGCACGAGACCGGCGAGATCAAGCGGGTGGTTTCGACACTGCTGCTCCAAATCGACAGACTGCCACCCCACGTGATCTTCGTTGGCGCAACCAACCACGGCGAGCTGCTGGATCGGGCGGCATGGCGACGGTTCCAGATTCGGACGGAGTTGGGACCTCCTAGCCGCGCACAGGCGACGAGATTCCTCGAACGTCTTGCTGAACGCCTCGGAGGCGACCTCGGTTTCGCTCCTCGTACCCTCGCCGACAAGTTGGCCGGGGCGAGCTTCGCCGAGTTGGAAGAGTTCGCACTTGATGTGCGCCGCCGCGCGGTGCTGGAACTCCCGGATGACAACATCCGCCGGATAGTGCTAGAACGGCTTGAACACCGCCGAGGTCAGGCGGCAGGGTGACGGTTGAGCGCAAACCGCTCCTTGCGTTCGGGCCGGCGGAGGTTGTGGCGCGGCCAACCCAGACGCCGCGTGATCTTCCACGTCTGGCAAAGCCGGGCGCTGGGCGACAAGGTGAACGACTGACTCCTCAGTTCAAGGACTTGGCCGCAGCTTTCGAAGCCGAACGTGCCCGTCTGAGCGCCGACACCCCAGAGGAGATTGACCCCGCACTCGTGGTCGTATTTGATCTGGCGGGAAGCGTCAAGGACTTCCGCAACGCAATCAACCGGATCGATGGCCTGGAGTTTCTGTCGGAGCTTCTCGGGGATCAATCTGACCCCGACGACGATTTCCACATGACGGAGCGTGAAGCTGGACGGACAGACAAGCGCGTCACGCACTCGCTGTACTTGGTCATGTCCAACACCAAGGCGATCGACGAACTACTCCGGCTCTTCGCTCAATGGCAGGCCGACCCGTCCGCGTCGTTCGAGCACGGGCTAGGCAAGTTCAAGACGGCCTTCCAGCAACTGACAGCGATACGTCGGTGGGGCGCTGAGGACCGCATCCGTGAGACTGGTCTACGAGAGCGCTGGGAAGAGACTCTCAGCATGGTCGGTCAGTCAGTCAGCACCGTCCTCGTCGAAGTCGAGCTCTGGCACAGGCGTGATGCCGCCCAGCGTGCGGCTGCCGAGGCGCACGTCGAGGAAGTCATCACTTCCAGCGCCGGTCGAGTCTTGGATCGCTCGCAGATCGGAGAGATCGAGTACCACGCGCTCCTGGCTGAACTCCCGATCCAGCAGGTCCAGTCCGTGTTGACCAACGGAGCTTCGGCCATTCGGCTTCTCACGACTGATGACGTCATGTTCGTCAGCCCCTTCACCCCGATGAGCGTTGCACCAGGGACTCTTGAGCCAGTTACTCAAACCAACCTTGCTCGCAGCGACAGAGTCGAAGGCAAGCCTCGGATCGCGCTGCTCGACGGGCTGCCGTTCACCAACCACGACACGCTCCAAGGCCGGCTCTCGATCGATGACCCTGATGGGCTTGGTGAGAACTACCCCGTCGCGGCTCGCCACCACGGAACCGCCATGGCGTCACTCATCATTCACGGCGACCTCACTGATGGCGGTCCCGCGCTTGATCGTCCTCTCTACGTGCGCCCGATCCTGCAGCCCCATGAGTTCATGCCTGGGCACGAGCAGGTAGTCCCGAATCGTCTGCTCCCCGACGTCCTTCATCGTGCGATCAGACGGATTGTGAAGGGCGAGGGGAACCAGCCTGCCGCAGCGCCGAGCGTCCGGGTTGTGAACCTCTCCATAGGCGCACAGACACGAGCACTCACGCGTCGAATGAGCCCCATTGGGCGCCTGCTGGACTGGCTCGCCCACTCGTACAATCTGCTGTTCGTCGTCAGTGCGGGTAACCACACCGACGAGTTCACGATCCCCGCCGATGCCGCGCACGACACTGACGCCGCTCGCCTGGCTGCAATGCGGGTCGGCTTCGAGACGGCGCTGCTACGCGGCATCCTTCCGCCTGGCGATGCACTGAACGCCCTCACCGTCGGTGCCACGCACTCAGACGGCCTCGGCGAGATCGCAGTTCCAGATACGGTGTGGGATATCACCAACCCGGACGCTCCCGCACACTACGGGTCGGTTGGGCCCGGTGTCGATCGGTCGGTCAAGCCGGACCTTCATCACTCCGGAGGCCGCGCCCTCTACACGCGCCCCATCGTGCTGCCCGGTCAGACTGACGTTGCCGTCGGCCTGGCTCGCACCGCCGCGACGGGACCCGGCTTGCAGGTGGCCGCTCCGGGACGCGGGGGTGCTACCAACAGCACGGTGTTCACGAACGGCACCAGTAACGCGACGGCGCTCGTCACCCGTGAAGCCAGCAGGCTGTTTGACCTCCTTGAGTCTGATAACCGCGATCCCGAAGACGCACCGCTTCCTGATCCGCAATACCACCCGCTGCTCGTGCGCGCTCTCCTTGCCCATGCAAGCAGTTGGGGCGCTTGGGAGAACAGCCTGCGCAACGATCTTGGTCTCAATGGCCAGGATGCTCGGCGGCAGTTGACGGCTCTGCTCGGCTACGGTCGCCTCGACCTCAGCAGACTCGGCGAAGCCGCGTCCAACCGAGCCGTCCTCGTCGCGGGCGGTCAAATCGCACGGAACGAGCGCCATACTTACGGATTCCCACTGCCTCCCTCGCTTCGAGCGAAAGCGGAATGGCACCGCTTCACCATCACGCTGGCATTCATGGCTCCGACGGTCGGCCAGCTCACTCGGTACCGCAGCGCGAAGGTCTACTTCAGTACACCCGACACGAGCCTCGCAGGCGGCGAGCGTTCCGATGCAGAGCACAACGCGGTTCGGAGGGGAAGCCTTCAGCACGAGATTGTGCAGGGCTCTCGCGCCATGTCTTTCGTTGATGGAGACAGCTTCCCGATTCATGTCGAGTGCATGGACGACGCCCAGCGACTCCGTGCAGGCAACACGATCCGATATGCGCTGGTTGTCTCCGCCGAGACCGCGGAGCAGACCTCCAACACCATCCACGAAGAGGTCCGTGACAGGCTACGCGCACGCGCGCGCGTCCAGGGCCGCATTCGACCGTAGACCCCGTTTTCTACCACCGTCTGGCTCGACCACTGGTGCTGGCCACAGGGCAGTGCGCGTCAAGCAGTCTCCTGCGCATCGCGGTCAGGCGGCTGGATCATCAGCACGTTCGAGATGCCGCCTTGGTTCACGCAGTCCTGGGCGAGGTCATGGACGTGCCAGTAGAAGTCCAAGTCTGCCTCGGACGCGTTAACCGTGAACTCGACTGGCGTGTACAGGTGAAGTGGGACTGAGGCTCCGTCGTAGTGATAGCCGAAGTTGTCGATCGTTGAGATGGTCAGCGGATGATCGCCAGTGAAATCGATCCCGACGCGGATGTCGTACTCACCGCCGCCTGTCGCTTCCGCTGTCTTGCGCACCAGCGCCATGAGGTCCGCCATCGCGCATTCGATGGCTGCGGACTGGACCTGCCAGCCATCGAAGTAGCCGTCGCTGCTCATGCGGTGGCCCCCAACGGCCGCTGCGATCGTGACTGATCCATCGTGGTGAATGCTCGCCCAGGCCTCCTTCCACGCCGAGCCTTCACCTGCCGCACTGTTCACGGCCACCCATCGACGAAGGCCTGGTCGCGGGTTGTGACGGTCGACGCTCTCCAGTGGGTGAATGCCACCGCGGCCCGCGTAAAAGAGCGCAAGGCTCTCAGCCTTTGCGAGGATCTCACGGGCTTCATCGCGCGTGAGCCGACTTCCGACGCGTGGGAGGCGTGGGTGGGCAACTGCTACCAGCCAGGCGCGCGTCTCTGAATCTCGCCCGGCTGCTGCTTCCGCATACAACGTGTCCAGAACTTCGGTGGCGTGGCGGCGCTCGTCGAAGCGCGCACGGTACATCGCCTCGATCTGACGCTCCTTCATCCACACCGTGTCCGCATCGTTCCGAACGGGTGCACCGAAGTAGTCGCCCCTATAGATCAGATGCGGACCATCGACGCTGGCTGGCACCTCAACGATGACGGCACGCTCGCCTTCCGCCGAGCCCAGCCGAAACACGTTCAGGCCGAACACAGGCGGCGTGATCGCGGTGATCGCCGCGCTGCGAAGGGAGCGCTCGTACCCCTCGTCAAAGTCGCCAACGTCGGTACGCCCGGTCGCCGCCTTCTGTGACTCGTGCACGCCGAAGACGATGACGCCACCCCCACTGTTCGCCATGGCCGCAACGTCTTTCGGGAAGTCGGTCTGCGGCAATCCCTTCTGAGGTGGAAGCTCCGACTTCCAGTCCAGGTCGTCGGACTCCGTCGCACCAGCCGCGACAGCCGAATCGAGCAGTTCGTCCGTCAACGGACCGGGGCCGCGACCGAGAACGCGGTGGAGGGCAGTGAAGCTCATATGACAAGCGTAGGGATGGCCACCGACAACGCGGGGAGGGAGCAGCCCAGGTTTAGAGCTTTGCTGTCACATCTCAACGACGCTTCGCGCATCACGCGAAGCGCTGGGAGCAGGTCGGCTTCGCACCGCCGCAACGGAACCCCTGCTGCCTACCGGCTGCCTGATCATCTGTTCGAGGTCGGTCGAGCCGGCCACCAACCGGGCCTCCCCACTGTGCAGAAGCCGGTGCGGCCCGACACTCGTCGCGCTGGTGACGGGGCCGGGGACGGCAACGAGGGAGCGACCGAGTTGGTGCGCTTCCTGCGCGACCTTCATCGATCCCGATCGCGCGCCGGCCTCAACCACGACCGTTGCTGTGGACAGTGCGGCCATCAACCGTGCACGGGCGATGAACCGATGGCGGGTCGGCGTTGCGCCGGGTGCGACTTCGCTGACCAGCAGACCGTCATCAGCGACACGACCGAGCAGCTCGCTGTGGCCCGCCGGATACGCGCGATCAACTCCGTTCGCAAGGACTGCGATGGTATCGCCACCGGCCGCGAGCGCCGCGCGATGGGCAGCACCTTCGATGCCGTAGGCACCTCCGGCCACGATGATCCGCTCAGCGCAGGCGAGGTCGGAGGCAAGCTGCCCGGCCACCTGCTCGCCGTAGGATGTCGAGGCCCTCGCGCCGGTGATCGTGACGAGATCGTTGAGCGGTCGCGCGAGAAACGAGGTCATGCCACGAGTCCAGAGGACGTACGGCCGCCGGTCGCCAAGATCGTCGAGCGCGGAAGGCCAGTCTTTCTCTCCGGGAATCAGCGTGCCGGTACCGGCGCGCTCGGCTTCGACGAGGTTCTCTTCAAGCGTCCGAGTGTCTGGGCGCTGGAACTGGGCGCGCCACACTTGAGCGTCAACGGTGCTGAGCCCCGGCACCGCGTCATCACCCTCGGCGATCCGAAACAGCTCCTGTGCACCGAGCTCGCCCAGGAGGCGACCGGTGACGGCATCGTCCGGTTCGACGAGCATCGACAGCACCATCCGTGCTGTGCGCTCGTCCTGGACTATCTGGCTCAAGATCGTCATCGCCGGCTCCTCTCACTCCTACAGAGAGGTGCGCGCGGCGACGCGGGAGACGGAGGGTTCCGTGAACGGCGACCCCGGCGTACAGTGGATGGTGAGGCAGGTTCTCCTCATATTGCGGGTCCTCCGGGACGGCCTTCGGGCACTCACACACGTTCTGCCTCCTCGACGGAGTAACACGTGTGACGAGAGGCCCGTCATGTTCCGCCTTATCTGGACGCTCAGCGTTCACACCCGCGACTATCTGCACCGCTACATGCCGAGCAACCGACTGCTCGCTGCCATCCGCACCCGCCGCGGACTCAAGTGGGGGATACCAGCGATGCTGGTCGCGCTTCCGTACATCCTGATCGGCAGCATCTGCTCTGGCGCGGCAGCCGACGGCGGCCCAGGCTGGCTCCACCTGATTGTCCTCTGGGCATGCTGGAACGCACTCAAGTTCATCATCATGGGACCCGTGAGCGTCGCTCTGCTCATCCGCGCGCGCCTGCGCGAGGCTGCGGTCCGTCGTCACCAGCGCCACGACTCGCGCGTCGAAGCGAGCCTGCGTGAGCCAGCTCTTCGTGTCTAGGCTCAACCGCCCACGGCAGTGGATGCCGTGATGCGAGAACCACAGCGCCCGCCAGGCCGGATCACGACGCCGTGGGAAGCGAGCGCTCGCCGGACAGCCTGAGGCCCCGCCCCGACCTTCATGCCGACCTCTACCAGCGTCAACCCGCTGAGGTAGAGGTCGGCTGCTTCGTGGATGCGGGAGGGATCGAACCGTCCACGGCGGATCGTCACCTCTCGCCGGGTGAGGTGGGTGGCGACCGTGCGGCGGTTCACGCCGAACACGGATGCCAGCTCCACGAGCGTTGCGCCCTCGCGGTACTGCGCTACCAGATCGTCGACCTGCTCCGGGCGAAGGAGGGTTTGAGCCATCCCAAGTGATCGCACCACTCGCCCCCTTGAGTCGGAAACGGTAGGCTCAGAGGAGCGCTGGTCGTGGTCGTAGAATCCCCGTGACCTGCGCAAAGACAAGGTTTTCAGGTGTGGGCAGGGGTTCTCAAACTCTCTACGGAGGTCCACCACACGAGGGCCGGTCAGAACTCTGACCGGCCCTTCACCGTTCCGTGCGCCCCACATACCCTCCGTCTTCCAGACCGGCCTCGATCTCGAAGCGGTTGCGGGAGGGATCCCGGCCGGCGAGCGCATACAGCACCGGCAGGAGCAGGCCGTAGCGCCGCCATTGGCGGACGTGCACGAGCTCGTGCACGAGCACCCGGGGGTTCTCCGACGCCGCGTGCGTGAGGTAACAGCGACCGACGCAGACCCCGCCGCGCGCATGCGTCCAGCGGGGCATTCCCCGGAACACGAGGAGCTCCCCGTGCTTTTCGACGCGGCCCGTGCTCCAGATTCCGCCCCAGATGAATCCGAATGCTGTCGCGATGACGAAGCCCGCCGATCTGAGGCCCGCAATGAGCGCCATCTCATCTCCTTCGGTCGACCTGCCCCGACTCTAACGGCGCGCCGCCGCCGGTGTGGGATCCTGGGGGAATGTTCACGAGCCCCCTGTCGGCCTCGCCGTACGAGGTTCTCGGTGTCCCCGCGGGCGCGGCCGACGAGGAGATCCGGCGCGCCTACCGCGTGCGCGCCCGGCGCACGCACCCGGACGTCGGGGGAGACGCGGCCGAGTTCATCCAGGTGCAGCGGGCCTGGGAGATCCTCGGAACCGCGTCGTCGCGCGCGGCGTACGACCGTGGAGCGGGGGAGCCTCACTGGTCCCGGCAGAAGCCCGCCGCTCGGGGATCCCGCCTGGGGGCGAGAAGCTTCGGAACCGCCGGTGGCTGGCGGCGCGAGCGCTACGTCCGGCTGGTCGGAGAGTGGGCCGGCGATGACGACGTGTACTCGGCCCGAGTCGTGCGCGAGGCGCCGTGGGAGCAGCGGCGCCTGCTGGCCGACGCCATCGCGGAGGAGGCGACGGCCTCGGCGATCGAACACCTGGGCATCGGTTTCACCGCCTGGCACGGCGTCGAGCTCGACGGAGATGTGCTCGACCACGTCGTGCTGGGGCCCACGGGGCTCTACGCGCTCACCTCGGAGGACTTCGGCGGCCCCGTCCGGTTCCGCGGCGGCGAGCCGATCGGATCCGGGGTCGGCGGCGCGACGCCGGTCGACGACCTCGTGCGGCGCGCCCGCGTCGTCGCGCGGGCGGCGCGCGTGCGCTTCGGCGGCGTGATCCTGATCCTGCCCGACGACGACCTGGGCGAGCCCGCGACGATCCTCGGTGAGGTGCGCGGGATCCTCGCAGCGGCCGTGCGGCGCAGCGCGCTCTCGGCCGCGTTGCGTCGCGGAATCCCCGGATCCCGCACGATCGGCGGCAACGAGGTCTTCGACGTGCGCACCCGCCTCGCCGCCGCGCTGCGGGTGCGCTGACCCCTAACGGGCGTTGTCGATCTCAGACTGCAGCTCGGCCGCGAAGGCCTCGGCCGCGTCGAGCGGCGCCTGCTGGCCCGCGAGGACCTCCTGCGTATAGCGCTGCAGGATCGTCTCGAGCGTGGAGGCGCCGTTGGGGGCCACGAGCGGGGCGTCGCCCGTCTCGACCGACTCCTCGTATTCGATGGCGGCCTGCGCGGCCTCCGGCAGCTCCGCCGAGATCGCCGCGCGCACATCGCCGTTGGCGGGCAGGCCGCGCTCGGTCTGGATGATCTCGCCCGCCTCCTGGCTGTTCGCGAGGAAGTCTGCCAGCAGGGCCGCCTCGGCCGGGTGCTCGCTCGTCGACGCGACGCTCCAGTACATCGTCGGACCGAAGAAGGCCGGCTTCACGCCCTCCGGTTCGGGCAGCTTGAGCAGGCGCAGCTCGGAGCCAGTCGACTCCTCGAGCGCCGTCAGCTGGTTGTCGGTCGCGACGCCGAGCGCGACCTGCTTCGACGCGAGCGCGTTGCCCGAGATACCGGCGTTGAAGCTCTCGGTGATCGCGGAGGCCGACAGCATGCCGCCCGACTCCTGGAGATCGAGCTCGAACTGCCACATGGCCGCGAGCGCCTCGGGATCCATCGCGACGTTTCCGTCCTCGTCGAAGAGCTCGCCGCCCGCCGAGCGGATCCAGTATCGCAGCCCGTGCACGTCGAAGCCGCCCGTCTGGTCGGATCCGGTGATCTCGCCGCCGCTCTTCTCGGTGAGTTCCTGAGCGATCTGCGCGTAGTCGTCCCAGCTCCAGGTGTCGTCGTCGGGCAGCTCCACCCCGTACTTCTCGAACAGGTCGACGTTGGCGACGAGGGCGTACATGCCCGTGCCGTGGGTGATGCCGTAGAGCGTGCCGCCGACGCGTCCGAGGTCGAGAACGGCCGGGTCGATCTTCGCGGTGTCGATATCGAGTTCCTCGAGGTCGCGCAGCGCGCCGCGGTCGGCGTAGGAGGAGACGTAGAGGTCGCTCATCTGCACGAGGTCGGGCATCTCACCGGCGGCGGTCTGGGTCGCCAGTTGATCCCAGTACCCGGTCCAGTCGGCCGACTGCACCTCGACCGTGATGTTGTCGTGCGCCGCCTCGAAGGCCGCGATGGCCTCCTCGGTGTCCTGCACGCGGGCGTCGCCGCCCCAGAACGTGAAGCTGATGGCGACGGGGCCGTCGCTGAGCTCGGCGGGCGCGCTCTCGGCGGAGCAGCCCGCGAGGGATCCCGCGGTGATGGTCGCCAGCGCGAGTGCGCCGAATCGGATAAGGCTCTTCTTCGAGACGGTCATGCTCAGGAGCATAGCCGGAAATCGGTTTCCCGTTACGCGCGTTCCGCGAGAAAGCGGCGCGCCAGCGTCGGCAGATCGGTCGGATCATCGCCCCGCAGGAGCATCGTGAGGAAGAAGCCGCCGAGGCCGTCGATCACCTCGTGACGGGGCGTCCGCCCGGCATCGGCGACGAGGTCGTCCACGAGTTCACGGCCCAGGTCGCTTCCATCGAGGATCGAGTGCACGAGATAGATCACCAGCGCCGCGTACTCCTCGCGGGTCGCGAGCTGCGCGAGGAAATCGGCGCTCGATGCGTCCGCGAGGCTCCCGCCGCGCACCTCGTCGATCCAGGCGCGCACGAACGCGTCGGTGGCCTCGCGCAGCCCCTCCTTGGATCCGAACCGCTTCATGATGAGCGCCGCCGACACGCCCGCGTCCGCCCCGATGCCGCGCAGCGGAGCGTCGAAGCCCTCGACGGCGAAGCGCATCACTGCGGCGCGGACGATCGGATCCGAGTCGGGGGAGGTCATCCCCCCAGAGTAAACAGCCGTTCACTCGGCGGGCAAATCACCCCAGGCCGAGTTCGCGGCGCAGGCGCGCGACATGCCCGGTCGCCTTGACGTTGTACTTCGCCAGTGCGATCACACCTTCTTCGTCGATCACGAAGGTCGACCGGATCACGCCCTCGATGAGCTTGCCGTAGTTCATCTTCTCGCCCCACGTGGCGTACGCGCGGTGCACGGCGGCGTCGGGATCGCTCAGCAGCGGGAAGGTGAGCCCGTCGCGTTCGGCGAACTGGGCGAGCTTCGCCGGCTCATCGCGCGAGACGCCCACGACCGCGTAACCCGCGCCCTGCAGCGAGGCGAGCGAGTCGCGGAAGTCGCACGCCTGCGTCGTGCAACCGGGCGTCAGCGCGGCCGGGTAGAAGTACAGGACGACCTTCTGCCCCCGGAAGTCGGAGAGCCTGACTGTCTCGCCGTCCTGGTTCAGGAGGGCGAAGTCGGGGGCAACGGTACCGGTCTCGAGGCGCGTGGAAGTCATCCCACCAGGCTATCCGCGCCCATCTGAGAGCGGCGTGGCCGCGGGCCAGCCGACGCGCGCCGGTACCCGCGTGGCGCGTGTTCAGTAGTCGTCGCGCCCGGCGAATGTCTCCAGCAGCCCGCGCAGCGAGGCCAGGCGCGCGGGGGAGACGTCCGCCTCGTCGAGCGCGCAGTCCGGGGCGTCGGGCAGGTGCGTGCAGCCGCGGGGGCAGCTCTCGGCGGCCTCCGCGAGATCGGGGAACGCACGGAGGATGTTGTCGGGGTCGACATGGCCGAGGCCGAACGAGCGCACGCCCGGCGTATCGATCACCCAGCCGGATCCGGTCGCCGAACGGTACCGCAGGGACACCGTCGACGAGGAGGTGTGGCGGCCGCGGCCCGTGACCTGGTTGACGTGTCCGGTCGCCCGCCGCGCGTCCGGGACGAGGGCGTTCACGAGCGTCGACTTGCCGACGCCCGAGTGGCCGACGAAGACCGTCGAGTGCCCCTCGAGCGCGGCGCCGATCTCCTCGACCGGCCAGGCGTCCTGCGCCGAGCGGAACACCCTCAGTTCGTCGATCCCCTCGAAGTGCTCAAGGAACTCGCTCGGATCCGCGAGGTCGGTCTTCGTCACCACGAGCAGCGGGCGGATCCCCGCGTCGAGCGCCGCGACCAGGTAGCGGTCGACGAGGCGCGGGCGCGGCGGCGGGTCGGCGGCTGCCACGACGATCAGCATCTGATCGGCGTTCGCGACGATGACGCGCTCGACGTTGTCGGTGTCGTCGGCGGAGCGACGCAGGAGCGAGGAGCGGTCTTCGATGCCCACGATGCGACCGAGCGTGCCCTCGGAGCCGGAGGTGTCGCCGACGATCTTCGCGCGATCCCCCGTGACGATGGGAGTGCGGCGCAGCTCCCGCGCCCGCGCGGCGGTGATCTCGTGCTCGCTCGCGAGGTCCTCGTCGATCAGGACGCGGTACCGTCCGCGATCGACCCCGAGGATCCGCCCGATGACGGCGTCGTCGTGCGCGGGCCTGATCTTCGTGCGCGGCCGGTTCGCCTTCGGGTTGGGGCGCACTCGGATGTCGCCCTCGTCGAAGAGGTCATCGTCTTCGTCGTCGGCGTCCCACCAGCTCACGCTCACGCGCCCAACATCCCCTGCCAGAGCGCTGCGAACTGGGGCATGGTCTTGGCGGTCGTGCCGATGTCGTCGACGACGACCCCCGGCACGCGCAGCCCGACGAGTGCGCCCGTCGTGGCCAGGCGATGGTCGTGGAACGCGCCCCACTCGCCGGCGTGCATCGGCTGCGGGACCACGCGGATCCCGTCCGGCAGCTCCTCGGCGCCGCAGCCCACGGCGCGAAGGTTCTGCACGAGCGCCGCGATCCGGTCGGTCTCGTGCCCGCGAATGTGACCGATGCCCGTGAACGACGACGGGCCGTCCGCGAACGCGGCGAGGCCCACGAGCGTCGGCGTGAGCTCGCTGACGGCGGAGAGATCGAGGTCGACGCCGTGGATCACGGGGCCGCCGCTCACCGTCACCGCCCCGGCGCGCCGCGTGACGCGGCCGCCGAGCAGCGAGAGGATCTCCGTCAACTGGTGTCCCGGCTGGGTCGAGTGCGCGGGCCACGCGGGGATCGTCACGGATCCGCCGGCGACCATCGCCGCGGCGAGGAAGGGCGCGGCGTTGGAGAGATCGGGTTCGATGTCGATCGTCTTGCCGCGCGGGGCGCCCGCGGGCACGATCCATTCGCCCGGCGCGACGCGTTCGACGTGCACGCCCCTGTGCGCGAGGGTCTCGATCGTCATCTCGATGTGCGGCACGCTCGGCAGGCGGTCGCCGCGGTGGATCAGGTGCAGCCCCACATCGAAGCGGGGCGCCGCGAGCAGCAGCCCCGACACGAACTGGCTCGACTCGGAGGCGTCGATCTCGAGCTCGCCGCCGCGGATGTGTCCGCGCCCGTGCACCGTGAACGGGAGGCTCCAGCTGCCGCCGTCGTCGATATCGACGCCGAGGTCGCGCAGCGCCTTGATCATCGTGCCCATCGGGCGGTGGAGGGCGTTGTCCGCGGCCGTGAGGTGTACGTCGCCGGACGCGAGGCCGAGGAGCGGCGCGATGAAGCGCATCACGGTGCCGGCCTGTCCGCTGTCGATCGTGCATCCGCCCGCGAGCGTGTGCGGGGGCGTGACCTTGAGGTCGTCGCCGAAGGATCCAGTGTCCGGAACGCGTTCGATGCTCACTCCGAGGGCGCGGAGCGCCTCTTCCATCCGCTGCGAGTCGGCGGAGTGCAGGGGCGACTGGACGCGGCTGGGCGTGTCGGCGAGCGCCGAGAGGATCAGCTCGCGGTTGGTGAGCGACTTGGATCCGGGGACCTCCACGGAGGCCTCGAGCGGCGCCGATGCGGTGGGCGCGTCGTAGCGGCCCGCGGGTCGCTCGGCGGCGTCGGCGGATGTCGGGGAATAGCCTCGCGTGGTCATCGGTTCAACCATAGTGAACTTTCGAGAGGAGAGCCTATGTCATCCACGACGTGCGTCGCCGACGATACCCAGCGGCTCATCGACGATCTCGGCGTAATGTGGCCAGAGATGGACGACATCGATCTCACCCCCGCCGATCCGCGAACCCAGTTCGAGGAGCAGGCGCTACCGTTCATGGACCAGCTCTATGGCGCGGCGATGCGCATGACGCGCAACCCGCAGGACGCCGCTGACCTCGTGCAGGACACCTTCGTGAAGGCTTTTGCCGCGTGGAGTCGCTTCACGCAGGGCACGAACCTGAAGGCGTGGCTGTACCGCATTCTGACGAACACCTATATCAACGGGTATCGGAAGAAGCAGCGCGAGCCGTACCAGAGCGCCATTGACGATCTCGAAGACTGGCAGCTGGGCGGCGCGGAATCGACGACCTCGTCGAGTCATCGTTCCGCCGAGGCGGAGGCGATCGATCACATGCCGTCCTCGGCGGTGAAGACCGCCCTGCAGGAGCTCAAAGAAGACTTCCGCATGGTCGTTTACCTCGCCGATGTCGAGGGCTTCGCCTATCAGGAGATCGCCGACATCATGCAGACGCCGATCGGCACGGTCATGAGCCGTCTGCACCGCGGCAGGAAGCTGCTGCGGGAGAAACTACAGGACTACGCGGCAGAGCGAGGCATCACCGCGGCACAGACAGGAGCGAAGAAGTGAGCGATTGCGGGTGTGAGAAAGCACGCGCCGACCTGGAAGCGTTCGTGCGCGGGGAACTGGACTACTGCAAGACCGCGCAGGCCGAGATCCGCGAGCACATCGACAGCTGCCCGGGATGCCAGAACGAGGCGACCGTCGCGCGCACGATGACGATCGCCATCCAGCGCGCATGCCTCGAAGAGGTCGCCCCCGACGAGCTTCGCCGCCGGATCGTGTCGAGTCTGAAGGACGTGCAGGCCGAGCCGCACTGAGCCTCCTGCACAAGAGCGCCGCCCCGGTCTTATGGCCGGGGCGGCGCTCTTGTGTCTCGTCGGCGCGTCAGCGACGGGGCGTTCGCGGCGTCAGCGACGCCGGGAACGCTCGGCGCCGAAGGCGCGCGTCCGAAGGACGCAGACCGGCACTGTCGTGAGCGACGGGGCGTTCGCGGCGTCAGCGACGCCGGGAACGCTCCGTCGCATCGTGGACTTCGCCGACGAGTTCTTCGAGGATGTCCTCGAGGAACAGGACCGACACCGTGTCGCCGTTGCTGGATCGCACCCGCCCGAGGTGGCGTCCCTGCTGGCGCATGAGCGCCAGGGCGTCCTCGAGGTCGGTGGTCTCGTTCATCGGCACCATGTGGTGAATGCGCTTGGCGGGGATGGGGTCGTCGGCCTGCTCGTCGGAGGCGCGCAGGATGTCCTTGAGGTGGACGTACCCGATCGGCTCGCCCTCCTCGTCGACGATCACGTATCGCGAGTAGCCGTGCTGGGCGACGGAGCGCTCGATCTCGGCGGGGGTCGCGTTCTCCGGAAGCGTCACGAGCTCGGTCAGCGGTACGGCGATGTCGGAGGCGTGCTTGTCGGTGAACTCGAGCGCCGCGGTGACGGTGCCCGAGGAGTCGTCGAGCACGCCCTCGAGGCGCGACTGGCTGACGATCGTTGCGACCTCCTCGAGCGTGAACGTCGAGTTGGCCTCGTTCTTCGGTTCGACCCGGAACAGGCGCAGGATGCTGTTCGCGATACCGTTGAGCAGCCAGATGAGGGGATGGAACACCTTCGACACCCACACGAGCGGCGGAGCGAGCAGCAGCACCGCGCGGTCGGGAACGCTGAACGCGAGGTTCTTCGCGACCATCTCACCGAAGACGACGTGCAGGTACGACACGAAGACGAGCGTGATGATGAACGCGATCGTGTCGACGGCGGCTTCGCCGAGGCCCGTGAGGCCGAGGGGTGCCATCAGGAGGTGGTGCAGCGCCGGCTCGGAGACGTTCAGGATCAGCAGCGAGCAGATCGTGATGCCGAGCTGGCTGGTCGCCAGCATCGCCGTGGCGTGCTCCATGGCGTAGAGCGCGGTCTTGGCTGCGCGCGATCCCTTCTCCGCTCGCGGCTCGATCTGGGAGCGCTTCGCGGAGATGACGGCGAACTCCGCGCCGACGAAGAAGGCGTTGCCGAGCAGCAGCACGACCAGCCATGCAAGTCCAGCCCAGTCGCTCATCGCTCGTCCTCGCTTTCTGCGGCTTCCGGCACGGGATCCGGGATGTAGCGCACGCGGTCGACGCGGCGCGAGTCCATTCGGACGACCTCGAGGGATCCGTGTTCGACTCGAACGGAGTCACCGACCGAGGGGACGCGCTCGAGCGCGCTCATGATGTATCCGCCGACCGTGTCGTAGTCGTCCGACTCGGGCACGACGATGCCGACGCGTTCGCGCGCCTCGTCGGGGCGGAGCTGACCGGGGAAGGTGACGGATCCGGAGTGGCGCACGACGCCCGCGCGGCGGCGGTCGTGCTCGTCGGACACCTCGCCGACGATCTCCTCGACGAGGTCTTCGAGCGTGACGACGCCGGCGGTGCCGCCGTATTCGTCGACGACGACGGCCATCTGGTAGCCGCGCGTGCGCAGCTCGCCCAGCAGCTGGTCGAGCTTGACGGTCTCGGGCACGCGCAGCGCGTCCGATTGGAGGGCGCCCGCGGGCACCTCGGCGCGCCGCTCGCGTGGCACGGCGACGGCGGCCTTGAGGTGCACGATGCCGACGACGTCGTCGAGGTCGTCGTCGTACACGGGGAATCGGCTGTGCCCGGTTTCGCGCGCGAGCACGATGATGTCGTTGGCGGACTCGCCGACCCCGATGGCGTGCATGCGCGGGCGCGGCGTCATGACGTCGCCGGCCGAGAGGCGCGTGAAGGTGAGCGAGCGATCGAGCAGCGTCGCGGTGTCTTCCTCGAGGAGGCCCGCGGTGGCGCTTCGGCGCACGAGGCTGGACAGCTCCTCAGCGCTGCGCGCGCCCGAGAGCTCCTCCTGGGGCTCGATGCCGACCGCCCGCAGGATGCCGTTCGCGCTTCCGTTGAGCGCGGCGACCGCCGGGCGGAAGACCGTCGTGAACGCGATCTGCAGCGGGGCCACGATCTTCGCCGTGTGCAGCGGGAGCGCCAGGGCGAAGTTCTTCGGCACGAGCTCGCCGAGGATCATTGAGGCGATCGTCGCGATCGCCATGCCGACGATCGTGCCGATGGCTGCGACGGCGGCGTCGGGGAGCCACGCGCCGAGCAACGGCGAGAGCAGGCGCGAGAGCGCGGGCTCCATCGTGTATCCGGTGAGCAGCGTCGTGAGGGTGATACCGAGCTGGGCCGACGAGAGGTGCGTCGACGTGTGGCGCAGCGCGGAGATCGTGGCGTTCAGCCCGCTCTCACCGCGTTCCCTGCGGGACTCGAGGTCGGCTCGGTCGAGGTTGACGAGGGAGAATTCGCTGGCGACGAAGATTCCGGTGCCGAAGATGAGTACGACACCGATGGCCAGCATGATCCAGTCCATCACCGCTGTCGTGCACCTGCCTTGGTGCTCCGACGCACGCGGGCGACTGGGGATGAATGACGTGAAGCGGATCTACAACTCGGAGGGTCGTCCATAGTCCTCCTAGCATACGGGACGAGGTCACCGGGGCGTCGCGCCTTAACCCAGCTCGACTGAGTTACGCTGGACAACGGCTTGCGTCTAACTACCAGGCGCAAACGTCGAGCAACATTCATCGATGAAAGTGGGCGATCTGGCCGTGTCGAGTCAGGTGACGGGTGTCGGTACATCGAGTGAGGGAGACTTCGGGGCCAATCAATGGCTTGTCGACGAGCTCTACCAGCAGTACAAGGTGGATAAGAACACCGTCGACAAGGAGTGGTGGCCCGTCATGGAGCAGTACGCCGCCACTCAGGGCGGCGCACCGGCGGCTCCCGTAGCCGCGGCCCCGACAACACCCGCGGCACCGCCGACGACGCCCGCGGCGCAGCCCGCGTCGAAGCCCGCGCCCGCGCAGCCCGTCGCAAAGACGACGGCGAAGCCGGCCGCCGCCGCGCCGATCCCCGCGCAGCCCGTCGCGAAGAAGACCGAAGAGGTCGCCGAGCCCGCCGAGGACAAGGTCACCGTCCTCAAGGGGCTGCCGAAGACGCTCGCGAAGAACATGGACCAGTCGATCTCGGTCCCGACCGCGACGAGCGTGCGCACCGTTCCCGCGAAGCTGATGATCGACAACCGCATCGTCATCAACAACCACATGGCGCGCACGCGCGGTGGCAAGGTGTCGTTCACCCACATCATCGGATGGGCACTCATCCAGGCGTTCAAGGCCTTCCCGAGCCAGAACGTCTACTACGCCGAGATCGACGGCAAGCCGAGCGTCGTCGCCCCGGCGCACGTCAGCCTCGGTATCGCGATCGACCTGCCCAAGCCCGACGGCACGCGCGCCCTCATGGTGCCGAGCATCAAGAAGGCCGAGACGCTCACCTTCAACGAGTACCTCGTGGCATACGAGGACCTCGTCAAGCGGGCTCGCGCCAACAAGCTCACGGCCGCCGACTTCGCCGGCACCACGGTGTCGCTTACGAACCCGGGCGGCATCGGCACCGTGCACTCGGTGCCCCGCCTCATGCAGGGACAGGGCTGCATCATCGGCGCCGGAGCGCTCGACTACCCGGCGGAGTTCGCCGGTGCGAGCCAGAAGACGCTCAACGAGCTCGCGATCGGCAAGACGATCACGCTCACCAGCACCTACGACCACCGCGTGATCCAGGGCGCCGGTTCGGGTGAGTTCCTCAAGGTCGTCCACCAGCTGCTCATCGGCGGCAGCAATTTCTACG
This sequence comes from Microbacterium nanhaiense, assembly GCF_014646015.1. GTDB lineage: Bacteria > Actinomycetota > Actinomycetes > Actinomycetales > Microbacteriaceae > Microbacterium > Microbacterium nanhaiense. The sequence goes on from NZ_BMMQ01000003.1 coordinate 156,122, forward strand.
AGGACATCTTCGCCGCGCTGCGGATCCCCTACGCGCCGATCCGCTGGAACGCCGACGTCTCCGTCGACATCGCGGAGCGCGTCGACAAGACCGCGCGCGTGCAGGAGCTCATCAACGCGTACCGCGTGCGCGGTCACCTGATGGCCGACATCGACCCCCTCGCGTACGTGCAGCGCGAGCACCACGACCTCGAGATCGAGTCGCACGGCCTCACCTTCTGGGACCTCGAGCGCGAGTTCGTCGTGGGCGGCTTCGGCGGCAAGCGCCAGGCCAAGCTGCGCGACATCCTCGGCGTGCTTCGCGACACGTACTGCCGCACGATCGGCATCGAGTACATGCACATCCGCAACCACGAGGAGCGCGACTGGTTCCAGGAGAAGCTGGAGCGCCCGTACGAGAAGCCGGACCACGACGAGCAGCTCCGCATCCTCGGCAAGCTCAACCAGGCCGAGGCGTTCGAGACCTTCCTGCAGACCAAGTACGTTGGGCAGAAGCGCTTCTCGCTCGAGGGCGGCGAGTCGCTGATCCCGCTCCTCGACCGCATCATCGACGGCGCCGCCGATGCAGGCCTCGCGGGCGCGGCGATCGGTATGGCCCACCGCGGCCGCCTGAACGTCCTGACGAACATCGCGGGCAAGACCTACGGCGAGGTCTTCAGCGAGTTCGAGGGCGCACTCCCCGGAAACAAGCGCGGCTCGGGTGACGTGAAGTACCACATCGGCACCCAGGGCACCTTCCGCGGCTCGAACGGCAAGGAGATCGACGTCTACCTGGCGGCGAACCCCTCGCACCTCGAAACGGTCGACGGCGTGCTCGAGGGCATCGTTCGCGCGAAGCAGGACGAGTACCCGGCGGGCACGTTCCCGTGGCTGCCCATCCTCGTGCACGGCGACGCGGCCTTCGCCGGCCAGGGCGTCGTCGTCGAAACCCTGCAGATGTCGAACCTGCGCGCCTACCGCACGGGCGGCACGATCCACGTCGTCGTCAACAACCAGGTCGGCTTCACGACGCTCCCGCAGGACTCGCGCACCTCGAAGTACGCCACCGACGTCGCCAAGACGATCGAGGCGCCGATCCTGCACGTCAACGGCGACGACCCCGAGTCGGTCGTGCGCGCCGCGGAGCTCGCGTTCGAGTACCGCGAGAAGTTCAAGCGCGATGTCGTCATCGACCTGGTGTGCTACCGCCGCCGCGGTCACAACGAGGGCGACGACCCGTCGATGACGCAGCCGCTGATGTACGGCCTCATCGAGAACAAGCGCTCGGTGCGACGCCTCTACACGCAGGCGCTCGTCGGCCGCGGTGACATCACCGAGGAGGAGTACGAGGCCGCCAAGGCCGACTTCCAGGATCGCCTCGAGGTCGCGTTCGCGGAGACGCACGCGGCCGAGACGGGTGCGATCCCGGTCGTCACCCCGGATCAGCTCCGCCCGGAGATCGAGGGCGAGCCGGAGCAGACGGGCGTGGGCGCCGACGTCGTCGCGCAGATCGGCGACGCGCACGCGAACATCCCCGAGGGCTTCACGGTTCACCAGAAGCTGAAGCAGCTGCTCGACAAGCGCGTCGAGATGAGCCGCCAGGGCAAGATCGACTGGGGCTTCGGCGAGCTCCTCGCTCTCGGCTCGCTCGTGCTCGAGGGCACCCCCGTTCGCCTCGTCGGTCAGGACTCGCGCCGCGGAACCTTCGTGCAGCGTCACGCGGTGTTCCACGACCGCGTCAACGGCCAGGAGTGGCTGCCCCTGACCAACCTGTCGGAGAACCAGGCGCGCTTCAGCGTGTACGACTCACTCCTCAGCGAGTACGCGGCGCTTGCCTTCGAATACGGGTACTCGGTCGAGAACAAGAACGCACTCGTGCTGTGGGAGGCGCAGTTCGGCGACTTCGTCAACGGAGCCCAGTCGGTCATCGACGAGTTCATCTCGGCGGCGGACCAGAAGTGGGGCCAGGAGTCGGGCGTCGTGCTGCTGCTGCCGCACGGCTACGAGGGCCAGGGCCCCGACCACTCGTCTGCCCGGATCGAGCGCTTCCTGCAGCTCTGCGCGCAGGACAACATGACGGTCGCCCGTCCCTCGACGCCGGCGTCCTACTTCCACCTGCTGCGCCGTCACGCGTACTCGCGTCCGCGCCGCCCGCTCATCGTCTTCACTCCGAAGGCCATGCTGCGGCTGCGTGGTGCGACGAGCGAGGTCGCCGACTTCGCGACCGGTAGCTTCCGCACGGTTCTCGACGACGACCGCGGCATCGACAAGAGCCAGGTCACGCGCGTGCTGCTGCACTCGGGCAAGATCCACTGGGATCTCGCGGCCGAGCTGCAGAAGACGACCGACCCGTCGATCGCGCTCGTGCGCCTCGAGCAGTTCTACCCGGCGCCGATCGACGCGCTGACGAACGTCGTGTCGCAGTACCCGAACGCCGAGCTGGTGTGGGTGCAGGACGAGCCCGAGAACCAGGGCGCCTGGCCGTTCATCCAGCAGTGGGTGCAGGGTCCCGTGGGCCGGCCGATCACGGTCGTGTCCCGCCCCGCGGCCGCGGCGCCATCGACCGGTTCGTCGAAGGTGCACCAGGCCGAGCAGGCCGACCTGCTCCGCCGCGCCCTGAAGCGCTGAGAACGCGAAGCGGCCGGATCCCTCGGGATCCGGCCGCTTCGTCGTTGCCGCCGTGCCTTCTTCGTCGGCGACTCAGGAGGCGCGGTGGGCGCGGATGTACTGCGGCGGCCAGAGCGCGGCGGGGTCCTCGCCGAGCTCCGAGGCGGCCCGCAGGCCGAAGTGCGGGTCGCGCAGCCACTCGCGGCCCGCGAGAATCACGTCCGCCTGGCCGGAGGCGAGGATCTCCTCCGCCTGGGCACCGCTCGTGATGATGCCGACGGAGGCCGTCAGCGCCCCCGTGTGCTCGCGCACGCGTGCGGCGAACGGCACCTGGTATCCCGGGAACACATCGATCTGCTGGTGTGCGACGAGACCGCTCGTCGAGACGTCGAAGAGATCGGCGCCCGCCTCGGCGGCCCACTCCGCGACGAGCGCGACGTCGTCTACGACGAGGCCGCCGAGTGCCGAGTCCGTCGCGGAGAAGCGCACGAAGAGCGGAACGTTCTCGCCCGCTTCCGCGCGCACCGCCCGTACGACCTCGAGGAGGAAGCGCGCGCGGTTCTCCAGCGATCCGCCGTACTCGTCGGCGCGCTCGTTCGACAGCGGCGAGAGGAACTCGTGCAGCAGGTAGCCGTGCGCGGCGTGAATCTCGAGGACCTCGAAGCCCGCGTCGAGGGCTCGGCGCGCGCCGGTGCGGAACGCCTCGACGACCTCGCGGATCCGCGACACGGCCATCTCGACCGGAGCGGACAGGCCGTCGTACGCAACCGGGGAGGGCGCCTCGGCGACCCAGCCGCCCGAGGCGGCGGGGACGGATCCGGATCCGCCGGAGAAGGGCGAGAACGTCGACGCCTTCCGGCCCGCGTGGGCGAGCTGGATTCCGGCGACCGAGCCGCGAGCCGCGATCGACGCCGTCACCGCACGCCACGCCTCGACCTGCTCGTCGCTCCAGATGCCGGCGTCCTCGGGCGAGATGCGGCCTTCCGGCACGACCGCGGTGGCCTCGGAGATGACGAGGCCCGCGCCTCCCGACGCGAACTGCGCGAGATGCACGTGGTGCCAGTCGTTCACGACGCCGTCCTGCGCGCTGTACATGCACATGGGCGACACCCACAGGCGGTTTTGCAGGGTGGTTCCGCGGATGGTCAATGGCGAGAAGAGCAGGCTCATCGCGACCTTTCGTTCGGTTGTCGGTGGCTGCGGATAGTGTTGCGTCATGCCCGGTGGACACGACCTGCACGCATCCGAGTGGACGGCGTCGGACGCGAGAAGCGTCCTTCGCACGCCAACGCGCGACGACTACAAGTATTCCCGGGGCACCGTGTCGCTCCTCACCGGGAGCGTGCGGTATCCTGGCGCGGCGGTGCTCTCGGTCGAGGGCGCATGGCGGGCGGGCGTGGGCATGGTGAGCTGGCTCGGCGACCGGAACGTCGCGCGTCTCGTGCTGCAGCGCCGCCCCGAAACCGTCATGGGCTCGGGCAGCGCCGACGCCTTTGTTGTTGGCAGCGGGATTGATGGGCGCACGCGCGGCGAAGAGCAGACGCGGCTCATCACGGGGCTGCTCGCCTCGTCCTCGCCCGCCGTCATCGACGCGGGGGCACTCGACCTCGCGTCTCGGGCGCGCGGGCCGTTCGTCGTCACCCCGCACGCGGGCGAGCTCCAGGAGGTGCGGATCCCGCTCGGCCTCGGGGTCGACGACATCGAGGTGGATCCACTCCGCGAGCGTCTCTCGGGAGACTTCCGCGAGCGCGTGCTCGTCGTGCGGGAAACGGCCGTCGCCCTCGGGGGAGTAGTGCTGCTGAAGGGCGCCGACACCATCGTCGCGACGCCCGGCGGGTGGTGGACGGTCGTTCGCGCCGGCACGCCGTGGCTCGCGACCGCGGGCACGGGCGATGTCCTCGCCGGGGCGCTGGGCGCCCTCACCGCCGCGGCCAGTCGCGCGAGCGGGGGCGAGATCGACGTCGAAGACCTGGGGCCCATCGCGGCGACGGCGGCGTGGCTGCACGGCACGGCGGGACGCATCGCGGCGGGGCCGGGCATGCCCATCACCGCCCTGGACGTCGCGCAGAGCCTGCCCGAGGCGTTCGTGGAGGCGTTCGCGTGATGCGGAGGGTGGCGCTGTGGGTGGCGTTCGCGGCCGCTCACGTGTGGGCGATCACGCTGGGATGGCTGTGGCCGAACCAGCCGATGGGCGACACCTACCTGGTGTACGAGCCGTGGGCGGTTTCCGCGCTGTCCGGCGGTGAGGTTATGGGCGTCGACGCGTCGTGGGTCTACCCGCCGCTGGCGCTCGCGCCGATGATCCTGGCGAAGACGCTTGTGTGGTTCTCGTCGTATTCGCTGGCGTGGGCTGTGCTCGTCGCCGTCTGCGATGCACTCGCCTTCGCCGTGCTGCTGGGGCGCGGATCGTCGCGTCCTCGCCGCCTCGCGGCCGGCTACTGGACGGTGTTCCTCGCCCTTCTCGGGCCGATCGCGATCTTCCGCATCGATGCGATCTCGGTTCCGCTCGCGCTCGTGGGCCTCGTGCTCGCCGCGCGTCGCCCGGCGATCGCGGGCGCGCTGATCGGGGCGGCGACCTGGATCAAGGTGTGGCCCGCCGCCATCGTCGCGGCGCTCGTCATCGCGCTGCGCCGTCGCGTGCGGGTGGTGTGGGGCGGCCTCGCCGTGTCGCTCGCGATCGCCGGCGTGATCGTCGCGGCGGGCGGATCCGCGAACCTGCTCAGCTTCATCGCCGAGCAGGGCGGGCGCGGACTGCAGATCGAGGCGGTCGCGGCGACGCCGTTCCTGTTCGGGTTCGGGGGAGCGGCCGTAGAGTACAGCCACGAGATCCTGACCTTCCAGGTGGTCGGAGCAGGGACGGACGCGATCTCGGCCGCGCTCACCCCCGTCATGGCGTTCGTCGTGCTCCTCATCTGCCTCCTCGGCGCGTGGCGAGTGCGCGCGGGCGCGCCGATCGTGCGCGTCCTGCCGCCGCTCGCCCTGGCCCTCGTCGCCGCCCTGATCGTCACGAACAAGGTCGGCTCGCCGCAGTTCCAATCCTGGCTCGTCGTGCCGATCCTGCTGTGGATCGTGTGGGATCGCCGCCGTGCGGTGGGCCCCGCGGCGCTCGTGCTCGTGATCGCGATGCTGACGCACATCGTGTATCCGATCGTGTATCAGCGCGTGCTCGAGACTCAGACGCCCGCGCTCCTGGTGCTCGCCGCGCGCAACTTCGCGGTGGTGGGACTCCTGGTGTGGGCCGTCGCCGCACTGTGGTCGGCGCGGGCTCAGGAGCGTTCTTCTACGCTTGTCGGGTGATGACTTCCACTCCCGCGCCGCGCGGCGGAACGGCCCTCGCCCTGCTGTCGATGGCCGTCGGCGCCTTCGGCATCGGCATGACCGAGTTCGTGTCGATGGGCCTGCTCCCCGGCATCGCGGGTGACCTCCTGCGCGGTCTCTACGAGACCCGACAGGAGGATGCGATCGCGCAGGCAGGCATCCTCATCAGCCTGTATGCGCTGGGCGTGGTCATCGGCGCCCCGACGATCGCGGCCTTCGTCGCACGTTTCCCGCGCAACCGCGTGATGATCGGCCTGCTGCTGGCGCTTCTCCTCGCGAACGGCCTGTCCGTCGTCGCGCCGACTTTCGAGACCATGGCCGCGGCCCGTTTCCTCGCGGGCCTCCCGCACGGCGCGTACTTCGGCATGGCCACGGTGGTCGCAAGCGAACTGCTCGGCCCCACCCGGCGCGGCCACGGCATCGCGATGGTCATGAGCGGTCTCACGATCGCCAATGTGGTCGGGGTGCCGGGCGGGACGTTCCTCGGGCAGTTCTTCGGCTGGCGCGTCGCCTACGCCGTCGTGGTGGTCGTTTTCGCCCTTGCTCTCGTCATGTGCGCGATCTTCATCCCGGCCCACGAGGGCGACAAGGGTGGTTCCTTCCTCGGCGAGCTGCGGATCTTCCGGATCCCGCAGGTGTGGATGACGGTCGCGCTCGGCTCCATCGGCTTCGGCGCGTTCTTCGCGATCTATAGCTACATCTCCACGCTCATGACGGAGGCCGCGGGTGGCCCCGAGTGGGCGGTGCCGATCGCCCTCGTCGCGATCGGCCTGGGCATGGTCGTCGGCAACATCATCGGCGGACGCCTCGCCGACCGGAGCGTGCGACGCACTCTGCTCGTGGGTCTGAGCTGCGTCGCCGTCATGTCGGGCGTCGTCGCCGTCGCGGCGGCGCACCCCGCGACGCTCGTCGTGGCGCTCTTCGTTTTCGGCACGATGAGCCAGGTCACGGTGCCGTCAATCCAGCTGCGACTTCTCGACGTCGCGGGCGACTACCAGTCGATCGGTGCCGCGCTCAACCACTCCGCGCTGAACATCGGTAACAGCCTCGGCGCCGCGCTCGGTGGCGTCGTCATCGCCGCGGGCCTCGGCTACGCCGCCCCGGCCTGGCTCGGCGTGTTGCTCTCGGCCCTCGGTGTGCTCATCGCGGTGGCCTCCTTCGCGATGGACCGACGGGGCGTGACGCTCGCGGCATAGCCGGCGGGAGGAGCGACCCGGAATTGCGGAGATAGCCCCTCGCCTCGGGGCTACGGGCGCGTTGTGCCCGTAGTTCTGGATCCTCTCCGCAGTTATGGGTCGCGAGGTTACGCAGGCGGGCCCTGCGTGTAGGTCCCGACGCGCGGAGATGGACCCTTGCTTCGGAGCTGGAGGGGTATTCCCTCCGCAGTTCGGGATCAGCTCCGCGGCGCGAGGCCGGGCGTTCGCGAGGAGCCACGCGACCCGGCCTCCCGCAAGGGGAATGCCCGCAAAGGGAATGCCCGCGAGGGCAATACTCGCGAGGGCATCTCGCGATCTACTCCGAGAGGAGTGCGCGCAGGTGGTGGCCGAGGACGGTCGTCTCGATGAGGAAGCCGTCGTGGCCGAAGTCGCTGCGGATCACGACCGCCTCGTCGCCGTGGATGGTCGTCGGGATGCCGTTCGCGATGCGGTGCTGGCCCTCGATCGGGAACAGTCGGTCGGTGTCGATGCCGACGACGAGGGTCTGTGCGGTGACGCGGGCCAGGGCGTCGTCTATTCCGCCGCGTCCGCGGCCCACGTCGTGCGAGTTCATCGCCTCGATGAGTCGGGCGTAGGTGTTGGCGTCGAATCGCCGCGTGAACTTGTTGCCGTGGAAGTCGAGGTAGGACTCCACGGCGTAGCGCCCGCCGTAGCCGAGCGGGCTGACGTCCGACTGCCAGGAGCGCTGGAAGCGCTTGTTCAGCTCGACGACTCCGCGATAGTTCAACATCGCAAGGCGGCGGGCGAGGGCGAGGCCGCGGTGCGGTCCCTCGCCGGGGCCCGCGTCGTAGTATTCGCCGCCCGCGAAGCCGGGATCGATTTCGATCGCCTCGAGCTGCGTCGTGTTCAGCGCGATCTGATCCGCACTCGTCTCCGGAGGCGAGGCGATCACCGCGAGGCGTGCCACGCGCTCGGGGTGCGTGATGCCCCATTCGAGCGCGTGCATGCCGCCCATCGAACCGCCGACGACCGTGTGCCACCGCTCGATGCCGAGGTGGTCGGCGAGCGCCCGCTGCGCGTCGACCTGATCCCGGATCGTTAGGAACGGGAAGCGGGACGCCCAGTGGTCGCCGTCCGGGTGGATGCTGGCGGGACCCGTGGATCCCTGGCATCCGCCGAGGATGTTGGGTGCGATGACGAACAGCCGGTCGGTGTCGATCGGACGGCCGGGGCCGACGATGTCCTCCCACCAGCCTGCCGTCTGATGCCCAGGGCCCGCCTCGCCGCGCACGTGGCTGTCGCCCGTGAAGGCGTGCAGAACGAGCACGGCGTTCGAATTGTCGTCGTTGAGCTCGCCCCAGGACTCGTAGGCGAGCCGCATGTGCGGGATCGTGTCGCCGCGCTCGGTTGTGAAGGATCCGAGCCGCGCGAACTGGCGCTGGCCCACCGGGTCGCCGTCCTGCCATGCGCCGCTGGCGGGAGGTCGGCCCGCCATCAGTCGCGCGTCGGCCTCCGTGACGGGGGCCGACGGGACGGTGTCTTCGGAGATTTGCCAGTCCATGGTGTCGTCTATTCTGCCGTGTTTCCCGCGGCCGGGCCGCCGCGCCCGCGCGGGAGCGGATCCGGGGTGAACGAAAGGGGAGGTTTCGCAGAGCGGATCGCCCTGCGAAACCTCCCCGAGTGGTGAGGACCGGAGTGCTCAGGCCTTGGCGCGCGCGAACGCCTGCTCGAGGTCGGACTTGAGGTCCTCGACGTTCTCGAGGCCCACGGACAGCCGCACGAGTCCGGGCGTGACGCCGGCGGCGAGCTGCTCCTCGGGGGTCAGCTGCGAGTGAGTGGTCGACGCCGGGTGGATGACGAGCGATCGCACGTCGCCGATGTTCGCCAGGTGGCTGAAGAGGGTCAGCGAATTGACGAACGCGCGACCCGCGTCCACACCGCCCTTCAGCTCGAAGGAGAGCACGGCCCCGACGCCCCGGGGCGCGTACTTCCGCGCCGCCTCATACCAGGGCGACGAGGGCAGGCCCGAGTAGCTGACGGTCGCGACGTCCGGGTGCTGCTCGAGCCACTCGGCGATCGCCTGGGTGTTCGCGACGTGACGCTCCATGCGTAGCGACAGGGTCTCGATGCCCTGCAGCAGCTGCCAGGCGTTGTTCGGGGCGGCGGAGGAGCCGAGGTCGCGCAGCATCTGCACACGCGCCTTCGTAATGTAGGCGACGGAGTCGCCGAGGGCACCGGTGTAGCTGATGCCGTGGTACGAGGGGTCCGGCTCGGTGAGCTCGGGGAACTTCTCCGCGTTCTTCGACCAGGCGAAGGTGCCGCCGTCGACAATCGCTCCGACGACGACCGTGCCGTGGCCCGAGAGGAACTTCGTGGCCGAGTGCACGACGATGTCGGCACCGTGCTCGAAGGGGCGCACGAGGTACGGCGTCGCGATCGTGTTGTCGGCGATGAGCGGGAGGCCGTTCTCGTGCGCGATGTCGGCGATGCCGCGGATGTCGAGCACGTTCGCCTGCGGGTTGCCGATCGTTTCGGCGAAGAACAGCTTCGTGTTGGGGCGCACGGCGCGGCGCCACTCGTCGAGGTCGTCCTGGTTCTCGATGAAGGTCGTCTCGATGCCGAGCTTCGCGAGCGTGTACTTGAAGAGGTTGAAGGTGCCGCCGTAGATCGCGCCCGAGGAGACGATGTGATCGCCCGCCTGCGCGATGTTGAGGACCGCGAAGGTCTCGGCCGCCTGTCCACTCGCCACCAGAAGAGCGCCGGATCCGCCTTCGAGCGCCGCGATGCGCTGCTCGGCGACGTCCTGCGTCGGGTTCATGATGCGCGTGTAGATGTTGCCCGACTCGGCGAGCGAGAAGAGGTTCGCCGCGTGATCGGAGTCGCGGAACACGTACGCGGTGGTCTGGTACAGGGGCGTCGCCCGTGCGCCCGTCGTCGGGTCGGGCTGCGCGCCGGCGTGGATCTGGCGGGTCTCGAAGGCCCACTGAGCGGAGTCGGTCATGGGGGTTCCCCTATCGCTGATGATGTGGTGGCTTGAGATGACCATACGGCCGGTCGACGTGCGCGCCAATACCCGGGAAACGTGGCGTCATATGCGGATGGGTAGGCTGGAATCATGACGAGACGCGCAGTGGTGACGGGAGCAAGCTCGGGCATCGGCAGGGCGACGGTGGTGGCCCTGCGCGACAGCGGCTGGGAGGTGCTCGGGGTGGCGCGTCGGGCCGATCGGCTCGCGCAACTCGCCGCCGAGACGGGCGCCGAGGTCTTCGCGGCGGACCTCACGAGGCAGCAGGACATCGACGCGCTCGCGGAGCGCCTCGGTTCGGATCCAGCGCACTCGCTCGTGCACATCGCCGGCGGCGCCCTCGGCGCCGACCGCGTCGAGGATGGCGACAGCGTGCAGTGGTTGCGCATGTACGAGATGAACACCCTCTCGGCGCAGCGGCTCGTGAAGGCGCTGCTCCCGAAGCTCCGGGCCACGGCGGCGGCGGAGCGGACACACGTCGACACGCTCTTCCTCACGTCGACGGCGGCGCAGGTGGCCTATCCCGGAGGGGCCGGGTACAACGCGGCCAAGGCGGGGGAGTCGATGCTCGTGCAGGCCCTTCGGCAGGAACTCGTCGGCGAGCCGATCCGCGTGATCGAGATCGCCCCCGGCATGGTGCACACGGAGGAGTTCTCGCTCGTGCGCCTCGGCGACCGCGCGAAGGCCGATGCCGTCTATGACAACGTCGACCACCCCCTCACCGCGGCGGATGTCGCCGACGTCGTCGCCTATAGCCTGAACGCGCCCGGGCACGTCAATCTCGACCAGGTGACGATCCGCCCCGTCGCGCAGGCGGCCCAGCACCTCGTGCATCGCGGCCCGCTGGCACCGCGCGCGTGACCATGGCGCGGACCCTGCCGGAACTCGCGGAGGCGGGCCTGATCGACGCGAGCTGGGCTCGTGCCCTGGAACCCGTCGCGGGAACGATCGCGGCCATCGGAGAGCGGCTGCGCGCCGAGCAGAAGCCCTACCTGCCGTCGGGCGATCGCGTCTTGCGCGCCTTCCAGCGCCCGCTCGACGAGGTGAAGGTGCTGATCGTCGGCCAGGATCCCTACCCGACGCCGGGGCACCCCGTCGGTCTGTCGTTCTCGGTCGAGCGCGACGTGCGTCCCGTGCCGCGCAGTCTCGGCAACATCTACCGCGAGATGCAGACCGACCTGGGGCTCGCCCCGCCCAAGCACGGCGACCTGTCCAGCTGGGCCGATCAGGGCGTCATGCTGCTCAACAGGGCGCTGACGGTCGCTCCCGGAGCTCCCGCCTCGCACAGGGGGTGGGGTTGGGAGGCCGTCACCGATCACGCCATTCGCGTTCTCGCCGCGCGCGAGCGACCGCTCGTGGCGATCCTGTGGGGCAACCCCGCGCGTCAGCTGGCGCCGCTCCTCGGGTCGACGCCGAGGATCGAATCCGCGCATCCCTCGCCGCTGTCCGCCAATCGGGGCTTCTTCGGCTCGCGGCCATTCTCGCGCGCGAACGCGCTGCTCGAGGAGCAGGGCGCGGATCCGATCGACTGGACCGTGCGGTAACACAACACGCTCTGCGGGTTTACAGAATCGTGACTTCGGGTCAGGATGGAACGCGGGGAGGAAATCTGATGATGTCACGGCGGTCCATTCGCTCTGCGAGACAGGCCAAGCGCGCGCAACTTCTTGTCGGAACGGGTCTGCTCGTCGCGACCCTGGGCACCGTGGCGGTCGCCGGCTCGATAGGCCAGCCCGGGCCGACGGCGCCTCCCGCGGCCGCCGATGCGGCGGCTCCCGAACCCGTCGCGACGCACGCCACCGAGACGCTGACCGGCGACGTCGAACACGGGCACGGCGGAGTGACCGAGGAGGACGTCGAGGCGAGCGCGGCCGAGCTCGCGCACAGCACCTATGCCGCCGCGACGAAGGACGAACTCGAGGACCTGCGCCGGGAGGCGCGGAAGAAGCTCGTCCAAGACGCGATCGCGAAGGGCCTGCCCGTCGACCCGGCGTGGCTGGAGGACGACGCGACGCTCTCCCCGGGCGACAAGCTCGCCTGGCCGCTCGCCAACTACTTCATCAGCGACTACTTCGGGACCCGCGGTGGCGGGCACATGGGCATCGACCTCGCCGCCGCCGCCATGGAGCCGATCGGCGCCGCCGCGCCTGGCGTCGTGATCCTCTCGCAGGACAACTACTTCGGATACGGCTCGGCCGTCATCGTTCAGCACGCCGACGGGTACCAGAGCGTGTACGGGCACATGACGTACGGTTCGCGCACCGTGAAGGTCGGCGACTGGGTCGAGACCGGCGATCACCTGGGCGGTGTGGGGAACACCGGGCGCAGCTTCGGCAACCACCTCCACTTCGAGGTGCGGAAGAACGGCGTCCCGGTCGACCCCTACCCGCTCCTGACGGGCGGTTCCGCGGCGCCCGTCGAGATCAAGCCGGGCGTTCCCGTGCCGCCCGACCCGGGTCCCGCCGAGCAGCCCACGCCGTCCGACGAGCCGACGCCCAGCGACGAGCCCTCGCAGACGCCGCCGGCGTCGCCGTCGGCGAGCCCCTCGCCCTCGAAGACTCCGTCGCCGTCGAAGAGCCCGGCGCCGTCGAAGACTCCGACGCCCTCGACGCCCGCGAGCCCGTCGCCGTCCAAGACGCCCTCTCCGTCGCCGAGCCGCGGACCCGAGCAGACGCCGTCGCCCACCGCGCCCGCCTCGCCGTCGCCGTCGACGCCGCCCTCGGAGCAGCCGTCGACGCCACCCGAGCCGGCGCCGACGCAGGCCCCGAGCCCGTCGACGGCGCCCGACCCCGCCCCGACGCAGGCCCCGAGCCCCTCGACCGTGCCCGAGCCGGCTCCGACGCAGGACGCGCAGCCGACACAGGAACCCACGCCGACGAAGCGGGCGGCGCCGACCGAGACCGCGACCGCGGCTCCCGAGGCGACGACCGAGGCCGCGCCGGACGGCACGGCGTCGCCGACGCCCACGGACACCCCGTAGCGGGCCGGCTCGCCGCCTACAGCGTCGGGATCGCCGCGAGCAGCCGCTGCGTATAGGGGTGGGCCGGCCGGGACAGCACGTCGCGGGTCGCGCCCCGCTCGACGACCGCGCCATCGGTCATGACGAGCACGCTGTCGCACACGTTCTGCACGACGCCGAGGTCGTGGCTGACCATGACGAGGGTCAGCCCCTCCTCCCGCCGGATCTCGGCGAGAAGCGCGAGGATCTGCGCGCGAACCGTGACGTCGAGGGCGCTCAGCGGTTCGTCGCCGACGAGGATCCGCGGCCGGTGCGCGATCGCCCGCGCCAGCGCGACGCGCTGGCGCTGCCCGCCGGAGAGCTCGTGTGGGTACCGTTCCGCGGCGCCCGCGAGGCCCACGCGCGCGAGAACCTCCCGCACCCGTGCGCGCCGGTCGCCGGCCACGTCGAGCGCCCACAGCGGTTCGCCGACGATGCGGCCGACGCTCATCCGCGGGTCGAGCGATCCGTAGGGATCCTGCAGTACGACGCCCGTGAGCCGGCGCAGCCAGCGCAGCTCGCGCGCGCGTCCGCGGAAGTCCACGCGGCGGCCGTCGACCTCGAGTTCCCCGGAATCCGGCGCATCGAGAGCGAGCAGGATCCGCGCGAGCGTCGACTTGCCGGATCCGGATTCGCCGATCACCCCCACGCTCTCGCCCTCCGCGATGTCGAGGTCGACGGGATGCAGCTCGAACGACATCTCCCGGCGTGAGAAGAGGTCGCGGCGCGGGGTGCGGAAGGTGCGGCTCAGGCCTCGCGCGCGCAGGATCGGATCAGTCATGGCGCCTCCACAGCGTCGCCTTCGAGTCTCTGAGCAGCCCCTGCGTGACCGGATGCGTCGGCGCCGAGAGCAGGTCCGCGACCGCGCCCTCCTCGACGACGCGCCCGCGCTCCAGGACGACGGCGTGCGTCGCAACCTGCGCGAGAACCGCGAGGTCGTGAGTGATGAACACGAGCGAGGCGCCGCGATCGGCGACGATCGATGCCAGGAGCTCCAGGATCCCCTTCTGCACGGTCACGTCGAGCGCCGTCGTGGGTTCGTCGGCGATGATGAGCGAGGGCTCGGCCGCGAGGACCGCGGCGATGCCGACGCGCTGGCGCTGTCCGCCGGAGAGCTGATGCGGGTAGCGCCGGACGATGCCCGCCGGATCCGGCAGGCCGACCGCTGCCGCGAGCCGCTCCGCGAGCGCGCGCGCCTCGGGGCCGCGGACGCCGCGATGGATCCGCGCGGCCTCCGCGATCTGGCCGCCGACGCGGCGGATCGGGTTGAGCGCGGTCTGCGGTTCCTGGAAGACCATGCCGATCTCGGATCCGCGGATGGCGGCAAGCTCGCGGTCGGGGAGCCCGAGGATCTCGCGGCCGTTCCAGGTCACGGATCCGGTCGCGCGGGCGCCGTGGGGGAGGAGACCCATGACGGCGAGCGCCGTGAGCGACTTCCCCGATCCGGATTCGCCGATGATTCCGAGCCGCGCGCCGCTCGGCACCTCGAAGGACACGCCGTCGACGACGCGGGATCCACCGATCTCGATTACGAGCTCGCGGACGACGAGGGTCATGAGCGGGCCTCCGAACGGGGGCGGGTGAGTCGGGGATCGGTGGCCTCGCGCAGGGCGTCGCCGAGCAGGTTGAGCGCGAGCACCGTCAGGGTGATGGCGAGGCCCGGCCAGACGACGCTCAGCGGGTGGATGGCGACGTAGCCCTGCAGCTCGCTGAGCAGCAGGCCCCAGCTCGGCAGCGTCACCGGCGCCCCGACGCCGAGGAACGACAGGCCCGCCTCGGCGAGCACGGCCGCCGCCATCGACCACGACAGCTGCACGATGAAGACCGGCGCGGTGTTCGGCAGGAGGTGGCGGGTGAGGATCTGCCCTCCCGTGAGACCGGACGCGCGCGCGGCGAGAACGAAGTCGGCGCGGCCGATGCGGCGCAGCTCGCCGCGGGCCACGCGCGCGATATTGACGCCGTAGCCGATGCCGACCGACCAGATCACGACCCACAGCGACCCACCCCACACCGCGGCGATCATCATCGCGATGAGGAGGACGGGGAAGGCGATGAGAACGTCGACCGCGACGGCGACGGCCTCGCGGACGGGGCGCGACGTGAGGGCCCCGAGGGCCGCGAGGGCGACGCCGACGACGATCGCGACGATGCTCGCGCCGAGCGCGACGACGACGGTCGACCGCGCGCCCGCCATGAGGAGCGACGCGATGTCGCGGCCCGTGCCGTCCGTGCCGAGGAGGTGCGGCCACCCCGGCGGGGCCCACGCGGTGTACGCGTCGGCTCGTGCCGGATCGAAGGGCGTCCACGCGAGCGACACGGCGGCGACGATACCGATCACGGCGACGACGACGAGGGCGGCGCGGCCCGTGGGGATGCGCCAGAGGCGATGGAACCAGCTCATGCGCGCTCCCGGAGACGCGGGTCGACCGCGTGGTGGATGAGGTCGACGATGAAACCCACGACGAGCACGAACGCGGTCAGGACGAACAGCTCGCTCTGTACCATCGTGAGGTCGCGGGCGCCGACGTCCGCGACGAGCATCCGGCCGATGCCGGGCAGCGTGAAGACCTGCTCCACCACGACGGCGCCGACCATGATGCCCGCGATCTGTACGCCGAGCACCGTGATGATCGACAGGCCCACGGCCGGCAGCCCATGCCGCACAAGCGCCCTGTTTCGGGTGAGTCCCTTCGCCGCCGCGGTGCGGACGAAGTCCTCGCCGGCGGCCGCGAGCGTGGCGCTGCGCACGAAGCGCATCAGCAACGCGCCCTCGACGACGCCGATGGTGAGCGCCGGCAGCACGAGCGCCCGCAGCGCGGATCCGGGATCCCTCCAGCCCGCCCGGGGGAAGCCCTGCGCCGGCAACCAATCGAGACCGACGGCGAACACGACGACGAGCATGAGGCCGGCCCAGACCACGGGCACGGCCGCGAGCAGCTGCGTCACGACGTTCAGAGCGGTGCCGGACGGCCGGTCGCGGCGCTGCGCCCCGAGAATTCCGAGGGGCACCGCGATCGCGAGGGCGATGACGAGAGAGAAAACACCCAGCGGGATCGTCACCCGGGCCTTCTGCGCGATCTGATCGGCGACGGGCGACCCTGTTACCAGCGAGGATCCGAGATCGCCCGTGAAGAGTCCGCCGATCCACTCGGCGTACTGCGCGAGGAGCGAACGGTCGAGACCGAGGTCGCTGCGGATCGCCGCGATCTGCTCGGGAGTGCCGTCGGCACCCGCGATCATCTGCGCGACGTCTCCGGGGAGCACCCGGAGCGCCGCGAAGATGATGGCGCTCGAGGCGAGCAGACCCAGCGCGAGCAGGAGGATCCGCGTGAGGGCGTAGCGGATCACGTCACTCCGCGAGCGTGACGCCCGCCAGCCTCAGGCGAGTGGACGTGGCCGCCGTCGGGAAGCCCTCGACCCCCGGGGCGGTCGCGATGATGTCGGCGCGCGTGTAGAGCCAATCGGCGGGTGCCTGCTCGGCGACGATGCGCGCGGCCTCGGCGAGGAGCTGGGCCGACGCGTCGGCGTCGGTCTCGCGCATCGCGTCGGCGTAGAGGCCCTGTACCTCGGCCAGCGCATCCGGGTCGCTGAGGGAGTAGTAGTAGTCGGGGTTCGACCACGAGTCGAAGTCGCGCGGCTCGACGTGGTTGACGAAGCTCAGCTGGTAGTCGCGGTTGCTGTACACGTCGTTGAGCCACGCCGAGAACTCGATCGTGTCCACCTCGAGGGTGACACCGATGTCCTTGAACATCGACACGAGCAGGGAGGAGATCTTCGTGTCGTAGACGTTGGGGAAGCTCAGCGTGAGCGTGAGATCCTCGACGCCCGCCTCGGCGAGGAGGGCGCGGGCGCCTTCGGGGTCGAAGCTCGTCGTGTCGGACAGATCCTCGTAGCCGGGGTCGAGCTTGGGGATCGGGCCGAACTGCGTCTCACCGGCGCCCACGGCGGTGAGGATCGCCTCGTGGTCGATCGCCATGCGCAGCGCCTGACGAACGCGCAGGTCGTCGAGCGGCTCCTCCTTGCCGTTGAAGGCGAGGATGAACTTGTCGGTCGTCTCACCCTGGGTCACCGTGAAGTCGCCCTCGAGCTGCGGGGTGAGCTCCGCGCTCACGCCCGTCAGCACGTCGAGCGTGCCGTCGAGGCCCGCGCTCACGAGGGCATTCGGATCCGGGATGTAGTGGAGCACGACCTCGGACGGACCGGCGGGCTCGCCCCAGTAGTCCTCGTAGCGCTCGAGGGAGATGCTGTCCTTCTGGATCCACTCGCCGAGCGTGAACGGGCCCGTGCCGTTCTCCGCCGTCTTCAGGTCGGTGTCGTCGCCGCTCTTGAAGATGAGGCCACCGGGACCGGTCAGGAGGAAGAGCAGGTTGATGTTGGGCTCGGCGAGCGTGATGACCACGGTGCCGTCGTCGGGCGCGGAGACCTCTTCGATGGCCGCGAGGTCCTTCGCGCCCGTGCTCGACTCGTCGTTCTTCGTCTCGGTGAGGCTCGTGACGACGTCGTCGGCCGTCATCGGGGACCCGTCGTGGAAGGTCACCCCCTCCTGCAGGACGAAGGTGTATTCGAGGCCGTCGTCGGAGACCGACCAGTCCTTCGCGAGCGCGGCGACGACGTCGCCGTTCTCGCCGCGCGTGACGAGCCCTTCGTAGACGTTGTCGACGAGCGCCTGCTCGAGCGCGGCGCCGGAGGTGTGGCGGATGTCGAGGTTGCTCGGCTCGAGCACGAGGCCGATGTCGAGCGTCGTGTCGGCGGGTCTGCCGGCGCACCCGGCAAGGGCGAGCACGCCCACGAGGGCGGCGGCGGGGAGGATGCGGGCGGCGCCAGGCATCGGTCAGTTCCTTCCGGAGAGGCTCGCCCGCACGGCTCGTGCGAGGTCGAGGTGGCTGGTTTCCTGCACGTTGTGCGGAGCATCGAGGACGATGGCGTCGTGATCCGGGCGTGCGGAGGCGAAGGCGCGAATGCGTTCGGCGGAGAGAAGGCCGCGGGATCCGGCTACCAGGGTGACGGGGATGGTGAGGGAATCGAGCGCGCGGGCATCGCGGTCGTCGTCGATGTCGAGCGGCCTGCTGTCCGGTGCGGATTCCGACAGGATCCGCGCCATGTGGTGCTTCCATTCGACGACGCCGTCGTCGCGGGTGCGCGTGTTCAGAATGACGCCGCGGCGGGCCTTGTCGCGCTCGCCGCCGAGGCCGAAGGCCACGGCGTGATCAAGAACCTCCTCGACCGAGCCGAACTCGAGCCGCTCGTAGAACGGTGCGAGCGCGGAGCGCCCGGATCCTCCGATTCCGGGCAGCACGTCGACGAGAACGAGGTGCGCGACGAGCTCGGCGCGGAGGGCCGCGACGTGGATCGCCGTGAGGCCGCCGAGCGAATGCCCGACGAGGGTCACGGGCGCCTCGGCCCAGTGCTCGATCGCGCGGATGACGGCCTCGGCGTTGCGCTCGGGGGAGTAGTCGGCGTCCTCACGCCAGGACGAGTCTCCGTGCCCGGGCAGGTCCACCGCGAGGGCGGGTGCGGCGAGGTCGATGATCGTGCGGTCCCAGGTGTGCGCGTTGAGCCCGGCGCCGTGGACGAAGACCGCGTCCGGGCGCCCGCCTCCGAAGAGAAGCGCGCTGAGCGAACGGTCGCCGTCGAGCTCGAGCCGCTCGCGGCGTACGCTCGGAACCGCGGCACCCTGATCGCGGGCATCGTCGGAGAGGAAGGCAAACTCGTCGAGAGCTGCGTGTGCGGTCACGGGGTGTCCTTCGAACGGATACGAGGCACGCCCATTCTGGCGCGGCGCGGGGCGCGCCGGGAAATCAGCTCGAGAAGTGCACAGAAAAGCGTGTCATAAATGATCAGAATGTTTACTTAGAATTCATTCACTTGCGCAGAATGATTTTTGACGCGTTTTCCGTTCGGGGTCGGTAGGGTTCGAACATGACCGAACGGCGTGTGCACCTGGCCAAGAGCGCGATGGACGTTTACCGCGCCCTCGAGGAGTTCGCGAAGCAGGTGGGGAAGGTCTGCCGCGAGAACGGAGTCGAGGATCGGCTCAAGGAACTCGTGCAGCTGCGCTGCTCGCAGATCAACGGTTGTGCGTACTGCATGCGCGTCCACGTCGAGCGTGCCGAGAAGGCCGGGGTCACGATGGATGAGCTCGGGCAGCTTTCCACGTGGCGTGAATCGGGTGTCTTCACGGAGCGCGAGCGCGCGGCGCTCGAGCTCGCGGAGGCGCACACCCTCATCCATGAGGACGGCATCTCGGACGAGCTCTACAACCGGATCGGGTCCGTGCTCACCGAGCAAGAGTATGTCGCGATCAGCTGGACGGCGATCTCGATCAACGCGTTCAACCGCCTGACGATCGCGGGGCATTACCCCGTCCCACCCAGGCAAGGTTAGGCAAGCCTTTATCGGGGCGTATGATGGTCATATCATGACCGCACGCCCCGACTTCGCCTCTCACGACGACAGCTCCTGTCGTTCGCGCCGGCACCCGCGCGCCCAGCACCTCGTCGTCGCCGACGAGCGTTCGCTCGCCGACCTCGAACTCGCGCTCGTCGCCCTGCCGATCTGTGCGTCCGGGCGTGTGTTCATCGAGGTCCCCGACGCATCGTGGGTCTGTGCCCTCCAGGCGCCGCCCCGCATGAGCGTCACGTGGCTCGATCGCTCGATCCGCCGCGGCGAGATCGGCTCGGCGGAGCTGTGCCGATCCGGGCAGGCCGTGACTCGCGCCGCGATCGCATACGCCGACGAGGTGCTGTGCGACGAGGAAGCCCGCGAGACGAACGTCACCCTGCTCGCCGGTTTCGTGGCGACCGCCGACATCGTCGAGCACCTGACGACCCGGCTCGACATCCCGCGCGAATCGATCACGGTCGCCGAAGCGCTCACGCAGTACGTCTGACGACGCTACGCCTTCGCGAGCGCTCCGATGATGCGCAGGATCGTGCCCATGTCGGCGACGCCCGCGTCGGCAGAGCGCGGTGCGAAACCCGCGAGCGACGCGCCCGCGAGCGGCAGGCGCCCGCGGATCGCCGCGATCGCATCGATGAGAGTCGCGGGGTCGAGCCCGAACGGCTGGGGAGACGAGACGCCCTCGACATGCGCGGGGTCGATGACGTCGAGGTCGACGTGCACGTACGCGCGCGCCGCGCCCGTGCGGGCGAGCGCATCGACGAGCCGATCGGCGAGCTCCGCGACCGCGAGCGTCTGGATCCCGGAGTCGGAGGCATAGACCTCCTCCGCGATGTCGAGGTCGCGGGCGCCCACCAGGACGACCCGGTCTGGAGTGACGGCTCCCGCGGGGGCCTTCAGGCCCTCCGGCGCGTCGCCGATCGCGGCGCGCAGCGCCATCCCCGCGTATGCGCCCGTGGGGGAGCTCTCGGGCGTGTGCAGCGCCCCGCGCGCGCTGAACCACACGATCGCGATGTCGTCCGAACCCGCGGCGGCGTGCGCGATCGACGGGACGGCGACGCCGCTGTCACCGCCGATGACGATCAGCCGCTCGCCGGGGAAGGCCTCGAGCTCCTCCCGGGTGTGCTGCGCCACCCGGAGCAGGGTGCTGGCGCGCAGGATCCCCGTGTCGAGGCTTTCTCCGGCCTCGACCGGCACGTCGACACGGTGACAGGCGGAACTCGGCAGGTCGCCGGCGATCAGCTCGGCCCCGTCGATGAGACTCATGGCGCGGGGCGACGGGGATCCCTGCCACTGCGGTACGACGATGAAACGAGCCATGAGACGATCTTCTCTCTTTGAGGGGCGAAAGAAGAAGAGGCACCGGAGAAGATCTCCGATGCCTCTTCCCGCTGTGGTTTACGCCTCCAGCGCGCCCGCGTTGCCCGACTTCAGGGCGGCGAGACGCGCCTCGACCTCGGTCAGCTCGCCGATGTCTTCGAGCGACTCGAACTGAGCGTCGAGGCTCGACGCGGCGAGCTCGGCCTTGCCCGCGGCGAGCGCCTCCTGGCGGCGCACCTTCTCCTCGAAGCGGCCGAGCTCGCTCGTGGGGTCCATGACGTCGATCGACTTGACGGCGTCGTGCACCTTGTTCTGCGCGTCGGCGAGCTTCGCGCGCGAGAGCAGCTCGCTCTGCTTCGCCTTGAGCTGCGTGAGCTTCTGCTTCATGCCGTCGAGGCCGCCCTTGAGCTTCTCGACGACCTGCTGCTGCTGGACGAGCTGCGGCTCGACGGCCTTGATCTCGTTCTCGGTCTGCACCTGGCGCTGAATGGCGACCTTGGCGAGGTTGTCGAACTTGTCGGCGCCGGCGATGTCGCCCGCGGCGCGCAGCTCGTCGCCCTTGCGGCTGGCCGCGATGGCCTTGTTGCCCCACTCGGCGGCGGCCTGGCGGTCCTCGGCGGTGTCGCGCTCGAGGAGGCGCAGCTGCCCGATGGTCTCGGCGATGGCCGACTCGGCCTCCGCGATGTTGTTGGTGTAGTCGCGCACCAGCTGGTCGAGCATCTTCTGCGGGTCCTCGGCCTGGTCGATCAGGGCGTTGACGTTCGCGCGGATGAGGGTCGAGATGCGCCCGAAGATGGACTGCTTGCTCATGGTGAGTGCCTTTCAGAGGGTAGCGGCGGATGTAGGGGGAAGTATGTCGGATAAAGGTTAAGAATGAGGTTCGAATGCGGGGCTCAGAAGCGTCGGCCGCCGCCGGAACGGGAGCGCGAGCCTCCGAAGCCACCGCCGGACCGGCCGCGCGAGCGCCCGCCGAAGCTCGAGCGGGATGAGCCGCCCCACCCGGATCCGCGGCGCGAGCCGCCCGAGAGGGAACCGCCGATCATCCCGCCGATGATGCCGCCTAGGATCTGCTGTCCGATGCCCGACGACGACCCCGTCGAATAGGAGGACACGTCGGCGTGAGCGCTCTGTGAGGCGCGCTGCGCGTACTGCAGGCCGCGCTGCGCCGCGGCGAGAGCGGCGGTCGGATCGGTCTGGCGTGCGCTGATCGCGGCGTTGATCTCGGCCTGTGCCTGCGCGAGCGCCGTGCGTGCGGATGCCCCGACGGCGCCGCGCCGGGTGTTCACGAGTGTCTCGGCCGACTGCAACTGGCCCATGGCCTGTCGCAGGGTCTGATCGAGCTGGGCCTCGGCGCGTCGGCGCTTCTCGTCGGCGGCTCGCGCATTCGCGAGCACCTGATCCATCTGCGCGTTGGCGGTTGTGAGCGCCTCGAAGACGATGAGGGGTGTGCGGCCCTTGCCGGAGAGGTTCGCCCGTGCCTGCTCGATGTGGGCGCGGGTGGCCGCGATCGCCCGGGTGAGCGAACCGTCGTTATCGGGGAGCCCCTGGGCCTGGGCGATGTCGTTCTCCAGATCGGCGATCGCGGCGCGCGCGTCCTTCTCGGCCTCGGAGAAGCGCTTCTGGAGCCCGGTCACGGCGGCGACGAGCTCGTCGACCTGGCCGAGCGCCTGTTCCGCCTCGTGCAGGTCGAGGGCGGCGGATCCGGAGTCGCCCGCGGCGAGGCTCTCGCGGGCCTCCGCGAGGCGCGCGTCGACGAACTGCAGCCGCGCCGCGGCCTGTTCGTCGTTGTCCTCGACGTCGTCGAGCACGGGCGCGGCGTAGGTCTGCCGCAGGCGCGCGATCTCGGCCGTGATGCGCTCGGGCCCGTCGGCGGC
The DNA here is from genome assembly GCF_014646015.1 of Microbacterium nanhaiense. GTDB lineage: Bacteria > Actinomycetota > Actinomycetes > Actinomycetales > Microbacteriaceae > Microbacterium > Microbacterium nanhaiense. Next base: position 178,798 of record NZ_BMMQ01000003.1, read on the forward strand.
CTCGGCGCGCCGCGCGGCGAGCTTCTCGAGCACCTGGGACGCGTTCTTCTCGATCGCGCGCAACTCCTCGAAGCCGGCCGCCTTCGCATCCAGTTCGGCGTCGGCCTCCTCGAGGAGGCCGACGATCTCGGAGTATTTCTCGTGCTGCTCCTCGAGGGTCTCGGGCGTGGAATCGTCGAGTTCCTGCTGCAGAGTGAATGACCGGTTCAGGGCCTGTCGCGCCTGCGCGAGCGCCTGGGCGTATTCGCTCACGGCCTCGGCGCCGAACTGTGCCGTCGCGAAGCCCATCTCCTGCTCCGCCGTGCGCAGGGAATCGTCCATCTCGAGCAGCAGGCTCGTCGCCTGCGTGCGATAGGTCTCGACCTCCGCCTCGAGCCGCTCGCGGGCCTCTTGCTCGGTGCGGCGCTTCTTCGCCTTCTTCGCGGCGGTGACGGCGATCGCGATGATCGCGCCGACGACGACGATCGCGCCGACCACGTACCAAACGGTGTAGTTCGGCTGGGACTGCCGCGTCATCTCGTCGGCGGCCCGATCGACGGCCCCCGCCCAGTCGTTGTCGCCGAGCGCGTCTCCCGCGGCCTCCTCGATCGCGAGGAGCTTGCCCTCGGCCAGGCCGCCGACGGCCGGCTTGGCGAGATACAGCTGGCGTCCCTCCGTCGCGACAGCGAGGAGGTACTGGTCGTTGCCGAGGCCGTTGAGGTCGGCCGTCGCGTTCGCCCAATCCGCGGAGTCGGCGGGTGAGTCGAAGGTCTCGACATACACGACCCACAGCTCGAGCCCCGTCTCGTCCGCGAGGGCGTCGAGGCGGGCGTCCGCGGCCTGCTCCTCGGCATCGCTCAGGACGTCGGCGCCGTCGAAGATCTGCGAATCCCCCAGGCGCGGCGGCTGCTCGGCCTGGGCCGCGAGCGGTGCGAGCACCATCATGCCGCCCAGCCCGAGCGCGGCGAGGAGCCGGGTCATTCGTCTGCGCATGGGTCCCCCTTCGGATGCCTGTGAAATCGATCCTAGGGATAACGCGCGGCAAACAAAGCGTTCGGCGCGATCTCGTTCTTTCGTAGTCTGGACGAGATGTTCGAAGACAGGTACGGATCCGATGTGCTCGCGGGCGAGTGGCGGGCCAAGGGCAAAAAGGTGTCGAAGCCGGTGGCGGCCGAGGTCGATCTCGTCGTCGAGGTCGCGGGCGACGGATGGTGCGGGGCGATCACCCGCGTCGAGGCGGGAAACGTCGAGCTCGAGGACTGGAAGGGACGGCGCCGTTCGTTCCCGCTCGGTGCCGGATTCCTCATCGACGGCGAGCCCGTCACCCTGCAGAAGGCCGTCGCGCAGCCGCAGGGGCGACGGCGCACGGCGTCCGGATCATTCGTCGCCGCGGACGAGCGCGCCAAGGTCGCGCTGCCCAGCCGGATCCTCGTCGAGGGCAAGCACGATGCGGAGCTCGTCGAAAAGGTGTGGGGCGCCGACCTCCGGGCGGAGGGCGTCGCGGTCGAGTTCCTGCAGGGTCTCGACCTGCTCGAGGACCTGCTCGAGGTCGAACCGCCGAGCGCGAAGCGGCGCTACGGCGTGCTCGTCGACCATCTCGTTGCGGGATCCAAGGAGGAACGCGTCGCGCGGCGCATCCTCGCGGGCCGCCATGGCGCGCACCTCAAGATCGTCGGTCATCCCTTCGTCGACGTCTGGCAGTGCGTGAAGCCGCAGGCCATGGGCATTCCGGCGTGGCCGGTCGTGCCGCGGGGGCAGGACTGGAAGACCGGCGTGTGCCGGGGCCTCGGGTGGCCCGCCGAGAGCAAGGAGGACATCGGAATCGCGTGGCAGCGTATCCTGTCGCGCGTGACGACGTTCCGCGACCTCGAGCCCGAACTCCTCGGACGCGTCGAGGAACTGATCGACTTCGTGACGGTCGGGGATTAGTCAGTGCCCACCCGTACGCTGGAGGGTATGACCGAACCCGGGACCCAGCGCAAGGGCACGCTCTCGTTCGTCCGTCGAAACGGCCGCATCTCCGACGCGCAGGAGCGCGCCTGGCGCGAGCTCGCGCCGACGTACGTCTTCGACGTGCCCCGCGACGTCGCCGAGACGAGCGTGCACCCCGACGCCCGCCTGGACCCCGCCGCGGAGTTCGGCCGCTCCGCGCCGCTCGTCGTCGAGATCGGCACGGGGCAGGGCCACGCGATCCTGCATGCCGCGAGTGAACACCCCGAGACCGACTTCCTCGGTGTCGAGGTCTACCACGGCGGTCTCGCCCGAACGATGCTCGAGGCCGACAAGGCGGGCCTGTCGAACATCCGACTCATCGAGGCGAACGCGCCCGAGGTGATGCAGACGCTCCTGCCGGAGGGCTCCGCAGACGAGGTGCGGATCTTCTTCCCCGATCCCTGGCACAAGAAGCGCCACAACAAGCGCCGCATGATCAGCCCCGGATTCGGCGCCGTCGTGGGACGCGTGCTGCGCGACGGAGGGCTCCTGCGGCTGGCGACGGATTGGGAAGACTACGCGCTGCAGATGCGCGAGGTGATGGACGCCGAGCCCGAGTTCGAGCGCGCCTTCGACGGCGAGTGGGACGCCCGCTTCGCGGGTCGGCCCATGACGGCCTTCGAGCGGAAGGGCCTCGACAAGGGTCGCGACATTCGCGACCTCACCTACCGCCGCGTCGCGCGATAAGCATGTCGCACGACCGGGGCCTCGGCGGTTCGCCGCCGGTCTCGGCGTGCCCGAAATCCTCGCAGCGCGTGCGCGCGGCCCGCGCCGCCTTCCTGCGCCGCGGCGCCGCGTCGTCCGTCGTGACGACCATGCTCGCGGCGATCTCGCACACCGTCGGCGGAGGCCCCGCGCCCGCCCCGACGATCGTGCTCGGCATGATCGTGCTGCTCATCGCGCCGTCGGCGCTGCTGCTGCAGGCACCCGCGCCGCGGATCCGGGGGAGCGCCCCCGTTGCGCTTCGCCGCATCGGCGGCCTCGCGCGCATCGTCCTCACGACGATCGTCGCGCAGGCGGCGTTCCACTCGGCGTTCTCGGCCCTCGGCAGCCCGATCGAGGGCGGTCCCGTCGTCGGCGGGCACCACCACGCGGCGCTACCCGAGTCGGTCGTCGCACATGCCCATCCCGCGGGGCCGGGGATGCTCGCCTCCCACGCCATCGCGGCCCTCGTCACGATCGCGATCCTCGCCTACGGCGAGAGCGTGATCCGCCGCGGCGCCGACTGGATCCGCCGCGCCGCGCGCGTCGCCGCGCCCCTCGCGCCGCTGCCGCTGTTCCCTCGCCTGCTCGCCCCGGCCCGGCGGCGGATCCGCGCCGTGGACGCCTGGGTCCCGCCCGTGGGGCTCCGCGGGCCGCCCGTCTTCTCCTGAACACCATCCATCGACCGGTCGCAGACCGGTGTTTTCGCATGCTTTCTCAGGAGAAAAAATGACCACCACCAAGAAGCTCTCGCTCGCCGTCGCGGGAACCGCGCTCGCCGCGGGCCTCGTTCTCGCCCCCGCGGCCGCGTTCGCGCACGTCGGCGTCGATGCCGCCGACGAGCCGGTCGCCGGCCAGAGCACGACCCTCAGCTTCGGATTCAGCCACGGCTGCGATGGCTCGCCCACGACGCAGATCGCCATCTCGATGCCCGAGGGCCTGAGCGGCGTCCACCCGATCGCGGACGCCGGCTGGTCGATCGACGTCGAGCGCGGCGGCGACGCCGGACGCGTCTCGACCGTGACCTACACGGCGATCGAGCCGATCCCCGACGAGCTGCGCGGAGAGGTCGCCATGCAGGTCGGTTTCGCCGATGACGCCTCGGGCGAACTCGTGTTCCCCGTGGAGCAGAGCTGCGAAAGCGGATCCACGTCCTGGTCCGAGGTCGCGGAGCCGGGCCAGGATCCGCACGACCTCGACGCCCCGGCACCCACGCTGGAGATGGTGACCCCGACACCGAGCGAGGAGCCGGCCGCCTCCGAGGCGGGCGACGGCGTCGAACCGTGGACGATCGTCTCCGCGAGCGTCAACGTTCTCGCGATCGGGGTCGCCGCCGTCGCGCTCACGATCGCCGTGCGTTCGGCGCGTCGCCGCTGACCCGTCCGCCGCGCGACTCACCCGGGAGCTCGCCTGAACGAGGCACATCGCGAGCGCTGATAAGCTCGTGGTGTCCGCCTCTGTAGCTCAGGGGATAGAGCGCTGGTTTCCGGTACCAAAGGTCGGGGGTTCGATTCCCTCCAGGGGCGCGGATGAGAGAAGCGGGGATGGCCGAGCGGCCATCCCCGCTTCGTCGTCGGAAGGGAGCGTCATGGCGGAGGAGACCCCGCGCATCGTCGGCGATGCGCGCGCGGGCGACGGATCCGGCGCCGTGTGGCGCCTGTCGCCCGGCGAGCGCACGCTCGACGCGAACGTGATCCACCTGCCCGCGGGCGACGGCATCGCCGAGCACGCGGGTCCGCAGCTCGACGTGCTGATCCATGTCATCGATGGCTCGGGCACGCTCACCACGGAGGATGGCGACATCGAGCTCAAGCCCGGATCGCTCGTGTGGCTGCCGAGGCTCTCGCGCCGCGCGTTCGCCGCGGGGCCGGACGGGCTGCGCTACCTCTCGGTGCACGGGCGGAAGCCGCTGCTCGGGATCGTCACTCGGTGACGGGAGCGAAGGGACTCAGCGGATCGAGCTCGGCGAGATCGGCCGCGAGCCGCTCGGCCAGGTAGGCGTGACCCGCATCCGAGGGGTGGAAGGCGGCCGACGCGTCGATGTACTCACCGATGTTCGCCTCGGTCAGCCACTCCTCCGCGATGGGCGAGATGTAGCCGAGGCCCGCCTCCGCGGCAAGATCCGCGAGCACGGCGTCGATCTCCTCGACCCGCTCGTCGAGTGGCAGGGTGCTCGGGGCGGGGCCGAGGATGATGACATCCGCCTCGGGATACGTGTTCTCGACGGCCCGCCACACCGCGCGCGCGGCGCGGGGGAGCGCGGAGATCAACTCGTTGCGGTCGTTGACGGAACCCTGCACGATCACCACATCGGGGTCGAGATCGGGGTTGAGCTCCGCGACGCGGGTGCCGTAGAACCCGCCGAGCTCACCCGGATGAAGGTAACCGCTGCCGTCCTCGCCGAGCGCGGTGACGTCCCAGCCGAGAAGCTCGCCCGTGAGATGCGGGTACGCGTGAGCGGTATCCGTCGCGGCCATGCCGCGGGTCCACGAGTCTCCGAAGACGAGCATGCTCGGGGACGGCGTCGGGGTGGGCGTCGGGGTGGCGGCCGACGGCGCCTGCCAGCGATCGGTCGCCGCGGCGTCGCTCTGAGGCGTCGCGGCGCACCCGGTGAGGGAGGCGAGCGCCGCCAGGGCGCAGCAGACGACGGTCGCGGGGCGGATCGCACGGGCCATCCCTCCAGGGTATGTGCTCGGCCCGTGGGATCACGCGCCGCGCGTTCGCGCGTGCGGGATCGGTGCCCGTGCAGGATCCGGCGCGCCGCGCCACTAGAATTGTCCTTCTATGAACCCCGATGCTCTCGCCACAGCCCTGCTGACCGTTCTCGACGCCGTCGCAGAGCAGCGACGCCCGGGTGAGCCGCTCGGAGCGACGGCCGCCGACATCACGGTCGAGCGTCCCAAGAATCGCGACCACGGCGACTGGGCGACCAACGTCGCCATGAAGTTCGCGAAGCGGCTCGGGGCGAACCCGCGCGAGCTCGCCCAGCAGATCGCCGAGCAGCTTGGATCCGTCGACGGCATCGCCTCCGTCGAGATCGCCGGCCCCGGCTTCATCAACGTGCGCCTCGACGCCGCCGCCGCGGGTGCGCTCGCGAAGACCATCGTCGAGGCGGGGGAGCGCTACGGGCGCAACGACTCGCAGGCCGGCAACAGCATCAACCTCGAGTTCGTCAGCGGCAACCCGACCGGCCCGCTGCACATCGGGCACACCCGCTGGGCCGCGCTCGGCGATTCGATGGGACGCCTGCTCGAGGCGTCCGGCGCGAACGTCGCCCGCGAGTACTACATCAACGACGCGGGCGCGCAGATGGACCGCTTCGGTGCGAGCGTGCTCGCCGCGATGACCGGCGCCCCTGCCCCGGAGGACGGCTACAAGGGCGCCTACGTCGATGACCTCGGCCGCCGCGTGCTCGAGGCGCACCCGTCGATCCTCGACTCGGAGGCCCCGCAGGACGCGGTGCGCGACGCCGCCTACGAGATCCAGCTCGCCGACATCAAGGAGTCGCTCGCGAAGTTCAACGTGCACTTTGACGTGTGGTTCTCGGAGCGCGAGCTGCACGCGGGCGAGCCGAGCCTCATCGACCAGGCCGTCGACCGCCTGCGCGCCCAGGGGCACGTCTACGACGCCGATGACGCCGTGTGGGTGCGGACCACCGACTTCGGCGACGACAAGGACCGGGTGATCCGGCGCGGCAACGGCATCTACACGTACTTCGCCGCCGACGCCGCCTACTACCTCAACAAGGGCGACCGGGGCTTCAAGCACAAGATCTACCTGCTCGGCGCCGACCACCACGGCTACGTGCACCGCCTCAAGGCCCTCGCGGGCTCGGCGGGAGACGACCCCGAGAAGGACATCGAGGTGCTCATCGGCCAGCTGGTGTCGGTCAACGGCGCCCGCCTGTCCAAGCGCGCCGGCAACATCATCGAGCTCGACGACCTCCGCGACTGGATCGGCACCGACGCGCTGCGCTACTCGCTCGAGCGCTCGCCCGCCGACTCGCCGCTCTCGCTCGACCCGGAGCTGCTGCAGAAGCGCACGAACGACAACCCCGTCTTCTACGTGCAGTACGCGCACGCCCGCACCCACAACGTCGCGCGCAACGCGGCGGACGCGGGTGTGACGCGCGATTCCTTCGCCCCGGAGCTGCTCGCGCACGAGACGGAGGCGGCGCTCCTCGGCGCGCTCCAGGAGTTCCCGCGCATCGTGGCCTTCGCGGCGGAGGTGCGCGAGCCGCACCGCGTGGCGCGTTACCTCGAGGAGCTCGCGGGCCTCTACCACCGGTGGTACGACAACTGCCGCGTCACCCCGAAGGGCGACGAGGAGATCGCGCCGGTGCACGGCACCCGCCTGTGGCTCAACGACGCGACGGGCCAGGTGCTGCGCAACGGCCTCTCGTTGCTCGGCGTGAGCGCGCCCGAGCGCATGTGACGACCGGCACCCGACGAACAGGAATGTGACGACGCCCATGAACCCGCTCGCGCCCGACTGGCTCGCGGAGCCCGACGACGCCAACGACCTCGCCGCCGGCGTCTGGCCGGACACGATCCGCCGCACCAAGAAGGGCGAGCTCTCCGTCGGAGGCATGAAGGCGAGCGCCCTCGCCGAGCGCTATGGCACACCCGTCCTGGTGCTCGACGAGCTGCACGTCCGTGAGCGAGCTGAGCGCACCCGCCGCGCCTTCGAGACCGCGGCTGCCCGCCACGGCGGATCCGCGCGCGTCTACTACGCCGGGAAGGCGTTCCTCACGTCCGAGGTCGCGCGCTGGATGCTCGCGGCGGGCCTGAACATCGACGTCTGCTCGCGCGGCGAGCTCGAGACGGCGCTCGCGGCCGATGTGCCCGCCGAGCGCATCGGTTTCCACGGCAACAACAAGAGCGTGTCCGAGCTCGAGCGCGCCATCGGCGTCGGACTCGGCACGATCGTCGTCGATTCGCCCATCGAGGTCGAGCGCATCAGCGCGATCGCCGAGCGCCTCGGCACCTCGCAGCGCGTGCTGGTGCGCGTGCGCAGCGGCGTGCACGCCGACACGCACGACTTCCTCGCGACCGCCCACGAGGACCAGAAGTTCGGCTTCTCTCTCGAGGAGGCGGAGTCGGCCGTGGCGCGGATCCGGGAGCTGCCCTCGGTGGAGTTCGTCGGCCTCCACTGCCACATCGGATCCCAGATCTTCGGGGTCAGCGGTTTCCGCGAGTCGGCCTCGCGCGTGCTCGAACTGCACGAGCGCCTGCTCGGCGGCGGACCTGTGCCGCTGCTGAACCTCGGCGGCGGCTTCGGCATCGCCTACACGCGCGCCGACACCCCCGCCGAGATCGAGGCGCTCGCCGACGGCATCGTCGACGCCGTGGCGAACGAGTGCGCGGCGCGGGGCATCGACATGCCGGAGCTCGCTTTCGAGCCGGGCCGGTCGATCATCGGCTCGGCCGGCATCACCCTGTACGAGGTGGGCACGACGAAGCCGGTCGTGGTCGACACCGGCGACGGATCCGCCGAGCGGCTCTACGTCGCGGTCGACGGCGGGATGAGCGACAACGTGCGCCCCGCCCTCTACGGCGCCCAGTACTCGGCGCGCATCGCCTCGCGCACCTCCGAGGCCCCGGCCGCTCTGGTGCGGGTCGTCGGAATGCACTGCGAATCCGGCGACATCGTCGTCGACAACGAATACCTGCCGGGCGACGTCGTGCCCGGCGACCTCGTCGCCGTCGCCTCGACGGGCGCCTACTCGGCCGCCATGGCGAGCAACTACAACCACGTTCCGCGCCCCGCCGTCGTGGCGGTGCGCGACGGCGAGGCCCGCGTGATCCTGCGCGGCGAGACGATCGACGATCTTCTCGCCCGCGATCCCGGCCTGGTCCGCTGAGCCCCCTTCTAGCCTTCGAGGGAGAAGAATGATCGATCATCGTACGCTGCGTGTCGCGCTGCTGGGAGCCGGGTCGGTGGGCGCGCAGGTGGCGCGCCTGCTGCTCGAGCATGCCGACGAACTGGAGGAGCGCTCGGGCGCCCGCCTCGAGCTGGCCGGAATCGCGGTGCGCAACATCGACGCGCCGCGCGACGTCGAGCTGCCTCGCGAGCTGTTCACGACCGATGCGCACGAGCTCATCGTCGGCAGCGACATCGTGATCGAGCTGATGGGCGGCATCGAGCCGGCGCGCACCTACATCCTCGAGGCGCTCCAGTCGGGCGCCGACGTCGTGACGGGGAACAAGGCCCTCATCGCCACCCACGGCGCCGAGATCTTCGACGCCGCCGACCAGGTGGGCGCCTCCGTGTCCTACGAGGCGGCGGTGGCCGGCGCGATTCCGATCATCCGTCCCCTGAAGGACTCGCTCGCGGGCGATATCGTCACGCGGATCTTCGGAATCGTCAACGGCACGACGAACTACATCCTCGATCGCATGGACAAGGAGGGCGCGGACTTCGACGCCGTGCTCGCCGACGCGCAGGCGCTCGGATACGCGGAGGCGGATCCGACGGCCGACGTCGAGGGTCACGACGCCGCCCAGAAGGCCGCGATCCTCGCCAGCCTCGCGTTCCACACCGACGTGCCGCTCGAGAAGGTGCACTGCGAGGGCATCACGAAGATCGATGCCGCCGCGATCGAGAACGCCAAGAAGGCCGGCTACGTGATCAAGCTGCTCGCCACGTGCGAGCGCCTGCCGGGCGGCGACGACATCTCCGTGCGCGTGTACCCCGCGCTCATCAACCGCGACCACCCGCTGGCCAGCGTGCACGGCGGGAACAACGCCGTCTACGTCGAGGCGGAGGCGGCCGGACCGCTCATGTTCTACGGCGCGGGCGCCGGCGGAGTGCAGACCGCATCCGCGATCCTCGGCGACGTCGTCTCGGCGGCGCGGCGCCACATCGCCGGTGGCGGCGGCGTCGGAGAGTCGGCCCGCGGCGTGCACCCGATCGCGGAGATCGGGCGCATCACGACGCGATACCAGATCACGCTCGACGTCGCCGACGAGCAGGGCGTGCTCGCGACCGTCGCCGGGATCCTGTCGGACGGCGGCGTATCCATCGCGACCTTCGAGCAGACGGCGACCGAATCCGGCGCCCGCCTCGTCATCGGCACGCACCGCGCGACCGAGCAGGCGCTCAGCGACACCGTCGTCGCGCTCGGCGAGAGCGGCGTCGTCGAGAGCGTCGTGACGGTACTCCGCGTGGAGGGGGAGTGAGCGCCCCGATGCGCACCGTCGAGGTGCGCGTGCCGGCGACGAGCGCGAATCTCGGCCCCGGCTTCGACACGCTCGGCCTCGCCCTGAGCATCTACGACGAACTCACCGTGTCGGCCCTCGACGGGCACGAGATCGATATCGCGGTCGAGGGCACGGGCGCCGCGGAGATCCCCACCGATGCGTCCAACCTCATCCTGCGTACGATCCGCTACGCCTACGAGGCGGTCGGGCGCCAGGCGCCCGGCATCCGGATCCGCGCGCGAAACGGCATCCCGCACGGGCGCGGTCTCGGGTCGAGCGGATCCGCCGTCGTCGCGGGCCTGCTCGCCGCGAAGGGGCTGCTCGACGGGGTCGCGACCTTCAGCGATGCCGACCTGCTGCGCCTCGCGACCGAGATCGAAGGACACCCCGACAACGTCGCCCCGGCGCTCTTCGGCGGGCTGACGATCGCGTGGACCGACGACGAGATGCCGCGCCACAAGAAGCTGCTCGTGCACCGCGGCGTGTCTCCGCTCGTCTTCGTGCCGGACCGCACGATGTCGACGTCCACGGCGCGCAGCGTTCTGGATCCCGCGGTCTCCCGCGAGGACGCCGTATTCAACGTGTCGCGCTCGGCGCTGCTCATCGCCGCTCTCACGCAGAGCCCGGACCTGCTGATGGCCGCGACCGAGGACCGACTGCACCAGAACAGCCGCGCGGCCGCGATGCCGGAGACCGACTCGCTCGTGCGCGCGCTGCGCGCCGCCGGATTCGCGGCGGTCGTCTCGGGTGCGGGGCCGAGCGTTCTCGTGCTCGCCGATGGTCCGGGCCGCCGCCTGGACGCCGTCGCGGTCGCCGACGCGCACACCTCGGGCACGTGGCAGCCGCTGATGCTCGCCGTCGACTTCCTCGGTGGTACAGTGAGAGCATCAGCGGAGGGTGCCTCGTCGCACGAACTCTGAACCTCCGTCGCAATTCTGCGAAGCCCCGCACGGTCATCCGACGGGATGCGTTCTCGCGTAACGCCCGGATGGTCGGCCTGCTCTTTCTGCATGTCGACGTCGCAATATCTCCTGTGCGCATGGGCTCTGACAGCACTTCATCTTTAAGGAGCACTCGTGGATTCCACCACCGAGAACAACGGCGGCGAAGCCGCCACCCTGCAGGAGCAGATCGACGCCGCGATCGCGGCCGCCGACGCGGCGACCTCGTCGCGCCCGGCCCGTAAGCGCGCCCCGCGCCGCGCCAGCTCGAGCGGCATCGCCGGCGAGGCCGCGACATCGCAGGCCGAGGCGGCGCCTGCCGAGGCGCCCGCGGCTGAGGCTGTTGCCGAGGAGGCGCCGGCGGCGCCGAAGAAGACGACGCGTACGCGTCGGACGAAGGCGCAGATCGAGGCGGACAAGGCTGCGGCCGAGGCTGCTGCGGCGGAGGCGCCCGCGGCCGAGGCTGTTGCCGAGGAGGCGCCGGCGGCGCCGAAGAAGACGACGCGTACGCGTCGGACGAAGGCGCAGATCGAGGCCGATAAGGCTGCCGCCGCGGCAGCGGAGTCGGCCGAGGTCGCCGCACCCGCCGAGAAGGCCGCGCCCGCTGGCGCCGAGGTTCCGTCCGAGGAAGCCGCCCCGGCGGGCGACGACGCCGAGGGGAACGATGAGACCGAGGCGCCGAAGCGCCCGGCCCGCAACAGCCGCTCGCGCCGCAAGCCCGCGAACGACGAGCAGGCCGAGGACGAGCCCGCCGAAAAGCCCGAGGCCGAGACCCCGTCCGCCGAGGGCGAGCAGGCCGCGGAGGCCTCCACCGACGAGTCTTCCTCGACGAACGAGGGCAGCGATTCCGAGGGCGACGAGTCGGAGGGGTCGGGCCGCAGCCGCAACCGCCGCAGCCGCAACCGCCGCAAGAAGAACGGCTCCAGCGAGGGCGACGAGCAGCAGGGCGAGACCGCGCAGAACGGCAACCAGCGCGGACAGCAGAACGGCAACGGCCAGAACGGTAACGGCCAGAACGGTAACGGCCAGAACGGTAACGGCCAGAACGGTAACGGCCAGAACGGTAACGGCCAGAACGGTAACGGCCAGAACGGCAACCAGCGCGGTCAGCAGCGCGAGCAGCAGGGCCGCGAGCAGCAGCAGAACCGCCAGGAGCAGAACCGCAACGCCCGCAACCGTCGCGGCCGCGGCCAGGACGAGTTCGAGCCCGAGATCGGCGCCGACGACGTCCTGATCCCGATCGCCGGAATCCTCGATGTGCTCGACAACTACGCCTTCGTGCGCACGACGGGCTACCTGCCCGGTCAGCAGGACGTCTACGTCTCGCTCGGCCAGGTGAAGAAGTACAACCTGCGCAAGGGCGACGCGGTCGTCGGCGCCATCAAGCAGCCGCGCGAGGGCGATCAGAACAGCCGCCAGAAGTACAACGCGCTCGTCAAGGTCGACTCGGTCAACGGCCTCTCGGTCGACGACGCCGCGGGTCGCGTCGAGTTCAGCGACCTGACGCCGCTCTACCCGCAGGAGCGCCTGCGCCTCGAGACGGCACCCGAGAAGACGACGCAGCGGATCATCGACCTCGTCGCCCCGATCGGCAAGGGTCAGCGCGGCCTCATCGTCGCGCCGCCGAAGGCCGGCAAGACGATCGTGCTGCAGCAGATCGCCAACGCGATCGCGCAGAACAACCCCGAGGCGCACCTGATGGTCGTCCTCGTGGACGAGCGTCCCGAGGAAGTCACCGACATGCAGCGCACGGTCAACGGTGAGGTCATCGCCTCGACGTTCGACCGCCCCGCCGAAGACCACACGACGGTCGCGGAACTGGCGATCGAGCGCGCCAAGCGCCTCGTGGAGCTGGGTCGCGACGTGGTCGTGCTCCTCGACTCGATCACGCGCCTCGGTCGCGCCTACAACCTGCAGGCACCCACGTCGGGCCGCGTGATGTCGGGCGGCGTCGATGCGTCGGCGCTCTACCCGCCGAAGAAGTTCTTCGGCGCGGCGCGCAACATCGAGAACGGCGGCTCGCTCACGATCCTCGCGACCGCGCTCGTCGAGACCGGATCCAAGATGGACGAGGTCATCTTCGAGGAGTTCAAGGGCACGGGCAACATGGAGTTGCGCCTGTCGCGTCAGCTCGCCGACAAGCGCATCTTCCCGGCCGTCGACGTCAACGCCTCGTCGACGCGTCGCGAGGAGATGCTGCTGAGCCCCGACGAGGTCAAGATCACGTGGAAGCTGCGCCGCGCCCTCGCGGGCATGGACCAGCAGCACGCGCTCGGCGTCATCCTCGAAAAGCTCAAGGAGACCGGCTCCAACGTCGAGTTCCTCGTGCAGATGCAGAAGAGCTCGGTCGCGGCGGAAAACGGTCGTTGACACGTGTTCGAGTCCGTCCAGTCTCTGATCGACGAGCACGCCCGGGTCCAGGAGGAGCTCTCGGACCCGGCCGTGCACGCCGACGCCGCGCGCGCGAAGCGCGTGAACCGTCGTTTCGCGGAGCTCTCGCGCATCGTCCGCGCCCACGAGGAGTGGACGAAGGCGGGGGAGGACCTCGACGCGGCGCGTGAGCTCGCGGGCGAGGACGACGCCTTCGCCGAAGAGATCCCGGCGCTCGAGGAACGCCTCGCCGAGAGCCAGGAACGCCTCCGGCGCCTGCTGATCCCTCGGGATCCGGACGACGCGCGCGACGTGATCATGGAGATCAAGGCGGGCGAGGGCGGCGCGGAGAGCGCGCTGTTCGCGGCGGACCTCCTGCGGATGTACTCGCAGTACGCCGCGCACCGGGGCTGGAAGACCGAGATCATCGAGTCCGATGCCTCGGACCTCGGCGGGTACAAGAACGTGCAGGTGGCGTTCAAGGGATCCTCCAACGACCCCGCGCAGGGCGTGTGGGCTCACCTGAAGTACGAGGGCGGCGTGCACCGCGTGCAGCGCGTGCCGGCGACCGAGTCGCAGGGACGCATCCACACCTCGACGACCGGCGTTCTCGTCTTCCCCGAGGTGGACGAGCCGGAGGAGGTGCAGATCGATCAGAACGACCTCAAGATCGACGTGTACCGCTCGTCGGGCCCCGGCGGACAGTCGGTCAACACGACCGACTCCGCCGTGCGCATCACGCACCTCCCCTCGGGCATCGTCGTGTCGATGCAGAACGAGAAGTCCCAGCTGCAGAACCGTGAGGCGGCGATGCGCGTGCTCCGTGCGCGCCTGCTTGCGAAGCAGCAGGAGGAGCTGGCGGCGGCGGCCTCGGACGCGCGGCGGAGCCAGATCCGGGGAATGGACCGCTCTGAGCGGATCCGCACCTACAACTTCCCCGAGAACCGCATCGCGGACCACCGCACCGGCTACAAGGCCTACAACCTCGATCAGGTGATGGACGGCGCGCTCGAGCCCGTCATCGAGAGCTGCATCACGGCCGACGAGGCCGAGCGGCTCGAGCACCTCGGGGAATGAGCGGGAGCGGCGTGCCGGTGTGCGGCGCGCCGCTCAGCCGAATCGACGGCGCGTGATCGCGATGGCGGCGAGCCACGAGACCGCGAGGACGCCGACGCACCACCCGAGGGCGACCCAGATCTCGGATCCCACCGCTGTGCCCGCGAAGAGCGCGCGCAGCGTCTCGACGATCGGGGTGACCGGCTGGTTCTCCGCGAACCAGCGCACCGGACCCGGCATCCCCTCGGTCGGGACGAAGGCCGAGCTCAAGAACGGCAGGAAGATCAGCGGGTAGCTGAACGCGCTCGCACCGTCGATCGACTTCGCCGCAAGGCCGGACACCACCGCCAGCCAGGTGAGCGCGAGCGTGAAGAGGAGCAGCACCCCCGCGACCGCCAACCAGGCGCCGACGCCCGCGTTCGTGCGGAATCCCATGATGAGCGCGACGCCCGTGACGATGACGAGGGCCGCGACGTTCGCGGCGAGCGAGGTCAGGACGTGGGCCCAGAGCACGGAGGATCGCGCGATCGGCATGGAGCGGAAGCGCTCGTTGAGCCCGCCCTGCACGTCGAGGAAGAGCCGATACGCCGTATAGGCGACCCCGGATGCCACCGTGATGAGCAGGATCCCGGGCAGGAGGTAGTCGACGTATCGCGCGCCGCCGACGTCGATCGCGCCGCCGAAGACGTAGACGAACAGCAGGAGGAACGCGATCGGCATGATCGCGGTCGTCACGATGGTGTCGGGGCTGCGCAGCACGTGCGCCAGCGAGCGCTTCGTGAGCGTGGCGGTGTCGGCCAGCGCGTGCGCTGCGTTCATGTCGGATCCTTCGTGGTCTCGGCGGACGGCGCCCGCCCGGTGATGGCGAGGAAGATCTCCTCGAGGCTCGGTTGCTTCTCGACGTACTCGACCTCTGTCGGCGGGAGGAGGCGTCGGAGCTCATCGAGGTCGCCCTCGGCGATGATTCGGCCTTCCGCGAGGATGCCGATCCGGTCGGCGAGGCGTTCGGCCTCGTCGAGGTACTGGGTCGTCAGCAGCACCGTCGTGCCGTGGGAAGCGAGTTCCGCGACGACGTCCCATACCTCCTGCCGGGCGTGGGGATCCAGGCCCGTCGTCGGCTCGTCGAGGAAGACGACCCGCGGCTCGCCGACGAGGCTCATCGCGATGTCGAGGCGGCGGCGCATCCCGCCGGAGTATGTCGCCGCGCGGCGATCGGCGGCGTCCGTGAGGGCGAAGCGGTCGAGCAGCGCCGCGGCGACGCCGCGCGGATCCGGCACGTGGCGCAGCCGCGCGACGAGAACGAGGTTCTCGCGCCCCGTGAGCACCTCGTCCACGGCCGAGAACTGCCCCGTCAGGCTGATCGCGGCGCGAACCTCGGCGGCCCGGGACGATACGTCGAATCCCGCGATCTGAGCGGACCCTCCGTCGGCTCGCGCGAGGGTCGACAGGATCCGCACGAGGCTCGTCTTGCCCGCACCGTTGGCGCCGAGCAGCGCGTACACGCTGCCCTCGGCGACGTCGAAGTCGACGCCCCGCAGGACGGCGAGCTCGCCGAAGGACTTCTGGATCCCGTCGACGTGGATCGCGGGGGCGGTCATGTCGTCCCCGCACCCTTATCGGCACGAGCGATGGCATCCCGCAGCTTCGTGCGCTCCTTGTCGATCCACTGCCGCCCTGCGTAACTGGCGACGAAGGTCTCGATGAATTCGACGGGGTCCTCGCCCACGATGTCGCGGACGGGCGTGGCGTTCGCCGCCGCGCCCTCGATGAGCTCGATCAGGTCGCGGCACATGTCGACCAGCGTCGTCCCGTCGACGACGCCGATGACCATGAGGTAGCGCTCGAGCGCCTCCGCCGTCTCTCGGTAGGGCGAGGGAAGCGCCTTCTGGCGCTCCTTCAACCGTCGATAATCCTTCTTGTCGCCCAGCGAGCCCGTGACGGCTTCGATCCATTTCGCGGTCATGATGATGATGTTCCTTCCGTGCGAAGCGAGTGCATGCGGGCCGTGATGGCCGACCACGCGTTCCAGAATTCGTCGAGCCGGGCGAGCCCGGCATCGTTGAGGGTGTAGACCTTGCGAGGCGGCCCCTTCTCCGAGGGAACCTTCTCGACGTCGACGAGGCCGCCCCGTTCGATGCGCACGAGAAGCGCGTACACGGTTCCCTCCACGACGTCCGTGAACCCGAGTTCACGCAGGTGCGCCGTGAGGTCGTATCCGTGCCAGGCCCTGTCCCGCAGCAGCTCGAGGATCGCCCCCTCGAGGACGCCCTTGAGCAGTTCCGTTTCCTGTCGTCCCATCAGGCCTCCGGTAGTCGGTTTCATTGAGTACCGGTACAAAGTAACACTGAGTAGCGGTAGTTGGCAATACTGAATAGTGAACTCGGTGACGGGCCCGCGCACGGGATGCGGGATCATGAGGGAGTGAAGACGACGCTCCTGGACCTGATCGGCGCCCTGCGGACGGGGGAGGTGTCGCCGGTCGAGGCCGCCTCTGCCTATCTCGACCGCATCGAAGCCCTCGACCGGCTCGGCGCGTTCGTCGAGGTGACCCGCGAGCGCGCCCTCGCGCAGGCCGCGGCGCTCGGTGCCGCCCCGGGCGACGCGCCGCCGCTCTGGGGCGTGCCGATGGCGGACAAGGACCTCGTCGCACGCGCCGGCGTCACCACCCGCTACGGATCCCGGGCGTTCGAGGGCTTCGTTCCGGAGACCTCGGATCCCCTCGCCCTCGCCCTCGACGGCCTGGGATCCGTCAGTCTCGGCAAGACCTCGACGCCCGAGTTCGGCATGACGGGGTACACCGAACCCGCGATCGGCGTCCCCGCCCGAAACCCCTGGGATCCCTCGACGGGCGCGGCCGGATCCAGCGGGGGAGCGGCCATCGCGGTCGCGACGGGCATGCTCCCGGCGACCGTCGCCTCCGACGCGGGCGGATCCATCCGGATTCCCTCCGCGACCGTCGGTGTCGTCGGCCTCAAGCCCGCGCGTGGGCGCCTGCCGGTCTCGAACGGCCTCGGTTCGCCCGGTGGGCTCGCGACGGCGGGCCCGATCGCCCGCACCGTCACCGACGCCGCCTACCTTCTCGACGCGCTTGTCGGATCCGCGCCCCGCCGCCACGCGACGGCGGCGCCGGATCCGCACCGCGGGCCCGGGGGTGGGCCCGCATCCTTCTCCGCCGCGCTCGCAACCGACACGGGACGACTCCGCATCGGCGCGACGCTCGTCACGCCGTGGGACGGCTGGACCGACACGACGCTCGACCCCCGGGGCCTCGCGGCTTGGGAGTGGGCCGCGGGTGTCTTCGCGGGCGACGGCCACGATGTCGTCGACGCCGACTGGCGCCCGCGAGGCTATCCGGAACTGTTCACGACGATCTGGCGCGCGTCCGCCGCGACGCTACCCGTCGCCGACGCCGAGCTCGATGAACTGCTCGAGCCCTTCACCGCCTGGATGGTGCGGGAGGGGCGGGCGATGGGGGCGCGCGAGGCCCTGGGCGGCTATCAGGCGGCAGGCCGCTTCGAGAGCGAGACGATCGAGGCGTTCGAAGCCTTCGACGCCGTGCTCACACCGGCCCTCGCCATGGAGCCGCAGGCGATCGGCTGGAACGCCGTCGGCGCGAGCCCGATGGAGAACTTCGCGCGGCAATGCCAGTACGCGCCCCACACGAGCTTCGTGAACGTCTCGGGCCTCCCCGCCATCACGATCCCCGCGCCCGCGGCCCCGGGCGAGCGCCCCTGGAGCGTCCAGCTCGTCGGCCGCCCGGGCGGCGAGGCACGGATCCTTCAGCTCGCCGCGCGGCTCGAGGCCGCCCGCGGCGCGCTCCCGTACCCGCCCGGGTACGGCGCATAGATCCCCGGCGCGCGGGTCGAGAGCGCGTGCGCGACCGCGCCGAGATTCTGAAGATGCGGCGAAAAGTGGCGCGACCGGTCCAGATCGTCAGAATCTGGGCGCACAGTCAGAATCTCACGCGCACAGAATCTCACGCGCACGGAATCTCACGCGCACGAGGCGTCGCCGCCGCCCGCGGCACCGCGATGTCCGATTTCCGCCAGCCGGCACCCGCGGGCCGTGGCAGAGTGAAGGCATGAGCACAGCCCCCGGCGTCGGCACGGGCGCGACCGACTTCGACGAACGGTACCGCGCAATCAGCGCCCGCGACACCCGATTCGACGGGCAGTTCGTGACGGCGGTCCGGACGACCGGGATCTACTGCCGCCCCAGCTGCCCGGCGCGTACGCCCAAGCCCGAGAACGTCGTGTTCTTCCCGACGAGCGCCGCCGCGCACGAGGCCGGATTCCGCGCCTGCAAGCGCTGCCTCCCGGAGGCCGCACCGGGTTCGTCCGCGTGGGATCTCCGCGGCGACACCGCCGCCAGGGCGATGAGGCTGATCGCCTCGGGCGTCGTCGAACGCGAAGGGGTGCCGGGGCTCGCGGCGCGGCTCGGATACTCCAGCCGCCACCTCACGCGATTGCTCGTCGCCGAGCTCGGGGCGGGGCCGCTCGCCCTCGCCAGGGCGCACCGCGCACACACCGCGCGGATGCTCCTCGTCGGCACCGAGCTGCCGGTCTCCGACGTCGCGTTCTCTGCCGGCTTCGCGAGCATCCGACAGTGTAACGACACCATCCGCGAGGTGTTCGGCCTGACGCCGGGGGAGTTGCGAGCGCGTCGCCGCACATCGGCAGGCCGCGGGGACGGGAGCGCGGAGGTGCCGGGCACGATCGACCTCGTGCTCCCGTACCGCGCGCCGTTCGATGCCGCAGGAATCTTCGCCTGGATGGCCGCCCGAGCGCTCCCCGGTATCGAAGAGGCGACGCCGACCTCCTTCGCCCGGCACCTGCGGATGCCCGGGGGAACGGCCTGGTTCGACGTCAGGCACGACTCCGCCGAGCGGCTGCACCTGCGCGCCCGGGTGACGCGGCTCGGCGACCTCGCGCCGCTCGTGGCCACGGTGCGTCGCATCTTCGACCTCGACGCCGACCCGCTCGCCGTGGACGAGGCGCTGTCCGTGCACCCCGAGCTCGCCCCGCTCGTCGCCCGGACCCGCGGGATCCGCGTGCCCGGTTCCGCGGACCCGCACGAGATGCTGATCCGCGCGATGGTGGGGCAGCAGATCACCGTGGTTGCCGCGCGCACGGCGCTGACGGCGCTCGCGGATGCGCTCGGCGAGAAGACGGCGCAGGGGGTGCTGTTCCCGACCATGGCGGCGATCGCGGAGCGCGGCGCGGAGGTGCTTCGCGGCCCCGCCGCGCGCATCCGCGCGATCACCGGCGCGGCGGCAGCCCTCGCCGACGGCTCGCTCACCCTCACCATCGGGGACGACAGCGCCGCCCAGCGCGCCGGGCTGCTCGCGATGCCCGGTATCGGCCCGTGGACGGCGGACTACGTGCGCATGCGCGTGCTCGGCGATCCCGACATTCTGCTGCCGGGTGACGTCGCCCTGCGCGCCGGTGCCGCGGCATCCGGGCTCCCCGGCGAGCCGAGGCCCCTCGCCGCCTGGGCGGAGCGGGTCGCGCCATGGCGCAGCTACCTCAGCGCGCACCTCTGGCGCGCGGCGCCGATCCGGCCCGCACGCACCGCGAGCGCCCGCCCCGCGCGGACGACAAGCCCTGCGCCGATGACAAACAAGGAGATCTCATGACCGCCCTCATCCAGACCGTCGACACCGCCGACGGCGCCTTCACGGTCCTCGCCGACGAGCGCCAGCGGGTGCTCGCCTCCGGGTGGACCGCGGATCCCGAGGCGATCGTCGCCCGCCTGGCCGCGGCGGAGCGCCCGGAGCGGATCACGGAAGGAGAGACGGAAGCCGTCGAGGCCGTGCTCGCCTACTACGGCGGCGAGCTGTCCGCGATAGACGCCGTGGCCGTGAAGCAGACCGGTACCGCGCTCCAGCTCGCAGGCTGGGAGATGCTGCGCCGGATCGAACCCGGCGCGCCCCTCACCTACACGGGCTTTGCAGCGCGGCTCGGCAACCCCCGGGCCGTGCGCGCCGCCGCGTCGATCTGCGCCCGCAACGCTCCCGCCCTCTTCGTGCCGTGCCACCGGGTGCTCCGCACCGACGGCACCCTCGGCGGATTCGCCTGGGGCCTCGACGTGAAGACGAGCCTGCTCGCCCGCGAGTCCGCGACGCAGTAGGTCCCGACGCAGTAGGTCCCGACGCAGTAAGTCCCGGCACAGTGAATCGTGCCGCGCGGCGTCGACGACCGACGGCACGTCCGCACGCCGGCAGCTCGCGGAGCAGTGCGTCCGGCGGTTGCGCCTAGAGCTGGTAGCTCGGCGACGTGAGGATCTCGGCCACGTCGTCCCTGGCCTTTCGGGGTCGGGCCGTGGCGGGAATCCCGACGACGATGCTGTCGGCGGGCGCGTCCTTGGTCACGACGGCGTTCGCTCCCACGGCGCTGCGGGCGCCGATCCTGACGGGCCCCAGCACCTTCGCTCCGGCCCCGACGACGACGCCGTCCTCGAGGGTGGGGTGGCGCTTGCCGTGGCTCAGCGAGACGCCGCCGAGGGTGACCTGGTGGTACAGCATCACGTCGTCGCCGACCTCCGCCGTTTCACCGATGACGACGCCCATGCCGTGATCGATGAAGAAGCGCCGACCGATCGTCGCGCCGGGATGGATCTCGACGCCCGTCACCCAACGCGCGATCTGTGAGAGAGCGCGCGCGGGAAAACGCAGCCCGCGGATCCAGAGCGCGTGCGAGATCCGGTGCGTCCAGATCGCGTGGAGTCCCGGGTAGAGAAGCCCGATCTCGAGGGATCCACGTGCGGCGGGATCGCGTCGGCGTGCGGCGGCGATGTCTTCGCGGATACCCAAACCCATACGTGAAAACCTACCGAATGCCGGAGGGGCCGGACGCCAATATGACGTCCGGCCCCTCCGGGAGACCGGTGCGTGGGTCGACGGCTCAGTCGCCGTAGCCCTCCCACAGCACGGTCGAGACGTAGCGCTCGCCGGTGTCGGGCACGACGACGACGATGTTCTTGCCGGCGTTCTCGGGGCGCTTCGCGACCTGCACGGCCGCCCACACGGCTGCACCGGAGGAGATGCCCGCGAGGATGCCCTCCTTCGAGGCGAGGTCGCGCGCCGTCGCGACTGAGTCGTCGAGCTGCACGTCGATGACCTCGTCGTAGACATCGCGGTCGAGGATCTCGGGAACGAAGTTCGCGCCGAGCCCCTGGATCTTGTGGGGGCCCGCCTTGCCCTCCGTCAGGAGGGGCGAGTCGGCCGGCTCGACCGCGACGATCTGCACGCCCGGCACGCGCTCCTTGAGCACCTGGCCGACGCCGGAGATGGTGCCGCCCGTGCCGATGCCTGCGACGAAGATGTCGATCTTCCCCTCGGTGTCGGCGAGGATCTCCTCGGCCGTCGTTGCGCGGTGGATCTTGACGTTCGCCTGGTTCGCGAACTGGCTCGCGAGCACGGCACCCGGCGTCTCCGCGACGATCCGCTTCGCCTCTTCCACGGCGCCGTTCATTCCCTTGGCGGGGTCGGTGAGCACCAGCTCGGCGCCGAAGGCGCGCAGCAGGACCTTGCGCTCGTTCGACATCGACGAGGGCATGGTGAGGACGACCTTGTAGCCGCGGGCGGCGCCGACGAGCGCGAGCGCGATGCCCGTGTTGCCCGACGTTCCCTCGACGATCGTGCCGCCGGCCGGCAGCGCACCGGACTCCTCCGCGGCGTCGACGATGGCGACACCGATGCGGTCCTTGACGGACGATCCGGGGTTGAAGAACTCGAGCTTCGCATACACGTTCGCCTCGGCACCGTCGGTGACGCGGTTCAGGCGGACGAGCGGCGTCTTGCCGAACGTGCTCGAGATGTCGTTGTGGATTCCAGCCATGGGTGGTGCCTTTCGGGAGAAGGTGGGACCGGCCGAACGACGGTCATCGTCGAACCTGTGAGTCACTCTATGGCGAATCCTCCGCCCCCGGGGCGATGTGTTTCAGACGGTTTCACGGCGGCCGTTCCGCGGCGACCCCATAGAGTCGGATCTCGTGACGACGAATCGAGAGCGGGTCCCCCTGCGCGACGCCCTGCGCGGCGCAGCCGATGTGCTGGCGGGCGCGGGAGTGACGGATCCGGTCGTCGACGCGGAGCTCCTGCTCGCGTGGACGCTCGGCGCCGAGGTCAGCAGGGGAGAGGTGCACGCCGGGATCATCCGCGGCGACGACCTCGAGGCGGCGCAGCACGAGCGCTTCCGGGGCTACGTCGCGCGCCGCGCGGCGCGCGAGCCGCTGCAACACATCACGGGATCCGCGCCGTTTCGGCACCTGATGCTGTCCGTCGGGCCGGGCGTGTTCGTGCCGCGGCCCGAGACCGAGATCGTGGCGCAGTTCGCCATCGACGCGCTCGCGAACGCCGCGGAGCCGGCGCCCATCGCCGTCGATCTCGGCACGGGGTCGGGCGCGATCGCGCTCGCGCTGGCCACCGAGGTTCCGCACGCGTCGGTGTACGCCGTCGAGAAGTCCGATGCCGCCATCGCCTGGACCCGGCGGAACGTCGAGGCGATCGCGCCCGGGGTGGAGCTGCGGCACGGCGATCTCGCAACGGCGTTCGACGACCTTGCCGGGCGCGTGGCCGTCGTCGCGTCGAACCCGCCCTACGTGCCCGACGCGGCGATTCCCCGTGACGACGAGGTGCGGCTGCACGACCCCGCCCTGGCGCTCTACGGTGGCGCCGACGGGCTCGACATCGTGCGCATCATCAGCCGCGTCGGGCACCGGTTGGCGCGAGCGGGCGGCACGATCGTGCTCGAGCACGGCGAATGGCAGGGCGAGGCGATCCGGGAGATTCTCGCCTCCGACGGTTGGCTGGGCGCGAGTACTCACCCCGATCTCACGGGGCGCGACCGCGCGACGACCGCCGTCCGACCGTGATCATTCCGTGATGCACAGTCTCGCGACCGTAGAATCGAGGGCGTGATGGGAACCGTCTACGACTGCAGCGACCGTGAGCAGATGCTCGCCGGCATGCGCGCCGCGCGCCAGACTCTCGCGCGGGGAGAGGTCGTCGTCGCGCCGACCGACACCGTATACGGCGTCGCCGCCGACGCGTTCAGCCCGGCCGCGGTGAAGAAGCTCCTCGCGACGAAGGGGCGCTCGCGCCAGCAGCCGCCGCCCGTGCTCGTGGGCTCCACGGATGCGCTCCGCGCCCTCGTTGAGCAGGTGCCGGAAGAGGTCGAGCGGCTGGTCGAACGCTTCTGGCCAGGCGGGCTCACGATCGTGCTCCCCGCGCAGCCGTCGCTCACGTGGGACCTGGGTGAGACGAAGGGCACCGTCGCGGTGCGCCAGCCCGACAACGCGATCATGCTCGAGCTTCTCGCCGAGACCGGCCCGCTCGCCGTATCGAGCGCGAACCTGACGGGCCGACCCGCGGCGATCGACGCCGCCTCGGCCGTCGCGATGCTGGGCGACAGCGTCTCGGTTTTTCTCGACGACGGGCCGGTGGCGACGGGAGTCGCCTCGACGATCATCGACGCGACCGGTCTGGCCGGCCGCGGAGAGCGCACGGTCCGCGTGTTGCGCGACGGCGCGGTCTCGCGCGCCGAGCTCCGCGAGGTGCTGGGCGAGCTGCTCGAGGCGGACCCGGGCGAGGATCCGCCTCAGTGAAGCTCTATCTGCTGACCGCTCTCGTCACGGCCGTGATCACGTGCGGCTTCTCCTTCGTGGTGTGGCGCGTGGCGTTGCGGTTCAAGTGGTACCCCGCGGTGCGCGAACGCGACGTGCACACCCGGCCGACTCCGCGCCTGGGTGGCATTGCGATGCTGCTCGGCATCGTCAGCGTGCTGTTGCTCTCCCGCCTCGTCGGGTTCTTCGACATCTTCTGGGCCGAACCCCGAGTGGTGTGGTCCGTGCTCGGTGCGACCCTCCTGATCGCGTTCGTGGGGCTGGCGGACGACATCTGGGACCTCGACTGGTTCCTGAAGCTCGGCGCGCAGTTCGTCGCGGCCGCGATCATCGCCGTCGGCGGCGGCGTGCAGATCTACGCCCTGCCGATCAACGGCATCACCCTGTTCTCGAGTGGCATGAGCATCGTGCTGACGATGTTCGCGATCGTCGTCGTGATGAACGCCGTGAACTTCATCGACGGCCTGGACGGCCTCGTCGCGGGGGTGTGCCTCATCGCCAACGGCGTGTTCTTCGTCTACTCGTACCTGCTGGTGCGCGACGCGGGCGCGACGAGCTATGCCAACCTGGGGACGTTCCTGGCGGTCGTGCTCGTCGGAGCGTGCGCGGGCTTCCTGCCGATCAACTGGAACCCCGCGCGGATGTTCATGGGCGATACGGGGGCCCTCGTCGTCGGACTCCTGATGGCGACCAGCGCCATCGCCATCACCGGGCAGCTTCCGCCGGCGGCCCTCGATCAGGACGTCACGGGTCGCTCACAGATCATCGGAACCCTGATTCCCATCCTGCTGCCGATCCTCGTCGTCGGGTTGCCGCTCGCCGACTTCGGCATGGCGATCATCCGCCGCACGGCGCGCGGCAAGTCGCCGTTCTCGCCCGACCGCGAGCACCTCCACCACCGCATGATCGATCGCGGGCACTCCGTTCGCCAGGCGGTGCTCGTGTTCTACGCGTTCAGCGCGATCGCGTCGCTCACGATGCTGTTGATGTACATCTTCACGGGGGAGGACTGGTTCGGCGAGCACCGCATCGGTGAGTACTGGATCGCCGTCGCCTACGGCGTCGTCGGCTTTGCCGCCTGCCTCGTGCTCGCCGTCGTGCCCGCGACGCCGCCGCGGCGAGAGTCGCCGGCGCCGGAAGCGGTGAAGGGAGCCTGATGTTCCGCAACCCCGTCGTCCTGCGCGCCATCGCGATGAGCGCCATCGGCTGGACGTGCGCGTCGTTCGTCGCCTGCCTCCTCGCCCTCGTCGTTGCCGGGCCGCAGGGGCTCGGCAGCGCCGCCGTCGGCGCGGCCGCCGGTCTCGTGTTTCCCGTCCTGACGGTGCTCGCGCTCGCGATCCCCGACCGGGCGTACGGATCCGCGCGCTACGCCGCGCGCGTCTTCTTCGGCTTCCTCGCGGGCTTCGTCATCAAGGTCGTGCTCTTCTTCGTCGCGCTGCTCGTCCTGCTCGACGTCGTCGGCGTGGTCCCGGGCGCCGCCTACGGCGCGCTTCTCGGGACGGCGCTCGTGTCGCTCGCAATCGACGTGTTCGTTGCCAACGGGATCCGGAGTCCCGCCGACGAGCGTCTCGCACGGGAATCTTCCTAAGCTCGGCCCGGTACCCTCGTGGGGGCGCACGTTCCGCGCCCGTTCCGCGATTTCAGGAGACCACAGTGGCCCCCTCACCCGTTTCGAGTAACCCCATCATGCGCAACGTGCTCCTGTGGAGCGCGATCATGAGCGGCGCCGTGCTCGTCGTCACGGGCGTGATCGGCGTCGTCGTGAGCGGAACCGATGGGCTCTGGAGCGCCGTGCTCGGCACCGTGATCGGATTCCTGTTCCCCGCGCTCACCGCCGCTACGATTCTCTTCGCGAATCGCTTCTTCGGAACGCCGAACTACCTCGTGATCTTCTTCGGGGTGTTCATGGGCGTCTTCCTCGTGAAGATCCTCGCCTTCATCATCGCGCTGAACATCGTGTTCGGGCTCGACTGGGTGGTGCGCGGGGTGCTCTACGGCGCCCTCATGGCGACCGCGATCGGCTCGATCGTCGTCGACATCGCGGTGATCGCGAAGATGCGCATCCCGGCGGTCAGCGACGTGCGCCTGCCCGGCGACGACGACCCTGAGGTCTGACCACATCCCGGATTTCTACAGCGCGTCAAAACTAGGCCCAAGTTTTTGATACGCTAGACGAGGTTCTGCTGCGGGTCCCGGCACGGTGAAGCGCTGGTCTGAAGCAGTTGCCCCCTCCCACCGCACACCCCGCAGGCGAGATCCTGCGCGAGAAGCAGGAGCCACGCGTTGACTCAGGCGAGCATAATCGCACCGATGGCCGATGAGGTCGAGTTCCACCCGCCGTCGATTAGCGACTTCTTCCCGGACGCGCTTTTCTTTGAGGGCACCCCCTTCGAGTTCACCCGAATCAACCTCGTCCAGGTCATCGCGACCGTGCTGTTGGTGCTGTTCATGCTCCTCGGCACGCGCAAGCTGACGGTCGTTCCGGGGCGCTTCCAGCAGGTCGTGGAGTTCGGATTCGGCTTCGTTCGCGGCCAGGCCTACCAGGTCATCGGCGAGCGCGAGGGCAAGAAGTTCGTCCCCCTGCTGACGGTCATCTTCTTCGGGGTCCTGTTCTTCAACCTGATGGGAGTTATCCCGGGTCTGAACATCCAGGGCACGAGCGTCATTGGAACGCCGCTGCTCTTCGCGGTCGTCACCTACGTCGGCTTCGTCTACGCGGGTATCCGCAAGCACGGCTTCGGCCGCTTCATGAAGAACTCCCTGGTTCCCGGCGGAGTCCCCGGGTACCTCATCCCGATCATCTCGGTTATCGAGCTGATCTCGACCTTCGTCTTCCGCCCCGTGTCGCTCACGCTGCGACTGCTGCTGAACATGATGGTCGGCCACCTGATGCTGGTGCTGTTCTTCAGCGCGACGCACTTCTTCCTGCTCAGCTTCAACTGGATGACGGTCCTGTCGCCGTTCTCCCTGGCTCTGGGCTTCGCCTTCACCCTGTTCGAAATCTTCGTCGCCTTCCTCCAGGCGTACGTTTTCATGGTCCTCACCGCGGTCTACATCCAGCTCGCGGTTGCAGACGAGCACTGACTGACGGATAGCCGACCGGCTATTCGCCCTATGAAAGGAAACCCCCAGTGGACGCTACGACGGTTCTCGCGGAAATCTCCGGCAACATCGCGACCATCGGCTACGGCCTCGCAGCGATCGGCCCGGCCATCGGTCTGGGCATCGTGGTCGGCAAGACCATCGAGTC
Source organism: Microbacterium nanhaiense (assembly GCF_014646015.1). Lineage (GTDB taxonomy): Bacteria > Actinomycetota > Actinomycetes > Actinomycetales > Microbacteriaceae > Microbacterium > Microbacterium nanhaiense. Next base: position 205,914 of record NZ_BMMQ01000003.1, read on the forward strand.
GACGGCTCGCCAGCCCGAGCTCGCCGGTCGTCTCCAGACCCTGATGTTCATCGGTGTCGCCTTCATCGAGATCCTTGCCTTCATCGGCATCGCAACGCCCTTCATCTTCGGCGCCTAATTCATCCACCGCTTCACAGATAAGGAGACAGGATGCTGAACGCTCTTGTCACTGTCGCGGCTGAGGGGGAAACGCACAACCCGCTCTTCCCCGCCGTGTACGACATCATCTGGTCCGCGGTCTGCTTCGTCATCATCGCGATTGTGATCCTCGCAGTCGCCATGCCCCGCCTCAACAAGGTGCTCGATGCCCGCTCCGCGGCCATCGAGGGCAACATTGAGAAGGCTGACGAAGCGCAGCGTCAGGCAGAAGCCGCGCTGGCCGAGTACACGCAGCAGCTCGCTGATGCGCGTCGCGAAGCCGGTGAAATCCGTGAGGGTGCCCGCGTCGACGGCAAGAAGATCGTCGACGAGGCACGCGCGAACGCGCTGGCCGAGGCCGAGCGCATCACGGTGTCGGCTCAGACTCAGATCGAGGCCGAGCGCCAGGCCGCGATGATCTCGCTCCGTCAGGACGTCGGATCGCTCGCCCTGGACCTCGCGGGCAACGTGATCGGCGAGACCATGAGCGAAGACGCGAAGGCCCAGGCCGTCGTCGACCGCTTCCTCGCCGAGCTCGAGACGTCTGAGAAGGCGGCCCGGTAATGGGCAGCGCGACCACTCAGGCTCTCGCGGCGAGTGCTCAGGCACTGTCGACTGCGACGGTCACCCTCGACACGGCACGCGAGCTGTTCGCCGCCGCTCGTGCCGCGGGCGAATCCGCTGCTCTGAGCGGCGCGCTCGCTGATCAGGCTGCCGACCCGGCTGCTCGTCAGGCGCTCGTCGGTCGAGTCTTCGGAACGCTGTCGCCCGAGGCGATGAACCTCCTCGGTGCGGTCTCCGCGCAGCGCTGGTCCTCGGCCGACGACCTCGTCGACGGCATCGAGACCCTCGCGATCCGCGCGGTTGCGAAGACCGAGCAGGCCGGCGTCGAGGGCGAGCTGTTCCACGTGATCCGCGTCATCGCGGAGAACCCGGAGCTCGAGCTTGCACTCGGTTCGCGACTCGGCGAGCCGTCGAAGAAGAGCGAGCTGATCGAGAAGATCCTCGGATCCTCCGTCTCGGCGGGCACGCTCCTCATCACCGCATCGATCGCCGAGCACTCGCGCGGCCGCCGCGTTCGCGCGGCCCTGCAGGAGGCCATTCAGGTCGTCGCCGCTGAGCGCGGCCGCGCCGTTGCCACCGTGCAGACGGCGACCGCACTGACCGACGCGCAGCGTCAGCGCCTCGCTGACTCGCTGTCGCGAAGCTACGGCACCGCCGTGTCGATCAACGAGGTCATCGACCGTTCGGTGATCGGCGGCATCCGCGTGCAGATCGCCGACGATGTCATCGACGGCAGCATCTCGACCCGCCTCACCGACCTCCGGTCGAGGCTCGCAGGCTAACGCTTCCGGAAGGAAGCTCCCGGGCCCACTGGCCCGCACAACGAAGGAAGACAATGGCAGACATCACCATCAGCCCCGACGTCATCCGTGACGCGCTGAAGGACTTCGTCTCCGCCTACGAGCCCACCGGTTCTGGCGCGAGCGAGGTCGGCACCGTCACCGACGCGGCCGACGGCATCGCTCACGTCTCGGGTCTCCCGGGCGTGATGGCGAACGAGCTTATCCGCTTCGAGGACGGCACCCTCGGCCTCGCACAGAACCTCGACGAGCACGAAATCGGCGTCGTCGTTCTGGGCGAGTTCTCGGGCGTCGAGGAGGGCCAGCAGGTCACCCGTACCGGCAAGGTCCTCTCGGTTCCGGTGGGCGAGGGCTACCTCGGCCGCGTCGTCGACACGCTGGGCAACCCGATCGACGGCCTCGGCGAGATCACCGGCATCGAGGGCGAGCGCGAGCTCGAGCTCCAGGCCGCCGGCGTCATGAGCCGTAAGAGCGTGCACGAGCCGCTGCAGACCGGCATCAAGGCGATCGACTCGATGATCCCGGTTGGCCGCGGTCAGCGTCAGCTGATCATCGGCGACCGCCAGACCGGCAAGACCGCCATCGCGATCGACGCGATCATCAACCAGAAGGCGAACTGGGAGTCGGGCGACCCCGACAAGCAGGTGCGCTGCATCTACGTCGCCGTGGGCCAGAAGGGCTCGACGATCGCGAACGTGAAGGGTGCGCTCGAGGACGCCGGCGCGATGGAGTACACGACGATCGTCGCCGCTCCCGCCTCGGACCCCGCGGGCTTCAAGTACCTCGCTCCCTACACCGGCTCGGCCATCGGCCAGCACTGGATGTACCAGGGCAAGCACGTCCTCATCGTGTTCGACGACCTGACCAAGCAGGCCGAGGCCTACCGTGCCGTGTCGCTTCTCCTTCGTCGTCCGCCGGGACGTGAGGCCTACCCGGGCGACGTCTTCTACCTGCACTCGCGCCTGCTCGAGCGTTGCGCGAAGCTGTCGGACGACCTCGGCGCCGGATCGATGACCGGTCTGCCGATCATCGAGACCAAGGCGAACGACGTCTCGGCGTACGTTCCGACCAACGTGATCTCGATCACCGACGGCCAGATCTTCCTGCAGTCGGACCTCTTCAACGCGAACCAGCGCCCCGCCGTCGACGTGGGTATCTCGGTCTCGCGAGTCGGTGGCGACGCGCAGCAGAAGCACGTCAAGAAGGTCTCCGGTACGTTGAAGCTCGAGCTGGCCCAGTACCGCTCGCTCGAGGCGTTCGCGATGTTCGCGTCGGACCTCGACGCGGCCTCGCGTCGTCAGCTCGACCGCGGTGCGCGCCTGACCGAGCTTCTCAAGCAGCCGCAGTACTCGCCGTACTCGGCGGAGGAACAGGTCGTCTCGATCTGGGCCGGTACGAACGGCAAGCTCGACACGATCGCGGTGGAGGACGTCCTTCGCTTCGAGCGCGAGCTGCTCGACTACGTGCGCCGCAACACCGATGTTCTCGACCGCCTCGCCTCCTCGGGCAAGCTCGAGGACGACGTGCTCGCCGACATGGAGAAGGCCGTCGACACCTTCGTGCTCGAGTTCCAGCAGGGCTCGGGCCAGGGCATCGGTGCGCCGGGCCACGAGGAGCATCAGGCGGCGCAGCACGAAGAGATCGGCCGGGAGCAGATCGTCAAGGGCCGCAAGGCCTAACCCCCTGAGGGACGCATCATGGGCGCACAACTCAGGGAGTACAAGCAGAAGATCTCTTCTGCGCAGACCACCAAGAAGATCACGAAGGCGATGGAGCTCATCGCGGCTTCGCGGATCCAGAAGGCGATGGCGCGCGTGCGCGCGTCGTCGCCCTTCTCCCGCGCGGTCACGCGAGCCGTCTCCGCCGTTGCGACGTACACCGACATCGATCACCCGCTCACGCGGGAGAACGAGACGGTGACGCGGTCGGCCATCCTGCTGCTGACCAGCGACCGCGGCCTCGCCGGCGCGTTCAACTCGCAGGTCATCAAGGAAGCGCTCGAGCTCGCCGCACTTCTCCGTTCGGAGGGCAAGGAGGTCGTGTTCTACCTCTTCGGCCGCAAGGCCGTTGGCTACTTCCAGTTCCGCCAGATGGTGGCGGCGCAGGAGTGGACGGGTGAGGCGGACACCCCTTCGTTCGAGACGGCGAAGGAGATCGCCGACGCGCTCCTCGAGGCCTACAACCTCGACGAGGCCGAGGGCGGCGTGAACGAGATCCATGTCGTCTACAACCGCTTCGTCAGCATGATGGTGCAGGAGGCCGAATACGTTCGTCTGCTCCCGCTCCAGGTCGTCGAGGCGCACGAGGCCGAGGACACCTCGTCCAGCGAGGTGTTCCCGCTGTACGAGTTCGAGCCCGAGCCCGCGAATGTTCTCGATGCGCTCCTGCCGGTGTACATCCAGAGCCGCATCTTCAACGCCCTCCTGCAGTCGGCCGCTGCGAAGCAGGCCGCCACGCAGAAGGCGATGAAGTCGGCCTCGGACAACGCCGACAAGCTCATCACCGACTACACGCGCCTGCGCAACAATGCGCGCCAGGCCGAGATCACGCAGCAGATCGCCGAGATCGTCGGCGGCGCGGACGCCCTGGCGTCCTAAGACCCTCAGAAAGAGACGAAAATCATGACCACCACGGTTGATTCAACCACCGCGGTCGTCGGGCGTGTGGCCCGCGTCACGGGGCCGGTTGTCGACGTCGAGTTCCCTCACGACGCGCTCCCGGCGATCTACAACGCCCTCAAGACGACGATCTCGACCGGCACCACGTCGACCGAGATCACCCTCGAGGTCGCACAGCACCTCGGCGACGACATGGTTCGCGCCATCTCGCTGAAGCCGACCGACGGCATGGTTCGCGGCCAGGAGGTTCGCGACACCGGTGCGCCGATCTCGGTGCCCGTCGGCGACGTGACCAAGGGCAAGGTGTTCGACGTCACCGGTAACGCCCTCAACCTCGGCGAGGGCGAGACCCTCGAGGTGACCGAGCGCTGGCCCATCCACCGCAAGGCCCCCAACTTCGACCAGCTCGAGTCGAAGACCACGATGTTCGAGACCGGCATCAAGTCGATCGACCTCCTGACCCCCTACGTCCAGGGTGGAAAGATCGGTCTGTTCGGCGGCGCGGGCGTCGGCAAGACCGTCCTCATCCAGGAGATGATCCAGCGCGTCGCGCAGGACCACGGCGGTGTGTCGGTGTTCGCCGGTGTTGGTGAGCGCACGCGTGAGGGCAACGACCTCATCGGTGAGATGGAGGAGGCGGGCGTCTTCGACAAGACCGCGCTCGTTTTCGGCCAGATGGACGAGCCGCCGGGAACGCGTCTGCGCGTGGCCCTGTCGGCGCTGACGATGGCGGAGTACTTCCGTGACGTGAAGAACCAGGACGTGCTGCTCTTCATCGACAACATCTTCCGCTTCACGCAGGCCGGTTCCGAGGTGTCGACCCTTCTGGGCCGCATGCCTTCGGCCGTGGGTTACCAGCCGAACCTCGCCGACGAGATGGGTGTTCTCCAGGAGCGCATCACCTCGACGCGCGGTCACTCGATCACCTCGATGCAGGCGATCTACGTGCCGGCTGACGACTACACCGACCCGGCGCCGGCGACGACGTTCGCGCACCTCGACGCGACGACCGAGCTCTCGCGTGAGATCGCTTCGCGCGGTCTGTACCCCGCGATCGACCCGCTGACCTCGACCAGCCGCATCATGGATCCCCGCTACTTGGGCGAGGACCACTACCGCGTCGCCACGAGCGTCAAGCAGGTTCTCCAGAAGAACAAGGAACTCCAGGAGATCATCGCGATCCTCGGTGTCGACGAGCTCTCGGAAGAGGACAAGATCGTCGTGTCGCGTGCGCGCCGCATCGAGCAGTTCCTCTCGCAGAACACCTACATGGCGAAGAAGTTCACCGGTGTCGAGGGTTCGACGGTTCCGCTCAAGGAGACGATCGAGTCGTTCGACGCCATCGTCAAGGGCGAGTTCGACCACGTCGCCGAGCAGGCGTTCTTCAACGTCGGTGGCATCAGCGACGTCGAGGCGAACTGGGCGAAGATTCAGAAGGAGAACGGCTGATCATGGCTCTCACCGTGAACCTTGTGTCGGCCGAGGCCGAGATCTGGTCGGGCGAGGCAAGCCTCGTCGTGGCGAAGACCGTGGAGGGCGAGATCGGTTTCATGGCCGGCCACGAGCCCACGCTCGCGGTTCTCGCGAACGGCCAGGTTCGCATCACGCAGGTCGACGGCACCAAGGTTGTCGCCGACGCGAGCGACGGGTTCATTTCGATGGAGATCGGTGACACGATCAACATCGTTGCGGGCCAGGCGCAGCTGGTCGCCTGACACTCTTTCGGAACGGGGCGGGGATCTTCGGGTCCCCGCCCCGTTCGTCGTCTCACTTCTTGGAGGTTTTCGTGCTCGTCCTGCTCCCGCCGTCCGAGACCAAGCGGCCGGGCGGATCCGGTGACCCGCTGCGGCTTGCGGAGCTGGTCTTTCCCGGGCTCGGACCGCTGCGCGCGGAGGCGATCGGCGCGCTCGCGGAGCTGGCGCGGCGACCGGAGGAGATGGCGCGGATCCTCAAGCTCTCCCAACGGCAGCTGCGCGAGATCGACGTGAACGCCGCCGTGAGCGACTCGGCGACGCTGCCCGCCGTCGACCGCTTCACGGGCGTCCTCTACGACGCGCTCGACGCGGGCAGCCTCACCGGCGATGCGCGGGCGTGGCTCGCCGAGAACGCCGCGATCCAGACGGCGCTCTTCGGCCCCGTCGGGGCGCTGGATCCGATTCCGGCGTTCCGCCTGTCGGCGGGACACCGTCTTCCGGGGCTCGCGCCGCTCAAGCGGCACTGGGCTGCCGCCACGTCGGTGGAGCTCGAGGGATGCGGCCCGGTGCTCGACCTGCGCTCCGAGGCTTATCGGGCGCTCGGGCCGGTGCCGGCGGACGAAGACCAGGCGTACGTTCGGGTCGTGAACGGCGACGGTCGTGCGCTGAACCACTTCAACAAGCAGACGAAGGGCGTCTTCGCGCGGGCGCTTGCGCTGGCGGGGGAGCGCTTCGACACCGTCGATGCCATCGTCGAGTGGGCCCGCTCCGCCGGGTTCGTCATTTCTCGCGAGGGAGACGAGCTCCTTCTGACGGAGGAATCGACGGTACCGGACGCCGAAATCTTCGCGATCGCTGGGCGAAGTCGCTAGTCTGGGGGCATCCTGCACGTATGCCGAGAACGGCATCGACCAGAAGGAAAACATGTATTACGACGATCCGTTCGCCGAAATGGCCACGGCCTTCGGCGCCATGTTCGCGGCACTCGCCGTGATCCTGATTGTGCCGTTCATCATCGCCTACGTGCTGTTCTCGGTCTTCTACATGAAGCTGTTCGAGAAGGCCGGCGTCACCGACAAGTGGCGCGCGTGGGTTCCGGTGTACCGCGAGATGATCTTCTTCAAGATCGGCGACATGAATCCCTGGCTCGTGCTGATCTTCGCGGTCGGCGGCGGCGTGCTGTCGATCATCTACGTCGGTTCTCTCCTCCTCGCGGCCTTCGCGGTGTTCTGGGCGATGGCGGTCATTCGGGTGAGCTTCAAGGCGAAGAACGAGGCCGCGTGGGCGGCGCTCGCCCTCGGCCTGCCCGGCCTCGGGGGCATCATCTGGCTCGGCATCATGGCGTTCACGAAGGATCCGTGGCAGCCGAACATCCCGCGCGCGAAGTGGGCCGACACCTTCCTCGGCGACAAGACCAACTGGGCGGGCGTGCCCTTCGGCGGCGTGCCCGCCGCGGCCTACGGTGGTGCCGCGGGCTACGGTTACGGCGCCGCCTCGGCCGACCCGTACGGCTACCCGGCTCCCGCCGCGCCGCAGGACCCCTACGGCTCGACGCCCGGATACGCCGCACCGCAGGCGCCCTACGGGCAGCCGCCGGCCCCGCAGGACGGGTACGGCCAGCCGGCCGCCCCGCAGGATCCGTTCGCCGCCCCCGCGGCCCCGCAGCAGCCCCCGTTCGGTCAGCCCGCGGCGCCGCAGGATCCGTTCGCCGCTCCCGCCGCACCGCAGGACCCGGCGTACCCCGCACCCGAGCCGAGCTCGGATTCCGACGAGGGGCCCGCGACGCCGGACTCTGACACGAATCCGCCGGCCGAGCCCCCGCGCTCCTGACGCTTCCCGCACGGCCCCGCCCACCCGGACGGGGCCGTGCGGCAATGTTGCGTAAACTGGAGTACACCTGCTGCGTCGCACGCGACGCCGCGAGACGAAGCCGGAAAGGCCAATCCCGTGTCTGACGAGCCCACCTACACACTGCCCGCGAGGCCCGAGACCCACAGCCGCGACGCTGCGCTCGGCAACGGTGCATCGCTGTCTCTGCGCTGGGCCGGCGCGACCGACCCAGGCCGGAAGCGCGAGAACAACCAGGATGCGTTCTTCGCGGACTACCCGTTGTTCATCGTGGCGGACGGGATGGGTGGACACATCGGCGGCGAGATCGCGAGCCAGTCGGTGGTGACGCGCATGGGTGAGCTCGCGAAGACGGGGTCGGTGTCGCCGGAGGGCATCTCCGATGCGCTCGTGAAGGCGGTGCGCGACATCACCGAGCACCCCGAGGCCACCGACGAGGGCACGGGCACGACGCTCACCGGAATCTACATCGACAGCGACGACGACATGCTCTCGGTCGTCGCGATGAACGTCGGCGACTCGCGCGTGTACCTGCAGCGGGGCGAGCAGCTCATGCAGGTGACGACCGATCACTCCCTCGTGCAGGAGCTGGTGGCCGCGGGCCGGCTCTCCGAGGAGGAGGCCGAGACGCACCCCTACAGCAACGTGATCACGCGCGCCGTCGGTCCGACGGAGCATGTGACGCCCGACTACGTGCGCATCGACGTGCAGGAGGGCGACCGTTACGTTATCTGCTCGGACGGTCTGACGAAGGAACTCACGGACTACGGGATCCTCCATTTCCTGCACGACAACCCCGACCCGGCCGACGCCACGAACGCGATGATGATCGCCGCTCTCGAGAACGGCGGCCGCGACAACGTCTCGATCGTCGTCGTGGACGTGCTGAGCGTCACGGAGCCCGCGGTCTAAACGATCCCCAGGCCGTCACCCCGGCAGATTCATCCACATTCGGCCCCATCCGCCTCCTGCGGTGGGGCCGAAACGTGTTGTATGGCCGCATGACATTCGCACCCGCGGAGACCTCGGTGGCCCCCGCCACCCGTCGCCTCGCCGAGCCGCTCGAACTTCCCGATCTGCCGGATCCGCCCTCGCGCCGTCCGTTCCCCCTTCTCGCGTCGCTCGTTCCCGTCGTCGGTGCCGTGGTGATGTGGCGGCTCACGGGGTCGATCTTCATGCTGTGGTTCGCGGCGCTCGGGCCGTTCATGGCGCTGGGGTCGATGCTCGACAGCGCGCGAGGCGAGCGGCGCGAGCGGCGCGCGGCCGAGCAGCGCCTCGATGCGGCGTGCGTTCGGGTTCTCGCGGAGGTGGAGCGGCGCCACGAGGAAGAGCGGGAGCTCCGGCGTGCCGCAACACCGGATGTGCGTGGGGCGACGAGCCACGACGGCTGGTTGTGGCGCAGGCAGGGGCCGCTCACGATCGGCCGCGGCCCGGCGCGGAGCATCGTCGTCGTCGCGGGCGGTGAGGGTGGGCGCGCCGAGCGACTCCGCCGCGAGGCAGAGACGCTCGCCAGTGCACCCGTCACAGTCGAGTGGGAGAGGGGAGTGTGCGTGCGCGGCGACGGCGTCGCGAGCAGGGCGGTCGTGCGCGCCCTCGTGGCGCAGCTCGTGCTCCGCCACCCGCCGACCGCGGTGTCGCTCGTGGCGCGACCGCTCGGCGAGGACTGGGCGGATGGGATCCCGCACCTCGGCGGCGGCGAGTCCGGGGCGCGACGCGTGGCGGTGCTCGGGCCCGGCGACGCCGTTCCCGACGGTGTCGAGACGGTCATCGCGCTCGTCGGCGAACACGACGCGGTGCCGCATGAATGCGCGGCCCTGGTCGAACTCGACGAGGGGCTGCGTGGCCGCCTGGTCGCGGACGGCGGCGACGTGGCCGTCGAATCGGAGGGCATCTCGATCGGTCAGGCGCGGCGCATTGGTGCCACCATGATGCGGAGGGCGAGACAGACACAGGCCGGTCTGCCGGGCGGGCCCGTCCCGTTCGCGCATCTCCGCGCGAGGGCGGCGAGTGAGGGGGATGCCGAGAGGCGTCCGGCGGGGCTGCGCGCCGTGGTCGGCGTGGGCGCGCACTCACCGGACGAGGCGCCTCCGCTTATCGACGTCGACCTGGTGGCCGATGGCCCGCACGCGGTCGTCGTCGGAACAACGGGCGCGGGCAAGAGCGAGCTGCTGACGACATGGATCGCGGCTCTCGCGTCGGCCCACTCTCCCGCCGAGCTGGTGTTCCTCCTCGGCGATTTCAAGGGCGGTACGGCCTTCGATCACCTGCGCGGCCTGCCGCACGTGACTGGCGTGATGACAGATCTCGACGGTGCCGGCGCTCGGCGCGCGGTCGAGGGGCTGCGCGCGGAGATCCACCGGCGGGAGCGGCTCATCGCGGGCGCGGGGGCGCGCAACATCTCGGACCCTCGCGTGGCGCTCGCCCGCCTCATGATCGTCATCGACGAGTTCGCCGCGCTGTTGCAGGATCACCCCGACCTGCACCAGGTGTTCACGGACGTGGCGGCCCGCGGTCGCGCGCTCGGAATGCATCTCGTGCTGGGAACGCAGCGCGCGTCGGGCATCGTGCGCGACGCGCTCCTCGCCAACGCGCCGCTCCGGATCGCGCTGCGCGTCGCCGAGGAGCGCGAGAGCACGCAGCTGATCGGCGTGGCCGCCGCCGCGGAGATCCCCGGTGATGCCGAGCATCGGGGCGTCGGCTATGTTCGGCGCGCCGCAGACGCCGGGCCGCAGCTGGCGCGGTTCGCGCTCGTGTCCGCGCCCGACGTCGTCTCGCTCGAAGGCTCGCATGCGGGCGTGCGGCCCGCGCCGGGGCCGCTCTTGGATCCGCTGCCGGACCGGTGGCGACCCGACTCACCCGTGACGGCCGAGGGCGCCCTGGTGTGCGCGCTGGCCGACGAACCCGAGGCCCAGCGCCAGACCGCGGTGACGCTGGTTCCGGGCACGGATCGCGGTTTCCTGGTCGTCGGAGGCTCAGGCAGCGGCAAGACGGGCCTGGCCCGCTGGGTCACCGAGGCCGCCCGCGCCGGCGGCTACCGCGCCGTGAGCGTGCCGCGAGAGAGCGAGGGGGCGTGGGACGCGCTGGAGCGCGCGGAGCAGGATCCCCCGGAGCTCTTCGTCATCGACGATGCCGACGCGCTGCTCGCGCGGTTTCCCTCGGAGTACGCGCACGCGGCGGGGGAGCGGCTCGAGCAGATCGTGCGCGACGCGGGGGCTACCGGCACGACCGTGGTCCTGACCGCGGCGCGCCTGACGGGCGCAATATCGAAGATCGCCGACGTGCTCCCGCGTCGCGTGGTCCTGGCGCTTCCGGCCGTGCACGATCACACGGCCGCAGGCGCCGACCGCGAGCTGTACGATCCGCGGCGGGGCCCGGGTCGCGCCGTCATCGACGGTCACGAGGCCCAGCTCGCCGAACCCGAGACGTGGTCAGAACCGGCGGTCGAATCGGGCGCCGCGCGGTGGTGCCCCACGGCCCCGCTGACCGGCTTCGTGTTGCGCGCGGCGGGCCGCCGCGCCGAGGCCTTGCGGGCGGAATGGGGAGCGCGGGTGCGGGTCGTGGCCGTCGACGAGGTCCCCGACGGGGAACTGCTCACCGCCGGCGACATCCCGCTCGCTATCGTCGGCGACGCCGACGCGTGGCAGCGCCGATTCGCGCTCCTGCAGGCCGTGCGCACCCACGGCGACATGGTCGTGGGATCCGACTGCGCCACGGAGCTCCGAACGCTCGTGGGCGAGCGGGAGCTGCCACCCTACGCCCGGCCCCGGGCGGCGCGCGCGTGGCTCGTCAGCGGCGGCGCCGCGCCCACACGGGTCGTGCTCCCGTGAATCCGTGTTCACATAACGGCCGCGGGGGAGGATCCGGGCGGGATCAGACCGTGGCGCGGATCACACCCACGGTGCGTCCGCCGCCCAGCACGCGGAGGTTGGGCCGTTCGGCCGCGGCGGCCGCGACCTCCTTCACCGAGACGGCGCCGGTGCGGGCGAGGAGCGCGAGAGCTACGAGGGATGCGGCGCGGTTCGAGCCGTCGAGCATCTTGACGGCCACGGTGGTGCCGTCGGGCGCGACGATGGTCTGCACGCCCTCCGCGCCCTTCTTCGAGAACACGCCGAAGCGCTCGATCGTGAGGGTGTCGTCGCCGCCGGGGCCCTCGATCGCCCACGCGTTCTCGCGCGCGGCGCGCAGAAGCTGCGCCGCGACCCGGTACAGCGCGAACGGCGAGCTCTCGGCCGAGTTGCCGGCGCGGTTGAGCCCCCGCGCGAGCGACAGCAGGCTCATGGCGTGCACGGGGGCGCCGCAGCCGTCCGTCACGGACGCGGCGATCTTCATGCCCGTCAGGCGCTCGACGACCTCGCGGGTGTGCACCTGGAGCGGGTGCTCCGGGTGCAGGTAGGTCTCGAGGTCCCAGCCGTTCGCGCGGCACGCGGTGAGCATGGCAGCGTGCTTGCCGGAGCAGTTGTGGTGCAAAGGCGATTTCTCCGCGTGGTCGACCATGAGCGCCCTCCGCGCGTCGGCGTTCGACGGCCACGCGGGCGGGCAGCGGAGCGCATCCTCGGTCAGGCCCACATCGGCGAGCATCGCGCGCACGAGCTCCGCGTGCCGGGCCGTGCCGTCGTGGCTCGCCGTCGCGATCGCGAGGCGTTCGCCCGCAAGGTTCGCCCCCGCGGTGACGCTCGCGATCGCCTGCAGCGGCTTGAGCGCCGAGCGCGGGAGGATCAGCGCGGACGGATCCCCGTGCGAGATGAGGGTCTCGCCGTCCGGCGCGAGCACGATCGCGGATCCGATGTGCCGAGACTCGACGAAGCCGCCACGCTCGACAACGGCGAGCTCGGCGGCGGCGGATGCGGGGAAGGTTTCTGCGGTGACCACGCTATAAGCCTAGACTCGGCCGCATGAGCACTCACGGATACTCCCTCACGTCGACCTGGACCGGCAACCAGGGAACGGGCACGAGCGGCTACCGCGACTACACGCGGGACGTGACCCTGAGCGTCCCGGGGCGTCCGGAGATCGAGGCATCGGCCGACGTGCCGTTTCGCGGGGATCCCGTCAGATGGAACCCGGAGCTGCTTCTCCTCGCCGCCGCGAGCGAGTGCCACATGCTCTCGTACCTCCACGCCTGTGTGCTCCGCGGCGTGGTCGTCACGAGCTACGTCGACGAGGCGAGCGCCGAGATCGAGGTCGTGGGCAACGGCGGCCGATTCACCGGCGCGACGCTCCGCCCTCGGATCGAGGTGGCGGACGAAGCCATGATCGGCGACGCGATCGCGGCCCACGAGGAGGCGCACGAATGGTGCTTCATCTCGAACAGCCTCAACTTCGACGTGGTGATCGAGCCGGTCGTCACGGCCGCGTGAGCGGCATGGCGCGGCTGGGCGTCACTTCCGCTCGTGCGGGAGGGCGCGCTTGATCTTCTCCACGGCGGTCTGCGCCGGCAGCTCGTTGTAGGTGCCGGCGAGCTCCTGACCCGAGAGCGCGTGGATCGCCGTCATGATCTCATCCGTCGCCAGGCGGCGGGCCTTCCCGCTCGACGCGGGGCCGAGGTGGGTTAGATCGAGGGGCTCGCCGAACTTCACGACGACGCGCTCGCGGAACGATGGCATCTTCGCCCCGACGGGCATGACCTTGTCGGTTCCGATGAGCCCGATGGGCACGACCGGCGCGCCCGATTCGAGGGCGAGGTATGCGACGCCCGTGCGGCCCTTGTAGAGACGGCCGTCGCGCGAACGAGTGCCCTCCGGGTGCAGGGCGATCGCCGCGCCCGAGGCGAGGATCTCCTTCTGCTGGTCGAGCGCGTCCATCGCGGCCTGACCGACGCCGCGCTCGACGGGCGTCGCACCCACCGCGGTGAAAAAGGTGCGGGAGAACCAGCCCTTGAAGCCCGTGCCCGTGAAGTACTCCGCCTTCGCGAGGAAGTGCACGGGGCGGGGAGCCGCGGCGATCGGGATCACGATCGAATCGATGAAGGAGAGGTGGTTGCTCGCGAAGATCACGGCGCCGTCCTTCGGGATGAGGTCCTTGCCCTCGACCCGCGGGCGGTAGACCATGCGCGCGAGCGGCGCGAGCACGGTACGGCCGAAGGTGTACACCCAGCTGGGCGTGCGGGGGCTCACATCACGCGATTCGGTCATCCTGTCAGGATACGGCGCATATATGCCCCTGCGGGAATCAGCATTCTCCCGGGAAAAGGCGCCGAACGGGACGCGAATGTGAGCGCACATAGCCTGATGCGGCAAAATGGGCGAAACCGCCCACGAAAATTGAGGTCTTCATCGTGCGTCTTCGTTCCATCGCGGCTCTGTCCGCCTCCGCCCTCGCCGTTCTCGCCCTCGCTGGCTGCGGCTCCGTGTCCGACGACGGCGACGCGACGCCATCCGCCACCGCGACGCCCTCTGCGAGCGCCGCGCCCGTCGAGATGTGCGACGCCGGGGAGGAGTCCGGCAAGGCCGCCGACTGCGTCGACGTGAGCGGCGACTTCGGATCCGAGGCGACCGCCGAATTCGAGGCGCCGCTCGGGATCCCGGACATCTCCAGCGCCGTGATCAGCGAGGGCGACGGCGACAAGATCGCGGCCGGCGACTACGTCACCTACGCCGCCACCATGTACGACGCCGAGACGGGCGAGAAGCTCGGAGCCGAGGGTTACGAGCCGTTCTCGAGCCTGCCGCTCGGCATCGTCGAGGGCAGCTACCTTGACGCCTTCGTCGACGTGCCGCTCGGCTCGCGGGTGGCGTTCACGATCCCGCAGCAGACCGCCGCGACGGGTCAGAGCGTTCAGGCCGCCGTCGCGGTCATCGACGTCTTCGAGAAGGCGCCGACCGCCGCGTGGGGCGAGGATGTCGCGCCCGAGGACGGCTTCCCGACGGTGACGCTCGCCGAGGACGGCACCCCGGATGTGACGGTCCCGGAGGACCTGAAGGTCGGCGACACGACCGCCATCGAGGTGCTCAAGCAGGGCGACGGTGAGACCGTGGCCGACGGCGACCAGGTGTTCGTGCAGTACAAGGGCGTCAAGGTCGCCGACGGCGAGGAGTTCGACTCCAGCTGGGGCCGCGGCGCGCCCACCTCGTTCCCGACGAACGGCGTCATCGAGGGCTTCACCAAGGCCCTCGTCGGCCAGAAGGTCGGTTCGCAGGTCGTCGCTGTGATCCCGAAGGCCGAGGCCTACGCCGGAAGCGAGAGCGAGCTCGCCGAGGACGACCTGATCTTCGTCGTCGACATCCTCGGTACCGCCCACGTCCCGGCCGCGTAACCGCATCATGCGCAGGGTCATCGTCCTCGGATCCACCGGATCCATCGGCACGCAGGCTCTCGACGTGATCCGGGCCAACCCCGAGCTCTTCGAGCTCGTCGGATTGGCGACCGGATCGCAGGAGACGCTGCTGCGCGAGCAGGCGGCGGAGTTCGGGGTCGCGCACACCGCTCTCGGGGCCGACGCCGCCGCGCAGCTCGTGCGCGAGGTCGAGGCCGATGTGGTGCTCAACGGCATCACCGGTTCCGTGGGGCTTGGCCCGACCCTCGCGGCGCTCGAGGCGGGGCGCACCCTCGCGCTCGCGAACAAGGAATCGCTCATCGTCGGCGGCCCGCTCGTGAAGCGGGCCGCCGCGGCGGGCCAGATCGTGCCGGTCGACTCCGAGCATTCGGCCATCGCGCAGGCGCTGCGCGGCGGATCCGCGGACGAGGTGCGGCGACTGGTCGTCACGGCCTCGGGCGGCCCCTTCCGCGGCCGCACGCGCGCGTCGCTCCGCGATGTGACGCCCGCGGAGGCGCTGAACCATCCCACGTGGGACATGGGGCGCGTCGTCACCACCAACTCGGCGACCCTCGTGAACAAGGGGCTTGAGGTCATCGAGGCGCACCTGCTCTTCGACGTGCCGTTCGAGCGGATCGACGTGGCCGTGCACCCGCAGTCGATCGTGCACTCGATGGTGGAGTTCGTCGACGGCTCCACGATCGCCCAGGCCTCGCCCCCGGACATGCGGCTGCCGATCGCCCTGGGCATGGCCTGGCCGCGCCGGGTGCCCGGGGTCGGGGCGCCGCTCGACTGGACGACGTCCGCCAGCTGGACGTTCGAGCCGCTCGACGACGCCGCCTTCCCCGCCGTGTCGCTCGCGAAGCAGGTGGGCGCCGCCGGATCCACCTTCCCCGCCGTCTACAACGCCGCCAACGAGCAGGCGGTCGACGCCTTCCACGAGGGGCGCCTGTCGTTCCTCGGCATCGTCGACACCATCGCGGAGGTCGTCGAACGGCACGAACCGCCGTCGGAGCTCACCCTCGACACGCTGGCCGAGGCCGAATCGTGGGCCCGCAGAACCGCCGACGAGCTGATCGGCGCCTGACCTGCTTTCAGCGGTTCCGGCAGGCCCCGTGAGACGATGTTGACGTGATCGACACGCCTCGCATCCGCCGCACGCCACCCACGATGCTGCGCCCCGAGCGGCCCACCGTCAGCCGCCTTTCCGACCTCGCCGAACTCACCGGGGGCACCGCGTCCCGCGACGCGGAGGTGACGGGCGTGACCGTGTCGTCCAGCGATCTCGTTCCGGGCGACATGTTCGTCGCGATTCGCGGCGTCAAC
Source organism: Microbacterium nanhaiense (assembly GCF_014646015.1). GTDB lineage: Bacteria > Actinomycetota > Actinomycetes > Actinomycetales > Microbacteriaceae > Microbacterium > Microbacterium nanhaiense. The sequence continues at coordinate 222,154 of NZ_BMMQ01000003.1, forward strand.
CGGCACGGCGCGGAGTTCGCCGCCGCGGCCGCGGCGAACGGCGCGTCGGCGATCCTCACCGACGCCGAGGGCGAGTCGATCGCCGAGCCCGCCGGGCTGCCCGTGCTGGTCGTCCCGGATCCGCGGGGCGCGCTGCCTCTCGTCGCCCAGGCGGTCTACCGCACCGCCGACGACATCCCCCTGCTTCTCGCGACGACCGGCACGAACGGCAAGACGAGCGTCACGCACCTGCTCGAGGGCATGCTCACGCAGATCGGCGTGATCGCCGGTGCCTCGACCTCAGCGGAGCGCGTGGTCGCGGGCGAGCGCGTCGTCGCCGGTCTCACGAGCCCCGAGGCCAGCGAATTGCATGCCCTTATCGCGCGCATGCGCGAGAAGAACGTCGAGGCCTTCGCCGTCGAGGTGAGCGCCCAGGCCGTGACCCGTCACCGCGTCGACGGCGTGGTGTGGGACATCATGGGGTTCACGAACCTCACGCACGACCACCTCGATGACTACGGCGACATGGAGACCTACTACCAGGCGAAGGCGCCGCTGTTCCACGCCGATCGGAGCCGTCGTGCCGTCGTCTCCCTCGACTCCGCGCCGGGGGAGCGGATCGCGGCCGAGGCAGACATCCCGGTCACAACCATCGCGACCCGTGGCATCGCCGCCGAGAGCGCGCTCGCGAAGGCCGATTGGATCGTCGAGGTGACGCGCGAGCAGCAGTCCGGCACGAGTTTCCGCCTGACCGGGCCCGCCGGATCCCTCGAAACGACCGTCCCCGTCATCGGCGCGCACATGGCCGCGAACGCGGGACTCGGCATCGTGATGATGCTCGAGGCCGGCTACGCGTGGGACCGCATCACCGACGCGCTCGGCGACGGGATCCGCGCCTGGGTGCCGGGCCGCACGCAACTGGTGTCCGGATCCGCCGGGCCGGCCGTGTACGTCGACTTCGGGCACACGCCCGACGCCTTCGAGAAGACGCTGGCGGCGGTGCGCCGCGTGACTCCCGGCAAGGTCATCATGCTCTTCGGCGCCGACGGCGACCGCGACGCGACCAAGCGCTACGACATGTCGCGCACGGCGGTCGAGGGCTCCGACATCACCGTCATCACCGACCACCACCCCCGCTTCGAGAACGCCGCCTCTATCCGGCGCACGCTCGTTGACGCGGCGCGCGACGTGGATCCCGCGCACGAGGTGCACGAGGTCTCGCCTCCCGAGGCGGCCATCGAAACCGCTGTGTCGCTGGCGGGCGAGGGCGACGCCATCGTGTGGTGCGGGCCCGGCCACCAGAACTACCGGGACATCGAGGGCACGCAGTGGGGCTACTCGGCACGCGAGCTCGCGCGCCGCGCGCTCATCGCAGCCGGCTGGGACGCCCCCGAGCGCGTCTGGCCCAACCCCTACAACGACTGATGACCGTCGTCCTGTTCATCCTCGGCGTGCTCGTCATGCTGATCGGCCTCGGCCTGTCGATCGCCCTGCACGAGCTGGGGCATATCGTGCCCGCGAAGCTGTTCAAGGTGCACGTCGGCCAATACATGATCGGCTTCGGGCCGCGCATCTGGTCGAAGCAGTTCGGCGAGACGGAGTACGGCTTCCGCGCGCTCCCGCTGGGCGGATTCATCTCGATCGCGGGGATGTACCCGCCCAGTTCGGGGAAGAACCCGCGCCTGTTCGCCACGCTCGTGCAGGACGCCAGGGCGCAGAACGACGAGACGATCGACGCGGCCGCCGGCCGCACGCTGTACAGCCAGGCCACGTGGAAGCGCGTCGTCGTCATGCTCGGCGGTCCCTTCATGAACTTCGTGCTCGCGATCGTCGCGTTCACGGTTCTCCTGAGCGGCATCGGCATCACGCAGGCGACCTCGACGGTGGCGACGGTGTCCGAGTGCGTGCTGCCCGCGGGCTCGCCCCAGACCGCGTGCGCGCCCGGCGACGCCCCGACCCCCGCGGCCGAGGCGGGGCTGCTGCCGGGCGACACGATCACGGCCATCGACGGCACCGCCGTGAGCAGCTTCGAAGAGGCGTCCGCGATCGTCCGAGACCACCCCGGTGACCCGCTCGCGGTCGACATCCTCCGAGACGGATCCGCGCAGACCCTGCAGGTCACCCCGATCCTCGCGGAGAACGAGTACGTCGACGCCGACGGCGAAACCGTCGTCGACGAGGTCGGCTTCGTCGGCTTCAGCCCCGCATACGAACGGGTGCGGCAGCCGCTCTGGGCCGGCGCGGAGGAAGCCGTCGGCAGCGTCGGCTCGGTCATTGGCGTCATCGTGCACCTGCCGGTCACGCTCTACGACATCGCCGTCGACCTCGTCACGGGCGGCGAGAGGGATCCGGACGGGCCGATCAGCGTCATCGGTGTCGGCCGCATCGCGGGCGAGGTCGCCGCGACCGAGGCGCCGATCATCGATCGGCTCGCCGTGCTCGTCAACCTCATCGCCGCGCTCAACATCGCGCTGATGGTGTTCAACCTCATCCCGCTGCTGCCCCTCGACGGCGGGCACGTCGTCGTCGCCCTGTGGGACGGCCTCAAACGCCTCTTCGCCCGCATCACGGGGCGCGCGGCGCCGGCGCCCGCGGACGCGACGCGCCTCGTGCCCCTCACGCTCGTCGTCGTCGTGCTGATGATCGGCATGAGCGCGCTTCTCTTCGCCGCCGACATCTTCAACCCGGTCGACCTCTTCGGCGGCTGACCCGCCGGCCGCCGCGGCGGCCGGCGCTGGACCGGATCCGCGAGATCGCATCGATTTCGCGAGGTCGCATCGAGTTCGGTGCGCTTTCGCGAAAACCGTGCGATCTCGCGGGGAGGGCGCGCACGGATCCCCGCCGGGCTTGTGAGGGCGAGCCCGGCGCTCTTCCGGGATCCGCGAGATCTCACCTTTTTCGCGAGGTCGCATCGAGTTCAGTGCGCCTTCGCGAAAACGATGCGATCTCGCGGGGATGCTGGCGTGCTTACGGACGGAGGAGGACCTTGCCGATGCGGCCCTTGCGGTTGTGAGCGGCGACGGCGTCCGCGATGTCCGTCAGCGCGTAGCTTCCCTCGACGGGGAGCGTGATGGCGCCGGACGCGACCTTAGTGAGGATCTCCCCGAAGAGGGCCGTGCGCTCGTCGGGGCTGAGGGCGGGCATCACCTTCGCGCCCCAGAATCCGTCGATCGTGATGCCGCGGAAGATGATGTCGTTCATCGATCCTTCGAAATCCCACGACCCCATCCCGCCGAAGAGGCTGAGGCGGGCGCCGTCCGCGAGGACGGAGAGCATCTCGCCGGGCGCGGATCCCCCGACCGAGTCGGCTCCGCGCACGATCGGCGCGCCGCCGGTGATCTCGGCGACGCGATCGCGCCAGTCGTCCTGATCGGTCGCGACGATGTTGTCGATTCCGGCCTCGGCCAGTTCCGCGATGGCGTCGCTGCGCCGCACGAGGCCGACCACGTTGATGCCGCGGCTCTTCGCGAACTGCGCGAGGAGGCGGCCGACTGCTCCGCCCGCGGCGTTCTGGATGATCCAGTCGCCCTCGGCGAGGTCGAGGGTGTTGAGCAGCGCGAGGGCGCTCGCCGGCATCGAGATGAGCTGCGCCGCCGCCTCGTCGGCGATCGCATCGGGGACCGGGACGACGCCCGCGGCCTTCGCGACGAACTTCTCGGCCCAGACGCCGAAGGTGTTGACGGTGACGCGCTGGCCGAGCGCGAGGTGTGCGACGCCTTCGCCGAGCTCGACGACCGTGCCCGTGGCTTCGGTGCCCGCACGTGCGGGCAGGTCCGGCGTGAAGCCGTAGTCTCCGGAGACGGTGAGGAGATCGTGGTTGTGGATGGCGGAGGCGGTCATCGCGACGACCACCTCGCCCGGCCCGGCGACAGGATCCGGGATCTCCTCGACGCGGAGAACGCTGGCGGGTTCGGCGAAAGTGTGGTGAATCAAAGCACGCATACGGGGTGCAGCGCGGACGAGCCATCATCCATTCCCGCGCCACGCTGAGAGAGTCGCCAAAAGGTGCGGCCTCCCGGGGGCACGCAATGGCATTCGTGATCACCGACCGCCGACGACGCGGGTGGGGCGCTCTGAGCGCGCGCCCCGGTCGTCAGAGCGAGATGTCCGTGAGAACGCGAGATGTCGCCTCGCGCGGGGGTGCTGTATCGCGTTCCGCGAGGACGGCAGGGGAGGCGGGGCCGACGTCAGCCGAGGCGCTTCAGGGCGAGCTGCGCGGCGAGGCGCCCGGGCATGCCCGTCACGCCCGGACCGGGCACCGTCGACGCCGAGCAGAGGAAGATCCCGGGGTCGCTCGTCGCGGCCGGATTGAGGCTGAGCCGCGGGCGGGCGATCAGCTGGAACAGATCCGGCACGCCGCCGTCGATCGAGCCGCCGATCTGGTTCGGATTGAGCGCTTCCATGGCGCGCGGATCCGTGACGTGTCGGGCGAGGATCCGCTCGCGGAAGCCCGGCGCGAACTTCTCGATCCGTGCCTCGATCGCCTCCGTGATGTCCCCGTCGAAGCCGAACGGCACGTGGGCGTATCCGCCGAAGGCGCTCTTCCCGCGCGGCGCGCGGGACGGATCCAGCCTGGACGCCTGCGACAGCAGCAGGAACGGCTCCTCGGGCATGCGGCCCTTCGCGACGTCGCGCTCGGCGGCGATCACCTGCTCCGCGGATCCGCCCAGGTGCACGAACCCGGCCTCGCGCATCCCCTCATCGAGCCACGGCACCTCGCCCTCGATCGCCCAGTCGACCTTGTACGCGGCGGCGCCGTAGCGCATGCGATGCAGGGAGTTCGCGTAGGAGGGGCTGAATCGGTGGCCGGCGATCTTGAGCGCGTCGCGCGGGGACGTGTCGAGGAGGACGGCGCGCGCTCGCGGCAGTTCCTCGATGCGGGAGATGCGGGTTCCGGTGACGATCTCGCCGCCGAGCGACGTCAGCCGGGCGATCAGCGCGTCGGCGATCGACTTCGTCCCGCCGACCGCCACGGGCCATCCGACGCCGTGGGCGAACGCCCCGAGGGCCACGCCGACCAGCGCCGTCGCGGGCTGGCGCAGATCGACGATCGCGTGCGCCGCGAGCCCCGACAGCACGGCGCGACTGCGCTCGTCGCGCAGAAGACCGAGGAGCCAGGGCGTCGGCCACACGCTGGTGGCGCCGAGCGCGATGAGGTCCGGAGTCGGCCGGAGCGGGTTACCGATCGCGCGCCCCAACTGCCGCCATCGGGATCCGAACGTCCCCATGACCGCGCGCCACAGCTTCTCATCGGCGCCGAAGCCCGCCGCCGTCTCGGCCGCACTTCGGCGGACGAAGCCACTCACCCCGGGACGGATCGCGTGCCCGAGGGGTACATCGTTCTGCGCGAAGGCGAGGCCCTCGCGCTCGAGCCCGAGGGCACGGAAGGCGGGCGACGCCATCGCCATGGGGTGGTTCGACGCGCAGCAGTCGTGGATGAAACCGGGGAGGGTGACCTCGCCGCTGCGTAGCCCGCCGCCGGGCGTTTCGGCCGCCTCGTAGACGACGACGCGCCACCCCGCCTCCGCGAGAGTCACCGCGGCGACCAGCCCGTTGGGGCCCGATCCGACGATCACGGCATCCACGTCGTATGCGCTCATGGATCCACCCTACGGCCCGCGCAGCCCCCGAAGCCCGGCGCGGCGATTCCGGCGATAAGTGGGACATGGGGTGGAGCGTGTCCCACTTAATGCGGGTATGGCGCCGCTATTCCGGCGTTAACTGGGACATGCTTTGATGCGTGTCCCACTTGCTGCGGGTATGGCGCCCCTATTCCCGCACTAAGTGGGACACGCCCCAGCCCGTGTCCCACTTGATGCGGGTATGACGCCCCTATTCCGGCGTTAACTGGGACACGCCCCACCATATGTCCCACTTAGTGCGCGTATGGCGCCCCTATTCCCGCACTAACTGGGACACGCCCCACCCCGTGTCCCACTTGATGCACGGCACCCTACGCCAATGCGTGCGTGACGAGGCGCTCGAGGGTGCGGATGCCGTCGCGCGAGAGGATCGACTCCAGGTGACCCTGCACGCTGGCGAAGCGCTCGCCGCGGAGCGCGTACACGTCGCCCGTGTCGGAGGCCGCGATCTCGACCTCGCCCGCGGTGCACCGGCTCGCGCTCGGGGTCAGGCGCGTCACGCCGGGCATCACGCGAGCCGTGAAGGTGTTGTAGAAGCCGATCGCCGCGGGCTCGCCGAACACATCGACCGTCAGCTGCAGGCCCTGGTGCGGCGACGCGAGCGGCTGAATCGACAGCCCCAGCGTGGTCGCGAGCACCTGATGGCTCAGGCACACCGCGAGCAGCGGCCCGCGCTCGTCGATGCGGCGCGACACGACCTCGCGCAGGCGCGCGACGCGGGCGCTCTCGGTGTCGAGCGGATCCCCGGGGCCGGGCCCCGAGACGACAAGCTCGGCCGCATCGATCTGCGCGTCGGTCACGGCCGACCAGTGCGCGATGTCGACCTCGAGCCCGAGGTGCCGCAGCTGGTGGGCGAGCATCGTCGTGAAGCGGTCCTCGGCGTCGACGACGAGCGCGCGCTGCCCCGCGAGGGGCTTCGCCGCGGATCCGGTCTGCTCCTCCATCCAGAACGGCGCGAGGCGCGAGTTCCGAGAGGCGAGCAGCCCGGCGATCTCCGGATCCTCGGAGAGGCGCCGCGGCGCGGATCCGGGGGCGTCCTCGTCGACGCCGGTCACGGACGTCAGCGCGCGCGGGATCGCCCCGATCGCGCCGAGCACGCCGGCGGCCTTGCCGTGGGTTTCGGCGACCTCGCCGTAGGGGTCGCTGTGGCGCACGAGCGTGGCACCCGCGGGCACGCGCAGCCGGCCCTGTTCGATGTAGGCCGTGCGGATCAGGATCGGCGCATCGAGGTCGTGGCCCGTCTCGGTGGGCGTGAACAGCGCCGCGACGCCGGAGTAGTACCCGCGGGGGGTGGTCTCGTGGCGGCGGATCACGGTGCAGGCGTTCTGCATGGGTGATCCGGTGACCGTCGGGGCGAACATCGTCTCGCGCAGGATGTCGCGCGGATCCATCTGCGATCGGCCGCGGAGGACGTACTCGGTGTGCGTCAGCCGCGACATCTCCTTGAGGTGCGGGCCGGTGATGCGGCCTCCGTCGCTGCAGACGGCACTCATCATCTTCAGCTCTTCGTCCACGACCATGAAGAGCTCCTCGGTCTCCTTGGTGTCGCGGAGGAAGGCACTGAGCGTCTCGACGGTGGCACCGCCGGCGGGGTGTCGGAAGGTGCCGGAGATGGGGTTCATCTCGACGACGCGCGCCGCGGATCCGTCGCTCCGCGCGGTCACGTGCGCCTCGGGGCTGGCCCCGACGGCGACGTGGTCGCGGGTGACGATCGCGAAGGTCCAGTACGCGCCGCGCTCGTGTTCGAGCAGCGCGCGGAACCAGGTGAGCGCGGCGACGCGCGGATCCGCGTTGACGTTCGCGCGGTAGTCGCGGCGGATGACGAAGTTCGCCCCTTCGCCGCGGCCGATCTCGTCGCGGATCACGGTGCGCACGATCTCGGCGTAGCTGTCGTCGTCGATGTCGAAGCCCGCGTCGGTGAGCGGCACCTGCGCCGTGGGGAGTTCGGCGAGCACGTCGGCGGCGGGGATCCGCTGGTGGTCCTCGACGAGCAGGCAGCGCAGCGGCGCACCGTCGTCGTGCGCCTCGAAGCCGCGCTCGGCGACCTGGCGGTAGGGCACCATCGCGAGCACCTCGCGGGCGGATCCGTCGGCGTCCGTGAGGGGGATGTCGGCGAGCCTGTCGACGTCGACGGTCGGGCCCGTCAGGACTTCGACCGTTTCGGCGCCGTCGCGGGCGATCAGCGCGAAGGAACGCTCGGGATCCGCCGCGAGCGCGGAAATCAGGCGGGCGGGATTGTCGGCCACGGGGGTCTCTCTTCTGTCGGGCGGCGGTCCCGCATACACGAAACGACCGCCGGTGAAGGGCGGTCGTTGAAAATCGGGTTCACGAAACGGGCCGCCTACGAGGCGCGCCACCAGGTGAGGTTCGTGAACACACGTCAGACGCTACACACTCCCTGAGGATCCGTGCAACTGGGGGAGCCTTGTCGGTCACGCGGCGTAGTCTTATGCACGTGCCAGCAGTGAACCTCGGTATGCCGACCGCCCAGACCCTCGCGCCCCGCCGCAAGTCACGACAGATCAATGTCGGGAAGGTGAAGGTCGGCGGCAACGCACCCGTCAGCGTGCAGTCGATGACCACGACGAAGACGCACGACATCAACGCGACGCTCCAGCAGATCGCCGAGCTGACGGCGTCGGGCTGCGAGATCGTCCGTGTCGCGTGTCCGACCGACAAGGACGCCGACGCGCTGAAGATCATCGCGATGAAGAGCCAGATCCCGGTCATCGCGGACATCCACTTCCAGCCGAAGTACGTCTTCCAGGCGATCGACGCCGGTTGCGGCGCCGTGCGCGTGAACCCCGGCAACATCCGCAAGTTCGACGACAAGGTCGGCGAGATTGCCAAGGCGGCGAAGGACGCGGGCGTCTCGCTGCGCATCGGCGTGAACGCCGGCTCGCTCGACCGGCGCCTGCTGGAGAAGTACGGCAAGGCGACGCCCGAGGCGCTCGTCGAGTCGGCCGTGTGGGAGGCATCGCTGTTCGAAGAGCACGACTTCCACGACTTCAAGATCTCGGTCAAGCACAACGACCCCGTCGTCATGGTGCAGGCGTACCGCATGCTCGCCGAGCGGGGCGACTGGCCGCTCCACCTCGGCGTCACGGAGGCCGGACCGGCCTTCCAAGGCACGATCAAGTCGGCGACCGCGTTCGGCATCCTGCTGGGCGAGGGCATCGGCGACACGATCCGTGTGTCGCTCTCCGCTCCGCCCGCGGAGGAGGTCAAGGTCGGCCACCAGATCCTGCAATCGCTGAACCTGCGCGAGCGCACGCTGGAGATCGTCTCCTGCCCGTCGTGTGGTCGCGCCCAGGTCGACGTCTACACGCTCGCGGAGGACGTCACGGAGGGGCTCAAGGACATGACCGTGCCGCTGCGTGTGGCCGTCATGGGCTGCGTCGTCAACGGTCCCGGCGAGGCGCGCGACGCCGACCTCGGAGTGGCGAGCGGCAATGGCAAGGGGCAGATCTTCGTGAAGGGCGAGGTCATCAAGACCGTGCCCGAATCCGAGATCGTGCAGACCCTCATCGAGGAGGCCAACCGCCTCGCCGACGAGATGGGCCCCGACGCCCGCGTGGGCACCGCGCAGGTCGTGACCGTCTGATCCCCGCGCGCGGTGCGCCGCTCCGCGTCGGACGCACCGCACTCGGAAGCGTGTCGGACGTAGCGCCTAGGCTGGATCCATGACCACCGCACCCGCCGTTCCCTGGGGCGACGCACTCGGCCAGGAGGCTGCCGTCGAGGTGCTGCGGCAGGCCGCGTCCGACGCTTCGAAGCTCGCCCACGGCTGGCTCCTGACGGGCCCTCCCGGATCCGGTCGCTCGACGCTCGCGCGCGCCTTCGCCGCGGCGCTCATCGCGCGCGACGAGCGCGATGAAGCGACGATGAAGCAGGTGCTCGCGGGCACGCACCCGGATCTGACGCTTCTGAAGACCGAGGGCGTGATCATCACGATCAAGGACGCCCGCGCAATCGTGGAACGGTCGTACTATGCGCCGAGCGCGGGCCGATTCCGCGTCGTGATCATCGAAGACGCCGATCGCATGGCCGAGCGCACGTCGAACGTGCTGCTGAAGGCCCTCGAGGAGCCGCCGGAGCAGACGATCTGGATCCTCTGCGCGCCGAGCGACGCCGATCTGCTGCCGACGATCCGATCGCGCGTGCGCATGCTCCGGCTCCGCGAGCTCGAGACGAGCGATGTGGCGCGGCTGCTCGTCGAACGCACCGGTGTGGATCCGCAGCTCGCGGAGCAGTCGGCGCGCCATGCGCAGAGGCACATCGGGATGGCGCAGCGGCTCGCGACGGACGAGGCGTCGCGCACACGGCGCGACGAGACAGTGCGGGACGTGCTGGCGCTGAAGGGCGTGGGCGGCGTCGTCGACGTAGCGGCCAGGATCGTCTCCGCGGCGAACGACGATGCGAAGGCGCTCACTGCCGAGCGCGACGAGGCCGAGCGCGCGTCGTTCCTGCGCACGATCGGCGTTGCCGACGGGGCGCGCATCCCACCGGCGGTGCGCAGCCAGCTCAAGGCTCTCACCGACGACCAGGAGAAGCGTTCCAAGCGCAGCGTGCGCGACGGCCTCGACCGGGTGCTGACAGACCTGCAGTCGGTGTTCCGCGACATCGTGCTCCTGCAACTGGGCCGCGACCGCGAGCTCATCAACCTCGAATACCGCGAGGAGATGCGCGTCAAGGCCGAGAAATGGACAGCCGAGCGCACCCTCACGATCCTCGACCACATCGCCGAGACTCGCGAGGCGCTCGAGCGCAACGTGCAGCCGGCGCTCGCGTTCGAGAGCCTCCTGCTGACCGTCGTGACCGGAAGGAAACCGTGATCCGCCGCCTCTTCGCTGCCCTCGCCGTGGTCGGTGCGCTCGCCGCATCCGCCGCCTGCACGCCGCAGCCCTCGCGCCCCGAGGTGCCGGAGAAGCCGCCGGTGACCGACGGGGTTCCCGAGGAGCTGCTGTCGTTCTACCAACAGCAGCCGCAGTGGGAGGACTGCGCCGACGGCTTCCAGTGCGCGACGATCGACGCGCCGCGAGACTGGGACAACCCCGCCGACGGCACGATCGAGCTCGCGATGACACGTCCGGCCGATCGACCTGCAGATCCGCAGAGCTCGCTGCTCGTCAATCCGGGCGGCCCCGGCGGATCCGGGATCGAATACGTGCAGTCGTCGATCGGGTACGACGGCTTCGGTGAGGCCCTTCTCGACACCTTCGACATCGTCGGCTTCGACCCGCGCGGGGTGGGGGAGTCCACGCCTGTGGCGTGTCTCGACGCCGATGACATGGACGCCTACCTGTACGACATCCCGTCGGGCGCGCGCGGATCCGAAGAGTGGGAAGCCGAGTTGGAGGCGGGGGCAGAGACCTTCGCGGCCGGATGCGAGGAGTCGTCCGGCGACATCCTGCCGTTCATCACGACCGAACAGTCGGCGCGCGACATGGATCTGCTGCGCGGAGTGCTGGGCGATCGGAAGCTGAACTACCTCGGCTTCTCGTACGGCACCTACCTCGGTGCGACATACGCCGAGCTGTTCCCTCAGAACACGGGGAACCTCGTCCTCGACGGGGCGATGGATCCCTCGGTGTCGTCGAGCGAGGTGGGGCGCTCGCAGGTCGTGGCGTTCGAGAAGTCCCTCGGCACGTATCTCGAGGCTTGCCTTGAGGCCTCGGCATGCCCGTTCCGCGGCACGCTCGATCAGGCGTACGACGGCGTCGCCTCGCTCCTCGCCCGCCTCGATCGCAACCCTCTTCCGACCGCGGACGGTCGAGAGCTGGGCGGCGACGCGATGATGCTCGGCATCGTCGTGGCGCTCTACAACGAGCAGAACTGGCCGTCGCTGACCGAGGCGCTCGCGAACGCGTCCGACGGCGATCCGGAGATGGCCATGTACCTCGCCGACTTCTACAACGAGCGGGCGCAGGGCGGCGGCTACCTGTCCAATTCGACCGAGGCCTTCACCGCGTACAACTGCATGGACTACCCGACCGAGACCGACGAGCAGTACGAGGCCGACAAGGAGTACCTCTCCGAACACGCGCCGGTCACCTGGGAGTACATGCTCGGGGCCGACCCCTGCCAGTACTGGCCCGTGCCGCCGAGCGGTGTGCGCGAACCGATCACCGCGGCCGGTGCCGCACCGATTCTCGTCGTGGGCACCACCGGCGACCCCGCGACGCCGTACGCGTGGGCGGAGGCGCTCGCCGACGACCTCGAGTCGGGCCAGCTGCTGACTCGCAGGGGCGAGGGGCACACGGCCTACGGATCCGGCAGCGCGTGCATCGACGAGGCCGTCGAGGCCTTCCTCGTCGACGGGACCCTTCCGGAGGAGGGGCTCGTCTGCTCGTGACGGATCCGGCACGCCCGGGATGCGACCAGGATTCGCGCACGCCCGCGTGAACGAGTAACATCAATACTCGTGCCGCTCACGCGGCGCGGGAATGCCGCCTTAGCTCAGTTGGTAGAGCGATTCACTCGTAATGAATAGGTCGTGGGTTCGAATCCCACAGGTGGCTCAGACGAAAGGCCCCGGGTAACCGGGGCCTTTCCGCGTTGTCGTGCAGTCACTCCCACACGCTGGGGGCGGGCCGGCGGGTGCCCGGAAGGCGCGTCGCATCGGACCACACGTGCATCCACTCGGGTGCCTCGGGCAGCTCGCCCTCGAAACCCAATGCGCTGAAGAGCTCCTCGTGCGAAACGGACCCGCCGGAACGGCGGAGGATCCGCCCCCTCACGATCGCGCGCGCGTAGACCTCGCCGTCGACGACGGCGCGATGCTCCATGTAGAGCGCCTTCTCGTCGTGTCCGATCCATCGCGTCTCGATGTCGAAGCGGGTGAACAGCTCGAGCGATTTGCGGAAGGTGATCGTCTCGTTCGCGACCACGGCGTACCAGCCGTTCTCGCGGAAGGCATCACCGAGGCCCGTGCGGGCGGTCATGTCCCAGCGGCCGAGGTCGAAGAGCGACAGGTATCGGCCGTTGTTCATGTGCCGGAGCAGGTCGATGTCGGTCGGCAGCGTCGTCAGGCGGATCCGCGTCACCGCGTCGAGGGGCACGGTCCCCTCGCGCCGGCGGCGCAGCTTCGCGCGGAGCATGATGATCAGGGTGCGCCAGAGTACGTTCACGAGGGCCCACGTTAGCGCCGCTGAGCGCCGATCTTCGAGCGCGTTATGCGGATCCCACAATGGGGCGGCGCTTCGGCCGTAGCGCGTGGGCGGCGATGGCGCCGCCGATCGCGCCGCCCACGTGACCCTGCCACGACACGTTCGCTCCGGCCGCGAAGATGCCGGTCAGCATCGTCGCCCCGTAGAGCGAACCCACGACGAGCGCGATGGCGCCATAGAGGATCCCGCGTCCGACCGAGGGAGCGAAGAACGCGCGCACCATCAGGTAGCCGAAGTAGCCGAACACGACGCCGGATGCGCCCACCGTGACGGTGCCGGGCGAATTGATGACCCATGCGAAGATGCCGCTGGACGCGGCCGTGATGCCCGTGACGATCCAGTAGCGCCGTGTGCCCTCGAACGCGATCAGGACGCCGAGGATCGCGAACGGCACGCTGTTGGCGATGATGTGGCCCCAGCCGGAGTGCAGGAAGGGTGAGGTGACGAGGCCGATCAGCCCGGGCGGATCCCACGCCTCCACGCCGAAGGTGTAGTTGAGGCGGTAGCGGACGATCACGTTCACGAACTGCACCGCCCAGATGACGGCGAGCAGGATGAGCGGCTGCATGGCGGCCTCGAGCAGGGGTCGGCGCGGTGCGGGCGTCGGCGTGGTCATGCGACCAGTCTGTCACCGAACGACCCTGCTTCCGTCGGAGCGGCGTAGCGTGGAGGCACCGACGAACCCCTACCCGAGGAGGATCCATGGCACGCGTGCTCATCATCGGCGGACACGGCAAGGTGGCAATGCGGTTGGCCCCGCTCCTGATCGATCGCGGCGACGAGGTCACGAGCGTCATCCGCAACCCCGATCACGCATACGAGGTTGGGCAGACGGGTGCTTCGCCCGTCGTCGCCGACGTCGAGACGCTCGACGAGGCGGCACTCACTGAGGTGTTCCGCGGTCACGACGCGGTCGTGTGGTCGGCGGGCGCCGGGGGAGGGGATCCGCAGCGCACCCGCGCGGTCGACCTCGACGGCGCGGTCCGATCGATGTCGGCGGCGGCCGCCGCCGGCGCGACGCGCTACGTGATGGTCTCCTATCTGGGGGCGAGCCGCGATCACGGTGTGCCCGAGGACAACTCGTTCTATGCGTATGCCGAGGCGAAGTCGATCGCGGACGAGCACCTCCGCGGGACCGACCTCGATTGGACGATCCTCGCCCCGGGGCCGCTGACGCTCGACGAGCCCACCGGGCTCATCGAGGTCGAGGAGCCCGGCGACGGGCGGGTGACCCGCGGCGATGTCGCGGCCGTGGCGGCGGCGGTGCTCCACGACCCGTCGACGATCCGCCGCACCATCGCCTTCGGCAATGGATCCGTGCCGATCGCGGACGCGATCCGCGGTTGAGAACGCGGATTGGGCCGCACAGCGGACGTGAACTAAACTCGTCTGCGGGCCTATAGCTCAGCTGGCAGAGCATCGGACTTTTAATCCGCGGGTCGCGGGTTCGATCCCCGCTGGGCCCACACCGAGAAGCCCTCGGAGCGTGCGTCGCTCCGAGGGCTTCTGTGTATTCCGCGAGCGGCATATGATCCGCCGCCTCGCGGCGTTGTCAGACGCCGCCGCCGAAGTCGTTCTGGCGCCAGGCCTCGAAGGTCGCGATCGCGGCGGAGTTGGAGAGGTTGAGCGAGCGGATCCCGGGGCGCATGGGGATGCGCAGGAGCCGGGTGACGCGCGGATCCGACATGATCTCCGGCGGGAGGCCGGTCGGCTCGGGGCCGAACATGAGTGCGTCGCCGGGCTCGTAGGACACGTCGGTGTAGCGGTTCTCGGTGTGGCCCGTGAACGCGTAGATGCGGCCCGTGCCCTCGGCCTCGAGGTGGGTCACAAGCGCGTCGAAGTTCGGGTGGATCGTGACGTGCGCGAGGTCGTGGTAATCCAGGCCGGCCCGCTTCAGCTTGGTATCGCTCATCTCGAAGCCGAGCGGCTCGACGAGGTGCAGCATGTTGCCGGTCGCGGCCGACGTTCGGATGGCGTTGCCCGTGTTCTGGGGGATGCGGGGCTCGAAGAAGACGATGTGGAACACCCCTCGACGCTACTCCCGTCCGCCGAGCATTGGTGGGGAGAACGGCACCCAACTGGTCAACCGGTACGATGAATGACGTCAGGTCGCGTCAGGAAAGGGCAGGCGGATGAACGAACGTCACAATGGGGTCGACACCCTCGCTCCCGTGGACCCGCTGCTCGTGGAGGCGCTCGAGCAGATCGGTGCCGAGGTTGGCGTGCGCGCGACGGACCGACTCGCCGCCGCCCACGATGCGTCCCACTACCTCCTCACGCCGCGCGCCGTCGTCACGGCCCGCACCGCCGAGGACGTGGCGGCGACCTTCCGCGCCGCACGCGCCCAGGGCGTCCCCGTGACGTTCCGATCGGGCGGCACGAGCCTGTCCGGGCAGGCGGGATCCGACGGCGTTCTGATCGATACCCGCCACCACTTCCGCGGGATCGAGGTGCTCGACGGGGGCGCGCGCGTGCGCGTGCAGCCCGGCGCGACGGTGCGGGCGACGAACACGAGGCTCGTCCGTCGGAAGCGGAAGCTGGGGCCGGATCCGGCGAGCGAGATCGCGTGCACGATCGGCGGCGTCGTCGCCAACAACTCCTCCGGGATGTCCTGCGGAACGCACGCGAACACCTACCGCACGCTCGAGTCGGCCGTCCTCGTGCTCCCAAGCGGAACCGTCGTCGACACGGGTTCACCGGGCGCCGACGAGCGCCTCCGCGCCGCGGAGCCGCGGCTCGTCCGCGGTCTCGAGCGGATCCGAGACCGGATCCGGCAGAACCCCGACTCGGTGGCGACGCTGACGCGCCTGCACGCGATCAAGAACACGATGGGCTACGGCCTGAACTCCTTCCTCGACTTCGACGAGCCCGTGAAGATCCTCGAGCACCTCGTGATCGGATCCGAGGGAACCCTCGCCTTCGTCGCCGAGGCGACCTTCCGCACGGTGCCGATCCTGCCGCACGTCTCGACGGGCCTGCTCGTGTTCGCGAACCTCGCCGACGCGACTGCCGCGCTACCCGCCCTCGTTGCCGCCGGCTTTGCGACGATCGAGCTGCTCGACGCGGCCTCGTTGCGGGTTGCGCAGCGTGACCACGAGGCGACGAAGGAGCTGCGCGCGCTCGCCGTCGTCGATCACGCCGCCCTGCTGGTGGAGTTCCAGGAGGCGACGCCGGCCGAGCTCGAGGCCCGCTCGGAGGCGGCGTCGGAACTCCTCTCGCGCCTGCCGCTGGCGTCACCCGCGGCGATGACGACGGATCTGGTGACGCGCGCCCAGCTGTGGCACATCCGGAAGGGCCTGTTCACGACCGTCGCCGAGGCGCGGCCCTCGGGCACGAACGCGCTCCTGGAGGACATCGCGGTTCCCGTCGAGCGGCTCGGCGAAACCTGCGAGCGGCTCATCGAGCTGTTCGACAAGCACGGCTACGAGGAGAGCGTGATCTTCGGCCACGCGAAGGACGGCAACATCCACTTCCTCGTGAACGAGCGATTCGATGACGCGGCGAACCTCGCGCGCTACGAGGCGTTCACGGAGGAGATGGTCGAGCTCGTGCTCTCTCGCGGTGGCACGCTCAAGGCCGAGCACGGCACGGGCCGAATCATGGCCCCGTTCGTGAACCGCCAGTACGGCGACGAGCTGTACGAGGTGATGTGGGAGGTCAAGCGACTCGTCGACCCGGAGGGGCTACTCAATCCGGGTGTGCTGCTGACGGAGGATCCGCTCGGCTACACGCGCGACCTCAAGACGGCGCCGACCGTCGAGAGCGAGGTCGATCGATGCGTCGAGTGTGGGTACTGCGAGCCGGCGTGTCCGTCGAAGGACGTGACACTCACGCCCCGCCAGCGCATCGTGCTGCGCCGCGAGATGGAGCGCGCCCGCGCGGCGGGTGACACGGCCCTGGTGAAGACGCTCGAGAAGGAATACGGCTACGACGGCATCGACACCTGCGCGGTCGACGGCATGTGTCAGATCGCCTGCCCCGTGCGCATCAACACGGGCGACCTCGTGCGCCGCCTGCGCAAGGAGAATCAGAACGCCATCTTGCAGGCGGGCTGGAACGTCGCCGCGAAGAACTGGGACACGATCAGCGGGGTCGGCGGCAAGGCGCTGTCGTTCGCCGATGCCCTCCCGACCGCGCTCCCGAAACTCGCCACGCAGCTCGGTCGCGCGGTCCTCGGATCCGACACCGTGCCGCTGTACACGGCAGACCTGCCCGGGGGTGGATCCCGTCGGCCGCTCGTGAACGCCGACGAGCCGGAGGCGATCTACTTCTCGTCGTGCACGACCACGATGTTCGGCCCCGTCGGCGGAGACGGTGTCGCGCAGTCGTTCCTCCGCCTGTGCGAGCGCGCGGGTGTGCGGGTGGCGACGCCCGACGACCTGCCCTCGCTCTGCTGCGGCACGCCGTGGAAGTCGAAGGGCCTTTCGCGGGGGTACGCCAAGATGACGTCGCGGGTGGCGTCGTCGCTGCTCCGCGCCACCGACAATGGCCGCCTGCCCGTGGTCTGCGACGCCTCGAGCTGCACCGAGGGCCTCGAGGTGCTGCTTGCCGCGGCGGATGAGCACGGGATCCGAGTGATCGACGCGGTTGCCTTCGTCGACGAGCGGATCCTGCCGGCGCTTCCCGCGGGGCAGAAGGTGGAATCGGTGACGGTGCACCCAACCTGCTCGTCGGCGCACCTGGGCATCGTCGAGGCGCTGACGCGCGTCGCCGGCGCCGCGGCCGAGGAGGTCGTCGTGCCCGAGGATTGGGGTTGCTGCGGCTTCGCGGGCGACCGCGGGATGCTTCACCCCGAGCTGACCGAGAGCGCGACGCGCGCCGAGGCCGCGGACGTTGCGGCCGCCGGATCCGCGGTGCACGCGTCGCTCAACCGCACGTGCGAGCTCGGCATGACCCGCGCGACAGGTCACGAATACCGCCACATCCTTCAGCTGCTCGACGACGCGACCGCGTGAGCGGCGCGCCCCCGCGCGGCGCGCGCCGACCAGCGCCCGCCGTGGTGGGCGACGGCGATGGGGTAGTCGAACGCCTCGGTGACCAGCTCGGTCGTGAGGACGTCGCGTGCGGCGCCCCGCGCCAGCACGCGGCCCTCCGCGATGATCATCGCGTGCGTCGTTGACTCCGGAAGTTCCTCGAGATGGTGCGTGACGAGCACCGTCGCGAGCGAGGGGTGGGTGCGGTGCAGGTGGTCGACGGTCTCGAGTAGCTGCTCGCGCGCCGCGACGTCGAGGCCCGTCGACGGCTCGTCGAGCAGCAGGAGCGGCGGATCCATGAGCAGCGCTCGTGCGATCAGAGTGCGTCCCCGCTCACCCTGGGACATCGTCGGCCAGCGCGCGGACTCCTTGCCCGCGAGGCCGAGCATGTCGATGAGTTCGTGCGCGCGCCGGAACAGGCAGGGTGTGGGCTCCCAGCGCATCATCCGTTCGTTCGTGCCCGTCGCACCGGTCAGCACGACATCGAGGACCGAGAGGGGTGACGAGACGGCATGCCGTGGGTTCACGTGTCCGATCTGCTCGCGCAGCTTCCTGATCTCGACGCGTCCGAGCTGTTGCCCGAGCACGAACACGGACCCCCGGGTCGGGTGCTCCTGCGCGCCGCACATGGTGAGCATGGTCGACTTTCCGGCCCCGTTCGGGCCGATGAGCGCCCAGTGTTCACCGGCCCGAACGGTGAGGGAGATGTCGGTGAGCAGCTGCCGCCCGCCGCGCACCACGTCGACCGAATCGAGCCTCAGAATCTCCGTCATGCATCCACTTCCTCGCGCACCGCGGCGCGATTGGCTGCCGCCAGCACGGCGGCGGCGCTCGCCGCGAACACCGACCGGTCCATGCCGGCCGCCCAGCCCGTCGCGCCGTTCGAGCGATACTCGATCATCGTGAGCGCGTCGCTCGAGCTTCCCGCGCGCACGCTCGTCTGGTGCAACTCTGTCACATCGATGTCGATGCCCGCCTCGGCAAGGGTCGCCACGATCGCCTCGACCGGACCCGCGTCGGCGAAGGTGCGGGTGACCGCGGATCCGCCCGACCGCAGGGCGACCGCGACCCGGGATCCGTCGATATCGAGCCGCTCCAGGGTGACGCGGGGCGCGGGATCCGACAGATACGCGTCGCGGAATACGTCCCAGATCTGATCGGCCGACACCTCGGCGCCGCTCGCCTCGGAGCGCCGCTGCACATGCCGCGCGAGATCGATCTGCGCGCGCCGCGGCAGCTCGATGCCGTAATCCGTCTCGAGCAGGTAGGCGATCCCGCCCTTGCCGGATTGCGAGTTCACGCGGATGACCGCATCGTAGCTGCGCCCGATGTCGGCGGGATCGATCGGCAGGTACGGCACGCGCCAGTCGATGTCCGACTCGGGCATCCCGAGCGCGGCCGCTCGCCGGCGGTGCTCGGCGAATCCCTTCCGGATCGCATCCTGATAGGTTCCGCTGAACGCCGTGTGTACGAGATCGCCGACATAGGGGTGTCGCGGGTGCACCTCGATGCGGTTGCAGTACTCCACGGTGCGGCGGATCTCGTCGATGTCGGAGAAATCGATCATCGGATCCACGCCCTGCGCGTGCAGGTTGAGCGCGAGGGTGGCGATGTCGACGTTCCCCGTGCGTTCGCCGTTACCGAAGATGCATCCCTCCACGCGCTGGGCCCCCGCGAGGACCGCGAGTTCGGCGCACGCGATGCCGGTGCCGCGGTCGTTGTGCGGGTGCACCGAGAGGATCACGCCGTCGCGCCGCGCGAGGTTGCGGTGCATGTACTCGATCTGGTCGGCGTACACATTGGGCGTCGCGGCCTCGACCGTCGCCGGGAGGTTGAGGATCACGGGGCGATCGGGGCGCGCATCCCAGAGTTCCGTCATCGCGTCACAGACCTCCAGCGCGTAGTCGGGCTCCGTCAGGTTGAACACCTCGGGGCTGAACTGGAAGCGCACGTTCGGCAGGTGCCCGGCGAGCTCGAGGATGTCTCGCCCGCCCGACAGGATCAGCTCGGTGAGGGCCGCGCGGTCGTGTCCGAGCACGGTCTCGCGCCACGCGGGGGCCGTCGCGGTGTACACGTGGATGACGACGGGGTTGGTGATGCCGTCGATCGCGGCAACGGTGCGCTCGATGAGGTCGCGGCGAGCCGCCGTAAATACGACGATCGTTACGTCATCGGGGGCGATGGCGCTCTCCGCGATGAGCCGCACGAAGTCGAAGTCCGTCTGCGAGGCCGAGGGGTATCCGACCTCGATCTCCTTGTAGCCCATGCGCACCATCAGCTCGAAGAAGCGGCGCTTGCGTTCGGGATCCATCGGTTCGGCGAGCGCCTGGTTGCCGTCGCGCAGGTCGACCGGCACCCAGAGCGGCGCCTCGGTGATGCGTGCGTCGGGCCAGCGGCGGTCGGTGAGCGGCACGCCGACGCGGGAAAAGATGTCGGTGTAGCGATGCGAGGGCATCGTCGAGGGGGATTGGCGGTTCCAAGAAGCGGTCATGGGGTCGTCCTTCTGAGAGCGAGAAGCGACCGGCGCGCGGAGCCCCCGCGGCGGGGAGCCGGTCTGTTCAGGCCCCGCCGCGGCAAAGAAGGAGAAGCGCGCGCGACATCATGTGATGACGCTAGCACAACTCCTCAGACAAGTTGAGGAGTTGTTAGTATGAGGGCATGACCCAGATCAGGCGGGAACCGCTCGCCGACCAGGCGGCACGGGCGCTCTTCGAACGGATTCGCGGGGGAGAGTGGTCGCTCGGGGCGAAGCTCCCCGGCGAAACGACGCTCGGCCCGCAGCTCGGCGTCGGGCGGTCCACCGTCCGCGAAGCGATCCGCCAGCTCGCGGGGCGCGGCGTGCTCGAGACCCGCCAGGGAGCCGGCGTCTTCGTGACCGCGCTCGATGCGCCGGAGGACTGGGGCGCGGTACTGGGGCGCGCCGATATCGCCGCCGTCATCGAGGCGCGTATCGCGATCGAATCGGAGGGCGCGCACCTCGCGGCCGAGCGTCGCTCGCCCGCGGCGATCCGCAGGATCCGGCGGGCACTCGCCGAGCGCGGCGGTGCCCACGACACCCGAGAGGAGTACGTCGACGCCGACATGCGCTTCCACCGCGCCGTCGTCGAGGCCGCGGACAACCCGGTGCTCCTCGAGCTGTTCGATGCGTTCGTGCCGCGCCTGCGGCGCGCGATGATCGACATGCTCCGGATCCATCGCCACACGGACGACGACGTCGACCGCGATGCGCACGCCGACCTCGCCGAAGCGATCGCGGATCGCGACGGCGCGCGCGCCCGCGAGCTCAGCCGCGCGCACCTCCGGGGCCTGATCGACGCGCTGGGCTGATCCGAGCCGCGAGGCCCGCTGAATACCGAGATCGCCGCCGACGCGGGAGAATGGATCCCGTGACCGGATCCGTCTGGCGCATCCCCGGGATGCGTGCCCTGCTCGTGGCGAGTGCCCTCGGTTTCGCGGGCTATGCCCTGCTCCTCCCGACCGCGCCGCTCTGGGCACGGCACGGAGGCGCGGACGAAGGCGGCGCGGGGCTTGTCAACGCGATCCTCATGCTCGCCACAGTCCTGGTGCAGACGACGGTGCCATGGGCGCTTCGAACGATCGGATGGCGGGCCACGATGGTCACCGGGGCCGTGCTGCTCGGCGCCCCGTCGCTCCTGTTCGTGATGAGCGATGCGCTGTGGGCCGTGCTCGCGGTCTCGGCGCTCCGCGGTGCCGGCTTCGCGGTCGTGACGGTGTGCGGATCGAGCGCCGTGGCGCACCTGGTCCCCGAGTCGCACCGCGGCCGGGCGATCGGGATCTACGGCCTGTCGATCGCGGTGCCGCAGTTCCTGCTGATCCCGTCGAGCGCATGGATCGCCGAGAACATCGACTTCCGGGTGATCTTCCTGCTCGGCTTCCTCCCCGTGCTCGCGGTTCCGTTCGCCGCCGCGATCGGCGGGCGCATCGACCGCGCGCCGCAGGACGACGCGCCGCGGGTGCCGGTGACGATGAACGCGCTCGCCGCCGTTCTCGTGCCGGCCCTCGTGCTCACCGCCATCGCGGCGCCGGCGGGCGCCATCATCTCCTTCGCGCCGCAGTTCGGTTTCGGCGGGGCGACGGTCCTCGTCGCACTTCTGATCCTGACGGGCGTCACGGCGTTCGCGCGCTGGCTCGCGGGAGGTTACGCCGACCGATACGGCCCGCACCGCTTCATCGCCCCGCTACTCGTCGCCGGCGCGCTGGGCCTCGTCGCGAGCGCCTTCGCCATCCTGTGGGGGAGCGCCCCGCTCGTCTGGGGAGGCATGGTCCTCGTGGGAATCGCGTACGGGGGCATCCAGAACCTGACGCTCGTCGAGTCGTTCGGATCCGTCCCGCAGCGCCTGCGCGAGCTGGCCAGCACGAGCTGGAACATCGGCTTCGACACCGGCACGGGGCTCGGCTCGCTCGTCGTCGGATTCATCGCCGCGGGCACGAGCTTCACGGTCGGTCTGGGCGTCACCGCGGCCGTATGCGTGGTGACCGCGGCGTGTTACCTCGGCCGCCTGCGAGGACTGAAGAAGAGGGCCGTGCCCTATCCCGCGTGACGCGGGCGCGCGGCGATCACGCGAAGGTGCGCGGGCGTCGGAGTCACGACCGACGCCTCGTACTCCGGGTGCTTCGGCAGCCATGCCTTGACGTACGGGCACACGGGAACGACCTTCATCCCGCGGGCCACGATGTCGTCGAGAACGGCGCGCACGAGCTGCGACGCGAGCCCCTGGCCGGAACGGCTGCTGTCGACGAAGGTGTGGAACACGATCCGCTCGTCGCCGTCGTCGGCGTACGACTCTTCCCCGATCTCGGTGTCTCCGTCGAGCAGGACGTAACGCAGTTCCTCGGGGCGGTCTTCGACTGTTGCCATGATCTTCTCCTACTCGCGGGGACGCAGCCGTGCATTGGGCAACACGGGAGCGGGGAGGGGGGCGGGCTGGCCCGCGGGGAAGTCTCCGAAAAGAGGATCGATGATCTCGCCGTCTTCGAACCCCATCTCGGCCTGGTAGCGCCGCCGGTAGTCGGCGACCTCGTCGTGGTTTCGACCGATGAAGTTCCACCACATCACGATCTGCTCCCCGAACGGGACTCCGCCGAGCAGAATCACCCGCGCGCCGTCGACCGACGAGAGCGACAACGTGTCGGATCCCGGCGGAACGTAGCCCAGCTCGCGGTGCGCGACCGTCGTGCCGTTCACCTCGATCTCGCCGGTCTCCGCGAGGGCCGCGAATTCGAAGTCGCGGCTCACCTCGAGGTGCGCGACGGCGGCGGGGGCGAGGATCAGTTCGGCACCGAGCAGCTCTGGAGTCCGCGTGTCGACGGGCGACGTCGACCCCGCCAACGACCCGATAAATACGCGGGCCGTGACCCCGTCTCCCGCGGGAACGGGGGAGGGCTCGTAGTGCTCGAAGTGGTTGTCGCTGAAGCGCGAGGCATCGGGGAGGGCATACCAGAGCTGCACGCCGTGGAGCGTCTGCGTCTCCGGCGTCGAGAGCTCCTGGTGCGTGATTCCGCGGCCGGCGATCATCAGGTTCAGCTCGC
This sequence comes from Microbacterium nanhaiense, assembly GCF_014646015.1. Taxonomy (GTDB): domain Bacteria; phylum Actinomycetota; class Actinomycetes; order Actinomycetales; family Microbacteriaceae; genus Microbacterium; species Microbacterium nanhaiense. The sequence continues at coordinate 245,467 of NZ_BMMQ01000003.1, forward strand.
CCGGTCGGACCCGCGCCGCGTTGCCGCCCGAGTCGAGGTGATCGATCTCGCCGGAGAAGAGCCACGACACCGTCGCCAGCCCGGTGTGCGGGTGGCGAGGAACGTGCATGCCGCCGGTCGACGACACGTCGTCGGGGCCGTAATGGTCGATGAAGCACCACGAACCGACGAGCGAGCGCTTCTTCTGAGGAAGCGTGCGCGACACGGGCATGGCGCGTGGGCCGCCGAGCGGGACGTCCCGGGGCTCCAGCACCTCGACATTCGTGCATGCCGCTCCCGGCTCGAGAACGGCGACCTCGGGGAAGCGCTCCTCATTGCTCATACCCTCAGCCTACAATCCATGCGTGTGAATAGGAAGGATCCTCGCCCATGTGGGGAGCGTAGCCTGGAGCGCGATGGCAAAAGACTTCTCCCGCCCCGTGTTCCGCCCCTCCGAGACCTTCGACCGCCTCTTCGAATCGGAGGATCCGGCGGAGGTGTCGCGCGCCGCGCACGCGACCGCGACGACGCTGCTGGCGCGCGTGCGCGCGGAACCGGATCCGGAAGCGGTCGAACGGCTGATCTCCTTCGCGGCCGTCAACGGAATCGACGATATCGCCCAGCTGTGGTCGCGCTCTCCCGCCAAGAGTCTGCCGGGCGCGCTCTGGCGGATGTACCTGATTCAGCTCAGCATCCACGACGATCCGCAGACCGCGGCACTCCTGAACGAACGTGGCCGCATCGAGCTCGCGTCGAGCGATCCGATCGTCGCCGGGGCTCCCGTCCCTGCCGGCCCGGAGGAGCTCGTCGCGCTCGTCGACACGATTCTGCGGGGCGCGTTCACCGGCGACTTCGCGGTGGCTCTCGACCGTGCGGCCGCATTCTGCCGCGTGCAGGCGTCCGGCGCCACGCACCTCGCGGACGATTACGAGGCGACGGAACCCGAGCGCTCGACCGCGCTCACGAGCAGGGCGTCGCGCCTGGCGAGCTTCGCAGAGGAACTCGCGACCGCCTCCCGCCTCTGGCGCCGAGGCGAACTGATCTAGCCCCGCACCTCGCGCCCCGGGCCACGAAAAAGCCGAGCCGCACAAGTACGCCTCACGGCGGAAGGCCGCTCGGAGCGGCAAAAGTTGGAGCCCGGGGTAATGTGCGGCCCGGCAGTATCAGTGTAACGAATGGCCGCCCGAGGTATTCCCAGGCGGCCATCGTATTTCTCAGATCGGGTTTATCCGAAGCGTCCCGACACGTAGTCCTCCGTCGCCTGAACCGACGGCGAGGTGAAGATCTTGGGCGTGTCGTCGTACTCGATGAGCTTGCCGGGCTTGCCCGTGCCGGCGATGTTGAAGAAGGCGGTCTTGTCCGAGACGCGGCTCGCCTGCTGCATGTTGTGCGTGACGATCACGACCGTGTACTCGTGCTTGATCTCCTCGATCAGCTCCTCAATCGCGAAGGTCGAGATCGGGTCGAGGGCCGAGCAGGGCTCGTCCATGAGGATCACGTCGGGCGAGACCGCGATCGCGCGGGCGATGCAGAGGCGCTGCTGCTGACCGCCGGAGAGGCCGGAGCCGGGCTTGTCGAGGCGGTCCTTGACCTCGTTCCAGAGGTTCGCGCCGCGCAGCGACTTCTCGACGAGCGCATCCTGGTCGCTCTTGGCCATGCGGCGGTTGTTGAGCTTCACGCCGGCCAGCACGTTCTCCTTGATCGACATCGTCGGGAACGGGTTGGGGCGCTGGAACACCATGCCCACCTGACGGCGGACAAGCACGGGGTCGACGCCGGCACCGTAGAGGTTCTTGCCGTCGATCATGACCTCGCCCTCGACGCGCGCGCCGGGGATGACCTCGTGCATGCGGTTCAGGGTGCGCAGGAACGTCGACTTGCCGCAACCCGAGGGGCCGATGAACGCGGTCACGGTGCCGGGCTGGATGTCGATCGACACGCCCTCGACGGCGAGGAAGTCGCCGTAGTAGACGTTGAGGTCGTTGACTTCGATGCTCTTAGACATCTTGTGGATCCTTTACTTGAGTCGCGCCGCTCAGCGACCGCTGGTCTTGGGGGCGAAGAACTTGGAGATGCCGCGGCCGACGAGGTTCAGCAGCATCACGATGAGGAGGAGCGTCAGGGCCGCGGCCCACGCGCGCTCGAGCGAGGCGTCGGGCGAGGAGGCGCTCGGGTACATGAACTCGTTGTACACGAACACCGGCAGGGTCATCATCTGGCCGTTGTCGGTCTCGAACGCGTTGAGCTGCAGGTTCGCGGTGACGCCGACCGTGAGCAGCAGGGGAGCGGTCTCGCCGATGACGCGCGCAACCGCGAGCATGATCGAGGTGGTGATACCCGCGATCGAGGTCGGCAGAACGACCTTGACGATCGTGAGCCACTTCGGCACGCCGAGCGCGAAGGAGGCCTCGCGCAGCTCGTTCGGAACGATGCGCAGCATCTCCTCGGATCCGCGGACGACGACGGGGATCATGAGCACCGACAGGGCGAGGGCGCCCATGATGCCCATGCGGATTCCGGGGCCGAAGAAGATCGTGAACACCGAGTAGATGAACAGACCGGCGACGATCGACGGGATGCCGGTCATCACGTCGACGAAGAACGTGATGCCCTTCGACAGGCGGTTGCCGTTGCCGTACTCGACGAGGTAGATCGACGTCATGAGACCGATCGGCACGGAGATGATCGCGGCGAGCCCGGTGACGATGAGCGTGCCCCAGATCGCGTGGACGGCGCCGCCGCCCTCGCCGATGACGTTGCGCATCGACCAGCTGAAGAACGTCGGATCCATGCGCGCGAGGCCGTTGGAGATCACGGTCCACAGGAGCGACACGAGCGGGAGACACGCGATCACGAACGCGGTCGAGATGAGCGCCGTCATGAGGCGGTCGGTCGCGTGGCGACGGCTCTCGGCGATGAGCGAGAGCACGTAGATGAAGACGACATAGAGAACCATGCCGATGAATAGCGCGCCGGCGACGTTGAGATCGGCGAGCGGCGAGCCGGCGTTCAGCACGGCGAAGATCGCGAAGGAGACCAGCATGGCGCCGACCAGGATCGCCCAGGGTGATCCCTTGGGCAGTCGGCCGGTCGAGATGCGCGACGGCGGTACGACGACAGTCTCGGTGGTGGGGGCAGTCATGTCAGTTGGCTCCCGAGAACTCGGCACGGCGGTTCACGATCCAGCGCGCGACCGCGTTGACCGCGAAGGTCACGATGAACAGGATCAGACCGGTAGCGATGAGCGTGTTCACGCCCGTGTCGAACGCCTCCGGGAAGTGCAGGGCGATGTTCGCCGCGATCGACTGCGGGTTTCCCGACTGCAGGAGCTGGAACGCGACGATCGGCGATCCGGAGAGCACCATCGTCACGGCCATCGTCTCGCCGAGGGCGCGGCCGAGGCCGAGCATTGCGCCCGAGACCATGCCGCCGCGAGCGAACGGGAGGACGGCCATGCGGATCATCTCCCAGCGCGTCGCGCCGAGCGCGAGCGCGGCTTCCTCGTGCAGCTTGGGCGTCTGCAGGAAGACCTCACGGCAGATGGCCGTCATGATCGGGAGGATCATGACGGACAGGACGAGCGCGGCGGTGAGGATCGTGCGTCCGGTGGCGGACACGGGGCCGCTGAAGAGCAGGTTCAGGACCGGCCAGGTGCCGATCGTCTCGGTCAGCGTCGCGAAGAACGGCTGGAGGAACCCGGAGAAGAACAGCGCGCCCCAGAGGCCGAAGACGACGGAGGGGACCGCGGCCAGGAGGTCGATGATGTAGCCGAGAACGGCGGCGATCCGCCGGGGCGCGTAGTGCGAGATGAACAGCGCGATACCGATCGCGATCGGACTCGCGATTGCGAGGGCAAGCAATGCCGACCAGAGCGTGCCGAAGAGGAACGGCAGCGCGTAGCTCCAGAAATTCTCCCCGCCGAGGATGGGGTTCGCGTCTGGATCTCCCGCGATGGCGGGAATCGACTGAACGACGAGGAAGACGGCGGTCGCGGCGAGGACGATCAGGATGATGATGCCGGCGCCAAGGGAGCTGCCGGAGAAAGCGAGGTCGCCGGGGCGCTTCTTCGCTTTGATACTGCCTTCTGGCGGCGCCTGCCGTGCGGGCACCTTCTCGGTCGTGCTCATGAGCTCCAGGGTTTCGTGAAGTGTGTAGTCATGCGGGTGCCCCCGGGGCGGACTCAACGGTTCGTGAGGCCGCCCCAGGGGCTCCGAGTCGGGGTCTTACTCCGTGACGATCGCGTCGATCGCGGCGTTGACCTGCTCGCGCAGCGAGTCGGAGATCGGGGCGCTGCCGGCCTCGGCGGCTGAGATCTCCTGGCCCTCGGCGGAGGCGACGAAGGTGAAGTAGTCCTTCACCAGCTGTGCCTTCGTGGTGTCCTCGTACTCGGTGCAGCTGATGAGGTACGACACAAGCGCGATCGGGTAGGCACCGTCAGACGCGGATGCGGGGTCCACCGCGAAGACAAGATCCTGAGCCTCGCGTCCCTCTTCAAGCGGCGAGTTCTCGATGAGCTTCGAAGCAGCCTCGGCCGAGTACGGAACGTACTCGCCGTCAACGCCCACGGCGACCTGGCCGGCGTCGGCGGGAATCTGCGAGGCGTCGAGGTAACCGATCGTGCCCTCGCTCGAGCCGAGCACCTGTGCGATACCCTGCGTGCCCTGGGCGCGCTCGGTGCCGTCGATGGGCCACTCGTCGCCGACCTCGTAGGTCCAGACGTCACCGGCGGTTGCCGAGAGGTAGCTCACGAAGGTCTCGGTCGTGCCGGACGCGTCCGAGCGGTTCACCGGGGTGATGGCCGAGTCAGGCAGCTCAACGCCCTCGTTCTGCGAGGCAATCGCCTCGTCGTTCCACTGCGTGATCTCGCCGGCGAAGATGCCGGCGATCGTCGCGGCATCCATGTTGAGCGTGTCGACGCCGGGCAGGTTGAACGCGACGGCGACGGGCGAGATGTAGGTCGGCACCTCGACGATGCTGTCCGAGGCGCAGCCCTTGAAGCCAGCCGAGAGTTCGTCGACGTGGTATGCGCGGTCCGAACCGATGAAGTCCGAGGCGCCCGCGAGGAAGTTGTCGCGGCCGGCGCCCGAACCGGTCGACTCGTAGTTCACGGTCACGCCCGAGTTCTGGCTCTGGAAGGTGGCGACGAGCGCGGCCTGGGCGGCAGCCTGCGAGGAGGCGCCGGTCGCGCCGATCGTGCCCGTGGCACCGCCTGCGGCGGGGGCCTCCGACGAGGTGCCCTCCGACGGGGCGGACGTGGCGGGTGCGGTCTCTTCGTTCGCGGCGCAGCCGGCGAGCGTGAGAGCAGCGACGGCGCCGAGGGCGGCGATTCCAGAGAGGCGGGTGAGCTTCACGAGGGGATCCGTTCCGTTGTGAGAAGGACGTTCTTGGCGCCGGGAGGGACGCCCGGCAGTGACTGACGCTAAGCGCGCTTCCTAACGGAACTCCAGACGGAAGGTAAACGGAGGATTAACGAGAATGTGAACTTACTTAGAGGGAGTAGTCCGCGACGACGGGGGCGTGGTCGCTCCAGCGGGCGTCATACGACGGGTACCGGTCGACGCGGTAGCTGTCGACGAGCGCGGCGAGGGCGGGCGTCGCGAGGTGGTAGTCGATCCGCCAGCCCGTGTCCTTGTCGAAGGCCTGACCGCGGTTCGACCACCAGCTGAAGGGTCCCTCGACCTCGCCCGCGAAGGCGCGCCCGACGTCGACGAATCCGAGACCGGTGCGGCCCGCGGCGAAGGGACGCGTGTCGCTCAACTCGCCGACCTTGCCGCGCGCGGTGCTCACCTGGCCCTCGACGGGCTCGCCGGCGGCCGTGAGGAACTGATCGAAGTATGCGCGTTCGCGGGCGAGGAAGCCGGCGCGCGAGACGTTGCCCTTCCAGTTCTTGATATCGAACTCGCGGTGACCGACATTGAGGTCGCCCGTGACTACCGCGAACTCGCCGAGCTGGGGGAGGCGCTCGACCATTGCGTCGAGGAACACCCACTTCGCCTCCTGCTTCGGGGTGTCCACCTCGCCCGAGTGAACGTAGGCGCTCACGACGGTCACGACGCGGTCGCCGAACTGGAAGTCGGCCTCGAGCCAGCGTCCCTGGGCGTCGACGCCCTCGCCGAGCCCGGTCCGGTGCGCGATCGACGGCTCGCGGGATGCGATTGCCACGCCCGCGCGGCCCTTCTGCGGGGCCTCCTCGGCGAGGATGTGCCAGCCCGGGAGCACCGTCTCGAGGTGCGCCCGCTCGCCGCGCACCTCCTGAATGGTGAGGATGTCGACCCCGCTGGTCTCGATCCATCCGGCCATGCCCTTGCGTGCGGCGGCGCGGATCCCATTGACGTTGACGGAGGCGATGCGAGTCATGTGCTCCAGCCTAACGACGAAACGGGGCCCGACCGGATGGTCGGGCCCCGTTTCGTCAGCGGATCCGCTCAGCGGCCGCCCTTCAGGACGGCCTGCTTCACCTCGGCGATCGCCTTGGTGATCTCGATGCCGCGGGGGCATGCCTCGGTGCAGTTGAAGGTGGTGCGGCAGCGCCACACGCCTTCCTTGTCGTTGAGGATGTCGAGGCGCACCTGCGACTCGTCGTCACGCGAGTCGAAGATGAAGCGGTGCGCGTTGACGATGGCGGCCGGACCGAAGTACTGGCCGTCGGTCCAGAACACGGGGCACGACGAGGTGCACGCGGCGCAGAGGATGCACTTCGTGGTGTCGTCGAAACGCTCGCGATCCGCGACCGACTGGATGCGCTCCTTGCCCTTCTCGGGCGTCGAACGCGACTGCAGGAACGGCTGCACCTCGCGGAACGACGCGAAGAACGGCTCCATGTCGACGATGAGGTCCTTCTCGAGGGGAAGGCCCTTGATCGCCTCGACGTAGACGGGCTTCGAGATGTCGAGGTCCTTGATCAGCGTCTTGCATGCGAGGCGGTTGCGTCCGTTGATCCGCATTGCGTCGGATCCGCAGATGCCGTGCGCGCAGGAGCGGCGGAAGGCGAGCGAGCCGTCCACGTCCCACTTGATGCGGTGCAGCGCGTCGAGCACGCGGTCGGTCGGGTACATCTCGACGTCGTAGTCGACCCAGCGGGGTTCGCTGTCCTTCTCCGGGTCGAAGCGACGCACCATGAAGGTGACGAGGTACGACTGGATTGCCTGCTCCTCGGCAGGTGCTTCTGCCACAGCTGCGGACATCAGTACTTCCTCTCCTTCGGCGGGTAGCGGAGCTCGCCTTCGTCGTTCTTGACGAACACGACGGGCTTCCAATCCAGGGTGATGTGGTCCTCGGGGTTCGGCGAGTGCGGGTCGCCCGTGAGGTACGCCATCGTGTGCTTCATGTAGTTGGCGTCATCGCGGTCGGGGTAGTCCTCGCGCATGTGGCCGCCGCGGCTCTCCTTGCGGTTGCGCGCGGCGTAGGCGACGATCTCGGCGAGGTCGAGCAGGAAGCCCAGCTCGATGGCCTCGAGCAGGTCGGTGTTGAACCGCTTGCCCTTGTCGTCGATCGAGACGTTCATGTAGCGCTGGCGCAGCTCGTGGATCGTTCCCATAACGTTCGTCAGGGTCTCCTCGGTGCGGAACACCTGCGCGTTCTTGTCCATCTCCTCCTGCAGCGTGCGGCGGATGTCCGCGATGCGCTCGGTGCCGTTGGAGTTGCGCAGGCGCTCGACCATGTCGCGCACCTCCTTCGCGGGATCCGCGGGGAGCGGCACGAAGTCGGCCGTCTTCGCGTACGCCACGGCGTTGCGGCCGGAGCGCTTGCCGAACACGTTGATGTCGAGCAGCGAGTTCGTGCCCAGGCGGTTGGATCCGTGGACGGAGACGCAGGCGCACTCGCCCGCCGCGTACAGTCCGGGGACGATCTCGTCGTTGTTCGCGAGGACCTCGCCCTCGTTGTTCGTCGGGATGCCACCCATCGCGTAGTGGGCCGTCGGCATCACGGGAACCGGCTCGACGACCGGGTCGACGCCCAGGTAGGTGCGGGCGAACTCGGTGATGTCGGGGAGCTTGGTTTCGAGAACCTCGGCGCCCAGGTGGGTGCAGTCGAGGTAGACGTAGTCCTTGTTCGGGCCGGCGCCGCGGCCCTCGAGGACCTCCTTGACCATGGAGCGGGCGACGATGTCGCGCGGGGCCAGGTCCTTGATCGTCGGCGCGTAACGCTCCATGAAGCGCTCACCCGACGCGTTGCGCAGGATCGCGCCCTCACCACGGGCGCCCTCGGTGAGGAGGATGCCGAGGCCGGCGAGGCCCGTCGGGTGGAACTGGAAGAACTCGATGTCCTCGAGGGGGAGGCCCTTGCGCCACACGATGCCGACGCCGTCGCCCGTGAGGGTGTGCGCGTTGGAGGTGGTCTTGAACATCTTGCCGAAGCCGCCCGAGGCGAACACGACCGACTTCGCCTGGAAGACGTGCAGGTCGCCCGTGGCGAGCTCGAGCGCCACGATGCCGGCGACGCGGGTCTTGCCGTTCTCGTCCTTCGTCGTGACGAGGTCGAGGGCGTAGAACTCGTTGAAGAAGTTGATGCCCAGCTTGACGCAGTTCTGGTACAGCGTCTGGAGGATCATGTGACCCGTGCGGTCGGCGGCGTAACACGCGCGGCGCACCGGCGCCTTGCCGTGCTCGCGGGTGTGACCGCCGAAGCGGCGCTGGTCGATCTTGCCGTCGGGCGTGCGGTTGAAGGGCAGGCCCATGTTCTCGAGGTCGATGACCGCGTCGATGGCCTCCTTCGCGAGGATCTCGGCCGCATCCTGGTCGACGAGGTAGTCGCCGCCCTTGATGGTGTCGAAGGTGTGCCACTCCCACGAGTCTTCCTCGACGTTGGCGAGGGCCGCGGCCATCCCGCCCTGTGCGGCACCGGTGTGCGAACGAGTCGGGTAGAGCTTGGTGACGACCGCCGTCTTTGCGTGGGGGCCGGCCTCGATGGCCGCGCGCATGCCTGCGCCGCCCGCGCCGACGATGACGACGTCGTGCTGGTGATAGTAGACGCCGTCTTTGAACTCTGCGTCGGGGTACTTATTCGTCATAAGAATGTGGTTCCGTTCGAGGTTCAGAGCTCAGAGCAGAATGACGCGAGCAGGGCGGGGTCGGAGCCGGCCGGGCACGGGTCGAAGGTGAACACGACGAGCGTGCCGAGGAGGATCATGAGCGCTGCGACGATTCCGATGATCCACACGAGGGTCGCGCGGACCTTGGTGTTGAGCACGTAGTCGTTGACGACGGTGCGCATGCCGTTGGCACCGTGGATGAACGCCAGCCACAGCATCAGCACGTCCCACCACTGCCAGAACGGATCCGACAGCTTGCCGCCGACGAAGCCGAAGCTGATGGCCGAGATGCCCTCGCCGACCATGAGGTTGACGAAGAGGTGGCCGAAGATCAGCACGATCAGCAGCACGCCGGAGAGACGCATGTAGAGCCAGCCCCACTTTTCGAGGTTCGACCCCTTACGGCGCTGCGGAGTGCGCGGTGCGTCGAGTGCGGACGCGTTCATCAGTGACCACCACCCATGTGCGAGAGAACGTTCGGGATGTGGCGCGCGGCGAAGCCCGCGATCGTCACGATCCAGACGACGATGACGCACCAGAACATCTGGCGCTGGTACTTCGCGCCCTTCGACCAGAAGTCGATGAGGATGATGCGCAGGCCGTTGAACGCGTGGTACGCGATACCGGCGACCAGGGCGACCTCGCCGAAGCCCATGATGGGCGTCTGGTACTGACCGATGACGGCGTTGTACGCCTCGGGCGAGACCCGGATCAGCGCCGTGTCGAGCACGTGAACCAGGAGGAAGAAGAAGATGGCGATTCCGGTGATCCGGTGCAGGACCCACGACCACATGCCCTCGCGGCCGCGATACAGGGTGCCGCGCGGAACCTTCGAGGTGGTCTGGGACACGTCCGGTGTCTGACGCGCAGGTGCGGACACGATTGTCCTCTCTGAGATGATGGTGGCTCTGCCCGACGGCACGCCAAGCTCGGCGCGCGACTGGGCCATGCTTTTTAGGGTACTCCCCGCGTTCGGAACCTTCGATGTAGGCTCGCCTAAGTTGGGCTCGCACCGCGAGGCGCCCGTAGGACGACAGCTTCGTCGGCTACCGTGGGGGCCATGTCTGACCCGATCGACGACTTCTACGCTGTCATCCCAGCCGGGGGGATTGGATCCCGCCTCTGGCCGCTCTCGCGCGCCGAGTCGCCCAAGTTCCTGCACGACCTCACGGGTGCGGGGGCGTCGCTACTGCGGATGACCTGGGATCGCCTGCTGCCCCTGACGGGCGCCGAGCGGATCACGGTCGTCACGGGGCGCGCGCACGGTCCGAAGGTCGAGGAGGATCTGCCCGACGTCAACCTCGACAACGTCTTCATGGAGCAGGATCCCCGCGATTCGTCGGCGGCCATCGGCCTGGCGGCGGCGATCCTCGAGCGGCGGCATCCCGGCGTCGTCATCGGATCCTTCGCCGCGGACCACGTGATCAAGCGCCAGCGGGTGTTCGAGTTCACGGTGCGCCAGGCGATCGCGGCCGCCCGCGAGGGATACATCGCGACGATCGGCATCCAGCCGTCGGAACCCGCGGTTGGCTTCGGATACATCAAGACGGGCGACGAGCTCGTCATCGATGACGCGCCGATGGCGGCGCTCGTCGAGCGCTTCGTCGAGAAGCCCGACCTCGCGACCGCGCGTGAATACTTCGCCGACCGCTCCTACCTGTGGAACGCGGGGATGTTCATCTCGCGAGCTGACGTGCTCCTCGACGAGCTGAGGGCGAACGAGCCCGAGCTGCACGCGGGCCTGATGGAGATCGCGGACGCGTGGGACACGCCGTCGCGCGACGAGGTCGTCGACCGCGTCTGGCCGACGCTGAAGAAGATCGCCATCGACTACGCCGTCGCGGAGCCCGCGGCCGAGAAGGGCCGACTGGCCGTGATCCCCGGCCAGTTCGACTGGGACGACGTCGGCGACTTCGCGAGCCTCTGGACGCTCGTCGGCGATGGGCGGCGCGAGGGCGTGACGACGCTGGGCAGCAACCAGGACGTCCTGGGGGACAACGCGACGGCTCTGGTCGTGTCGGAGACGGATCGCGTCATCGCCATGATCGGCGTCGATAACATCATCGTGGTCGACACGCCGGACGCGCTTCTGGTGACGACGAGCGAGCACGCGCAGCGCGTGAAGCAGACGGTGAGCTCCCTGCAGAACAACGGTCGAGACAGCGTTCTCTGATCCCTCCGGGGATTTCGTGCTCTCGCGAATATAACTATCGCGTCTCGGCGCCCGTACGCCTCTCGAAACGCTCAGTTTTGCCGCGATAGCGTGAGCACATCGCTTCGGACGGCACTGCCCACAACTCGGGCGCGCGGCGAGGCGTGAGATCCCTGGAGGACATCAGTCATGAACATGATCAAGCGTTCGGCATTCGGTGCCATCGCTGTTGTCAGCGCAGGTCTGCTGCTCGCCGCCTGTGGCGAGGCACCGGAGGAGACCCCGGCACCGGCCGAGAGCGGCGAGGCCTCGGCCCCGGCCGACGCTGGCGGCGAGACCTCGGACTTCCTGCCCTGCATCGTCTCGGACTTCGGCGGTTTCGATGACAAGTCGTTCAACCAGCTGTCGCTCGAGGGCGTGGAAGAGGCGGCGAACGAACTCGGAGTCGAGTTCAAGCAGGTCGAGTCGAATGCCGAGACCGACTACGCACCGAACCTCAACGCGCTCGTCGCTCAGGGTTGCAGCGCGATCGCGTCCGTCGGATTTGCGCTCGCCCCGGCGACCATCGACGCGGCGAACAGCAATCCGGACATCGACTTCATCCTGATCGACGATGCGGCGGATGCCGACTTCGACGGTAAGGCGGACGCGGAGACCATCAAGCCGCTGCTTTACGACACCGCGCAGGCCGCGTTCCTCGCCGGCTACCTCTCGGCCGGGTACTCGGAGGCCGGAAAGGTCGGTACCTTCGGCGGCCAGGAGTTCCCGACCGTCACGATCTTCATGGACGGCTTCAAGCAGGGCGTCGATCACTACAACGAGGTCAAGGGCACGGACGTCGAGGTCGTCGGCTGGGACGGCGAGACCGGCTCCTTCACGGGCGGCTTCGAAGCCGGCCCGGAGGCGAAGACCGTCGCGCAGAACATCATCGACCAGGGCGTCGACGTGCTGCTCCCGGTGGGCGGTCCGATCTACCAGTCGGCGCTGCAGGCGATCAAGGAAGCCGATCGTGACATCGCCCTTATCGGCGCGGACGCCGACCTCTTCGAGAGTGACCCGACGACCGCCGACTTCGTTCTGACGTCGATCCTCAAGAACATGCACCTGTCGACGTACGAGGCCGTCATGGCGAGCGCCGACGGTTCCTTCGACCCGACGGCGTACGTCGGAACCCTGGAGAACGACGGCGTGGGAATCGCCGATCTGCACAACTTCGCGGACAAGGTCGACCCCGCGCTCCTCGAGGAGGTCGAGGCCCTGAAGGCGGAGATCATCTCGGGTGAGCTCGAGGTCGCTTCGTACCTGGGCTGATTACTCGACAACGAGGGGAGGCCGGCTGGCGCCGACCTCCCCTCGTCATGTGTGACGCTCCGGAATAGGATCAGGAACTATGAAGCTCGAACTGCGCGGCATCACGAAGAGATTCGGCGCGCTGACAGCCAACGACCACATCGATCTCACGATCGAGCCCGGCGAAATCCACTCGCTCCTCGGCGAGAACGGCGCGGGCAAGTCGACGCTGATGAATGTGTTGTACGGCCTCTATCAGGCCGACGAGGGCGAGATTCTGCTCGACGATGTCGTGCAGAACTTCAGCGGCCCCGGCGACGCGATGGCGGCCGGCATCGGCATGGTGCACCAGCACTTCATGCTGATCCCGGTCTTCACGGTGGCGGAGAACGTCATGCTGGGCCACGAGCAGACCTCCTTCGGTGGGCGGCTCGACCTGGCGGCGGCGCGCGCCCGCGTGCGGGAAATCTCCGACCGCTTTGGGTTCGACGTCGATCCCGACGCAGTCGTGGAGGACCTGCCGGTGGGCGTGCAGCAGCGCGTCGAGATCATCAAGGCACTGTCGCGCGACGCCAAGGTCCTGGTCTTCGACGAGCCGACCGCCGTTCTCACGCCGCAGGAGACCGACGAGCTCATGGCCACGATGCGCCAACTTCGCGACGCGGGTACGTCGATCGTCTTCATCACGCACAAACTGCGGGAGGTGCGCGCGGTCGCGGATCGCATCACGGTGGTGCGCCTGGGGAAGATCGTGGGTACCGCGTCGCCGACGGCGACGAACGAGGAACTCGCGTCGCTCATGGTGGGTCGGGCGGTCGAACTGACCGTTCGCAAGAACGCGCCGGCGCTCGGAGCGGAGGCGCTGGTCGTCGACGGCCTGACGGTCACCGACGAGACCGGGCAGGTCACCGTCGATGACGTATCGTTCACGGTGCGCGGCGGCGAGACCCTCGCGATCGTCGGTGTGCAGGGCAACGGCCAGACCGAACTCACCGAGGCACTCGTAGGCTTGCAGGAACGCGTGAGCGGTAGCGTGCGCCTCGACGGGCAGGAGCTCATCGGACGATCCGTCCGGGAGATCCTCGACGCGGGCGTCGGATTCGTCCCCGAGGACCGCAGCGTGGATGGCCTTGTCAAGGAGTTCTCCATCGCGGAGAACCTCATGCTCGATCGCTCGCACGGAGCGCCGTTCGTGTCGCGCGGAAATGTGCAGCGGCGCGCGCTCGACGATTTTGCGCGAGCGAAGATCGCGGAGTTCGACATCCGCACCCAGGGACCGCAGCAGGCCGCGGGGCGGCTGTCGGGCGGCAATCAGCAGAAGGTCGTTCTCGCGCGCGAGCTGAGCCGAGACCTTTCGCTGTTCGTTGCTGCGCAGCCCACCCGCGGTGTCGACGTCGGATCCATCGAGTTCATTCACACCCGTATCGTTGCGACCCGTGACAGCGGCATCCCCGTCATCGTGATCTCTACCGAGCTCGATGAGGCGACGGCCCTCGCCGACCGCATCATGGTGATGTACCGCGGAAAGGTCGTTGGCATCGTGCCCGGCGATACTCCGCGCGAGACCCTCGGCCTGATGATGGCCGGCATGATCGACGAGACCGCATCGGAGGTGGCGGAATGAACGCCGCCGACAAGCAGCGATCCCGCTGGCACCGGGCTTTCCGCGCCATCACGACCGGAAACGGCCTCATCGCCGTGTTCTCCGTCGTACTGGCGCTGATCGCCGGCTCCATCCTCATCGCCGTAACCGACGACGGAGTGCAGGCCGCGGCCGGTTACTTCTTCGCCCGTCCCGGAGACACCTTCGCGGCGGTATGGGAGGCGGCCTCGGGTGCCTACGTCGCGCTCTTCCAGGGCGCGATCTACAACACCGAGGCCGACACCTTCGCCGCGGGAATCCGGCCTCTGACCGAGTCGCTGAAGTTCGCAACGCCCCTGATCGCTGCGGGGCTGGGTGTGGGGCTCGCATTCCGCGCGGGCCTGTTCAACATCGGCGGTCAGGGCCAGATGCTCATGGCCGCCGCCGCCGCGGGCTATGTCGGTGCGTACATGGACCTGCCGGTGGGCCTGCACCTCGTCGTCGCGATCGTGGCGGGCGTCGTCGCGGGCGGCATCTGGGCGGGAATCGCGGGATTGCTGAAGGCGAAGACGGGCGCGCACGAGGTGATCCTCACGATCATGCTCAACAACATCGCCTTCTACCTGTTGGCCTGGATGCTGGCCACGCAGGGCATTCTGCAGGCGCCGGGATCAGGGAACCCGAAGACAGCGGCGATGGCCGACTCGGCTCGCCTGCCGCAGCTCTTGGGCGACGGCTTCAGCCTCCACGCGGGCCTCATCCTCGCTGTCGTCGCGGTCATCTTCACCTGGTGGCTGCTCGAGCGCTCGAGCCTCGGCTACCGGCTCCGCGCCGTGGGGGAGAACCCCGCGGCCGCTCGGACGGCGGGTATCAACGTGGGCCGGTCCTACGTGACGGTCATGCTGATCGCCGGTGGACTCGTCGGCATCGCCGGCGTCACCCAGGTTCTCGGCACCGTGCCCACCGGCTTCGGTGGCGACATCGACGCGGGCATGGGCTTTGACGCCATCACGGTCGCGCTCCTGGGGCGCTCCACTCCCGTTGGCATTCTCTTCGCCGGGCTGCTCTTCGGTGCGTTCAAGGCCGGCGGATTCTGGATGCAGGCGGCCGAGCAGGTGCCGAACGAGGTCGTACTCGTCGTGCAGTCGCTCATCGTTCTGTTCATCGCCGCGCCACCGCTCGTGCGCGCGATCTTCGGGTTGCCGCAGCAGGACGGACGCCGCAAGAAGACCAAGAAGCAGAAGTCTCGTTCGAAGAAGGAGGTGTCGGCATGAGCGCCGTCGCCGAGACCGTCGTCAGCGACGAGAAGCGCCACGTCGCGGTGCGCTCGTGGAAGACGCCCATCATCTTCGCCGTCTTCACCGTGCTCTTCGCACTGCTCCCGATCGCCGCGCCCCGCGAAGGCGAGAGTACGTTCCGTCTCGTGCGCAGCGCCGACGCGGCGATCCAGGTTCCGGACCTCGTGCTGCCGTCGAACCCCACCGCGTGGGTGTGCGTCGTTCTGATGGCAGCGGCGACGGCGTTGGCGATCGTCTGGACGCGCGCCGGTCGCCGGATCCCGCTGTGGTTGGTCACGGCATACGTCATCGTCCTCCTGGTGGGCTTCCTGACGTGGGCGTCGGCGGGCGCGAACCTGCCGATGATCGGTCTGCTGGGCGGAGCCCTGACGCTCGCAACGCCCCTGATCTTCGGTGCCCTCGGCGGCGTGATCGGTGAGCGCGTCGGCGTCGTCAACATCGCGATCGAAGCCCAGCTGCTGGCCGGCGCGTTCACCGCCGCGCTCATCGGCACCGTCACGGGGACGCCGTGGCTCGGGCTGATCGCCGCGATGATCGCCGGACTTCTCGTCGGGCTCGTGCTCGCGGTCTTCGCCATCACGTACTACGTGAGTCAGATCATCGTGGGTGTCGTGCTGAACGTGCTGGTGATCGGTCTCACGACGTTCTTCTTCAGCACGGTGATGAGCGACGACCCCGCGAAGTTCAACGCACCGAACGTGTTCCCGACACTGCCGATTCCGTTCCTGAGCGAGATCCCCGTGATCGGTCCGGTTCTGTTCCGCCAGACCATCATCACCTACCTGATGTATGTCGTCGTCGCCGTCGTCTGGTACGGGCTATATCGCACTCGATGGGGTCTGCGCCTGAGGGCCGTGGGTGAGCACCCGCAGGCGGCCGACACCGTCGGAATCAAGGTCGCCGCGATCCGCTACCGCAATGTGATGCTCGCGGGCGCGATCGCGGGCATGGGCGGGGCGTTCTACACGCTCGTGTCGAATCCGCAGTTCGGCCGCGAGATGACGGGAGGCGCGGGATTCATCGCGCTGGCTGCCGTGATCTTCGGCAAGTGGGATCCGATCCGCGCGACGCTTGCGGCGCTCTTGTTCGGCTTCGCCACGAACCTGCAGGGCATCTTCTCCGTGATCGGCTCGCCCGTGCCGAGCCAGTTCATGCTGATGCTGCCCTACGTCGTCACGCTGTTCGCCGTCGCGGGCCTCGTCGGACGTTCGCGTCCGCCGGCGGCCTCGGGCGAGCCGTACATCAAGGGATAAACCATGCCAGACATCGACTGGACGCGCCTGCGCGAGGCCGCGATCACGGCCATGGAGTGCGCCTACGCGCCCTACTCGAACTACAAGGTCGGAGCGGCGGCGTACGTCGACGACGGCCGCATCGTCTCCGGGTGCAACACCGAAAACGCCTCCTACGGGGTGGGGCTGTGCGCCGAGTGCGGCCTGATCTCGAACCTCGCCATGACGGGCGGAGGGAAGCTGACCGCCTTCGTCTGCGTGAACGGCGAGCGCGACGTCATCATGCCGTGCGGGCGCTGCCGTCAGCTGCTCTACGAACACTCGACCGCCGAGACGCTGCTCGACACCGTCTCCGGCATCCGCACGATCGACGAGGTCCTGCCCGACGCGTTCGGGCCGCGCGACCTCGAGAAGGTGAAGTAACTCATGGCCGAACCCTTCGACGCCGTCGACATCATCCGGATCAAGCGCGACGGCGGATCCGTCCCCGAGCCCGCGCTGCGCTGGCTCATCGACGCATACACGCGGGAATACGTGCAGGACGCGCAGATGTCGGCGTTCACGATGGCCGTACTCCTGAACGGCATGACCCGCGATGAGATCCGGGTGATGACCGACGCGATGATCGCATCGGGCGAGCGGATGAGCTTCGCCGGTCTCGGCAAGCGCACCGCCGACAAGCACTCGACGGGCGGCGTGGGCGACAAGATCACCCTGCCCCTGGCGCCCCTCGTCGCCGCCTACGGCGTCGCGGTGCCGCAGCTCTCCGGCCGCGGACTCGGTCACACGGGCGGCACGCTCGACAAGCTCGAGTCGATTCCGGGGTGGCGCGCGGCGCTATCCAACGAGGAGATGTTCGCCCAGATGCAGGGTCCCGTCGGCGCGGTGATCTGCGCCGCCGGATCCGGCCTCGCGCCCGCCGACAAGCGCCTCTACGCGCTGCGCGACGTGACGGGCACGGTCGAGGCGATACCGCTGATCGCGTCGAGCATCATGTCGAAGAAGATCGCGGAAGGCACGGAATCGCTCGTGCTCGACGTGAAGTTCGGTTCCGGCGCGTTCATGAAGGACTACGCCAAGGCGAAGGAACTCGCCGAGACGATGGTCGCTCTCGGCACCGATTCCGGCGTGAACACGACCGCGCTGCTGACCGACATGTCGACGCCGCTCGGCCTCACGGCGGGCAACGCGAACGAGGTGCGCGAGTCCGTCGAGGTGCTCGCCGGCGGCGGACCCGCCGATGTCGTCGAGCTGACCGTCGCGCTCGCCCGCGAGATGCTCCAGATGTCGGGCATCGACGAGGACCCCGCCGAGGCGCTCAGGGACGGCCGCGCGATGGATGTGTGGCGCGCAATGATCCGCGCCCAGGACGGGGATCCGGACGCACCGCTGCCGAGCCCGAAGGAGACGCACGTCGTCACCGCCGATCGCGACGGTGTGATGAC
Source organism: Microbacterium nanhaiense (assembly GCF_014646015.1). Taxonomy (GTDB): domain Bacteria; phylum Actinomycetota; class Actinomycetes; order Actinomycetales; family Microbacteriaceae; genus Microbacterium; species Microbacterium nanhaiense. The sequence goes on from NZ_BMMQ01000003.1 coordinate 263,476, forward strand.
GCGTCTCGACGCGTACGACGTCGGCATCGCCGCCTGGCGCCTCGGCGCCGGCCGCGCGCGTGCCCAGGACCCGGTCGTGCACGCCGCGGGAATCGACATGCACGCGAAGCCCGGCGATTCGGTGCGGAAGGGCGACCCCCTGTTCACGCTGAACGCCGACGATCCCGCACGCTTCGATCGTGCCCTCGACGCGCTTGCGGGATCCTACGAGATCGGTGACGCCGCACCCGACGTCGCCCCGATCGTGCGCGAGCGCATCGCCGCCGCCTGAGTCCCACCCTCCGCACCCCCGAGCAAGGAGACCCCATGTCCCGTCCCCAGCACAAGCGCCAGAGCCCTCGCCGCGAGGCGAGCGTCGAAGGGGTGCCGATCCGCAGCCTTCCGAAGGTGTCGCTTCACGACCACCTCGACGGGGGCCTGCGCGCCTCGACCGTCTTCGAGCTCGCGAGCGCGCAGGGGATATCGCTCCCTGCCGCGAACTCGCGGGAGCTGGGGGAGTGGTTCGCCGAGCGGTCGAATGCGGGCTCGCTCGTCGAGTACCTGAAGACCTTCGATCTCACGGTGTCGGTCATGCAGTCCGCGGAGAACCTCACCCGGGTCGCGCGCGAGTACGTCGAAGACCTCGCGAACGACGGCGTGATCTACGGCGAGGTGCGCTGGGCCCCCGAGCAGCACCTCGAGGGCGGGTTGTCGCTCGAGGACGCCGTACAGGCCGTGCAGGACGGCATCGAGGAGGGCGAGGACGCGGCGGACGCGAACGGGCACTCGATCCGCGTCGGTCAGATCCTCTCGGCGATGCGACAGGGCTCGCGTTCGCCGGAAATCGCCCGTCTTGCGCTCGACTTCCGCGATGACGGTGTCGTCGGCTTCGATCTCGCCGGTCCGGAGGACGGGTTCCCCGCGTCCGAGCACCAGGAGGCGCTCGACCTCTTGGCACAGGAGTTCTTCCCCGTGACGATCCACGCGGGCGAAGCGGCGGGGCTCGACTCCATCAACTCGGCACTGCTCGATGGCCGCGCGCTGCGCCTCGGGCACGGTGTGCGCATCGCGGAGGACCTGGAAGAGATCGCGGCGGAGGGCGATGAGGTGCGCGTGCGCCTGCGCGACCTCGCGACCTGGGTGCGCGACCGCGAGATCGCCCTCGAGCTATCGCCCTCCTCGAACCTGCAGACCGGCGCGATCGCCCAGTGGGGCACGAAGATCGAGGATCACCCGTTCGACCTGCTCTATCAGCTGGGGTTCTGCGTGACGGTCAACACCGACAATCGGCTCATGAGCCGCACGACGCTCACCCGCGAGCTGGCGCTTCTGGTCGACACCTTCGAGTACGGTCTCGAAGACCTGGAGACGCTGCAGCTCAACGCCGCGGGAAGCGCCTTCCTCCCGCTCGAGCAGCGCGAGGAGCTCATCGAGCTGATCCAGGAGGGCTTCGAGCGCGGCTGACGCCCCGACCGCCGCAGCAAGAGCTGATCGCTACGGAATAGCGCTGCCTCCGCGGCGGTTGCACTGGGCGTGATCCTCTCCATCCTCGACCGCTCGCGCACGCGAGCGGGAGAACCGGAGGGGCGGGCGCTTCGCGACACGATCGCACGCGCGCGGCGGGCCGAGCAGCTCGGCTACCACAGGTTCTGGGTCGCCGAGCACCACGCGGTGCCGGGCATCGCCTCGGGCGCGCCCGCAGTGCTGCTGGCCGCGATCGGCCAGGTGACATCGCGGATCCGCCTCGGCTCGGGCGGCGTCATGCTGCCTCAGCACCAACCGCTCGTCGTCGCCGAGCAGTTCCGCATGCTCGAGGGGCTCTACCCGGGGCGCATCGACCTGGGCCTCGGCACCTCGCTCGGCTTCACGCCCGCGGTCCGTCGTGCGCTGCGGCGCGAGACCGTCTCGCCCGACGAGATCGATCGCGACATCCGCGAGGTGCTCGACTTCCTCGGATCCCGCGCGCCGATCACGGCGCGCCCGAAGACCGACGCGGTGCCCGTGCATGTGCTCGCATCGCGCTCGGGCATCGCCCGCGCGGCGCGGCTGGGACTCCCCGTCGTCATCGGCGGCCCCATGGTGTTCAGCGATCGCCTTCCCGCGCTCCTCGCCGACTACCGCGCCGCGTTCGACGGCGACGCCTCGCCCCGCGTCATGCTCTCGCTCGACGCGTTCGCGGCGACGACGAGCGAGCGCGCCCGCGAGCTTGCCCTGCCGGAGGCCTGGTCGATGGCGCAGACGTCGCGCACGGGCGAGTTCGGACCGCTCGAGCCGCCCGAACGGATCCTCGCGCAGGAATGGCCGGATCGCATACGCGACCGCGTGGAGCAGCATCTCGGACAGCTCGTGCTCGGCACGCCCGAGGGCGTTGCGGAGCGGCTGACGGCGCTCGCCGAGTCGACCGGCGCCGACGAGATCCTCGTCTCCACGTCGACCTATGACACCGCCGAGCTCGCGGGGCTCGACGCCGCGCTTATCCGCGCCTTCTAGACGAGCGACGCTTTCTGCGCCTCGAGCCACTCGGCGACGACCTCGGCGCGCTCGTCGAAGCGTGCCGTCGGGAACGCGAGGCCTCGCGTGGGCACGCTCGCACCCAGTTCCACGAGCAGCGGCCGAAGGGTGTGCTCGACCGCGAGCGCGTGCGCGGGGGAGCCGATCGTGAAGACCGGGATCGCCGTGACGCCCGCAAGGCCGTTCGTGCCGTAGCGATCGAGGAACGCCTTCAGCAGCCCCGTGTAGCTCGCCTTGTACGTCGGGGACGCGATGACGAGGATCCCGGGGCGGGCCACGCGCTCGAGGAGCGCCTCGACTTCAGCGGAGGGGAAATCGAAGACCCGCTTCGCGACGTCCGCGAGGTCGATCGTTTCGTCGCGCTGCGCCCCCGTGACCGCGGCGAGCTGGTCCGCGACCTCCTCTGCGACGGCGAGGGTGCGGGAGGCGGGCTGCGGGTTGCCGACGAGGGTCGTGATCGTGGTCATGCGGCCACTCTGCCACGGCGACGGATGGCCGCGCATCGTCGGAGACGTTCTATGACGCACGCGAGAGGGGCACGGGATCCGCGGATCCCGTTCCCCTCTCCGAGGTGCCCTATGCCGTGTGCCGCGCGACGACGTCGCGCACCGAGGCGTACAGCGGGTGATCGGCCGTGAGCCCCGTCACCTCGGCCGTGAAGGCGTCGGCGTCGAGGGAGGAGAGCTTCTCGCGCAACTCGACCGCCTGGGCGTCGTCGGCGTCATCGAATGCGAGGGCCGCGTCGATCGCCGTCAGCAGCCCCATGACACCGAGCCCGCGCTCGGCGGCCTCCGCCGCCGGGCCGATGAAGCGCTCGTGGCGGGAGAGCTTGCGGAGCGGCTGGCGGCCGACTCGCTGCACCGTGTCCGGCAGGGCCGGGTTCTTGAACCGACGCAGGATCGTCGCCCGGTACTCGGCGAGGTCCTCCTCGGCGAAGCCGTGCTTCGCGGCGAGGACGGCGCTCGTCTCGGCGATCGCCGCGGCGACCTGTCGCTCGACGACCGAGTCGGCCAGCGCGTCCGAGATCTTCTCGATTCCGGCACGGGCACCGAGGTACGCCGTGGCGGCGTGGCCGGTGTTGACCGTGAACAGCTTGCGCTCGATGTACGGACCCAGCTCGTCGACGAAGTGCGCACCGGGAATCGTCGGCAGATCGCCGCCGAAGGGGCCCTGCTCGATGGCCCATTCGAAGAACGGTTCGACGGTGACGTCGATGCCGGCGCCCTCGGGCTGCCCGGGCACGATCCGGTCGACGGCCGTGTTCGCGAACACGGCCCGCGTCGAGAGCGACTCCCATTTGCCGCCCGCGAGCGCCTCGATGTGACCGCGCAGCGTGTCCGTCGCGCCGATCGCGTTCTCGCAGGCCATGACCTTGACCGGGGTCGAGTCGGCGGAACGCTCGCGGAGGCCCGCGAGGATCGAGGGGGCCACGAACTTCAGGACGGTGGGGCCCACGGCACAGGTCACCACATCGGCGGCCGCGACGGCCGCCGCGACGGCGTCCGGATCCTCGGCGCTGTTGATCGCCGAGAAGCCCGTCACCGTCACGTCGCGTCCGCCGTCGCCGACCTCGTGCACCACGTAGCTGTCGGCGGCGTTCAGCGCATCGACGAGGGGCGCCGCCACGTCCGAGAACGTGATCTCGTATCCGCCCTCGTGTAGGAGCGCGCCGACGAAACCGCGGCCGATGTTGCCGGCGCCGAAGTGGACGGCCTTCTTCACCGTCATGCGAGGCCACCCTTCAGCAGGGCGTAGAGCTCGTCCGGGGTCTCCGCGGCCTTCAGACGGGCGACGGTGTCGTCATCGCCGAACTGGATCGCGACCGACTGCAGGATCTCGAGGTGGGCGTCGCCCTTACCGGCGATGCCCACGACGAAGGTCGCGACGTCGCCGTCGCCCCACTCGACACCGCCGTCGTAGCGGATCACGGCGAGGGCGGAGCCGAGAACGGCGTCCTTCGCCGCGTCGGTGCCGTGCGGGATCGCCAGACCATTGCCCATATAGGTCGAGACGGTCTCCTCGCGGGCCTTCATGGCCTCGAGGTAGTCGCCCGTGACGGCGCCGGCCGCCTCGAGGATCCCGGCGGCCTCGCGCAGGGCCTCGTCGCGCGTGGCGGATCCGGCGTGGATCCGCACGTTGTCGCGGGTGAGGACCTCGGGGGTCGCGCCCTCGGGGGCTTCGCCTTCCGCCGTCGCCGTCGACGTCGCCGGATCCGGCTTCGCGCCGAAGTCGATGGCGGGAGCGTCGTGCGTCGCCGTCTCCTCGGCGGCGGCCTCCTCCGCGGATCCGTTCTGCTGCGCGAGGAGCAGGGCGACGACCTCGTCGTACTCGGGGGCGTTCATGAAACCGCCGACCGAGACGTGCAGCGCGTTCGGCTCCTTCATGCGGGCGCGCTCGGTCAGCTGCGCCTGGGTGACGACGAGATCGGCCGTACCGTCGAGGTTGGCGATGGCCTTGTTCGTCACGGTGACGCCCTCGATGCCCGCCTGCTGCACCTTCTTGCGGAGAACGCCCGCTCCCATAGCCGACGATCCCATGCCGGCGTCGCACGCGAAGATCACGTTCTGAATCGTCTGGGTCGCCGTCGCGGCACCCGCGCCGGCGAGGCCGCCGAGGACCGACGACGCCTTGCCCTTGTTCCGTTCCGTCTGAGCGACCGCGGCGGCGAGCTTGTCCTCGCCGGCCGCATCGGCCGCGAGGTCGCGCTTACGGCTCGCCAGCAGGAACAGCGTCGACACGACGAAGGTCACTGCGGCCGAGATGAGGACCGACAGGATGACGCCGAGGTGGCTGCCCGGGGCCGTCTGGATGAGCACCGCGAAGATCGAGCCCGGCGATGCGGGCGCGACGAGGCCGGAGTCGAAGATGAGGTTCGTCGCGACGCCGGACGCCCCGCCGAGGACCAGGGCGACGAGCAGGACCGGCTTGGCGAGCACGTAGGGGAAGTAGATCTCGTGGATACCGCCGAGGAACTGGATGAGGAAGGCACCGGGCGCGGTCGCGCGCGCCGCGCCGACGCCGAACACCGTTAGGGCGAGCAGCAGACCGGCCCCCGGGCCGGGGTTCGCCTCGACGAGGTAGAGCAGGCTGTGCCCGATTTCGGTCGACTGCTCGCCGCCGATGGGCGTGAACACGCCGTGGTTGATCGCGTTGTTGAGGAACAGCACCTTGGCGGGCTCGACGATGACGCTCGCGAGGGGGATGAGCCCGGTGTCGACGAGCCACCCCACGGCCTTGCCGAGCACGTCGGTGAGACCCTTCACCAGCGGTGCGAGCCAGTAGTAGGCCGCGAGCCCGGTGAAGAAGCCGACGAATCCGGCCGAGAAGTTGTTGACGAGCATCTCGAAGCCGGCCTTGATCTTGCCGTCCCACAGCTTCTCGACCATCTTCAGCACCCAGGCGGCACCCGGGCCGGCGATCATCGCACCGATGAACATGATCGTGCCCGCGGCGCCGACGATGACGCCCATCGTGGCGACGGCGCCCACGACGCCACCGCGGTGGCCGTATACGACGTTTCCGCCGGTGAAAGCGATCAGCAGCGGCAGCAGGTACTGGATGGTCGGGTCGACGATTGCGGCGAGGCCCTCGGATCCGCTCCAGCGGAGCGCCTCGACGGGCCCTTCGACGCCGAGCCATCCGGTCGGGATGAAGAGGGCCGTGAGCAGACCCCACGCGATGAACGCTGCGATGTTCGGCATGATCATGCCGGACAGGAAGGTGCCGAACTTCTGTACCCCGGTGCGGAGACCGCCCGGCGCCTTCGCGGATGTTTCGGTAGACATGATGATTCCTTGGAGGGGGAGTTAGGCGGCCGCGCGCGCGGCGGTCTTCGCCTGGTCGGCGTTACCGGTGGCGAGGGCCGCGGCGGCGATGCGCTGCGCGTCCTCGAGGGTGTGCTTCTTCAGCTCCGCGCGGACATCCGCGAGGGCCGACGGCGACATCGAGAGCGTGTTCACGCCGAGGCCGACGAGAACGACGGCGAGGAGCGGATCCGCGGCGGCCTCGCCGCAGACGCCGACCGGCTTGCCGTTGGCCTTGCCGCCGTCGGCGACCATCTGGATGAGACGGAGCGCGGCGGGGTGCCACGGGCTCTGCAGGTGGGCGACGGATCCGAGCAGGCGATCGGCCGCCATCGTGTACTGCACGAGGTCGTTCGTGCCGATCGACGCGAAGTCCGCCGACTTCAGGATCTCGGTCGCGAGGATCGCGGCCGAGGGCACCTCGACCATGACGCCGGTCGTCTTCAGGCCCAGTTCCTTCGCGAGCGACGTGAAGTACTCGGTCTCGTCGACCGTGGCGATCATGGGAGCCATGACCCACAGCTCGGCGTTCGTCTCGGCGTCGGCCTGGGCGAGCGCGGTGAGCTGGTCGCGGAGAATGTTCTCGCGGTGGGCGAGGGCACGGATGCCCCGGCGCCCGAGCGCGGGGTTCTCCTCGCTGTCGTCCGTGAGGAAGGGGAGCGGCTTGTCCGCGCCCGCGTCGAGCGCGCGGACGACGACCTTCTTGCCCTCGAACGCCGTCAGCAACTCCACGTAGCTGGCCTTCTGACTCTCGACGGACGGCGCCTCGTCGCTCGAGAGGAACAGGAACTCGGTGCGGAACAGGCCGACGCCCTCCGCGCCGAGCGCGATCGCGTCGGCGGCGCCGGCGGGGGATCCGAGGTTCGCGAGGAGCGGCACGGACGTACCGTCCGCGAGCGCGCCCGGCGTGATGGGGGCGCTCTGCGCGGCGGCGCGGTCGGCGGCGCGCTGCGCGGCCTCCGTGAGCTGCTCGTCAGTCGGATCCACGATCACCAGGTCCTGCGAGGCGTCGACGATGACCATCTGGCCCTCGGCGAGCTCGATCTCGCCCGTGCCGACGACCGCGACGATCCCCTTCTCGCGCGCGAGGATCGCGGTGTGCGAGGTCGGGCCGCCGTCGGTCGTGACGACCGCGAGCACCTGGTTGAGGTCGAGCAGGGCGGTGTCGGCGGGGGCGAGATCGGGCGCGACGAGCACGAAGGGGTGGCCGGGCTCGGGAACACCGGGCGCCGACACACCGCGCAGCTGCGCGATGATGCGCTGGGCGACGTCCGCGAGGTCGGCCGCGCGCTCACCCAGGTAGCCGCCGAGCTCCTTGAGCTGTTCCGCGAACTCGTGGAACGAGGTGTAGACCGCGTATTCGCCGGTCGAGCCCTCATCGATCTTGCCGTGCACGAGCTCTTCGAGCGTCGGGTCCTCGGCCATCATGGCCTGGGCCTCGAGCACGTCCTGCGCGGATCCGCCCGCGCGTTCGCCGCGGGCGTTCAGCTCGGCGGCAACGGCCGAAACCGCGGCAGCGACAGCGGTCTTCTCTTCTTCCGGCGTGCGCGACGACGGGGCAGAGGTGGGGGCCTCGAGCGCCGACGCCATGATGGCGACGGGGCCCTGGGCGATACCCGAACCGATGCCGGTGCCGCGGATCTCGGCGGTCACGATCAGGCGTCCTGGTCGGTCTCGAGCATGGTGGCGAGCTCGTCGAGCACGCCCTCGGCGTTGTCGCCCTCGACCGTGAGGGTCACGACGTCGCCCGTGTTCGCGCCGAGCGAGATGACACCGAGGATGCTCGCGGCGTTCACGGCCTTGCCGTCGCCCTTGGCGATGGTGACGGTAGCGCCGGAGTTCTTCGCGGCCTCGCTGAAGAGCTTGGCGGGACGAGCGTGCAGGCCGTGCGAGCTGGCGATGGTGACGGTACGAGTGGCCATGGTGTGTTCCTTTCGAGGGGTGGACCCGGTGTGGATCCGCGCGACGAGATCGAGCGCGATCTCGAGGGCCTGGGTGCCCTCGCGATCCCGCGCGATATCGCCAGGGAGAACTGCTACGGGAACGCCGTGCTCGCGCGCCTGCGCGTGCACGACAGACAAGGCGTCGCCCAGGTGAGCTCCGGCGAGGACCGCGTCGGCGGATCCCACCTGCTCGGCGAACGACGCCAGGGGTGAGGCAGAGAACGTTGCGTCGAATCCGATCGTCTTTGCGGCGCGCCGCATACGCGTCGCCACGAATGTGCTCGAGGCGCCCGCGCCACAGATCACGACGATCTTCATCGACTCACGTCTCCTTCTCCGTCTCATCCTGGCCGGGTGCGGGCCCCGCCGCAATGGAGATCTCTTTCCGGGGTCCGCGGAAAACAGTGCACGAATGATGATTGACTGGAGGTGTGGCGCATAAACGACAGGCGAGGATGTTGGGGATCCTGGTGCGTCGCTCAGACTGGGTCACCGCGGGCTACCTCGCCGATCATCTCGGCGTGACGCCGCGTAGCGTGCGCAGCTACGTCACCGCCATCAACCAGCTCACGCCCGACGCGATCGAGTCCGGTCCGCTCGGCTACCGCGCCACACCGCGCGCGGCCGCGATCGAGATCGACGGACTGGATCCGGCGCGGGGCACGCCGCGCGAGCGGCTGCACACCCTCATCCGTCGCCTGCTCGACTCCGACGAGGGCGTCGACGTGTTCGAGACCGCCCTGGAGATGCAGGTGTCGACCGGCACGGTCGAGGGCGACCTCCGCCGGATCCGCGGCATGCTTCGCGGCACCGGGCTCGCCTATCGGCGCGAAGCGGCCGTGGTCTCGCTCGACGGATCCGAACTCGCGCGGCGCCGCTTCGTCGGTCGCGTCGTGAACGCCGAACTCGACGACGGTGCGCTCGACCCGTCCGCCGTTCGCCGCGCGGCGGAGCGAGTCGGCCTCGACGCCGACGCCTTCGCCGCCACGGGGCGCGACCTCGTCGCCGCCCTCTCGGAGCAGGGCTACCGCGTCAATGAGCTCGCCGCCGCCGACGTCGTTCTGCGCATCGCCATCGCCGCGGACCGCGTGGCGCACGGCTACTCGCTGGGGAGCAGCGCCGCAGAGCCGGGCGGGGAGAGCGAGACCGAGCACGAACGCGCGCGCGTCGCCGACCTCATCGGCGGCATCGCGCTCGAACGCTTCGGCGTGACGCTCGGCGAGGGCGATACGCGGCACCTCGCCTCGCTCGCCCTCCTGTCGGTCGTGGATCCCGGATCCGCCGACCCGCGCGCGCCGCGACGCGCGGATCCGGCGATCGAGGCGGCCGTCGCGCGCGCCGTCGACGGGGTTGTGAGCGCCCACGGGGTGGCGCTCGCGCGCGGCGAACTGGTCGCAAGGCTCGCGCTGCACGTGCAGAACTTCCTGCAGCGCGCAGAGGAGCAGCTCTTCTCGCGCAACCCGATGACGCGATCGCTGAAGGCGGCGTCTCCACTGGTCTTCGAGATGGCCGTCGCCGTCGCGAGCGACCTGTCGCGCGAACTCGGGGTGGAGTTCCCCGACGACGAGATCACCGATATCGCGATGCACCTCGGCACGGCGATCGAGTCGGACGGCGACGCGCGTGCCCGCCTCACGGCGACGCTCGTGTGCCCCGGGATGGACGAGATGCGGCGACAGCTACGGGAGCGCCTCGAGAACGCCCTCGGCGGGGAGGTTTCCGTCACCGAGGTGTCCACCAGCTACGAGCCGGAGTGGGAGCGCTTCGCCACCGACCTCGTGCTCACGACGATCGACCCGCCGGCGCACGTGCCGGGTTCCGACCGGATCGTCAGGATCCCGCCGTTCCTCTCCGAACGGGACGTGGCGCGGGTGGCGGACGCGGCGACGCGCGTGCGGCGGCAGCGGCGGCTCGCGCGCCTGCGTGCTGAGATCCAGAAGTGGTTCGTGCCGGGGGCGTTCATGCGCGACGTCCCGGCGTCCGCGCCGGCCGAGGTGATCCGCGCCCTGGGTGGAGCGCTCCGCGCCGAGGGGATCATCGACGACGCCTACATCGACAGCGCCCTCGAGCGCGAGCGGGTGAGTTCGACGGCGTTCACGGAATCGCTCGCGGTGCCTCACGCGATGACGATGTCGGCGGAGCGCACGGCGATCGCCGTGGCGATCAGTGAGCACGGCATCGACTGGCACGGCGACCGCGTGCGGGTGGTCGCCTTCGTGGCGTTCAGCGAGTCGGATCGCTCGGCCTTCCAGACCGTCTTCGAGCAGCTGATCGACGTCTTCGCGGACCCGGAGAACGCCCGTCGCGTCGCGCGCCGCGCGACCGACCTCCCGACCTTCCTCACCGAACTCGCCGCCCTAATCGACGAGGGCTAACCCGCCCGCGCACCCTTCTTCCCCCCACCCTTCTTCCCCCACCCGTTCATATGACACCTTTAGGTACTTGAGCGCGCCGGGACTGGGGATAAGTGTCATTTGAACGGTGGGGGTGTGCGCGAGGGAGGCACGTTCTGCGGGGACTACGCAAGCAGCGCGCGCACCGAGGCCTCGAGGGCGGCGAGGCGCGACTGGGCCTCCGAAGCCGACGCGCCCTTCACATCGAGGTAGGCCTTGAGCTTGGGCTCCGTGCCGCTCGGGCGGAAGATGACGCGGCCGCCGTCCTCGAGGAGGAAGCGCAGGATGTCGCCGCCCGGCTGACCGTCGGGAACGACGAGGAGATCGTCGAAGCGTGCCACCGCGACCTCCCCGAAGGCCGCCGGCGGCTCGGCCCGTAGCCGCGCCATGGTGGCGCCGATGATCGACAGGTCCTCGACGCGGATCGACACCTGGCCGCTCGCGTAGTGTCCGATCCGCTCGGCCAGCTCGTCGAGCAGGTCCGCGAGTGTCCTGCCCTCGGCTCGCGCCTCGGCCGCGAGCCCGAGGATGGCGATGGCCGCAGAGATGCCGTCCTTGTCGCGCACCGTGTCGGGGTTCACGAGGTAGCCGAGGGCCTCCTCGAAGCCGAACACCATGCCCGGCGCGCGTGAGATCCACTTGAAGCCCGTCAGCGTCTCGTGCCAGTCGAGGCCGTGCGCTCGCGCGATCTCGCCGAGGCCCGGCGAGGAGACGAGCGAGCAGGCGAGGGATCCGGATCCGCCGGCGGAGCGCGCCGCGCGCTCGCCGAGGAGCAGCCCGACCTCGTTGCCCGTCAGGCGCCGCCAGCCGTCCGCCGTCGGGATCGCGACGGCGACGCGGTCGGCATCGGGATCGTTCGCGATCGCGAACTCCGCGCCCTCCGCCTCCGCGAGCGCGAGGGACAGATCCATCGCGCCGGGCTCTTCCGGGTTCGGGAACGCGACGGTGGGGAACGCCGCGTCCGGCGCGATCTGTTCGCTCACCGTCGCGGGGAGGGGGTAGCCGGCGCGTTCGACGACGGCGCGCGTCGTCTCCCACCCGACGCCGTGCATCGCCGTGTACACCCAGCGCATGCCGGCGGAAGCCTCCGGCGCGGGCGCGACCGCGGCCGTCGCCTCGACATAGGCGTGGACGATCTCCTCCGACCCCATCGAGTAGGAGGACGAGCGCGGCAGCTCGGCGATGGATCCGGCGGCCACCTCGTCGATGAACGCCGCGATCTCGCGATCGGCGGGCGACACGATCTGCGCGCCGTCGTCGGCACCGCCGAGGTATACCTTGTAGCCGTTGTCGTTCGGCGGGTTGTGGCTCGCCGTCACCATGACGCCCGCGTCGGCGCCCAGGTGCCGCACGGCGAAGGCGAGGACGGGCGTCGGGAGGAGCCGGGGGAGGAGGATCGCCTCGAGACCGGCGCCCGCGAACACCTCGGCCGAGTCTCGCGCGAAGATCTCGGAGTTCTTGCGCCCGTCGTATCCGATGACGACGCGGGGACGCGGGGCACGCGCCAGAAGGTAGCGCGCGAAGCCGCCCGCCGCCTGCGCGACGAGCACGCGGTTCATCCGCGCGGATCCGGCCCCGAGCTGCCCGCGCAGGCCCGCCGTGCCGAACTGCAGGCGGCCGTCGAAGCGGGCGTCGAGCTCCGCCGACGCGTCCCCGTCGCCCGCCCCCGCGCGCTCGATGAGCGACGCGAGCTGGGCGCGGGTCTCCGGATCCGGATCCTGGTCGAGCCAGCGGCGCGCGGCGTCGAGCGCGCTCACCGGATGCGCTCGATGACGTCGGCGAGGAGGCGCGAGATCCGCTCCTCGGCGTTCCTGCCGGCCTCGATGACCTCTTCGTGACTCAGCGGCGTCGGCGAGATGCCGGCCGCGAGGTTGGTGATGAGGGAGAAGCCGAGGATCTCCATGCCGGCCTGGCGGGCGGCGATCGCCTCGAGCGCCGTCGACATGCCGACGATGTCGCCGCCCACGGCGCCGACCATGCGCACCTCGGCGGGCGTTTCGTACTGCGGGCCGCGCAGCTGCGTGTAGACGCCCTCGTCGAGAGAGGGATCCACCTCGCGCGCGATGCCGCGCAGGCGCGGCGAGTACAGGTCGGTCATGTCGATGAACGTCGCGCCCTCGAGGGGGGTGTCGTTCGTGAGGTTCAGCTGGTCGCTGATGAGCACGGGCTGGCCGGGCTCCCACGAGCGCTTAAGGCCGCCCGCGCCGTTGGTCAGCACCATCGTCTTCGCGCCCGTCGCGGCGGCCGTGCGCACGCTGTGCACCACGCGGCGCACGCCATGACCCTCGTAGTAGTGGGTGCGCGCGCCGATCACGAGCACGTGGCGGCCATCGTCGGTGCGCACGCTGCGCAACGTGCCGACATGGCCCGCGAGCGCAGGCTTCGAGAATCCCGTGACCTCGGTGGCGGGAATCGTGGCCACGGTCTCGCCGATCAGCTCGGCGGCGCGGCCCCAGCCGCTGCCGAGCGTCACGGCGATGTCATGCTGCTCCACGCCGGTGAGCCGGGCGATGTCGGCCGCGGCTGTACGCGCGACCTCGAAGGGGTCGGCGGGGAAGTCAAGGGGGTGCGACGGATCTGTCATGCCCTCACGATAACCCGCAGGGGCTGGTGCCAGAATGGATCCATGAGATTTGACTTCGAGCGCAAGCAGCGAATCGCGATCATCGGCGGCGGACCCGGCGGATACGAGGCGGCGCTCGCGGGCGCACAGCTCGGCGCCGAGGTCACTCTCGTGGAGAGCACGGGCGTGGGCGGCTCCGCCGTGCTCACCGACGTCGTGCCCTCCAAGACGCTGATCGCGACGGCGGACGCCGCGCGCGCGATCGAAGACGCCGGCGATCTCGGGGTGCAGTTCTTCGCGCGCGGTGAGAACGGCAAGCCGCTGAAGCCGGAGGTGGCGATCAACCTGCTCGCCATCAACAAGCGGATCCTCGCCCTCGCGGGTCAGCAGTCTGAGGACATGCGCGAGCGCCTGATTGAGGAGGGCGTGACGATCATCTCGGGCTGCGGTCGCCTCGAGGGCCCCGACGCGATCGTCGTCTCGACCGGTCCCGACGGCACGGATTTCGACCGCATCGAGGCCGACACGATCATCGTCTCGGTCGGCGCGTCGCCGCGTGAGCTGCCCTCGGCCAAGCCGGACGGGTCGCGGATCCTCACCTGGAAGCAGATGTACAACATGACGGCGGTGCCCGAGCACCTGATCGTCGTGGGATCCGGCGTGACGGGCGCCGAGTTCGCCTCGGCCTACATGAACCTCGGTGCGAAGGTCACGCTCGTGTCGAGCCGCGAGCAGGTGCTCCCCGGTGAGGACCCCGACGCCGCTCGGGTTCTCGAGAAGGTGTTCACGCGCGGCGGCATGACGCTGCTGGCGAAGTCGCGCGCCGAGAAGGTCGAGAACACGGGAAGCGGTGTCATCGTCACGCTCGCCGACGGTTCGACCGTCGAGGGATCCCACTGCCTCATGGCGGTCGGTGGCGTGCCCAACACCGTGGGCCTCGGCCTCGAGGAGGCGGGCGTTCAGCTGGAGGGATCCGGGCACATCCGCGTCAACAAGGTCGGCCGGACCTCCGTGCCGAACATCTACGCCGTGGGCGACTGCACGAACCTCGTGCCCCTCGCCTCCGTGTCGTCGATGCTCGGTCGCACCGCCGTGTTCCACGCGATGGGCGACTCGGTGATCCCATTCAGCAAGCACAAGATCGCGTCGAACATCTTCACCTCGCCCGAGATCGCGACCGTCGGTTTCACCTCCGACGCGCTCAACGCCGTCGAGCTGAAGATCGACCTCGCCGAGAACCCCCGCGCGAAGATGATGGGCGTCAAGGACGGCTTCGTGAAGCTGTTCGCCCGCAACCTCTCGGGCACCGTCGTCGGCGGAGTCGTCGTCGCCCCGAAGGCGAGCGAGCTCATCTACCCGATCGCGATCGCCGTGGAGCGCCGCCTCACCGTCGATCAGCTCGCGCGCGTCTTCACGGCATACCCGTCGCTGACCGGTGCGATCACCGACGCCGCGCGCGCCATGCACGGCGTCGAGCAGCGCGGCGACGAGTAGACAGCAGTACAACGACAATGGGCCGCCCCGAGGGGCGGCCCATTGTCGTTGGATCTCAGACGATGTCGACGAGCACGTGACCCGAGCTGACGGTCTGGCCGACCGGCGCATCGATCTTCGCGATGCGGCCGTCCTTGTGCGCGTGCAGCGGCTGCTCCATCTTCATGGCCTCGAGCACCACGACGAGGTCGCCCTTGACGACCTCCTGGCCCTCCTCGACGGCGACCTTGACGACGGTGGCCTGCATGGGCGACTTGAGCGAGTCGCCGGATGCGCCCGTCGATGCGCCGCCGCCCTGGTGGCTGCGGCGCGAGGAGGGCGCGTTCGCGGGGCGGCCGGCGGTGGATCCGGGCTGCGTGATGCGGTCCGGAAGCGTCACCTCGACGCGCTTGCCGTTGACCTCGACGACGACGCTGTGACGCGGCACGGACGCCGCGGCGTCCTGCGGCTCGCCGTCCCACGCGGGGATCTGGTTGTCGAACTCGGTCTCGATCCAGCGCGTGTAGATACCGAACGGGCCCTCCTCCGGCGCGAACGCCGGATCCTCGACGACCACGCGGTGGAAGGGGATGACGGTCGGCAGGCCCGCGACCTCGAACTCCGCGAGGGCGCGTCGCGAGCGCTCGAGTGCCTGTTCGCGCGTCGCGCCCGTGACGATGAGCTTCGCCAGCATCGAGTCGAAGGATCCGCTGATCACGTCGCCCTCGGCGACGCCGGAGTCGACGCGCACTCCGGGCCCGCTCGGCGCCTTGAAGGTGTGCACCGGGCCGGGCTGGGGGAGGAAGCCGCGGCCGGCGTCCTCGCCGTTGATACGGAACTCGAAGGAGTGGCCCTGGGACGTCGGGTCGTCGTAGTCGATCGTGCCGCCGGCGGCGATGCGGAACTGCTCGCGCACCAGGTCGATTCCGGTGACCTCTTCGCTGACGGGGTGCTCCACCTGCAGGCGGGTGTTCACCTCGAGGAACGAGATGGTGCCGTCGGCGCCCACGAGGAACTCGCAGGTGCCGGCGCCGACGTAGCCGACCTCCTTGAGGATGGCCTTCGACGCCTCATAGAGAACGGCGTTCTGCTCGTCGGTGAGGAACGGCGCGGGCGCCTCCTCGACCAGCTTCTGGTGGCGGCGCTGCAGCGAGCAGTCGCGCGTCGAGATGACGACGACGTTGCCCTCGGCATCGGCGAGGCACTGGGTCTCGACGTGGCGGGGCTTGTCGAGATACTTCTCGACGAAGCACTCGCCGCGACCGAAGGCCGCGACGGCCTCGCGGGTGGCCGACTCGAACAGCTCGGCGACCTCGTCGAGCTCGCGGGCGACCTTGAGGCCGCGCCCGCCGCCGCCGTATGCGGCCTTGATTGCGATGGGCAGGCCCACCTTCTCGGCGAAGGCCACGACCTCGTCGGCGGTGTCGACGGGGCCGGGGGTTCCCGGCGCCAGCGGCGCGCCGACCTTCTCGGCGACGTGGCGGGCGGTGACCTTGTCGCCGAGCGCCTCGATGGCCTCGGCGCCGGGGCCGATCCAGATGAGCCCGGCGGCCTGCACGGCGCGGGCGAACTCGGCGTTCTCCGCGAGGAAGCCGTAGCCGGGGTGCACGGCGTCGGCGCCCGAACGACGGGCAACCGACAGGATCTTGTCGATCACGAGGTAGGTGTCGGCGCTCGTGGTGCCGTCGAGGGCATAGGCCTCGTCGGCGAGCTTGACGTGCATCGCGTCGCGGTCCTGATCGGCGTAAACGGCGACCGAGCTGATTCCGGAGTCACGGGCCGCACGGATGATGCGGACGGCGATTTCTCCACGGTTGGCAATGAGCACCTTGCGGATTACGGGCATGAATTCGAGCCTATCCAGCGGAACGCGCCTGCTTTTGATTGAGCCGCACAACATGCGCGGCGTTTCGTGTGGGAATTGCTACGAGGCGCGGTTCCAGAGCGAGGTCCACTCCACGCCGAGCTCGCGCACCATGCGGCGGATCGTTGACAGCGACATGCCGACGACGGTCGACGGGTCGCCCTCGACGCGCTCGATGAACGGGGCGCCGAGGCTGTCGACCGTGAAGGCGCCGGCGACGTTGAGCGGCTCGCCGGTGGCGACGTAGGCGGCGATCTCGTCGTCGGTGACATCGGCGGCGAAGCTGACGGTCGCGGAAGCGGTGTGGACGGCGCGGGTCAGCGAGCCGTCCTGCACGCGGATGACGCAGTGACCCGAGTGCAGCGTGCCGGTCTTGCCGCGCATCTCGCGCCAGCGGGCGATCGCGTTCTCCGGCGTGTGCGGCTTGCCGTAGACGACGGCGTCGAGTTCGAACATCGAGTCCCCGCCGATGACGATGCCCTCGAAGTCGTCGGCGAGGGCGACGGCGACGGCCTTTGCCTTCTCGCGCGCGAGGAAAGAAACGTGCTCGTCGGGCGTGAGCGGGCGGCCGAGCTCGGCCTCACGCTGTTCGACGGCGGCCTCCTCGTCCACGCCCGGCGAGGCGAGGCGGGGCTCGATGCCCACCTGTCGCATGAGCATCAATCGGGCCGGAGATGTAGAGGCGAGGCAGACATCCATGCCGTCAAGTCTCCCTCACGTCCGCAAGTCTCCGCGCGGTCGTCTGCGATTCGCGCACGACCGTGCGGAGACTTGCAGAGTTGTGGAGTGGGGTGATGGGAGGATTGGGGGATGCAGACTGGCGACATCATCGACCTCGACATCACGGGTATCGCCCACGGGGGCGTGTTTATCGCGCGCCACGGCGAGGACGGGCTCGTTGTGTTCGTGCCCGACACCCTGCCGGGCGAGCGCGTGCGCGCACGCATCACGCAGGTCAAGAAGTCGTTCGCCCGCGCCGAGACCCTCGAGGTGCTCGAAGCGTCGCCGCACCGCGTCCCCCACATCTGGCGGCAGGCCGACGTCTCGGTCGCGCCCGAGCAGCGCCCGGGTGGCGCCGATTTCGGGCACATCGCCCTCGACCACCAGCGCGAGCTCAAGGCGCGTGTCCTCTCGGAGGCATTCGAGCGCTTCGCGGGCGGCGCGGTCGAGGTGACCGTCGAGCCGGCCTCCGAGCGCGAGTCGGGGACGGGATACCGTACGCGCGTCGGCCTGCACGTCGACCGAGACGGCCGCGTCGGCCCCTACGCCGCGCGCAGCAACGACGTCATCGAGACGGCCGATTATCCGCTCGCCACTCCCGCGATCGAGCGCGCGATCGCGGCCCTCGGTCGCGAGCGCGAGGGCCGGATCGATCTCGTCCACCCCGCCGACGGCGAGGTGCGGATCCTGCGCCGCCCCGCGGCGCGCGGTCGCTCGCGCGGCAAAAAGGATCCGGAAACCGTCGTCGAGATCGTCGGTGGCCGCCGCTTCGACGTCGACGTCGACGGCTTCTGGCAGGTGCACCGCGAGGCGGCGACGGCCCTCGATCGCGTCGTCCGTGACGAGCTCGCGAAGCTTGACGCCCCCGAGCGCGCCCACCACCTCGACCTCTACGGCGGCGTGGGTCTGTTCTCCGCCGCGCTCGCCGGGCACGGCGCCGACTCCTGGGTGACGACGGTCGAGTCGTCGCCGCGGGCGACGCAGCACGCGGCGGACAACCTCGCCGATCTTCCCGTCGAGGCCATTTCGGCGCGCGTGGAGCGATTCATCTCGCATCTCCAGCCGACCGACGCGATCTCCCGTGGCATCACCCTGCTCGATCCGCCCCGCTCGGGCGCGGGGGAGCAGGTCGTGCGCCGGATCGCGGAGCTGGATCCGGCGGCCGTCGTCTACGTCGCGTGCGACCCCGTGGCGCTCGCGCGCGACGCCGGGCTGTTCCGCGAGCTCGGATACGCGGTGCGCTCGCTGCGGGGCATCGACCTCTTCCCGAGCTCGCATCACGTCGAGGCCGTCGCCGTTCTGACGCGATAATCCCGACGATTCGCGGTATTCGACACGCGACGCGCGGATCCGTTGTGCACGTCCGCCAAGGGTCTGTGCTCGTGTCCCGTTAGGGTGGAATCCGTGACCGAACCGGACATGTCGACCACCGCGGGGAAGATCCAAGACCTCCGCAACCGATACAACGAGGCCGTTGTCGAACCCGAGAAGGTGGCTGCCGAGAAGCAGCACGCCAAGGGCAAGCAGACGGCGCGTGAGCGCATCGAGCAGCTGATGGATCCCGGCAGCTTCGTCGAGCTCGACGAGTACGTGCGTCACCGCACGACCGCGTTCGGCATGGACCGCTCGCGGCCCTACGGCGACTCCGTCGTGACGGGCGTGGGCCGGATCCACGGCCGCGTCGTCGCCGTGTACTCGCAGGACTTCTCGACATTCGGCGGTTCGCTCGGCGAGGTCGCGGGCGAGAAGATCCTCAAGGTGATGAAGTTCGCCCTGCAGAACGGCATGCCGATCGTCGGCATCCTCGACTCGGGCGGCGCGCGCATCCAGGAGGGCGTGCTCGCGCTCGGCAAGTACGCCGAGATCTTCCGCCTCAACACCCAGTCGTCGGGTGTGATCCCGCAGATCTCGATCGTCATGGGCCCCGCCGCGGGCGGTGCCGTGTACTCGCCCGCGCTCACCGACTTCGTGATCATGGTCGACAAGACCAGCCAGATGTTCGTCACGGGCCCCGATGTCATCAAGACGGTCACGGGCGAGGACGTGGGGATGGAGGAGCTGGGCGGTGCGCACACGCACAACACCCGCTCGGGCGTCTCGCACTACCTCGCCGCCGACGAGGAGGACGCGCTCGACTACGCGCGGAGCCTTCTCGGGTATCTCCCCGACAACAACATGTCGGACGCGCCCGACTACGCGTCGGACTTCGAGTTCGAGACGAACGACCTCGACCAGAAGCTGAACGCGATCATCCCCGATTCGCCGAACCAGCCGTACGACATCAACGAGGTCATCGAGGTCATCGCGGACGGCGGTGAGTTCCTCGAGGTGCAGCCGCTGTTCGCACCGAACATCGTCGTGGGCTTCGCTCGCGTCGAGGGCCGCTCTGTCGGCATCATCGCGAACCAGCCGAAGCAGATGGCCGGAACGCTCAACATCGAGGCCGGCGAGAAGGCCGCGCGATTCATGCGCTTCTGCGATGCCTTCTCGATCCCCGTCGTCACGCTCGTCGACGTTCCGGGCTACCTGCCGGGCACCGACCAGGAGTGGACGGGCGTGATCCGTCGCGGCGCGAAGCTGCTCTACGCCTACGCCGAGGCGACGGTGCCGCTTGTCACCGTGATTCTGCGCAAGGCCTACGGTGGCGCGTACATCGTGATGGGGTCGAAGCAGCTCGGCGCCGACGTCAACCTCGCGTGGCCGACCGCGGAGATCGCCGTCATGGGCGGCCAGGGCGCCGTCAACATCCTGTACCGCGGCGAGATCAAGCGCGCAACCGAGGCGGGGGAGGACGTCGCCGCCGTGCGGACGAAGCTCGCCGACGAGTACACGTACAACGTGGCGAGCCCGTTCCTCGCGGCCGAACGCGGCGAGATCGACAGCGTCATCGAGCCGGCGCACACCCGCGTGATGATCGCGAAGGCGCTGCGCGCCCTGCGCCGCAAGCGCGCGGAGCTGCCGCCCAAGAAGCACGGGAACATCCCGCTGTGAGCGAGCTGGCACTGCGAGTCACCCGCGGCAACCCCACGGAGGAGGAGCTGGCGGCCGTCATCGCGGTCGTCGGCGAGACCTACGCGCAGGAGGTCGAGACGGCCAAGGCACCCGAGCGCGGGGCCCCGGACCGCTGGATCCGCTCGAAGCGCCTGCGCACCTTCCCGCGCGATCGCTGGTCCTGACCCGAAACGGGCCCCTCGGGGCCCGTTTCGCGTGTCGTGAGATTCTGAGAATGACGCGAGATTCTGACGATTTTCGTGGGAACACCCGGATCTCGGGCCAGAGTCAGAATCTCAGGGCGCGGGGCGCAGGTGGATGATATCGCCGGCGCCCACGGGCGTGCCGTCGATCTCGAGGCGACCGTCTTCCGCCAGGCCGGTCGCCGTGCCGGTGAGGGTGTCGCCGCCCGGCAGGTGGGCCGTCACCCGCTGGCCCAGCGTGATGCACGCCTCGCGCACGTCGTCGCGCACGGATCCGCGTTCGAGCGTGTCGA
Source organism: Microbacterium nanhaiense (assembly GCF_014646015.1). GTDB lineage: Bacteria > Actinomycetota > Actinomycetes > Actinomycetales > Microbacteriaceae > Microbacterium > Microbacterium nanhaiense. The sequence continues at coordinate 284,212 of NZ_BMMQ01000003.1, forward strand.
GCAGGGCCCCTAGCCGCGTGAGATAGCCCGCGAGCAACCGGTCCTCGTCGACCTCGACGCCCAGAACCTCGAACGACGTCGCGGTCTCGACGGGAAGCTGCTCGGCCGTCATGTGCGTGTTGATGCCGGCGCCGACGACGATGCGATCGGCCGTGGCGACCTCCGCGAGGATCCCGCACAGCTTGCGCCCGCCGACGAGCAGGTCGTTCGGCCACTTCACGCCCACGCCGTCGAGCTGTTCGCCCGCTGCGCCGGCCATCGCGGTGCCCGCGAGCAACGGGATCCAGCCCCGGCGCGAGGCCGGGATCCGCGCGGCGTCGATCGCGACCGAGACCGCGAGCGAGGATCCCGCGGGCGCCAGCCACGCGCGGTCGAGCCGCCCGCGTCCCCTGCGCTGATCGCGCGTGAGGAGCACGCCCAGGTGCGGCCACTGCTCGCCGCCACGGAGCGCCGCGACGAGGTCCGCGTTCGTGGATCCGGTGAACGGCGCCTCCACGAGGCGAGGAGAAACGGCGGAAGACAGCGGCCACATGCCCTCGAGCCTAGGCCGCGAGAATCGGACAATCGCGCGGGATCCACCGAAAACGGCAGAGATCGTCAGAATCTCACGCAAAAGTCAGCGTCTCGGGGCGCCGCATACCGGTCATCCAGTGCCTTCGGGCGAGAATGGATCCATGACCGCTCAGCAGGAACTCCGCATCGCGACCTTCCGTCGCGGCGCCGAGCTGCTCGTCATCCCCGCTGTCATTCTGATCGCCGTCGCCGGGGCCACAGGTTACCTGTATTCGAACCTGCCGGATCCGTACGAGGACTGGATGCTACTCGCCGCCGCGGGCGCGATCGTGCTCCTCGCGGTGGTGCTGCCGTGGTGGGTCTGGGCCTCGCGCACCTACATCCTCACGACCCGGCGCATCATCGTGACGCGCGGACTGCTGATTCGTCGCCGGAGCGAGCTGATGCACGCGGCGGGCTACCGGATCGATGTCGTGCGCGGGCCGCTCCAGCGCCTCTTCGGGCGCGGCACGCTGATCCTCAGCTCGGGCGGCGCGGAACTGGCACTCAAGGACGTGCACTCGCCTCGCCTCGTGCGCGAGACGCTCAGCGACCAGATCGAGATCTGCCAGATCCTCGCGCACCGTCAGGCGCAGCAGGCGGCGGCCGACCCCTACATGCGCACCGACAGCTGAGAGCTGACAAAATAGGGGCTATGACTAAGCGCGTCGGTGTAATCGGTGGTGGGCAGCTGGCTCGAATGATGATCGCTCCGGCGTCGGAGCTCGGCCTCGAGATCCGGGTGCTGGCCGAACAGGAGGGGATGTCGGCGCAGCTCGCCGCGACCCAGGTGGGCGACTACACCGACCTCGAGACCGTCCGCGCCTTCGTGAAGGACGTCGACGTCGTCACCTTCGACCACGAGCACGTGCCGCAGGACGTCCTGCGCGCCCTCGTCGCCGATGGCGTGCAGGTGCACCCGGGCCCGGACGCCCTGCAGTACGCCCAGGACAAGCTGGTCATGCGCGCGAAGCTCGCCGAGGCCGGCGTGCCGCAGCCCGACTGGGCGGGCGTGGCCTCGCGCGACGAGCTGCAGTCGTTCCTCGACGACCACGGCGGCCGCGCCGTCGTGAAGACTCCCCGCGGCGGATACGACGGCAAGGGTGTGCGCGTCGTGTCGAGCGGCGCCGACGCCGATGACTGGTTCGAGGCCTTCGCGGGGGAGCAGATCCTCGTGGAGGAGCTCGTCGACTTCCGTCGCGAGCTCGCCCAGCAGGTGGCGCGCCGTCCGTCGGGCCAGATGATCGTGTACCCGGTCGTCGAGTCCGTGCAGAAGGACGGCGTGTGCGCCGAGGTCTTCGCGCCGGCGCCGGGTGCGTCGGAGCGCGCGATCGAGGTCGCCGCGCAGATCGGTACGCAGATCGCCGAGTCGCTCGGAGTCACGGGAATGCTCGCGGTCGAGCTCTTCGAGACGAGCGACGAGCGGCTCCTCGTCAACGAGCTCGCCATGCGCCCTCACAACAGCGGACACTGGACCCAGGACGGCGCGGTCACGAGCCAGTTCGAGCAGCACCTGCGGGCGGTCTGCGACCTGCCGCTCGGCGCGACCGACACCCTTCGCGACGCCGCGTGCATGATCAATATCCTCGGCGGCCCCCAGGGCGTGGACATCGACGAGCGCTTCGCCGTCGCCATGCAGGCCTACCCCGCCGCGAAGATCCACACCTACGGCAAGGCGTCCCGCCCGGGCCGCAAGGTCGGCCACATCAACGTCGCGGACGACGACCTCGACGAGGCCGTGTACACCGCGCGCGCCGCCGCGGCGTTCTTCGCCTAGGCCGAAGCGCACCCGTCTCGGTGCCGCGCTTCACAGCAGATCACAAAAGGGTCACATACTCTGGGTGGGTGCTTCACTCATCTGAAACCCCTCTCGTCGGCGTCGTCATGGGCTCGGACTCCGACTGGCGCATCATGCAGGACGCGTCGGCGGCGCTCACCGAGTTCGGTATCGCTCACGAGGTGGAGGTCGTCTCGGCCCACCGCACGCCCGACAAGCTCGTCAGCTACGGGCGGGAGGCGCGCTCGCGCGGCCTGAAGGCGATCATCGCGGGCGCGGGCGGCGCGGCGCACCTGCCCGGCATGCTCGCGTCGCTGACGGCGCTGCCTGTGATCGGGGTGCCGGTGCAGCTGAAGACCCTTGAGGGGATGGACTCGCTGCTGTCCATCGTGCAGATGCCCGCGGGGATCCCGGTGGCGACGGTGTCGATCAACGGCGCGAAGAACGCGGGCCTGCTCGCCGCGCGAATCATCGGATCCGGTGACCCGGAGATCGCGGATCGGGTCGAGGCCTACGCGAAGGATCTCGAGCGTCAGGTCGAGGAGAAGAACCGTCGACTGAAGGAATCGCTCGCGTGACCCGTGCCGCCGAATGGACGGCGGCGCCGGGCGGCACCGTCATCGACCAAGCACCGCTTCGACGACCTGAGCCGGGTAATCCCCGGCTGATGGCGAGGCGCGGCTGGTGGCTGGTCCTGCTCAATTTCCTCTTCCCGGGCACCGCGCAGGCGGCGGCCGGGAACCGCCGCCTGGCGAAGTTCGGCCTCGGTGCGATGCTCCTCCTATGGGTCGTCGTGGTCGCCGTGCTGGTCGCGGCATTCGTCGCGCGCCCCGCCCTGATCGGCGTGCTCGCGAACGCCTGGGTGCTGTACGCCCTCGGCCTGGTCGCCGTCGGCTACACGGTGCTGTGGCTGGTGCTGAGCCTCGACACCCTGCGCCTCGTGCGTGTCGTGCGGGTGCCCGCGCCGCAGCGCTTCTTCGTCCTCGTGGCCTGCCTCCTCCTCACGGTCGTGCAGGTCATCGCGGGCGGCTTCGCCGCGAAGAGCATCTTCACGATCAGCAGCGCCTTCAGCCAGAACCTGTCGAGCAACTCGCTGACCAAGCCGCCGAGCGACGGCTACTACAACGTCGCGTTGCTGGGCGCCGACTCGGGCGACGGCCGCGACTCGCTGCGTTACGACAGCATCTCCATCGTGTCGATCAACGCCGAGACCGGCGCGATGACGATCACGGGCATCCCGCGCGACCTCGAGCACGTGCCGTTCAGCGAGGACAGCCCCATGCGCGAGCTCTACCCGAACTACTTCGAGGGCCACGCCGACCCCACCTGCGGGTGGAATTCCGGGATCAACCAGCTCACGAACGCGGTGTCGTTCTGCCGCGAGGACCGCGGCGACACGCTGTACCCGGAGGCGCGCGAGCAGGACTCGCTGCCCGAGATCGAGGCGACGAAGGACGCCGCCTCGGGGCTGCTGGGCATCGACGTGCAGTACTACATCTCGATCGACATGCACGGCTTCGGCGCGCTCATCGATGCCGTCGGCGGCGTCGACATCACGGTCGAGGAGCGCCTGCCCGAGGGTGGCGGCCCGGCATACGACGGCCAGCCGGCCGAAGAGTGGGCGACGGGCTGGATCGAGCCGGGGGAGCAGCACATGAACGGCGAGACGGCGCTCTGGTACGCCCGCTCGCGCTACACCACGAGCGACTGGGACCGCATGGAGCGCCAGCGCGAGTTGCAGACGGCGCTTCTCAATCAGATGAAGCCCAATATCCTGTTGACGAAGCTCGGCGACATCAAGAACGCCGGAACGGCGGTCGTCGAAACCGACATCCCGGACGATCTCGCGTCGACCTTCCTCGACCTCGCGGTGAAGTCAGGCGAACACGAGACGCAGACGATCGAGCTCAACCCCGACAACGGCGTCGACCAGGTGTGGCCGGACGTCGAGATGATCCACCAGAAGATCGACGCCGCCCTGCACCCGGGCGAGCAGTCCGAGTGATCCCTCCCAGATTCGGGAGGAGCCGAGCGATAGGATCCAGTGTGACTTTCTGCGGACGAACCCTGCGAGGCGCGGCGCTGTGACCACGATCGACCTGAACCAATACGACGTTCCGGGACGCAGCCGAGGCATCCTCGATGTGATCCGGTGGCGGTACCTGCTGACGCTTCTGGTGCGCAAGGGCACCGCGACGCGATACCGCAACTCGACGCTCGGCTGGACGTGGTCGTACGTCAAGCCGCTGATCCAGTTCTTCATCTACTTCCTGGTGATGGGCTTCATCTTCGGTCAGCGCGACAACGTCGACAACTTCCCGCTGTACATGTTCTCGGGCTTCATCACGGTGCAGTTCTTCAACGAGGCCTTCGGGAACGCGACGACGGCGATCGTCGGCAACAAGGCGCTCGTGCGCAAGATCTACCTGCCCCGAGAGCTGTTCCCGGTCGCGGCGATCATCAACGCGTTCATTCACTTCCTGCCGCAGCTCGCGATCCTCCTCGTGGTCGCGGTCTTCTACGGTTGGCGACCCGGCTTCGGCGAGATCGGATCCGTTCTCGCGGGGCTCGCGTTGATCGCGCTGATCGCCTTCGGCCTCGGCCTGCTCTTCGCGGGCCTGAACGTGCGCTTCCGCGACGCCGAGAACTTCGCGGAGGTGATTCGGCAGCTCGCGACGTGGGCATCCCCCGTGCTGTATACGTGGCAGCTGATCCCCGACAAGATGGGCACCGTCGCCGGGCACATCTACATGTGCAACCCGATCACGATCGCGGTCGAGTTCATGCACTACGGGTTCTGGGCGGAGACCGTGCCCCGCGTCGACGCGGACAACCCCGGCGGCTGGATCGGTTTCCCGCCGCACTTCGGCACCTACGCGCTCGTCGCGATCGTCATCAGCGTGATTCTCGTCGTCGTCGGACAGCTCGTCTTCCGCCGCTTCGAGCGCACCTTCGCACAGGACCTGTGATGTCAGACACGATCATTCAGACCTCCGAGAAGACGCCGGCGATCATCGTCGACCACGTCACCAAGACCTTCCTCAAGCGCAACTCGCACTCCCTCAAGGAGGCCTTCGTCGGCTGGACGAAGGGGAAGAAGGTGCGCGCCGACGTGTTCCACGCGCTCGACGACGTCAGCTTCCAGATCGGCGAGGGCGAGTCGGTGGCCGTGCTGGGCTTCAACGGATCCGGGAAGTCGACGACCCTGAAGATGGTGTCCGGCGTCATGCAGCCGGATCAGGGGCGCGTCTTCACGAAGGGGCGCGTCGCGGGTCTCATCGAGGTCGGCGCGGGTTTCCACCCCGACCTCTCGGGGCGTGAGAACGTCTACCTCAACGCGGCGATCCTCGGCATGTCCAAGGAGCAGATCGACGCGCGCTTCGACGACATCGTCGCGTTCAGCGAGATCGGCGACTTCATCGAGCAGGAGGTCAAGCACTACTCCTCCGGCATGTTCATGCGCCTGGCGTTCGCGGTCGCGATCCACGTCGACCTCGACGTGCTGCTCGTGGACGAGGTTCTCGCCGTCGGCGACGAGGCGTTCCGGAAGAAGTGCTCCGACAAGCTCAAGGAGCTCGCGCAGCAGGGCGTGACGATGCTCATCGTGAGTCACTCGATGGGCATGGTGCAGGACCTGTGTTCGCGCGGCATCGTGATCCACGAGCACAAGGTGCTGTTCGACGGGCCGATCGCCGAGGCGGTCGACATCATTCGGACGACACCTCACTGAAAAGCGTCGGGCCCCGCAGATCGCGGGGCCCGACGCTTTCTCGTCGTTGCTACTTGCGGAACTTCGCCCGCAGCACGCGAAGCGCGCGCTCCGGCAGGCTGTAGCGCTCGATCTCGCCGCGCAGGCGGTCCTCCATCTCGACCAGGCGCTGGTCGAGGAACTTCGTGAGGTACAGCGGCAGGCCGGGCCCGTGCTGCTGCACGTAGGCGCGGAGCGCCTCGTCGCGCAGCAGGGCGTCGGTCGCGCGGTGCGCCTCGTCGCTCGCGATCACGCTGTTCCCGGCGGATCCGTCGGTGCCGGGGCGCTGGTGCCAGTAGGCATAGGGGATCTCGGGGTCGAGGAACTCAAGCGGTCCCCGCGCGAGCACCTTGAGGGCGAAGTTCCAGTCGCCGACGACCGGCAGGCGCTCATCGTAGAAGCCGAGCTCGTCGTGCAGGGCGCGACGATAGACGAAGCCGATCGGCACGAAACGGTTGAACAGCATGGCGTCGCCGAGCGTGGGCGCCGTCAGCTGCTGCTGGAAGACCTCGCGGCCGAGTTCGACGTAGTCGTCGCCGTCGATCCGCTCCCAGACGATCTGGATCCGCGAGACGACTCCGCCGCGCTCGGCGTTGCTCGGGCGCTCGAGATAGTCGACCGCCCGAGCGAGGAACTCGGGGTGCCACGAGTCGTCGTCGTCGTGGAGCACGAGCAGGGGAGCGCTCGTGAGGCGCACGCCGGCGTTCGCGCTGGCCCACCGGCCGTGCGAGGTCTCGCGGTGCAGCACGCGCACGCGCTCCCGGTGGGCCTCGGGCACCCGGGCGACCATGCGGTCGACCTCGGCGGCGTCACCGCCGTCGTTGACGACGATGCACTCCCACTCGCGCAGGGTCTGGGACGTGATGCTGCGGAGCGCGCGATCGAGGAACTTCGGGCGATCCTTCGTGCGCACGACGACCGCGACGCGCGGCTCCACGGTCATCTGTTCAGCGTCCCATTCCGGTGTAGGTCCAGCCCGCGGCCTTCCACGCCTCGGGATCGAGGATGTTGCGACCATCGAACACGGCCGGGCGCGTCACCTTCGCCGCAGTGGCCACCGGGTCGAGGCCCTTGAACTGCTTCCACTCCGTCACGATTACGACCGCTTCCGCGCCCTCGAGGGCCTCGTCCAACGAGTCCGCGTACGCGAGCTGCGGGTGCAGGCGACGGGCGTTGTCCATCGCTTCCGGATCGAACGACACGACCTCCGCACCCAGGCCCTTCAACCGCACCGCGACATCCAACGCGGGCGAGTCACGAATATCGTCCGAATCGGGCTTGAACGCGAGCCCCAAAACCGCGACCCGGTGACCGAACACCTGACCATCGAAGGAGTCCACGACCCGGTCCACGACGTGCTGACGGCGACGCAGGTTGATCTCATCGACCTGCTTCAAAAACGCCACCGACTCGCCCTTGCCGAGCTCTTCCGCACGGGCCGCGAACGCGCGAATGTCTTTCGGCAGGCACCCGCCACCGAAACCCACACCCGCGTTGAGGAACTTCCGCCCGATACGCACGTCGTGACCGATCGCGTCCGCGAGCTGCGTCACGTCGGCGCCGGCGACTTCGGAGATCTCGGCCATCGCGTTGATGAAGCTGATCTTCGTCGCGAGGAAACTGTTCGCGGCGACCTTCACCAGCTCGGCCGTGGCCTGGTTCGTGACCAGCCGCGGCGTTCCCCGCTCGAGGATCGACGCATACACGGCATCGAGCGTCGCGACGTCCTCGTCACGGGTGGAGTCTGCGACACCGTAGACGAGACGGTCGGGGTCGACCGTGTCCTTGACCGCGAAACCCTCACGGAGGAACTCCGGGTTCCACGCCAGGCGCACACCCTTCGCGTTCGCGAGTTCCGACAAGCGGGCGGCCGTGCCGACGGGGACGGTCGACTTGCCCGCGATCAGCGACCCGGGCTTGGCATAGCTGAGGATGCCGTCGGTGGCGGCATCGACGAAGGTCATGTCCGCGCCCTGACCGTCACGGCGCTGCGGGGTGCCGACACCGATGAAGTGCACCTCGGCGTCGGCGAGGTCGGCGTAGTCGGTGGAGAAGGTGAGTCGGCCGGAATCGATGCCCGCGCGGAGGATCTCGTCGAGCCCGGGCTCGTAGAACGGGGTCTGTCCGGCGGAGAGCTTGTCGATCTTCGCCTGGTCGACGTCGATGCCGACGACGGTGTGTCCGAGCGACGCCATCGCGGCCGCGTGGACTGCACCGAGGTAACCGCAACCGATCACACTCAACTTCATGGGTGGGTTCTCCTTGTATTCGACACGAGACGACCCCGCGAGAGGCGCCGCAACCATCCTGCCATGCACCGGGTTCACATATCCTGGTGCGGACATGTCAGAAACTTCGCGTCGCCCCGCATACTCGGTCATCATCCCCACGCACAACGTGCGTCCGTGGCTGAGGCAGACCCTCGACTCAGTGCTTCGGCAGCGCGAAGACCTCGAGCTCATCGTCGTCGACGACGCCTCGACCGACGGCACCGCCGAGTTCGCGCGCGCCTACGCCGCGAGGGATCCGCGTGTCCGCGTCCTCGAGAACGAGGCCTCTGGGGGCGGATCCGCCCGCAACCTCGGCGCGCGCAGCGCCGCCGGGGACTTCCTCATCTTCGCCGATGGTGACGACCTCATTCCCGACGGGGCCTATGCCGCTCTCGTGGGCAGCCTCGAGCGCAGCGGATCCGACATGGCCGTCGGCGACTACCTGAAGTTCCGCGCCGTGGACACGTGGCGACCGACCGCGGCGATGCCGGCATTCGATCGCCCGGCAACGGGCGTGACGCTCGCCGACGAGCCGAGCCTGCTGTTCTCCCGCCCCTGCTGGAACCGCGCCTTCCGTACCTCGTTCTGGCGGGACGCGGGCATCGAGTTCCCGGACGTGCCGCGCTCCAACGACATCGTGCCGATGGTTCAGGCGCTGAGCCGGGCGGCGTCGATCGAGGTCGTTGAGGACGTCGTCTACGTCTATCGTGAGCGTCCCGGCAGCGGATCCATGACGGCGAGCGCCGGGGCGGCGACGAGCCTCGTGAGCTACCTGACGCAGGAGGCGGAATGCGCGGCACTCGTCGCGGCGCTCGACGATGAGGGCGTCTCCCGCGTGTTCTCGGATCTGGTGTGGGACCGCGACGGCTTCGTGGCGGTGAACCGATACCTGCTGGCCTGGCGCGAGCCGGGCGTGGGCGACGCCGAGGTGCAAGCGGCGCTCGGCCGGCTGCTCTCGCTCGTCCCGGGCCCGAGCGAGAGCGTCGGCCCGCTCCGCGCGACGGTGCTGCGTCTCGCGGCGGCCGGCGACTTCGCGGCCGCCCACGCTCTCGCCCGGGTCGCGGGCGGTCACCCCGAGGGGCGAGACGCCACCGAAGAGCAGGCCGACCTCGTCGCCACGTGGCGCGCCGCCATCGCCCGGGTCGCGGACTCCGACGGATCCGCCGATGCCGCCGAGCGAGAGCCCGGCACGACCGCCCTGACGCCGATCGAGCGCGAGCGAATCCTCGAGCGCCTTGCCCGCCAGCTCGCTCAGCCCCGCGTTCAGGACGCTTCGTGGGGGGAGCTGCTGCGAGAGGCCCGGAGCGCGCTCGGGCCGCGCGCGGCGCTGTTTGCGGTGGAGGCGTGGCAGAATCCCGCCGGCGCGAACAACCGCGGGGCGCGTCGTGCGGCGGCCGCGGCGCGCATCGATGCGCTCGCGGGCGGCGCGATCGTCGCGCTCGACGGAACCGTCTCGCCCGACGCCGGGGACGTTCGCGTGGCGTTGTTCGACGGCGAGGCGACCATCGGGTCCGGCGAACTGACCGTTGTCGGCGCGGCGAGCATCACCTGGCGCACCGCCCCCGACGGGGTGCGGAGCTTCACGGCGGCCTTCCCCGCCGCGGCCCTTCCGATGCACCGACCGCTCACGCCCGTGCTCATCGACGGCGCGCAGGTCTGGAACATCGACGCGACGCTGGAGCTTCCGCCGTACTCCCGCCACGACAGCTTCCTCTACGACGTGGTGGACCGGATCCTCGTCATCCGGCGGCGACGACACTGGTCGGTCCGCGGCGCCCTGGCACTCGTGCGGCGGGCGCTGCGCCGCTGATCCGGCGGTATGCGCCTATGCCGACAACGACCGTAGGAGCCCGGAGTACTCGCGAGCGACGTCCCACGGCGTGATCTCGGCGAGGAATCCCTCGAAATCGTCGGGCCCGACGTCGGCAAAGGGGTCGGCGGCGAGGAGATCCGCGATCGACGCCTCGGGATCGGTCGGGTCGAAGAACGCCACCCACTTCTGCGAGCCGAACTGCGAGACGAGGCCGGGGTCGCGCGGCAGGATGACGGGAACGTGGAACGTCGCGGCGAGGTGCACGCTCCCGGAATTGAGGATCGCGCGGTAGGGGAAGCACGCGACATCCGCCGAGCGGAACCAGCGCGCGATGTCGGCGTCGTCGACGAAATCGAGGTGGGTGACGCTGCGAAGCCCGGCCGGCAGCGATGCGCGGAACTCGGCGCGGGGCATCTCCTTCACGGCACCCGCGAGCATCAGCACGATGTCGCCGCCGCGGCGACGATCGGCCTCGGCCGCCGCATTCGCGAGCGCGTCGACGCCCTTGTACGGGCGGATCTGGCCGAGGAAGAGCACCGCGGTGTCGTCGTCGGCGAGATCGAAGGACGAGCGGGCCTCGGCGCGCGTGACGGAGGTGTCGTACACGCCCTCGTAGCTCGGGTGCGGGATGTGGCGGATCTTGCGCGGGTCGAGGGAGACGACGTCGGACATCGCCGCGGGCGTGTGCGGCGCCATGATGTGGATCGCGTCCGCCGATGCGGCGATGATCCGGATCAACTCGATCTCGAGCTCGCGGAAGGTGAGCTCATGGGGGAGCCTGTTGTGCACCGTCCAGACCAGCTTCGCGCCGCGCGCCCGCAGACTGTCGAGAGTGCGGGACAGCGTCGCGACGCGCGAGCGGGCGTCCTTCTCGGACAGGGCCTGCTGGGCGATGGGCGTCGTCCAGTGCAGGTGCAGCACGTCGCCGCGCCCGAGCCGCGAGGCGTCGGAGACGAGATCGTCGAAGGTGTGGGCACCCGTGATGCGGAACCCATCCGCGGCCGCCGACAGCTGCAGCAGATTGAGGAACGCGTTGTTGAGATAGGCGGGGAAGACGAGCACCTCGGGGCCGGAACGCATGCCCCGATCCTACGGCGCGCGGGCGCGTGACCCCCATTCGGGTGTCGTATTACGGGCAGATCTGAGACGATAAGCGAATGCGTCGCGTCGGAATACTCTCTCGCCCTGCCCGGAAAGCGCGCGCCCTGCTCGGTGCGGCCCTCGCTCTCGCCGTCGTCGGATCGCTGGCCCCCGCGGCCGCATTCGCCGACGAGCAGGTCCCCGAGGATCCCGCGGTCGTCTCGGAGCAGAGCGCCGCGACCACCGGAGAAGAGGTCCCCGAGGATCCCGCGGCTGTCTCGGAGCAGAGCGCCGCGACCACCGAAGAGGAGGTGGCCGAGGATTCCGCGGTCGTCACCGAGCAGGACGCCGTGAGCACCGAGGAGGAGGCGGGCGAGGACGCCCCGATCGTCACGGAGCAGAGCGCCGTGAGCGCGGACGAGGTCGCGGCGATCCCGACGCCCGACGGCGGTGACTACGTCGGCAGCAACACGGCCGACGAGCTCGACCCCGGCGCGTTTACCTCGCAGCTCACCTCGCTGTCGGCCACGGCGGCCACTGCGTTCAACGCGGGCAACATCATCAGCGACTCGAAGATGTTCACGAGCGGCACGATGACGGCGTCGCAGATTCAGTACTTCTTCGACAAGAAGGTGCCGCGCTGCGACAGCGGCTACACCTGTCTGAAGGACTTCAAGATGACGACGGTCTCGAAGTCGCCCAACTCGTACTGCTCGGGTTCGTACTCCGGCGCGCGCAACGAATCGGCGGCGCAGATCATCTCGAAGGTGTCGAAGGCGTGCGGCGTGAGCGAGAAGGTGCTCATCGTCATGCTCCAGAAGGAGCAGGGTCTCGTCACGCACGTGTGGCCGAGCCAGTTCCGCTACGACATCGCGATGGGGTACGCGTGCCCCGACGACGCGGCCTGCAACTCGCAGTACTTCGGCTTCCAGAACCAGATGTACATGGCGGCCTACCAGCTGCAGCGCTACACGAAGGACAAGTACTTCAACTGGTACCCCGTCGGCAAGACCTCGCCCGTGCGGTATCACCCGAACATCGCGTGCGGCGCGGGGCTCGTGAAGATCGAGAACAAGGCCACGGCGGCCCTGTACTACTACACGCCGTACCAGCCCAACCGGGCGGCGCTGCGCGCGGGCTACGGCGTCGGCGACTCCTGCTCGGCATACGGCAACCGCAACTTCGTGAACTACTACACGGAGTGGTTCGGCTCGACGCACGGCAACGAGAAGCCGGCGGCGCCGAGCCAGCCGTCGAAGCCCGCACCCTCGGCCGGTGAGCAGGCGATCACGGCGAAGTGGAAGGCCCTTGGCGGTGCCTCGGGCGTCTACGGCCGGGCCACCGGCAGCGTCAAGTGCAACCTGGCCGGCGGCGGCTGCTACCAGTCGTTCCAGGGCGGCGGAATCTACTGGAAGAAGTCGACGGGTGCGCAGGCGGTGAGCCAGAACATTCTCGACGGCTGGTGGAAGCTCGACAAGGAGAAGGGCGCGCTCGGATTCCCCAACGGAAGCCGCCGGTGCGTGCTCGTCGACGGCGGCTGCTACCAGTCGTTCGAGGGCGGCATGGTCTACGTGACGCCGCACAACGGATCCGTTCCGGTGACGAGCGCGATGGTGACCGGCTGGAGCGAGCAGAACCGAGAGAAGGGCGCGCTCGGCTACCCGACCCGCACGATGGTCTGCGGGCTCGCGAGCGGAGGCTGCTACCAGCAGTTCGATCACGGAGCCACCTACTGGACCTCCTCGACGGGCGCCCACGCGACGACCTCGCGCACGCTCGGCGGTTGGCGCGCGGTCGACAAGGAGAAGGGCAAGCTCGGCTACCCGACGAAGGCCATGAAGTGCGGGCTCCCGAGCGACGGCTGCTATCAGCAGTTCCAGGGCGGCAAGGTCTACTGGAGCAAGAACAGCGGCTCCCACCCGATCTACGGCTCGATCATGAACCAGTACCAGGCCCTCGGTAACGAACACAGCCGCCTCGGATACCCGACCAGCGGCGAGAACTGCCGCTACAGCGGCGGAGCGTGCCGACAAAGTTTCCAGCACGGCTACATTCAGTGGACGCCGGGCCGCGGCACCATCTACCGCTACAACTGACCCGTGGGCTTTTACGACGAGACCGTACGCGGCGTCGCCGTCCCGCACTGGGTTCCGGACGACGGCGGATCCGCGAACTTCGGCGACGAGATCGGCCCCCTGCTCGTCAGCGCCCTCGCGCCCGAGGGCGCTGACGGCGCGGGCCGCCTCCTCTCCGTCGGATCCGTGATCCACTTCGGGCGGCGCGGGGACGTCGTGTGGGGAGCGGGAATCAACGGCAAGGTGCGCCAGACGCTGCAACACCCGCTCGACGTCCGCGCGGTGCGCGGACCGCTCACGAGGGCCGTGCTGCAGGGACACGGGCTCGAGGTTCCCGCCGTGTTCGGCGACCCCGCGCTCCTGATGCCCCGGCTCTTCGACGTGCCGGTCGGCGCCCACCGCGAGCTGCTGGTGATGCCGAACCTCAACGAGCTCGATCGCGTGGCGGGGGAGCATGTCCTGAGCCCCTTAGGCGACCCGGTACAGATCGCTGCGGAGATCCGGGGCGCGGGTTTCGTGGTCGCAAGTTCGCTGCACGCGCTCGTGATCGCCGACGCGTACGGCATTCCCTCGCGGCCGCTCGTGCCCCGCGCCGAGCACGCGTTCAAGTACCTCGACTACTACGCGGGCACGGGGCGCGCAGATGTGCGGTTCGCCGGGAGCGTCGACGAGGCCCTCGACCTCGGGCCCGTTCCGCCCGCAGACGTCGATCTCGATGCGATCGAGCGCGCGTTCCCGCGCGAGTTGTGGGAGGCGCCGCGCACGTTCGACGAGAGTTCGAGCGGGTACGCCCCGGCGCGCCGTGCGGCGGTGCGCGCGCTGGGCGAGCTCGCCCTCGCCGTAGGCAGGGACGCCTCGGATCCGGCCGCGCAGGCGCTCCTGCGCGCGCAGCAGCTGATCGCGGAACAACCCCGGGCGCTCGTCGACGCCCTCGAGCGCGCGAGCGACGGATCCGCCCTGCCGGAGGTGCGGTCTGCCGCGCTACGCTACCTGCGCGACACGGACCCCCACGGCGCGACGGATCAGCGCGTGGCGCGCGCGCTGCGCCGCCGCCTGGAGGGCGAGGCGCCGGAGGCCTCGCCGGACGCCATCATCGCCCGCGTCATCGCGACGGGGAAGGTCTCGCTCGCGCGTGAGATCGTCGACGGCACCGCGGACATCTCGGAGGGCGTCGCGCACCTCGGCGAGACGAGTTCCCCGCCGGAGCCCGCGAGGGCTCGCCGCTGGTTCCGCAGGTGAGCCTCCGGCGTCCTCCGATGCTCCGCGAATAGACTGCGGCGCGTGCTCGCCTTCGTGACATCGCTCCGCCACCCGGACAACGCCTCCGACTACGACCGCGTCGAGGAGCTCCTGCGCCGGACGCTGAGGTCGATCGAGCAGCAGACGAGCGACGACTACGTCGTCATCGTCGTCGGCAATCGCGCCCCCTCGTTCGAGCTTCCGGCGCGCACTCGATTCGTCTACGTCGACTTCCCTGCGGCCGCGGAACCGACGAAGCGCGAGGAGCGGTGGGAGGCGGTGATCGCCGACAAGGGCAGTAAGCTCGCCGTCGGCCTGCTGGCGGCCCGGGCGTACTCACCGGACTACGTCATGGTCACCGATGCCGACGACTTCGTGCACCGCGGGCTGGTGCGCTGGGTGGGGGAGCAGCCCGAGGGCTCGCTCGGCTGGTACGTGGCGGACGGCTGGCGCTACTCCGCGCTCCGCGGCGCGGGCGAGCGGATCGACGACATGTACCGGGTATGCGGCACGTGCTACATCGCGCCGTGGAGCGCGTACGCCGTTCCGGACGAGCTTCCGGTGTCCGCTTCGCAGGCGGAGGTGTGGGAGGCGTTCGGCGAGCGCGCCCGCTTTATCCTCGGCAAGCACCGCGACGCCGAGAAGTGGTTCGCGGAGCACGGGTACCCGCTCGAACGGCTGCCGGTGCCCGGCTCGGTCTATCACGTCGACACGGGCGAGAACCACTCGGGGAAGCGGATCGACGGAGAGGCTCGGATGATGCCGCGCGCCGTCGCGAGGGAGTTCGGGATCACGCACGACCACCCGCTGCCCGTGCGCTGGTGGCGATGCCAGGGACTGAGCCTGCGTCGCGCGATCGCGCGCCGAGTGCGCCGGGTGTTGCGCCTCCGAGGAAAACAGGCGTGATGTTTTCGTGACATTCGTGCGAAGCTGTCAGGATTGCAGAATGCTCGATGACAGAATGGGCGCATGGACACCGATCTTCTTGTCGTCGGCTCGGGCTTCTTCGGCCTCACGATCGCCGAGCGCGCCGCGAACGCGGGCCGCAAGGTAACCGTCATCGAGCGCCGCCACCACATCGGCGGCAACGCATACAGCGAGGACGAGCCCGAGACGGGCATCGAGGTGCACCGTTACGGCGCGCACCTGTTCCACACCTCGAACGAGACGGTGTGGGAGTACGTGAACCGCTTCACGACCTTCACGAACTACGTGCACAAGGTGTACACGAACCACAAGAACCAGGTCTTCCCCATGCCGGTGAACCTGGGCACGATCAACCAGTTCTTCCAGGCCGCGTATTCGCCCGACGAGGCGCGCGCGCTGGTGCGGGAGCAGGCGGGCGAGTTCGACGTCGCCACGGCGAAGAACTTCGAGGAGAAGGGCATCGCCCTGGTGGGGCGCCCGCTCTTCGAGGCGTTCTTCCGCGACTACACCGCGAAGCAGTGGCAGACCGACCCGAAGAAGCTCTCGGGCGATATCGTCAGCCGCCTCCCCGTGCGCTACAACTACGACAACCGCTACTTCAACGACACGCACGAGGGCCTGCCGACCGACGGATACACGGCGTGGCTCGAGCGCATGGCCGACCACCCGAACATCACGGTGAAGCTCGACACCGACTTCTTCGACGCGTCGCAGCCGTTCAACAAGGCCGCCGTCACCGGCCAGATCCCCGTCGTGTACACGGGCCCGGTCGACCGCTACTTCGATTACTCGGAAGGCGCCCTGAGCTGGCGCACGCTCGACTTCGAGCAGGAGGTGCTGCAGGTCGGTGACTTCCAGGGCACCCCGGTGATGAACTACCCGGATGCCGACGTGCCGTTCACGCGCATCCACGAGTTCAAGCACTTCCACCCGGAGCGCGCGGACCGCTACCCGACCGACAAGACGGTCATCATGCGCGAGTTCTCGCGCTTCGCCGAGGGCAACGACGAGCCGTACTACCCGATCAACACCCCGGAGGACCGCAGCGGTCTCCTCGCGTACCGCGAGCTGCAGAAGGACGAGAAGGACGTGTACTTCGGCGGCCGTCTCGGCACGTATCAGTACCTCGACATGCACATGGCCATCGGCTCCGCGCTGTCGATGTGGAACAACAAGCTGGCCTAGGCCACGTTGCGGTCCGACGGATCTCACGGCACGGTAGGCGCGCCGGGAACGCTACGACGAAACCTCCATTCGCTCTGGCTGCTCTCGGCGCGCGACCTGCGCGTGCGTTATGCGACGAGCTGGCTCGGCTACCTGTGGAGCGTGCTCGATCCGCTCGTGATGAGCGGCATTTACTGGTTCGTCTTCACTCAGATCTTCCATCGGTCTACGGGGGCCGAGCCCTACATCGTCTTCCTCATCAGCGCCCTGCTGCCCTGGGTCTGGTTCAACACCTCGATCTCGGATTTCACGAAGGCGTTCAGCCGTGACGCGAAGCTGGTGCGCTCCACGGCGATCCCGAGGTCGATCTGGGTCGGCCGGATCATCCTGTCGAAGGGCGTCGAGTTCCTCTGCTCGCTCCCCGTGCTCGTCATCTTCGCCGTCGGCGCCGGCGCGGTCCCGGGCTGGGGCGTGCTCTGGTTCCCGGTCGCCGTGCTCGTGCAGGTCATGCTGCTGACGGGGCTGGGGCTCATCGTGGCGCCGCTGTGCGTCATGTACCGCGACCTCGAGCGAACGACGCGCCTGATCCTTCGCGCCTTGTTCTACGCAACCCCGATCATCTACTCCGTCACCGACCTCCCGGACGGGTTTCACTTCCTCGGCCTGATCAACCCCCTCGCCGGCATCTTCACGATGTACCGCGCGGCGTTCTTCCCCGAGCTGTGGCAGACCGCCCCCGTCGTGACAAGCGTCGTCGTGAGCGTCGTCGTGCTCGCGATCGGCGTCTGGGTGTTCCGCAGGCTCGAGCGCCAGATTCTGAAGGAGCTGTGATGGACGCCGGCAACGCCATCGAGGTCTCGGGACTCGGGATCCGTTTCCGCCGCGGTCGTCGAGGCCGCCGATCGATCAAATCGATGTTCGCGGGGAGCAAGCGCCGCGACACCAAGGACGAGTTCTGGGCCCTCGACGACGTGAGCTTCACGGTCAAGCCCGGCGAGACGATCGGCGTCGTCGGACGAAACGGGCAGGGGAAGTCGACGCTCCTCAAGCTCGTTGCCGGAGTGCTCCTGCCCGACGCCGGCACCGTGCAGGTCAACGGGGGAGTGGCGCCGCTCATCGAGATCACGGGCGGCTTCGTCGGCGACCTGACGGTGCGCGAGAACGTGCGTCTGACCGCGGGCCTACATGGAATGACCAAGGCGCAGATCGCCGAGCGCTACGACGCGATGATCTCCTTCGCCGAGCTGGAGGACTTCCAGGACACGCCGTACCGCCATCTCTCGAACGGCATGAAGGTCCGGCTCGCGTTCTCGGTCGTCTCGCAGCTCGACGAGCCGATCCTCCTCGTCGACGAGGTGCTCGCCGTGGGCGACAAAGCGTTCCGAGAGAAGTGCTATGCGCGCATCGACGAGATGCTCGCCGACGGGCGGACGCTCTTCTTCGTCAGTCACCACGAATCCGACCTCAAGCGGTTCTGCACGCGAGGACTGTATATCCGCGATCACCGCCTGGTGCTGGACGGTCCGCTCGCCGACGTGCTGAAGGCTTACAACAGCGACAACTGACCGGCGGGCGCGACGCCTGCCCGGTCGTGCCGACCCATGAAGGACACTCCCTCTGATGACGACATCCCCCGAGATCGCCGCGATCGTTCCCTGCTACAACGAAGAGGTCGCGATCGGCCAGGTCGTTGCGGATCTGCGCGCGGCGGTCCCCGAGATGACGATCTACGTCTACGACAACAACAGCTCGGACCGCACGGCGGAGGTCGCCGAGGCGGCGGGCGCAATCGTGCGCCGCGAGAGCCGTAAGGGCAAGGGCAACGTCGTGCGGCGAGCGTTCGCGGACATCGACGCCGACATCTACGTCATGATCGATGGCGACGACACCTACGACGCGGCCGCGCTGCCGGAGATGATCCGCGCCCTGCGGGAGGGCCCCTATGACCACGTCCTCGGCGTGCGGACCCAGCCGGAGGAGGCCGAGTCGGCCTATCGCGCAGGCCACGAGCTCGGAAACAAGGGCTTCAACTGGCTCGTCGGCGGCATCTTCGGCGACGAGGTCAGCGACATGCTGAGCGGGTACCGCGTCATGTCGCGGCGCTTCGTGAAGAGCTTCCCCGCCGCGTCGCGCGAGTTCGAGATCGAAACCGAGCTCACGGTGCACGTCATGAGCCTGCGCGTGCCGCAGACGGAGGTCGCGGTCGGTTTCAAGGACCGTCCCGCGGGCAGCGAGAGCAAGCTGCGCACCTATCACGACGGGTTCCGGATCCTGAACCTCGTCATGCAGCTGATCCGTCACGAGCGTCCGCTGTTCTTCTATGGAATCCTCGGCACGATCCTGGTGCTCGTCGGACTGGTCCTCGGGGTTCCTCTCATCATCGAGTTCGCGCAGACGGGCCTCGTGCCCCGTTTCCCGACGGCGATCCTCACGGTCGCCTTCGGCGTCATGGGAGCGCTCACCTGGGCCGTGGGGCTCATTCTCGACGGGGTGTTGAAGGCACGGCGCGAGACGAGCCGCCTGCTCTACCTGCAGTACAGCGCGCCGAGCCGCTGACCGGAAGCCGGCCGGCCGTGTGTGAAAGACGCGGCGACCGGCGCTTAGGCGCTGTCGAGCGCCGCGGCGATCTCCCGACCGAGATATGGAGCGAGCGTAGACGCGTACGTCGCCGTGAGGTGCGTGCCGTCGCGATACACGATCACGCCTCCGATGACCGCGAGGCAGCGGTCATCGGCGCAGTAGAACGGCGTCATGTCCACCAGTCGCGCGTTGGGGTCGTTCTCCACGGCGCGCGTCAGTCCATCGTCGACGAGCGCGTCGTCGAGCGGGCGCGAGCACCGATCGTTCGCGGTGTCGGGATCCGTCTCGATGCACGTGACCGTGCTGCTCAGCAGGTGGGGATTGTCGCGGATCGCGATGACGGGAATCGAGGCGTCCGCGCGCTGCGACCAGGCGTCCGTCATCGCCCGCACGCCCTCATCGTCCTCATCCTCGTGACCGGCGAATCGCGTGACGATGATGCCGTCGATATCTGCGCTCTCGGAGATCCGCTCCGTCAGGGCGGTGCGCCAGTCCGAGCAGGCCTGCGTGCCCTCGACCGTCTTCTGCTCGAGCTCCTCGGTCGTCCAGTAGCATCCCTCGTGACCGGCGACATCGATACGCCAGTTGTGTGCCTCCGCGATCGACTCGTACGCGCCGATGAGCGTGTTGTTGTGTGAGTCGCCGACCGCGATGAGGTGCTTGTCGTAGCCCGAATCCGGCCCCAGCGAGCACATCCGGAGGGTGGCGTCGTTCATGGCGGACCAGCAGTCGTCGTGCTCGCGATTCGCGTCGTCCATGCGAATGCCCTCGACGGCCGGAACGAGGGGAACGGAATCGAGCTCGGGGTTGTCGCACGGGGCCAGTTCGGGATCCATGGACTGCGCACCGAAGCACTCGGGCTGCTCGGCCGCGAGCTTCTCGGCGATCTCGATGGCGCGCTGCTCGCTCAGCTGCGCCGCCGCGGTTGCCGCCGCCGGCACGGCGACCACGATCGCCATCGCGGCGAGCGTGAGGCCTGCGATCGTGCGGGGACGTCGTCCGGCCAGCATCCGCGGCGAGCGTCGCGTGCCGTCCTCGACGAAGTGAGTCGACAGGTAGGCGAGTACGACCGAGATCGCACCGATGGCGAGCTTGTGTCCCGTCGTGAGGGGAATGCCGGTCGCGAACGGGACGAGGACGATGAGGGGCCAGTGCCAGAGGTAGATCGCATACGAGACGCGGCCGAGGAACGCGATGGGGGCGAAGCTTCCGATCGCGGACACGGCGGGGCTCGCGGCGAGGATGACAGCGGCGGTCCCGAGCACGGGCAGCAGGGCACTCGCGCCGGGGAACGGGGTCGCCGCCGAGTAGGCGACGACGCTGATCCCGATGGCGGTGAGGCCCGCGAAGGCGACGTTGTGGCGCCACGCGCCACGCAGCGCGGGCAAGAAGGCGAGCAGAGCGCCCGCTCCGAACTCCCACGCGCGCGTGAACGTCGAGAAGTAGGCCTCGCTCGGCGACTGCGTCATGAGCCACACCGAGTAGATGAATGATGCGACCGTCGCGGCGGCGATCGTGAGGAGCGCGACGCGGTGCCACGCGGCTCGGCGGAAGACCCAGAACGCAGCGATGAGGAGGAGGGGGAGCAGGACGTAGAACTGCTCCTCCGCCGACAGCGTCCAGAAGTGCTGGACCGGCGATGCCTGGTTCTCGGCCGCGAGGTAATCGACGCTGTCGGCCATGAGTCGCCAGTTCTGCACGTACAGGGTCGACGCGACGATCTCGCCGAGGAACTGCTCCCAGAGCGAACGCGGCACGAGCACGACGACGGCGATCGCGGTCGCCAGCAGCGTGAGCAGGGACGCGGGGAGGAGGCGCGCCGCACGGCGCGCCCAGAAATGGCCGACCGCGATCCGGCCCGTGGTCTCGCGTTCCCTCAGCAGATGCGAGGTGATCAGGTATCCGCTGATGACGAAGAACACGTCGACGCCGACGAATCCTCCGGTGAGCCGATTCGGCCACAGATGGTAGAGGAGCACGCTGACGACGGCGAGTGCGCGCAGCGCCTGGATATCCGATCGGAATCCCGAGGTGCGGGGTCTGGCATTGCCGGTACGAGCCACCGGAAGATCGTACCGGGGCATGGCTTGGTAGCTCCTGCGGGAGCGCGGATATGGCATAAACTGCATGGTCGGGCTCGGCGCGCAGACGGGCGTCGCGCCACCATCCGGTGAGAAGGGGTGAGGACATGGCCGACTCGGTCGTCGCGCGGCCGCTCCGCCGCCCCTCCACGAGGCAGGCCAACGTCCCGCCGGTCGGACAGCGACGGCGCATCGCCGAGATCGACGGTCTGCGCGGCATCGCGCTCACGCTCGTCGTGATCTTTCACCTCTTCGGGAACGGGCGGGTCTCGGGCGGCGTCGACGTCTTCCTGGCGGTATCCGGCTTCCTGCTGACGCTGTCGCTCGCCCGCGGGCTTGCGGCAGGAGGACCGCTCGGTGTACGCAGGCGCTGGGTGCGAACCTTCGCGAGACTCGCCCCGCCCGCCGCCCTCGTGCTCGCCACGATCGTGGTGCTCAGCTACACCGTGCTCACCCCGTGGACGCGCGAGCAGAACCTCATCGAGGTCGTCTCCGCCGCCCTTTACGTCGAGAACTGGCAACTGATCCTCTCCCAGCTTTCGTACGAGGCCGCCGGGCCGGCGACAAGCCCTGTGCAGCACTTCTGGTCGCTCTCGGTGCAGGCGCAGTTCTTCCTCGTCATGCCCCTCGTGGCCACGGCGATCCTCGCCGCGATTCCGGCGGCTGTTCGGGTGCGCGCCTTCTGGACCGTGCTCGGCCTCGCGACCGTCCTCTCCTTCGCGTATGCCGCGATCCGCAACGCGGAAGCACCGGAGGCGACCTACTTCGATTCGCTCGCCCGATTCTGGGAACTCGGTGTCGGCGGGCTTGCCGCCGGCCTCTTCCTCCGGGCCGCTGTCGTGCCCGCACGGGCCCGAGCGGCGACGGGATGGCTGGGCCTGGCGATGGTCGTTGCCAGCGGATTCGTGTTCGATGGCGGTGCCGCATACCCGGGGCCGGCCGCCCTCATGCCTGTCGGCGGTGCGCTGCTCGTTCTCCTGTCATCGGGTGGAGGCGCGGCATCTCCCTCGGCTCTCCTGTCGAGCCGTGCGCTCGGAGGGCTCGATCGCCTGTCATACGGGCTCTACCTGTGGCACTGGCCCCTCCTCATCGCGGCGTTGACCGTGACCGGGCGGGATCATGTCTCGCTGGCGGGTGCCGCGGTGGTGCTTGCAGGTGCCGTGCTCGCGACCGTCGCGACGCGCGGGCTTTTGCGGTGGCCGACCTCCTGGGCGAGCGTCGACCGGCCGAAGCGCGCCGCGGCGATCGTGGCGATCGCCGTTCTCGTGGCGGCGCTTCCCGCCTCGGTCGGCATCGCACTCGAGAGGCGCGACGGCCTGCCCGTCGAACTCGGTCCGTGCGCCGGCGCCGCGGCACTGGACGCCGCGCGGACGGAGTGCGCCGATACCGTCTACTCGCGCGTGGTGCCGGGGCTCGATGTGCTGCGCGAGGATGACGCGAACCGCGAGGAATGCTGGACGCGACGCGGAGATGCGGAGTTCGGGCTGTGCACCCTGGGGGATGCCTCGGCGGCCACGCGCGTGCTTGCCGTCGGCGACTCACACAACAACGTGCTCGTCGACGTGTATGACGACATCGCGCGGCATCAGGGGTGGCGCATCGACGTGGCCGGCAGCGAGGGATGCCAGTGGGTGGCCGCGGGCACCGTCAGCGACGGCAACGTCGACGGCGGGTACCCGCTGTGTGGGCAGTGGCGACGGTTCGTGGGCGGGCTCGTCGCCTCGGGCGATTACGACGCGGTCGTCACGCTCGGATCCTCGCGGCCGCGTTTCGGCGACGCGTCGACCGGCATCGAGGGGCCGGAGTATCACGCGCAGCAGCTCGCCGCAGCGTGGGGCGAGCGCGCGGATCCGTCCGTTCCGATCATCGCGATCCGCGACAATCCGATCTACGGCGAGGACGCCCTGACCTGCCTGACCGATGCCGACGCGGCGCTCGCGGGTCGCTGCGCCGTTCCGCGCGCGGATGCCCTGATCGAGACGGGGGTCGAGCGAGCGGCGGCCTCCGTCCCCAACGCCCACGTCATCGACCTGACGGATCGGACCTGCGAGCCGCTGTCGTGCAGTCTGGCGGTCGGCGGCGTCGTCGTGACGCGCGACGGGTCGCACCTGACCGGTACCT
The DNA here is from genome assembly GCF_014646015.1 of Microbacterium nanhaiense. Classification (GTDB taxonomy): domain Bacteria; phylum Actinomycetota; class Actinomycetes; order Actinomycetales; family Microbacteriaceae; genus Microbacterium; species Microbacterium nanhaiense. Next base: position 307,639 of record NZ_BMMQ01000003.1, read on the forward strand.
TCGCGTCGACGCTGACCCCGTACCTCGAGACGGAGCTGCTGAGGCTCGTCCCAGCGCCCGCCGCCTAGGATCGACGCTATGGATTCGAGCGCGCCGGCCCCGACCTCCACACGTCGCAGAATCACCGGGGCGCCGACGCCGCGGGCGCTGTGGCGGCGGCACCACCTCATCGCCGCAATCGGCGCACTGCTCGCCGCGCTCGCGTGGGGCGCGGGCAGGGAGCCGAGACCGATCTTCGAGGCGTTCGACGGCAATTCGATCGTCGCGGTGCTCGGATTCGTCGCGGTCTGGGCGGGCGGGCTGTGGGTGCTGCGCGCGGCGGGGATGTCCTCTCGGCCCGTCTTCGGCTGGGCGATCTCCGTCGGCGTCGTTTTCGCGATCGCGGAGCTCGCGGGCCTCTCGCTCCTGCGCGATGAGGCGGACCTGTCGCTCCTTGCCCCCTCGGCGTGGAGCGGAATCCACGTGGTCGGGACGGCGTATGCCGCCGTCCTCCTCGTCGCCGCGATCCTGATCCTCGTAGACCGTCTCGGTGAGGACAGGGCGGTGAGCAATACGCCTCGGACGCGCCTCGGACGCTTCGTCGCTCGTCTCGGCGGAAGAACCGGACGCCGGCGCTGGGCCGCGATCGGCATCACGGCGGGCGTCGTCATCGTCGCACGGCTACCCGTCCTCTTCGTGTGGTGGCCGGGGCTGATCTTCTTCGACTCGTACCGCAGCCTCTCTTATGCGCGCGGAATTGGCCCGTGGGAGGCGTACGAGCCCGTGGGCCACTCGCTGATCATTGCGGGCTGGAACGGTCTCTGGGAGTTCTTCGGATGGTCGGACCAGACGGCGCTCGCCTTCGCCGCGACGGTGCAGCTGCTCTCGAGCACGGCCGCCTTCGTCTTCCTCCTTGTCCGGCTGGCGGCGTGGCGCGTGAATCCGATCGTCTGGGCCGCGGCGCTCGCCTGGGTGTCCCTGCACCCCGTACTGGCACTGTCGTCGATCACGATCGTCAAGGACATCCCGTTCATGTCGGCGTTCATCGTCTTCGCCGTGGCCATCGCCGAGGCGGCGCTGCGCCGTCGCGACGAGCGGGTGCCGGCCTGGGTGTGGTGCACGATGGCGGTCGCAGGCATCGCCGTTGCCGTGCTGCGCAGCAATGGCGTCTATGTGGTGATCCTGTCCCTCCCGCTCCTGTTCCTCCCGCTGCGTCGGCACTGGAAGCCGATGCTCGGCGTCGCGAGCTGTTGCGCGATCGCCATCGTCGCCTATCTCGGGCCGCTGCAGACGGCGCTCGGCGTCGTGCCGGGGCCGAAGACCGAGATGTGGTCGATCCCTCTCCAGCAGATCGCGCGAATCGCCCTCGATCACCACGACGAGATGAGCGACGAGGACCGCGAGTACGTCGACTCGATCTTTACAAGCTGGGATGTTGACGAGGTCGGAGACCACTACATCTCGGAGTTCTCCGACCCGATCAAGCTCGACGCGCGCGACAAGTGGGACGATTTCACGACGGCCGAGTTCCTCTCGGGGTGGGCGCGCCTAGTCGGCGAGTACCCGATGACGGCGGTGACGGCCACGCTGGGCAACACCGTGGGCTACTGGGCGCCCGGGGCGCCCTCGTATGACGGCCTCGTCGCGGAATCGCACAATCATGTCCGCACGATCTCCCTCGACATCCCGGACCGAGAGGATCCGCGCACCGGCGTGCAGGCATACCTGCACGACAACCGGCTCGTCGGATACTTCAACACCGAGGAGTCGCTGAACATACCGGTTCTCGGCCAGGCGATGTCCACGGGAACCGTGACGTGGGTGTGGCTGCTCAGCCTCGTCGTCCTCATCCGAGCCCGCGCGTGGCGACTCGCGGGGGCACTGGTGCCGGCCGGCGTCCTCATGTTGACGTTCCTCGCCGGGCCCGTCTCGGGCGGCATGCGGTACATGCTCGTCTTCTTCGCACTCGTCCCGCTCGTCGTCGGCCTTGCCGAGACCTCCGCGCGCCGAGGAAACACGGCGGCCGCCCCGCGATCCTGAGGATCCGGGGCGGCCGCCGTGTGTCGTACTCGGGCTATCGCGAGAGGCGCCGGCGCAGGGCCCGCACCGCTCGCGCGGGCAGACCGCCCAGGCGGCGGTTCACGCCGCGGACGATCCGCGCGGCCCTGCCGCCCGTGCGGGCGTTGAGGCTGCGGGCGACGACGCGGGCCGCCGAATCCGGAACGTGCGGGGGGCGCGCCTCGCGCAGCTGCTCGCGCAGGCGCGCGGTCTCGGGATCCACGCGCACCACCTTCTCGTCGAGGTGCTCGTTCTCTCGGAGATCGGCCAGCTGCGCGGCCTCGCTCGAGTGCCACTCGAAGCCGGCGATCTGCGCGACGACGTCCTCGAGGCTGCGCTCGTCGGTCACGTACGCCCGGGCGCGCTCGACGACGGCCGAGTTCCAGATCGTCACGGCCTCGTCGTTGTCGTGGCCGGGGGTGAAGTAGCGGATGGCACCGATCCACGGCTTGTCCATCTCGACGTACATCGCCTGCAGGCTCTCGCTGGACAGCTCGGCCGTGATCGGCATGTCGACGCGGAAGGGCGCCGGGAAGACGCTCTGCGGCGTCTCCTCCGCGAAGATCACGCGGTTGTCGGTGCGGAACCATTCCTTGACGAGGTAGAGCTCGTTCATCGGGTCCGCGAGCATGCGGCGGCGCTCGTCGTGGAGCTTCGACCACGGGCCCACAAGCACTACGTGCACATCGGTCTGCGTGTTGTTGAGGATCCGGTCGATCGAGGGCCGCGCGTACCGGGCGTTCTCCTGCGTCACCTCGGTGACGACCTTGATGAGCGGGACCTCCCAGATGCGGTTGTCGGCCTTGCGGCGGTAGCGCGGGATCGCCATGCGCTGGGCGAAGTGCACATCGTTGTGCCAGGCCACCAGCTGGCCCTGGTGCTGAACGGTGCCGGGGCCCATGTGGTAGCCGATGGCGTCGTGTGCGGGGATGAACACCGCGCCGGCCTGCCACAGCTGGTATGCGATCTCGGTGTCCTCGCCCAGGTGCAGGCGGGTGTCCTGACCGAAGGTGCGGTCGTAGACGGCGCGCGTCACGGTCGCGCAGGCGCCCATGTGCGTCGAATAGTTGCGCCCGTCCGAGGTGTTCAGGTCGTCGGTGTCGCGGTAAATCTTCTTCGACCAGTGCTCGTGCAACTGGGAGCGGTCGTAGTCGTCGCCGATCGTGCCGGCCTTGACCTTGTTGTAGACCTCTTCGGGGGTGTAGTCCCACTCCTCGATGAATGCCTTCTCGCCGATCGTCGCGGCCTCGGGGATGAAATGGCCCCACTTCGCGTGCTGACGCACGTTGTCCCGGAAGAGGATCATGTCCGAGTCGCACCAGTAGATGATGTCGCCGGTCGTCGCCTTGATGCCGATGTCGGTCGCGTTGGAGCGGCCCCAGCCGTCGTTGACCTCGTGAACCCGGATCAGTCGCGTGTTCTTCGGGATGAACTCGCCCAGCTCGACCGGCTCCTCGCCGCCGCCGTCGTCGAGGACGACGACCTCCATGAGGTCCTCCGGATAGTCCTGCGCCGCGAGCGACGCGAGGGTGTACTCGAGAGTCTTCGACTTGAACGCGGGAATGATCACCGAGACGGTCATCGTCGGCTCCCAATCGTCCGGCACGGTGCCGTCGAAAACGTCCCGCCAGCGGTTGCGGGAGACAATCGTGGGCGCGGGGACACGGGATGCGGCATCAGTCACGAGGGGAAGTCTAACCAGCGGCGCCATGCCGCGCCTCAGAGAATGCCGCGCGCCCCAGAGGCCGTCCGGAAGCCACCGGATAAACTCGCCGGTATGCCAACCGCGCCCGCCGCCGCACGTATCTTCACCTTTCCCGGGTGGCGTGACAACCCCTATGTGCAGATCCTCACGCAGGGGATCATCGACCGCGGGTATCAGATCGACGGTCGTCCCGACTTCGATGAGGCGCTCGTCGAACTGACCTCGCCGGAGCGACGCGGCATCATCCACGTGCAGTGGACCAGCCCCATCACCGAGTGGGCGGTCAACGCGAAGGACGCGCGGGTTCGCACGGACCTGTTCCTCGACGCGCTCTACAGCGCCAAGCAGTGGGGCCGGAAGATCGTCTGGACGGTGCACAACGTGCTGCCGCACGACACCGAGTATCCGAAGACCAACCTGTATCTGCAGGAAGGGCTCGCCAGGCTCGCCGACAAGATCCACGTGATCTCACCGCACACCGCCGCCCTCGCCGCCGAGCACTTCGTGCTCCCCGCGGACAAGGTCGTCGTGATCCCGCACTCGAGCTACGAGGGCGTCTACGGCCCGCCGCAGGAACGGGCGGCCGCGCGCGAGGCGCTCGGGGCGGACCCGAACGCCACGGCCGCGCTGTTCTTCGGGTGGATCCGCCCCTACAAGGGACTCGAACACCTCGCGCGGGCCGCCGACATCGCGAGCGGCGCCGGGCTGGATCTTCAGATCCTCCTCGCGGGCCGGCCGCAGGGCGACGTCGAACACATCCTCGCCGCCCTGGATTCCGGCCCCACCCCGGTCGTCAAGCGACTCAAGCGCGTGTTCCCGGAGGACGTCGCGACCTGGTTCTCGGCCGCGGACGTCCTCGTGCTGCCGTACCACGCCATTCTCAACTCGGGCAACATGTTCCTCGCCGCGACGTATGGGCTGCCGATCATCCTCCCGGACGCCCCGCACCTCGTGGAGGAGTACGGAGATCAGCCGTGGATCCGATTCTTCGATCGCCATCGCCCGGCTGAGCACATCGCGGAGCTGCTCGCGGACGGCTGGTTCGCCGAGCCGGGGGCGCGCGAATCGGCGCTCGCATTCGCCGCCTCCCGCCCGCCCGCTGAGATGGGCGAGCGGTTCGCCGCGCTCATCGAGTCGCTCACGTAGGATCCTCAAAGCCCGCGGGTAGCCTGTGAGCACCCGTTTCCGCGCCCTTCTCTTCAGGAGTACAGAATGCGTCGTGCCCGCCGCGCCAGCACCGAGAGCGTCATTCGGCGCGTCGACACCCCCGAGGCGGCCCAGGCCCTCCTCGGCGTCGAGGCGGCGCCGGTCTCGCCGCTGCGCATCGAGGTGCCGGATCCGTCGCTGCTGCGTCACCTCGCGCTTCCCCGCAACCCCGGGCTGCGCACCACCGAGCTGGAGGTGCGGATCGCGCGCTTCGAGGCTCCCGTGCCGCGCTGGCGCGGGCGGCTCGGCCAGGTTCGCCACCTCGCCGGTTACGACCTGCGATTCGATGCGCCCTCGGGCGGCGCCACGGCCACCGTGCGCACCACGAAGCTCACCTCGGTCGCGGAGATCGCGAACGCGCTGATCCCGGTGTTTACCCCCAACACGCCCTTCGCGGGCGCCGGATTCCCGCTCGTCGCCCTCGCGGCGGGCGCGGGCGACGATGCCCTCGCCCTGCTGCCGACGCGCTCCGTGCCGCCCGTCGAGGCGATGGTCGGGCGCCTCCAGGGTGTGGGGCTCAAGCGCGCCGACGTCCTCATCGGCGGACCCACACGCCTGGCCGACGAACTCGCGACCCACCACATCCCGACCGCCGCCGCGCTGCACGGATCGCCCCGCACCGAACTGCCCGCGATCGACCTGAACGTGCACAACCCGATCGGTCGGGAGTTGCTCTTCTCGCCCTCGCGCCCCGCGCGCCGGCTCATCCTGCTCGGCGCCCAGGCGCGCATCGTCACGGTCGAGGCGGGCGGCGACCCCATCGAGTTCGACGTGCGTCGCCCTCTGCCGGCCACCGTCGTGCGAAGGCTGCGCGGCGTCGAGAGCGTCTCGCTCGCCGGCCTGACGGAACTGCCCGAGGGCCTCGCCGCACGGTTCGCGGAGATCGCCGCAACCGACACCATCCTGCACTCGCTCCCCGCGTCGATCCAGATCGCGCCCGAGGCGCTCGCCCCCGAGCTGGTCGAGGTGATCCGGCGTCCCTACACCCAGGCGATGGGGCTGGAGCGCGAGCTGCGGCAGGTGGAGGCGCGCCGCATCGCGATGCGCGAGCACGGAGGCTACTTCCGTCTCGCCTCGGCCATCACGGCCGCGACGGGGGAGCGCTACCTCCCGAGCGTCAGCGTCATCCTCTCCACGATGCGCAGCGAGCTGATCCCCGGTGTGCTCCAGATGATGGCGAAGCAGACCTACGCCCACTTCGAGGTCATCGTCGTCGTCCACGGCGTGCCCGCACCGTCCCTCGACGGCGTCGACCTCGCGGGCCTCGAATACACGATCGTCGAGGTTCCGGACACCGTGCTCTTCGGCGCCGCGCTCGCCGAGGGCGTGCGGCGCTCGTCCGGCGACCTGATCACCAAGCTCGACGACGACGACTGGTACAGCGAGCACCACATCTCCGACCTCGTGCTCGCGCACCTGTACTCGCGCGCCGACGTGGTCGGTAAGGCCACCGAGTACCTCTACTTCGAAGAGGTCGGGCAGACCGTCCACCGCACCTTCGCGACGGAGCGATACCACGACCAGCTCGCCGGCGGCGCCATGCTTCTCTCCCGCGCGGCCTTCGATGCGCTCGGCGGGTGGCGCCCCACGCCCAACTCGACGGATCGCTCCGTGCTGATCCGCGTCGAGACCCAGGGCGGGGTCGGATACCGCGTGCAGAGCCTGGGGTACATGTACATTCGGCACGCCTCGAAGCACACCTGGGAGCGCACCGCGTCCCAGCTCGTGCAGGGGGCCTTCGAGCAGTGGCGCGGGTGGCGGTATCCCGAGGTGGGGTACTGAGGCGCTTCATCCGCCGCCTCCGCTGCGCGATCGTGCCCCCGCGCTCGCGATCCCGCGGATCCGCCCGCCAGGCCCGAGCCAGCGAGCGCGGGGGCACGATCGCTCCGCTCCGTGTTGGGCCGTGCGTCGGAGGGGGATACGATTGCTGCGCTCCGCGGTGGGTCAGTAGACGGGGAGGGCGTGGACGTCGTAGGTGAGCGGCGTTGGGGCCGTGTCTGACGACGGGAAGGTGACCGTGAAGGGCGCGGTCGAGTAGGCGCTGATGCTCGGGGCCCAGGTGACGCCGTAGGACGAGATCCGACCGTCCGCGTCGCGCTCGACGACGACCACGTCGGGGGAGTTCCTGAGTTCGTCGGAGCCGTTCTCGATCGTCCCCGTCGCCGTCGCCTGGCCGTTCTCGACGCCGACCTCGACGTCCGTCGCGACGAGCGGGTTGCCCTCGGGAGCCTCGACGGGCTTCTGCATGACGAGCCCGTCGATGTCGACGGTGACGTCGACGATGAGCTCGCTGTCGACGACGAAATCACCCGCGAAGGCACTGGTGCCCGGGTAGATGTCGCCGAACTCCGTGCGGGTGTCGATGATGTCGCCGTCGGCGTCCACCGCGTTCACCGTGAGGGTGACGCCGGGGTACATCGTGCCTGCGCTGGCGTTGTCGACGAGAACGAGGTACTGCGGGATCGACGAGCTGCCGGCGATCACATAGTCTTCGAGCTCGACATCGCCGAGCATGGCCGCCACCTCGTCCTCGTTCGCGTACGTCTCGACGTAGGAGTTTCCCGATATCGAGTCGACGAGGCTCACGCCGCCGGCCATCGACCCGAGGAGCACCGTCACGATGAACATGAAGACGCCCCAGATGAGGCTCAGACTGGCGACGATGAGTGCCGCGACCGACATGCCCCTGCCGGCGCGCCGCTTCGCGAGGGCCACGGTCGCCACCGTGATCGCGACGAGCGCGAAGGGCACCCCGATGAGCGCGAAGAAGGGCACGATGCCGAACATGGCGCCGAGGATCGCGAAGACGAGCGCCGTGACGGCCATGCCCTTCGGGCGAGGGGCGTCCATCGGCGCGGGCGGATAGCCGTACGGGTTCGGCCGGGCGTAGCCGGATCCATACGCGGCCGGCGACGCCGGGTAGCCCTGGCCGGATCCGGGCGCGGCCGGGTAAGCGGGCTGCGGCGGGCCCGCGTGGGGTGCGGGGCCGCCATACCCGGCCGGGGCGCCGCCGTACTGCTGCTGCGGGGACGGGTAGCCGTGCGGAGGGGCGTAGCCGGCCGGCCCCCGAGCGGGCGGCGCCCATGCCCCGGCGGCGGGCGTGCCGTACGACGCCTGGTACCCCGGCGCGGGCTCCGAGCCCGGCTGCGGCGCTGCGGGCGGGGGAGTCAGGGGAACTTCCGGCTCCGGGTCGTCCCACACGTCGTCGGAACGACGGTCTTTCCGGGGAAAGGTGGGGCTCTGCGGGTCGTACGGGTTCTGTGCGTCTGACATGAGGATCCCGATCTAACGGCCGAGGCGCTTCACGACACGGGCCGGCACGCCCGCGACGACGACGTCATCGGGAACATCCTCCGTCACGACCGACCCGGCCGCGACGACGGATCCGGATCCGATGGAGACGCCCGCGAGCACCGTCGCGCTCGCGCCGATCCACGACCCGTCGCCGATCGTGATCGGGTCGTGCCGCACGGCCCCGGCTCGCCGCTCGTGCGAGCCCATCTCGTGCGTATCCGTGACGAGCCGCACGAACGGGCCGATGTTCACGCGGTCGCCGACCGTCGTGTGCGGCCGCACGTAGCAGTCGCGATTGATGAACACGTCGGATCCGATGGTGATCTCGCCCGTGAACTCGCCGCCGCGATAGATGCGGGTGGCGGAGCCGACCCTGATCGTCGCGGATGCGCCGTGGTTGAAGACGACGTTGTCATCGATGGTCGCGTCGTCGGCGATTTCGAGCATGACGCTATTGTGCCAGCGGGGCCATGATCTCGAAATTCTTGTCGCGCGAGAGCCGCAGAGCGTCGCGCATCCCGCGCCACAGGTTCGTCCACCCCGTCTTCGTGACCTTGCGCTCGACGAACGCGAGGCGGATCAGCTCCTTGGCGAAGGTCGCCGCCGTGCCGAGCGCGAACGCCAGCGGGCGGTAGTCGCCGTGAGCGCGATAGTAGTGGGCCATGATGCCGCGGTTTCGCATGATGTAGTAGCGGTACATGTCGCTCGACGCGTTGAGGTGCCGCGTGCCCATGTCCCACTGCTTGATCTCGCGCGTGCGCTGCAGCACGAACTCGTCGACGATCACGCACGCCTCGTGTCGCGACGCGAGGTAGCCGTAGATGGTGTCGTCCCAGTAGATGAAGAAGCGAGGGTCGGGGAGACCCAGCTTCTGCACGAGCGACCGATGAATGAACATCCCCTCGAAACAGCCCGAGTTCATCTCGCGGTAGCCCGAGTCGTCGAAGCCCGCGGGGGCGAAGGGGATGGGGATGCCGAGCGACGTCGACACGCGGTACTGCCAATAGAACTCGGAGCCGTCGTAGTCGTATCGCCTGCCCTGAATGTGGCGGAACCGCGGCGTCCACTTGCCCATCCGCGCGAGGCCATCGGGCAGCACCTCGACATCGTCGTCCATGAGCCAGATCCATTCGGAGCCGAGCTCGTACGCGGTTTCCATCCCCGCGCTGAACCCCCCGGCGCCGCCGGTGTTCGTCTCGAGGCGTCGGTAGACCAGCTGCGTGCCCAGCTGTTCGCGCAGCGTTTCGACGACCTCGGTCGTGTCGTCGCTCGAAGCGTTGTCGACGACGACGACGCGACCCGGCTTCGGATCCATCGTGCTGATCGACGTCAGCGCGCGCGACAGCAGGGCGGAGCGGTTGAACGTGACGATGACGATCGTCGCGCTCGCCGGATCAAAGGTCGCACTCATGCCTTGGCCTCGAAGTCGGTCATCCACTCATTCTCCGCTACGAGGCTCGGCAGAGCCTCACGATACTCGCGGGCGAGCTTCGGCCACTGCTTCTTCAACCGGCGGTGCAGCCGGATCGAGTCGAACAGCATCGTGCGGAACGTCTCGCGGTTGCGGACGTAGATCTGCTTTCCGGATCCATCGGCGGCCGAGACGAGGGCCGAATCGACGTGCGGCACGCGCCACCACTCCGCGTCCTCCTTGCCGAACTCGACCTCGGGGGTCTCCACGAATCGCGGTGCCGGCTTCGTGAGCAGGTGCCGCAGCAGCGACTTCGCGGTGAAGATCCGCAGGGCGAGACCCGTGGGGTTGCCGATGTCGCCGCGCTTGCGCAGCTCGAAGACCTGGCGGCCCTTGACGGAATGCAGCACCTCGTCCGGGTCGCGGTGCACGACCGTCTCCGGGTACTTCTTCGCGATCTTCCGCGCCAGGGGCATGCGCGTCGCGAGCGTCTTGCGCATGTGGCCCGGGCCGCTCAGCACGTCGCGGAGCGCGAAGTTGCGCAGCGCCGCGGGGTAGTACTGCATCATCATCAGGTGCTTGAGATCCATGCGCTGGCTGTGGCGCAGCAGCGTGCCGCCCGCGGGCTGGGGCGAGTGGAGGAGGCCCGCGACGATGCGGTTCCGGGCGTGGTAGTACGCCTGCCAGTCGATCGAATCGTCCTTGCCGACCCACGACACGTGCCAGAGCGCCGCTCCCGGCAGCGTGACCGTCGGGAAACCGTGCTCGCGGGCGCGCACGGAGTACTCGGCGTCGTCCCACTTGATGAACGCGGGCAGCGGCAGCCCCGTCTCCGCGATGACGGCCTTCGGGATGAGGCACATCCACCAGCCGTTGTAGTCGGCGTCCATGCGCATGTGCAGCAGGCGCGCCTGGCGGAGGTTCTGCTCGCGGAAATCGTGCGGCATCTGCTCCTGGTACAGCGTGCGCCACATGAAGGGCGCCTCGTCGATGACCTCCGCCCAGGCGTGCAGCCGCGGACGATCGAGCAGATCGAACATGTGCGCACCGACGATGACGGGCTTCGTCGCATAGCGGCCGAACACGATCGAGCGACGGATCGATTCGGGCTCGATCTTCACGTCGTCGTCGAGCAGCTGCACGAAGTCGCTCTCGTCGCGCTGCATGGTCTCGTGCATCGCGCGGGCGAAGCCGCCGGACCCGCCGAGGTTCCGTTGCGTGAGGACCTGCAGCGTCTCGCCGAGCGACGCGGCGAGCTCCGGGAAGGCGTCCTGCGCGTCGACGCGGTCGTCGCCCTGGTCGATGAGGAAGATGCGGTCGACGACCTCGAGCACGCCGGGGCTCGAGGCCAGAGCCTGCAGCGTCTCGACGCAGTACCCCGGCTTGTTGTAGGTCGTGATGCCGAGCGAGGCCTTCCCGGTGCGGGCCGGCTCCTGCTCGGTCGACCAGGCGGCGCCCACGAGGTCCACATCCTCGTCGCCCGCGACGACGTCGAACCAGACCCAGCCGCCGTCGGAGAACTGCGTCAGCGCGATCTCGAAGGTCGAGGTCGCCTCGCCCGTCACCTCGGCGGTGTCGATGCGCTGCTGCACGCCGGAGCCGTTGGAGCGGTAGACGAGGATCGTCGCGGATCCCGAGGTGCGCACCTCGAGCCGCACCCGGCGCACCGCCGTCCAGTGCTGCCAGTACGAGGCCGGGAAGGCGTTGAAATAGCTCGCGAGCGAGGTGCGCTCGCCGCCGCGGATCCGCAATGAGTCACGGGAGATCACATCGGCGATGTGGGCTCCCGTCGCGACCCGCACCGGCACGCCGTCGATCGTCGACCAGGAATCCGCGTCGACGTAGAGCGGGAGCAGGTCAGGATCGCGGTCGGTGGGGAAGACGACGTTCTGCAGAACGAATGCCATGGGGATCTCCGACTCATCTCACGGGGCGGGGCCCCATGAGCCTACCGGCCGAGTCCTGCGTTCGCCTGGGATCAGCGCCCGCCCGCCTGCGGCGGCAGGGGAATGGGTGCTGTCGCATCGATCGAGGTGCGCCACGAGCGCTCCTGCCCGGCGCGCACGGCGCAGACCACGAGCAGGAACCAGCCGACGTTCGTCAGCGTGAAGCTCTCGAACACGCTCGACACGGCGAGCGCGACGAGAACCAGGGGCAGCCAGGAGTACACGACCGAACGGCGGTCGGCGCCCGCGAGCCACGCGCGCACGAGCGCCAGCGTCAGCAGGGAGCAGAAGAGCAGCAGGCCGACCCAGCCGAGCTGCATGACCACGTCGACGAAGGCATTGAGGGCCGATTCGTTGTCGGCGCTCACCGAGATGTCGATGATGTTCGTGGGGAACGGGTCGCCGTGCCACGAGCCAAAGAATCCCCACCCCGTGACGGGGCGCTGGCCGATCCAGACGCGGATCGCGGACCAGAGTTCGACGCGCGAGGCGAATCCCGACCGGTTCGCGAGGAACAGCGCGAGGGGGCGGTGCAGGATCCAGATCCCCAGCACCGCGACGCCGGCGAGCGACGCGATCGCGATGTTGACCCGGCGGCGCCCCGGTCGCGCCGTTCCGCGCGCGACGGAGAGCAGGGCGACGGCGGCGACCACGAAGCTCGACACGACGAGCGCGGGCGGTGACCCCGAGAAGGCCGCAAGGAGGGCAGCCAGGACGATCGAGAACACCGCGATCTGAGGCGGAACGCTCCGGGCGCGCCACTCGATCATGAAGGTGATGAGGGCGATCACGGCGACGAATCCGAGCAGATTTCGCGAGCCGAACAGGCCCTGGATCGGTCCGCCGAAGGCGATCAGGCCTTCGACGCCCAGGCGGGTGAGCGGGGCGTCGAAGATGATTCCGGACAATACCTCGATCGCGAGCGAGGCGGAGAGGAGCCAGCGCAGGACATCGCCGACCGCCCGCACGATCTGCAGGGTGTCGCGGATGTGCGCGACGGTGATCGCGATGATCGTCCAGGAGGCGAGGGCCAGCCACGACGTCAGAGCTCGGCCCTGCGCGCCGTCGAGCGCCCAGGCGAAGGAGGTGAGCGTCCACACCACGAAGGCGACGAGGGAGGTCGGCGCGAAGCCGATCACGGACAGCTCGTCGCGGCGAAGCACGAGAACCGATACCGCGAGCGCGACGAGGCCCGCCACGACCGTCGCGAGCGTGACGGAACCCGCCACGCGATCGATCGCCGTGGCGAGGAACGCCGCGGCGATCGCGGTGAGTGCGTATGCGCGCGCGAACTGGGCCGACCGCAGGAGGTCCGGCAGAGACGTCGGCACGCGCATCGCGCTCATGCCGGCGAACCGATCTCCGCATCGCGATCGGGGAAGGTGACGGCGGGCGCGAGGCGCAGCTTCGTGATGAACATCGACACGAGCATCCAACCCCACAGCATCATGGGGTTCGACTCCGTGAGCCCCTGCGTCAACAGCGCCCACACGATCAGCAGCGGGACGAGCGAGAGGGGAGAGAACGGGGAGGGGCCGTCCGGCACGAGGCGCGGCGCGTCGACCGCAAAGAACCATGCGCGCCACACGGCCGACCCGTAGACGAGTGCGAGCATGACGATGCCCAGCGCTCCGAGCTGGAGGAACACGTCGAGCCACATGTTGTGCGCCTCGAAGACGGTGATGTCGTGATCGATGATCCAGCCGTCGAAGGCCGGATCCCACGGAACCCACGGGGACGAGAAGCCGTTGCCGAAGATCGGGCGCTCGGACGCGCGCTCGACGACCGCCGCCCAGATGTCGTTGCGTCCCGTGAGCCCGCTGGAGCGGCCGAGGAGCCCCGCCACCCGGTCGAAGGCGAGCACGCCGACGCCGGCGCCGACGACGGCGATCGCCGTCGCCGTCAGGTAGACCGTGCGCCGGCCGCGCGCCGTGCGCGCGCGGCGCATGACGAGCGCGACGCAGGCCACGGCCGCGACGACGATGAGCGCGACGAAGGTCGTGGCGGATCCCGCCCGGATGAACATCCACGCCGCGAGCGCCACCCAGAGCGACCGCGCGACGATCTTCGTGCCGGTCACGTGGCCCTTGACTCCCACCCAGAGCCGCGCCGAGAAGACAATGACGGCGAGGAGCATCAGCATCCCCAGCAGGTTCGAATTGCCGACCACGCCCTGGATCCGGTCGCCGACGAGCAGCGAATCGAAGATGTTGCCGCGCACCCAGTACCAGTGCGCGTTCGGCTCGCCGTCGTAGTCGACGGCGAAGAAGTTCGGCATGATCGGATGCCGGACGATGAGCGCGACCCAGGCCTCGAAGACGAATGACCCGGCGACGATCCATCGCAGCGCGACCTCCAGGCAGCGCACGATGTCGGACCACGAGAGCAGATCGGCGAAGAAGATGCCCTGCATCGTGAACCCGGCGAGGACCGCCGCCGTCAGGATGCTCGCGGCGGGCCACTGCGACCACAGGGTCGACGCGAACGCGAGCGCAACATAGACGAGCGCGATCCAGGGCAGTCGCTCCCAGCGGAAGCGACGGGCCTTCGGCCGGCGAGCGAGGCTCGGGATCCAGATCGCCAGGGTCGCGACGATAAGGGCTCCGACGAGCACCGCCGCGCCCGCCGCGCCCAAGAGGTTGAACCACCACGAGTAGGCGAGCGCGCTCACCATGACGAAGATCGAGTAGGCGCGGAGCGCCTGGTGCGCAGACCTCTCCCGTTCGGGGGCCCGGACGCGTTCGGTCACGGGATACTTCGTCGCCTGCGCCATAGACACCAGCCTAATCTTGCTCGCGCGGGGGATCTCGTAGGGTGTGAAGCATGCTTCTCGGCCTCACCAATGCACCGCGTCCGTTCGACTGGGGATCCACGAGCCTCATCGCCCGCCTCGAGGGACGGCCCGACTCCGCCACGCCCGAGGCGGAGGTGTGGTTCGGCGATCACCCGTCCGACCCGGCGGATCTGGCCGACGGCCGCACCCTCGACGCGCACCTGGCGGACGCGAAGTTGCCATACCTCCTGAAGATCCTCGCCGCGACGAAGTCGCTGTCGATCCAGGCGCACCCCACCCGCCAGCAGGCGATCGACGGTTTTGCGGCGGAGCGCGCGCTGCCAGCGGACGCGCCCCACAACTACGCGGACGACAACCACAAGCCCGAGATGATCGTCGCCCTGAGCGACGAGTTCGTCGCGCTGTGCGGGCTCCGCGAGGTCGACGCCACGCGCCGGCTGCTGGGCGAGCTCGGATCCGCGGCCGCGCCGCTCCTCGAGCGGGTGACCGACGACGACTCCCTCGCGGAATCCGTGGGGTGGCTGCTCTCGGGCGACGCGCAGGGCGTCGTCGACGCGATCATCGCCGCCCTCGAGAGCACCTCCTCCGTCGAATTCGCGGACGATATCGCCAACGCGCGGCGCAATGCGGCCGAGTTCCCGGGAGACCCCGGCGTCGTCGTCGGCCTCCTGATGAACCTCATGACGCTGCGGGCGGGGGAGGCGCTGTTCCTCCGCGCGGGCCAGCTGCACGCCTACCAGTCGGGCCTCGGAATCGAGATCATGGCGGCGAGCGACAACGTCATGCGCGGGGGCCTCACGCCCAAGCACATCGACGTCGACGAGCTCATGCGGGTGCTCGAGCGGCGGTCAGGCGCCGTGGCGCTGGTCGAACCGGTCGACGTCTCGGAGGGAGTGATCGAGTACCCCGTGCCCGTCGATGATTTCCGATTGTGGCGTGGCGCCGCGAGTGTCAAGGGTGTAACGATTGCGCCCGCGCTGCCGGCGATCGTGCTGTGCGTGTCGGGGTCGATCGAGGTGCGCGGCGCGACCGGCAACCTCGAACTTCTGCCGGGTCAGGCCGCATTTATCGAGGGTGAGGAGTCCGCGCTCGTCATCGCCGGTCGGGGCGAGTTCTTCGTGGCTCAACCCGGGGCCTGAGACACGCCGGTCGCGGGCAAACCTTCAAGAGGTGCATGAAGCATCTACTATCTGCGACTTGATATTCACGAATCACACGGGTGTAATTACCCAGGTAGGGCGTTCGGACGATCGCCATACCTAAGGGGGAGAGACACCATGACCGCACCGCAGTACCAGCCCGAGGCGCCGGCCGACTGGTTCGTCGATCCCGCCGATCTCGGCGTCCCCGGAGCGACCGGTGCCGACGGGGTCGACGAGGGCCTGCTGGGGTGGCAGAGCGAGGCGCTCTGCGCGCAGACCGACCCCGAGGCCTTCTTCCCGGAAAAGGGTGGATCGACCCGCGACGCCAAGCGCATCTGCGAGTCCTGCGATGTGCGCGCACAGTGCCTCGAGTACGCGCTCGCGAACGACGAACGATTCGGGATCTGGGGCGGGCTGTCGGAGCGCGAGCGCCGCAAGCTGAAGAAAGAGATGCAGCAGGCGTCCTGAACGCGTGTCAGTGAGCGGGTGCCGGGCTCGCCCGGCATAGGCTGGGCAGGTCATGCCCGCGCCAGTTCATGCAGTGCTCGTCGCCCGATCGTCTACCGCGGCCGCGGCGCGCCTTGAGCGCGCGCTCGACGCGATTCGAGCCCAGAGCCAATCCGTCGCCTCCCTCGCGATCGTCGTCCGCGGCGACCCCGCGCCGCTGAAGTCCGCGGCAGAAGCCGCAAACGCGAGCCATCTCATCGCCGCGCCCGAACGCACCGGATTCGCCGGCGCGGTCGAGCTGGCGATGGAGCGCCTGCCGGAGGGGCACGTGTGGCTCCTCGACGATGACTCCGTTCCGGAGCCGGCGACGCTCGCCAAGCTCGCCTCGGCGCTCGAGCGGCAGCCGTCGGTCGCGATCGCCGCTCCCAAGCTCGTCCGCGCGGGCGATCGCCGCCGCATCGAGTCCTTCGGCGTCACGATGACGACCACGGGACGCACGGTGGAGCTCGCGCACGGCGAATACGATCAGGGGCAGCACGACCGCGACGACGACGTGCTCGGCGCCGACATCCGGGGCATGCTCCTCCGCTCGGACGTGGCGCTCGCGCTCGTGCCCGACCGTGCAATGCTCGGTGCCGATGAGGGCCTCGACATGGGCGTGCGCGCGCGCCTCGGCGGCCGCCGCGTGAGCCTCGTCCCCGACGCGCGCGTCGCCGTCTGGCCGCCGCGCCAGACTCCGCTGCGCCGCGACTACACCCGACGCGTGGCCCAGCTGCACAGGCGCCTCGCCTACGCGTCCTCGCTGACCGTCGCCCCGAAGTGGATCGCGCTGCTCCCGCTCGCCGTCTGGGCGACGGCGCTCGCCCTTCTCGCCAAGCGGCCCGGGCGGGTCGCACCGGAGTGGATGGCGACCTTCACGGTGCTCGTGCGCCTCGGATCGATCTCGCGCTCGCGTCGGCGCGTGCGCGCCTTCCGCACGGGATCCTGGTCGCAGGTCGACGCGCTCCGCCTCGGCCGCACGCAACTACGCGAGCGCCAGCAGGCATCCGAGGATCCGCGACGCGACAACCCCGACCGGCTCGAGTTCTTCTCCGGCGGCGGCGCATGGGCCGTGCTCGGTGGTCTCGTCGTGAGCGTGGCGGCGTTCATCGCCCTTCTGACCTGGCCGGCCATCGGCGGCGGTGCGCTCCTGCCGCTGCGCCACGGGGTGCTCGCGTTGTGGCGCGACGCGCTCTGGGGCGTGCGCCCCGAGGGGCTGGCCGAGGTCGGACCGGCCGACCCGTTCTCCGCCGTCGTCGCCCTGCTCGGCACGATCTGGCCCGGTGGCCCCAGCTTCGCCCTGGTGCTCCTCTGGCTGCTCGCCGCGCCGCTCGCCGTCCTCGGCGGCTGGTTCGCGGCGACGCGATTCACGGCACGCCCCGCCGCACGGATCGCCCTCGCCGCCATGTGGGGCCTCGCGCCGCCGCTCTGGGACGCGCTCGCGCAGGGGCGGCCGGCGGCCGTCATCGCGCACCTGCTCCTGCCGTGGCTGCTCTTCGCGGGCATCGCCGCGCATCGCTCCTGGACCACGGCCGGCGCCGCATCGATCCTGCTCGCGGGCGTGCTCGCCTGCGCGCCGTCGCTCGCACCGGCGATCGGCCTCGTCTGGCTCGTCGGGCTCGCCGTGGCGATCGGCGCACGCCGACGCCGCATCGCCCACGTCGTGTGGGTGGTCGTCCCCTCGATCGTGATGTTCGCGCCGCTCGCGGCGCGCCAGTTCTCGCGCGGCACGCCGTGGGCGCTGTTCGCGGATCCCGACGCGGCCGACTTCGTGCACGGATCCGCCGCGGCCGTCGCCGGCGGTTCGGTCAACCCGGACGGGTGGGAGGCACTGTTCGCCGACCTCGGGCTGAGCTGGACGTCGGTGTGGTGGGCGCCGATGCTTCTCGCGCCGGTCGCCCTGCTCGCGCTCACTGCCCCCGCGACGCGGAAGACCTGGCTGGCCGTCGTCGCGCTCGCCGTGGCGGCAGTGGGCAGCGTGACCGCCGTCGTCGATCTCGGCGCGCGCCTCGCGGTCGTCGACGGCGTGCGCGTGCCGGTGTGGCCCGGGTCCGCTCTCAGCCTGGCCTGGCTAGGCGCCATCGTCGCCTGCGCGATCGCTATCGACGGCGTGCGCCGTGGGCGGCGCCCGCTCGCGGTCGTCGTCATCGTCTGCGCGGCGCTCGCGATCGTGCCGCAGGCCACCGCGCTGCACCGCGGAGACACTCCGCTGCACTCCGCGAGCGACACGACCCTTCCCGCCTATGTCTCCGCCCAGGCGCGCGCCGACGGCGAGGTCGGCACGCTGATCCTCACGCCGCTCGCCGACGGCACCGTCGCGGCGAAGGTCGTCTGGGGCACGAGCGAGACCCTGGGCGGCGCGTCGACGCTCGAACGAACCCCGGTGGACGTCAGCGAGGACGACGAGGCCGTCGCTCACCTCGCCGGCGACATCGTCTCGGGCAGCACCCTGACCGTGGCCGACGAGGTGCGGGAGGCCGGAATCACCTTCGTCCTCCTGCGCGGGCAGGATGCCTCGGCGAGCGCGCAGCGCGTCGTCGCGCTCGCGGCGCAGGCCTCGATGGACCAGCGCGCGGGCTTCGTGCGCGTCGGCGAGACACCGCACGGCGTGCTGTGGAGCGTCGTCGACGAGCCGGCCGCTCGAGGCGGCATGGACGCGGGCGAGACGACGACCGCGTGGTTCACCGGCATTGCACAGGGCCTGGTCCTCGTCGTTGCTCTGCTGCTCGCCATCCCGACCCGCCGCACGCGCGATCAGGCCAGGCAGAAGCCCCGCCTGATCGGCGTGCAGAACGAATCGCGAGAGGAGCGCACGCGATGAGCAGGCGCAGGATCGTCCGCACCGCCGTCGGCACCCTCGCCGGTATCGCGCTCGCCGGCTCCGCCGTCCTGGCGGCATCGAGCACCCTGCCGGGCGTCGGACCGAGCGCCTGGGGCGGATCGGACGAGGCCCCGCAGGTGGTGGTCACTCCGCCGCCCGCCGAGACGATTCTCGCGTGCGACGGACCGCTCGTGGGACTCGGACTGGACGCGACCGACGCGACCGGCCTGAGCGCGATCGGCGACCTCGAGCTCACCATCGGCACGGGCAACGGAACGGAACCCGAGCGCGCCGACGAGCTCGAGCTCGAGGGCGTGGGATCCGCCGCGATCCTCACCCAGCGACCGGACGGCGAGGAGCCGGTCGCCGTCGCGGGCGCGGGCTCGGCGATGCTCGACGACCTTGCCGCCGTCGGATACGCCGTGTCCTCGTGTCAACCCGGGAGCCCGGAGGCATGGATCGCCGGGGCGAGCGGGCAGACCGGCGTGAGCGACATCGTTATCATCGGCAACGCGTCGGACGTGCCGGCAACCGTGTCGCTCGAGGTGTACGGCGTCGACGGTCGCACCGTGCCGGCCGGTGGCGAGTTCGCCATTCCGCCGCGCGGACAGCGGGCCGTGCCCGTCGCCGGAATCGCGGGCGGCGAGCAGAACCCCGTCATCCGGGTCACGAGCCGCAACGCGCCCGTGCGCGTCACGCTGCAGTCGATCACCACGGCGGGGCTCGCGCAGCAGGGAATCGACCTCGAAGAGGCGACGCTGCCGATGACGAACGCCGTCGTGCCGCGCGTGCGCGTGACGCGGGCGACCGCCGAGGGCGGATCCGCCGCGACGACGGTGCAGCTCATGGGCACGAGCGGCTCGCCGGGCACCGTGGTGGTGAGCGTCGTCGACGAAGCGAGCGGAGACGAGGTCGCGCGCACCGACATCGAGATGACGCCGGAGATCCCCGTCACGGCGGCCTTCGACTCGCTCCCCGAGGGCAGTTACGCCGTGCGGATCACGAGCGAGGTCCCGTTCGTCTCGGCGGTGCGCCAGAGCTCCGGCAACGACTACGCCTGGTACACGCCGGGCGAGCCGCTCACGGGGGAATCGATCGTGGCGGCCCCGGCGGGTAATGACGGCAAGATCGCGCTCAGCTTCGCCTCGCTCGAGGACGCCTCGAGCATCACCGTCACCCCCGTGGCGGGCGGCGACGGCATGACGCTCGATCTCGACGCCGGACGCTCGGGAACCCTCGTCGTGGACGACCGGTCGAGTTACCGGATCACGGTCGACGGCGGAGCGGTAGTGGGCGCCGCCGGAACGAGCGACGACGGACGCATCGGGAGCTTCTCGATCGCTCCCGACCCGGCGCTGCCGGATCCGGTCGTCGTCACTCCGTAGCGTCGACGCGGAAGGACGCGTGCCGCAGCACCGTCCACCCCGACGGGACCGAGAGCCGCTCGGCGTGCTGAGCGCACAGGTCGTGCGCGTGCGGGTCGTCCCCGGCGCCCAGCGGGCCGAGGGCGACCATGCGGCCGTCGTAGTCGAAGGTGAGGGTCGCGACCGCCTCGCGGTTGCACGACACCTTCGAGCAGATTCGTTCCGTCACGCCAACGAGCCTAAGCTGAAGGCATGAGGTGGACGTCTCGCGCACGCCGGGAACGGCAGGAATCTCCGAAGCCGCGATCAGCGCGTCACGGCCGGCACGGGCGCGTCGGACGAAGCGCCCTGACGAAGCCGCCGCTGCCGGCGATCGGGTCGCGCTACGACCGGTTCAACATGGTCTTCCTCGCCGCGGTCGACCTGCTTCGCCGCGAGTGGCCGGAGCTGAAGGACGTGCGTTTCGAGCTCGGATCCCTCCCGGTCGGCGAGACGGGCGAGCGCATGCCGCGCTGGACCGTCGATCGCGCGAACAACCTCGTCATCGTGCACCGCGTCGTCGTCGAGCGCCTCGACAAGGCCCACGGGCAGCCCCTGAACCGCACGGACGAGTTCCACCGCCGGCTTCTCATCGAGAATGCGGTGTTCGGCGGCGCCGCCGAATATCTGGGGCGCGATCCCTACGACCTCGGGGCCGACCCGTTCCACTGATCCCCCGAGAAGGGATCCCGGCCCGCCAGGGCACTCGCCCGCTCGCGCTCCGCGCGGAGCATGCGCGCCTCGCGTTCGCGTCGCACGGCCGCGACGCCCTGGAGGACCGCCTCGGCGGGCGCCTGGGGGAGCGGCGTGACATAGGGTGCGATATCGGCGACGAGCTCGGAGGCGATGCGGGCGCGGGCGGCGGGCGAGAGCTTCGAGGCCCCCGATGAGAAGCGCGTCACCTGCGCGTCGAGACGGTCCGGCAGGCGGGCGACGTCGGCGACGCGCGCCCAGCCGGCGAGCTGTTCGGGGATCCCCGGCGACGGATCCGGGAGCCGCGTGCGCCGCGCTCGCTCGCTGTAGGTTCCGGCGACGAGGTCGCCGAGGCGCTGCGCACGCGGCGTGAACATGCCGACGATGAGGGCGACGCCGCCGAACGACATGTAGATTTCGAGCACGCCGAGAAGCCCTCGCACGAACGCGTGCCGGAAGCCGATTGCGCCGCCGTCGCTGCGCACGATGCGGCCGCCCGCGGCGAGCTTGCCGAGGCTGCGCCCGCCCGAGAGCGTCTCGACCGTGATCGGCAGCACGGCGAAGCAGACGACGAGCACAACGACCGAGAAGATGCGGTACGTGCCCTCGTCGAGCACACCCGCGTCGACGAGGGATCCGGCGCCGAACACCGCGAGCGCGAGGTAGGCGAGCCATCCGATGAGGGCGTCGATCAGGCCGCCGAGCAGCCGGAGGCCGAGCCCGAGCGGCTGTCGATCGAGAGCGACGGCCTCGCCGGTGAGGATCTCGTCCTCGGCGACGAGCGCGCGCGGTCCGGAGATCGTCATTCCCCCAGTTAACCAGACAGCCCGTAGGCTGAAGGCGATGAATCTCGACGCGATGGTTGACGAGCGGCGGGCCGAGTGGGAGCGCCTCGACGCCCTCGCGCGCCGCAAGCGACTCACGGGCGCCGAAGTGGACGAATTCGTGCACCTCTACCGGTCCGCCTCCGCGGATCTCGCGGGGATCAAGACCGCCGTCGGTCGCTCGCCGGTCGCCGATCACCTGTCCGGGATCCTCTCGCGCGCCCGGCTGAAGATCACGGGCGCGCCGGACAACATGCTGCGGCAGGTGCCTCGCTTCTTCGCGCGGCAGTTGCCGGCCGCGCTCTACCGGATCCGCTGGCTCACGCTCGCCGTGACGACCGTGTTCGTCGCGATCGTCGCGCTGATCGCATGGTGGATGCAGCAGGATCCGGCCTATATGGCGGCCATGGGTGACGAGACGCAGCTGCGGCAGTACGCCGAGAGCGACTTCGCCGACTATTACAGCGACCATCCCGAGACGGTGTTCGCCGGCATGGTGTGGTCGAACAACGCCTGGATCGCCGCGCAGACGATCATGTTCGGCATCACCGGGATCTGGCCCGTGTACGTCATCGCGCAGAACGCGGTCGGCCTCGGGACCTCGGCCGCGGTGATGAACTGGTACGGTCACGGCGACGACTTCATCCTCCTCATCCTCCCGCACGGGCTCCTCGAGATGACCAGCATCTTCGTGGCGGGCGCCGCCGGGCTGCGGATCTTCTGGGCCTGGATCGCGCCCGGCGCGCGCAGTCGCGGATCCGCTCTCGCCTCCGAGGGGCGCGCGCTCGCGACGGTTGTCGTGGGGCTCATGCTCTCGCTCGCGGTATCGGGCGTGATCGAGGGCTTCGTGACGCGGCAGGAATGGCATCCGGCGATCAAGATCGGCATCGGCGCGCTCGCGCTCGCGGCGTTCCTGTTCTACATGCTGGTCATCGGCGGGCGCGCGGCCCGCGACGGCGAGACCGGCGACCTCACGGAGTACGAGGCCGGCACCACCCGCCTCGTCTCCGGCTGACCCCGGGTGCGCCTGGCGCCCCGCGCCTCGGCCCGGGCCGGGCCCACGCCCAGGCCCTCACGCCCCGGCCCTCACGCCCCGGGCCTCGCGCCCCGGCCCGGGCCGTTCATATGACACCTTTCGCCACTTCTCGCGCGGATGACTACGCACATGTGTCATTCGAACGGCGTGGGGACGGATTGGGCGTGGGTCCTCGCCGTTCGTATGACCCTTTTGAGGTGATGTGGGGTGGGGTGACCGGGTAAAGGTGTCATTTGAACGGCGTGGCGGGTGGCGGGTGAGCGGTCACGTGAAGGAGGCCGCGAGGACGCGTGCGGTCCGTGACGGATCCCACCCGCCGGCCAGCAGCGCGGCGCGCACGCGCGCGGCGAGCCGGTACGGATCCGCGAGCAATTCCTTCGTGACCTCGATCACGTTCCACCCGGCGGCGCGGAGGCGCGCGATGCGCTCGACGTCGGCCGCATAGGTGCGCGCGTGCTGCTCGCCCTGGTATTCGACGATGACGTGGAAATCGGGGAAGCACATGTCGACGCATCCGAGGAAGGTTCCCCGGCTGTCGCGGATGTCGCGGTTCAGCTCGGGCATCGGCAGCCCGGCGCGGAGGAGCGCGATCCTGGTCATCGATTCTCGCGGCGACCACGAATCGACCGCGATGAGCTCGAGAGCGGCACGAAGCTTCGCGCCGCCGATGCGGCGACCGGCGAACACGGCGGCGCGCAGTTCGCCGATCGTCGCGAGGGGTGGCGTGCCGGCGCCCGGTCGTCCGTCGCGCCACACCCGGCACAGGTAGTCGCCCGCGACGACGAGGGTGTCGAGGGAGCGGTGGGAGAGCATCGCCCACGTCGTTGCGGGCGATGCAACGGGAAGCCCGTCGCGGAGCACTCGGCGCGCCATCCTCGGGAGCGCTCGATGCCCCGTGAGGCCCGCCACGCGAGGGAAGCTTGCGTTGCCGAACACCGTGACGTGAAGCTCCTCGCGCACGTGAATCGGCACGCCCCATGCGGCCGCGGCGGTCTCGTGGCTGAAGAACTGATTCGGCCCGAGGAGCGGCGCCGCGGCGCGGGCGAGACGGAGGACCCTGTGCTCGGGCGGAGCATCGTCGGGTTCGGGCGGCAGGGTCGTTCGTGCGCCGCGGAAGGGGGCCATGAGGTCGGATCCGTTGAGGCGGCTCCGGCTGACGCCCATGGAGATTGCCTCGGAGACGTGGAAGGCGGATCCGAGTTGCTCGGGCAGCGGGGTGCGTGCGGTCATGCGTCGAGCGTGGCCGCTTCTGCCGGATCCCGTTTTGTCTCTCCACAAGCCGTCCGCCGTTGACATGACACGTTTCCCCAGTTCGCATGGGAAAAACGCGCGATAAGTGTCATTTCGAGGGTGGGAAAGAGGTGCCTGGGGATTGGTAAACGGGGTCCCAGCGGTACCTGCGTGCGAGGACCGTCGATCGCGCGAGTGGCGCCCGACGATCCCCGCGCAATGGATATCCGGATCCACAGCGAACGCGTCGCGTCCGCGAGCCGACCCGTTCGAATGACGCGTGTGAAGGGTGAGCGGCCCCGCAACCGGCGAAACGTGTCATTTCTAGGGCGGGCACCCGTTGGGATGACACGCGTGAGGGGTCGCGCGCCCCGCCACTAGCGAAAGGTGTCATTTCAACGGTGAGGGCACCCGTTCATATGACACGCGTGCACGGTCACGCGCCCGGCAACTAGCGAAAGGTGTCATTTCAACGGTGAGGGCACCCGTTCATATGACACGCGTGAGGGGTTACGCGCCCCGCGACTATCGACAAGTGTCATATGAACGGTGAGGGCACCCGTTCGTATGACACCCGTGAGGGGTCACGCGCCCCGCCACTAGCGAAAGGTGTCATCTCAACGGTGAGGGCACCCATTCATATGACACGCGTGTGCGGTCTCGCGCCCGGCGACTAGCGAAAGGTGTCATATGAACGGCAGGCGCGGCACGCGCAGGAGGGTGGCACGGGCGTGAGGGGCCCGGGGGGAGAGAAAAGAGTGAGGAGAGAGTGGCTAGGCGCAGTCGTTGCAGATGCCGCGGAAGGTCACGGCGGCCTCGAGGATGCGCATGCCGTGGGGGTCGGAGGGGGTGAGGCACGGGGCCTCGCCGACCACGCACTCGACGTCCTCGACGCGGCCGCAGACCACGCACTGCACGTGGTGATGATTGTCGCCGCGGGCGAGTTCGTAGAGCGAGCTCGCCGCACCCGGCAGGCTCACGCGCTGCGCGATGCGGGCATCGGTCAGGTCGTTGACGATTCCGTGCACCGTCTGCAGGGCGATGCCGGGGATGTCGCGGTGCACCATCTCGTGCAGTGCATCGACCGGGGCGTGGGCGCTCTGCGAAAGAGCCTCGAGAACGGCGACGCGCTGGGCCGTCACGCGGAGCCCCGCGGTGCGCAGTCGCGCCGGCGCATCGACGGGGGCGTGCACGTGGGTCATGGGGCAAGTCTAGCTTGTTCTGAATCATTCGGATCTGGGTGCGGACACAGCGGATTTGTCAACGCGTGTCGGGGAGCGTATCGTAATGGGAAAGCGTTTACCGACGCGATCGACGACGATTCAAGGAACACAATGACGTCAACCGCAGTACCGGGCACACCAACCTCGACGAAGAAGGGCCAGGGCGGCCGAGCCGCGCTGAGCGGATGGCTCGGAAGCACCCTCGAGTACTACGACTTCTCGATCTACGCCTCCGCGGCGGCACTGGTCTTCCCGACGGTGTTCTTCCCGTCCGAGGATCCGGCGATCGCGATCATCGCGTCGCTCGCGACCTACGGCGTCGGCTACGTCGCCCGCCCCCTCGGCGCGTTCGTGCTCGGCCACTTCGGCGACCGGCACGGCCGCAAGAAGCTCCTGGTCTTCGCCATGCTGCTCATGGGCATCACGACGTTCCTGGTCGGCTGCCTGCCCAGCTATTCGCAGGTGGGGCTGCTCGCACCGGCCATGCTGGTCGTGCTGCGCCTGATCCAGGGCTTCGCGGTTTCGGGAGAGCTCGGCGGCGCGACGACTATGATCGCCGAGCACGCAGACAAGAACAAGCGCGGCCTGCTGATGAGCTTCGCCCTGCAGGGCACCCAGTTCGGAAGCATCCTTGCCCAGGCGAGCTTCATTCCGCTGTCGCACTTCCTCTCGCACGAGGATCTCATCGCCTGGGGATGGCGCGTGCCGTTCTTCCTGAGCGCCGTCGTCGTCATCGTTGCGCTCATCATCCGCGCGAAGCTTGACGAGACGCCCGTCTTCACCGACAAGACGGCCGTGAAGGGCCGCATGCCGATCGTCGAGCTGTTCCGCACCTCCGGCGGTGCGCTGTTCCGCGCCGTGCTCATGGGCATGGCGAACGTCATCGGCACGACCGTCGTCGTCTTCGGCACGACCTACGCCACGCAGGAGGCCTACGGCGTCCAGATGGATGCCGACGTGTACCTATGGATCCCCGTCGTCGCGAACATCGCCGCGATCATCCTCATCCCGGTGTTCGGCCTGCTGTCCGACAAGATCGGTCGCCGCCCGTTCCTCATCTTCGGGCCTCTCCTCGGCGGAATCGTCGCCGTGCCGTACCTCTTCGTCGTGCAGGCGCACAACATCGGCCTCACCGTCGTCCTCGCCATCCTCAGCTTCGGCATCATGTACCAGATGTTCAACGCGACCTACGCGAGCTTCTTCCAGGAGATGTTCCCGACGGAGACGCGCGTCACGGGCTTCGCGCTCTCGCAGAACATCGCCCTGTTCATCACGGGCCTCATGCCGTCGCTCTTCGCCGTCATCGCGCCGCCGTCGAGCGGACACGTGCCGCTGATCATCGGCCTCGTGACCTGCGTGCTCTGCGTCGCCTCGTCGGCCGCGGCGTTCTTCTCGAAGGAAACCGCGAACAAGGACATCGCCTAAGCTCCACGCAAAGAGGGGGCCGGGTCGTGCATCGTCACGACCCGGCCCCCTCTTTTCTGCGTTCTACAGCCGCCCGGCCTTCTTGAGCGCGAGGTACCGGTCGGCGATCCGGGGCGGAAGCGCCTCCGGGGTGTCGGCGACGGCCTCCGCGCCGGCGCGGCCGATGGCGCGGGCCACGAGCGCCGCATCCTGCGTCGTCGCCTCGGCGGCCGCCGCGCGGTACAGCTCGGTCACGGATCCGCCCGCGCGGGCCGCGTCCCTGAGCTCCGCGTCCGTGACCGTGCCGACGAGGACGCTCGTCGAGCCACCGGGCAGCGCCGCGAGGCGGGTGAGGAAGCCTCGCGACGACGACACCGCCTCCTGGGCGGTGAGGATCACGACGAGGCTGGGGCGCCGGGTGAGGCGTCGCGCCTCGGCGAAGGCCGCGTCCCAGTCGGTGTCGATCAGCTGGGCCTCGACGGCGGCGAGCGCGTCCGAGATCTCCGGCAGGAGCCGCGGCCCGTCGACGCCCGTCACGCGGGCGCGGACGACGCGGTCGAAGGCCAGCAGATGCACGTGGTCGCCCGCCCTGTTCGCAAGCGCGGCGAGCAGCATGGCTGCCTCGAAACTTGCGTCTAGTCGCGTCTCGTCGCCCACGCGCGCCGCCGCCGTGCGGCCCGTGTCGACGATGATCGTCACGTGCCGGTCGCGCTCCGGCCGCCACGTGCGCAGCATGGTCGAGGTCGACCGCGCGGTCGCGCGCCAATCGATCGAGCGCACGTCGTCTCCCTGCACGTACTCACGCAGGGAGTCGAACTCGGTGCCGCGCCCGCGCACCTGCAGCGAGGTGGATCCGTCGAGCTCGCGCAGCCGCTGAACCCGGCTCGCGAGGTGCCTGCGCGCGCGGAACGGGGGCAGGATCCGGATCGCGCCGGGGGCGGGGAGCGTGCGCTGTCGCCCCGCGAACCCGAGGGGCCCGAGCACCCGCACGGCGACGAACTCGCTGCGCAGCTCGCCGCGTCGGCGCGGCGCGAGCGGTATCTGGATCGTGCGCGACTCGCGCGGGGGGATCGCGACGGCGTAGCGCGTTCCGGGCGCCCCCGCGGTCGGCTGCCATCCGTCGCGCACGCGGGCCCGGATCATGCGTTCGCCGGTGTTGATCAGCTGGAGTCGCGTCGCGACGGCGTCGCCGAGCTTCGCGCGCGCGGGCACGTCGCGCGAGATCTCGAGGGCTCCCGGATCCGGTGCCGCCCGCACATCGGCGACGACGACCACCGTCGCGATCAGCAACCAGATCGCGAGCACGGCCCACGGGCTGGCACCAGCCGCGCCGAGCACCACGATGGGCACGACGCCCGCCGCGATCAGGAGCGGGAAGCGGCCGGTGAGGTACATCAGCGCGGGACCGGCGTCGTCTGCACGACGCTCGAGAGAATCTGATCGGCCGCGACGCCCTCGATCTCGGCGTCGGGACGGAGCTGGATGCGGTGGCGCCACACCGGGGTCAGCATCGCCTGCACGTGGTCGGGCGTGATCGCCGGGTAGCTGCCGAGCCAGGCCCACGCCTTCGAGGCCGCGAGGAGGGCGGCGGCCGCGCGGGGGCTCGCCCCCACGGCAACGGATGCCGACTGTCGCGTCGCCCTGGCGAGGTCGACGATGTAGGCGAGCACGTCGTCGGTGGCGCTGACGGCGTCGACGCTCGTCTGCGCGGCGAGGATGTCGGCGGGCGACATTGCCGGTCGAATCGCGTCGAGCTCGCGCGGGCGGAAGCCGTCGGCGTGCCGCCGGAGCACGGCGACCTCGTCGTCACGCTCCGGTACCCGGATGGTGAGCTTGAGGAGGAAGCGGTCGAGCTGCGCCTCGGGCAGCGTGTAGGTGCCCTCGTGCTCGATCGGGTTCTGCGTCGCGCAGACGAGGAACGGATCCGGAAGGGGCCGGCTGACGCCGTCGGTGGATACCTGGCGCTCCTCCATCGCCTCCAGCAGCGCCGACTGCGTCTTGGGCGGCGTGCGGTTGATCTCGTCGGCGAGGAGGACGTTTGTGAAGACGGGCCCCTCTCGGAACGAGAACTCGCCGGCTTTCTGGTCGTAGATCATCGATCCCGACACGTCTCCCGGCATGAGGTCGGGCGTGAACTGCACGCGTTTGGTGTCGAGACCCAGCGCGCGGCTGAAGCTTCGGACGAGCAGCGTCTTCGCGACGCCCGGTACGCCCTCGAGCAGCGCGTGGCCCCGCGCCAGAAGGGCGATGAGGAGGCCGGAGACGGCGCCGTCCTGCCCGACGACGGCCTTGCCGACCTCGTCGCGCACCGCCAGCGTCGCCTGCCGCAGGCGATCGGCTTCGGCGGCGTCGGCCTGCGCGGGAGATGAGATCGGCGTGGTGGGCTCGGTCATCGTGAGCGTCCTTCCCAGGGGTCTGTGGCATCGAGCAGGTCTTCGATCTCGCGCAGTCGCGCGCCGAGATCGGCGAAGTGTGAATCGTCCGTCGGGCGGTGGGTGAGGACCTCGCGGATCTCGTGCGGATCCCGGCGGATCCGCGCCGCGATCGCGGCGGACAGGGTCTCGGGATCCGTGTCGGGGGCGAGCGCCAGCCGCGCGGCCATGCGGCGGGTCGCACCGCGGGCGATGGCGTCGTACGCGTGGGCGGCGCTGAGGCCATCGCGGTAGAGCCGGGCACGCCCCTCGAGGGTTTCCGCGGCGCGCACCGTGACGGGGAGGTTCTCGGCGACGAGGGGGCCGAAGCGGCGGCCGCGCCACACCGCGGCCGCGGCGGCGACGACGCCGAGCAGGACGATGACGGGTGTGACCCAGGCGGGCACGAGGTCGCCGAGCGTGTCCGCGCCGCCGGTGAGCTCCGCGCCCGTCGGGGCGTACCACACGACGCGGCCCGTCTCCCCGAGCAGTCCGAGGGCGAGCGCGGCGTGCCCGGCCGTCGCCAGGTGCTCGTTCGTCACGACCGCGCCGCCGTCGAGCGCGTAGACGGTCCCGTTCGTGACGAGACCGTACCCGTCTCCCGTCGGGTAGCAGCCGGTGCCCTGTTCGAGGGAGTAGGCCTCGCCGGGAACGATCTCGCCGGCGTTCTGCGCCTCCGGAACCTCGCAGCTCGCCGGGGCGCTCGCGCCGTTTCCGGATCCGCCGAAGCCGATGCCGGGGAAGAACTCGTCGAGGGCCGCGAAGTCGGCGCGCAGGATGACGGTGCGGGCGGGGGAGGCGGCGAGGTCGCGGAGAGCGCCCGGGTCGATCCGCGTCGCGTCGGTGACGACGAGCACCGCGTCGCCGCCGGCCAGTCGGCCCGCGTCCTCGGCCGAATTCGTCGGCGTGACCTCCACCCCCTGGGCCTCGAGCAGCGTCGCGAGCGCGCGTGTGCCGTCGTAGCGGGGGCTGTCGATCGACAGCGGTTCGGGTTCGGAGTAGTCGAAGCGCAGAGTCGCGAGGAGGCCGCCGATGACGACCACGACCGCGACGATGCCGACCCACGACCAGACCCGGCGCCGGAGCGAGGTGCGCGGCTGTTCCGCCTTCTCGGCGGACGCGATGAGGCTCATGCGAACGCCGCCCGTGCGGCGACGGCGGGTGTCGCCGACGCGATGGCCCGGTCGAGCGCCTCGAGGGCGCGGGCGGTCTCCGCGGATCCCTCGCGGCGCAGGTAGCGGACGTCATCGAACAGATCGGCGGAGCGCGCGAGTTCGTCGGCGTGGGGCGGGAAGAATTCTCGCGCCTCGGCCGCGAGGCTACGCGCCGTCATGCCCGGGGGCGCGTGCAGGATCCCGCGCTCGTCGAGGCCGCGGGCGATGGCGCGGAAGCGCATGATGATCGCCTCGTTCCACTGAGCGCTCCGTGCGGCCGCGTCCGCGAGCTCGCGCAGATCCGCCGCGGACACCGTGTCATCGTCGAAGACGGCCGAAGACGCGTTCTGGCGCGTCCGATGATCGCCCCGTGGCCGCCCCCAGATCACGAAGGCGAGCACGATGGCGCCCATCACGATGGCGACGAGGATGACGGCCCAGATCGGGCTGAACGCCCCGCCGGAGAGGTTCGGGCTGAGCAGGTCCCTGAGGAACTCGCCGATACTCCTCGCCACCTTGTCGAACAAGGTGGGCTCGGTCTCCTGGTAGACCGCCTTCCCCAACTCCTCCTCGGCCCAGCGACGGGCCTCGTCGGGGTCGGGGAGCTCGGCGAACGGGATCATACGGGCGGCGCCGGGGGCTGCGGACGCGAGCCCGGATCCGCGGGTCGCGGGGGCACGGCGCCGTCGCTCGAGGGTACGGGGCCGTCGCTTGAGGGCGCATGGCCGTCACTCGAGCTCGCGGGCACCGTGGGGGCGCCAGGGGCGGGCGGCTGGGTGGCGTATGCGCCGTACTGCGGGGGTGCGTACTGCGGAGGCGCGCCGTAGGCGGGATATGCGGTGGGAGGGGCGACGGGGGAGGCGTGCGGCGACGGCTGCGCGCCCTCCAGGAATTCGTAGGGGTCATCGGCATCCCCGTGCGCCTCGACGTAACGGCGCATGCGCAGGTCGATGCCCTCCTCGCGCATCCGCGCGTCGATGTAGGTCAGCACGCCGCCGGCGCCCGTGATGATCGTCATGATCGACGCGATCGCGAACGACAGGATCGAGCTGAGGCCGAGGAAGACGAAGCCCAGAACCGTCGCGGCCACGCTGGTCGACTCTCCGACGCCGAAGGGCACGAGCGTCGAGGTGATGAGCGGCGCGAACAACGACAGCGCGCTGGAGATCACGCTCGCGGCGATGTTCGTGACGAGGTAGAGCAGGGCCGCGACCCCGAAGGTCGGCCAGAAGCGGCCCCTCGTAAGCGTCCACGACCTCGCGATCGCGCGGAAGGGGCGCACGCGCTCGAGGACGATCGCGGACGGCACAAAGAACAGCTTGGTGCCGAGCCAGGCGTAGACCACGATCCCGCCGAGCAGTTCCAGGAGCAGGAGGACGACGAAGAAGACCCACGTCACGGGGGTGTTCGCAAGCCCCAGGAGCACCAGGGGAACGGCGAGCACCGCGAGGGCGATGATCGTCGCCAGGCCGATCAGCAGCGAGTACCCGAACAGCCGCCAGAAGGCCGGGCGCACGCGCTTCCAGAGCCGCGAGAACGGTGCCTTCTCCGCAAGGGCCGCGTGCGAGACCTCCGCGATCACGACGCCCTGCGCGATCGTCGTGACGGCCGCGAGCGCGAATGTGAGCACGATGCCGCCGATCAGCGTGATCGCCGCCGCGCCCCACATCAGGTCCTGGAACTCCGCGGAAGCCGGATCCACGGTGTCGGCGCGGGAGAACGCGGCGGCCGAGATGCCCAAGAGCGCCGCGAGGTACAGCGTCATCGCGAGTGTCTGCACGCCGACGACGAAGAGCAGGAGCACCTTCGGATTACCGCGGAGCGCCGCGAAGGATCGGCCCATGATGGTGCCGAAGCCATAGGGATACAGGGGGACGAGACCCTGGCGCGGGGCGGGGGCCCAGCCGGGGGCGGTGGTGTTCGTCACGATGGATCCTCCTTGCCCCCATCGTTCCATACCCCGCGTGCCGCAGGCGCGGCGGTGCCCCGGCCGCCTAGACTGAGGCGCATGACTGGTCGCATTCTCGTGGTGGACGACGACACCGCCCTCGCCGAGATGATCGGCATCGTCCTCATGGGCGACGGATTCGAGACCTCGTTCTGCGCGGACGGCGCGCTGGCGGTCGACGCCTGGCGCGTGCAGAAGCCCGACCTTGTGCTTCTCGATCTCATGCTCCCCGGCAAGGACGGCATCGAGATCTGTCGTGAGATCCGCGAGGAGTCGGGCGTGCCGATCATCATGCTGACGGCCCGTTCCGATACGACGGACGTGGTGTCCGGTCTCGAGGCCGGCGCCGACGACTACATGGTCAAGCCCTTCAACCCGAAGGAACTCGTCGCGCGGATCCGCACGCGCCTGCGGCCGCTCTCTCCCGAGGGCGGGAAGACGCTACGCGTCGCCGACGTCGAGATCGACGTGGTCGCGCACGAGGTGCGTCGCGGCGACGAGTCGATCGCGCTCACGCCGCTGGAGTTCGAGTTGCTCGTGGCGCTCGCCTCGAAGCCGCAGCAGGTGTTCACGCGCGAGCAGCTGCTCGAGCAGGTGTGGGGTTACCACTACAAGGCCGATACGCGCCTCGTCAACGTGCACGTTCAGCGCCTCCGCTCCAAGGTCGAGGTCGACCCGGACAACCCCCGCGTCGTGATGACGGTGCGCGGCGTCGGATACCGCGCCGGCGCGACGGCGTAATGTCCGGAACGCTCGGCGGTCGCCTGCTGAGCCTCATCCGCCGGCCCATGCGGGCCTGGCGGCACTCCCTCCTGTTCCGGACGGTCGTGATCGCCTCCGGTGCGACGACGCTCGCGATCGTCATCGGCACCGTGTGGGCGACGCTGGCGATCCAATCCGACCTGCTCGGCGCTCGTCGGGATCAGATCCTCGCGGACACTAAGCGCGCGGTGGACTTTACCCAGACGGCCGTCTATCGGCAGGCCGCACCCACCGACCGCGCGGCAGTGCAGCAGCTGCGCAACTCCATGACGGACAACCTCGCTACCGCGTCGTCGACGAACCTGATCCTGGGACTCCCGATCCCCGGCGCCTCCACGGCCGACGCGCCGGCCTCGTTCACGCTCTACGGCAGTGCCCTCGTGGAGTCGATGCTGAGCGACGGTCTGCGCGAACAGGTGCGCACCCGCCCCGAGACCCAGTGGTATCAGTCGATCGCCCTGCCCGGCGAGGACGGCCGCCCCGTTCCCGCGATCGTGGTGGGTCAACAGCTCGAGATGCCCAACGTCGGCGTCTACGAGGTGTACCTCGCCTACCCGCTCGACGACGTGTCGGAGACGGTGCGCTTCGTGCAGGGCGCGCTGTGGGTCATGGGGTTGTCGCTCGTCGTCATCGTCGGCGGGATCGTCTGGCTCGTGATGCGTTCGGTCGCGACACCCGTCGCCGACGTCTCCCGCGCGAGCGCGCGGCTCGCGGCGGGCGATCTCGCCGCGCGCCTCGAGGTCACGGGCGAGAACGAGCTCGCGACGCTCGCGCGGGCCTTCAACCGCATGGCCGACAGCCTCGAGAGCCAGATCCGCGAACTCGCGGAACTCTCCCTCGTGCAGCAGCGTTTCGTCTCCGATGTCTCGCACGAGCTCCGGACCCCGCTGACGACGATCCGCCTCGCCGCGGGCGTCCTGCACGGCGAACGCGAGGGATTCGACCCGATCACGGCCCGCTCCGCCGAACTCCTCTACGACCAGGTCGCCCGGTTCGAGGTGCTCCTCGCCGATCTCCTGGAGATCAGCCGCTACGACGCCGGGTCGGTCGAGCTCTCGCTGGAGGAGATCAGCATGAGCGACGTCGCCGAGCAGGTCGCGGAGTCGTTCCGCCAGGTCGCATGGGAGCACGACACCGAGCTGCACTTCACGGGCGCCATGGGTGACGACGTCATCCCCATGGATCCGCGGAGGATCCGCCGGATCCTGCGCAACCTCGTCGGAAACGCGATCGAGCACGGCGAAATGCAGCCCATCGACATCACCGTCGCACAGAACGAGACCGCGGTCGCCGTCGGCGTGCGCGATCACGGGCTCGGGATGCGACCCGAGGATTCGGCGCGCGTCTTCGACCGCTTCTGGCGCGCGGATCCGTCGCGAAAGCGCACGCTCGGGGGGTCGGGGCTGGGGCTCGCCATCGCCCTCGGCGACGCGCGACTGCACGGCGGAACGATCGAGGTGTGGTCCCAGCTCGGTGTCGGCACGCACTTCGTCGTGACCCTTCCGCGCGGGGAACAGTCCGAGATGGAGTCGCCGATCCGGCTGGAGCCGCAGGAGCAGATCGAGGCGGCCGACGGGAGCGCCGCGGGAAGCGCCACCCGGGAGACCCTCGTCGTCCGCCACGACCAGGAGGAAGGGACATGAAACGCGTCGTCGCCCTCGTCGTGGCGTTGGTCGGCGCGGCCTCGCTGGCCGCGTGCACGAGCCTGCCCACCAGCGGCAACTACCAGCCCGGGCTCGGCACCGACACCGTCGTGCAGAACGCGCGGTGGCAGTTCAACCCGAACGGACCGGCCGATGGGGCGAGCCCCTCGGAGATCGTGCTGGGCTTCCTCGACGCCGGCGAGAGTCCGATGGGGGATTGGCAGATCGCGCGCGAGTTCCTCACTCCCGCTGCCGCGGCCGCGTGGGACCCGAACGCCCGCGTCACGATCGACGATGTCGACGAGCGTGACGTGAGCGACATCGTGCCGGACGAGAACAGCGACGATGCCGGCGAGGTGGGCATGCGCGTGACGGCGCTGGCATCCCTCGACGCGACGGGCCTGTACACGGTCGAGGAGCAGGCGGTGAGGTCGTTCGACTTCGAGGTCGTCAAGACCGACGGCCAGTGGCGCATCTCCTCGGCGCCGGACGGCATCGTCGTGCAGAGCGGAAACTTCGCGAATATCTTCCTGCCGCAGACGCTCATCTTCTCGGGGCTGAACAACCGCCTGGTGCCCGATGTCCGGTGGTTCCCCGACGTCGTGCAGCCGGTGCGCCGCGCCCTCGAGGAGTTGATCGAGGGTGGGCCGGCGCCGTGGTTGGAAGGATCCGTCACGAGCGCCTTCGACGGCGTCCGCCTCGAGAACGTGCAGATCGACGACGACACGGTCACCGTCGAGCTCTCGGATGAGGCGGAGGAGGCATCCGGAGCAGATCGTGCTCGCATGCAGACACAGCTGGAGCGCACCCTCGAACCGATGAACGTCGCCACCGTCCGGATGACCGTCGACGGATCCCGCCTCACCGGCCCCGCCGACAACGTCGCGGACATCGAGCCGGACGCCCGCGCCATCGTCATGACAGACGACGACTTCGGCTATCTCGCCGGCGGCGAGATCGAGGAGATCCCGGGGCTGACCAAGGCCATCCGCGAGAGGTTCACGCCGTCAAGCGAACAGTCGGTGTCGGATCCGGCGACCTCGATCTCGGTCGCGCCCGACCTCGGCAGCGCCGCGGTGCAGACGGAGAGCGGCGTGCTCTGGCGGATCGACGCCGAATCCGAGGAGTTCTCGCCGCTGAGCTTCGAGACCGACTGGCTCGCGCCCTCGCTCGATCCCTTCGGTTACGTATGGTCGGCTCGCGACAGCGACCAGGAGAGGCTGTGGGCCTGGGGCGCCGCATCCGATCCCATCGCGATCGCCAGTTCGCTCGCGATGACGCACATCACGTCGATGGCGGTCTCCCGCGACGGCGCGCGAATCGCGGTGGTCGGCAGCCGCGACGATCAGCCGGTGCTCGTCGTAGCCGCGATCCGGCGAGACGATTCCGGCGCTCCCGTCGCCGTCGACGGCGTGCAGGGTGTCACGCATCTCGAGGCCGACGCGACCGACGTCGCCTGGGTGTCGCCGACCATCGTCGCCGCGTCGATGTCGGGCGACGGGCGCACGCTCGTTCGCGAGCAACAGGTGGGCGGCACCTCGGAACGGCTCACCGCGTCGTTCACCTCGACCTCGCTGACCTACGGCAACGCGAAGCAGCGCGAGCGGCTGCTCTCCGAGGACGGATCCCTGTACATCCGCTATCAGCGCACGTGGCAGCAGGCGGGCAGCGACGTCGTCGTGCTGGCCACGCAGGTGGGCGCCCCGGACAACGCTCCCGAGCCCGAGCCGTAACGATTCACAGCCGCCCTGGGCGGCACGTATTCCCCATCGGCGCCCCGCGGTCGCGCACCGGCGGCACCATGGGGGAATGGACGAGCTCATCGCCGCCCTCCGAGGGGCACTCGCCCTCCTCTTCCCCGTGTCCTGCGCGGGGTGCAACGAGGGTGGGTCGCCGCTGTGCGCGCGCTGCGCAGCAGCGCTGTCGCCCGACGTGCGCCGCGTCGAGCTCGACACCGGCATCGCGGTCTACTCGGCGCTCGAGTACGACGGCGTCGCCGCGCGCGTCATCCGCGCGCTCAAACAGTCCGGCCGCGTCGGCCTGGCCCGCCGGCTCGCCCCGGCGATGAGGTCCGCGCTCGCCGCGGCCGCGGCAGGGGAGCGGGAGCTCCTGGCCGTGCCGGTGCCGCAGAGCCGCCGATCCGCTCGCCGCCGCGGTTATAGCGTCGTTGAGCTCCTGCTGCGCCGCGCCGGGGCGAGCCCGTCGCGCGCACTCGCCTGGAGGCGGCAGATCGCCGACCAGCGTGGCCTCGACCGGGAGGGCCGTCGGCGCAATCTTCGCGATGCGCTCGAGGCGCGCCGGATCCGCGCCGGCGTGCGCGTCGTCATCGTCGACGACGTCGTCACCACCGGTGCCACGGTGCGCGCGGCGCAGCGCGCCCTCGAGGCCGGCGGAGCCGTGGTCGTCGCGGCGGTCACGCTCGCGGCGACGCCGAAACGGCTCGGTGAACGCGGCGTGACACGCCCGTGAACTTCTTTATCGGAAAAGGGTGACAGGAGGTGAATCTGGCAATACGGTGGGGGCAAGAAAGCGACATGGTTCGCTCACTCCGGGCGAACCGGAATGGGAGGCAAAGATGGACACGAGCATCGTCGGTGTGGGTGTCAGCGTCACCGAGCGGTTCCGTACCGTTGTTGACGAGAAGGTCGCGCGAGTGCAAACCCTCGCACCCCGAGCAGACTCCCTCGATGTCAAAGTGACCCAGTCCGCACACCACCGCGGTCGGGTCGAAGAAACCAAGGTGGAACTCACGGTCACGGGTAAGGGCAAAGTCGCCCGAGCCGAGGCCCGCGCCGAGGACAAGTTCCAGGCGTTCGAGGAGGCGCTCGACAAGCTGACGAACCAGCTGCGTCGCGTCAAGGACAAGAGAGTCTCGGACCGCCAGCGCCCGCACGGCGCACGCCTCGAAAAGGGCAGCGGATCCCTGGCCGGCATCGACATCACCCCCGTCGACGCCGACACGCTCCACGCCGTCGCGACCGGGACCATCCCGGTGCAGTCGGAAGAGGAGACGGAGGAGAACTACTCGCCCGTCGTGATTCGCACGAAGACCTTCGAGCCCGAGTGGCTGACGGTGTCGCAGGCGGTCGACAAGATGGAGCTCGTCGGGCACGACTTCTTCCTGTTCATCGATGCGCAGACCGACCGGCCGAGCGTGGTGTACCGCCGCCGCGGGTGGGACTACGGCGTCATCGAGCTCGAGACAGAAGCGCCGCCTCAGGTCGAACAGGCAGCCTGACCGAGAGAACAGGGCGGGCCGCGGGAAGATCCCGCGGCCCCGCCGCACGTTCGGCTACTCGGACAGCTCGATGCCGGCGGCCAGGAAGGGCCCGGCGAGGGGATAGCCGGCGACATCATCCGACGCGATGATCACGCGCGGCTCAAGGAAGAGCCACTCGCTCGCCGCCTCCGTCGCAGCCGTGAGGTCGATCAGTCGCAGCAGCTCGGTCTGCTCGGCCTCGTTGGACTGCGCCTCGGCCTGTTGCGACCACCCCATGACGTCGGGGTTGCGATAACTCCACCACGAGCCGGGGTCGCCGAGGCCCGCGACGAGATGATCGCCTGTCACGGTGCCGAGCGCGAGGGTGAAGTCGCGGTTCTCCTCGACGCGCTCCCGCCACTGCGCCTGCGGGATCCGTTCGACCGTCGAGGCGATCCCGACCTCGCGCAGCTGTTCCGCGATGAGGTCCGCAGCCTCGGCGAGCGGCCCATCGGCGACGACGATCGGCGCCTCGAGCGACTCGGACACCCCCGCCTCGGCGAGAAGCGCCGCGGAGGTCTCCGTGTCGAACGGGTCGAGCTCGGACAGGTCCTCGTGCCAGGGCTCGTTCGGCAGCGCCATCGATGAAATCGGCTCTCCCGCGTCGCCCCAGAGCGCCGACCGTACCGCGTCGTCGTCGATCGCCGCGGACACGGCCCGCCGAACGCGCGGGTCGTCGTAGGGCCGCATTTCGTCGTTGAACCCGAGGAGTACGCGCGTGGCGGAGGCGGCCTCGCTCACGATGATCCCGCCGCCGTCCCCGATCTCGGCGGGAGGGGACATCGCGGGGGCGATGTCGACCTCGCCGTCGCGAAGCGCCGCAACGAGATGCTCGACATCATCGAATGCGCGGAACTCGACCCGGGCGTTGCGTGCCGGATCCTGCCAGTAGTCTGCGCGACGCTCCAGCGCGAGGCTCTGCCCCGGCGTGAACGCGTCGACCGTGTAGGGGCCCGTGCCCAGCTCGCCGTGGCGGATCCACACGCGCGCGAGGGAATGGGGCATCGAGACGACCGGTCGGGTGAGCTCGATCTCGACCTCCCCGTCGACGGCGGTGATCCGAGCGATCGCCGGATCCGTGTCGGCGAGCGCGCCGAGCGATGACACGACATCCTCCGCCGTGAGCGGTGAGCCGTCGGAGAAGGTCACGTCGGGCCGCAGTGGGACGGTGTACCGGAGACCATCGTCGGATCGAGCGAACCCCGTGGCGAGGAGCGGCACCGGTTCGCCGGTCTCCGCGAGACGGAAGAGCGATTCGTAGACGTTTCCCGTGAGCGCCTCGGCGGACCCCGGATCCGCCTGATCTGCCAGATCCGTCGGTACGTGCAGCGTTCCGACGATGATCGTCGCGTCCTCGTTGACCGTCGTTCCGGCGGGCGGCGCCTCGGGGCCCCCGGCCGGCGGATCCGGCGGAGATGCGGTGCAGGACGCGAGCACGAGCCCGACCGCGAGCAGCGTGGGCGCGGCGAGGCGGCGAGTCAGGGGCATATCAATCGAAGATGTCGCCGATGAGGCCACCGAGGATCGCGCCGCCGATGAGGCCGCCGAGCATGTTGCCGCCGGACATGCCGCCCTGCTGCGGGCCGCCCCAGCCCTGGCCGCCGCCGTAGCCGCCGAACCCGCCGCGGCGGGCCTGATCGATGTCCCGCTGCGCGACCTGCAGCGCCTCGTTGGCGAGCTGCACGCTGCGGCGCGACATGTCGCGCGCGCGTTCGCGGGTGTCCTCATCGGCGACGAGGGTGCCCGCGTCGACCCGGAGGCGCTCCGCCTCGGCGAGGCGAGTGCGGGCGTCCGCGCCGATCAGCTCGCGGTGACCCTCGACGAGGCTCCGCGCCGAATAGATCGCGCGGTCCGCCGCATCGATGTCGTGGCGCACGTGATCGATCGAGGGGATGTTGCGCTGTGCTCGCTCGCGCGCGTGGTCCAGCTCGCTGTTGAGCGCACTGATGTGTGCGAGCTCCGTGAACGGGTCGCCCGCGGATCCGGGAGGGGTGAGCGCGCGAAGCGCCTGGTCGAGCTTCGTCGCCGCCTCGACGACCGCCGGCGTCTGACGCTCGCGGCGCGCCGCGGCGATGTCGGCCCGCGAGTCGGCGACGACGTCGGCGAGCGTGTTCTGGGTGCGAATCGCCTCGATCTCGAAGTCGTCCACCGCGTCGAGGATGCTCTGCGCGCGACGCACCGCCTCGATCGCCGTCTCGAGCGCGACGAGGGCGTCCTCCTTGCGGCCGGCGTCGCGGCGGCGCTCCGCGACATCGCACGAGTGCAGCGCGAAGTCGACGAGCTGGCGCGCCTCCGCGGGGTTCGCGCCGATGCGCTGGAGGGCCTCAGGGGAGTAGCGCAGCTTCAGTCGCTCGACGGTCTGCTCCGCCTGCGGCAGGCGCTCGGCGATCCGCTCGGCTTCGGCGCGGGTCCTCTCGCGCACGCGCGGGGCCTCGCGGATCTTCTCGATGCGCTCCTTGAGAACGGCCGTGCGCTCGTCGAGCACGTCCTCCGCCCACTCGCACAGTTGCACGATGCGCGCGTTGCGCGTGCGCAGCTCTTCCGGCGTATCGGGGATGTGGTCGTGGTTCAGCTGGTGCAGCTCGAACGCTTCGCGCATGTGACGGGCGACGGCGTCGAGGCCATCGCGAAGATCCTGGGTGGCGCCGTCGCCGAGCTCGGCCTGCGCGAACGCCAGCTCGTCTCGGGTCGTGCGGATCCGCTCGTCGGTCGCGACGAGGGCCTTCTGCGCCTTGACGGCCAGCACCTGATCCTCGGCATCCTGCCGCTCCTGCTCTTCGCGCCTGCGCTTGCCCCAGAAAGCCATGGATCGATTCTAGTGTGCGCCGGATATGCGCCGTCATCCCCGGGCCCGTCCTCGCGGCGCATACTTCGTATGTATATACTCGGTAAACACATACTCGGTATAGACAAGGAGGCGCCCGTGTCCGTCAAACAGAGCCTGCTCGCGATTCTCGATCAGGGGGCGTGCTACGGGTACCAGCTGCGCGCCGAGTTCGATCGGCGCACTGGCGGCACGTGGCCGCTCAACGTCGGACAGATCTACAGCACGCTCGACCGGCTCGAGCGCGACGGCTTCGTCGAGCGGGGCGAGGCCGACGACGACGGGCACGTGTTCTGGCGGATCACCGACGCCGGCCGCGACGAGGCGAATCGCTGGTTGAACTCGCCCGTTCCCGCCGCGAAGGGGACGCGCGACGAACTCGCGATCAAGCTCGCCCTCGCCGCCACCCTGCCCGGGGTGGATGTCGGCGCGATCGTGCAGACCCAGCGGATTGCGTCGCTCCGACACCTGCAGGAACTCAACCGTGCAAAGTATGCCGGGTCCGCCGACAGTGCCGAAGAGCTCGCGTGGTCGCTCGTCGTCGACTCGATGATCTTCCAAACCGAGGCGCAGATCCGGTGGCTCGACCACACCGAGCAGCGCCTCCGCTTGACGCCCGTCGCCCCGATCGCGATCGCGGACGAGCCGGCGCGGCGCGGCCGGCCGGTCCGGGAGGCGAAGAAGTGATCCACGCGCCCGTCCCGGCGGCCCGCGTGGTCGCCGACTTCGCGCTCGAGATCCCCGCGGAGCGGGATCCGGACAGCGCCGCCACCGAGAGCAGCACGGCCGAAGGAGAGCCCACATGAACGACGACAGCCGCCGCTCGCGGCGCGACGCCCGCACGACCGAGGAGCGCATTGACGAGGCCGCGCGTGCAGCCTCGATTCCGTCACAGACGCCCCCAACCGACGCGGTGCTGCGCCTCGTGGGCGTCTCCCGCGTGTACGGATCCGGTGAGCAGGCCGTGACGGCGCTCGCCGGCATCGATCTCGAGATTCGCGCGGGCGAGCTCGTCGCGATCATGGGCGCATCGGGATCCGGGAAGTCGACGCTGCTGTCGATCGCCGGCGGCCTCCAGCCGCCCTCGGCGGGGGAGGTGATCGTCGAGGGGCGCGCGCTGTCGAGCCTCGACGCGAAGGAGATGGCGCGCCTGCGGCGCCGATCGCTCGGTTTCGTCTTCCAGGATTTCAATCTCATCCCCACGCTCACGGCCATTGAGAACGTGACGCTGCCGCTCGAACTCGACGGCGACCCGGCACGTGCGGCCCGGCGTATGGCCGAGGTGGCCCTCGACTCGGTCGGTCTCAGGGAGAAGCACAACGCCTTTCCTGATGACCTTTCGGGCGGACAACAGCAGCGCATCGCCATTGCCCGCGCCGTCGTAGGCGGCCGTCGCCTGATCCTCGCCGACGAGCCGACCGGGGCCCTCGACTCGGTCACGGGCGAGGCCGTCATGAGGATGCTGCGCACACGCGTCGACGAGGGGGCCGCGGGCCTGCTCGTCACGCACGAGGCCCGCCACGCGGCCTGGGCCGATCGGATCGTCTTCCTGCGCGACGGCCGAGTCGTCGACGAGTCGCGCCGCGACGGCGCCGAGTCACTGCTTGGGGCACGACGATGAGCGGTCCGCGCATGACGCGTAGCACCTTCCCGGATCCGCGACCGCCCGAGCAGCGCGAGCGCGGCGGCATGCTGCGCTGGCGCATGGCACTGAAGATGTCGATGCGGCAGTCGCTCAAGTCGTGGCCATCGAGCGTGCTCGTGGTCCTGCTCGTCCTGCTGCCCATGGCGGGTGTTGCGGCAGCCGCCGTCTATGCGGAGAGCCTGTCCCCGTCCGCCCAGCAGAGGGTCGACGCGGAGCTCGGCGAGGCCGATGCCTGGGTGCAGGCGCCGGGCATGCCGAGCGGGGTTCGACAGTATCTCGACGATCCGAACGCTCAGTTCGAATACGACGCAGCTTCGAGCCACGACTGGATCGAGCCTCCGGCCGACG
This sequence comes from Microbacterium nanhaiense, assembly GCF_014646015.1. GTDB lineage: Bacteria > Actinomycetota > Actinomycetes > Actinomycetales > Microbacteriaceae > Microbacterium > Microbacterium nanhaiense. The sequence goes on from NZ_BMMQ01000003.1 coordinate 350,288, forward strand.
TGGCGGACGTCATCGACGCCGACCGGCTGGTCCGCATCGAGCTGGGATCCGCTGCCGTCGAAACGGTTGCGGGAATTGGCGCCTTCCAGGTCGTGCTCGGCGAGACCTGGGATCCCCTCCTCGAGGGGAGATACACGCTCCTCGAGGGACGCGCGCCGACCGCCGCCGATGAGGTGCTCGCGACGCCCGAGGCGCTCGAACGCCTGGGTGCAAAGGTTGGCGACTCCGTCGAGATGACGAAACCGGAACAGACCGTGACCGTCACCGGCACGATGTCGAGTCGCTTGGAGGAGAACCCGGAGTCCGTGCTCTTCGCAGGCCGCGGCGACGCGTACGAGCTCGATGGTTATGGGACGACGTGGTACGCCGAGGGCTGGCACGCCACGGCCGGCGACGTATACGACCTCAACGATCAGGGCATCATCGTCTTCGACCGCGCGCTCGTTCAGCGTCCGGGTGACGGAGGTCAGCCCGTACTGGAACGCGGAAGCGGAAGCTCATGGGCGTTCTACTCGGCGGCCACGGCGACGCTCGTGTTCTGCACCTACCTCGTCTTGCTGCTCGCCGGAGCTGCCTTCTCGGTGTCCGCGAAGCGCCAGCAGCGCTCGCTCGCCGTCGCGGCGAGCGTCGGCGCCTCCCGCGCCGACGTGTTCCGTATCGTGCTGTTCCAGGGCACGATCCTCGGCCTCGCAGGCGGCCTGCTCGGATCCGGCGCGGGCATCGGCCTCGCGGCGCTCGCCCGGGAATGGTTCGGCGACGGGTCGCTCAGTTATACCTGGGGCCTGAAGGTGCCGTGGTGGATGCTCGTCGGGCTGATCATCATCGCGTCGGTCGTCGGGACGCTCGCGGCGCTCCTTCCTGCGCGAAACGCGACCCGCGGCGACACGCTCGCGGCGCTCCGCGGAGCGCGCCGACCCGTGTCGGTCTCGGCGAAGCGTCCGAAGGTGGGGCTTGGCCTCATCATCGCCGGCGCCGCGCTTGTCGTGGTCGCGGTGATCGGGCTCGTCGTGACGTACAACCTGCCGACGCGCGACCTGGCCCTGACGGACAAGGTCTACCCGGTCGGGACGATCGCGATGATCCTCGGTCCGCTGCTCCTGCAGATCGGTGTGGTCACGGCCGGGCACTGGCTCCTCGCTCAGGTATCGCGTCTGCTCGGCCGCGGCCGGCTCGGCGGGCGGCTAGCCGCTCGCGACGCCGTTGCCAATCCCGGCCGCTCGGTGCCGTCGTTCGGAGCTATCGCGGCGTGCGCGTTTCTCGCGACCGCCTCGATCGGCGGTGTCGCGACGCTGACGAACATGCAGGCGGAGGGGCACTCGTCGATCGCGCCCTACGGGTCCGTTGTCGCATGGATGAGCGGCGGTGTGATCTCCGACGATGACGATCTCTTCATCGAGGATCCGGCCGCCGTCGCACCCGCGCTCGCCGCGCTCGCGGACGACGCGACGCAGATCCTCCGCGACGAGGGCGCGGGCTCGACCGTCGTCGTCTCGGTCCCGGCCGGCCCGAGCTACACCTCCGACAGTGACGGTGAGATGCGGTTCGACGGCGGGCAGATGCTCACAACCCCCGAGATCGCGCGCCCCGAGCACTGCGCGGCCACGGACGAGTGCTCTGCGAATTTCTATGAGCGGTCCGGCGGTGGCAACCAGCTGTTCGCGATCGTCGCCCCAGACGGGCTCGACGTCGCCCTCGGGACCGAGATCTCGGCGGCCGACCGGTCGGCATTCGCGGGCGGTGCCGTGATCGTCACGAACCCCCAGTGGCTCACCGAGGACGGCTCCGTCGTCGTCAACAGCTGGCGCCCCGAAGACGTGCAGGGCATGTCGGACGCGGTCTTCGACCCCGAGGCCGACCCCGCCTCGCTCCCGTCGGCGGCGCACACCGAGACGCGCGACGGCATTCTCATCGACACCGAGACGGTGTTCGACGAGTCGCACCAGGTGTACATCTCGCCGGATACCGCCGCCGAGCTCGGCATCACGGCCACGCCCTCGATGGTCGTCGCCGACTTCCCAGGCATCACGACGGCGCAGCTCGACAGCCTCCGCGCCAGCGCCGAATCGGAGACGTTCTCGCGCTCGACCGACGAGATGTCGGTGGATCTGTCGTTCAGCCAGGCCGAGGGACCGCCCGCCGCAGCGCCCTGGCTGTGGCTGATCCTGGGAGCCGTCACCGTGCTCGTGATCGCCGCGAGCGCCGTCTCGCTCGGGCTCTCGCGCGTGGAGCGCCGGCCCGACGACGCCACGCTCACGGCGGTGGGAGCCTCGCCGGGCGTACGCCGCTCGGTCAACGGCTGGCAGGCGCTCGTCATCTCGGCCTTCGGCTGCATCGTCGGCACGGTCGCCGGCCTCATGCCGGTGCTCGGCGTGGTCTTCATCCTCGAGGGCACGGGGCAGGAGGGACTCGCCTTCACAGAGGTGCCGTGGCTCTGGTACGGCCTGCTCGCGCTCGTCCTGCCGGTCGCGGTCGCGCTCGTGAGCTGGCTCGTCCCGCCGCGCGCGCCCGACCTCACCCGCCGCACCGCGATCGCCTGATCCGCGAGACTCCGGTTCCAAAATCTGCTCTTCGCCACGAGGTGGGCAGCAGATTTTGGAACCGGAATGGTGGGGCGGCGTGCTCGGGACGCGGAATCTGCTGTTCCGTCCGAGGTCAGGAGCGGATTCCCTGTCGGAATGGGGTGGGGAGCGACGCGGACGGATAGTGTCGGGATATGCCGGATCTCGATGCCGAACTCTCCGAGCTGCAGCGTCGCGCCTATGGGCCCGGCGGCGACGACCTCAGCGCGGCAGAGCGCGTCCGGCTCGCGCAGCTCGAGGCGGCCCTGCGGATCCCGGATCCGCCGTCGGGCCACGGCGCAAGTGGCGACGAAACGCGGCCGTCGCCGAACCCGGACGCGGCGATCGCCTCGCCCGCACCGGCCACGGGAGCAGTGATCCCGCCCCGACCTCCGCAACCGGCGGCCCGGCTCCGCGACGGCGTCGATACGGCGCTTGTCGCCGAGCGCCGCCGGCAGCGCCTCCGCCGGTTGTTCACCCCGGCGCTTATCGCGACGATCGGCGTCGCGTCGGTGATCGTGATGCTCGCGGCGGGTATCGCCGGCTGGGGCGGGGGATACGCCGCGGGCGTGGCGCGGCATGCGGGGCCGGGCGACCCCTCCGAGTTCGTGGCGGAACTGCATCCGACGGAGATGCCGGAGAGGTTTACGGAGAGCGGCGGCGGCTTCTACGTCGTCGGGGTGAATCCCGAGACCGGGGAGCTGGAGGAGGACGTAACGTACTTCGGATCCATCGGCGACGACATCGAGATCATGACCCACCGGCAGGTCGAGACGAACGAGTTGTCGCCGTACCTCCCGCCCGGCACCGTGTGTCTGCAGGTCGTGCAGATCCGCGAGCAGGCCGCCGACTCCATGTACTACGCAGGCGGGTCGGCGTGCGGGTCACCCCGCCTCGACGTCTCCGTCGACCTCTTCGCAGGAACGGAGAGCGAGGACACCTACTCGGGCATGCGCCTCTCCACCGACGCCTATCCCGAAGACACGCTTCTCCGATTCACCTACAGTGCGGACAGCAACAGCGTGACGGTGTGGAGCGTCGCGCCGCTCGAATGACGCGGAAACCGAATGTCGGCGCACCGGCGGAGCGGATCGCGCGCATAGCCCGCGGCGGATAACATGGGCGAGTATGCCATCCGCTGGCCGGAGGGCAGCCGGCGGGCGATGCGCTCGCCGCAGCGAAATTGGGAGTGACACGTGGCAAATCCGTTCGAGAAGCTGCTCCGCGCGGGCGAGGGGCGTCTGCGGCGCCAGCTCCAGCGCATCGTCAACGCCGTGAACGGCCTCGAATCGAGCTACGCCGAGCTGACGGACGAAGACCTTCGCAACGAGACGGCCGAGCTGCGAGCACGCTTCGAGAAGGGCGAGTCGCTCGACGACCTCATGCCCGAGGCCTTCGCCGCAGTCCGCGAGGCCGCGAACCGCACGCTCGGCATGCGCGCCTACGACGTGCAGATCATGGGTGGTGCGGCGCTCCACCTCGGAAACATCGCCGAGATGAAGACCGGTGAGGGTAAGACGCTCGTCGCGACCTTCCCGGCATACCTCAACGCCATCGCGGGCAAGGGCGTGCACGTCATCACGACGAACGACTACCTCGCCAAGTATCAGGCCGAGCTCATGGGCCGCGTCTACCGCGCCCTCGGCATGACCACCGGCATCGTCATCGCGGGCCAGACCCCGGCGGTGCGCCGCGAACAGTACGCCGCCGACATCACCTACGGAACGAACAACGAGTTCGGCTTCGACTACCTGCGCGACAACATGGCCTCCCGCAAGGAAGACCTCGTGCAGCGCGACCACTTCTTCGCGCTGGTCGACGAGGTCGACTCGATCCTCATCGACGAGGCGCGCACCCCGCTGATCATCTCCGGTCCGTCGGCGGGAGAGGCGAACCGGTGGTTCACCGAGTTCGCGAAGATCGCGAAGACGCTCGAGCAGGACGTCGACTACGAGGTCGACGTGAAGAAGCGCACCGTGGGCGTGCTCGAGCCCGGCATCGAGAAGGTCGAGGACTACCTCGGCGTCGACAACCTGTACGAGTCGGCGAACACGCCGCTGATCTCCTTCCTGAACAACTCGATCAAGGCCATCGCCCTGTTCCAGCGCGACAAGGACTACGTCGTCATCAACGGCGAGGTGCAGATCGTCGACGAGCACACGGGCCGCATCCTCGCGGGCCGCCGCTACAGCGAGGGCATGCACCAGGCGATCGAGGCGAAGGAAGGCGTCGAGGTCAAGGCCGAGAACCAGACGCTCGCGACCGTGACGCTGCAGAACTACTTCCGCCTTTACGACAAGCTCGCGGGAATGACCGGTACCGCCGAGACCGAAGCCGCTGAGTTCATGTCGACCTACCAGCTCGGCGTGTTCGCGATCCCGACGAACAAGCCGATGGCGCGTATCGACCAGCAGGACCTGATCTACCGCACGGAGAAGGCGAAGTTCGACCGCGTCGTCGAGGATGTCGCCGAGCGTCACGAGAAGGGTCAGCCGGTCCTCATCGGCACCGTGAGCGTCGAGAAGAGCGAGCGCCTGTCGAAGGCCCTGGCGAAGGCGGGCATCAAGCACGAGGTCCTCAACGCGAAGAACCACGCCCGCGAGGCCGACGTGGTCGCCGTCGCCGGTCGTCTCGGCGCCGTGACCGTTGCGACGAACATGGCGGGTCGAGGCACCGACATCATGCTCGGTGGAAACGCCGAGTTCCTCGCCGTCGCCGAGATGAAGGCGCGCGGGCTCGACCCCGTGGAGAACGCCGAAGAGTACGAAGCGGTGTGGGACGAGGTCTTCTCCGAGACGAAGAAGCGCGTCGAGGAAGAGGGCGACAAGGTTCGCGAGGTCGGCGGGCTCTACGTGCTCGGCACCGAGCGGCACGAGTCGCGACGCATCGACAACCAGCTCCGCGGCCGCTCGGGCCGACAGGGCGACCCCGGCGAGAGCCGCTTCTACCTCTCTCTCGAGGACGAGCTCATGGTGCGCTTCCGCTCGCCCATGGCCGACAGCCTGCTGGCGCGCACCGACTACGACGACACGCAGGTGCTGTCGGGGCGGATGATCTCGGGCCTCATCAAGAACGCGCAGGCGCAGATCGAGTCGCGCAACGCCGAGTCGCGCAAGAACGTGCTGAAGTACGACGACGTTCTCAACCGGCAGCGCCTGGCGATCTACTCCGACCGCCGCGTGATCCTCGAGGGCGACGACATCGCCGAGCGCGTCAAGCACTTCCGCGAGGATGCGCTGACGCAGGTCATCGCGGGGCACACGGCCGCCGGCCACAACGAGAGCTGGGACTTCGACGCGCTCTGGACCGATCTGAAGTCGATGTACCCCGTCGGCGTCACGATCGAAGAGGTCGTCGCCGAGGCGCGCGGCCGCAAGGGCGGGATCGACCAGAAGGGGCTCATCGAGGAAATCCTCAGCGATGCCGAGATCGCCTATCGAAAGCGCGAGGAGTCTCTCGGATCCGAAGCGATGCGCGAGCTCGAGCGTCGCGTCGTGCTGCAGGTCGTCGACCGTCGCTGGCGCGATCACCTCTACGAGATGGACTACCTCAAGGACGGCATCGGCCTGCGTGCGATGGCCCAGCGCGACCCGCTGATCGAGTACCAGCGCGAGGGCCACGCGATGTACGAGACGATGATGAGCCAGATCAAGGAAGAGACGGTCGGCTTCCTCTTCAACCTCGAGGTCAAGGTCAACAAGCCCGAGGAGGGCACGACGCAGATCGAGGCGAAGGGGCTCGGTAACGAAGCGCCCGTCGACCAGCGGAAGCTGGCGTTCTCGGCCCCGGACGAGGACGGCGACGTCGAGGTGCACGCCGCGGACGGCGCCGTGATCGCCGACAAGCCGGACGCCGCCGCGGGCAACCGCGAGGAGCGCCGCAAGCAGGCGAAGAAGAAGTAACGATTCCCGGGGCTATGCCCGCCGTGGTGCGTGCTGCACCGCGGCGGGCATATTCTGTTTCAATGACAGCCCTCCGCACCCTCGACCAGTCCGCGAAACTGCAGAATGTTCTGTACGAGATCCGCGGAGCAGCCCTTGCCGAGGCCACGCGGCTGGAGAAAGAGGGTCACACGATCCTCAAGCTGAACACGGGCAACCCCGCGATCTTCGGCTTCGAGGCGCCCTATCAGATCGTGCGCGACATGCTTCGCGCGGTCCCGACTGCGCACGGGTACACCGATGCACGGGGCATCGTCGAGGCGCGCCGCGCCATCGTGAGCCGCTATGAGAACGTCGAGGGCTTCCCGCGCTTCGACGTCGATGATGTCTATCTCGGCAATGGCGTGTCGGAGCTCATCACGATGGTGATGCAGGCGCTTCTCGACCAGGGTGACGAGGTGCTCATCCCCGCGCCCGACTACCCGCTGTGGACCGCGATGACGAGCCTGTCCGGCGGCACGCCCGTGCACTACCTCGCCGACGAGAACAACTCATGGCAGCCCGATCTCGAGGACATCCGCTCGAAGATCACGCCGAAGACCAAGGCCATCGTCGTCATCAACCCGAACAACCCCACGGGCGCCGTGTACTCGCGCGAGGTCCTTGAGGGCATCGCGCAGATCGCGCGCGAGCACTCGCTCCTCATTCTGAGCGACGAGATCTACGACCGGATCCTCTTCGACGAGGCGAAGCACATCTCGATGGCGCAGGTCGCGCCCGATCTGCTCGTGCTCACGTTCAACGGACTCTCGAAGACCTACCGTGTGGCCGGTTACCGTTCCGGCTGGCTCGTCATCACCGGCCCGCGCGACCACGCCGCGGGATTCCTCGAGGGGATTCAGCTGCTTGCCTCGACGCGGCTGAGCCCCAACGGTCCGGGCCAGCACGCGGTGCTCGCGGCGCTTACCGGCGTGCAGTCGATCGATGCGCTGATCGCGCCCGAGGGGCGTCTGACCCTGCAGCGCGACGTCACCTGGGAGGGTCTCAACGCCATTCCCGGCGTCAGCTGCGTCAAGCCGGAGGGCGCCCTCTACGCCTTCCCGCGTCTCGACCCCGAGGTGCACGAGATCCACGACGACAAGAAGCTCATCTACGATCTGCTGAAGGCCGAGCACATCCTGCTCGTCGAGGGCACGGGCTTCAACTGGCCGACGCCCGATCACCTCCGCGTCGTGAATCTGCCCGAGCCCCGCGTGCTCGCCGAGGCCATCGAGCGCCTCGGCAACTTCCTCGCGTCCTACAAGCAGTAGTCAGAGGATCGCGATGCTCGTCGCGCGCCAGCGCCTGTCGTAGCCCTCGAGCCTCATCGGGATCGCGCGGGTGCGAAGAGGGCCCACCACGATCGCCGTCGCCTCGACGACGCCGTCTGCCGGGAAGAAGCACATCACCCGGCGCAGCGAGTAGGCCGGCTGGCGCGCCGTTTCGCCGCGCGCGCTGCGGGCGCGCGCCGCGAGGTTGGATCGCATGACGAGGTTCAGATATGGCTCTTCGGTGAACCATCGCGCCAATTGCTCGACGTCCCTCACGCCCGCGATCACCTCCAGCACCGCGCCGGCGAGCGTGCCGACGAGGGGAGTGGGATCCGGTAGCTGCGTCGCCGCGGTCGGTTGCGGCGCGAACATCTCCTGGATCTGCTGGCTGTGGCGATAGCGGGGCGCGGTCATGAGTCTCTCCGTGAACTAGAGATGAATGACACAACACCACCACGCGACACGCGCGGCGGCCCAGAGGAATATATACCTGTGAGGCACCCGTGCGCGACCTGTGTGCAAGCTGTATTGTCGCGGTATGTCGGACGCGCGATGGGATTCCCTCTTCGAAGACCTCGAGAACCAATTCGCCTCCGAGCGTGAGCTCGAGGCGGGCGCGCTGGCGGGTGAGGCCGAGCGTACGCGCATCGCGGCGCTGTCCTTGCGGGACCGCCTTTCTGCGCTCACGCCGGCCACACGCGTCGTGATTCGGGACGCGGCGGGGGAGTCGCACCGACTGATCCTGCGCGCCGCCGGCTCGGACTGGATCGCCGGCGTCGATGAAGACAGCGCCGGCATCGTCGTCCTGCGCGTGGATGCGATCGACGAGGTCCGGATCCCACCAGCCGAGCGAGCCGTGTCGCTGACGGGGCACACGCCGGACCCGTTGCGGTCTCGGATGGGGATCGGTTTCGTCCTGCGGCTGCTCGCGCGCCGCCGGGCGGCCTCCACCCTCGGCACCGTGCGCGGCGGGCGCTACACGGGCACGCTGTCGAACGCGGCGGGCGACCACGTCGACATTGCGCTGCACGACGCGGGATCCGCCGTGAATGCCTCACGCGAAGAAGCGACCGTCGCGATTCGCGCGATCGCGTGGATCCGCACGACCGACCGATCGGTCATCGAGCTCTAGAACGTGACGTTGCTGCCCCAGATCTCGGGCAGACTGGCGACGTTGGACTGATGCCAGAGAGCATGCCTGCGACTGGCCTCGTTCTCGTCGTCGAGGTAGTCGCGCACGCTCTGCTTCTCCACCCGCCACGATGCGGGCTCGCCCAGGCGCGTGCCGCGGAGTCGGCCCTCGTGGATCAGAGAGACGACCTCCTCCGGCGTGATGCTGAGGAGCTCTGCGACCTGCGCGGAGGACAGGAAGAGCGAACCCTGGACGGACGACATGGTCCCATTATGGGCCCATTCGGGGGTCACACGTCCCCCTGTGGATAACTTTCGACGCCCGTTCCCGATTTCTGCAAGCATCGGCGGCATGGCAACTTCCTCACGCGCCGCGAGCAGGCCCCGAGCGCTCTGGCTCGACGTGCGCTTCATCATCGGAATCGTGCTCGTCGTGGCGTCCGCAATCGGGGTGTGGGCGGTCGTTCACGCAGCCCGCACGACCCGCCCCGTGCTGGTCGCGGCCCACGCGATCGTGCCAGGACAGACGGTCACGGCCGCCGACCTCGTGGCGCTCGACGCGAGGCTCGGTGAGGCGGAGCCGAAGTACCTCGAGCCCTCCGCCCTCGCTGAGGGAATGGTCGCCACGCGCGGCATCGCGGAGGGCGAGCTGGTTCCCGTGGCCGCGATCGGGTCGGCCGACGACGTCGAGCTCACGAGCCTCGTCGTGCGCAGCGCCTTCGACGTGCCAGCCGGAGTCGTCGCCGGTTCCGCGGTCGAGCTCTGGGCGACGCCGCTGACGGGGCCGGGGGAGTACGGTGAGCCCCTCGTGATCGTGCCGCACGCCGTCATCGCCGAGGTGCGCGTCGACGATTCGATGGTCAGCCGCGCCGGGGCGGACCTCGAGGTCGTCGTCGCCCGCGATGACGTCGAGATCGTGCTCGAGCACGTCGCCGGCGGTTCGGCGATGAGCGCCGTCCCCGCCTCCGTTCCTCGCGCGGCGGCGCCCGCGGGATCCACGCCGGAGCCCTCGGCCTCGCCCAGCGAGGACCCGTCGTGAGCGTCGTGATCGCCGCCGACGAGCCGCACGGGTCGCGCCTGGTCGCGGCGCTCGGTGACATCGGCATCGAGATCGAGCTGCTGGTGCGGCCGGCCGAGCTCCTCGCCGCGACGACGACGCCCGGACACCGGGTGCGAGAGGCATTGCGCGACGCCGACACGGTCGTCCTCCACGCCACGCGCGGGGTCCTGGTCGCGACCGTCATCGCGCTCTGCGATCGGCACGGCGCCCGCATCGTCGCCCTCGCCGAGCGCGCGACAGAGCGCCGCGCCGTCGCGTCGTTCGGGCTCGCGGATCCGTTGCCGATCGACGCGTCCGGCGCGGACATTCGTGCCGCGATCGCGGCACCGGCGATCACCGCGCCGACGCGCGAGGGCGCCCGCGGGGCCGTCACGGTCGTCTGGGGGCCGCACGGCGCGCCGGGGCGAACGACCGTCGCGCTCGCGCTCGCGGCCGCCGCGGCGAAAGGGGGATCGCGGGTGGCGCTCGTCGACGCCGACACGCACGCCCCGTCCATCGCGCAGCGCCTCGCGCTGTCCGAGGAGGCCCCCGGGTTTCCCGTCGCGTGTCGGCAGACCGATTACGGCCTGCTCGACGGGCCGGAACTGACGAGACTCAGCATTCCGCTCGAGATCGGCGAGAACGCGATCGAGGTGCTCGCCGGCATCAACCGGCCGTCGCGATGGCCGGAACTCACCGCGGATCGCGTACGAGCGGCGCTCGATGCCGCCCGCGGCTGGGCCGATCACGTCATCGTCGACGTGGCGGCAGCGCTCGATACCGACGAGGTCGTCTCGAGTGATATCGACGCGCCGCGGCGCAACCAGGCCGCGCTCGCCGCGATCACCGCGGCCGACAGTCTCGTGACGCTCGGCGCCGGCGACCCGGTCGGGATCTCGCGCCTCATCCGCGGGCTCGCGCGCCTCGACGAGATCGCGCCCCCGGCTCGGCGGATCCTCGCGGTCAATCGCATGCGAACCGGCCCGCTCGGGATCGACGCCGAAGGGCAGGTCAGGCGCGCCCTCGAGCGGTTCGCCTCGGCGAACGCGTGCCACTTTCTTCCCGATGACCCGCGTGCCGCGGACCGGGCACTGCTCGGATCCATGCCGATCCTGCCACGCCGCAGGGCGCCCTTCGCGCACGCGATCGGGAAACTCGCGACTACGCTGTGAGGGTGTCGACACTCAGCGATCTCCTCGAAGCACAGAAGCAGTTGAGCGAGAAGGACATCGAGTGGATCCATCGCGTTCACGGCGACGGACAGCTCCTGGCCGACCTCGCCTCCGCAGACATCGTCATCTGGGCGCAGACGCCCGACGACTCGTTCCGCGCCGTGGGCCACGTGCGCCCGTCGGGCGCGGCCACGCTCTTCTATCGCGACATCGTCGGCGAGAAGGTGCGACCGCAGTGGCAGAGCCAGGTCCGCACGGCGTTCCGCGACGGCGAGATCGTCGACTCCTCCAGCCCCGAGTGGTTCGAGGAGACGCCGACGCGCGTGAAGGCGGTGCCGATCGTGCGCCGTGACGACGAGGGCACCGCGGTCATCGGCGTCATCACGCGGCACACCAACCTCAGCGAGGTACGCGCCCCCTCGCGTCAGCAGCTCACCTTCGACGAATGCGCCAACGCCCTGTTCGGCATGATCTCCACGGGTGACTACCCCGACATGACGGCTCCCATGGGGCCGCGCCGCGGAGCCCCGCGCGCCGCCGACGGCATGATCAAGCTCGACGTCGACGGCGTCGTGACTTTCGCGAGCCCCAACGGCCTCAGCGCCTTCAACCGCATGGGCTTCGTCGAGGAGCTCGAGGGGGAGACGCTCTCGGACGTCGCCCGGCAGATCATGCCTCCCGAGCGCGATGCGTCGGCCGACGAGGCCTCCCTGCCCGTGCTGTTGACGGGGCGCACGCCGTGGCGCAGCGACCTCGAGGCACGCGGAGTGACGGTCGCGCTGCGCATCATTCCGCTGCGCGACCACGGTGAACGCATCGGCGCGCTCGTGCTCTGCCGCGATGTCAGCGACCTGCGCAACCAGGAGCAGGAGCTCCTGACGAAGGACGCGACGATCCGCGAGATCCACCACCGCGTCAAGAACAACCTGCAGACGGTCGCGTCCCTGCTGCGGATCCAGGCGCGGCGCACCTCGAGCGAGGAGGCCCGCGAGTCGCTGTTGCAGGCCATGCAACGCGTCGCCGCGATCGCCGTCGTACACGACACCCTCTCCGAGGGCCTCAGCCAGAAGGCCGACTTCGACGAGGTGTTCTCGCGCGTGCTCCGCCTCGTCGCAGAGGTCGCGGCGGCACAGAACACCGTGGCCCACACCCGCAAGCGCGGCACTTTCGGCACCCTGTCGAGCGAGTACGCCAACCCCCTCGCGCTCGCCTTGACCGAGGTCGTCACGAACGCGGTCGAGCACGGCCTCGCGGGCCGCGAGGGTCAGGTCGAAATCGTCGCCGACCGCGACGACGACGAGCTCCGCGTGCGCGTGCGCGACAGCGGATCCGGTCTGCCGGAGGGCAAGGTTGGCCGCGGCCTCGGCACGCAGATCGTGCGCACCCTCGTCGAGGGCGAGCTCAGCGGATCCATCGAGTGGCGAACCATCGACGACGACACGGAGTTCCGCGGAGGCACGGAGGTCGCGATCGACATTCCGCTGCGCTGGGCGCGATAGGCGGCATTCCTCCTTCGGGCCCTCGCCGGTGTGGCGAGGGCCTTTCGCGTCGCCGCATGTTTGTATTACGGTGGAACTAAGTATGTGCTCGAGGGAGCACGCACGAGGCGAAGGAGCCACATGACAGTCATCCCGCTCACCGACGATTGGACCGTCACGGCGACGTCCGGTCCTGCCCCCGAAAACGTGGCGCACCGCGCGATCCCGGCACGTGTGCCGGGCAGCGTGCACCTCGACCTGCGGCGCGCCGGGCTGATCGATGAGCCGTTCGACGGGGCCAACGAGACCGAACAGCAGTGGATCGGTGACGTCGATTGGCGATTCGAGACCAGTTTCGAATGGCACGACGACGGATCCGAACGCCGCGAGCTCGTCGCCGATGGCCTCGACACGATCGCCACGATCACGCTCAACGGCGTCGAGGTGGGGCGCACGCAGAACCAGCATCGCAGCTATCGCCTCGACATCGGCAGCGCCCTCGCCGAGGGTCGTAACGAGCTCCGCATCGACTTCGCCGCACCCGTACCGGCCGCGCACGCCCGCTCGGCCATGCACGGCGAGCGCTTCCACGTCAACCACCACCCATACAACGCCATGCGCAAGATGGCGTCGAGCTTTGGGTGGGATTGGGGGATCGACGTCGCCGCGGCCGGCATCTGGAAGTCGATCCGCGTCGAGACCTGGTCGACCGCGCGCATCGCATCGGTGAGGCCGCTCGTCGACGTCGACGGGACGACCGGCATCGTCGACGCGCACATCGAGATCGAACGCGCCGATGGCCTGAAGGCGGCGCCGGTGTGCGTCGAACTCGCGATCGCGGGCCAGGTGTACAAGGTCGACGTCGCGGGAACGAGGGCGCACGCGCGCATCGAGGTGCCCGACGCGCAGCTATGGTGGCCGCGCGGTCACGGCGAGCAACCGCTGTACGACCTCGAGGTGCGGCTGAAGGGCGGATCTCCGCACGCCGAGCTCGACGCATGGCGCCGTCGCATCGGTTTCCGCACCGTTCGTGTCGACATCGCCGCTGACGAGCACGGCAGCCCCTTCGCGGTGCATATCAATGACCGCCTCGTCCAGATCCGCGGCGCGAACTGGATCCCCGACCACGCCTTCATCTCGGAGGTCGATCGCGACCGATACCGTCGCCGGATCGCCGACGCGACCGAGGCGAACATGAACCTGCTTCGCGTGTGGGGCGGCGGCATCTACGAGGCCGACGACTTCTATGAGCTCTGCGACGAGCAGGGCCTGCTGGTCTGGCAGGACTTTCTGCTCGCCTGCGCCGCCTATGCGGAGGAGGAGTGGCTCGCCACCGAGATCGAGGCCGAGGCCCGCGAGGCGATCACGCGCCTCTCATCGCACCCCTCGCTGGCGATCTGGTGCGGGAACAACGAGAACATCGTCGGCTATGCCGAATGGGGATGGCGAAAGGAGCTGAACGGAAAGACCTGGGGCGAGGGCTACTATCGCCGTCTGCTTCCGGGGCTGATCGCCGAGCTCGACCCGACCCGGTTCTATGCGGCCGGCAGTCCGTACTCCTTCTCGAGCTTCATCAGCCCGAACCTCGACACCCACGGCACCGTGCACATTTGGGACGTGTGGAACGAGAAGGACTACACGCACTACCGAGAGTGGAAGCCGCGCTTCGTCGCCGAGTTCGGATTCCAAGGGCCACCCGCGTGGACGACGCTCGTCGAGAGCGTGCATGATGCCCCGATGGATCCCTACGGCGAGCAAATGCTCGTTCACCAGAAGGCGAACAACGGCAATGTGAAGCTCGAGCGCGGCTACGGCCCGCATCTCCCTGAGCCGAAGACGATCGAGGACTGGCACTGGGCAACCCAACTCAACCAGGCCGCCGCGCTGCGCTACGGCATCTCGTACTTCCGCTCGCTCGCGCCCTACAACACCGGAACGATCGTGTGGCAGCTCAACGACGATTGGCCCGTCATCTCGTGGGCCGCGGTCGACTTCGCCGAGCGCCGTAAGCCGCTGTGGCACGCGCTGAAGGCCGTCTACGCACCGCGCTTCGCGACGGTGCAACCGTCTGGGGACGGCATCGCGGTGACGTTGCTGAACGACACCGAGCACGCGTGGTCGGGCGATGTCGTCGTACGACGGCTGACGTTCGCGGGGGAGGTGCTCGCGGAGGAGCGCATCCTCGGCGCCGTCGATGCTCGCGGCAATACCGCGCTCGCGCTGCCGGAACCCGTCGCGACGGCGGGCGATCCCACTCGCGAGGTGCTGGTCGTGGACGCGCCGGGCTTCGCGCGCGCCGTGCACGACTTCGCCGAGGTGAAGGAGCAGGCACTCGAATCCTCGCCGCTCGAGGCGACCGCCGAACGCGACGGCGATACGGTCCGCGTGCGGGTCGTGGCCCGCGCGTATGCGCGGGACATCACGATGCTGGCGGATCGCGGCCATCCGAACGCGAAGGTCGACTCCGGGCTCGTCACGCTGCTTCCGGGAGAGGAGCATCGCTTCGTCGTCTCGGGCGCGCCGGCGGATGCAGATCCGCAACGATTCGCCGCGCCCGATGTCCTTCGCCATGCCGGCGACCTGAGCGCCTGACGCCACCCCGCATCGCGTCCTCCCGGCCCGCTCGAGACATTCGAGCGGGCCGGGAGGACGCCTCTTTGTTTCAAATATCGCAAAACTGCTTGACGCGGTTCGTTTCACTGCGTAACAATGGCGTTCGCGGGCGATGATGTCGCACGCGCCCCTGCAGCACACGGGGTTCGTCAGCGTCGACGATCTCTTCGTCGTCGCAAGGAAAGGACCAAGGATGATTCTTCGCAGCACTCGCGCACGTCGCGCCGTGATCGGCCTCGCGGTGGGAGCCGCCGCGTTCTCGCTCGCCCTCACGGGTTGTTCATCGTCGGGCGATGGCGGAAACGGCGGCAACGGGGGAGGAGCCGCCGACACGCTCGTGGTCTACACCGGCCAGGCCGGCGATTACCAGATCAACTTCAACCCCTACTCGCCGACGAAGATCGGCGGCCTCGGCGCGATCTACGAGTCGCTGTTCTTCGTCACCAACGCGAACACGAACGAACCCAAACCGCTGCTCGGCACGGAATACGCGTGGAACGAGGACGGCACGCAACTCGACGTCACCCTCCGCGACGGCGTGACATGGACGGACGGAGAAGCGTTCGACGCCGACGATGTCGTGTTCACTTTCCAATTGCTGCTCGACAACCCCGCCCTCAACACGATGGGTTTCAACGGCGCGATCGAGAAGGTCGACGCCACCCACGTCACCCTCAGCTTCGACGAGCCGGCGTTCGTGCAGGCCCCGGATCTGCTCGGCAAGGTCTTCATCGTTCCCGAGCACATCTGGAGCGGGATCGACCCGACAACCGACGTCATCGCCGAGCCGATCGGCACCGGGCCATACACGCTCGGCGAGTTCAAGGCACAGGCATTCACCCTGACGGCGAACGAAGACTACTGGGACGGCGCGCCCGCCGTGAAGGCTGTGCGCTATCTCTCGCTCTCGGGCAACACGGCCGGCGTCGATGCCCTGAAGGCCGGCACGATCGATTGGCAGACGGGCCCGGTTCCGGACATCCAGAACGTGTCCAAGAACTACCCCGGCTACGACCAGATCACCATCGGGCAGAACCAGATGGCGCTCCTCAGCTGCTCCAACGCCGACCTCGGATGCGAGGGTCCGCAGACGGACCCGGCCGTGCGCAAGGCGATCTACTACGCGCTCGATCGCGGTCAGATCAACTCCCTCGCGTTCCAGGGCACCGCGAGCGACATGTCGCCGACCTTTGCGCTGCTCCCCGCGCAGGAGCAGTTCATCTCGTCGGAGATCGACGAGAAGTCGGTGCCCGACGCTCCGGACCTCGACGAGGTCGACGAGCTGCTCACGGGCGCGGGTTACGCGAAGGGGTCCGACGGTGTCTACGCCAAGGACGGCGAGCCGCTCTCGCTGACGATCGAGGTCGTCACCGGTTGGACCGATTACATCACGGCGATCGACACGATGAGCCAGCAGCTGAAGGCGGCCGGCATCAACGTGATCGCGGCCCAGTCGTCGTGGAATGAATGGACGGACAAGAAGAGCAAGGGCACCTACGAGCTCGCGATCGATTCCCTCGGACAGGGCGCCGCGAGCGATCCCTACTACCTCTACAACAACTTCTTCTCGACGGCGAACACGGCGAACGTCGGCGAAGCCGCGCCCGTGAACGTCGCCCGCTTCAGCGACCCCGCTGTCGACGATGCGCTCGCGGTGCTCAAGCGCACCAACCCCGACGACACCGCGGCGCGCCAGGAGCAGTTCGACGTCATCCAGGAGGCGATCGTCGAGAACATGCCGTACATCCCGATCCTCACGGGCGGTACGACGAGCGAGTACAACTCGGCCGACTTCACGGGCTGGCCCACGGAGGACGACCTCTACGCCTTCCCGGCGATCTGGGCATCTCCGGACAACGCCGAGATCTTCAAAGCGCTGAAGCCCGTGGGCGAATGAGCGCCGCCGTGATGACCCGAACCGGGGAAGGGGCGCCGCCCCGATGAGCTACTACGTGCGGAAGCTCGGGTTCTACGTCGTCGCCCTCTGGGCGGCGCTGACGCTGAACTTCCTGATCCCCCGCCTGCTGCCGGGGAACCCCGTCGACATTCTCCTCGCCAAGCTGCAGCAGCGCGGCGGCACCGTCAACGCGGAGACCCGGCAGGCCTATACGCTGCTGCTCGGGGGCGACGACTCGCAACCCCTCCTGGTGCAGTACGGCAGCTACCTCGTGAACACCTTCGAGGGCGACCTCGGGGTGTCGGTGACGTACTTCCCGGCCCCCGTGAGCGAGGTCATCGCGACCTCGCTCCCGTGGACCATCATGCTCATCGGTATCGCGACGGTCCTGTCCTTTGTCATCGGCGTGAGCCTGGGCGCCTTCGTCGGGTGGAAGCCCGGCACCTGGCTCGACTCGCTCGTGCCGGCGACGACTCTGCTCGCTGCCGTGCCGTACTTCTGGCTCGCTCTCATCCTGGTGTACTTCCTGGCATCGACGCTCGGGCTGTTTCCATCGCAGGGCGGATACGACGTCGTGCTGAACCCCGGCTGGAACCTGGAATTCATCGGATCGGCGATCTACTACGGCTTCCTCCCGGCGCTCACGATCGTGATTGCCTCCCTCGGCGGCTGGCTCATGGGAATGCGCAACATGATGGTCTCGACATTGTCGGAGGACTACGTCCTCACGGCGCAGGCGAAGGGGCTGTCGAACGCACGGATTCTGCGCGGATACGCCGCCCGCAACGCCATCCTGCCGTCGATAGCGGGCTTCGCCACGTCGCTCGGCTTCGTGGTCTCGGGTTCCGTCGTGACGGAGCAGGTGTTCTCCTACCCCGGCATCGGATCGAAGCTGCTCTCGGCCGTGACGAACAACGACTACGCCCTGATGCAGGGCCTGTTCCTGTTCATCACCATCGCGGTGCTCGGGGCGAACCTCGTCGTCGACCTGCTGTACGGCCTCATCGATCCCCGCACGCGGGCAAGGAGTTGATCGCATGACGAATCTTCCACCCGACGCGGGATCCGCGCCGGCCGACGCCACCCACACGATCCTCACCCGACAGCAGAGGTCGACGAAGGCACCGTCGGCGTTGCGCCAGATGCTGCCCACGATGACCCCATGGCTCGCCATCGGACTCGTGCTGCTCATCGGAATCGCCCTGTTCGGCCTCATCGGGCCGCTGTTCGTCGGAGACCCCGCGGCGATTCGCAACATCGGTCTCACCCCGCCCAGTGCCGAGTTCCCGCTCGGCACGACGCAGACCGGGCAGGACGTGCTGGCGCAGCTGGCCATCGCGACGCGCGGATCCCTGGAGATCGGCCTCATCGTGGGCCTGCTCGCGACCGTGATCTCGGCGTTCTTCGGCATCCTCGGCGCCTATATCGGCGGCTTCGCCGACGAGGCGTTCTCGCTGATCTCGAACGTGTTCCTCGTGATCCCCGGCCTGCCGCTCGTCATCGTCATCTCCGGCTTCGTGCCGGCGGAGGCACGCGGTCTGTGGACCATCGCGATCGTGCTCGCGATCACGAGCTGGGCCGGATCCGCGCGCGTCCTCCGCGCGCAGACCCTGTCGATCCGCAACCGCGACTACGTCGCGGCGTCGCGGGTCGCGGGGGAGCGGGCCTGGCGCGTCATCGTCGTCGAGATCCTGCCGAACCTGCTGCCCGTGCTCGCGTCGCAGTTCGTCTTCGCCGTGATCGCCGCGATCCTCGGAGAGGCGGGCCTGAGCTTCCTCGGCCTCGGCGCCTCGAACTCGTCGACGCTCGGCACGATGTTGTTCTATGCGCAGAACGGATTCGCGCTGTCGCTCGGCGCCTCGTGGTGGTTCTTGCCGCCGGGCCTGCTCATCGCGCTGTTCGGCATGGGCCTGTCGCTCGTGAACTTCTCCATCGACGAGATCATCAACCCCAAGCTCAAGACGGTGCGTCTGCACGCCCGCCGCGAGCGCCGCGCGAAGCGCGAGGCCCGCAGAAAGGAGCGCCGCCGATGAGTGAGCCGACCGCACCCCGCCCGGTGCTGACGATCGAGAACCTCTCCGTCGTCTACGAGGCGGACATCCCCGTCACGGCCGTGAAGGGCGCGTCGTTCCAGCTGGCGGCCGGTGAGATCCTCGGCCTCGCGGGCGAGTCCGGCTGCGGCAAGACGACCCTCGCTTACGCCGTCAACCGGCTGCACAAGCCGCCGGCGCGCATCGCGAGCGGATCCATCACGTTCCACGACGCGGGCGGGCGGGACATCGACCTGCTCGCGCTCGAATCGGAACAGCTGCGCGCGTTCCGCTGGGCGCAGCTGTCGATGGTGTTCCAGGGCGCGATGAACGCGCTGAACCCCGTGATCACGATCCGCGCCCAGCTCGAGGACGTGCTGAAGACGCATCGTCCGGGCATGAGCAAGACCCAGCGCCGCGAGCGCGCGGCGGACGTTCTGCGCCGGGTGGGCGTGGATCCGGACCGCCTCCGCTCATATCCGCACGAGCTTTCTGGCGGCATGCGCCAGCGCGTGATGATCGCGATGGCGATGATCCTCGAACCGCAGGTGATGATCATGGACGAGCCCACGACGGCGCTCGACGTGGTGGTCCAGCGGGACATCCTGCGGGAGATCGTGCGCCTGCGCGACGAGCTCGGCTTCGCCGTGATCTTCATCACGCACGACCTGCCGTTGCTGCTCGAGATCAGCGACCGCATCGCCGTGATGCTGCGCGGGGAGATCGTCGAGCTGGGAGACGCGACCACGATGTACCGCGAGCCGAAGCACGAGTACACGAAGAAGCTGCTGGGGTCGTTCCCGAGCCTCAGCGGATCCCGCGGGGCGTTCATCCGCACCGGAATCGACGAGGGGGAGGCCTCATGACCAGCGTGCACGTCACCGATCTGGTGAAGGAGTTCACGGTGCGAAAAGGCATCGGGCGCAGCCGCTTCCGCGCGGTCGACCGCGTCTCGTTCGATCTCGAGCCCGGCCGCACGGTCGCGCTTGTGGGCGAGTCGGGATCCGGGAAGTCGACGATCGCGCGGATCCTGTCGAAGCTCGAGCACCCCACGTCGGGACGGATCGAGGTGACGGGCGACGACGGCGCCGAGGTCGCGAGACGCGACTACCGGAAGAACGTGCAGATGGTGTTCCAGGATCCGTTCGCGTCGCTGAACCCGTTCCATTCGATCGCGCACCACATCGCGCGGCCGCTGAAGGTGCACGGGCGCACGCGCGGATCCGCGGAGACCTACGCCAAGGTCGTGGAGATGCTGGGCCGCGTGGGGCTCGATGAGTCTTTCGCCGCTCGTCGCCCGCACGAGCTCTCAGGAGGCCAGCGGCAGCGCGTCGCGATCGCCCGCGCGCTCGCGCCCGGCGCGCAGGTGGTTCTGGCCGACGAGCCCGTGTCGATGCTCGACGTGTCGATCCGCCTCGACGTGCTGAATCTCATGGGCCGGCTCCAGCGCGAGGACGACCTGGCCGTGCTCTACATCACGCACGACCTCGCCACCGCCCGGCACTTCTCCGACGAGATCCTCGTGCTCTACAAGGGGCGCGTCGTCGAGAGGGGGCCGTCGGATGCCGTGATCCTGGATCCGCGCCACGACTACACCCGGCTGCTCGCCTCGAGCGCGCCCGACCCCGAGCGGGTCGGAAAGGTCGTGAGCGGCGAGGCCGTCACGGACCGCTCGAGGCTCGACAACTCGCGCTGCTTCAACCACTTCACCGGCGCATGGGAGGAGGCCGAGGCGCGCGTCTCGGCCTGAGCGGTTGCAGAAGAGGGGGAGCCGCGGCTCCCCCTCTTCTGCGTGCCTCAGACCGCGCGGATCTCGAGCACGCGGGCGCTCGGCTCGACCGTCGGGGCCGTGACGGTCAGCACCGCGGTCTCCGCGTCCCAGCTCCATGCCCAGCCGCCGGCGTCGGCGGGGAAGAGCGGGGCGACCTCGACATCGCGCCCGGCCGCCCAGGGCAGCCGCAAGCCCGCCGCGGCGTCGCCCGCGCGACGCCAGACGGAGACGTAGGCGTGGTCGCCCGAGTGCAGGCCGAGGCACGTCCAATCGGCGTCCCATGCCGGCAGGCCGAGCGGCCACACCGGCAGACGGTCGCGGATGTCGCCCAACACGACGCGATGGGCTGCAATGGCCTCGCGCACGGCGGCGACCTCCTGCGGCGTCATGCGGTTGAGGTAGCCCGAGAGGTACATCCGCCCGAGCACACCGTTCACGAGGCAGAAGGTGCGCAGCTCGTCGCTCATGCCGGCCTGAGGATAGGCCCAGTTACCCGCCTGCTCCGGCAGGATCGCGGCGGGCGCCGCGGCGGCGATCGTCGCGTAGCGAATGGGGTTCTGTTGGTCGGACGTCGATTGAACGTGCAGGCGCGACAGCATCGCATAGTCCATGCGCATCGCGCCGGAGGCGCACGCCTCGATGATGAGCTCCGGGTGGCGCTCCTGCACACCGTCGAGCCATTCCAACAGGGCACGAGCATGCTCGAGAAGGCCCTGCCCGGGCGCGAGGCCGTACAGGTCGGATCCCGGCCCCGTCATCGTGTTCTCGTCCATCTTGATGAACCCGACACCGTACTCGTTCACGAGGCGGTCGACGACGGCGTCGAGGTGGGCGCGCGCGGCGGGGTGGCGCAGGTCGAGCAGGTGCCTGCCGTGTTCGGCGATGCGCACGCCTGCGCGCTGGAAGAAGGCCCCGTCGGGCAGCGTCGTGGCGAGCGGGGAACGCACCCCGATGACCTCGGGTTCCAGCCACAGTCCCGGCACCATGCCGCGCTCGCGGATCCGGCCCGTCACCTCCGCGATGCCGCCGGGGAAGCGCGTGGCGGACGGCAGCCATTCGCCGACGCCGTCCCACCAGCTACCGTCGGCGTACCAGCCGGCGTCGATGCAGAAGATGTCCGCGCCGGCCTCCGCCGCGGCATCGATGAGGGGGAGGAGCTTCTCGGTCGTGGGGTCGCCCATCAGCGTGTTCATGTAGTCGTTGAACACGACCGGGAGTGATTCGTCGGCGGGGCGGGGGAGGCGGATCGCGCGGCGCTGTCGAGCGAGCACGCGTAACGCGTCATCGAGGCCGCCCGCCGCAACGGCGAGCGACACCGGGACCGTGCGGAACGATCCGCCGTCCCTCAGTCGCACGCTCCACTGATGCTCCTGATCGGTCGGTCCCGTCAACGCCAGGTAGGCGCCGCGGCCGGTCTCGCCGATCTCGGCCGTCCACGGGCCGTTGTGCTCGACCTGCCAGGCGAGGGCGTACGACGCGTCGGTCGCCGCGGGCGCGCCCGCGGGTACCTGCTCGCCGCTGGACCAGGATCCGCGGTTGCCGAGTGCGAGGCGGGTTCGGGGCGCTTGGTGGTTGTGCGCGGCGCGATCGACGTCGATGAGCCCCGCCTCCCGGAGCGGTTCGACGCGCCAGCGATTCTCGGCGATCCAGTCGTTGTCGGCGCGGGCGACGACGATGTCGTCGACGGATTCGACCCCGGCGTCGTCGAGGAAGGAGCCGATCGCGACGCTCGTGACGGCGTCGATGACGAGGTCGCCGGCGACCTCGATCTCGGTCCACGTGCGCACGGCCGGCGCGGACTCATGCGCCTCGAACACGCTCGTTGCCCGCACGCCCCGAGAAGGATCCGCCTGCACGACCCGCAGGGTGTGCCATGGGCCGTCGACGCTCTGATCATGCGACACATGACGCAGCTCCGCCCCGATGACCGTGTCGACGCGGCGGAAGCTCCCGGGGAAGCGGCCGTGCCCGAGGGCGGTCATCTCGACAAGGGGTTGCGCGGCGAGGCGTGCGTCGGGAGCGGGCGCCCCCGCCGGTCGAATCGACGTGATCGCGACGGGAGCGGACGCGTCGATCGCGAGGTCGAGGGCGACGCATGGTGCGCGCCAGCAGAGCAGGGTCGGGGACTCGGGCATGGGATCCTCTTCGATCTCGGGTGAGTGGATCCGGCGTATTCGGCCGGACGGTGACATCCTGGCAAACGAGACACCCCGCTTGCGAGGTATTAAGTTTAGTAAGGTGACAAAGATGCCCGATGAGAACGAGACCGGCGCGCCGGTCGACATCGCCGCCCTCGCTCCCGCTGTCAAAGCCGCGCTGCTCGAGGTGTTGATCCACGGCGAGCTCCCGCGAGCCGAGATCGCCCGCCGGTTGCACCTTTCCCGGGCGAGTCTCACCCGCATCACGCGCATCCTCGTCGACGGCGGCCTGCTGTCGGAGGGCGAGACGCGTCTCATGGCGCAGACGGGGCGCCCCTCGGAGATGTTGCGGCTACGCGCCGAGGCGCGACACGTGCTCGGCATCAAGCTCACCGGCGACGGCCTCTTCGCGGTTGTCACGGACCTCGCTGCCACAGCCGTCGCGACCGCGGAACGGCCGCTGCGTTCCGCAGAACCCGAGGACGTCGTCGCCGACATCGCCGACGTCGCGGCAGGTTTCCGCGCCGAGTTCCCCGATATCGTCGCGGTCGGTATCGCTCTCGCCGGCCGCGTGCATCAGCGGGACGACGGGCCCTTCGTGGAAGTGTCGGAATGGCTCGACTGGCGCGACGTGCCCCTCGGTGCCATGGTGCGGTCGGCGGTCGGGTTGCCGTGCGCCGTCGAGAACGATGTCAGCGCTCTGACCGCGACCGAGCACTGGTTCGGGGCGGGCACCGGTGTGGACGACATGGCCCTCATCACGGTCGGCGTCGGCATAGGCTGCGGTCTCGTCGTGAACGGAAGCCCGGTCGAGGGGGCGCACGCGCGCGCCGGCCTCGTGAGTCACACGATCGTCGATGAGGCGGGCCCCTATTGCGGTCTCGGGCATCGCGGGTGCGTCTCGAGCATGCTGACGAGCGGGGCGATCGTCGGCGCCTATCGCGTCGTCGGCATCGACTATGCCGGCGTCGTCGCCGCGGCACGCGACGGAGACGCCATCGCCCGCGCGATCTTCGCCGATGCGGGCCGCGCGCTCGGCGTGCTCATCGCGGCCGTCGTGAACCTCGTCGATCCCCGGAAGGTCGTGCTCTCGGGAGACGGCATTGCCGTCGTCGAACTCGGGGGTGATGAGATGCGGGCCGAGCTCGATCGTCGCCTCGACGGCAGCGCCGCGCCCGTCGACATCGACGTGCGCACCTGGGACTTCTCGGAGTGGGCGCGCGCCGGCGCGGGGATCGCGATTCGAAGCATGCTCTCCTGACAATGTTTCATCAGTTGACAAAGTATGAACGAGGCGCGAGTCTGTACAGGGGGCATTGAGGCCCCATGGACGGAGAGCGCATGACGCACATCACACACACGGCCTCCTCCGTGAGGATCCGGAGATTCCACGCGCAGGGGAGCGCCCTCATCGTCGCTTTCCCGGAGGACGGCCTTCCCGAGGTTCTCCACTGGGGCGCGGATCCGGGAGTGCACGCCGAGCGAGGTCTGTCAGAGCTGCGCCGCGCCGCGCGCAGACAGGTGACGCCGAGCGCGTTCGACGAGGCCTGGCCCCTGACGATCCTGCCGACCGAGCGCGACGGGTGGGCGGGACGGCCCGCCCTCGCCGGCTCGCGCCAGGGTGCGCCGCTGTTTCCGGCCTGGCGGACCATCGAGATAGACGAGGACGAGCGCGGCTTCCGACTGACGGCGGAAGGTGCGGGACTGCGCCTGCACAGCGAGATGGGCTTCGACGCGCACGGCGTGCTGAGGGTGACGCATCGCGTCACGAACATCGGCCCGTTCGATGTCGCGCTCGCGGCTCTCGACGCGACGATTCCCGTGCCCGCGCGCGCGGGCGAGGTGCTCGATTTCACCGGCCGGTGGATCCGCGAGCGTGCGCCGCAGCGACGCCCCGTCGCGATGGGGTCGTTCGCCCGCGAAACGCGGCGCGGCCGCACCGGGCACGATTCGCCGCTTCTCATGGTCGTCGGCGAGCCGGGCTTTGCCGATCGCTCGGGCGAAGTCTGGGCGGTGCACCTCGCGTGGAGCGGTGACAGCGTCTATCGCACCGATCGCCTCCCCGAGGGAGTCAACGCGATCGGGGCGGGCGAGCTGTTGCGCGCCGATGAGATCGTGCTCGCCCCCGGCGACGAGTTCGAGGCCCCGACGGCGTGGTTCGCCTGGAGCGACGCGGGCCTCGACGGCATGTCGGCGCGCCTGCATGCGTCGATTCGCGCACGCGCCGGCCATCCGCGCAGCACCCGGCCCGTCATGCTGAACACCTGGGAGGCGGTCTACTTCCAGCACTCGCTCCCACCGCTGCTCGCGCTCGCGGATGCCGCCGCTGCCGTCGGCGTGGAGCGTTTCGTGCTCGACGACGGGTGGTTCCTCGGGCGGCGGGACGATTCCACCTCGCTCGGTGACTGGTTCGCGGATCCGGAGGTGTGGCCCGAAGGCCTGCATCCGATCATCGACCACGTGCGCTCCCTCGGCATGGGCTTCGGCCTGTGGGTCGAGCCCGAGATGATCAGCCCGGGCTCGCGGCTCGAGGCGGCCCACCCCGAGTGGGTGCTCGGCCCCGTCGACCACCACCCGCGCGCTTGGCGCCACCAGCAGGTGCTCGACCTCGCCCGCCCGGAGGCGTTCGCCTATGTGCGGGATCGCCTCGACGCGCTGCTCACGGAGTATCCGATCGAGTTCCTGAAATGGGACCAGAACCGCGACCTGATCGAGGCGGTGCACGCCGGGCGGGCCGGTGTCGACGCGCACACGCGCGCGACCTACGCGCTGCTCGACGCGCTCCGGAAACGGCACCCCGGCGTCGAGATCGAGTCCTGCGCATCGGGTGGCGGCCGAGTCGACCTCGGGATCCTGGAACACACCGATCGCGTCTGGGCCTCGGACACGAACGATCCCATCGAGCGCTCGCGCATCCAACGGGGCACCGAGATGCTCCTCCCGCCGGAACTGATCGGCAGCCACGTGGGGCCGGGCACCGCGCACACGACGGGCCGCACGACGGATCTGCGCTTCCGTGCGTCGATGACGCTGTTCGCCTCGGCGGGGATCGAGATGGACATCACGCGCCTCGAGGCGGACGAGCGCGAAATGCTCGCCGCGTGGATCGCGGAGTACAAGCGCCTGCGTCCGCTGCTGCATGGCGGCGAGCTGGTACACGGCGCGACCGGCGACCGCGGCACGTCGCTCACGGGATCCGTGTCGGCCGACCGCCGGTGGGCCCTCTACCGCCTCTCGCGCGAGGAGACGGCGGAGTGGTCCGTGCCGCCGCTCCTGATGCTGCCGGGGCTCGACTCGGCGCTCGACTATAGAGTGCGCGTCATCCCGTCGCTCTCGGCCGAGCAGCACGACGCGGTGCCCGTGGCGTGGATCGCCGACGGCCAGATCGAACAGCCCGGCGCGCTCCTGGCGTCCGTGGGCCTCCGCGTGCCGCAGCTGCGGCCCGGATCGGCCCTGGTGATCGAGGTCACCGCGGCCTGATCGCCTGATCGCCTGCACGCGAACGCCCCCGCCTCGGCGGGGGCGTTCGCGGCGACGAATCGGTGTCAGCCGGCGCGGCGGGCGCGGGCGGCGCGGCGCTTCAGCGCGCGGCGCTCGTCCTCGCTGAGGCCGCCCCAGACGCCCGAGTCCTGGCCCGTCTCGAGGGCGTACTGCAGGCACACCTCGGTCACGGTGCAGCGGGCGCAAACCGACTTAGCCTTCTCGATCTGGTCGACGGCCGGGCCGGTGTTCCCGACGGGGAAGAACAGCTCCGGGTCAACGGTGAGGCAAGCGGCCTTGTCGCGCCAATCCATGCGGGGGCTCCTAAGCGTAGTGGTGGGGTTCGTTTTGCGGGGTTCAGCTCGGATCAAGTAAGGTCTGACTAAGCTGGATGTGAGGCGGCTGCACGCCGCGCACCCCACCACGCTGTGGGAAACACACCGTTAATAATTGTCGTACAGGCGGTGGTCTGGATCAAGGGTTTTGGGAAATCTCCAGGAACTCTTCTTTATAACGCCTGTGGGAAGAGACTCGATGAGCGCCGAACCCGCCGCCCGTACCCCCGCCACTCGCGTCGCATCCGTTCTGCTCGCGCTTGAGGCCCTCGTCCTCGTGATCCTCACGGGGTGGCAGATCGTCGAGATCGTCGCGGGCGAGCTGACCTCGGTGACGACGTCGATCGCGCTGGTCGTGCTCACCCTGATCGCCGCGGTGGGAGTCGGCGCCTTCGCGTTCGCGGTGTGGGCGGGCGCGTCCTGGGGGCGTTCGGGCGGTATCGTCACGCAGGTGCTGATCGTCGCGATCGCCATCGGATCCGTGCAGGGCGGGGCCGGGCACTGGGGAATCGCCCTCGCGCTCGCGGCCCCGGCCGTGGTGACCTTCGTCGCCCTCATCGGCTCCGCGCGCGGTGCCGGACGGCCGGTCTCAGAGGACTGACCTCCTCAGAAGACGAGGTACAGCGCGCCGACGAGAGTCAGCACGACGACGATCGTCTCGAAGGTCTTCTGCGACAGCTTCGTGATGATGTAGCGCCCGATGGCCGCACCCACGAGCACCGGCACGACGAGAATCAGGTCGATCCAGAGCGTCGGCACCGTGATGATCCCGAGGCCGATCGAGATCGGCAGCTTCACGATGTTGATGATCGCGAAGAACCATGCCGCCGTGCCGAGGAAGGTGTTCACGGAGAAGCGCGACGCCAGGAAGTACATCGACATCGGCGGTCCGCCGGCGTTGGCGACCATCGTCGTGAAGCCGCCGAGCGAGCCGTAGGCGATCGCGGATCCGCGCCCCGGTTTCACCTCGGCGCCGCGCCGGCGCCACAGGGTGAGCAGCACGACGAAGATGAGCAGGATGCCGATCGACCGTTTCACCCAGGCATCGCCCACGAGGGCGAGGAAGACCGCGCCGAGGGCGAGTCCGGCGATCACGGACGGCGCGAGCCGCACGATCGCCCTCCAATCGGCATGGCGCCGATAGAGGGCGAGCGCCATGACGTCGCCGAGGATCAGCAGGAGCAGCATCGCACCGGTCGATTCCTTGGCGGGCAGGGCCGCCGCGAACAGGGCGATGCCGAGCGTGTTCGCTCCGGGCAGGCCGGTTTTGGAGACGCCGACGACGATCGCGCCGACGACCAGTCCGGCCCAGGCGAGGGCGCTGAGGGAGGGGATATCCACGGGGATCCACGCTATCGGGTGAATCCCCGCGGCAAACCCTTATGGCACGATGATGACCTTGCCGGCCGCGCCGTTCTCGTTCGCGTCCTGGGCGGCCGCGGCCTCCTCGAGCGGGAACGTCGGGCCGATCTCGACGTCGAAGTACTCGGTCGCGATCAGGGCGAGCGCGATGGGCAGGGCCTGGGAGCGCCACGTCTGCTGCTGCGGCGTCAGCGGAGCGGAGGCTCCGCCCGAGAAGGCGCGCAGCCCCATCTCCTCGGCCTTCGCGCCGAGCACGATGGTCGCGATGCGACTCTTGTCCTCGAGGAGCTCGAGGGAGGTCTCGAGCACGCCATCGGCGCCGGCGCAGTCGAGGATCGCCGTGACGCCGTCCGGCGCGATCTCCAGCACCCGCCCCGTGAGGCCGTCGCCGTAGCGCACCGGCTCGGCGCCGAGATCGCCGACGCGCTGCGCACGGGCGTCGCTCGTGGTCGCGATCACGCGTGCACCCGTCAGCACGGCGAACTGAATGGCGGCCTGCCCCACGGATCCCGATCCTCCGTGGATGAGCAGCGTGTCGTCTTCGCGGACGCCGAGCGACCTGATCGCCTGGTACGCGGTGCCGGCGGGAATTCCGAGCGCCGCACCCTGCGCGGCGCTGACGCCGGCGGGACGCAGATGCGCGTTCTCCGCCTTGACGGCGACATGCGTCGCGTACGCGCCCGATGCCCCGGTGAAGGCGACCGGGTCGCCGACGCGGAAGCCGTCGACGCCCCCGCCGATGGCCGCCACGGTGCCCGCACCGTCGGATCCCGCGCGCCAGGGGCCGTTGCCCGACAGCGGACGCATGCCGCTGCGGAGTTTGCGATCGATCGGATTCACCCCGATCGCTTCGACGGCGACCACGATCTGGCCCGCCGCCGCGGTCGGGCCTTCCACCGACTCGACCTCGAGAACCTCGCTGCCGCCGAACTTCGAGAACTGCACAACCTTCGCCATGCGTCCACGCTACCGCGCCCCGGGCGTCACGTCTCCGCGGGGAGACACGACGCCCGGGGCGCGGACGGCAGGATCAGAGGCGGGCGCGGTAGGCGGCGCGGGCCGGGGTCGCCCCGGGCTCGAGCTCGGCGAGGATCCGCGGCGACCAGGCGGGGCGGGTTCCCGTGAGGACCCACGCGGCCTGCGTGGCGGCGCCGAGTGCGACGTACTCGCCCGGGTCCGGAATCACGACGGGAACTCCGAAGACCTCGCCCGCGATCTGCTGAACGGCGGGGCTCTGCGCGGCACCGCCCGTGAGCAGCACGCGTTTCGCCTCGACCCCGAGCTCGCGCATCGCGTCGAGGCCCTCGGCGAGCGAGCACAGCACGCCCTCGATCGCCGCGCGGGCGAGGTTCTCGCGCGTGGTGGATGCGAGCGTCATGCCAAAGAGGGTCGCGGTCGCGTCGGGGCGATTCGGCGTGCGCTCGCCCTCGAACCAGGGCTGCAGGACGAGCCCCGCCGATCCGGCATCGGCCGCGAGCGCGAGCCGCGACAGCTCGGCGTGGTCGACGCCGAGGAGCGCGGCGACCGCATCGAGAACGCGGGCGGCGTTCAGTGTGGTGACGATCGGGAGGTAGCCGCCCGCGGCGTCCGCGAAGCCGGCGACCGTACCGCTCGTGTCGCGAACGGGATCCGTCGCGACAGCGAACACGGTGCCGCTCGTCCCGATCGAGACGCCGATGTCGCCGGCGACGGCACCCATGCCGAGCGCGGCGCCGGCGTTGTCGCCCGCACCGGGAGCTACCCGGCGGCCCCGGCCGTCCGCGACGTATTCGGCGGGCCCGAGGACGCGCGGGAGGACGATGTCGGACGCATCGCGGCGGAGCGCGAGGGCGAGGAGCTCTCGGTCGTACGCGTCGCGCGACGAGTCGAAGTAGCCGGTGCCCGAGGCGTCGGAGCGGTCGGTGACGAGCTCGTCGAGGATCGGGCCGAACTCGCTCTCGCCCGCCGGTCCGTAACCGCGCAGGCGCCAGGACAGCCAGTCGTGGGGGAGTGCGACGGCGGCGACGCGGGCCGCATTGTCCGGCTCGGAGTCGGCGAGCCATCGCAGCTTCGTGATGGTGAAGGACGCGACCGGCACGAGTCCGGTCCGCCCGGCGAAGTCGGCGGCACCGACCTCGTCCGTGAGGGCCGCGGCGGCTCCCGCGGAACGCGTGTCGTTCCACAGGAGTGCGTCGCGGATGACCCGACCGTCGGCGTCGAGCGCCACGAGCCCGTGCTGCTGTCCCGCGATCGACCAGGCATCGACATCGTCGATGCCGCCCGCGTCGTTGATCGCCTCGCCGAGAGCGCGCCACCAGTGCGCCGGGTCGACCTCGGATCCGTCGGGATGCGAGGCGCGACCGGAGCGCACGACCGCGCCCGTCTCGGTGTCGAGGATAAGGACCTTGCAGCTCTGCGTCGAAGAGTCGACGCCGGCGACCAGAGTCATCGTTCGTGCCTTATCGGGGGGATCAGCCGCGAGCGCCGAGGAGGTGCTCGGTGGCGAGCTGCTGCAGCTTCACGAAGCCGAAGCCCTTGCCGCCGAAGTACGCGTTCGGGTCGAAGTCCTCGTAGGCCGAGCGGTCCGCGAGGAAGTCGTCGTAGCTCTCGCCGGGGTTGAGGGTGGGCTCGCTGAGCTCGTCGACCTTCGCTGCCGAGAGGGCTTCCTGCACCTCGGGGTCGGCGCGGAACGCCTCGGCGCGCTCCTTGAGGAGGAGGTAGTTGCGCATGTTGGCCGAGACCGAGTCCCAGATTCCGTTCTCGTCCTCGGTGCGGCTCGGCTTGTAGTCGAAGTGACGCGGGCCGTCGTATGCGGCGCCGCCCTGCGGGGCGCCGTGCTCGAGCAGGTCGACGAGCGAGAAGGCGTTGTAGAGGTCGCCGTGGCCGAAGACGAGGTCCTGGTCGTACTTGATGCCGCGCTGGCCGTTCAGGTCGATGTGGAAGAGCTTGCCGTGGTAGAGCGCCTGCGCGATGCCCGCGGTGAAGTTCAGGCCCGCCATCTGCTCGTGGCCGACCTCGGGGTTCACGCCGAACAGCTCGGGACGCTCGAGGGTGTCGGCGAACGCGATCGCGTGACCGAGGGTCGGCAGGAGGATGTCGCCGCGGGGCTCGTTCGGCTTCGGCTCGATCGCGAAACGGATGTCGTAACCCTTGTCGGTGACGTAGTCGGCGAGGAGGTTCACGGCCTCGCGGTAGCGCTCGAGCGCGGCCTGGACGTCCTTCGCGGAGTCGTACTCGGCGCCCTCGCGGCCGCCCCACATGACGAAGGTCTTCGCACCGAGCTCGGCACCGAGGTCGAGCTGACGGAACACCTTGCGCAGCGCGTATCGGCGCACCTGGCGGTCGTTGGAGGTGAAGCCGCCGTCCTTGAAGACGGGGGCGCTGAAGAGGTTGGTGGTCACCATCGGCACGATGATGCCGGTGTCGTCCATGGCGCCCTTCAGGCGGTCGATCTGCTTCTGGCGCTCGGCGTCGGTCGAGCCGAATGCGAAGAGGTCGTCGTCGTGGAACGTCAGGCCGTACGCACCGAGCTCCGCGAGCTTTTCGACGGCGTGCACGACGTCGAGCGCCGGCCGCGTCGGGCCGCCGAACGGGTCGCTTCCGTTGTAGCCGATGGTCCAGAGGCCGAAGGAGAAGCGGTCGGCCTTGGTGGGGGTGAGGGACATGTGTGTCCTGCCTTTCAGCGTCGTTGGTGAAATGTTGTTGGTGAGAACGTATCACGAACGAGGGCCTGTGACAACGTGATTCTCATCCGGCGAAGCGGTCCGCGAGCCAGCGGCGCTGGCGGAGCCAGTGGTGGAGCTGGCCGCCCTCGTGGCCGTTGAAGGGATACACCTCGATGGTTCGATCGGGACCGCCGTAGGAGTTGTAGGCGGCGAACACGGAGGAGGGCAGCACGATCGCGTCCATCAGCGCGACCGAGAAGATCGCGGGAGCCGCGGAGCGCGAGGCCATGAGGGCACCGTCGAAGTAGCTCAGGGTGCGGAATACCATGTCGACGTGGTCGCGGTGCACGGCGAGATAGCGCACGATCTCCGTGAACGGGGGAGTCGGCGTCGCCTCGACCGAGTGCCGGAAGTCGCACAGGAAGGGCACATCGGGCATGACCGCCGCGACCCGCCCGGCGGCAAGGGCCCCCGCGGCGAGCGCGATGCCGCCGCCCTGACTCGTTCCGGTCACGGCGATGCGGGAGGCGTCGACGAAGTCGAATCCGGCGGCCACGTCGACGAGGAGCGCGGCATCGGTGAACACTCGTCGGTAGTAGTAGTTCTCCGGGGAGTCGACGCCGCGTGTCATGTATCCCTCGGGCGCCGGCCCCGAGCCGTGGGGGTCCGGGGTGGCACCGCCGTTGCCCCAGCCGCTGCCCTGACCGCGCGTGTCCATGACGATGTGAACGTATCCGCTCGCCGCCCAGTGCAGGCGTTCGGCGGGAAGGCCGCGGCCTCCGTTGTAACCGATGTACTCGATGACGGCGGGACGGGGCGCGGTGTCGCTCCCGCGCGGGCGCACGACCCACCCCTTGATGGGCTCGCCGCCGAAGCCGGAGAAGGTGAGGTCCTGCACGACGACCTCCGGAAAGCCCGGATCGGGGTCTCCGAGCTCCGCCGGCCGCGCGAGGCCGCGTGCGTGGTCGAGCGTCGAGCCCCAGAAGGACTCGAAGTCGTCCGGCACGATGATGTCCGGCCGGTACTCGCGGAGCTGGGCGAGGGAGAGATCGGTCAACGGCATGGGAGGGCTCCTTCGGGGATGCGGTCAATCGTCGGCACGATAGCCCACCTCGGTCGCGCGCGCGGGTCGCGCAGGGGAGAAGACCACGAGCTATGCACGCTCCTCGGCACAGATGAGTTCGAGCTCGGCCACCCGCGCGGCGCCCGAGAGCCGCACGCGCAGATCGGTGACGCCGGGCGCGGTTGACGTGAGCGCCGCCTCGAGGCTCGTCCAGCCGTAACGGTCGGTGTCGGGTGCGGCGATCGCGTCGGTGACGGGGATCCATGCGTCTCCCGATCGCGCCTCGACACGCACCTCGGCGGGCGCGGTCGACGGCAGCGAACGCCGCGCCGCAAGCAGGCGGATGCCGGTGGCACCGGCCAGATCCACGCGGTCGTAGCGGGCCCAGCCGCCCTCGCGCGTGGGCGCCACCTCGACGCTCTGCCCCCGCTCGCGGGTGCGGTCCGAGGTGAGCAGCCCGCTCTGCGCGTGGAAGGCCGCGGCATCGATGCGCGCGTCGGCGCGCGCTCCCGGGGCGGCGCCGGCGACGAGGAGCGTCACGGACACGAGCGGCTCGGAGGCCGAGCGACCGGCGCGCAGTTCGTAGGTGCCGGGCTGTACGCGGAAGGCGCCGTCCGCCGAGTCCCAGACGGCCAGCACGCCCGGATCGATGTCGACCTCGACGGCGCGGCGCTCGCCCGGAGCGAGCTCGACGCGCGCCCACCCCGCGAGGCGGGTGCGGGGCGCGGGCACCGCGAGGTCGGGTGCCGCCGCGTAGACGGTGACGAGCTCGTCGACCGGACGGGCGCCGGTGTTGGCGATCGTGACGCACGCGACGAGGGATCCGCCGGATCCTGCGGGGCGGGCGGGCGTGTGGGCGGTTGTGAGCGGCGGGGCGTCGATGGCGGTGGCGGAGAGCTCGATGCTGTCGTACTCCACGCGCGAATAGCTCAGGCCGTGACCGAGCCCATAAGCGGGGCGGGCGTTCGCGTACCGGTAGGTCATCGCGGATCCGACGACGTCGTAGTCGAACAGCTCGCCGGCGTCACCTGCCGAGGCCCACCAGGTCTGCGGCAGGCGCCCGACCGGTTCCCGGTCTCCGCTCAGCACATCGACGAGCCCGTGCCCGAGTTCCTGCCCGCCGTGGCTGAGCCAGACGATCGCGTTCGCTTGGGCGGCGAGATCGCCGAGCTCGTACGGGTAGCTCGACACGACCGTGAGCACGGCGGATCCGGCGCCCGCCGCGGCGGCGTGCCAGAGCGCGCGCGAGCGCTCCGCGACGCGCATGTCGGGGCGGTCCTCGGTCTCGCGGCCCGCGACGTGCGGGTCGTTTCCGATCGCGACGATCGCGACGTCCGCGCCCTCGCACGCCGCGCTCACCTCGGCGAGGCCGCCCCGCACGAGCTCGAGATCGAAGACCTCGGCGGTCTTCTCGGTGCCGTCGGCGACGAGAGCGAGCGTGTCCCGTTGAACGCGCAGCCAGCCCTTGGATCCGAGGTGCTGGATCCGCACGCCGCCGTCCGTCTCGACGAGCCGGAACGTCTCCTGGGCGACCCATTCGCCGATCCGGCGGGCGCCGGCCCGGAGGAAGCGTTCGGCGCCCGAGAGGAGCAGGCCGCTCGCGACCGCGCGCAGCGATGACGTGTCGTCGCCCCAGTCCTCGAGATCGAAGTGCGTCGAGGCGGTCGCCTCCGGAGCGGTTGCCGCGACCGCGACGTCATCGCCCGCGACCGCGAGGTAGCGGCCGTGCGTGCGGGAGCGCAGAGCGATCCGATCGGCGCCCGAGACGACGCGCACCTCCGCATCCGGGAAGCGCTCGCGCACCGCGTCTCCGATGAGACTCATGTACGGCGGCGTGCCCGAGTACCAGTCGTGCACGAGGTGCGCGGCGAAGGGGCCGACGACGGCGATCGTGCGGGGCGCCTCGAGGGGGAGGGATCCGTCGTTCTCGAGGACCACGACGGAGCGCGCGACGGCGTCCCGCGCGAGCGCGCGATGGGCGGGGGTGTCGATCTGCTCGGGCCCGACACCGTAGGGATCCTCGCCTGTCAGCTCGCCCGTGCGGGCGCGCATGATCAGGAGGTTTCGCACGGCGCGATCGATATCCGCGGCGGTGATGTCGCCCGCCTCGAGGGCCGCCGTGACGCGCTCGATCGTCGGCGCGGAGGCTTCGCTGTTGTCGGTGAAGGAATCGAGGCCCGCCCGCAGGGCGGCCGCGTGCGACTGGCGATGCGAGTCGAAGTAGCGCTGCTCGTCGACGAGGAACGAGGGCGCCTGTGCATCGGAGACGTAGGCGATCGGTTCCGGTGCGAGATCTCGGAGGTGCTGCAGGAGCTCGCCCGAGACGTGGGTCGGCCGGCCGTTGACGAGGTTGTACGACGGCATCACCGCGCCGACGCAGCCGGCCGCGACGGGGCCGACGAACGCGGGGAGCTCGTACTCGTGCAGCGCCTGCGGCGGGAGGTGGGAGCTCGTCGTGGCACGGTCGGTCTCGTTGCCGTAGGCGAGGAAGTGCTTGAGCGTCGGAACCGTTTTCCACACCGTCGGGTGATCTCCGCGAAGGCCCTGCGTGTATCCGATCGCGAGGGCTGCGGTGAGATCCGGATCCTCCGAGTAGCCCTCCTCCCCGCGTCCCCACAGCGGGTGCCGCAGGGTGTTGACGACGGGGGCCCAGACGTTGAGGCTCAGCGACGGATCCTGGGCGTGCTTGGCGCGTACCTCCGTCGCCACCGCCGCGCCGACCTCGGCGAGGAAGCCGGGGTCCCACGTCGCGGCGAGGCCGACGGGCTGCGGGAAAACGGTCGCGATGCCGACCCAGCTCAGACCGTGCAGCGCCTCCGTTCCGGTGTGGAAGGCGTCAAGCCCCAGCCTCTCGATGGCGGGCTGGTGCTGGTGGAGCAGGGCGATCTTCTCGTCGAGCGTGAGTGCGGCGAGGAGCTCCTCGACGACGGGGTGCGGGGAAATCACGAAGGTCCTCACAGACGTTGGGAGGGGAATAAGCGAACCGCTTCGATGCGGATTCATCCACAGTATTGCGGATGTCGGGATCTAAAGCTACCGTAAATGCGAAGCGCTTCGACAAAGTTGTTGGGAAGCGCTCGGGTGATGCAGCGTCGCCCGTTCGGAGACCAAAGGAGACCTCCATGAACACAGCAGGTAGGGGACATCGGCCACCGCGCCGCGTCGGCGCCGTGATCGGCGCAGTCGGTGCCGTCGCGCTCGTCCTGAGCGGCTGCGGATCCGCAGACGAGCAGGGCACGTCCGTGGCGTCGAGCGACGGATCGATCGAGGAGACCGCGCTTCCGGCGTACGTGCCGATCGACGCGGTCGAGCCGGACTTCCCCGGCGTCGACGGATCCCCGTCGGGTTATCTCACGATGCCGGATCCGCTCGTCAAGGGCTTCGATTCGCCTCCCGGAAGCGGCGGCGAGTACACCGCGATGACGCCGCTGTGGGGGACGATTCCGCCGACGAGCGGCAATCAGTACCTCGACGCCGTCAACGAGGCGATGGGCACGACCATCGACTTCCAGATCAGCGACGGAAACACGTACGGCGACAAGCTCGCGGCCGTGCTGGCCTCGCCGAAGGACATGCCCGACTGGATCTCGATCCCCTCGTGGAACGTGCCGCCGCGCTTCGGGACCGGCGTCGACAAGCTCTTCGAAGACCTGACCCCGTACCTCGGCGGCGACGCCGTGGAGGACTACCCCTATCTCGCGAACATCCCCACCGACGCGTGGCGTGCCTGCTCGTGGAACGGGAAGCTCTACGGGATCCCGCAGGCGGCGGAGGGAAACCTCGGCAACTGGTTCTTCTACCGCGACGACCTCTTGCCCGACGCCGAGCTGCCGACGAACGCCGACGAGATGCTCGAGTTCGTCGAGGAGAACACGGCCGACGGGCACTACGGCACGGACGACCTCTGGAACATCGCGCAGATCATGTTCGCGGTTCCCGACAAGTGGGCCGTCGGTGAGGACGGAAAGCTCATCAGCAAGTTCGAAACCCCCGAGTACCGCGAGGCGCTCGAGTGGACCGCCGAGCTCTTCGCCTCCGGTTCGGTGCACCCCGACGCCGTCGCGGGCGACACGAGCGGTGCGCAGCAGCGCTTCGAGAGCGGGCAGGTCCTCGTGACCGGCGGCGGTGTGGGCTACTACCACGAGGCGCTGACCCGGATGCGGGCCACGGACCCCGACTTCAGCATCAAGCTCATGCCGGTCTTCGCGGCCGACGGCGGCACGCCCGTTCTCTACAAGACGCCCGCCGCCGGCATCTGCTCGTACCTGAAGAAGTCCGACGACGACGCGCAGATCAAGGAACTGCTGACCGCGGCCAACTTCATGGCGGCGCCCTTCGGCACCGAGGAGAACCAGCTGCTCACCTATGGCGTCGAGGGCGTGCACTACACGCTCGGCGAGGGCGGCGTGCCCCAGCCGACGGAGCTGGCGCAGACGGAGATCCAGCCGACCTACATCTTCCTCGTCGGTGCGCCGATCGCGATCACGAAGACGACGCTGCCGGACTACGTCGAGAACTACACGACCTGGATGGCGGAGAACGTCGCCTACCTGACGGAGCCGCCCTTCTTCGGGCAGAACATCACCGAGCCGAGCCAGTACGCCTCGCTGGGTCAGCCCTTCGACGACCTCGCATCGGACATCGTGCGCGGTCGCAAGTCGATCGACGATCTCGACGCCGCGATCGAGACGTGGCGGAGCTCGGGCGGCGAGGAGCTGCGCGCGTTCTACCAGGAGATCTATGACGGCGCGGAGCAAGGCTCATAGGGCGATGACCGCAACCGCGACCGAATCGCTGACGACTTCCGGCCCGGAGCGCCCGGGCCGGAAGTCGGCCGCCGCCGCGAAGGCGGCCCCGGGCCGCACGCTCAGCTTCCGCCACCGCCTGCGGCGCGACGGCGCGCTCCTGCTGATGGTGCTGCCCGCCGTGGCGCTCCTGATCGTCTTCGCCTACGTGCCGATGCTCGGAAACGTCATCGCGTGGCTCGACTACTCGCCGTACGTGGGGATCATCGACAGCGTCTGGGTGGGCTGGGACAACTTCGCCCGGGTCTTCCAGAACGCCACCTTCTGGCACGCCGTCGTGAACACCCTGGCGATCACGGCGTTCCAGCTGGTGTTCTACTTCCCGATCCCGATCATCCTCGCGCTGCTGCTCAACAGCGTCGCGACGCCGTGGATCCGCTCGACGATCCAGTCGATTGTCTACCTGCCCCACTTCTTCTCGTGGGTTCTCGTCGTGACGATCTTCCAGCAGATCTTCGGCGGCGCGGGGCTGCTGCACCGTGTTCTCGCAAATGCCGGCTTCGAGGGCTTCGACCTGATGACGAACCCCGATACCTTCCTCGTGCTGATCACCTCGCAGGCGGTGTGGAAGGACGCCGGCTGGGGCATCATCATCTTCCTCGCCGCGCTCGCCACCGTGAACCCGGAGCAGTACGAGGCCGCCACCATGGACGGCGCGGGCAAGTGGGGGCGCATCTGGCATGTGACGCTTCCCGCGATCCGTCCGACGATTATCCTGCTGCTGATCCTCCGCCTCGGAGACGCCCTCACGGTCGGCTTCGAGCAGCTCATCCTGCAGAGAGACGCCGTCGGAGCCGACGCGGCGGAGGTGCTCGACACCTACGTCTACTACCAGGGCGTCATCAACGGTGACTGGGCCTTCGCGGCGGCCGCGGGCCTGGTCAAGGGAATCGTGTCGCTTCTGCTCGTGCTCGGCGCGAACAAGCTCGCACACCTGTTCGGAGAAGACGGGGTTTACCGCAAATCATGAGCACTCGCACGCATACAGAAAACCTGACGGTGCCGCGCCGGCGGCGCCGCCGTTCCTCGCCGCACCGACCCGCATGGGAGGGGCGTCCCACGGTTCTCGGCCAGACCGGGAAGTCCGTGGCACTCATCCTCGTGGTGCTCGCGGTGCTCTTCCCGCTGTACACGGTCCTCCTCACCTCCGTATCGTCGAACGCGACCGTGAACGCGGCGGGCGGCATGGTCGTGGTACCCGGCGAGATCACCTTCGCGGCGTACCGGCAGATCCTCTCCGGCGGCATCGTCACCCGATCGGTCATCGTC
Source organism: Microbacterium nanhaiense (assembly GCF_014646015.1). GTDB lineage: Bacteria > Actinomycetota > Actinomycetes > Actinomycetales > Microbacteriaceae > Microbacterium > Microbacterium nanhaiense. The sequence continues at coordinate 389,264 of NZ_BMMQ01000003.1, forward strand.
AGCGTGATCATCACGGGGGTGGGCACCCTCATCTCCACCGTCGTGTCGATCCTCGCCGCCTACGGGCTGTCGCGGCCGAACTCGCTGTTCCACCGCACGATCCTGTTCATCTTCCTCATCACGATGTTCTTCGGCGCCGGCATGATCCCGATGTACCTCCTCGTGAGCGGGCTGGGGCTCATCGACAGCCTCTGGGCGCTGATCCTTCCCGGAGCGGTGTCGGCGTTCAACGTGCTGATCCTGCGCTCGTTCTTCATGGGGATCAGCCCCTCGATCACCGAGGCGGCCCGCATCGACGGGGCGGGAGACTGGCGCATCCTGTGGAAGATCGTCCTGCCCATGTCGGGCGCGGTGATCGCGGTCGTCGCGCTGTTCTACGGCGTGGGCTACTTCAACTCCTTCTTCAACGCGATGCTCTACATCAACGACAACGCGAAGTGGCCGCTGCAGCTCGTGCTGCGCTCCTACGTGCTGCAGGGCGTCACCCTCCCCGGCAGCGGCGCGGGCCAGGTCAACGTCGAGACGGGCGCCGTCACCGGCCTCCCCGTCAAGATGGCGATCATGGTGCTCGCGCTCGTGCCGATCCTCCTCGTCTATCCCTTCGTTCAACGACACTTCACCAAGGGCGTCATCTTCGGCGCCATCAAAGGCTAAGCACTATGAAATTCACCGATGGATACTGGCAGCTGCGACCGGGTGTCAGCATCCTCCAGCCGAAGGACATCGACGGCGTCGAGCGCGTCGGCGACGATCTCGTGATCTATGCGCCCACGGCGCCCATCACCTCGCGCGGGGCCACGCTCAATCGCCCATCGCTGACCGTTCGGCTCACGAGCCCGATCGACGACGTGATCGGCGTCACGATCTCGCACCACCTCGGCTCGGCCGACGCCGCGCCCTCCTTCGCGCTCGCGCAGCAGGATCCGCGGGTACGGATCGACATCCCCGACGCCCCGGGATCCGGTGAGGCGGTGTTCGCGTCGGGGCGCCTCGAGGCGCGCGTGGCGACGACGGGGCCGTGGCGGCTCGAATTCGTCGCGGACGGCCGCCCGCTCACGAGTTCCGATGCTCGCAGCGTCGGCGTGCTCTCGACCCCCGAGGGGACCTTCGTGCGCGAGCAGCTCGGCATGGGCGTCGGCGAGACGATCTACGGCCTCGGCGAGCGCTTCGGCGCTTTCGCGAAGAACGGCCAGAGCATCGACATCTGGAACGAGGACGGCGGCACGGCGTCCGAGCAGGCGTACAAGAACGTGCCGTTCTACCTCTCCGACGCCGGGTACGGCCTCTTCGTCGATCACCCCGGCGCCGTCTCCTTCGAGATCGGCTCCGAGGTCGTCTCGCGTGCGCAGTTCAGCGTGCCGGGCGAGGAGCTTCGCTACTACGTCATCTCCGGCGCGACGCCGAAGGACATCCTCGAGCGCTACACGGCCCTGACGGGGCGCCCGGCGGAGGTCCCCGCCTGGAGCTACGGGCTCTGGCTGTCGACGTCGTTCACGACGGACTACGACGAGGCGACCGTCACGAGCTTCATCGACGGCATGGCCGAACGCGAGATCCCGCTGTCGGTGTTCCACTTCGACTGCTTCTGGATGCGCGCCTTCCACTGGTCGGACTTCGTGTGGGATCCGGCGATGTTCCCCGACCCCCAGGGGATGCTGGCGCGGATCAAGGCCAAGGGGCTCCGCGTCAGCGCGTGGATCAACCCCTACATCGCGCAGCGGAGCCACCTCTTCGAGGAGGGGAGGCGACTCGGCTACCTCGTCCGCCGCGCCGACGGATCCGTGTGGCAGTGGGACATGTGGCAGGCCGGAATGGCGCTCGTCGACTTCACGAATCCCGATGCCGTGCGCTGGTTCCAGGACAAGCTGCGCGCCTTGCTCGACGACGGCGTCGACGCGTTCAAGACCGATTTCGGCGAACGCATCCCGACCGACGTCGTCTGGCACGACGGATCCGACCCTCGCCGCATGCACAACTACTACACGCAGCTCTACAACAAGGCGGTCTTCGAGCTGCTGACGGAGGAGCGCGGACAGGGCGAGGCCGTGCTCTTCGCGCGCTCGGCGACGGCGGGCGGTCAGCAATTCCCCGTCCACTGGGGCGGCGACTGCGAGTCGACCTTCGTCTCGATGGCCGAGTCGCTGCGCGGCGGCCTCTCGCTCGGCATGAGCGGCTTCGGCTATTGGTCGCACGACATCGGCGGCTTCGAGGGAACGCCGGATCCGGCGGTCTTCAAGCGCTGGGTCGCCTTCGGGCTGCTGTCGTCGCACTCGCGCCTGCACGGATCCGACTCGTACCGGGTGCCGTGGGCGTTCGACGAGGAGGCGGTCGACGTGACGCGGAAGTTCACGCGGCTCAAGATGGCGCTCATGCCCTATCTTGCTCGCGCGGGCCGGGAGGCGAGCCTGCGGGGCACGCCGATCATGCGGGCGATGGCTCTCGAGTTCCCGCATGACCGGGCGGTCGCGGGGCTCGGCACGCAGTACATGCTGGGCGAATCGATCCTGGTCGCGCCGGTGTTCTCCGAGGCGGGGGAGGTCGACGTCTACCTGCCCCCGGGGGAGTGGACGCACCTCTTGACGGGAGAGCGCGTGGCCGGCGGCTCCTGGCGGCGGGAGACGCACGGTTTCGACTCGTTGCCGCTCTACGTCCGCGAGGGAACCGTGCTTCCGATCGGCGCCGTGTCGACCGGACCGGAGTACGCCTGGGCGGACGACGTGACGTTGCGGATATTCTCCCTTCCGGAGGGCTACGATCAGACCATCGAGGTGCCGGGGGGAACCGGCGCAGCGACGGAATTCCGGGTTCAACGCCAGGGCGCCGACGTGCTCGTGACGGCGGGCTCGAGTGCCGCACGCTGGAACGTCGACGTCGATGGACGCATCCACACGCACCGCGGATCGGGGACTCTGACCGTCGCACTCGCCGACGGTGGGAGCAGTAGTGGTTCGGATCGATGACGTCGCCAAGCGCGCGGGTGTCTCCATCAGCACGGTCTCGTACGCCCTCAGCGGCAAACGCCCCGTGTCGGAGCGCACCCGGGAAAAGATCCATCTCGCCGCCCGCGAGCTCGGGTACCTGCCGAACGCGGGCGCGCGCATGCTCGCCGGCCGGCGCACGCATATCTTCGCGCTCACGGAGCCGTTCCGCGCCGACACGCACGCGCCATCGCACATGGCCTTCGTCCTCGCCGCGTCCATCGCGGCGCGCAGGCACGGCTACGACATCCTGCTCCTGACCGACGAGGACGCATCCCAGGGCATGCGCCGCGTCGAGGCGAGCGGGCTCGTCGACGGCATCATCGTGCTCGACGTGGCGCCGAACGACGAGCGGGCGGAACTCGCGCGCTCGATCGCGACGCCGACGGTGTTCGTCGGTGTGCCGAACGATGCGACGGGCCTGATGTGCGTCGACCTCGACTTCTCGGCGGCGGCGGCGACCGCCGTCGACCGATTGGCGGATGCCGGGCACCGAAAAATCGCGATGCTCGGCCATCCCGCGGGGCACTACGAGGCGACGAACTACGCCCCTCGCGTCCGCCAGGGGTTCCGCGACCGCGCGCGGGAGCGCGGTCTCGACGCCGTGTTCCGCCCCCTGTCGGAGACGCAGTTCGCCGCCGAGGATGCGTACCGGCTGACGCTCGAATTCCTCGACGACGGCGTGACGGGCATCGTCCTCAACTCCGAGGAGCGCAGCTACAAGGCGGTGCTCGATGCCGTCTCGGCGCGCGGCATGGACGTGCCCCGCGACGTGTCGCTGATCTCCGTCGGCGCGATCTTCGACACCTCCGGCTACCACCGCGCGATCGACTCGATTCCGCTGATCCCGGAGCGTAGCTGCGACCTCGCCCTCGAAGAACTGGTCGACGCCGTCGAACGACAGCAGCTCGACCCCGGAGTACGGCTCGTGACCCCGGAGTACCGGTCCTACGGCTCGGTCGGCGCGCACAGCTCATCGCCCCGCGGAAGCGGGCCCACCCCCTAGGGAGAACGCATGACCGAGCGCACGCTCGAGTACGACGGCGCGGCCGAGGAATGGCTCGAGGCGCTGCCCCTCGGCAACGGACGGATCGGCGTCATGGACTGGGGATCCTTCCCCGCGCGCCTCGGCCTGAACGAGGAGAGCGTCTGGTCGGGAAACCCCGGATCCGAGGAGGCTCAGCGCCGCGTGAGCGTCAAGGAGGCCCGCGAGCTCTCTGTGCGCGCACAGCGCGCCGCGATCGAGGGGCGCGCAGGCGACGCGGAGCGCGAGCTGAAGGCCGCCCAGAGCGGCCACTCGCAGGCCTACCTGCCCGTCGGCGAGCTCGTGATCGACGGCGGCCAGGAGCCGACGAGCCATCGCGCGCTGGCCCTCGCCGATGCCCTCCACACGGCGAGCGGGTCGACCATGCGCGCGGAAACCTTCGTCTCGGCCGTCCACGATGTGATCGTCCATCGCGTGAGCAGCGGGGCGGATCCCGCGTTGCGATTCGAGTCGCCGCTGCGCGTCGAAAGGCACGAGACGACCGAGTCGGGGGAGCGGTGGATCCTTCGCGCACCGATCGACGTCCCGCCCCCGCACGAGCCGCAGCTCGCGGCGGCGATCTGGCCCGACGATACCGAGGACACGGTCCGGGTCGTCGTCGAGGCCGCGTGGAGGCGCGACGGCGACGATGCGATCGTCATCGTCGCGATCGAGACGAGCTACGCCGGCCTCGGCGAGGAGCGCCTGCTCGACGTGGCCGACGCCGTCGAACGCGCCGCGCGCAAGGCGGCGGATGCGCTCGCCGCGCCGTACAGCGATCTCCGCAGGGCTCATATCAATGCGCACCGCGAACTCTTCGATAGGGCGGGCCTCGACGGATCCGCACCCGCGGGCACGATCCCGGAGCGGCTCGAGGCGGCCCGCGCGAGCGGGGACACCGCGGCGGCGGATCCGGATCTCGTGCCGCTGCTGTTCGACTACGGTCGCTACCTGCTGATCTCGGCGTCGCGGGCGCCAGGCCGGCTCCCCGCGAACCTGCAGGGCATCTGGAACAACGACCCGCGACCGCCGTGGAGTTCCGCCTACACGACGAACATCAACCTCGAGATGAACTACTGGGCGGCCGAGACGGCCAACCTCGCCGAGCTGGCGGATCCGCTCTTCGACCTCATCGCCGCGCTCGCGCGCACGGGGGAGGCCGTCGCGGCCTCGCTCGGCGCACGGGGGTGGGCGGCGCACCACAACTCCGACGCCTGGGCCTTCGCCTCGTCGGTCGGCGAGGGCCGCGCGGATCCGAAGTGGGCCTTCTGGCCGTTCGCGGGCGCCTGGCTCCTGCAGCACGTGGCGGAGCATCGCGCGTTCGGCTCGGACCGAGAGTGCGTCTCGCCGGACGTCGTGCGGGGCGCGGCGGAGTTCCTGCTCGACTGGCTCGTCGAGACGCCCGCGGGTCTCGGCACGGCTCCCTCGACCTCGCCCGAGAACACCTACCTCGACGCGGACGGAGCAGAGCGCTCGGTCGGGACCACGAGCACCATGGACCTCGCGATCACGCGCGAACTCCTCGCTTCGGTGGTCAATGACGAGCAGATCGGTGCGCGCGCCCGGGCGGCGCTCGAACGGCTGCCGGAGATCGACAGCCGCATCACCGGCGCGGGCGTGGTCGAGTGGGACCGCGAATACACCGAAGCCGACCCCCATCACCGGCACCTCAGCCACCTCTACGCCCTGCACCCCGGATCCGCCGCGAGCCCCGCCTTCGAGCGCGCCGCCGCCACGAGCCTCGACCGCCGCGGCGCCGACTCAACCGGCTGGTCGCTCGCGTGGAAGATGGCGATGTGGTCGCGGCTGCGCCGCGGTGACCGCCTCGACGAGTTGATCCAGTTGTTCCTCCGCGACGCCCGCGGTGAGGCGCGGCAGTGGTCGGGTGGTCTCTATCCGAACCTGTTCGCGGCGCACCCTCCGTTCCAGATCGATGGCAATTACGGCTTCGTGGCGGGAATCGCGGAGGCGCTCCTGCAGAGCCACCGCGGTGAGATCGAGCTCCTGCCCGCCCTGCCGTCGTCGATGCGGACGGGATCCGTGCGCGGACTCGTCGCGCGACCCGGCATCGTCGTCGACATCGAATGGTCGGAACGCAAGCTTCTGCGGGCGCGGCTCCGAGCGCGCCCGGGACGAGGCGGAACAGTGCGAGTCCGATGGGGATCCGCGATCGCTGCCGTCGACGTCGAAACGGCGGGCGACGCCATCATCACACCGAACGATTTCAACGAGGAGACCACATGACCTTCGTGCCCGACCGCCTCCTCTTCGGAGGCGACTACAACCCGGATCAGTGGGATGCCGAGACCGTGCGCGAGGACATCGAACTGATGCGGCGTGCCAAGGTCAACACCGCCACGGTGGGCGTGTTCTCGTGGTCGAAGATGGAGCCTCGGGAGGGCGTGTACGAGCTCGACTGGCTTTCCGAGATCCTCGATCAGTTGCATGCCGGCGGGATCGGCTTCTTCCTCGCCACCCCGACGGCGTCGCCGCCGCCGTGGTTCTCCCTCGCGCATCCCGATGCGCTGCCGGTGCGACCGGACGGCGTGCGTCTCTCGCACGGATCCCGAGACACCTATGCGATCAGTGCGCCCGCCTATCGCGCGGCGAGCCGGGGCATCGCCCGGGCGCTTGCGGAACGCTTCGGCGATCACCCGGGCCTCCGCGGATGGCACATTCACAACGAGTACGGCACGCTCGACTATGGTCCGCACGCTGAGCGTGCGTTCCGCGCCTGGTTGCGCGCGAAGTACGGCACTCTCGACGCGCTCAACGCCGCGTGGTGGACGGCCTTCTGGTCGCAGGGCTACGGCGCCTGGGAAGAGATCCTGCCGCCGCGTGACACGCAGTACCTGCACAACCCCGCGCAGTCGATCGACTTCCGGCGCTTCTGCTCCGACGAGATGCTCGCGGCCTATGGCGAGCAGCTCGCCGAGATCCGCGCGACGGGATCCACGGCGCCGGCAACGACGAACTTCATGCTGCCGACCTGGAATCACCTCGAGCAGTGGACGTGGTCGGACGCGCAGGACGTCGTGTCGATCGACCACTACCTCGACACCCGGGGTCCCGACGGCGAGGCCCACGTGGCCTATGGGGGAGACCTCACGCGTTCCTGGGGCGGCGGGCCGTGGCTCCTGATGGAGCAGAATGCGACGGGCATCAGCGCCGACGGCCGCTGGTACACGAAGTCGCCCGACCGCACGATCCGCAATTCTCTCGGCTACGTCGCGCGGGGATCCCAGAGCTCGCTGTTCTTCCAGTGGCGCCAGTCGGCAGGCGGCTCGGAGCAGTGGCACGGCGGTCTCGTGCCGCACGCCGGCGGATCCAGCCGCGCCTTCGCGACGATCGAGCGACTCGGTGGGATCCTCGAGTCGATCCGTGAGGTCGTCGATCCTCCCGCCGACGGCCGGCTCTCCGATGCCGAGGTCGGCATCCTGTGGCATGCCGACGGATGGTGGGCGCTCGAAACGCCGCAGATGCCGAACGACGCTCTGAGCTACTCCGACGAGGTGCGTTCGACGCACCGCGCCCTGTGGCGCTCCGGCATCGAGACCGACTTCGTTCGGCCGGGCGCGCCGATAACCCGTTATCGCGTGATCGTGGTGCCGTGCCTGTATCCGATGAGCGAGGAGACGGCCGCGTGGCTGCACGACTACGCCGCCTCGGGCGGAACCGTCGTCGTCAGCTATCTCTCCGGCGTCTCGGATGAGAACCTGCGGATCGTCGGCGGGGGCTTCCCCGGCCGCTTGCGCGACCTGCTCGGAGCCAGCAGCGAACAGATCGACGTGCTGGGACCGGGCGAGGTCGTCGACCTCGGCGACGGACTCGCGGGCACCGAGTGGAGCGAGCTGATCCACCTGCGTGGCGCTGAGGCGCTGCACGTGTACCGGAACGGGTCGATCGCCGGTCTCCCGGCGATCACGTCGAACACCGTCGGCGCGGGGCGCGCGATCTACGTGTCCACCAAGCTCGATCAGGCCTCCCGCGACCGCTTCTTCGCCGACATCGTGGCACGGGAAGGGCTGAGCGAAACGGCCCCCGGTGCCGTCGCCTCAGGCATCGAGGCCGTGCGGCGCAGGGGGCGGAGCGCCGACTACCTGTTCCTCCTGCACTACGGCGACGAGCGCGTCGTCGTCGAGGGCGAGGGTGTCGACCTCGTGTCGGGGACCGACATCGCCTCGGGTCTTGAGCTTGGCGCGGGCGAGGTCGCCGTGATTCGGGTCGATCGCGGCCGCACCGCACGGATCCGAGGGCGCCGCGCATGACGGCGGCCGCGTCCAGGGTGTGCGTCGCCCGCGAACCCCATAGAATGTAAGCGCTTCCGGAAACCTTCCGGCCGGATCACTGGAGACCCGACATGACCGACTACCGCACCGTCCCGCTCGACTTCCCGCGTGAATTCCTCATCGGATCCGCGACCGCTTCCTACCAGGTGGAGGGGGCCGCCCACGAAGACGGGCGCACCCCCTCCATCTGGGACACCTACTCGCACACCCCCGGGCGCGTGTGGAACGGCGACACGGGCGACATCGCCTGCGACCACTATCACCGGCTGGAGGAAGACCTCGACCTCATCGCGAGCCTCGGCCTCGAGGCCTACCGCTTCTCCATCTCGTGGTCGCGCGTGTTCCCGAACGCGGGCAGTGCGATGAACCCCAAGGGCATCGACTTCTATGCGCGGCTCGTCGACGGCCTGCGTGCGCGCGGTATCAGCCCGGTCGCGACCCTGTACCACTGGGATCTGCCGCAGGAACTCGAAGATGCCGGCGGCTGGGCCAACCGCGATACCTCCTATCGCTTCATGGAGTACGCCGCGCGTACCGTGGAGAAACTTGGCGACCGCGTCGACACATGGACGACCTTCAACGAGCCGTGGTGCTCCGCGTATCTCGGTTACGGATCCGGCGCGCACGCGCCCGGCCGCACGAGCGGTGCCGACGCGCTCGCCGCCGTGCACTACCTGAACCTCGCGCACGGTCTCGCGGTTCCGGAGATTCGGCGCGAGGCCACGAACGACCCCGACGTATCGGTCACCCTGAACTTCCACGTCGCTCGGGGCGAGCGCGAGGCCGCCCGGCGCGTCGAGGCGCTCGCAAACCGCGCGTTCACGAGCCCCATGCTGCTCGGCCGCTACGACGACGACCTCCTGGAGTTCACGAGCAGCGTCACGGACTGGTCGTTCGTACGGCCCGGCGACCTCGAGCAGATCCACCAGCCGCTCGATGTGCTCGGCGTCAATTACTACTCGACGGTCACGGTGCGCATGTGGGACGGGGCGGGCGAGAAGGTCCGCAACGACGGGCACAAGGACGTCGGCGGTTCGCCGTGGCCGGGGCTCGACGACGTGGAGTTCCTGCCGCAGGACGGGCCCTTCACCGACATGGGATGGAACATCGCGCCGGACGGTCTCGAGGAGCTCCTGCTGTCGCTGAAGGAGCAGTTCCCCGAGCAGCCGCTCATGATCACCGAGAACGGCGCGGCGTTCCCCGACCGGGTGACGGAGGACGACGAGGGCCGGCACGTGCACGACGAGCTGCGCACCGACTACCTCGCGCGCCATTTCGGCGCCGCCCGCCGTGCCATGGACCAGGGCGTCGACCTGCGCGGGTACCTCGTGTGGTCGTTGCTCGACAACTTCGAATGGGGTTACGGCTATTCGAAGCGTTTCGGAATCGTCCGCGTCGAATACGACACCGGCGAGCGCCTGCCGAAGGACAGCGCGTACTGGGTGCGCGAGCAGATCCAGCGCAAGAACGGCTGACGCGCAACTTTTGATTGTTAGGCGGTAAAAGCCTCTCTAGGATGAGAGCACCGCATTCCACCTCGATGAAGAGAGAGACCATGCCCGGAACACCGTCGATTGCGCTGCAGCTCTATTCCGTTCGCGAGGCCGCGGGGGAGGACCTTGCCTCGACGCTCGCGCGCGTCGCCGAGATCGGCTTCACACAGATCGAGCTGTACAACCTCGTCGGCTGGCGCGCAGAGCTCGCGAAGCACCTGGCAGACAACGGACTGACTGCGCCGACGGCTCACGCGCCGCTGTCGAACGCGAACGCCGAGGAGGCGTTCGAGGCCGCCGCCGAGCTCGGGGTGAAGACCCTCATCGACCCGATGATCGCGCCCGAGCGTTGGACGAGCCTCGACGACATCGCCCTCAACGCGGAGCAGCTCGCCGGCCACGCCGAACTCGCCCGTTCCTACGGCCTGGGCTTCGGCTACCACAACCACTTCTGGGAGGTGGAGAACACCTTCGGCGGGCGGACGGCGCTCGAGATCCTCGCAGAGCAGCTCCCGGCCGAGGCGACGCTCGAGGTCGACGCCTATTGGGCCGCGGTCGGCGGTGCCGACGTGGCCGGCCTGCTGACGACGCTCGGCGACCGCGTGCGGCAGCTGCACATCAAGGACGCGCCGGAGGCCGAGAACGGCCTGAGCAAGGACCGCTTCGACCAGCTTCCCGCGGGCCAGGGCGCCATCGCGTGGGGGCCCGTGCTCGCCGCGGCGCCGCAGGCCGAGCTGCTCGTCGTCGAGTTCGACGAGTACCGCGGCGACATCTTCGAGGGCATCGCACAGGGGCTCGCGGGCACCCGCGCCCTCCTGGAAGGGGGAGAGCGATGACGCAGCGCGCCATGGGGATCGGCTTCGTCGGGGCCGGAATGATCTCCGACACCTATCTCGAGCATCTCGCGCAGTTCCCCGAGGTCGAGGTCGTCGCGGTCGGCGACATCGACGCCGGGCGCGCGGCGGTGCAGGCCGCGAAGCACGACGTCCCGGTGTCGGGCACGCCGGACGAGGTGCTCGCGCACCCGGACGTCGAGCTCGTCGTGAACCTCACGATCCCCGCGGTGCACGCCGAGGTGTCGCTCGCCGCGATCGAGGCCGGCAAGCACGTCTGGAGCGAGAAGCCCATCGCCACGGCCTTCGCCGATGCGCAGCGGCTGCTCGCGCGCGCCGAGGAGAGGGGGCTGCGCGTCGGCATCGCCCCCGACACTGTCCTCGGTCAGGGCGTGCAGAGCGCGCTGCGCGCGATCCGCTCGGGCGTGATCGGTCAGCCGATCGCGGCCTACACGGCCATGATGACGCTCGGGCCGGACAAGTGGCACCCGAACCCGGACTTCTTCTTCCAGCCGGGCGCCGGGCCCGTCCTCGACATGGGGCCGTACTACCTCACCACGCTGGTCAACGTCTTCGGCTCGGCGGCGCGCGCATCGGCCTTCGGGCTCGCGTCGACGCCGACGCGCCGGGTCGTGGAGGGGCCGCGCGCGGGCGAGGAGTTCCCCGTTCTCATCCCCACTCACGTGAACGCGAACCTCGAGTTCGTCGACGGCGGCACCTCGTCGAGCGTCTTCAGCTGGGAGTCCTCGCTCGTGCGCATGGGCGTGGTCGAGATCACCGGCACCGAGGGCACCCTGTCGATCCCGGATCCCAACATGTTCGAAGGTCCGCTGCGGGTCATGCGTCCGGGATCCGAGCAGCGCTGGGAGGATCTGCCCGTCGAGGGCACGATCGGCGGGCGCGGCCTCGGCGTGCTCGACATGGTGCGGGGGATCCGGTCAGGCCGCCCCCACCGGGCCTCCGGTGAGATCGGCCTGCACGTGCTCGAGACCATGCTCGCGATCGAAGAATCGGTTCGCACGGGGCAGACGATCGATATCGCCAGCCGCATCGACCGTCCCGAGCCGATCCCGGAGGGGTGGACGCCCTACGAGGCGTAGGGAGCCGTCGTACCCCGCACGATGAGTTCGCTCGGCATCCGCACGTGCTCCGCGGGTGCGCCGTGGTCGATCATGCGCACGAGCAGTTCGACCGCGGCGTGCCCCATCTCGGTGAGCGGCTGGCGCACCGTCGTGAGGGGCGGATCCGTGGCCACGGCCGCGGGGATGTCGTCGAAACCGACGATCGAGAGGTCTTCGGGGATCCGGATGCCGCGCTCGCGCGCCACGGACATCGCCTCGATCGCCGACACGTCGTTGGCGGCGAAGATCGCGGTGGGGCGCTCCGGTGCGTCGAGCAGGCGCGCCGCCGCCCGCGCGGATTCCTCGGGGGAGTAGCCGCCCTGGGCGACCAGTTCCTCGTCGAGGGCGATCCCTGCGGCCGCGAGGGCCTCCCGGTAGCCGACGGCGCGCAGCCGCGCAGACTCGAGGTCGTCGCGGCCGCTGAGGTGCGCGATGCGCGTGTGTCCGAGGCTCAGCAGGTGCTCGGTCGCCCGGGCGCCGCCGCGGCGGTTGTCGACGTCGACGACGGCGGGCCCGACGGGGCCGGTGTGCGGGTCGATCGACACGATCGGCACGCCCGCGCCCGGCAGCGCGACGGTCGGGGTGACGACGATCGCGCCGTCGATGAGGGTTCCGCCGAGGCGCGACAGTGAGCGCGCCTCCCAGCCCTCGTGCGAGCCGGATGAGACGGCACCCGCGTAGGCGAGGACGTCGTAAGCGGTGCCGCTCAGCGACTCGGACACGCCGCGCAGCAGCTCGAGCGCGAAGGGTTCGAACTCCGCCACGAGCACGCCGATGACGTGCGTGCGCTGTCTGCGCATCGACGTGGCGACGAGCGAGCTGGCGTATCCGAGCTCCGAGACGACGCGCATGACGCGTTCGTGCGTCGCCGCGGCGACGCCGTAGCGCCCGTTGATGACCTTCGACACCGTGGCGACCGAGACGTCGGCGGCGCGCGCGACGTCGGTGATCGTGGCGCGCCCTCGGGGGGCGTCATCGGGGCTGCTCATAGTTCCTCCACGCTAGTCGGCAGCGGCGCGTGGCGCGGGAACCGCCGTATGTAAAACGTTATCGATAACGTTTGACATCGTGCCACACTCCTGTCAGAGTCGTACAGGCACGGCGGCCGTCCGCCCCGTGCGCACCCGCACTCAACGAGGAGAACTGCAATGAACGTGCGAAAGACCTGGCTCGCCGCACTCGCGACGGCGTCCGTCGCGACCCTCGCCCTCGCCGGTTGCTCCGGCGGGAGCGAGCCCGCCGATGACAACGCCCTCGAGATGTGGCACAACTCGACGACCGGCGACGGCAAGGCCTATTGGGACGAGGTCGCGGCCGCCTTCGAGGAGGAGACCGGCGTCAAGGTCACCATGACGTCCGTGCAGAACGAGGACATGGACGGCAAGCTCCAGACGGCGTCGAACTCGGGCGACATGCCGGACGTCTTCATGGCTCGCGGAGGCGGCAAGCTCGCCGACTTCGTCGACGCCGGCGTCGTGAAGGATCTCACCGAGCTGATCTCCGACGACGCCCACGCCGCCTATGGCGAGGCGTCCTTCAGTGCCTTCACGGTCGAGGGCGCGACCTACGGTATGCCCGTCGCCGTGCTCCCGCAGGGCATGTTCTACAGCGAAGACCTCTTCGCCGACGCCGGCATCACCGAGGAGCCCGCGACGATCGACGAGCTGAACGACGCGGTCGAAAAGCTCAAGGCGTCGGGCGTCGAGCCCATCGCCCTCGGCGCGAAGGCCGCATGGCCGGCGGCGCACTGGTACTACGGCTTCGCGCTGCGCGCCTGCGCCGAGGACGTCCTGCAGAACATCGCCGTGGATCTCGACTTCAGCGACCCGTGCTGGCTCCAGGCGGGGCAGGACCTCGTCGACTTCGCCGCGACCGAGCCCTTCAACAACGGCTTCCTCACGACCGACGCGCAGGAGGGCGCGGGATCCTCGGCGGGCCTGATCGCCAACCACAAGGCCGGCATGGAGCTGATGGGCGGCTGGAATGCGGGCGTCATCGGATCCCTCACGCCCGACGGGCAGCCGCTCGCCGATCTCGGCTGGTTCCCGCTTCCCGCAACCGACGGGGGAGCGGGCGACCCCACGGCGATGATGGGCGGCGTCGACGGCTACGCCTGCTCGGCCGACTCGCCCAGCACCTGCGAGGACTTCCTGAACTTCTTCGCTCAGGCGGAGTGGCAGGAGAAGTACGCCGACGCCTTCGACGCGATTCCCGCATCGAAGGAGGCCCAGTCGGCCGTGACCGACCCGGCCCTGCAGGAGATGATGGCGGCCTACAACGAGGCCAGCTACATCGTGCTCTGGCTCGACACCCTGCTCGGTCAGAACGTCGGCAACGCGCTCAACGCGGCCGTCGTCGAGACGCTGGCCGGATCCGGCACCGCCGAGTCGATCGTCGACGCGGCCACGCAGGCGGCGGCGCGCGGTTAAGCAATGACCGAGACTGCAACACTCGTGGCACCGGCCGGGGCGGCTCGACGCGCCCCGGCCCGGCCGGACTGGCGGAAGCGGGGTGAGATCACTCTGCTCGCGGGGCCCGCGATCATCGTCTTCGTCACCTTCGTGATCCTGCCCGTCGTGATGGCCGCCTTCTACGGCTTCTTCCGCTGGAAGGGCTTCGGTTTCCCCGACGACTTCGTCGGGCTCGACAACTACATCGCCATCCTGCAGGACCCGACCTTCCGCTCGGCGGTCGGCCACAACTTCTTCATCGTCATCGCGTCGCTGATCCTGCAGGGCCCGCTCGCGATCCTCTTCGCGCTCCTGATGAACCAGAAGATGCGCGGGCGCAGCCTCATCCGCGTGCTGATCTTCGTGCCCTACGTGATCAGCGAGGTCGTCGTCGGCACGGGCTGGTCGCTCATGCTGCAGGACGCCGGTGCCCTGAACTCGCTCCTCGAGAAGGTCGGGCTGGGGTCCTGGGTGCAGTCGTGGATCGCGAGCCCCTCCATCGCGATGGGCACGCTCATGTTCATCATCAGCTGGAAGTACATCGGCTTCGCCGTGATCCTCATGCTGGCGGGCCTCCAATCGATTCCCGAGGAACTGTACGAGGCGGCGGCGATCGACGGCGCCAGCTTCTGGCAGACCCAGTGGCGGATCACGCTGCCGCTGCTCGCGCCGACGATCCGGATCTGGGCGTTCTTGTCGATCATCGGATCGCTGCAACTCTTCGACCTCGTCAACATCATCTGGGGCCAGTACGTCGCGGCGACGGCCGGCACCTCGACGATGGCGACCTACATGTACCTGAACGGGCACCTCGCCGGAAACTACGGCTTCGGCAACGCCGTCGCGGTGCTCCTGTTCCTCATCTCGCTCGTCGTCGCCCTCGTCTACCAGCGATTCGCGCTGAATCGCGATACGGCGGGCGCGCTCACGGGCGACGGCGGAAGGAAGAAGCGATGACCGCGACCGCAACCGCGATCCGTGCCGTGCGGCCGCGCCGTGGCACGGCCCACACCGCCGGACCCTGGGTCTACCTGATGGCGACGATCCTCGTGGCGATCTGCATCGGACCGGTGCTGTACGTCATCATCGGCGGCTTCCGCACGAACGCGCAGATCACGCAGGATCCGTCAGGCTGGCCCTCGCCGTGGGTGCTCGGCAACTACGGCGATGTGCTCGCGAGCGGCGAGTTCTGGCTCGCAATGGGCAACTCCACGATCTCCGCGGGCGTCACGACGATCGGAACGGTCGTGCTCGGCGTCATGGCGAGCTACGTCATTGCGCGCTACGACTTCCTCGGCAAGGGAGCGATGTACTCGCTCTTCGCGGCGGGCCTGATGTTCCCCGCGACCGTGGCGATCACGCCGCTGTACCTGCTGATCCGCAACCTCGGCCTCGTCAACTCGCTCGGCGGCATCATCCTGCCGCAGATCGCGTTCGCGCTGCCGACAACGATCATCATCCTCGTCCCCTTCCTCCGGGCGATTCCGAAGGAGCTCGAGGAGGCCGCCGCGATCGACGGCGCGAGCCGTCTCGGCTTCTTCTGGCGCATGGTCATTCCCCTGAGCCTGCCCGGGGTCATCACGGTCGCGATCCTCTGCTTCGTCACGACCTGGAACGGGTACATCCTGCCGCTGTTCATCCTGAGCGACCAGTCGCTCTTCACACTGCCGCTCGGCGTGCAGAACTTCGCCTCGCAGTACTCGGTCGACACTGCCCGGGTCCTCGCCTACACCTCGCTGTCGATGATCCCCGCGCTGGTCTTCTTCAGCCTCTTCGAGAAGCGCATCGTCGGCGGCCTCACCGGCGCCGTGAAGGGATAGTCCAGTGACCGTATCGACCCGCGTGCAGGATCTGCTCGCACGGATGACGCTCGACGAGAAGGTCGCGCAGCTCGTCGGGTTCTGGCTCGACCAGGACGGTGAGGTCGTGGCGCCGCTCGCCGACGAGATGGCGACCGCCGACGGGCGCTCCCTCGCAGACATCACCCGCCACGGCATCGGGCACTTCACCCGCGTCTACGGCACCCGACCGGTGGATCCGGCGGCGCGCGCCGCGTGGCTCGTCGACGAGCAGCGGCGGCTCGTGCGCGAGACGCGGCTCGGGATCCCCGCACTCGTGCACGAGGAGTGCCTGACGGGGCTCGCGGCGTGGAAGGCCGCGACCTTCCCGACGCCGCTCGCCTGGGGCGCCTCCTTCGACGCGGCCCTGGTCGAGGAGATGGCGACGTCGATCGGCGAGTCGATGCGCCGACTGGGCGTGCACCAGGGGCTCGCGCCCGTGCTCGACGTCGTCCGGGATCCGCGGTGGGGTCGCGTGGACGAGTGCATCTCCGAGGATCCGTACCTCGTAGGCACGGTCGGAACGGCGTACGTGCGCGGCCTGCAGGCGGCGGGCGTGCACGCGACGCTGAAGCACTTCCTCGGCTATTCGGCCTCGCAGGCCGGTCGCAACCACGCGCCTGTGCACGCCGGTCCGCGCGAGATCGCCGATGTGTTCCTGCCTCCCTTCGAGATGGCGCTGCGCGACGGCGGGGCGAAGAGCGTGATGAACAGCTACACCGAGATCGACGGGGTACCCGTCGCCTCCTCCCCGGAGCTGCTCACCGATCTGCTGCGCGGTGAACTCGGATTCGAGGGGGTGGTGGTCGCCGATTACTTCGCCGTCGCGTTCCTGGAGAAGACCCACGCGCTCGCGGCGGACCGCGGGGAGGCCGCGGCGCTCGCGCTCGCCGCGGGCATCGACGTCGAGCTGCCGTCGGGCGACGCGTACCTCGAGCCCCTGATCGAGAAGGTGCGGGCGGGCGAGGTGCCCGAATCTCTCGTCGATCGCGCCGTGCTGCGCGTGCTCGCGCAGAAGGAGGAGCTCGGTCTGCTCGATGCCGAAGCCTTCGACGCCGACGCCCCCGCGACGATCGACCTCGATACCCCGCGCCATCGCGACATCGCGCGCCGGCTCGCCGAGGAGTCGGTCGTGCTTCTCGCCAACGACGGTGCGCTTCCGCTCGCGCCGGGCGCGCGCGTCGCCGTCATCGGTCCGAACGCCGACCGCGCCGAGGCCCTGCAGGGGTGCTACTCGTTCGCCAACCACGTGCTGGCTCATCACCCGGGCACCCCGATCGGTGTCGAGATGCCGACCGTTCGGGAGGCGCTCGCCGGTGCCTTCGAGGTCGAGTACGCGCTCGGCTGCGAGGTCGAGGGCACCGACCGCTCGGGATTCGCCGAGGCGGAGGCGGCCGCATCGGCGGCCGATGTGGCGGTCGTCGTCGTCGGAGATCAGGCGGGACTCTTCGGGCGCGGCACGGTCGGCGAGGGAAACGACGCGGAGTCGCTGGATCTGCCTGGCGTGCAGCGCGAACTCGTCGAACGACTCGTCGCAACGGGCACGCCGGTTGTCATGGTGCTGTTGACGGGCCGTCCCTACGCGCTCGACTGGGCGCTCGGCGCGGGTGGGCCCGCTGCCGTCGTGCAGGCGTTCTTCCCCGGAGAGGAGGGCGGAAGCGCCCTCGCGCGGATCCTCTCCGGTGCGGTCTCGCCCTCGGGGCGCCTCCCCGTCAGCCTGCCTCGATCGGCCGGCGCGCAGCCCTATGGCTACCTCCATCCGCCGCTCGCCGGGCCGTCCGGGGTCACGTCGACCGACTCGACTCCTGTGCGACCGTTCGGCTTCGGCCTGTCCTACGCCTCCTTCGAGTACTCGGAGTTTGCCTGCTCGGTCGCGGAGTCGATCACGGCGCGTGTGACCGTGACGAACACCTCGGACGTGGCGGGCGTCGAGGTCGTTCAGCTCTATGGGCACGACGTGGCCGCCTCCATCACGAGGCCCGTGGCACAGCTGCTCGGCTTCGCGCGCGTGCCGCTCGACGCCGGAGAGTCGCGCGTCGTCACCTTCGACGCGCCGCTGTCCCGCTTCGCGTTCCATGACCGCTCCATGGAGCGCGTGGTCGAGGCGGGCGCGGCCGAGGTGTGGATCGGCTCCGACGCGGCGACGGATGCGATCCCGCGCGTCACGATCGAGCTCCCGCAGCGCGCCATCACGGCAGCGGATCGACGGCTCGTCGAGGTGACGCTGTCCGAGGCGCGCTGACCCCCGGGGCGCCGCCGCACGGGCGGCGCCCCGGGCCGCGATAAGCTTTCGCTCACAACCAAAGGGAGAGCGATGGCGAGCGGATCGAGTGTCGAGGGCGTGCGGCGTGCGAATCTCGGGGCGATCCTGCGTCTCGTCCACCACCTCGGCCCGCTTTCGCGGGCGCGGCTCACGTCCGAGACGGGACTGAACCGGTCCACGATCGGCGGCCTGGTCACGACGCTCGCCGAGCACGGTCTCGTCCGCGAGCAGGATCCGGATCCCACGCGCCGCGTCGGGCGACCCTCGCCGACCGTCGTGCCGACCGACGACGTCGTCGCGATCGCCGCGAACCCCGAGGTCGACGCGCTCGAGATCGGCATCGTCGGCTTCGGCGGGCGCGTCCGCCAGCGCGTGCGGCTCGATACGGACTCCGTGCCGAGCCCCGAGGAGACCGCAGAGCGCATCGCGCTGGCGATCGACGGCTGGTCGGCGGGCGCGCTGCGCGGCGCCCGGATCCTCGGGATCGGGATCGCCGTGCCGGGCCTCGTGCGGGCCGCCGACCGGATCGTGCGAAACGCCCCGCATCTCGGGTGGCGGGACGTCGACCTCGCGCGCATGGTGACGGAGCGGACGGGCCTGGTCGCGGAGGTCGGCAACGACGCCTCGCTCGGAGCCGTCGCCGAGTGGGTGTTCGGTGCCGCGCGTGGGCACGACGATGTCGTGTACCTCAACGGCGGTGCGAGCGGCATCGGTGGGGGCGCCATCCTGGGCGGTGTGAGCGTCGGCGGTGTCAGCGGCTATGCCGGCGAGTGGGGCCAGAACCGGCCGAGCGTCGACGACGCCATCGACCGATGCGTCCCCGGCGGCACGCTCGAGGACGAGGTCAATCGCGGCCGGCTCTTCGACGCCTACGGAGTGAGCGACGATCCGTCGCTTGCCGCGGGCCTCGCCCGGCTGCTGTCGGCCGAGGCCTCGCGGCAGCGGCGGATCCTCGCGTCGACGCTCGCGAACGCGGCGAACACGCTGAACCCCTCGCGGATCGTGCTCGGCGGTTTCCTCGCCGCGCTGCGCGAGGCGGACGCCCGTGCCTTCGACGAGTCGGTGCGGGGGCAGATGCTGGCCGCACCCGCGGAGGACCTGACGCTCGCGCCGGCCGCGCTCGGCGCCGATCGCCTGCTGATCGGGGCCGCCGAGCTCGTCTTCGAAAGGCTGCTCGCGGATCCGGTCGTCTGAGCGTCTTCTGCCGCGGACGAACCGAGAGCTCGCGGTCGACGCGAAACGGCGTCACCCGCGGCGATCGGCGGAGGAGCGGTTCAGACGCCGGCGACCACCGCGTTGTCGAGCTGGTCGGTGTCCGCGCCGACCCGGCCGGCCTTGGCGGTCAGCAGCACCCAGGCGACGCCGTGCTCGGGGTGCACGTAGAACTCGGTACCGGCCCATCCGCCGTGCCCGAATCCATCCGTCGAGATGAGCCCCGGCGCGCGGTTTCGGAGGTTGACGGTGAAGCCCCAGTCCTGTCCGCGCTCCAGGGGATACGGCTCCAGGCGGGCCATGCCCTGGGTCACGGGTCGCCGCATGAAGTCGAGCCCCGCGGGCGTCAGCACGCCGGGCGTGCCGTCCCGGAGGGTGCGTAGCAGGTCGGATCCGAGCAGCAGCAGGTCCTCGGCGCGCGCGAACAGTCCCGCGCCCGGGTCGCGGTTGGCGACGAACTGCTCGACGTCGAGACCGGCCTCCCGGGCGCCCTCGACGGGCACGTGCTCGTCCGGATCGAGGGTGAGGCCGTCTGCCCCGATCGTCGATGCCCACTCGGCCACGCCCGCATCCCACGCCTGGCCCGTCGCATGCTCGTAGAGCGCGGCGATGCCGGTGTAGGCGAGGGTGGAGTAGCGAGAGGCCGTGCCGGCACGGAAGTCGCGGCCGCGCGTGACGAGCTCCTCGGCGAGCGGGACCGCCGTGTCGAGCGGCGGCTCCGAGATGCCGGAGGAGTGGCTGCCGAGGTGCCACAGGCGCACGATGTCGTCGCGCGTGCTTCCGAACCCGGGAACGGCGTCCGCGAGGGGAGTGTTCGGGGTCAGCAGCCCCCGCTCGATCGCGCGCGTCGCCGTGATGCCGGTCAGGATCTTGGTGATCGAGAACAGGGGATAGCTCGCGTCGACGGGCACGCCGCCGAAGCTGTCGAGCGCGACCGTGCCGTCGGCGTCGGCGATCCCGAGCACGGCGTTTGGCAGTCGGCCATCGCCGACGTGCCGCCGGGCCCAGTCGAAGGCGGCGGTGTATACGGTCATGATGTCTCCGGTGACGACAACGGGGGCGGGCTCAGCGGAAGCGGATGCCCAGCCCCAGCGTAGGGCCACCCGACGCGACGCCGTCGGCGATCGTCAGGCCCGTCGGCTCGACGAGGGCGCCGAGCTGGGCGAAGCCCGCGTCCTCGACGTCCTCCACCCAGGTCGCGAGCGGCAGCGCGTACGCCAGCTGGCTCGACAGTTCCGGAAGCAGGTGCGGGGCGAGCCCGACGCCACGATCCGCCGCGAGCGCCGCAATCTCGCGGAACGGCGTGATGCCGCCCACCCGCACGATGTTCGGCTGGATCACGTCGACCGCGCCGGCATCGATCGCGTCGCGGAACTGGTACACCGTGTGGCGGTTCTCGCCGAACGCGATCGGCACATCGATGCGCCGGCGCAGTTCCGCGTGGCCGGCGATGTCGTCGGCGCGAAGCGGTTCCTCGATCCAGGCGGGCTCGAACGGAGCGAGCTGCGCCATCGCGGCGGTCGCCTTCTCGAGGTCCCAGCGCTGATTCGCGTCGATCATGAGGGTGCGGTTGGGGCCGAGCACCTCGCGGACCGCCGCGACACGCTCGACGTCGCGGGCGATGTCGGGGCTGCCGACCTTGAACTTCACGGCCTGGAATCCGTCACTCACCCAGCGTTCCGCCTGGGCGACGAGCTCGTCGAGGGTGTAGTGCAGGTTGACCCCGCTGCCGTATGCCGGAAGCGAGGTGTGCCTGCGGCCGATGAATTCGGTGATCGACTGTCCCGCGCGGCGCGCCTGCAGATCCCACAGCGCCAGGTCGAGACCCGCGAGCGCGATCGTCGTGATGCCGCCGCCGCCCGCCTCGTGCAGGTGGGTCCAGGCGCTCGTCCAGATCTGCGGATCCGCGTCCTTGCCCAGCGCGAAATCGGTGATGTCGTGCGCGAGCAGCTGGTGCACGGCGTGCGCGCCGATCGTCGGCGTCCACGAGAAGCCGAAGCCCGTCGCGCCGTCCGAGTCGGTGACGATGACCTCGATCACGTGGATCTCGGTCACGTCGGCGCCCCAGGGGCGCGACAGCGGGATCCGGATCAGGCGGGTATCGACGGCGGCGATCGTCGCGCTCACGCGACCGCCTCCTCGCGCACGAGCTCGTCGCGCCACAGACGCGTCGCGCGCCAGCCGAGCAGCGTCGCGGCGTTCTCGCTCGAGAACATCGACTGCGTGCCGGACAGCTGCTCGGCGGCGCCGGCCGCGGCCGGCAGATACTGGCGGATCCCGTCGGCCGTGTCGCCGTCGTACAGCGCGTCGGGCGCGCCGACGAAGAAGGTCGAACCGTTGGGGACCTCGTCGGCCTTCCGGATCCACGCGTCGACGAAGGCACCCGCGTCGCGCGCGTCGACGTAGTTGAACAGCGCCACGGCCGACAGCTCGGGGTTCGCGATGCGTTCGGCGACCGTGTGGCCCTGCTGCGTCGGCGCGCCGGCCCATTCCTCGGGGGCGATCACGTAGCAGGGGCGGAAGGCGCCGAAGCGCATGCGGTGACCGTGTTGGCGCACGGCCATCTGCACGATCTGCTCCATCGCGACCTTCGACGTCCCATACCCGTTCCAGGGCGCCGTCGGGTGCTTCTCATCGAGCGGCAGGTACTGCGGCTCCCATCCGCTCGGCGAACCGTAGCCCATGACGGTGGGGCTCGACGCGAGCAGCATCTTCCGCACACCCGCGTCGAGCGAGGCCTGCAGCACCGACCACACGAGCTGCGTGTTGATCCGGTAGATGTCGGGATCCGGCAGCGCGCCGGGCACCGCGATCGCCGCGAGATGCACGACGGCGTCGGGCGCGATCTCCGCGAATGCCGACGACGCGGCCTCGAGGTCGAGCAGGTCGACCGCGATCTGCTCGGCGGGCAGCCCCTCGAGCGTCGCCTGATCGATCGAGACGACCTCGTGCCCGGCCTCGGCCAGGGCGGCCACGACGCTGCGGCCGAGCCGGCCCGCGCCTCCCGTCACGACGACGCGGCTCATTTCGATTCTCCGTTCAGGGCGCGGGCCGCGGGGCCCAGGTCGAGGTCGGCCACGCGCACGGCCTGACTGGTCTCGAGCGAGAGGTTGCCCGCGACGCCGACGACGACGCTGCGCACGCCGTCGGTCCAGTCGGCGGTGAAGCCCAGCGGATCCTCCGCCGCGCCGTAGAAGACATCATTCAGCAGTTTCTTGTCGCCGCCGCCGTGGCCGCCCTCGCTGTTGACGATCTCGATCTCGTAGGCGGGCTGGAAGTGCTTCTGCACGACGAGCTTCTCGAACTCGGGGCGCGTGTCGTTGCTCTCGACGTCGTCCGGGTTGGCGCTCGGGTCGACGACCGTGCCGCCGGACTTGCTGCTGTGCACCATGCCGCGCTCGACGACCGTCAGCTCGGCGCGCCCCTTCGTGCCGTTGACGGCGACCGTGTAGCCCTCCCACGGCGAGTGGGCGTTGAGCGAGTAGCTCATGGTGGGGCCGCCGACGTAGTCGACGACGAGCGAGAGGTTGTCCTCGATCGAGATGTTCTCATCGAACACGTCGCGGTCGCGGATGTAGCCGTCGTGGCCCTCGTTGTCGAAGTAGAGGCCCTTGAGCTTCTCGTCGGCGCGCATGTCGAGGCTGAACGCGTCGGTGCGCGGGTCGTCGACGGATCCGCGGCTCGCGCGCTCACCGAGGCCGCGACGGGCCGCGTTCTCGGCACCGTAGAAGCGCAGACCGCCGGACGCGTACACGCGCGAGGGCACGTCGTCGATCCACCAGTTGACGAGGTCGAAGTGGTGGCTCGACTTGTGGATCAGCAGTCCGCCCGAGTGCTCCTTCTCGCGGTGCCAGCGCCGGAAGTAGTCCGCGCCGTGGGCAGTGTCGAGCACCCACTCGAAGTGAACGCTCGTGACCTCGCCGATCTCGCCGGACGCGATGACCTTCTTCAGCTCGGCGTTGCGGGGCGAGTAGCGGTAGTTGAAGGTGATGGTGACCTTGCGGCCCGTGCGTTCGGCCGCCTCGGCGATCGCGCGGATGCCCTCCTCGTTGATCGTGAGGGGCTTCTCTACGATGGCGTCCGCACCGGCCTCGAGCGCGGCGACGACGTACTTCGCGTGGAGGTAGTCGGGCGTCGTCACGATGACGGCGTCGATGTTCTCCTCCGCGACGATGGCGTCGAGGTTCTCCGGGTCGAAGCGGCGCGGCTGGCCGATGCCGGGCGAGGTCTTCTCGTGCCAATCCTGGCGGCCCGGGTTGGTGTCGGCCCAGGCGACGAGCGTGCCGGCGTCGGCGTGGCTGTCGGCGAGCGCGCCGATGTACATGCCGGCGCGTCCGCCGGTACCGATGAGTGCAAAGCGACGAGTCATGCGAATCTCTCCAGGGGGATCAGGTGCGGGCGAGGGGCAGGGGGCGGATGCGGCCCCGAACGGTGGTGGACGGCCACTCGGGGTCGAGGCTCAGAACCTCGACGCCGTCGGCCGTGACGAGAACGGTGTCTTCGAGCTTGGCGCCGGGGACCCACGGGTTCCACGCGACCGCGTGGTGCGCGCCGATGGTGTCATCGAAGCCGGGGGTGACCTTCGGGTCGCGCCCGAGGTAACCGGTCGGCCCGCCCTGGTGGTGGCGGGTCCACGCGTCGTCGCCGAAGCCGTGGCGCGCGTAGGCGGCGCGCAGTTCATCGAAGACCGCGCCGAAGCTCGACCCGGGCACGGTCGCGTCGAGGATGTCGGCCTCGACCTCGCGCAGGCGCGCCTCGGTGTCGGCGAAGCGCTCGTGGTCGGCGAAGGTGACCCAGCGCGTGGCGCTGACGTGCAGCCCGTCGCGCACGGTCGTGATGACCGCCATGGCGCGGTCGCCGAGCGGTGCGTCGGTCGGGATCGGGTGCTGCACGGATCCGCGCGACGCGCCCGCGACCAGGAGCACGGCGGGTTCGGCGCCGATGCCGTACGCGCTCTCCGCGAGATACCCGGCGAGCTGGCGTTCGGTCCAGCCGGGCTCCGCGGCCTTCAGGGCGGCCGACATCGCGCGGGCCGTGTCGGCTCCGAGCGCTCGGTAGCGCTCAATCTCGCTCGGGAGGAGATCGGCGCGCGCGGCGCGCAGCCGTGCCGCGACGTCCGCCTCGGCGACGGCGTCTCCGGGCGGCGAGGCGAGGTCGCCATACCAGGGGATCTCGCGCCAGAGCAGCTCGCCCGCGAGCTCCTCGTCGCGGAGGCGCTCGATCTCGTTGGCGAGCGCCGTGATCGTGACGGATCCGTCTGCGGTGACGGTCGCCGAGAAGACGGGCGCGCCGCCGAGCGGGACGGCCGTGCGCGGGCCGTCGAGGAGCCAGGCGAGCGAGGCCGCCGTCGTGAGGTGGACCGCGGGGGCGCCCAGATCGGACAGGATCCCGCGGATCCTGTCGATCTTGCTCGAGCGGTCTGGGGTCGCGTCGTTGCGATGAGCCATGTGTCCTCGTGCGTTTCGAGAGGGAGTGGTCTGATGTCTTGCAAGAAACCATAGCAGAAACCGGTTTCTGATGTAATCTTACTGTTATGGACCACCTCAATGGCGAGAGCACATACCGGAATCCGATTCTCGATGCCGACCTGCCCGACCCCGACGCGATCCGCGTGGGAGAGCGCTACGTGATGATCGGTTCGAGCTTCAACCGCGCGCCGGGGCTGCCCGTGTACGCCTCGACCGACCTCGTGAACTGGGATCGCGTCGCCGACGCCCTCCCGGCGGGGAACGAACCCACGGCCTGGTTCGAGCTGCCGCGGCACGGGCAGGGCGTGTGGGCGCCGTCGATCCGCCACCACGACGGAACGTATTACATCGTCTATCCCGACCCGGATCAGGGGATCTTCGTCGTCACGGCGCCCGAACCCGAGGGTCCGTGGAGCGCTCCCCACCTCCTGCTCGCGGGTCTCGGCCTGATCGACCCGTGCCCGCTCTGGGACGACGACGGCCGCGCCTACCTCGTGCACGGCTGGGCCAAGTCTCGCGCGGGGAAGAAGAACATCCTCACGGTCGTTCCGGTCGACGAGTCGCTTCGCACCGCGACCGGCCCGGCGCGCGACGTGATCGACGGCGCCGATATCGACGGGTGGGGCACGATCGAGGGCCCCAAGTTCTACAAGCGCGACGGCTGGTACTGGATTTTCGCACCCGCGGGGGGCGTGGCGACCGGCTGGCAGGCGGTGTTCCGCTCGCGCGACGTGTACGGGCCGTACGAAGAGCGCAACGTGCTCGAGCAGGGATCCACGCCGGTCAACGGCCCGCACCAGGGCGCCTGGGTGACGGCGGTGGACGGCCGCGACTGGTTCCTGCACTTCCAGGACCGGGGCCCTTTCGGGCGCGTCGTGCACCTGCAGCCGATGGCGTGGGGCGACGACGGCTGGCCGGTGATGGGTAAGGCAGTCGACGGCGGGCCGAGCGAACCCGTTCTCGAGTACCCCGCGCCGCACGGCACGCCGCAGCTCTACCGCACGATCGCCCGCAGCGATGACTTCGCCGGGGGAGTGCCAGGGCCCAGCTGGGTGTGGCAGGCCAACCCGTCGGGCGACGCGCTCGTCCCGGGCGAGGGCGGCCTGCGGATCCGATCGGGCGAGGAATCGGGCAACCTGCGCACCCTCTCTCGCGTGCTGGGACAGCCCCTTCCGGGCATGGCCTCGCGATCGAGCGTTCGCGTCGCGCTCGACGGCGAAGCGGGAACGCGCGCCGGCCTCGCGGTGCTCGGCTACGACTATCTCTGGGCCGGTCTCGCGCGCGGTGAGCGCGGAGCCGACGCGGTCGTCGCCGTGCGCACCCGAGACGACATGAGCGAGCGTATCATCGCCCGGATCCCGGTGGATGGCCCCGTCGAGGTCGCCGTCGAGTGCGCCGCCGACGCGGCCCTCGTCGTCGAGCTGACGATCGACGGGCGCGCGCTCCGCATCGATCCCGGCTTCCATGCGTCCGAGGGACAGTGGATCGGCGCCGAGCTCGCGCTCTTCGCCGGTCACCCCGTCGGCCGGGCTCCGGCGGTGGGCGCCTTCAGCTCCTTCCGCGTCGATCTCGATCAAGATTGAGCCATGACTGCGAAGAAGACCGGGCGCGAGATCACGATTTCCGACATCGCCGCGGCGGCGGGGGTGTCGAAGGCCACGGTGTCTCGCGTGATGAACGGCGTATCGACCGTGAACGAGCAGATCGCCGAGCGCGTGCGCGCCGCGGTCGCCGAGCTCGGATACTCGCCCAGCGCGGCCGCGCGCTCGCTGTCGCTCGGTGAGAGCCGGACCATCGGCGTCGTCGTGCCGGACCTCGCCAACCCGATGTTCCACCAGGTGCTTCACGGCCTGAATTCCGCCGCGGAGCGCGACGGCTACCGGGTGCTCGTCGCCGACACGCGCGAGCATCGCGAGCGCGAGGTGGAGATCGCGCTCGACATCCGCAACCGCACGGACGCGATCGTGCTCTTCGCGCCCCGCATGGACCGTCTGACGATGCTCGACCTCATGCCCAAGATCGATCCGGTCGTCATTTTCAACCGCACGACCGGTAAGCGCGCGGGTGCCGTCCTGATCGATTACGCCGAAGGGATCGGCGCCGTCGCGCGTCATCTCATCGAGCTGGGGCACACGAAGATCGCCTACCTCGCCGGCCCGCCGCAGGCGCGGTCGAACATGGCCCGTCAGGACGGCCTCGACATCGTCCGCGGCGAGCATCCGGAGGTCGAGATCGTCAGCGTCGACTGCGGATCGTCCTTCGAAGACGGCTACGCGGCCTGGCCCGCCGTGCGCGAGACCGGCGCGAGCGCGGCGATGGCGTTCAACGATGTCGTCGCGCTCGGATTCCTCGGTCGCCTCGCGGAGGAGGGCGTGAGCGTGCCCGACGAGCTCTCGGTCGCCGGATTCGACGACATCCCGTTCTCGCAGTACTCCTCGCCGAGCCTCACCACGATGACCGCCCGCCTGGGCGACGTCGGGGAGAAGATCTGGTCGACGCTGCTCGAGCAGATCCGCGGAACGGCCGATCTCGAACCCACGACCTTCGCGCCCCAGCTCACGGTGCGCTCCAGCACAGGGAAGAAGAAATGACAACGATCCTCCGCAACGGCGCGGGTCAGCCGATCGTGACGCTCCACTCGGGCGACGACGTCGACCCCGGACACGCCCCGAGGCCTTACGCGACGGTAACCACGCCGGCCGGCGTCGAGGTCACTCAGACCCGCCCCTCGGATCACCTGCACCACCTCGGGGTCAGCGTCACCACCCCCGACGTGTCGGGCACCAACTTCTGGGGCGGGAGCACCTACGTCCGCGACGTCGGCCCGCAGATCCTGGACAACCACGGGCGCCAAGTCATCGAGGCGGAGTCCGCCGAGGTGAATCGTTACAATTCAACGATCCTCTGGCGCGACCGCGACGACGAGCCGGTGATCTCGGAGGAACGCGAGATCCGGGTGGACGACGTCGGCGGCACGACCGTGATCTCGTGGCGGTCCACCCTCACGGCGCTGCGCGACGGTGTGAGCATCGGCAGCTCCCAGACGAACGGCCGCCCCGGTGCCTTTTACGGCGGTATCTTCTGGCGCGCCCCGTTCGGATCGGCGGACGTGTTCAGCGAGGCGGGTGCCGGAACCGAGAACGCGCACGGATCCACCTCGCCGTGGCTCGTCGTCGTGGGCGCCGACGCGGGCCTCGTCGCCGCGTCGAGCTCGCGCCTGCCGTGGTTCGTGCGGGCGGAGGGATACGTTGGTTTCTGTCCCGCTCTCGCGCACGACGAGCGTCGCCACCTCGAGCCGGGCGAGCCCCTCGCCCTGGATCTCGTCGTCGCGCTCGTCGACGCCCCGGACGACAACACGATCGAACGCGCTCTCGCGAGCGCACTCACGCTGACGACATCGGAGGTCGCCTCTTGAACGCCCCACGACTGGCACTCATCGGAACCGGTGGACACGGCCGCACCCACGTCGAGAAGGGCCTGCGGCTGCACGAGGAGGGCCGCGTCCAGCTGGTCGCCGTCGCCGATCCGGTACCGCCTGCCGCCGACGCCCTGCCCGCGGGCGTGGCGAGGTTCACCGATGGCGCCGAGCTCATCGCGGCGGGCGGCTTCGACGTCGTCGTGATCTGCACGCCGATCAACACGCACTTCGACTTCGCCTCGGCGGCGCTCGAGGCGGGCGCCGACGTCATGCTGGAGAAGCCGACGACCGCGACCCTCGACGAGTTCGAGCGCCTGCTCGCGATCGCCGAGCGCACGGGCGGGCTCGTGCAGGTCGGCTTCCAGAGCCTCGGCTCCGAGGCTCTCGACATCATCCGGGCCCGCGTCGCGGAGGGCGACATCGGCGAGGTCGTGCGATACAGCGCCACGGGCGCCTGGGTGCGGAACGAGGCCTACTACGCCCGTTCGGCGTGGGCCGGACGCCGCACCCTCGACGGCCGCGTCGTCGCCGACGGTGCCCTGACGAATCCGCTCGCGCACGCCACCGCCACCGCCCTGGCGCTCGCCGGCGCGACCCGGCTGGAGGACGTGAAGTCGCTCGAACTCGACCTGTGGCGAGCGAACGACATCGAGGCCGACGACACCTCGGTCGCCGTCTTCGATCTCGAGGGAGACGTGCGTTTGACGACCGCGGTGACGCTGGCGGCATCGCTGCAGAAGGATCCGTACGTCGAGGTCGTCGGCACGAACGGCGCGCTACGCCTGTGGTACACGAAGGACGACATCGAGCTCCTCGACGCGAACGGGTTCGTCCTGGAGACGCAGCACACGGGGCGCCGCGACCTGATCGAGAACCTGCTCGCGGCGCGCGAGGGCGCGGAGGCGCTGTTCTCACCCCTCGCTGGCACCGGCGCGTTCATGCGACTAGTGGAGGGCGTGATGCAGGCGCCCGCGCCGCGGCTCGTCGCGGAGGGATCCGCGAGGGTCGTCGACGATGAGGCCGGCCATCACCTGGTCATCGACGGCGTCGAGGAGGAACTCGAGCGCGCTCTGCGGCTTGAGTCGACCTTCGTCGAGCTCGACAGCCCGTTTACGCGCGTCCGATGAACGGCTCCTTCGATCGGCTGATCGCCGAAGCGGCCGCCCACGACATCTCGATCCACTCGATCGAGGTGTCGCGGGGCGGCTCTCTCGTATACAGCGCCGGCGCGGCGGGCATGGGGCCCGAGGTGCCGCACCGCCTGTACTCGGTCTCGAAGACGTTCACCGCGATCGCCGTGCTCTCCCTCGCTCACGAGGGCAGGCTCGCCACGGGCGACGCCCTGATGGATCACTTCCCCGAGAAGCGCCCGGTGCATCCGCTTCTCGAACTCGCGACGATCGACGACCTCCTTTCGATGCGCACGCCCTATGTCGGCACGACGTACACCGAGGGTTCGCCGGAGTGGCTGGACAGCTTCTTCCGCACGATGCCGTCGCACCGACCGGGCACCCTGTTCCACTACGACACGAGCGCCTCGTACGTGCTCGCCGCGCTCGTGGAGCGCATCGAGGGGCGGTCGTGGGAGGACGTCATCCGCGAACGGGTCTTCGCACCGCTCGGGCTCGGCGAGGGCATGCGCATGATCACGAGCCCCGAGGGCATCGCCCACGGCGGCAGCGGCATGGTCGCCCGCCCGCACGATCTGCTCGTGATCGGTGAGATGCTGCTCGGCGGCGGAGCGCGCGGCGATGTCCGCGTGCTTCCGCGCGAGGTCGTCGGCGAGCTCGTGAGGCACCGCGCCGACACGAGCATGCTCACGTGGGGCTCGACGAACCGATTCGGTTATGCGGCGCAGACCTGGTTGCCCCCGCAGGGCGGGTGGATGATGGTCGGCCTGGGCGGCCAGTACGTCTACGGCGATCCCGCACGCGACCTCGTCGCCGTGATGACGGCGAACGCGCAGGGGTGCAACGCGGGCGATCAGCGCCTCAGCACGATGCTCCTCGAGGCGCTCGACGAGCCGATGGGGGAGGCGCCGGCGTCGATCGCGTGGCCCGCGCCCGTGCACGACGCCCGGCACGCGCGCGCGGTGAGCGGTTCGCTGCGCGCGGTGACCGGATCCGGGCTGCGCTCCCGCGTCTCGCTCGAGCTCACGACCGAGGGCATGCGGCTCGACGCCGGCGCGTTCGCGTTCACGGCGCGCGCGGGGGAGGAGCTCGCCGTCGACGCGCCGGGAGTCGGGCACGGAGTCGTGACGGGCGGTTGGTGCGCGCCGGGGATCTTCGACGCGCGCGTCGACGTGATCGGGGACGACATCGCCCGCCAGCGCGTGCGCATCGTCGTCACGGACGATGGCCTCGTGACCCTCGAGGCGCAGGGCTTCGGTCCGGGCGCGCCCGCGGGATGGACGGGGCAGGGCACCTTCCAGCAGTAGCGCACGCAGAAAGATCGCCGCGACCGAATCGGTCGCGGCGATCTTTCTGCGTGCGGATCAGCCCTTGACGGATCCGATCAGCGCGCCCTTGACGAAGAAGCGCTGCACGAACGGGTAGACGATGAGCATCGGCAGGGTCGCGACGAAGATGACCGCCATCTTGATCGACTGCGCCGGCGGCACGACATCGACCGAGGACTCGTCGGCGTTCAGCCCGCTCGCCACGATCACGATCTGGCGCAGCAGCACCTGCATCGGCCACTTGGTCGAGTCGTTGATGTAGAGGATCGCGCTCTGGTAGGTGTTCCAGTAGTAGACCGCGTAGAACAGGCCGATCGTCGCGATCGACGCGAGCGAGAGCGGCAGCACGATCCGCAGGAACACGCCGAACTCCGAGCAGCCGTCGATGCGCGCGGCCTCCTCGAGGCTCTCCGGGATGCCCTGGAAGAAGCTGCGCATGATGACGAAGTTGAAGGCGTTGATCGCGACCGGCAGGATCAGCGACCACAGCGAGTCGATGAGGCCGAAGGCGTTGACGACCATGAAGGTCGGGATCATTCCGCCGGAGAACAGCATCGTGAACACGACGAGGAAGTTGATGACGCGGCGGCCCTTGAGGTGCTTCTTCGACAGGGCGTACGCCATGAACGCCGTCAGCACGAGGCTCACGAAGGTGCCGACGATGGTGACGAAGGCCGAGACGCCCATGGCGCGAAAGATCGTCGGCGTCGAGAGGATGTACTTGTAGGCCTCGAGCGTGAACGTCTTCGGGAAGAGGATGAACGGCGTCGTCGCGATCTCACCCGGGGTCGCGAGCGAGCTCGCGAGCACATTCACGAAGGGCAGCACGCAGATCAGCGCGAAGGCCGTCAGAACGATGCCGTTGATGACGTTGAAGACGCGGCGGCCAGGCGTCATTGCGCGGCTGCCCCGTCCCTTGCCCCGGAACTTGATCGGCACGGTGGCCGGCGAGGTGGTCGTTGTCATGATGTAGATCCTTGCTGCGTCGAACGGACCGCGAACAGTGCGGCCGCGAGGAAGAAGAAGAAAGCGACGGGGTACAGCACGAGCTGCGTTCCCACGAGGCAGATGAGACCGGCGCCGGCGAACCACCATCCGGTCGAGCGTCGCTCGGGGCGGCGCGATGCGATGAACAGCCCGACGACGCACAGCGCGAGGACGATGATCAGCGAGAAGCCGAACCATGCGGCGAGCGTGCGTGCACCTTCGTACGCATCGCCCGTCGGCTGCATCCCCGCCGCCTGCATCGCCGGGAGGATCTTCTCGGTGAACTCGGCCTCGCTCGATGCGTTAACCGTGAGAGTGAATCCGCCCTGCAGCAGGCCCGCGAGAGCGAGCCCGATGCCGGAGATCCATTTCTCAGGCCGTCGAGAAACCGGTTTCATGCTCACCATCATACGCACAGGAGCGTCAATTGCCATAGGTGGCGACCTCTGCCGTGAGATTCTCGACACCGGCGCCGCCGATGATCGCGTCGCCGACCAGACCGGAGAGGCTGACGCCCTCAATCCGCGAGTTCTTCACGAAGTCGATGTAGAAGCCGGCCGCCGCCATCTCGTCGATGCCGAACGCCATCGCGGGCACCGAGGGAACGGGATCCTTCGCGAAACCGATCGACACGTCCGTGATCGTGATGTCTTCGAACGGCATCTCGGGAAGGCCCGAGATGAAGCCCGCGCAGGAGGACACCTCGGTCGCCGAGACGTTCGAGATGAACACGCGGCGGATGGTCGGGGTGCCGTCGTCGACGGGCAGGGGGTTGCGGTCCGAGACGCGGGGGAGCTTGCCCTCGGGGCCGCAGAAGTAGAAGGGGTTGAAGACGAAGGGAACGGCGACGTTCCGCATCACGATGTTGGAGATGCGCAGGTCTTCGACGACGCCGCCGCGCCCGCGCCGCGTCTTGAGACGCACGCCGCGGTCGGTGCCGTCGAACACGCAGTCGCTGATGACGACGCCGCGCACCCCGCCCGACATCTCGCTGCCGATCACGACGCCGCCGTGGCCGGCGAGCATCGTGCAGCCCGTGATGACGATGTTCTCGCAGGGCGCCGGGTCGGCGTTCGACGCCTCCGTGCCGGCCTTGATGGCGATGCAGTCGTCGCCGACGTCGATGTGGCAGTCGGTGATGCGCACGTTGCGGCACGACTCGGGGTCGATGCCGTCGGTGTTCGGCGAGTCGGCCGGGTTTTTGATCCGGACCCCGGAGACGCGGACGTCGTCGCATCGGTAGGGGTGCACGGTCCACGCGGGGGAGTTCTCGAGCACGACGTCGCGGATCGTGACGCGCGACGAGTGCCGGAAGCTGATGAGGGTGGGGCGGGCGGCCTCGAGACGTGTGCCCGTGCGGACCGCCTCCCACCAGGAGGAGCCGCCGCCGTCGATTGTGCCGAGGCCCGTGACGGAGACGCCCTCCTCGCCGTCGGCGAAGATGCACGGCTGGTGGATCCTGGCCGGTGCGCCCTCCCACGAGGCGTCGATGATGGGGTAGAGGGCGGGGTCTGGAACGAACTCGAGCCGGGCCCCGCTCTCCAGGTGAAGCTCCACGAAGGAGCGCAGGCGCAGAGCACCCGTGCGGTGTACGCCCGCGGGAATCGTGACGACCCCGCCCCCGGCGCGTGCCGCGTCGTCGATCGCCGCCTGGATCTGGGCGGTCTCGATGGTGTAGCTCATGCTCTGCTCCTGCGCTCCTTTGTGGTGGGTCTTAGCCGTTGGAGGCGGCGTACGCCTCGGTGTATTCGGCCTCGATCTTGCCGAGGTCACCCGCACGAAGCTTGTCGATGACCTCCTCGTAGCCGGCCATATCGATCTGGCCGACCATGTACTTGTTGTAGGCGTCCTTGGCGGCGGTCACGACCTCGCTCCAGCG
Source organism: Microbacterium nanhaiense (assembly GCF_014646015.1). Lineage (GTDB taxonomy): Bacteria > Actinomycetota > Actinomycetes > Actinomycetales > Microbacteriaceae > Microbacterium > Microbacterium nanhaiense. The sequence continues at coordinate 422,975 of NZ_BMMQ01000003.1, forward strand.
GGTGTCGTAGGTGTCGGACTGGAGCGACTGGACGGGGTTCGTGATCACGAACTCCTCCTGCTCGGCCATCTTCTCCGCGGCCTCGTTGACGTAGGGCGCGCTGCTTGGGAAGTCGACCAGGTTCTGCGTGATGCGCGACGACTGGTACGGCTGAACCTCGGCGGCCCAGACGCCCTCGTCGATCGTCTCGATCTCGCCGTTCGCACCGATGTTGTAGTGCTCGCCCTCGATGCCGTTCGTCATGATGCCGAACGCCTCTTCGGAGTTGATGTCGTTGACGAACTGCAGCACCGCGCGCAGCTCGTCCTCATCCTTCACCTCGGACTTCGGGAAGACGTACCAGCCGCCGATGCCGCCGCGCGTGTCGGACAGCGTGCGCCGCTCGACGTCGCCGTACGTCATGTCGTTGATGAGCGCCCACTCCATCGGCGTGTCGGGGTTCGCGCTCTCGGCGAGCTGCATGAAGCCGCGCGCCTCGAACAGGCCCGTCGAGACGATTCCGCCCTTGCCCTGCGCGATGGCGTCGTACTGGTTCTGCTTCTGCACGGTGACGAACTCGTTGTTCACGGCGCCGTCCTCGTACACGCCGCGGTACCACTCCATGGCTTCCTTGAACGGATCGGTCGTGAAGCTCGCAACGACCTCGTCGTTGTCGTTCAGCTCGAAATCGCTGCCCGCGCCGAAGAATCCGGCGATGTTGCGGAAGCCGAGGTCGAAGCTCTCGAGGCGATCGATGAATCCGGTCGTGTCGTTCTGGCCGTTGCCGTCGGGATCCTGCGTGGCGAAGGCCCGAGCGACCTCGCCGAGCTCCTCGACGGTGTGCGGAACCTCGAGCCCGAGGTTGTCGAGCCAGTCCTGGCGCACGAGGATGCCGTAGCGGGCCTTCTCCTTCACCTGGGGCATGCCGTAGAGGCGGCCCTCGATGCTGGAGTCGGTCTTGACCTGGTCGCTCAGGACCGCGGCGAGGTTGGGGTAGTCGTCGAGGTAGTCGGTGACGTCCCAGAACTGCCCGGACTTCATCGCCTGGCGGATCGTCGGCGACGTGAAGCCGAGGCTGCTGACCGTGACGATGTCGGCGAGGGTGTCCGATGCGATGGCGGCGGTGAGCTTCTCGCTTGCGTTCGCGGCGGGGACCCACTGGAAGGAGAGGTCGTAGCCCGTGAGCTCCTCGAGGGCGGTGTGCACGGGGCCGTTCGCGTCCGGGGTGGTGGGGGAGTGCAGGATCGACATCCAGGTGATGGACTTCGATTCCTCGACGCTCGCACCGTCGTCTCCGCCGCCCGTGCCGCAACCCGTGAGGGCGAGGCCGGCGACGGCGACGGAAGCAACGCTGATTCCGAGTCGGCGGTTCAGTTTCATGATGTTCTCTTTCTTAGGGGGAATCCGAAGTCAACCGTTGACTTCGGCGTATGCGGCGGTGAACTCCGCCTCGATCTTGCCGAGGTCGCCCGCGCGTTCCTTCTCGACGGCGGCCTCGTAGTCTTCCATCTCGTACTGGCCGACCATGTACTTGGTGTAGGCGTCACCGATCGCGGTGTTGACCTCGTTCCAGCGCGCGTCGAAGGTCTCCGAGGACAGCGACTGGGCCGGGTTCGTGACGACGTACTGCTCCTGCTCGGCCATCATCTCGTCCGACTGGTTCACGTACTTGACGTTGCTCGGGTAGATCACGAGGTCGTCGGACATGCGCGACGAGAGGAAGGGCTGAACCTCGCGGTCCCATAGGCCCTGGTCGAGGATCGTGACGGCGCCGTCCGCGTCGTACTCGAAGTGCTCGCCCTCGACGCCGTTCGTCATGATGCCGAACACCTCTTCGGAGCTCATCTTGTCGAGGAAGTCGAGGATCGTGCGGAGCTCGTCCTCGTCCTTCACCTCGGACTTCGGCATGGCGTACCAGCCGCCCACGCCGCCCGCCGTGTCGGTGAGGATCCGGCGCGGCACGTCGTCGTAGGTGATGTCGTTGATGAGCGCCCAGTCCATCGGGGTGTTCGGGTCGGCGCTCTCGGCGAGGGCCTGGAAGTTGCGCGCCTCCCAGATGCCCGTGACGACGATGCCGCCCTTGTTCTGCGCGATGGCGTCGTACTGGTTCTGCTTCTGCAGCGTCACGAACTCCTGGTTGACGGCGCCCTCGTTGTAGAGGCCGCGGTACCACTCCATCGCTTCCTTGAACGCGTCGGTCGTGAAGCTCGCGACCATCTCGTCGTTCTCGTTGAGCTCGAAGACGCTGCCCGCACCGAAGTAGCCGGAGAGGCTCCGGAGGCCCACGCCGAAGCTCTCCTGGCGGTCGACGAAGCCGGTGGTGTCGTTCTTGCCGTTGCCGTCCGGGTCTTCGTTCGTGAATGCCAGGGCGACCTCGGAGAGCTCCTCGATCGTGTGCGGCACCTCGAGGCCGAGGTTGTCGAGCCAATCCTGGCGCACGAGCACGCCGTAGCGCGCCTTGATCTTCTGCATCGGCACGCCGTAGAGCTTGCCGTCGATGCTTGCGTCGGTGCGCGTCTGCTCGTCGATCTTGGCGAGGTTCGGGTAGTCGTCGATGTAGTCCGAGATCTCCCAGAACTGCCCGTCAGACAGGGCCTTTCGGATGGGGGAGGAGGTGATGCTGTTGAGCGTGACGACGTCCGCGAGCGTGCTGGACGCGATCGCCGATGTCAGCTTCTCGCCGGAGCTGGCCGCCGGGACCCAGGTGAAGTCGATCTGGTAGCCGGTGGCCTCCTCGATGGCGGTCTCGATGGGGCCGTTCGCCTCGGGCGTCGAGGGCGTGTGGACGACCGTCATCCAGCTGATCTCTTTGGAGTCCGCAGCGCTTTCGCCGCCGCCGCCCGCGCCGCAGCCCGTGAGGGCCAGGCCGGCGATGGTGACGGAAGCAACGCTGATTCCGATCCTGCGGTTGATTTTCATGGGGTGCTTTCCTCGTGCTGTGGGGAAGGGGACTGGGGGTCAGCCGTTGACGGCCCGGTATGCCTCGGTGTATTCGGCCTGGATCTTGCCGAGATCTCCGGCGAGCAGCTCGTCGATGGCGGCCTCGTAGCCGGCCATGTCGATCTGCCCGACGATGTACTTGTTGTACGCGTCCTGAGCGGCCTGCTCGACCTGGGTCCAGCGTGCGTCGAAGGTCTCCGACGTCAGCGGTTGAGCCACGTTCGTGATCGCGTAGTCGTCGTTCTCGGCCGTGAGCTCGGCGCCCTCGTTCACGTAGGGATCCGTGTTGGGGTAGGTCACGAGCGTGTCGGAGGGGCGCGACGACGCGAAGGGCTGCACGTCGCGCTCCCACGCGGCCTGGTCGAGCATCGTGATCACGCCGTCGGCGTCGACCTCGTAGTGCTCGCCCTCGATGCCGTTCGTCATGATCCCGTACGCCTCCTCATCGAGGAGCTTGTCGATCATGCCGAGCGCCACGCGCAGCTCGTCTTCGTTCTGGATGTTGGACTTCGGGAAGCTGAGCCAGCCGCCGAAGCCGCCGTTCGTGTCGGTGAGGATGCGCCGCGGTACGTCCTTGTAGGTCATGTCGTTGACCATCGCCCACTCCATCGGCGTCTCGGGGTCGACCGAGCGTGCGGTGGCGATGTAGTTGGGCACGGCGGTGAAGCCCGCCATCGCGATGCCCGCCGCGCCCTTGGCGATGCCGTCCTGCTGGTGCTGCTTCTGCAGGGTCACGAACTCCTGGTTGACCGAGCCGTCCTCGTAGAGGCCGCGGTACCACTCCATGGCTTCCTTGTATGCGTCGGTCGTGAAGCTCGCGACGACCTCGCCGTCGTCGTTCAACTCGAAGTCGGCGCCCGCCCCGAAGTATCCGGAGAGGATCCGGAACCCGATGTAGAAGCTCTCGTCGCGGTCGTACATCCCCTCGGTGTCGTCCTTGCCGTTGCCGTCCGGATCGTTGTGCGCGAACGCGTGGGCGACCTCGGTGAGCTCCTCGATCGTATGCGGCACCTCGAGCCCGAGATTGTCGAGCCAGTCCTGGCGGATGACGACGCCGTAGCGTGCCTTGGGCTTCTGGATCGGAACACCGTAGAGGTGGCCGTCGAGCATCGCGGCCTCGACGATCTGCGGGTCGATCTTCGACAGGTTCGGGAACTCGCTGAGGTACTTCTCCACGTCCCAGAACTGGCCCGAGGCGAGGGCCTTGCGGATCGACGAGGAGTCGATCTGCTGCAGCGTGACGATATCCGCCAGCTTGTCGGACGCGATCGCCGCGTTGAGCTTCTCGGAGGCGGACGCGGCGGGGATCCACTGGAAGTCGAGCCCGACACGGGTGTGCTCCTCGAGCGCCGTCTCCACGACACCGCCGGGTTCCGGCGTCGTCGGCATGTGGAGCATCGCCATCCAGGTGAGCTCGTCGGGCGAATCGCTGTCCGCCGCCCCGCCGGCCCCGCACCCCGTGAGGGCGACGCCGGCGATGGCGAGGGAAGCGACGCTGATTCCCAGTTTGCGATTGATCCTCATGATGTCCTGTCTCGTGGTCAGCCGTTGACCTTGGCGTACGCCTCGGTGAATTCGTCTTGGATCTTGCCGAGGTCGCCCGCGAGGAGGTCGTCGACGACCTTCTGGTAGCCGTCGATGTCGAGCTGGCCGACCATGTACTTGTTGTACGCGTCGCGTGCGCTCTTGAGCACCTCGGTCCAGCGCGAGTCATACGTGTCCGAGGTCAGCGACTGCGAGACGTCGACGATTGCATAGTCGTCGTTCTCGGCCATCTTCTCGGCGGCCTCGTCGACGTACGGCGTGCTGCTCGGGAAGGTCTTGATGGTCTCGGACATACGCGACGAAGAGTAGGGCTGCACTTCCTGCTCCCACTTCGTCTGGTCGGTGATCGCGACGGCGCCATCGGCTTCGTACTCGAAGTGCTCGCCTTCGATGCCGTTCGTCATGAGGTCGAAGGCCTCCTCGGAGAGCAGCTTGTCCAGAACTCCGAGCACGACCTTGACCTGCTCCTCGTTCTTCACGCTCGACTTCGAGATCGCGTACAGACCGCCGATGCCGCCGTTGGTGTCGGAAAGGATCCGGCGAGGCACGTCTTCGTGAGTCATGTCATTGACGAGGGCCCATGCCATCGGCGTGTCCGGGTCGCTGCTCTGCGCCAGAGCCATGTAGTTCTTCGCCTCGAACAGGCCCGTCAAGACGATGCCGCCCTTGCCCTGAGCAATCGCGTCCTGCTGATTCTGTTTCTGGATGGTGACGAATTCCTGCGTGACGGCGCCGTCCTGGTACAGCTCGCGGTACCACTCCATCGCCTCGATGAACGGCTCGGTCGTGAAGCTCGCGACGACCTCGTCGTTGTCGTTGACCTCGAAGACGCTTCCGGCGCCGAAGTAACCGGCGAGGCTGCGGAAGCCGAGGTCGAAGCTCTCCGAGCGGTCGAGGATGCCGGTCGTGTCGTCCTTGCCGTTGCCGTCCGGGTCTTCGTTCGTGAAGGCGCGTGCAACCTCGGCGAGTTCCTCGGTCGTGTGCGGCACCTCAAGGCCGAGGGTGTCCAACCAGTCCTGACGGATCAGAACGCCGTAGCGAGCCTTGGGCTTCTGCGCCGGGACTCCGTAGAGGACGCCGTCGATCTTCGACGCTTCGAGGATCTGTGGGTCGATCTTCGAGAGGTTCGGGAAGTCGGCGAGGAAGGGCTCGATGTCCCAGAACTGGCCCGACGTCAGAGCGCGACGCGACGTCGACTCGGTCAGGCTCAGCGGCACGATGTCGGCGAGGTTATCCGATGCGATCGCGGCGTTGAGCTTCTCGTCTTTCGACGCTGCCGGGATCCACTGGAAGTCGAGGCCCTTCCCCACGACGTCCTCGAGCGCCGTTTCGATCACGCCGCCCTTTTCAGGAGTGGTCGGGGTGTGCAGCAGCGCCATCCACGAGACGTTGTCCTTCGAGGCATCCCCGGCACCGCCGGAGGCGCCGCACCCCGTGAGGGCGAGGCCGGTGACGGCGAGGACTGCGGATCCGAGGGCGAGCTTGCGGTTGAACTTCATGAGGAGATTCCTTGCGATGCCGGTGCGTGAGATGTGGTGTCGTTGATGTCGTCGTCGGCGACGAGCTGACGGAAGACGGATCGTGTGATGAGGCCGATGGCGGTCGCGGGCACGACCATGGCGAAGAGGGGAAGGATGGGGAGGGCGAAGGTGTACAGCAGCCACACCCACCCGGCGGTCGCGGCGGCGGCGATAATCGTCCAGTGCAGCGAGCCGATCCCGACGAGGAACGCCGCGGCGAAGCGGCGGTGAATCGCGACCTGGTCGGTGGCGACCGCAATCGGGAAGACATACGCGCCCGCGACGAAGAGAAGGAAGAGCGCGACCACGTTTGCGAAGCGGAGCTCCCAGCTCGACGCCGAGAAGATGTTCGTTCCGATGATGGTGCCGGCGACGATGAGCACCCAGCCCATCGCCGCCGAGCGCCAGAACTCGGCCCGGACCTTCTGGAAGAAGGTGCGGGTGATCGGCGGCTGGTCGCCGAGGCGGAACCAGCCATCGATGTATGCCGCGAGCGCGTACGACGCGGGGCCCAGACCGAAGATGATCAGGCCGGCCAGCGTCGTCACCAGCCACAGCAGGGTGAGGTACACCATGCGGTACACGCCCGTCAGGAACGAGTTCAGCCGCATGAGTCCCTCGTAGGAGAACATCAGTAGACGCCTTCCTCGCCGAACTTCTTCGCGAGCTTGTTCGCCATGATGACGAGGATCAGGCCGACCAGGCCCTTGAACAGGCCGACCGCTGCGGCGTAGCTCATCTGACCGTTCTGGATACCCGTGACGTACACGTAGGTGTCGAAGATCTCGCCGACTTCGCGGTTGAGCGAGTTCAGCACGAGGAACATGTGCTCGAATCCGAGCTCGAGGAAGTCACCGATCGCGAGGATGAAGAGAACGATGATGGTCGGGCGGATGGCAGGGAGCGTGATGTGCCACGTCTGACGCCAGCGTCCGGCTCCGTCGAGCTCGGAGGCCTCGTAGAGTTCGGTGTCGACAGCGGTCATCGCCGCGAGGTACACGATGGTTCCCCATCCGGCGCTCTTCCAGATCTCCTGGAAGACGTACATGGGGCGGAGCCAGGCGGGATCGGTCAGGAAGCCGATCTTCTCGAAGCCCCACGACTCGAGGAGGTTGTTGATGCTTCCGCCGTCGGTCGTGAACAGCACGTAGAACAGCGACACCACGATGACCCACGACATGAAGTGCGGTAGGTAGATGACCGTCTGCACGGAGCGCTGGAACCACTTCGTGCGCACCTCGTTGAGCAGCAGCGCGAGGATGATCGGAATCGGGAACGAGAAGATCAGCAGCAGCAGCGACACGATGATCGTGTTGCTGAGCAGCATGAAGAACGTTTCTTCGGTGAAGAAGCGGATGAAGTGCTCGAAGCCGACCCAGTCGCTGCCGAAGAGACCGAGATAGGGCGTGAAGTCCTGGAAGGCCATGATGAGGCCGCCCATGGGGAAGTACTTGAAGACGATGAAGTACGCGATCCCGGGCAGCGCCATGAGGTACAGCGCCTTGTGGCGCCAGATGTACGATTCGCGCCAGCCCTTCTTCCTCGGCGTGACGGTCGGGGCCGCTGTCGTGAACAGGTGCTCAGTCGTCGGCTTGACCTGAGGAATGGTGGGACCGCTCATCCCAGGGCCTCCGGGCCGTGCATGGTCGAGTTCATCGAAAGGGCGCCTCTCTGCGTGCGATTCGGGGACCGGTTTCCTGGTGGCCCACGACCGTGTGGGGCACCATCGGGGAACCGGTTTCTGACAGGGTAACAGCTTGCCCAGGGGCGAGCAAGTGCGGTGATCTGACCGTTAGGAGCGGGGGATCGTCCGATCGAGTCGGGCCGCGAAATCGATCATGAATTCGTGCCGCCACTGCGATACCGTGCGGGCGCCCGGCCAGCCCTCGATGGCGACCTCGGGCGCGCCGTCGTCGCACCACCAGTTTCGATAGGCCTGCGAGGGGATCGACCACCTCTGGGCGGGCGGAAGCTCGGCGGTGAAGGATCCGGACTGGCCGTCGAGCGCGGGGTGGGTGCTGCGGATCTCATACCCCATCGGGCGGATGTCGCGCGGTGAGAGGCGGAAGCGCAGCAACTCGCCCTCGACCACGGGCTCGGGGAAGGGGCCCTGCAGGCGCCCGTCGAAGAGGAGGTTGGCGTGGTGCTCGTCGCTCCAGTCGGCCGGCTTCGGGACGAGGATCTCGACGACGCCGAACGCCTCGACGACGTCGGCCTCGGTAGCGGGGTGCGCGAGACGGGTCTTTCGTCCGTCCCACAGCGGCACGAACTTCCCGCCCCAGCTGGGCTCGTCGGGGCGCTGGGTGCCGTGCAGCACCCAGGTGACGGTCGGCGTGTCGCCCATCTTGACCGCGGGCAGCTGCTTCTCGAAGAACGCGCCGAGTGCGCCTCGACCGATGACGTGCTCGCCGATGAAGCGCGTCGGGGAGAGATCGTCGTCCGGAGCGCCCATGAAGAAGCCGCGATAGGTGTTGTTCGACTCGATCAGCGTCACGTCGCGGTGGTGTGTCTCGATGTAGTTGTATGCGTCGACGCCCCACGTCTTGTTGGGGCCGCCGATGTAGTGCACGACGATCTTGTCGGTGATGTCCGGCGCGTCGTGGAGCGCCTGGGCCACGTCGTCGATCCCGCCCCAAACGAGCACGTTGAGCGGTCGCGGGTCCTCGCGCCGCGCGCACGCCACGAGCCATTCGGATCCCTCGGAGGGGTCGGAGAAGCCGGCGTCCGGTGCGACGTCGACGGCGCCCTGTTTCACGAGCGATCGAAGCGCGTCGGGCATGGGGTAGTCCGCGTGCGACGACAGTGCCGCGTAGTCGCTCTCGTAGGCGTCGATGACGGCGTGGATGTCGCGCGCCCGACCGTCGCCGTAGGGCGACGACACGAGCCCCTCGATGTCGAGCACATCCGAGTAGAGAAGCAGGTGCACCATCGACTGGAAGTCGTCGGGGTCGGTTCCACCGATGTCCGTCGAAACGAGGACGCGGGGCAGGGCGGTCATGGTCAGCTCTCTTTCGTTGCTGCGCGGCGTCTTTGCCGCGCAGATGAGTGGTGACGGGCGCTCAGGGCGGCGACTCGTCGAACCGGTTGACCAAATTAGCACCGTTCGCCGTTGTAAGAAACCGCTTTCTCACGATATCTTCAGTCGGGGCATCGACGCCCGACGAGACATCGCGAGGGAGCGGGACATGACTCAGGCCACGATCGATCGACGCGCCGTCATCGAGCGGCACGACGTGCGGCAGACCACCCTCGACGGACGCAGCCCGGTCTCCGTCGGCAACGGAGAGTTCGCCTTCACCGTCGACCTCACGGGCTTGCAGAGCTTCCCCGATCACTTCCCGGTGGAGCGCCGCCCGAACGAGCCGGATCGCGACGCGCCGGGCACGCTGCTCGGCACGCAGGCCCAGTGGGCATGGCACTCGATCCCGGGGGAGCGCGAGTACGAGCTCTCCGAATCGACGCGCTGGTACGACATCGACGGACGCCCGACGCCGTACCTCGAGGAGGTCAAGGATACGGCCGAGAGCGCGGATGCCACCCGGTGGTTGCGCGCGAACCCGCACCGCCTCGATCTCGCGAGGATCGGTTTCGTCGATGCGGGCGGCGAGGCGATCCGCCCGGCCGAGCTCGAGCGCGCGGAGCAGACGCTGTCGCTCTGGGAGGGCGTCGCCCGGAGTTCGTTCGAGCGCGGGGGTGCGCACGTCGACGTCGTGACCGCGGTGCACCCGGATCGAGACGCCGTCGGGATCGAGGTGCGGGGAGCGCGCGCGGCGGGCCTCGCGATCCGCGTCGCCTTCCCCTACGGATCCGGCGATTGGCACAACGCCGCCGACTGGGGCCGGCCGGATCGGCACTCGACGATCGTGATCGAGCGCGAGGACGGGTGGCTCGTCGAGCGCGAGCTCGACGGCTCGCGCTACACCGCGCGGATCCTCGCCCCGGGCGCCGCCCTCGAACGCGTCGGCGAGCACGAGGTGCTGCTGCGCGTGAGCGACGATGCGCGCGTCTCGATCGAATTCGCGACGGACGGATCCGGCGACATGGTGAGCATCCCGGGCCGGGAGCCCGGCCGGGATCCGCTGGATGCCGGAGACATCGTGCGGGCGGCCCGCGAGCACTGGGCGCGGTTCTGGACGACGGGATCCGCGATCGCGCTCGCGAGCGACACCGACGCGCGCGCCGCCGAACTGGAGCGCCGCATCGTGCTCTCGCAGTACGTGACGGCCGTGAACTGCTCCGGATCCCTCCCGCCGCAGGAGACGGGCCTCGTCTGCAACTCCTGGCGAGGAAAGTTCCACCTCGAGATGCACTGGTGGCACGCGGCCCACTTCCCGATGTGGGGCAGGCCCGAGCTGCTGCGCCGCAGCCTCGGATGGTACGTCGACGCCCTCGAGCTCGCGCGCGAGACGGCCTCGGCGCAGGGCTTCGCGGGGGCGCGCTGGCCGAAGCAGCTGGGATCCGCGATGCGCGATACGCCCAGCACGATCGGTGTGTTCCTCATCTGGCAGCAGCCCCACCCCATCGCGCTCGCCGAGCTCGTGTACCGAGCGAGCGCCGATCGCGCCGTGCTCGACCGCTTCGCCGAGATGGTCTTCGAGACGGCGGAGTTCATGGCCGATTTTGCCAAGGAGGTCGACGGCCGATTCGTGCTCGGGCCGCCCCTCATTCCGGCGCAGGAGAGCTACGGGGCCGATCGCCTGCGCATGTCGAACCCGCCGTTCGAGCTGGCCTACTGGCGGTGGGCGCTTCGCGTCGCCGCCGAATGGCGCGCCCGGCTCGGCCTCGAGCCCCGGGCCTCGTGGGAGCGCGTCGCGGAGGGGCTCGTGGAACCGCACGTGCGCGGCGGTGTCTATACCGCCGTCGACGTGGATCCGTTCACGATCCGCGAGGATCACCCGTCGATGCTGGGCGCCCTGGGCTTCGTGCCCGACGTCGGCATGATCGATCCCGCGGTCATGCGGGCGACCTATCTCGACGTCGTGCGCGAGTGGGATTGGGCGTCGACCTGGGGCTGGGACTATCCGCTCATGGCCATGACGGCGTCGCGCCTGGGCGAACCCGCATGGGCGATCGATGCGCTGATGAACGACGCCGGCAAGAACGAGGTCGTCGCGAGCGGGCACAACCACCAGAACGGCTCGCTGCCGCTCTACCTGCCGGGCAACGGAGGTCTGCTCGCGGCGATCGCGGTGATGGCCGACCGGCACCAGCGCTCGGGGGACGGGTTCCCCGCGGACTGGAGCGTGCGGCTGGAGGGCTTCGGCGTCACGATGTGACGCCGAGGGCGCTCAGCCCGCGAGACGGTCGAAGAGCTCGGCCCAGCGCGGATCCGTGACCCGCCGCGTCGCGTCGGCGTCGCGCCACTCGATCATCTCGCGCGCGCCCTCGTGGAAGGTGACCACCGGGTTGAACTCCGGGACGAGCGAGCGGATCTTCGTGTCGTCGAAGACGACCGAGTGCGCGCGGTCGCCGAGCACCTGGCCGCCGACGATGGGGGAGGCCGCCTCGATATCGTCGCTGGTCACGTGCAGGATGTCGGCGGTCGTCCCCGCGGCGTTCGCCATGATGCGGTAGATCTCGTCCCACGTGTACACGAAGTCGCTCGTGATCTGGAAGGTGTCGCCGATCGCGAGGGAGTTGCCGAAGAGCCCGACGAAGCCGACCGCGAAGTCGTCGGCGTGGGTGAGGGTCCACAGCGAGGTCCCATCGCCCTGCACGACCACCTTCTTTCCTGCCCGCATGCGCTCGATGTTCGCCCAGCCTCCGAGGAGCGGGATCATCTGCTCGTCGTAGGTGTGCGAGGGCCGCACGATGGTGACGGGAAAGTCGCGCTCGCGCCAGGCCTCGTTCAGCAGCGTCTCGCAGGCGATCTTGTCGCGGGAGTACTGCCAGTGCGGGTTCTTCAGCGGGGTCGACTCGGTGATCGGGAGCCGCGCGACGGGCTTCGCGTACGCCGATGCGGAGCTGATGAACACGTACTGCGCGGTCCGGCCCTCGAAGCGCGCCAGGTCGCGTTCGACGTGCTCGGGCGTGAACGCGATCATGTCGACGACGACGTCGAACTCGCGCGCGCCGAGCGCGTCGTCGACCGCGGTGGGATCGTTCACATCCGCGACGAGGACCTCGGCGTCGGGGTGCGGGGTTCGGGAGGACGTGCCGCGGTTGAGCAGCGTGACGTCCATTCCGCGCTCGACGGCGAGGTCGCTCGCCGCCGAGGAGATCGTGCCGGTACCGCCGATGAACAACACCTTTGTCGCAGTCATAGCGCCCACGATAGCGGTTGTGCCCGCATCAGGCCGAGCGGTACACCTCGAGCCAGGCATCCGCGATCAGGCGCGCGCCCTGGGCGGACGGGTGCACGCCGTCGGGCGCGATCGATGCCGGATCCGCTCCCGCGGCCGCCGTGAGGAGGGAGTGCAGCGGGACGAGGCCCGCGCCGATCTCGGACGCGAGCCCGTCGACGACCGCGCGCTTGGCGTCGAGGTCCTCGATCCATCCGCGCTGATCAGCCGTCACGGGGAGGAGGAACGGCTCCACGAGGATGACGCGGGCGCCTCGCACCACCTCGGTGTCGAGCAGGCGCCGGAGGCTCGCCTCGAAGTCCTCCGCGGAGGTTGCGTCGTCGCGATCGAAGCGCCGCCAGGTGTCGTTGATCCCGATGTAGATCGTGAGCACGTCGGGGGAGGTGGGGACAACGTCCGTCGCCCAGCGTGCCTCGAGATCCACGGCGCGGTTTCCGGAGATTCCGACGTTGACGATCTCCGCCTCCGGAAGCTCCGCGGCGATCTGCGCGACGTAACCGTCGCCCAGCGAGCGGGCGTCATCGCGGTCCCGGTGCGAATCGGTGATGGAGTCTCCGACGAAGACGAGGCGAGCGGTCATGGTGGTCCTAACGGGAGGCGGAAGCGACCGCGACGGTGCGGTGCACCCCGATTATCTCGGATCCGTAACTGATTCGGAAAGCGGTTGCCGGAAGCTTGCAGATTGTTTCGGGCTGCCTTAGTGTGAACGTTCATATGGGAAACGAAGAAGTTTCGATGTGTCCAACGCATCGTTCAATGTTGAAAGGTGGTGCTGAATGAGCGTCGTCAGTGAGCTGCGCGAACTGAAGAGCTCCCCGAAGGGCGGGGGCGACGGCAAGGCCGCGTTCTGGTTCCTACTGCCGTGGTTTATCGGCCTGTTCGCGATCACGGCCGGCCCGCTGGTTGCGTCGCTGTTCCTCTCCTTCACCGACTACAACCTGCTCCAGGCCCCGAGCTTCATCGGCGTCGAGAACTTCGTGCGCATGTTCACGGACGAGCGCCTGCTGAAGTCGCTGGGCGTGACCTTCCTCTACGTGATCGTGTCGGTTCCGTTGCAGCTCGCGTTCGCGCTGGCGCTCGCGATCTTCCTCGACAGGGGAGTGCGCGGCCTGTCGTTCTACCGCTCCGTGTTCTACCTGCCCTCGCTCATCGGCGGATCCGTCGCGATCGCCGTGCTCTGGCGCGTCGTGTTCGGCACGGAGGGCCTCGTCAACCAGTTCCTGGCGTTCTTCGGAATCGCGGGCAAGGGGTGGATCTCCTCGCCCGACACGGCGATCTGGACGCTCATCCTGCTGAACGTGTGGGCCTTCGGTGCCCCCATGGTCATCTTCCTCGCGGGCCTCCGCCAGGTTCCCGCCTCGCTCTACGAGGCCGCCCAGATCGACGGCGCGGGCAAGTGGCGTCAGTTCCGCAGCGTCACGCTGCCGATGCTTAGCCCGATCATCTTCTTCAACCTCGTGCTGCAGATCATCCACGCCTTCCAGTCGTTCACGCAGGCCTTCGTCGTCTCCGGCGGTACGGGCGGCCCGGCGGACTCGACGATGCTGTTCTCGCTGTACCTCTATCAGCGCGGCTTCCGCAACTTCGACATGGGCTACGCCTCGGCTCTGGCCTGGCTGCTGGTGCTGATCATCGGCGCCTTCACCGCCATCAACTTCTGGGCCTCTAAGTACTGGGTTTTCTACGATGACTGAGACTTCCGTAATCCTGAACGCCCCGACGCGGGCGACCCGCACCCCTGCCGGAAGCGCGCGCGAGGTGCGCCGCAAGATCGGCCCCGTCGTGAAGCACATCGTGCTGATCCTCGTCGGCCTGATCATGCTGTACCCGGTGCTCTGGATGGTCGTCAGCTCGCTGCGGCCGAACGACGCGATCTTCGGCGACCCGAGCCTCATCCTCAAGACCTTCGACATCGACAACTACGTCAACGGCTGGAACGCACTGACGTACCCGTTCGGCAAGTACCTGATCAACTCGATGATCATCGTGCTCGGCTGCATCGTCGGCAACCTCGTCTCGTGCTCGCTCGCCGCGTACGCCTTCGCGCGCCTGAACTTCAAGAGCAAGCGCTGGTGGTTCGGCGCAATGCTCGTGACGATCATGCTGCCGATCCACGTCATCATCGTGCCGCAGTACATCATGTTCAGCCAGATCGGGTGGGTCAACACCTACCTGCCGCTGATCGTGCCCAAGCTGCTGGCGACCGACGCCTTCTTCGTGTTCCTCATGGTGCAGTTCATCCGCGGCATTCCGCGTGAGCTCGACGAGGCCGCGCGCATCGACGGGGCCGGCCACGCCCGCATCTTCTTCCAGATCATCATGCCGCTCATGGTTCCGGCCCTGGGTACGACGACGATCTTCACCTTCATCTGGACGTGGAACGACTTCTTCAGCCAGCTGATCTACCTCACGAAGCCCGAGATGGCCACGGCATCGCTCGCCGTGCGCCAGTTCGTCGACGCCCAGTCGGCGACCGACTGGGGCGCCGTGTTCGGCATGAGCATCGTCTCGCTCCTGCCGGTGTTCCTGGTCTTCCTCTTCGGTCAGCGCTTCCTGCTCCAGGGAATCGCCACGACCGGCGGCAAGTAACCCCTCCCTCGCATCACACATTTCTTATAGGAGAAACATGTTCTCGACGAAGAAGAACATCGTCCGCTTCGGCGCAGCCGCCGTCGCGACGGTCGCGGTCGGCGCCCTGGCCGGCTGCTCGGGGGCCTCGGACGCCCCCGCCGAGCTCAGCGACGGCGACGTCACGATCTCGCTCGCCTACTGGGGCGGCGACACCCGCGTCTCGCAGACCGATCAGGTCATCGAGGCCTTCGAGGCGAAGTACCCGAACATCACCGTTCAGGCCGAGCCCGCCGACTGGACGGGATACTGGGACGGCCTCGCCACGCGCACCGCGGCGAACGACATGCCCGACGTCGTGCAGATGGACGAGCTCTACCTCGCCTCCTACGCCGACCGCGGCGCACTCGCCGACATGGGCGAGCTCGACATCGACACCACGAACATCGAGGAGTCGGCCCTCGCGACGGGTCAGATCGACGGCACGCAGTACGCCTTCCCGCACGGCATCGCCACCTACGCGATCGTCGCGAACAAGGATCTTTTCGACGAGTACGGCGTCGAGCTGCCCGACGACGAGACCTGGACGTGGGACGACTTCGCCGACCTCGCGAACGAGCTCTCGGAGAAGAGCGGCGGCGCCGTGATGGGTGCCGACCAGATCGGCGGATTCGACGTGGGAAGCGTCAAGCACTGGGCGCGCTCCGAGGGCAACGAGCTCTTCGGCGAGGACGGCGAGGTCACCCTCGACCCGGCCGTGCTCGCGAAGATGTGGCAGTTCCAGATGGACCTGCAGAAGTCGGGCGGCATGAACTCGCCCGAGGCGATCACCGAGTCGTTCAACGCCGGCATCTCCGGCAACGACATGGCGACCGGCAAGGTCGGACTCGCATCGGCGTGGAACACCCAGCTCACCGCACTGAGCGACGCGAGCGGCGCGAACCTGGTGCTGCTGAAGGTGCCGGAGCCCGAGGGCGTCGACCCCTCGTCGTACAAGCCCTCGATGTTCTGGTCGATCGCCTCGACGAGCGAGCACCCCGCGGAGGCGGCGCTGTTCATCGACTTCCTTGAGAACAGCGAAGAGTCGGCGGACATCATCCTGACCGAGCGCGGTGTGCCCGCCAACGACGTGATCCGCTCGGCGATCGCCGACAAGCTCGCGCCGACGGACCAGGCCGCGATCGAGTACCAGGACCGCGTCACCCCCGGCGAGGTCGTGCCGGTCGTGACCCCGAACGGCGCCTCGACGATCGAGGCCATCCTGCAGCGCTACACGCAGGAGGTCTTCGCGGGCCAGTCGACGCCGGAGGACGCCGCGCAGGCGTTCGTCGACGAACTCCAGACCGAGATCGACAACGCGCGATAAGCGCGACACACCAGCTCTCTGCGATGGGGGACGGCCCTCGGCCGTCCCCCATCCGTCGCATATTCAAAGGAACGTTCACATCATGACCTCGAAGGCCCGCTACCGCGCAGCCATCATCGGAACCGGCGCGATTGCGCACGCGCACGCGCAGGCCCTGACCCGATTGTCGGACCGCGTCGAGCTCGTCGCCGTCGCCGACGTCGACGCGGACCGCGCGCGCGGCTTCGCCGAAGAGTACGGAGTCGGCACCACCTACACCGACGCCGCCGAGCTGCTCGCCGCCGAGACGCTCGACATCGTGCACGTGTGCACGCCGCCCGGATCCCATGTCCCGCTCGCAATCCTCGCGATGCGCGCCGGCGTACCGGTCCTCACCGAGAAGCCCACGGCGCTCAGCCTCGCCGAGCTCGACACCCTTGCCGAGGTCGAGCGCGAGACGGGCGTTCCCGTCCTGACGGTGTTCCAGCACCGCTTCGGCCGCGCCGCTCGCCGCCTCGCGCAGCTCGCGTCCGACGGATCCCTGGGCCGCCCCCTCGTGGCGACCTGCGAGACGCTCTGGTACCGCGCCGACAGCTACTTCGACCTGCCCTGGCGCGGGAAGTGGGCCGTCGAGGGCGGCGGCCCGACGATGGGCCACGGCATCCACCAGTTCGATCTTCTGCTCGCGATCCTCGGGCCGTGGACGTCGGTCAGCGCGATGGCGGCGCGGCAGACGCGCCCCACCGACACGGAGGACGTGTCGGTGGCCGTCGCCCGATTCGACAACGGCGCTCTCGCGACCATCGTGAACTCGATCGTGTCGCCGCGCGAGACGAGCCGACTGCGCTTCGACTTCGAGCACGCCACGGTCGAGGTCGAGCACCTCTACGGCTACACCGACGCCGACTGGCGGTTCACCCCCGCCGAGGGCCGCGACGACCTCGCCGAGGCATGGGACCTGAGCGACGACGGCGAGACGTCGAGCCACGTCCACCAGCTCGCCGCGATCTTCGACGCGTTCGACGCGGGCACGGATCCGGAGGTGTCGCTCGCCGACGCGACCCGTACGCTGGAATTCGCCGCCGCAACGTACGCGTCGGCCTTCCGCGGCAAGCCGATCGCCGCGGGCGAGATCACGACCGACGACCCGTTCCGCCGCAGCATGGACGGCGGGCTGGTGCCGTGGGCACCCGTGAAGGAGACCACCCGATGACGAACCTCACCATCACCCACGAGATCGACCGCGAGATCGTGGTGCGCGACGGCGACGTCGAACTGTTCCGCTACGTCTACATCCCGGACAACCCCCAGCTCGAGTCGCCCCGGCCGTACTTCTACCCGATCCGCACGCGCGCCGGGCACGACACGGGCCTGTACCGCCCCCACGACCACGTGTGGCACAAGGGCATCACCTGGTCGCTTCCCGTCGTCAACGACGAGAACTTCTGGGGCGGACCGACCTATGTGCGCGACAAGGGCTACCAGCAGCTGCCGAACAACGGCACCCAGGGGCATCGCCGCTTCACCGAGCTGAGCCAGACCGCCGACCGCGTCGTCATCGCGCACGAGCTCGACTGGACGACGGAATCGGGCCAGGCGTACTTCTCCGAGACGCGCCGCATCACCGCCCAGGTGACGGGCGAGAACTCGTGGACCCTCACGTTCTCGACGAGTCTCGAGAACGTGTCGGGCGCGCAGATCGCGATCGGATCCCCGACGACGAAGGGGCGCGAGAACGCCGGCTACGGCGGCCTGTTCTGGCGGGGGCTGCGCTCGTTCACGGACGGGAGCCTCGTGACGACCGACACGATCGGAACGGGCAACGACGTGCGCGGCCAGCGCCACGAGTGGATGGCCTTCGAGGGCAAGCACGACCACATCGACGCCACGTCGCTCGTGCTTATGCTCGACGACACGCGCAACCCGCACCACCCGCCGCAGTGGTTCGCGCGCTCGGAGGAGTTCGCGGCGCTGAACCCCGCGCCCTTCTTCAGCGAGGAAGTGGTGATTCCAGCGGGCGAATCGGCGACATTCCGCTACGGTGTCGGTATTGCCGACGGCGTCGCCGCTGACGCCCCCGCGCTGGCAGAGGCCGTGCGCGGCATTCTCGCGAAGGACTGATCATGAGCACGTTTCCCGGTGGCACCTCGCTGTCGTTCCTCGACGTCTACGACTCGCCCGCGCCCGACGGCATCTGCGGGGGCAGCCCGCACATGCACACGGCCTCGACCGAGTGCTACATCGCGATCGGTGGGCGCGGTCAGCTGCATTCGCTGACGAGCGAGGGCTACCGGGAGACGGATCTCGAACCGGGGCGGATCACCTGGTTCACGCCGGGCACGATCCACCGCGCCGTCAACCTCGACCACGCGCGACTCGTCGTGCTGATGTCGAACGCCGGCCTGCCCGAGGCCGGCGATGCGGTGATGACGTTCCCGAGCGAATATCTCCAGAGCGCCGAGCGCTACCGCGAGGCGGCCGCGCTGCCCGCCGGCGGATCCGAGGACGAACTCGCGGTCGCCGCCGCGAAGCGGCGCGACCTCGCCGTCGAGGGGTACCTCGCGATCCGCGACGCCCTGATCGCGGGAGACGATCGTCCCCTGCGGCAGTTCCGCGAACGCGCCGCCGAGATCGTCGCCGACCGCCTGTCCGGCTGGAGCGGCATCGTCGAGCGCGGACCGCTCGCGCAGGCGCAGGGCACGCTCGACGTGCTCGCGCGCATGGCCGCGGGAGACGCCTCGCACCTCGAGGAAGCGGCGGTCGCGCCGGGGCTCGAGCCGGCACACCGATTCGGAATGTGTGGCCGGCTGCGCGCCTACGACGTGGCGGCCCACTGAGATGAGCCTGCTCGAGGGGCGGCGTCCGACGCTGAAGGACGTGGCGAAGCTCGCGAACGTGTCGCACCAGACGGTGTCGCGCTTCGTGAGCGGCGATCCGGCGATCCGCGAGGAGAACCGCGCACGGATCCAGGCCGCCATCGACGAGCTCGGCTACCGCCCCAACATCGTCGCGCGTTCGATGCGGGTGCGGCGCACGGGACTGCTCAGCGTCGTCGTGCCGGCGACGGCCGCGCCGTACACGCCCGCGAAGATGATGTCGGCGACGACCGCGGAGGCGCACGCGTTCGGCTACGAGGTCGAGGTCGTGCACGTAGCGGGCGGCATGCACGCGCGCACCGACCGGGCGTTCGAGCTGGCCGATTCCGGCTGGGTC
Source organism: Microbacterium nanhaiense (assembly GCF_014646015.1). GTDB lineage: Bacteria > Actinomycetota > Actinomycetes > Actinomycetales > Microbacteriaceae > Microbacterium > Microbacterium nanhaiense. Next base: position 442,387 of record NZ_BMMQ01000003.1, read on the forward strand.
GAGGGCGTGCTCTCGCTCGCGAGCTTCGACGACCGCGTGCGGTCGGGAACCCGCCCCGGCGGTGTCCCGATCCTCGAGTTCCCCGTGTACGACGACAATCTCCACGGCGCCGGGATCATGCTCGATGCCTCGCCCATGATCGAGATCGTCGGTCGTCTCGCCGAGCTCGGCCACCGGCACTTCTTCCACGTCGGCGGTCCCGTCGGTCACCCGGCCTCGAACGAACGCCAGGCGGTGTACGAGAGGGCGGTCTCGGCCCGCGGACTCGTCTCGCACGGCGCCTCTCGCGGCCCCTTCGACGGATCGACCGGCGTCGACGCCGTCGCGGCCCTTCCGGAGGACACGCCCGTGACCGCGATCGTGTGCGCCAACGACGAGCTCGCGGCCGGCGTGCTGATGGGCGCGAGCCAGCGCGGGTGGGCGGTTCCCGATCGGCTGAGCGTCACCGGCTGGGACAACCGCCAGGTCGGCCAGTACATGCCTCCCGGGCTCACCACGGTGATCGTCGACCACGAGCTCGTGGGCCGCACCGCGATGGGCAAGCTCATCGCCACGCTCCGCGGCGAGCAACCGCCGGTGGAGGACTTCCGGGCGCTCAACGCCGTGGCGTGGCGGGGATCCACGGGCCCGGCGCCCGAAGCCCGGCCCTAGGCCGTGTTGATCAAGAGGTTTCGCTCCCGGCTGGGTGAGTCTTAAGCGGTGACGCGACAGGAGATCTCTGACGAGGTGTGGGCCGTGAGCTTCGCGCTGGCATGGGCGACGTAATGCATCAGGACTCCGCGGAACCGATCCTGTGTGGAGACCCAGACCGATCCCGGGGCCCTCACCTCATCGCATCAGTCCACGCTGCGGATCCGCAAGCGGCCCCTCAGCCCGCCGCGACGATCTCCGGGTGTGCCTCGAGCAGCGCGACCTGCTCGGTCCAGGGCACGCCGACGATGCTCAGCACGACGCGAACAACCGTGGAGGCGCCATCCTTCGACGTCAACCAGCGCTCGCGGAGCGTCGCGCGCGCCGTCTCCTCCACGAGAAACGCGAGCACCCGATCCGACATGTCGCCGCGGAAGGCTCCGGACTCGATACCGGCCTTGACGAGCGCGCGCACGCGGCGGCGCAGCGGCGCCAGCGCACGCACGGTGCCGAGAACGTGTGCGTTCTCGAGCGCGATGTTCGCGGCCGCCCGCACGGCCGAGGCCTCGCGCCACAGCCGCGCCGCGAGCCCCGCGATCGCGACCCGCGGATCCGGATCGTCGGTCTCCTCCGCCACGGCGTTGATACGCCCGGCGCCGCGCACGATTACCTCGTCGAGCAGGCTCTCGCGGTCCGGGAAGTGGCCGTAGAGCGCTCGGCGCGACAGCTTCGCGGCCTGCGCGATAGCGTCGAGCGAGGCGTTCGGATCGACCGCGAGCAGCGACTGCGCCGCGCTGATAAGCGCCTCGCGGTTCGCGGTCGCGTCGCTGCGGCGCGGCCGCGCCGCGACAGGCTCCGTCTCTGTAGCGGTCATGACGGCGACATCAGCTTCGTCGACTCGATGGCCTTCGACAGGCCCTGCGTGAACGACATCAGCGGGCGGCGCAGCACGAGCCCGACCAAGAGGGCCGGGATCACGAAGAGCGCGAGGGCGCCGAGCGAGATCCAGAAGTCGCTCGCGTAGACGCCGGCGATGGCCGAGCGTAGCGCGGCGACGGCGTGCGTCGCGGGAAGGAACGGCGAGATGTTCTGGAACCACTCGGGCAGCAGCTGCAGTGGGTACGCACCACCGGATCCGGAGACCTGGATGACGAGCGCCAGCACCGCGAGCGCCTTACCCGCGTTTCCGAGCGCGACGACCGCCGTGTAGATCAGCAGCGTGAACACGAGCGACGAGACCCACCCGGCGAGGATCAGCAGGAACGCGTGCGCCGGCTCGATCTGGATGAACAGGATGAGCCCGAGAGTCACGAGCGTGCTCTGTGCGAGCCCGATCAGGCCGAAGATGCCGTAGCGGCCGAGGTACTTCTTCGTCGGCGAGAGCTCCGGGCGATCAGGCAGGGTATCGGCGTTCACGTCGACCCGGATCGCAACCGTCATGAGCAGCGCACCGACCCAGAGCGCGAGCACCGTGTAGAGAGGCGCCATTCCCGCGCCGAAGCTGACGATCGGGAAAACGGCGGTGCGGTCGACGCGCAAGGGCTGCGCCAGCGAGGTCGCGAGCACGCTCGGATCCGAACCGATGATGTCGTTCAGCGCGCTGAGGTCGCCGGTCTTGGCGGCGTCGGCGAGGGCCGCCTCAACCTTGTCGAAGGTCTCGGCCGTCTCGGTGAGCGACTCCGAGATCCGCTGGGTGGATTCCTGGGCGCCCGTGAGGGTGTCGCGCAGGCCGCCCGCCGAGCCGGCCAGCCGATCGGCGGCGGCCGACAGGTCGTCGCCGATCGACGACACATCGGATCCGATCACCGAGAGGGTCGCGGCGAGCTCGTCGAGCTTCGGCTGCAGCGAGCCCGTGTACGAATCCTGCGCGCTCTGCAGCGCCTGCTTCGCCGCGTCGATCGACGCGGTGATCTCGTCGTGCTTCGCCTGGCGTTCCGCGGATCCGTCGGCGATGTCCTGCCCCGCCTGAGCGACGCGGTCGTGCGCCGACTGCTGGGCGGCGATCGCGGCGTCGATGCGCTCGAGCACCGCGTTGAAAGCATCCTGCGCCTCGTCCGGCAGGATCGGGCGGACCTCGTTCTCGAGCCGGTTACGCAGCTCGGTGTAGTGGTCGATCTGGTCCTGCATGCGGCCGGCCAGCGTGTCGATCACCTGCACCTGGCTGTCGCTGAGCTGCGCGCCCTGCGCGAAGAGCTCGTCGATGCGCGCTCCGACGGCGTCGTAGCCTGCGGCCGTGCGCGAGATCGCGTCGGAGAGCGCCTGCGTCGACGACGCGAGCACGTCGCCGAGCTCGTCGACCGCGGCCGCTCCGCCGCCCACCGCGCTGGACGCGTCCTCGAACGCGGATCCTGACGAGGTGATGAGAGACGAGGCCCCGTCGACGAGCGGGATCGTCGACTCGAGCAGGCTCGTGAACATGTCGGCCGTCTGCGCGCCGCCGCGCAGTTGCGTGGCCACGCCGCCGATGCGGGCCTCGAGGCGGGTGAGCGCCGCCTGCGTGTCGGCGTCGGTGAGGTAATCGGACAGCGACGAGACGACGCTGAGCGCGATGTCGCTGAGAGTCTCGGTGAAGACCTCGTTGATCTGCTGCGAGACGCCGTCGGCGCCCTGATCGGTGATCTTCGGCGCGAGCGCGTTCTTCTTCTCGTTCGTGTAATACGCGAGGCTGGTGTGCTCGACGTCGTCCGAGTAGAACGTCATCATGTCGGTGCTGAACGATGCCGGCAGCACGAGGGCGGCGTAGTACTCGCCCGACTTCGTGCCGTCGATCGCGTCGTCTTCCGTCGTGATGACCCAGTCGAGGTCGTCGTTGGCGCGAAGCTCCGAAAGAACCTGATCGCCGATGTTGATGCGGATCGGGACGAGGTCGTTCAGGTACCCCTCGTCGGCGCTCGCGACGGCGACCTTGAGGCCCTTCGTGTTCGAGAACGGATCCCAACTGGCGATCACGTTGAACCACGTGAACAGCGACGGGATCACGACCAGGCCGAAGATGACGATCACGGCCATCACGCTCGAGGTGGCGCGCCGGATGTCGCGGCGGGTCAGATGCAGGATGTCCCTCATGCGCGGTCTCCTCCGTCTGTGGCCATCTCGGGTATGACGGATCCGTCGGCGCCCGCGGCAACGCGAGTGCGGGATCCTTCGCTCACCACCGCGCGGCGGAGCTCGTCGTCGCCGAGCGACGCGACCTCGCCCGCGCGGGCGAAGCTCTGCTTGAAGTATTCGAGGGTCACGAGCACGCCGATCACGAGCAGGCTCCAGAGCAACCACACGCCGAGCAGGCTCGCCTTGCCGCCCGGCACGAGCCAGGCGATAATGCCGATCACGACGAGGCCGCCGAGGCCGGCGATCACGGTCGTGCGCAGCAGCGCCGGGTACCGGCGCGTGAACGGTTCGGCGCGGCGGGACAGCTCGTCGCGGTACTCCTCGCGGTTGGCGAGCGCGTGGATCAGGTCGGGCAGGCGGTAGCCGCCGCCGACGATCTGCACCTTTTCGCCGACCAGCAGATCGGTGGCGACGACCTCGCGGTTGAAGACCGCGTTGAGGCTGGCGAAGCGGCGGCGCACCACGAGGCCGACGATAAAGGCGCCGAGCACGAACACGGCCAGCACGCCGAGGAACTGCCAGTAGTCGCTGCCGTAGAAGCCGGCGATGGTCTCGCGCATCGCGTCGATGCCGTAGGTAAAGGGCAGGAACGGGTAGATCGCGCGGAAGAATCCGGGCATCATCTCGATCGGATACAGGCCCGAGGCGCCCGGGATCTGCATGATCACGAACAGGATGCAGAGGCCTCGGCCGACGTGGCCGAAGGCGACGCAGAGGGCGTAGACGATGCTGACGTAGGCGAGGGCGACGAGCACGCCCGTGCCGACGAACGCCGCCGCGCTCACCACCTGGATCCCGATGACGAGGTTTCCGATGCAGACGATCAACGCCTGGACGACCGCGAGAATGGCGAAGAGGAAGAAGCGGCCGAAGTAGGCCTGCCGCACCGTGAGGCCCTCGAGCCCCTCGGTATCAACCTCGGTGCGGAAGATGACCATGAGTACGAACGCGCCGATCCATAGCGACAGGTTGGTGAAGAGCGCGGCCATGGCCGAGCCGTAGGTCGAGACCGGGAAGACAACGTGTGTAGACACCTCGACGGGCGAGGCGACGAACTTCGCGATCTGGGCCGAGTCGAGGCCGGTGATCGTGCTGAGCGCGCTCCACTCCGACGCCGCGCTGAGGGCGGAGATGTCGGTGCGGGCGAGCTGGAGCTCGTCCTGGATCCCCGCGAGGTTGCCGTCGAGGGCCGTGAGCGCCTCGGAGGTCGAGACAAGCTGGGTGTCGAGCTCGGACAGCAGCTGCTGCGCCTGGACCAGCTGGTCGCGCTGGCCGTCGATCGCGGCGGAGAACTCGCCCGCGCTCGTCGAGAGCGACGACATCGCGCTGTTGAGCGCCGGCACCGTCGAGGTCAGGGCCGAGCGGAGGTCGGTCGCGGCGCCCTGCGCCTCATTGACCGCCTGAGTGACCGAATCTGCGGACGCCTGGATAGCGTCGGCCATGCCGCTCGCCGAGTCGTTGAGGTTCTGGAGGTCGGCGAGGAGCTGCTGATCGGTCTCGTTGCGCTGCTGGAGCGTGTCGATGACCTCGGTGAGCCGCTGGGTCGCGCCCTCGTCGAGCCCGGCGCCGTCGACAAGCTCCTGCAGCCGCGCGATCGCGGTGGCGTTCGCCTCGACGACGGCGCGGATCTGCTCGATGGCGCCGTCGACGCGGAGGCCCACCTTGTCGGCGACCTCGCTGAGGTCGGTCACGACGAGGTTCGCCGCGGCCGCAGCGTCGGCGAGCTGCGTCGTGCCGTCGACATAGGCCGAGGTCGCGGCGTCGGTGAACGCGATCACCTGATCCTGCGCCTCGACGATGAGCGACTTCGCCTGCTCGATCGCGACCTGCACGTCGCCGAGCGTCGTGTCAACGTCGGAGAGCGTGGAAGACGCCGAGGCCAGCGAACCGCGGGAGTCGTCGAGCGAGGCGGCCTGCCCGGTGAGCTCTTCGCGCGCCGAATCGATCGTCTGCATCGCCTCGTCGAAGGCGTTGAGGGAGTCGGTCTTCGCGCCCTCCAGGCGCCCCTCGGTGTCGTCGCCGGCCTCCTTGAGCGCGTCGGAGACGGCCTCGGCGACCTGCTCGGTGAACGAGCTCGTGATCTGCGCGTCGAGCTGCGAGGCGCCGACGTCGGTGATCTTCGGCGCGATTGCGCTCGCCTTCTCGTTCACGTAGTACTGCAGCGCGGGCTGCGTGAACTCGTCGGTCGTGATGCTGATGAGGTTGGTGCTGAAGTCGGTGGGGATGACGATCGTGGCGTAGACGTCGCCGCGCTTTACCGCGTCCTGCGCCTCGCCCTCGTCCATGAAGACCCAGCCGAGCTCGTCATTCTCTTTGAGCTGCGCGACGACCTCCTCGCCGACGTCGAGCGGGCCGGTGAGGTCAGAATCGGCGCCCTCGTCGAGATTGACGACGGCAACTCGTACGCTCGAGGTGTTCGAGTACGGATCCCAGAACGCGTTGATGTTGAACCACGCGTACAGCGCAGGCGTGATAAGCACACCGATGACGATGACCCACACCCTGCGCTGACGGACGAGTCGCATCGCGTCGCGCCACAAGATCTGCAAACTCTTTCTCACGCGAACGAGTATACGCACAAGGTGCACATTGATGTGTAATTTACTTTCAGCGTGGCGCCGCAGGGCGCGATTTGGCCGATGTTCTATTTACAGCACATCGGCGCGGTGGTACATTTTCCGAACAACATAACCATGTGTCATTTTTCGAACAAGATTGGGGTGGCCGACGTGAAGCTGCAAACACCATCGGATCTCGCCCGCCTGGTCAAGAATGCCCGTGTCCAGCGCGACCTCACCCAGCAGGACGTCGCTGGCACGGTCGGCATCACCCGCCAGTCTCTCGCCCGCCTCGAGCGCGGCGACGGCGGCACCTCTTTCAACACGGTGCTGCTCATCCTTGACTACCTCGACGTCCGCCTGGACGCCCTCGCCGAACGCCGCACCAGTGTTCCCGCCGCTGCTGCCACCGGGAGCGCCGCCGAGGCCGCGGCCGGCGCGCTCGCGAAGCGCATAGCCTCTCGCAGATTCTCCGGGCACCTCGTTGTCCCCGGATCCGTCGTCGTTCCGCCGGGAGCGACAGAAGTCGGGCCCCCGGCCAATGCAAGAGGTGCCGAATGACCCGCGCCCTAGGCCGTGTTGATCAAGTCTGATTTGATCCAGATGAGCGTCGCGGCGAGGCTGACGGCGGCTCGGTAGCTGCGGAGGAGCTTGTCGGAGCGCATCGCGATGCCGCGCCACTGCTTGAGCCGGTT
>NZ_BMMQ01000004.1 GCF_014646015.1 Microbacterium nanhaiense
GGGTGTGGGTGTCGGGGTGGGTGTGGGTGTCGGGGTGGGTGTGGGTGTCGGGGTGGGTGTGGGTGTCGGTGCCGCGGTATCCGAGATGAGCGCGAAGGAGCGGGCCACATCGATGAGGCTGGGACTCTCTTCGCCTCGGGGAAGCGCGAAGGCGGGATTGTCCGACGGCTGCGCATCCGCGAGCGTGAATCCCGTGGCCGGCTCGAAGCGGATGCTGTAATCGTCGGTGGATGTCGTCGGCAATGAGCCTGATCGGAATGTGCCGCCTGCGGCGACGGCGACGCGCTGCACTGCCGTGCCGCCACTGAGGATGGTGACGCTCGCGCCCGAGAGGTCGGCGAGAGGGGAGGCATCCGACGTCGCGGTCACCGCGCCGCTGATCTCACCGAAGGAGCCCTCCAGCGGGACGGTGACGGCATCTCCCCGCGTGGGGTTGAACTCCCTCCTCGCCACGGGTGCGAGGAGATCGCCGACAGCACCGGGCCAGGATGCCTCGGCGATGAAGCTGGTGTCCGTCGCGGGTATGCGCACGGACACGGTTCCGTCTGCCGAGGTGGTGCCGGTGGCGATGACCTGGTCGAGCTCGCCGGTGGAGAGCACGGTCACCGTCGCGCCGCCGAGCGGAGCGGATGCCGTCCCGTCGGAGAGAGTCGTCGTGATGAGTATGTGGCCTGCTTCGGACTCCGCGGCGCTGGCGATCGCGGGCAGCCCCACCAAGACAAGGCCGGTGGCTACGGACAGCACACCTGCGGTGCGTAGCGGGGAGACCAGATTCCGACGTCGTCGTGCGACGGTGTGAGGCATGGCGATCCTTTCTGATGGTTCGTGGCCAAGTATGGACTCAGTCCAACCTTTTACGCAACCCAGGGAGATCGACCTAGGGTGGGATGAAGGGAGAGGAGGGACGGCGATGACGGAAGGGCTCCGCGAGAAGAAGATGCGCGTCGCGCGTCGGGCCATGGAGGAGGCCGCGGTCGGAATCGCCTATGAGGAAGGCGTTCACGCCGTGACGGTCGACCGCATCTGCGAAGTGGCGATGGTGTCGCGCAGCACGTTCTTCAACTACTTCCCCTCGCTCGAGCATGCGATCTTCGGATCCGCCCTGGTCTACGACCCTGTGCTCACCGAGCGCATCTTGAGCGCACACCGAGACGACCTCGTGATCGCCGCCTCGCGGATCGTGATGGAGACCGTCCGCGGGCAGGGTGACGACGAACTCCTGCGCAAGCGGTTCGCGCTTTTCGCCCGGGAGCCGGGCACGACGACGACGGTATCGTGGGCGGCCGGGACGAGCCGCGCCGGACTGCAGGACGTGATCGAGAACTGGCTCGATGCGCATCCGGCATCGGCTCGCCTGGCGGACGCCAATCACGCCACCGAGGCGCGGATGATCGTGAACTTCTCCATCACGCTCGGCGACGAGGTTATGCGGCTGGTGGGTGAGGACGGCAGGGACTTCCCGTTCGACCCCGCCGTGTTTCGCACGGTGCGCGAGCGGATGAGGGAGCTGAGCGTACCCGCACGGTGAACGCCCCGCACCGCGATCAGCGGTACGAGGCGTTCGGGACCGCCGCTACTTCACCTGCGCCGAGATCACGCTCATCACCGCGGTATCCGCGAGCGTCGTGGTGTCGCCGACCTCGCGCCCTTCGGCGACATCGCGCAGGAGACGGCGCATGATCTTGCCCGACCGGGTCTTGGGGAGTTCCCCGACGATGTAGACGTCGCGCGGGCGGGCGATGGCGTCGATCTGGTCGCTCACCCACCGACGCAGGGTGTCGGCGAGTCCCTCGGGGGAGTGCGCGTCGAGGTAGCTCTGCTTGATGATCACGAACGCGACGACCGCCTGGCACGTTGTTGCTTAAGTATGTGTTCGGTTCTGAACCGTACGATCACGGGAGGGGCATGTCATTGTCATCATCGTCCAGAGGCGTGGCATCGAGTGAATCACCGAAGTGCGTGGTGTATGCCCGGATCAGTGATGATCGCGAAGGGCAAGCACTGGGAGTGGAGCGTCAGGTCCACGATTGCGAAGCCCTCGCGGATCGACTGGGTTTTGTAGTCGTAGATAGATTCCTGGATAACGACATCGGAGCATCGGAGCTTTCATCACGGCGCAAGGTGCGCACCGCCTACCAGGACATGCTCCAGAGGGCGACCACCGGAGAGTTCAAGCACATCCTCGCTTACTCCAACTCTCGCCTCACTCGAAGAGTCCGCGAATACCTCGACCTCATCGACCTCTACAAACAGCACAAGGTCACCATCCACACGGTGGTATCCGGCGACCACGACCTTGCTACCGCGGATGGCAGGGCCGTGGCCCTCACCCTCGCGACCTGGGACGCTGCCGAAGCCGAACGCATCTCAGAGCGCATCCGTCGAGCCAACCTCCAGAAGGCTATGAAGGGTGAGCCGGGAGTTCAGCACCGAAGAGCATTCGGGTTCGAGCAGGACGCCCGCACCCACAAGCCCAATGAAGTAGCTCTCATTCGTGAAGCCGTGAAAGACATCATCGGTGGAGCCTCCATCACCTCTATCCGACGCAAGTGGGAGTCTCTCGGAGTCCTCACTGTCGAAGGGAAGGCGGCGTGGGGCTGGACTCCGGTGTACCGTTCACTCTTTTCATGGAAGACAGCCGGTGTGCGCAGCCACAACGGTGAGCCGCTCTATGACGCGGACGGCAACATGGTCATGGGTAACTGGGAAGCGATCATCAGCCTCGAGGAGCGAGCCGCAGGCATAGCGATGCTGGAAAAGCGAAGCCGCCGGGGAGTGAAGGAAGGCCGTTGGCTACTCTCGGACCTCCTCCGTTGTGGAATCTGCGGAGGCAAGCTCTACGGTCAGCGAATGGAACCTGAGGAACGAAGCACCTACGGGTGTAACTCAGGTACTACGGCTAATCACATCGGGGTCAGCGCGCGAAGACTTGAAGAGCTAGTCGCTCAGGAGGTATTCAACTACCTCGTAGCGAAGACGTTCCGCGGGGTCGAGGCACCGACGCTCACAAACCAGCCATGGCCCGACGAAGGGAAGCTGTCCGCGCTTGACGACCGCATTGCGGAACTCATGGCGGCTCATGGAGCAGGAATCCTCAGCAGTGAGGTCGTCTTCCCTCAGATCCAGAAGCTCGAAGAGGAGCGCTCGCAACTTCGGAAGGAGCGTGACGATCACTACCTCACTCAGCAAGCGGCTCCTGCCAATCGTCTTGAGTCCGTATGGACTCATACGGCGGCGCTGAACAGGAGTGATGCGCTCTTTGAGGATAAGCAGTCTGCTATTCGTTCCGAGGTAGAGGCAGTCTTCATCGAGAAGGCCGCAAAGGGGCCGGGATCACGAAGCGAGGAAGCCTTCCGAAAGAGGATTCGGATCGTCTGGAAGCAGCCGCATCCGGAAGTTGAACCACTGACTGATGAGGACTGGGCAAACTTGAAGCTCACGGCAGCCGATGATCCCGCGATGATTGCTCGCCTGTGGTCTTTGTTCACCGAAGAGACGGACTGATATAAGACATCGAACACTTCCTCTTCGGGTTGTGCCGGTTAATGGTTGAGCCGGGTTCATAGGCCTTCGGGCTTCCGAGAGCCCCACATGTTTGCGGATATTACATGTGGGGCTCTTTAGCTTTGTATGCGAGATTGCTGCCAGAACTCGTTAGAGAGCTTCTTGACAGGCCGACACGATGGCCTGATTACGAGGAGAACCGTCATGTCCATCACAACCATCCACGCCGCACTCAAGAACATCGCAAGCAGGCAGTACACCGCGCGCGACCTGATCCTAGCCATTGTGACTCTAGGTATCGCCGTACCCCTCATCTTCCTCTTCGCCACGACACCCTCAGAGGCCAGCACCAACGACCCCCTCCGCGCGCGCAGTCTCACTCTCCTTGAGCAAGCTGAACCGCTCGTGGATACTCTGGCGGCTCCCGCCGCTAACGCGGCTCATCGTGTTTGAGGGTGTAGCGCCCGCCTGACGAGTCGGCGGCGTGGCGGTCGCGGAGACGAGGTCGAGGCCTTCCGATGATGGAAGTTCCTACGCTCGCCATCCGAAAGACCTCGACGTGTCCCACGGTACCTTCGCCACCCCCGATCTTTCTGCGTTCTGCCTCCTCGACGACCACGGCCTCACCGTCACCGGTCAGGAGATCTCGCCGGACAAGGCGGTGCTGGAGTGCCGTGTCACCGACCGCGACCCGTTCTGTCGCGGTTGCGGTGCTGAGGGCGTAGCCCGAGGAACGCAAGCGCGCCGTCTCGCGCATGTCCCGCTGGGTTGGCGGCCGACGACGCTCCTGGTCCGCGTCCGCCGCTTCGCCTGTTCCTCGTGCGGGACGATCTGGCGCGAGGACACCACAGCGGCTGCCGAGCCGCGCGGGAAGCTCACCCGCGCCGCTGTCCGGTGGGCGCTCGAGGCGGTCGTCTGCCAGCACCTACCGGTCACCAGAGTCGCGGAGTCTCTCGATGTGTCCTGGCATGCCGCTGGCGACGCGATCCTCGCCGAAGGGCGGCGCGTCCTGATCGATGACCCCGCCCGGTTCGACGGGGTGACCACGATCGGTGTTGACGAGCACGTCTGGCGCCACACGCGCCTCGGCGACAAGTACGTGACCGTGATCATCGACCTCACCCCGGCCCCCGAGAAGACCGGCCCCGCCCGGCTGCTCGACATGGTTCCCGGCCGGTCGAAGCAGGCGTTCAAGACCTGGCTTGCCGGACGCCCGAAGGCCTGGCGGGACGGGGTCGACATCGTCGCGATGGACGGGTTCACCGGCTACAAGACCGCCGCCGGCGAAGAGATCCCCGACGCGATCGCGGTGATGGACCCATTCCACGTCGTCCAGCTCTTCGGCGACGCGCTTGATATGACCCGCCAGCGTGTTCAGCAGGAGACTCTCGGGCATCGAGGCCGGAAGGGTGATCCGCTTTACGGTTGCCGGCGCCTGCTCAGGACGGGGCTCGGCCTGTTGACGCAGCATCAGCTCGCGAAGCTCGAGGACGTATTCGACCAGCACCCCGACCACCTCGCCGTCGAGATCGCCTGGGACATCTACCAGCGCGCCGTTGCTGCCTACCGACACAAGGACCCGGCGCGCGGGAAGAAGATCCTCGAGGCCGTGATCGCGGGGCTCGCCAGCAGCGTTCCGAAGGATCTGCCCGAGTTGATCAGCCTCGGCCGCACGATCACGCGCCGCGCTGCCGACGTCCTCGCGTTCTTCGACCACCCCGGCACGTCCAACGGCTCGTCCGAGGCGATCAACGGTCGCCTTGAGCACCTCCGCGGCACCGCGCTGGGCTTCCGGAACCTGACCCACTACATCGCCCGATCGCTACTCGAGGCCGGCGGCTTCAGACCGCTACTACACCCTCAAACACGATGAGCCCCCAAACCGCCCGATAGGAACAAAACTCAGGGCGAATCAATGCGAAAGGATCGGCGTGATGCCACCTCGAAAGCACCCTCGGAATCATGCGGCAAAAGCAGTTACGCGTACGGGCCAATCGCCGCATCGCGACTCACGGGCGTGCCCGGTCGGCTCACACGAGCCGGCCGGGCACGCCCGTTTCGTCGTCGCGGTCGCCGGCCCCGGCTGTCGGATCCTCCGCGCCGCGTCGGCCGAGCGACGCGAGACCGACCGCGATGGGCAGCGCGGCAACGAAGACGAGCATGTACCGCATGCCGCCCGAGACGGGGCCGGCGAGGAACGTCAGCATCAGCACACCGATGGGGATGTACAGCGCGAGCCGGCGCCAGGTGCGGCGCCGCACGACGATCATCAGGGTAAGCAGCCAGGCCCAGGTCACCGTCCCCGGCGACATCGCCTGCCCCAGAACCGGCACGTCGAGCGACGCGGTGGTGTTGAAGTAGCCGACGAGCCCGTTCTCATGCAGGTAGCGCTGCACCCCGGTGCGCTCGTCGTCGCGGTCCGGGATGTCGAGCGAGATCGTCCGCACGTCGTTGTGCGACTCGGCGACGAGACCGTCGTAAGACGGCGCGCCGGGTGCCCAGTAGCCGACGGTGTTGCCGAGCGTCGCCACAACCGCCGAGACGGGGTACTCCCCCACGAGGCGCGCCCAGCCACCGAGGAACTCGGTCGTCGTCGTGTCCTCCCACTTCTCACGGGCGTCGAGCTTGATGGGATCCGCGAACTGCGGAATGTAGTGCTCGCCGACCTCGTCGACCGTCCACGTGGTGAAGATGGAGTCGACGAACGCGCGGTCCTCCGCGGAGAGCTCGTCGTGGTGGTCCAGCGCGATCCGAGCGATCTGCTGCAGCGGAATCGACCACATCTCGGTCTTCGGTCCGGGTCCCACCCCCATCGCCGCTGCGAGCGGTCCCAGGTACGCCGCGATCGCGACGACGACCGCCGCGGACGCGAGGAGCAGCCTCTTCCATTCATGACGCAACGGGATGAACAGTAGCGGCAGGGCGAGCAGGACGACGTAGACGCCGTTGCTGCGAAGCACCGCCACGGCGATCGCCGAGATCGCGAGCGTCCACCACATCCAGGGCGCGGCGCGCTGCGTCCTCGCGCCGCGCGAGAGGTCGACGATCGTGACGGCGAGCACGAGGAACGCCGACATGAAGGGGATGTCCTTCACAACCGTGATCGACGACAGCGAGAGCACGGGCACGAGCGCGACCCAGGCCAGCGCGAAGCCCCACACCCGGCGCTCCACGCCCCACGCCGCCAGGCGCACGAGCACGAAGGTGAACGCCGCCGTGCTCGAGAGCAGCTGCACCGTCGACGCCACGGCGAGAGCGGTCGCGTCGCTCCAGCCGAAGAACTGCCACACGCCGTTCCACCCGGCGATCAGAAGCGAGTGCCCGACGGGCTCGTACGCGTCCCACGGCATGATCCCTCGGGCGTAGGAGAGGCTGCGGTAGGTGTCGAAGAAGATCAGCCCCGGCCACCACACGGCCAGGTACGGGACCCGTGCCAAGAGGGTGGCGCCGAACGTCGCCGCCACCAGGATCCAGCGGTCCCGCCCGCGGCCCCGCCCGAGGATCGCGAGCCGCCCGCGGGTCGGCTCGAGGCCCTCGGCGCCCCGATCCTCGTCGCCCCGGTCGGCGAGCAGGAGGACGAGCGCGACGAGCATCGTCGCCGCGTAGGCGACGCCGAGCAGGTGCACGGCCGCCCACGCGGAAGGGTGCAGCAGCAGGGCGAGATCCGCCTCGCCCCGGAGTAGCGACACCCCCGCGAGCTCGGCGAGCGCGAAGAGGATCCCGAAGGGGATCGCCCACGCGAAGACGGGGCGCGCGGAGCGGCGAGCGGATCCGATCACCCAGGCCCCGCCCGCCCAGGCCGCGACGAATGCCGCCACGGCGACGATGGAGTTCCCGTCGAAGGCCTCGAAGATCGGGAGCGGGACGGATCCAGCCGCGAAGGAGGCGACGGCCGCGAGGGCGCCCGCGCCGGCGACGACGTGGTGCCAGGCCCGCCCGGGCTGCGTCGGGGATCCGGAGGGCCGCTGCCCCGTCTTCCGAGAGGGCAGTGCGCTCGACGTCATACGTGCATCCTACGAGAGCGCCCCCGTGCGCCCGGGGCGGGTCGCGCGCACGGATCGAAGGCTCGGCATCGCCCGATACACTCGTGTCCCAGATCTCGGAGCGTCCGCGCGTGGGCGCCTCGTTCGCTGTGAGAACGGATACCGCGCATGGCAGAGGGCACGCACATGAAGAAGCTGCGTCAGGCGAGCGCGTTTCTCGTCATCGGCGGCCTCGCCTTCGTCGTCGACGCCGTCACGTACAACGCACTCGTGTTCTGGCTCGACGGCCGGGGGCCGATGTTCGATGCCCCGGTGCCGGCGAAGATCATCGCGATCGTCGTGGCATCGCTGGTGACGTACGTCGGCAACCGGTACTGGACCTTCAACGACCGGCACCTCCCGCCCAAGCTGTCACGCTATGTGCTGTTCGTCGTCTTCAACCTCGTCGCGATGGGCTTGCAGCTGGGGTGCCTGTGGTTCTCGCGCTACGTGCTCGGCCTCGACAGCGTTCTCGCCGACAACATCTCCGGCACGATCATCGGGCAGGTGCTGGCGACGGCGTTCCGCTTCGTCACGTACGACCGATTCGTGTTCCCGCACGAGAACGCGCCGGCCTCAGAGCGCGCGTGACCGTGCGCCGCTCGGCGCGTTGTACTGCAGGTAGAGCAGGCGGCTCGTCTCCCGCCGCGCCTTCAGCACCCCGTCGAGCACGAGGCCCACGGCCCACGCCAGGGCGCCCATGACGCCAAAGGCGACCGTGAGGATCGCCGTCGGGAAACGGGGCACGAGGCCGGTCTGCGCGAACTCGACGACCAGCGGGATCCCGAGGATCACCCCGACCAGCACGAGCACGCTCCCGATGATCCCGAAGAAGAACAGCGGACGCTCGTGGCGGACGAGCTGCATGACGAGGTTCAGGATCCGGAAGCCGTCGTGATAGGTGCGCAGCTTGCTCTCGCTGCCGTCGGGGCGGTCCTTGAAGCCGACCGCGACCTCCGTCTGCGGCACGCGCAGGCTCATGACGTGCACCGTGAGCTCGGTTTCGATCTCGAACTCGCGCGACGCGGCGGGGAAGCTCTTCACGAAGCGCCGCGACATGACGCGGTACCCGCTCAGCATGTCGCTGACCTCGTCGCCGAAGATGCCGCCGACGAGCCAGTTGAAGCCCTTGTTCCCGAGTTCGTGCCCGGCCCGGTATGCGGACGTCGAGTGGTCGACCTGCGTGCGCACGCCGAGAACGTGGTCATAGGGGCCTTCGCGCAGGGCGCGGATCATCTCCGGCAGCGCGGCCGCGTCGTAGGTGTCGTCGCCGTCGATCATGACGTACACCTCGGCGTCGATGTCGGCGAAGGCGCGGCGCACGACGTTGCCCTTGCCCCGGCGCTCCTCGCGCCGGACGATCGCGCCCGCCGCCTCGGCAACCTCCGCCGTGCGGTCCGAGCTGTTGTTGTCGTAGACGTAGATCGCCATTTCGGGCACGGCGGCGCGAAGATCCGCGATCACCTGGCCGATCGCGACCTCCTCGTTGTAGCACGGAACGATCGCTGCGATCTCGTGCGATGTCGACATCAGTGCATGCCGTCCTTAGGCCGATACCCACGGCGAAGCGACCCCGTCGCCCCGCCCCTTGATACACGGATCATATCGAGTGGCGGGTGAGGATCCGCGGCGGGCGCTTCACGCGCACCCCTCGCCGTTCATAGCGGCCGCATATGATGCTTCCAACGCCGAAAAGCAGAGGACAGCACTCATGAGCGACCCCAACCAGTACCCGCCGGTTCCGCCGTCGAGCCCGGGCCAGCCCTCGGGGTCCGGCCTCCCCGATCAGCCCGCCTTCCCGATCCAGCCCGTCGACGGCACCCCGGGAGCATACGGGACGAACCCCGCCTACGCCGCGCCCGGCTACCCCGCGCCGCCCGCCTACGCGCCGCCCACCGGTCCCGGCGAGGGCCCGGACGTCGGCCAGAAGTCGTTCGTCGTCACGTGGATCCTGTCGCTTCTGCTCGGTGTCCTCGGCATCGACCGCTTCTACCTGGGCAAGATCGGCACCGCCATCGTCAAGCTGATCACGCTCGGAGGCCTGGGCATCTGGGCGCTCATCGACCTGATCGTCATCCTGTGCGGCGGAATGCGCGACAAGGAGGGCCTGCGCCTTGCCGGTTACACGCGCTACCGCCTCGTGGCATGGCTCGTGACCGCCGGCCTGTGGCTGCTCGGCATCATCAGCACGGTGATCACGACGATCGTCTTTGGCTCGCTGATCTTCACGACCTTCGCGACCTTCTCCGCCGTCGCCGAGCAGGTCGAGAACGGCACCCCGCTCACGGTCGAGGAGGCCACGGACGAGCCGAGCGCGATCGAGGAGGCCACCGAGGACCCGGGTGACGAGGGCGTCTCGGCGACCGCGTCGGACGACCAGGAGGCCGCCCTCGAGGAGGCGCAGACCTACGCCGGCCTCCTCGGGATGAGCAAGGCCGCCGTCTTCGCGATGCTCACGATGGAGTCGGAGTACACGCAGCTGTACACCGAGGAGGCGGCGCAGTACGCCGTCGACAACGTCGACGCCGATTGGAACGCCAACGCCCTCGCCACGGCCCAAACCTACGCCATCGACATGGCGATGAGCGAGAAGGCCACATACGGACTGCTCACGAACGAGGTCGGCGGCATGTTCACGACCGAGGAGGCCGACTACGCCATGTCGAACCTCGACGTCAACTGGAACGAGAACGCGCTGAAGACCGCGCAGCTCTACGTCGACGAGATCGGCGCCTCCGACGAGGAGATCCTCGAGCTGCTGACGAGCGATGCGGGTAGCCAGTTCACCGACGAGCAGGCGCAGTACGCCCTCGACAACGTCGAGCGCTGAGCCCGTCGCGCGATTCTCCCGCGCATCCCGACGAACGGCCGCCCGGAGGGGCGGCCGTTTCGCGTCTCAGGAGAGCGCCGGGCCATGCCCCGCGCGGTCGACGAGAATCGCGATGTGGGTGCGCCCGGCGACGCCCAGTTTCGCTTGGATCTGCTCCAGATGGGTCTTCACCGTCGACGTCGAGACGAAGAGGCGGTCGCCGATCTGCGGGTTCGTGGATCCGTCGGCGACGAGCCGCGCGACCTCTTGTTCCCGAGGGCTGAGCGCCGCGAAGCGTTCGCGAGCGTCTCGCCGCTCGGCGTCGTCGGATCCCGCCGATGCGCGGCGGATCAGCTGCGCGGTCGCGCGCGGGGATGCGAAGCCCTCCCCCGCCATGACGGCGTCGATGGCCTGCTCGATCTCGTCGAAGACACGGTCCTTGACGAGGAAGCCCTGGGCCCCGGCGGAGATCATGCTCGTGAGTGCCTCCTCCGTGCCGAGGCTCGTCATCGCGATGACCCGCGTGCCGGGCACCAGCCGCAGAATCTCCTCCGTGGCGGCCGGCCCCGCGATCACCGGCATGCTGACGTCCATGAGCACCAGCTCGGGCCGGTGCTCGCGCACGGCCGCGATCGCGAGGGATCCGTCTGCCGCGTCGCCGATGACGCTCGCCCCGGTGTGGGCGACGAGGCGCGTGAGGCTGCGGCGCACGATGGGGTCGTCGTCGACGATCAGCACCCGCACGGGTGCGGAGATATCGGCTTGTGTCACGGATCGACGATATCCGCTCGGTCCGACGAACGAGTTACTCGGTCTCGACCTCGACCCACGGCAGGCTCACGTCGACGACGAACTCGCCGTCGCGCTCGCCGATCTCGCACGCGCCACCGAGCTGGTCGACGCGCTCGCGGATCCCGATGAGGCCCGTGCGCGAGCCGTGCGCGGCGAGCTCGCTCGCGCCGCGAAGCGGGTTCGTGACGCGCACCCGCACGCCCGTGGCGGGCGAGGCCTCGACGGAGATCGAGATCGGCGCGCGGGCCGCGTGCTTCGTCGCGTTTGTCAGCGCCTCCTGCACGATGCGATAGACGGTGTGGTCGAGAACAGCGGCGGCGCGATCGACGCCGTCGACGAGCACGAGCGCGTCGACCGAGGTGCCCGTCGCCCGCGCGGTGCGCACCAGCTCGCCGATTCGCCGCATCGAATGCTGGGACGGGTCGTAGTCGGCGCCCGGGCCCTCGCGGAGCTCGCCCAGCAGGCCCCGCAGGTCGTCGAGCGAGCGCCTCGCCTCCTGCCGAAGCGAGCGCGCGATCGCGTCGGCCTGCGGATCCCCCTCCGATACGGCGAGCGCCAGCTCGTCGCCCTGGAGCGCGACCGCGGAGAGGCGGCTCGCGAGGGTGTCGTGCATCTCGCGGGCAATGCGCTCCCGCTCGCTCTTCCGGGCGAGTTCCTCGTCAAGCTGCGAGGCGCGGTCGTGCTCGCGATCGACGCGGTCCTGCAGCACCCGCCCCGCGCGGCGGCTGCGCTCGATCACGGTGAAGAGCACGAGGCCGGCGAACGAGAACCCGCCGAGCACCGCCGAGGGGATCACCGACGACGGCGCCACCGTGAATAGCACGGCCAGGTCGTCGCCCCACGGGGTGAGCCCGTCGCGCAGCACCGAGAGCACGACGACGCCCAGCGCAAGGCCGAAGAGCTTGTGCACGACGGGCTTGCGCGCGCGCACCATCAGGTGGTGCAGGCCGATGAACAGCAGTAGGTAGCTCGAGCCGGCAAGCGCCAGCAGCCCGCCCGCGATGGTCGGTGCCAGCGGGTAGCGCGCTCGGAAGAAGACGCTCACCCACAGCAGCAGCGCGATGAGCCAGTAACCGACCGAGAGATCGCTCGGCTCGCCGCCGTCGGTCGGCATGAAACCGGGCAGGCTCCACATCCCGATGATTTCGAGGAAGCCGCCGAGGCAGTACAGCGTCGTGCTCCAGGCGCGGCGCGACATCCGCCGAACGAGCGGCGGCGACGAAGTGGTCATAGATCGACCATAGGGCGAAGCACCGACACGCGAATCGGCCGGTCGGCCGAGCGGATCCCGGCCGACCGGCCGATGTTCGGGGCAGGGCGTGCCGGGGAGGCTGGAGTCATCGCCCGGCGGATCCCGTTCCGTCCCCGGGCGGCGGCCCCGCAGGCCGCGTACCGTCCCGCGTCGTCGCTCGACGCACCTTCGAGAAAGCCGCTCATGAGCACCGATCTGCACCACCCCCTCCCGCCCGCCGACGCCGCGCCGAAGAACTCGCTGCTCGGCACGATCGCGCTGATCACCGCAGTGGTCGGCACCGTCTTCGCCGTCATCCCCGGCGCCCTCATCATCGGCTGGATCCTGTTGCCGATCGCCTTCGTCCTCGCCATCGTGGCGCTGTTCCAGAAGGGACGGAAGCTGTTCGGCGTGCTCGCGCTCGCGCTGTCGATCGTCGGCACGATCGCCGGTGTCATCGTCTTCGTCGGCGGGCTGGCGAACGCCGTATCCGACGCGATCGACGACAGCGTCTCGGGCGGCGATCTCGCATCCGTCGAGCCCGCCGAGCCCGCGGCGGAGGAGGCTCCCGAGGAGGAGGCTCCCGAGGAGGAGGCCGCGGAGGATCCCGCCGGCACGCGGTCCCACCCGCACCCGCTCGGCACCACGGTGTCGAACGACGAGTGGTCGGTGACGATCAACAGCGTGCAGCTCGACGCGACCGAGGCGGTGCTCGCCGCCAACGTCATCAACCCCGCTCCGGCCGAGGGCGAGCAGTACATCCTCGTCAACGCCACCGCGACCTACACGGGGGCCGAGACGGGCATGCCCGCGGTCGACCTGTCGTTCGCTTACGTCACGGCCGACGGCGTCACGGTTCACAGCTACGACACCATCGCCGTCGCGCCCGACGCACTCGACAGCATGGCCGAGCTGTACACCGACGCGAGCATCACGGGCAACATCGCGCTCGCGGTGCCGAGCGACACCGCCGGCGAGGGCACGATCGTCGTCACGCCCGGCATCTTCGGCGACGACGTCTTCTTCGCCGCGAAGTGACCGTCCCGGACGCCGCCGGCCGCACCACGGTGCGGGCGGCGGCGTCGGCGATAATGGATCCATGAGCACCGCACCCGAGATCCCCGGCTGGAACCACACCTACTCCGGGAAGGTGCGCGACCTCTACGCGCCCGCCTCGGGGGACGACGACCGCATGCTCGTCGTCGCGAGCGACCGCGTCAGCGCCTTCGACCACGTGCTCGAGCCCGGCATCCCGGGGAAGGGCGCGCTGCTGACGCGCCTCAGCATGTGGTGGTTCGAGCAGCTCTCGGACGTGCCGAACCACATCGCGGGCGAGCCCCCCGCCGAGGTCGCCGAGCGCGCGATGCTCGTTCGCTCGCTCGACATGCTGCCGATCGAGTGCGTTGTCCGCGGCTACATCACCGGATCCGGCTGGGCCGAGTACCAGGAGTCGGGCACGGTCTGCGGCATCGCCCTCCCCGAGGGCCTGCAGAACGGCGACAAGCTGCCCGAGCCGATCTACACGCCCGCGTACAAGGCGCCCCTCGGCGAGCACGACGAGAACATCTCCTACGAGAAGAGCGTCGAGCTCGTCGGCGAGGCGCGCGCGGCCGACCTGCGCGACGCGTCGCTGTCGATCTACGCCCGCGCCGCGGCCCTCGCGGAGGAGCACGGCCTGATCCTCGCCGACACGAAGTTCGAGTTCGGCACCGACGACGACGGCGTGCTGCGCCTCGCCGACGAGGTGCTCACGAGCGACTCGTCGCGCTACTGGGATCTCGAGGCCTGGCGAAACGGCGCGACCCCGGCCGAGCGCATGGCGAGCTTCGACAAGCAGATCGTGCGCGACTGGCTCGCGGCGAACTGGGACAAGCAGGGCACCCCGCCCGAGCTCCCGCAGGACATCATCGACCGCACCGTCGCGCGCTACGAGGATCTGCTGACGCGCCTCGGGGCGTAACGCGTTCCCGCGTCTCCGCGCGGCCGCCTGCGGACCGTGCGGAGACGCGGTGGCTTTAGGGGGTCGGGCTCTCCGGCTCCTCCGGATCCTCGCCCTTCGCCCTGCGCTCACGGCGGGTCTCGCCGACGGTCGTCGAGGCCTCGCCCGAGGCCGTGTGCTTCGGGTTCGGCTCGCCGCGGTGCTGGATCCGGCCGGGCTCGAGCGTGCGCGCGACGTCTTCCGGCGTCACGACGCGGCCCGTCTCCGGGTCGAGGATCGGGATCTGCGCCGTGGCGGTGTCCCACCACTCGGTGAGTTCGGGGGCATCGGTGTCGATGCCGGCGCCCGCACCCTCGGCCGGCGCCACCTGGGCGGCGTCGAACACGAAGTCATCGCCGTGCTCCTCGAGGCCGCGGCGCACACCCTGCGCGATCGCCGCCCTCGCGAACCTGCGGCGCAGCATATAGGGGTCGTTCCTGAGTTCGCTCGCCCACGAGATGATCACGCCGATCATGATGAAGGCGAAGGGAAGCGCCGTGACAACCATGATCGACTGCAGCCCGGACAGCGCGTTCGTGCCGCCGGCGATCAGCAGCACCAGAGCCGTCGCGGCGAGCAGCACGCCCCACATGATCGTGATCCAGCTCGCGGGCTCGGGGCGACCGCGCTGGGCGATGGATCCCATGACGATCGACGCCGAGTCGGCGCTCGTCACGAAGAACAGGACGATCGAGATCATCGCCGCAACGTTGAGCACGACCGCGATCGGCAGCTCCACGCCGCCGATCGTCAGGTGCGACTGCAGCGCGTCGAAGAGGGCGTAGAGCACGGCCTGGCCGCCACCCTCGCCGTACGCGGAGGTGAGCTCGCCGCCCGACTGCTCGTCGAAGTACATCGACGCGCCGCCCATGATCCCGAACCAGGCGATGCACACGGCCGCCGGAACGATGATGACGACCGTGACGAACTCGCGCAGCGTGCGGCCGCGGGAGATCTTCGCGATGAACATGCCCACGAACGGCGTCCACGAGGTCCACCACGCCCAGTAGTAGTTCGTCCACGACGATACGAAGGCGGCGGATTCCTCGCCCTGCGCCGCGTTGCGGGACAGCATCGTCCACAGCTCGCCGAAGAAGTGCGGGATGCTCGACGGGATGATGTTCAGCAGGAACAGCGTCGGACCGCCCACGAACACGACCAGCGCGAGGATGCCCGCGAGGATCATGTTGAAGTTCGACAGCAGGCGGATCCCCTTCTTGAGGCCGGAGACCGCCGAGAGCACGAATCCGACCGTGAGCAGCGTCACAATGATGATGAGGCCGGCGTTGCCGACGTGCCCGATTCCCGACACCACCTCGACGCCCTCGGCGACCTGCAGGGCGCCGAGACCGAGCGTCACCGCCGTGCCGAAAAGGGTGACGAGGATCGCGAAGATGTCGATGACGGATCCGATCCAGCCCTCCGTCTTCTCCTTGAAGATCGGGGTGAGGATCGCCGAGATCAGCGGGGCGCGACCGCGGCGATAGGCGGAATACGCGATCGCGCCGCCGACGAGCGCGTACAGCGCCCACGCCATCGGCCCCCAGTGCAGGGTCGCCTGCGCGAGCGAGGCCATCATCGCCTCGCGGGATCCCGGATCCGCGTCGACGCCCGGGGGCACGTTCTGGAAGAAGTCGAGCGGCTCCGCCGGCCCCCAGAACAGCAGTCCGATGCCCATGCCCGCCGAGAACAGCATCGCGATCCACGCGCCCGTCGAGAACTCGGGCTCCTCGTCGTCTGCGCCGAGCCTCACGCCGCCGGTTCGGCCGTAGCCCATGACGAGCATGAACACGAGCGTCACGATCGCGAGCGCCGAGAACAGCCAGCCGAAGTTCGTCATCACCCAGTCGAGCGAGGCGGTGCCGACCCCGAGGAGATTATCGGGCGCCGCGATGCCCCAGATGACGATGCCGATCGTGACGATCGCCGCGACGGCGAGCACGAGCTTGTTGGTCGGGAACTCTCGAGGAGTGTCCTCGACGCCGATACCGGGAATCAGCGCGGGGTGCGAGACCTCATGCATGAGGTTCGCCACCGGCTTCTTCTTGACCTTCTTCTGTTCGCTGTCGTTCATGGTCTCCCATTTCTCGTTGCTCACACTCTTCCGCACGATCGCCGGATTCCCAAGCACCGTGGCCGATTCAGGCGCGCCCTGTAACGTTGACGAGACCGCGCGTGCGGTCCATTGCACGAGAGGAACCGCATGCCCGTCTGGAAGCTGCACGGAAACGGCCGGGACGTCGCCCCCGGCGCCGTCGTCTCACCCCGCGAGCGCCTCAGCTGGCCCGCGACGATCGCGATGGGCGTGCAGCACGTCGTCGCCATGTTCGGCGCGACCTTCCTGGTGCCGACCCTCACGGGCTTCCCCGTCCCGACGACGCTCCTGTTCTCGGGTGTCGGCACGATCCTCTTCCTGCTCGTCACGCGCAACCGCATGCCGAGCTATCTCGGATCCTCGTTCGCGTTCATCGCGCCGATCACGGCCGCGACCGCGCAGGGCGCGATCGGGTCCGCCCTCGCGGGCGTCGTCGCCGTCGGCGTGCTGCTCGCGATCGTCGGCGTGGTCGTGCACGTGGCCGGCGTGAAGTGGGTGGACGCCCTCATGCCGCCCGTCGTGGCAGGATCCATCGTCGCGCTGATCGGCTTCAACCTCGCCCCCACGGCCTGGGCGAACTTCAAGGCGGATGCGACCGCCGCGACGATCACGCTCGTCGCGACGATCCTCTTCGCCGTGCTGTTCCGGGGCTTCCTCGGGCGCATCTCGATCTTCCTCGGCGTGCTCGTCGGCTTCCTCTACGCGATCGCGACGGGCTGGTTCGGCCAGGTCAACCCCACCACGGGCCTCACTCCGGCGCAGGTCATCGACGAGGCGGCCTGGGTCGGCGCACCGCAGTTCCACCTGCCCGACTTCGCCTCGTCGAGCACCTGGTCGACCCTCGCGATGTTCCTCCCCGTCGTGCTGGTGCTGATCGCCGAGAACGTCGGCCACGTGCGCGGCGTCGCCACCATGACGGGCGACGACGCGCTCAACAAGGAGACCGGCCGCGCGCTGCTCGCCGACGGCCTCGCGACCACCGTGGCGGGCATCGGCGGCGGATCCGGAACCACCACCTACGGCGAGAACATCGGCGTCATGGCCGCGACCCGCGTGTACTCGACGGCCGTCTACTGGGTCGCCGGCTTCGCCGCGATCCTGCTGGCCTTCTCGCCCAAGGTGGGAGCCGTGTTCAACTCGATCCCGCCGGGGGTCCTCGGCGGCGTCACCACCGCGCTCTACGGCCTGATCGGCATCATCGGCATCAAGATCTGGGTCGACAACCGCGTCGACTTCTCGCGCCCCGTGAACCAGTACACCGCCGCGGTGTCGCTCGTGATCGGCATCGCGGGCTTCACGATGCAGGTCGCCGACTTCGCCTTCGGCGGCATCGTGCTCGGCACCGTCGCGGCCCTCGTGATCTACCACGTGGGCAACGCCATCGCCCGCGCCCGCAAGACCGGCGCCGACGACGGCGGCCCGATCCCGGCCGTCGGCCAGCTGGGGGGCGACCCGGAGAACTGAGGTGTCGCGGAGCGGCCGGGAAGCGATGCAGGCGCCGGTCTCACGGATCCACAACGACGCGGCCGCGAGCGGCTTCGCGCTCGACGGCGCGCAGCTCGCGGCGCTCGACGCGCTCGCGGATCCGTCGGCGGGGGTGTACCTCTCCGGGCCCGTGGGCCGGGGCAAATCGTGGCTCGCCGACGCGTGGTTCCGGCACGCCCCGACGCCCAGGAAACGGCGCGTGCACTTCCATGCGTTCCTCGACGAACTGCACCGCGCGGTCTTCGCGCGCCAGACCGCCCTCCGCGACCGACGCCTCGCCCAGCCCCTGGGCGGGCCTACGGTTTCGCGCGTCGAAGCCCCGCGAGTTCTGGCGACCCACGGGCGGGCGGAGCCCGTCGTGATCACGGGCGGGCCCGATTCGCAGCGCGATGTCCTCGCGTCCGCGCCGACGACGACCGCGCCGGATCCGGTTGGGGACGCCATCGTCGACGTCGTGGGCGACGCGGAGCTGATCGTCTTCGACGAGTTCCACCTGCACGACCCGGCCGATGCGCTCCTGCTGACGAGGCTGCTCGCGCATGCATCGGAGCGCGGCATCCGTCTCGTCGCGACGTCGAACTACTCCCCCGACGAGCTCCTGCCGAGCCCCCTGTTCCACGACCTGGTCGCGCCGGCGATCCGCATCATCGGCGAGACCATGCGTCACGTGCGCCTCGATGGCGGCACCGACTATCGCGCGGGGTCGCCCGCGGATCCCGCGCGGCGCGGGTTCGCCGCGGGCGCGTGGGTGGCGGATCCGCCCGCTGCCGTGCCCGACGGGTCGCGGGTCGTGCGGGTCCGCGACCGCAAGTTCGAGGTGGTCTCTGCGGGCGACGAACTCTGGATCACCTTCGATCAGCTGTGCACGGCGCCGACGAGCGCGATCGAATACCTGGACTGGGCCGAGCGGTTCGACCGGTGGGTGGTGCTCGATGTGCCCGACGTTGGCGAACTGCCGGAGGCGCCGCGCCAGCGCTTCGTGACGGCCGTCGACGTGCTCGTCGACCGCGACGTGGAGACCGTCTTCGTATCGGCCCTGACCCGCGCATCACTCGCGACAACCCTCGCGGGCACCCGCGACGCCACCCGCCTCCTCAGCCGCCTCGCCCTCCTCGGCTAGCTTTCGCACGCCACCCCCACCCCACCTGTTCGTATGACACTTTCGCGTGGTGCGAGCGCCCCGGACTGGGCAAAGGTGTCATTTCAACGGGAAGGTGGGTGTCCCTTGCCCCACCCACCGTTGGAACGACACTTACGCGCAGTGCGAGCGCCCCGGACTGACGAAAGGTGTCATTTCAACGGGAAGGTGGGCGCTCCTCGTGCCTCACCCCGTTCGTATGACACTTACGCGTAGTGTGCGCGGCCCTAAGGGCACAAAGGTGTCATTCGAATGGTGAGGGCGACGCCCGACCCCGCCCACCCGTTGGTATGACACTTACGCGTAGTGCGCGCCGGCCCGAAGTGCGCAAAGGTGTCATATGAACGGTGAATGGGGTGGGTGGGGGCTATTCGCCCTCGCGTTCCTTGCGGCGGCGGGCTAGTTCTTCGCGGAGCTTCGCCTCGTACTCCTCGCGCTCGAGGTCGGCGAGCTGCTGCTCGGTCGTTCGGTAGGGCGCCGGCTGGGGGCGCTGCGGCTGCGGCGCGGTCTGCTGCATCTGCTGCGGGAAGCGCGGCGACGGGAAGGACCGCTGCTCGTACTCGCGCCCGATGACCCACCACAGCAGGCTGCCGATGAAGGGCAGCAGGATCACGACGATGATCCACCCCATCTTCGGCAGATAGCGCACACGATCGTCCGGGATCCGGATGATGTCGATCAGCGAGGCGATGAAGATGGCGAGGTTGATCGCGCCGAGCAGGAAGGGCATACCCGCATCTTATTAACCGTCAGCGGCGGCAGGATAGAATCGTCGTATTCTCTCCCGCCCGCGACTTCACGGAGCTCACACATGCCCACCATCGTCGTCGACGTCATGCCCAAGGCCGAGCTGCTTGACCCGCAGGGCAAGGCAGTCACTGGATCCCTCGCCCGTCTCGGGCACGGCCAGTTCCAGAACGTGCGCATCGGCAAGCGCGTCGAGCTGACCGTCGAGGGCGAGGTGACCAACGAGGTGCTCGCCGAGGCCAAGAAGGTGGCCGAGGAGATCCTCTCGAACCAGGTCATCGAAGACGTCGTCAGCATCGAGGTCGTCTGATGGCCGCCCGGATCGGTGTCGTCACGTTCCCGGGTTCGCTCGACGACCGTGACGCGCAGCGCGCGGTGCGCGTCGCGGGTGCCGAGCCGGTGGCCCTGTGGCACGGATCCCACGACCTCGAGGGCGTCGACGCGGTCATCCTCCCGGGCGGCTTCTCGTACGGAGACTACCTGCGCGCCGGCGCGATCGCCGCGCTCGCGCCGATCATGACCGAGATCAAGGACGCGGCCGGCAAGGGGGTGCCCGTGCTCGGAATCTGCAACGGATTCCAGATGCTCGTCGAGGCGCACCTGCTGCCCGGCGGCCTGATCCGCAACGCGCACCAGCAGTTCATCCGCCGTGACCAGAAGCTCGTGGTCGAGAACGCCGACACCGCCTGGACCAACGCGTTCCGCCGCGGCGAGGAGATCGTCATTCCGCTGAAGAACGCCGACGGCGGCTACACGGCCGACGCCGAGACGCTCAAGCGGATCAACGGCGAGGGCCAGGTCGCGTTCCGCTACGCGGGCGTCAACCCTAACGGTTCGCTCGACGACATCGCGGGTCTCACGAACGAGGCGGGCAACGTCGTCGGCCTCATGCCGCACCCCGAGCACGCGATCGAGCCGGGCTTCGGCCCCAACACCCCCGAGGCCATGCGCTCCGGTGTCGACGGCCTCCGCTTCTTCGAAAGCGCCCTCCGCGCCCTCCAGCTGGTCTAAGCGCACAAACGACGGTTGGCCCGCCCCTTAGGGGTGGGCCAACCGTCGTTTCACCAGCCACCTAACACACCCACGGAACCGCTCCTCCTCGCGTCACCGGCGGAGCGCAGCGACCGCCCGCCCGGCCCCGCTGGCTCCGGGTCTGGCGGAGGATCCGCACAGCGGATCCGAGGGACGCGGGGCCGGGCGGGCGATCGCGGAGCGGCCCCACAAAGCGACCGCGAAGCGGAGCAACCCAGTAGGTTGGATCCCGTGACCCTCATCGTTTCCGTCCCCACCGCCCAGCTCGTCACCGACGTGAGCGCACTCCTGGATCCCGCCGACGACATCGAGGTCGTCCTGTGGGAGGACGGAGACGCGCCGCGCGACGACATCGACATCGTCGTGCCGCCCTACATGAAGCAGGGCCGCATGTTGCGCGCGGTGCAGGCGATCAAGCCGCGGCTGATCCAGGGGCAGGCGATCGGATACGACGGGGTGGCGGATGTGCTGCCGGAGGGCTTCGTCTACGCGAACGCGTCGAGCGTGCACGAGACGGCGACGGCCGAGCTCACGCTGGGCCTGCTGATCGCGGCGCAGCGCGGCTTCGCCGACTTCGTGCGGCATCAGGGTCAGTCCGACTGGTACTACGTGAAAACTCCGGGCCTCGCCGACGCCCGGGTGCTGATGCTCGGCTACGGCGGCGTGGCGAAGGCGATCGCGGCTCGACTCGATCCGTTCGAGGTCGAGCTGACGCCCGTGGCGTCGCGGGCGCGCGAGGAGGACGGCCGCCGCGTGCGCGGGATCGACGAGTACCGCGAGCTGCTGCCGCACGCCGACATCCTCATCAACGTGCTGCCGGGCGGCGAAGACACGCGTCACCTCATCGACGACGCGGCGCTGTCGGCCCTCCCCGACGGCGCGCTGGTCGTGAACGTCGGCCGCGGGCCGACCGTCGACACGGACGCGCTCGTCGACCACGTGCGCCGCGGGCGGATCCGCGTCGCGAGCGACGTGTTCGACCCGGAGCCCCTGCCCGCGGATCACCCGCTGTGGACGCTCCCGAACGTGTTCATCACGCCCCACGTCGGCGGCCTCACGAACGCGATGGCCCCGCGCATCGCGAAGCTGATCGCGGACCAGGCGCACCGCCTCGCGCGGGGCGAGGATCCGATCAACGTCGTCATCGGCGGCTGACTTTTCCTCACATTCGCGACACCTCATCAATTCTCCGACGAATCATCCCGCACCGACGGATGACTTGTCGGAGACTTGATGAGGCGTGGGGAAAGGGATGACTCGCCCCCGGGCGTCAACGCGGCGCGAGCAGCGCCGCCCCACGCGCCCCCGCCCATACGCCGAGGGTCGCGAGTCGCACCTCCGGGATCGTGTGGAAGGTCGCGCCCGCGCGCGCGGCGTCGATGGCGGGATCCACCGTCCACCGCGGCGATCGGGAAAGCCCCCCGCCGACGACGATGAGGCCGGGATCGACGAGAGCGGCGAGCTCGAGGATCGCCCGCCCGAGTGCGCGCGCCGCGGCGTCGAGCGCCGCGGCGGCCGACCCGTCGCCGGACTCGGCGGCGCGCACGACGTCGAGCGCCGTCGCGCCGTCCGAGGGGCTGCCGCCGTGGTCCGCCCATCGCGCCGCGATCTTGGTTCCCCCGATCGCCGTCTCGAGGCAGCCGATCTGTCCGCAGGAGCATCGGACACCGTTGCCGGCGACGGGGATGTGGCCGATCTCCCCGGCCGCGCCGTGCGCGCCCCGGCGAACGGCACCGCCGACGACATGGGCGCCCGCGATGCCGGTGCCGAGGGCGATGACGAACACGTCGTCGCGGCCGTGGCCCGCGCCGAGTCGCGCCTCCGCCGTTGCGGCGGCCTCGCCGTCCTGCACGGCACGGCCGGGAATGCCGAGCGCCCCCGCGAGTGTCTCGGCGGGGCGCGTCCCGTTGAGCCAGCTCATGTTGGCGGCACGGCCGACGAGGCCGGTCGCCGGGTCGAGCGTGCCCGCGATCGTGACCGCGAACCCCGTCGCCGCGCGGCCGGACTCGTCGAGGAATCGGCGCGCCGAGATGGCGAGCTCGTCGAGGGATCCCGACGGCACGCTCGCCCGGGCGATCTCCTCGCCCTCCTCCGACACCAGCATGAGCTTGGTGTGCGTGCCGCCGTAGTCGATGCCGAGCGAGGTCACAGCGCGACGCCCAGCAGCTCGCGGAGGGCGGCGGCCTCCGCTTCGTCCGCGGTCGTGTAGCTGGACTCGCCCGCGGCCGCGGCGGATCCGAGCGAGACGGCGAGGGTCGCGGTGACGGTGCGTTTCGCGGACGCGTGCACCGCGTCGACGCCCGTGGCGGCGATCGCCGCGGCGTTCGCCGAGGTGACGCCGGCCCCCGCCATCACCTGAATGCGCCCCGCGGCGCGTTCGACGAGGCGTGGGAAGACGTCGAGGGCCTCCGAGGCGGACGGTCGCCCGCCGGAGGTGAGCACCCGCGTCGCCCCCGACTCGATGAGCGCGTCGAGGGCGGCATCGAGATCGGCGGCCTGGTCGAATGCGCGGTGGAAGGTGACCTCCGCATCGCCCGCGAGCTCGCGCACGCGGCGCACGAGTTCGCCGTCCACGGATCCCTCGACGAGTCCCCCGATCACGACGCCCGCGGCGCCCAGGCGGAGCGCGTGACGCACGTCCGCGAGGATGAGCGCCGTCTCGTCGGCGCTGTGGGTGAAGCCGCCCTCTCGCGGGCGGATGAGCGCATGCACGGGCACGCCGGTTGCGACGGCGGCCTCGACGAGTCCGGCCGAGGGGGTGACACCCCCGGTCGACAGGGCCGAGCACAGCTCGATGCGGTCGGGCCGCACACGCGCGGCGACCGCGAGCCCCTGCGGATCCTGCACCGCGAGCTCGAACGCGGTCATGCGCTCGCCGTCCCGGCGAAACCGCGCACGTAGCGACGCCCGCGGATGACGGCCGCCGAGAGGTCGGGGCGTTCGTCGAAGGCGTCGTACGGGAACATCGGCCGCACGATGCGCGAGTGGCCGAGGCGTTCGAGATCCTGATCGACCGGCCCCGGTGTGAGCGCGAGCGTCCATCCCTTGGCGACGTCGTACAGCGTCGGCTCGAGGTAGCCGATCTTCGTCACGACGATGTCGGCGGCCTCGGGGTCGAGCCCGATCGCGTGGAAGTCGGCGACGTCGTGATAGGCCTTGCGGAACTCCGTCACGATCGCGCGGATCCCGCCGACGCCGATGACGGCGATGCGCCCGGCGGCCGGGTCGCCCTCGTGGAGCGAGACGAGCTCGCCGCGGATCCGGATGGGCTCCGAGACGCGATGATCGACGCGGGCGCCGGCGACGACGTCCACCTGCTCGCCGGGCTCCTGCGCGAAGAGCTGCTCGATCGCACCCTGGTCGAAGATCGAGGCGACGTAGACCAGTGGTGCGCCGTCGCCGGTCAGGCGCTCGTCGGCCAGGAGCCGGGTCAGCGTCCACGTGACGTCTCCGGATCCGCCGGCTCCCGGGTTGTCGCCCGAGTCGCTGATGAGGTACGGCTTCTCGCCGCCCGCCGCCCCGTGGGCGAGTGCGGCGTCGACCGCCTCGTCGAGCGAGCCGGGAGGGCCCACGAACGCGAAGTCGTCGCGGGCGTCCCACAGCTCGCCGGCGATGCGCTCCGCCTCCGCCGTGATCACCGCCTCATCGTCTCCCGTCACCATGACCGTCGCGTGGCACCGCGGTTCGTCGGCCCAGGCGTACCCGATCCAGAGCCCGAGGTCGCTGATGCCCGGCTTCTTCTCGACGTCCTCGAGCTGCGCATAGAGCGACCTGGCAGGCTCGACGCGCGTCGACGTCTTCTCGCCGGGCAGCAGGATCGGCACGCGCACCCACGCGGTCGAGGGCTTCTCGCCGCGGCGGATCCATTCGACGAGGCGCTCGGCCGAGCGCTCCTTCGTCTCCCACGCGTCCTCGTGCGGGGCGAGGCGGTAGCAGGTCGGCAGATCCAGCGCGAGCGCGAGCGTCTCGGACATGTTGCCGTGCAGGTCCATCGGCGCCGCGATGAGGGCGTCGGGTCCGACGACCTCGCGCACCGCGGTGACGAGGTCTCCCTCGGCGTCGTCGAGACCGACGACGCTCATCGCGCCGTGGATGTCGAAGTACACGCCGTCGACGTCGCCGGCCTCGCGGAGGCCCTCGACGATCCTGCCCTTGAAGTCGTCGTACACCTCGCGCAGCACGGCGCCGCCGGGGATGGCGCGCGCCATGAACACGGGGATCCACTCGGCGGCGTCCGCGAGCGGCCGGCCGGGGGCGAGGAAGTCGTAGCGGGCGATGAGCTCCGCCCCCGTGAGGACGGGGAAGTCGCGGTAGCCGGCGCGGTGCGCGGCATAGGCGCTCGACTCGATCGCCATGCCGACGATCGCGATGCGGGGCTGGGTCATCTTCACTTCTCCAGGAGTCCGGCGCGCGCTGCTCGACGCTGGCGCTGCGCCACGGGATCGGGGGACGGCACGGAAGCCAGCAGCTCCTGTGTGTAGAGCTCGCGCGGCGCGCGCAGGACGTCCGAGGTGGGCCCCTGCTCGACGATGCGTCCGCGCCGCATGACGACGACGCGCTGCGTGAGCTGGTTCACGACGCCGAGGTCGTGACTGACGAACAAACACCCGAACTCGAGCTCCTCGTGCAGCACGCGCAGCACGTCAAGCACCTCGGCCTGCACGGACACGTCGAGCGCGCTCGTCGGCTCGTCGGCGACGAGGAGGCGGGGCTTCAGCACGAGGGCGCGGGCGAGGCCCACGCGCTGCCGCTGGCCACCGGAGAACTCGTGCGGGTAGCGGCTGGCGGCGTCCTTCGGCAGGCGCACGGCGTCGAGCAGTTCGGCGACGCGCGCGCGTTTGTCCGCACGCGACATCCCTCGCCCGTGGATCGCCAGCGGTTCCGCGATCGACTCCCCCACGGTCATGCGCGGGTCGAGCGATCCGCCCGGATCCTGGAAGACCACGCCGACGTCGCGCAGGAGGCGACGTGCCGCGCGGCCGCGGAGGGAGCCGAGGGGTTGGCCGAGCAAGGAGATCTCGCCGGCGTGGGCCGGGAGCAGGCCGAGCGCGAGCCGGCTCACCGTCGACTTGCCGGATCCGGATTCACCGACGAGGCCCACGAACTCGCCCTGACCGACCGCGAGATCGATGTCGTGCACGGCGGGGACGAAACGTCCGCTCACCCGGTAACCGGCCGTCACGCCGCGCATCGAGATGACCGGATTCGCGGGCTCGTCGAACGCGTGCGCCTCGCCGGCAACGCCGGCTCCCCCGAACGCCGCCGGGGGCAGCTCGGGGATCGCGGCGAGGAGCGTGCGGGTGTAGTCGTGGTCGGGGGTCGTCAGCACGCGCTCGGCGGGGCCCGACTCGACGACGCGACCGTGGCGCATGACGAACACGCGATCGGCGAGATCGGCGACGACGCCCATGTTGTGCGTGATGATCAGCACGCCGACGCCGCGCTCGCGGACGAGGGTGCGCAGCAGGTCGAGGATCTCGGCCTGCACGGTCACGTCGAGCGCCGTCGTCGGCTCATCGGCGATGATCAGGCGGGGCTCGCACGCGAGCGCGATGGCGATGACGACGCGCTGGCGCTGGCCGCCCGAGAACTCGTGCGGGAACTGCTTCGCACGGCGCTCGGGGTCGGGGATCCCCACCTGGCGCATCAGCTCGACGGCGCGCTCGGCGGCCTCGGCCTTCGTCGCGGAGGTGTGGTTGCGCACGGCCTCCGCGATCTGAGCGCCGAGCGTCATGGTCGGGTTCAGCGCCGTCATCGGCTCCTGGAACACCATCGACACGACGCGGCCTCGAACGTCGTCGAGCTCGGCGGTGGTCGACCCGATGATCTCTCGCTCGCCGTCGCGATCCGCGACGCGAATGGATCCGCTCGCCGTCGCGGTGCCCGGCAGCAGGCCCATGACGGAGAAGGAGGTCACGCTCTTGCCGGATCCGGACTCGCCCACGAGCGCAACGACCTCGCCGGCCGAGACGTCGAGACTGACGCCCGCGACGGCCTCCTCCGCCCGTCCGGCGAAGCGCACGCGGAGGTCGTCGATGCGCAGCACCGTTTGAGTCGTCATGAGGTCCGTCCCTTCACGTCGAACACGTCTCGCAGTCCGTCGCCGACGAAGTTCAGCGCGCACACCACGAGCACGATCGCGATTCCCGGTGGCAGGATGAGCCACCAGGCGTCCTGATAGATCAGAGACAGCCCGCTCGACAGCATCGCTCCCCAGTCGGTGGCGGGCGGCTGCAGGCCCATGCCGAGGAAGCTGACGTATGCGACGAGCAGGATGGCGTCGGCGACCTGGAAGGTCGCGTTGACGACGACGGTCCCGATCGTGTTGGGCACGATGTGCCGCACCACGATGCGCGAGTGGGATCCGCCCATCGCGCGCGCCGCGACGACGTAGTCGCGCGTCTTCACGGAGAGGGACTCGGCCCGCACCAGCCGGGCGGGCACGAGCCACGAGACGAAGCCGATCACGAGGATCATCACGAGCGGGCTCGGCTGAACGATGCTCGAGAGCACCAGTAGCAGGAAGATCGCGGGGATGGCGATGCCCGCGTCGACGATGCGCATCATGAACGCGTCGACGATGCCGCCGACGTAACCGGCGATGGCGCCCCACAGGGTGCCGATCACCGTCGCGAGCATGCCCGCGAAGATGCCCACGAGTAGGGAGGTGCGCCCGCCGATCATCAGGCGGCCGAGCACGTCGTAGCCGAGGGCGTCGGTGCCGAGCGGGTGGCCGTCGACGCCCGGCTTGAGGTTCGCCGACTCGAGAGCCGTGCGCACCTGCTCGGTGGGGTGGATGATCGGTCCGATCGTGACGAACAGGACGGCGAGGATCAGCACGACGAGGCCGACCAGTGCGAGCTTGTTCGCGGCGAAGCGTGTGAGCGCGCTCATGCGAGGCCTCCTCGGGTGCGCGGGTCGAGGACGGCCTGGATGATGTCGGCCAGCAGCGATCCGACGACCGTTGCGATCGAGATGACGAGCACGCAGCCGAGAAGCACGGGGAAGTCGCTCGACTGGGCGGCGCTCCAGAAGAGCAGGCCCATCCCGGGATAGTTGAATAGCTGCTCGATCACGAGGGCCCCGCCGAACATGACGGGCAGCTGGTAGCCGAGCATCGCGATGACGGGAGTGAGCGAGTTGCGCAGAAGGTGGCGCGAGAGCACGCGACGGAAGGGCGTGCCCTTCGAACGGGCCGTGCGGATGTAGTCCTCGCTGAGGCTGTCGAGCGCCGAGGAGCGCATGTAGCGGCTGAAGTTCGCGACGAGCGGGATGGCACCCGTGATTACGGGCAGGATCATGCGCTGCGGTTCGAGAAGCACGTCGCCGATCGTCTCGCCCTGCGGGGCGCCGGCGGGCAGGATGCCGAAGCCCTGGCTGAACACCATGATGAGGATCATGCCGAGGAAGAAGCTCGGCGTCGAGTACGCGATGATCGCTAGAGTCGACAGCGTGTAGTCGGCGCCGCGGTTGCGGCGCACGGCCTGGAAGATACCGACGGGGATCGCGATGACCAGGGCGATCACGAGCGAGAGTCCCGTCAGGAGGAGCGTCTTCGGCAGGCGCTGCATGATGGCGTCGGAGACCGACATGTTGAGCAGGAAGGACTGGCCGAGGTCGCCCGAGAGCAGGCGCCCGAGGAAGAGGATGTATTGCTCCCAGACGGGGCGGTCGTATCCCTGCTCGTGGTTGAACTGCGCGATCTGCTCCGCCGTCGCCTGAACGCCGAGCACGCCGCGGGCGGGGCCACCGGGAAGCATCTGCAGCAGCGCGAACACGACGATCGTGACGACGAAGATCACGACGATCGCCTGGACGATGCGTCGCAGCAGGAAGAAGAGGAACGGATGGCGGCGGGGGCGCGCCCCCGCGACCGCCGCCTGTGCGGCGACGGTCGCGGGAAGCTGATCAGGCGTCTGACTCACGAGCGCGTCTTACTCCGCCCAGGCCCAGCGCTGGGGGTGGAAGTTGCCCATGGAGTCCTGGTCCACGCCCGTCAGGCCGGCGTCGATGACCGACACCTGGTAGACGGGGTTCGGAACCCACATGACCGGGAGATTCAGGGCGCCGTACGCCGAGTACTCCTGCATAGCCGTCTCGTCGCCCGCGGCGAGGGTCGCGGCGATGAGCTCGTCCATCTTCTCGTCGCTGTAGGAGCCGAAGTTCGAACCGCCGCCGGTCGAGAAGAGCTGCTCTCCCGTCGGGTAGGCGGGGAAGTACCACGAGCCCGCGGTACCGAAGTACGGCAGCTCCCAGGTGCACTCGGGCGAGTCCGACTCGCACGAGGGGATCGATCCCAGAACCGTGTTGAGCGGCGCAGATTCGATGGTGACGCCGACGCCGGCCTCCTCGAAGGTCGACTTCATCTCGGCGAACATGTTGTCGGTCTCGGTCGAACCGCTCTGCGACAGGATCGTGATCGACAGCTTCTGGCCGTCCGCGATGCCGTCACCGCAGTCGGCGCCGGTCTCGCACACGAAGATGCCGTCGGAGCCGAGGGTCCAGCCGTTGTCCTCGAGGAGGGCCTTCGCCGCCTCGGGGGCGAACGGGTAGGGGTTCTCGCGCTGCTCGTCGGAGAGGAACTTGTTGTCCGGATCCTGCGGAACGGGGCCGTAGACGGGGTTCGCGGCGCCGTGCCAGACGACGTCGGAGATCGTGTCCTGGTCGATCAGCTGCTGCAGCGCCTGGCGCACGTACAGCTGCGAGTAGACGGGACCCATGGTCGGGTTGTTGAAGTTGTACGGCAGGTAGGTGATGGCCCAGCCGTCCCAGTTCACGACGTCGTAGCCGAGGTCTTCGTACTGCGCCGAGTTGTCGAGCTCGCTCGTGGGCACGTAGCCGTAGTCGACGTCGCCGGAGCGCACGGCCGCGACCTCCGCGTCGTTCGACGTGAACGGCAGGAAGTTCACGGTCGAGATGTTCGCGGCGTCCTCGCCGTCGTACTTCTCGTTCTTCTGCAGCGTCATCCGACCCGAGTCGCTGAAGGACTCGAGCCCGTACGGCCCGCTGATCGTGTCGAAGAGCGGGTTCTCGGCGTAGCCCCCGAGGTCCTCGCCCTCGCCGATGAGGTACTCCCAGATGGCCTGCGCGCCCTCGGGGGTCTTCGCGAGCTCGGGGTCGGGAGTGCCGCCGTCCTCGGTGATGCTCCAGGCGTGCACCGGCAGCGGCATGATGAGCGTCAGCTGCGAGGCGAGGAGCCACTCCTCGTTGTACGAGTCGTCGAACGTCAGCACGACGGTCTTGTCGTCGGGCGTCTCGACGCTCGCGACGAGGTCGGGCATGGATCCTGCCCGGTAGCTGCCCCAGACATCCTTGTTCGCCTTGACGAGATCGAACCAGAAGGCCACGTCGGCCGAGGTGATCGGCTCGCCGTCCGACCAAGTGCGGTCGTCGAGCGTGATCGTGACGCTGGCGTCGTCGTCGCCGAAGGTGATGTCCTTCGCGAGGTCGGCGGTGGGGACGCGGTCGACGGTGCCGGTCGAGCCGTCGTATGCGACGAGCGGTTCGTAGAGAGAGCGGATCAGCGACGAGTTGTGCGTCGTCATCTTGCCCGCCGTCGCGAGCGGCACGAGCCAGTTCGGCGTGGCGTTCGCCGGAAGCGCGTAGTTGATCTCGTCCTTCGAGCCGCCGCCGGTGGTCGAGCTGCCGTCGGACGAGCAGCCGGCGAGCAGGCCCGCTGTTGCGGCGATGCCGACGGCTGTGAGGGCGAGCCGACGCCCTCGGAACGCGAATGTCGATCGCATGGAGGTCCTCCTGGTGTGAGCGCAACGGCGCGCTGGGGCTGGGTGAGTGGAACAATGAATACGGTAACCGAACAAAGTTCATCCGTAAATGGTATGAACTGTCACAAATAAGTTAATCCGCGATCGCAAAAAGTTCCGCTTCTCGTACGATTAGGGCGAGAAACCCGTGCCGACCAAGGACATCCATGTCACGCACCAGCAGCAGCGCCGCCGAGAATCAGGTCCTCGCGGTCATCGGATCGGGTCGAGCGCGCTCCCGCCGCGAGATCTCGAGCATCCTCGGTCTCTCGGCGTCCACGGTCTCCCAGCACGTGCAGTCGCTGCTTGCGCAGGGCCTCATCGCCGAGGGCGAGGCCCGCGGATCCACCGGTGGCCGCCGCGCTCGCGAGCTGCAGCTCGCCGGTGAGACGGACCGGCTCGGCGCAATCGATCTCGGCGGTGGACACGCCCGCCTCGCCGTACTCCCCCGCGGCGGTGCGCTCGGCGAGACGTCCGAGATCACCGTCGACCTGCGCGTCGGCGCGGAGGCCGTGCTCGAACGCTGCATCGAGGAGATCCGCTCGCTCGCGAAGGGGCAGACGCTCGCCGGAATCGGCGTCGCCCTGCCCGGCCCGGTGGATCCCGAGACGCACGGGGTCGTGAGCCCCTCGCGCATGCCGGGGTGGGCCGGCCGCGACATCGCGGCGCTCGTCGAACGCCTCACGGGCGCCCCGGCCGTCGTCGAGAACGACGCGAACGCGATGGCGCTCGGCGAGCACTTCGCTCGCACGCCGCATGCCGACTCGTCCGTGACCGTCAAGGCGGGAACCGCGATCGGCTCCGGCATCGTGATCGGCGGATCCGTGTATCGGGGCGCGGGCGGCGTCGCCGGCGACATCACGCATACGCGCGTCGCGGCGGCCCACCAGTTCCCGTGCTCGTGCGGGAACCTCGGCTGCCTCGAGACGGTCTCCTCGGGCGCCGCCCTCGTGCGGCTGCTCCAGAACGAGGGCGTCGAGGTCGCCACGACGCAGGAGGTGCTCTCGCTCGTGCGCGATGGCCATCCGCGGGCCACGGCCCTCGCGCGGTCGGCCGGGCACCACCTCGGCGAGGTGCTCTGCGCGGTCGTCAACTTCTTCAATCCCAGCGCGATCTACCTCGGCGGCTCCCTCTCGTCGCTCGAACCGTTCGTGTCCGCCCTGCGCAGCGAGATCTACGAGGGATCGCACCCGCTCATGACGCGGGACCTCACGATCGCGCCGGCGGCGCTCGGCGCGGATGCGAGCCTCGTCGGCGTCTCGCGCCAGATCAACGAACACCTCGCGCGCCTGACCCGGGGATGACGAAGGCCCGCCCCTCCGTTCGGAGAGGCGGGCCTTCGTGCGCGGGCGTCAGAGCCCGAGCCAGCCCTGGATCGGGTCGAGCAGGAAGTACACGACGAAGAGCACCGAGACGAGCCACATCAGCCAGTGGATCTCCCGGATCTTGCCGCGCGCGAGCTTCACGATGACGAAGGAGATGAATCCGGCGCCGATGCCATCCGAGATCGAGTAGGTGAACGGCATGAGCGCGATCGTGAGGAAGGCGGGGATGCCGATATCGGGGTTCTTCCAGTCGACGCCCGCGATCTGGGTCATCATCAGGAAGCCGACGAGCACGAGCGCGGGAGCCGCGGCCTCGTAGGGCACGAGCGCGACGAGCGGCGCGAGGAAGGTCGACAGCAGGAAGGCGACTCCGGTGACGACCGCGGCGAGACCCGTGCGGGCGCCCTCACCGACGCCGGCGCTCGACTCGACGAACGCGGTGTTCGACGAGGTCGATCCCATGCCGCCCGCGATGGCACCGAAGGAGTCGACCAGGAGGATCCACTTGGAGCGCGGAGGGTTGCCCTCGGAGTCGAGCAGCTTCGCCTCGCCGCCGATGGCGACCATCGTGCCCATCGTGTCGAAGAAGTCGGCGAGCATGAGCGAGAACACGAGCAGGACGATCGTGACGACGCCGATGTTCTGGAAGGAACCGAGCAGCGAGAACTGACCGAGCAGGGAGAAATCGGGCAGGTCGACGACGCCGTGGAAGATCGGGGCGCTCTTGAACCCGCCGGGGTTGTCCTCGCCGAGCGTGCCGAGGTGCAGCGTGTTCTCGAGGATCACGGCGATGATCGTCGCGACCAGGATGGAGATCAGCAGGGCGCCGGGAACCTTGCGCACGTGCAGCACGATCGTGAGCACGAGGCCGATCACGAAGACCAGCACGGGGAAGGTGCCGAGGTTACCGAGGCCGAGGATCGTGCCGGATCCGGGGGTGACGATGCCCGCGTTGCTGAGGCCGATGAGGGTGATGAACAGGCCGATGCCGACGCCGATCGCGGTCTTCAGCTCGGCGGGAACCGCCTTGAACACGGCCTCGCGGAAGCCGGTGAGCACGAGCAGCAGGATGATGATGCCCTCGATCACGATCAGGCCCATGGCGTCGGCCCAGGTGACGTTGGGGATGCCGGCGATCGAGAAGGCGACGACGGCGTTCAGGCCGAGGCCCGCCGCGAGCGCGAGCGGGAAGTTCGCGAGAACGCCCATGAGGATCGACATGACGCCGGCGACGAGCGCCGTCGCCGAGGCGATCATCGACAGGTTCGGCTGCGACAGGTCGGTGCCGCCGCCGAGCAGCTGGCCGGTGCCGTCGAGCGTCGTGCCGAGGATCAGCGGGTTGAGGACGAGGATGTAGCTCATGGCGAGGAAGGTCACGAGCCCGCCGCGGATCTCGCGGCCGACGGTGGATCCTCGCTGGCTGATCTTGAAGAAGCGATCGACGGCCCCGCGGGGCGCTGTCGGGGCGTTCACCGAATTCATAAGGAGGATATTTCCACAGTCGCCTGGGATCTCGGCAGAATGGCCGTGCACGGAACCCGCAGTATTCAACAGGCGTATAGTAAAGACATGAAGTTCATTCATGCGAATGAACATGACGAACGTTCCGAGGAGGACGAGATGAGTTTCGAGAACAAGGTCGCGCTGGTCACGGGCGGCGGATCGGGAATCGGCGAAGCGATCGCGAAGGAGCTCGCGAAGCTCGGCGCGAAGGTGGTCGTCACCGACATCCGGCTCGAGTCGGCGCAGCGCGTCGTCGACGAGATCGTCGCGGACGGCGGCACCGCTGCCGCGTTCGCCGGCAACACCGCGGATCCGGAAGACAGCCGCAAGTCGGTCGAGTTCGCCGTCGAAACGTACGGCAAGCTCAACTACGCCGTGAACAACGCCGGCATCGGCGGCAAGCTGGCGCCGGCCGGCGAGGTGGACCTCGACGACTGGAAGCGGGTCATCGACATCAACCTCAACGGCGTGCTGTACGGCATGCGCTACCAGATCCCGGCGATGCTCGAGGCGGGCGCCGACGAGTCGGCCATCGTCAACATGGCGTCGATCCACGGCACCGTGGCCGCTATCGGCAGCGGTGCCTACACCGCCGCAAAGCACGGCGTGGTGGGCATCACGAAGAACGCCGCCGCCGAGTACGGCCCGGCCGGCCTGCGCATCAACGCCGTGGGCCCCGGCTACATCGAGACCCCGCTCGTCGTCAGCTCGCTCCCGAAGGAGGCCTACGACGCCCTCGCCGGAAAGCACCCCCTCGGCCGCCTCGGCCAGCCGGAGGAGATCGCGACGGTCGTGCGCTTCCTGCTCAGCAAGGACGCCTCGTTCGTGACCGGCGCGTACTACCTGATCGACGGCGGCTACACCACCGTCTGATCGTCGCACGCAGAATGCCCCGCACTCGTGACGAGTGCGGGGCATTCTGCGTCGATCGGCGCGAGCCGGATCAGCGCACGGTACCCGCGCGGCGCTTGTTGTAGACGTCGAAGGCGACGGCCAGCAGCAGCACGAGGCCCTTGATGATCTGCTGGCTCGACTGCGGCACGCCGAGCAGCTGCATGCCGTTCGTGATGACGGCCATGACGAGACCACCGACGAGCGCGCCGCCGACGCGGCCGACGCCACCCATCGTCGAGGCGCCACCGATGAAGCAGGCCGCGATCACATCGAGTTCGAACATGTTGCCCATGCCGGGCTGCGCGCCGTTCGAGCGCGACGAGAACACCGCGGCGGCGATGCCCGTCAGGAAGCCCATGTTGACGAAGATCCAGAAGTTCACGCTCTTCACGTTGACACCCGAGAGGCGCGCCGCGGCGAGGTTGCCACCCACGGCGTAGACGTGGCGACCGAACACTGTGCGGTTGGTCACGACGTTGTACGCGAGGATCAGAACCGCGACGATGATGAGCACCCACGGGAAGCCGCGGTTGTAGGCGAGCGCCCATGCGAAGGCGAGCAGCACGACCGAGATCGCGACGAGCTTCAGCACGAACAGGAACATCGACTCGACGGCCTGCCCGTAGCTCTGGCGAGCGCGGCGGGTGCGCAGCGAGCTGACGACGAGGCCGATCACGGCGAGCACGCCGATCACGAGCGTGAACACGTCGACGGTCTGCGCGACGCCCTTGAGCCCCTGGCCCTCGCTGACGACGATCTCACCGAAGAGGCCGTCGAGGAATCCGCTCGCGACGTTGCGGTAGTCGGACGGGAACGGCGAGAGCGACACGTTGTCGAGCACGAGGTAGGTGAGGCCGCGGAACAGCAGCATGCCCGCGAGCGTCACGATGAAGGCGGGGATGCCCACGAAGGCCACCCAGAAGCCCTGCCATGCACCGACGACGATGCCCACGGCGATGGCGGCGAGGACGCCGGCCCACCACGGCATGTCCATCCTGATCACGAGCACGGCCGAGACCGCCGAGGCGAAGGCGAGCACGGATCCGACCGAGAGGTCGATGTGCCCGCCGACGATTACGAGGATCATGCCGAGCGCCATGATGAGGATGTGCGCGTTCTGCAGCAGGATGTTCGTGACGTTCTCGGGGCTGAGCAACGTGCCGCCCGTGAACACCGTGAAGATCAGGATGATCGCGACGAACGCGATGTAGATGCCGGACGTGCGGAGGTTCTGCGTCAGCAGATCCTTGACCTCGACGAAGACGTTGTTCTTCATGCCGCGGCCTCCTTCGAGGAAATCGGTTCGATTGTCATGAGTTCCATGAGCTTCTCCTGCGTCGCCTCGGCGATGGGAAGCTCACCGGTGATGTGGCCGTAGGCCAGGGTGTAGACGCGGTCCGCGAGGCCGAGCAGCTCGGGGAGCTCGCTCGAGACGACGATGACGGCCTTGCCCGCGGCGGCGAGAGCGTTGATGATCTCGTAGATCTCGTACTTCGCGCCGACGTCGATGCCGCGGGTGGGCTCGTCGAGGATCAGCACCTCGGGATCGGTGTAAAGCCACTTCGACAGCACGACCTTCTGCTGGTTGCCGCCGGAGAGGTTGCCGACGACCTGCGCGACCGTCGGCGACTTGATGTTGAGGTCCTTGCGGAACTGCTCCGCGACCTTGATCTCCTCGTTGCTGTTGACGAAGATCGAGGCCGTGGCGACCTTGCCGAGCGCCGACGACGACACGTTCGTCTTGATGTCGGAGATGAGGTTCAGGCCGTACTGCTTGCGGTCCTCCGACACGTAGGCGATCTTGTTCTTGATCGCGTCCTTGACGGTGCGGGTCGAGATCTCCTTGCCGTGGAGTGTGACGCGACCCGATGCGTCGCGGCCGTAGCTGCGACCGAACACGCTCATCATGAACTCGGTTCGGCCGGCGCCCATGAGGCCGGCGATGCCGACGATCTCGCCCGCGCGCACGGTGATCGACGCGTCGTCGACGACCTTGCGGCCCGCCTGCGTCGGGTGCGAGACCGACCAGTTGTCGATCCGGAAGATCTCCTCGCCGATGTCGGGCGTGCGGTCCGGGAAGCGGTTGTCGAGCGAACGGCCAACCATGCCGCGGATGATGCGGCTCTGCGTCGCGTCCGGGCCGTGCATATCGATCGTCTCGATCGTCTCGCCGTCACGGATGATCGTCGTCGAGTCGGCGATGTCGACGATCTCGCCGAGCTTGTGACTGATGATGATGCACGTGATGCCCTGCTCGCGCAGGTCGCGGAGCAGGCCGAGCAGGTGCTCGGAGTCGGTGTCGTTCAGCGCCGCGGTGGGCTCGTCGAGGATGAGCAGCTTCACATCCTTCGTGAGCGCCTTGGCGATCTCGACGAGCTGCTGCTTGCCGACGCCGAGCTGGCCGACCGGCGTCGTGGGGTTCTCGTTCAGCCCCACGCGGCGCAGCAGCTCGATGGCGCGGGAGTTCGCCTCGTTCCAGTCGATGAGACCGCCCTTGACGGTCTCGTTGCCGAGGAAGATGTTCTCGGCGATCGACAGATAGGGCACCAGCGCGAGCTCCTGGTGAATGATCACGATGCCGGCGCGCTCGGAGTCCTTGATGGCGCTGAAGCGCTGCGGCTCGCCGTCGAAGATGATCTCGCCGTCGAAGGATCCGTGCGGGTAGACGCCGGACAGCACCTTCATGAGGGTCGATTTTCCGGCACCGTTCTCGCCGCAGATCGCGTGGATCTCGCCGCGCTCGACGCTCAGGGTGACGTTCTTGAGCACCTTGACGCCGGGGAAGTTCTTGATGATGTTGCGCATCTCGAGGATTGCGTCGCTCATCGCTGCTCCTGTCGTTTGGTCGCAGGTCGGGGTCGCTCGCTTCTCGCCGGGGCCCGTTCGGGCCCCGGCGAGAAGCGAGCAGAGGGGTGCGTCTTACTCCGCGACGCCCGCCGCGATCTCTTCCTCGGTCCAGTAGCCCGAGTCGACGAGCAGCGACTGGATCGAGCCGGCGGTGACGATGTCCGACTCGAGCAGGAACGACGGCACGACCTTCACGCCGTTGTCGTAGGTCTCGGTGTCGTTCGCCTCGGGCTCGGTGCCCTCGGCGTAGGCCGAGGCGGCTTCGACGGCCTGGGTGGCGAGCTTGCGCGTGTCCTTGAAGATTGTGCCGAACTGCACACCGTCCTGGATCATCTTGACCGACGCGATCTCGGCGTCCTGACCCGAGACGATC
The DNA here is from genome assembly GCF_014646015.1 of Microbacterium nanhaiense. Classification (GTDB taxonomy): domain Bacteria; phylum Actinomycetota; class Actinomycetes; order Actinomycetales; family Microbacteriaceae; genus Microbacterium; species Microbacterium nanhaiense. The sequence continues at coordinate 37,537 of NZ_BMMQ01000004.1, forward strand.
GGCAGACCCTCCTCGATGGTCGAGCCGTAGCCCGCGTTCTCAAGGGCGGTGATGATGCCGCGCGAGATGCCGTCGTAGGGCGAGAGCACGCCGTCGAGCGGCTTCGAGCCACCGCTGTAGGTGCTCGTGATGAGGTCTTCCATGCGCTTCTGCGCCGTGGCCTGGTCCCAACGCAGCGTCGCGACGGTGTCGAAGTCGTCCTGGCCCGAGCCGATCGTCAGGCGACCGTCGTCGAGGTACGGCTTCAGGGTCTCCATCGCGCCGTTGAAGAAGAACGGGGCGTTGTTGTCGTCGGGCGAGCCCGCGAACACCTCGATGATCTTCTTGTCCGTCAGGCCGGTGTCGGCGTTCTCGGCGTCGAGGTAGCCGAGGCCCTGGAGCAGGGTCTGCGCCTGCTGCACGCCAACCTGGTAGTTGTCGAAGGTCACGTAGAAGTCCACGGCCTCCGTTCCGTTGATCAGGCGGTCGTAGGCGATGACGGGGATGCCCTTGTCGGCGGCGTTCTCGAGCTGCGTCGCGAGCGCCGTACCGTCGATCGACGCGACGATCAGGATGTCGGCGCCGTTCGTGATCATCTGGTCGAGCTGCTGCTGCTGGCGCGGGATGTCGTCGTTCGCGTACTGCAGGTCGACGTCGTAGCCGGCCTCCTCGAGCTGCGACTTGACGGCGTCGCCGTCGGCGATCCAGCGCTCCGAGGTCTCGGTCGGCATCGCGACACCGACGGTGATGTCGGAGGCAGCGACCTCTTCGCCGCCGTTCGAGGCGGGTTCTTCCGCGTTGCTGGAGCAGCCCGCGAGGCCGAGGCCCAGCGCCAACGCGCCCGTGAGCGCGATCGTCCGCATACCATTTCGCATCATTGCTGTTCTCTCTTCATCGAAAGGTGCGCCCCGGTCGGGGTCGCGGTGGTCAGAGCGGCTTCGTGCCGTCTGCTTCATGAACAATACATATTGACGGGCCTGCGTACAAATTACTTTCGCATAACATTGCATGACGAAATTTCCCGATCACAGGCGATCCGATGACCGAAACCCTCCTCCGTACGACGAGCATCACCAAGCGCTTCGGCGCCGTGACGGCGCTCTCCGACGTCTCGCTCGACGTCGCCGAGGGCGAGGTGCACGCGCTGTGCGGAGAGAACGGCGCCGGAAAATCGACGCTCATGAAGGTGCTCTCGGGCGTCTACCCGGCCGGATCCTTCGAGGGATCCATCGAGCTCGACGGCCGCGAGGTGCGGTTCCGCTCGCTGGCGGAGAGCGAGGACGCCGGCGTCGTGATCATCCATCAGGAGCTCGCGCTCATCCCGCACCTGTCGATCGCCGAGAACATCTTCCTCGGCGGCGAGCTCCGGTCGCACGGCCTCATCGACTGGCGCGCGACAAACGAGCGCGCGGCCGAGCTCATGGCGCGGGTGGGGCTCCACGAGAACCCCACGACGCCCGTCCGCGAGCTCGGGATCGGACAGCAGCAGCTCGTCGAGATCGCCAAGGCACTCTCCAAACGCGTCCGCGTGCTGATCCTCGACGAGCCGACGGCCGCGCTCGGGCAGGCCGACTCCGACCGCTTGCTCGGGCTCATCGAGCAGCTGCGCGGGCAGGGCATCACCTGCATCGTGATCTCGCACAAGCTGCGCGAGGTGCTGCGCATCGCCGACCGGATCACGGTAATCCGCGACGGATCCGTGATCGAGACGATGGAGCGTGACGATCCCGAGACGGACGAGGGGCGCATCATCCGCGCCATGGTGGGGCGCGACCTCGACAGCCTCTTCCCGCCCCGGGATCCGCTGATCGGCGAGGAGCTTCTGCGCGTCGAGAACTGGACGGTGCACCACCCGGCCGACCCGTCGCGCGTCGTCGTCGACGACGTATCGTTCTCGGTGCACGCCGGCGAGATCGTCGGGTTCGCGGGGCTCATGGGATCCGGGCGCACGGAGCTCGCCATGAGCATCTTCGGGCGCGCCTACGGCTCGCGCATCAGCGGCGCGCTCGTCAAGAAGGGCGTGCCGATCCAGGCGCGCAGCGTCGAGGAAGCGATCGGCCACGGCATCGCGTACGCGACCGAGGACCGCAAGGAGCTCGGCCTCAACCTGATCGGCGACATCCAGACGAACACCTCGGCGGTCGCGCTCTCCCGGCTCTCGCACGGCGGCCTCCTGAACCTGATCCGCGAACGCAAGATCGCCGACGCGTACCGGTACAAGATGAACGTCAAGGCCCCGAACGTGCTCGTGCCCGTCGGCACGCTGTCCGGCGGCAACCAGCAGAAGGTCGTGTTGGCGAGGTGGATGTTCGCCAACCCCGACGTGCTGATCCTCGATGAACCCACGCGCGGCATCGACGTGGGCGCGAAGTACGAGATCTACGGCTTCATCAACGAGCTCGCCGCGCAGGGCAAGGCCATCATCGTCATCTCCTCGGAACTGCCAGAGGTACTCGGGCTGTCGGATCGCATCTACACGCTCGCGGGCGGGCGCTTGACGGGCGAGGTGGCGCGGGAGGATGCCACGCAGGAACAGCTCATGCGATTCATGACCGCCGGGCTGTGACGGGTAGCGTGACAAGACAATGCAGAACCAGCACGACGTGACCGCTCCTCCCGCGCGCCCCACCGCCGGGCGCACCACCAACGAGGACGTTCGCGCACAGAACCTCGCGACCGTTCTGCAGCTCGTGCACACCGACGGCGGGCTCTCCCGCTCGCACATCGGCGCCGCGACCGGCCTCAACCGGTCGACCGTGACGGGCCTCGTGACGGAGCTCATGGAACTCGGCGTCGCCGTCGAGCAGTCGAGCGCCCCGACCGGTCGCGTCGGGCGCCCGTCCCTGGTGGTCGCCGCCGATGACGCCGTCGTCGCCCTGAGCATCCGCGCCGAGCCGGACGCCGTGACCGTGTCGCTCGTCGGCTTGGGTGGCGCCGTGCGCTCGCGGGTCAGGCACGACCTGGCGGGCGCGCCGAATCCGCGCCGCTTCGCGCACATCACCGCCTCGCTCGTCGACGGCATGCGCGCGGACATCGAGCGGCACTACCGGCTCGTCGGCGCGGGCATCGCCGTGCCGGGCCTCGTGGACGAGACGGGCACCGTCATGCTCGCTCCCCCGCTCGGCTGGAAGCGCGAACACATCACCGCCCGGCTCACCGACGCCCTCGGCATGCCCGTCATGGCGGGCAACGACGCGAGCGTCGGCGCGATGGCCGAGTCGCGCTTCGGGGTCGGGCGCGGCATCTCGAACATGCTCTACATGAACGGATCCACGAACGGCATCGGCGGCGGCCTCGTCTTTGACGGCACGCTGCTGCGCGGCACCTCGGGCTTCGCGGGTGAGCTGGGGCACACCGTCATCGACACGCGCGGGGCCCGCTGTTCGTGCGGCCGCCGAGGATGCCTCGAGGTCGAGCTCAGCCCCGAGCGGGTACTGGGTCTGCTGAAGCGCCGCAAGCTCGACGAGGACGAGCTCGACATCGAGCTGAGCATCGCGCGAAACCCCAAGGTTCTCGCCGAGATCGAGCGTCAGGTCGACGTGCTGTCGATCGCCCTGACGAACTTCGTCAACGCGTTCGCACCCGAGGTCGTGGTGCTCTCTGGGTACCTCGGCGTGCTGCTCGCCACGAGCCGGGAACGCCTCTCGACGGCGGTGCGCGTCGATCCCGTCGGATCCGAGGGGCGATCGGTGCGGCTGGAGCGCGCACGCATGCGCTCCCACCTCATGCAGATCGCGCCCGCCGAGCTGGCGTTCGCACCGCTGCTCGAGGATCCGGTCGCGAACGCGCCGCGGATCCGTAACCCTCGGTAACCACGGCCAGGTCTTTCTCGCGCACTATGGTGCGCAGCGACGCTGTGCCGCTACGTTGAGCGTGATAATCACTTCGAGAAAGATCAGGCCATGGCACGAAACACAGCTCACGAAGCGGTGCCCACGGCAACATCCGCACTGATCGCCGAATTCCTCGGCACGCTCCTCCTTGTGCTCGGCGGCGTCGGCGCCGCGCTGTTCGCATCCGACTTCGGCACGGGCGCAAACGGATCCAGCCTCGGCATCGGCTTCGTCGGCGTCGCCCTCGCGTTCGGACTCACGGTCGTCGCGGGCGCGTACGCGTTCGGCCCGATCTCGGGCGGCCACTTCAACCCCGCCGTGACGCTCGGCGTCGCCGCCGCGGGTCGGATCGAATGGTCGAAGGTTCCCGGCTACATCGTCGCCCAGCTGCTCGGCGGCGCATGCGGAACGGGCATCATCGCGCTCATCGGCTCGTCGAACTCCGAGTGGTACGAGGCGGCGACGGCCGGAAGATTCGCGAGCAACGGCTACGGCGAGCACTCCCCGGTGGTTTCAGGCTGACGGGCGCGATCGTCGTCGAGATCGTCTTCACGGCGATCTTCCTCTTCGTGATCCTCGGCGTGACCCACCCGAAGCGCGGCAACCCCGCCCTCGCCGGACTCGCGATCGGTCTGACGCTCACCCTGATCCACCTCATCACGATCCCCGTCGACAACACCAGCGTGAACCCCGCCCGCTCGATCGCCGCGGCGATCTACGGCGGTGCCGACGCCTGGAGCCAGATCTGGGTCTTCATCGTGTTCCCGATCGTGGGCGCGCTGCTCGCCGGGTTCCTCCTGCACCGCGAAACGACCAAGTGAACGACGAATCGGCCCCTCCACGGAGGGGCCGATTCGCTGTGTGGGCGTTCGCACCGGCCGACGGGCGCATTACGTGGGACACGGGTCGGGGCGTGTCCCGCTTAATGCGGGAATAGGGCCGCCATACGCGCACCAAGTGGGACACGGGTCCGGGTATGTCCCACTTAACGCGGGAATAGCGCCGCCATACGCGCATCAAGTGGGACACGGGTTCAGGCATGTCCCACGTAACGCCGGAATAAGGCCGCCATACGCGCACCAAGTGGGACACGGCTCCGGGCTTGTCCCACTTAACGCGGGAATAGCACCGCCATACCCACACCAAGTGGGACACGCCCCGGGGAATTAGGCCGTAAAGACGGTGTGCACGTCGCCGACGTTCTCGCGGCCGCCGAGGCCGAGGAGTTCGAGAATGACGGCGGACCCCACCGTCACGGCACCGAGCTGCGAGACGATCTCGCGCGCGGCGGCGATGGTCCCGCCGGTCGCGAGCACGTCGTCGACGAGCAGCACCCGCTCGCCCGGCTTCAGAACGCCCGGCGCCTCGATCGTGGCGGATCCGTACTCGAGCTTGTAGGTGACGGCCGCGGCCGGCGTCGGCAGCTTGCCCGCCTTACGGATCGGCAGCATGCCGACGCCCTCGGTCGCCGCGATGTACCCCGCGAGGAGGAAACCGCGCGCCTCGATGCCGCCGACGATGTCGAACTGACCCGCGAACGGCTCGACGATCGCGGCGCACACGTCGCGGAGCGCCGACGGGTCCGCGAGCAGAGGGGAGATGTCGCGGAAGAGGACGCCGGGCTCCGGGTAGTCGGGAGTCTCGGCGATCAGCGATTCGGCGTACGCGAGGTCGATGTTCGTCACCGCTCGAGCGTACCGATTCGACCTGAAACGGCGCCCGATGGGCGAGGATGGAAGCATGAACACGCTCAGCTACGTCGCAGAGAACGCGGGCCTGATCGAGGCCGGCGGCCAGATGGGCGGCATGATCGCGATCATCGCCGCCGTGCTCGTCATCGCCGGCGGCGGCATCTTCTTCGCCATCCGCGCCCGAAACAAGAACCGTCCCGAATGAACCCGCATCTCCAGGCGGATCCGGATCCGACCCGCTGGGTCGCGATCCGCGGTAGCGGGATCGCCGGATCCCGACATCGCAAGGCGGCCATCAAGCTCCTGATGTCGACCGTCGGGATCACGGCGGGCCAGCCCGGATCCGGGCTGCTGAACTTCATCGCGACCCGCACGATCAAGGCGGGGCTGCGGAACGCGAACGGGCGCTTCCTCGCCTGGTCGTGGAAAGAGGATCCCTCCGCCCTCGCCGCGCTCGCGCAGGTGCAGGAGATGAGCCCGCACCTCCGCGCGGCGCGGGCCTCCATGCCGATGGAGTTCGACGACACCGAAAACTTCGCCAATCCGCACCTCGGGGTCGGCGAGAAGCTCGTGATGGAATCGTCGGCGCACGCGCGGATGCCCTTCGTCAGCTACACGTGGGACCTCAGCACGCACCTGATCACGCTGCACGCCGTGTGCGCCGACCGGGAACGGTTCCTGCTGTTCGTCGACGCGCTGGACGAGCTGGCCCGCACGTTGCGCTGGGTCGAGGACCTCCGCGTCGACGAGAACAACGTTATGAGACTTCCCGAGGCATAAGACTCGCCCGGCGCGCACTTCTGCGGGATACTGGACCCCAGTGCGAGCTGCCAATCTTATGGGAGGTCGGATCTCGCCGAGGATCGGGGGATCCATGGAGTCTCAGGCGAGCCTATTCTCCAGACCGCGCGTTCAGTCGTTGTTCGACGAGGCGCGGGCGGGAGACATCGTGTTTTGTCGCGTCACCGACGGTTCGGACGCGCACGCGCAGTGCGCGCTCTGGCTGGCGGCACGCGGTCGCGCCGCGGAGTGGTTCGCACGCGCCCCGCGCCAGGCACTCGGATCGCCGGACGCCGTCGTCCTCAACCTCATCGGCGGGGTGCCTGACGAGGGCGAGGCGATCGTCACGACCCGCGAGATGTTTCCGCAGGCGATCCTGATCGTGCTGTCGACGCACGCCTGGCCGCAACGCGCGGCGGACGCGGCCCTGCATCCGGACGTGCGGGTCACGCCCCGTGAATTCGCGTTCACGGATCGCGAGGTCGAGGTCATCGGCGAGCGGCTCGGCGTGACGACGACGCAGCACCAGCGCGCGTCCCTGCTCGGCGCCAGCGCGGGCATAGCGGGGATCGTGCTCGCGGCGCTCGACGCGGCGGCACGCTCCGGCACGCTCGGCGAGGCGGAGGTGCAGGCCGGGTGCATTGCCGCGTTCACGCCGCTGCTCACGGCCCGCGTCGACTTTCCCTACCGCCGCGCCGCCTGGGAGGCGGGCGTGGCGACGGCACACCTCGGGCCGCTCTCGACCGCGGCTCTCGACGCGGTATGGGACCGGGGCGACAACGCCCTCTCCTATCGATACACGCTCGCCGATGCGGGCGCCCTCATCGAGTCGGCGCCCGGCGTGCACAGCTATGTGCCGGGCTTCCAGAAAGCGATGGCGTCGCTCACGAACGTCATCGACGACGCGGATAACCGCGCCGCCGTGTCCGAGGCGGTCGGGCGCCTCGCGTCACAGGGCCGCTTCGCCGACGCGGTGCAGGTCGGCGCACTCTCGCCCGCAACCCGCGCGCGCTTCCTCGCGCGGCACTGGCGCGATGCGCTCTGCCTGCCCTCGGCGAGCGCGCGCGAGGCGCTGCGCGACGCGGTGCGCCGGCTCCCGGATCCGCGGCTGATGCTCGCCCTCGTCCGCGCACTCATCGACCCCGTCCAGCACGAGTTCGACAATCGGGTCTCGTCGGCGCAGGTGCGGGAGGCGGAGGCGCTGCTCGCGCGCATCGAAACGACCGCGGGGCTCGAGCCGGAGGATGCGGCGATCGTGGTGACGATGAGGGCGACGGTCGACCGCATCGACGGGCACCCCGAGAAAGGGCTCGCGCGCCTGCGGGCGCTCGAGTCCGTGCGGCCGGCGCGCGCGGATGGCGCGACCGTGCGCTTCCACATCGGCCTCATGCACCTCGAACTCGGCGAGGCGACGGCCGCACTCGAGAACTTCGACGCGGCACGGAGCGAGGCGCTGGCCGCGGGCGATGACAACGTCGCCCTGCTCGCGGAAGAGCTGTCGCTCGTCGCCATGCATGTGCAGCTGCCGAGCCAGTTCTCGACTTGGCCGGCGATCCCGCGCACCGCGCTCACCGGATCCTCACTGCCGCTGGCGGCGGCACTCGACACGGTCGACGTGCCCGCGCTCCGCCGCCTTCTCGCGAACCCGGCCGACTACTCCGCCTCCGGCATGACGGCACTGAGCGTGCTCGAGGCGACGCTGCGCGCCCGCGCGTACACCGTGCTCGGGCTCGGGCATTCCGCCCTCGGCGAGCTCGATCTCCTCGAGGCCGGTCTCTACCGGGGGCTGCCGACGGCGTCGCTGCGGCGCTGGGTGCTGCTCTCGCGCGCCGAGGCGCTGCTGATGTTGCGGCATGCCGCCGACGTGCTCGAGATCCTCGACGATGTCGCGTTCTCGGAGTTCGGCACGCCGCACGCGGTGCTCCATCGCGCCCACGCGCTCGCGCTTCTCGGCGGCGGCGAGGAGGCCGCCACTCTGCTGCGCGATCTCCTGCCGCAGGTCCGCGGGAGATCGGTGCGCTTCACGATCCGCGCCCAGGTGACGCTGCATCGCGCGCTGCTCGAGAGCGGCGACGAGGAGGGCGCGAACGCCGCCCTCGTCGATGCCCTGCACAAGGCCGCCCAGACGGGCCTGATCCTCCCCTTCTTCCGGCACGGCCGCGCGTGGGTCGCGCGGATCCTCGACGCCGCGGTGCCGTTCACCCGCGACCCGGCCGTGGGGCGCCTCGTGAGGTCAATGCACGAGACCCTGCGCGACCTTGGCGGTTCGGGCGATACGGTGACGCTGACGCCGCGCGAGCGGGATGTGCTCGACCTCATCGCCGGGACGGGAACGATCGCCCAGATCGCCGAGACGCTTGGGGTGACGCAGAACACGATCAAGAGCCAGCTGCGCGGCCTGTACCGCAAGCTCGGCGCCGCGTCCCGCGACGACGCGGTCCTCGCGGCGCGGGCCGCGGGGCTGCTCGGCTAGGGCTCTTCACCCCGCGTTTCACCCCTTGGATTCCGGACCTCACCCGCTCTCATCCGCGCATTGTGCGGATGGCGGGATCGCGCCGTTGTCTGGCCGTTTCTTGCTGTGAGTTTACCCGCCCCATCGGCCCTTCGTGTCGCCTTCGCAACGAAGCCTCCGCCGCATATAACGGTGTGCGACCGCGCACCATAACGTGCCTGTTATCGAAATCTCCACAGATTTTCAGAGGGGGCACCACCATGTCGCGTACACGCTCGCGCCTCGGCGCATTTTTGGGAGCGGCGGCGCTGATCACCGCGAGCCTCGTGGCTGCTCCACCCGCGGCGGCGGCCGTGCTTCCGGGAGGCCTGGCGACGAGTTTCGAGATCGACGGTGATTCGGGCGGTGCCGTCGACTGGAACACCGGTGCCTTCTCGCCCTACACGACGAGCTCGGGCAACCTGAGCACCGGTGTCCTCGCGAAGCAGATCGGATCGGACGCCTGCGGCGCGCCGGATCCGACGACCTTCACCAACGGATCCAAGATCGACGGCACCTGGCCGCCGAACGCGACCCCGACGAGCGTGCAGACGAAGGCCGACCTCTGTAGCGCCGGCTCGGCGTACGAGATCGTCGACGTCGGCGGCACGAACCACGTCATCCTCTACCTCAACTGGACGCGCGTCACGGGCGGCACCGGCGACCTGACGGTGTACCAGCACCTCCAGGGCGCCGGCGCGGGCCGCACGGGAGACCTCCTCATCGAGTTCAACTACGACCCGTCGTCGGGCACCTCCGTCGATGCGCTGCGATGGAACGGCTCAGCATGGGCATCGAGCCCCGCGACAGAGACCTGTCAGGCGGTCGTCGCCCCCAGCCAGACCTTCGGCGAGATGGCCATCGACCTGACGGCGAGCGGGCTCATCCCCACCGACAGGTGCAGCGATTTCACGACCGGCCAGGTGCTCTCGCGCACCGGAAACAGCCAGAACGCCAACATCGAAGACTTCCTCAACCCGCCGTCGCTCACGATCAACACCTGCGCCTCGCTGCAGGTCGAGAAGGTCGTGGAGGGCGCGGTGCCGGAGGGGCTCGGCTTCCCCTACCAGGTCTCTCAGAAGGACGGTGCCGACCTCGGCACCCCCGCCGGCGCAACGGACTCCGACGGATCCGAGGCCACGATCACCTCGACGATCCAGGGCGGCCAGACCCACACCTGGATGGGCCTCGTCACCAGCCCCGATTACATGGTGCAGGAGCTTACGGGCGAGCTGCCCGCGGGCGTCACCCTCAAGAGCGTCGTGTGTTCGGCGACGAACTTCTTCGCCCCCGGCGCCCCCCGCACCGACGTGGTCCTCTACGAGAACGGATCCGCGACGGGCAACGTCTTCCCCGTCTTCCCCGACGCCCTCGGCGGCGCCCCGCGCACTGCACCATCACGAACGAGACCACGACACTGACGCTCAACAAGATCGTCGCCGACGACTACAGCGGCGGCGCGACGGTCGCCGACTTCACCCTGAGCGCCGAGCGCGACGGCACCAAGGTCATCGACACCGCCGACCCGGACGCGGATCCCGCGATCGGCGTGACCTCGCTCGTAAACGCCGGCGACTACCTGCTCGCCGAAACGAGCCGCAGCGGCTACACCGCGGGCGACTGGGTCTGCACCGACGGCACCCTGAACGGCGCGACGGTCACGGTCCTTCCGGGCACGAACGTGGAGTGCCACATCACGAACACGGCGGTGCCCGCCGGGCTCACCCTGACGAAAATCGTCGAGCTGCAGCACGGCGGTGACGCGACCGCCGACGACTTCACACTGACGGCGGCGAGCGAGGGATACACCGTCACCGGCCAAGGCACCGTCACCGACGACGCCGTTCACGCCGGAACCTACACGCTGAGCGAGGACGGCCCCTCGGGCTACGTCTCCGATGGCGGCTGGGTCTGCGCCGACGACGGCACCGACGAGGGCATCGAGATCTCCGCCGAAAACCAGATCACACTCGCGCTCGGCCAGCACGTCAGCTGCGAGATCGTCAACCGCGATGTCGCTCCGACGCTGACGCTCGTGAAGAAGGTCAACAACGCCCACGGCGGCACCCTCAGCCCCGAAGACGTCCTGCTCACCGCCACGGGCCCGGGCGACAATATCGTCGAGGGCTACACGACGGACGAGGGCGGAGTGACCGCAACGGTGGACGCCGGCGACTACACGCTCTCGGAGGAGAGCGTGCCGGGCTACGACGCGTCGGACTGGGTGTGCGAGGGCAACGCGACGGCGCTCGAGGGCGACGTGCTCTCGCTCGGCGTCGGCGAGAACGTCACATGCACGATCACGAACAGCGACCAGGCCGCCCACCTCACCCTCGTGAAGAACGTCGTCAATGACGACGGCGGCACGGCGACGGTCGCCGACTTCCCGCTCTCCGCAGACGGCCCGGTGCCGTTCACGGGCATCAGCGGCACCGACGAGGTGACCTCGGTCGCCGTCGCTGCCGGCAGCTATGAGCTCACCGAGGAGGCCCTCGTCGGCGGCTACGCCGCGGGCGAATGGGTCTGCACGGGCGACGGCGAGCAGAACGGATCCTCGATCGCGCTCGCGCTCGGCGAGAACGCGACGTGCACCATCATCAACGACGACATCGCGCCGACGCTCACGCTCAACAAGGTCGTCCGCAACGAGCACGGCGGCACGCTCGACATCGGCGACGTCACGCTGACGGCCGCCCTGACCGAGAGGGACACCGATGCCGTGCAGCTGAACGGGACGGACCCGAGCGTCTCGGAGGAGATCGGCCTGTCGGGCACGGTGCCCGCCGGATCCTACGTCCTGACGGAGTCGGAGCACGCCGGCTACGCGGCGAGCGCCTGGGTGTGCTCGAACGGATCCGACGAGTTCGAGCTCGAGGGCGGGCTCCTGGAGCTTGGGCTCGACGAGGACATCGTCTGCACCATCACGAACAGCGACCAGGCCCCGACCCTGACGCTCAACAAGGTCATCGTGAACGATGACGGCGGAACGCTCACCCTCGACCAGGTCGAGCTGACGGCGACGGACGGCGAGAACACGCTCACCGGCAACGACCCGAGCGCCGAGGGCGAGGGCCTCACGGGCGAACTCCCCGCGGGCACCTACACGCTCAGCAAGTCGCCCACCCCGGGTTACGCGGCCAGCGACTGGACGTGCACGGGCAACGCGGCACCCCTCGACGGCGACGAGCTCACGCTCGCGCTCGGCGAGGACGTCATGTGCACCATCACGAACGACGACATCGCCCCGGAGCTGACGCTCAACAAGCTCGTCATCAACGACGACGGCGGATCGCTCGCGATCGACGACGTCACGCTGACGGCGGCCGACGCGAACGGCACGCAGCTCGAGGGAACCGACACGGACGAGTCGCTGATCGCCGGCGTCACCGGCGCGGTCCCCGCCGGCTCGTACACGCTGACGGAGTCCGAGCACGACGGCTACGCCGCCAGCGACTGGGTCTGCACCGGCCGCGATCTCGAGTTCACGCTCGACGATGGCGCGCTCGAGCTCGGCCTCGGCGAGACCACCACCTGCACCATCACGAACGACGACATCGCCCCCGAGCTGACGCTGGTCAAGCACGTCACGAACGACAACGGCGGCACCGCGACGACCGACGACTTCCCGCTCCGCGCCGTCGGCGCGGGCACGTCGATCGGCGGTCTCAGCGGATCCGAGGACGTCACGAGCGTCCCCGTGAAGGTGGGATCCTACGAACTGTTCGAGCGCGAGCTCTCCACCTACGCCCCGTCCGCGTGGAGTTGCACGACGGACGCGTTCGACGGATCCGTCGTCACCCTGGCCGCCGGTGACCGGGTCACCTGCGAGATCACGAACGACGACATCGCGCCGACGCTGACGCTCGTGAAGGAGGTGCTCAACGATCACGGCGGCGGCGCGAGCGAGACCGACTTCACGCTGACGGCCGACGGCCCCACTCCCCTCTCGGGTGTGACCGGCAGCGACGAGGTCACGGGACGCACCGTCACGGCCGGCGTGTACAAGCTGAGCGAGTCCGGACCCGCCGAGTACACCGGCGAGGGCTGGACGTGCACAGCCGGCGAGCTCGAGGGGTCGACGCTGACGCTCGGCCTCGGCGAGAACGCGAGCTGCACGATCCTGAACGACGACAACCCGGCGCTCATCACGCTCGTGAAGGAGGTCATCAACGACGACGGCGGAAACGCCGGCCCGGCCGACTTCACGCTCTCGGGAACGGGTGTCGTGACGATCGAAGGCAAGACCCGCACGGCGGCGGTCACCGACGTCGAGCTGCCGCAGGGAAGCTACGCCCTCGCCGAGACCTCGGTGCCGGGATACGTGCTCGACTCGCTCGCCTGCTGGACGAGCGACGACCGCGAGACGCCCCTCGAGCTGACGGACGGATCCGTGACCCTCGCCAATGGCGACACGGCCTACTGCGTGTTCGTGAACAACGATCTGCCGTTCGACCTGACGCTCGAGAAGACCTCCTCGGTCGACCGGGTGCCGGCCGAGACCACGTTCGACTTCACGCTCACCGTCACGAACGTCGGCGAACGCGATGCCGACCCGGGCGAGCCCGTCACCGTCACCGACGAACTGCCCGCGGGCCTCGAGGTGCTGGCCGCCCCCGAGGGCTGCACGGTCGACGGATCCGTCGTCACCTGCGACGTGGATCCGACGCTGCTCACCGTCGACGCGCACGTGGACATCGTGTTCTCGGTGCAGTTCTCCGCGGACGCGGTGGCTGGGCCGGTGACGAACGTCGCCGTCGTCGACACCCCCGACGACCCGAAGCCCGAGGATCCGACATGCGAGGACGACAACGTCGGCTGCGACGAGGTTGAGCTCGTCGACGGCACGATCGACGCCTCCAAGGCGGTGTTCGAGAGCGAGGGCGACGAGTGGGTCGCCTCGGACGGCCACGTCGATTTCGGCGACACGGTGCGCTACCGCGTCACCGTCGAGGCCTCGGGCGATGCGCCCAGCCGCGACATCGTCATCACCGACCAGCTGCAGGACGGCCTCGTGGCCACCGGCGACTGGGGCTGCGACGTCGAGTGCGGCGTCACCTACGACGAGGCGACGAGCACCTTCACGGTGACGATCGACGAACTCGCGCCGGGCGAGAGCGCGGTCTTCGGTTTCTCGGCTCGGATCCCCGACGCCCCCGCCCTCGAACCGGGCGAGAGCGTGACGGAGACCTTCGAGAACGTCGCGACCGTTGCCGCGTACCGCTCACCCGAGAAGCCGACGAACCCCGTCGAGGTCGACGCCGAGGATGAGGAGCCTCCGGCCCCGACGCCTACGCCTACGCCGGAGCCGACTCCTGAGCCGACGCCGACTCCTACGCCTGAGCCCACGCCCACGCCGGAGCCGACACCTACTCCTACGCCGACACCGGAACCGACGCCGGAACCGACGCCCGAGCCCACGCCCACGCCGACGTCAACCCCGGAGCCGACGCCGAAGCCGACCGCCGAGCCGAGCCCGACTCCGGAGCCGACGCCTGAGCCGAGCCCCGAGCCCACGCCCAGCCCGACGCCCGAGCCCAGCCCGGAACCGACCCCCGTCCCGCATGTGACTCCGTCGCCGGCGCCGAGCCCCGCGCCGAAGCCGGCCCCGTCCCCGGCGCCCACGCCGCTCTCCCCCACCGGAGGCGACATGCCGTGGACCGTGGCCTGGGCGGGCGGCGGGATGATCGCAGCCGCACTGTGGATCGCGATCCGGCGCCGTCGCTCGGAGCGCTGAGCCCGGCGGTGAGCGGCGGGGTCTCTCCCCCTCACAGCCCCGCCGTCTCACCGCCGCACAACTGAACAGAACCGTTCAACAGACCCGTCGAGGCGGGTGGTCCGGATGGCCCCGGATCACCCGCCTCGACGTTGTCATCCTCGGCGACGCGGGCCGTCCGGCGCCTAACGTCGAGCCGCGAAACGACGGATCCCCTCGCGCCGTTCGAGAACGACGCGGGGGGATCCGTCTGCGTAGGTAACGCGAGGGGAGACGCTACCTCAGCGGGGCTCGCTTCAGATCCGTTCCTCCCCGCGTCCGGCGGGCGTGCGGCGTCGGGTGATGAGGATTGCGCCACCCCCGAGGATGAGCAGGCCGAGCGCGCCGAGCGCCACGACCGACCCGATGTCGCCACCGGTCGGGTTCAGCGGCGGGTCCGCCGGCGCGGGCGGGCTCGCAGGAGCCGACGGCTCGGCCGGGGTCGACGGTTCCGCCGGAGTCGACGGCTCCGCCGGAGTCGACGGCTCCGCGGGGGTCGACGGCTCCGCTGGGGTCGACGGCTCCGCTGGGGTCGACGGCTCAGCGGGAGTCGACGGCTCAGCGGGAGTCGAGGGCTCGGCTGGGGTCGAGGGCTCGGCAGGAGTCGACGGCTCTGCAGGAGTCGCGGGCTCCTCGGCCGGGTGCTCCGTGCACAGGGCGCTGTCGTCCTGGCACACTGCCGGCGGCTCCTGACCGGACACGGTCACGAAGTTGCCGAGGGCGCGGTCGCCCTGCTCGGCCCACTCGCGCACCTTCACCGTGTAGGTGACGGTGACCGTCTGGCCCGTGGCGAGTTCGCCGCTGACGGAGAACGCGCCGTCGACCACATCCGAAACCGCGAGCGCGTCGTCCGACGCGATCGGCGCCTCGATGAGCTCCGCGTCGTCGAGCACGCCGGCCATGTGGTCGGTGTAGTCGATCGACTCGGCACCCTCACCGCTGTTCGCGAATGTGAGCTTGTACGTCAGCTCTTGGCCTTCCTTCACGGCCTCGCCGCTCTCGGGGTCTGCGGTCTTGACGACTGTGACATCCGAGACGGGGTTGAAGGTGCAGTCCTCGCCGTCCGTGCACACCGGCTCGGCCGGAGGCTGCTCCGACGGGTCGAGCAGGAAGTTCGCCAGCATAGTGTCGCCGAGCTGCTCGGCAGCCTTCACCGTCACCGTGTACGAGACCGTCACCGTCTGACCGGGCTCGAGCGTTCCGGTGATCGCGAACCTGTTGTTCTCGATCTCCGAGACCGTCAGCGCGTCATCGGATGCCGACGGTGCCAGTGTGACGTCGGCGTCGTCGAGCACGTGAGTCAGGTCATCGACCCGGTTCACGGCGCCCGGGGCGGTGCCGTCGTTCGTGAAGGTGAGCGTGTAGCGCAGCTCCTGGCCCGCACGAACCGACGTGTTCGACGACGGGTCGACCGTCTTCGAATCGTGGATCCTTGGCACCGGGTTGTAGGTGCAGTCCTCGCTGCCCTCGACGCACTCGCTCGGGTCGGTCGGCGGCTCCTCGCCCGAGTCGAGGAGGAAGTTCGCCAGCTGCGCGTCACCGAGTTCGTCCGCAGCCTTCACCGTCACCGTGTAGGTGACCGTGACGACCTGCCCGGGCTCGAGCTCACCCGTGATGGAGAAGCGACCATCCGCGATCTCCGAGACCGCAAGGGCCTCATCAGACGCGGCCGGCGCAACCGTCACGTCAGCATCGTCAAGCACGTGAGTCAGGTCATCGACGCGATCCACAGCCACCAGCGCACTGCCGGTGTTCTCGAACGACAGCGTGTAGGTCAGCTCCTGCCCCGGCTCCACCTCAGTGCCCGTCTCGGGGTCAACCGATTTGGAGTCGATAAGGCGCGGCACCGTGTTGATGGTGCAGTCCTCATCGCCCGGCTCACACACCGTCGGGTCCTCCGGGGTGTCCTCATCAGGGTCAAGGAGGAAGTTACCCAGGATCGTGTCGCCCATGTCGGTAGCGGCCTTGACCGTCACCGTGTACGTCACCATCGCCGACTCACCTGGAGCGAGCTCACCGGTGATCGAGAAACGTCCGTCCTCGATCTCCGACACCGTCAGCGCGTCATCCGACGCGGTCGGCTGCACCGTTACGTCGGCGTCATCGAGCACGTGGGTCAGGTCATCGACCCGGTCCACGTCACCCGAACCGGTGCCCGTGTTCTCGAACGACAGCGTATAGGTCAGCGCCTGACCCGGCTCCACGACCGAACCCGACTCCGGGTTCACCGACTTCGAGTCGATGATCCGCGAGATCGAGTTGCACGTGGCGTCCTCGATCTCGCCCGGCACGCACTCCTCGAGCTCGGCCGGCGGAACCTCATCCGGGTTCAGCAGGAAGTTACCCAAACGGGTGTCGCCGAGGTCGTCGACCGACTTCACCGTCACCGTGTAGGTCACAGTGACCGTCTGACCCGCCTCGAGGTCACCGGTGATCGAGAAGCGGTTGTCCTCGATCTCCGACACCGCCAGCGCCTCATTCGACGCCACCGGAGCAACCGTCACATCAGCATCGTCGAGCACATGGGTCAGGTCATCGACCCGGTCCACCGAGCCGACACCGGTCCCGATGTTCTCGAACTCCAGCGTGTACGTCAGCTCAGCACCCGGCTGCACCGCCGACCCATCCTCCGGGTTCACCGACTTGGAGTCGATGATCTCGGGAACGTAGTTCACGGTGCACAGCGGGTCGTCGTCTTCGCAAACGTCGTCCTCACCAGGAGGCGTGTTCTCGGGGAAGACCACGTTGCCGAGCGTGTTGTCGCCACGCTCACCGTCAGGCAGGACGCGCACGGTGTAGGTCACCGTGAACGACTCACCCTGCGGAACGCTCTTACCGCTGACCGAGAACTGTCCGTCCTCGATCTCCGACACCGTCAGCACGTCGGGGTTCGACGAGGTCGGGGCCGTGACGATCTCCGCGTCATCCAAAACGCTCGAGAGGTCATCCGTCCACGACTCGATGTCGGCCGGAGCGGTACCCGTGCTGTTGAACGTAATCGTGTACGTCAGCTCCTGACCGGCGACAACCGTGCTTCCGTCCTCAGGGTTGACGTCCTTGGTCACGTTGTACTGACCACCGGGGATCTGGATGAAGCCGCAGGGCTCGCCCGTGACCGGATCGCGGCCGTCGGCGTCACGCGGGTCACAGACCGGTGCGTCACCCGGGTTCTCCGGGTCGGACGGCTGCCATGCCACGTTGGACAGGAAAGCGTCTCCGGCCGCGGTGTAGGTCACCTGGTAGGTGATCGTCACCGTTTCATCGACGCCCAGGGCACCGGACCAGCTCAGACGTCCGTCCTCGAGCGTCGCGCCCTCACCGAGCGAGGTCGTGATCGAACCGTCCACGAACTCGCCGTCATCGAGCACATCGCTCATGTCGTCGAGAACGACAGCCGGAGCCTCATCCGTGTAGATGCCGGGGCCGATGTTCGTCGCCGTGACCGTGTACGTCACCGTGTCGCCCACGCGGGGCAGCTCCGTGAAGTCGGCCGATTTCTCGACAGCCAGCTCCGGCAGGAGGTCGGTGACCGTGATGCAGTCCTCGTCACCGGGCTCGCACTCCGGCGTCGTCGGCGGTTCCTCCCCAGGAGGCTCCTCCGAGTGCCACGCGACGTTGCGCACGGTGTGGTCTCCGTCGTTGCCCAGCGTGACGGTGTAGGTGATCGTCACCGACTCGCCTCCGGCAAGGGCCCCAGCCCACGACAGGTGCGAGGGCTCGAGGAAGGCCGGTGCCGGCACCTCCGACTCGTCCGAGGCGACAGCCTCGGCATCGTCGTTGTAGACCGCGTCGTCCAACACACCCGACAGGTCATCGAACACGACCGCCGGCTCGTCTTCCGTGTAGGCGTCCGTGCCCGTGTTCGTCGCCGTCACCGTGTAAGTGATGGTGTCGCCCGGGCGCGAATCCTCCGTGAAGTCCGACTCCTTGTCGATCGCGATGTCGCGGTCCAGGACCGAAACGGTGTAGTCCTCGACCTCGCCGCCGGACGCTTCGCCCGTCGGCGCGAACGTTGTCACGTCGCCGGCGAAGAGACGGAAGCGCGCGAACGTGTCGTCCGCCGTCGTCGCCGCGGGGAACGTCAGCTCGTAGGACGCCGTGCCGCTGTTCGCAGGCACCTCCACGGTCACCAGCTCGCCCTCGTCGAACGTGCCGTTGCCATCGAGGTCGACCCAGCCCGCCAGCGTCGCCGCCGCACCTGTGGCGTTGGTAGCAGAGACGGTCACGACCGACTGACCGCCGGTCGTGACGACGATCTCGTCCGCCACGCCGTCCTCGTCCGCCGCACGGTTCTCGTCGTCGCCGAGTGCGTCGTCCGACGGCTGCCCGTCCGGGTCGAAGTCGATGCGCTCACCGAGCGTCAGCCCCGGCGTGAGGAGGTGACGGGCGCCATCGTTCTCCAGCGTCGTCCCGTAGCTCTCCGGTGCATCACCGAAGTCGAAGCATGAGGGCTGGATGGCGAAGTCACCGTCGCCGTCGAAGCCGAAGCCCGAGTTGCTACCGCCCTGCCAGCGCGATTCGAAGGTGTTGATGCCCTCGAGCACGAACTGGAAGCGGCTCTCCGGGTCGCCGTTCCAGTTGCCGTTGCCCTCGAACTGCACCTCGCCCGCAGACGTCTCCGAAATCCGCACGGCACTGCCGGCAGTGACCGCGTAGCTCGCGAGGTCGGCGGATGCGAAAGTCGCGATCTCGCCTGTGTCCATATCGCTGACGACGAACGCCGCGTTCACGTCGATAGGTTCATCGGTGCCGGCTGCGAAGAAGCTGTAGCGCAGCGTAGCGTCCCGACTGATCTGCCAATTCGCATCGTCCGTACCGAAGATACCGCCCTGCCCGCGACGGATCGAGTGCGTGTCACCATCGAGAACCTCGACGAGCATATCCACCGGCTGACCGCCGATCACGCTGACGTCACTGAAGAGCGCCGTCGTTCCCTGTCCGCCATCGCCCGTTCGCTCTGTGGGGTCGTCGAAGGTAAAAGCATAGTACTCGGCGTCGCTGACGACGCAGCTGGTCGGTGCGAGGATGCGTTCGAACAGCACGGAGTAGTCCTCAACCTCACCATCGGGAGCTGGCCCGGTCGGCGTCGCGATCGCTGCCGCGTCGGTGCTGTAACGGACTCGCACGTAGGACTCGAGACCAGCGGGGTTCTCCATCTGTGCGAAAGTCACAGCGTTGGTACCCGCCGTAACAGCCTGCGCAGATACCACACGCTCGCCTTCGTCTCCGAAGTCGTCGTCCTGGTTCCAATCGACCCACACCGAAACGAAACCGTCCGCGGAGGCCGTGACCTCGAGCGCGTTCTCGATGCCGGAAAGGGAGTTCGGGTCGACGCCCGTGCGAATGACGTTGCTCTGGTATCCGAGCGCAGGGTTGAATACGACCCCGTCCTCGTCGACGCCATCGCCATCAGCCGCTACCGATGGCTGCCCGTCGTCCTCGGCATCGATCGATTCACCGAGCATGACCGGCGCGGTCAGCGTTGCCGCGTCGTAATCCGGGACGATATGGCGTGCGCCGTCATCCGTCGCGAGCGTGCCGTACGATTCGGGAGCATCGCCGAAGTCCATCGGCGGAATCACCGCACACGTCTCCGCTTCGGAGGTGTCATTCGCTTCGTTGTCGTCGCGTTCGTTGCCGATGACCGTGGCGGTGTTCACCACGCATGTTTCGTCAGCCAGCTCGGAGAGTGCGACCACCGTGAAGGTGACGGACGCACCGGCCTCGAGACGCCCGCCGGTGACTGTGAGCGTACGCGTCGCTGAGTCGTACGAGTTCGTGAGCTCCTCGATGACCGCCGGGTCAACAAGCCCCTCAGGCAGCGTGTCGGCAACCGACCAACCGCTCGAGGCTGTATCGCTGAGATTGCGAACGCTGATCGAGTACTCGACGCGGCCGTCCAGCAGGTGCGTGGCGGCGGTCGTCTTCTCGACGGCGAGGTCGACAGGCAGACCAGGAACGGCCGTACCATCGTTCGTCGTAGAAGCGGGGCCGCTCGAAACCGAGACAAGTGCGACCGTCGGCTGCGCGCTTCCCCCATCGGTGACGGAGAGCTGATAAACCGCGCCCGTCGCATTGTCAGAGAAGCCGAGGTTGCCGTTTCCGAACGTCCATGCGGCGCCGAAGCCGGCACCTGATGCGTCTATCACGACCTGGTCCAACGTCGTGAGCTCTCCCGTTGACATATCGAGACGCATGAGCGCGCCATCGGCCGTCAACGACCAGGCAAAACCATCCGCGAAGGTGAGGTCGGGCGACCCAAACGCGCCATCCAACGCGACCGTGCCCGCGGGCGACCCGTCAGTGAGATCGATCCGGTATGCGACATCGGTGCCCTGCTGAACGATGTAGTAGAAGCCGTCGTCACCGACTGCCCCAGCTTGGAAGTTCGTCGAGCCCGACGGCCCGGCGTAGGTCGCGTTCCCCACGCGGGAGACCGCCCCTTCCTGACCGATTCTGATGACGGATCCACCCGGGATCTCTGTGTTCCCCGTCGTCGCGATGCCATAGATATAGTTGCTCGACGGGTCGAACCCGATCGCGTTGTAGGTGAGGTCCTGCGCAACGCCCTCGGGTGAGAACGAGAAGGAGCCGTCCGGGTTCGTCAACGAACGATAGAGCTGTGTCGTCACCGTCTGGGAAACGTACACGGTGGGATTGGTCGGATCGAATGGGTCTCCCGCAGCCGCATTCGCGGCGGTCGGCACGGTCACGGCGCCGGCGAAGCCGAGCATCCCTGTGACGAGCGTTGTCGCGGCGATGGTCGCGACGCTCCTCCGTACGGGCTTGGCCCTGTCAGAGCGGGTCGAGAACAGTGTTCTCGTCCCCGCAGCGTGTCGGCGGCTGAGCGGCCGCCAACGATGACGTGATGACATCACGGTCCCCTTTAGTTCGAACGTATTGCCGCCGTGCGCGGCGCGCGAAGGTATATCGGTCTTTCGATACCCTTTCCATAGCTAGTGGACAGGTCCGGTCGGGTGTGACGCAATGAACTATTTCACCCATGGAAATCACCCCCCTTGCGTGGCCTACCAGCCGAAGCCACGGCAGGATGGGCCTGTCAGCCGGCGTGCTTTGGCCCGGAATGCCGGTACTGGCGGGAAGGGCTATGCTCCTCCCGCAGACACCGAGTATTGTGGAGGATGGAGAGCATGACGATGGCGACTGCTTGTGAGGAGCGGCTGTGACGTCACCTAGCGCGGACGCGACGGCTCGTCTCCGGCACGCCCGCCCGCCCCGTCGCGCTTATCGTCATGTTGCCCGAGCACACCTGGCCCGCATGCTCGACGAAGCCGCAGACGCTCCGGTGCGCCTCGTGTGCGCACCAGGCGGCTACGGTAAGACCGAGCTCGTCGCCGAATGGGCCCGCACAACGGATGAGGCCACGGTGTGGACCATCGCGCTCACGGAGGACTCCGCGGCCTTTTGGCGTACGTTCGAGCAGGAGATGCGCGCGACGCACCCCGACGTTCCTCCGGTCGCCGGCGTGCCGGTTAACGACCTACGCGTCGCCAGCTGGCTCGATACAGTGCTGCATTCCCACGGTCCGCTCACCGTGGTCGTCGACCGGTTCGACGACCTCGATGCAGACACAGCGCAGATTCTTCTCGCGCGCGTCGCGCAGGATTCGAGATTGCGCCTCGTGGTGACGACCCGTTCCCCCATCTCGAACCCCCTGGCGCGCCCGGGCCTTGTCGTGCCCGTCGTCAATCACAACGACCTCTCGTTCGACGCCTCTGAGGCGGTAGAACTCGCTTCCCTACTCGGGGTAGACCTCGACGAGGCAGCCGTCGAATCGCTGCATCGCACGACGAACGGATGGCCGCGCGCGACGCGACTCGTGCTCGAGAAGGCCGCACGCGTCGGCGTGCATGAGTGGAACGACCTTTACGAGAGCATCGCGGATGTGCAGCACGCGCTCGTTGGTGATCTGTCCGAGCGGGAGGAATTCGGGTACCTTCTCGCTGCAGCTGTCCCAGAAACTTTCGTTTCCGCGCAAGCAAATGCGCTCAGAGTCGCACCAGCCGACAGCGGCATTCTCGACGACGCGGAACGGCGAGGACTCGGATGGTGGAGCCAGAACGGCGGAGAGCGCTCATTCACGTTCCAGCCGCTGATCCGACAACGCCTGCTGGCGCAGTTCGGCGCCTCGCGGCAGCGTCGTGCCGAGGCCGCCCTCGCCGAGTGGTATCTCGAACACGGCCATTTCCACGAGGCGTTCACGACGGCGATCGGCGCACAGCGCTGGGATCTCCTGCGTGAGATCACGAATAGGGATTTCAACGAAGTCGCCGCCGCGATCAGCGCCGATCCTGCCTGTCTGCGGGCTGTTCCTCGTTCGACGCTCAAAAGCGAACCGCTCATCGGCCTGCTGGCGGCCCTTGCGGACTACATCCAGGGCCACACGGCGAGCGCTGTGAGCAAGCTCGGCGCGGCGATCGCGACGGTCGAACGAGATCGCCTACTGCGCCGCGGAACCACCTCGCCGGATCATGTGTGGACGCAGGGAATCATCACGATCGGCCTTCGCCTCGCCGGACGGTACGAGATGGTCCCCGCGGCCCTGCGACGCTTCAGGCACCTGTTCGAATCGGTTTCGTCCACGACGCCGGAACTCGACCACACGGAGGACCTCTTCCTCACGGAGACGGCAGTCACCGAGCTATACCTAGGTCAGACAGGGGCGGCGTACGAGACACTGCGCAGGCGCCCGCTGCGCGCGCCCCGCACGAGGAGCCACCACTTCTACGGAGACGCGCTCGAGATCCAACTGCTCGCATCGCAGGGATACGTCGATCAGGCGCGCGAGGCGCTCCGCGAGTTCAGAGCACAAGCACTTCCCCTCCCCTTCCTCGAGAGCTTCTACGCGATCCCGCTGCATCTCGCCGAGGCGCAGCTGTTCCTCGAGGAGCATGAGCCCGATCGCGTCGCGGATGCGCTTGCCCCAACGGAGAAGCACTGGAGATCGACAGAGAACTGGCCGCTGCTGCTGCTCATGCACGTGGATGGCGTGTGGCATCGCGACGACGCTCTCGCAGCACTTCAAACGTTCGCCATCCGTCACCGCGAACAGCGGCATCGCTCCGGCGCCAGCGCGCACCTGTCGGGACGGCTCACGGCGAAGAAGGCCGAGCTGCTGCTCGGCGCCGGCCGGATCGGCGACGCGCAGAAGCTCCTCTCGTCGCGGAGGAACTCGCCGACGCTCGCCGCCGCGCGGACACGACTGCTGATCCTTCAGGAGCAGTTCTCCCAGGCGCTACAGACGGCGGACGATGCGCTCATCGCAGCCGAGCTCGCGCCGCGCGAACAGCTCGACCTGCATCTCGCAGCAGCGACAGCAACGACGAAGCTCAGCAACCAACCGAGCGCGGCGCGGCACCGTCAGCACGCGACCGCCCTCGCGATGCGCACAGGGTTGAGAGCACCCTTCGCAATGATGTCGGCCGAGGACCGTGCGGCGCTACTCGATGATCCGGATACGCCGCCAGCGCTGATCAGTGAGATCGCGGATCTTCCAGTCCTGTTCCGCTGGACCTCCGCACATCCGCGCTTGACGCAGAAGGAGCTCGTCGTCCTCCACGACCTCAATCGGGGGTTCACACTCGCCGAGACGGCCGAGAACAACTCAGTCTCGGTGAACACCGTGAAGAGCCAGCGCCGTTCGCTCTACAAGAAGCTCGATGCGGGATCCGCCGAAGAGGTTCTCGAGAAGGCGCGACACTTCGGCCTGATCTGACGGCACCGCTTCTGCCCCGACCAAACGAATGGAAGGCCCCGCGCCCGACCTATGAAGCGCATCCTGATCCTCGCCCTCGCCCAGGCCTTGGTGCTCGCGTCGCTCACCGCGCCCGCCGTCGTCGGGCTGTCGATCGATGTGCGGCGGCTCCTCCCGAACGGCGACGAGGCCGGAACTCTCGCGGCGATCATCTCCGCCGGATCCATCGCCGCGCTTGTCGCCAACCCCCTCTTCGGTTGGCTAGCCGACGCCACGAGGCGGCGCCGGACGCTTCTCGTCGCGGGCGCGGCCGGTGGATTTGCTGGCTGTACCGCACTCCTCTGGGCTCCCTGCATCGGTATGCTCACGGTTGCCTGGATCTCCGCGCAAGTGGGTTACAACATGTGCTTCGGCGCAATCAACGGCCTTGTCTCGGCGCAACTCGCACCCGCCGACCGAACCCGTGCGGCCGGTGTACTCTCCGCCGTCACTGTGCTCGGCGCGCTGCCCGGACTCGCGGCCGCCGCTGTCTTCGCCAACCACCGCTCTCTGATGGTACTCGCCGTACCAGCAGCAGCGCTCGTCGCGATCCCCCTTATCGCGTCGCGCCTCCCCGGCGAGAGCGCATCGGCGACGCGCCGCAGTCGGTTGCACGTGCCGATTCGCACCATCGCGACATCCGCGTTCGGGCTCGCCGTCGCTGCACGGTTCGTCATCGCCCTCGAACTCGCGGCCGGCCTGATCTTCGCGCTCTATCTCTTCACGGACCGGTGGCATCTGGGCACGTCCGCAGCGGTTCGGCTGGTCTCCATCGCAACGCTGCTCGGTGCTGTCGGGATCGTCGGCGGCTCCTGCGCCATCTCGCTCACCCGCCTCCGCGTGATCGCCCCGCGCGTGCTGCTCGGAATCGGGCTCGGCGCACTGGCACTCGGCACCGCCGCGCGGGGCCTCGCCCCGACGCCCACCGTGTTCCTCGTCGCCACGTTCATCGCGGGCTGTGCGATCGGCACAGGGTTCACCGCCTCGCGATCGCTCGCGCAAAGCGCTTTGCCAGCTGCGGATTCCGGCCTCGGACTCGGCGTACTCAACGCCGCGAACACGCTGGCCCCGGCCATCGCCCCCCTTCTCGCCGGCGCGCTCGTTATGCCCGGAATCATCCCCTGGCAGACCGACGGCTATGGCGCGATGTACCTCCTCCTCACGATCCCGATCGCGCTCTGCGCGGCCGCGATCCCCATTTCCCGTCCCCGGAGAAGCCGATCGCTCGTCTCAGCTATATAGTTTGCACGCAGGTGTGCAAACTATATAGACTCTCCTCATGACCACATCGACGCGGCGACGCGATGCGGTCGCCAACCGGCAGGCGATCCTCGACGCGGCCGCCGAACTCCTCCGACAGGATCCGCAGGCCTCGATCGACGCGATCGCCACGTCCGCGGGGCTCACCCGCCGCGCCGTGTACGGCCACTTTCGGTCGCGCGAGGCGCTCCTCGCGGAGCTCCTCGAGCGCGGGGCTGCCGAGATCTCGCGCGCGGTCGAGGGGATCCGCCACGACGACCCCGCCACGCGGATTGCCATGCTCGCCACCGCGATCTGGCAGTCCATCGCCGATATCAAGCTCGTCGTGCAAATGCTCGTGCACGGGCCGCTCGAGAAGCTCGTCGGGGAGGCGATCGCGCCCGTGCGCCGCGCGCTCCTCGAGGCGGTCGAGAGCGGCGCCGCGCGCGGATCCTTCCGGCGGGATCAGGATCCCGCCCTCACCTCCCTGCTCATCGAGCGCACCGCGCTCGGCATGCTCGACGTGGCCGTCGCCCGCGGACTCGACGACGACGCGCAGCGCATGCTCGCCGTCAGCGCACTCGGCATCGCGGGTCTCGACTGGCGCGCCTCGCGAGACGTCGTCGACGCCCTCGGCTCCCCCACGGGAGGAGTCGCGTGACCACCGAGAAGCTCCCGACCGTCCCCACGCTCGCCGCCCGCGGCATCACCGTCGGGCCCCTTTCGGCCACCGACGTCGAGGCGAGGGCGGGCGAGGTGACGCTCGTCGCCGTCGAGGGCGGGCAACGCGCCGACTTCCTCGCGCTCATGCTCGCGGGGCGCATGACTCCGAAGGCCGGCGTCGTCGAGCTCGACGGGCGCGAGGATCCGAAGGGCCTGCGCAAGCGGGTCGCGATCGTCGACGCCCCCGACACGAGCGCACCGGCCGATTCGCTCCCGCTCGCGTCCGTCGTCACCGAGGAGCTCGTCTTCGCGGGGCTACGCGCGCCGCGCCGCGCAACGCGCAAGCTGCTCGCGGACGAGAACCTCTCCGACCTCGCCTCGACACCGATCGGCGAGGTACCGGCCGCGGCGCGGATTCGCGTGCTTACGCGCACGGCCGCGGCCCACCCCGATGTCGACATCCTCGTCATCGCCACGCCCGATCGCCACGGCGGCGACACCGCCGCCTGGTACGACACGGCGCACGCCTGGGCCGCCCGCGGCTACACGGTGATCGTCCTCGCCTCCGCCGCGGCGGTCGACGCCGCGGGCTAAGCCGCACCGCACAGAACTCGGAGATGTCACGAGAATCGGAAGGATTCCGCGCATCGCTCCGAGTTTCGTGATTTCTCCGATATTCGTGACGCAACCACACCGGGAAGCACTCACATGACGTTCCTCACCCTCGTCCGCACCGAGCTCAAGCGCCTGACCGGCTCGCCGATGCAGATCCTCGCCCTCGTCGCGCTCATGCTCGTGCCCCTGCTCTACGCGGGGCTGTACCTGTGGGGCAATGACGACCCGTATGGCAACCTCGACAGCGTGCCCGCAGCGCTCGTCGTCGACGACGCCGGCGCCACGCAGGACGGCGAAGACGTCAACTACGGCGAGCAGGTGCGCGACGACCTGATCGACGACGGCACGCTCGACTGGCACGAGACCAGCCTGAAGGAGGCCGAATCGGGGCTCGCGGCGGGCGAATACGACTTCATCGTGCGCTTCGGGCCCGACTTCTCGTCCGCCCTCACCTCGATCGCCGACGACGACCCGACGAAGGCCGTCGTCGAGCTCACCACCAACGACGCCAACAGTTACCTCGCCGGGACGATCGCCGACACCGTCACCGACACGGTGCGCGACTCGCTCACGCAGGAGGTCGGCGAGACCGCGGCCATGACACTCCTCGACTCCGTCGCGACCATCCGCTCCGGCCTCGCCGACGCCGCCGACGGCGCGCAGCAGCTCGCCGATGGATCCGCGACCGCGAAGGACGGCGCCGACACGCTCGCGAGCGGTGCCGGCGAAGCCGCCAGCGGATCCGAGCAGCTGCTCACGGGGCTCAACACCCTGAACTCGTCGGTCGAGCCGCTGCCGGGAAAGGTGAGCGAGCTCGCCACCGGTGCCCGTCAGGTCGCCGACGGCAACCAGCAACTGAACGCCCAGGTCGCTCCGGCGGCCCAGCGCATCGCTGACGCCGTCGCGAAGCTCCCGAGCGACCAGGACGTGCGCGATCGCCTCGCAGAGATCGGCGTGCCCGAGGAACAGATCGAGCCCATCGTGCAGCTCATCGCGCCCGCGGGCAACGACATTCGTCAGGCGAACGACGACGTGCAGGCCGCGGCCGGCGCGGTCGCGCAGCTCGCCGACGGATCCCGTCAGGTCGCCGACGGCGCCCAGCAGCTCTCCGACAACATGCCCGCGCTCGCGAGCGGCGTGGCCTCCGCGGCGAGCGGGGCGTCGTCGCTGAACGACGGCGTCCACCAGCTCGCCGACGGATCCGCAGAGCTCGCGGACGGCCTCGGAGACCTGAAGGACGGATCCGCGGAGCTCGCGACCTCGCTCGCGAACGCCGTCCAGGAGATCCCCGACCAGTCGGAGAGCGAGCGGCAGACGGCCGCGAAGATGATGTCGGATCCGGTGTCGGTCGAGTCGGGCGCGACCTCCGCGGCCTCGTCTTACGGCGCGGGGATGGCGCCGTTCTTCATCAGTCTCGCGGCCTGGATCGGCATCTACGCGCTGTTCCTCATCGTCAAGCCGTACTCGCAGCGCGCCGTCACCGCGCTGCGGAGGCCGCTGCCGATCACGCTCGGTGCGTGGGCCACCCCCGCGGCGCTCGGCGTGCTGCAGATGGGCGCGGTGTTCCTCATCGTGGCGTTCGCGCTCGGATACCAGATCACGCACCCGGCGGGAATGATCGGGATGATGGCGCTCACCTCGGTGACCTTCGCCGCGATCATCCTGACGCTCAACGTGCTGCTCGGGAGCGTCGGGCAGTTCCTCGGGCTCGTGCTCATGGTGCTGCAACTCGTCTCGGCCGGCGGCACCTTCCCGTACCAGACGCTGCCGACGCCGCTCCGTACGCTTCACGAGGCTCTGCCGATGAGCTATGCCGTCGACGCGCTGCGCCAGCTCATGTACGGCGGCGACATGTCGCGGGTCTGGCACGACGTGCTCTTCCTCGGCTGTTGGCTCGTGATCGCCCTCGGCGTCGCTTACCTCGCGATCACGCGCATGACCAGGACCCGCACCATGCGCGACCTCCGCCCCTCCCTGCTCGGCTGAGAGGGCGTGTCCCACCTAGTGCGGGTATGGGGGCGGGATACGCGCATTAAGTGGGACATGCCCTGTGCCCGTGTCCCACTTAACGCGGGAATAGCACCGCCATTCCCGCACCAACTGGGACACGCCCCCGTACGCTCGAAGCATGTCTGACATCGACATCAACGCACTCGCCTTCAACGTCTCGATTCCCGAGCATCTGCGGTGGCGCGACGAGCGGCGCGGCGAGGAGTTCGAGCTGCAGTCCATCACGGTGCGCCTGCTCGCCGACGGATCCCTCGCGGCCAAGGCGTACGGCAGGCCCGTCGCGGGTGGGCGCGGCGCGTACGTCTCCTTCGCCGTGCGCCGCAGCGCCGAGATCGACGCGCTGATCACCGAGGCCGCGACCGAGGCCTCGCACCGCTGGGCGGCGCACGCGGGCCTCGGCTAGCCCTACGCTGTCCCCATGCAGAACCTCACGATCGCCGAGGCGCGGCGCGCGCGCTGGGCGAGCCAGTTGCTCGGCGGATCCGAGCTCACGCCCGCGCAGGTCGTCGACCGCGCCGTCGCGCTGCAGGGCCAGGATCTGCCCGCCGTGATGAGGGCGATCGCGATTCGCTCGGCGCCAGGCACCACGATCGACGACGTCAAGGCGGCCTTCGAGCGCGGCGAGATCGTGAGGTCCTGGCCCGCGCGCGGCACGCTGTTCGCGACGACGCCACGCCACCTGGCGAACCTCCTCTCGCTTACGGCCGAGCGGATCCACCGGTCGACGGCCACCCGCCGCGCCCAACTGGGGCTCGACGACGCCACGCTCGCGCGTGCGCTCGAGATCGCGCCGCGCGCCGCGACGCGCGCGGAGGTGCTCGCCGCGTGGACCGCGGCCGGGCTGGATCCGTCGGGCGGGCGCGGCTATCACCTCATCTTCCACCACGCGGTCGCGGGCGCGTGGCACTGGGGTGCCTTCCGCGGCGACGAGCAGCTGCTGACGGAGACCGTCGCGGCGGCGGCGGATCCGGATCCGCTGCCCGCGATCGTCCGCGGGCTGGTCGCCGCGCGGGGGCCCGTCACCGAGAACGACCTCGCGTGGTGGCTGAAGCTGCCGAAGACGGCGATCCGGCGCGCGCTCGATGGGCTCACCGAGGTGAGCGTCGAGGGCGAGCGCGCGTGGGTTGCGGGCGAGCTGGCGGATCCGGGCGACACCGGGGTGACGCTCCTGCCCGGCTTCGACGAGTGGATCCTCGGTTACGAGAAACGCGATTTCACGGCGTCGAGCGCGGTGCAGAAGGCGCTCGTCCCCGGCAACAACGGCGTGTTCCGCCCCGCCGTGCTCGTGGACGGGGTGACGGTGGGCACGTGGCAGCACCGCACGAGGAGCCGCCGCGAGGCGACGTTCGAGCTCGTCGAGAAGGTCACGGCGGCGACGAGGAAGCGCATCGAGCGCGCCGTCGGAGACTGGCCGCACGCCTGACGGGACTCGCTCAGGCGGTCGAGCCGCGCGCCTCGAGCCTGACCGGCACGACCTCGCGCACCGGATCCGTGCGGCCGTCGAGGCGCGAGAGCAGGAGCTCGGCGGCGCGGCGGCCCATCTGCTCGCCGTTCTGGTTGACGCTCGTGAGGGAGACGCCGGGCTGGCGTGCGAGGGGAACGTCGTCGTAACCGACGACCGCCACGTCGCGGGTGGTGAGCCCGAGGTGGTCGACGGCGCGGAGCATGCCGAACGCGAGCGCGTCGTTCGCGGCGAAGACGGCGGTCGGGCGCTCACCCCCGCGGAGCAGGTCGACGCCGACGGCGAAGGCGTCCTCCTCCCGCGGGCCGCTGCGGGACACGCGGGCCTCGAGCCCCGCGACGTCCATCGCGCGGAGGTATCCCGCGAGGCGCCGCGCGTGCGGGCTGCCGGAGGCGGGATCCGTGACCTGCTCGGAGCGGGTGAGGTGCGCGATGCGGCGGTGGCCGCGCTCGAAGAGGTGCGCCATCACCTGACGGGTGCCGTCGGCGTCATCGCCCGAGACGACGTCGAAGGCGTCGGAGGCCAGGTCGCGCCCGAGGATCACGAGCGGCATCGCCCGGGCGTACTCCTCGAGCCACGCCTGGTCGATGACGGGCGACACGGCGATCACGCCCGCGACGTTGTGGTCGGAGAGCGTTTCAAGCGAGCGCTGTCCCTCCCGCTCCGGCGACTGCGAGGGCGCAACCATCACCTGATAGCGCGAGTCGTCGACGACCGACATCACGGCGTCGAGAACGGGCGCGAAGAAGGGGTTTCCGAGGCTCGCGAGCTCGACGCCGATCGTCGAGCTGGATCCGCGCATCGCCCGGGCGGCGATGCTGGGCCGGTACCCGAGCTCTTCGATCGCGGCGTTGACGCGCTGGCGCATCTGCTCGCTCACACCGTAGGCGCCGCGAACGACCTTCGACACGGCGGCGGGCGAGACCCCGGACGCGCGGGCAACGTCGCGGAGGGTCACCCGCGAGCTCGGTGTGCTCATGCGCCCTCCCGTTCCTCGCTGAGACTCGTCCAGATTAGCCGAGCCGAATGTGTGTTACGTTCTACAACATCTCGTGTAGAACGCAACACACTTTCGTGTGGCGTTCTGCCTCATAAGCACTGTGCCTCAAAGGAGAGCCCGTGAGCGCTGTCTCAACGAAGAAGACCACCAACCCGTGGTGGGTTGCCGTGATCGCCGGAATGGCGTCGTTCCTCGACGCCGGAGCGATCGTCGCGACCGGAACCGCCCTCGTCCTCTACCAGGACGACTTCGCCCTCGCGGGCGCCGACATCTCGCGCCTCTCGGCGCTCCTCACGGTCATGATCGCGATCGGCGCGTTCGTCGGCGGACGCCTGGGCGACCGCTTCGGCCGCCGACGCGTGTTCACGGTGACGATGCTGCTCTACATCGTCGGCGCCGCGTTCCTCACGGTCGCGATCGACCCGTGGATGCTCTACGTGGGCCTCATCCTCGTGGGCCTCGCGGCGGGCGCCGATCTGCCCGTCTCGCTCGCGATGATCGCCGAAACGGCGCCCGCGGACCAGCGCGGCCGCATGGTCAGCTTCACCCACGTCCTGTGGGTCGCGGGCATCCTGGTGCCCACCTTCATGGGGATCTTCGTCGGCAACATGGGCTCCGCCGGTGCGCGCTGGCTCTACGGCGTGCTGCTCGTCGTCGCCGTCATCGTGCTGGTCCTGCGCACGCGCCTGCCCGAGTCGAGCGAGTGGCAGCACGCGCACGACGTCCGCACGGGTGCGATCGCCGCCGCCCCGAGCGAGCACACGCAGGAGGCCTCGATCCGCGACCTCTTCCGGAGCAAGTACCTCCTGCCCCTCATCGCGCTCGGCCTGTTCTTCGCGATCGGCAACATCACCGCCAACACGCTCGGCCAGTTCAACACGTACCTCTACGTCAACGTCGCGGGCTCGGACGTCAGCACGGCGTCGACGATCTCCCTCGCCTCGTACGCGTTCAACCTCGTCGCCATGTACTTCGTCGTGAAGTTCATCTCGACCCGCTATCGCATGCTCGTCTTCGGCGTGGGCGCGCTCATCACGATCTTCGCGTACGGCGTGCCCGCTGCCCTCGGCGTCTCGCTCGCCACAATGATCGCCCTGTCGTTCATGACGGCGCTCGGCGGCCCGATGGCCGGAGAACCGATCTTCAAGGTGTGGTCGCAGGAGCTGTTCCCGACGCTCTACCGCGGCACCGCGCAGGGCATCATGATCGCCTTCACCCGCCTCGTCGCCGCGGGCATGGCGCTCATCACGACGGGCCTCATCGACCTCGGCCCGCGCGTTCTGTTCATCATCCTCGTCGGCACCACGGTCGTCGCCGTCTCGATCGGCTTCTTCTGGATTCCCCGGCTGCCGAAGGCCGAGGGCCGCACGGGTCTGGAGCGCGAGAGCCGATGACGCCCGAGCGGATCCGCGAACTCTCGCGCGCCGCGGGCCCCGACATCCTCGCGGATGCGGCGCCCGCGGGCGGGACGCGCTGGCTCTACGCGCCCGGCGACTTCGCGAGCGCCGTGATCGCGCGCCTCGTGCGCGAGGGCTTCGCCGCGAACCGCAACGTGCACTACGCGACGAACTTCGCGGCTCCGCGTGCGCGCGTGCGCTTCTCGGCGGCGCTCGACGGCGGATCCGTCGAGATCGCCGCCCGCGGATCCGCAGCCATCGAGATCGACGGCGCCCCGCAGCCGGCCGCGGGGCGCATCAGCCCGCGCGCGGGCGCGCGCGAGATCGTCGTCACCGTCACCGCCGATCCGGGCGAGGCCGCGACTCTCGCGGTCATCGAGGGACCGGCCGCCTGGTTCGCCGACGGCGAGCCGGCGGACGTGCGGGACGGATCGGCCGACACCGCCCCGCACACCAGCGGCGAGCCGGTACAGCGCGTGTCACTGACGCACGACGGCGAGCTCTTCGACACCGGCGTGCCCGTGCTGGGCCGACCCGTGATCAACAGCGACGCGGAGCCCGTCGTGCGCACCGGCGAGTCCCGCGCGGAGGCCTTATCGGACGACGAGCACGAGTCGCGACACGACGTCGTCCGACGTCCCGACGGGCGCTGGACCACCGCACACCCCCTCGGCTTCCGCTACCTGCGCATCGACCACATGCCGCTCGAGGCATATGTCGAGGCGCAGGTGCGCCCCGCCCCGCGGCGCGGCGCCTTCGTCAGCTCGGACCCGCGCCTCGACCGCATCTGGGCTACGAGCGCCTACACGCTGCGAGCGAGTATGCAGCGCCTCACCCTCGACGGCATCAAGCGCGATCGCATGCCCTGGGTGGGCGATCAGGCCCTCGCGCTGCTCTCCAACGCCTACGCGTTCGGCGACGCAGGAATCCTCGTCGACGGGCTCGACGCGCTGGGTCGCCCCGGCGAGGGCTACGCCAACGGCATCAGCGACTACAGCCTGTGGTGGGTCGTCGCTGCGCGGCAGTTGCGCCGCTTCCACGGCGTCGATTCCCCGCGCCTGACCGCCACGGCAGAGGAGATCGTGCGCGGTCTCGCGGAGATATGCGACGACGACGGGGTGTTCCGCCCGCGTTCGTTCGAGAGCGACTTCGCGGACTCCTCGGCGGGCGCGATCTTTATCGACTGGGGCATGACGGTCGACGAGGGGCTGATGCCCACCGCCCTCCAGATGCTGTGGCACTGGGCGCTGCGCTCGGTCGCCGAGCTGACGGGAGAACCGCGCTGGGATGCGCTCGCCGACAGTATCCGCGCGACGCTCATCGCACGCGCCTGGGATCCGGCGCGCCGCCGCTGGAACAAGAACCTTGATGGCGGCGCCGTCGCCTGCTCGTACGCCGACGCCTTTGCGGTGCTCGGCGACATTGCCCGCGGAGACGACGCATACGCGAGCGGCTATGCGCTCGACGACGCCCGCCTCATGGGCACCCCGTTCATGGCCGGCTTCGGCCTGCTGGCCCTCGCCGCGACGGGCGGATCCGCCGACGTCGTCACCGGGGTGCGCGAACGCTGGCAGCCCATGCTCGACCTCGGCGCCGCCACCTTCTGGGAGGAGGGCGTCTCGGACGCCTCCCCCTGGGAGATGTACGGCCGCCCGTTCGGCAAGAGCCTGTGCCACGGCTGGGCCTCGGCGCCCGCGTTCCTCCTGCCGATGGCGATCCTCGGCGTCGAGCCGCTCACCGACGGCTGGCGCGAGGTGCGCGTGCGTCCGAGGCTCGGCGAGCTCGACTGGGCCGCCGCCGTGATCCCGACCCCGCTCGGCGACCTCACGATCGAAGCGAACGCCGACGGCGTGCGCATCGACGCGCCGGACGGGATGACGGTTCGTCGCTGAGCACGGCGGCGGCCCCTCCCGCGAGATCTCACCCTTTTGCCGAGGTCGCACCGAAATGGGTGCGATCTCGCGGCTCCGCGCGACCCGCGCGGCGACGCCCCGCGCGGGCGACGCCGCCGCCGTTACGCGTCGTGCGTCGCGTTCGAGGCCGCGATCTCGCGCATCGGAGGCGCGGGAGGCGGCGGGTTCTCGGATCCGCGAATCTGGCGGTGCAGGCGTTCCATCCGCTCGTCGAGATCGCTCGCGGTGCTCGCGGCGGCGCTCAGCTCGTCGACCAGTTCCTGCGGCACCTGCTTGTCGTACTTGTAGTAGATCTTGTGCTCGAGACTCGCCCAGAAATCCATCGCGATCGTGCGGAACTGCACCTCGACGGGCACGCGCACCTTGCCGCGCGGCAGGAACACCGGCACGGTGATGATCGCGTGCAGGCTCTTGTACCCGTTGCCCTTGGGCTGCGCGATGTAGTCCTTCACGGCGATGACCCCGATGTCGTCCTGCCCGATCAGCAGCTCGAAGAGCCGGTAGGCGTCGCTGACAAAGCTGCAGGTCACCCGCACGCCCGCGATGTCGGTGATCTCGCGGCGGATCGCATCGAACGACGGCTCCACGCCGCGGCGCTGGATCTTCTCGAGCAGCGAGTCCATGCTCTTCAGCCGGCTCGACAGGTGCTCGATCGGGTTGTGAGAGTGCTGGTGCTCGAAGTCGTCGCGCAGGATCTCGAGCTTCGTCTCGACCTCGCGCATACCGAAGCGATATTCGTTGAGGAACTGCTGCATCTCGTCGCGCAGGCCTCGCGCGAGCCGAATGATGCTGTCGTCGACGTGTACCTCGTGCATGCCATTGACCTTACGGGGTCTGCGAACGCCGGAGCTATGCAGGTGCTATGCGTCGGGTGAGGAGTCGGCGCGCGCGTACTGCCGCGAGATGACGCGGTACTGCGGGAGCAGGAGGGCGCCGAGGCCGAGGATCACGGTGACGAGCCCCGCGCCGACAAAGATCAGTGCAATACCGCGGGCGTCGCCCTCGCCGAGCAGCCAGGACCACTGCGCCTGCCCCTCCGGGGTGCGCAGGCGCGGGATCACCAGGAACTCAGCGATCGGGCCGATCGCGAGCGAGGTCACGGGTGCGGCGGCGGCCTCTATGGTCTTCGCGAAGCCGAACACCCGCCCCTGCTGGCGGTACGGCACGACCTTCTGGATCACGGTCTGCTCCGCCGCCTCGATCGCGGGGACGAGCGCCATGTACACCCAGATCCCGATGATGTAGAGCCACAACGACTCGCGCAGCGCGAAGACCATGCCGACGGCACCCGTCGCCGCCCCCAGCACGAGCATGGTGCGGGTCGGGTTCGCGCCGAGCCCCGTGCGCGAGACCACGATGCCGCCCACGATGAATCCCGTCGACGCGAAGGCGAAGGCGAACCCCCACTGCTGCACCGTCATGAGCTCGAGCCCGTACGGATCCATCAGCGCCATGAAGACCCCGCCGACGAAGTTGTTCAGCGTGGTGAAGATGACGAGGAAGAGCAGCCCCTCCGCTGCCCGCACCGCGCGCCACCCGCCGCGAATGTCGACCCACCCGGTCGGCGCCTCGCCGGATCCGACCACCTCGGGCTCGTCGATCCGCAGCGTCAGCAGGTGCGCGAAGGCGAGAGCCACGGCCGTCACGCCGATGACGAGGGTCCATCCCATCCCCAGGTACCCGACCGCGAGGCCCGAGAACACGCTCGTCACGAGCATCGAGACGCCATCGACAGCGCCCACCGCCCCGTTCGCGTTGGCGTGCTTCTCCTCGGGCACCAGCAGCGTCACGGCGGTCGACATCGCGATGCCGCGCAGCTGCTCGACGACGGCGCCCGCGAGCATGACGACGGCGAAGATCCAGAACCACGGCCGCGACAGGTCGGAGATCGCGTCCTCCCCCATCGCGAAGAAGAACAGCGCATCGGCGATGAAGACGGCAAGCGCGATGCCCGTGCCCCACACCATGACGGGCTTTTTCCGGAAGCGGTCGATGAGGGTCCCGAAGAACATGCTCGACAGCGCGATGAAGATCATCAGCGCGGCACCGATGAGCGCCGTGGAGAGCACGTTGCGGGTCTCGAGGTAGATCCAGAACGTGAGCCCGAACCACATGAACATCGTCGAGATGTTCGCGACGGCCGTGTTGGCCAGGAGCGCGGCGAAGGTGCGCATGAGGTGAGCGTAACCGGCGCCGACCCCGCTGCCAACAAGTATTCTGACGCCATGGCGCAGCTTCCGCCCCGCGAGGTGCAGGGCATCCCGCTCATCGATGAGCGCAATTCCCCCGCGTCCGATCGAACGCCGCCCGTCGTGCGCACGACCCGCGGATCCGTCCGCGGTTTCTGGCGCGGATCCTGCGCGACCTTCACCGGGACCCCATATGCCGCCCCGCCCGTCGGCGCGCTCGCGTTCCGCGCCCCGCGGCCGCACGAGCGATGGGATGGCGTGCGCGACGCCGTGCACCAGGGCGCGACGCCGCAGCGCGGCCGCACAGGGGTTACGCTGATCCCCGAGCCGAGCGTCCCCGGCGACTCGCCCCTGAACGTGAACGTCTTCACGCCGTCGCCGGATCCGGCCGCGAAACTGCCCGTGCTCGTCTACATCCACGGCGGTGCGTACGCCGCCGGGTCCATCGCGAGCCCCTGGTACGACGGTGCCTCCTTCGCGCGCGACGGCGTCGTCACCGTGACGCTCTCGTACCGCCTCGCGTTCCCGGGTTTCGGGTGGGTGCCCGGATCCGAGCAGAACCGCGGCGTGCGCGACTGGATCGCTGCCCTCGAGTGGGTGCGCGAGAACATCGCCGCCTTCGGTGGGGATCCGGATCGCGTCACGATCGCCGGGCAGTCGGCCGGCGGCGGCGCGGTGCTCACGCTGCTCGGGATCCCGGAGACGCACGATCTCTTCCACGCCGCGTGGTGCATGTCGCCGACGCTGTCGCTCGTCGACCGGCACGCGGCGCTCGCCCTCTCGGAGGCGCTCGCGGCCGCCCTCGGCGTGGAGAACACCGCCGAGGGGCTCGGATCCGTTCCGCCGCGGGAGCTCGGCCGCGCGCAGAAGCCGCTCGTGGCGGGGTCGCGGAGCCTCGCGGGGATCCGCCAGTCCGTCGCGGGCGGCCTGCGCATCGGCCCGACGATCGACGGCGAGCTGATCGACCGCCCGACGATCTCGGCGATCCGCGCCGGATCCGGATCCGCGATCCCGCTCGTGATCGGATCCACCGACGACGAGTTCACGATGGTCCTCGATCCGTACGCCCGCCTTCTCCGCTGGGTGCCCGCGAGCCTCGCGCTGGCGCTGATCGGCTTCCGCGGCGAACGGGCACACGCCTGGCGCGCCGGGTACCCGCGCACGGGCGGCGCGGCGCGGCTCCTCGGTCAGTACGCGACCGACATGGGATTCCGCCGCCACGTGCGCCGCGTCGGCGACGCGCGCCGCGCCGCGAACACCTGGGGATACCGCTTCGCGTGGCC
The DNA here is from genome assembly GCF_014646015.1 of Microbacterium nanhaiense. Taxonomy (GTDB): domain Bacteria; phylum Actinomycetota; class Actinomycetes; order Actinomycetales; family Microbacteriaceae; genus Microbacterium; species Microbacterium nanhaiense. The sequence continues at coordinate 75,588 of NZ_BMMQ01000004.1, forward strand.
ATCGCCCGTCAGCGGGTGGGCGCTGCACTGCCTCGATGTTCCCTTCTTCTTTGACGTGCTGCGCGCGCCCGGTGTGGCGCGGGTGGCGGGCGAGGATCCCCCGCAGGAGCTGGCCGACGAGATCCATGGATCCGCCGTCGAATTCATCACGACCCACGCGCTCCGGCGCGCAACGTGGCCCGCCGCGGCCGTGTTCGACACCCCGCCGACGAGCCTCGACGACGCCTACGCCGACGCGCGGACCCTCGGTTAGGGGTGCCGTGCCGGCAACGCGAGACGCCCGTCCGCGCGCGGAAAGATCGGCTCTGACTCAACGCCACGCGCGTTCGAGTCCTGCATCGGTCGCAAATCCCCCTTGCGGGGGAAGCGACGTCGACGAGCCGATTCCTACATTGGAGGCATGAAGGACGCCAGGATCTCTACCCATGAGGTGCCTCTGTCAGAGCGCGGGCGTCGCTCTGGTGTATGGACCGTCTTGGCTGCTGTCTCGCTCGTTCTTCCTGCAGGAGCAGTTGCGATAACCGGCCTCTCCTGGCTGGGCCGACTTCCGGCTCAACTCGCCTTCCACTGGAGCGCATCGGGACGGCCCGACGGATTCTTTGCCACGGAGCCCCTGTTCTGGGTCGCATTCGGCGCCTCTTCGCTTTTTTCGTGCATAGGCCTTGCCGTGCTTCTGATCCCGAGTCGTGATCACGAGGACACCGTGAAGTCAGTGACCGTTGTCGGCACCGTGTCAGCTTTTGTCGCATCTGCATGGATCGTTCCCGCCGCAGCGACCTACACGTCTCACTCTGCAGACCAAGCGGCCCTCGGCGGTTGGCTCTTTCTCTTCGTTGCTGCGCTTGCGTACGGGGTCATTCCGCGTCTGCTCACATCTCGCCGCTCACGAGTTTCCGGCTAGTCCCCACTACGAGACGATCACGCAGTCCGTCGGTTGCACCCAAGGGGCCGGCCGAACTCATTCAGCACGCCCTGACGTCAGCCTCCGTTCCGGTCGCAGAAACTGCTCCTCACTCTCCGAGAAAGAGCAATTTTTGCGACCGCAACGCCCGCACCCGGCGAGCGCAGCGACGCCGCCGCACCACCCGGATCCATTCCGGTCGCAAAATCTGCTCCTCGCCCCGCAAGAAGCAGCACATTCTGTCACCGGAACCCCGGCCACCCGGCGAGCGAAGCGATGCCGCCTCCGCCCGGCCGCTGGCTCGGGCCTGGCGGGCGGGATCCGCACCGCGGATACCGCGGGATCGCGGCCGAGCGGAGGCGGCATCGCGCAGCGGACCCCGAGAAAGCAGCGGACCCCGAAAACAGCAAGCCTGCGAAAGCAGCAGGCCCCCTACCGAATCACCACCGCATGCGGGATGCGCTGCTGCATGACCTCGACCGCTCGGGGGTTGCCATCGACGAGCACGGCCTGGCGACCCAGCCGTGAAGCGACGGCGCCTGTGGTTCCGGATCCGGCGAAGAAGTCGAGCACGCGGTCGCCGGGGCGCGTGGAGGCCTTGATCATGCGCTCGAGGATGCCCTCGGGCTTCTGGGTGGGGTACCCGGTGCGCTCGGCTCCGCTCGTGGGGACGATGGTGTGCCACCACACGTCGGTCGGGAGTTTGCCGCGCGCGGCCTTCTCGCTGTTGACGAGCCCGGGCGCCATGTAGGGCTCGCGGTCGACGGCTTCGGAGTCGAAGAAGTATGCGGCGGGGTTCTTCACGTACACGAGGATGGTGTCGTGCTTCGTGGGCCAGCGGGAGCGGCTCTTCGCGCCGTAGTCGTAGGCCCAGATGATCTCGTTGAGGAAGTTGTCGCGGCCGAAGACGGCGTCGAGCATGACCTTGGCGTAGTGCGCCTCGCGGTAGTCGAGGTGCAGGTAGAGCGTGCCGTCGTCGGCGAGCAGGCGCCATGCCTCGGCGAGGCGGGGCTCCATGAACTCCCAGTAGTTGTCGAAGCGGTCGTCGAAGGTGGTGAGGGTCTGGCGGATCCGCTCGTACTTGCGGCCATGGAAGCCCGCCCAGACGGGGTTCTCTGTCGCGTGGAGGAATTCCTCGTCGAAGAGGGCATCGCCCGTCGGCTCGGCGAGCTTGTCGACGTGCACGGCGTCGGGCGCGTGCGTGACGCGCTGCGTCGTGTGCTGGCGCTTGCGTCCGGTGTTGAAGGGCGGATCCAGGTAGATCATTGTGAAGGCGCCGTCGGGCATCTCGCTGATGACCTCGAGGTTGTCGCCGTGGTGGATGGCGACGGGCGCGCCGCGGCCCAGTCCGCGCTGTGCGGCGCTCACGGAACCCGGTAGAGCCACTGGTCCGTGGCGAACTTGGTGCGGACGAGCTCTTCGGCGGCGGCGTATTCGTCGGGCGTGATGGATCCGCGGCTCGCGCCCGTGAAGGCGGCGAACTGCTCGATGAAGGCGTCGAGGATCGCGCGGCGCTCCATGCCGGTCTGGCTGCGGATGGGATCCACGCGCTTCGCGGCGGAGGTCGTGCCCTTGTCGCTGAGCTTCTCGCGGCCGATGCGCAGCACCTCGGTCATCATCTGGCCGTCGATGTCGTAGCTGAGGGTTGCGTGGTGCAGGATTCCGCCGTTGGCGAGGCGCTTCTGCGCGGCGCCGCCGATCTTGCCCGCGGGGCTGGTGATGTCGTTGAGCCCCTGGTAGCTCGCCTCGATGCCGATGGAGTGCAGCGCCTGCAGCACCCAGTCGTCGAGGAAGGCGTAGGAGTCGGCGAAGGTCAGGCCGGCCACGAGCGAGGCGGGCACGTAGAGCGAGTAGGTGATGATCTGCTCGGCGCCCATCATCATGGCGCCGCCGCCGGAGATGCGGCGCACGACGTCGAAGCCGTGGCGCGCGGCGCCCTCCGGATCCACCTCGTTCTTGTACGACTGGAAGGATCCGATGACGACCGCCGAGCGGTCCCACTCCCAGATGCGCAGCGTCGGCTGGCGCAGGCCCGCGCCGACGCGTTCGGTGAGGACCTCGTCGAGGGCGAGGTTCATGTGCGGCGAGACGGCCGGGTCGTCGACGATCTGCCACTCGAAGTCGCTCCAGGTGGAGGCGGTGACGAGCGCACGCCGCACGGCGGTGCCGACGGCCTCAGGCGTGAAGCCGAGCAGTTGCGCGTCGACGGGCAGCTCGCGACGGATCGCCGCGGCGATCGTGGGCACGTCGGCGGTGTCGGGCAGCCCGACGACGGCGCGGTTGATGTCGAGCAGCGCCTCATCGGGTTCGAGGAAGAAGTCACCCGCGAGGGCGAACTCGCTGATCCGCCCGTCGCTCACCTCGAGGTCGACGACGACGAGCTTGCCGCCCGGAACCTTGTACTCACCGTGCATGGTTCCAGCGTAGCCGCGCCCACCCGCGAGCGACCCGACGGCGGGGTCCGACGACGGGGTCGGACGGCGGCTCCCGGCGGCGCCGGCCCCGCGACAACTCATCCGGATCCCGACCCGTCATCATGTCTCCGACAACTCATCCGTCGACGCGGGATGATTCGTAGGAGACTTGATGAGTTGTGGTCAACGGGATGAGTCGCGCGGGAACCGTGCGTCCAGCCACGAGAGGATGTCGGCGCGCACCCTCGCCTGCTCGAAGCCGTTCAGGATCTCGTGCCGGCCGCTGTAGACGTGGGTCGTCACGTCGGTGAAGCCGGAGCGCTTGCGGTAGGCCGCGGCGAGCTTGTGCACGGACCGCGGCCCGCCGACGCTGTCGTCGCGCCCGACGAGCAGCAGCACCGAGGTGTCCGGCAGGTTCCGCGCGGGCAGCCCATAGAGGGCGAGTGCGCCCGCGAGCCCGAAGAGCTTCAGGAGCGGCTGCTGCACCGTGAGCGGATCCGCGATCGCAGCATCCTGCACGGCGGGATCCTCGGAGATCCACTCGTTTCCCTTGGCGTTCGGCCCCGCCCAGAGCTTGTTGAGCGGGCCGGCGTTGAGCGAGCCGGGCCAGAGCAGCGAGCTTCCGACGAGGACGACGGCGTCGTAGGCGCCGGGATGCGCGTTGACGAGCTTCTGGGTGAGGAAGGATCCCCAGGAGTGACCGAGGATCACGAGCGGCTTCCCGGGGTTCTCCTCGCGCGCGATCTGCGACATGCGCCAGGCGGCGTCGACGGCCGCCGCGTGCCCACCCGGGCCGAGGCGGCCGAGGAGCTCGGCGGATCCGTGCTGCTCCATGCCCGTGCGACCGTGCCCGAGGTGGTCGTCGGCGTAGGCCGCCCAGCCGGCGCCGGCGAGCGCCTCCAGGAGGGCGGCGTATCGGCCGGCGTGCTCCCCGACACCATGCAGCACGTGGACGGCTCCGCGGGGCTCGCCGTCGGGCAGGATCCGGTCGTAGTGGATGCGCGTTCCGCGTCGGTCGACGAAAGTGCTCACCCGCCGATCATGGCAGATCGCGGCCGGCCATTCCTTTATCGAAACTAATGGCCTAAACTAATAGTTGATATGTCTAATGAAAAGTTTCGTGCTGAGGTCTCGGATGTGCGCGCCGCAACGCTGCGCCTCGCCCGTCGTATTCGCCAGCAACGATCCGTGAAGCTCATGACCGACGGGCAGTTCGCCGTGCTCGTCGCCCTGCACCTTCACGGTCCGCACACGCTCACGGCCCTGGCCGAGCGCGACGGGGTCACCGCCCCCTCGATGAATCGCACCGTCAACGCGCTCATCGAGCACGACTACGTGTCGCGGGTAACGGATCCGACGGACCGCCGCAAGGTGCAGATCGCGATCAGCGAGGCGGGCTCGCAGGTGGTTGCCGACACGCTCGAACGGCGCGACATGTGGCTGTCGCAGGTGCTCGAGAAGATGACCGACGCGGAACGATCGACGCTTCACGAAGCGGCGAAGATCATCCTGCGAGAGGTGCATAAGTAATGAAGTCGATGTTCCGCTCACTCAGCATTTTCAACTACCGCATCTGGTTCATCGGTGCGCTGATTTCGAACGTCGGTGCGTGGATGCAGTCGACCGCCCAGGATTGGGTGGTGCTGACCGAGTTGACCGACCACGACGCGACCGCCGTCGGCTTCACGATGGCGTGCCAGTTCGGGCCTCCCCTCGTGCTCGCGGGGGTGGCGGGGGCCATCGCGGATCGCTTCGACCGGCGAAAGGTTCTGCTGCTCACCCAGTCGGTCCTGGGCCTGCTGTCGTTGCTCATCGGCGTGCTGCTGCTGCTCGGCGTGCTGACGCTGCCGATCATGCTCGTCATCGCTCTCGCGGTGGGCGTCATGAACGCGATCGACAACCCGACGCGACAGGCCTTCGTCACGGATGTCGTCAACCGGCAGAACGCCTCGAACGCGATCGCCCTCAACTCGACCTCGTTCAACATGGCGCGCCTCATCGGCCCCGCCGTCGGCAGCCTGCTGCTGATCGTGATGGGCAGCGGCTGGGTCTTCGTCATCAACGCCGCGACCTTCGGGGCGATGCTCCTGGCCCTGCTGTTCATGCGCAAGAACGAGCTCGAGCCGCACACGAAACCCAAGCGCGGTGCGAACAAGATGGCCGACGGTGCGCGCTACGTCGCCGGCCGTCCGGACCTCATCGTCACCTTCATCATGGCGTTCCTCATCGGCGCCTTCGGCATGAACTTCCCCATCTTCGCCTCGACGATGGCGATCGAGTTCGGGCGCGACGCCGACGGCTACGGGCTGCTGAGTTCGACGCTCGCGATCGGATCCCTGACGGGCGCGCTGCTCGCCGCCCGGCGATCGCGCGCCCGCCTTCGGGTCGCGATCGTCGCGATCGGAGGCTTCGGAATCTTCCAGATCCTTGCAGCCTTCACGCCCGCATACCTCGCCTATGCCGGGGTGAGCATCCTCATCGGTTTCTGCACCGTGACGTTCATGACGACTGCCAACGGGTACGTGCAGACGACGACGGATCCGGCGCTGCGCGGCCGTGTGCTCGCGCTCTACCTCGCGGTCACGATGGGCTCGACGCCGATCGGCGCACCGATCATCGGCTGGATCGCCGACGCCTTCGGCGCCCGCCAGGCGATCTTCGTCGGAGGTGCCGCCTCGGTGATCGCCTGCGCGATCGGCGCCGGCTGGCTCGTGTTCTCGGGGCGCCTACACCGCGCCGACACCGGCGGCTTCAAGTTCGAGCTCGAAGAGACGCGGCCCATCTCGATCATCACGGAGGCGATGCCCCAGGTGCCGTCGACCGACGACACCGTCTCGCTCGCGACCTCCGCGCAGCCGGTCCTGAAGGACCGCCCCGAGGATCAGTAGGCCTCCCAGGGCGCGAGCGGGAACTCCGGCGTCAGTCGGAGAGCTGGCCGAGGGTGCGCGGGCGCACGACGAGCCACAGCGCGAGGATCCCGACGACCGAGCAGCCCATCATGATCGACGACATCGACAGCGGCGTGATGCCGCCCGTCCACGCCGAGATCACGCCGACGAGAGGGGAAACGATGCCGGCGATGCCGTTGTTCGCGGCTCCGAGCACGCTCGCCGCGGTTCCGGCTGCCTCGGGGTGTCGATCGAGCGCGAGCACCTGGGCGCACGGGAAGGTGAAGCCGCAGGACATCATGAAGAAGAACAGCGGCACGATGACGCCCCATGGGCCGTCGATCAGCTCCGCGCAGATCGGGATCGCCACGGCCGCGACGAGCAGCGCCACGGTCGAGAAGGCGAGCACCCACTGCGGGCCGAACCGCGCCGCGAGGCGGGCGGCGGTCTGGTTGCCGATGATGAGCCCGACGGAGTTGGCCGCGAACACCATGCCGTATTCGAGCGTCGACAGGCCATAGCTCTGCTGGAAGAGGAACGACGAGCTCGACAGGTACGAGAACAGCCCCGAGAAGGTCATGCCGCCGATCAGCAGCACGCCCACGAACACGCGGTCGCTGAAGACAACGCGATAGCGGTGCCGGATCGACACCTTCTCGGCGGTCGCCCGGTCGCCCTTCGGTCGCGTCTCGGGCAGGGCGAAGAGCGCGCAGAGCAGGATGAGCGCCGCATACGCGGCGAGCACGACGAAGATGCCGCGCCACGGCATCACCTGCAGCAGACCGGATCCGGCCAGCGGCGCGATCACGGGGGCGAGCCCCGAGACGAGCGCGAGGCGGGAGAGCATGATCACGAGTCGGCGTCCGCCGAAGAGATCGCGCACCATCGCCATGGCCACGACCGCGCCGCCCGCGGCGCCCATTCCCATGAGGATGCGCGCGCCACCCAGCACGAGCAGCGTCGGCGCGAACACCGCGATAGCGCTCGCGATGAGGTGCAGCGTCGTCGAGACGAGAAGAGGCACGCGGCGGCCGACGACGTCGCTCAGGGGTCCGACGATCAGCTGGCCGAGCGCGAAGCCGACCATCGTCCCCGTCAGGGTCAGCTGCACCGCGCCCTCGGACGCGTCGAACTCGCCCTGCAGCATCGGGAACGCGGGCAGGTACATGTCGACCGTGAACGGCCCGAGGGCCGTGAGCGCGCCGAGCAGGATGACGTAGAAGAACAGCCGCGTCGACGAGAGTTTGTCGCCCGGGTGGGTGTGGGCGATCTCCTCGCCCGCCTCGCGCACCCGATCCGGAACATGGACGAGGCCCGTCGGGACCGCGATGAGACCCGTCGATACGGGAATCTTCCCCGTCTCGGGGTAAGCGTCCTCGCGGTTGTCCTCGATCATCTCTTCTCCTCCACGACTCGATATAAAACGCTACCCGGGGTGACGCCTCCGACGATGCACAATTCCTCGACGCCCCGCCAAAACGTCAATTCTCCGCGCGGGCATCTGCGAATTGCAGATGCCCGCGCGGAGAATCGCAGAGTTAGCGGCGGGTTACGCCGGGGCGTAGCGCTTCGGGGGGAAGGCCGCGGCAACGGCCTCGCGCATCTCATCGAGCTCGCCCTCGACGAAGCCCGCGGCGCGGCCCTGCACGAGCAGGTTGCCGATCGCGGTCGCCTCGACGGGGCCGGCCTCGACGGCAACCCCGGCGCGGTCGGCGGTGCGCTGGCAGAGCAGCTCGTTGAGGGATCCGCCGCCGACGATGTGGATCGTCTCGACCGGGATCCCGCTCAGCTCGCCCGCCGTGCGCACGGCGCCCGCGAAGGCCTCCGCGAGGCTCTCGACGATCGAGCGCGCGAACTCCGCGCGCGTCTGCGGAACCGGCTGACCGTGCGCCGCGAGCCACTCCGCGATGCGGCCCGGCATGTCGCCGGGCGGCATGAACACGGGGTCGTTCGCGTCGAACACGCCGACCTCGCCGGAGACCGCGGCGGCCTCGGCGAGCAGCGCGGGCAGGTCGATCTTCTCGCCAGAGGTGCGCTCCCACTCGCGAATCGTCTCGCTGAGCAGCCAGAGCCCCATCACGTTGTGCAGGAAGCGCGTGCGGCCGAAGGCGCCGCCCTCGTTCGTGAAGTTGTGCTCCCGCGCGGCGTCGGTTAGCACCGGCTCGCGCGTCTCGACACCCACAAGGCCCCAGGTGCCGCACGAGATGTACGCCGCGCGATCGGCCTTCATCGGCACCGCGACGACGGCCGACGCCGTGTCGTGCGAGCCGACGGCGACCACGGGCGCCGATCCGCCGAGCTCCTTCGCGACCGAGGGAAGCAGATCTCCGATCGTCTCCCCCGGATCCACGAGCTTCGGGAAGATGCGGGTCGGCAGACCGAGCTTCTCCGCGAGCTCGAGATCCCACTCCTTCGTCGTGACGTCGAGCAGGCCCGTCGTCGACGCGTTGGTGCGCTCGGCGACCTTCTCGCCCGTGAGCAGCCACGCGAACAGGTCGGGCACGAGCAGCATCGCGTCGGCGGTGTCGGTCACGCCCTGCTCGCAGGCGAGCTGGTAGAGCGTGTTGAACGGCAGGAACTGCAGGCCGTTGCGGCGGTAGAGCTCCTCGAAGCTCTCGACGTCGTGCACGGCCTCGACACCCGCGGCGGTGCGCTCGTCGCGGTAGTGGAACGGCGTGCCCAGCATGCGGTCGCCGCGCAGCAGCGCGTAGTCGACGGCCCACGAGTCGATGCCGATCGAGGCGATGTCCGGCGCGACGCGGAAGGCCTCGCGTAGGCCGTCGCGCACGCCGCGGTACAGCGCCATGAGATCCCACTGCAGACCGCCCGGGGTCTGGATGGGTTCGTTGAGGAAGCGGCCGACGGTCTCCATCTCGATGGATCCATCGACGAAACGGCCGACGATGACGCGGCCGCTGGTCGCGCCGAGATCAACTGCGGCAACAGAACCAGATGTCATTGTGTTCTCCAGATGCGGCGCGGCGGGCGCGGATCCCGGAGGAGGATCCGCGCCCGCGCGATTTCGGCTAGATCAGCGGACGAACGCCTGGGCGACGCCCGAGTCGACCGGGATGTGCAGACCGGTCGTGCGGCTGAGCTCGGGGCCCGTCAGCACGTAGACCGCGTCGGCGACGTTCTCGGGAACGACCTCGCGCTTGAGGATGGTGCGGTTCGCGTAGAACTGACCGAGGTCCTCTTCCTTGACGCCGTAGGTGGCGGCGCGGTTCGCGCCCCAGCCCGACGAGAAGATGCCGGATCCGCGGACGACGCCATCGGGGTTGATGCCGTTGACGCGCACGCCGTGCTCGCCGAGCTCGACCGCGAGGAGGCGCACCTGGTGGGCCTGGTCGGCCTTGGTTGCCGAGTACGCGATGTTGTTCGGTCCGGCGAAGACGGAGTTCTTCGACGAGATGTAGATGATGTCGCCGCCCATGCCCTGCTGGATGAGGGGCAGAGCCGCGGCCTTCGAGACGAGGAACGAGCCCTTCGCCATGACGTCGTGCTGCAGGTCCCAGTCCTTCTCGGTGGTCTCGAGGAGGGGCTTCGACAGCGACAGGCCGGCGTTGTTCACGACGAGGTCGATGCCGCCGAACGCGAGGAGCGTGGCGTCGATCGCGGCCTGCACGCCCGCGGCGTCGGCGACGTTCGCCGCGACACCGATCGCGACGTCGGTGCCGCCGAGCTCGGCCGCGGCGGCCTGGGCCTTCTCGAGGTCGAGGTCGGCGACGACGACGCAGGCGCCCTCAGCGGCCAGGCGGGTGGCGATGGCCTTGCCGATGCCCGAGGCGGCGCCGGTCACGAAGGCGATGCGGCCCTGGTGGGTCTTCGGCTTCGGCATGCGCTGGAGCTTGGCCTCTTCGAGGGCCCAGTACTCGATGCGGAACTTCTCCTCATCGGAGATGGGGGCGTAGGTCGAGAGCGACTCGGCACCGCGCATCACGTTGATGGCGTTGATGTAGAACTCACCGGCGACGCGCGCGGTCTGCTTGTTCTTGCCGTAGCTGAACATGCCCACGCCCGGCACGAGAACGATGAGCGGGTCGGCGCCGCGCATCGCGGGGCTCTCGTCGGTCGCGTAGGCGTCGTAGTACGCCTTGTAGTCGGCACGGTACTCCTCGTGCAGCTCCTTGAGGCGCGCGATCGAGTCTTCGACCGAGGCGTCTGCCGGCAGGTCGAGGATCATCGGCTTGACCTTGGTGCGCAGGAAGTGGTCCGGGCAGCTCGTGCCGAGGGCGGCGAGCTCGGGGGCGCGCTCCGAGGCGAGGAAGTCGGTGACGACCGCGGCGTCGGTGAAGTGGCCGACCATGGGGGCGTCGTGCGACGCGAGGCCGCGGATCGTGGCGGCGAGGGCGGCGGCCTTCGCGAGGCGCTCGGCCTCGGGCAGGGCCTCGTAGCCGGCGCGGACGCCACCGAAGGGGTTCGCCTTGCCGTTGTCGTTGATGTAGGCCTCGGCGGTCTCGATGATCCAGAGCGAGTTGCGCTCCGACTCTTCCGAGGTGTCGCCCCAGGCGGTGATGCCGTGGCCGCCGAGGATCGTGCCGATCGCCTGCGGGTTGGCCTTCTTGATCTCGGCGATGTCGAGGCCGAGCTGGAAGCCGGGGCGGCGCCACGGGACCCAGACGACCTTGTCGCCGAAGATCTTCTTCGTCAGCTCTTCACCGTCGGCAGCGGTCGCGATCGCGATGCCCGAGTCGGGGTGCAGGTGGTCGACGTGCGCGGCGTCGACGAGGCCGTGCATGGCCGTGTCGATCGAGGGGGCGGCGCCGCCCTTTCCGTGCAGGCAGTAGTCGAACGCGGCGACCATCTCGTCCTCGCGCTCGAGGCCCGGGTAGACGTTCACGAGCGCGCGCATGCGGTCGAGGCGCAGCGCCGCGAGTCCCGACTCAGTGAGCGTGCCGAGGTCTCCGCCGGATCCCTTGACCCACACGAGCTCGACCGGCTCGCCCGTGACCGGGTCGATCTCGGTGCCCTTGGCGGAGGTGTTGCCGCCGGCGTAGTTGGTGTTCTTGGGGTCGGAACCGAGGCGGTTCGACCGGATGATGAGGTCTGCGACGGTGGGGTTCGTCATGAGATTCCTAACGCGGGGAAAAATTGGGCGACAGCGACAGTGCGTCACCCGTGATGTTACTTGCTGTAATTCTCACATCTTCTAACGCAGAGCACAACATCGGGTTAACGGATGTCGACGATGCCCCGATACGGATCCAGCCGCGCGTCGGTCGGATCCAGTTCCGTTACGAGCAACTCGACCTCGCGCCAGTCGATTCCGCGCGCCATCCCGGGCCGCGCGAGCTTCGTCGAGTCAATCAAGAGGATCACGCGCTCGGATCCGCGGGCGAACTCGCGCTTGACCTGCGCTTCCTCGAGCGACACGTCGCTCGCGCCGTGCTCGACGTCGATTCCGGCGCCGCTCGCGAACAGCATCGAGTACCGCACCTCGGAGGCGAATCGGCAGGCCATCGGTCCGACCAGGCTGCCCGTGAGCTCGTCGGCCTGCCCGCCCGTGAGCGTCGCCCGTGCGACCCCCGCGCGGCGCAGCGCGCCGAAGTTCTCCCATGAGTTCGTGACCACGACGAGGTCGTCGTGCTGGCCCAGCTGTTCCGCGAGCACGCCCGCAGTCGTCGAGGCGTCGAGCGCAATCGCGCCGTGGGCGGGGACGAGGTCGAGCACCTTCTGGGCGATCCGCGCCTTCGCCTGGCGGCGCTGCCCCATGCGCTCCCCGAACGGGCGGGGCCCGACGGCCCGGGTCGCCCCGCCGCGCACGCGGCGCGCGAGGCCCTCCTGCACGAGGCCGTCGAGGTCGCGACGGATCGTCATCTCCGAGACGCCGAGAGCCGCCGCGGCCTCCGCGAGCTGTACGCTGCCCGCAGCCTCGAGCATCTCCACAAGCGCCTGCCTGCGCTGTTCTCCGTGCACGGAACTCGTTGTCGACATACCCTGCACCGTATCGCGCGGCGCGTGGAATCCCCGAGCCGGGGTTAGCGGGGTGAAGCGCAAAAAGGGCGGATCCTGACCGGATCCGCCCTTTTGCGTTGCGCTTACGCGCCCCAGCTGGCCTGCTGGCCGCCGACGCGGTCGGCGGCGATCTTCTCGAGGTAACCGGAGGCCGCGAAGGCCGCCATCGGGTCGGCCGCAAGGCCGCGGCTCTCACGCCACTCGGCGAGCGCGGGGCGCACGTCGGTGTAGAAGGCGTCCATGAACACCTGGTGGGCGCCGAGCACGTCGCCGGCGACCTGCGCGGCGCGCAGCTTCTCGGTGTCGACGAGGAGGGCGCGGGCGGTCATCTCCTGAACGTTCAGCACGGAGCGCATCTGGCCGGGGATCTTGTCCTCGACGTTGTGGCACTGGTCGAGCATGAACTGCACGTCCGGGTTGTTGAGGCCGCCACCGCGGACGACCTCGAAGATGATGCGGAACAGCTGGAACGGGTCGGCGGCGCCCACGATGAGGTCGTCGTCAGCGTAGAAGCGGCTGTTGAAGTCGAACGAGCCGAGCTTGCCGAGGCGCAGCAGCTGCATGACGATGAACTCGATGTTCGTGCCGGGCGCGTGGTGGCCCGTGTCGAGGCACACGAGGGCCTTGTCGCCAAGGGCCGAGACCTGGGCGTAGGAGGTGCCCCAGTCCGGAACATCGGTGTGGTAGAACGAGGGCTCGAAGAACTTGTACTCGAGCACGAGGCGCTGGTCGTCGCCGAGGCGGGCGTAGATCTTCTGGAGCGACTCCTGCAGGCGGTCCTGGCGGCCGCGCATGTCGGCCTGGCCCGGGTAGTTCGACCCCTCGGCGAGCCAGATCTTCAGGTCGCGCGAACCGGTCTCGTCCATGACGTCGATGCAGGCGAGGTGGTGGTCGATCGCCTTGTTGCGGATCGTGGCGTCCTCGTGCGTCAGGGCGCCGAACTTGTAGTCGTCGTCCTGGAAGGTGTTCGAGTTGATCGTGCCGAGCGCGACGCCCTCGTCCTCGGCGTGCTTGCGCAGGTCGGCGAAGTTCGCCATGTCCCACGGAATGTGCAGCGCGACGGTCGGGGCGAGGCCGGTGTACTTGTGCACCTGAGCCGCGTCCGAGATCTTCTCGAACGGGTCGCGCGGGGTGCCGGGGGTGCCGAAGACCTTGAAGCGGGTGCCCGAGTTTCCGAACGCCCACGAGGGGAGTTCGATGGCCTGCTTCTCGAGCTGGTCGAGGATGTCCTGCGAAAGGATGCCCATGGTTGAGCCTTTCTGTTCTGCGACCCTCGTCGGTCGCGTATCCGGTGGTTTAGGAGCGTGCGGCAGCGAGCTGCGATTCGAGGTGGAACACCTCGGGGAAGGTCTCGGCGTTCTGATCCGCGCGACCCTCCTGAGCGACGAAGAAGCGGCCCATGTCGGCCTCCCACTTCGCGGCGACCTCGCTCTGGGCGAGATAGGCCTGCGATGCCGCGTCGTCATCCGTTTCGTAGAAGCCGACGAGTTCGCCGCCGCCCACGTGGAAGATCGAATAGTTGCGGCGACCGCTGGCGGCGATCTCTTCGAGCATCTCCGGCCAGACCGGGTCGTGGCGACGCAGGTACTCGTCGAGCATCTCCGGCTTCACGTAAAGCCGGAAGGCAATGCGCTGTGGCATCGTCGACCTCCTCTTTGAATCGTTTCATTATGCGCACAGTGCGGCGCGCAGATCAAGTCGGATCCCGGATCCGATTTCGCGGGGACGCCGCGTCAGCTCGATGCGCGCGAACGCGGCGCGATCACGACGTTGATCCCGCGCCGACGCATATCCTCGACGTGGGCCTTGTCGGTGCCCGCGTCGACGATGACGGCGTCGAAATCGACGAGCGGCTGCATCGCATGCAGGGCTCGCTTGTCGAACTTCGTGTGATCCGCCAACAGGATGCGCTTGCTCGCCGCATCGAACATGGCCCGTTTGACGTCGACGGTCTCCATCGTCTGGTGGAACGCGACGCCGTCGGTGATCGCGGAGGTCGACATGACCAACACGTCGGCGCGCAATTGCGAGATCGCTTCGGTCGTAATGCGCCCCATATACGCGCTGCACCAGTTGTAGTACTGGCCGCCCAGCCCCAGAAGCGTCACCCCCGTGACCGAGCGGAGCTCGTTCATCACCGTCAGGGTGTTGGTGATCACGGTCAGCGGCCGTCGCTCCTGCAGGTGCGGCACGAGATGCAGCACGCTGGTCGAGTCATCGAGCATGATCGATTGCCCCGGCTCGATGAACTCGAGGGCCGCCAGCGCGATCGCGCGCTTCTCGGAGAGCTCCCTGCTCGCCCGGTAGACGTCGCTCGACTCGACCAGGCCGGTCGACAGGGCGGTCGCGATGCCGCGGTCTTTCCGCAGCAGGCCACGAGACTCCAGCTCGTCGAGATCGCGATGGACGGTCATCGTACTGATCCCGAACCGCTCCGCGAGCTCCGGGATCCGGATGGATCCGGCCGTCATCACGGCCTCCGTGATCGCGTTACGCCGATCGTTCTGCCGGGTGAGGCGCGACGTCGCCGAGTCGTCGCCCGCGACCGTGTCTTCCTTGCCCATCGTTCCTCTTCTCTGCACGATGGTGCGGGGAGGGCGTGTCTCGCCCGCCCCGCACCACGTCATTCTTCTCCGCCAGGCGAGTCCGCCCGGCCTCACTCCTCGTATACGAAGGGCGACACCATGTTGTCGACGTTGTCGGCGGTGATGAGGATGCAGTCGATCGCCTGCTTCTCCGTCTCGGGCGCCTCCCCCGTGCGGATGAACTCGTCGGCAAGCTCCACTGCCGTCTCCGAGAACTGGGCAACGGGCTGAAGGACGGTGTAGGCCATCTCGCCGTTACGCACAGCCTCGACGGCGTCCGGCGCGCCATCGAAACCACCGACGACGACGCCATCGAGCTTACCGGCCTCCTTCAGCGCCGCGATCGCTCCGAGCGCCATCTCGTCGTTACCGGCGAGCACGCCCTTGATGTCGGGGTTGGCCTGCATCAGCGCCTGAGCCTTGTCGTGGCCCTCGGTGCGGTCCCAGTTGGCGACCTCTTCGCCGACCTTCTCAAGGTCGGGGTACTGCGAGATCACCGTGCTGAATCCGTTCGAACGCGTCTGCGCGTTGTTATCACTCGGCGCGCCGAACAGCTCGACGTACGTGCCTTCCTCGCCCATCTGAGCCACGTATTCCTGCGCGCCGAGTGCCGCACCCTGAGCGTTGTTCGAGACGAGCTGCGCCTTCGCGAGGCCCGCTTCGTTGATCTCGGCGTTCACGAGGAACACCGGGATCCCCGCCGCATCGGCCTTCTTCACCGCGCCGATGGATCCGTCGGCGTTCGCCGGGTCGAGGATGATCGCGACGGAGTCGTTCGCGATCGCGGTGTCGATGAGCGTGTTCTCGGTGTTCGTGTCGCCACGGTGCGCGCCAACGGTGGCCTCGTAGCCCAACTCCTCGGCCTTCGCCTGCGCCAGGTCGCCCTCGGTCTTCCAGTAGGGGTTGGCGGGGTCGTTCACGATGATCGTGATCAGGCCGCCCGCCTCGCCGCTACCGCTTTCGTTCGACGGCGCGTCGCCCTCGGTGCCGTTCGAGGAGCAGCCGACAAGCCCCATCACGAGCGCGCCTGCGGCGATCATCGCGCCGAGTGTCTTCTTCCGAAACATGTGATTGTCCTTTCTCAGTGGCCCGGCAACGGTCATCGGTGCCGGGTGGCCCGCTTAGGATTCCGATGAACCCGCGCCGGTCGTGGCGGTCTGAGCGCTGTTGCTCTTCTCGCCGGGTGTTTTGTCGGATGTTTTGTCTGTAGCGGGGCGCCGGCGACGCCCGTACTGGAGCGTGTTGAGCATCACGGCGACAACGATCACCGCGCCCATGAACACCATCTGCCAGTAGGCCGAGACGCCGATGATCACAAGGCCGTCGGAGAGGAAGCCGATCACGAAGGCTCCGAGCAGGGTGCCCCGCACGTTGCCCCGGCCACCCGTGAGGGCCGCGCCGCCGATCACGACCGCGGCAATCGCGGTGAGCTCGTAGGTGCTGCCCGCGTTGGGGTCGGCGCTCGTCAGGGTCGAGGCGAGAACGAGGCCGGCGATCGCGGCCGTCAGGCCCGATACGACGTAGACCCAGATCTTCACGCGCGAGGTGGGAACACCGCTCAGCTCCGCAGCGCGCTCGTTGCCACCGGCCGCATACAGCCAGCGGCCGAACTTCGCGCGACCGAGCACCGCGCCGAGCACGAGCGCGACCGCGACCATCACGAGCACGCCGACCGGGATCCCGAGGATGCGGTTGAAGCCGAGCCAGTCGAAGCCCGTGTTACCGAGTTCCTCGCTACCCGACATCTTGTTGATCGTCAGGCCGCCGGTCATGAGCAGCGCGAATCCGCGCACGGCGTAGAGCATGCCGAGCGTCGCGACAAAGGGCGCGATCTTGAACTTCGCCACGAGTATGCCGTTGATGAGGCCAACGAGGGCTCCGACGCCGCACGAGATCAGCACAGTGACCGGCACGCTCGGGTAGAGCGTGACGCCGAAGATATCGATCGGCACGCCTCGTAGCAAGAAGCCGGCGATCACCGCAGAGAAGGCGAGGGTCGATCCGACCGAGAGGTCGATGCCGCCGTTAAGGATCACGAGCAGCATTCCCATGCCGAGCAGCGCGTAGATCGCGACGTGGCTCGTCATGATCAGCACGTTGTTCCACGTGAGGTAGTTCGGCGAGAGCAGGGCGAACACCACGATGATGAGCACGAGCGCGAGGAATGCGCGCCCCTCGAGAAGCAGCTTCGCGATCGAGAACCTCTTGCGGTTCTCGATGATCGCGGTTGTTGTTGTCGTCGTCATTGTCGATCCGTTCTAGAGGTCAGGCTTCGCCCGAGGCGGCCATGATCATGTCCTTGGTGGCGTCCGGCCCGAACTCCGCCGAGACCTGCCCGCGGCTCATCACGATGATGCGGTGGGCGATGCTGAGGCACTCGCCGACCTCGCTCGTGGTGTAGACCACCCCGACGCCGCCGCGCGCACGGTCGGCGAGCAACCGGAACACCTCGGCCTTGGCGCCGACGTCGATTCCGCGGCTGGGCTCGTCGAGCAGGATCAACCGGGGGTCGGTCGCGACGATCTTGCCGATCACGACCTTCTGCTGGTTACCGCCCGAGAGGCCGCCGATGTTGAGCTCGGGCCCCGGCGTCTTGACCGTGACGGCCGTGATGAGCTCGCGGGCCCGCTGCTTCTCCTTCTTGCCCGAGATCGCCCAGCCCGACATGCTCTGGTCGAGGCTCGCAAGCGTGAGGTTGCGCCCGACCGAGAACGTCTGCACGAGGCCGTCGCGCTGGCGATCCTCGGGAACGAGGCCGACGCCCTTCTCGATGCGCGTCGCGATCGAGTCGCCGAGGATCGACTTGCCCTCGAGCAGGATCTCGCCGCTCTCGACGCGCTCGCGCCCGGCGATCGCTTCGAGGAGCTCGGTGCGACCGGCGCCCATGAGCCCGTAGATACAGACGATCTCACCGGCTCGCACGTCGAGGTCGATGCCGTTCACCACGGCGCGCTCGGGGTTCTCGGGGTCGAGCACCGTGAGGCCGTCGACGCTCAGAACCGATTCGCCGAACTCGTAGCCCTCGGGCGGCGAACCCAGGTCGAAGTTCTCGCCGACCATGTTCCGCACGATCCAGGCGAGGTCGATGTCGGCGCGCTCGGCGCGGGCCGTCATGTTGCCGTCTCGTAGCACGACGGCGTGGTCGGTGATCTCGAGCGCCTCCTCGAGGTGGTGCGAAATGTAGACGATCGCGACGCCACGCGAGAGCAGGTCGCGCACGATGCCGAAGAGTGTCTCGACTTCGGCCGCCGCGAGCGCCGAGGTCGGCTCGTCCATGATCAGGATCCGCGAGTTGACCGAGAGGGCGCGCGCGATCTCGATGATCTGTTGCTGGCCCACCCGCAGATCCGACACGTAGGTGTCGGGCTCGATGGGGAGCTTCATCTCTTTCAGGAGTGCCCGCGTCTGCCGGGTCTCCTCCGCGTAGTCGACCCCGCCGAAGCGGCGCATGATCTCGCGTCCCATGAAGATGTTGTCGCGCACCGTGAGGTTCGGCGCGAGGCTCAGCTCCTGGTGGATGATCGAGATGCCGTGCTCGGCCGCGTCCGTCGTCGACGAAAAGGAGACGGGTTCGCCGCCCATCAGGATCTGGCCCGACGTGGGTTGTTCGACGCCGGAGAGGATCTTCATCAGCGTCGACTTGCCCGCGCCGTTCTCGCCGAACAGCGTCGTGACGGTACCGGATCTGATCTCGAAGTTGACGCCCTTGAGAGCGCGCGTGCCACCGTAGTTCTTCACGATGTCGCGGGCTTCGAGGACGACGTTGTCCTTCGTGGTCATGTCGTTCAGCCCTCCTCGACGGAGACGGGGGTCACGAGCCATGCCTCGGGGTTGATGAGCGTGAACGCCCCGGTGATCGTCGCGGTCGTGCCCTCGAGCGCGCTCGTGTCGAGCCCCTCGAGCACCTCGGCCTTCATCGCCTCGTTGAGCGAGGCCGCGGCGTTCTGGTAGTCGATCTGGTTGGTGAACTCACCGAACGTGATCTCGCCGGTCGCGTCGCGCAGCTCGGTGCCGTTGATCGCGGGCCCGGTCTGTACGCGGATGGTCAGGCCGTCGGGCAGCCCCTCGACGCTGAAGTCATAGATGCCGGAGGCGCTCTCGCCGAATTCTCCCGTCATCGTGACGCTGAAGACCGTGCCACCGGAGCTCGGCACACCATACTCGGCGATGGCCGCGTCCTTGTCCTCGGCCAGTGCCGCAGCGAGGACGTCTGCCTCGACCGCGCGCTCGGCGACGGTGTCTCGCACCTCGGGGAATTTCTCAGGCCCGTACGCCTCGGCATCGAAAGCCTGCTCAGCGCCGGCAACCTCGGATCCATAAGGGACGACGCGCGTACCCAGCGCAATAAACGCGACGACCGCGAGTATCACGACGACGAGGATCCCGCGCTTCGCACCGACGCCCAGGCCGCGGCGCGGGCGCGCCTCTGCGATTGCGCTCACAGCAGGACCCGCGATTCGGTGTCGTTGGGGCGGATCTGCAGCTTGCGCCCCTCGCCGCGGCGGAACATCTCGAGTGCCTGCTCGTAGTCGTCGAGCGTGAACGAGTGGCTGATCATGGCACGCGCGTTGATCGCTCCCGCCTCGAACATCTCCACGGCCCGTCCGAACGAGTTGAGCACGGCCATCGTTCCGACGATCGAGATCTCGTCACGGTAGATGCGGAACGGCGAGAACTGCGCGGTCCGGTCGGCGGGCGCGACGCCGAAGTCTTGGAAGTATCCGGCGGGCTTCACTCGCGTCAGCGCGTCCTCGATCGCGCGAATGTTGCCCGTGCAGTCGATCACGACGTCCCACTTCGCGCGTTCAGCGTCGTCCGCCGAGGTGTATCGGAGCTCGATCCCGCACTCCTCCGCAGTCTTCAGACGCTCGGCGTTCAGGTCGACGATCGTGACGCTCGCGGCACCGGCACGGTGCGCAAGCTGCGCCATCAGGAGGCCCATCGTCCCCGCACCATAGACGAGAACGTGGTCGCCCATACGTCGGGGCAACACGTCCCATCCACGAATCGCGCAGGCCAGCGGCTCGATGAGCGCCGCCTCGTAGATGTCGGTCTCGGGCTTGAGCTTGTACACATTGGTCGACGGCGCGGTAAAGAACTGCTGCGAGGCGCCGTCAGAGGCGACCACACCGAGACCGTTCCACTTCGGACAGAGGTTCTGGTGCCCGTTCAGGCACTGCTCACACTCACCACAGGTGGTGCTGGGGTTGACGGCAACCTTGTCGCCGACGCGGAAGTCGAAGACGCCATCGTTGACGCCCTCGCCAAGTTCGACGATCGTGCCCGTGGCCTCATGCCCCGGCACAAGCGGGAAGATCGTTCCCTCGAACTCGCCATCAAAGACGTGGGTATCCGTGCCGCAGATGCCGACCGCGGCCGTCTCGATCAGGATCTCCTTGTAGCCGGGACGGGGCTTCTCCCGTTCCTCGAGTGCCAGCACCCCTTGCTGCTGAAAAGCGACTGCGCGCATCTTTGCTCCTGTTCGCATCCGGCATCGGGCCATCGTTGGCCCGCGCCTCTGGGCGATCTTCGCCCGATCTCACCGCTCGTCTCGTCAAGACGATCGCCAGCGGTGTTACCTTGATCTACATTAGAACACAGATTACGTTAGATTCAACGTTCAGATAGTGACATCGAAGGAGATCGTCCCATGAACAGCAGCGCGCCCGCGACGCCTCAGGCTTCCGACGCCATCCCCACCACGCAACGCGCGGCGGTTCTCCACGCCGCGCACGACGTGCGGATCCAGGAACGCCCGGTGCCGACGCCGGCCGGCGACGAGGTCCTGGTCAGGGTCACATCGGTCGGCGTGTGCGGAAGCGACGTGCACTTCTTCCACGACGGCCGCCTCGGCGATTGGAGCGTCGACGAGCCCCTCGTGCTCGGCCACGAGTCGGGCGGCGTGATCGTCGCTGTGGGCGCCGACGTCGACGCCACCCGCGTGGGTGAGCGTGTGTCGATCGAGCCCCAGCACCCCTCGCACACCTCGGCTGAGACGCTGCGCGGCGAGTACAACCTCGACCCGGACATGCAGTTCTACGCCGTGCCGGGAACCGATGGCGCGTTCCAGCAGTACGTCACGATCCAGAGCCACTTCGCGTTCGCGATCCCCGATACCGTCAGCGACGAGGCTGCGGCCCTCATGGAGCCGCTCTCGGTCGCGATTGCGACCGCGCGCAAGGCGGGGATCCAGCCCGGGTCGCGCGTGTTGATCGCGGGCGCCGGCCCGATCGGCATCGTCACCGCCCAGGTGGCCCGCGCGTTCGGCGCGACCGACATCATCGTCTCCGACCTCGCCGAGGCACGCCGCGAGACGGCGCTGAGCTTCGGCGCGACGCGCGTCGTCGACCCAGCGGCGGGCGGATCCGCGGACCTCGGCGGCCCCGTCGACGCGTTCATCGACGCTTCGGGTGCCGCGCCTGCGGTGCTCAGCGGTATCCGTGCCGTGCGTCCGGGCGGCCGGGTTGTGCTCGTCGGAATGGGCATCGACGAACTGGCGCTGCCGATCTCGTACATCCAGAACCTTGAGTTGACGATCACGGGAGTGTTCCGTTACGCGAACACCTGGCCGGCCGCAATCGCTCTCGTGGCCGCTGGCCGCGTCGACCTCGACCGGATGGTGACGGGCCGCTTCGGGCTCGATCGCGTCGTCGACGCGCTCGAATCGACGTCGGATCCGACGACCATCAAGTCCATCGTCACGCCCAATAGCTGACCCCCTCCGAACGCAGAACGGATTCAACGATGACCCGATTGTGGAATGACCCGGCCGATTTCGCCGACGAGATGATCGACGGCTTCGTCGCGGCAAACGGTCGCTACGTGCGCCGGGTCTCGGGCGGCGTCGCCCGCGCCACGCAGACCCCCGAGGGGCAGGTCGCGTTCGTCACGGGCGGCGGATCCGGCCACTACCCCGCCTTCGGCGGCCTCGTCGGCCCCGGCCTCGCCAACGGCGCCGCGATGGGGAACCTCTTCGCCTCTCCCTCCACGCAGCAGGTCCTCTCGGTCGCGAAGGCCGTCGAGAACGGCGGCGGCGTGTTCCTCAGCTACGGCAACTACGCCGGCGACGTACTCAACTTCGACGCCGCACAGGAACAGCTCCGCGCGGCCGGAATCCCCTGCCAGACCGTCACCGTCACCGACGACGTCTCGTCCGCCGACAAGAGCGAGATCCACAAGCGCCGCGGCATCGCGGGCGACCTGACCGTGTTCCGGATCGCCGGCGCCGCCGCAGAGCGCGGCGCGAACCTCACCGAGGTCACCCGGCTCGCCCGCCGCGCCAACGACCGCACGCGCTCGTTCGGCGTCGCCTTCTCGGGCTGCTCACTGCCGGGCGCCGACGAGCCGCTCTTCGAGGTCAAGCCCGGTCACATGGCGATCGGTCTCGGCATCCACGGCGAGCCCGGCCTCGGCGACGCGGACATCCCGACGGCCGACGGACTCGCCGAGATGCTCGTGAACCGCCTGCTCGAGGAGGTTCCGGATGACGTCGCCGACGTTCGCGGCGCGCGCGTCGTCCCGGTGCTCAACGGCCTCGGATCCCTCAAATACGAGGAGATGTTCGTCGTCTACCGCCGCATCGCCCTCCTGCTGGAGGAGAACGGCATCGTTACCGTGGATCCGCACGTTGGCGAGTACTGCACGAGCTTCGACATGGCCGGCACATCGCTGACCCTGCTCTGGCTCGACGACGAGCTCGAAGATCTGTGGGACACGGGCGTCGACACCCCGGCATATCGCCGCGGGTCCGTCGACACCTCCCCCCTCGTGCTCGCCTCAACCGACGCTGACGAAGACGACGACGTGATCGGTGACGCCGACGACGCCTCGCGCGGCATCGCCCAGACGATCGCGGCCGGCTTCGACATCTGGCGCGCCACGATCGATGAGAACGTCGACGAGCTGGGCCGCCTCGACGCGATCGCCGGGGATGGCGACCACGGGATCGGCATGCAGCGCGGGATCCACGCCGCCCAGACCGCCGCGCGCGACGCCGCCGAGCGCGGAGCCGGAGCGGCGACGACGCTCGCCCGCGCCGCGGATGCGTGGAGCGACCGCGCCGGGGGCACCTCGGGCGCGATCTGGGGCGCGATCCTCGACACCGTCGCGAAGACCCTCGGCGACGTCGGAGTGCCCGAGCCCGCCGCCCTCGCGAAGGGGCTCGAGAACGCGAAGGCCCGCGTCGCGACCTTCGGCGCGGTGCCGGGTGACAAGACGCTCGTCGATTCACTTGATCCGTTCATCGACACCTTCGCGGAGCTCAGCGAGCGCCAGAGCCTCGCCGACGCCTGGCGCGCGGCCGCGGAGGCCGCCACCGACGCCGCCGCCGCAACCGCCGACATGCTGCCCCAGATGGGGCGCGCCCGTGCGCACCACGAGAGGGCGCTCGGCACCCCGGATCCGGGGGCCCACTCGCTCGCCCTGCTCGTGACCTCCCTTAACGACCTCTTCAACCGAAAGGCATGACCATGACCGACCAGCTTCGCATCGTCATCGGCTCGGACGACGCCGGATTCGACTACAAGGAGATCCTCAAGAAGGATCTCGAGGCCAATGAGGGCGTCGTGAGCGTCGTCGACGTGGGCGTGGGCGCCGACGGCCACACCCCCTACCCCACGGTGGCGATCGAGGCCGCCGAACGCGTCGCTCGCGGCGAGGCCGACCGCGCTCTCATCTTCTGCGGCACGGGACTCGGCGTCGCCATCTCCGCGAACAAGGTCGCCGGCATCCGCGCCGTCACCGCCCACGACAGCTTCTCGGTCGAGCGCGCCGTGCTCTCGAACAATGCCCAGGTGCTCTGCATGGGGCAGCGCGTCGTCGGCATCGAGCTCGCCCGCCGCCTCGTGCGCGAGTGGCTGACCTACCGCTTCGACGAGACCAGCGCTTCGGCGGACAAGGTCGCCGTGGTCACCGAGTACGAGACCACCGGAAGCTGCTGATGACGCGACGCATCGTCGGCATCAGCCTGAAGATGTACTTCGGGCACGCGCGCGCGACCGAGTGGTTCGCCCAGGTGGCGTCCCGCGTTGCCGACTCCCCCGCCGTCATGAGCGGCGCCGTCGAGGTCTTCGTCACCCCCACCTTCCTGCAGGTGCCCGCGGCCGTCACCGCGTTCCGCGGAACCCCCGTGCGCGTCGGCGGACAGGACGTCGCAGCCGAGGCGGAGGGCGCCTACACTGGCGAGGTCTCGGCAGCCGAGCTGGCCGAGGTCGGCGCGGGGATCGCCGAGATCGGCCATGCCGAGCGGCGACGGCTCTTCGCGGAGACCGACGTCACCGTCGCGCAGAAGACGGCGCGCTCGCTCGAGGCCGGCCTCGAGCCGTTGTTGTGCATCGGCGAGACCGAGAAGCAGGATCCCGATGTCGCCGCCGCGGTCGCGGTCACCCAGTTGCGCGCATCGCTCGCGGGCGCCCCCGCGGGATCCGTCATCGTCGCCTACGAGCCCGTCTGGGCGATCGGCGCGCCCGCGCCCGCCGGCGAGGACCACGTGCGCGTCGTCGCGGCCGCGCTCCGGGCCGCGCTCGCGGGACGCCCGGCATCCGCGGTGATCTACGGGGGTGCCGCGAAACCGGGCCTCCTCCCGCGCCTCGGCGACGCGGTCGACGGGGTGTTCCTCGGGCGCTTCGCCCACGACCCCGACACCCTCGTCGACGTCATCGACGAGGCCGCGGCGCTTGCGTACCAGTAGGATCGCTCCAGGCGTTCAGGAGGTTCCATGGCGGTCAGTATCCGCGAAGTCGCGCAGCGCGCGGGTGTCTCGGTGGGCACCGTTTCCAACGTACTCAACCGGCCCGACGCCGTCAGCGACGCCACGGTCGACCGCGTGCGCGCGGCCATCGACGAGCTCGGATACGTGCGCAACGACGCCGCCCGGCAGCTACGCGCGGGCCGCAGCTCGACCGTGGGGCTTGTCGTGCTCGACGCCGGCAACCCCTTCTTCACCGACATCGCGCGCGGGGCCGAGGACGCCGCCGCAGACCGGGAAGTGTCCGTGTTGCTGGGCAACAGCGACGAACGCCTCGACCGCGAGGACGCGTACCTTTCGCTCTTCGAGGAGCAGCGCGTGCGCGGCGTGCTCCTCTCCCCTGTCTCCGAGACGCTCACCACGGCCCAGCGCCTCCGCGAGCACGGCACGCCCGTCGTGCTCGTCGACCGCACGGCCCCCGGATCCGACTTCTCGTCCGTCGCCGTCGACGACGTCCGCGGCGGATACATCGCCGCGCACCATCTTCTCGAACAGGGGCGGCGACGCATCGCGTTCGTCGGCGGCGGATCCCTCCGGCAGGTCGAGGACCGCTTCGCGGGCGCGACGCGCGCCGTCGCGGAGGTTCCCGGCGCGACCATCGAGCGGATCCCCACCGACCAGCTCACGGTGCTCGCGGGGCGCGACGCGGGCGCGACGCTCGTCGAGCGCGCGGACCGCCCCGATGCGGTCTTCGCCGCGAACGACCTCCTGGCCGTCGGCGTCATGCAGGCGCTCGTCATGACCGCCGATCTCAGGATCCCGGACGACATCGCGCTGATCGGCTACGACGACATCGACTTCGCGGCCTCGACGGTTGTGCCGCTGAGCTCGATCCGCCAGCCCGCGCACCTCATCGGCTCGCGCGCGCTGGAGCTGCTCGAGGCCCTCGTCGACGACCCCACCCGCGCCCCCGAGACGATCGAGTTCGAGCCGGAGCTCGTCGTGCGCGCCTCGACGGCCGGCTGACGCCGGGGCCGTCGGCGCTCCCCCGTCGCCGCCCCGGTCGCCGCCGCCCGCGAGATCTCACCCTTTTGCCGAGATCGCATCGAACTCGGTGCGACTTCGCGAAAACGATGCGATCTCGCGGGACGGGCGGACGAACGCGGGTGGGAGGACGAGGCGCGTCGCAGATGCCGCGTGTTACGCCGACTCGAGCGCTGCGTGAGTAATTCCCACGCGCGAACCGAGTCCAGCCAAATGCGGAACGAACGATTGTGGCTTGAACGCGGATCCTTCAAGCGACTCGATGTCGACCCAGCGGAAGCGGTGCCCTGCCTCCCACTTCGCCGGATCGAGCTCAAGGTCTTTACCATCGCACGCAAAGACAAAGCTCACTTGGTGGGCGCGCCCGCCGGGCCGGTCGGCATGCGCGTCCTGGTACACCGACTCCACGACCGCGCGAAGTCCGAGGATCGGCACGTTCTGGCCAATCTCCTCGAGGATCTCTCGGCGTACCGCGTCCTCCGCATGCTCGCCAAGCTCGACCTTTCCGCCGGGAAGAAAGAAGTAGTCGAGGCCTTCGACATCGCACACGAGGACCTGGCGGCCGCGAAGGATCGCCGCGGTCGCGCGGAGCTTGAAACGAATGTCTCCATCCGTGAACTGCACATCGACCATTCCGCGCTCCTTGCCCAGCGAGAAATCCAATCTACCGGCCGCGCATATCGGGACGTCACGCGGGGGTGAGCTCCCCCGTCAGCGTCAGCGGCACGCCCGCGGCGAGGTCGACCGTTGCGGTCCAGGATCCGCGGCGCACGAACACGCTCTGCGAGCGCGTCGCGCGGAGCGTCGCCGATGCGAGCGCGCCGTCCGCCCACACGAGGTCGACCTCGATGCCGCCGCGGGCGCGGAGGCCGCGAACGGATCCGTCGCGCCAGCGGCTCGGGAGCGCGGGCAGCAGCTCGAGCTCGCCCGCGTGACTCTGCAGCAGCATCTCGCCGATCGCGGCGGTCTGGCCGAGGTTGCCGTCGATCTGGAACATCGGGTCGTTCGGCGCGTGACCGATGAACTTCGATCCGAGGTTCGGTTGCACGGCCTTCTCGAGGTGCAGGTCGAGGATCTTCAGCGCGGCGTCGCCGTCGCCGAAGCGGGCGTAGGCGTTGGCCTGGAAGGCCCCCTCCCAGCTGCCGAGGCAGGGGCCCTTCAGCGGATCCGGTTTCTCCTCCCACCAGCGTTCGGTGTCGAAGATGAGGCGCAGGCCCGCGGCGAGCGCGGGGCTGAGGCGGGGGTGGATCTGCGCGCTGCAGACGGCGCCCCAGCTCGAGAGCACCTCGGCCTTCATGGTGCGCGTCCAGTCGTCGAGGTACTCCTGCAGCTGTCCGGTCGTGGGGCTGATCTGCATCGGGGCGAGCCGGGGAAGCGCGGCCTCGACCTCGCCGATCAGCGCGTCGTCGAGCCCGAGCGCCGACGCCGCGGCGAGCACGTTGCGGAACAGTTCACGCACCATCTGCGTCGTCGGCGTCGTGCCCATCGCGATGGATCCCGTGCGCCCGTCGGGTGCGACCCAGATGTTCTCGAAGTTGAGGTCGGGGGCCGTCACGAGCCAGCCGTGTTCCGGCTCCTCGACGAGCATGTCGAGGTGGAATTCCGCGGCGCCGCGCAGGGTGGGCCAGATCCGGCGCAGCTCCGCCTCGTCGCCCGAGAAGGCGTAGTGCTCCCACAGGTGCTGGCACAGCCACGCGTTGCTCGCGACGAAGTTCGACCACTGCGGCACGTTGCCGCCGGGCTGCGCGTAGCGCCAGACGTCCGTGCCCTGGTGGCTCACCCAGCCGCGCGCGCCGTAGTGGTCGCGCGCGACGCGGGATCCGCTCTCGGCGAGCTCGCGCGTCAGCTGCAGGAGCGGTTCGTGGCACTCGGCGAGGCCCGCGGTTTCGACGGGCCAGTAGTTGATCTGGGCGTTGCAGTTGATCGTCCAGTTCGAGCCCCAGGCGGGGTTGACCGACGGGTTCCAGACCCCCTGCAGGTTCGCGGGCTGACTGCCGGGCCGCGAGGTCGCGATCAGGATGTAGCGGCCGAACTGGTAGTACAGCGCGGCGAGCCCCGGATCCTCACCGGATCCGGCGCGGTAGCGGCGGATCCGTTCGTCGGTCGGCAGCTCATCGGCGGCGGATGATCCGAGATCGAGCTCGACGCGGCGGAACAGCGCGCGGTGGTCGGCGATGTGTTCCTCCCGGAGCGCGTCGTAGCCCCGCTCGGTCGCGGCTCGGAGCTCTGCCTCGCAGAGGGCCGCCTCGTCGGCGCCCTCGCGGCTGGGGCTCGCTGCGGGCCCGTTGTAGCTCGTGCGGGCGACGAGGATCAGGGTGGCCGCGTCGGCGCCCTCGATGACGAGCCGATCCCCGTCGATGTGCGCGGATCCGCCCTCCGGGAGCGCGGCGAGACGCGCCTCCCAGCGCGTCCCGCGATCCGCGCCACTCTCGTCGTACAGCGGCTCGCGCGTCTGCCCCGTGTACGGGAAGGCCGATATCGGCGCGCGGCCCCGCATGCGCAGGGATCCGTCGGTCTCGACGAGCTCGTGGCGCAGCGCGCTCGCCAGCCCCGCGCGGAACGCGACGCTTCCGGGCCGGTCCGCGCTGACCCGCATGACGAGCGCGCCCGCGGGGTGTGAGGCGAACAGCTCGCGCCGGTGGGTGATGCCCTCGTGCTCGTACTGTACGGTCGCAACCGCCGAGTCGAGGTCGAGCGTACGGTGGTACCCGCTCACCCCCTCGTCGGGGATGCCGGTGTCGAGGAGCAGCTCCCCCAGCGGCATGTACGTCGCGATGTCGCCGACGCCACCGAGCGACTCGGCGGTGATCTCCTGCGCGCGGGCGTACTCGCCGGCGAGCAGCAGCTCGCGCACCTCGGGGAGCGCGGCGCGGGCGCGCGGGTTCGGCTCGTAGTCGGGCTCGCCCGTCCACAGCGTGTCCTCGTTCAGGTCGATCCGCTCGCGGGCGACGCCGCCCCAGGCCGCGGCACCGAGGTGTCCGTTGCCGAGCAGCATCGCCTCGCGCCAGCTCGCGGCCGGCCGGGTGTAGCGAAGGGTGGTGCGGGTGCTCATGTCTGTTCTCCTCGAGGCGATTATTCTCCTGCGCGCACGGATGCCCGGGCTCTCACCCGGGCATCCGTCTTCGGCTACGAGATCGCGTCGTATGCCTTCTGGTAGATCTCGATGTAGCGGCCGCTGCCGTTGGCGACGAGCGCGTCCTGGAAGGCCTGCCAGTCATCGTCGTTGTCGATGTCACGCACGCCCGTCACGAACTCGGCGCTCGCCTGCGTGATGAGCGATTCGACGTTCGTCTGCGTCGTGGCGAGCTCTGACGACTCCTCCTCGGGAATCCACATGTTCCAGTACGGGAGCACCTTGTCGTCGGCCGCGTTCTCGGCGTAGTCCTGGGTCTCCTCGAACAGGCGCACGTTGTAGCCCTCGAGGTCGTAGATGTCGACGTCCTTCGGACGCACCTCGGATCCGCGGAAGACGAGGTCGCCGTAGTACTGGGCGAGCGGACCCCACGAGGCGGTGATGTTGTCGTTCGCCTCGGCACCGCTCACGCGGATCTGGCGCCAGAGCGGCTCGAGCGTCTCGTCGATCGCTGTGTCGCCCTCCTCCGCATACGCCCAGCCCACGTTCTCCTCGCCGAACTCGGCGCGCAGGTGGTTGTCGTAGTCGATCATGTAGTCGACGATCTGCATCAGCTTCTCGGCCTTCGCGTCCGAGGCCTGGTTCGTGATCACGAACGCGGCGCCGGCGACCGAGGACGGCGTCTTCGATGCGGGGGATCCGTTGGGGCCCTCGAGCGGCGCGATCGCGTCGTAGCCGCGGTCGCGCTCGTCCTCCTGGCCGATCGTCACGAACACGCCGGGGTGGCCGACGCTCGCGGCGCCAACGACGGGGTCGCCGGCGATGTCACCGAGCGCGAGGAGCGCGTCCTGGTTCTGGGTGAACGCCGACTCGTCGATGAGCCCCTCTTCGAAGAGCGAGTTCACGTAGCGGAGGCCGTCGCGCCACCCGTCGAGGGTCGGCTGCAGCGTGACATCGCTGCCATCGAGCGCGAGCGACGCGGGCACGGCGCCGTTGAGCGTCGAGGTGGGCACGTAGACGAACGGGTTCATCAGGAAGGGCAAGACGGAGTTGCCGCCTGTGGCGCCCGTCAGGGGAACCTCGTCGGCGGTGCCGTTGCCGTTCGGATCCTGCTCCTTGAACGCCTTCAGCACCTCGCGGAACTCGTCGGGCGTCGTCGGCGTCTCGAGGCCGAGCGCATCGAGCCAGGCCGTGTTCAGCCACATCTTCGAGGGGAAGGTGCAGTGGAAACAGTCGTTCCACTGCGGCAGGCCCCACACGTTGCCGTCGGGCGCGGTGGCGAGCTTCTCCCAGTCCGGGGTGTCGCCCCATGCCTTCTGCAGGTTCGGCGCGCTCGAGTCGATCAGCTCGTTCAGCGGGCGGATCAGGCCCTGCTCGCCGTACTTGACGAGCTCGGCCTGTGAGAACTGGTCGACCCATGGAATGAGCAGGAAGGCGTCGGGCAGGTCGCCGCTCGCGAGGGCGATCTGGCGAGCCTCGGCGGCCGAGGCCGCGTCCCACGTCGTCGTCTCGAACTGCAGATCGACGTCGAACTCCTCCTCGATCAGCTTCGTGAAGGTGGATCCGTTGAGGTCACGGTCCGGGCCCTGCTGGCTGAAGATCGTGATGACGTTGTCGTCTTCCGCGGATCCGCCGTCGCCGCCGGACGTGCAGGCGGCCGCGCCGACGACGAGCGCCGCGGATGCGGCGAGCGCGAGCGGCCGGGTGATGGTGCGTTTCATGGGGTGCCTCTCTTCATTGTGAGGTGATGCCGTGGGGACAAAAGGGGGTGGTGGGTCGCACTCAGCCCTTGACGGCGCCGAGCACGAGCCCCTGGGTGAAGTACTTCGCGACGAACGGGTAGATGATGAGCATCGGCACCGTCGAGACGACGATGAGCGAGTACTTCAGCAGGTTCGCGAGCTGCTGGCGTTCGATCGCCGCGGCGACGTCGGTACCGGCGTCGTTGTTGAGGATCAGGATGTTGCGCAGCACGAGTTGCAGGGGGTACAGCGTGTCGTCGCGCAGGTAGATGAGCGCGTCGAAGTAGGAGTTCCACTGCACGATCGCGTACATCAGCGCGATGACGGCGATCATCGGCTTCGCGAGCGGAAGCACCACCTGCCAGAGGATCCGCAGCTCGCTCGCGCCGTCGATCCGCGCGGCCTCGTAGACCTCGTCGGGGACGGAGGTGCGGAAGAAGGTGATCGCGAGAATCGCGGGCCACACCGCGACGGCCTTGGGGATGATCAGCGCCCAGCGGGTGTCGAGCAGCCCGAGCTCCTGCACGACGAGGTAGGTGGGGATGAGGCCGCCGGCGAAGAGCATCGTGAAGACGACCGCGCCCGTGAGGAACTTGCCGCCCACGAAGTTCGCCCGCGAGAGCGGGTAGGCGAGCATCACGGTGAGGGCGACGCTGACGATCGTGCCGACGACGGTGTAGAACACCGAGTTGGCGAAGCCCAGGAGGATCTTCGAGTTGGTCAGGACCGTCTCGTATCCGCGCCACGTGAACTCGACGGGCCACAGGAAGACCTTGCCCGCCGAGACCGCCGCGGGGCTCGAGACGGAACTGACGAGGATGTACCACAGCGGCAGCAGCACGATCACGAGGAAGACCGCGAGCAGAACGTAGACGCCGATGAGGAACACCCGGTCGACGACCGGCTCCTTGACGCGGGTGGCCGCGCGCCCGCGCGACATGACTACTGCGCTCACCACAGCCCCTTCCCCGTGACTCGCTTCGCGATGATGTTGACGCCGACAAGCAGCACCAGGTTGATGACCGAGTTGAACAGGCCGATCGCGGTCGAGAGGCTGAAGTCCGCGTGCTGCAGACCGACCTTGTAGGTGTAGGTCGCGATGATCTCGGACTGCGAGAGGTTCAGCGGGTTCTGCAGCAGGAACGCCTTCTCGAAGCCGACCGCCATGATGCTGCCGACCGAGAGGATCAGGACCACGACGATCGTGGGCAGGATGCTCGGCAGGTCGACGTGCCAGATCTTCTGCAGGCGGTTCGCGCCGTCCATCCGCGCCGCCTCGTACAGCGACGGGTCGACACCCGAGAGCGCGGCGAGGTAG
Source organism: Microbacterium nanhaiense (assembly GCF_014646015.1). Taxonomy (GTDB): domain Bacteria; phylum Actinomycetota; class Actinomycetes; order Actinomycetales; family Microbacteriaceae; genus Microbacterium; species Microbacterium nanhaiense. The sequence goes on from NZ_BMMQ01000004.1 coordinate 107,193, forward strand.
ATGACCGCGGAGTATCCCGTGGTCTGCCAGACCTCCGTCCACACGTAGATGTGGCGGAAGAAGTCGGGCTTGGCCATGTAGTCGGCCGCCGGGACGCCGAAGAAGCCCGTGAAGTCTCCGATGATGCCGACGCGAGGCGAGAGCAGCAGCATCGCCATCGACACCACGACGACCGTCGAGATGAAATAGGGCGCATACGTGACCATCTGCACGGTCTTCTTGAAGAACCGCGCCCGGATCTCGTTCAGCGCGAGCGCCAGGATGATCGGGATCGGGAAGCTCGCGATGAGCGCATAGAGGCTCAGCAGGAAGGTGTTCTTCACGACCGTCGTGAACATCGGGTTGTCGAAGAAGCGCTCGAAGTGTTTCAGCCCCGCCCACGAGGAGCCCCAGATTCCGTCGACGACGTTGTAGTCCTTGAACGCGATCACCGCGTTCGCCATCGGCACGTACTGGAAGATCACGAAGTACGCGACCGGCGGAATGACGAGCAGGTAGAGCTGCCAGTACTGACGGAACGATCGCGCGAGGCGACCGGGGCGGCGCGGCGCGCCGCGAACGGGACCGTTCTTCGTCGCGGCACCCTTCGCCGCACGCGCCGACGGCGACGTCATCGTTGGTGCGATGTTCGCCACGGAGACTCCTATCGGTCTACACCGAGGCGCTGTCGGCCCGGCGGAGCGCGGGGCGATGACATCATGACCTCGTCGTAATGATGAATCGTTTTCTCAGATGCTAGCGAGCGCCCCGCCCTGCCACAAGACAAAACGTGAAAAAACAATTGTCTAGCCGTTGCGCAGGCGCCGGGCGCGCGAAAAGGGGGCACGGCCGCAGCCGCACCCCCTCGACGGGCCCCGTGGCCGCTACACGGCCTCGCGCAGGAATGAGAACGCGCTCTGCGCGAGGCGGGTGAACGCGTCCTCCTGCGCGCCGAGCCCGGCCGGCTCCGCCGTCGACAGCTGCAGCACGACCGCGTAGGCGGCGCCGTCCGCGTCTTCGACGAGCCACGATCCGGTCAGCACGCCGAGCGAGGAGCCGCCCTTGAACGCAACGCTCTCCCACCCCGAGACCTGGATCCCCGGGTTCTCCCGGAGGATCGCGTCGATCGCGGGATCCTCCAGCGCCCGCAGCGCCTCGTGCACCCGCACGAGGTCGCGCGGGGAGGCGAACCAGCCGAGCCCTTCCGGCCATACCGGGTCACCGCCGACGGCGACGGATCCCGGTTCCATCGTCCGCTCCGCGATCTCGTCGACGAGCGCCCGCCGCGCTCCCGGATCTGCGTTCCACCGCTCCCGCAACGTCGCGTCGTCTCCCCAGCCGATCTGAAAAAGCTCGCGCGTCGACAGGAACGGTTCGAGCAGCGACGGATCGTGGTGACCGGCGTCGGCCACCGCACGCTCGACCCGCTCTCGCCCGAGCAGGTGGATGAGCATGTCGGTCGCGGTGTTGTCGCTGATCGCGATCATCTTCCGCGCCGCCTCGCGCACCGTCACGACGGTGCCGTTCGGCTCGTCCTGCAGCTCGCCCGAGGGCAGGCTGCGCACCGTGTCGTCGAGCGTCAGCTCGTCATCCCACGAGACCCGCCCCGCCTCGATCTCCTGTGCGAGCGCGAGCAGCACGTAGAGCTTGAACGCGGAGCCGAGCGGCGCCGCTTCCTCGCTCGCGACGTCGAGAAGCGGATCCGCGGGTCCGTCGGCCGCGCCGACGAACGCCCGCACCGTCGCGGGAAACTCGGCCAGCAGCTCCTCGAGCTCAGCGAAGGAGGCCGGTTCTCTTCACGATTCGGGCGCCGCGGGCGTGAACGTGAGACCCGTGATGAGGCCCTCGGGGTCGAGCACGATCGACAGGTCGATGGGGTCGCCGATCGCGGCGTCGAGCGTCGTCACCGACTGGCGCTCGCCGCCCTCATAGGCCGTGGGCACGAAGGGCTGCGCCGGCCGAATGTTCGTGTTCAGCAGGCCCACGAAGTCGCTGACGGGCACCTGGGCGGTGAAGCTCTCGTGCAGCAGCCCCTCCCAATCGGCCTCGGTCGTGTCGTCGGCCGCGTTCATGGTGTCGACCATCTTCTGCGCAACCTCACCGACGGGTGTATCGGGGATCTCGATCGCCTCCGCCTGGGCGGGCGCCTCCGTCGCGGGAGTCTCCTCCGTCACCGGTGTCTCCTCCGGTCCTTCCCCGTTTCCGTCGCCGTCGCCGGAGCAGCCGGTCAGCGTCAGTGCGGCCACGGCTCCCAACGCGAGAAAGATGGACGTCCGAGTACGGCGGGCGGAGAAGTTGCGCATGAGAATCCTCGTCATCGTCGGGTGTTGCCCACCACCCTAGCGGACGATATACCTTGCCTCGCGGGCCCTCCGACCGCCCCGCACACGCTTCCGATGTCAAAGGTGCTCCTCGCGGGTTCGCGAAGAGCACCTTTTGTCACGGGAACCGCCCCGCGCCTCAGGGCGCCCGGCGTTCGGCTCGCAGCTCGACCGCGAGCCGGGTCGGGGCGCGGCCCGTGAGGTACAGCCGGTCTCCCCTGAGGGCATCCGTGGCGCCGAGGTACGCGTAGTCCTCCCCCGGTCGGTAGGCGGCGACGCCGTCCGCGCGATAGCCGGGATCGGGGGTGACGACGATGACATCGTCGCTCGCCCGGTACCGTGCCGCGCCCGACTCGAGAGCGACGACGCCGCCCTCGGCGGCGGGGGGATCCTCGAATCGGCCGCCGCGGAACGCAAGTTCCAGCGCCCACGGCACGTCGGGGCCGTCGATCGCGATCTCGAGCAGTGCGCCCCGCTCGGTCGGCACAACGTCGACGACGGTGGTCATCGACACCGCGTCGCGCCCGCGCTCGCCGAACGACATCGACCCGTAAAACCGGCCGTCGTCCGTGAGCGCGTACTCCCCGCGGGCGTCCCGGCCCTCGGGCACCATGGGCTGGTAATAGTTCGCCGACACCGTCTCGGCGAGGCGCCACCGGTCGCCGAGGTCGGTGACGGATCCGGAGCGGAAGGGGCCGAGACCGAAGAAGTCGCGCGACAGCCGGACCGAGTCGAGCACGGCCCCGCCGGCGAACATCCTCAGGAACGTCGGGTTCGTGGCGAGACCCGAGCGGATCCGTCCCACGGCGGGATAGTCCGAGCCGCCGAACACGACGAGCCGTCGCCGATCGTTCTCGTCCACGACCAGGCCGCTGTGCGCCCAGCCCCCGTGCGGTGCCGGCGCGAGGGCGACCGGCAGGCGCTCTCCGAGCCGGCCGCCGAGCAGCAGCTCGGTCACAAGCGACGCCGGATGCAGGATCCCCTGCTCGGCCGCTCTCTCGGCCGCCCACGCGAAATCGCCGCGGCCGAGTTCGACGGCGTAACGCCGATAGAGGCCGAGGAAGGGGGCGAGGCTGAAACGCATCGATTGGTCCTGACGGCGCGAGTGCACCGTCTCGACGGTCGCGTCGGGGTGGATCAGGCCCAGGGTCGCCTCGAGGTTGCGCACGACCGCGTCGCGGGCGTCCACCCGCCCGAAGACGTCGGCGATGATGCTGAGCGACGGGTTGGAGACATACGCCGCGTAGTTCGCGCTGCGCTCGGAATACACGCCGTCGGCATCGATGTCGATGCCCTCGGCCAGCCACCGGGCCGCGCGATCGGCGAGCGCCTCGGACGGCCGACGCCGATGCAGGCGCGCGAGGGCGGCCGCAATCTCCCAGCGGTGGTTCGGGGTGTGCACCCCGCCAGAGATCAGCGCGGGCTCAACCGCGTCGGCGATGGCGGCCAGCTCGCGGCTGAGCGCCTCCGTCTCGGGAGTGCTCTCGTGCGGCACCGTCTCGAGCAGGCGAAGCGCGTCGCACAGGTCGTTGACGGTGAAGGCCGAGTCGGGGGGCGAGTCGACGTTGTCGCCGCCGACGAAGAGCCCGCTCGGCCCCTGCAGCCGCTTCAGGGCGCGCGCGCCTCGCCGGGCCGCCTCGATCAACGCGGGATCGCCGAAGCTCGACGATGCCGGCCACAGGTACGCGGCTACCAGCAGTCGCACGCGCTCCATCACCGCGCGGTGCGCGCGGCGCGGATCCTCCGATTCCGCGAGCGCCGCGGCGATCTCGGCATCGATCGCCTCGCGCAGGCGCCGCTCGAAGGCGAGGTCCTCCCCCACGTCAGTCCTTCAGTCCGGAGTTGATGTCGGCGTTCATGATCTGACGCTGGAAGATCGCGAACAGGATCACCATCGGGATCAGCGAGATCACGGAAGCCGAGAGCAGCACCGACCAGTCGACGTTGTCCGCGCCGACGATCGAGCGCAGCGCGACCTGCAGAGTGTACTGCGACGGATCGCGAAGCACGATGAGCGGCCAGATGTAGTCGTTCCAGCGCCACTGGAACGAGAAGATCGCCAGGACGACGGCGATCGGCCGGGCCAGGGGCAGCATGATGCGCCAGAACGCACCGAACTCGCCGACGCCGTCGATGCGGGCCGCCTCGAGCAGTTCGTCCGGAATCGTCTTGAAGTACTGGCGGAACATGAAGATGCCGGTGGCCGTGATGATCGACGGCACGATGATACCCGCGAGGCTGTTGTACAGGCCGAGGTCGCGCACGACGGCGAACGACGACGGCATGATCACCTCGGTGGGGAGCATCGTCGTCGCGAGGATGCAGATGAAGAACGCCTTCAGCCACCACGCGTGGTACTTCGCGAACGCGTATCCCGTCATGGCGCTCACCAGCACGGTGAGCACGGTCGTGACGACCGCCACGATCGAGGTGTTGAGGAAGTAGCGCGCGAAGTCGAACCTGTTCCACGCGGTCTCGTATCCGCTGACGGTCCAGTCCTTCGGGAACAGCGTCAGCGGCAGGCTGAACAGCTCCGAGCCGGGCTTGAACGAGCTCAGGAGGAACCACGCCACCGGGATCAGGAAGCCGAGCGCCAGCAGCCAGAGCACGATCGTGCTCCCGATGCCCCATCTCTTCGCGTTCATGCGAGATCATTCCTCTTGTCGAAGCGCATCTGGATGATGGCGATGACGATCAGGATCACCATGAGCACCATGGACGCCGCGCTCGCGTAGCCGACGTCGGCCCGCTCGAAACCGGTGCGGTAGATGTACTGCACGATGAACATGTTCGACGTTCCGGGACCACCGCCGTTCAGCGCCTGGACCATGGCGAACTCCTTCATCGACCCGATGGTCGTCAGCAGCACCACCATGAACGACGTCGGGCGCAGCAGCGGGAGAACGATGCGCGTGAACCGCTGCCAGCCGCCGGCGCCGTCGAGCTGCGCCGCCTCGAGGTAGGAGCGCGGGATGTTCCGGATCGCGGCGATGAACAGGAGCATGTTGAACGCGGTGCCGCCCCAGGTGCTCACGATGAGGATCAGCACGAGCGCCAGGGTCGGGTCGGTCTCCCAGCGCAGCCCCGTTCCCCCGGCGAGCTCGATGAGGAAGTTGACCATGCCGAAGTTCTCGCCGAAGAGCCACTTCCAGATGACACCGGCGACGATCGGCGAGATCAGCCAGGGAAGGAAGAAGATGATCCGGGCGGGCGCCTTGCCCTTCGCGGCGGTGCTCGTCAAGAGAACCGCGATGCCGAGCGCGGCGACGAAGTGCAGCGGCACCGAGAGCACCGTGTAGAGCAGCGTGCGCCCGAGCACGACGTAGAAGTCCGGATCCTGCGCGAGCTCGACGTAGTTCTCGGCTCCGATGAAATCGGGCGTTCCGACGCCCGTGTAATCGGTGAAGGAGTACCAGAGGCCGAGAGCGCCGGGCCACACGAAGAACAGCGCGAACAGCACCACCGCGACCGCGATGAAGCTGAGCGGCGCGAGAACGAAGCTCGTGGAGCGCTGCCCGGGGCGGCGAACGCGGCGCGCACGCCGCCCCTTGATGACGAGCGCAGACGTCTCGGCGCTGAGCCCGTCGACCGTGTTGGTGCGACTCACAGTCACTCCAGGGCGCCCAGCTGGTCGGTGAACTGTGCGTTGATGTTCTCGATCGTCGCATCGACGTCCTGCTCGCCGTTGAGGTACTTGACCGTCTCGTCTCGCACGGGGTCGCCCTCCGTCGTCACGCCCTGAGCGCCGTACTGGAGCTCCATCGACTTGATGTCGCCGACGATCGCGGGTGAGGCAGCGATGTCCTGCGCGTAGATGTCGAATGCGTCGGCGTGCGAGGCGTACTCGATCTCCAGGCCGTCGACGGCGGGGATGAACGAGGAGGTCTCGGAGAGCTCTGTGTAGTTCTCGGGCTCGTACAGCCACTCGATGAAGTCGTACGCCGCTTCCTGTTGCGGGCCGTCGAAGACGACGATCGATGCCGCGTTGCCGTAGTTCGTGGCGCGCTCCTTCTCCGTCGGCATGTACACGGAGGCCCACTCGAAGTCCGTGATGTTGACGGCGAAGTCGGCGATCTGCCACGAGCCGGATACGTACGACACGACGTCGCCGCTCTTGAAGAGCGCGTTGCCGTCGGCGTCCGAGAGCCAGACCGACCGCGGCATGAACGAGTCGTCGTTGAGCTCGTTGAAGAACTCGAGCGCGCGCTTGGTGTCGTCGTTGCTGCTGAAGGTGCCCTCATCGTCGGGCTGGAAGTAGTCGGAGCCGAACTCGTAGAACAGCGACTTCAGGCGGTGCGACGACTTGTCCATGACCATGCCGTAGCTCGTGCCGGTCGCCTCCTGGACCTCCTTGACGGCCGCGACGTACTCGTCCCACGTCCAGATGTCGTCCTCGCTCGTGGGATAGGCGACGCCGGCCTCGTCGAACAGGGTCTTGTTGATGAACAGGCCGACCGCGGTGATGTCGGACGGCAGCGAGATCACCTTGTCGCCGTCCCAGTCGCTCAGCTCGGTGCGGATCCCGCTGCCCTCGGTGATGTCGGTGAGGTCGGACGCGGCACCGCGCCACACGGGATCGACGGCGCCGACGCGGGCGATCGCCGGAAGGTCATCGGCCTGTGCGGCGTTGCGGAGCTTCGTGGAGAGGTCGTCGTTGGCGATGTCGACGATCTCGACCTTGACGCCCGTCTCTTCCTCGTACTTCTGCGCCATGTGGGCGTAGCCGCCGCCCTGGTTGGCGTCGCCGGAGAGGAAGAACTGGAGCGGCTGGTCGCTCCCGGCCTCCGAGGATCCGCCGCACGCGGCGAGGGTCGTCGCGGAGACCGCGACGGCCGCGACCGCAAAGGTGAGCCGCAGCGCGGGCTTGATTGAACGCGTCATGGGGAGTTCCTTTCACCCGGATCATCCGGGCCAACGTCATCGTCGGGATCACTCGCGCGCTCCTGCCCGTGCGGGCCCGATCTCGCGGAGCGCTGATGTGATGTTAGGACATTATCCCAAAGCTGACAATTCCCTCAAGGCGAATCTTCCAGCCCCGCGATCCCCGCAACGCGCCCTTCCGGTATCAAAAAGTGCTCCTCGCGAGTTCGCGAAGAGCACTTTTTGTCACGGGAATCGCCGGATCACTCCTCGCCGAAGCTGTCCGCCACCTGCACCATGTCGTGGAAGCGACTGAAGTGGCCCTGGAACGCCACGGCGATGTCGGCCGTCGGACCGTTGCGGTGCTTCGCGACGATCAGGTCGGCCTCGCCGGGGCGCGACTGCTTGTCGTAGACCTCGTCGCGGTGCAGCAGGATCACCATGTCGGCGTCCTGCTCGATCGAGCCCGATTCGCGCAGGTCGCTGACCATGGGGCGCTTGTCGGTGCGCTGCTCGGGGCCACGGTTCAGCTGCGAGAGCGCGATGACCGGCACCTGCAGTTCCTTCGCCATGAGCTTCAGGGCGCGCGAGAACTCGGAGACTTCCTGCTGGCGCGACTCGACGCGCTTGCCGCTCGTGAGCAGCTGCAGGTAGTCGATGATGACCATGCTGAGGCCCACGCGCTGCTTGAGCCGGCGGCACTTCGCGCGGATCTCCACGAGCGTCATGTTCGGGCTGTCGTCGATGTAGAGCGGCGCGTCGTTGATCCGGCCACGGGTGGCCGCGAGCGTCGTCCAGTCGCGGGAGTCGAGGTCGCCCTTGCGGAGCTTCTGCAGGAAGATCCCGCCCTCCGCGCTGAGGAGGCGCATCGCGATCTCCGAGCGCCCCATCTCGAGAGAGAAGAAGACGGCCGGCCTGTTGTGCGTGATCGCGGCGGCGCGCGCGAAGTCGAGGGCGAGCGTCGACTTACCCATGGCCGGCCTGGCCGCGACGACGATCATCTGGCCGGGGTGCAGGCCGTTCGTGAGGTTGTCGAGGTCGGTGAAGCCCGTCGGCACACCGGTCATCTGACCGTCGCGCCCCTTCGCGAGCTCGATCTCCTCGACGGCGGCGCCGATCGCGACCTCGAGCGGAACGTAGTCTTCGGACTGCTCCTGGCCGGTGACGGCGTACACCTCGGCCTGCGCCTGGTTGACGAGTTCGACGGCCTCGCCCTCGCCGTCGTAGCCCATCTGCACAATGCGCGTCCCGGCGTCGACGAGGCGGCGCAGCAGCGCGCGCTCCTGCACGATCCCGGCGTAGTAGCCGGCGTTCGCGGCCGTCGGCACGATCGAGGTCAGCGAGTGCAGGTAGTCGACCCCGCCCGCCCGCTGCAGGTCGCCCGACTTCATCAGCTCGTCGGTGACGGCGATCACGTCGGTCGGCTCGCCGTGCGAGTAGAGCGAGAGGATCGCCTCGAAGATCACCTCGTGCTTGGGCACGTAGAAATCGGATCCGCGGAGCGTCTCGACGACGTCGGCGACGGCGTCCTTCGACAGGAGCATGCCGCCGAGCGTGGACTGCTCGCTCAACAGGTCGTGAGGGGGCGTGCGCTCCTGATCGCGTCCCCCGCCGCGGCTCCCGGATCCACCCGATCCGCGCCCGCCGCCACCGGCGTAATCGCGCGCATACTCGTCTTCGCCGTACGGCGGCTCCGGAATGTCCATCGACATCTGTGCTCCTCCTGAGCGCTCAGCGTATCGCGATTCCACGAGCGATCTCTCTGTGGATAACCCTGTGGAGAGACCTGGGCAAAACGCCGTCGAAACTGTGGAATCGGGGTGTGGAAAACTGTGGACAGAGCAGGATTCTGCGCGTGGATTAATGCGTATGGCCTGGGCTTTTCAGGATCCACAGCGTGTGCATTTCCCCGCGTTTCCGAGACCGCCCCTGCCGATATTGCGCCCTGTGGACGAATCCGCTACAGCGCGGCCGCGGAGACGGCGAAACCGGCGCCGCCCCGAGGAGCGACGCCGGTTTCGAACGCGGAAGAAGTATTACTTCTTGAGCGCGACAACCTGCAGGGTGATCACGGCGGTCACGTCGTCGTGCAGACGAACGAGAGCCTCGTGGTCGCCCACCGTCTTGATCGGCGCGGGGATCGTGACGCGGCGCTTGTCGAGCTCACCGAGCTCGGCGGCGGCGACCGCAGCGACGATGTCGGCCGGCTTGACCGAACCGAACAGACGACCCTCGGCGCCCGACTTCACGGCGAGCTTGACGCGAGCCTGCTCGAGCTTCTGCTTGAGAACCTCGGCCTCCTCGTGCGTCGCGATCGCGCGAGCCTCGCGGGCGGCGCGGATCTGGTCCACCTGCTTCTGACCGCCGCGCGTCCACGCGACAGCAAAGCCCTGGGGAACGAGGTAGTTACGGGCGTAACCGTTCTTGACCTCGACGATGTCTCCGGCGCTACCCAGGCCGTCGACCTCATGCGTGAGAATCAGCTTCGACATGTGGGTGCTCCTTACCGGCCGGCGCCAGCGTAGGGAAGGAGTGCCATCTCACGCGCGTTCTTGATCGCGCGAGCGATGAGGCGCTGCTCCTGCACCGACACACCGGTGATACGACGGGCACGGATCTTGCCGCGCTCCGAAACGAACTTGCGAAGGGTGGCGACATCCTTGTAGTCGATGAGGCCGACCCGGATGTGCTTCGCGGGAGCGGCGTTCTTCGCGCCCTTCCGCGGCTTGCGGCGGTCGCCGCTTGACTTTCCAGCCATTATGGGTCCTTACAGAGATAAAGAGATTTAGAACGGGGTGTCGTCGTCAGAGAACGACCCCGGGGTGCTCCATGCGTCAGCACCGGTCGAGCCGGGCGTCGCCCAGGGCTCACCGGCCGACTGCGGAGCGGCCTGAGGCGCGCCGCCGGGGATCTGCTGGGGAGCGCCGCCGGGGCGACCTCCGCCGAATCCACCGGCAGGTGCGGCCGAACGCGTGACCTGTGCGGTCGCGTAGCGCAGCGACGGGCCGATCTCCTGGACATCCAGTTCGATCGACGACCGGCGCTCGCCCTCGCGCGTCTCGTAGTTGCGCTGGCGGAGGTTGCCCTGCGCGATGACGCGCATGCCCTTCGTCAGCGAACCCGCGACGTGCTCCGCGAACTCGCGCCACACGCTGGCCCGCAGGAACAGAGCGTCGCCGTCCTTCCACTCGCCCGACGCGCGGTCGAACGTGCGGGGAGTCGAAGCGATCGTGAAGTTCGCCACGGGGACGCCGGACTGCGTGTAACGCAGCTCGGGGTCGGCGGTCAGATTGCCAACGACTGTGATAACGGTTTCGCCTGCCATGCGATTACCTTAGGCCTTTGCCGCCGTCTTGCGGGCCGCCTTGGCCTCAGCGCGCTTCGCCTCGGAGGCGATCATCGCGATGGCCTCTTCGGCGCGCAGGATCTTGGTGCGGATCACGTCATCGGCAAGACCGAGCTGGCGGTCGAGCTCCTGCGTGGCTGCGCTGGTAGCGGTGAAGTTGACGACGGCGTAGATGCCCTCGTTCTTCTTCTGGATCTCGTAAGCGAACTTGCGCTTGCCCCAGATGTCCACGTTCTCGATCGTGCCCTCAGCGTCGGTGATGACCTTGAGGTACTTGTCGAGGTACGCGGGAACCTGGCGCTCGTCCATCTCCGGCGCGATGATAACCATCATCTCGTACTGGTGTGCGTGCGTCACTATCCCACCTCCTTCGGACTCGAACGGATGCCGGGTCTTTCCCGACACCAGGAGGGTGTAATGCACGTTGCCTCGAACGGATCCAGAACGGAACCGACACGGGACAACTTCTCTACCCTAGCATCCTCGCCGCGCGCCTACCCCAGGATCCTCACGGGTGCGCGCCGAGATTCTGACGATCGCGCGAGAAATGGCGGATCCGCGAGGAATCGTCAGAATCTCGGCGCAACGTCAGAATCTCAGCTCGCCATCCCCCGCCAGGCGACCTCGAAGGCCTCACGGCAGCGGGCGAAGGTCGTCGGGTCGTCGAGGCCCGTGCCGCGCACCACCACCTGGTAGTAGAAGACGCCGTTGATGAGGTCGATGCACGCGTCGATGTCGAGGTCGTCGCGCAGCTCGCCCCGGCGCATCGCTTCGGCGAGCGCCGCCTCGAAGGCCCCGCGGCGTCGGCGCACGTGGCTCTTCCAATAGGCCTCCTGTAGATCGGGGTTCTGCATGACGAGGCTCATGCGCGCGCGGAAGCGCCGATCGCTGTAGGTCGACCCGCGCAGGGCCTTCGGATCCCCGAAGATCAGCGCGATCATCGCTTCCTTGATGTCACCGGAGGTGTCGACCTCGAGGGCGGCCCTGCCCTTGTCCAACGCGGCGGCGATCAGTTCCGGCAGGCTCGGCCAGCGCCGGTAGATCGCGGCGCGCGAGATGCCGCTCTCGGCGACGATCGCGGCGACCGTGACGGGCTTGTCGTTCTCGATGAGCTTCACGGTGGCGTCGAGGATCCGCTCGTCGTGCCCCTCCTTGCGGGGCCGGCCGGGCCCCCGCTGCTCCGCAATTGCGGAGATGACCCCCTTCTGCGGATCGGATCCGGCATCCGGTCCGCAATTCGGGCTCAGCTCCGCGGATCCGGTTCCTCGCGCGCGCGAGCCGCGACCCCCGTCGAGGGTCGCGGCTCGGGCGGGCGCGCGGAGCGTCACGCGACCGCCCGGGCGCGGAGCTGCGCGATCAGGCCGTCGGTGAGCCCGGCCTGGCGCAGCGCCTGGAGCGGATCCTCGCCGAGCGAGGCGAGCAGGGTGCGCATGGGCTCCGGGGAGAACTCCTTGCGCACCGCCGCGCGGGCCGCCTCGTCGAGGTCGAAGCCGAACTTCGCCATCAGGCGGCCGATCGTCGGCTCGAGGCGGGCCATGATCGCGTCCGAGTTCTCGCCCGTGCGGACGTAGTCGGCGACGATGGCCTCCTCCGATGCTCCGAGCGCGAGCAGGAGCGACGCGGCGAGCACGCCCGTGCGGTCCTGACCCGCGGCGCAGTGGAAGGCCACGGCTCCGGGCGCGTGGGCGATGATCGCGAGCGCCTCGACGATGCGGGGCGCCGCCGCCTCGAACATGCGCACGTACATCGTCCCGAACTGCGTCTGGTCGTGCGCCTCGGGGCCCGCATCACCGATCGAGGCCATGAACGGCACGTGGTGGTAGGTCACGGGCATGCGGCCGAGCGGGCCGCGGCCGGTGAGCTCGATCTCGTCGATCGAGCGGAGGTCGATGATCGCGGTGAGCCCGTCGACGACGAGGTCCTCCGCGGTCTGCTGGTCGACGACCGACAGGTCGTCGGCGCGGATCGCGAAGCCGCTCCGAACGGATCCGCCCGCGACGGGCACGCCACCGAGGTCGCGCAGGTTGACGGGTGCGGAGAGGACGAGGTCGGCGATGGTCATGTGATCTTCCTTCTGATGATGGCGCTCGCCTGGTCGATCACCGTGACGAGCACGATGATGCAGATGACCATGGCGAACAGGTGTCCGTAGTCGTAGCGGTTCATGGCGGTCGTGAGTTCGAGGCCGATGCCTCCGGCCCCGACGAGGCCGAGGATGGTGGCGCCGCGCACATTGCCTTCGAAGAGCAGCAACGTGTAGCTGACGAGCATCGGCATGGCCTGCGGCAGGATTCCGTACTGGATGACCTGGCGGCGCGAGGCACCGACCGATTCCATCGCGGTGATGGGGCCGCGGTCGACGGCCTCCATGGCCTCGGCGAAGATCTTGCCGATGGATCCGATGGATCCGATCGTCATCGCGAGGATTCCCGCGAACGGCCCGAGGCCCACGGCGGAGACGAACATGAGCGCGATGACGAGGTCGGGCAGCGCGCGGATGATGTTCATCATCCAGCGGCACGGGTAGTAGAGCCACGTCGGGGCGATGTTGCTCGCGGCGCCGAACGCCACGACCAGGGCGAGCACGGCCCCGAGCACGGTGCCGACGATCGCCATCTGCAGCGTCTCGAGAAGGAGCGTCAGGATGAGCCCGATCTTCGAGAAGTCGGGCGGGAACATGCGCAGGAGGAACTCCCCCATGTTCGATGCGCCCTCGCCGAGCTTCAGGAAGTCGAACTGCGCGCCGTTCGCCGACCAGAGGAAGATCGCGACGGCGAGCACGACGCCGACGATCGAGCGCGAGCGCGGGATCCGGAACGCGCGCTCCATGCGCTCGCGTTCGCGCGGATCCAGCTTCGGGCGGGTGAGCGTCGAGGTGCTCATTCGTCTTCTTCTTCCTCGTCGATGTCGTACACGGGGGCGAGCATCTCGGCGGTCAGATCGGCAGTGTGGCCCGAGACGACGATCTCGCCGTGGCGCAGCCCGACGATGCGGTCGGAGTGCGCGAGCGCGAGCGGAAGAACGTGCAGGCTGACGAGCACGGGGATCTGGTCCTCGCGCGCGATCTGCTGGAGCAGCTCGAGCACCGTGCGGCTCATCTTCGGATCCAGGGACGCGACCGGTTCGTCGGCGAGGATCACGCGCGGGTTCTGCATGAGGGCGCGCGCGATCGCGACGCGCTGCTGCTGACCGCCGGAGAGCGAGCGGGCGGGCTCGTTCGCCTTGTGGGCGATCCCGACCCGGTCGAGCAGCTCGAGCGCCCGCTTGCGGTCGGCGCTGCGGAAGGTGCCGAGCATGTTGGGCGCGCCGGCGCCATAGAGGGATCCCGTGAGCACGTTCGTCAGGACGCTGAGGCGGCCGACGAGGTTGAACTGCTGGAACACCTGACCGGTCTGCGAGCGTAGCCGGCGCAACTGGCCGCGCTGCAGCTTCGCGACGTCGAAGTCGCCGGCGCGAACGGATCCCGAGTGGATCGGGGCGAAGCCGGTGAGCGCCTTCATGAGGGTTGACTTGCCGGATCCGCTGGATCCGAGGAGCGCGACGGTCTCGCCGCGGAACAGGTCGAGGTCGACGCCGTCGAGCACGAACGGATCCTGCGGCGCGTAGCGCACGCGCAGCTCGCGGATCGAGACGAGGGGCTCGGCGACGGGCTTCTGCTGCGCCGAGAGCGCGGGGGTGCCGACGATGCTCATCCGAGGTCCGAGATGTCCACGCCGGCGACGGCGGCGATGTCGACGATGGGCTGGAATTCGGCCGCGTCGGGCTCGATGATGGGCTCGACGCCCTCGGGCATGGCGTCCATGTACAGGCCGAGCTCGTCGCGGTTCTCGTCGCTGAACACCTTCGGTAGCGCCTCGACGAGCGCCTGACGCTTCTCATCGGACATCTTCTGGTTGCCCAGGATCGAGATCGAGATGGGCATGTCGCGGCTCTCACCGATCGAGCGCGTCTCGCCCTCCTCGAAGGGGAACATCGGGTTGTCCTGGCCCGCCATCGCGGGGAAGATCGAAGAGGTGCAGGCGACGTCGGCCTGTCCCTCCTTCAGGGCGATGAAGCTGTTCTCGTGGCTTCCGGACATCAGCTCCTTGAAGTCGCCGTCGTCCTTGTGCAGGCCGACCTGGTCGAGCATGTAGGTCGGCATGTAGTAGCCGCTCGACGAGTTGGGGTCGGCGAAGGCGATCGTCGTCTCGGGCGTGATGTCCTCGAGGGTCTCGAGCGGCGAGTCGTCGAGCACGAGGCAGGTCGAGACGGGGTCCGCGCTGCCGGGCCAGGCGACGAGCGAGTCGACCTCGCCGGTGTTGACGGCAAGCGCCGACGGGAACGCGCTCATGATGCCGATGTCTTCGTGTCCCGCGCGCACCGCCTCGATGACGGCCGAGTAGTTGGGAACGTCGGTGATCTCGACGGTCATGCCCGTCTCGGTCTCGAGCAGCTCGGCGATCTTCTCGATCGGCGTGGCGGAGGTCGGGTCGTCGCCGATCGGCAAGGTCGCGAAGCGGATGGCGTCGTCTTCCGAGGCGTCGGCGGAGCCGGAGCAACCGGTGAGGAGAAGAGCGGATCCGGCGAGCAGGGCGCCGGCAACGAGAGGGAAGCGCATGGGGTGCCTTTCTGGCGGTGGGGTGACGGCTCTCATATAAGCCACGCCAAGTGACCGGCAATTACGAGAACCGGAGTACCAGAAAGGAATGCTCGATGAACGGAGGGTTACGGGACTGCCGGTTCCGGATCCCGAACGCGCGAACGCCCCGGGAGCGGGTGCTCCCGGGGCGTTCGGAGTGCGGAGTCAGGCCGGGGTCTGGGCGGCGAGGAACGCGACCTTGCGGCGCAGTTCGAAGCCGAGCTTCTCGTAGGCCGCGGCGGCGCCGAGGTTGGTGGCCGAGACGTGGAGGAAGGGGATGTCGCCGCGCGAACGGATCGCGTGTGCGACGTCGAGAACGAGCGCGGAGGCGAGTCCCTGACGGCGGTAGTCCTCATCGACGCAGACGGCGCTGATCTCGGTGAATCCGTCCGGGTGCAGGCGCTCTCCGGCCATGGCGACGAGCCTGCCGTCGCGGCGCACGCCGACGTAGCGGCCGAGCTCGTGCGTGCGCGGGCGAAAGGGCCCGGGCTCGTTCCGGGCGACGATGGCGAGCATCTCTTCGGCGTCGTCCGCGCCGAGTTCGATCGCCTCCTCGAAGGGCTGACCCGTGACCCGGGGCGAGGCGACCATCTGCAGGCCCGCGCCGCGTGACACCTCGGTCCATCCCTCGGGCAGGGAGCCGGTGAAGTGCGAGAGCGAGACCGTCGCACCGCGGCCGAACATGTCGATGAGCGCGTCCCATACCGCGGGCTCGTCCCATGACGCGACGCCGACGAACGGCGACACGTCGTCCTGGTAGCGCTTGACGAGGTCGTTCCCCTCGGCGAAGCGCGCGTGTTCCCCGTTCAGTGCCGACCATGCCGGGCTGTCGAGCACCGACATGTCGATCGTCGAGGTGTCCTGTGCGTGGTGGGAGGCTGCGGATCGGGGCGCGAAATCGAACACGTTGTCATTGTGCTCCCGTGAGGCTGTGAGCTGGGTGCGTCGGTCCCTAACACGCGAACAGGGCTTGGGACTAGGGTCGCGAAGCCCCCAGCTCACCATCGCTCATCCCGCCGCCGAGACGCGTCTCCGGTTCGCCGTCCAGCCCGTCGATGTACTCCTCCGAGTCGTCGATGGGCTCGTACCCGATGCGGCGCGCACCGTCGCGGGACAACCATCCGCGCGTGTTCGCCGATACACCCCAGACGTACGCAAATTGCCCGAAGTCGTTCTCGAGCGCCGCGTCGACGAGTCGCCGGGCATCTCCCGGCGATAGCCAGACCGACGCCCGGTTCATCGAGTTCGGCCGCTCGCTGCACCCGCCGATCCGCACGGCGACCCCAATCATGCCGCTCCGCTCGCAGTACAGCCGCACGAGCGCCTCGCCTGCAGCCTTGCTCCACCCGTAGAAGCTGTCGGGGCGAGGTGCCGCATCATCGGCGAGCCCTTCCTGCACCTCGGCGAGCCCGACAGCATGGTTGCTCGAGGCGAACACGAACCGGCCGACCCCCTCTGAGGCCGCGGCCTCCAGAATGTTGCGCGTGCCCTCGACATTCACGGCGAGGATCCGCTCCCAGACGTCCTCGTGGGCGATCCCCGCGAGGTGCACGACGTCGGTCACGCCGCGCATCGCGGCGCGCACCGCGGCCGGATCCGTCAGGCTGCCGCGCAGCAGCGTCACGTCCTCGCGCTCGATCGGCGCATCCGCCTCGTCGAACACCACGTATCGCCACGCGTCGCGGGGCTCCCGGTCGAGCAGCATGCGGCCGATGCGGCCGGCCCCGCCGGTGATCAGCACGGTTCTCGTCATGAATCTCAGTCTGGCGGATCCGGGGACGGCTGCCGTACCGGCTGGACGCTGCGGGCCCGCTCTGCTATTCGGACGGCGCCCGCAGCGGGATCCGCAGGCCGACGACGGTTCCCGCGCCCTCGACCGATCTCAGTGACACCGTTCCGCCGTGACGGGCGATCACCGCCTGCACGAGGGTGAGCCCGAGCCCGGATCCCGCGACGTCGCGCGCGTTCCCGGCGCGCGCGAGTTCGTCGAACACGTGCGGGAGATCCGCCTCAGGAATGCCGCGCCCGGAATCGGCGACCTCGATCACGGCGACGCCCGACTCCTCGCGAAGGCGCACCTCGATGGGGCCGGTCGAGGAGTACTTCGCGGCGTTGCCGAGCACATTGTCCACCGCGAGCGAGAGCAGGTCGGGGTCGGCCGACACCGCCGGGACGGGCCACGGCACGCGAGAAATCTCCCGCCGGATCCGGCCGCCCGCGGCGGGGTCGCGGTCGGCGAGCGCCGAACTCGCGTCGACGAGCAGCTCCTCGAGATCGACGCGCTCGCGCTCGAGCGGCCTCGTCTCGAGCTCGGCGAGCTTGCGGAGGTCGCGCACGAGCTCGCTGAGCCGGCGCGCCTGCGAGTCGACGAGGGACCAGTGCGGATCCCCGGTGCCCGCCGCGGCGGCCGTCGCGCGGATCGCCGTGAGCGGGTTCTTCAGCTCGTGATCGAGCCGCGCGAGGAAGCGGCGGTGACGCTGCCGCTCCGCGCTCAGGGTCTCGGCGGTCGCCTCGGCGGATCCCGAAGCGCGCGCGTTCTCCCGCTCGCGGATCCGCGCCTCGCGGGAGCGCCGCGCGAGCAGCGCCGCGAGGATCGCGACGCTCGCGAGGGCGCCGGCGACGAGGAAGGCGAGCGGGATCGCCACGGCGACCTCGATCATGCGGCGTTCGCCGAGCAGGGCGAGCACCCCTCCGAGCACCGCGCCGAGCGCGAACGGCGCCGCCGCCAGCCACCAGCGCCTCACGCGGCTACCACCTGTGCGATGAAGCGATAGCCGAGGCCCTGCGCCGTGTCGATGAAGCGCGGTGAGCCGGCGCTATCGCCCAGCACCCGCCGCAGCTCGGCGATGCGGTGATCGACCGCGCGGCTCGAGCTCGCGAAGTCGAAACCCCACAGCCCGGCGAGTAATCGCTCTCGCGAGTGGGCCTCCTGCGGGTGCATCATGAGGAACTCGAGCAGGGTCAGCGCCTTCGGCGTGAGGTCCAGCTCGCGATCGCCCATCCAGACGCGCCGCGACGTGCGATCGAGCAGGAGCTCGTCCGCACGGATCCGCTGGCTCGTCGGCACCCCGCGCGTCGCCCGCCGCAGCACCGCGCGCACGCGCGAGAGCAGCTCCTGCGGGTCGAAGGGCTTGTTGAGGTAATCGTCCGCGCCCTCATCGAGGGCCGCGCTGCGCTCCCATGACTCGCCCACCTGCGTCAGCAGGATCACGGGTAGCCAGGGCTCGCTCTCGCGCAGGCGCCGCACGAATTCGCGGCCGTCCATGCGCGGCATGAGCACGTCGCTCACCACGAGATCGGGCCTGGTCCGGGCGACCTCCTGGAGCCCCTCGTGCCCGTCGCCGGCAACGCTCACCGCGTATCCGCTGCGCTCGAGGAACGAGGCGAGGGGAACCGTGATCGCGGCGTCGTCGTCGACGAGCAGCAGGCGGGTGCGCTCGGTCATGACCCCGAAACGATCACGTTTCCGGCGCCCGTGTCGGTGACCTGCGGCGTCGCACCGAGCCACGAGATCGCGTTGGCGTCGCCCGCGACGCTGATCGTGTCGACGCCGTCGAGATAGATGACGTTGCCCGCGCCGCTGACCTCGATCGAGCCCACCTCCTCCGCGATCACCACGCCCGCGTCCATGTGAACGACGACGTGCTCGCACGGCCCGTCGATCCGCACGATCTGACCGGGCTCGTTCTTCCCGAAGACGAGCTCGCCGTCGCAGGTGAGCGTGCGCGTGACGAGCTCGAGCATGGAGTCGCGGTACGCGGCCTCCTCGGCGCTCCATGAGGTCGCGCCGTCGCTGTCGGCACCTGCCTCGTCTCCCCCGGCATCCTCGGCGCCGCTATCCGCACCCGCGCCATCGCTCGACGACAGCTCGCTCTCCTCGGGCTCCGGATCCTCCGATACCGTCTCGGCGGGCTCCCCCGCCTCGCCCGCGGGCTCCCCCGCGGATCCGGTTTCGGAGGTGTCCTCGGAGGCATCCGACGCCGCGTTGTCGGCCGTGGTGGCCTGTTCGTCGGGCTCGCTGACCGCCACCGAGCAGCCGGTGAGCCCTACAAGGAGAAGGGCGGACAGGGTAATGACGGGAAGTGCGCGCATGATCGGGTTCCGTTCGCGGGTCACAAGAAGGTGGGGATAAAGATGTCGACGCGGCGGTTCAGTTGGCGGCCGGCCGGGTTGTCAGCGCCGTCGATCTCGTTCGCAGCGACGGGGCGGCTCTCGCCGTAGCCCTCCGCCGTGAGCTGGGCGCTCACGCCCGCTCCTTCGAGCGCGGCGACGACCGCCGCGGCGCGCGCCTCCGACAGGGCTTGGTTGTAGGCCTCGTCACCAATCGAATCGGTGTGGCCCGAGATCACGGCTTCGGTCACCTCGTAGCCCGTCAGCGCCTCGGCGACGACCCCGAGGGTGTCCGCGGCATCGTCGCGCACCTCGCTCTTGTCGAAGTCGAACAGCACGCCGTCCTCGAACATGATCAGCGTGCCGCACGACTCGATCGGCTGCAGGGCGTCGAGCGTGGGGAACACGCCGAGCTCGGGCACGCGCGCGATCGGATCCAGCTCGATCTCCTGCCCGTTCACGAGCCCCGTGCCGTCACCGTAGTTGGTGATCGTGATGTCACCGTCGCTGTAGGTGCCGGAGCCATCGCCGTAGTTCGTGATGCTCACGGTGCCGTCGGTGTAGTCGCCGGATCCATCCCCGTAGTTCACGATCGAGGTCGCGCCCGCGGTATAGGTGCCGGATCCGTCACCATAGATCTGCACGCTCACGTCGGCGTCGCTGTAGGCGCCTGATCCGTCGCCGTAATTGACGATGCTCACGGTACCGTCGTCGTACCTACCGGACCCGTCACCATAGTTCGTGACGGTCACGCCGTTGAGCGTGAATGTTCCGGATCCGTCGCCGTATTTGACCGACGATCCATCGGCGCCCGTGTAGGTGCCGGATCCGTCGCCATACAGGTATGCAGCCCCGGCGCCTGCCGAGACGCTGCCGCCCTCGCCGCAGTGCGCGGGCGAGACCTGCACGCCGGGAATCTCGACGACGTCATCGCGGAGATCGAGCGTGAACCCATCTGCCGACGACGGGTCGAGCAGCGAGAGGTCGGGCAGTTGAAACAGCGGCACGGCGGGAAACTCCCCCACGTCGTAGCCGGCGACAGCGGGGAGCCCCGTCGCGTCATCACTGGGCTCGGTCTCATCGGGCTCGGTCTCATCGGGCTCAGGCGTCTCGGTCTCGGGCGTCTCGGTCTCGGCGACCGATTCCGGCGCCGCCGATTCCTCCGTCGTCTGCGGTTCCGAGGTCACCGGTGCCGCGTCGGCGCCTGCGTCGTTCGCGGATCCGCACGCGGTGAGCGAGGCGGCGAGCAATGCGGCGCCGATGAGCGAGAGACCCGCGCGGCTCGTGATGTTCATGATCTGAGACTAGCGAGGCGATATCGCGGCGCTATCGCCGCGCTGTCGCAGTTTCGCGACAGTTCATCCGCCCCTCTATGGTGTGGAGCATGAGTGCACTGAGGCGCATCGTCGTTTTCACCGGATCCGCGGGCGGCACCGACCCCGCATATCTCGCCTCCGCGACGGCCGTCGGCACCGCGATCGCCCGCGCCGGTCTCGGCCTGGTCTACGGCGGCGGCAACGTCGGACTGATGGGTGCGGTCGCGAGCGCCGGCCGCGCGGCCGAGGGGGAGGTGATCGGTGTCATCCCCGAGGCCCTCGTCGACAAGGAGATCGCCCACCACGATCTGACGAGGCTCGAGGTCGTCGCCAATATGCACGAGCGGAAGAAGCGCATGGCCGACCTCAGCGATGCGTTCGTCATGCTGCCCGGCGGCGCCGGCACCCTCGAGGAGTTCTTCGAGGCGTGGACATGGCAGCAGCTCGGGATCCACGCGAAGCCGATCGCGATCTACGACGTGAACGGCTTCTGGGATCCGCTGCTCGCGATGCTCGACAACCTCGTCACCCAGGGCTTCATCGCGTCGCGATTCCGCGACGGCCTGATCGTCGCGTCGGATCCCGAGGAGCTCCTCGAGAAGCTCGCCTCGTGGGAGGCTCCGGCCGCGAAGTGGAGCGCACCGACCGCGGCCGAATAGCTGGCGGAAGACGACGAGAGGCTCGCCCAGTCGGGCGAGCCTCTCGTTATGGGCCGTGCTTACGCGTCGACCTTGCCGTAGCGCTCTTCCTCGATCTCCTCGAGGGTCTTGCCCTGCGTGTTCGGCGCCCAGATGGTGCCGACGAGCATCGAGACCGCGAGGATCGCGATGAGGATCGCGGCGAGGGTGTGCAGGCCGAGGATCTCGAGCCACACGGGGAAGCCGTAGCTGAGCACGCCCACCATGATGCGCGCGGTGAAGAACAGCACACCCTGCGCCGAGGCGCGGTACTGCGTCGCGAACAGCTCGGCGGTCCACAGGCCGTAGAAGGCCTGCGCGCCGATTCCGGAGGCGAAGCCCCAGAGAATCGCGAAGCCGAACAGCGACACGGGGCCGCTCGGCAGGTACACGAGCACGACCCAGCCGGCGATGCCGAGCACGGCGCCGATGAAGAACAGGAGGCGTCGCGACATGCGGTCGCCGAGCCACATGAAGGTGAAGGTGCCGACGACCGTCATCGTCCAGAGGAACGACTGCAGGAAGTACTGCTGCGCCGAGTCGGTCAGGCCGGTGGCGTTGTAGACGTCGGGCATGAACATGCCCGCCTGACCCGCGACGGTGTTCCAGAACGAGTAGACGCCGATGAGGAACAGCAGCGCGAGAATGTTCTGCTTGCGGCCGAGCAACGCCCGGAAGCCCTGTCCCGCGGCGGCCTTCGCGCCCTGCTGGGTGCGGATGGCCTGCGTGTTCTTCCAGTTCTTCGATTCTTCGAGGCCGCGGCGCACCCACCAGGTGATGAACGCGACGACGAAGAGGTGGAGGAAGATGATGCGGGATCCGAGCAGGCCCGTGGGGGTGAGGAGCGCGGCGAGCAGGAAGCCGATGGCGGGGCCGACCGACCATGCAAGCTGAGCCATGCCGACGTGCGCGGCGCGCTTGTCGCTCGGCGCCTCTTCCGCGATGTACGTCCACGAGGCGGGAACGCCCGCGCCGACCGCGATGCCGGTCACGATGAACGCGACGAGCAGCATCCACTGGTTGACCGCGAACGCGGCGACGAGAACGCCGACCATGTAGACGAGCAGGTCGTAGGTGTAGATGAACTTGCGGCCGAAGCGGTCGCAGAGGGGGCCGCCGATGATGGCACCGATCGCGGCGCCGAAGGCGTTCGCGCTCAGCGCGGCGAGCAGGCCCTTGAAACTTTCGTCGAAACCGAACTCGGCCTGCCAGAACACCATCGAGGTCGCGATCGCGATGATCGATCCAGCCTCGATGTAGTTGGACATTGCGACGGCGGCGGTGGCCTTCCACCCCGTCGTCTTCTTCGCACCGATGCGTGCCATGTGTTGCCTTCTTCGTCGTTGAACGTCCGCTGCTGATCTCGCCCTGAAAATGAAACGATTCAGCGCCGAGGGGAGAGTGTACATGACAACACCTGACGATTACACATATGCGAATGGCCGTGGTGCAAATGTTCGGTTTCCTTTCTCGTTTTTTTCCTTTTATCGTCTTTTTGTTCTACACTGGATCCATGGCAACGTCGTCGAACTCGCGGATCCGCACCCTTTCGGTGCGCGAGCGGGTCACGGCTGCACTGCCCCTCCTCGAGAGGCTCTCGAGCGAGGTCGCACACCTCTCGGATGCCGAGCTGGTCGCTCTCTCCCGCCTCTCGGAAGAGGTGGGTCGCCACGTTGACGCGCTACGCGTGAGGACGGCCGGCGAGGTCGACGCCCGGTCGGGCGCAGAGCGCGAGTCCTCGCTCGCGCGCCGCTACGACTCGACGTCCGCGGCGAACCTCCTCGCGTACACCACGCACGCCGCGCCGGCCGAGATCCGCTCCCGGATCGCCCTCGATCGGCGCACTCGCGGATCCGTCTCGCTCGCGGGCGAGCCGCTCCCCTCCGCCTTTCCCGCCGTCGCGGCCGCGCTGCACGCGGGCGCCATCGGCGTCGACGTCGCCGCCGACCTGACGCGCACCCTCGAGAAGGCCGCACAAGACGCCGTCATCGACCCGCTCGAGGTCGAGACCGCCGAGCGCGAGATCGTCAACGCGACCGCCGCGGGCTTCGCCGGTCGGGGGCCGCTCGCGAATTCAGGCGAGGCGCTGCCGCAGACCTTCGACGACTACCGGGCGATGGCGGGCGTGTGGCTCGAGTACCTGCTCCGCGAGGGTATCGAGCAGTCGGCGGACGAATCGGCGCGGTACCGCTACTTCGCCGTCGGCCGCGTGCGCGACGCCCTCGTGCGGGTGTCGGGCAAGCTCACGCCCGAGGCCGCGGGCAGCCTCCAGCGCCTGCTCGACGCCCACGTGGGCTCGCCCGTCCAGTTCTCGACGTGCGCCGAACAGGCCGCCGAAGACGAGCCGTGGTCGGATGCGCAGGCACCGGCCGACACGCGCACCGTCGGCCAGCGCCGTCACGACGCGCTCGTCTCGATGGTGCAGGCCGCGGCCGCCTCCGAGCACGCCCCCACGATCGGCGGAGCCGCCCCGACGCTGGTCGTCACCGTGGCCGCCGAGCAGCTCGCGGATCCGGCGGGCGTCGCAGACATC
This sequence comes from Microbacterium nanhaiense, assembly GCF_014646015.1. Lineage (GTDB taxonomy): Bacteria > Actinomycetota > Actinomycetes > Actinomycetales > Microbacteriaceae > Microbacterium > Microbacterium nanhaiense. The sequence goes on from NZ_BMMQ01000004.1 coordinate 130,953, forward strand.
GACGGCGTCGACGCGTCCGTCCCGGCGAAGCTCGCGCACCGCATCGGCTGCACGGGCGCCGTGCAGAAGCTCGTGCTCGATCCTCGCGGTCGCATCATCGAACTCGGCTCGCCCCGCCGCTTGTTCACGGCGCATCAGCGCCGCGCGATCGCGGCCCGCGACGGCGGGTGCGTGATCCCCGGTTGCACGATTCCGGCGGCGTGGTGTGAGATCCACCACGTCGAAGAGCACGCGAGGGGCGGGGCCACCCACACCGATAACGGGGTGCTCCTCTGCTGGGCCCACCATCACGACCTCGACGGCTCCGGGTGGGAGATCCAGATGCGAGACGGAGTGCCCTTCGTGAAGGCCCCGCACTGGGTAGATCGGCGCGGAATCTTCCGCCCCGTCATCAATCGCAGGAGTCTGCGCGGCGAGATTCGCCGACGACGGCGCGGAGATACCGCCACGCCGCGCGCGACCCGAGTGTCTTAAGGCCGGGGCAGGAGACTGCCCCGACCTGGTCGCGCGCGGATCGCGGCATCAGCCCAGCACGACGCTCAGCTGTTCGACCGCCCAGTCGATCTCGGTCGCGCGAATCGTCAGCGGTGGGGCGAAGCGGATCGTCTGCCCATGGGTGTCCTTTGCCAGGACACCGCGTTCGAGCAGCCGCTCGCAGACCCTCCGCCCCGAGCCGACCGACGGGTCGATGTCGATGCCGGCCCAGAGCCCCGCGCGTCGCACGCCCGTCACGCCCCGTCCCCGCAGCGGCTCCAGCCGCTCGCCCAGGTGCTCCCCGAGCAGCCGCGCCCGCTCCTGCCACTCGCCCTCCTCGAGCATGCGCACGACCTCGAGGCCGACGGCGGCCGCCAGCGGGTTGCCGCCGAAGGTGGATCCGTGCTGTCCGGGGCCAAACACACCCAGCACGTCCTCGTTCGCGACGACCGCCGAGACGGGGACGATGCCGCCGCCCAGGGCCTTGCCGAGGAGATAGACGTCCGGCACGACACCTGCCGCGTCGCACGCGAAGGTCTCGCCCGTGCGGCCGAGGCCGGATTGGATCTCGTCGGCGATGAACAGCACGTTGTTCTCCCGCGTGAGCTCGCGCACCCGCGGAAGATACCCGTCGGGTGGGACGACGACGCCGGCCTCGCCCTGGATGGGCTCGATCAGCACCGCCACCGTGTCGTCGTCGATCGCCGCCGCCAGTGCGTCGGCGTCGCCGAAGGGCACCGAGACGAAGCCGGGCGCGAACGGTTCGAAGTCGTCGCGCGCCTCGGGATCGCTGGAGAAGCCGACGATTGTGGTGGTGCGGCCGTGGAAGTTGTTGTCCGCGACGATGATCTTCGCCCGACCGGGCGCGACCTTCTTCACGCGGTAGCCCCACGCACGAGCGAGCTTGATGCCTGTCTCGACGGCCTCGGCTCCCGTGTTCATCGGCAGCACGAGATCCTTGCCGCAGAGTGCGGCGAGCGCCGCGGCGAACGGTTCGAGGCGGTCGTTGTCGAAGGCGCGGCTCGTCAGGGTGATGCGGCCGAGCTGCTCCTGGGCGGCCGCGATGAGCCTCGGGTGCCGGTGCCCGAAGTTCAGGGCGGAATAGCCCGCGAGCATGTCGAGGTAGCGTCGCCCGTCGGCGCCGTTCACCCACGCCCCTTCCCCCGTCGCGATCTCGACCGGGAGCGGGGAGTAGTTCCGTGCGACGTGCGATGCGGCGAGCGCGGTCACGACGACGCCCCGCGCAACTCGAGCGTGCAGCACTTGATCCCGCCGCCGCCGAGCAGCAGCTCGGAGAGGTCGATCGTGACGGGGTTGTAGCCCCGCTCCGCGACCTGCGCGATGAAGCCCGTCGCCCGGGGCGAGAGGAACACGTTGTGTCCATCGCTCGCGGAGTTCAGCCCGAACACGGCGCCGTCCTCGTCCGAGACGCGGATCGCGCCGGGGAAGCGTTCCTCGAGCAGGCCGCGGCTCTCGTCGTCGAACGCGCCCGGCAGGTACGCGATCGTGGGCTCCGCGCCGGGAGCGACGACGGGATCCAGCACCGACAGGGCCGTATCGAGGTGGTAGAAGCGCGGGTCGACGAGGGTCAGCGACAGCACCTCGCGTCCGAAGAGATCGGCGATCTCGCGGTGGCTGTCGTCGGTCGAGCGGAAACCGCGGCCCGCGAGGATCGCGTCGCCCGCGAGCAGGAAGTCGCCCTCGCCCTCGTTCGTGTATTCCGGCTCGACGACCTCGAAGCCGTTGCTCGCGAACCACTCGGCGAACAGGGCCGACTCGGGTTGACGCTCGGCGTACCGGAACTTCGGGATGTACGCGCGGCCGTCGATGACGAAGCCGCCGTTCGCCGTGTAGACCATGTCGGGGAGGCCCGGGGCCTGATCGATCAGCTCGACCTCGTGCCCAAGCCCGATGTAGGCGTCGTACAGCGCCTGCCACTGCGCGACGGCCTTGGCGGTGTCGGTCGGATCCGCCGGGTGCATCCATGGGTTGATGGAGTACGACACCGTGAAGTGCTCGGGACGACTCATCAGGTAGCGGCGTCGGTGCGGGCTTCGTTCGGGCATCTGAGTGTTCTGCGACATCTCACGCTCCTCGCGTGTTGACGAACGGCGGACGCTGTCCTCGGGCTCGGCGGAGCGACTGAACGCCTGCGCGCGAGCACGCCTGCTTCATATTCTGCCCCTCGATTCGCGTATGACGCGAGCGCGCAATAGGCTCCCGCCATGAGCACCGACACGAGCAGTACAGCACAACTCGAGGTTCTGATCCGCCCCATCCGCGACGTCGACGCGACCGAAATGGGGCAGGTTCATGCCCAGGTCTGGCACGAGACCTACGACGGCATGATCTCCCAGGCGGCACTGGAGGCCGTCTCCCCCAAGCGTCTCGCCGACCTGTGGATGGGCTACGCCGCCCGCGGCGCGGAGCACCGTCACGCCGCGGCGCTCGTCGACGGCAAGATCGTGGGCTTCGCCGCCTCCGGCCCGGCCCGCGACGACGACGCCCCCGCACCGCGCGAGCTCTACTTCGTGTTCCTTCTCGACACCTGGCACCGGAAGGGCATCGGCCGCAAGCTCTTCGACGCCGTGGTCGATGACGGAGAGCCGCTCTACGGGTGGATCGCCGAGAACTACCCCGGTGGCACCGACTTCTACCTGAAGCGCGGTTTCACGATCGACGGCACGAAGCGCACCGAGCCGTTCCTCGGCGAGGAGCTCACGGAGATCCGTTTCAGCCGGTGATCCACGGATCTCGCGGGGCGGACATCGACGATTCGATGCCCGCCCCGCGGCGTATAAAGGACACATGATGATGCAGCTGTGGGGCCTCGAGGGCATCCCGGAGATCACCGCGGGCGACGAGCTGGCGTCCCTCATCGGCGACGCGCTGGAGCGCGACCCGCGCGGCGCGCTCGACGGCGACATCGTCGTGGTCACCAGCAAGATCGTCTCGAAGGCCGAGGGGCGGTTCGTGACGGCGGACGATCGCGAGGACGCGATCACCGCGGAGACGGTGCGCGTCGTCGCCAGCCGCACCAACCCGGCCACCGGATCCACGACCCGCATCGTCGAGAACCGGCTCGGCATCGTGCAAGCCGCCGCCGGCGTCGACGCGTCGAACACCCCCGAGGGAACGGTGCTGCTGCTCCCCGTGGATCCGGACGCCTCGGCGCGCGCCATCGCGGCCGCGCTCCGCGCCCGCTTCGGGCGCGAGATCGGCGTCCTCGTGAGCGACACGATGGGCCGCGCGTGGCGCGACGGGCAGATCGATCAGGCGATCGGATCCGCCGGGGTGCGGGTATTCGAGGACCTGCGCGGCTCGACCGACACGCAGGGCCGGCCGCTCGTCGTCACCCTGCCGTGCGTCGCGGACGAGCTCTGCTCGGCCGCGGAGCTCGTGAAGGGCAAGGCGACGGGGATCCCCGTCGCGGTGGTGCGCGGGCGCGCGGACCTCGTCGGATCCCTCGACCTGCCCGGCGCCCGGACGATTCCCCGGACCGGCCCGAACGACATGTTCCGCAAGGGCTACGACGAGGCCCACGCCGACGGCTTCGGCGCGGGATACGACTCCGGATACGCGGAGGGCTACGAGGCCGGATTCGGCGAGGCGCCCGAGTCTTCTTCATAAACAGTTCACTCAGGGGCCTCGTGCGCGGCACGACGAGACGCTAGAACAGGAGGGATGCCTCGATCCGGGGCACTTCCCAACCCGTGAGGACCTGTGAGGATCCCTATGCGAACGACATCGCACACCTTCTCCCGCACCTCGGTTCGGCGTTGCATCGGCGCGGGCGCCGTCTTCGCCACCGCCGGTGCGCTGCTGATGGTGCCGCAGGCGGCCCTGGCCGCCGACGAGACCGAGGCGACCGCCGCGACGACGACCACCGTCCAGGTGCTCGGCATCAACGACTTCCACGGCCGCATCGAGGCCGACGCCTACGGCGGGCTGCCCGGGGCCTCGGGCCTCGTCGGCGCCGTGCGCGCCCTCGAGACCGAGAACCCGAACACGCTGTTCGTCAGCTCGGGTGACAACATCGGCGCCTCGACCTTCACGTCGTTCATCCAGCAGGACACCCCGACGATGGAGTCGCTCGGCCTCGGCGGCCTCGACGTCGGCGTCGTCGGCAACCACGAGTTCGACCAGGGCTTCGCCGACCTCACCGATCGCGTGCAGCCGTTCTACCAGCAGTTCGGCGGCGACAACGCCGAGTACGGCGCGGACCTCACCCTCGGCGCCAACGTCTACAAGAAGGGCACGACCGAGCCCGCCCTCAAGGAGTACGCGATCCGCGAGGTCGACGGCGTCACGATCGGCTTCATCGGCACGATCACCGCCGACACGCAGACGCTCGTCTCGCCCGCCGGCATCGCCGACATCGAATTCGGCGACCAGCTCGAGGCCGTCAACCGCGTCGCCGCGGAAATCGACGACCAGGTCGATGTGACGATCCTGCTCACGCACTCGGGCGCCGAGGTCTCCGGATCCGACGAGACGACCTGCGCCGACATCGCGAACGAGCAGACCGACTTCGGCGCGCTCGTGCGCGACGCGTCGCCCGCGGTCGACGCGATCCTCTCGGGCCACACACACCAGAACTACCCCTGCACGATCCAGGACCGCCCGGTCCTGCAGACCGGCAGCTACGGCGCGAACCTCTCGAAGCTCGACATCGAGGTGTCGACCGACGAGACCGGCGCCACCTCGCTCGTCTCGATCGGCTCGTCGCTCGTGCCGCTCACGGACGAAGAGGGCGCCCCCGTCTACGCCCCGGCGGAAGACGTGCAGGCCGTCGTCGACGCCGCCGTCGCCTACGCCGAGGTGCAGGGCAATGAGCCGGTCGGCAAGATCAGCGCGGACATCCTCCGCGGTGGCGAGGCTCCCGGCGACGACCGCGGTGTCGAGTCGACCATGGGCAACCTCGTCGCCGACATGTACCTGTGGGCCACGACCGACTACGCCAAGTACGGCGGCGAGCCCGCCGACGTGGCCTTCATGAACCCCGGTGGCCTGCGCGACGACCTCATCTACGCGTCGAGCGACGCGGGCGAGGGCGACGGCGTCGTCACCTACGCGGAGGCCGCCGCCGTGCAGCCCTTCGCGAACACGATCACGACGAGCGAGCTGACCGGCGCCGACATCGAGGAGATCCTCGAGCAGCAGTGGCAGCCCGGACAGGACCGCCCGAAGCTGCACCTCGGCGTGTCCGAGGGCTTCAGCTACGAGTACGTCGAAGACGCCGAGCCCGGTGAGCACATCGTCTCGATGACGCTCGGCGGCGAGCCCGTCGACCCCGCCGCGACGTACACCGTCACGACCAACTCGTTCATCGCCGCCGGAGGCGACGGCTTCACCGCCTTCGCCAACGGTCCGTTCCGCGACACGGGCCTCATCGACCTCGAGGCCTCGGTCGACTTCATGACCGAGCACGACGTCGTCGACCCGGCCCCGCTCGGCCGCGCCGTCGAGTACGTCGAGGCGGAGCCGACGCCGGAGCCGACCCCGACGGCCGAGCCCACGCCGACCGCGGAGCCGACCCCCACGGCAGAGCCCACGCCGACGGCCGAGCCGACGCCGACGCCGACGAGCGAGCCCACGGCCGAGCCCACGCAGGAGCCGACCCCGACCGCGGAGCCCACGCAGGATCCCGCCCCCTCGGAGCAGCCGAGTCAGACCCCGAGCGCGCCGTCCGACAACGGTGACGACCTCGCGCCGACCGGCGGCGAGACGGGCTGGGCCCTCGGCCTCGGCGCCGCCGTCATGATCGCGGCCGGCCTCGTGATCTCGACGCGCCTCCGCCGCAAGGCCTGAGCGAAGCGCCCGAACGGGCCCGCACCCTCCGAGGGCGCGGGCCCGTTCGGGCGCTCGCGTACAACTTGCGTTCACCGGCCAGACACCCGGCGACTACCCGTGCGCACCAGCATGTTCCCCATGTCCCGACTTCCCCGAATCCTGCTCGCCTCGGGCGCCACGTGCGCCCTGGCGCTGAGCCCGGCCGTCGCCTTCGCGGCGCAGCCGGGCGACATCGAACCGATCTACGACGCGATCGACGACGCGCCCTTCGACCTGACGGTCGCCGGCACCTTCGAGACCGGCATCTTCGACGCGGGCGCGAGCGAGATCGTGCAGGCCTACGAGAACAGGCTGTTCTCGGTCAACGCCGCGGCCGGCACCGTCTTCGCGATCGACATGACGGATCCCACCCGGATGACCGAGCTGTACCAGGTCGGCGCCGAGGGATCCGTCGCGAACTCGGTCGCGATCCGCGCCGACGGCCTCGGCGTGGTCGCGCTCGAGGACGCGGGCGACAAGACCGCCCCCGGGCGCGTGCTCTTCTTCGACGCGAACGCCGACGAGCCCACCGTGCTCGGCACGGTGACCGTCGGATCCCTGCCCGACATGGTCACCGTCTCGCCCGACGGCGCGTATGCGGTCGTCGCAAACGAGGGCGAGCCGGCAGACGACTTCTCGAGCGACCCCGAGGGATCCGTGGGCGTCATCGCGCTGCCGGACGAGCTCGCCGCGCCTACGCAGGCCGACGTGCGCACCGCCGACTTCCATGCCTTCGAGGGCGTCGAGCTCGACCCGTCGGTCCGCGACGCGTTCGGCCCGATCCTCGACGAGGAGTTCCCGCGCTCGACGAACTGGGAGCCCGAGTACATCACGGTGCAGGGCGGCACCGCCTACGTCGCGATGCAGGAGGCGAACGCGATCGCCACCGTCGACCTCGGATCCGCGACCGTGACCGACGTGTTCGGCCTCGGCTTCATCGACCGCGGCACCGTGCCTCTCGACGCGTCGGACCGCGACCCCGAGGACTCGCCGACCATCAACATCGCGAGCTACCCCGGCCTGTACGGCATCCCGATGCCGGACGGCATCCAGTCGTATCAGGTGGGCGGCGAGACCTATATCGTCACCGCGAACGAGGGCGACGCCCGCGAGTGGGGTGACTACGTCGAGCCGGCGCGGGTGAAACACCTCGGCGACGAGGAGGACGCCCCGGGCACGGCCCCGCTGTGCGAGGAGATCGCGCACTACGCCGACGACGCGGCGCTCGGGCGCCTCGAGGTCACGACGGAGCTGGGCTTCAACGCCGAGCGCGGCTGCTACGACGAGCTCTACGCCTTCGGCGGCCGGTCCTTCGCGATCTACTCGGCCGACGGCGAGCTCGTCTTCGACTCGGGCGCGCAGTTCGAGGAGCTCACCGCACGCCTCGCCGAGACGACCGACCTCGTCTTCAACTCCGGGCACGACGACAACGAGTTCGATAGCCGCAGCGACGCGAAGGGCGTCGAACCGGAGAACCTCACGATCGGCGAGGTCGACGGCCGCACCTACGCGTTCATCGGCTTCGAACGCCTCGGCGGCGTCATCGTATACGACATCACGGATCCGGCCGCGCCGAGCTACGTCGAGTACATCAACAACCGCTCCTTCGAGCTGTCGCTCGCCGACGCCTATGAGGAACTCGAGGCGGCGGGCGGATCCGCAGAGCAGCTCGCCGAGCTCGTGAACTCCGTCGGCGATCTCGGCCCCGAGGGCCTCGACTTCATCCCGGCCGAGCAGTCGCCGACCGGCATCCCGATGGTCGTCGTCGGCAACGAGGTCTCCGGCACGACCACGCTCTACGCCCTCGACGGCGCCCCCACGGCGGAGCCGGGGGAGCCCACGCAGCCGGGCGAGCCCACGACGCCGGGGGAGCCCACGACGCCGGGTGAGCCCACGGAACCTAGCGAGCCCGCGGAGCCCGGTGAACCTTCTCAGCCGGGCGAGCCCACGGAACCCGGTGTGCCCACGGAACCGAGTGAGCCCTCGCAGCCGGCTGAGCCCGCGACGCCCGGTGAGCCGAACGTTCCGGCCGAGCCCGCCGACCCGACGGCTCCGGCCGACCCGACGGCTCCGGCCGACCCGACGGCTCCGGCCGACCCGACGGCTCCGGCCGACCCGACGGCTCCGGCCGAGCCGACGGAGCCCGGTGCGCCTTCGGAGCCGAGTGAGCCCTCGACGCCCGGTGAGCCGAATGCTCCGGCCGAGCCCGCGGAACCGACAACTCCGGCCGAACCGACCGCCCCTGCGGATCCCTCCGCTCCCGCCGCACCCGCCGAGCCGAGCGAGACCGCGGATCCGACAGAGCCGAGCCCGGAGGATCCGGCCCCCTCGGCGACCCCCGACGCCCCTGCCCCATCGGAGCAGCCGTCGGCATCGCCCGACAACGGCGACCTCGCCCCGACCGGTGGCGAGATGGGCTTCGCCATCGCCCTCGGCGGCGCCGCACTGATCGCGACCGGCCTGCTGCTCACCAGGCGCCTGCGCCGCGCATAATCGCATGACCCAACGTGGGGCCCGCTTCGGCGGGCCCCACGTGCGTCCCGGGATCCGCCCGCCACTCACCCAAACTGCGGAAACGACCCCCTACTGCGGATCCCCACACGCCACACCTCCGCAATCCCGGCTCATCTCCGCAATTCGGGCCCAAAACCCTGCACCTTTCCCTGGATCCACGCGCCCTGGATCCACGCGCCCAGGATCCACCCTCTCCGGATCCACCCGCCACTCTGTGCCGCCCAAACTGCGGAGAAAACCCCTAGTTGCGGATCCCCTACCCCTGGAGCTCCGCGATCACGGACCATCTCCGCAATTCGGGTCACAGAGCTGCGCCTTCTCGGCGCCGACTGCCTCTGCACGCCCCACACGGCGGAGAAAACCCGAATCTGCGGATCCCCACACGCCACACCTCCGCAGCCCCGCCACACCTCCGCAGCCCCGCCACACCTCCGCAATACGGGCCGCAGCCCCCGCGCCCACTCAGAGCCGATTGTCCCTCCCTGCACCACCCAAACTGCGGAGAAAACCCCCATCCGCGGATCCCAATCCTCAATAGCTCCGCAGTCGCATACATCTCCGCAACACGGGACCACCGCATTGCCCCCTGCGCGACGCAAACTGCGGAAAACATCCCAAACCGCGGATCCCACACCCACATCACTCCGCAAACCCGGACCACCTCCGCAATACGGGCCCGCCCACACTCCCCTTGCGCGCCCGCCCAGCGAGATCGGCAAGAATACTCGGGTGAGTGAGAACCTTTCGCGTCCGACCTGGGTCCAGGTCGTCGCCGGGCTGTTCGCCGCGGCGGCCCTCGTGCTCGCCGCCTGGTGCGTCGTGTTCGTCGTGCGCGGGGTGCTGTCGACGCCGGAGCTTCAGGGCTTCCTCGACCGATTCCCCGGCGACGCCCCGCAGCCCCCGTCGACGCCCGAGGGGTTCCCCGCGTGGCTGTCGTGGACGCACTTCCTCAACGCGTTCTTCCTCGTCCTCATCGTGCGCACCGGGATCCGGGTGCGCGGCGAGAAGCGCGCCGGCGGCCTGTGGACGTCGACGCGCGTTAAGAAGCGCCGTATGTCGCTCGCGCTCTGGGGGCACATCGCGGTCGACTGCCTGTGGATCCTCAACGGGCTCGTCTTCGTGATCCTGCTCTTCGCCACGGGGCACTGGAGCCGCATCGTTCCGACGAGCTGGGAGGTCTTCCCCAACGCGCTCTCGGCGCTGCTGCAGTACATCTCGCTCGACTGGCCGACGCAGAACAGCTGGGCCTATTACAACGCCCTGCAGCAGTTGAGCTACTTCGCGGTCGTCTTCCTCGCGGCCCCGCTCGCGGCGATCACGGGCTTCCGACTGAGCGCGTTCTATCCGCCGAAGTGGGAGCGGGTGCTCTCGTGGAACCTCGCAAAGCGGATCCACTTCCCGACGATGCTCTTCTTCGTCGCGTTCGTCATCGTGCACGTCGGGCTGGTGCTCACGACGGGCGCGCTGCGCAACCTCAACCACATGTACGCGGGGCGCGATGAGGTGAGCTGGGTCGGATTCGCGGTGTTCGCGGGATCCGTCCTGCTCATGGTGTTCGGCTGGCGGGCCGCGGTGCGCGACGACTGGATCGCGAAGCCCGCCCGCATCTTCGGCAACGTCAAGGTGCTCCCGAAGCGCTGAGTCGTCGGTCTCCCGACCCCGCCAACTCTGCAAATCTCCGCGCTCGCAGCTGACCGCGCGGAGAATTGACGCCTAGGCGGGAATGTGAGGACTATCGGCCCGTCAGAGCGAGGCCGCGGCGGCCGAGGCCCGCTCGTCCTCTTCCGTCACGACGAGCTGACCGCAGGCCCCGTCGATCTCCTTGCCGCGGGTGTCGCGGATCGTCGTCGGGATGCCCTTGTCGTTGAGGCGCCGCACGAACTCGCGCTGCGCGGCGATCGGCGAGGCGTCCCACACGGATCCGGGGGTCGGGTTCAGCGGGATCGGGTTGACGTGCACCCATCCCTTGCCGCGCGCGAGCAGCTTCTCCGCGAGGAGGTCGGCGCGCCACGGGTGGTCGTTCATGTCCTTGATGAGCGCGTACTCGATCGACACACGGCGCCCCGTCTTGTCGAAGTAGCCGCGCGCGGCGTCGAGCACCTCGTCGACCTTCCAGCGCGAGTTCACGGGGATCATCTCGTCGCGCAGCTCGTCGTCGGGGGCGTGCAGCGAGAGGGCGAAGGTGACGGGGATGTCCTCTTCGGTGAGCTTGCGGATCGCGGGCGCGAGCCCGACGGTCGACACCGTGATGCCGCGGGCGCTCATGCCGAGTCCCTCCTTCTTGTCGACCATGGTGCGCACGGCCTGCATCACGCGGGCGTAGTTGGCGAGCGGCTCGCCCATACCCATGAAGACGATGTTGCTGACGCGCTCGGCGCTGTTGTCGTCGTCGCGCTTGCCGCCGAGCTCGCCGCGAGCGATGATCTCGTTCGCCCGCACGACCTGATCGACGATCTCGGCCGCCGACATGTTGCGCGTCAGGCCGTTCTGACCCGTAGCGCAGAAGGGGCAGTTCATGCCACACCCGGCCTGCGAGCTCACGCACAGCGTGATGCGGCCCGGGTAGCGCATGAGCACCGACTCGACGAGAGCGCCGTCGTGCAGCTTCCACAGGAACTTGATCGTGTCGCCGCCGTCGGTCTGCAGGCGACGAACCTCGGTCAGCAGCGTCGGGAGCATGCCGTTCACGAGCTCCTCGCGGCCGGCCTTCGGCAGGTCGGTCATCAGCTCGGGGTCGCGCGTGTAGCGGTCGAAGTAGTGCTTCGCGAGCTGCTTGGCGCGGAACCCGGGCAGGCCGAGCTCCTTCGCCTTCTCGACGCGCTGTTCGGGGGTGAGGTCGGCGAGGTGCACGGGCGGCTTGCCGCGCTTGGGGCTCGCGAACTGTAGCAGCGGTCGCCCGCTGTCATCCTTGCGCTGCTCCCAGCCCTCGGCTTTGGGCTTGACCTGGCGAATCCCCGACGTCGTCATGCCTTCTACGGTACGGGTTCCGGGGCCTCTCCCGCTGGGCAGAAGCCCGGATCCACCCGCGCGGCAGGTAGGAGAACCCGCCTTCTTTTCTCTGGGCGATAGGCAGTATCGTCAGAGAGTCAATAGGTGTCCGGTCGATAACTGGGGAGTTCGACCGTGCCTCGATCCCCTGCGAGAGTCCCGTCTGATCCCCCAGTCAGGAGAATCACATGAACATTTCTCGCAAGGCCCGCATCCTCGCCGCCCTCGGCGCCATCGCCCTCGTCCCCGCGGCCCTCACGGCGTGCTCGGGCGGATCGCAGTCGGTCGCCGATGCCTGCACAGCGGCGCAGGACAGCATTCAGGACGCGATGGGCGACATGGGCGACCTCACGTCGATGATGAGCGACCCCGAGTCGATGACGACGATGTTCGACGACATGGAGAAGGCGCTCAACGACGCGGAAGACGCCATCACCAACGAAGAGGTCAAGGCCGCGTTCGGAGACTTCAACGACAGCTTCGAAACGCTGACCGATGCCCTCGACGCCGCCGCCGAGGATCCCGCCAGTGCCGACACCGCCGCGTTCACCGACGCCTCGCAGAAGCTCACCGACGCGCAGACGAAGATCGTCGAGCTCTGTAGCTGATCGCCGATGCGCCGCCCGTGACGCCTCGTGCGCGGCGGGCGGCGCATCCTCCGCCCCGGGAGCGGCGCCGGATTGTGCCTGCCTTACAAGTGACGTGCGCTGGCCCGCGCGCCGCGGCAGGCTGGGTGCCATGCAGATCGATCTGGGCGTCAGGGACGCCGCTCCAGACAGTGCCGTCGCAGCCGCCCGCCGCGCGGAGCGCGAGGGCTTCGCCGGGATCCAGTTCCCCGAACTCGCGCACGATCCGCTGATCGCGTGCGCGCTCGCGGGAAGCGCGAGCGAACGGATCCGCACCGCGACGAGCGTCACGGTCGCGTTCGCGCGCAACCCGATGATCGTCGCGCAGGCCGCGAACGACGCCCAGCTCGCCTCCCGGGGACGCTTCGCGCTGGGGCTCGGATCGCAGGTGAAGCCGCACATCGAACGCCGTTTCTCGATGCCGTGGTCGGCTCCCGCCCCGCGCATGCGCGAGTTCATCGGCGCTGTGCGGGCGATCTGGCGCTCGTGGGAGTCGGGCGAGCGACTGGCGTTCGAGGGCGAGCACTACGCGCACACGTTGATGACGCCGATGTTCTCGCCCGGCCCGAATCCCTATGGCACGCCCGACGTGTGGCTCGCGGCGGTGGGTCCCGCGATGACGAGGCTCGCGGGTGAGGCCGCCGAGGGCTTCATCGCGCACGCGTTCACGACCCCCGAGTACCTCGAACAGGTGAGCCTGCCCGCGCTCGCGGAGGGGCGCGAGCGCGTCGGGCGGGAGCGGACGGACGTCATCGTGACTCCCTTCGTCGTGACCGGATCCGACGATGCGGCGCGCGCGGCCAGTGAGCGCGCGGTGCGCGAGCAGATCGCGTTCTACGGATCCACCCCGAGCTACCGAGGGGTCATGGAGCTCCACGGGTGGGAGGCGGCGGCAGACGCGCTGCACGCCGCGAGCCGCCGCGGTGAATGGGCGGAGATGGGGCGGCTCATCACCGACGACATGATGTCGGCGTTCGCGATCGAGTGCGCGAACCCGCACGTCGATGCGCTGCGCGAGCGCCTCGAGCGCCGTTACGGAAGCCTCGCGGACCGGGCCTGTGTGACGCTCGGGTGAGTATTCCGCGGGAACGTCACCGAATCGTGAACAGCACACGGCGGGCCCGCGCGATGATCTCAGGCTGGATCCAGTAAGTTGACCGCGTGGGGAGTCTCGAGGACACGAACGAGCGCGACGAGCGCGAGGTGTTCGGCGAACCCGCCGACGCCGCGGTCGCGCCGGACACGACCGCACCCGCCGACGAGCCGGCGGACGAGACAGCGGGCGAGACAGTGACGACAGACGTCGAGCCCGTCGACGCCGATTCGAGCGACGCTGCCGCGGCGGACGACGCCGCACCGCGCGACACGGAAACGCCCGTGATCGGCTCCGGCGCCCCCGAACCCGGCGACGCGTCCGCCCCCACGGACGGCCCAAGCACCACCGCCGCGGCGTCCGCGAACGAATCCCGCCCCGTGCAGCCCCATGCGGAGCCCGCCGCGGAGACGGGGATCGTGCCGGCGTTCCTCGGACTGTTCGTGTCCGACGAGACCGCACCGGTCGCGACGGCTGCGCAGCAGGAGCCGGCCGATGCGCCGGCGAGCTCGCCCGCAGAACCCCCCGCGGACACCGACTCCGTTCGAATCTTCGCGGAGATGTTCCGCGGTTTCCGCCGCGGATCCGCTGCGGCCGCGCCCGCGGCGGTCGAGGATCCGCAGATCATCGATGACGGCACGGACGACGAGGCCGACGCGGAGTCGGTCGACGAGGCCGCGGGCGACGAGGCGACGGCCCCCGTGCCCGTGCTCGCCCCGGCGTTCGCCCCCGCCGCCGAGGCGAGCTTCGCCGACGTGATCGCCGGGTCCGGCGGCGGATCCGCCTCGGGATCGAAGACGTACATCAGCAAGGAGAACGACGTGTCGACCAGCGAGCCGTCCGGCGGCGCAAGCGCGCAGCCGATCAAGACGACCTACGTGCCGAACGACGCGAGCAACGAGACCGAGCAGGCTCTCGCCTGGCTGGCGTCGGAGAACGTCGCCTCGGGTCAGGCGCCCGCGATCGCGACGGCGGTGTCGATCGTGCCGCGGCGACGCCGCCGCTGGGTGGGCGCGATCATCGCCCCGTTCGTCACGGCGCTGATCCTCGCGGTCGTTTACGTCGTCGCGTTCGCGGTGTGGCCGCTCCAGAACGTCGCCCCGACGGCATCCGAGGCCGAGATCTCGACCCCCGTCGCGCCCGTCGCGAACCTGCCGTGGCCGGAGGTCGGACAGTCGGCGATCCTCGTCGGCGACGATGCCACCCCGCTCACCCCCGGCGGTGACGAGGTGAGCCTGGATCCGGTGCCGACGGCGAGCCTGGCGAAGGTCATCACCGTCATGACGATCCTCGAGAAGCAGCCGCTCGCCCCGGGCGAGGACGGCCCCGAGTACGAGTTCGGCTGGGCCGATAAGCAGCAGTACGACGCCCTGCTGTGGAGCGGCGAGTCCGTGCTGCCGGTGCCCGTCGACGGCACCCTCACCTACCGCCAGATCCTCGAGGGGATCATGCTGTCGTCGGCCGGAAACTACGTCAACAAGCTCGTCGACAACCTGTGGGACTTCAACCGCGACGCCTTCCGCGCCGACGCGCTGCTGTGGTTGCAGAACCACGGGCTGAGCGACACGAACCTCTTCGAGCCGACCGGCATCAACCCGCAGACCCAGTCGACCGCGACGGATCTCGTCGAGATCGCGAAGATCGCGATGCAGGATCCGACCTTCGCCGAGATCGTCGGGGAGGACGAGGTCGTGCTGCCCGGCGCGGGCCTCGTCGAGAACTCGAACCCGCTCCTCGGCGAACTGGGCGTCGTCGGCATCAAGACCGGCCACCTGAACACCTGGGAGCACGTCCGCTACAACCTGATGGCCGCCGCGGATGTGCCGCTCTCCGACGACCCGGACGCCGAGACCGTGCGCGTGTACTCGGTCGTCACGGGGCAGCCGGAGCCGACGGAGCAGACGCCGTTCGGCCAGCAGACCCGCGAGCTGCTGCAGTCCGTGACCGACGCCTTGCAGCCCGTCGAGGCGATGGCCGCCGGCACCGTCGTCGGAACGGTCACGGCGCCCTGGGGCGCCTCGACGAACGTCATCGCCGCCGACACCGCCGAGCTCAGCCTCTGGAACGGTGAGGAGGCCGAGGTCGTGGTCGATTACGACGTCGACCTGGGCGACCCCGCCGGAACCGAGGTCGGAACGGTCACGATCACGGGCGAGTTCGGATCCACGACCGTTCCGCTGACGACGACCAAGGAGCTGCCGCGCCCGTCGATCGAGTGGCGGCTCTCGCACCCGCTCGAGCTGCTCGGCTTCGGCAAGTAGATCTTCCGATTCATAGCGGCAGCGGGTTAGGGTGTCCGACATGAACATGCGCGCAACGTATGCCGTGAGCGCCGCCATCATCGCGGGGGTCGCCTGCGTGCTGTGCGCCGTCGTCATCTTCGCCCACGCGCCCCTCGCGATCACGATCGCCATGATCGCGAGCGCGCTGCTGGCGATCGCGGTCGCGGGCGGTCTCGTGGGCCTGGCCGTTCGAGCCGGGCAGAGCTCCTAACGCATCGCCCACTCGGCGACCGCGTCGATGAACGCGTCGTTGACGGCCTCCTCGATCACGGTGTACCGCACTCCCTCGCCCGCGTAGACGCGGGCGTTGATGCGTGCCGCCTCGATCAGGTGTGCCCCCAGATCTTCGGCGCGCTCCCCCACGGGCAGCCACACGAAGTTGCCGTCCGAGTGCGAGATGTCGATGTGCGGCTTGCCGTCGATCTCGGCGCGCTCCATCCGGTCGCGCAGCGTCCGCTCGATGCGCTGCCGCTCGGCCTTGATCCACTCGACGCGGTCCTCGATCTGGGCGAGGCCGTCGGGCGAGAAGCAGTGCTCCGCCGCCGCGACCGCCAGCCGGTCGACGCCGTTCTGCGTCCGCATCTTCGCGACCGCCTGCACCACCATCGGATCCGCGAGCAGGTAGCCGACGCGGAGCCCCGCGAGCGCGGCGCCCTTGGAGAGGGTGCGTAGCACCACGACGTTCTCGGGCGTCTTCATCAACTCGCGTTCCATCGGGGCGACGAACGCGGCGCGCGGGCTCGAGGCGAACTCGCTATAGGCCTCGTCGAGCGCGAGCACGACGGTGTCCGGCACCTCGTCGATGAGCCGCGCGAGCTGCTCGCGCGTCAGTGCTCGGCCGGAGGGGTTGTTGGGGCTCGCGAGGAGGAGGATCCGCGTGCGCGGCGTGATCGCGGCGAGGAGCGCGTCGATGTCGTGGGATCCGTCGCCCGCGGTCGGCACGCGGACGGGTTGGGCCGCGTGCACGCGGCATGCGTCGACGAAGCCCTCGAAGGTGCGCCAGCTGAAGACGACCTCGTCGCCCGGCTCGCACAGCGACCCGATGAGGGCGCGGATGAGGTCCATGCTGCCGGACCCGAGCAGCACGCGGTCCGGATCCGTCCCGTGCGCGCGGGCAATGTTGCGGGCGGCCTGCTCGGACCTCGAGCCGTACTCGTTGAGGTGCGGGATCTCGGCGGCGATCGCCTCGGCGAGCCCCGCGATGGGCGCGAGGTGGGGTTCGTTGTAGCAGGCGCGGGCGGTGCCCTCCGGCATCGCGACTCGTCGGAACGGGGAGATCTGCTCGTGCGCGGCGCGGAAGGTGAGTGCCATGGCGCCTATTCTGGCGGATTCGCCCTAAATACCGCCGGACGCGTGTCAAATGTCGGTGGTCCATGGTTGGCTTCATATCGTGCTCTTGAAACTTCTCGTGCAGTACCTCGCCAGGTACAAGATCCTGCTGGCGGGCGTGCTGATCTTCCAGTTCGCGTCGGCGCTCGCAGCGCTGTACCTGCCGACGCTCAACGCCGACCTCATCGACACCGGTGTGACGGCGGGCGACGTGCCCTACATCGTGCGCACCGGGCTGTGGATGCTCCTCGTCGCGCTCGGTCAGATCCTCGCCGCCATCATCGCCACCTTCTGCGCCGCGAGGGCCGCGATGGGCCTCGGCCGCGACGTGCGGCGCGACGTCTACGAGCGCGTCAGCGGCTTCAGCGAGCGCGAGGTGTCGGGCTTCGGCGCCGGCTCGCTCATCACCCGTAACACCAACGACGTCCAGCAGGTGCAGATGCTCGCGATGATGAGCGCGACGATGCTCATCATGGCGCCCATGATGGCCATCGGCGGCATCATCATGGCCCTGCGCCAGGACGTCAGCCTCAGCTGGATCCTCGCGGTATCGATCCCCGTGCTGCTGATCGTCGCGGCCGCCGTGATCAGCCGCATGGTCCCGCTGTTCCGCAGCTTCCAGGGCAAGCTCGATGCCGTGAACCTCGTGATGCGCGAGCAGCTCACCGGCGTGCGCGTCGTGCGCGCCTTCGTGCGCGAATCGATCGAGGAGGAGCGCTTCCGGCTCGCCAACACCGACATCTACGTCGTCGGGCGCAAGGTCGGTTCGCTCTTCGTCCTCATGTTCCCGCTCGTCATGCTCGTGCTCAACGTGACGATCGTGGGCGTCGTCTGGTTCGGCGGCATCGAGGTCGACGCGGGCAACACCGAGGTCGGAACGCTCTTCGCGTTCATGCAGTACGTCGGTCAGATCCTCGGCGGAGTCATGATGGCGAGCTTCATGGCGATCATGATCCCTCGCGCGGCCGTCTCGGCCGACCGCATCGGCGAGGTGCTCGACAGCGAATCGTCGCTGACGCGCCCCGCCAACCCGATCACCGAGATGCCGGAGCCCGGCGTCGTGGAGTTCGACGACGTGTCGTTCACCTACCCCGGGGCCGAGCAGCCGATCCTGTCGCACGTGACCTTCCGGGCGGACCCGGGCGAGACGGTCGCGATCATCGGCTCGACCGGATCCGGAAAGACCACCCTCGTCTCGCTGATTCCCCGCCTGTTCGACGCCACGAGCGGCGCGGTTCGGGTGCAGGGCGTCGACGTGACGCAGGCCGACCTCGACGAGCTGTGGAAGGGCATCGGCCTCGTGCCCCAGCGCCCCTTCCTCTTCGCGGGCACGATCGCGTCGAACCTCCGCTTCGGGCGCGAGGACGCCACCGACGACGAGCTCTGGCATGCGCTCGAGATCGCCCAGGCGGCCGACTTCGTGCGCGAGAAGCCCGAGGGCCTCGACTCCCCCATCGCGCAGGGCGGCACCAACGTCTCCGGCGGCCAGCGGCAGCGCCTCGCCATCGCCCGCGCGATCGTGCGCCAGCCGGACGTGCTCGTCTTCGACGACTCGTTCTCGGCGCTCGACCTGACGACCGACGCCCGCCTGAGGCAGGCGCTGTGGCGCGAGCTGCCGCAGGTGACGAAGATCGTCGTCGCCCAGCGCGTGTCGACGATCGTCGACGCCGACCGGATCCTCGTGCTCGACGACGGCAAGATCGCCGGCTACGGAACACACGAAGAGCTGCTCCGCACGAGCACCACCTATCAAGAGATCGCGCAATCGCAGATGGGCGCCGACGAGAGCGAGGTCGGAGTATGAGCGACAGCACTGCTCTGCACGACGAAGACCAGGCCGGCCAGGAGGCCATGATCGCGGCCGGAGCGAACGAGCCCGGAGCGATGGGCGGCAAGCCGCAGAACTTCTGGCCAAGCTTCCGCCGATTCATCGGCCTGCTCGCGCCATACAAGTGGGCGTTCGCGTTAGCGTCGCTCCTCGGTGCGATCGGCGTCGTCCTCGCCGTCGCCGGCCCCAAGATCCTCGGCGAGGCGACGAACATCGTCTTCGAGGGCGTCCTCTCCAAGACCTACGGCGCCCAGTTCGAGGGCATGTCGCAGGACGAGGCCGTCGCGGCCCTCGAGGCCGCCGGTCAGGGCGACATCGCCGACATCATCGCGAAGATGGAGCGCTTCTCCCCGGGCGGCGGCATCGACTTCGAGAGCCTGCGCGTCGTCGTGCTGTGGGCGGTCGCGGTCTACGTCGTCGCCTCGATCCTGCAGTGGCTGCAGGGCTACATCATCAACGTCATCATGGTGCGCACCATGTGGCGGGTGCGCGAAGACATCGAGCGCAAGATTCACCGCCTGCCCCTATCCTACTTCGACAAGGTGCAGCGCGGCGAGCTGATCAGCCGCGTCACCAACGACGTCGACAACATGACGCAGACGCTGCAGCAATCGCTGTCCGGCGCGATCACCTCGTTCCTGACGGTCATCGGCGTCGTCGCCATGATGTTCTCGATCTCGTGGCAGCTCGCCCTCGTCGCGCTCATCGCCCTGCCCCTCATCGGCGTGATCATGGGCATTATCGGCCCCAAGTCGCAGAAGGCCTTCCAGGCGCAGTGGAAGAAGGTCGGCCGCCTCAACTCGCGCGTGGAGGAGTCGTTCTCCGGCCACGCGCTCGTGAAGGTCTACGGTCGCGAGAAGTCGATGACCGAGGCGTTCCAGGTCGAGAACGAAGAACTCTACGAGGCGTCGTTCAAGGCGCAGTTCCTCTCGGGCGTGATGATGCCGTCGATGCAGTTCGTCGGCTACCTCAGCTACGCCGGCATCGCCGTGCTCGGTGGAATCATGGTCGCTGGCGGCCAGATTCGCATCGGTGACGTGCAGGCCTTCGTGCAGTACTCCCAGCAGTTCACCCAGCCCCTCACCGAACTCGGCGGCATGCTGCCCGTCGTGCAGTCGGGCACGGCCTCGGCCGAGCGCGTCTTCGCGCTCCTCGACGAGGACGAAGAGGATCCGGACGCCACCGACGCACCGACCGTCCCCGAGGACGGCCGTGGCATCATCGAGTTCCGCGACGTCAGCTTCTCGTACACCGACGAGCAGCCGCTGATCGACAACGTGTCGTTCCGGGTCGAGCCCGGGCAGACCGTCGCGATCGTCGGCCCGACCGGCGCCGGCAAGACGACGCTCGTCAACCTGCTGATGCGGTTCTACGAGACCAAGGGTGGCGCCATCCTGCTCGACGGCCAGCCGATCGCCGAGATGACCCGCGGCGACCTGCGCTCCCGCACCGGCATGGTTCTGCAGGATCCGTGGCTGTTCGCCGGCACCATCCGCGAGAACATCCGCTACGGCAACGCCAGCGCGAGCGACGAGGAAGTACACGCCGCCGCCGAGGCGACCTACGTCGACCGCTTCGTGCACTCGCTCCCCGAGGGCTACGACACGATGCTCGAAGAAGACGCGGCGAACGTCTCCGCCGGTGAGCGCCAGCTCATCACCATCGCCCGCGCCTTCGTGCGGCGGCCACAAGTGCTGATCCTCGACGAGGCCACCAGCTCCGTCGATACCCGCACCGAGCTGCTCCTGCAGAAGGCCATGGCCGCACTGCGCGAGGGGCGGACATCCTTCGTCATCGCCCACCGCCTCTCCACGATCCGCGACGCCGACCTCATCCTCGTGATGGAGCACGGCTCGATCGTCGAACAGGGCAGCCACGACGAGCTCATCGCACGCCAGGGCGCGTACTGGCGGCTCTACCAGAGCCAGTTCGAACACGCCTCCGACTCCGGAGTCGACGAGGCGTAAGTCTCCCTCAACGAGAACGCGGGCGCTTCGGCGTCCGCGTTCTCGTTTTTTGCTCTTCCGGGTCCGGCCGTTTCCTGGAGCGCTGTGTTGCTCGGTCGCTGCGCTATCCGGGGCCGCCTGTTGCCGGGGCCGCTCCGCGGATGCCGAGGGGGCGCCGCAGTCCCCTCGAGGCCGCTACGCGGCCTCTCACCGCCAGTCCCGATGCCTGCGGCGCCCCCTCGGCATCCGCTGCGCTCGCCTGCGTGGGTGGGAGCGCTCGCATGCGTGGGTGGGTGCGTGAGGGGCGTCGGTAGTGGGTGGAGTCGGATGGGGTGCTGGGGACTGGGGTGTTGGGGACTGGGGTGTTGGGGGCGACTGGGATGGGCGGGAGGTAGAGGGGGCAGACGCCTCTGGTGAGGGGTGGTCTCTTGGGTTAGTCCTTCGTCAGGCCTAGGGCGTCGGCGACGCGCTCCAGGTCGCCGAGGATGTCGCGGCCGATGGGCTGGACGGCGACGTGGTCGGCTCCCGCCTTGAGGTGGGCGCGCAGGCCGAGGGCGGCAATCTCCGCGCTGGGGTTCGCGCAGACGGCATCGACCAGCTCGTCGGATCCGCCGTCCGCGAAGTCGGCGTCGGTGAAGGCGCGCTCGGCGGATCCGAACCGCTTCAGCGTGCCGACGTAGTTCTCGAGACGGAAATAGCGCGACAGGTACTCGCGGGCACGGCGGCGGCTGACCTCGCGGTCGGCGTCGAGCGAGACCTTGAGCTCCGGTGCGAGCACGGGCGCCGAGGTCTCGCCCGGCGCCTCGGCACCTGTGTCCGCCCGTGTATCTGCCTCCGCTTCCGCGGACGGCGCGTGGGGGTTCTCGGGCGCCGCGGCCGGCGCCCGCAGCTCGCGGCGGGTCTGGTCGAGGATCCGCCGGGCGTGCGCGGTGTGCGCGGGCGTCGTCAGGTACGGGTGCGCGCCGAGCGAGCGCCGCGCCGCGAGCGCGAGTGTCTTGTCGCCGAGCGCCGCGAGCAGGCGCGCCTCGGCGGGCACCCCCGCGTCATCGAGCACGTCGAGATAGTCGTTCAGCGCGGCGAGGGGTCGCACGCGCTCCGGGGTCGCCTCGCGGTGCCCCGACCCGATCCCCAGCACGAAGCGCCCCGGGTGCTCCTCCTGGATCCGCAGGTACGACTCGGCGACCTCGAGCGGATCCGCCTGCCAGATGTTGACGATCCCGGTCGCGACGGTGACGTGCTCCGTCTCGTTGAGCATCGCCTCGACGCAGACGAGGTCAGCGGCGGGCGAGCCGCCGATCCAGAGCGTGCGATAGCCGAGGCGCTCCGCGACGGCGGCGGTGCCGGGCACCCACGTGCCCTCGCCCAACCACACGCCGAACGCGCCGAACGCCCCGGCGGCGCCGTTCTGTTTCCTGCTGACCATGGTCTCCCCTCCTGGTCGCTGAGCACCCCACCATACGCAATCGAGGTTTCTTTCGGGTGTCACCGGCGTAACCGACCGCAATCCCCACACCGTTCAAATGACACTTTTCGGGGGTTGAACCCCGTTTGACTACCCAAAAGTGTCATTCGAACGGCGGCGCGGGCGCCGGGACGGCGGGCGCGTCCACGCGGGGCGGGGCGGGCGGGGCGGGCACCCGCGCATATGGACGGCCCGGGGTTAGGGGACCCGGGGTTAGGGGAAGAGGGGGGTGACCTTGTGGTCGAAGGCCTCCGCGACGAGGGCGGGGGTGACCTCGGCGTCGGTCGCGAGGGTCCAGCGCGGTGCGCGATCCTTGTCGATCATGTGCGCGCGGATCCCCTCGACCATGTCGGGCTGGGTCTCGACGTACCACATCATCAGTCGGTACTCCTGCTCGAGCGCCGCGCGCAGGTCGTTCGTCTCGCGCGAGCGGCGCACCGACTCGAGCGTGATCGCGAGAGCCAGCGGCGGGCGCTGCTCGAGCAGCGCCAGGGCCGCCGCGGGCGTGTGCGCGCCGAGATCGTGCGTGGCGCCGTCGTCGGCCTGCTCCGCGAGTTCGGTCAGGCGGGCGCGGATCTCCGGGACAGATCCGCGGGAGAACGCATCGTCGATCCAGCCTCGCGCGGAGGCGAGCGCGGACGGTTCCGGGGTCTCGTCGAAGAGCAGGATCAGCTCGCCCGGCGTCGACGGATCGGCGCGGGTCTCGAGCGCATCGCGCACGGCGCCGAGGTCCTCGCCGCGCACGAGGTGGTCGGCGAAGCCCGCGTAGATGGCGTCGGCGGCATCCATCTCGGCGCTCGTCAGGGCCAGGTACTCGCCGACGTGTCCGGGCGCGTTCGCGAGCAGCAGCGTGCCACCGACGTCGGGGGTGAACCCGATGCGCGTCTCCGGCATCGCCAGCCGCGAGGTCTCGGTCACGATGCGCACCGGCGCGTGGCAGGCGAGGCCGACGCCGCCGCCCATGGTCACGCCGTTCGCGAAGGCGACGACCGGGTGCGGGAACGCCGCGATCGCCGCATTCAGCCGGTACTCCGCGCGGAAGAACCCGTCGACGCCCGCGAGATCGCCGGCCGTGATCTGCCCGTGCAGGCGACGCAGATCGCCGCCCGAGCAGAAGCCGCGCTCATCCGTGGCGTCGAGCAGCAGCGTATCGACGTCGGTATCGACGGCGAGCCCCTCGAGGGCGTGCGCGAAGGCCTCGACCATGGACCGATCGAGGGCGCCGATCGCCCGCGGGTGGTCGATCGTGATTCGTCCGAGCGCCGTGTGCTTCGTGACGAGGATCCGCTCGTCGAAGAAAGTCTGGGTCACTTTCTTCACGCTACTCGTCCTCAGATACGGAAGGATCCAGGATTTTCGGACAAGATGGGAGAACGTTCCCGCTCGGGCGCGCTGGTTTCTAGGGAGGGTACCGTGAGCGAAGGCAAGGTGATCGAGTTCGTCGGTGTCTCGATGACGTTCGGCGATACGCCAGCCGTCGAGGATCTCACGGCGCGCGTCGAGCCCGGTCGGGTCACCGCGTTCCTCGGCCCGAACGGTGCCGGCAAGACGACCACGCTGCGCATGCTCCTCGGCGATCTGCGCGCGACGAGCGGCACGGCGACCATCGGCGGCACCGAGTACACGCGCATTGCGAAGCCCGCCTCCTCGATCGGCGCCGTGATGTCGATCGCACCCCTCGAGCGCGCGCGGCGCAAGACCGCCGTCAAGTACCTCGGTCGCGCCGCGCGGCGCATCGGCGTGGGCGCGTCGCGCGCGCGCGAGGTGCTGCAGATCGTGGGCCTCGCCGAGATGGGCGATATGCGCATCGGCAGCCTGTCGCTCGGAATGAAGCACCGTCTCGCGGTCGCCGAGGCGCTGCTCGGGGATCCGGGCGTGCTCGTGTTCGACGAGCCCGCGAACGGCCTCGACCCCGAGGGTATCCGCTGGATCCGCCTGCTCATGCGCGGTTTCGCCGACGAGGGACGCACCGTGCTGATGTCCTCGCACCTGCTGAGCGAGGTGGAACAGGTCGCCGATGCCCTGCTGATCCTCAACGAGGGCCGACTCCTCTTCGAGGGACCCATCGAGCTCCTCGCCGATGCTGAGGGCGGCATGGTGACCGTCGACGCCGAGGACCGCCCGGCGCTCGCCGACGCGCTCACGAAGGCGGGGCTGTCGTTCCGCGTGCTGCGCTCGGGCCTCGCGATCGACGACACGACGACCGCGGAGATCGGTGCGCTCGCGAAGACCGCCGGCATCGCGCTGACGACGCTCACGCACCGCGGTCCGACGCTCGAGGACGTCTACCTGCAGATCATCGACGGATCCTGGGTCGCCCCCGCCCGCACGGCGGCGCTCGCCCCCGCACCCCTCTCCTTCGACGAGGTCCTCACGGGCGCGGGTACGGACAACGCCGCCCGCGAGAGCGCGGCTGACGCGGACGTCACCGACGCGGACGCCACCGAGGCGGACGCAACCGAGGCGGACGCCGCCGACAGCGCCGACGACTCAGACGCCGCTGGCGCCGCCGACGACGACCCGAACGCCACCGAGGAACCCCGCGAGGAGGCCACGGCGGGCGCCGCGGCCCTCGCGGCGGGCGCGACCCTGGCGGCCGGCGCGACCCTGGCAGCAGGATCCGCCGAGGATCCGGCCGAGAACGAGAGCGACGCGACCGGTGAGAACGCGGATACGTCCGCGGTGCAGCCGGCCGATCCGAGCGCAGCGGCGTTCCCGGCGGCGAGTCTCGCGGCGCCGGAGAGCGGAGCCGGATCCGCCGCGGCGGCCCCGAACGGCGCCTTCCCGGCCGCGAGCTTCGGCACAGCCCACGACAGCCGTACGGCGGCCGATCCCGCGGACGGGAACCTCGGCGCCGATCGCGACGATGCCGATGTCTTCGGCGGCCCGGAAGACGCGGGATCCCTAGAGGATTCCGGCCCGCGCGGTCGCGCCGCGGGCGCCGCGGCGCTGGCGGGCGGGGCGCTGCCGGGGCTCGCGGGTCTCGCCGGTCTCGCTCACGGACTGCGCTCGGACGACGAGGATTCCGACGAGGAGCTCCCCGAGGGTCTCGTGTCCCCCGGCCTCGCCGCCGCGTTCGCGCGCGCCGGCGAGATCGAGGCGCAGATGAACGACATCGAGGCCGACATCGAGACCCAGGAGGCGCGCGCCGAGAACATCGACGGCGTCGCTCAGATCGAGGCCATGTTCGAGCCGCGCGGCGTGGATGGCGCCACAACAACGGTCATCGAGATCGACCCGTTCCCGGGCGAGGGCCTCGACGGCGCCGACGGCGACGGCGACTGACCCCGCGGGTTCAGTCGAGCTCGGCGACGTCGCCGGTGTCGACGCCCTCGCGCTGCAAGGCCTTCACGAGGCCGACACCGTGTCGGGTGGTCACGACGATCCGTTCGAACTCGTCGTCGCCCTCGAGGTCGATGACCACGCCCGGCCGGCCGGTGCGCACGGCGGCGAAGTCGGATCCGAAGACCGACCTCCACGTGCCGTAGGCCAGGCGCCCTGGAACGTGGGCGCCGGGCGCGCGCACGCCGCGCAGCCAGGTGAACGGATCCTCGGTCAACTGCACCTTGCGAATATGGGCTCGGTCGATGCGCACGCTCTCCTTTCGAACGGCGAGTGCGCGCTCCAGCGGGGAGAGCTGCACCTCGAGTGCGTCGGAATCCACCAGCAGCCTGACCATGACCTCTATCCTGGCACTTCCGCCCCCGCGCCGCGCGGCGGCGCGGCGAACCGCTCGTCGCTTGCGCCGTTCAGTGGCGCGGCGGGGCCGTCGTCTCCCGCACCACGAGCGAGGTCGCGAGGTCGACGTGGTGGGAGCACGGTCACGCTGACGATCGCCGCCGCCTGAGTCGCGCGCCTCGCGGGCGGAGTCGGTGGAAGACTGGGAGGGATGACTCCGCTCGCTCTCGCCCTCGACCGCGCCGCCCGCGGCGAGCGCCTCGATGCCCATGAAGCCGAGGCACTGCTCGCCGCGGACGGAGACGACTTCGACCGCCTCCTGGATCTCGCCGGATCCGCCCGCGACGAGGGCTTGCGGCTCGCGGGCCGCGAGGGCGTCATCACCTACTCGCGCAAGGTCTTCATCCCGCTGACGACGCTCTGCCGAGACCGGTGTCACTACTGCGTCTTCGTCGATACCCCGAACCAGCTGCTCGCCAAGCGCAAGCCCGCCTACATGTCGGCGTCGCAGGTGCTCGCGGTCGCCCGGCAGGGGCAGGCGAAGGGTTGCAAGGAGGCTCTGCTGACGCTCGGCGACCGCCCGGAAGACCGCTGGCCCGAGGCGCGGGCGTGGCTGGACGAGCACGGCTACGCGTCGACCCTCGAGTACGTTGCCGACATGGCGCGTCTCATCCGGGAGGAGACGGGGTTACTCCCCCACATCAACCCCGGCGTCATGCACCCGGAGGAGCTCGCGATGCTCCGCCCCACGGCTCCGTCGATGGGCATCATGCTCGAGACGACGTCGCGGGCGCTCTTCGAGAACCGCGGCGAGGTGCACTACGGATCCCCCGACAAGGATCCCGCCGTGCGCCTCCGGGTCATCGAGGATGCGGGTGCCGCGCGGATCCCCTTCACGACGGGCATCCTCGTCGGTATCGGCGAGAGCCTGCGCGACCGCGCCGAGTCGATGGTCGCGCTGCGCGACGCGCACGAGAAGCACGGCCACGTTCAAGAGGTCATCGTGCAGAACTTCCGCGCGAAGCCGCGCACCGCGATGCAGAACGCCGCCGATGCGCAGCTCGTGGAGTACGCGGCGGCCGTCGCCGTGATGCGGCTCGTGATGGGGCCGCGGATGCGGATCCAGGTGCCGCCCAATCTGCAGGATGTCGTGGAGCTCAAGCTGCTCGCGCGCGCGGGCGCCGACGACTGGGGCGGGGTGTCTCCGCTCACGGCCGACCACGTGAACCCCGAGCGCCCCTGGCCGCACCTCGACGATCTCGCCGCGCGCACGGCCGAGCTCGGATTCGCGCTGCGGGAGCGCCTGACCGCCCATCCCGAGTATCTGACCGACGAGTGGCTCGCCCCCGAGATGCGCGCGGCGACGCGGGCCCTCGCGGATCCCGACACGGGCCTCGCCCGCGAGAACACCGCTCCCACGAGTCTCGGGTCGGCACACGCCGCCGACGCCGGATCGCCGCACGGCGGCGGCGCGGAGGCGGCGGACGCCGTGCTGTTCGCGCCGGGCGGGCTCGTCGCAGCGCTTGTGGAGCGGGCGGCGGAGGATCCCGGATCCCTCGACGACTCCGAGTGGGTGCGGCTGCTCACAGCCACGGGCGACGAGCTCGACGCCGTCGCGCAGGCCGCCGACGACGTGCGCCGCTACACCGTCGGCGAGGCCGTCTCGATCGTCGCGAACCGCAACATCTCCTCCGCGCTCTACGGATCCGCGGAGCCGGGCGGCTATGATCTGCCGCTTCTCGCCGAGATGGCGCGCGACGCCGCCGAGCTCGGGCTGACGGAGATCTGCGTGCAGGGCGTCGTCGCCGGCCCCGCCGAGGGCTACCTCGAGATCGCCCGCACGATCAAGACCGCGGCCCCCGGCATCCACCTGCACGCCTACCGGCCGCAGGACGTTCGCGACTTCGCCGAGCGCGCGGGCCTCGGCCTCGACGACGCGCTCGCGGCGCTCCGCGACGCCGGCGTCGACACGGTGCCGGGCACGGGCGTCAAGATCCTCTCCGAGCGCGTGCGTCGCATCGTCGCCCCCACCGATATCGAGATCGACGGCTGGATCCGCGGGGTCACCGCCGCGCACCGCGCCGGCTTCACCTCGACGTCCGTCATGTTCTACGGCCACGTCGAGACCGCCCAGGAACGCATCGCGCACCTGCGCGAGCTGCTGCGGATCCAGCGCGAGACCGGCGGCTTCACGGAGTTCGTGCCGATCCCGATGCCCGGCTGGGGCACGCCCCTCGTCGAGGGCCGCGCGGAGATCGACGAGCACCGCGCCATGGTGGCCGTGTCGCGCCTGATGCTGTCGGGCACGATCGCGCACATCCAGGTGCCGTGGACGCGCCTCGGGCTCGCCACCACCGCGACCCTCCTGAACGCGGGCGGCGACGACCTCGGCGGCACCCTGCTCGACGGACGCGTCGGCCCCGCCAGCGGGGTCGAGGCCGGATCCGAGCTGACCTTCGATGCCGCCCGGGCCCTCGTGAAGCCGCTGTTCCGCCCGCTGCGCGAGCGCACGACCGCCTACGGCGAGGTGTCGCGGGGCTCGACCCCCGCGGGCGGCGGCCGCGGATCCGGATCCGGCGAGCGCCCGTGACCGTGCGCGCCTCCGCCCTGATCGTCGGGGCGGGCTTCGCCGGCATCGCGCAGGCGCTCGCGCTGCGCGACGCCGGTGTGACCTCGTTCCTCGTCGTCGAGCGGGCCTCATCCGTGGGCGGCACCTGGCGGGACAACACTTATCCGGGCATCGCGTGCGACGTGCCCTCGCACCTGTACGGCCTCGAGTCGCACCCGTGGCCGCGCTGGTCGCGCGTCTTCGCACCGGGCGCCGAGATCCGCGACTACCTGGAGCGCGTCGTCGAATCGGAGGGCCTGGCGAACCAGCTGATGCTCGGGACGACGATGACCTCCGCCCGCTGGGACGGCGACGCCTGGCGCATCACCCTCGCCGTACACGACGACGCAGATTTTCGGCTGACTCGGCCGGAAACGGGTTCATCCGGGGCACCGACCCCAAAATCTGCGTCGTTGTGTACGCGCGAGGTCGTTGCCGACAACCTGATCCTGGCCGCGGGCCGACTCACCGAGCCGAAGATTCCCGAGATTCCGGGGCTTGGCTCCTTCCCGGGCCCGCTGTTCCACTCCGCGCGGTGGGATCACTCGGTCGACGTCACCGGAAAGCGCGTCGCCGTCGTCGGCACGGGAGCCACCGCCGTGCAGCTGGCGCCCGCGCTCGCCCGCCTCGGCGCCCGCGTCACCCTCTTCCAGCGCACCCCCGCGTGGATCGTGCCGCGCGGCGATCGCGCGGTCGACGGATCCGAGATACGCACCTTCGAGGCGGATCCGGCCCTGCTCGCCGCGCACCGCGACGCGCTCTACGCCGAGGGCGAGGCGCGCTTCGCGTCGCGATCGGGGGATCCGGCCGCGGCCGCGGCCGCCGAATCGGCCGCGCGCGATCACCTCGCGCGGCAGGTTCCGGATCCGCTGCTGCGCGCGCAGCTCACGCCCGACTACGCCTTCGGCTGCAAGCGGGTACTGCTGAGCGACGACTTCTACCCGGCGATCGCCGACGGATCCATCGCGCTCGAGCCATCGGCGCTCGCGGAGGTCGACGGATCCGCACTCGTCGCCGCGAGCGGCGCGCGCTACGACGCCGACATCGTCGTGCTCGCGACCGGCTTCGAGACGACCCGGCAGCCCTACGCGGCGCTCGTCACGGGCGAGCGGGAGACGCTCGACGCGCACTGGTCCCGCGGGATGACGGCCGTCGCGTCGACGCTCGTCGCGGGGTTCCCGCACCTGTTCGTCCTCAACGGGCCGAACGCGTCGCTGGGCCACAACTCGTCGATCCTCATCTCGGAGGCGCAGGCGTCGTTCGCGGCCCGGCTCATCGCGCGCGGCGGCTGGGTCGCGGTTACGGACGAGGCCGAGAGCGCATCCACCGCCGACATCGCGCGTCGCGCCGCGCGCACCCCCTGGCTGACGGGCGGCTGCCACAACTGGTACGTTGACGAACGCAGCGGCGCACTCGCCCTGCTGTGGCCCGGCACCGTCGCCGAATTCCGGCAGCGTCTCGAAGGAGCACTCTCATGACCATCCGCTTCGGATACAAGGCCTCGAGCGAGCAGTTCGGCCCGCGCGAGCTGCTCGACTATGCCGTGGGCGCGGAGGAGAACGGCTTCGACTCGGTGTTCCTCAGCGACCACCTGCAGCCGTGGATGCACGAGGGCGGGCACGCGCCCGCCGCGATCCCGTGGCTGGGCGCCGCCGGTCAGGCGACCTCGCGCGTGACGCTCGGCACCTCGGTACTCACGCCGACCTTCCGCTATCACCCGGGCGTGATCGCGCAGGAGTTCGCGACCCTCGGATCCATGAACCCCGGTCGCATCATCCTCGGCGTCGGCACGGGGGAGGCGCTCAACGAGGTCACCCTCGGACAGGCGTGGCCTGATCCGCCCGAGCGCTTCCAGCGGATGAAGGAGGCGATCCTGCTGATTCGCGAGCTGTGGCGCGGCGAGCGCGTCAGCTACGACGGAAACTTCTACCGAGTGAGCAACGCTACGATCTACGACCGCCCCGAGCAGGAGGTCCCGATCTACATCGGCGCCTCGGGCCCCGCGGCCACGCGCCTCGCGGGCCGGATCGCCGACGGGTGGATCACCACGAGCGGCAAGGATCCTTCGCTGTACGCCGACACGCTCATCCCCGCCTTCGAGGAGGGGCTCGCCAAGGGCGGGCAGACGGGCGTCGACCGCATGCTCGAGGTGAAGGTGTCGTTCCGCCCCGACCGGGCGAAAGCCCTGGAGAACACCCGGTTCTGGGCGCCGCTCGCTCTCAGCCCCGAGGAGAAGACCGGCGTGCACGACCCGATCGAGATGCAGCGTCTCGCCGAGAAGCTCCCCATTGAACGCGCCGCGAGCCGCTTCATCGTCTCGGACGACCCCGACGAGCACGTCGCGCAGATTCAGCGCTACCTCGACCTCGGATTCACGCACCTGGTCTTCCACGATCCGGGCCACGACCAGGCCGAATTCCTCGACATTTATGGTCGCGATGTCTTGCCGAGGCTCCGCGCCGCGGTAGCCTAGGGCCTGCCCTGTCCTCCCCCGAAGGGATCCCATGCTCTGGAGCGTCATCATTCCCGTGAAGACCACCCAGGCGGCGAAGACCCGCCTGGAGCTCGCCGGAACCGACCGCCCCCAGCTCGCCCTCGCGATCGCTCTCGACACGATCGCGGCCGCCGCGCGAGCTGAGGCCGTCGGCGAGGTCGTCGTCGTGACGAGCGATGCCGATGTGCAGGCCGGCGTCGAGCAGATCGAGGGTGCTCGGTGGGTCTCGGATCCGGGAATGGGGCTCAATGGGGCCGCGCGCGCCGGACTCGAGCGCGCGACGCACGACGCCAGGGCCGCCATGCTCGGCGACCTGCCCGCACTGCGCTCGAACGACCTTGACCGCGCGCTGCTCTCGGCGACCGCCGAGGAGCGCTCCTTCGTCCCGGACGTCGAGGAGACCGGATCCGTGTTCGTCGCCTGGCGCAGCCCCGCGACGTTCGAACCGCACTTCGGATCCGGATCCGCCGAGAAGCACGCGCAGGCGGGCCACGTGCGCCTGCCGATCCCCGCCACCAACACCCTGCGCCGCGACGTCGACACCGTCGAGCACCTACACGAGGCGTACGAACTCGGCGTCGGCCCCCGCACCGCGGCGCTCCTCAACGCCGCCCGCGCCCGCACCGCGGCGTAGGGGGCGGGGCGTGTCCCGGGTGGGGCGTGTCCCACTTGATGCGGGAATGGCGCCGGCCTATAAGCACTAAGTGGGACACGCTCTGACCCGTGTCCCAGTTGATGCGGGAATCACACCCCCATACCCGCACCAAATGGGACACACCCCGCCCCATGTCCCACTTAACGCGGAAATCACACCCCCATACCCGCACTAAGTGGGACACACCCCGACCCGTGTCCCACTTAATGTGGCATTAGTGCGCGGATAACGACCGGAAGTGGGACATGGCAGCTCAGGGCTACAGGTACACCGTCACGGCGACGCCGATCGGGGCGGCGGTCGCCGTCTTCACCGCCTCCGACGCGGTCGTCGCGCTCGGGACGGCCGAGGATCCGCTGTGGGTCGTCGACTCGGTCGCGCAGGAGATCCGCGGCTCGCTCGCGGCCGCCGACGAGGACATCGCGGGGCTCGGATCCCAGCTCGGCGAGTACTTCGACGGATCCCGGACGACGTTCGACGTCGCCATCGACTGGGCCCTGACCGACGGTTTCGCGCGGATGGCGCTGCAGTGCGTCGCCGAAATCCCGCACGGCGAGACCGCCAGCTATGGCGAGGTCGCCGAGATGGCGGGGCGTCCGCGCGCGCACCGCGCCGTCGGCACGGCCTGCCGTTTCACACCGCTGACGCTCGTGGTCCCGGTTCACCGCGTGATCCGCGCCGACGGATCCCTGGGCGAGTTCTCCGGCCGCGAGGACGTGAAGAGGTTCCTCCTCGACCTGGAGGGCGCATCGTTCCGCTGACCCGCGAACGATCGTCGCCGGACTCCGCGCGTTAGGCGGCGGCTGCCCTGGCGGCGGCAGGGAGCGCCTCCGCGATGCGCGAGAGCGCCGCGTCGTCGTGGGCGGCGGTGACGAACCAGGCCTCGTAGATGCTCGGCGGCAGGTTCACCCCGCTGTCGAGCATCGAGTGGAAGAACGGCGTGAAGCGGTGCGCCTCCTGCGTCTTCGCCTGCTCGTAGTCCGCCGGCTTCTCCGGCATGAACGCGAGCCCGAAGAGAGACCCGACGCGCGAGATGGAGTGCGCGACGCCCTCGGCCCGGAGCGCGGCGGTCAGGTCGGCGATCACGCGATCGGCGGCACGGTCGAGGTGCGCGTACACCTCGGGCGTCGCGAGTTCGAGCGTCGCGATGCCGGCCGCGACCGAGAGCGGGTTCCCCGAGAGCGTGCCCGCCTGGTACACCGGCCCCACGGGGGCGAGGTACTCCATGACCTCGCGGCTGCCGCCGAGCGCGGCGAGCGGCATGCCGCCGCCGACGACCTTGCCGAAGGTCATGATGTCGGGGGTGTAGGCGTGGCCGGCCTCGACCTGGCGCCCCCATTCGCCCGCGGGGTGCACCCGGAAGCCGGTGAGAACCTCGTCGACGATCAGCAGGGATCCGGCGGCGTGCGCGATGTCGGCAAGGGCCGCGTTGAAGCCCTCGGGCGGCTCGATGACGCCCATGTTCGCGGGCGCCGCCTCGACGATGATGGCCGCGATGTTGCCGCCGCGCGCGGCGAAGACCTCGCGCACGGCGTCGAGGTCACCGTAGGGGACGACGAGCGTCGACGCGGCGACCGACGCCGGAACACCCGCCGTGCCCGGCAGGGCGAGGGTCGCGACGCCGGATCCGGCTGCCGCGAGCAGCCCGTCGGAGTGGCCGTGGTAGTTGCCGTCGAACTTCACGAGCAGGTCGCGCCCGGTGACTCCGCGGGCCAGGCGGATCGCCGTCATCGTCGCCTCGGTGCCGGTCGAGACGAGTCGCACCTCCTCGACCGGGGACAGGCCACCCGCCCGGACCCGCTCGGAGATCAGCGACGCGAGCTGCACTTCGCCCTCGGTCGGGGCGCCGAAGGACAGTCCGCGCTCAGCCGCCCGCTGGGCGGCCTCGACGACCGCCGGATGCGCGTGGCCCAGCAGGGCGGGGCCCCAGGTCGCGACGAGGTCGACGTACTCGCGGCCCGCGGCATCGGTGACGTACGCGCCCTTCGCCTCGGCGAGGAAGCGCGGCGTGCCACCGACGGATCCGTATGCCCGCACGGGCGAGTTCACGCCGCCGGGGATGACCTTCTGAGCGCTGGCGAAGAGCGAGTCGTTGCGATCCATGTGCCTATTGTCTCGCGCCGAGCGTCACATCCGCCGAACGCACAAGCTTTACCCGAACGGATACGAAATAACGTAGGCGTTCGGGCAAATCTTGTGCGCTCGCGGGGCGGGGCAGCACTCACCGCACCCGCAGGTTGCGGGCCACCACCAGCAGGCACGCCGCGCAGACGGCAGCGATGATGATCAGGCTCGTCAGGTAGCTCATCACCGGCAGCAGCGCGGCGACCAGCGTCGGGAGGAGGAATCCGACGTACGTCAGCGAGTAGTACACGCCCGTGACGCCGGCGAGGTCGCTCGGCGTCGCGAGGCTCTGCGCGACCACGAGGCCCGAGACGATGCACACGCCGTACGACGCTCCGAGCACCGCGGCGACGAGGAACGCGAGCGCCGGATCCCCGATCTCGGCCGAAACGGCGGCGAGGATCACGCCGGCCGTCATCCCCGACAGCCCCACTATGAGGGCGCGTCCGCGGGTGACGCGATTGAGCCATGGCACGAGAGTCTGGAACACCGCGCCGACGCCGAGGGTGACGACCGTCAGCGCCGTGGCGTAGAGGGTCGCGTGCGCGCCGAGCCGGTGCTCAACGACGCTCGGCATGATCGCGTAGGCGACGCCGGCGGCCGCGAACACCCACGGCGCCGCCGGCAGAACGACGCGCAGGAAGGGGCGCTGCGCCGCCGACGGCACCCGCAGATCCTTCCACCAGGGGCCCGCGGCGCGGCGGGCCGGATCCAGTGATTCGGGCGCGCGCAGGAGCGCCGCGGCCGCGACCACGCAGAGCGCCAGGTGCACGAAGTACGGAAGCTCGGCGGGGAGCGGACCCCACTGCGCGAGCACGCCCGTGACGCCGGCGCCGAGTCCGAAGCCCAGCGTCAGGGTCATCGACGAGCGCCGCGCGCCCGCCGTGGGCGAGGGCGCGCCGGACGAGAGTTCCTTGATCCAGCTGGATCCCACCGACATCGCGACACCCACGCCGAGGCCCGCGAAGACGCGTCCGATACAGAGCAGGGCGAAGGATCCAAACCCCGCGGCGAGCAGGCCGCTCGCGATCGCGGAGGCCGCGAGGCCGATCCAGGTGGCGGGCCGGCGGCCGTGCTGGTCCGAGAACGCCGACGCGACGAGCAGGCCCGGGACGAGCCCGAACACGTACATGCCGAGCAGCAGGTTGGCCTGCCACGGGGCGTATCCGCCGAGCGATTCGTACAGGTGCAGCAGCGGCGTGAAGTGGTTGCCGCCCCACGCGAGCACGAACACCGTCGGCGCGGGCAGCAGCCACGCGCGCCGGTTCATCGCGCGCCCCGGATCCCGGACCCCGCGCCCGCGCCCGCGCGCACCCCGCCCCGCGAGATCTCACTCTTTTCGCGAGATCTCACCGAATTCAGTGCGACTTCGCGAAAAGAGTGCGATCTCGCGGAGGAGGGCTCGCGAAAAGAGTGAGATCTCACGGAAAGGAGGGGGACGGCCCCGCTCATTCCGACACCTCGTAACCCGCGTGGCCGGCACCGATGTGCTGCGCCATGAGCGCGCGGAACAGCTCGGCGTCGCCCTCGCTCAGCGCGCCCGCGAGGGCGACGTGCTCGGCGTGAAGCCGCCCGAGATCGACGGCGTGAACGACCGCGAGGTGCGTCAGCCGGTAGAGCCGCGGCGCGAGCGAGCGCGAGATCTCGGCGACGACGCGGTTGTCGTCATGCCCGATGATCTCGAGGTGGAAGGCGTAGTCGAGCAGGGCAAAGCGCTCCGGATCCGCGAGCGCGGCCCCCTGCCCCCGCAGGTTCTCGTCGAGGAGGGTGGCGAGGCGCTCGCGCGCCGCCGGATCCGCGGCGATCGACGCCGCCGCGCTCGCCTCGAGCATCGATCGCACCGCGAGCAGCTCGCGGCGCTCGCTCGCCGACGGGTTCGTCACGACGGCGCCCTTCTTGGGCGCGAGGCGCACGAGCCCCCAGCGCTCGAGCTTGAGCATTGCCTCGCGCGCGGGCGTGCGGCTCGCCTCAAACTCGGCGGCGACCTCGACCTCGGTCAGCACCTCCCCCGGCTCGATCTCGCCCTCGGCGATGCGGCGGGCGAGGGACCCGGCGACGCGATCAGCGATCGTCGTCGCCCCGGCGTTGCTCCACGGAAGTTCGATCATGCCTCAAGTATACATTGATGCATGCATCACGAGGTGCGCGGCGCGAACCGCGGGAGGCGGACCCCCTACAGCCCCTCGCGGATCCAGCCGGCGGCCTCCGTCGCCCAGTACGTCAGCACGGCGTCGGCGCCCGCGCGGTTGAACGCGGCGAGCGAATCGAGGATGGTGGCGCGACGGTCGATCCAGCCGCGCTCGGCGGCGGCCTCGACCATCGAGTACTCGCCGGACACCTGGTACGCCCAGACGGGCACGTCGACGGCGGCGCGCACCTCCGCGAGCACGTCGAGGTAGGGCAGGCCCGGCTTGACCATGACGATGTCGGCGCCCTCTTCGACGTCGAGCAGCGCCTCGCGCACGCCCTCGCGGGCGTTGGGCGGATCCATCTGATAGGTGCGGCGGTCGCCCTTCAGCTGCGAGTCGACGGCCTCCCGGAAGGGGCCGTAGAACGCCCCGGCGTACTTCGCCGAGTAGGCCATGATGATGGTGTCGGTGAATCCCTCGGCGTCCAGACCGGCGCGGATCGCGGCGACCTGGCCGTCCATCATGCCCGACAGTCCCAGTAGCTGGCTGCCCGCCCGCGCCTGCGCGATGCCCATCGACACGTAGCGTTCGAGCGTCGCGTCGTTGTCGACGGCGCCGTCGGCGCGGAGCACACCGCAGTGTCCGTGGTCGGTGAACTCGTCGAGGCACAGGTCGGTCTGCACAACGAGGGCGTCGCCGACCTCCTGCTGCAGCGCGGTCGTTGCGACGTTGAGGATCCCGTCGGGATCGTCAGCGCCCGAACCCACCGCGTCGCGCACGGCGGGCACTCCGAAGAGCATCACGCCGCCGATCCCCGCCTCGGCGGCCTCCGCGGCAACGCGGCGGAGCGAGTCGAGCGTGTGCTGGCTCTGCCCCGGCATCGACGAGATCGCCTGCGGCTCGGAGATGCCCTCGCGCACGAACAGCGGCAGCACGAGCTGGCTGGGCACGAGGTGATTCTCCGCCATGAGGCGTCGGACGGGGGCCGACTGGCGCAGCCGGCGGGGGCGATGCGTGGGGAACACCATGGGGATTACTTGCCTTCTTCGTGATCCCGATCGAGCGGCAGGTGGAGCACGTCGGTCGGGGGAATCTGCAGAGCGGCGGTCGTGGGCTCGGGGACCCGGTACTCGCCGAGCGTGTCGATGAGGCTCTCGATCGTGCGCTCGGGCGCGATCACGCGGATCGGGAGGTTGATCTCGCGCGCGTCCTGCGCCGTGCGGGGGCCGATCGCCGCGATCACCGTCTGCTCGGGGATGTCGGGGAACTGCGTGCGCACCTGTTCGGCGACGGATCCGCTCGTCACGAGGATCGCGTTGATGCGGCCGTTGTTGACGTCACGCTCGGCGCGCTCCGTCGCCGGGACGCCGACCGTGCGGTAGGCCACGACGGCGGTCACATCGTGACCGGCCTCCGCGAGCCGCAGCGACAGCTCGGGCTTGGCCAGCTCCGAGCGGAGGCACAGCACCCGCACCGGATCCTTCTCGAGTTCGATCATCGCCTGGGCGACGCCGGAGGCCGAGTTCTCCTCCTCGGGCACGAGATCGACGGGGTACCCGACCGACGCGAGGGCCGCGGCCGTCGTTTCGCCGACCGCCGCGACCTTGGTCGTGGCGGGGATCTTCGCGCCATAGGCGTGCAGCACGTCGACGGTCGTCGCGCTCGTCACGGTGAGCCAGTCGTAGCGGCCGATCGCGAGCTCCGCGATGACGCGCTCGAGCTCCGAGCTGTCCTCGGGCGGAGCGAAGTTGATCAGCGGGGAGACGACCGGGATGGCGCCCTTGTTTCGCAGCTTGGCGGCGACGTCGTCGCCCCAGGGGCCTCCGCGGGGAACGAGAACTCGCCAACCGGTGAGCGGTTTATCGGCCTTGACGTCCTTCGTCATGTAGTAGGGGCTGCCTCTCTTGTCACAATGTCAGCCGCCCCGTTGTCGAGCAGCCGACGCGCGAGACCGTGACCGATCTCGCGTGCCCGGACCAGAAGGTCCGAACCGTCGGCAGCCGCACCGCTGCCTCGTGCCTGAATATACCCTTCAATCAGGGATTCGAAACCCACAACGGGTTCCGAGTGGTCGAGTGTGACGTCTTCGTGATGATCCGCGCCGTACACATCGACCCGCACGTGCACGTGCGAATCGCTCGTCCACGCGTGCGCTCCGACGGGCGCGTGACAACCCGCCTCGACGCCCCCGAGGATGGCCCGTTCGAGCGTGACGGCGAAGCGCGTGAGGGGCGCGTCGAGCTCTCCGAGCCAGGCGAGCAGCTGCGGATCCGCATCCGCGGCGGTCTCGACCGCGAGCGATGCCTGCCCGGCGGCCGTCGGCCAGCCGGGAAGGTTCTGGGCCTCGACGAACAGGCCCGCGACCGTGGGGATCTCGCCCCCGTCGGCGTCGACCCGCGTCAGGCCCGCAGCGGCGAGCACGACGGCATCGAGCTCGCCGTCGCGCACGCGCCCCATCCGCGAGTCGATGTTGCCGCGGATGTCCACGACCTCGACGCCGGGGTTCGCGCGGCGGACCTGCGCGACGCGGCGCGGGGATCCGGTGCCCACGCGGGATCCACGGGGCAGCTCCGCGAGCGGGGTGCCGTCGCGGGTGATCACGACATCGCGGGCGTCGACGCGCGCGGGCGTCGCCGCGATGACGAGCCCGGGGGCCTGCTCGACCGGCAGGTCCTTGAGCGAGTGCACGAGCAGATCGCACTCCCCCGCGAGCAGCGCCTCACGCAGGCGCGTCGCGAACACCCCGGCGCCGCCTAGGGAGGCCAGCGAGGCGCGGTTCGTGTCGCCCTCCGAGGTGATCTGGACGAGCTCGACGGGGCGCCCGGAGACGCGTTCGAGCTCGCGGGCGACGAGGCCCGACTGGGCGACGGCGAGGCGGCTGCGGCGGGTTCCGAGGCGGATCGGCTGCGTGGCATCCATGGTCGTTACCGCACGACCTCGGGAACCTCGGCGACGTCGATGCGGCGGCCCGTGTGGAAGGGCAGCTCGTCGCGCACGTGGAGGCGCGCGTCGGTGTATCGCAGGTCGCGCATCATGTCGACAAGGTCGGTGAGCACGTCGGACTCCATCGGGAGCATCCACTCGTAGTCGCCGAGCGCGAAGGCCGGCATGGTGTTCGCGACGACGCTCTTGAACGCGGCGCCCTTGCGTCCGTGATCGGCGAGCATCGTGCGGCGCTCGTCGTCGGGCAGGAGGTACCAGTCGTAGCTGCGCACGAAGGGATACACCGTGAGCCAGTCGCGCGCCCGCTCACCGCGCAGGTAACCGGGGACGTGCGACTTGTTGAACTCGCTGTCTCGGTGCACCGCCATCCCGCTCCAGCTGATGACGAGGTTCTCGAGCAGCGCCGTGCGGCGCAGGCGCCGGACCGCGGCCTGCAGGTCTTCCGCGACGGGGCCGTGCAGCCACACCATGAGGTCGGCGTCGGCGCGCATTGCGCTCACGTCATAGAAACCGCGGATCGTCACGCCGTTCGCCGCAAGTTCGTCGACGACGCGCTGCAGCTCAGCGCTGTCGTCGCTCGACACGGGGTGCTGCTGGTCGCGGCGCCACACCGTCCACAGGCTGTAGTTGTCACCGGAGGGAGCTTCGAAATCTGCCATACCCCCATCATCCTCCCGCGACCTGACAACGGCGAATCGAGGCGCCCAGCCTTGCGGGGTCGCCGGCGCGGGCGCGGGATCAGCGCGAGATCGCGCGGGCGATACCCCAGACGGCGGATCCGACGGCGGCGGATCCGACCACGATGCCCGTGAGCGCGACGACCGGCTTCTTCTCCGCGATGGTGCGGGCCTTCGCGGCGATCCGACCCGAGGCCTCCTTGATGCGCCGCGGGTAGTTCGCCTTGATCTCGATCGCGGCGAGCGCGGCCTTCAGCTCGGCCCTCGCCAGCTGCACGGGGTCGCTGATCCCGCTCGGGACGACGGTGTCGGGCAGCTCAGAACTCATCCGCGAACTCCTTCACGATGGCGGCGTCGGCCCTGGCCGCGGCGCCGGGGGATTCGAGCTTGATGATGGCGCGCACGTGGCGCACGTACGCCCACAGCCCGCACACCGCGATCATCACGACGCCGATGCCGAGGACGATGAGCGCCGAGGCCCACAGCGGCATCCACAGGTCGAGCAGGATGATGAGGAACGCGAGGAACGCGGGCACGGTCCAGAACAGGAAGAACAGCGCCGCGATCGCGAAGATCAGCGTCCATCCGCCGTGCTTGACGAGCTGGCCGACGTACTTCTTGAGCGCGTTCAGCTCAGCCGTGATGAGGTTCTTCACGAGCTGCGGCACGTCGCCGATCAGGGTGAAGAGCCCGTCGTCGGCGCGGTCGCGCAGGGGCGATTTCTTGTGCTCCGTCATCGCAGATCCGCCTTCGCGTCAGCCGACGACGCCGGCGACGGCTGCGCGGGGGTCATCGTGGCGCCCGAGGCCTTCGCGTCGGATGTCTTCGACTGCACGAACGCGATCGCGGCGCCCGGCAGGCGCTTCGCGGCTGCCTTGACCCGGTCGACCTGCTTCTGCACGGGCGGCAGCTCCCAGACCTTCTCCGCCTGCTTCTTGATCTGCTCGTAGCGCGCGCGTCCGGCCCGCGTACCGAGCACGTATCCGGCACCCAGGCCGATGACCAGCCCGATCTTTCCTCGCATGGGGATCCCCCTCGTCGTGTCGCTCTTCGCTAAAACTACGTTACTGGTCGCCGAACAATACCGCGCGGCGCACGCGATCTGTTTCGGCCTTGGCATCGGGAACGACTTGTGCAAGGCCGGTTCCGGCGAGCCAGGCGCCGACCGCGCCGAGCGTCGGCACGGCGCGGATCGCCGCGCGCGCCGTCTCGGCCTGCTCGCGCTGGCCGTGCGTCGCGGCGGGCTGCGATTGCTGGAAGCGCTCCAGCCGGGATCCGCGGACCGCGCCCGCCGGGATCTCGATCCCGAGGAGGCGGGCGGCCTCCTCGCGGGCCAGTTCGGTCTGCTCCTGCGCGGAGAGGCCATCGGTGGCGGGATCCTCCGCGACCGTGCCGAAGGAGACCCGGACGACGTGGGTTCCCTTGCCGGCCGCCTCGCGCACCCAGGCCCACTTCGCCGTCGCGTGGGTGAGCGCCTTCGCGCGGTGCGATCCGGGGACGGTGAGCACGCCCGTGCCCCGCGGGGCGGAGTCGAGCGCCGGGAGGTCGAGCACGAGGGTGGCGATGGCGACCGCGGGCCCGGGCGCGGGCAGTGCCGCGGCGAGGCCGGATCCGACGAGGGGCGCGAGGAGGCGTCGCGCCGTCGCCTCCTCGGTCGCGACGATGACGGCGTCGGCGTCGAGCGCGAGGGGCGCCTCGGCGCCGTCCTCGTCGGTCTCGACCTGGTCGGTCACGACCCTCCAGGCGGCGTCGGCGCCCTCGTCGATCGAGACGACGGAGACGCCCGTGCGCACCTCACCGCCACGCTCCGCGATATCGGCGGCGAGCGCCTCGACGAGCCGCGCCATGCCGCCGCGGATCCCCTTGACGGCGCCTCCCGGTGCGGTCCGCCGCTGCTCCTGCAGCTCGAGCACGGCGCCGCTGAGCGAGCCGGCGCGGGTGAGCGCCGTGTTGAGCCCTGGCGCCGCGATCGCGGGGTCGATGTCGTCGGCCGACGCCGAGTAGACGCCGCTCGTGACGGGCGCGACGAGCCGGTCGAGCACGCGCGCGCCCATGCGCGAGCGCACGAGCTGACCGAGCGAATCGGCGTGCCCGATCCGCAGGTTGGGGCGCAGGCGGTCGAGGTAGGCGCGCCAGGCGCCGCGCCAGCCGATCACGCGGCGCACGTCGTCCGCGAAGGGGTTCGCGGGGATCCCGAGGATCCCGCCCTTCGGGAGCGGCGCGGCTCCCCCGCCGGAAAGTCCCGCGACCCACGCACCGCCGGCCGAGTGATCCGGTTCGACGACGTCGCCCGCGAGCCCCAGCTCGTCGATGAGCGCCTGCACGTGTCCCCCGCGGGTCGCGAAGCTCTCCGCGCCGAGGTCCAGGCGGATCCCGCCGACATCGCCGGAGCGCACGGCGCCGCCGACGCTCGCGGCGGACTCGAGCACCGTCACCCGGATCCCGAGCCGCGCGATCTCCCGCGCCGCGACGAGCCCGGAGGCGCCGGCGCCGACCACGACGACGTGGCGCCCGGCGGCGCGCTCGGCGAGATCCGCGAGGTCGTACTGCGGTTCGTTCGTCACAGCGCGTGCACCAGCTCGACGATGCGGGTGAGCACAGCGGGGTCGGTCTCGGGCGGCACGCCGTGACCGAGGTTGACGACGTGGGCGCGCGCGGCCCTGCCCGACTCGACGACGTCGCGCACGTGCGCCTCGAGAACCTCCCAGGGCGCCTGGAGCATGGCCGGGTCGATGTTGCCCTGCAGCGTGGTGTCGGGGCCGACGAGGGCGGCCGCCTCCGCCAGGGGCATACGCCAGTCGACGCCGACGGCATCGGCGAGGCCGCCCAGCGTCATGTCGTCGAGGAACGGCCCGGTTCCGACGCCGAAGTGGATCCGCGGCACGCCCGCGACGGATCCGAGCGCGCGCGCGGAGTGCGGCTGCACATACGCGCGGTAGTCGGCGCGCGAGAGGGATCCGGCCCAGGAGTCGAAGAGCTGCACGGCCTGTGCGCCGGCCTCGACCTGCACGCCGAGGAAGGCCGCCGAGATCTCGGCGAGCCATCCGGCGAGGCGGTTCCACGAGTCGGGGTCGGAGTGCATCATGGCGCGGGCGCGCATGTGCTCCTTCGACGGCCCGCCCTCGACAAGGTAGGCGGCGAGGGTGAAGGGCGCGCCGGCGAAGCCGATCAGCGGCGTGCCGCGGCCGTAGAGCTCCTGCGTCGTGATGCGCACGGCCTCGCGGATGGGCTCGGCGGCGTCGATGACGGCCGACGCCGGGATGCTCGTGATCCGCGCGACGTCGCCCGCCGTGCGGACGGGGCTGTCGAACACGGGGCCGCGGCCGGGCACGATCTCGACCTCGACGCCCGCCATCTTGAGCGGCACCACGATGTCGCTGAAGAAGATCGCGGCGTCGACGTCGTGCCGGCGCACGGGCTGCAGCGTGATCTCGGCCGCCATGTCCGGGGTGAGGCACGCGTCGAGCATGCGCGTACCCACGCGCAGATCGCGGTACTCGGGCAGCGAACGGCCGGCCTGGCGCATGAACCAGACGGGGAGACGATCGGGGCGTTCGCCGCGCAGCGCGGCTACCAGAGGTGCGTCGTGGGCCATGGTTCAATCATTGCACCTGCGCCTGACGCGTTTATGGGGTGCGCGGCTCCCGCCACGAACGCTCCGCGGCCTCGTCGTCTCCCGTGAGCCAGCGAAGCCAGCTGTGCGCCGGATCCGACTCGAGCACGAGCGCGCGCACCAGCAGCGTGAGGGGCACGGCGAGGATCGCGCCGAGCGGGCCGATCACGACCGTCCAGAAGATGACCGAGAAGAAGCTCAGCGTGAGCGTGATGCCGACGGCGTCGCTCACGAACTTCGGCTGCACGAGCACCTGCAGGGTGACGTTCGCGACGATGTACACGGCGACGACGATCAGCGCGGTCACCCAGTCGTTCGTGATGAGCGCGATGAGCGCGGGTGGCACGAGCCCCAGGATAAAGCCGACGTTCGGGATGAAGTTCGTGACGAAGGACAGGATCCCCCAGACGAGCGGGGCGGGCACGTCGAGAATGTAGAGCGAAATGGTGTCGACGACGGCGACGATGAGACCGAAGACGGCGTTGACGACGAAGTACCGCCGCACGCCCGCGCAGTAGTCGCGGATCCGGTCGAGCACGGGGCGGACCTTGGGGCCAAAGGCTTCTTCGGCGCGCGCGTATCGCGACACGTCGACGCTCATGAAGATGACGTAGGCGAGCACGAAGAACAGAGCCGTGACGACCCCGATGGCGCTTCCGGACAGCGAGGTGGCGAGGTCGATCACCCGCGAGGTGTTGAGCAGGGTCGAGATCTGGGTTCCGATCTCGGCATCGACCCCCAGGTCGCGCAGCCAGACATAGACCTGCTGGGTGAGGCGCGTCAGGTCGGGCATCAGTTCGGTGATCAGGCGCACGAACTCGGTGATCGCGAACGTGAGCAGGGCCGCGAGCACGCCGAGGATCACGTATCCGAGCAGGATCACCGCGGTGGATCCGACCCAGCGCGGCGCGCCCCAGCGATTGATCGTCATCCCGACCGGATAACAGATGATGACGATGACCGCGCCGATTGCGAGCGGGCCGATCACGTCGCGCGCGAGCCACATACCCACGAGCGCCACGACCGAGCAGGCCAACACCACGAGAATGCGGATCGCGGGCGGCAGCGCGGCGACGCGGCGCGGGGCGCGGTCGATGCTCATGGGCCCAATATAGAGCGGATCCATGCGGGGCCGCGTCAGGTAAGGGTGACCTATCTTCTCTGGAATCATTCAGATCTAGCTTCGACGCGCTGTAGAATAGTCAACTGTGCTGCTGTGTGTCTCTGCGAGTCAT
Source organism: Microbacterium nanhaiense (assembly GCF_014646015.1). Lineage (GTDB taxonomy): Bacteria > Actinomycetota > Actinomycetes > Actinomycetales > Microbacteriaceae > Microbacterium > Microbacterium nanhaiense. The sequence goes on from NZ_BMMQ01000004.1 coordinate 175,483, forward strand.
CAGACCGCTCCGTTCGAGGTGCTCGAACGTCTGAGCGGCCACACTGCGCCCCTCGCCCCGGCAATCGCCGAGCATCCGTCGGTCGCAGGTGCCGTCGTCGTCTCTACGTGCAACCGCGTAGAGGCCTACGTCGACACCTCCTCCCCCGATGCCGCCGTTGCCGCTGCCCGAGCCGCGCTCTCCGAGGCGACGGGAGTGCCCATCGGCGAGCTCGACGCCTCGCAGGTCGTCACGCAGGGCCGGCACACGGTCGAGCACCTCTTCGCCGTCGCGTCCGGACTCGAGTCGGTCGTCGTCGGCGAGGGCGAGATCGGCGGCCAGGTGCGCCGCTCGCTCGACGAGGCCCGCCAGCAGGGAACGACGACGAGCGAACTCGAGCGGCTCTTCCAACGCGCGACCGAGACGCAGAAGACCGTCAAGAACTCCACGGCCCTCGGACGGGCCGGCCGCTCGCTCGTCCGGCTCGCGCTCGAACTCGCCGACAGCCGCCTCATCGACTGGTCGGAGCTCGATGTGCTGCTCGTCGGCACGGGCGCCTACGCCGCCGCCACCCTCGCGGCCCTCCGCGATCGCGGGGTCCGGGGCGTGACGGTCTACTCGCCGTCCGGCCGCCGCCAGTTCGCCACGAAGCACGGCCTTCCGCAGGTCTTCGGCGAAAAGGACTTCGCCTACGCCGCCGCGGGCGCCGACATGGTCATCACCTGCACCTCGCGCGAGGAGCCCGTCCTCACCGCCGATACCCTCCGCGCCGGCGAGCACGAGGGCCCGCTGTTCGTGATCGACCTGGGCCTTCCCCGCAACGTGCATCCCGACGTCGCGTCCGTTCCCGGTGTGACGCTGCTCGACCTCGAGACGATCCGCGTGCACGCGCCGCTCGAGGAACTCCAGGCCACCGATGCCGCCCGCGAGATCGTGCGCGACGCCACCGCGAAGTTCGTCGGCGAGAGCCGCGAGCAGGACGCGCAGCCCGCCGTCATCGCTCTGCGCAAGCACGTCTTCGGCGTGCTCGAGCGCGAGCTCGAGCGCAGCGGATCCGACGAGATCGCCGACGCACTGCGCCACTTCACCGGGATGCTGCTGCACACGCCGACGGTGCGGGCGAAGGAGGCGGCCGGATCCGGCGACGCCGAGGCCGTCTTCGCCGCCGTCGAGACGCTGTTCGGCATCGACGCGCGCCCCGCGGCGCCCGCCGCCGCGCCCGCGGAGTGCCCGGTCCACAAGCGCGCCTAGACTCGCGCCCCGCACCTGCGGAGTTGACCCGCACGTGCGGATCCTTGTGCCCTTTTCCTCCGCAGTACGGGGCCAACTCCGCGGAATCGACCGGCGCCTAGACTGGGCGGGTGACCGACATTCCCACGTTCTGGGCCGCCGCACGCGCGGCGGTGCCCGAGCTGCCCGCGGATCCGCCGCCCGCCGAGCGCGCCTGGGGATTCGGGGCGACGCCCGAGCAGGCCGATGAGCTGCTCGCGCTCGTGCTGGCAGGCATCAAGACCGGCACCGCGAGCTACGGGTGGGATTACGAGAAGGATGGCGAGCCACTGCCGGTCGCGGGAGGCCACGACATCGTCCTCGATGGATCCGGGGAGCCGCGGGCCGTGCTCCTCACCGAATCGGTCGAGGTCGTACAGTTCGACGAGGTGACGTCCGAGCACGCCTACGCGGAGGGCGAGGACGACCGCACGCTCGAGTCGTGGCGGCGCATCCACCGCGAGTTCTTCGAGGATCACATCGACGTGGGCCGCCCCTTCTCGGGCGACATGCCGATGGTCTGCGAGCGCTTCCGCGTGCTGTACCCCCGCTAGGCGCATACTGGGCGCATGGACGAGACGTTCGCCGAGGTCGTGCCCGCCAAGCGGCGGCGCGATGCCGTCACGCTGCTGGCGATGATGCGCGAGATCACGGGCGAGGATCCGGTCGTCGACCGCAGCATCGTCGGCTTCGGCAGCCACCACTACCGCTACGCGTCGGGGCGCGAGGGCGATGCGCCCGCGGCGGCCTTCTCGCCGCGCAAGGCCGCGATGTCGATCTACCTGCCCGACGGCATCGACGCCCACGCGGCCGCGCTCGAGACGCTCGGCCCGCACACCTCCGGTGTCGGCTGCCTCTACGTCAAGGACCTCGAGGCCTGTGATCTGGGCGTGCTGCGCGGGATCATCGAGCGGTCATACCGCACCGCGATCGCCGGTATCACCGCGAACCCGGCGCGCGAGTAGCGCCCGGTCGATGCCCGCGGCGAGCGCGACGCCTATCGCGTAGAACGCAAGGTCCGTCCAGGCGAAGCCGCTGCCGAAGACGAGCGTCCACGGGGATCCCCACGCCGCCGGCCATCCCGTCAGCTGGAAGAACTCGACGCCGACGCACCATGCCAGTGCGAGGATCCACGCACCCCGGCGCAGCACGATCGCGGCGAGCAGGTAGATCAGCACGGCGTAGAGCACATCGCCCGCCGCGTCGCCCGCGAAGCCGGATCCGAGCGCGTGCACCCCCAGCCCGACCGCGATCGTGACGATCGCGGCGAGCCCAAGCAGGATCCGGCGCATGAGGCGAGGCTAGCGGGTGCGGGCGCGAAATGCGGGTGTATCCAATACTGCGGATCAGACCTGCGACACCCTCCGCACTTCCGGGCCGGTTCCGCACTTTCTGGCCATGGCCACGCGCCGGGCAGCGCGGGCATTTCCTCCGGGGGCTGCGCCAAAAGGGCCGCGCTCCGGGATCCCAGCTCGCGCGCCTAGAATGGGAGCATCTTGCCCCTCCTGACTCATGGAGCTCACGCGTGACCACCGAACACGTCGCCGACACCGTCGAGAACGCCGCCGCCACCCCCGATAAGGAACAGCCGTACGGCGCTCTGGGCCTGAAGCCCGACGAGTACGAGCAGATCCGCGAGATCCTCGGGCGCCGCCCCACCTCGGGCGAGCTGGCGATGTACTCGGTCATGTGGAGCGAGCACTGCTCGTACAAGAGCTCGAAGAAGTACCTGCGCCGTTTCGGCGACAAGGTCACCGATGAGATGAAGGAACGCCTCATGGTCGGCATGGGGCAGAACGCGGGCGTCGTCGACGTGGGCGAGGGCTGGGCCGTGACCTTCAAGGTCGAGTCGCACAACCACCCCTCGTACATCGAGCCCTTCCAGGGCGCGGCGACCGGCGTCGGCGGCATCGTCCGCGACATCATCTCGATGGGCGCCCGCCCCGTGGCGGTCATGGACCAGCTGCGCTTCGGCGCGATCGACGACCCCGACACCGCACGCGTCGTGCACGGCGTGGTGTCGGGCATCTCCTCCTACGGCAACTGCCTCGGCCTGCCGAACATCGGCGGCGAGACGGTCTTCGACTCCGTCTACCAGGCCAACCCCCTCGTCAACGCCCTCGCGGTCGGCGTGATGCGCCACGAGGACATCCGCCTCGCGAACGCGACGGGCGCCGGCAACAAGGTCGTGCTCTTCGGCGCCCGCACGGGCGGCGACGGCATCGGCGGCGCCTCGATCCTCGCCTCCGACTCGTTCAGCGACGGCGGCCCCACGAAGCGGCCGGCCGTGCAGGTCGGCGACCCCTTCGCCGAGAAGGTGCTCATCGAGTGCTGCCTCGAGCTCTACAAGGACGAGCTCGTCGAGGCGATCCAGGACCTCGGCGCCGCCGGCATCTCCTGCGCGACGAGCGAGCTCGCCGCGAACGGCGGATCCGGCATGAACGTCGAGCTCACGAACGTCCTGCTGCGAGACCCCTCGCTCACCGCCGAGGAGATCCTCATGAGCGAGTCGCAGGAGCGCATGATGGCGATCGTGCGCCCCGAGAAGCTCGACGCCTTCATGGCCGTCGTGAACAAGTGGGACGTCGAGACCAGCGTGCTCGGCGAGGTCACGGGCGACGGCCGCCTCGTCATCACGTGGAACGGCGAGGTCATCGTCGACGTGGATCCCTCGACCGTCGCGGTCGACGGCCCCGTGTACGACCGCCCCGTCGCCTACCCGACGTGGATCGACGCGCTGCAGGCCGACTCGGCCGCGCGCCTGCCCCGCATCTCGAAGCCCGAAGAGGCCGCCGAGCAGTTCGAGAAGCTCGTGAAGAGCCCCAACCTCGCCGACACGAGCTGGATCACCAACCAGTACGACTACTACGTGCTCGGCAACACGGCGCTGTCGTTCCCCGACGACGCCGGCATGATCCGCGTCGACGAGGAGTCGGGCCTCGGCTTCTCGATCGCGACCGACGCCAACGGCCGCTACTGCCAGCTCGACCCGTTCGCGGGCGCCCAGCTCGCCCTGGCGGAGGCGTACCGCAACGTCGCCGTCACGGGCGCCGTGCCCACCGCCGTGACCGACTGCCTCAACTTCGGCAGCCCCGAGAACCCCGAGGTCATGTGGCAGTTCGAGCAGGCCGTCGACGGCCTGTCGGATGCCTGCATGGCGCTCGGCGTGCCCGTCACGGGCGGCAACGTGTCGTTCTACAACCAGACCGGCGACACCCCGATCCACCCGACGCCCGTCGTCGGCGTGCTCGGCATCATAGACGACGTCTCGCGCCGCATCCCGAGCGGCTGGCAGGACGCCGGCGAGAACATCTACCTCCTCGGCACCACGGCCGATGAGCTTGACGGATCCGCCTGGGCCGACGTCATCCACAGCCACCTCGGCGGCCACCCGCCGAAGGTCGACCTCGCGGGCGAGAAGCGCCTCGCGGGTCTGTTGCAGGGGGCGCGCGACGAGTGGATGGTCTCGAGCGCGCACGACCTCTCCGAGGGCGGCCTGGCGCTCGCGCTCGCCGAGGGCGTCATGCGCTTCGGCGTCGGCGCCCGCGTGTGGCTGAACGAGCTCATGGACCGCGATGGCGTCGACCTGACCGCCGCCCTGTTCTCGGAGTCGACGGGTCGCGTCATCGTCACGGTTCCCCGCGAGGAGGACGTCAAGTTCCGCGGCCTCTGCGAGGGCCGGGGCTACCCGGTGCTCCGCATCGGCGTGACCGACACCGAGCCGGTCCTCGAGGTGCAGGACGTCTTCTCGTATACGGCCGCCGAGCTGCGCGCCATGTCGACCGAGACTCTGCCGAAGTACTTCGGCGAGATGGTCGTGGAGCCCGCGTGAGCGACTCGTCCTACGACGGCATCTCCGACGAAGACTACGGCCGCCTGACGCGCCGCAACCGCCGGATCCGCGCGGTCGCGTGGATCGTGGTCGTCGCCCTGATCGTCGGCGGCGGCGGATCCACCGTCCTCCTCGCACTCTTCGGCTGAACCCCGCCAAAAGCGCCGGTCCCCTCAAGGACCGGCGCTTTTTCGCGCCCACCCCAAGCACACACACAGCACCCCAAGCACACACGCCCCCCACGCACCCAGACACCCCGGGTCCTCCACCCCCCGCACGATCGCGTAGCGGTCGCAAGACAAACCGCAAACCAAGATCCAAAAACTAAGATCCACAAAACCCTTGACACCCCCGAAGTAACATGGTTCATTAGTCAAGTAACTAACCAAGTCACCAAGGAGGACGCATGGACGAGAGCAAGCCGCTCTTCGTGCAGATCGCCGAGATGGTCGAAGACCAGATCGTCGACGGGACCCTCCGCGAAGAAGACAAGGCGCCCTCGACGAACGAGATCGCCGCATTCGCCCGCATCAACCCCGCCACCGCAGCCAAGGGAGTGAACATGCTCGTCGACAAGGGGATCCTTTACAAGCGCCGCGGCATCGGAATGTTCGTCGCCCCCGGCGCCCGCGAGCAGGTGCTCGGCGAGCGCAAGGCCGCCTTCTCCGACACCTACGTCGCACCGCTCATCGCCGAGGCCCGGAAGCTCGGCCTCACGGCAGATGACGTCACGCAGCTCATCACCGAGCGCGCCGCCCGCACCTCTTAGCCTCCATCAAAGGACATCCCATGGACTCCGTCATCCAGGTCCGCGATCTCACGAAGACCTACAAGAACACCTCGGCGCTCGACGGCATCAGCTTCGACATCGAGCGCAACACGATCTACGGCCTGCTCGGGCGCAACGGCGCGGGCAAGACCACCGCCATGTCGATCCTGACGGCGCAGAACTTCGCGACGAGCGGATCCGTTCGGGTCTTCGGCGAGGATCCCTACGAGAACCCGCGCGTGCTGAGCCGCCTGTGCTTCGTGCGCGAGAGCCAGAAGTATCCGGACGAGGCGACGGCGCGCACCGCGTTCCGCTCCGCCGCCATGTTCTTCCCGAACTGGGATCAGGAGCTGTGCGAGCGGCTCATCGGCGAGTTCCAGGTGCCGCTCAAGACCGTCATCAAGAAGCTCTCGCGCGGCCAGCTCTCGGCCGTCGGCGTGATCATCGGCATCGCGTCTCGCGCCGAGATCACCTTCTTCGACGAGCCGTACCTGGGGCTCGACGCCGTGGCGCGCCAGATCTTCTACGACCGCCTGCTCGAGGACTACGCGGAGCACCCGCGCACCGTGATCCTCTCGAGCCACCTCATCGACGAGATCTCGCACCTCATCGAGCACGTGATCGTGATCGACGGGGGCCGGATCATCATGGATCAGTCGGCCGAGGAGACCCGCGATCAGGCGACCAACGTCGTCGGCGACGCGGAGACCGTCGACGCCCTCGTCGCGGGCCGCGAGGTCCTGCACCGCGAGAGCCTCGGCCGCGTCGCGAGCGTCACCTTCCTCGGCACGCTCACCCCGGACGAGCGCCGGCGCGTCGAGGCCTCGGGCCTCGAGCTCGCCCCCGTGCCGCTGCAGCAGCTGATCGTGCGGCTGACCCAGCACCACCAGAACGCGAACGACACAGAAGGAGCCCTGCGATGACTACCGCCACGGCCGCACCTCGGCCTCACACCAACCGCATGCTGGGCGTCGTGCGCCTGCAGCTGATCAACACGCAGTCGCTCGTGTGGGTGCCCCTGCTCGTGCTCGCGGGTGCCGTCGCGATCTCACTCATCATCATCGGGCTGATCCCGGGCGATGACGTCAAGATCGTCGGCGCCGCGAACGCGCCCCTGTGGTACTTCGTTGCGCTCGGCGTGCAGTCGATGACGCTCGCGTTCCCGTTCTCGCAGGCGATGAGCGTCACGCGACGCGAGTTCTTCGTCGGAACCCTGCTTCTCGGCGCGATCGCCGGGGCGATGATGGCATCGATCTACCTCGTCCTCGCGGGGATCGAGGCCCTCACCGACGGCTTCTGGATGAACGGCCGAATCGCGTACCTGCCGTATCTGTTCGAATCGGGCTGGGTGACCGCCTGGCTGGGATACTTCACCGCGACCGTGCTCCTGTTCGTCGTGGGGTTCTGGATGGCGACGATCTGGAAGCGCTTCGGCACGCTCGCCGTCGTGTCGATCAGCGTGGCCCTCGGTCTGGCCATCACCATCGCCATCTTCGCCATCACGAAGATGGAGTGGTGGGTCCCCGTGGTCACGTGGTTCGCCGACGTCGGCGCGCTGAACGTCACCCTCGGCGGTCTCGTGCTCACGGCGGTCCTGGCCCTCGGCACCTACGCCACCCTGCGCCGGGCCACGGTGTGATCCGTTCCGACGACCAGGCCCGCGGCGCGCTCGGCGCCGCGGGCCTGTGGCCATAGGCTGGGCGGCATGGAGCCCCTCTTTCACTTCCTCGGCAGCTACTGGTGGCTCCTGCTCGTCTTCGGCGGGGCGATCGGCAGCGGCTTCAGCGCCCTCGGCTCGTGGACGTCGAAGCAGCAGAAGCTGCGGCACAAGCGCAAGCTCGAGCTGATCGACGCGAAGGCGCGGGCGAGGGCACTCGCGGGTTCGACGGATCCGGAGGCCGTCGAGCAGGCCGACGCCGCGGGCCGCGCGAAGCGCGTGCAGCGGCTCATGGACACGCACGACGAGGTGTCGCGCCGATGGCTCGAGTACGAGCTCGACGCCGCGAAGCTCATCGCCTTTCCGACGATGAGCGACGGGCGGGATCCGCACACGGGCGCGTTCCTGCGCGCGAAGAAGGTCGCCGATGCGCTCCGGCCGTCGTCGGCGCAGGAGCGCATCGACGCCGAGGCCTATGCGGAGTACCGCGACGCCGTGCACGATTTCGAGGTCGCGTTCGACGTCGCCGAGCAGGAGGCGCGGCGTGTGCGCGCGAGCGGCTTCACGGAGGCGGAGCGCCAGCGCCTCGACCGCGCGCAGCACATGCTGAACGTGGCGGTCGACCAGTCGGCGACGGCGGCCGAACGCCAAACGGCGTACCGCCGGGTGCGCGAGGAGCTCGACGGCCTCATCGTGATCTCGAACGCCGCCGACGAAGAGCTCCGCCGCCGCATCGCGGGTCACCTCGAGCGCTAAACCGCCGCCTCTCGCACCGTCACGACCGGCCCCTCGGCCCGGAGCGGAGCGACCGCACCCGCGGGCCGCTGGCTCGGGCCTGGCGGGCGGATCCGCGCAGCGGATCCGCGGGATCGCGGGCCCGCGAGTGCGGTCGCGTAGCGAATACCTAGGGTGAGTCAGCCCGCGTTCTTCGCCTGCATGTGGTGGTGGATCACCTCGGCGACGACGAAGTTGAACCACTTCTCCGCGAACTCGGGGTCGAGGTCCGCGTCCTCCGCGAGCTGCCGCAGACGCGTCGTCTGGCGCTCCTCGCGGGCGGGGTCGCTCGCGGGCAGGTCGTGCGCCGCCTTGAGCGCCCCGACCTGCTTCGTGCAGCGGAAGCGCTCGGCGAGCATGTAGGTCAGCGCGGCGTCGATGTTGTCGATGCTGGCGCGCAGGCGCAGCAGCTCGGCCATGGGGTCCGCAGTCGCGTCGGTCATGCGGAAATGCTATCGGGCTTCACCACCGCGACGAAGGCCCCGCCGCGCCGTGCGCCTCGCGGCCCGGGCCCAGACGCGGCCGATAGCGTGGACGTAGACGGAAGGGATCCGCATGGTCGATCAGAACACCCCGCTCGCCGAGGGCGAGCTCCAGGTCGCGGGCGACATCATCTCGCGGATCTCGTCCGCGTACGCCGCGAAGATGGTCGGGCAGGAGCGGCTCCGCGCCAGCCTGCTGATCGCCCTGATCGCGGGCGGCCACATCCTCCTGGAGTCGGTGCCCGGCCTGGCGAAGACGACCGCGGCGCAGTCGCTGGCCGACACTGTGCAGGCGAGCTTCCGCCGGATCCAATGCACCCCCGACCTGCTGCCGAGCGACATCACGGGCACCCAGATCTACGACGCGCAGGCGTCGTCGTTCCGCACCGTGCTCGGCCCCGTGCACTCGAACTTCGTGCTGCTCGACGAGATCAACCGCTCGAGCGCGAAGACGCAGTCGGCGATGCTCGAGGCGATGCAGGAGCGCCAGACGACGATCGGCGGCGAGGTGCACCCTCTGCCGAAGCCGTTCCTCGTGATCGCGACGCAGAACCCGATCGAGCAGGAGGGCACCTACGAGCTGCCGGAGGCGCAGCTCGACCGCTTCCTGTTGAAGGAGATCGTGTCGTACCCGAGCCCCGAGGAGGAGTTCGAGGTGCTGTCGCGCATCGACTCGGGCGTGCTGGATCCGGCGCGGCACCTCGCGCCGTCGGCGACGCTCGCCGACGTCGAGACCCTGCAGCGGACGGCCGCCCGTGTGCACGTGAGCGAGGCGATCCGGCGCTACATCGTGGGCCTCATGTACGTCACGCGCAACCCGGCCGGTTACATCGGCGAGGAGAACGCGCGCTACATCAAGTACGGCGCGAGCCCCCGCGGGTCCATCGCCTTCCTCCAGGCGACGCGGGCGTTCGCCCTCCTGCAGGGCCGCTCGCACGTGCTCCCGGAGGACGTGCGCTCGCTCCGCCACGTGATCCTCCGCCACCGCGTGCTGCTGACCTTCGAGGCGGAGGCCGACGGCGTGCGCAGCGAGGATCTCATCGACCAGATCTTCGCCGCGGTGCCGACCCCCTGACATCATGACGTCCCTGCTGCCCGCTGTCGCCAGCCGCCTGTTCGTGCACACGCGGCTCGCCTCGGCGCACCCGCTCGACGGGGCCTACGCCTCGCTCGTGCGCGGCCGCAGCATGGACTTCGAAGACCTGCGCGACTACCAGTTCGGCGACGACGTGCGCGACGTCGACTGGAAGGCGACCGCCCGCCACGGCGAGCTGCTGGTGAAGCGCTCGCGGGCGCGGCGCATGCACTCCGTCGTCTTCGCGGTCGACACCGGGCTCCACATGGCCTCCCTCTCCCCCGACGAGCGGCCGAAGTTCGAGCTCGCGATCCTCGCGGTGGGCGCCATCGGCCTGCTCGCCCACCGCCACGGCGACGACGTCTCGGTCATCGTGGGCGACGCGAGCGGATCCCGCCGCCTGCCCGCGCGGCGCTCGGAGGGCGCGCTCGAGCTCACCCTCCGAGCGATCCGCGACCGCGCGAGGGATGGATCCGCGCCCAGCGACCGCGCGGCGCTGCTCGAGTCGGTCGTCGGCACGGTGAAGCGCCGCTCGATCGTCGTGGTCGTCGCGGGAGAGGAGCCCCTCGACGAGCGCGAGGATCGCCTCCTCCGCCGCCTGCAGGCGCAGCACGACGTGCTGTGGGTGGCGGTGCGCGACGCCGACCCCATCGCGCCGCGCGACGCGGTCGACGCGCGCACCCGCTGGGTGGTTCCCGCGCACCTGCGCGGCGACCGCCGGGTGGCGGCGGAGATCGCGGAGCGGCGCGCCCGCGACGATGCGGAGCGCGATGCGCTGCTCGACCGCCTCGAGGTCAGCCACACCGAGCTGGCGCACGCCGACACGGCGGTGCCGCGGATCCTGCGGATGCTCGCGAGGAGGCCCCGTGTCCGAGGTTCCTGAGCTGTACCCGCCTGTTCAGTACGAGTGGTGGTGGCTGGCGCTCGCCGTCGCGATCCTCGTGGTGCTCGCGGCGGGGGCGTGGCTCGTCTGGGCGCTCACGCGCCCTCCGCGGGAGCGCCCCGAGCCCGTCGCCTCGCTCGATGCGCGCCTCGATGCCCTCCGCCGCGAGCACCTGGACCTGATCGACTCCGTCGAGGCGCGATACGCGGCGCGCCGGCTGCGCCCCCGGGAGGCGAACGCGGAGCTGAGCCGCATCACGCGCGCCTTCGTCAACGAGTACACGGGCGTCGAAACGCCGGTGCTCTCCCTCGCCGAGCTGCAGGCGCGGGGCCTGAGCCCCGAGCTCATCGATGCCGTGCGCCGGCACTTCTACCCGAGCCTCTACGTCGAGGGCCCGCCGATCGACCCCGTTGCGAGCGCCGAGGCCGCGCGAAGGGTGGTGACGGGATGGCACTGACGAACCCCTGGTGGATCCTCGTCGCCGCGGCCGTCGCGATCCTCGCGATCGCCGCTGGCCTGCTCTGGCCGCGCCGCCCGCGCGAGGGCGCCGGCGCCCTCGTCGCGCGCGCCGAGCGGATCCGCGGGATGGCGTCCGTGCGGCGCGCCGCGCGGATCCGCGCGATCGGCCTCGGCGCCGTGTGCGGCCTCGGCGCGCTCGCGGTGCTCGCGGGCGGCGTGATCGCGGCGAAGCCGATGTCGGTGCAGCAGGTCACCCCCGAGAACCACAGCCGCGACGTGATGCTCTGCCTCGACGTGTCGGGCTCGATGAGCGACGTCGACATCGAGATCCTCGACGTGTTCGACGAGCTGCTCGACGGCTTCCAGGGCGAGCGCATCGGCCTGACCATCTTCAACGCCTCGCCGGTGCAGGTGTTTCCGCTGACCGACGACTACGGCTTCGTGCGCACGCACATCCAGTCGCTGCGCGAGAGCATCGACTGGGGCACCTCCTCGGGCGAGATCCCGGAGCACTGGGTCGGCACGCTCGATGGCCCCGGATCCTCGCTCATCGGCGACGGCCTCGCGGCCTGCGCGCTGCGCTTCGACCGCGCCGGCGAGGACCGCTCGCGGTCGATCATCCTCGCGACCGACAACGAGCTCGAGGGCGCGGCGATCATGTCGCTGGAGCAGTCGGCCGACTATGCGGCGCGCAACGACATCCGCGTCTTCGCGCTGAACCCCATCCAGGACGCCTCGGCCGTGAGCGACGATCTCGTGCGGGCGGCGGAGGCGACCGGCGGTCAGGCCTATGCCCTGCGCGGCGAGACGACGGTGGGCGACATCGTCGCGGAGGTCGAGAAGCAGGACGCGGCGGCGATCGAGCAGCACGATCGCGTCGTCTGGACCGACGCCCCGGCGCCGTGGATCGCGGGGCTCTGCGCCGCCGTCGCGGCGCTGCTGATCGTGCTGTGGACGGTGCGCGCATGAGCTTCCTTCCCATCGCCCACCCCGCCCTGATCGCGGTCCTCGCGATCGCCGCGGTGGGCCTCGTCCTCTGGCGGCTTATCGCCGATGCGGGCCGCCGCGGTGTCTGGATCCCCCGCCTGCTGCTCGTGCTCACGTGCGTCGCGCTCGCCTTGCGGCCGGGGCTGCCCGACGGATCCGCGCAGCAGGTCGTCGCCGACGTCGACGTCGTGCTCGTCGTCGACAGCACGACGTCGATGGTCGCGGAGGACTGGGACGGCGGTCCGCGCCTCGACGGCGTCCGTGCCGACGTGCAGCAGCTCATCGACGCGTACCCGGGCGCCCGCTTCTCGCTCATCACCTTCGACAATTCGGCCTCGCAGCGCCTGCCGCTGACGACCGACGTCGACGCCGTGATGTCGGCCCTCGAGGTGCTCACCCCGCCGACGACCGCCTACGCCCGCGGGTCCGACATCGGCGTCGCCGCTCCCCTGCTCGCTCAGGTTCTGACGACCCAGGAGGACGCGGCCGACGATTTCGCGCAGGCCTCCACCGTGACGGCCGCCGCCGCCCCACGCGCCCAGTTCGTCTTCTACTTCGGCGACGGCGAGCAGACCGCCGAGACGGATCCGACCTCCTTCGCGGGCGCCGCAGACCTCGTCGCCGGCGGCGCGGTGCTCGGCTACGGCACCGCCGAGGGCGGGCGCATGCGGGTCGACACCGGGCGCCTCGGCGAGGAGACGGATCCGGAGTACCTGCAGTACGACGGCGCCGACGCGATGTCGGTCATCGACGAGGAGAACCTCGCCCGCGTGGCGGCGGAGCTCGGCGTGAGCTACGCACACCGCTCCCCCGAGGCGCCGCTCGCGCTGCCGGACCCTCCGCGGGTGTCGGCATCGCTCGCCGATTCGGCGAGCGTCGGCGCGCGCACGGAGCTGTCGTGGATCCTCGCCCTCGTCGCCGCGGGACTGCTCGCCTGGGAGCTCGCGGGCGCGGCGCGCAGGGTGCGGCAGACCATCACCGATGTGCGGAGGCTCGAATGAGCGACGCCCGAACGCCGGATCGCCGCCGCCAGGCGCGGCTGTGGATCGCGGTCGCGAGCATCCCCGTCGTGCTCCTCGCGCTCGCCCTCGTCGGCAAGTGGATCTCGATGTACGTCTTCGCCCAGGGCGCCATCGCCGCGCACGTGCAGGAAGACGGCCCCGCGGGCATCGCCCGTGCCGAGAATCTCGAACCGGCCAACTGGTTCGAGGAGTGGAAGGCGCCCTACGACAAGGGCGTCGCCCTCGCCGATGCGGACCGCCTCGCCGATGCGCGCGCGAGCTTCGAGGGCGCGCTCGGCCTCGCGACGGGCCTGGACGTGTGCCCCGTGCGCACGAACCTCGCGCTCGTCATCGAGCGCATGGGCGACCAGGCCCGGGCCGCGGATCCGGACTGGGCGACCCGCCTCTACGGCGAGGCGCTGACGATCACGCTCGAGATGCCGAAGGAGTGCCGCTCGGAGGAGGCGCGCGAGCAGTCTCCCGATCCCTCCCGGGATCCGGACCAGGAGCTCGACGAGGGCGAGCAGCGGCTGCGCGAGAAGATGCAGGAGCCGCCGCAGCAGGATCCGCCGCCGGAGCAGGAGCCCGAGGAGCAGGAGGAGCAGCCGCAGGACGACGACGCTCTCGGCGACATCGAGGATCGACTCCAGGAGGGCCAGCGCCAGCGCGACGAGCAGCAGCGGCAGGGCGAGGAGAACGGCGGCTCGGGATCCGGGGTGGAGAGGCCATGGTGAGCTCCGACGCCCGCGCCCGCTCGAACAGGCGCCTCGGTCGCGACTACGTCGCCGGCAGCGAGGGCGCGCCGCCGCTGCCGCCGGAGGGCGGCTACCGGCACGAGCGCCGCTTCCCCGACCGTCCCTTCATCGGCGACCTCGTGGCGCCGGGCCCCCGGCCCCGCGGCCCGCGTGCGCACCCGCTCGGCTGGATCGCGCTCTGCGGCGCCGCCCTGTTCGCGCTGCTTCTCGGCCTCTCGCTGCTCTCGGGGGAAGGCCAGCTCGTGCTCTCGCCCGGGGTACTGTTCGGTCAGGCGGTCGTCGTGGGCATGATCATCGCGGCGTTCTGCGTGCCGCGCGGGCGCGTGCTCGCGGGCGTCGCCCTCACGATCGCGCTCGTCTGCAACGCCGGCACGGCCGCCGCGCTCGGGGCGATGTTCCCCACCACCGCGGGGGACGTCTCGGGAACCCTCAGCGAGGAGGATCGCGCGCGGCTCGCCTACCCGGGCGTGCGGGGCATCGATTCCGGGGCCGTGCTGAACGCTCCCTCGCTGGAGCAGGTCATCGCGAGCACCGACGCGCTCTCGCAGGAGATCCGCGACCGGCTGAGCGACGAGCTCGGCTACACCTGGGTACAGATCACCGACGCGAGCACGCGCCGCGAACGCAACGGCTACGGCGGCGAGTCGCTGCTGCAGCAGTACTTCTCGCCCACGTGGCGCACCGAGCAGCCGCTCCACGACTACGACGAGAAGCTCCGCGCGATGTCGATCATCGACGAGGTGCTCGCCCGGGACGGCGCGTACTACGCGCTCTACCCCCTCAACGTGCCCGATGGATCCGTCGACGAGAGCGTGCTCGAGTCGCTCTACGGCAGCGCCGACCCGCGCGAGCAGTCGCTGTGGGAGTACGGTTCGTCGCGCATGGACGCGAGCTTCGCGGGCCCGGAGCCGACGCTGTTCTATGCGACGATCACCGACCTCGCGAACGACGCCTCGGGCGACGCCCGTGCGCGAGAGGAGGCCTCGCGCGTCGGCGACGACCCGCTCGAGGGCCTCGACCTGACGTTCATCTCACGACAGCTGCTGAGCGAGGCCGACCGGGAGGCGTTCGAGGCGGGGAGCTGACCCCCGCCCTCACCGCACCTTCGGCGCCCCCAGCTCGGGCTTGGCGGACGCGGGGCTCGCCTCGAGCGCCGCGAGTAGCTCGGCGATCGCGCGGTCGAGCTGCGGATCCGCATCGGAGAAGAGATCAGCGGGGTCGTGGATGACCTCGATATCGGGATCGACGCCGTGATTCTCCACGCCCCAGCCCTTGCCCTGGAGCCAGTAGCCGTAGCGCGGCTGGGTAACGCGGGTGCCATCGACGAGCTCGTATCGGCTGTCGATGCCGACGACGCCGCCCCAGGTGCGGGCGCCGATGACGGGGCCGAGCCCGAGCGCCTGCGCGCGGGCGTTCACGATGTCGCCGTCGGATCCCGAGAACTCGTTCGCGACGAACGCGACCGGGCCGCGCTGGGCGCGATCCGGATCCGCGACCATTTGCTCGTACTGCCGCGCGTGCGTCCAGGCGATCACGCGGGACGAGAGCCGCTCGATGACCAGCTGGCTGGTGTGCCCGCCGCGGTTGTACCGCACGTCGGCGATCACGCCCTCGGCGGCGCTCGCCGTGCGCAGATCCCGGTGCAGCTGCGCCCAGCCCGGCGCCTGCATGTCCGGCACGTGCAGGTAGCCGAGGCGACCGCCGGACTTCTCGGCCACGTACTCGCGCCGCGAGCGCACCCAGTCCTGGTACCGCAGGGCCTGCTCGTCGGGCAGGGGGACGACGGCGACGCGGCGCGTCTCGCCTTCGCGCGACAGGGTCAGTTCGACGGGCTTGTCGGCGGCGCCGACGAGCGACGCGCCGAGCCCGAGCGTGGGATCCACGGGCGCCCCGTCGATCTCGGTGATCACGTCGCCCTCCCGCGCTCCGATACCGGCGGCGAGCAGCGGCGAGCGCGCGCCCGGATCGCTCGATTCGCCGGGCAGGATCCGGTCGATGCGCCAGCCGTCGGCGACGGGCGAGGCGTCGATGCCGAGGAAGCCGAGCTTCTTCGACGCGTCGCCGAGCGGCGAGGCGGGCAGGACGTAGGCGTGCGAGGTGTTCAGCTCGCCCACGTGCTCCCACATGATGTCGACGAGGTCGTCGTGGCTCGCGGCGAGGGGGACGACCTCGCGCCAGCGGGCGGTCGCCGCCTCCCAATCGACGCCATCCATGTCCGCGCGCCAGAAGTGATCGCGCATGAGGCGCGCGTTCTCGTCGAACATCTGCAGCCACTCCGCGCGTGGGTCGAGCTGGAATCGCAGGCGTGCGAGATCGATCGAGATGGGCGGCTCGCCCCCGTCGGCCTTGCGGGTCGCCCGCACGATGCTCGCGTCGCCGTCCTTCCGCACGAGGATCCGCTCGCCGTCGCCCGAGACCTCGAACTCGTCGAGCCCCTCCACGACCGTGACGACCTCGCGATCGTCGAACGACCATCGTTCGAGGCGGTTCGGCTGCTTCTCGCCGGGCACCCCCGCCCTGCGGGATCCGAGCCGGCCCACGTCGGCGCCCTCGGCGATCCACGCGACGCCGCCCGCGGTCGCCCGCAGGTCGCGGTAGTCGGCCGATGGCACGGGGAACGGCGTGACGCGCTGATCGGCGCCCTCGGCGTCGAGGTCGGGCGAGGACTGCTGTCGGAGGCGACGCTTGTCGGCGGCGAAGCGCCACCCGTCCGCGCTCGGCCCGAAGGGCGCCGGATCGGTCGCCGAGAGCGGCAGCAGCCACGGCCGCGTCGCGCCCGCGAACGACAGGTCGAACGCCTGCGCGTTGTAGACGGGGTCGAAGGTGCGGTTCGACAGGAACACGAGGTGCTTGCCGTCGCGCGTGAAGTCGGGCGAGTGGTCGTGGAAGCGGCCGTCGGTGAGCCGCACGGGCTCGGCGTCGTCGCTCGTCTCGACGATCCACAGGGCGTGCAGCTCGCCCTCGCCGCTCGTCGGCTGCGACCAGGCGAGGTAGCGGCCGTCGGGCGAGAAGCGGGGGCTCATGGCCTCGCCCTGCGGCGAGCGCGCGACCTCGCGCGCCGACGCGGCCTCGACGTCGATCAGGCGCACGGATCCGTCGTGCGAGATCGACGCGAGCGTGTCGCCCTTCGGCGACGCCGCGAGGTGCAGCACGCGGCCGAGCTGCCCCGTGAGGATCGGGAAGGCGTCGTCGGCGCCGACGATCTGGATCCCGTCCTCCCCCTCGATGTCCGTGACGTAGGCCGCCCGCCCCGTCGTGCCGAGCACGACGGCCTCGCGCGCGCGGACACCGGATTCGGCGCCCGGGAGCGCGCGGGCGGGGCCCTGGCGGTGCGTCAGCCAGAAGGGCTTCCCGCGCCAGATGGCGAGGCTCGCGTCGCCCGTGTGATCGGGGGCGAGCTCGGTGAGGTTCTCGCTCGGATCGAGCGCGACGGGCTCGGGGGCCGCGCCCGGCACCTCGATCTCGACGGTGCGCGGCTCGCCGTCCAGCGAGTCGAGCACGCGGATCCGCCCGCGGCTCGACCAGACGATCCGGGAGCCGTCGCTCGTCGCGTCGCGGACGTAGCCGTCGGCCGCGGTCTGGAAGGTGAGCTGGCGCGGCGCGTCGCCGTCGAGGATCCAGATATTGGCCTGTTCGTCCGCGCGGTCGGGGAAGCGCGCGGCGCGGTCGGAGACGAAGGCGAGGCGGTCGCCGAGCCACATCGGATCGACGATCGCGGCCTCGTCGCCGCCGAGCACGCGCGCCCAGTCGCCGCCCGGCTCACGGATCCACAGCCGCGGGGCCGTGCCGCCGCGGTATCGCTTCCACCACGCGGGAGGGCGGCTTCCGGGTGTCACGAGGGCCTGGCGGCCGTCGGCGTGCAGGGCCACGCCCCACGCCATGCCGATCTCGAGGCGCTCGACGCTGCCGTCGAGCGCGACCGCCTTCGTGACCGTGTGGCGGATCTCCGACTCGCCGGCGCTCGATCCGACGAGGACGCGGCCGTCGTCCAGCCAGCCGAAGTTCTGCAGCGCGGGGCTTCCCCAGTACGTCAGCCGGCGCACCTCGCCCGTCGCGAGACCGGCGACCATGAGCTCGGGATGGCCGTCCCGGTGCGAGACGAAGGCGATGTGCTCGCCATCGGGCGAGAAGCGCGGCTGGCGCACCGGCGCGCGATCGCTCGTGAGCCGCCAGGCTCGGCCTCCCTCGACGGGCGCGACCCAGATGTCGTCGGCTGCGACGAAGGCGATCTGGTCTCGATGGATGTGCGGATACCGGAGGTATGCGGATGCCATGCGGCCAGGCTATCGGCGGTCGCGACGACGTGCCAGGGGTCGCCTCCGCTACCGCAGGCCCGCGTCGTGGATCCGGCGGGCGAGCTGCACGCGGTTGCCCGCGTCGAGCTTCGTGAACAGGTGCGCGATATGCGTCTTCACGGTCGCGACGCCGAGGAACAGCTCGGCGGCGATCTCGGCGTTCGACAGGCCGCGCGCCACGGCGAGCGCCACCTCGCGCTCGCGCTGGGTCAGCGATTCGGCGAGCGCCCGCGCGTCGGCGTCCTGTGCGCGGGAGCCCGTCGCGGCGGCGATGAGCCGATGCGTGACGCTCGGCGAGAGCATCGGCTCGCCGCGGGAGACTCGCCGCACGGCGTCCACGAGGTCGGCGGGCGGGGTGTCCTTGAGGAGGAAGCCTGCGGCGCCGTCGCGCAGCGCCGTGAGCACCATGTCGTCGGCGTCGAAGGTGGTGAGGACGATGACGCGGGTTCCGGATCCGCCGGCGACGATCTCGCGGACCGCCGCGAGCCCGTCGAGGACGGGCATGCGGATGTCCATCAGGGCGACGTCGGGCTTTCGGCGCGAGACGAGGTCCACTCCCTCGCGGCCGTTCGCGGCCTCGCCGACGAGCTCGATGCCCGCGTCGCCGCCCAGCATCATCGTCAGCCCCGCCCGCACGAGCGGGTCGTCGTCCACGAGCACGACACGGATCGGCTCACTCATCGCATTCCTCCCACGGCAGCCACGCGCGCACCGCGAAGCCGCCCTTGCCGTCGGGGCCGTATTCGAGCGTCCCGCCCACGAGCTCGACGCGCTCGGCGAGCCCCGCGAGCCCCATCCCGGATCCGGGGATCGCGGCGGCGCCGGCGCGCGCGGCGCCGTTCGTGACCTCGACCGCGAGCAGGCCGCCCGCGTGGCCGTCCACGCGCACGCGGATCGGAGCGCCGGGGGCGTGCTTGCGGGCGTTGGTGAGCGCCTCCTGCACGATCCGGAACGCCGTGCGCGAGACGAGCTCGGGCGCCTCGCCCGCGACGGATCCGGACGCGTCGACCACCGCACCCGCGGCGCGGGCCTCGTCGATCAGCGTCGGCAGCGTCTCGAGGGTCGGCTGCGGCGGCTCGATCCCCTCGGCGCCGTCGGCGCGCAGCACGCCCAGGACCTGCCTGAGCTCCGCGAGGGCGCGGCGGGAGTTCTCCTGCACGAGCACCGCGGTGCCGCGCACCTGATCGCGCGTCAGGTCGTCGCGATAGGCGAGCGCGCCGGCGTGCATCGCGACGAGCGAGATGCGGTGCGCGAGCACGTCGTGCATCTCGCGGGCGATGCGGGTGCGCTCGCCCGCCTCGGCTGCGGCGATCTGCAGCTCCCGCTCGCGCTCGGCCTCGAGCGCCCGGTCGTGGAGCGAGGCGATGAGCGCCCGCCTGGCGCCGATGTAGAGGCCGAAGACGGCGGGGAGCGCGAAGCCGACGGCCGCGCCGAGCACGTCGATCCACCACGGCGTCTCCTCGACATAGCCGGTCGGAACGAAGCGGTTGTAGAGCGTCGCGGCGACGACTCCGGTGACGATGCTCGCGATGATGGATCGCCACCGTCGATGCGTCGCGTTCGAGGCGACGGCGAGCTGCGCGGGCCCCGTGGCCGCCATGACCGAGAACGCCGAGAGCAGGCTCGCCGTCACCGCGACCGTCGCGGGGATCCGCCGCCGGAACGGCAAGAGCCCCATTGCGATCAGCCAGATGACGGGATCGACGAGCGACAGGACCCAGAACTGCGTCGAGTCCGCGGCGGTTCCCTCGTCGACCGCGATCGCGAAGAGCCCGTAGACGCCGAACCAGCCGATCACCGACAGCAACACGACCAGGAGGTATCGCCAGATCCGCGACCAGACGCGCAGGCGCGCGCCCGTCGCGAAGTCGATCCGCGGATCCGCTGAGCTCACCCGTTCGAGCCTAATCAGCGGGTCCGCACCGCACCATCCACCGAAAGGTGGATCGGCGCGGCTCAGTAGCCGGCGGCGGCCTGTTCGCCGTCGAGCACCGCGCGGGTGCTCGAGAGGCCGAGGCGCGTGGCGCCGGCGGCGATCATCGCGGTCGCGTCGGCCCACGAACGGATCCCGCCCGAGGCCTTCACGCCGAGTTCGCCGCCGACCGTGCGGGCCATGAGCTCGACGGCGTGCACCGAGGCGCCGCCCGCGGGGTGGAAGCCGGTCGACGTCTTCACGAAGTCGGCGCTCGCCGCGCGCGCGGCCTCGCAGACGGCCACGATCTGCTCGTCTTTGAGGGCGGCGGACTCGATGATGACCTTCAGCACGACGCCCGGAATCGCCTCGCGAACGGCGCGGATGTCGGCCTCGACGTCGGCGTAGCGGCCCTCAATCGCGGCACCCACGTCGATGACCATGTCGATCTCGTCGGCCCCCTGGGAGGCGGCGAGGCGCGCCTCGGCGGCCTTGATCGAGCTGTCGTGCTTCCCGCTCGGGAAGCCGCAGACGACGGCGACCTTGAGCCCCTCGGGGACCGTCACGGGAAGCATGTTCGGCGAAACACACACCGAGTAGGTGCCGAGCGCGGCCGCCTCGGCGATGAGCGCCTCGACGTCGGCGCGCGTCGCCTCGGGCTTGAGCAGCGTGTGGTCGACGGTCTTCGCGAGTTCTGCGGGAGTCATGGTCTCGATTCTGCCTCAGCCAGATGGGGAAGAACATAGCCGAAAGGCGGAGGCGGTCGAGCCTCGCGCGGGATGCGCGGCACCGTACGCACCGGGAATCGTGGGCGGCATGATCGAAGCCAGCAACCTCACCAAAAGATACGGCGGCCACACCGCGGTCGACCGCGTCTCGTTCACGGCCCGCCCCTACCGGGTCACGGGCTTCCTCGGCCCCAACGGCGCCGGCAAGTCCACGACGATGCGCATGCTCGTCGGCCTCGCCCGCCCGGACGACGGCGAGGCGCGCATCCTCGGCGCCTCCTTCGTCGACGTGCCGAACCCCGGCCGCTACGTCGGCGTCCTGCTCGACGCGTCGGCGACGCACAAGGGCCGCACGGGCCGCGAGACCCTGCGGCTCGCCGCAATGACGATGGGCCTCGGCGACGGATCCGTCGACCGCGCGCTCGACCGCGTCGGGCTCTCGAAGAAGGAGGCCGCGCGCCGCACCGGCGGATACTCCCTCGGCATGCGCCAGCGGCTCGGCATCGCGCAGGCGCTGCTCGCGGATCCCGCCGTGCTGATCCTCGACGAGCCCGCGAACGGGCTGGATCCGTCGGGCATCCGGTGGATGCGCGAGCTCGTGCGCGGCTTCGCGGACGAGGGCGGCACGGTGCTGCTCTCGTCCCACCAGCTGTCCGAGGTCGACGCCGTCGCCGACGACATCGTGATCATGGGATCCGGGCGCGTGCAGGCGCAGGGATCCCGCGAGGAGCTGACGCGCAGCGGCTCGCTCGAGGACGCCTACTTCGCCGCGACGGGCGACTCGGCCCGAGAGGAGCGCGCCGCATGAGCGCCGTGACCGACACCCACCCGGCCGTGCTCGAGGGTGAGCGGATCCCGTTCCTCCGACACGTGCGCGTCGAGCTGCGCAAGACCGTCGATACCCGCGCCAGCGCGTGGCTGCTGATCGCGATCGCCGTCATCACGATCGGCGCGACCGCGCTTCCGCTGTTCCTCACCGACGACGGCTCGGGCCTCGACTGGGCCTCCTTCGTGCTCTTCGCCTCGAGCGGCTGGTCGTTCCTCCTGCCGTTCATCGGGGTCATGGCCGCGACGGGCGAGTGGACGCAGCGCACCGCCCTCGCGACCTTCGCGCTCGAACCGCGCCGCACGCTCGTGAACCTCGCGAAGCTCATCGCCTCGCTCGTGCTGGGCGTCGCGATGGTCGCGGCCACCTATCTCGCGGCCGCCGTCGTCAACGTCATCGGCATCGCGTTCTTCGACGGCAGCGGATCCTGGGAACTCGACGGCGGCGGCGTGCTCGGGTACCTCGGCACGATGGCGCTGTACGTGACCCTCGGGGTGGGGCTCGGGCTGCTGCTGCTCAGCACCCCGCTCGCGATCGTCGCCTTCGTCGCGCTGCCGCTGCTCGTGAGCGTGCTGGCGCTGATCCCCGCCCTGTCGGACCTCGTGCCGTGGATCGACCTGACGGGCGCGAGCCTGCCGCTGATGGACGGATCGCTGACGGCGACCGAATGGGCGCACCTGGCCACTGCCACGCTCCTCTGGTGCGCGGCGCCGCTCCTCCTCGGCTTCTGGCGCACCTCGCGGCGCGAGGTGGCGTAGCCAGCGGCTCCACGATGCGGGGGCGATGGGCCGGCGCGGCGATACGATGCCCACATGACCGCTGCCGTTCATCGCCCCCGCATCTTCCTCGCCTACACCGCCGACGAGCTGGAGCGGTATTACAGCCCCGGTGCGCTGCAGGCGCTCGAGGCGCTCGGCGAGGTCGTGCGCAACGACACCGGCGAGGTGATCGAGAAGGCGGCGCTCGCCGACGCCGCCCGCGGATGCGACATCGTCATCGCCCACCGCTCGGTCGGCGTCGACGCGGCGTTCTTCGAGAAGCGGGATCCGCGCGTGCGCGCCGTGATCCGCGGCGCGATGGACGTCAGCACGATCGACGTGGACGCGGCGACGCGCGCGGGGGTTGTCGTCGCGAACACCTCCTCGGGCTTCGAGCGCGCCGTCGCGGAGCACGCCATCGCGCTCGCGATCGATGTCGCTCGCGACATGACCCGGGCCCGTGAGGCCTTCCTCGCCGGTACCGAGCAGCCGACCCGGCAGGGCATGGAACTGGGCGGTGCGACGCTCGGCGTCGTCGGCATGGGGCGCATCGGCCGCGAGCTCGCCCGCCTCGCGTCCGCGCTCGGCATGCGGGTCGTCTATGCGGATCCGTCGGCGGAGGCGCCCTACGAGCGCCTCGAGTTCGCGGAGCTGCTCGCGACCGCCGATGTCGTCGCCTGCCTCGCCGTGTCGGTCCCCGAGACCCGCGGCCTCTTCGACGATGCCGCCTTCGGATCCATGAAGCGCGGCGCGATCTTCCTCAACCTCTCGCGCGGCGAGCTCGTCGACGAGGCGGCGCTCGAGCGCGCGCTCGACGCGGGGATCCTGCGCGGCGCGGGCCTCGACGTCGGGTCGGGGCTCGACCAGACGCCGCCGCTGCGCCTCGCGCGGCGCCCCGACGTCGTCGCGACGCCCCACTCGGCCGGGATGACCGCCGCGGCCCGCCACGTGCAGGCGATGGACACCGTCGACCAGGCCCGCCAGATCGTCGCCGGCCGCATCCCCGACCGCGCCGTCAACGGATCCGCCCTCGCCTGACCCGGCTCCGGCTCCGGTCGCAAAATCTGCTCCTCGCGCCCGAGTGCCGAGCAGATTCTGCGACCGGAACACCGTCGGCGGCGGCCCGGACACGTGAAGACGCCCTCCCACCGGGGAGGGCGTCTTCACGTGGGCGGGTCAGTCCACGAGGTCGTGGCGCACGATGACCTGGTCGCGGCCGGGGCCGACGCCGATCACCGAGATGCGGGTGCCGCTCATCTCCTCGAGCTTCAGGATGTAGTCCTGCGCCGTCTGGGGCAGCTCCTCGAAGGTGCGGGCGCCCGTGATGTCCTCGGACCAACCGGGGTAGTTCTCGTAGATCGGCTTCGCGTGGTGGAAGTCGCTCTGGTTGACGGGCACCTCGTCGATGCGCTCGCCGTTCACCTCGTAGGCGACGCAGACGGGGATCTCCTCGAGGCCCGTGAGCACGTCGAGCTTCGTCACGACGAGGTCGGTGATGCCGTTGATGCGCGTCGCGTAGCGCGTGATCGGCGCGTCGTACCAGCCGACGCGGCGCGAGCGGCCCGTCGTGGTGCCGAACTCGAAGCCCTGCTGGCGCAGCCACTCGCCCTGCTCGTCGAAGAGCTCGGTCGGGAAGGGGCCGGCGCCGACGCGCGTCGTGTAGGCCTTGACGATGCCGACGATGCGGTCGAGGCGGTTCGGGCCGACACCGGATCCGGTCGCGGCGCCGCCGGCCGTCGCCGACGAGCTGGTGACGAACGGGTAGGTGCCGTGGTCGATGTCGAGCATCGTGGCCTGGCCGGCCTCGAAGACGACGACCTCGTCGCGGGCGAGGGCCTCATCGAGCAGCAGGCTGGCGTCGACCACCATGGGGCGCACGCGCTCGGCGTAGCTCAGCAGGTCGTCGACGATCTCGTCGACCGTGATGGCGCGACGGTTGAAGATCTTCACGAGCAGGTGGTTCTTCTGGTCGAGCGCGCCCTCGACCTTCTGCCGCAGGATCGACTCGTCGAAGAGATCCTGGATCCGGATGCCGACGCGGCTGATCTTGTCGGCGTACGCGGGGCCAATGCCGCGACCGGTCGTGCCGATCTGGCGCTTGCCGAGGAAGCGCTCCTGCACCTTGTCGAGGGTGCGGTGCGCCTGCGTGATGATGTGGGCGTTGGCCGAGATCTTGAGCTTCGACGTGTCGATGCCGCGCGACTCGAGCGCCTCGATCTCCTGGAAGAGCACCTCGAGGTCGACGACGACGCCGTTGCCGATGACGGGCGTCACGCCCGGCGAGAGGATGCCCGACGGGAGCAGGTGCAGGGCGTACTTCTCGTCGCCGATGACGACGGTGTGGCCGGCGTTGTTTCCGCCGTTGAACTTCACGACCCACTCGGTGCGCTCACCGAGCAGGTCCGTGGCCTTGCCTTTACCCTCGTCGCCCCACTGGACGCCGATGATCACGATTCCGGGCATGCGTTATCCCCCTGAGATTCGGGTGCTGGAAGCCCAGTCTATCGGGTGCGGGGAAATCGCCCTGAGATCAGCTCTCTTCGACCTTCTGCAGACCGATGAACTTCATGCGGTCTTCGCCGTAGAAGCACGTCTGCAGTGCGAGCTCGCCCTCGAGCCCGATGAGGTCTTCCGTCGTGGCCCAGATCTTGGGGGTGTAGCGGATGTCGATGATCTCGTAGAGGCCGTCCTCGCCGTCGCCCTCGATGTTGATCTTCTGCCCCTCTTCCCAGGGGAGCAGCACGTCGCCGCCGCAATTATTGTGCGCCGCTGCCGTCGGGGGCACCCCGTCGCGCTCGTACGACTTCATGATCGTGAAGGTGTGGTAGGTGTCACCGGTGCGGCACGCGACGTCGAGGTCGCTCTCGTCGCCCGTCACGCCGAGCGCCACGGTGGGGTACTCGTCGAAGACCTGTTCCTGCACCTTGTCGACGGTGCCGCGGTAGCCCGATTTGAGGGCCCCGTAGCCCTTCTCGACGGTCTCGGGCATGAGCCACACGCCGAGCAGCAGCGCGACGCCGCCCGCGACGAGCAGGCCGCCGAGCGCGCCGAGCACGATGTTCCCGGCCTTGCGGCCCTTCTTCTTCGTGCCGTTGCGGAGATCCGCTCGTTCGCCCACGTCTACCCCCGTGCTTGATGGCTTCCGACGCATTTTACCCCGCGGAGATGGCGCGGGGAAGAACGGTGCGGAAGCCGCCCCTCGCGCACCGCCGCCCCCTCGGTCGGTCTCACACCGCGCCCCGACTAGAATTGAGCGCATGTCGAACGTTCTTGAGAACCTCCCCGTCGGTGAGCGCGTCGGGATCGCCTTCTCCGGAGGTCTCGACACCTCCTGTGCGGTGGCGTGGATGCGCGATGCCGGAGCTGTCCCCTTCACCTACACAGGCGACCTCGGCCAGTACGACGAGGACGACATCGCGTCGATCCCCGCCCGCGCGCTCGAATACGGCGCCGAGAAGTCGCGCCTGATCGACTGCAAGCCGCTCATGGTCGAAGAGGGCCTGTCGGCGCTCGCGACCGGCGCGTTCCACATCCGTTCGGCGGGCCGCACCTACTTCAACACGACCCCCATCGGCCGCGCCGTGACCGGCACGCTGCTGGTGCGCGCAATGCGCGAGGACGGCGTCGACATCTGGGGCGACGGATCCACGTACAAGGGCAACGACATCGAGCGCTTCTACCGCTACGGTCTGCTCGCCAACCCCCGCCTGCGCATCTACAAGCCGTGGCTCGACGCCAAGTTCGTCAGCCAGCTCGGCGGCCGTCAGGGCATGAGCGAGTGGCTCGTCGAGCACGGCTATCCCTACCGCGACTCCGCCGAGAAGGCGTACTCGACCGATGCCAACATCTGGGGCGCCACCCACGAGGCGAAGACCCTCGAGGAGCTGAACGTCTCGCTCGAGACCGTCGAGCCGATCATGGGCGTGAAGTTCTGGGATCCCTCGGTCGAGATCCAGACCGAGGACGTCACGGTCACCTTCGACGCCGGTCGCCCCGTCGCGATCAACGGCACCGAGTACACCGACGCCGTTCAGCTCGTCCTCAAGGCGAACGAGATCGGCGGCCGCCACGGCCTCGGCATGAGCGACCAGATCGAGAACCGCATCATCGAGGCCAAGAGCCGCGGCATCTACGAGGCCCCGGGCATGGCGCTGCTGTTCATCGCCTACGAGCGCCTCGCCAACGCGATCCTCAACGAGGACACGCTCGCGACCTACCACGAGCAGGGCCGCCGCCTCGGCCGCCTCATGTACGAGGGCCGCTGGCTCGAGCCGCAGTCGCTCATGCTGCGCGAATCGATCCAGAAGTGGGTCGGATCCGAGATCACCGGCACCGTGACGATCCGCCTGCGCCGCGGCGAGGACTACTCGATCCTCGACACCGTCGGCCCCTCGCTCTCCTACGCGGGCGAGAAGCTGTCGATGGAGCGCGTCGAGGACGCCGCCTTCGGCCCCGGCGACCGCATCGGCCAGCTGACGATGCGCAACCTCGACATCGCCGACTCGCGCGCGCGTCTCGAGAACTACGTCTCGCGCGGCCTCATCGGCGGCACGACGGCGGAGCTCATCGGCCAGCTCGAGCAGGGCGAGGCGAAGCAGATCGCCAAGAGCGTCACCCCGATCGACAACGAGACGCTCGACAGCGTCGGCGAGTCGGCCGCCTTCGACACCGGCACCGACTGATCGCATCCGCCGAGAGGCCCGTGGATCCCCGTGGATCCGCGGGCCTCTCGCGTTCCCGGGTCGGGATCTGCGATGCTCGTCTGACACCCACAAGGTGTATGACAAGGAGGTCGTTATGAGAATCGCGGTACCCACCGAGATCAAGAACAACGAAGAGCGCGTCGCCCTCACCCCCAGCGGCGCCGACGCACTCGTCCGCAGCGGGCACGAGGTGCTCGTGCAGGCCGGAGCGGGCGAGGGATCCCGCATCGCCGACGCCGCCTATGCCGCGGTCGGCGCCCGGATCGTCGACACGGCGAACGAGGTGTGGGGCGAGGCCGAGCTCGTGATCAAGGTCAAGGAGCCGATCGCCAGCGAGTACGGCTTCCTCCGCTCCGATCTCACGCTCTTCGCCTACCTGCACCTCGCGGCCGACCGACCGCTCACGGAGGCCCTCCTCGCGGCGGGCACGACCGCGATCGCGTACGAGACCGTGCAGCTCCCGGACGGGTCGCTTCCCCTACTCACGCCCATGAGTCAGATCGCGGGTCGCCTGTCGGTGTCCGTCGGGGCGTACCACCTCATGCACTCTCAGGGCGGCCGCGGAACGCTCCTCGGCGGGGTTCCGGGCGCACCGCGCGCGAACGTCGTCGTCATCGGCGGGGGCGTCGCCGGCGAGGGCGCGGCCGCGAACGCGCTGGGCCTCGGCGCCCAGGTGACCGTGTTCGACGTCGACGCCCGCCGACTCGGCGAACTCGAGGCGCGCTACGGCAACGGGCTCTCGACGCGCGCCTCGACACCCCTCGCGATCGCGGAGGCCGTGGCCGCCGCGGACCTCGTGATCGGCTCGGTGCTCATCCCCGGATCCGCCGCACCGAAGCTCGTGACCGACGAGATGGTGCGCGGCATGCGCGCGGGATCCGTGCTGGTCGACATCGCGATCGACCAGGGCGGGTGCTTCGAGGGCTCCCGGCCGACGACGCACGACGATCCGACCTTCCGCGTGCACGACAGCATCTTCTATCGCGTCGCGAACATGCCGGGGGCCGTGCCGGAGACGGCGACCCGCGCGCTCACGAACGCGACGCTCCCCTACGTCCAGCGTCTCGTCCGCGATGGCTGGGAAGAGGCGGACGCCGCCCTCGCCCGCGGCATCAACGTGCGCGGCGGCGAACTCGTGCTCCCCGCGCTGCGGGCCGGATGAGGCACGCGGAAGCCCTTCCGCATTCCGGCGCCGCGTGTGATGATCGCATCGTCCGGGGCATTCGGCGCCGGCATCGGCGAGAGAGGTCATCGTGGGATTCAAGCAGGCTCCGTACATCATGCTCGAGGGCCGAGCGGCTGAGGCGCTCGACTTCTACCAGCGCGTCCTCGGCGGCGAGGTGACGCTGACGCACTACCGCGACCTGCCCATGGAGGGCATGGGCGGCGACCCCGACTGGATCATGCACGGCCAGCTCGAGACCGAAGGCGGCGTCACCATCATGGCCGCCGACGGCGAACAGCCGCGCGCAGCCGAGAACCCGAAGGTCGTCGTGTGCCTGTACGGCGACGATCGAGACGAGCTCGAGCGGCTCTTCCAGGGCCTCTCGGAGGGCGGGTCCGTCGAGCTCCCGTTCAACGAGGCGCCGTGGGGGTCCTGGTTCGGTCAGCTCGTCGATGCCTTCGGCGTCACCTGGATGATCGAGGGCGGCGGAGAGCAGAACTGAGCGCGGGGGTTCCTCGTGCCGGGCGGCCCGGGGAACCCCTCACACCTTCAGCTTCTCCTTCTTCGCCTGCTTGCGATTGCGTTCGTTGCGGAACAGTTCGCGGGCGAGTTCGGGATCCAGCCGCCCCTCCGCGAGCATGCGGATCGGGCACCGCTTGCAGCGCGGCTTCGACTTGCAGCACTTCTTCTTCGGGCCCTTTTTCTTGGCCTTCTTGTCGGATCCCATGCGTTCAGGATACGTTCGCGGGCTTAGCCCGAATCCCGCTGGGCCTCGATGTCATCGGCGAGCTCATCGATGACGATCGTGTCGCGATCGACGCTGCCGTTGCGATAGGCCTGGCGGGCGACCATGTGGGCGGAGATCGGCGCGGTCGCCAGCTGGATGAGCACGACGGGCACGAGGAAGGCGAACGCCGTCCAGCTGTGCAGGGCGACCGCGACGCCGACCGCGATGATCATCATCCCCAGGACCTGGGGCTTCGTCGCGGCGTGCAGACGCGCGGGCACGTCCGGGAAGCGCAGCAGCCCGATCGACGCCGTGAGGCACAGGAGCGCGCCGATGAGCACGAGCACGAGGGCGATCGTCTGGGTCATTGTTCGCCCTCCGTCTGCTGTGCGCGGTCGCGGCGGGCCACGAAGCGGGCGACCGCGACGGTGCCGAGGATGCCGGTGGCGGCGATCATGAGCATGATCGGCAGCGTGTAGGTGTGCTCGTTGATCACGGCCTCGGTGCCGAGGATGCACAGCACCTCGCTCAACAGCACGTCGCTCGCGATGGCGCGGTCGAGGATCGAGGGGCCCTTGATCATGCGGATCAGCGCGAGCAGCGCCGCGACCGTGAAGACGAGCGCGATCGCGGCGATGAGAACGGCCTGTACCGTCATCGTGCCTCCTCCCGTCGGCGCTCGGCGAATACGGGGACCTCGTCCGTGACGAGCCGCAGGTCCTCCCGGGATCCGACCGCCCGGACGATCAGCTTCTCCCATTTGAGCGCACCTCGCCGGAACTTCTCGACGTCTTCGGCGGAGGTGACGTCGAGGACGTGCATGAACAGCACCCGGTTGGTGCGGTCGGATTCGATGACGGTGCTGCCGGGGACGAGCGAGAGCGCGACCGCGACGTGGGTCATGATGAGGTCGTCGTCGATGCGCAGCGGGCTTCGGATGATCGCGGTCTGCGTCCGTCCAGGCTTGGTCGCGAGCCACGCGACCTGCACGGCGCCCGCGACGAGGTGCCCGAGGAAGGCCACGATCGCGACGACGAGCCACCACAGGTTGACGCGGCCGGTCAGCTCCGCGGCCGGGAGGCGGAACACGTTGGTGACGACGACCGCCACGACGATGCCCGTCACGGCGGCGAGCACGGTGAGCTGGCCCCAGAGGAGCATCCAGAGCACGACGAGCCAGATGAAGAAGGGCAGCTGCACCCACAGCCGCAGGACCTGTTCGCGAGCGGTTGTCATGTCGTCTGCTCCACATCCTCGAGCTGAACGAGCGAGATGGGCTGCAGCAGCGCCTCACCGATGCGTTCGCACACCTCGTAGAGCGGCCCTGCGAACACCGTCAGGGCGACGGTGACGGCGACCATGCCGAGCGTGGCACCGGTCATCACCTTCGGGATGACGCGCCGCTCGCCCTGCTCGTCGGCGGCGGGGGCATTGGTCAGGTAGCTGAACCGCGCCTCCGCCTCGACGTCCGCGGCCTCGTCGCCACCGCGCCAGAAGGCGAGGTTCCAGGCGCGCATGAGCGCGTACAGGGTGAGGAGCGAGGTGAGCACTCCCGCGCCGATCGAGACCCACATGATCGCGGATCCGACGCCCGCCGCCGCCTCGAAGAGCGCGAACTTGCCGATGAAGCCCGAGAAGGGCGGGATGCCGCCGAGGTTGAGCGCGGGGATGAAGTACAGCACCGCGATGAGCGGCGCGGCCTTCAGCAGCCCCTTGACGCGCACGATCGACGTGGATCCGGCGAAGCGCTCGATGAGCCCCACCGCGAGGAACAGGGTCGTCTGCACGACGATGTGGTGCACGACGTAGTAGGCGGTCGCGCCGATCGCCTCCGCCGTGCCGATCGACAGGCCGAAGATCATGTAGCCGACGTGGCTCACGAGCGTGAACGACAGGATCCGTTTGAGCTCGGCCTGCGCGATCGCGCCGAGGATTCCCACGACCATCGTCGCGATCGCGACGATGGCGAGGACGATGTTGAGGTCGCTGTCGTTGAAGAGCTGCGTCTCGGTGCGGATGATCGCGTAGACGCCGACCTTGGTGAGCAGCCCGGCGAACACGGCCGTGACGGGCGCCGGCGCCGTCGGGTAGGAGTCGGGGAGCCAGAACGACAGCGGGAAGACCGCCGCCTTCACGGCAAAGCCGACGAGCAGCATCACGTGCAGCATCATCTGCACATTCGGAGCGATCTCGTCTATGCGCTCGGCGATCTGCGCCATGTTCACGGTGCCGAGGGACGCGTAGATCACCGCGATCGCCGAGAGGAACACGATGCTCGACACGAGCGAGACGACGATGTACACCGTCCCGGTACGGATCCGGGATTCGGTGGATCCGAGGGTGATCAGGACGTACGAGGCAACGAGCAGGATCTCGAAACCGACGTAGAGGTTGAAGAGGTCACCGGCGATGAAGGAGTTGAAGATTCCCGCCGAGAGGATCAGGTATGAGGGGTGGAAGATCGAGATCGGCGTCTCGGAATCACCGTCCGCGGCGCCCTGACCGACCGAGAACAGGAGCACCGCGAGCAGCACGACGCTCGAGACCGCAACGAGCATCGCGGCGAGCCTGTCGACGTAGAGCACGATGCCGAAGGGCAGCGGCCACCCGCCCACCGACACCGCGAGGGGTGTGCCCGAGTCGACCGTGACGAGCATGACGGCGGCGAGGACGAACGTCGCCGACAGGGTCACGACCGACACCGTCACCTGGGCGCGGCTGCGGCGCCCGAGCAGCAGCGTGAGCGCCGCGCCGATCAGCGGCAGGATGACGAAGAGGGGGACCAGCAGGCTCATCGGGTCGACTCCTCGTCGCGGTTCAGCTCGACCGCCGTGGTGATGGGCGACACCACGCCGTCGGTGAAGTCGGTGGTCAGCTCGTCCTCGGTCTCGGCGGACTCCTCCTCGACGTCCAGCGCGTCCTCGGTCTCCTCGGCGCGCACCCGGAGCGAGATGTCTTCCTCATCGTCGAACACGGTGTCGGCCTCGCCGAGCTGCCAGGAGCGGTAGATGAGGGCCAGCAGGAAGGCGCTGACGGCGAAGGTGATCACGATCGCCGTGAGCATGAGAGCCTGCGGCAGCGGATCGCTCGCGCCCTCCGCGCCGTAGAACGGCGAGACGCCGGGGAAGCCCATCGAGATGAGCAGCAGGAGGTTCGTCGCGTTGCCGAGCAGCAGGAAGCCGATGAGCACGCGCGTGAGGCTGCGCTCGAGCATCGCGAACACGCCGCAGGCGTAGAGCACCGCCATCACGATGACGAGAGTCGTCGATACGGTCACGAGCGCGCTCCTTCCGTCTCACGGGCGTCGGTGATCTGTCGGTCGACCTCGGCGCCGAGCGCGCGCAGCACGTCGAGCACGAGCCCGATGACGACGAGGTAGACGCCGATGTCGAAGAAGGTCGAGGTGACGAACTCGATGTGCCCGATGACGGGGATCTCCGCCTCCCACACGGCGCGCGTCAGCGGATCCAGGCCCATCAGCATGGGCGCCGCCGCCGTCGTCACGGCGAGCAGGAGCCCGAAGCCCAGCATGCGCCCGGCGTCGGTCGGCGCGGCGATGCCGAGCTCGTAGCGCCCGCCCGCGACGTACCGCATCACGAGCGCGAGGCCCGCGACGAGGCCGCCCGCGAAGCCGCCGCCCGGCAGGTTGTGCCCGGCGAAGAGCAGGAAGATCGACACGACGATGATCGTGTGGAAGAGGATCCGCACGATCACTTCGAGGATCAGCGAACGCGATTCCGAGACGAGGGTCGTTCCGCCGACGAGCCACGCGCGCTGACCGCTTCGGCTCTCGCCGCGCTCGACGCGCAGACCGTCCGAGGTCTCCACGAGCGGGCGGCGGGCCGCCCTGCGGCGGGCGCGCCCGGGGATCTGCTCGCGCAGCTTCTCGCGCGCCTCGACGAGACGGTCGGCCCGCGCCGTGACGAACACGAGCGAGGCGACGCCCGTCGCGGCGAGCACGAGCACGCTGAGCTCGCCCATGGTGTCCCAGCCGCGCAGGTCGACGAGCGCGACGTTGACGACGTTCTTGCCGTGGCCGATCTGATACGCCAGCTCCGCCCACTCGACCGAGACGGGCTCGTGGATCCGGGCGCCGGCGGCGACGACCGCGACGACCGCCATGGTCGCGCCGACGGCGATGCCGATCACGGCGCGCAGGATCGGGTGACCCGAGCCGTTGTGGCTGCCCATGCGGGACGGGATCCGGCGGAGCACCAGGGTGAAGGCGACGAGCGTCACGGTCTCGACGAGCACCTGCGTGATCGCGAGGTCGGGGGCGCCGAGGAAGGCGAACAGCGTCACCATTCCGAGGCCCGTGACCGACACGAGGACGACGCCGGTGTACCGCTTGCGCGCCCTGACGGCGACGAAGCCCGCGATGATCATGAGGAGCGCCGCGATCGGCTGGACGGGGTGCTGCCAGGCGTCGAGCGAGAACCGCCACTCGCCGCCGGAGAGCAGCACGGCCGCCTCCGCGCCGACGAGCACGATGAAGATCGTGCCGACGTAGATCGGCAGGGATCCGGTCTGGGTGCGCCCCGTGATGAAGACCGCGAGACGGTCGATGGCGCGCGTGACGACGTAGTACACATCGGTGGCCTGGAAGCCCAGGAGCCGCTTCTTGCGGTCCCACCCGGTGCGGATCGAGAGCCAGAACACGACGACGCCGAGGCCGATCGCGAGGGCCGAGAGCCCCAGGGCCGGCTCGAGGCCGTGCCAGAGTGCGAGGTGGTAGTGCCCCTCCCCCGCGAGGTCGGCGTACGGTTCCAGCACGCTGCCGACGACCGGGGCGGCGAGGCCGACGGCGATCGTCGCGGCGGCGAGCGCGAGGGGGCTGACGAGGAAGCCGATGGGCGGGTCCGGCCAGGACGTCTCGTCGAGGGGGCGGCCCTGCGCGTCCTTCTTCCGGCCGAACGCGCCCCACACGAAGCGGATCGCGTAGCCGGTCGTGAGCACGCTGCCGAGCACGATGCCGACGATCGCGACCCACGCCCATGCGGATCCGGCGAGCGCCTCGTCGAGGAAGCTCGTGAGGGCGGCCTCCTTCGCGACGAAGCCCGCCAGGGGCGGCAGGCCCGCCATCGAGGCCGCGGCGATGATCGAGATCACCATGAGCGTCGGCGCCTGGCGCCCGACGCCGCTGAGCTTGTCGATGTCTCGGGTTCCGAGCTGGCGGTCGATGATGCCGACCACGAGGAAGAGCGCGGCCTTGAACATCGCGTGGGCGACGACGAGCGTCAGGCCCGCGAGGGCGGTGTCGCGCGTGCCGAAGCCGATCACGACGGCGATGAAGCCGAGCTGGCTGACGGTTCCATAGGCCAGGACGCGTTTGAGGTCGACCTCGCGCAGCGCCTGGAGCCCGCCGAGCAGCATCGTGAAGATGCCGAGGGAGACGAGGATCGGCCGCCAGGGCGCGGCCTCGGCGAAGGCCGGGGCGAAGCGGGCGAGGAGGTAGATGCCCGCCTTGACCATCGCGGCCGCGTGCAGATAGGCGCTGACGGGGGTGGGCGCGGCCATCGCGCCCGGGAGCCAGAAGTGGAAGGGGAAGATCGCCGACTTGCTGAGCGCGCCGATCAGTAGGCACACCAGGGCCGCGTCGACGAGCGCGCCGGCTGGCGGATCCGCGAGGATCGCGTCGATGCTGGTCGTGCCGGCGACGACCGTGAGGATCACGGCGCCGACGAACATGACCAGTCCGCCGAGGGTCGTCGTCAGCAGCGCCTGCAGCGCGGCGCGGCGCGATGCGGCGCGCACGTAGGTGTGACCGATCAGCAGGTACGACAGCACGCTCGTGATCTCCCAGAACATCACGAGCACGATGAGGTCGTCGGTGAGCACGAGGCCGTACATCGCCCCGGCGAAGCCCATCAGCACGCCGGCGAAACGCCCCACGCCCTCTTTCGAGCCGCGGAAGTAGTTGCGGCAGTAGATCATCACGAGCGCGCCGACGGCGGTGACGATGAGCGTCATTACCCAGCCCAGCGTGTCCATGCGCAGCGAGAGCTCGATGCCGAGCGGCCGGATCCAGGTGTATGCCTCGAAGGGAATGTCTCCGTCCGCGACGCGGGGACCGACGGCGAGCGCGTGCACCAGCGCCGCGATCGGCACGAGCGCGCCGAGGTAGAAGACACGGGCCCCGAGAATTCGCGTGAGCGGCACGAGCACGACACTGGCGATCCCAAACACGGCAAGGATCGCGATCATCAGTGTGGCTCCTCGTCGTCGTGCACCTGGCGGCGGGTTTCCTGTAGTTTACCGGCGCGCCAGTATGTCCCGGCCGATAACCTCGATATGTGCGCCTCGTTATTGCCCGGTGCTCCGTGGATTACACGGGGCGCCTCAACGCCCATTTGCCGCTCGCGACCCGTGTTCTCATGCACAAGGGCGACGGCTCGCTGCTCATCCATTCCGATGGCGGCAGCTACAAGCCGCTCAACTGGATGAGCCCGCCGTGCCGCCTCGACGCGATCGACGTCGACGACGAGCTGGCGAGCGCGGGCGTCATCGAGGCGTGGAGGGTGACGCACCAGAAGACGGGCGACACGCTCACGGTGCGAATCCACGAGATCATCCACGACACGACCCACGATCTGGGCGTCGACCCCGGCCTCATCAAGGACGGCGTCGAGGCCGACCTCCAGCGGCTCCTCGCCGAGCAGGTCGACCTCGTCTCGGAGGGCTCCAGCCTCGTCCGCCGCGAGTACCCGACGGCGATCGGCCCCGTCGATCTCATGATCCGCGACGCGTCCGGCGCGCCTATCGCCGTCGAGATCAAGCGGCGCGGCGACATCGACGGCGTCGAACAGCTCACGCGCTATCTCGACCTGCTGGGGCGCGACCCGCTGCTGACCGGCATCCGGGGCGTGTTCGCCGCGCAGGAGATCAAGCCGCAGGCGCGCGTGCTGGCCCGCGACCGCGGAATCGAGTGCCTCGTCCTCGACTACGAGCGGATGAAGGGCATCGACTCGGGCGTCCCGACCCTGTTTTGACGCTCGGCTAGGGTGGATCCCATGGGGAGTTCGCGATTTTCGTGTGTGTTGTGGGATGTCGACGGAACGATCGCGGATGCCTCGGCGGGAATCCTGCCGCGCATCGAGGTGGTGCTCCGCGAGCTCGACCGCCCGCAGATCCCCGCGGATCAGGTGAACCGCTGGATCGGCCCGCCCATGCTCGAGTCCTTCCAGCTCCTCGCGGGGCTCGACGAGAACGAGGCGACGATCGCCGTAGCGCGCTACCGGCAGCTGGCGGGCCAGCAGGGCTACGCGAAGTCCGTGCGCCTCTACGACGGCATCGTCGACGTGATCCGCGAGGTGCACGCGGCCG
The DNA here is from genome assembly GCF_014646015.1 of Microbacterium nanhaiense. Taxonomy (GTDB): domain Bacteria; phylum Actinomycetota; class Actinomycetes; order Actinomycetales; family Microbacteriaceae; genus Microbacterium; species Microbacterium nanhaiense. Next base: position 211,842 of record NZ_BMMQ01000004.1, read on the forward strand.
GCATCCCGCAGACGACCGCCAGCACGAAGCCCGGCAATCAGATCGACGCGATCTTCGAGCACTTCCAGCTGACCGATCTCTTCGTCGCCGTGCACGGAGCCACGCCGGCGCCGGGCGTCAACGACACGAAGGCCGACGTGCTCGGGAGGGCCCTCGAGGACATGCGCTCGCGCGGCGTCGACGTCTCGCGGCCCGTGCTCGTCGGCGACCGCCACCACGACGTCGACGGGGCCGCGGGCTTCGACGTTCCGGTCATCTTCGCACGCTGGGGCTTCGGCTCCCCCGAGGAGGAGGCGGGTTCGGTGCTCGCGGTCGAGAGCCCGGCCGAGCTCCGCGACGCGCTGCTGGGCTGAACCATGGACGAGACCACGGTCGACACGCTCGTTCGGTGGGGCGTCCCCGCGCTGATCGTCTTCGGATCCGCCGCGCTCGTCGTGGTCGCGGTGGTCGTCGGCGTGCGCCTCGCGCGGCGCGGTAAGCGCGCGCGAGCTCGGGCGTCGCGCGCGCTCGAGGACCTCGGCTCACTGCTCGTCCGGCTCGATGATGCGACCGAGGAGCTGGATCTCGAGATCGGGATGTCGAGCGCCCTGTACGACGGCCGCCCGCCCGCCTCGCTCCGCCGCGCCCGACTCACGGCCCAGCACACCCGCGATGACGCCTTCGCCGCCTACAGCGCCGCCTCCGCGGAGGAGGTGCTCCCGGCGCGGCAGCTCGCCGAATCGAAGCGGCTGACGATCGCGGTGCAGAAGGCGCTCGACGTCATCGAGCGCGCCCACGCCGACAACGAGGCGTGGCTCGCGGAGAACTCGAACGCCGTGGAGCAGGTCGCCGTCGCGCGCCGTCGCGTCGACGAGCTCGCGGCCCGCATGGGCGACCCCGCCGCGCTGCGCGAGGAGCTCGCCCGGATCGCCGACGAGAGCGAATGGGAGGACGCCGCGACGGCCGACGAGGAGGCCAGGGAGGCCCTCGAGGCGGCTCGCACGCACCTGCGCGCCGCGGAGGAGAAGGCCGCGGATCCCTCGCGCTCCGCCCGCGACGACCTCACCGCCTGCGAAAAGGCGCTCGTGCGCGCGGAGCAGGCCTCCCAGCTGCTCGAAGAGACCCACCGCCTCGTGCAGCACGCGGCGCTCGCGATCGGCGACGAGCAGAAGGGCGCGGCCGCCGCGATCCGCGCGGCCGCCGGCACCCAGCTCGCGATGGATCCGGAGCACGCGCCGAAGCTCGCCGAGGCGATCCGCGTCGCCTCCGCCGCGCTCGATTCGGCGATGCAGATCGCCCCGCGCCGCCCCGTCGCGGCGAACGAGCGGATCGCCCGCCTGCGCGACCAGCTCGACATCGCCCTGGCCGACGCACGCACGCAGCAGCAGCGGCTGCGCGGGGCGCGGAGCGCGCTTCCCGGATCCCTCGCCGCGGCCCGCAGCGCGCTCGCGCGCGCCGAGGCGGTCGTCACGGGAGCCGAGGTCGACGCCCGGGTGCGGCTGGACAGCGCGCGGCGCGAGATGGCGCTGGCCCGCCAGGCGCAGGATCCGATCGAGGCGCTCGACGCGTCGCGCCGCGCCCGCCGCGACGCGGAGGACGCCACCGCGCTGGCGAAGTTCCGCAAACGCCGCCGCTGACGAGGGCGTCGCGCACACAGAAAGGCCTCGCATCTCGAGGAGATGCGAGGCCCGGGTCTGAAAGTCTCAGATAGCGACGATGTTCTCGGCCTGGAGGCCCTTGTCGCCCTGCGTCACGTCGAACTCGACGCGCTGGTTTTCCTCCAGCGCGCGGTATCCGTCCATCTTGATTGCACTGAAGTGCGCGAAGACGTCCTGGCCGCCCTCGTCGGGGGAGATGAAGCCGAAGCCCTTCTCCGCGTTGAACCACTTCACGGTGCCCTGCGTGCTCATGTACTGCCGTTCTTTTTGGAGCGAATGTCGACGCAATTTCGCGCCGACGTGCCCACGCTAACCCACGCACCCTGCTTTGCAACAGGGTTTAGTGCAGATTGGTCGCAAAAAACAAGAAACAGCCCTCACCGTTGGGGGGAAACAGTGAGGGCCGGACGACCGAGAGAGGACGTCTCACTCCAGGATACATGGATGAATCCTCGCGATACCAGACACGCCCAATGTCGTGATTACCGGGTGCCCGAGGGCGGGGCGAGCGGTGCCGTCCTCCGCCCCCGGGGCGCTCTTTCGCGGCTATTTCCGCGGGTGCCCATTTCCTGCGTAGCGGATATTCGGCACCGGCGGCGCGACCATGTCGTGTCCGAGGAAGTAATCCACGTTGCTCGACTGCAGGTATCCCTTGAGCGTCATCGCGTTCCGGTAGGCCGGGTTGTGCGCGAGGGTGTAGAGCCGCAGATCGCTCGGCTGATCGGTCGTGAAGATGACCAGCTCGTCGAACTCGGCGCTGGGGAGCACGACCTCCTCGCGCCAGTCGCCCATGATGTCCGCCATCAGCGTCGGATACACCGAGTTCCCGAGCGCCGTGACGGCGCCGTGGTCGCCGAAGGTCAGAACCCGCGGCACGGTCTGCCGGTCGGTGGGGTTCTCCGGATCCCATTTCACGATTCGCGCGTCCCGGGCTGTCGGCACGGGGTCATTGGAGAAGAGTTCCCGGAGGGGATCCCCGTCCCACCACACCCCCATGTGCGGCCACGGCTGCTTCGTCGTGTCGGGTTCCGTGAGTTCGTTCGTCGGCGCGTTGTACAGGCCCACCGGCGTGCTCTGCTCGTAGTTGACCTCGCCGTTGTTCGACCACGTCTCCATTCCGGGGAAGCGGGGGTCGATATCGGCGACCATGCCGCGTCCGGCGTCGGCCGGGACGGGGGCGCTGTGCGTCCAGATGACCTCGCCCGTGGCCGCATCGTAGTAATAATCGAGGATCCCGCGCGGGTGGTCCTGCTGGATGCCGTACCCTTCGAGGCCCGGGCGCGAGGGATCGATGTCGGCGATGTACCACCGGTCACCGTGAATGATGTCCTGCGACGCGAGGCTGTAGCGCAGCGTTCCGTCGCCGTTGAGGACGAAACCGATCTCGCCGATCTCGTCGCGGCCGTCACCGTCGACGTCCACGATGCGCGTGTTGTGGCCATCGGGGAGGTCCTGATCCCCCCGGAGGAACTTCCACTGCTGCGTCAGCGCGTCGCCGTCGAAGCTCCACGCGAGGTACATCAGGTTGAAGCCACGGCCGCTCTCGCCCGTGTTCCCGACGCGGTTCTTCATATAGGCGACGAGGCTAGGGTGTACGCCGTCGAGGTGACCGACGCCGAGACGCGCGTACATCGGTCCATCGGCGATGTAGTCGTCGGGGATGGGGGCGTGCGCGCGCAGTTCGCCCGTCATCCCGTCGAGGACCGCCATCGCGCAGCGGCACGCGCACCGCGGGTTCCACCGCATGATCGGCCGTCAGCACGAACGCCTCGCTGGGCTTTCCCGGGTAGCCTTTCGCGACGGCGCGGACGCGATAGGCGTTCTCTGCGGAGAGATCCGCCGTGGAGTCGACGAAGTTCGTGCCGCCCGTGAGCGGCTGTCGGGTGAGCCGCTCGTACTCGCCGCCGTTCGTGGAGCGCTCGACGACGAAGCCGATGCCCTCGGGATCCAGCCCGAGGAGGCGCCAGCTCACCAGCACATCCGACTCCCCCGAGCGCACCGCGACCACTCCGCGATCCAGACGCTCCATGATCCGCTCGCCGCCGGTATCCTGTCCGGCCCCGCCCGGCTGCGCCAGCGCCGTGGTCGCCGGAACGACGCACAGGCGGGCCGTCACGACGGCGGCGAGGGCGATCGATGCGACGCGTCTCTTGTTTCGTTCCGTCATCTGTTTCCTCCTCGAATCAGATCGCTGACGCCCGTCCCTGGGCGTCGGATCCATCGTGGAGCGAGCCTCGCGGCATGCGAGGAAATCGATCAAATGCGCTCATCGACGCGGAAGAGGCGCCGGGGCCCTCGGGGTCGCCCCCGCGACAGATACAACGAGAAATCCCCTGGTGGCGGCGAATGCCGCGACCAGGGGGACCCGATGTCGAGTGCGCAAGGGGGGACTTGAACCCCCACGTCCGTAAGGACACTGGCACCTGAAGCCAGCGCGTCTACCGATTCCGCCACTTGCGCGTGTGTAGTTATTGCCGGGTGAAACCCAACCTCGTCAGCATAGCATGGCGCCAAGAGCCTACGCGAAATCGCGTCGCCCGCGCGTGGTTCCTGTGGAATCATCCTGAGGTTGGATTCGGGATGTCAGGCCCTCCAAGTACCATGACGCTATTCGCCCGTCCGACCCCAAGGAGCACTGTGGGATTGCTTGACAGCTTCGAAAGGGGCCTCGAGCGCGCCGTCAACGGCGCATTCGCGAAGACTTTCCGCAGCGGCGTCCAGCCCGTGGAGATCGTTGCGGCGCTGCGCCGCGAGATGGACACGCGGGCTCAGGTGATCGGCCGCGACCGCATCCTCGCTCCGAACTCCTACGACGTCCTGCTGAGCCCGGCCGATGCCGAACGGCTCTCGCCCCTCGGATCCGCGCTCCGGCAGGAACTGCACGCAAAGGCGCAGGAGCACGGCACCTCGCAGGGCTACACCTTCGCCGGCCCGCTGACGATCTCGATGCGTACATCCGAGGATGTACAGACCGGCACGATCCAGGTGTCCTCGGGAGCGGTCGACGGCGACGTCGTCTGGCAGGCGGCCCTCGACATCAACGGCCGCCGCTACCCCGTGACCCGCGCCCGCACGATCATCGGCCGCGGCTCCGACGCCGACATCCCGCTCGCCGACGCGGGCACCAGCCGACGCCACGTCGAGGTGCTGTGGGACGGCACCCGCGGCATGGTGCACGATCTCGGATCCACGAACGGATCCCGCCTGGACGGCGAACTGGTCTCGCAGGCCCTCCTGGCCGATGGCCAGACCATCACGATCGGCCGGACGAACATCGTCTTCCGCATTCTCGCGTCGCAGGCGGGCCGTCAGGTACTGGCGGGGCAGCAGAACGCAACGCAGATCATCGATGATTTCCAGAGGGGGCAGTGATGAGCGAACTCACTCTGTTCGTTCTGCAGTACGGCTTCCTGCTGCTGCTGTGGGTCTTCGTCTTCGTGCTGATCTTCGCGCTCCGCGCGGACGTGTTCGGCGGACGGGTGCGCAAACTGGAGCATCCCGCCCAGCCCGCCGCGGCTCCGGCACCGCGTCCGGTCGCGGTCGATACGCCGCCGCCCGCGCGGGCATCCGAGCAGGCGACGGCCGCCTCGACCAATCGCATCGTGATCACGGCCGGTCCGCGCGCGGGCCTCGAAATCCCGCTCGGATCCGAGCCGCTCACGATCGGCCGCTCGGCGGAATCGGGTCTCGTGATCCGCGATGACTACACCTCGAGCCACCACGCCCGCCTCGTGCGCTACGCGGATCAGTGGATGATCCAGGATCTCGACTCGACCAACGGCACCTTCCACGACGGCGCGAAGGTGTCGCCCAACTCCCCCGTCGCGGTGCGGATCGGGGCACCCATCACGGTCGGCCAGACGACCTTCGAGCTGCGAGGATAGCTCCCGGGATGGTCTTCCAGGGTTCCAGCGCCGCGATCAGTCACACCGGTCGCGTGCGCTCCAACAACCAGGATTCGGGCTATTCGGGCTCGAACCTGTTCGTCGTCGCGGACGGCATGGGCGGGCACGCCGGAGGCGACGTCGCCTCCGCGATCGCGATCGACCGGATCCAGCACCTGGACCACCACTTCGAGTCGACGGCCGAGGCCGAGGCGGCCCTGCGCACGACCATCACCTCGACGGCGCAGGACCTGATCGAGGCCGCGCAGGAACGCCCACAGCTCGCGGGGCTCGGCACGACCGTGAGCGGCATCGTCATGGTCGACGAATACGCGGTGATCGGTCACATCGGCGACAGCCGCATCTACCTCTACCGGGACGGCGCCCTCACCCAGATCACGACCGACCACACCTTCGTGCAGCGGCTCGTCGAGACCGGGCGAATCACGCCGGAGGAGGCGCGATACCACCCCCGCCGCTCCGTGCTCATGCGCGTTCTCGGCGACATGGACGCGAACCCCGAGGTCGACACCTTCATCATGCCGACCCGCCCGGGCGATCGCTGGCTGCTGTGCTCCGACGGCCTCTCGGGCGTCGTCGACGAGACGCACATCACCAAGCTGTTCGACCGCCACATGCCGCCGGCGCGCACCGCGGACGCCCTGTTGAAGCAGGCGCTCGACGGCGGCGCACCCGACAACGTGACGATCGTCATCGTCGACGTGGGCGGCCAGCACCCGCTCTACACGGGCACGCCCACGATCGTCGGATCCGCGTCGAACCCCGACGGCGTGGTCGTTCCCGCCTCGCGCTCGCTGCTACCCACGGGCTGGCTGCACCCGCAGCGCGCCGCCGCGAACGTGCCGAGCCACTTCGAGCCCGACACGGAGTACCTCGAGGAGCTCATCGAGGAGGACAAGCGCCGCGCGCGCCGCCGCCGCATCGTCGGCATCGGTGCGATCGTGCTCCTCATCGCCGCGATCGTCGCCTGCGCCTGGGCGTTCTACGACTGGACGCAGACGCGGTACTACGTCGGCACCGATCAGGACAGCGTCGTGATCTACCAGGGCATCCAGCAATCGATCGGCCCGATCACGTTCTCGACGGTGTACGAAGACACCGGCATCCTGCTCGAGACCCTCCCCGACGCGTGGCTGTTCCGCGCGGAGGAGACGATCCCCGCGGGATCCCTCGAGCACGCCCAGCAGATCGTCGACAATCTGCGCGCGCGGGCGACCGACGACGGAGGTGACTCGTGACCGACGTACAAGCCCCCGATCGGGGCGTGAAGCGCGCGCTGCGGCGCATGCGCAAGCCTCAGCGGCTGCGCAACCGCGAGCTCGTGCTGCTCATCTTCGCGATCGCGCTGACGCTCGGTGCGTTCGCGCTCGTGCAGTTCGGTGCGCTCGGCGCGCTCGACACCGAGGTGCTCGGCTTCGTCGGCGGCATGTGCGTCCTCGCGGTCGCGCTGCACGTCGCGCTGCGGATCCGCGCCTCGCAGGCCGATCCGTTCCTCGTGCCCGTCGCGCTCATGCTGACGGGCCTCGGCACCGCGATGATCTATCGCCTCGACCTCGCCTACGTCGCCCACTGGGACGCCGAGACGTCGAACGCGGGCGAGCACCAGATGCTCTACACCATGCTGTCAATCGCGCTGTGCATCGGGCTCGTGTGGGCGCTCGCCAACTACCGCGTGCTGTTCCGGTACACCTACATCTTCGGCCTGTCGGGCGTCGTGCTCCTCGCCCTGCCGTTCGTCCCGTTCCTCAACGGCGGCGGCAACGCGGTCGTGTGGATCAGCATCTTCGGTTTCAACTTCCAGCCGGGCGAGATCGCGAAGATCTGCCTCGCGATCTTCTTCGCGGGCTATCTCGTCCGCACCCGCGAGTCGCTGACCTCCACGGGCAAGCGGATCCTCGGATTCACCTTCCCGCGGGCGCGCGAGTTCGGCCCGCTACTCGTGATCTGGCTGATCTCGATGGCGATCATCGTGCTGCAGCGCGACCTCGGCACGGGAATCCTCATCTTCGGCATGTTCGTCGCGATGCTCTACGTGGCCACCGGGAAGACGGGATGGGTGCTCATCGGCGTCCTGCTCGCGGGCGCCGGCGCCGTCGCCGCCACCTTCGTGATGCCGTACGTGCACGGCCGCTTCGAACAGTGGTTGCACGCGCTCGACGACGACCTCTACAACGCCTCGTCGAACGCGAGCTTCCAGCTGGTCAACGGCCTGTTCGGCATGGCGCACGGCGGCATGTTCGGGACCGGTCTCGGCCAGGGGCGCCCCGACATCACGCCCGTCGCCGGCAGCGACTACATCATTCCCAGCCTCGGTGAGGAACTGGGGCTCGTGGGCGTCTTCGCGATCCTGTCGCTGTACCTCATCTTCGCCAGCCGCGGCGCGCACGTGGGCGTCGCGGGCCAGGACGACTTCGGCAAGCTGCTCTCGGTGGGCCTGAGCTTCACGATCGCCCTGCAGGTGTTCATCATGGTCGGCGGCGTGACGCGCGTCATCCCCCTCACCGGCCTGACGACTCCGTTCCTCGCGGCCGGCGGATCCTCTCTCCTCGCGAACTGGCTCATCGTCGCGCTCCTCCTGCGCATCAGCGACGCCGTTCGCCGGCAACCCCGGGCGGTGATCGGCTGATGACCAAGGAAATTCGACGCCTCAGCATCATCGTGGTGTGCATGTTCCTGGCGCTGTTCGTCTCGACGAGCGTGATCCAGGTCGTGCAGGCACAATCGCTGTCGGCCGACACGCGCAACAAGCGGACGCTCTACGACTCGTACGACGTGCGCCGCGGGCCGATCATCGCGGGCGGCGAGCAGATCGCCCGCTCGACCTCGACGAACGACACCTATCGCTTCCAGCGCGTCTACGACGACTCGGACGTCTGGTCGGGCATCACGGGCTGGTTCAACCCCGCCCTGAACTCGGCCACGGGCATCGAGCAGTCGATGACGCAGGAGCTCTCGAACCTCGCGAACTCGGGCTTCCTCGCCCGCCTGAACCAGGTCGTGACGGGCCAGGAGGCCCGCGGATCCTCGATCGAGCTCACGCTCGACCCCGAGGTGCAGCGCGCCGCGTATGGCGCGCTGACCGAGCGCGGCTACAAGGGTGCGGTCATCGCCAGCGACCCGAAGACCGGCCGGATCCTCGCGCTCGTGTCGACGCCGGGCTTCGATGCGAACGCCGTGGCCTCCCACGACGGCACGGCCGCCAACGCCGCCGCGAACGACTACGCGGCCGCCGAGGGCGACCCGCTGCGCAACAAGGCCATCAACCAGCTGTATCAACCGGGATCCACGTTCAAGCTCGTCGTCGCCGCCGCGGCCCTCGCCTCGGGCGACTTCACGGCCGACAGCACCTTCGAGAACACCGCCACCTACACGCCGGAGGGCACGACGCGCGAGATCGTCAACGCGCCCTACGGCACGTGCGGTGGCAGCTCGGCGAAGACCGTCACGCTCGCGGACGCCATCAAGTTCAGCTGCAACGTGCCCATGGCCCAGCTCGCCATCGAGCTCGGCGACGACGCCATCCGCGAGCAGGCGGAGAAGTTCGGCTTCGAATCGAGCTTCGAGCTGCCGCTGCCGACCGTCGAATCCACGATCGGCGCCGACCTCGACACGGGTCAGACGGCCCGCCTCGGCTTCGGCCAGAACCAGATCACCACGACGCCGCTCCAGGTGCACATGTGGACCTCGGCGATTGCGAACGGCGGCGTGGAGATGAACCCGCTGCTCGTCGATCAGGTCGTCGGCGACGACCTCTCGGTGCAGAAGAAGTTCGAGCCGAGTGAATACGGCACGCCGATCGATGCGGACATCGCCAAAGACGTTACCGAGATGATGGCGTCTTCCGTCGCGAGCGGCGCGGCGTCGAATGCAAGAATAGAAGACGTTGACGTTGCCGGTAAGACGGGCACCGCGGAGAACGGCGAGAACGACCCATACACGCTATGGTTCACCGGGTTCGCCCCGGCGGAGGATCCTGACGTTGCGGTCACCGTGATGGTGGCCGACGGCGGCGGGCAGGGTCAATCAGGAGATGGAAATTCGATCGCGGCTCCCATCGCGAAGAAGGTCATGGAGGCGGTGCTCGCACAATGAGGCCAACCCAGGGTGTGACGTTCGGCGGACGCTACGAGCTCAGTTCGCGCATCGCGATCGGCGGAATGGGCGAGGTGTGGGAGGCCACCGACCACGTCATCGGCCGCACCGTCGCGATCAAGATCCTCAAAGACGAATACATGGGGGATCCGGGCTTCCTCGAGCGCTTCCGCGCCGAGGCCCGGCACGCCGCCCTCGTGAACCACGAGGGCATCGCGAGCGTCTTCGACTACGGCGAGGAAAACGGATCCGCGTACCTCGTCATGGAGCTCGTGCCGGGTGAGGCGCTGTCGACGCGCCTGGAGCGCGACCACGCGCTGCCCGCGGACACGGTTCTCGACTACATCTCGCAGACCGCCTCCGCGCTGCAGGCCGCGCACGCGGCCGGCCTCGTGCACCGAGACATCAAGCCGGGCAACCTGCTGATCACGCCCGATGGGCGCGTGAAGATCACCGACTTCGGCATCGCCCGCATCGCCGACCAGGTGCCCCTGACGGCCACCGGTCAGGTCATGGGCACCGTCCAGTACCTGTCGCCCGAGCAGGCGTCGGGTCACCCGGCGAGCCCGGCGACCGACATCTACTCGCTCGGCATCGTCGCGTACGAGTGCCTCGCGGGCCGCCGACCCTTCACGGGCGAGTCGCAGGTCGCGATCGCGATGGCGCAGATCAACGACACGGCGCCGCCGCTGTCCGAGCGCCTGCCCGCGCCGGTGCGTCAGCTCGTGATGTCGATGATTGCGAAGAAGCCCGACGAGCGCCCCGCCTCCGCGGCCGCCGTCTCTCGGGCGTGCAACGCGCTCCGCCGCGGCGACATCAACGCCGCAATCGCGGCCGCGCCGATGCTCGCGAACGCCGGCAGCCCCGCGGCCGACGAGGTCACGCAGCTGCTGGGCGCCGCCGGCGGCGCAACACAGATGATGCCGACGACCTCGCCGCTGCCCATGGGTGAGCAGGCGCCGAAGCCGAAGAAGAAGCGCAGCCCCTGGACGGGCCCGCTGATCGCGCTCATCGTGCTGCTCGTCGTCGTGATCGCGGGCGCCGTCTACGGCGTCGTCTCGGGACAGTTCGGCGGCGAACCGGAGGGCAGCGAGCCGGATCCGGTGGCGACGCCGAGCGAGGAGCCGTCGGTCGAGCCGACGCCGACCTCGATCTTCGTCGACGTGCAGTCGCTGGGGCTCGAGGGGCACACCTGCGCCGAGGCCGAGCAGATCCTGCACGACAAGGAAGCCAAGATCGCGCTCACCTGCGAGACCGGCGAGGCCGCCGCGACGGCCGAGAACGTCGACGTGATCTACAAGCTCGAGCCGCGCGGATTCGTCGACGAGGGGTCGGTCGTCACCGCGTCCACCTACGGCCCCCTCATCGACATCCCCGCCCCGAGCGCGGCACCACAGTTCGACACCGACCAGCTGGTGCGCGGCGAGACCGTGCAGCTCAGCTGGAACGCCGACTTCGTCTGCCCCACCGGCACGGGCGAGCTCGCCGGATTCCGCGTGAGCCTCACCGGCGCGACGCACACGGGTGACGAGGCCGGCGCGACCGAGCGCGTGTTCGGACCGGATGGCTTCGTGACGCAGGTGCTCATCGACTCGGACGCCCCGCTCGTCGGCGCGTCGTACACCGCGATCTGCCGGAGCGGCGACAGCGAGCGCGACTCCGCGCCCGCCGAGATGGCCCCCGTGCCCACCACCGAGGCCTCGGAGCCCACCGAGGAGCCGAGCACCCCGGCGGAGCCCGGCGACGAGACGGAGCCCCCGGCCGACGGCGGTTCGACGAACGGCCCCGAGAACGCCAACAACGGCAACGGCAACGGCCAGCCGGGCGGCGCGAACAACGCCGGCTAGCCCGCGGCGGAGCCGAGAGCATCCCCGACGCGTCGGGTGCTTCCGGTAGCATGATCGATCCCGGGGGAAGAGGCCAGAACGTGACAGACGAGCCGACGCAGGCGCTGCAGGCGCCGGAGGAGCGGATCCTCTCGGGCCGCTATCGCGTCGACTCGTTGATCGGCCGCGGCGGCATGGCCACTGTGCACCGCGGTTACGATCTCACCCTAGGCCGCACTGTGGCGATCAAGATCCTCGACAGGGACCTCGCCCGCGACAACACCTTCCGCACGCGGTTCCGCCTCGAGGCGCAGGCCGCCAGCCGCATGGCGCACGCCTCGATCGTGCGGGTGTACGACGCGGGCGAGGACCTCGAGGACGACCCGGCGGGCGGGATCACGCACACGCCGTTCATCGTCATGGAACTCGTGCGCGGGCGGTTGCTGAGCGAGATCGCCGCCGACGCGCCGCTCTCCGCGGAGGACGCGGCGCGCTACGTCGACGGCATCCTCGAGGCGCTCGAGTATTCGCATCGCGCGGGCGTCGTGCACCGCGACATCAAGCCGGGCAACGTCATGGTCACCGACGACGGCCAGGTCAAGGTGATGGACTTCGGCATCGCCCGCGCCGTCAGCGACACCTCCGCGACGGTCGCGGAGACGACGACGATCCTGGGAACGGCGGCGTACTTCTCCCCCGAACAGGCCCAGGGCGAGCCCGTCGACGCGCGCGCCGACCTGTATTCGACCGGCGTCGTGCTGTACGAGCTGCTCACGGGCCGACCGCCGTTCGTCGGCGGATCCCCCGTCGCGGTGGCGTACCAGCACGTGCGGGAGGCGCCGGTTCCGCCCACGCAGCGCTACCCCGACGCGCCCGCCCAGCTCGACCCGATCGTCATGCGGGCGCTCGCGAAGGATCCGGCACAGCGCTACCCCGACGCCGCGACCTTCCGCGAGGCGCTCGACGCGGCGCTCGACGGGAAGACCCTGTCCCAGCGGCAGCTGACGCACCTCGCTGACGAGCTCTACGGAGACCAGCGGCGCGCGCAGCACGAGATCGAGCACACCTTCGCCGAGCTGTCGAGCGAGAACGGCGTCGCCCGCACGCAGTCCGGCCCTCCGACGGCGTGGGTGTGGGCTGCCATCGCCCTCATCGTCGCCTCGGTCGCCGCCCTCGCCTTCTGGGTCGTCGAGTCGGATCCGATGGATCTCCGGGTCGCCGACACGGTCGACGTCGTCGACGTCACGGGGTGGACGGCATCGGCCGCCGAAAGGGAGTTGACGGCGGACGGGCTCGAGGTGCAGGTGTCGTCGCAGCCGAGCGACAGCGTGCCGGAGGGCGCCGTGATCGAGACCCAGCCCGGCCCCGGCACCTCGCTGGAGCTCGGCGCGCACGTCGACATCCTCGTCTCCGACGGGCCGCTCATGGCGAAGATTCCATCGCTCGTCGGCGGAACAGAGGAGGCCGCCCGCGCCGCGCTGGACGGTGATAGCGGCCTGCAGCTCGGGCGGATCCTGCCCCTGAACGACCCCGAGGCCGCCGCGGGAACCGTGCTGGCCGCGGAGGTCGATGGCGACGAGGTCGACGAGGGCGAGGAGGTCCTCGAGGGGTCTCGGGTCGACCTCACCGTCGCGACCGGCCGCGTGACCATCAACGACCTGACGGGTATGCCCTACGAGCTCGCGAAGAAGGAGTTTGAGGCCCTCGGGCTTACCGTCACGCAGACGCGCGACGACGGCTGCACGGCCACCAACCCCCTCGTCGTCGAGACGCAGAACCCCGCCGCGGGAGACGTCGACATCCACTCGACCGTGACCCTGCGGGTGTGCGCGCCGGTGAAGGTCGGCTCCGAGGATCCGGGCGGCGAGAACGAGGGCTCGGGGAATCAGGACACGGGCGACTCTGGCACGGGCAACAAGGGTGCGGAGAACAAGGGCTCCGAGGGCAAGGGCTCCGGGAACGCCAACGGCTAGGACGTCGCGATGACGACGAAGGGATCCGTCGTCGGCTGACCGGACGGTGAGCCGCCGGCCTGCTCGACCGTCACGGCGAAGACATCGCCCTCCCGCATCTCGGTGTCGATGAGCGCCACGGCGTTCTCGTCCTCATCGAAGACGCCCGCGGAGACGGGGCCGTCCTCGCGCACGAACCACATCTCGTACTCGTGGTCGTCGTCGATGTCGGGCAGCTCGTCGGCCGTCATGACCGCTTGGCCGAGCTCCACCGACCAGTGCAGCGTCACCTCTCCGCCGGTCGACAGCGCGGCGCTGGCGGACGCGGCGTCCTCCGCGTTCTCGATCTCGTCGAGGGCGACGACCTCGGCGGGCCGCGTCAGCTGAGACACGAGCGCATAGGCGCCGCCTCCGACCACGACGAGGCCGGCAACGGCCGCGGCGAGCGCGAACCACCGGCGGCGAGCGCGCGGCTCGGGCTCGGGCTCGGGCTCGGGCTCGGGCTCGGGCTCGGGGGCAGCCTCGATGCTCGCCAGGAGCTGTTCGCGGATCCGTGCGGGCGGAGCGACCTCCGCGGTCGTCTCCGCGAAGGCGGCGGCCGCGAGCCGCGCCTCGAGCAGCTGCTCCGCGCGCCGCGGATCCCGGGCCGCCTCGGCCTCGAGCACGCGTCGTTCGTCGTCGCTCAGGGCGCCCACGGCCTCTCCCGCCGCGAGCTGCTCGAACTCGTCGTCCGTCATCATTCCGCCACCCCCATCGCCTTCCGCAGGCGAGCAATACCATCACGCATTCGCGTCTTTACCGTGCCTAGCGGCGTGCTCAGGGTCACCGCGATCTCGCTCTGGCTGTATCCGTCGAAGTACGCCATCGCCAGCACCTCCCTCTGCGCCGCGGGGAGCTGATCCAGCGCCGCACGTGCGCGCTCGCCCTCCACGCGGACCTCCGCGTCCTCCGCGACCGCATCGAACGGAACCTCGAGGTCGCGGCGGCCGGTGCGCACATCGCGGTCGACGCTCGCCTGCGCGGACTTGACCCGGTCAACCGCGCGCCGGTGCGCGATCATAAACACCCACGCCCGGCCCCTGCCGCGGTCGGCGGCGAAGCGATCCGCCTTCTCCCACACCTCGAGGAACACCTCCTGCAGCACCTCCTCGCTCTGCGCCCGGTCGACCACGATCCGAAGCACGAGCCCGAACACGCGGGGCGAGAGCTGGTCGTAGAGCGCCGCGAAGGCGGGCTTGTCGCGGCGCGCGATCCGCTGCAGTAGCGCGTCGTACACGTCGCCGTCATCGGAGTGCGCGGCGCCCGCCGTCTCGCCGCCATGGGTCATAGAGATCAGCATGCCCTATTCCTTCGTCGCTTCGCCGTGAGGGCGGCCGCCGCGCCGGGCCCGCTCACCCGAAGGTGAAGGAGTAGACCTCGACGCCGGCCGGTACGACGACCTCGATCGTGCCCTCCGCGGATCCGCTCGGCGCCCGCACGGAGTACGACCGGGGCGTGCCCGAGACCTCGATGTCCGTCCGCTCGCCGTCGACCTCGGCGTTCAGGGTTCCCTCGCCCGCAACGACGATCCGCACCTCGTCCGCGCGATAGCGCAGGCGGATCGTGCCGTCCTCGCCCGACGGCGTGGCCGCCTGGGTTCCGATCTCCCAGGTACCGTCGAGCGCGAAGGTGTCCGCCGCTTGCTCCTCCGGCAGCGCGAACTCCCGCTCCCCCTGCCGGTACTCCTCGGATCCGCCGAAGGTCTGTTCCTTCGCCGCGCCGAGGAAGGTCTCGGGGGTCGTGGATCCGAGCTCGGGCGTCTCGTCGGCGATGTCTGTGGCTGCCGGCAGCGCGACGTTTGGGTCTGCGTCCGCCAGGAGCTGCCGAATGAGCTTCTCCGTGACCTCGTAGTTCCCTTCGCCGAAGGCGATGTGGCGCACGGTGCCCGAGGCGTCGATGAGGTAGTGCGCGGGCCAGTAGCGGTTCCGGTACGCCGTCCACGTGGCCAGGCTGTTGTCGAGCGCAACGGGGTACTCGATGCCGAAATCCCGGGCACCGGCCTCGACGTTGCCGCGATCCTTCTCGAAGGCGTACTCCGGCGAGTGCACACCGATGACCCGCAGGCCGGCGTCGCGATAGGCGTCGTCCCAGGCGGTGACGTGCGGGATGCTGCGCTGGCAGTTGATGCAGGAGTACGCCCAGAAGTCGATGAGCACGACCTCGCCGCGCAGATCCTCGAGCGAGACGGCCTCACCGCCGGGGGTGTTCAGCCACCCGTCGATGCCACGGATCTCGGGCGCGGGGCCGCAGGACGCGAGCTCGTCGCCCGCGCCGAGGCATTCGTCGAGCCGCCGGTTCTCGTCGGTCACGAGCCCGCCGAGGCTCAGCGCCTCCTGCACGGCCTCGTCCTCGGCCAAGGGCTGCTGCAGCGCGGCCGTGTAGTCCGGGACCAGCCGCTGTAGGAACGCGGGGGCGTTGACGACGAGCCCGCCCGCGAGCGCCAGCATCGCGACGCCCGCCGCGATGCGCAACCCGCGCTCCCTGTTGCGGAAGGCACGGATCCGCCGCACGACGCCGCGGCCGGCGAGCGCGAACGCGAGGAGCGGGATCGCGACGCCCAGCGAGAACGAGACCGTCAGCACGACTGTTCCCGCGTCGATGCGGCCCGTGGACCCGGCGACGATGATCGCCGCGAGCACCGGTCCCGCGCAGGGGACGAAGACGGTGCCGAGGGCGAGCCCCACGCCGAAGCCCCCGCGCTCGTTCGATACCTCGCGGCGCGGGATCCACTGGAACGGTCGCTCGAGAAGCTGCTCCAGGCGCGGCACGATCAGGGCGATGCCCAGCACGGCGAGAACGACGATCCCCGCCCACCGCAGGAAGCTCTGCGGCAGACCCAGCGCGCCGAGCACGAGCGAGCCGGCGAGCGTCACGGCCGTGAAGCTGACGATCAATCCGGCGATGACGAGGTAGGGGCGCGACCTCCCCGCCGCCGTCGGTTCGCCGTTCGTGCCGGTCTGAGCCGACTGCGCGCCGCCCGTGAGGAACACGACGGGCAGGATCGGCAGGATGCAGGGCGAGATGCCCGTGATGAGGCCTCCGAGAAAGCCGATGATGACGAGTGTCATGAGATCCTCCGCTGGTGATGCAGAGGTATTCGACGCATCGGGGCCGCCGGATTGGCATTCGGGGCCCCGAGAAATTCTTCCCATCCGTTTCGGGCGCGGCGTCGAATGCCCTGTAACCGCCACCCCGGCGGGAGCGCCGCACGGCGCAGATCTCAACCCAGGAGGACCCCATGTTGCGCAACAGCCTTCGAATCGGCGGCGGAATCACTTTCACGCTCGCGGCAGCAATCGCCCTGACGGGGTGCATGTCCGGCGGCGATGACGCCCCCGAGAACGACGACGCCGTGGCGTCAGAGGCTCCCGAGACGATGCCCGCGGAGACTCCCGCCGATGACGCACCGGCCGAGGAGCCGACGGAAGACGCCACCGACGGCGCGATGGACCCGGCGGCGAACCTCGTCGGACCGGCATGTGCCGACTACGCGTCGATGGTGCCGGACGGGCCCGGATCCGTTCAGGGCATGTCTCAGGATCCGGTCGCCGTGGCCGCGTCCAACAACCCGCTGCTGACGACGCTCGTCTCGGCGGTCTCCGGCCAGCTGAACCCCGACGTGAATCTCGTGGACACGCTCAACGGCGACGAGTTCACCGTCTTCGCTCCCGTCGACGACGCCTTCGCCGCAGTCGACCAGGCAACGCTCGACACCCTGTCGACCGACGCCGATCTGCTGACCTCGGTCCTGACGTACCACGTCGTCCCCGGCCAGATCGAGCCCGCGGACATCGCGGGCATGCACACCACGGTGCAGGGAGCCGACGTCGAGGTGACCGGCTCGGGCGACGAGTGGATGGTGAATGACGCGATGGTGCTCTGCGGCGGCGTGCAGACCGCGAACGCCACCGTGTACCTCATCGACTCGGTGCTGATGCCCCCGGCCGAGTGAGAGACCAGGGGCGGATGTCCCCGGGGGGGGGGGGACTGGGGGCATCCGGCTCTGTCCTGCTTCCGGGCGCCCCGCGATCTTCCCGTAGACTGATCCCCATGGCGCGCAAGAAGCACGACGAAGAAGACGAGATCACCCACATCCCGGGTGAGCCCCTGCCGAACCCCGCATGGTTCAAGCCGGTCATGGCTGCCTTCTTCCTGCTGGGCCTCGCCTGGGTGCTGGTGTTCTACATGTCGGGATCGACGCTGCCGATTCCCGACATCGGCGCGTGGAACCTCCTGATCGGCGGCGGCCTGGCCTTCATCGGCCTCATCATGGCCACGCGCTGGCGCTGACCCGCTGACCTTCGTCCTCACGCCCCGTCCGGATCCGTCCGGGCGGGGCGTGTCGTTTGCCGTGCGTGCGCGAATCACACCGCTGTAATTCTCCACAGCCCTCTCCCCCGCGTGTGAATAACACGCGTGTGATTCTCCCCAGCTGGGGATGAATCTGTGGATAACTCCGGGGAAAACCCCTTCGCCGCCGTGGAGAACGCCTCTTACGGCGTGGAGAGAGCGCGCCGATCTGGGGAGAACGCGAGCCTCGTTGTGGATAACTTGTGGAGAATGAGGCGCCCGAGCCCGTCAACGGCCTCCCCTTGAGGCTTGCGCATTTCGAAAGAATTCCCCTTTTTTACTCGATACCCCTCAACAAATAGCGCCGAAGATGCGAAAAGCTCGTTCTGACGTTGCCGTATCGCGGATTTTCGAAGGAGAGCGCATTGGTCCTCATCGACACCACCATCACCACCGCCCACACCTCACGACTCGACGCATACGGAGCGCAGCCCTCCTACGACACCGACGCCTTCGCCGAACTCGTCGCGTGGGTCGAGCGCACGGCCGCCCTCACGCGGCCCGACCGGATCCATTGGGTCGATGGATCCGATGGCGAGCGTGCGGCGCTGCTGCAGGACATGGTCGATGCCGGCACCCTCATCAGATTGAACGAGGACAAGCGCCCTGGCAGCTACCTCGCCCGCAGCGACGAGCGCGATGTCGCGCGGCTCGAGTCGCGCACCTTCATCGCCTCCGAGCGCCCGATCGACGCGGGCCCCACGAACAATTGGGCGGATCCGAGCGAGATGCGCGAGACGCTCGCCGGGCTCTTCGACGGATCCATGCGGGGCCGCACGATGTTCGTCGTACCGTTCTCGATGGGCAAGCTGGGCGGCCCGATCTCGCAGCTCGGCGTGCAGATCACCGATAGCCCCTACGCGGTCGCGTCGATCGCGATCATGACCCGCGTCGGCAGCGCCGTGACCGAGCTCATCGCGGGCGGCGCCTCGTGGGTGCGGACAGTGCACTCCGTCGGCGCTCCGCTCGAGGCCGGCGAGCCGGACGTGCCGTGGCCGTCGAACGACGAGAAGTACATCGTGCACTTCCCCGACACCCTCGAGGTCGCCTCCTTCGGCTCGGGGTACGGCGGCAACGCGATTCTCGCGAAGAAGTGCTTCGCGCTGCGGATCGCGTCGGTCCTCGGGCGCGACGAGGGGTGGATGGCCGAGCACATGCTCCTCATCCGTGTGATCTCGCCCGAGGGGCGGGCGTTGCACGTCGCGGCGGCCTTCCCATCGGCGTGCGGCAAGACGAATCTCGCCATGCTGCGGCCGACGCTGCCCGGGTGGACGGTGCAGACGATCGGCGACGACATCGCCTGGATCCGCCCCGGCGCCGACGGCCGCCTCTACGCCATCAACCCCGAGGCGGGCTTCTTCGGCGTCGCCCCGGGCACGGGCCCCGCGACGAACGTGACGGCGGTCGACACGCTGCGCCGCGACGTGCTGTTCACGAACGTCGCGCTGACCGACGACGGCGACGTGTGGTGGGAGGGGCTCACGGATGAGGCGCCCGCGCACCTCATCGACTGGCGCGGCGACGACTGGACCCCGGACTCGGGCCGACCGGCCGCGCACCCCAACTCGCGCTTCACCGTCTCAGCCGCGCAGGCGCCGTCGATCGCGCCCGACTGGGAGGAGGCCGTGCCGCTCGACGCGATCCTCTTCGGCGGCCGCCGGGCGAGCAACGTGCCCCTCGTCGTCGAGGCCTTCGACTGGAACCACGGCGTCTTCATGGGCTCCACGATCTCGTCCGAGCGCACCGCCGCCGCGGAGGGAACCGTCGGCGAGCTGCGCCGCGATCCCTTCGCCATGATGCCCTTCTGCGGGTACAACATGGCCGACTACTTCGCCCACTGGGTCTCGATGGGCGAGGTGACCGCACCGCCCGCGATCTTCCAGGTCAACTGGTTCCGCAAGGGGCGCGACGGTCGCTTCCTGTGGCCCGGCTTCGGCGAGAACGCGCGCGTCATCGAGTGGGTGATCCGGCGGATCGAGGGCGCCGCCCCGGCCGTCGACAGCGCGATCGGCCGCCTCCCCGTCGAGCTGAACCTCGCGGGGCTCGACGCTCCGCAACCGGATCTCGACGCGCTCTTCGCCGTCGACGGGGACGGCTGGCTCGCCGAGGCCGAGCTGACCGAGGAGTTCTACGACACCTTCGGCGAGCGGATCCCTGAGGAGCTCCGCGCCCAGCTCGCCGCGCTCCGCGCGCGGCTGGCCGCCGCGGCCGGGTAAGCGCGGCCCGCGGATCCCTGCCGGTCGGCTGGGCTGGGCGCCGAGCTCAGCCCAGCTGGGCGTAGATGCCGAAGGCCGGCAGGGCGAGCGCCGCGGCGATCGCGACGCCGACGAGGATCAGCAGGCCGATCTGCAGCGATTTCCGGGCGGGGCGGCGCGTCTTCGTGAAGATATAACCGACGAGGGCGCCGACGGCGAGGCCGCCGACGTGCGCCTGCCACGCGATGTTCAAGCCCGGCAGGAAGCCCAGCACCAGGTTGATGCCGAGCGTGATGTACAGGCCCGTGAGGTTGGCTCCGACGGCGCGCCCGATGACGAGCAGGGCACCGAAGAGGCCGAAGAGCGCACCCGATGCCCCCACGACCGGGGTCGCGAAGCCCAGCAGGGCGACGCCGGCCGATCCGCCCGCCGCGCTCAGGAGGTATGTCGCGACGAAGCGCCAGGTGCCGAGCGCGGGCTCGAGCGCCCGCCCCACCATCCAGAGCGTCAGCATGTTGAGGGCGACGTGCCAGAGCCCGCCGTGCACGAACGCGGCGGTCAGGACGCGCCACGGTTCGAAGGTGCCCGAGATGCTCGGGATCAGGAAGGGCTCCCAGAACAGCAGCCAGCGCTGCACCTCGAGCCCCGGCACCACCGAGCCCAGCATCTGAAGCAGGTAGACGACCGCGGTCACGATGAAGATGGCCGTCGTCCCGCGGCTCGATGACGAACCCGATGACACCGCGCCCGCCCGCGGTCCGGACCCCCAGCGCCGCTGGGCGCGCTTCTGCGCGGGCGTGCGGTTCTTCTTCTGCTCCTTCATGCACTCGGGGCAGATGTATCCAACGGACGCCGGCGTCATGCACTCGGGGCAGATCGTGCGGGTGCACCGCTGGCACAGCACGAAGCTCTGCCGGTCGGGGTGCCGATAGCAGTAGTTGTCCGGGTTCTCGCGGAGCGATGCCCCTGGGGTGTCGGTCACTGCGTTGCGGTCCTGTCCGGCAGAGCTTCGTGGGAGGAGATGTGCTTAGAGCTTCTCGATGTCGATCGACGAGATGACGACGTCCTCGGTGGGGCGGTCGTTCGCGCCGGTCTGCACGCCGGCGATCGCGTCGACGACGCGCTTCGAGTCATCGTCGGCGACGGCACCGAAGATCGTGTGCTTGCCCATGAGCCACGGCGTCGGGTCGGTCGTGATGAAGAACTGCGAGCCGTTCGTGCCGCTCATGCCGCCGAACGAGTTCGGGCGCTTGCCCGCGTTCGCCATCGCCAGGATGTACGGCTCGTTGAAGTTGAGCTCGGGGTGGATCTCGTCGTCGAAGTTGTAGCCCGGGCCGCCGATGCCCTGACCGAGCGGGTCGCCGCCCTGGATCATGAAGCCCGGGATGATGCGGTGGAAGATGACGTCCTTGTAGAGGGGACCGTCGCCCTTGGCGCCCGTGCGCGGGTCGGTCCACTCCTTCTCGCCCGTCGAGAGGCCGATGAAGTTGTCGACCGTCGCCGGGGCGTGGTCGCCGAACAGGTTGATGGTGATGTCACCGTGGTTGGTGTGAACCGTGGCGACGGCGGTGTGCTGAGTCATGCCAACCATTCTTTCAGAGATGTGTCAAGACATCGCCGAGTCATCGATGTCCGTGGCAGGATGAGAGAAAGCACGTCACCGATGCGGAAGGGCACACCAAGTGAGCGTCAGCCTCAGCAAGAAGCGCAAGAAGGAACTCCGCAAGCTGCAGGGCACCGCGAATAGCGTGCTCGCGGCGCAGCGGGAAGTCGCGGCGGAGGCCGCCGAAGTGGCACGCGCCGCCGGCCGCCAGCTCCGCGAGATCAACCGCGAGGTGATCACCCCGGAGGCCAAGAAGAAGTACCACGAGTACGTCGAGCCGTACGTCGACCGCGCGGCACCCTACGTCCGCGAGGGCTATGGGCGCGGCAAGCGGTTCTTCGACGGCGCCGTGATTCCCGTCGCTGGCAACGTCGTCGGCCGTGCGATCGGCGCCTACGACGCGACCGCGGCCAAGCTCGGCAAGAAGCAGCTCGTCGTGGCCCCGCCGAAGAAGAAGTCCTCGGCGGGCGCCGTGATCGCCGCCGTCATCGGAATCGCCGCGGCCGTCGGCATCTTCGTCGTCGCGTGGAAGACACTCAGCTCGGAGGACGAGCTGTGGGTCGCCGACGAGGCTGTCTCGACGCCCGACGCGTAAGCCGTCGTACTCAAGCGGGGCGGGATCCATCACGGATCTCGCCCCGCTTCTGGCTGTTACGCGAGGATCCGCGCGAGGTGATGCACCCCGAAGGCGTACCCCTGGATCCCCGCCCCCGCGATCACGCAGCTCGCGATGTCGCTGAGGTACGAGCGGTGCCGGAACTCCTCGCGCGCGTGCACGTTCGAGATGTGCACCTCGACGAATGGCAGCGCGACCGCCTCGAGGGCGTCGCGGATCGCGACGGACGTGTGCGTGTAGGCACCCGCGTTGATGACGATGCCGTCGCAGTCGTGGCGCGCCTCGTGGATCGCATCGATCAGGGCGCCCTCGGAGTTCGACTGCACGTCGCGGATCTCGAGCCCGTGCAGCTCGGCCGCCTCCCGCGCGACCCGCACGACGTCGTCGAGGGTCGCGGATCCGTAGATCTCGGGCTTGCGCGTGCCGAGCAGGTTGAGGTTGGGGCCGTTCACCACGAGGATCCGCGTCATGAGGTCAGCGTATCGCGCGGGCCATCCTCGCGTCGCCCGCGCCCGGCCGCTCCGGCCTCGGGGATCCGGGGTGCGCGTCATCACTTTCCCGACCGGTCATCATGTCTCCGACGAATCATCCGTCGTCGCGGGATGATTCGTCGGAGACATGATGAGTCGTGGCGAAAGGGATGACGCGGTCGGCGGCGGGGCGGGGCTCCGGCCCTACTCCCCTGCCTCGTAGGGCTTCGTCAGGGGGTGGGGATCCGCGGTGTCGGCGACGGGGGTCTCCTCGAGCTCGTGCTCGACGGGTTCGGTGCGGACCACCTCGAACGCGGCCGTGCCGCCCGCGGCGGTCGCGGGGCGGGCCTTCGAGCGCATCGCGACCGTGTGATCACCGAGGCGCAGGCGCAGCGGGGCGCCGACCATGAGTCCGAGCGTCGCCCCGGACGCGAGGGCGATGCCCGTCATGGCGGCGGTGAAGAGCGAGTCGAAGGCGTGCATGAATGCCTCCATCTGGCCGTCGACGCTCACGAGCCCCAGCAGACCGCGGAACACCGCGGTGCCGGGTACCATGGGCACCATCGCCGCGGTCGTGACCGCGATGGACGGCACCGCGAGGCGGTCGGCGACGACGGATCCGACGAAGCTCGCGATGAGCGCGCCACCGAAGACGCCCGCGAAGCTGGGCATGCCGAGCAGCGTCGCGAGCACGTACCAACCGCCCCAGCCGAGCACGCCGAGGGCGCCGCTCACGAGGATGATGCTGGTGCTCGCGCCGTTGATCAGGGCGACGGCGATCGCGATGAGCAGGGATCCGACGGCGTGGCCGAGCGGGCCGCCGAAGGCAACGATGTCGCTCGGCAGCGGCAGGCCGAGACCCAGGCGCCGCGCCGCCTCGAGCCCCACAAGGATCCCGACCACGAGACCCATCGTCATGACGGCGAGGTCGAGCAGGCGCCCTCCGGCCGTGAGGGCGAAGCCGTCGATGGCGTCCTGCGTGGCGCCGACGACGGCGAGACCGGCGAGCATGAGCACGATCCCCGAGGCCATCAGCACGGTCGGCCGCACGCTGTCGAACAGCGGCACCCCCTGCCAGCCGATCCAGGTGACGAGCACGACGAAGGCGACGAGCACGAGGGCGCCGGCGGCCTGGTTGAAGAACAGGGGGATCCGCAGCTTCGCGAGGCCCTGCTGCGTCAGGGCGACGGCGAGCGACGCGACGAGGGCGAGGAGCGTCGTGAACCAGCTGGCGCCGTACATCAACGCGACGGCGAGGCCCAGCATCGCCTGGGCGAGCACCACGACGGTCGGCCGATATCGGAAGGGGATCCGCCGGATGGTGTGGAACTCCGTCGTCGCGTCGGCGAGCGGCATGCCCGCCTCGATGTCGTTGACGAGCGCCTGCATGCGCTGTAGCTTCGCGTGATCGGGCGCGGCCGAGCGGACGACCCTCATCAGGGTGATGGGGTCGCCGGTGCCGCCGCGATGGTCCGAGAGCACGACCGAGTTGAAGGTCACGTCGACGTGCACGCTCTTGAGCCCGTAGGCGTGCGTGATGCGCAGCGCCGCGAGCGTGACCTCCTTCGCGCTCGCACCGATTGACAGCATGATCTCGGCGACGCGCATGGCGAGGTCGAGGATCTTCTGCGCGACGCGATCGTCGATGATCGGCATCTGTTCGGTCATCCTGCGCTTCGTGGGGTCGTTCCACAGCGCCCGCTTCAGCCCGCCGAAGACGTTCCGTGCCGCCCGATCCGCATTCATGCTCCGAGCGTAATCACGCGGCCCGAGCGTTTCAGCTGAGAAGGTCGTACGTCAGCTTCACGATGAGGGCGGCGATGACGACGATGAACACGATGCGCACGAAGCGGTTGCCCCGGGAGAGGGCCGTGCGAGCCCCGATGTACCCGCCGATCAGGTTCGCGGCGCCGACGATGAGGCCGAGGTGCCAGATGACGTGCCCCGTCGGGACGAAGAAGATCAGGGCGCCGAGGTTGGTGCAGAAGTTCGCGACCTTGCCGAGCGCCGAGGCGGGCATGAAGGCGTAGCCGAGCACGCTGACGAGCAGGATCACGAAGAACGAGCCGGTGCCGGGACCGAGCGCGCCGTCGTACGCGCCCACCGCCAGGCCGATCGCGGATGCCCCGATGGCGTGCTTCACGCCGTGCCAGCGCTGCGTCGCCTGGATCCCCATCTGGGGCTTCAGGATCGTGAATGCCCCGACGGCAATGAGAACAACGAGAATGATCGGGGTGAATGCCTCTTCGGGAATATAGGTGGCGATGACCGCGCCGACAACCGCGCCCGCGAGCGCCGAGACGGCGAGAGGCACGGCCGTGCGCGGATCCGGCTTCAACCGGCGGGCGAAGGTGACCGCGGCGACCGAGGTGCCCATGATGCTCGCGACCTTGTTCGTCGCGAGGGCCTGGAGCGGCGCGATGCCCGGCACGAGCATCATCGCCGGCAGCTGGATAAGCCCGCCGCCGCCCACGACGGCGTCGACCCAGCCCGCCGCGAAACCCGCCAGCACGAGGAGTGCGAGGGTGAGCAGGTCGAGGTCGGGCACCGACCGATTCTACGGCGGCGCCACGACCTTTTCCGGGCCGCGCGGGAATACGCTCGGGAAGACAGCGTTGTATGACGGGTGTTACGCCGAATTTTTGGCCTGAGCGCCCGGCGATCGCAAGATGAAGCGATGCACCACGAAGGAGAACGCCTCGGATGACGACCCAGGAGGCCGCAGGTCTCGGCGAGCCCGCCGCGCCTGAGGAGCCCGCGCGACGCTCCGAGCTCTGGCATCGCCTGCGACGGCCGGTGCCGCTCGCGGCGCTCGTCGTCATCGTCGTGAGCGTCATCGCCGCCGCCGCCGCGCCGTTCGTCGCGGGCCTGTCTGGCAACGACCCCTTCACCTATCACCCGGAGGCGCTGTCACCGACGACCGCCCCCGCCGGCATCCTCGGCGGAGTCAGCGCCGAGCACTGGTTCGGCGTCGAGCCGGGCACGGGCCGCGACCTGTTCTCGCTCGTGGTCTACGGGGCGCGCACCTCGCTGCTCATCGGGCTCGGGTCGACGGTGATCGCGACGATCATCGGCGTCGTGCTCGGCATCGTCGCCGGCGCCCGCGGCGGCTGGGCCGAGAAGGTCGTCGGCTTCGCGACCGACGTCACGCTCGGCTTCCCCTTCCTGATCTTCGCGATCGCCCTCTCGGCGATCTTCCCGGTCGACGCACCGCGCGAGCTCATGCTGATCGGCGTGCTCGGTCTGTTCGGTTGGCCGTCGATCGCGCGGGTCGTCGCGGCCGAGACGCGCGTCGTCGCACGCCAGCCGTACGTGACCGCGTCGCGCGTCATGGGCGCGCGCTTCGGCCACATCTTCCGGCACCAGGTGCTGCCGAACGTGACGCCGACGATCATCATCTACTCCTGCATTTCGCTACCGGGACGGATCAGCGCGGAGGCGACGCTGTCGTTCCTCGGCGTCGGCGTGCTGCCCCCGACTCCCAGCTGGGGGCGCTCGATCGGCGACGCGATCAACTGGGTCACGGTCGACCCGATGTTCCTCATCTTCCCCGCGGGCGCGCTGTTCATCGTGACCTTCGCGTTCAACATCCTCGGCGACGCGATCCGCGACGCCCTCGACCCCCGGAAGGCAGGACGATGAGCGGCCTCCTCCGCGCGATCCGCGGCCTCGCCGTCCTCTTCGTCGTCGTCGCGCTCACCTACGCGATCTTCTACCTGGGCCCGGCGGATCCGGCCCTCGCCATGTGCGGAAAACCGTGCAGCCCCGAGAACCTCGAGGCCGCGCGCGAGTTCATGGGTTTCTCCGACCCGTGGTGGCAGCAGATGCTGACCTTCATCGGCGGGATCTTCACGGGGCGCTCCTTCGGATCCGCGGGCGTGGTGATCGAATGTGCCGCGCCGTGCCTCGGCTACTCGTTCCAGATGCACCAGTCGGTGACCTCGCTCATCATCGAGCGCTTCCCGGTCTCGGTCTCGGTCGCACTCGGCGCGATCGTGCTGCAGACGATCGTCGGCGTGGGCCTCGGCGCTCTCGCGGCGCGCAAGCAGGGCACGGTTCTCGACCGCGCGATCACGGGCGGCGCGGTCTTCGCCGCCTCCGCGCCCTCCTACGTGGTGGGCCTGCTCCTGCTGCTCGTCTTCGCGTTCACGTGGGGCATCATGCCCTCCGGCGATTACGTCGCCTTCACCGACAACCCGATCGGTTGGGCGACGCACCTCGTGCTGCCCTGGATCACGCTCGCGATCCTCAACGGCGCCGTCTACGCGCGCCTCGTGCGCTCGTCGATGATCGAGCAGCTCGGCCTCGACTACGCCCGCACCTCCCGCGCGGCCGGCCTCGGCGAGCGCCGCATCGACGGCTATGCGTTGCGCAACCTCGCCCTGCCCGTGATGACGCTCACGGCGCTCGACGTGGGCGCCCTGCTCGGCGGCACCGTCATCACCGAGCGCGTCTTCGGCCTGCCCGGCATGGGCCTTCTCCTCATCAGTGCCACCGGCACCGTCGACCTGCCGATCATCGTGGGCACGACGCTGTTCAGCGCCGCCCTCATCGTGATCGCCAACCTCGTGGCCGACCTGCTCGGCCCACTCCTCGACCGCCGCCTCGCGGCGCCGCGGTCCGCTCTTCGCACCCCACGACAGAAAGTGAAGAACTCATGACCCGCACACGGACCAGTCGCCTGCTCATCGCGCCCGCGATCCTCGCCGCCAGCGCCCTGGCGTTCACCGCGTGCTCGGCGGACAACGGCGGCAACGGATCCACGAACGGCGAGCCCGCCCCCGTCGAGGGCGGCACGCTCACGATCTACACGACCGCCGAGGACATGAGCTTCGACCCGGCGACGAGCCAGAGCCTCGCCATCACCTCGCTCGGCCTCAACGCGCGCCGCCTCACCGCGTGGAAGGTCAGCCCCGACGCCACGACGGAGGTCATCCCCGACCTCGCTACCGACACGGGCACCCCGTCCGACGACGGCAAGACCTGGACCTTCACGCTCAAGGACGGCCTGACCTTCGAGGACGGCACCCCGATCACCTCGGAGGCCGTCAAGTACGGTCTCGAGCGCTCCTTCGCCACGGAGCTCTCCGGCGGCCTGAGCTACCACAAGGCGGTGCTCGACGGCGCGGAGGACTACACCGGCCCGTTCGACGGCCAGCACCTCGACTCGATCGAGACGCCCGACGACAAGACCATCGTCTTCCACCTGAACCGCGCCTACGGCGACTTCCCGTGGGTCGCCTCGACCCCGGCCTTCGCCCCCGTGCCGCTCGAGTCCGGCGATCCCGCCTCCTACGCGCAGGCGCCCGTCGCGAGCGGACCGTACGCCGTCGAGTCGTACAAGGCCGGCAACGAGATCGTCATGAAGAAGAACCCCGAGTGGGATCCCGAGACCGACGAGGCGCGCGCGGGCGGCCCCGACGAGATCGTCTTCAAGCTCGCGCAGGACTCCTCGGTCGTCGCGCAGTCGCTCATCGCCGACCGCGAGGACTCGAAGAACTCGTTCCTGGCGACCTTCGTTCCCCCGGCGCAGCTCGTGCAGGCGCAGAACGACCCGAAGGTCGGCGACCGGCTCGTGACGAGCGGCCCCGGCGCCCTCGAGTACCTCGCGCTCAACACCGAGTCGGAGCAGCTCAGCGACCCGAAGGTGCGCGAGGCCATCGAGTACGCCGTCGACAAGACCGCGTACCTCACCGCGAAGGGCGGCGAGATCTCGGGCGACTACGCGACCACGCTCATCACGCCGGGCATCGCCGGCCGCGAGGAGTTCAGCCTCTACGGCGACGACCCCGCGGGCGACGTCGAGAAGGCCAAGGAGCTGCTCGCCGAGGCGAACGCGACCGACCTCGACCTGCGCCTCGTCATCCGCGACGACCAGGTCGCGGCCGCGGAGGCCATCCAGCAGGGTCTCGCGAAGGCCGACATCGACGTGACGATCCAGACCCTCGACTCGGCCGCCTGGTCGGCCGAGATCCCCGCCGGCGACGGCAGCGGCTACGACATGACGCTGTCGAGCTGGCAGCCCGACATCCCCGCGGCCAGCGCCAACATCCAGCCGCTGTTCGCGTCGGACCAGATCGGTAACGGCAACTACAACCTCGCCCGTTACAGCAACCCCGACGTCGACGCCGCGATCGAGGAGGCCCTCTCGATCACCGACACCGACGAGGCCAACGCCGCCTGGGTCGAGATCGACAAGCAGATCATGGCCGACGCCCCCGTCGTGCCGCTGATCTACTCGCGCAACTCCTTCCTGCACGGGTCCGGCGTCGCGAACTTCGTGATCGGCGAGTTCCCCGCCTACCCGAACTACCTCACGGTGACGCTCGGCGAATGACGAACGACCTCCTCACCCTCGAGAACCTCAGGGTCGCCTTCGGCGGCCGCGAGGTCGTGCGCGGCGTCAGCCTGTCGGTGCGCCCCGGGCGCGTGACCGCGCTCGTCGGCGAATCCGGATCCGGCAAGAGCGTCACCTCGCTCTCCGCGATCGGGATGGCGCCGGACGGCGCGACCGTCGCCGGCAGCGCGCGCCTCGAGGGCGAGGAGCTCGTCGGCGCGACGGCGGCGCGGCTGCGCGAGATTCGCGCGCACCGCGTCGGCGTCGTGTTCCAGGAGCCCATGCGCTCCCTCACCCCGACCGCCAAGATCGGCCGCGTCTTCCGCGACCTCCTGCGCGTGCGCGAGGGGATCCGCGCGCGTGCGGCCGCGGCCGCCCGCGCCGCCGAACTGCTCTCGCAGGCGGAGCTGCGCGACCCCGAGCGGATCCTCGCCTCCCACCCGCACGAGGTGTCGGGCGGCGAGTTGCAGCGCGTGCTGATCGCGATGGCCCTCAGCGGGTCCCCGCGTCTGCTCATCGCCGACGAGCCCACGACGGCGCTCGACGTCACGGTGCAGCGCGGCATCCTCGACCTGCTCGCTCGCCTGGTGCGCGAGCTCGATCTGGGCGTGCTGCTCATCACTCACGACATGGGCGTCGTCGGCGAGATCGCCGATAAGGTCGTCGTGCTGAACGGCGGCCGGCCCGTGGAACAGGGCCCCGTCGCCTCGGTCATCGCCCGTCCGCAGGAGCCCTACACGCAGGAGCTCCTCGCGGCGGTGCCGAGCCTCGCGGAGGGACGGGCCCGCGCGGCGCGCGTCTCCGCTTTCGCCTCTGACTCCGACGAGACGCTCGTCTCGGTGCAGGACCTCACGGTCTCCTACGGCCACGGGCGCCTCGCGCTCGACGGCGTCAGCCTCGACATCCGCCGCGGCGAGGTGCTCGGTGTCGTCGGCGAATCCGGATCCGGCAAGTCGACCCTCGGCCGCGCGATCGCCGGCCTCGTCACCCCGTCCGGCGGATCCGTTCTGCTCGGCGGGAAGGATCCGGCCCAGTTGCCCGCACGCGAGCGCCGGGCGCTGTACGCGAAGGTCGGGATCGTGTTCCAGGATCCCGCCTCCTCGCTGAACCCGCGCCGCTCGGTGGGCTGGTCGATCGGCGAGCCGCTGCGCCTCGCGGGCCGCTCGCAGGCCGACACCGACCGCGCGGTGCGCGACGCGCTCGAGCGCGTGAAGCTGCCCGCCGCGTTTGCGCAGCGCTTCCCCCACGAGCTCTCCGGCGGCCAGCGCCAGCGCGTGTCGATCGCCCGCGGGCTGATCTCGGATCCCGTGCTGCTGATCGCCGACGAGCCCACGAGCGCGCTCGACGTGACGATCCAGGCGCGCGTGCTCGAGATCATGCGAGAAACCGTCGCCGACACGGGCCTCGCGGCGATGTTCATCAGCCACGACCTCGCCGTGGTGAGCCTGCTGAGCGACCACGTCGCCGTGCTGCGCCGCGGCACGCTCGTCGAGCACGGCCCGGTGGCGCAGGTGCTCGGCGAGCCCGAAGAGGCCTACACGCGCGAGCTGCTGGCGAGCGTGCCCGATCCATCGCGACGGGGCTGACACCGTACCTGCGGAGATGCCCCCGTACTGCGGATCCTCCTTACGGATCACTCCGCAGTAGGGGGTCACTTCCGCGCGAACGCGGTGCGGATCCTCGCCGCGGGGTCGAGCCGTATCTACGGAGATGACCCCTTCACGCGGAGACTTCTCGAGGACGGCTCCGCAGTTACGGCTCATCTCCGCGCGAGCAGCGCGCCACGTCGGCCACGAAAGAATCCGGGTGTGAGATCCCCACACCCGGATTCTTGATGACCGCGCTCAGGCCAGGCCGAACTCCGCGTCGAGGGCCGCGATCTCGGCGGCGACCTGGGTGCGCAGCGCGGAGCGCTCCGCGTCCGGCAGCCAGCTCGCGTCGACGGCCGCGAGCGCCATGTGGCTCAGCTGCTCGTGCGTCGCGCCGATCTGCTCGTCGAGGATCCGGTACTCGTTCTCGAGCGTCGTCGGGAACATGCCGGGGTCGTCCGAGCAGGGGATCACGTTGAGGCCCGCGTCGAGCATCGCACGGATCGACGCGCGGCGCCACGGCCGCCACGAGCGGCGCGAGGTGGTGGATCCGACCGTGAAGGTCACCTGCTCCTCGCGCATGCGCGCCACGACCTCGGGATCCTCGAGCACGTAATAACCGTGGTCGATGCGGTCGCAGCCGAGCAGGTCGAGGCACGTGATCGTGTTCTGCGCCGTCGGGGCGTGCTCGGACGAGTGGGCGGTGCGGCCGAGGCCCGCCTCACCCGCGAGGCGGTAGGCGTCGGCGAAGCGCTCGGGCGGACCCGCGGTCTCGAGGTTGTCGAGGCCGATGCCGGCGACGTACTCGTGCGGGTTGTCGACGACCTCGCGCACGCGCGCGAGCGCCTCCTCCCCGCTCTTGGAGCGGTCGATGCCCTTGATCATGCGGCCCGTCATGCCGAAGTCGCGCTCGGCCATGCGGATGCCCTCGGCGTAGGCCTCGACGCTGCCCGCGTAGCCGAGGCCCGCGAGGTGCTCGGGCACGTCGTCGAAGAACAGCTCGAGGTGGCGCGTGTTGCTGAAGCGGTGCGCGTCCTCGAAGGCCTCGTAGACGATGCGGGTGAGGTCGTCGGCGCTGCGCAGGGTCTCGATGACCCACTTCGACGCCTGGAACAGCGAGTACGACACCTCGGGTTCGTCGGCCGAGCGCCCCTGCGGCACGGGGATGACCGTGTTGCGGTACAGCGCCGGGTCCGGCGGCAGCGAGTTGATGTCGGCGAAGATGCGCTCGGGATCCGCGGGCAGCTCGAGCTTCTCGCGGCGCGCGAGCTCGGCGAAGGTCGTCGCCCGCACCGTGCCGATGAGGTGGCAGTGCAGGTCGACCTTCGGCAGGCGCTGGATCCAGCCCTCGGGGAGGCTCACTTGCTCGTCACCTCGCGGGCGAAGCGGTCGACCCACTCGTCGCGCGTGGGGACGAGCTCCGCGGGGTCGAGCGTGGCGTAGCCGGCGGCGACCGGATCCGTCGCGATGTCGCCGACGACGGCGGTCAGCTCGGCGGGGATCTCGGCGTCGGGGTTCACCGGGAGGTCGCCCACGAGGTCGGCCGACGCGCCCTGCGCCTCGGCGCCCAGCAGGTAGTCGATGAACTGCTCGGCGGCGGCGACGTTCGCGGCGCCCTCGGGGATCATGGCGCGGTTGGTGGCCATGTAGGCCCCCGTGCTCGGCGCGGCCCAGGCGACGTCGTCGCCGGCGGCGACGAGGTCGGTCGCGAAGCCGTTAAGCGACACGGCCGCGGCGATCTCGCCCTGCGAGATGAGGTTCGTGACCTCGGTCGAGGAGCTGTAGAACTGGAGGATCCCGGGGGCCCAGGATCCCAGGGTGTCGAAGGCCGTGTCGACGTCGTAGGGGCCGGATCCGAGCGTCGCGGCGATGCCGCTGACGGTGAGCTGGCCCGCCGTGACCGAGATGTCGGGCATCGCGAGGCGACCGACGAAGGCGCTGTCGCCGTAGAGGTTCCAATCGGCGGCCTGCTCGGCCGTGATCTCGTCGGTACGGTAGAGCGTGCCATTGAGCTGGTAGCTGTAGGCGGGGCCCGCGTAGGCGTCTTCCTTGGCGAAGTCGGCGATCGCGTCGAGGTTCGGCACCTTCGACGTGTCGAGCTGCTGGAACAGGCCCTTGTCCTGGCCGAGAGCGGCGTAGTAGTCGCTGATGAGCATGACGTCGACGTCCGGGTTGACGCCGTTGGCGAGCTCGAGCTGCGAGAGGCGGTCGGCGTTCGATCCGGTCGCGACCTCGACCTCGATGCCGGTCGCCTCGGTGAAGGGGTCGATGACGGCCTCCTGCAGCTGCTCGACGCCGAAGGGGAAGGTGCTCACGACGAGCACGTCGTCATCGGATCCGGATCCGGCCGCGGAGCAGCCGGCGAGGGCGATCGTACCGACGGCGAGCGTCGACAGGCCGATGAGGCGAAGGGGCGTGGTGCGGGACATGCGCGGAACCTTTCAGTTCTCGATGGGGAGGAGGCGGGATTCGGGGGCGGTGACGACCACGTCGTCGCCGATCGCGACGCGGGGCGCGGCGTCGGCGCGCACGTCGGACATCAGGGTGACCTGGCCGTTGTCGTCGCGTGAGGTGACCGTGATGATCTGGTCCACCCCGCGGTAGGCGACGTCGGTGACGACGGCGGGCAGCGCGAGGCCCCCGGCGGGCGAGACGGTGCCGGGCACGATCTCGAGGTGCTCCGGGCGCACCGTCACGAGGCCGCCCGCCGTCTGGATGAAGTTCTCGTAGCCGAGGAAGTCGGCGACGAAGCGGTTCTTCGGCGACCCGAACACCTCGGCGGGCGCGCCCTGCTGCATGATCTTGCCCGCGCGCATGAGGATCATCTCGTCGCTCATCTCGAGCGCCTCGTCCTGGTCGTGCGTGACGAGCACGACGGTGAGGCCCGTCTCGGCCTGGATCCGGCGGATCTCGGAACGCATCTGCACGCGCAGGCGGGCGTCGAGGTTCGACAGCGGCTCGTCGAGGAGGAGCAGCCGGGGGCGGATCGCGATCGCGCGAGCCAGCGCGACGCGCTGCTGCTGGCCGCCCGAGAGGGCGCGCGGCTTGCGGCCCGCGAGGTGGCCGAGACCGACGAGCTCGAGCGACTCGGCGACGCGGGCGTCGCGCTCGGGCCGCGGCGTGCGGCGGAGCTTCAGGCCGTAGGCGACGTTCTCGGCGACCGTCATGTGCGGGAACAGCGCGTAGGACTGGAAGACCATGCCGAGCCCGCGCTTCTCGGGCGGCGTGCGGGTCACGTCGTTTCCGTCGATGAGGATCCGGCCGGAGGTGGGGCGCGTGTAGCCGGCGAGCATGCGCAGCGACGTCGTCTTGCCGCACCCGGAGGGGCCGAGCAGGGTCGTGAGCTTCCCGGCGGGGATGGTCATGTCGATGCCGTCGACGGCGGTGAAGTCGCCGAAGACCTGCGTGACGTTTTCGAACTGGGCGGCGTTGTTCATCCGTTGATGCCTCCGAAGATCTTGGCGAAGCCGACCGTGCGCTCGGCGATGACGGCGATGACGATGGTGGCGGCGAGGATGATGGTCGAGATCGCGGCCACCATGGGGTCGTAGCTCTGCTGCACGTAGTCGAGCATCGTCACGGGAAGGGTCTGCGTCTGCCGGCTCTGCAGCAGCAGCGACAGCGGCACGTTGTTGAACGAGGTGATGAAGCTCAGCAGTGCCGCGGAGAAGATGCCCGGGCGGAGCATCGGCATCGTGATGGTCCAGAACGTCCGCATGGGGCTCGCGCCGAGGCCGCGGGCGGCCTCTTCGAGCGAGGCGTCGGTGCCGGCGAGCGTCGCCCCCGTCACGCGCACAGCATAGGGCAGGAGCAGGGCCGTGTGGCCGATGAGCAGCACGGGCCAGTTGTCGATGCGGAAGGTGACGATGAGCTGCTGGAACAGCGCGAGGCCGACGACGAGCTCGGGCACGATCAGCGGCGAGAGGAAGAGGTTCTCGACGATTCCCTTACCGGGCAGGGCGCCGCGGTGGATCGCGAGCGTGACGGGCACGCCGACCGCGAGGGCGATGAGCGTCGCGAGAAGCGCGATCTCGAGGCTCGTGACGAGGGATCCGACGAACGGCTGGTAGCTCAGCGCCTCGCCGAACCAGCGCATCGAGAACCCCTGCGGCGGGAAGCTCAGGGTCTCGCCGTCCGTGAAGGCCGTGGCGACGACGAAGAGGATCGGCACGATCATGATGATGTAGCCGGCGACCGCGAGCGTCGCGGCGACGGGGTGGCGGGTGTTCACGCGGTCGCTCCCTTCCGGCCGACGAGGCTCGAGACGCCGGACACGACGAACACGAGAACCGTCATGATGATGGCCGTCGCGCTCGCGCCGGCCCAGTCGATCGTGACGCTCGAGTAGGTGAACAGCTGCGTCGCGAGCATGCGGTTCCCTGATCCGCCGAGCAGGTACGGGGTCGTGTACGCCGTGACGGATCCGGCGAAGACGAGCGTCGCGGCGACGACGATGCCCGGCAGCGACAGCGGCAGCACGATGTCGCGGAAGGTGCGGCCGCGGCTCGCGCCGAGGCCGCGGGCGGCGTCGTCGAGACCGGGGTTGACCTGGGTCACCGCCGAATAGCACGTGACGATCGCCAGCGGCAGGAACAGCTGCGTCATGCCCAGCACGATGGCGAGCGGGGTGTAGAGCAGCTGCGGCGCCTGGTCGACGAGGCCGAGGCCGGTCAGGAGCTTGCCGATCGCACCGTTGGATCCGAGGATGACGAGCCAGCCGAAGGTGCGCACGACGTTGCTCAGCATGAGCGGAAAGATCGCGAGCGCGAGCAGCACACCCGACCACCGCGAGGAGGTGCGGGCGAGCAGGTACGCGATCGGGAACCCCAGCACCACGCAGATGAGCGTGACGATGAGGGCGAGCAGGAGCGTGCGGCCGATGGTCGCGAGGAAGAAGGGATCGACGAGCATCTCGCCGAGACGCACGAATATCTCGGACGTCTCCGTGCCTGGGGGTGCGAAGAGCATCGCGAGCGCCGGCACGAGGAAGCCGATGAGCAGGAACGCGAGCCCCGGCAACAGCAGGAGCGCGGTGGTGACCCGGCTTCTCATCTCTCACCTTTCGAGCGTCTGAGCGTGCAAACGGTTGCATACACACGAGCGATGATACTCGCTTTTTGTTTCAAAAAAAGACGCGAGACGATAGTCTGATCCATGCAACCGGTTCGTTGCACACGCGATCGACCATCCGAGGAGCCCCATGGCCACCATCGCCGACGTCGCACGCCTCGCGGGCGTCTCGAAGTCGACGGTCTCCCGCGCCCTGTCCCGGCCCGAGATGCTCCTGCCCGAGACGGTCGCGACGGTCCACGAGGCCGCCGAGAAACTCGGCTATGTCGCCAACAGCGCCGCGCGCTTCCTCGCGGGCGGCCGCACCGGGGTCGTGGCTCTCGTCGTCCCGACCCTCGACAACAGCTTCTTCGCCCCCATCATCGGCGGAGCCCAGGCGCGAGCCGATGCCGAGGGCCGCCAGGTCACCGTCGCCGTGCACTCCTTCGCGGCGGGCGACAGCCTCACCACCTTCGGTCGCCTCGCGCGCCAGGTCGACGGGTTCATCATCGTCGCCCCCGGCGGCAGCGACGACATCGTGCGGGCCGCGGCGACGAAGCCGGCCGTGCTCGTCGACCGCGAGATCGACGGCATGTCGTCGGCCGTCGCCGACACCGCGGCGGCCTTCACCCTCGTCGTCGAGCACTTCGCCCGCACGGGGCGCCGCCGGCTGGTCTACGTGGGCGGACCCGGAGGCTCGTGGCAGGACGCGCAACGCACCGCCGCCGTGCGCGCGGCGGCCGCGCGCGTGGGCGCGTCGCTGGAGGTCGTCGGCCCCTATCCCCCCACCTTCGCGGCGGGCGCGGAGGCCGCGCGGCGGGTACGCGAGCTGCGGCCCGACGCCGTGATCCCCTACGCCACCGCCCTGGGGCTCGGGATCCAGCACGTCTCCCTCGTCGCGGGCGAGACCCCGCCCGCCGTCAGCTCCGAGCGCGCGATCGTCGAGGCGCTCGGGCTCACGGACGTGCCCGCGATCGACGTCGACGGCCGCGTCCTCGGCGACGTCGCCGCGCGACTGCTCTCGCAGCGGATCCAAGATCCAGCGGGCGACCCGAACCGCGTGCGACTCTCGGTGCCGGTGACCTGGGGAGCCTAGGGCGCGGCGCGCGCGTGTGGCAGAGTGGGGGTGTCCTCCGCAACGACGCTGAGCAAAGGTTTGCCCTCTATGGATACGCGCGCACTCATCGACGGACTCGGACCGGGCGAAGGCGCCCTTCAGCCCCGGGCCCGATACCGCTCCGACGCCGCCGAGATCGACCTCGGCGGCCGATGGCGCTTCGCCCCCTACGAGCGGGCACTCGACGCGCCCGAGGAGCCCGCGCGCGGCGACGCCGAGATCCAGGTTCCCGGACACTGGCAGCTGCAGGGCCACGGGGCGCCCGCGTACACGAACGTCGTCTTCCCCTTCCCCGTCGACCCGCCCCACGTCCCCGACGCGAACCCCGCGGGCGACTACCAGCGCGACGTCGAGCTGCCGGATCTCGACGGCCGCCGCGTCATCCTGCGCTTCGACGGTGTCGACAACGCGGCGCAGATCTGGTTCAACGGGCGCGAGGTGGGCACGACGAAGGGCAGCCGCAACACGCACGAGTTCGACGTCACGCAGCACGCCCGGCCGGGCGTCAACGACCTCCGCGTGCGCGTCGTGCAGTTCAGTGCGACGAGCTATCTCGAAGACCAGGACATGTGGTGGATGTCGGGCATCTTCCGCCCCGTCACGGTGCTACTCCTCCCCGAGGAATCCCTCGGCGACCTGCGCGTCCGCGCCGACGTCGACCCGGCGACGGGCGAGGGGATCCTGCGGGTCGACGCGGACGCGGACGCGAGCGTCCGCATCGCGGCGCTCGGCGTCGACGCCCGCGCGGGCGAGGAGATCCGGATCCCGGGCGTGCGCGCCTGGTCTCCGGAGGATCCGGCGCTGTACGAGCTCGTCGTCGCGGGCGCGCACGAGAGCGCGCGCCTGCGGATCGGGTTCCGCCGCATCGAGATCAGGGACGCGCAGATCCTCGTGAACGGGATCCCCGTGCTGTTCCGCGGCGTGAACCGGCACGACCACCACCCCGATCGCGGACGCGCCGTGACCGTGGACGACATCCGCGAGGACCTGCTGCTGATGAAGCGGAGCAACGTCAACGCGATCCGCACGAGCCACTACCCGCCGCGCCCCGAACTCCTGGAGCTCGCCGACGAGCTCGGCTTCTGGGTCATCGACGAGGCCGACTTCGAGTCGCACGGCTTCTCGGAGCTCGGCGAGCGCCGCAACCCCGTCGACGACCCCGCCTGGCGGGACGCGCTCGTCGACCGCATGCGGCGCATGGTCGCGCGCGACCGCAACCACCCGAGCGTCATTATGTGGTCGCTCGGCAACGAATCCGGGGCGGGACGGAACCTGGCCGATATGCGCGCCGCGGCCCTCGAGCTCGACGATTCGCGCCCGATCCACTACGAGCGCGACTACAGCTTCCGCTACTCCGACGTGTTCTCCCTGATGTACCCGACGCACGAGGCCGTCGAGAAGATCGGGCGCTTCGAGACCGTGACCCTGCCCCGGCACGCCGTGATCCTCGCCGACGAGGGCGAGCTGTCGGGGCTCGACGCGAAGCCGTTCATCCTCTGCGAGTACGCGCACGCCATGGGCACGGGGCCGGGCGGGCTCGAGGAATACCAGGAGCTGTTCCGGCACTATCCCCGCGTGCAGGGCGGATTCGTGTGGGAGTGGTTCGAGCACGGCATCGCCTACGACGCCGGCGGCGCGCGCGTCCACGGCTACGGCGGTGACTTCGGCGAGACCGTGCACGACGGCAACTTCGTCGCCGACGGCCTCGTCTCGCCCGAGCGGGTCGGCCGCCCCGCGCTGACCGACCTGGCGCAGGTGTTCCGCCCCGTCGACATCCGCGTGGGCGAGAACCGGATCGAGGTCGAGAACCGCTTCGAGCGCTCGAGCACCGAGGGGATCGCGTACACGGTGACGACCCTCCTCGCCGACGGCGGCGAGGTCGACGAGCCGATCGAGATCCCGGTCGCGCGGGCGCGCGAGACCGTGACGGCGCCGCTCCTCACGCGCCCCGACGCGCTCCTCGTGACCGTGTCCGCTCGCCTCGCGGCGGCGAGCGCCTGGGCGCCCGCCGGCCACGAGCTCGCGTGGGGCCAGCGGCTCGTGCGGCTCCCGGATCCGCCGGCCGGCGCGGACGCCGTCTGGGCGGTGGATCCCCGCGGCATCTCCGCGGGCGTCGTGCGACTCGAGGGGCCGACGCTCGGCGCCTGGCGCGCGCCGACCGACAACGACCGCGCGACGCGCATGGTCGAGCTGCGCGGCGGGGTCTCCGACGCCGGATCCTGGAAGAAGCTCAACCTGCACGCGCCCGCGGTGTGGACGGATCCGGACACCGGCGAGCGCCGCTGGGGTTTCGCGGGACGCGACGTCGGCTTCGACGAGCGCCTCGCGCTCGAGCCCGTGGACGGCGGGCTCGCCCTCGACGCCCGCCTGACGCCGCGCGGCCCCTGGCCCGAGGGCCAGACGCTCGCCCGCATCGGTCACGACTGGGTCATTCCGGGCGCCGGTCCCCGGACGCGGGTGCGCTGGTTCGGTCGCGGCTTCCGGCAGAGCTACCCCGACACCGGGGCGGGCGCGCGCCTCGGCTGGTTCGAGGGATCCGTCGCCGAACTGCAGGAGCACTACCTCCGCCCGCAGGACAACGGCGTGCGCGCGGAGGTGAGCGTGCTCGAGATCGAGCTGGGCGGGCGACGCCTCGTGATCAGCGGCGAGCCGTTCTCCTTCTCGCTGCGCCCGTGGACCGACGCCGAGCTCGACGCGGCGAACCATCCGCACGAGCTCGCCGCGGACACGGGCCGGTTGATCCTCTCGATCAACGCGCACGTGCACGGCGTCGGCACGGCGGCGTGCGGCCCGGGCGTGCTCGAACAGCACCGGCTGCACCCGCGCGAGGCGCACCTGGCGCTGCGCTTCGCGATCTCACGCTGACGGGTTCGCGGCGGCCGCGGGGCGTCGCGGATCCATGGCCGCGGACTCGTGCGCGGGATGAAGGAGGTGCCGGCGGCCCGAGGGGCGCGAGTCGGACGGGGTGAGGGCGGCGAGAACCCGGACGAGCGTCGTCATCCACAGCAGCCCCACCGTGACCACGACGACCTCGAGCACCGTCAGGGAGTACAGCCCCACCGGCTTCCAGAGCACGACGGCGCCCGCGAGCAGGGCGCCGACGCCGACCGTCACGAGGACGAGCGGGGCGGGCCACCCCGGGATCGCGAGCGTCGTCATCGCCGACGACGCGGCGAAGAGCACGAGCGTCGCGAGCGCGGATACGTGGTGCGCGGTCGGCGTGTTCGCCAGGGGGAACAGGCCGACGCAGGCGAGGGCGGCGCCCGTCAGCACCCAGAGCCCGACGAGCGCCGCGATGCGGCCGAGGACTGCGTCGCCGCGGAGGCGGTGGATGTCGCGCCCGACGAAGGATCCGACCGTCGCGACGAGGAGCCCCGCGACGACCAGCGTCCCGTTGAACGCCCAGCCTCGCGCGCCGGATCCCAGCTGCGAGAAGTTCAGCTCCCACCACCGCGCGTCGGCCGCCGTGAGCATCGCGAACAGCGTGCCGACCACGAGGTAGCCGAACAGCAGCGCCGCGAGATCCTCGGTGGTGATGCCGACGCCAGCCGCAAACGCGAAGCGCCCGCCGATCGCCGCCGCCACGCCCGCGATCAGCCCGCCGCCGAGAGGGGGAATGTTCGCGCCCTGCAGCCCGAGCGCCAGGACCTCGCCGCCGAGAAGCACCCCGAGGGAGGTCACGCCCGCGAAGACGATCGTCAGCGCGACGGCCGAGGCGTTCGAGACGAGCGACTGCCAGCGGGGCATCGGCGAGGTCTCTCCGCGCCGGTACAGGAGGGTGCTGACGATGAACGCCGCGGCGGCGACACCCCCGGCCACGAGGGCCGCAGGCATGCCGAGCGAACCGTCGCCCGCGAGCGGGCGCGGATCCCCCCACAGCACGAGGCACCCGGCGGCGGTGCCGAGCACGAAGCACCCGATCGTGACCAGCAGCGCTCGCATCTCCTGCCACATCCGGCCCGCCTGATCCATGTGTCTATCGAACCACGGCCCGGTGGGAGGCGCGGTGCCGCGGAGTTGGCCCCGAACTGCGGAGGAATGCGCCGAGGTGCTCCGCAGTAAGGGGCCACTTCCGCAGTTGTGGGTTGCGGGAGGGGGGAGGTGCCCCGGGCGCGGCAAGTGCGGAGATGACCCCCAACTGCGGCGTAAATCCCTCAGACCCTCCGCAGTAGAGGACCACATCCGCAGTTTGGGGCCGCGAAAGGGAGAGATCCGCCCGCAGGTGCGGTGCGACGGAATTGGCCCCGAACTGCGGATCAAGATCCTCAGGTGCTCCGCGATAGTGGACCAGCGCCGCAGTTCGGGGCCGAGGGAGGACGAGGGCGCACCCCGAGTGCGGCAACGGCGGAGATGACCGATACGTGCGGAGGAAAACCCCC
Source organism: Microbacterium nanhaiense (assembly GCF_014646015.1). GTDB lineage: Bacteria > Actinomycetota > Actinomycetes > Actinomycetales > Microbacteriaceae > Microbacterium > Microbacterium nanhaiense. Next base: position 252,998 of record NZ_BMMQ01000004.1, read on the forward strand.
AGGTGCTCCGCAATGCAGGATTATCTCCGCAGTTGAGGGCCGCGAAAGGGAGAGCTCCGCCCGCAGGTGCAGTACTGCGGAGATGACCCCGAGCTCCGGAGGAAGATAGCGAGGCCCTCCGCAATGCAGGGCCACCTCCGAAGTTGTGGGTTGCGGGAGGGGGAGGAGGTGCCCCGGGTGCGGCAAGTGCGGAAACGACCCCCAAGTGCGGAGGGAAACCCCCAACTGCTCCGCAGTAGAGGACCAGATCCGCAGTTCGGGGCCGAGGCAGGAAGAGGGGCCCGGGTGCGGCAAGTGCGGAGATGACCCCCAAGTGCGGAGTAAAACCCCCAGACCCTCCGCAGTACGGGGCCACCTCCGCAGTTTGGCACTACAAGAAGAAGGGATCCGCCCGCGCGGGCTAGGCGCGCGCGACGGCGATGCCGCGGCGCTCGCGCTGGCGGAACTCGCCGATCTCGACCGGATCCGGCAGGGCGGCGACGGCGCAGTAGTAGTGCTCAAGGCGGCCGTCGTGGGTGATGACGGCGGGCTTGTGCGCGTAGGCGCTGTCGATGCTGCCGGGCCCGCCCACGTCGATCAGCACCTCTTCGCTGCGCCGCCACGTGACGAGGTCGTCCGAGGTCGCGTAGGTCTCGCGGGCCCGGCCGTCGCTCGACAGCCCGAAGTAGAACATCACCCACGTGTCGCCGTCGCGCAGCACGCACGGGTCGCTCGCGAAGCGGTCGTCGATCGCGCCCTCCGCGCCGTTGCGCAGGAGGGGGCTCTCGGGGATCCGCCGCCAGGCGAGGAGGTCCGCCGACTCCGCGGCGCCCGTCTGCTCCTGCCAGCCGCGCGGGCGGTCGTCCTTCGCGTTGTAGAAGAGCAGGAAGCGCTCGCCGTCTCGCATGAGCCACGACTTGTAGAGCCCGCCGCGCTCCCACGCGGCCCCCTCGCCGGCGATGAGCGGGGTGCCGTACTCCTCCCAGGAGCGCAGGTTGCGGCTACGCGCGATGCCGACGATGCCGGGCCCGGCCTCGTATCCCGGGGCGGGATAGGCGTGATAGGTGCCGTAGAACCAGCCGTCGATCGGCAGGAGCTCGCCGGATCCGCTCAGCTCGTCGTCGCGCAGGATGCTCGTGAGGGCGGCGTTGTAGCGGCGGTGCTCCGAACCCGCGTCGCGTCCGAACACCAGCTCGGGCGACGACCACGCCTCGCCGTCGAACCACGACAGCCCGGTCTGGTAGCCGATGCCGTCCCAGCCGATCATCGTCATGCCGAGCCGGCCCTCGTGGTGGAAGACGAAGGGGCAGTCGACGCCGTGCGAGAAGAAGTCGCCCTCGCGGAACGAGGGCGCGATCACGAGCTCGGGGTGCTTGTGCGGGGTCCGGATCCGCTCGGGGTCAAAGTTCACGCACCGACCCCCGTTCGATGACCTCGACGTCGCCCTCGACGGTCAGGTGCTCGACCTCGCCGCCGTCGATGCGGCGCACGAGTGCGGCGACGGCGGCGCGCCCCAGCTGCTCCATCGGCATCCGCACGGTCGTGAGACCCGGATCCGTGAGCGCCGCGTGCTCGACGTCGTGGATCGCGATGATCGACAGCTCGTCCGGCACGCGGATCCCGAGCTCGCGCGCCTCGAGGAGCACGCCGAAGGCGGCGTTGACGTTCGCGACGACGAGAGCGGTGGGCCGGTTCGGGCGGGTCAGGAGGATCCGCGCGGCGTCGCGTCCCGCCGCGAGCGTGTATCCGAGGTGCGTCGCGAACTCGAGCGCGGATCCGGCGGCGGCGAGCGCCTCGCGCACGCCCTCCTCGCGTTCGGTGCCCGTGCCTGCGAGGCCGCCGACGAACCCGATGCATTCGTGGCCGTGCCGCTGCAGGTACTCGGTCGCCAGCCGTGCGGCGGCGCGATCGGGCAGGGCGACGGAGCTGACCTCGGTGACCGGGCCGCTGTTGACGAAGACGACGCGGCGCGGATCCGACAGGCTGCGCGCGACGAGTTCGGCATCGGCGCCGTCGTGCTTCTGCAGGATCACGCCGTCGACGCGGCGCTCCTCGAGCACGCGCGCGAAACCGGGGGCGCCGGGCTGCGCCTCCTGCGAGGATCCGAGCAGCATGAGGTAGCCGCGCCCGACCGCCTCGGACTCGATGGCGCTCGCGAGCCCCGCGAAGGTCGCGTTCGTCACGTCCGGCACGACCAGGGCGATGAGGTTCGTGCGCGAGCGGCGGAGGTTGCGGCCCGCGGAGTTCGGCACGTAGCGCAGCAGCTCGGCGGAGCGCACGACGCGGTCCTTCGTCTCCTGCCGCGCCCGCACGCTCGCGTCGCCGTTGAGGATCCGGGAGGCGATCGAGATCGACACCCCGCTGTGCTCGGCGACGTCCTTCAGCGTGGTCATGACTCGATCCTCTCGCAGGGCGTTGAGCGTTCGGTGCGCGGCAGCGGCACGCCGCCGCGGGCCTGGGCCTCGTGCGCGGCCTCGAGCACCGCCATCGTGCGCGCCACGTCGTCGACCGAGGTCGGCATGCTGTCGGCCTCGCCGGTGGCGCGGCGCTGCACCGTCGCCATGGATCCGATGAAGGCGTCCGGGAACCAGGTGCCCGCGAAGGGAACGTCCACCCAGGGCCCGCCGGGTGCGGCCCGCTGCAGGCGGTCCGTTCCCCCGCGCGGGTAGTCGAGCAGCAGGCCCATCTGGGCGCGGATCGCACCCGTCGTTCCCTGCCAGACGATGCTGCTCGACTGGTGCTCGGGGCCGAAGTCGTGGTCGTGGTTCGTCAGCACCGTGACGCGCAGCGGCCGCCCCTCGTAGTGCAGGATGTACACGCTGCGGGTGCTCGCGAGCGGCTTTCCGGGGTGCGGCACGGTCACGGCGCTGACCGAGCTCGGGTCGCCGACGAAGGAGCGCACGAGGTCTACGTAGTGCACGCTGTGCAGCGGCATCTCCATGCGCTCGAGCGCGAAGACGTACGGGAACAGTTCCCAGTGCGTCTCGACGATCACGCGGATCTCGATGTCGATCAGCTCGCCGATCTCGCCGACCGCGATCAGCCGGCGGGCCTCGGCGACGTAGGGGGCGAAGCGCAGCTGGGTGTTGACGGCGGCGATCAGCCGGCGCTCGCGAACGATCCGCTGCAGCTCCGCCGTCCCGGCGAGCGTGAGCCCGAGGGGCTTCTGCAGCAGCACGGCCGCGCCCTCCGGCAGCGCGCGGAGCGCGGCGGGAAACTGATCCGACATCAGCGCCACGTCGTAGACCGCGCCGGTGCCGAAGCGGGCGACGGCATCGTCCAGGCTGTCGAGGACGAGGGGTACGTCGAAGTCCGCGGCGAGCGTCTCGGCCTTCCCGGGGATCCGGTCGACGAGCGCCGCGACCGGGAAGCCCGCCTTGCGGTAGGCGGGCAGGTGCGCGTCGCGCACGATGCCGCCGGCGCCGACGATGACGATCGGCAGCGGCGCGGCGGGTAGCGGCACGGCGTACGCCTCGTGCGGGGCGAACTCCGGGCGGCTCATGCGCCCACCCCGTACACGCGCCGGGCGGTGCCGCCGAGGATCGCGTCGCGCTCCGCCGCGCCGAGCGCCGCGATGGCGTCGAGCATGGGCGGCAGTGCCCGGTCCGGCCCGCCCGCCGTCACGATGACGGGCCAGTCGCTTCCGAACATGAGGCGCCCGGCGCCGAAGGCGTCGACGGCGAGGCGCACGGCGTCGGTGACCGTCGCGCCGGGCGCGTCCTCGCCGTACACCCCCGACACCTTGGCGACGACGTTCTCGTGGCGCGCGGCGCGCTCGACCCCCGCGCGCCACGCGGCCCACGCGTCCGCGGATCCGACGGGCGGCTTCGCGAGGTGATCGACGACGATCGTGAGCTCGGGGTGGCGCTCCGCGATCGCGGGCACGTGCGCGAGGTGGCGGGGTGTGACGGCCACGTAATCGAGCGGAAGGCCGCGTTCGGCGACGGCCGCGATGCCGGCGAGCACCTCGGGCCGGGCGTTCCAGTCCTCGTCGTCGCGGTCGTGCGTGAGGTTGCGGATGCCGGCGAGGCAGGGGTGCCCGCCGAACAGGTCCCAGCCGCGCTCGAACTCGCCCGGATCGTGCAGCGGCAGGTAGGCGACGACGCCCGCGATCCGCGGATCCGCCGCCGCCGTCTCGAGGAGGAAGGCGGTCTCGTCGAGGGTCTCGTCGGCCTGGACGAGGATCGCCCGCTCGACGCCGTGCGGGGCGAGCGCCGCGAAGGCGTCGTCGACGGAGAAGCTGCCCGCGATTTCCGCGGGCGCGTTCTCGAGCCAGGCGTAGCTCGACCGGGTGCGGTCCCAGATGTGCAGGTGCGCGTCGAGGCTCATGCGGCGCCCTTCTTGTTGATCACGTACAGGTGCACGAGCGAGAGCACGACCTCGCCGTGCTGGTTCGTGACCGTGACGGTCTCGTCGAGCCGCCCCAGCTCACCCGGGCGCTTCGCGTGATCGCTCATCGCGGTCACCTCGGCGCGCACCGTGATGGTATCGCCGATGAACACGGGGCGCACGAAGCGGATGCGGTCGTAGCCGTAGCTCGTGGCCTCCGGGTTGACGTCGTCGGCCGTCATGCCGACCCCGATCGAGATGATGAGCGTGCCGTGCGCGATGCGCCGGCCGAAGCTCTGCGTGCGGCACCACTCGGCGTCCATGTGGTGCGGAAAGAAGTCGCCCGTCTGGCCCGCGTGCATGACGATGTCGGACTCGGTGATAGTGCGTCCGAGGAAGGTGCGCGCCTCCCCCACCCGGAAGTCCTCGAAGTAGCGGCTCTGCACCCTCATGCGCTCTCCTCCATCTGCGCCGTCAGCTCATCGAGGCGGGCGCGCACGCTTTGGCCGTCGCTCTTGTCCCGCAGCCCGGCCCAGATCTCGCGGGATCCCTCGTTCTGCAGGCGCATGTACGCGGGGTGTCCCGGGCGCAAGCTCGCCTGCCGCATCGACTCGCCGGTGCCCGAGAAGAAGCCGTCGGTGAGCGCGTCGAGGCGCGGATCCGACCACGCCGCGGCGTGCCCGGGCTGCCCACCCGCGTCGAAATACACGCCGGTCTGCACCTCCGGCCGCGCCGCCCACAGCGCGAACTCCTGCGCGGTGGCGAGGTGCGCCGAGCCGGCCGACACGGTGATGCCCGCGCCGCCCAGCATGGATCCGCGGGGCTCGCGCGTGCCCGGAGCGAACGGGATGTCGCGATAGCGGACCCGGTGCGGCCGGTACCCCGCCCGCGAGTAGTTCGTGTACCCGTACGCGAGCGGGCAGTAGGAGAACTCGTCGCCCGTCGCGAGCTCCTCGGCGACGTCGATGGGGTTCGCGTCGAAGCAGCGCTCCGGCACCGCGTCCGCGAGGTCTCGCAGCACCGACCACGCCTCCTCGAAGACCCCGTCGTCGCAGAACCGGCCGCCGCGGGCGGGATCGGATCCGGAGATGCCCGCGACGAGCGTGAACAGCGACGCGAAGGCGTCGACGGGCTTCCCAGCCCAGATCGCGCGGCCCTCGCGGGCGAGCGCGATCGCGCCCTCCCAATCGCTCGGCGCGTCCGGCAGCAGCTCGGGTCTGTGGAGGCTCACCTGCGTCGCCGCGTCGATCGCCAGCCCCCAGCACGCGCCGCCCCAGACGTAGCTGGGCTGCGAGCGCCCCACGAAGGCGGACGGATCCGGCGCCGCCTCGAAGGCCGCGAGCAACCCCTGCGCGGCGGCCTCGGCAACGTGCGGGTGATCGATGACGAGCAGGTCGTATTCGCCCGCCAGCTCGGCCAGCGGCTGATCGCCGAAGTCGAGCAGCGAGCGCGACTCCCAGGCGAACGTCACCCCCGGATGCTCGCGCGACCACTCGCGCGAGGCCTCGACGATGGAGCGCTCGCCGCGGTCGTGCCGCCAGGTCATGCCCCTCAGCTCACGCGACACGGGCGACACCCTCCCCCAGCTCGGCGCGCACGGCCGCGCTATCGGCGCCGAGGAGGGGCGCGGCGAGCGCGTTCGCGGGGGCGATCCGCGCGCCGTCGATCCGCAGCGGCGACATCATCGTGTCGACCTCGACGCGCGATCCGTCAGCCTCCGTGCGGCTCACCCGCTGCACCATGCCGATCTCGACGAAACCCTCGTGGCGCACGAGCTCGTCGATCGTGTGCACGGGCGCGCACCAGACGTCGGCCGCGTCGAGGATCTCGAGCCACTCCGCGGTGGGCCGCGTCGCGAGCCGCGCCGCGATGAGCTCCTCGATCTCGCCCTGGTGATCCCACCAGCTCTGCGGATCCGCGTACTCGGCGAGCTCGGCGATGCCGAGCAGCTCGCCGATCTTCGGGACTGGGTTCATCGCGATCGACAGGTTGCCGTCGGCGGTCGGGTAGATGCCGTAAGGGGCCGAGAGGAAACGATGGGCGCCGTGCTCGCCGCCAGTATCTGAGCCGAAGCCCTCGCCGAGCGCCGCGGGGTCGGTGAGCTTGACCGAGAGCAGCTCGAACTCGAGGTCGAGCAGCGACTCGAGCAGCGAGGTCTCGACCGTGCCGCCCTCGCCCGTGCGCTCGCGGCGCAGGAGCATCGCCGTCACGCCGTGCGCCAGGTGGCACGAGGCCAGGTGGTCGGCGACCGAGAGGCCGACGGCCTGCGGGGCGTCGCCGGGGCTCAGCCACGGCAGGCCCGCGATCGACTGCGCCAGTAGGTCCTGCCCCGGCCGTTTCGCCCACGGCCCGCTGCGGCCGTAGCCGGTGATGGATCCGTGCACGATGCGCGGGTTGACCTCGCGCAGCGAGGCGTAGTCGAGGCCGAGACGCTCGCTGACGCCGGGGCGGAAGTTCTCGATGACGACGTCGGCCCGCGCGACGAGCCGCATCACGAAGGCGCGGTCGGCGGGATCCTTCATGTCGGCGACGACGCTCTCCTTCCCGCGGTTCATCGCGTGGAAGGAGACGGTGTCGCTGCCCGCGCGGCTGCCCGCGAACGCGAGCGTGCGGCCGATGTCGCCCTCGCCGGGACGCTCGATCTTGATCACCCGCGCCCCCAGGTCGGCCAGGCGCGTGGCCGCGACGGGCCCGGCCAGGAACTGGCTGAAGTCGAGGACGAGCATGCCCTCGAGCGGTTTGATCTGCGTCATCGCGTTTCCTCCCAGGAATCGATGTCGGCGGCCAGCGGCTCCCACAGCAGGGCGACGTCGCGGCCGGTCAGCGTCAGCTCGGCGCGGGCGGCGCCGCGGGCGTCGACCTGGCCGGCGGGCCAGGGCAGCGTCACGGTGTCGTCCGACCAGTTGAAGTAGGCGTGCAGCCGCTCGGTCTCGCCCGTGCTGGAGGCATGGGTCACCGAGGGCGCCTCGCTCGAGAAGCGGTCGAGGCCCGTGAGCTCGGCCAGGCGCGAGAAGATCGCGGCGGCCGCCTCGTCGTCGGGCACGAAGCCGATCAGGCTGACGCGCCCCGCCCCGCGCGCCGCGGTCGTCTCGGCGGCGAAGCGCGACAGGTGCGGGTGCTCGTAGCGGGCGAGCACCTCGGCATCGTCGGCGACGAGCCATTCCGCCCACCCCTCGGCGCGGCCCAGCGGCCCGTCGCCCGCGACACCGACGGGCGAGCGGAGGGTCGAGAACTCCTGGTAGCCCGCGCCCGCGAGATCCGCGAGGCCCGCCGGCTGGGGTGCGGTGCGGGCCACGGCCCACTCGTCGCCGTAGGCCGTGCGCGGTCCGATCACGAGGTGGCCGCCCGCCGCGACGTACGCGAGCAGCGTCTCCGTGAGCGCGTCCGGCATCACGTACTGGCCCGCGACGACGAGCATCGGGTAGTCGCGGGCGAGCTCCTCGCCGCCCGGCAGGCCGCGGTCGTGCAGCGCGTGCGCCTGCAGGCCCGCCGCGAAGGATCCGCGGTAGAACGCCTCGAGGATCCGCTGGTAGCCCCGCGAAGCGGGCGACTTCGGCTCGTCGGGGAAGACGGGCTCGAAGGCGAGGGCGTACTTCGAGTCCGTCGAGAAGAGGAAGCCCACCTGGGCGTCGGGCCGGGTCGCGGCCACGCGCGGGCCGAGCTCGCGCAGCTCGGCGCCGAGGGCGGCGATGTTGTCGTAGACGCGGCCGGGTCGCTGGTCGTGCGGCAGCACGCCGACCCAGTGGGTCTCCGTGCCGAAGTGGGCCGTGTGCCAGTGCCAGTACTCGATGAGCCGCGCGCCGCGCGAGATCATCGCCCACGCCGCCTGGCGCCACTGGCCGTCCCAGCCGGGTTCCGACACGTTCGAGGCGTTGATGGCGCCGGCGTTCGTCTCGGTGACGAGGAAGGGGGCGCGGTGCGAGGAGTACATGCGGTCGGCGCTGAGGAACACGCTCCACACGCCGTCGGTCATCCACCCCTGGGGGCGGCTCGGCGCCGGGTGGTCGAGGCCGTCCTGCATGCGGTAGTACGCGTTGCCCGAGACGATGTCGAGCGCCTCGCCGATGCGCCGGTCGTCGGCGGCGGGCCGGTCATAGGCGATGCAGGTCGTGACCCACTGGTCCTCGCGCGCGAGCTCGCGGACGATGCCCGCCTGCCAGCCGATGAACTCGGCGACGAGCTCTGCCTGATACCTACGCCAGGCGAGGTCGTACTGCGGCTGGGCGTTGCCGTCGGGGCGCCACAGGTCGCCCCAATCGCGCAGGCGGTGCGACCAGTAGGCGAGGCCCCACCTCTCGTTCGCCTCGGCGGCTGAGTCGAAGTGGGCGCCGAGCCAGGCCCGGAAGCCCTCGAAGACCTCATCGTTGTGTAGCAGGATCAGCCCGGGCTCGTTGTCGACCTGGTAGCCGACGACGGCCGGGTGGTCGCGGAACTCGGAGACGATGCGGCGGATGATCCGCTCGGCGTAGCCCCGGAAGACGGGGCTCGCGAGGTCGATCTCCTGGCGCGCCCCCCAGCTGAAGCGCTGGCCGCGCGCGCCCTCTGCGGCGATCTCCGGGTGCTCGGTGAACAGCCACGGCGGCGCGGCGTAGGTCGGGGTGCCGAGGATCACGCCGATGCCGTGCTCCGCGGCGGCGTCGAGCACGCGGCGCATCCACGCGCTCTCGAACTCGCCGTCGTCGGGCTCCCACGTGCTCCAGGTCGATTCACCCACCCGGATGATCGAGAACCCCGCCTCCCGCATGAGCCGCATGTCCTCGTCCAGGCGATCGTGGGGCTGATACTCGGCGTAGTAGGCCGCGCCGAAGCCCACCGACGAGCGGGTGGCGTCGCGGAAAGCGTCCATTGTGAACAAACCTTTGCTCTCGGAGGTGACCGCGTCGTCCACCTCGGTATGACCACAATAGCGATGTTGCGGGCGAGTGCAAGCTCTTCTGCCGCTCCGCTAAGGTAAAAACAATCGATTTTCCATTTCGACGATGAGGTGAGGGAAGAATGATCGATCGCAGAGGGCTCGTCGACCGGCACGCGGTGCGCTATCGCGAGTTCCACCGCGAGGCCCCGCCCAGCGTCGGCAACGGGGAGTTCGCCGTCACGGTCGACGTCACAGGCCTGCAGACCTTCGCCGAGGAGTACGAGCGCGCGGCGGGGCGCCGCGACGAGATCGCCGCCATGCCGCTCGGCACGCAGGCGCAGTGGTGCTACCACTGGGCGCCGAACCCCGAGGGCCTGAGCCTCGACGACACCCTGGAACCGGCGAGCGGTCCGCGCGGCACCACCCTCTACCCGACCGCGTACGACTTCCGGGAGGATCGCGAGCAGTCGCGCGCCGCCGGACGCGCCGCGGGCTACTACTACTGGGCCAACCCGCAACGCGTGCACCTCGCCCGCATCGCGTTCGTCGCGCTGGGCGAGGAACCGGCGCTCGCACTCGACGAGATCGAGGCCATCGACCAGCGGCTCGACCTGTGGGCGGGTACCGTCCGGTCGCGCTTCCGGCTGCGCGGTGCCGAGGTCACGGTCGCCACGAGCGTGGATCCGCGCCGCGACGCCCTCGGCGTCGTCGCGTCCTCGCCCCTCCTCGCCGAGGGGCGCCTCGGCATCGAGGTCGCCTTCCCCACCGTCGAGGAGAGCTTCGAGGCGCCGCCCGTCTGGGACGCCGACGACGCGCACTCCTCGGATCCGGCGGACATCCCTGGCGGCGTCGAGATCGCCCGCACCCTCGACGAGACCCGCTACCGCGCCCGCCTCACGGGGGCGCCCCGGATCGAGCGCTCCGGGCCGCACGCGTGGATCGCGCGCGCCGACGGATCCGAGATCGCCCTCGCGGTCGAGTTCGCGCCCGACGCCTTCGATGCGGCGCCGCTACCGGCCGCGCGGATCCTGGAGCGCGCCGCGGAGGGGTGGGAGCGCACCTGGCGGTCGGGCGCCGCCCTCGACCTCTCCGGCAGCTCCGACCCGCGGGCCGCCGAGCTCGAGCGCCGCGTCGTGCTCTCGCAGTATCAGACCATCATCAATTCGTCGGGCAGCACTCCCCCGCAGGAGACGGGCCTCGTCTGCAACAGCTGGGGCGGCACCTTCCACCTCGAGATGCACTGGTGGCATGCGGCGCACTTCGCCGCCTGGGGACGGCCCGAGATGCTCGAGAACAGCTTCCGCTGGTACCACCGCGCGCTGCCGGTGGCCCGCGAGATCGCAGCCTCCCAGGGCTTCGAAGGCGCGCGCTGGCCGAAGCACGTCGGGCCCGAGGCAATCGAGAGCCCCAACGAGATCGGCCCGCTGCTCGTCTGGCAGCAGCCGCATCCGATCCACTTCGCCGAGCTGCTGTGGCGCACCGCGCCCGACCCCGAGCGCGTGCTCGAGGAATACGCCGAGATCGTGCACGAGACCGCCGCCTTCCTCGCCTCCTTCGCGTGGCGGGAGGACGACGGCTGGCACCTCGCGCCGCCGCTCATGCCGGCGCAGGAGATCTACGGCGCCGAGCAGACCTGGGATCCGCTGTTCGAGCTCGCCTACGTCCGCTGGGCCCTGCGCACGGCGCAGGCCTGGCGGCTGCGGCGCGGTGCGGATCCGGTGCCGCTCTGGGACGAGATCGCGGACGGGATCCGCGCGACCGTCTCGAGCGACGACGACGGATCCTGGTACGACGCGGTGCAGCGCCCCGCGCGCACCGCGTACACCGATCACCCCTCGATGGTCGCGGCGCTCGGCGTCGTGCCGGACACGGGCCTGATCGACCACGCCGTGATGTGGGAGACGCTCGAGCGCGCCCTGACGCGCTGGACCTGGATCAGCGCGTGGGGCTGGGACTTCCCGATGCTGTCCATGTGCGCGACGCGCCTGGGCCGCACGGACGACGCGATCGACCTGCTACTGCGGGAGGCGCAGAAGAACGTCTACCTGGCCAACGGGCACAACCTGCAGGTGCCCAACCGCATGCCGCTCTACCTGCCGGGCAACGGCGGGCTGCTGATGGCGGTGGCGCTGCTCTTCGGCGGCTGGACCGACGCCGACGGCACCCGCCACGAGCCCGAGCTCCCGGCGGGCTGGACGGCTCGCGCGGAGGGCTTCCCGGATCGGCCGTGAGGATCCGGTGCCGCGGAACTGGCCCCGAACTTCGGAGCAAACCCCCGAGCTTCTCCGCCGTTCGGGGCCATCCCCGCGGTTCGGGCCGGACTAGCGCGCGATCGTCGAGTGCGGGAGCACGACGGGGTGGCCCATGATCGGATCCATCACGACCTCGCCCGCGACGCCGAACACCTCGGCGAGGAACTCGCGCGTGATGATCTCCTTCGGCGGGCCCTCGACGATGAGCCTGCCGCCGCGCATCGCCACGATGTGGTCGGCGTAGCGGATCGCGAGGTTCAGGTCGTGCAGCACCATCACGATCGTGCGGCCGTGCTGGCGGTTCAGGCGCGCCACGAGATCGAGCACGTCGAGCTGGTGCGCGATGTCGAGGTAGGTCGTGGGCTCGTCGAGCAGGAGGAGGTCGGTCTCCTGCGCGACCGCCATGGCGATCCACGCCCGCTGGCGCTGACCGCCCGAGAGCTCGTCGACGTCGCGCTCGGCGAGCTCGATCATGCCGGTCGCCTCGAGGGCGGCGTCGACGGCGATCCGGTCGTCGTCGCTCCACTGCTTCCACCACGACTGGTGCGGGTGGCGGCCGCGCGCGACGAGATCGCGCACGCTCAGCCCCTCGGGCGCGATCGGCGACTGCGGCAGCAGGCCGAGCGTCTTCGCGACCTCGCGCGACGGGCGGTCGGCGATCGACTTGCCGTCGAGCGTCACGACGCCTCCCTCGGGCTTCATGAGCCGCGAGAACGCCCGTAGTGCGGTCGACTTGCCGCAGGCGTTCGCGCCCACGATGACGGTGACCTTGCCGTCGGGGAAGCCGACCGAGAGGTTCTCGACGACGTTGCGCTCGCCGTACGAGAGGCGAAGTCCCTCGCCGTTCAGGCGCGAATCCGGGTAAAGGCTCACAGGGCACCCCTTCCGCGACGCGGTCGCTGCAGCAGGTAGAGAAGATACGGCGCGCCGACGATCGCCGTCAGCACACCCACGGGCAGCTGCACCGGGAACACGGTGCGGGAGGCGGTGTCGGCGACGAGCACGATGATCGCGCCGATGAGGCCGGAGAGGATCGGCGGGATGTCGGCGACGCGGGCCGCGCGCCGCGCCACCTGCCCCGAGACCAACGCGACGAAGCCAATGGGACCGCCGGCGCTCGTGGCGAGGGCCGCGAGCGAGACCGAGCAGGCGAGCAGCGCGACGCGCACGGCGGATCCGTTGATCCCCCAGTTCCTCGTGAGGTCGTCCTCGAAGATGAGCGCGCGGGCGCTGTGGCCGAGGATCAGCACGATCGGCACGACGACGGCGACGCCGATGAGCACGGGAGCCGCGTCGTCCCAGCCGCGTGCATTGAGGGAACCCGTCAGCCACGAGGCGGCGCTCTGCGCGCCCGCGACGTCCATGCGGGTGAGGAGGTACTGCGTGATGCCCGTCAGCGCGGTCGACAGCGCGATGCCGACGAGCAGCAGCGAGCGACCGCGGAAGCCCGCGCCGAAACCGAGGGCCGCGATCAGGGCGGCCGCGCCGAAGCCACCGACGAGCGCCGCGACGGGGATCGGCACGAGGCCGATGGGCCCGCCGAGGGCGCCGATCGCCATGACGCCGACCGCGGCGACGGAGGCGCCGGCCGAGACGCCGAGCACGTCGGGGCTCGCGAGCGGGTTGCGCAGCACGCCCTGGCTGATGCCGCCCGCGATCCCGAAGGCGGCGCCGACGACCACCGCGAGGACGACGCGCGGGAGGCGCACCTCCCGCACGGCGTAGACGACGTTCTCCTCACCGGATCCGAAGAGCGCGCGAACGAGCTCCGCGGGGTTCGTCGCGCGGTCGCCGACGCTCATCGCGACGACGGCGACGACGAGGAGCACGAGCGCGGCGGCGGCGATCGCGCGGGCGACGGAGGCGCGGGGCCTGATGCGCATCACGCCCCCTTCCTCGCGCGCATGCGGCGCGTCAGCCAGATGAAGACGGGCGTGCCGATCACGGCCGTGACGACGCCGACCTGCAACTCGGCGGGCCGCACGACCACGCGCCCGATGATGTCGGCGACCGTCAGCAGCAGCGGCCCGAGGAGCGCCGAGAGCGCGAGCGTGCGGCGCACGTCGTTGCCGACGAAGACCCGCGCGGCGTGCGGGATGACGAGTCCGATGAAGCCGATGGGGCCGGCGAGCGCGACGGCCATGCCGGAGAGCAGCACGACGGCGGCGCCGGCCAGCACGCGCGTGCGGCCGACCTTCACCCCGAGGGCGCTCGCGGTGTCGTCGCCGAGGGCGAGGGCGCCGAGGGATCCGGAGATCGCCGCCGCGACGATCGCGCCGACGAGGGCGACCGCCGCGCCGATCCAGAGCAGGCGCGGATCCGGCAGGCTGAGCGCGCCGACCTGCCAGAAGCGGTACTGGTCCATCGACTCGGCGTCGAGGAGGACGATGGCGGAGACGACGGCACCGAGGCAGGCGGTGATGGCCATGCCCGCGAGGGTCATGCTGATGGGGCTGAGCCCCTCCGGGCTGCGCGAGGCGAACGCGAAGACGATGAGGGTGGCGAGCGCGGCGCCCGCGACGGCGAGCACCATGCGGCCCGCGCCGCCGCCGATACCGAGGAACGCCGTTCCGGCGACGATCGACACGGCCGCACCCGAGGAGATGCCGAGCAGCCCCGGATCCGCGAGCGGGTTGCGCGTCACGGCCTGCGCGAGCACGCCGGCCGCCCCGAGGGCGGCGCCGACGAGCAGCCCGAGCAGCGTGCGCGGGAAGCGCAGCTGCCAGATCACGGCGCTCGCGACGGGATCGGATCCCGTGAGCCCGCGCCAGATCTCGTCGAGCGAGAGAGCGCGCGAGCCGATAGCGAGGCTCAGGACCACGGACGCGACAAGGAGCGCCGCCGTCGCCGCGAAGGCGATCGACGTGCGCCCCTTGCTCGCCTGGAGGGCCTGTGTCACTTGGCGGCGTCGGCGAACTCGTCCAGCTGGTCGAGCACGAGCTCGGCGCCGAGCGTGCCGAGACCGAGGTACCAGATGTCGTCCGAGATCTGCTCGACGACGCCGCCGTTCTTGACCGCCGGGATCTCGCCCCAGAGCGGGCCGTCGACGACCGACGCCTGGTCGGTCGAGTCGGGCTCGCCGTAGGTGCCCCAGAACAGCCAGTCTCCGGCGGCCAGGGTGACCTCCTCCGGCGAGATCTCCGCGGCGAGCTCGTCGATGTCTTCCATCTCGGGGCGCTTCAGGCCCGCATCCTGCAGGATCACGCCGATGAAGGAGTCGTTGGCGTAGAGGCGGATGCGGCCCGCCATGAAGCGCAGCATCGAGATGCTCGGCGCCTCTCCCCCGTTCGCCTCGACGACGTCGGCGCCGACCTCGGCGACGTGCTCCTCGTAGTCGGCGAGGATCTCGGCGGCCTTCTCCTCCTCGCCGACCGCCGCGGCGAAGAGCGAGAAGTTCTCCTTCCAGGTCACGCCGGGGCGCACCGCGAGCACGGTGGGGGCGATGTCCTGCAGCTTGGCCTTGAGGCCGTCGTCGTCGATGCGCAGCGAAGTGCCGATGATGAGGTCGGGCTCGAGGTTCTTGAGCTGCTCGAGGTCGAGGGCGTCGTAGCTGCCGAGATCGACCGCGTCGCCCGCGTCGAGGTAGTCGGGCATGCTCGTCATCGACTCGGAGTGCGCATACGCGATGGGCTGGATGCCGAGCGCGATCATGTTGTCGAGCTCACCGGAGTCGAGCACCACGACGCGGGCGGGCTTCGCGGGAATCTCGGTCTCGCCGATCGTCTCGTTCGCCGTGATGTTCTTGATCGTGCGGGGGAACTCGCCCGGCTCGGCGTCGGTGCCGAGCTGGCTCGTCAGCTCGCGGACGTTCTGGAAGCCCTCCTGGCCCGTCGCGATGCCCGACTGGTTGTCGCCGGCGCCGCCGCCTCCGGCGGCCTGCTCCTGGCCGCCCTTGTCGGCGGTTTCGTTGTCGGTGCTCGTGCAGCCGGAGAGGACGAGTGCCGCGACGACGGCGAGGGATGCGAGGGCGAGAGGAGCGCGGCGCATGGCGGGGTCTTTCGTTCGAGGGAGGGTCGACTTAGGTAAGCCTGACCTCGGTCGACTTTACGCGTGTTTCGAGCCGTTTGATGAACGAAGGCTGTGATGTGCCGGATGCTCAGTGCGTCAGGTCGAGCCCGAACGCCCGCGCCCCCGGATCCGCGTCGAGCTCCACGAAGCCGAGCCGCGGGTAGAACGCGACCGCACCGGCGTTGTCCGCCGACGCGACGGCGTGCAGGCCGCGCACACCCCTCGCCGCGAGCGCGTCGGCGAGACGGGCGATGAGCATCCGCCCCATGCCTTTCCCCTGCGTCTCGGGCAGCAGATCGATGTGCAGGTGCGCGGGATACGCGTTCGCAAACGCCGACCCCGCCCTGCGCGCGTCGGCGGAGGCGACGAGCTCCCGCTGTCGCGGGTTCGCGGATCCGGAGTACGCCGCGCGGCGCGACGGCCACCAGGTGCGCGCGAACCACGCGTCGAAGGCGTCGGTGTCGTCCGTGCCGATGATGTATCCGACCTCACGACCGGCGCCGTTCTCGGCGACGAAGGCGAGATCGGGATGCCGATCGAGGTACGGCAACAGGTAGATCTCGGCCCACAACCGGTCGTCGTCGAGCATGCCCGTGGCATCTCCGCCGACATCCGCGGTGCGCACACCCACCTCGACGAGGTGCTCGAGGTCGCGCGGTTCGTACCCCCTGATGTTCACGAGGCCAGGGTATCGCCGTGCCGCCCATGTATTGCGGATCGAGGCGTCACTAAACTGGATCCAGAATGCACACGCCGACTCCCCGCCCCGCACGCCTCGCCCCGGGAGAGTGGCTGAACCGCTTCCTCGCCTCGGATCCGGGCCTCACGCGACTGCGCACGGCCGCCCAGGCCGTGGTCTCCGTCGGCATCGCGCTGCTCGCCGAGTGGATCTACGTGCAGATCGCCCACCCGCTCACGGTGCCGGAGGGCACGCCGGGCGCCGAGGCGATCAACCGCGCCGCCGGGGTGATGTGCATGATGGCGGGCGCCATGGTGTGCATGATCTCGACCTTCGTCGGGCCGATGCACGCCACGACGCTCAAGGCGATCGGCGCGCTCGTGCTGCTGCCGGCGTCGCTCCTCGTGGGCATCGCGATCGGCCTCGGCCTCGCGCCCTACGGCACGACGGGGCTCATCGTGATGGTGCTGATTCTCGGCGCGTCCGGCTTTCTGCGCCGCTTCGGCGCGAACGGGTTCACGATCGGCCAGGGCCTGTTCATGGGCGACTTCCTCGGCATGTTCCTGGGCCGGCTCACGGATCTCTCCGGGCTCGGCTGGATCGCCGGTGCGCTCGCGATCGGGTGCGCCGTCGCGATCCTCGCGTATCTCGCGATGTTCCTGCCGAGCCGGTCGACGGCCGTGCGGCGCCTGCGGCGATCCTTCCTCCGGCGCGCCGACGTCGTCGCGGCCGCGAGCGTCGACCTGCTCGAGCACCCCGAGTCGGCCGCGCGCCGCAAACGCCAGGTCGATCAGCTGATCCGCCTCAACGAGACGGCGCTCATGATCGACGCGCAGCTCGCCGAGTCCCCGCGCCTGCCCCTCGACACGACCGCCGAGGAACTGCACCGCCTCGTCTTCGGCGCCGAATTGTCGCTCGCGAACGCGGCGCGCTTCGCCCGCGCGATGACGCGGCTCGGGATCCCCGACGAGGGCCTCGCGCTCGCGCGCGAGCCGTTCCTCGCGATCCGGCGGCGGGATCCGCAGGGCACCGCCGCCGCGGGTGAGCGCGTGCGCGAGTGGATCCGTTCCTCCGAGCTCTCGGGCGACGCGCGCGTCGTGGTGCACCGCTTTGCGACGAGCGTGAGCGACTACGCCGAGGTCATCCAGGTGCTGGCGGGCCAGCGCTTCGGCCGGCGCGACCGCCGCGTGGACGACGACTTCCTGCCCGCCGTCACGCTGGCGGGCGGGTGGCTTCCCGGGTCCTCGAAGGTCAGCGCGACCGCCTCGGAGGAGGGCTCGCACCAGCGACTGTCCGCCCGGCTGCACCCGTCGGTGCGGCTCGGGATCCAGATGACGGTCGCCGGCATCATCGCGATCGTCGTGGGCGCGATCGTCTCGCAGGAGCGCTTCTCCTGGGCGGTGATCGCCGCCTTCGTGACCTTCATGGGCGCCAACAACGCCGCCGAGCAGGTGCGCAAGGGCGCGTTCCGCGTGATCGGCACCGTCATCGGCGTGGTGATCGGCGCGCTGCTCGCGCACCTCGTCGGCCCGCACCCTTACGTCGCGATCGCCGTCATCCTCGCGGCGCTGTTCGTGGGCATGTACATGATGCGCGTCAGCTATGCGTTCTTCACGGCGGCGCTCACGATCCTCATCGCCCAGCTCTACGTGCAGCTCGCGGAGTACTCCGAGCAGCTGCTGGGACTGCGCCTCTTCGAGACGGTCGTCGGATCGGGCGCGGCGGTCGTCACCGTGATCTTCGTGCTTCCCCTGCGCACGGGCCGCGTCGTGCGCGTCGCGACCCGCGAGCTCGTCGAGGCGCTCTCGAAGCTCGTCGGACCCGCGATGCTGCGCATTCGCGACTCGGCATATGAGTCCCCGCTTCGGGCCGCGGCGCGCGACCTGGACGCGAGCTTCCAGGCCCTCGCAGCCGCGACGGAGCCCAAGCGCGCCGTGCTCCGCGTGCCCGGCTCGCTCGGCGGGGTCGAGCAGCAGTGGTGGTTCGCCGCGAACGCGGCGCACTCGTGCGCCCGCGATCTCCTCATCGACAGCGCGCACGTGGCGGTCGTGGCGGGGCCGAAGGCCGACGAGATCGCCGAGGCCGGGCAGGTGCTCATCGCTTCCATGAACGAGCTCATGCGCGGCCTCGGCGAACATTCCACGAAGCGCATATACACGCGATCCGCCTCGCGTTTCGAGCGCGTCGCGAAGGATCTCGACGACGCAGGCACCCTCAGCCCGCGCCAGCTCTCGCTGCGCGACCTGCAGCTGATCGATGGCGCGCTGGCCGCGCTCGCGACCGCCGCGGGCCTCGAGGTGCGGGCGCTGGATACCCCGGAGGACGTTCCCGCCTAGGCCCAGGCCCACGACCCGTCGGGGCGCACGTGCAGGGCGCGGTTCCACACGATCGTGTCGGACGCGCGCAGCGCCTCCTCGTCGATCGTCACGCCCCAGCCCGGCCGGTCCTCGCGAAGCTCGAGATGGCCGTCGACCGGCAGGTACGGATCCGGGCACCAGGTGGTGCCGTCGAACTTGTATTCGAGCTTGAAGAAGTTGCTGCAGGCCGCCGCGAAGTGCAGGTTGTGGGCGGTGGCGAGCGGACCCATCGGGTTGTGCGGGGCGATCATTACGTTGTGGGTCTCGGCGAGGGTCGCGATGCGCCGCATCTGCGAGAGCCCGCCGACGACGGCGATGTCGGGCTGCGCGATGTCGACGCCGCCCGCCGTCAGGAGCGCGAGGAACTCGTGCGGGCTATACAGGCTCTCGCCCGTCGCGAGCGGCACGCGCAACTGTGCGCGCACATGCTGCCAGGACGGGATGTGCTCGGGGCGCATCGGCTCCTCGAAGAACATCGGCTGGTACGGCGCGAGCGCGTTGCCGAGTTCGATCGCGCGATACGGTTCGAAGACCTGCGCGTGCGCGTCGAAGGCGAAGTCCCATCGCGGATCCGCTGCCGCCCGCACCTCGCCGAAGTAGTCGGCGATCTGGCTGACGACGAGGCCCCAGCGCTGGGCGTGGATGTCAACGCGCCAGGGGCTGAGCTTGAAGGCCATGAGGCCGTAGGTCTCGTTGAGCTCGGCCGTCTGGTCGCGCGCGACCTCGGCGTCGGGGGCCGTGTAGAGGCCGCAGTAGACGGGCACGCGGTCGCGCACCCGGCCGCCGAGCAGCTGGTAAACGGGCACGTTCAGCGCGATCGCCGAGATCTCCCACAGCGCGTGGTCGATCGCGGAGAGCGCCGCAAGCCCGATGGCGCCCTGGGGGAATCGCGCGAGCCGCGTGATCTTCTGCGTCAGGTGCTCGACGCGGCGCGGATCCTCGCCCATGATCTGCGCGAACATGTACTCGAACACGGGGAACAGCGCCTCGTCGGGGCCATGGTTGTAGGCCTCGCCCCAACCCGAGATGCCCTCGTCGGTGTCGACGCGGACGAGCACGCGCGGCCGGTTGCCGACGCGGGTGAGGAAGCCCTCGAATCCGGTGATCTTCATCGTGCCGCTCCCGCCGTTCCCACAGCTCCCGCCGCGAGGTCGAAATCGCGCGCCCAGTCGGCGAGGATCGCGCCGACCCTCGCGGCCGCGGCCTCGGAAACGGGCGAGCTCGGGGGGCGCACGTCGCGGGCGACGACGCCGAGCTGGGCGAGCGCCTCCTTGACGATGCTGACGTTGTCGGCGCTGCCGTCGGCGCCGCGCAGGCGCTCGAACTCGGCGATGCGCGACTCAAGTTCGCGGGCGACGGCGAAGTCTCCTGCGCGAAGCGCCGTGAGCAGCGCGACCGACAGCTCGGGCAGGACGTTCACGAGGCCGGAGGTGAAGCCGGTCGCGCCGTGCGCGAAGTACGACAGCGCGTAGGGTTCGGCGAGCCCGGCGATCCACACGATCTCGGGCGCCGATTCGCGCACCGCGGCGAAGAGCACGGGATCCGGCAGCGCGTACTTCACGCCCGCGACGTTGGGGCTGCGGTCGACGAGTTCGCGGATCATGGATCCGTCGACCCGCGGGGTCTTCACATACAGGACGACGCCGAGCTCGGGCACCGCGTCGGCGATCGCGGCGTGGTACTGGATCCACCCCTCGCGCGACACGTAGGGGTGTACGGGCTGGTGGATCATGATGAACTCGGCACCGTGTTCGGCCGCGTGCCGCGCGTCGGCGATCGCGGTCGCGGTGTCGAAGCCGACCCCGGCGACGAGCGTGGCCCGGCCGCGGGTGTGCTCGGCGCAGGCCTCCATGACGGCGCGGCGCTCCTCAGCGGTGAGGGCGTAGAACTCGCCGGTGTTCCCGTTCGGCGTGAGCGTCGTCACTCCCGCGTCGAGGATCCTGTCGAGGATGATCCGGTACGCGTCGTCGTCGACGCGCCCTTCGCTGAACGGCGTGATGGGGATCGCGACGATCCCCTCCAGCGCGGCCGTATGACTACTCATCGTGCTCCTTCAGTCGTGTGACGACGTCGTCGGTGAATGAACGAATGTGGTTCTCGTCGAGCTCGCGGGCGCGCTCGGCGTCGCCGCTCTCGATCGCGTCGAGGATCGCCTCGTGCTCGTGGGCCTCGTGGATCCAGGTGATGCCGTAGCGCCAGGCGTTCACAGTGATGAGCGCCGTCTGGTCGCGCAGGTCGTCGAGCATCGTGACCAGGAGCGGGTTGCCGCACGCGGAGTAGGTCAGGCGGTGGAACTCGCGGTTGATGAGGCTGCGCTCGGCGTCGTCGTCCGTCTCGGCGGCGCGTTCGAGGGCGGCTCGCGCCGCGGCGACGTCGGTGTTGCCGGCGGCGACGGCCATCGCGACGGCCTGCGGTTCGAGAAGGAGGCGGATCTCGAACACGGCGCGGGCCATCTCGTAGTCGACGGAGCGAACGACGGCCCCGCGGTACTCGCTCATCGTCACGAGCCCGAGGCCGGCGAGCGTCTTCAGCGCCTCGCGGACCGGGGTCTTCGAGACGCCGAACGCGCGGGCGAGCTCGGCCTCGACGAGGGCCTGCCCCGCGTGCAGCGTGCCATTGAGGATCTGCCAGCGGAGGGACTCGAGCACGTGAGCGGTGCGGGACATCGGCGCCATGGCCGAGGGCTGCGGAGCGGCGTGAGACATGTTTTCTCCTTCTGCGCTGACGCTAGCACGACCGGATCGATTATGTATGGTGGATCATATATGATCCGTAGATCGAGAAGCGGGGTTCTTACTTCGAATCTTTCTTCGCTTTTTCCGTGGGATGCGGCTTCGTTTGTCAGAGGTCGGGCGTGAGGAATGGATCGGTGACAACTGATCGTTAGCGTCGGGAGGCGCTGACGGGGAGGATGTCATCCTGCCCGGTCCCTATCCCAGAGAGTTCCGCGAGGATGTCGTCGCGGTCGCTCGTCGCCGTGAGAGCGGCGTCACCATCAAACAGATCGCCACCGACTTCGGTATCAGCGAAGCGACCCTGCAGAACTGGCTCCGCCAAGCCGACGTCGAAGACGGGAACCGTCCCGGTCAGACCGCCGCGGA
>NZ_BMMQ01000005.1 GCF_014646015.1 Microbacterium nanhaiense
CAGTTCTGCAGGGTCGCTTCGCTGATACCGAAGTCGGCGGCGATCTGTTTGATGGTGACGCCGCTCTCACGGCGACGAGCGACCGCGACGACATCCTCGCGGAACTCTCTGGGATAGGGACCGGGCATGATGACATCCTCCCCGTCAGCGCCTCCCGACGCTAACGATCAGTTGTCACCGATCCATTCCTCACGCCCCCAGGCTATCCCATCGCCGAGATTGCGGAACGCTATAGCGAGTTTAACGGCTCGGTCAGGGCGATGCTGTCGTCTCCGGCCTTGAAGGGGCTGACCTTGTGGAAGAGGAGCGCAGAGCTTTCGTCTCGGCCGGCGCGCACGGCTTCGTCGACGAGCTTCTGATCTCCGACGATCGACCGGTCCATCCAGTGCTCCCAGAGATCTTCGGGTAGGGTGAGCGGGTTCCGGTCGTGGATGCTTGCGAGCTCGTCGACGGTGGGCATGGTGAGGATCGTCGCGGTGAGTACCCATCGGTTGGGGTCGTCGTCAGGGCGCGAGCGGTCTTGCCACCAGGAGTACAGGCCGGCGAAGCCCAGGATGCCCTGCTCGGGGTGGATCCACCAGGGCTGCTTGGCACCCTTCTCACCCGTCCACTCGTAGTAGCCGCTCGCGGGGATGATGCAGCGGTTCGCCTTGAGGGGCTTCTTCCATGTCGCCTTAGTGGCGATCCCCTCCGAGCGCGCGTTGAACGTCGGGAAGCGGGGAGTGAGCGTCTCGCTCCACGGCGGCACGAGGGACCAGCGCGCCGTCTCGACACGAATCTCGTCGTCCTTCTCCGAGTCGCGGATCAAGACGATGTCCTGGGTCGGCTTGATGTTCCACCGTCCCTGCCAGTCCGACGACCATTCGTTGTGGTGCCGGCCCGTCGACGTCACGAAATCCGTGATCGACGAGTTCACGTGGTCATCGAGAGCGAAGCGTCCGCACATGCCGCCAGAGTAGGGGCCCTGAGTGATCGCGCTAGGGGTGTGCGCTCAGCGGCACTGCCGTGTTTGTGCGTCCGTCAGCGATGCCTGGAGGGCGGCCTCGAGCGGCACGTGCATCACCTCGACATGTGCGTCGCGGATCGCGGCTGGGAGTCATGCGCCGGGCCGTTTGAGATAGGCGGCTGCGTCCTCGCCGGCAACTGCGATGATGAGACGTTGAGACCTGAGCTTCTGTCCAGCCCATGCCAGCTTGAAGGCATCGTTCGCGACTTTGTGCCGCTGGGCACCTTTCACGGTGCCGATGTGTGCGTAGGCTTCGACGAGTACGGAACGGTCCTCGCTCGCGCCGTCGATCTCGACGCGGACTCCGTCGATGGGGATCCTCGCCGATGCAAGTGGGATGCCGAGCATGCCGCTGACGGCAGCAATGATCGGGACCTCGGCGAGACGTTGCTCGGTCGAGTCAGAAGCATGGGTCATCACGTCAGGCTACTGCGCAAGCTCTGCAACGCCTGCGCCATTGCGGATGGCTCGAGTCGCTGGCGTTGAGCTAATCAGTAGCTTGCACAACCGGTATCGAGATTCTGATCAATCCGAGTGGGGCAATATGATGAGCTCGTGACCTTTTCACCTCCCCGCCCCGATAGCCCGTTCGATCCTTGGGCAGTCGGACGCGACATCGGAGGCCGGGTTCCGCTTGGCCTGCCTGAGCGCATCCTGGTTGACACCGTCCGCGAAGCCGTGCGCCAGGAAGTCGCGCCGGTGCCGCCAGCGATCGAACCAAGGCCGCGCTTCTGGCCCTGGTGGCTTGTCTACGCGTTCTGGTGGATGATCCCGGCGGCTATCGTCGATGTTCTAGCGGACCCCGGAAGTGCGCTCTATGACTCCACATTTGAGGTCATCAGTTTCGTCATGATCGTTGCGGCAGTTGGGCTGGGTATTTTGCATGCTTCCCGGCGACGGCCCTATAACGTGCGGCTACGGCACGCGGTTGCCGAGGCCGAGAGGGACACTGAGTCACGCCGTCAGCAAGTTTTCGAGTCAGCGTTGGTCGAGGCTAGGCGAAGTGAACGCCTTCCGCCTTTCAACCCGATTCATCCCCAGGTTTACTCTCCGCAACCGCGCCCACGCGGCGTGGGCCCGCAAGAGGCTGAGGAGCTAGCGGCGGAGTGGATGCGCTTCCTCGGCGCTGTTGACGCAGAGGTCACCCGGTACTCCGGCGATGGCGGAGTTGATGTGATCAGCTCCGCGTACATCGCCCAAGTGAAAAACCTCGCACCGATGTACTCTGTACCCGTCGCGCAGGTCCGGGAGCTCGCAGGCGTCGCAGCGCACGACGGTAGACGTGCATTGTTCTTCACATCTGGTTCGTACTCGGCTGGCGGCGTGGAGTTCGCCGATCGCGCAGGAATCGCTCTCTTCATCTATCGCGCGGAGGAGGGTGACCTGATCGGCGCGAACGCACTTGGTAGCGCTGTACGCGCTCAGGGACTGGATTTGCGGGACTAGAGCCGCAGGTTAGCCGAGGCATGATCCGCCCTTTCACGTTTCCCGTGCGGGCCAGCGGCGTGTGCCCTGCTCGAGTTCGCGAACGCCCCGCTGCTTGGTGATTTTGTGTCAATCGGTCGGTAACGATGGGGCACTCATCGCCGTGGTCTACGGTGCGCATGAGCGCGCCGTGAGCATTGGAGCTGGCGCCCAACCCGGACAGAGCACCTCCTGCGCGCGTTTTGTCGCTGTCCGGTCACGCGCGCACCGTATCCCTGTCCGGCCGGACGTGTGGTGTTCATGCTCCGGGCGTACACGAGGGGGATCGGCGGGCAGTTCCCGCGGACAGCTTGGTTGTTCTCTCCTACTTCGAAGGCGGCAGTCGGTTCACACGGACCTTCCGGCCGCCTTCGTTATGTCCGCTATCTACTCGGGGGCGTGTTCTCGGCGTCGTCGAGTGCCCAGACGATCGCGCTGCCGATTGTTTCTGGTTCGTCCTCGAACTTGCGGAACTGGGCGCGTTGCTGGGGTGTGTAGATCAGGGCGATGTCGTGTCCACCTTCCTCGAGATGCTCGAGGATTTGGAGGAGCGCTACGCCTGGTTCGCCGCTATTCAGATCCATTTCGATAGATGCCACGATTTCCGTGGGAAGGAAGCGTGCGCCGATCGCTAGCGCGGTGCGCGCGATCTCGTCGTACTCGTCCCTCATTGTTAGAGTCCCTCGGTGATGGCTTGCGCAATCGGAGCCGGGAGATCGTTGATGAAGTCTCGATGTGATGCGAGTTCTGCCCGCAGGTCGCGAGGGATCCGACGCGTGGCTTCGAGATCCTCACCGAGCGCCATGAGGAGTGCAGTGTCCCAGTCGCCCGCCCACATCGTGTCGTCTACCGCGGTGCGCACCTTTCCGGGGAACTCCTCGCGCACGTGCTTTAACACGCGTTCGGCGAGGTCGTGGAACGTCATGTTGCGGCTCGATCCGGATGCGTGGCGTGGCGGAGGTCATCTCTGAACCGGGCATCCTGCGCCGCGAGGGCCTGCACGGCTGTCTCCAGGTGTCTCGGGAGTGACGGTCCAGTGTGGTGGGCGATCGAGACTGCGTCGATGAAGGCGAAGTATTCTTCGCCGGCATCGGCTTCCGCTTGGATAAGGATCGCGTCATTCGGTCGGAGCGCGGAAACTGCCCATGCCAGCACATCGTCGATGGTCCGTGTGACTTCAGCGGGACTCGACATCGTGGGATCCTCTCGAAGGGCGAGCCGGGCTCCGCCTTCGCCCTTCAGCGAGGCGCGCCGGTCATGGACATCCATCGTAGGGAGGGAGAGGTAGCCGCGCTATACCCGCGAGAGCGGACACGAGAAGACCCCGCCGCGCGGATCCTCTCGGTATGGTGGGAGCCGCTGCGGGGTCAGTACTCGCACGTCACGCGGGTGCTGGGCTCGCGTCTGCGCGTCTGCTCATCGAGGAAGCCGCGCAAGACACAACCGAACTTCGCCGGGGACAGGACCTGTCCGTTCGCGGTGACCAAGACGAGTTCGTCGCCCTCTGCGTAGCGTGCGCAGTCGGCACGGTCGAGACCGGGAGCGTCGAGAGAGCCGAACTGTCGGTGGCCGCCCGCGGAGGATCGCACGCGCGTCGCGACTGTGGACTTCGCGCGTACGATCCTCACCTCCGCGCACTGGGAGCTAAAACCCCAGGTCACGGAGCTAGCTCAGCGGTAGTTCTGGAACTGCAGCGCGACGTCGAGGTCCTCCTGCTTGCCCTTGAGCAGCGCGATGACCTCCTGCAGGTCGTCGCGGCTCTTCGACGAGACGCGGATCTCCTCGCCCTGAATCTGCGCCTTGACGCCCTTGGGGCCCTCGTCCCGGATGATCTTGGAGATCTTCTTCGCGACCTCCTTGTCGATGCCCTCCTTGAGCGAGGTGACGATGCGCACCTGTTTGCCGCTCTCGTAGGGGTCGCCCGAGTCGAGGCTCTTCAGCGAGATGCCGCGCTTGATCATCTTTGACTGCAGCACGTCGAGCACCGCGAGGGCGCGGTCTTCGGTGTTCGCGATGATGAGGATCTGCTCGCCCGACCACGCGACCGAGGCGTCCGTGCCGCGGAAGTCGTAGCGCTGCGAGACCTCCTTGGCAGCCTGGTTGAGGGCGTTGTCGGCCTCCTGACGGTCGATCTCGGAGACGATGTCGAATGAAGAGTCAGCCATAACCCGATCCTACGTCGAAGCGAGCCCGTCGACCTGGTCGCCCAGCAGGGCGAGCAGCTGGATCGCGGCGAGCCCGTACTGCGCGGCGTCGTTGGTCGAGACGGTCGGCATCTCGTCGACGGGCGCGGGCACGAGCGGCACAGGGATCCGGTTGATGCCGAGCTCGCGTCGGTGCAGCAGCCATTCGCCGATGCCGTCGAAGGCGTGCCAGGCGAGTTCGCGCAGCGCCTGATCGTCGCGCTTCACGGCCGCGTACGCGGTGAGCCGCGAGTGTGCCTGCTCGAGGTGGATCCCGGTCAGCGCCTGACCGACCGCGGCCTCCTGCTCCTCGGGCGAGGCGAGGAAGAGCGAGCAGTACTGCACCCACGCCTCCGTGAACGATGGGACGTCGACGAGCGAGATGAGCTCGCTGCAGATCTCGACGAGCCCGAACACGGCGGAGAGGTGCGAGACGCTGATCCGATCGCGGTCCGTCGCGAACCTGCCGGTGTCGAGGTCGTAGAGCGCCTCGCCCGTTAGGAATCCCTTCGGGAGCGCTCCGATGTCGGCCATCGTGCCGAGTAGGCGGTCGCGGGAGCGTTCGTTTCCGGTGCGCTCCCAGTCGGCGAGCCAGGTCGCGGCAAGCGCCGACCAGTCGGTGCCGAGACCCACGGCGACCGCGTTGCGGTCGGCCCGGTACGTCGCGGCGTCGGGGCGCACCTTGCGGGTGGGATCCAGGCCGAGGAAGGTCTCGTCGCTGTCGCGCAGCTCGTCGAGGAGGTCGCCCACCCGCTCGTCGGCGGTGAGGTAGTGGTAGAAGCGGCGATACGCGGGCGTCGAGATGCGCAGCTGCTTGGCCGAGCACCCCCAGTGCTGCACGTTGTGACGCGATCCGAGGCCCGCGAACCGGCCCAGGTGGTACACGTCGACCTCGCCGGTATGGCGGGTCATCGCTTCCGCGAAGCGGAACACGTCGGCGCGGCCCGTGCGCAGGTACGAGTACCAGAGCCACAGGTCGGGCGAGAGCTCGGAGTTGTCCCACGCGTAGCCGCCGACGTCGTAGCGCCAGGTGTGCCGGTCGAAGTCGTAGGCGTGCATGACGTCGCCGTAGTCCCAGAATCCGTACCAGCGGCGCTGTTCGGGCTGCTCGAGGTAGAACGACAACAGCAGGTCGAGGCTGTCCTCGATCTCGGCCTTGATCGGGGTCGAACGGTCGACGAGCGACCAGTCGCCGAATACGCCGCAGGAGGCGATGTGCGCGGGTGTCGCCTGCGGCAGCGCCGGCTTCTGCACGGCGGCGGCGCGCTCGGCGAGGTGCTCGCGCGTCGGCGTCGCGCCCCAGGCGAAGAGGGTGAGCTCGTGCGTGCGGGCGATGCCGTGCGGGTCGCCGAAGCCGGGCTCGTAGTCTTCGTAGGTGATCTCGAGGGCGTCGAGCTGATCGGCGTAGCCGTCCTGGCCGAGCCCGTCGTGATAGAAGCGCATGTCCATCGGCGCCGCCTCGGGGGAGTACAGCCACGCCGTCACGCTCGCGGCGTCGCCGGCGGCGCCGCGCACGTCGAGCTGCCCCGGGTGCGACTGCCAGAAGCCGCGCACGCCGATGCCGAAGCCGCCCTCGGGGTCGCTGAGCGACACGAGGCCCTCCGCGCGCGTCCCGGCGGTGCTCCGGATCCACGCGCGCCCGGTGTTGGTCGTCGACGCGGTGCGCTTGCGCAGCTCGTAGCCGTCGGCGGTCAGCTGCGTGAGCGTGTAGTCGTCCCATTCGGGGATCCACCGGATCCGGTCGGACGTGCGCGCGTCCCACTCGGCGACGGGCGGCGTCGCGCGCCCGGAGATCTGCGCCTCGCGCACCTCGGCACCCGGATCCCGGCGCAGCCCGGTGATGCCGCGAACGGCCTCGGCGAAGACGCCGCCGCCGGCGGTCGCGAAGCGCACGTGCCGGTCGTGGGTCTCCGCGCGCAGGGGCACGTCGGCGGTGAGGCCGAGGGCGGCGAGGAACTCGGTGTCGGCGTCGCCGTCCCAGATGAGCGTGTGCACGAGGCGCACGCTGTCGGCACCGGCGAGCACCACGAAGCGCACGCGGAACGGAAGGCGCTCGCGGCCCGGGGCGGCGTGGTGCCCGTCGACACGGATCACCGCGCGGACGGGACCGGTCTGTTCGACCGTCACCGCGTCCACGACGCCGATGAGATCGGCGCGCGCGTCGCGCGGCGAGGGGCCGTCCGCGAGGGCGCTCACGAGGCGGCCGTTGCGGGCGACCTCGGTGCCGCCGCGGGAGAGCGTCGAGAACAGGGCGGAACCGCTGCGGGGCACGACAAGCTCGAGCACGCCGTTCGCGACCGTCACCTCTGCTGCGGTTTCCGTGACGGTGACCGGCGCATCCGGCGCGGGGTTCTCACCGACCGCGATCGCCGCCCCCGCGAAGGGCGTCGCGCCGACGGCGACGCCCGCCCACTTGACGGATCCATCGGGCCACGTCGCAAGGGGCCAGAACTGTGCGGGAACGGCGGATCCGTCCGCAGAGAGGGAGAGCTCGCTCGCCGAGCCGACGGATCCGCGCGGGACGGGCACGCCGAACGTCGCGCCGTCGGGCAGGGCCGCGGGCGTCTCGTCGTCGAGCCAGCGCAGGGGGATGACGGGGGAGGTCATGAGAGGTCGTGAACTTCCAGATTGCGATAGCGCGCGACGAGCGGCGCCATCTGTCGGAAACCGAGGCGACCGGAGCCGACGCGGGGGCCGGTCGATTCGTCATCGGTCCAGGTGAACAGGAGCAGGTCGTCGATCGAGAAGCGCACCTCGGCGCGATCCTTCTCGACGGTGATGCGATAGAAGGCGCCGCGCGCGTCGACGACGGGCGGCAGCGGATCCGCGCCCTGCGCGACGAGGTGGAAACCGGGCGACTTGCGCAGGTTCGCGGTGTGGAAGGCGCGCTCGTCCTCCCATCGGCGCCGGAAATACGACACGTGTAGCGTGCGGATGTCGCCCGAGTGGTACTGCGGGTAGGAGCCGTCGCGCGGCGCGAGGCCCGCGTCGAAGATCCCGCCGCCCGAGACCGATGCCGCGCCGAAGAACAGCATCGCGAGACCCGGCTCTGACACGGGGGAGAACTCCCACGAGATCCGGATCCGGTCGCCGAACTCCTCCGGGCACCAGAAGGTGAAGTGGTCGTCGGGCCCGCCGGACGAGCGCAGCTCGAGGGATCCGTCGGCGGCCGACGCCGCGACCGGACCCTCGGGGATCCAGTCGGCGACGTCGGCCGGAGTCGACAGGGGATTGCGGTAGACGAGGGTGCTCATCCCTTCACCGAACCCAGCAGCATGCCCTTCGCGAAGTGCTTCTGGAGGAAGGGGTAGAACAGCAGGATCGGCAGGGTCGCGACGATGATGACGGCGAACTTGATGCCCTGCGCGGGCGGCATTTCGCTCGCATCCGACTGCAGCATTGACAGGTCGGTCGCCGCCGTCACCTGGCGCAGGAACATCTGCAGCGTCCACATCGACGAGTCGTTGAGGTACAGCAGGGGCGACATGAAGTCGTTCCAGATTCCGACGGCGTAGAACAGCGCGAAGGTCGCGAGCACGGGCTTCGACAGGGGCAGGATCACGCTCCACATGGTGCGCACCTCGTTCGCGCCGTCGATCATCGCCGACTCCTCGAGCTCCTTCGGCAGCTGCTGGAAGAAGTTCTTGATGATGATGAGGCTGAACGGGTTGATCGCCGCGGGCAGGATCAGCGCCCAGTACGTGTCGAGCAGGCCCAGTTCCTTCACGACGAGGAAGGTGGGGATCATGCCGCCCGAGAACACCATCGTGAAGACGATGAGCATGAGCATCACGCGACCGCCGGGCAGGTTCGCCTTCGACAGCGGGTACGCCATCGACGCCGTCAGTAGGAGCTGGATGCCCGTGCCGACGGCCGTGACGAGCACCGTCGTCACGAGCGCGCGCACGAAGGCGTCGCTCGTGAGGATCGTCGAGTACGCCTTGAGGCTGAACGTCTCGGGCCAGAGGAAGAACGGGCGCGTCGCGATCTCCGCCTCGGTGGCGAAGGATCCGGCGAGCACGTACAGGAAGGGGACGAGGGCGATGAGCCCGATCACCACGAGGATGACGACGTTGAAGACGTCGAACACCCGCCCCGCGGGGGTATTGAAGCGGTACTTCTCGCGAGCCATCAGAAGATTCCCGTCTGGTTGAAGCGGCGCGACAGCCAGTTCGCCCCGAAGATGAGGATGACGCCGACGATGGCCTTGAACAGGCCGACGGCGGTGCTGTACGAGTAGGAGCCCTGGGTGATGCCCATGAAGTAGACGAAGGTGTCGAACACATCCGCCGCCTCGCGGTTGAGCGAGTTGGTCATGAGGTAGATCTGCTCGAAGCCGGTGTCGAGCACATCGCCCATCTTGAGGATGAGCATCACGACGATCGTCGGCGCGATCGACGGCAGCGTGATGTGCCAGACGCGCGACCACCGTCCGGCGCCGTCGATGATGGCGGCCTCGTACTGCTCCTGGTCGACGCTCGCGAGGGCCGCGAGGAAGATGATCGTGCCCCAGCCGGTGCCCTTCCAGATCGTCTGCAGCATGATCACGGGCCGGAACCAGTCCGGATCCGTCAGGAAGTTGATGTCGGTCCCCAGCACCGTGTTGATGAGGTGGAACAGCGGGCCGGTGTCGAGCGCGAAGAGGAGATAGGTCAGGGAGGCGACCACGGTCCACGACAGGAAGTGCGGAATGTAGATCAGCGTCTGCACCGTGCGCTTGACGATGCTGAGCCGCAGCTCGTTGAGCAGCAGCGCGATGACGATCGTCAGGGGGAAGGCGATTGCGAGATTGAGGAATGCGAGGATCAGCGTGTTCCCGAGCAGGCGCACGAAGTCGGGGCTCGCGAAGAAGTTCGTGAAGTGTTCGAAGCCGACCCAGGCGCTGCCGCCGATGCCGAGGAACGGGACGTAGTCCTTGAAAGCGATGATCGCGCCGAACATCGGCGCGTACCGGAAGACCGCAAAGTAGATGATCCCGGGAATGAGCAGCAGGTACAGCCACTTGAAGCGGCTGAAGTGCACGCGCACGCCCGAACGCCGCCGACGCGGCGGGACGATGAGGGACTCCGTCGCGCCGCCGCCGGCCGCGCGAGTATCGAGCAAGACCATGATTCTCCTAGTCGAGGGCGGGTGGGGCGGCACGCGGGCCGCCCCACCCGGGGCGTCACTCAGCCGAGGCGAGCTCGTTCATTTCGGAGATGATCTGGTCGCCGCCGCTGGCGTGCCAGCGCTCGATCTCGGCGAGCAGCTGTTCGCGGTCGATCTGGCCGGCGAGATACTTCAGGCGGGCGTCCGACACGATGAGGTCGAGCTGCGCGCCCTGCGCCACGTAGGTCTGCGACACGTAGGGGGCGGTGGGGTCGATGACGGCGTTCTCGTAGTCGGAGGCCTCGATCGCTTTACGCTTGTCGTAGGCCGCCTGCTCGACGTCGGTTGCCTGCTTCGGCAGGTAGCCCTGGAAACCGGTCACGTTCATGCCCAGCTGCGCCAGCGAGCTGACGGCGTTCTTGAGATCCTCTGGCGCGTCGTCGATCGCGACGGCGAGCTCGCCGTCGAGGGTGTAGGTCTCGCCCTCGATGCCGTTGTTCAGGATCTTGCCCGCCTCGGGGCTGTTCATCTCGTTGAGGATCGACAGCACCTGGCGCAGCTCGTCCTCCGTGCGGACCTGGGCCTTGGGGATCGCGATGAAGCCGCTGTAGCCGGTGGTCGGCAGGGCGTGCATCTCGCCGTCGGGGCCGATGAGGTTGCCCGTGAAGTCGACCATGTTCTGCCAGTTGTCGGGATCGACGTCCTTCAGCAGGCTCATGAGCGATGCGGCGCGCGAGTGGACGTCGATGATGATGCCGCCCTTGCCATTCAGGAACGGCTCGTTCCACTTGGCGGAGTCGAAGGTGGCGAAGTCGGAGTTGACGTAGCCGCCGTCGATGAGCGACTTCTCGTACTCGACGGCGTCGAGCCATTCGTCGGTGTCGAAGTTCGGGATGATCTCGCCGTCGCGCTGCGTGTACCGGTTGCCCGCGCCGAACCACGTCTCGATGACGTCGTAGGGGCTGTTGGTGCCGATCGCGCCGGGCCAGCTCGGAATGATGAGGCCGTAGGTATCGTTCTGGCCGTTGCCGTCGGGGTCCTTCTCGGTGAAGGCCTTGGCGACCTCGAGCAGGTCGTCGGTCGTCTCCGGCATCTCGAGGCCGAGGTTCTCCAGCCAGTCGGCGCGCACCATCACCGAGGTGCGCATGGTGTCGCGGGCGCGGAAGATGCCGTACACCTTTCCGTTGATGCTCGAGGCCTTCTGCACCTCGGGCAGGTTGGTGTTGAGGTTCGGGTAGTCGGCGAGGTAGTCGGTGAGCTCCCAGAAGGCGCCCGCCTCGGCGTTCTTCACGAATCCGGGCGACTTACCCTGGATGACCATGACGTGCGGCACGCTGTCGCCCGCGAGCGTGATGTTCGTCTTGTCCTCGTACGACGCGTTGGGAACCCAGGTGATGTCGAGCTTCGTGCCGATCTCCTCCTCGAGAGCGGTCTCGACGGCGTTGTCGGCCTGCGGGGCGCTCGTCGACAGGTACGGGGCCTGAATCGTGAGCGTCTCGATCTCGGCGGATCCGCCGCCGTCGCCGCCGCCGGATCCGTTCGAGCAGCCCGCGAGGGCGACCGAGGCGATCGCGATCGTCGCGATCGGGAGAATGCGCTTTTTCATAGGTGCTTCCTTGCTGTATGACGGGACGGCTTCGTCCCACGGGTGGGGTTAGGGCTGTTCCGCGAGCAGGCGCTCGTTGGAACGGAAGAATGCGGTGCACAGTCGCGCGGGGATGACGACCAGGGCTCCCACGGTCACGAAGGGGGCGAGGCCGGGGATCGCGAGCGTCGCGCCGCAGATGAGCACGATCGTGAGGGCGAGCAGCACCGTGTGGGCGAGGTTCGCGAGCGCCCATCGCGACGCGCGCAGGATGTACGCGCGGAACGGCATCTCGTAGGTGACGTACATGCCCGCGGTGAGCGAGCCGAGGGTGGCGACGACGATCAGGGCCCCGAGCGCGATCCCACCCAGGAGGCCGAGATTGCCGCGCGACTGGAACCAGAGGAGGTCGACCGCGAGCAGCGCGAGCGCGACGCCGAACGGCAGCAGCAGCAGGTTCGCGCGCCGGAACTCGCGGCGCCACACCGACGTGTACGTGCGCAGGACGGGGAACAGGCGGCCTTCCGCGCGGCGGCGGGTGAGCTCGGCGCCCGCGATCGTGGCGGGAGCGGCGCCCAGAACGATGCCTCCGGCCAGGGCGAAGAGCCACCACAGGGCGTTCACGACAATCATCCAGTAGATGGCCTCGAAGCCCTGCTGCAGTCGTCCCGTTACGGTGTCGCGCAACGTCTCGGTGCTCATCGGGTCTCCATCGATCCGGCCTCCCCTCCGTTGGGAAGCGCTTTCCCCTCATGTGTACACGACATCTCCGGCGAACGCAAAAAACGTTTCAATAACGTGGGTCGAAGCCTCGGCGCTCCGCGTCCGTAGAATGGCGGATCATGCAGGAGCTCACCGCAGACGACATCCGAGCGTCATTCGTCAACGCCGACGAACACGATCTCGAGATCCTCGACCTGCCGCTCGAGGCACTCCTCGTCGACTGGTACCACCACGATTTCTTCGCCTGGCGAGACCCCTCCAACCGCGCGCGCTGCTACGTCGTCGTCGAGCTCGACGGATCCCCGACCGGCATCGTCATGCGCGCGGCGACGAGTTCCTCGCGCGCTCGCAGCGGTATCTGCAACATCTGCCGCACGATGCAGCCGGGCAATCAGGTCGTCATGATGAGCGCGCGGAAGGGCGGCGACGCCGGGCGGCGCGACGAGTCGATCGCGACGTACATGTGCGCCGATGTGTCGTGCCACGAGAACGTGCGCCTCGCCCATCCGCTGGCCCCCGACGAGTTCCGCACGAACGTCGACTTCCGCATCGACAACACCGCGCGGCGCATGCGCGAGTTCGTGCGACAGGTGCGGGACGCGGTGTAGGACTACGCGACGGCGGGGCTCCCCTTGGCGGGCCGCTCGCCGTCCTTGCGCTCGATCGCGCGGAGGCTCCGCGCCACGAAGGCGGCAATCTTCCGCGCGCCGCGCTCGTGAAAGTGGGTGTTGTCCTGCAGTCCCTCCGGCCAGGTCTCGTGTGTGCCCGGAGCCAGGTGGGTGAGATAGGCGACGGATCCTTCCGCGCCCGCGTCCTCGTAGAGCCAGCTGGTGAAGACGGTGAGATCGACGAGCGGCGCGTCGAGCTCGTGGGCGAGGTCGCGGACCGCGTTCGGGTAGTCCCCGTGGGTCGCCTCGACCCGGTCGCCGTCGAACCAGCGCCGCTCGCACGAGGTGCACAGCACCGCGACCCCGCCGCGCTCGCGCACCTCGGCGACCATGCGCGTCAGGCGATCCGTGTAGCCGCCGCGCGCGTCGAGCTCGGGCACCTTCTGGTCGTTGTGGCCGAACTGGATCACCACCGTGTCGCCCTCTCCGACCCCGGCGATGAGCTCGTCCCACCTCTGCTCGAAGAACGACTGCGTCGTCGCACCGCCGAAGGCGAGGTTGCGCACGGGCTCGTCAACATGCGCCGCGAGGTGGGCGCCCCATCCCGACATCGGGTGCTCGGCGGGAGAACATTCGGCAACGGTCGAATCTCCGGCGAGGTGGTACGTCATGCGAGGGCTCCTTCGGCGTCGTATTACGCCTAGTGAATGTAGCGCACGCGTCGCGCCCACCCGTCGCGGATACCCTGGACGTGTGAACACCAAGCGCACGATGAACGTCGAGTCCTTCAACCTCGACCACACGAAGGTGGCGGCGCCGTACATCCGGCTCGCCGACCGCAAGGAGCTGCCGGCGGGCGACGTGATCGTCAAGTACGACGTGCGTTTCACGCAGCCGAACACGGCGCACCTCGAGATGCCCGTCGTGCACTCGATCGAGCACATGTTCGCCGAGAAGAGCCGCGACCACTCCGACCGCGTCATCGACTTCTCGCCCATGGGCTGCCAGACCGGCTTCTACTTGATCCTGCAGGGCGAGCACAGTTCCGAGGAGGTCGCCGAACTCGTGGCCGCGACCCTCTCCGACTTCGCCGACGCGAGCGAGGTGCCCGCCGCCAACGAGATCCAGTGCGGATGGGGCGCGAATCACACGCTCGAGGGCGCCCAGCAGGCCGCCGCCGCGTTCCTCGCCCGGCGCGACGAATGGCTCGAGGTCTACGCGTGACCGCAATCGTCGTCCAGGTCGCCATGGACGAGGAGGCGCAGCCCTTCCTCGACGCCGCCGCGCAGGTCTCGGATCCGGTGACGCTCGGACGCGCCGTGCACCGGGGCGTCGTCATCGGCGGCGCGACCCTCGTGCTCGTCGTCAGCGGCATCGGCATGGTCAACGCGGCCGACGCCGTCGCGGGCAGCGTCTTCCGATACGGATCCGACATCCTGCTCGTGAGCGGCGGATCCGCCGGCGGGCTCGCGAGCGACGCCCGCGTCGGCGACGTCGTCGTCGGCACCGAGATCGTCAACGTCGAGGCCGACGCGCGCGCCTTCGGCTATGCGCTGGGGCAGGTGCCGGGTATGCCCGCGAGTTATCCGACCGACGCCGCGCTCGCCGCGGCCTTCACGGGAGAGCGTGTGACGCGCGCCGCCATGGCCTCGGGGGAGAAGTTCGTCACCGCCGAGCTCGCGCACGCGCTTCGCGAGAGCTTCCCCGGATCCTGGTCGGTCGACATGGAGACCGCCGCGATCGCGCAGGCGGCTTTCAATCACGGAGTGCGCTTCGCCGCGTGCCGAGCGATCAGCGACCTCTGCGCCCCCGACTCCGAGGAGTTCGACACCCACCTCGACGGCGCCGCCGCGCGTTCCGCCGAGATCATCATCGACGCCCTCCCGCGCCTCGCCCGCGCCTAACCCGCCCTCCCCCCCCGTTCAAATGACACATTTACCCCGTCCCACGCCCGCCAACCCCTCAAAAGTGTCATTCCAACGGGCGGACGCCTTGGGTGCGGGTGGCTTGGGTACGGAAGCCCCCGCCGTTGAAATGACACCTTTGGCCAGTGTGGGCGCCCATGACGGGGCAGAGGTGTCATCTGAACGGTCGGGGCGGCGGGTCCGGCTCGATATCGCGTACGACGGCTCGGGCTTCAAGGGGTGGGCGGCACAACCCGGGCTGCGCACCGTGCAGGGCACGCTCGAGGAGGCCCTCTGGCGGATCCTGCGGAGCGACGTGCGCCTCGTCGTCGCGGGCCGCACGGACGCCGGAGTGCATGCGACCGGTCAGGTCGCGCACGTCGACCTCACGGACGAACAGTGGTCGCGCGCGACCCATCTCGCGCGCGGGGGATCCGAGGATCCGGATCCAATCGCGCCGCTCGCCCGCAAACTGCGGGGCGTGCTGCGGCCGTACGCCGACGTCACCGTCTCCCGCACGAGCACTGCTCCCGCGGGATTCGATGCGCGGTTCTCGGCCGTGTGGCGGCGCTACTCGTATCGGGTCGCCGATGACGCCGTCGGGTACAACCCGCTGCTCCGGCACGACACGACCCTCGTGAAGGCCTCGCTCGACGCCTCCCGCATGGACGCCGCCGCCCGTTCGCTCATCGGCCTTCATGACTTCGCGGCCTATTGCAAGCCGCGAGAGGGCGCCACGACGATCCGCACGCTGCTGGAATAT
This sequence comes from Microbacterium nanhaiense, assembly GCF_014646015.1. Taxonomy (GTDB): domain Bacteria; phylum Actinomycetota; class Actinomycetes; order Actinomycetales; family Microbacteriaceae; genus Microbacterium; species Microbacterium nanhaiense. Next base: position 15,325 of record NZ_BMMQ01000005.1, read on the forward strand.
GGCTGGCGGCGCTCGGAAGATGGTGTGCTGATTGCGAGCGTCAAGGCCGATGCGTTCTGTCATTCGATGGTGCGGGCGCTCGTCGGCGCCTGCGTCGCCGTGGGGGAGGGGCGCCTCGAGGTCGACGACGTGGTTCGCCTGCGGGACGAGCTGGATCGCACGAGCGCGTTCAAGGTGCTCGACGCCCGCGGGCTCACCCTTACCGAGGTCGGCTACCCGGCCGACGAGCTCCTCGCCGACCGCGCCGAGCAGACCCGCGCTCGCCGCTCGCTCGACTGACGCGTTCGTCCATCGCTAATTCATAGCGTGCCTCTACCCTTCCCGCATTCGGCGGGGCTACCGTGAGATCACCATGCGAATCATGTCGTACAACCTCCGCAAACACGCGGCGGCCGCCGAGCTCGAACAGCGCGCCGAACGGTGGGATCCCGACGTCATGTGCCTGCAAGAGGCGAAGGTCGAGGAACTGCCGACCTCGGTGGCGGGCCTGCGCCTGGCCGCGGCGACCGACCGCAATAGGCTCGGGCTCGCGCTCTACTATCGCGAGAGCTCATACCGATTCGTGGAGTCGGTCTCGATGGGGCTAAAGAAGTCGCTGCACGACATCGTGCTGCGGCCAGCGCACGAGCGACTGCTCGGCGTGCAGCTTTACGACATCGACGCGAGCCGTGAAATCACCTTCGCGTCCTTCCACGCCGCGCCGCTCACCGCGCTGAACTCGCTCCGGCGCACGCAGATCCGCTCGGCGCTGCAGGCGCTCGAGGCCCTCGGCCCAGGCACCCCCACCTTCATGGTCGGCGACTACAACTATCCGGTGTTCAAGGAGCGTCTGGGAGACCAGATCCGCGAGCACGGCTACGACATGACCCTGAGCGACTCGCGCACATACACGCGCTACCGCTTCTTCAAGGGTCACTACGACTTCGTGACCAGCCGCGGGTTGTCGATCGGCGAGGTCAAGACGCTCCCGCAGGGCACGAGCGACCACCTGCCGATCCTGATCGAGGCGGAGTACCGCCGCCACGCACGCTGACCCCACCCGTTCGTATGACACGTTTCGGGGGTGTTGTGGGGCGTGAGTGCCGATAAGTGTCATATGAACGGGATCCTGCACCCCTCGTATGCCACCTTTAGCGCCTGCCGGGGTGCGTGAGTGCCCATACGTGTCATACCAACGGGAACACGCACCCCTCGTATGACACCTTTAGGGCCTGCCGCGCCGCGTGAGCGCCCATAAGTGTCATACCAACGGGATCCCGAACCCCTCATATGACACCTTTGCCGGGTACGCCCGCGCGCAACTCCCCACAAGTGTCATTCGAGCGGCCCGGCCCGGCCCTTCCCGCCCGTCATATGGCACCTTTACCGCGCACGAGCGCGCGCGACCCGAAGGCGGAGCGGGGCGCGGGTTACGCGACGCGGGCGGCCCAGCGGGCCAGGCGCGCGAGGAGGGCGCGGTGCGAGGTGGACTCGTACGACTCCGGGCCGTGGCCGAGCAGGTCGACCGCGACGCGCGACGCGCCGTGCTGTCGCGTCCACACGACCGGGTGATCGTGGCCGTCGTGCCGGTGCGTAGCGACGACGTCGCGGGTCCCGAACTGCTGCATATAGGAGTACCGCTCGTCGAACGCCTCGAGCGGCTCGGATCCGGCGAGCGGGTGCGACGGATCCCACTCGAAGCGCGCGTCGTCGCGCGGCGGGTGCATCGACATTCCCGGCACCCACATGCCGCCCACCGCGACGGGCCACGATGGGTAGTCCCGCAGCGACGCGAGGGAGGTGTGCATGGCGAGCACTCCGATGCCGCGGCCGAGCGCGGCGTCGAGGCCGTGGACGGCGGCCGTGGGCGCACCGAGCGGGATCGTCTCGTGGCGCCACGGGTCGCCCGCGTTGACGGCCAGCAGTTCGGCCGTGGTGAGGTTGTCGAGCGCCTCGTCGACGGGCAGGATGTGCGTGTCGAAGCCCGCATCGTTCAGCACGCCGGCCAGGGCGGGCGTCGTCTCGTCGAAGGGGTGCCAGGGGTCGCGGTAGCGTCCGTCGGCGGTGGCGATGATCGCGAGCATGATTACCTTCCGGGGGTGCTGTCGCGTACGATGACGTCGACGGGCAGGGGATCCGGATCCGTCCATTCGTCGGCCGTCACGGCCGCGACGGCCTGGCGACCGAGTTCATCGAGCGGCGCGCGCACGGTCGTGAGCGCGGGCACGATGTCGCGGCCCGTGTCGATGTCACCGAAGCCCGCGATGGCGATGTCGCTGCCGACCTCCCGGCCCGCATCGCGCACCGCCGACATCGCGCCGAAGGCGACGACATCGCTGGCGCCGAAGACGACGGTGCCGGCGGCGACGCCCTCCGCGAGCGCGCGCGTCATGAGCTCGTAGCCCGCATCGCGCGTGAGCTCGCCCCGCAGGATCCGGGGCTCGGATCCGCCCGCCTCCGTGAACCCGGAGACGAAGCCGGCGACGCGGTCGTCGCTCGTGATGAGGCCGGCGTCGGCGGCGAGCACGATCGCCTCGCGGTAGCCGAGGCCGGCGAGCGTCGCTCCCAGTTCGTGGGTGCCCTCGCGGTTCGCGATGCCGACCGTGCGGCTGGTGACGCCGTCGGCGGGGGATCCGAGCGTGACCACGCGGACGCCGTCGTTCTCGAGGTCCGCGAGCGCCTGCGCGAGGGCCGGGCTGGATTCGGAGGTGCGGCGCGACGCGGCGAGCACGATGCCGTAGGGGCGCTGCCCGCGCAGCGAGCGGATCAGTCGCGCCTCGCGTTCGGGGGAGCGCTCGGTGATGCCGATCGACATCACGAGGTTCTGCTCCTCGGCGGCGTGTGCGACGCCGGCGGCGACCTGGGAGAAGTAGGAGTCGGCGATGTTGGCGACGAGCAGGGCGATCGCGTGCGAGGAGCCGCGCGCCGTCGCCTGCGCGGAGAAGTTCGCGGAGTAGCCCAGCCGCGCTGCGGCGGCCTCCACGCGCTCGCGATACGACTCGGCGACCTTTCGCGTGGATCCGTTCAGCACGCGTGAGGCGGTGGCGAGCGAGACGCCGGCCTCCTGCGCCACATCGTGCAGCGTCGCCGCGCGCTTCACCGTTGAAGAGGTCATATCTCTGATGTTATCGAAGGTTCAGGTCCCCGAAGTCTGCACGTCTCCGCGCGGTCATCTGTACGCAGCAGATGACCGCGCGGAGACGTGATGACATGGGGTTATGCCAGGTGCGGCGCGACGGCGCGGTCGAAGCCGGCGATCGTGCGGCGCACGGCCTCGGCGGGATCCGTGTCCCAGATCGACTGGTTGAGCAGCTCGACCTCGACGTCGCCCGTGTAGCCCGCCGCCTCGACGGCGCGGGTCATGTCCGCGAAGTCGATGACGCCGTCGCCGGGGTAGTGGCGCGAGAGCAGGTTGTCCGCCTCGAGCGGCGTCTTCCAGTCGCACACCTGGTAGCTGGCGATGCGCCCCTCGGCGCCCGCGCGGGCGATCTTGGGAAGCACCTCCGGGTCCCACCAGAGGTGGAAGGTGTCGACCGTGACGCCCACGACGGCCGGGTCGAAATCGGCCGCGATGTCGAGCGCCTGGTCGAGCGTGGACAGCACCGAACGGTCGGACGCGTACATGGGGTGCAGCGGCTCGAGGGCGAGCTGCACGCCCTGGTCCTTCGCATAGGGTGCGAGGGTCGCGACGGCGTCGCGCACGCGCTCGCGTGCGCCGACGAGGTCGCGGGATCCCTCCGGCAGGCCGCCGACGACGATCACGAGCGCGGCTCGGGATCCTTCGGCGCCGGCGGCCGCGAGGGCGGCGGTCTCGTCGATCGCGCGGCGGTTGTCGTCGAGGGCGGCCACGCGAGCGGGGCCCTCCTCGGCGGTGAACCATCCGCCGCGGCAGTGCGTCGAGTAGCGCAGGCCGGAGTCGGCGATCATCTTCACCGACTCGGCGAGGCCCGCCTCCTGCACCTGCTCGCGCCAGAGGCCGATCGAGGCGATGCCCGCGTTCTGCACGACCTCGATCGCCTGTGCGACGGTGGTGTACTTGATCGTCGCCTGGTTGATCGACAGGCGGGGGTGCGGCGCGGTCATGCGGTCACTCCGTTCAGGCGCAGGTAGTCGTTCCAGCGCTGCACCGCGAGCTCGGGCTTCTCGAGCGCGTGGGCGTCGTTCGCGAGGCGCACGATCTCCGAGAGGTGCGGCAGGCTGCGCGCGGAGTGCAGGCCGCCGATCATCTGGAACGCCGCCTGGTGACCGTTGAGCCAGGCGAGGAACGCGACGCCCGTCTTGTAGTAGAACGTCGGCGCGGCGAAGACCTGGCGGCTGAGTGCCTCCGTGGGCTGCAGCAGCTCGTAGTAGCGGTCCGGGTCGCCGGCGTCGAGCGCCTGGATCGCGGCCGAGGCCACGGGCGTGATGGCGGCGAAGGCGCCGAGCAGGGCGTCGGAGTGGGTCCGGGTGGTGCCCTCGGTGCGAGCGGGCTGCTCGGCCTGGGGAACGTCCGCGCCGCCGATGAGGCCGACGTAGTTGAAGTCGTCGCCCGTGAACATGCGTACACCCTCGGGCAGGCGCTCGCGCACATACACCTCGCTGTCGGCGTCGAGCAGGCTCATCTTGATACCGGCGATCTTGTCGACGTTCTCGGTGATGATGTCGACGACCGTGCTGCCGGAGACGCGCCAGTCGCTCGCCCCGAAGTAGCCCTCGAGGATCGGGTCGAAGGCGGTGCCGAGCCAGTGCAGCACGACCTTGCCCTCGGCCTTCGCCAGCACCGCGCGGTACACGTCGCGGTAGTCGTCGGCGCTCGTCGCGGTGCGCGCCAGGTGGCGGCTCGCCATGAGCACGGGCACGGCGCCGTGTTCCTCGGCGTGCTCGAGCTGGTAGACGTAGCCGTCGATGATCTGCTGCAGCGAGATGGACTGCTCGTCGATGTGGTCGGTGTTCACGCCGACCGCGACGGATCCGCCCTCCTCGCGGGCGACCTCGGCGCTGCGGGCGATCAGCTCGCGGACGGCCGTGGCGTCGATTCCCATGTTGCGTTGCGCGGTGTCCATGGCGTCGGCGACGCCGAGACCCCACGAGTAGACCGAGCGGCGGAACGCGAGGGTCGCGTCCCAGTCGATCGTGGCGGGCTGGCCCGGCGTGTTGTCGGCCCAGGCGATCGGCGCGACGTGCGCGGCGGCGTAGGCCACGCGCGAGCGCAGGCCGCCGGCCGGCTTCGTGAAGCCGGGGGCCTCGTTCGCGGGGGCGAGCGACGTGGATCCGTCCGCGCCCAGCAGGATGAAACTGTCAGCCATGATCAGTTCAGGACGATCTCGTCGAGGGCGACCTTCGCGCCGGTCGAGTTCGACTCGAGGCCGGCCTGGGCGAGCTGCATGCCGCGGGCGCCCGCGAGCAGGTCGAACGGGTAGTCGGTGCCGGTGACGTAGCTCTCCAGGAACTCCTGCCACTGCTGACGGAAGCCGTTGAGGAAGACGTCGTTGTTCGGGACCTTCTGCCACGTCGCGTCGTAGTCGATCGTGTCCTCGAGGTCCGGGTTCCAGACGGGCTTCGGGGTGGCGTTGCGCGGCTGGATGCGCGCGCCGAAGAGGCCGACGACGGCGGATCCGTGCGTGCCGTCGATGTGGAACTCGACGAGCTCGTCGCGGTTCACGCGCGTGGTCCACGAGGAGTTGATCTGCGCGATCGCGCCGCCCTCGAGCTCGAACACGCCGTAGGCGGCGTCCTCGGCGGTGGTGGTGTAGTGCTCGCCGTTCTCGTCCCAGCGGTCCGGGATGTGGATCGAGGCCTGCGTGTAGACCGTGTTGACCTTGCCGAAGAGGTTCTCGAGCACGTAGTTCCAGTGCGGGAACATGTCGACGATGATGCCGCCGCCGTCCTCGACGCGGTAGTTCCAGCTGGGGCGCTGCGCGGGCTGCCAGTCGCCCTCGAACACCCAGTAGCCGAACTCGCCGCGCACCGAGAGGATGCGGCCGAAGAAGCCCGAGTCGATGAGGCGCTTGGCCTTCTGCAGGCCGGGGAGGTAGAGCTTGTCGTGCACGACACCGGCCTTGACGCCCGCGTCCTTCGCGAGCTGCGCGAGCTCGATGGCCTCTTCGAGGCTCTCGGCCGTCGGCTTCTCGGTGTAGATGGTCTTGCCGGCGGCGATGGCCTTGCGCAGCGCGGTGGCGCGGGCCTTGGTCACGAGGAAGTCGGCGTAGATCTCCCACTTCGGGTCGGCGAGGGCGGCGTCGAGGTCGGTCGTGTAGTCCTCGATGCCGTGGCGCTGGGCGAGCTCGGCGAGCTTGGCCTCGCTGCGGCCGACCAGCAGCGGGCGGACGGTGACCTTGGTGCCGTCGGACAGCTCGAAGCCGCCCTCGTCGCGGATCGCGAGGATCGAGCGCACGAGGTGCTGACGGTAGCCCATGCGCCCCGAGGCGCCGTTCATGATGATGCCGATCTCGCGGACGGCGGGGGTGGTGTCGGTCACAATGCTTCCTTGCTCTTGGCTGACGGTAAGCGCTTTCCGCGCTAAGGAGAGTTTGCCATAGTCGCGCGGCTTCGGCAAACGTGCGGAAGGGGCGCCGCGTACGAATGCGCGACGCCCCTCCCGTCGGGCTCGGGCTAAGCCCTCACGCGATGCCGTTCACGGCGTGCGCGGCGACCTCCGTCGCGAAGCGCTCGCCGCGCGCGAGCCGCACGATCTCGTCGACGGCGTGGGATCCGAGGCGCGCGAGCTCGTTGCCGAGCGCGCCCGCGACGTGCGGTGTGAGGATCACGCCGGGCGCGTCGTAGAGCCGGTGATCGCTCGGCAGGGGCTCGGGATCCGTGACGTCGAGGACGGCGCGGATCCGGCCCCGTTCGAGTTCGTCGACGAGCGCTTCGGTGTCGACGATGGCGCCGCGCGCGGTGTTGATGAGGGTCGCGCCGTCGGGCAGGAGCGCGAGCTGCGCGGATCCGATCATCCCGACGGTCGAGTCGAGCAGGGGCGCGTGCAGCGAGACGACGCGCGAGCGCGAGAGGAGTTCGTCGAGGGGCACGAGCGCGGCGCCGAGGGCGGCGGCCTCTCCCGGGGCGAGGGTGGGGTCCGCGAGGAGGACCTCATGGTCGAAGGGACGCAGCAACTCGAGCACGCGGCGGCCGATGCGTGACGCGCCGACGAGACCAATCGTCGAGCGGTGATTGCCGAAGGATCCGGTGGGTGCCCAGAGCAGCGAGCGCTCGCGGCGCAGGAAATCCTGCGCGTCGAACACCCGCTTGCCCGCGAGCAGGATCATCGCCAGCGCATACTCGGCGACGGGGATGCCGTTGGCGTCGGCGGCGGAGGAGACCCGCACGCCCCGCGCCCACGACGCATCCGTCACGATGCGCTTGACGGTGCCGGCGGCGTGCGCGACGGCGGTGAGCTTCGGCGCCCGGGCGAGGAACGCGTCGTCCAGGGCGGGGCCGCCCCACCCGGTCAGCAGCACCTCGCACTCGGCGAGATCCGCGTCCCAGCGGGGATCAGAGGCGTCGGTCATGACGCCGGGGACGACCTCGGCCACGCCGGCGAGCCGGTTCCGCGCATCGTCGTCGAAGAGCTGCGCCGCGAGTGCCTCGTCGCGCATCGCGATGATCACCCGCGGCATCAGGCGACCGGCCCGTCCGTCGGCACGGAGTCGACGGATCCGTCCGCCCAGGTGACGACAACCACGTCGCCCCGAATCTCGACCCGGGGCGCCGCCACCCCCGACCCCACTCCACCCCCCGTTGAAATGACACTTATACGGGGTGTTTCGCCCGCCGACCCCGCAAAGGTGTCATTCGAACGGGTGGTGGGTGTGCCCGTGAGCTCGACGAGGGCGGCCGCGAGCGTCGCCTCCGGGAGCGGGGCGGAGGAGACCGCGAGCGGCGTGATCGAGACGGGCCCGAACGGATCCGCGCCCGTGCGTTCGATCTGCTCGAGGCGGTCGGCGCCGCGCACGGGCAGGATCCGCGAGATCGCGCGCTCGTTGGCCACCCTGCCCGGCAGGACTCCGGTCGGGTTCGCGAGCGGCCAACCGCCGAACGACACGCGCCAGGGGCCCGGGTCCCGAGGCCAGGCCGCGTCGGCGTCGAGCTCGATGGTCGACGCGGCGCGGCCGCTCGCCTGCGGGGCGGCGCGCCACCAGGCGAGCCGCAGCTCCGCGGATCCGTTCACGACCGACGCGACCGTGAGGATCGGTCCGAGCGCCATGCCGGTGAGGTCCTGCGCGTCGAGCGCCTCGGGATCGAGGAAGTGCACGCGCGAGCGCGACACGGCGACGCGGTCCGTCAGGGCGCCCCTCTGGATCCCGTCGCGGTGTGCCGAGCGGTCGTTCGCGTTGATCAGCGTCGCGTGGGATTCGCGCGGATCCGCGACGGCGTCCGCGCCGAGCTGGGGCGAGGTGACGTTGGAGTATCCGATGCGGCGGTAGAACGCGTCGTCGGCGTGGGCGACGGTGCGCGGCTCTCCGAGACGATCGGAACCGTGATTGACGACGCGCACGATCCCGTCCGCCGGCGTCTCGGACACGATCCAGCCGGGGGCGGCCAGCGCGCGCTGGCGCGGCGCCTCGGGAAGCGTGGGCGTGGCCGCCCACTCCGGGTGATCTGCCGGGAGGAGGAGACCCACGAAGGCCTTGCTCGCCCAGTAGGGCGAGGCGGCCCCGGTGTAGCGTTGGCGCACCCGCGGAAACGCACCGTGCCACCCGATCGAGAGCAGACCATCGTCGTTCAGCGCACCAGCGCGCAGGAAGCCGTCGATCATGCGCTCGCCGAGCACGCGCGTCTCGCCGGGCCGGAGGGGGGAGACGTCCGCGAGGACCCCGGCCCAGAACGGCGCGAGCGTCGCGAAGCGGTAGGTCACGGAGCGGCCGATGAGCGCGGGGGAGCCGTCCGAGCCGATGAGCGAGCGCGCCTGCTCGATGAACGCGGCCAGGCGGTCGCGGTGCGCTTGGGCGAGCTCCCGACCGCGGATCCTTGATTCGAGCAGCGGGTAGAGGTGCCACGCCCATCCGGCGTACCAGTCGAAGTTCTGGCGCTCGCCGTCACGTCCGCGCCCGTCCGAATACCAGCCGTCGCCGACGTAGAGCAGCTCCGTCAGCTCGTGGTTGCGGGCGAGGTCGTTCGGGTCATCATCCGCTCCGACGGACACGAGGAACGCCTCCATGACGTTCTGGAACCACAACCAGTTGTTGCGGAAGCCCGTCATGCCGAGGATGTCCGAGAACCACGACACCGTGTTCTGCTGGGTGCGTTCGTCGAGCAGGTCCCACAGCCACGGGCGGGTCTCCGCGAGGCCGATCGCGATCGAGGCGCCCTCCACGACGGCCTGGCGGCGCTCCCCGAACCGGGGCCAGCGCTCGGGGTGGTCGGGATCGGTGCCGGCGCGGAGGCCATCGGCGTAGCGCGCGAGGAGTCCGCGCGGGTCGTCGCCGTTCTCGCCGGCGACGCGCATCGCGGCGGCGAGGAAGGTGCGGGCGTATCCCTCGAGCCCGTCGCTCCAGGCGCCGGATGCGCTGACGGGGCCGGGCAGCCGCAGGAGGGAGCGGGCCGGCGACGCGTGGCGCCATGCCGCATCGACCAGATCGTCGGCGAGCGCGAGCCACGGCGTCTTGCCGCGGGCGCCGTCGCCGGAAGGGAACGAGGTCAGATGTGTCGCCGCTGTCACAGGTGCTACATTGCACGAATATCGAACGCCTAGGGGTCGTATCGATCATTTCCGTACATCTAGCGACATGGGAGTCCGGATGACAACGCCCGCGCCGAAGCGCCGCCTGCCTCGCGGACGACACGAGCACATCCTGCGCGAGCTGGAGCTGCGCGGCAGCGTGCGCGCCGCGGCGATCGCCGCCGAGCTGGGGGTCACGGAGGTGACGATCCGACGCGATCTCATCGAACTGGAGAAGCTCGGCAAGCTCGCGCGCGTGCACGGCGGTGCGATCTCGATCGCCGCACCCGAGGCGCCGCGGGCGGGGAAGTCGCTCGCGGGGCTCGTCCTGCCGACGGGCGCGTCGCACTACCCCGACGTCGTCCGCGGCGCGGAGAGCGCGTCTCCGTCGCTGCGCGCCCGCGTCGTGCTCGCGTCGTCGAACTACTCCCTCGCGACCGAGCAGCGTCACCTCGAACGGCTGATCAAGCTCGGCGTGGACGGCATCATCCTCGCGCCGACGCTCCGCGACCGCACGCTCGACGAGCTCGCGGGCGCGCTTTCGCGGTTGAGCGTGCCGGTGGTCCTGCTCGAACGCCGGCTCGAGGCGTCGTCGGCGCTCGCCCGCTACGACTGGGTGCGCACGGATCACGCGCGCGGCGCGGAACTCGCGGTGGAGCATCTGGTCGAGCTTGGGCACGGCGCGGTCGGGCTCGCCCTGCTCGATCGCACCCCGACGGCGCCGTCGATCCGAGAGGGATACGGGCGGGCCGTCGCGGCGCTCGGGCTTCGCTCTGCTCCGGTCGTCTCCCTCCCCAAGACGGAGGACGACCCGGACGCCGCGGCGGCGGAGCTGTCGCGATTCCTCGACGAGTGCATGGCCGCGGGCGTGCGCGGTGCCGTCGTCCACACCGATTTCCACGCGGCGCACCTCCTCGAGATCGCGATCGACCGGGGCGTCCGCGTGCCGGAAGAGTTCTCGATCGTGGCCTACGACGACGAAAACGCCCAGCTCGCGATCGTTCCGCTGACGGCGGTGTCGCCGCCCGGCCGCGAGCTCGGACGCCTCGCGATGAGCACGCTGTTCGAGCGGATCCAGGCGGAGGACGAGGCGGAACTCGCGCCGCGCCATATCAGCCTCGTGCCCCGCCTCAACGTCCGGAGATCGAGCGGTCCGCCACCGTCTGATCGGTAATGTTCGTTTGTTCGTTTTTCGAATCGCTGCGTCGATATCCTCGCGAAGACAGATCCCGGTTCGGGGTCGTTCTTCACAGAGCAAGGAGGCTCACTCATGCGATTCACTCGGACCATCAGCGCCGTCGCCGCGGCAGGTATCGCGGTCGGCGCTCTCGCCGGCTGCTCGTCCGACACCTCCGCCGGTGATGGCGCGGACGGGGGCAACGTCGAACTCACCGTCACCTGGTGGGGCAACGAGAGCCGCATCGAGAAGTACGAGAAGTCGTTCGAGATCTTCGAGGAAGAGCACCCCGGGGTCGAGATCACGGGTGTTCCCAGCGACTACGGCTCGTACTGGACCTCCCGGTCGACCGAAGGAGCCGCGCGCGAGCTGCCCGACCTCATGCAGTTCGATCCGAACCTGGCGAAGTACGCGAAGAACGGTCTGCTGCTCGACCTGACTGATTACGTCGGCGACACGATCGACTTCACCAATGTCGACGAGAACATCGTGAAGGGTGCTCAGATCGATGGCGTGCAGTACGGCGTGCCCTTCGGTATCGGCACCTTCGCCCTGTTCGTCAACAAGGCGCTCGTCGAGAAGGCCGGCGTCGAGATGCTCGAGCCCGACTACACGTGGGAGGAGCTCAACGCGTGGATCGGTGAGATCACCGCGGCGGGGGTGACGAACGACGAGGGCCAGCCCGTCTACGGCGGCAACGACCACGGGGCCGCGACGCAGCTGTTCTACCAGTGGCTCGTGCAGAAGGGGATCGAGCCCTGGGACGGCGAGACACCCGGCTTCACGCAGCAGGACATCGTCGACTACCTGAGCCTCGAGGAGGAGGGCCTGACGAACGGCGCTTTCTATCCGATCGACCGCACCACGCAGGTCGCCCCGCTCGACGGCTTTTCGATGAACGAGTCGGCCTCGTCTCTGACCTTCGCGAGCTTCTACGGGCGCTACGCCCCCGAAGTCGGCGCCGAGAACATCGTCATGCTGCCCGTGCCGTCGGGGGAGAGCGGCGAAAAGGCCATGTGGTTCGCGCCGAGCAACTACGCCATCGGGGCCAACACCGAGCACCCGCAGGAGGCGACCGAGCTCGCCGACTTCCTCGCCCGCGATGCTCGCGTCGCCGAGATCTTCGGCACGGACCGCGGCGTCATGGTCGACAACGAGACGCGCGCCGGATTCGAGCCGCAGGACGGAACGGGTGACGCCGAGGTCCTCGCCTACGTCGATGGCGTGCAGGAGTACGCGACGGCCGTCACCCCGGAGACCCCCGAGAACTTCGCGTCCTACGAGGCCGAGTGGCTGCGCCTGAACGAGGAGCGCATGTACGGCAACATCACCGCGGAGCAGTTCGCCGAGCAGTGGTGGGCGGAAGCCGGCCTCTGAGCCGTCGTCCGGGAGTCACACTATGACCGTCACCACGCAACAACCGGCCCGTGCGCGGGCGGCGAGCGGCGACCGCGCCGCGCGCCGCCCCGCGCCCGGCGCGCGGGCCCGCAGGCCTCACGGCCGCGACAATCGCGCCGGATACACCTTCCTGCTGCCCTGGCTGATCGGCTTCATCGGTCTTACCGCCGGGCCCATGATCGCCTCGCTGTACCTCTCCTTCACGGAGTACAACCTGTTCCAGCCGCCTGAGTGGGTCGGCACCGACAACTATGCGAGGCTCTTCCAGGATCCGCGCTTCATCCAGTCGTCTGTCGTCACGCTCACCTATGTGCTGATCGGCACGCCGGTGAAGCTGATCGTGTCGCTCGCCGTCGCGATGCTGCTCAACAACAATCGCCGCGGCCAGGGCTTCTACCGCTCCGCCTTCTACGTCCCCTCGCTCGTCGGCGCATCGGTCGCGATCGCGATCGTGTGGCGTGCGATGTTCATCGACGACGGCGTCGTCGACAAAATCGGCGCTTTCTTCGGCGTCGACTGGGGCGGATGGGTCGGCGACCCGAACTACACGATTTACATGTTCATCCTGCTGGCGGCGTGGCAGTTCGGCGCTCCCATGGTGATCTTCCTCGCGGGTCTGAAGGACATCCCGGCCGAGCTGTACGAGGCCGCCGAGATGGACGGCGCGGGCTGGTGGCGAAAGTTCGTCAGCATCACACTGCCGACGCTCTCGCCCGTGCTCTTCTTCAACCTGCTCCTCGAGATGATCAACGCTTTCCAGGTCTTCGGATCCGCCTTCATCATCTCCAACGGAACCGGCGGGCCCGCCGGATCCACCCTCTTCTACACGCTGTACCTGTACCAGCGCGGCTTCGAAGACCAGCAGCTCGGCTATGCCTCGGCGCTCGCCTGGGTGCTGCTCGTCGTCATCGGCATCGTCACGGCGATCTTCTTCCGCAGCTCGAAGATGTGGGTGCACTACGGAGGTGACGCGCGATGACGATCCAGGCCACACGCGCGATCGTGGTTCCCGACGACGACAAGCGGGCGCGGATCCCGAAGCGCACGCGGACGGATCGCGGCAAGCGAGCCGCCGGCTCCATCGCCTTCCATGCGGTGTCGATCGCGCTGCTGATCGTGCTCCTCTACCCGGCGGCGTGGATGGTTCTCTCGGCGTTCAAGCCGTCGGGCGACATCATCGGCAACGTGTCGCTGATTCCCGAGACGTGGACGCTCGAGAATTTCACACAGGTGTTAGAGGGCATCGCCGGGATGTCGTTCTGGCGCTTCGCGTGGAACTCCCTCGTACTCGCGGTTCTGACCGTCGTGGGAGTGTGCCTCTCGTCGTCGGTGACCGCCTACGCCTTCGCTCGCATCGACTTCAGGGGGCGCGGGATCTGGTTCGCGCTGATGATCGGCACGCTGCTGCTGCCGTTCCACGTCGTGATCATCCCGCAGTACATCGTGTTCAACCAGCTGAACATGATCAACACGTTCACGCCGCTGCTTATCGGCCGGTTCCTCGCGACCGAGGCGTTTTTCGTGTTCCTGCTCGTGCAGTTCATGCGCAGCGTGCCGCGCGATCTCGACGAGGCGGCGCGCATCGACGGCGCCGGGCACGTGCGCATCTTCACGACGATCATGCTGCCGCTCATGCGCCCCGCACTCGTGACGTGCTCGATCTTCGCCTTCCTGAACAGCTGGAACGACTTCTTCGGCCCACTGCTGTACCTGAAGTCGCCGGATCTGTACCCGCTGCCGATCGCCCTGCGCCTTTACATCGACTCGACGTCGGCGTCGAACTTCGGAGCCCAGATGGCGATGGCGGTGCTCTCGCTGCTGCCCGTGCTGCTGTTCTTCCTGATCTTCCAGCGCTACATCGTGGGCGGCATCGCCACCAGCGGGTTGAAGGGCTGATGACGAAGAAGCTGCGCCCGTACGGATCCCCGAAGTTCGCGCTCTTCGGGGAGACGATGCTGGCCGGCCTCGTCGTCGCGCTGTGCAGCCTCCCGGTCGTGACCGCGGTTCCCGCGATTGCGGCGGGCGCCCGCCACCTGCGTCGGCACAACGAGGGGTATTCGGACCGCGTCGCCGATCTGTTCCGGGACGTCGGGGCCGCGATCCGACGCCTGTGGGCGCTGGGGGTCTGCTCGGCGCTGGTCGTCGCGCTGCTCGTCATCGACGTGCGCGCGATGACGATGCTCGACATCCCCGGATCCCGCCCGGTCGCGATCGTGCTCGCCCTCGCGGCGCTCGCCGCGGCCGTCATCGTGCTCCGCTTCGCGGGCGGGTGGGATCCGTCGGACCGCGCCCTGCCGGGACTGCGGCGCGCGCTGGCCGAGTCGGCGGCGGATCCGCTCGGCAGCGGCCTGCTGCTCCTGGCGATCGCGGGAACGGCGGTCGTGGTGTGGATGTTCCCGGCCCTCGCGGCAATCGCCGGAGGGATCCTCGCGCTCGCCGCATACGCCGTCGACACCCGCCTCGACTCACTGACACGGACCCCGGACTAACCCCGCGCGCGCCACCTCACCCCCACCCCCACACCGTTCATATGACACTTCCGCACCCTTATGGGGCGCGTGACACGCCAGAGGTGTCATATGAACGGTGCCGGGAATCAGGCGCGTGGGGGGAGTTGGGCGATGAGGGCGTCGAGCTTGTCGGCGGTGTCTTCCCAGCTGTCGACGGCGATGCACGTCACGCCCATGGCGAGCACGGGGTAGTCGTTGCCGTCCTCGTCGAGGCGGTCGCCGTAGAAGAGCATGTCGTCGAGGGCGATGCCGGTCTCGGCGGCGAGCTGGTTCATGCCGTACGCCTTGTCGATTCCCTTGCGGGTGATGTCGACGGAGGTGGATCCTCCGGAGCGCACCTCGAGGTCGGGAACGCGCGCGGCGACCGCGTCGCGGAGCGCGGACTTCTTCTCGCTCGTCGGGTCCCAGGCCTTCTTGGCGTCGACGGGGGCCGCCTGTCCGAGCGCGGAGAAGGTGATCTGGGATCCGCGGTCTTCGAGGATCGGGCCCCAGGTGTCGGTCTCCCAGTAGCCGAGGCGCTTGGCCTCTTCCTCCACGGCGGTGAGCGCGCGGGTCTTCTCGTCGTCGGTGAGATCGCGCGAGTACAGGAGGGCGAACTCGGTGCCGTTGTGGCGGTAGTACGCGGTGCCGCAGGTGGGGAGGAGGTGGATGTGGGCGAGCGCGTCGCCGGCGTCGGGGAGGTTGTCGACGACCTGGCTGCGGAACTGGCCGATCTGTCCGCCGGAGATGATGGCGACCTCGACGCGGCCGGCGAGGTCGACGAGTTGCTGGGCGACGCGGGGGTCGACGGGCGACTTCGATGGCGCGAGGGTGTCGTCGAGGTCGAAGGCCACGACGAGCGGCTGAGAATCAGTCATGCGAACCATTGTCGCCGATCGCGACTCGATGTGCGGTGGGGGCTCTTCCGAGGATCCGGCAGAATGAGCACTCGACGCCTGCGACGATGCGGCGCCGGTCCGTTGATCTTCACCGAGGAAGAAGCGGGCGGAAAGGACGGACATGACCGAAAAGACCTGGAGCGACCTGGAGCGTCGCCTTCCGGAATGGTACGAGCGCGCGAAGTTCGGGATCTTCATCCACTGGGGTGCGTACTCGGTGCCGGCGTGGGGCGAGCCGCTCGGCGCCCTGGGCGAGATCGACGACGCGACGTGGTTCGCCCACAATCCGTATGCGGAGTGGTACTTCAACACGATCCGCATCGACGGCAGCCCGGCGCAGCGGCACCATCGCGAGACCTACGGCGACGCGCCCTATGACGCGTTCCTCGACGAGTGGAGGGCGGAGAACTTCGACCCGCGCGCCTGGGCCGAGCTGTTTGCGCGCGCCGGAGCCGAATACGTCATCCCCACGACCAAGCATCACGACGGCATCACCCTGTGGGACGCGCCGGGTACGGGGGCCCGCAACACCGTGCGCCGCGGACCCCGCCGCGACCTGGTCGGCGCGATCGCGGACGCGGTGCGCGAGGCGGGGATCCGCTTCGGCGTCTATTACTCCGGCGGGCTCGACTGGTCGATCACCGATCTCCCGCCGCACCGCTCCGGTGCGGAGGTGAAGAGCCTTCGCCCCAACGATGCCGCCTACCACTACTACGCGCTCTCGCACGTGCGCGACTTGATCGAGCGGTACCGGCCCGACGTGCTGTGGAACGACATCGAGTGGCCCGACGCGGGCAAGCACAACGAGAAGGACGGCCTGCACGGCCTCTTCGCCGACTACTTCTCGAGCAACCCCGACGGCATCGTCAACGACCGATGGGGCGACACCTATCACGACGTCGCCACGACCGAGTATTCGGCGGGCAAGGAGAACGAGAACGAGGCGGTCTGGGAGAACAACCGGGGCCTCGGCTGGTCCTTCGGATACAACCGCGTTGAGTCGCCGCGCGAGATCCTCGACTCCCTGCAGCTCGCCAAGCACTGGGTCGACGTCGTCTCGAAGGGCGGACGGCTGCTTCTCAACGTCGGCCCCATGGCCGACGGCACGATTCCCGAACTGCAGCAGCGAAGCCTCGAGGGATTCGGCGACTGGAAGCGCGGGGCGATCGCGGAGGCCGCCGCCGTGACGCGCCGCATGGCGCCGCCGGTCACCGCCGGCGACGAGCGCTGGCGTCGCGAATGGGAGACGCCGGACGAGCGGATCCTGTTCCTCGCGGAGCCGGGCGAGTACCGGATCCCCGAGGGTGCGGATCCCGCCGGGGCGCGCGTGCTCGCGGGCGAGGCATCGGTCGACGGGGGAGCGATCCGTGTGGAGGCGGTCGGCGCGGGGCCGGTGGCCGTTGCCTTCGCCCGTGCGTAGGTGAGAATCTGACGTGAGGAGCCGGATCCGTTCGCGCGGGGTGAACGGATCCGGTAACGTTGCTTGTTGGTGCGCGCGCTGTCGCGCATCCGAACGTGAGCCCTCCACCGGTTGTGTTGGCCCGGTCTGCCCGGACAACCGCCCCGGAGTGGGATTCACGAACCTCTCCGTTCGACAAGAAAGCAGCACTATCGTGACTCGCACTTACACCCCGAAGGCTGGCGACGCTCAGCGCGACTGGCTCGTGATCGACGCCGCCGACGTCGTTCTCGGTCGCCTCGCCTCGCACGCTGCGGCGCTCCTGCGCGGCAAGCACAAGACGACCTTCGCCCCCCACATGGACATGGGTGACTTCGTCATCATCATCAACGCTGACAAGGTCGTCCTCACGGGCAACAAGGCCGAGAACAAGCGTGCCTACCGTCACTCGGGTTACCCGGGTGGTCTGAAGTCGGTCAGCTACACCGAGCTGCTCGAGAACAACCCGGTTCGCGCCGTGGAGAAGGCCGTTCGCGGCATGCTTCCGAAGAACACCCTCGGTCGCAACCAGCTGGCGAAGCTGAAGGTGTACACGGGTGCCGAGCACCCCCACGCCGCTCAGAAGCCCCAGACGTACACTTTCGACCAGGTCGCCCAGTAAGCGCCGCGGCTTTAAGGACTAACTCGTGACTGAAGACGTTCAGAACTACACCACCGAGACCCCGGCCGAGGCCGAGGTCGTCGCCGAGCGCCCGGTCGTCAGCGTCCCCGGTGCCGCTGTCGGTCGTCGCAAGCAGGCTATCGCCCGCGCGCGCCTGATCCCCGGCGAGGGCTCCTTCACGGTCAACGGCCGTGAGCTCGCGGAGTACTTCCCCAACAAGCTGCACCAGCAGCTCATCACCGACCCCTTCACGCTGCTCGGCCTCACGGGCGCCTACGACGTGATCGCTCGCATCAGCGGCGGCGGCCCCTCGGGCCAGGCCGGCGCGCTGCGCCTCGCGATCTCGCGCGCGCTCAACGAGATCGACCGCGAGAACAACCGTCCGGCCCTCAAGAAGGCTGGCTTCCTCACCCGTGACGCCCGCGTCATCGAGCGTAAGAAGGCCGGTCTCAAGAAGGCCCGCAAGGCTTCGCAGTTCTCGAAGCGCTGATCGAGCCCTCTATGGCTCTTTTCGGCACGGATGGTGTGCGAGGGCTCGCCAATGGCGCCCTCACTGCCGACCTTGCTCTCTCCCTGGCCCAGGCGACTGCTGTCGTCCTGGGCCAGGGGCGTTCTGCAGAGGCGCGCCGCGCCCAGGGACGTCGCACGAAGGCCGTGATCGCCCGCGATCCGCGCATCTCGGGCGACTTCCTGGGCGCCGCCGTCTCGGCGGGGCTCGCGGCGAGCGGGGTCGATGTTTACGACGCGGGAGTGATCCCGACGCCGGCACTGGCGTTCCTCGTGAACGACTTCGATGCCGATTTCGGCATCATGATCTCGGCGTCCCACAACCCCGCCCCCGACAACGGCATCAAGATCTTCGCGCGCGGCGGCGTCAAGCTGCCCGACATCGTCGAGGAGCGCATCGAGCACTACCTCGATGAGCCGAAGCTGCTGCCCACGGGCGCCGACGTGGGGCGGATCCGTCGCTTCGCGGACGCGGAAGACCGCTATCTGCTGCACCTGCTCGGCACGCTCCCCGTGCGCCTCGACGGGCTGCACGTCGTGATCGACTGCGCCAACGGCGCCGCGAGCGGTGTCTCGCCGCAGCTCTTCGCCGACGCCGGGGCGCGGGTGACCGTGATCGGTGCGGACCCGGACGGCATCAACATCAACGACGGCATCGGCTCGACGCATCTCGACGTCATCTCGAAGGCCGTGGTCGAGCACGGCGCCGACGTGGGCATCGCCCACGACGGCGACGCCGACCGGTGCCTCGCGGTCGACGCCGAGGGCAAGCCGATCGACGGCGACCAGATCATGGCGATCCTCGCCGCGTCTCTCCACGAGCGCGGTCTGCTCGCGCAGGACACCCTCGTCGCGACGGTGATGAGCAATCTCGGGCTCAAGCTCGCGATGCAGGAGCGGGGCATCCGCGTCGTCGAGACCGCAGTCGGCGACCGGTATGTGCTCGAGGAGATGAACCGGTCCGGATACTCGCTCGGTGGCGAGCAGTCGGGGCACGTCATCATGAACGACCACTCCACGACCGGCGACGGCCTGCTCACGGGCCTGCAACTGGTTGCCGAGATGGCGCGCACGGGCAAGACGCTCGCCGAGCTGGCCTCGATCATGACCGTGTTCCCGCAGACCATGATCAACGTCAAGGGCGTAGATAAGACGCGCGTCGACGACGAGCAGGTGCAGGCGGCGGTCGAGGCCGTCGAGGCCGAGCTGGGCGACACCGGTCGCGTGCTGCTGCGCCCGTCCGGCACCGAACCCCTCGTGCGGGTCATGGTGGAGGCGGCGACCCACGACGAGGCCGAGCGCGCTGCGTCGGGCCTCGCGCAGATCGTCGAGGAACGGCTCGCGCTCGAGGAGTAGCCTCGCGCCGACATGCCGGAGGCCCCTTCCCGTGGGAAGGGGCCTCCGGCATGTTTCACCAGCCCATGTCCTCCGAGTAGCGGAGGAGGATCCCCTCGCGCAGCGCCCAGGGGCTGACCTCCAGCTCGGACGCATCGAGCGCCTTCATCGCCTCGTTCAGGACGACGGCTCCCGCGGTGATCTGGAAGGTGCGCTCGGGCGTGATGCCCGGAAGCTCCTGACGCGAGGCGGCCGGGATCCGCGCGAGCACGGGGATCCACGACTCCAATTCCTGCTGCGGCAGCATCCACCGCGCCGCGCCGCCCCAGCCGCTGCGCTTGTAGCCGACGAGGCGCGCGAGCGAGCGGATCGTCTTCGAGGATCCGACCACGTGATCGGGAGAGGGGATCCGCCCAAAGCGCGCGGCGACGGCCGCGAGCGTCTCCTCCGAGTGGTGCGCGAGCCGCTCGATGGCGTCATCGCCCGGGGGATCCTGCGGCAGGTACTCGACCGTCATGCGGCCCGCCCCGAGGGGCACCGACTCCGCCAGCTGCGGGAGCTCGTCCGCGCCGCCGGCGATCTCGAGTGATCCGCCACCGATGTCGAAGAGCAGGATCTGACCGGCCGACCAGCCGAACCAGCGCCGCACGGCGAGGAAGGTAAACCGCGCCTCCTCGGATCCGCCCAGCACCTGAAGCTGCTGGTCGATCGCCTGCTCGATGAGGGCGATGACCTCCGGTCCATTGGTCGCCTCGCGGATCGCGCTCGTCGCGGTCGCGAGCAGCTCGCTGACGTTCTCCTTCTCGGCGACCGCCTTCGCGCGGCGCACGGCGGCGATGATCAGTTCGACGCCCTCGTCGGAGATCGACCCGTCCGGCGTGAGGTAGCGCATGAGCCGAAGCGTCGACTTCTCGCTCGTGGTGGCGAGCGGCCGCCCTCCCGGCTCGGCGTTCGCGACGAGCAGGTGGACAGTGTTCGATCCGATGTCGAGAACCCCGAGGCGCATACGACAAAACATAGCGCGGATGAGTGGCGCCAAAAAACGTGCGCCCGACCGGGCGTCGAGCGCGTTTTCTGGCGACCCGTGGGTGGCCGTAAGATCGTGTGAATGACGGCTGATAGCAGTTCCCTGCAGCTCTCGCTCTACCGCGACATTCCCCGCGCGGAGTGGGCGAGGCTTGCGCGCGGCATGGATCAGCCCCTCACCGAGCAGGAGATCGTGCAGATCCGCGGCCTCGGCGACCGCCTCGACGTCGACGAGGTGCGCGACGTCTACCTCCCGCTCAGCAGGCTGCTCAGCGCGTGGGCCGCCGGCACGCGGCAGATCGGATCCGAGGTCGGTGCGTTCCTCGGCGAGGACCAGCCGCGGATCCCGTTCGTCGTCGGCGTGGCCGGATCCGTCGCCGTCGGGAAATCGACCGTTGCGCGCCTCCTGCGCGAATTGATGAGCCGCTGGGCCGACACCCCGCGCGTGGAGCTCGTCACGACCGACGGCTTCCTCTACCCGAACGCCGAGCTCGAGCGGCGCGGGATCATGGACCGCAAGGGCTTCCCCGAGTCGTACGACCGCCGCGCGTTGGTCGATTTCGTCACGCGCGTGAAGTCCGGCGCCGCCGAGGTGCGGGCGCCGTTCTACTCGCACATGAAGTACGACATCATGCCCGACGCGGCGGTGGTCGTGCGGCAGCCCGATGTCCTCATCGTCGAGGGACTGAACGTGCTGCAGCCGCCGCCCGCGCCCAACGACGTGGCCGTCAGTGACCTGTTCGACTTCTCGATCTATGTCGACGCCGAGACGGACCACATCGAGCAGTGGTTCGTGGGCCGCTTCTTGAAGCTCCGCGAGGGCGCCTTCGCGAACCCCGAGTCGTACTTCAAGGTGTTCCAGCACCTCTCCGACGCCGAGGCCATCGAGACCGCGCGCGGCATCTGGCGCGACATCAACCTCCCGAACCTCGTCGAGAACGTCGAGCCCACGAAGCACCGCGGCACCCTCGTGCTGCGCAAGGGCCCCGAGCACGCGGTCGAACGCGTCCTCCTGCGGAAGCTCTAATATGCCGGGCGTGTCCCAGTTGGTGCGCTTATGGCGGGGCTATTCCCGCTGTAAGTGGGACACAGGTTAAGCCGTGTCCCACTTGGTGCGCTTATGGCGCCGCTATTCCCGCCTCAAGTGGGACACGGGTTGGGGCGTGTCCCAGTTGGTGCGCTTATGGCGCCGCTATTCCCGCCTTAAGTGGGACACGGGTCGGGGTGTGTCCCAGTTGGTACGCTTTTGGCGCCGCTATTCCCGCCTCAAGTGGGACACGGGTTGGGGCGTGTCCCACTTCGTGCGCTTATGGCGCCGCTATTCCCGCATCAACTGGGACACGGCCTACGTAGTCTCGCGTCGGGACTGGGACGCGGCGAGGTGCGCGCGCATGGACGCCGCGGCGGTGACGGGATCCGCGGCGCGGATCGCGTCCACGATGTGGCGGTGCTCGGCGACCACCGTGGCGGCGACGGCATCGGTGAGGCGGGCGTGGGGGAGCACGATCGTCGTCGCGCCGAGCCGTTCCAGCACCTCCGCGAGATAGCGGTTGTGCGACGCCAACGCGATCGCGCGGTGCAGAGCGAAGTCTGCCTCCACCGTCTCGGCCGGGAGCGACGCCGAGGCCAATCGGGTGATCGCGGCGTCGAGCGCTGCAAGGTCGTCGTCCGTGCGGTTGCGGGCCGCGAGCGCCGCAGCCTCCTGCTCGATCGCGGTCCGGAACGCGTGCAGCTCCGCCCGCTCGGCGGATCCACTAGCGCGGAGCCACCCGTCGCCGCCGTCCGCGGGTGGGGTGAGCGCGTAACTGCCGGATCCCGTCCGCGTGCGGATGAGGCCGCGCGTCTGCAGGCGCTGAATGGCCTCGCGCACGACGGCGCGGCTCGCGGAGAACTGCTCCGCGAGCCGCGCCTCGCTGGGTAGGCGCTCGCCGGGCGCGATGGATCCTCCGACGATCCTCTCGGCGATGGTGTCGGCGATCTGCTCTCCCCGCGGCGTCGTCATGCCGTGATCGTGACCTTCTCGGTCGTCCAGGCACGGGCCTGGTCGGTGAACGTGATGCCGAGGCCCGGGCGGTCGGGAACGATCATGCGGCCGCCCTTGGTCTCGAGGCGCTCCTCGAAGAGCGGGTCGAGCCAGTCGAAGTGCTCGACCCACGGCTCGCGGGGGTAGCAGGCCGCGAGGTGCAGGTGGATCTCCATGGCGAAGTGCGGGGCGAGGTCGAGGCCCGCGCGATCGGCGAGCGTCATGAGACGGAGGAACTGCGTGATTCCGCCGACGCGGGGTGCATCGGGCTGGATGATGTCGCAGGCGCGGGCTTCGATGAGCCTCTCGTGCTCGGCGACCGAGGCGAGCATCTCGCCGGTCGCGATGGGAGTGTCGAGAGCGCGGGCGAGATCCGCGTGTCCCTCGGCGTCGTACGCGTCGAGGGGCTCCTCGATCCAGACCAGGTCGAGTTCCTCGAAGCGGCGTCCCATTCGCAATGCAGTCGTGCGGTCCCACTGCTGGTTCGCGTCGACCATCAGCGGGGTGTCGCCGATGTGCTCGCGCACGGCTCTCACGCGCCGCAGGTCTTCGGAGCTGTCGGGGAGGCCGACCTTGATCTTGATCCCGCCGATGCCCTCCTCGATCGACTGGCTCGCGCGGGTCAGGACCTCGTCGAGGCTCGCGTTGAGGAATCCGCCCGAGGTGTTGTAGGTGCGCACGCTGTCGCGGTGGGATCCGAGCAGCTTCGACAGCGGCAGGCCCGCACGGCGCGCCTTGAGGTCGTAGAGCGCGATGTCGATCGCAGCGAGCGCCTGGGTCGCGACGCCCGAGCGGCCGACCGAGGCGCCCGCCCAGAGCAGCTTGGTGTACAGCTTCTGGATGTCGTTCGGATCCTCGCCGATCGCCGCGCCCGCGACCTCCTTCGCGTGGGCGTATTGCGCGGGTCCACCCGCGCGCTTGGAGTAGCTGAAACCGTGGCCGGAGTGGCCCTGGGCCGTCTCGACCTCGGCGATCAGGAACACGACCTCCGTCATCGGCTTCTGGCGTCCGGTGAACACCTTGGCGTCGGAGATCGGCACGGGCAACGGCAGGCGCAGGGTGGACAGGGTGATGGCGCGGATGGCGTCGGGGGTGTAGGTCATGGTCTCCTCCTCGAGATACGGACAAGCTATCAGACAGATTATGGATCTGTCATGCAGGGCTGGTTCACGGGCTCGCGACATTAGGATCATTCGCATGTGTGGAATCGTGGGATACGTCGGACCCCGGGACAGCCAGGGAATTCTCGTCGCGGGCCTCGCCCGGCTCGAATACCGCGGATACGACTCCGCCGGAATCGCGGTCGTCGATGAGAACGGGCGACTGAACGCCCGCAAGAAGGCCGGCAAGCTCGCCGTCCTCCGCGAGTCGCTCGAACAGGATCCGATGGGCCGCGGAACAACCGGAATCGGCCACACCCGCTGGGCTACCCACGGTGGCCCGACCGATGTCAACGCCCACCCCCACCTCGCCGATGGCGACCGCCTCGCGGTGATCCACAACGGCATCATCGAGAACTTCGCGGAGCTGAAGAAGGAGCTCTCGGCCGAGGGCGTCGAGTTCCTCAGCGAGACCGATACGGAGGTCGCGGCGCAGCTCATCGCCCGCGCCTACGCCGAGACGGGCGACCTCGTGGCGGCCTTCCGTGCCGTCGTGAACCGCCTCGACGGAGCGTTCACCCTGCTCGCCACGCACGAGGACCACCCGGGTCTCGTCGTCGGCGCGCGCCGTAACTCCCCGCTCGTGATCGGGCTCGGCGAGGGCGAGAACTTCCTCGGATCCGACGTCGCCGCGTTCGTCGAGCACACCCGCCGCGCGCTCGCGATCGGTCAGGACGAGATCGTCGCGATCACGCCCGACGCGGTCGTCGTGACCGACTTCGACGGCAACCCCGTCGAGCCGCAGCCGTTTGAGGTGTCGTGGGACGCCTCCGCCGCCGACAAGGGCGGCTGGTCGAGCTTCATGGCGAAGGAGGTCTCCGAGGAGCCGGAGGCCGTCGCGAACACGGTTCGCGGACGCGTGAAGGACGGCCGGATCTCCATCCCGGAGCTCGAGGGCCTCGATGAGCTCTTCCTCGGCGTCGACCGCATCGTTGTGCTCGCCTGCGGTACCGCCTACTACGCCGGTCTCGTCGGCAAGTACGCGATCGAGAAGTGGTCGCGGATCCCCGTCGTCGTCGAGCTCGCGCACGAGTTCCGCTACAGCGACCCGATCGTGTCGGAGTCGACGCTCGTCATCTCCATCAGCCAGTCGGGCGAGACCATGGACACGCTGATGGCCGTCAAGGAGGCCGCGCGTCTCGGCGCCAAGACGCTGTCGATCTGCAACACGCAGGGATCCACGATTCCGCGCGAGTCCGACGCGGTCGTCTACACGCACGCCGGCCCGGAGGTCGCCGTGGCGTCGACGAAGGCCTTCGTCGCACAGATCACCGCGCTGTACCTGTTCGCGCTGCACATCGCGGACGTGCGCGGATCCCTGCCGGACGAGGTCTCGAACGAGGCGGTCGCGCAGCTCGAGGCGCTGCCCGAGAAGATCCAGTGGATCCTCGATAACGAGCAGGAGCGCACCGAGCAGCTCGCGCGCTGGATGGCCGACACCCGGTCGGTGCTCTTCCTCGGACGGCACGTCGGATACCCGATCGCCCTCGAGGGGGCGCTCAAGCTCAAGGAGATCTCGTACATCCACGCCGAGGGCTTCGCCGCGGGCGAGCTCAAGCACGGCCCGATCGCGCTCGTCGAGCCGGGGCAGCCCGTCTTCGTCGTCGTGCCGTCGCCGCGCGGATCCGTGACCATGCACCAGAAGGTGATCTCCAACATCGAGGAGATCCGCGCCCGCGGTGCCCGCGTCATCGCGATCGCCGAGCAGGGTGACTCGGCCGTGCTTCCCTCTGCCGACGAGGTGCTGCGGATCCCGCTCGCGAGCCCGCTCTTCGAGCCGCTCCTCGCCGTCGTTCCGCTGCACATCTTCGCGATGGGCCTCGCGACGGCGAAGGGCCTCGACGTCGACCAGCCCCGCAACCTCGCCAAGTCGGTCACCGTCGAGTGACCCGTGTCCCACTTTGTGTGGGAATAGCCCGGTTATTCCCGCGCTAAGTGGGACACGCCCCAACCCGTGTCCCACTTGATGCGGGTATAGCGCCGCCATTCCCGCACGAAGTGGGACACGCCCTGGGACCGGGAGCGCAGGTGGGCTTACTAGGCTGGACGAATGATCATCGGGGTAGGCGTCGACATGGTCGACATCGAGCGCTTCGAGGGGCAGATCGCTCGCTCGCCGCGGCTGATGCAGCGCCTCTTCACTCCGCATGAGCGCGAGTTGCCCCTCCGCTCCCTCGCCGCGCGCTACGCGGCGAAGGAGGCGCTGATCAAGGCGCTCGGCGGATCCGATGGCGTGTTCTGGCAGGAGATCGAGGTCCCGCGCCTGGGCGAGCGGCAGGCTCCGAACTACTCGATCTCCGGCGAGACGTCCGCGACGCTGGAGGCCCGCGGCGTCAGCCGTGCCCATCTGTCGCTCTCACACGACGGCGGCCTGGCGCTGGCGTACACGATTCTGGAAGGAGGCCTCTGATGGCCTCATCCCCGACCCGCGAGGCGATCATCGACCGCGGCGCGATCGAGCACAACGTCCGGACGCTCCGCGCGGCCGCGCACACCCGCGAGTTCATCGCGGTCGTCAAGGCAAACGGATACGGGCACGGCGCGGTGACCGCCGCCCACGGCGCGATCGCGGGAGGCGCGACGCGCCTGGGCGTCGCCGACGTGTCGGAGGCCCTCGAGCTGCGCTCGGCCGGGATCGCTCATCCGATCGTCGCCTGGCTGCACGGCCCCGACACCGACTTCGCCCCCGCCATCGGCGCGAACGTCGAGCTCGGTCTATCGACCGTCGACCAGCTGCGCCGCGTCGCCGCCCAGGCCGGATCCGCGGTGCCGCTCGTGCACCTGAAGTTCGAGACGGGTCTCGGTCGGGGCGGATCCGCGCCCGCGGATTGGGCGGCGTTCATGGCCGAGGCGGCACGCCTCGAACGGGCCGGCCGCCTGCGGGTGGACGGCGTCTTCAGCCACCTCTCCGGAACCTCGCACGAGGAGGATCTCGCCCAGCTGGCGCGCTTCCGCGACGCGATGGGCGCGGCGATCGACGCCGGCCTGCGCCCGCGGATCCGCCACCTCGCCGCGACGGGTGCGGCGATCGAGCTGCCGGATACGCGCCTCGACGCGGTGCGCATCGGGCTCGGGATCTACGGTCTCTCGCCGTTCGACGACCGCTCCTCCGCGGCCCTCGGCCTCCGCCCCGCGATGACGCTGCAGGCGCCGGTCGCGGCGGTGCGCAGGGTCGCGGCGGGGCAGGGGGCGTCCTACGGATACACCTACCGCGCCGAGCGCGACACGACCTTTGCGCTCGTGCCGCTCGGATACGCCGACGGGGTCCCGCGCCACGCATCCAATCGTGGCCCGGTGCGGATCGGCGGGCAGCGCTTTCGCGTCGCCGGCCGCGTCGCCATGGATCAGTTCATCGTCGACGTGGGCGACGCCCCCGTGAGGGTCGGAGACCGCGCCGTGCTCTTCGGTGACCCCTTGCGGGGCGCCCCGACCGCAACGGAATGGGCGGAGGCGGCCGACACGATCAACTACGAGATCGTCACCCGGCTCGGCCCGAGGGTGACCCGCACGGTCGTGTGAGGCGCCCTCCTCGGAATGGGAGGATGGAGACATGGTTCCGGATGAGCTGCTGGGCACGCACGAGGTCCCGACCGCCGCGCTGATGGAAGACCTCGGTCGGCGGCTGGGCGCGCGGCTCGAGGCGGGCGACATGCTCGTGCTCACGGGCCCCCTCGGCGCAGGCAAGACCACGCTCACGCGGGGCATCGGCGAGGGTCTCGGCGTGCGCGGCCCCGTGCAGTCGCCGACCTTCGTGATCGCCCGCACGCACCCGTCCCTCCGGGGCGGTGCTCCGCTGATCCACGCGGACGCGTATCGCCTCGGAGACGCCGGCGAGCTGGAGGATCTGGACCTCGACCTCGACGACTCGGTGACGATCGTCGAGTGGGGGAGGGGCCTCGTCGAGCAGATCGCGGACGAGTGGTGGGACGTCGAGATCGTGCGTCCGGTGGGCGAGGCCGACGATGCGGAGAACCTCGATCTCGATGCGCCGCGCACCGTTGTCATAACGAGACACGCGTAGGGCGGCTTGTAAGCGAGTCGCGCCTAACCTGGAGGGGATGATCCTCGCAATCGACTCCTCGATCGGCTCCACCGTCGCCGTTGTCGACCCGGACACCGAAGAGGTGCTCGGGCAGGCACAGAGCGAGACCAGCCGCGGCCATGCCGAGGTGATCGGCACGCTCATTCAGCAGTCGCTCGACCGCGCCGGCCTCACACCGGCCGACATCACGGCCGTCGCCGCGGGCATGGGGCCGGGGCCGTTCACGGGCCTGCGGATCGGCATCGCGGCCGCCCGCGCCTTCGCGATCGGGCGGGGGATCCCCGTCGTCCCGGTCGCGAGCCACGACGGCGCCGCCCTCGAGATCCTGGAACGGGATCCCCATGCCGAGTTCGTCATCGTGACCGACGCCCGGCGCCGTGAGAACGCGGTCAGCGCCTATGCGGGTCTGAAGGGCGGCCTCCCGAACCGCATCGCGGGACCGGAGTTGCTCCCTCACACCGCGGATCCGCACAGCTACCTCGCCGAGATTCTGACAATCGCGCGGGATTCTGCCGATTCGGCCCAGAAAGGCAGCATCTCGAGCGATCTTCAGAATCTCGGCACCACCACGAGCATCCCCGCCGCGGCGCTGGCCAAGCTCGCGGCCCGCCAGCTCGCGGCGGGCACGACGGCGGAACTCGGGCCCCTCTACCTGCGCGCCCCCGACGCGAAGATCCCGGGTGCGGTGAAGCGGGTGAGCACGTGATCCGCACGGCGACCCCGGCCGATCTGCCGAACATCATGGCGATCGAGAACGCGAGCTTCCCGAGCGACGCGTGGCCCGAGAGCGCGATGGCGGCGGAGCTCGAGAGCCCCTACGGCCGCTACATCGTGGCGGAGGACGACGGGCGGCTGACCGGCTACGCGGGCCTGCGTCACCTGCCCGGAGGATCCGATAGCGACGTACAGACGATCGCGGTCGCGGCGGCTGAGCGGGGCCGCGGCCTCGGCCGCGACCTCCTCAAGGAACTCCTCGACACGGCGCGAGCGCGCAACGCGAAAGAGGTCTTCCTCGAGGTGCGCGCGGACAACCCGATTGCCCAGAGGCTGTACGAGAGCGAGGGCTTCGTCGAGATCGGGCGGCGCGCCCGCTACTACCAGCCCGATGATGTCGACGCCGTGATCATGAAGTGTGACCTGAGGAGGATCGCATGACCGAGCCCCTCGTGCTGGGAATCGAGACGAGCTGCGACGAGACCGGTATCGGCATCGTGCGCGGGCGGACCCTGCTCAGCAACACGATCGCGTCGAGCATGGACGAGCACGCCCGCTACGGCGGCGTCGTCCCCGAGGTCGCAGCCCGCGCGCACCTGGACGCGCTCCAGCCGACCATCGAGCAGGCGATCGCCGAGGCGGGGATCCGGTTGCAGGATCTCGACGCCGTCGCGGTCACGAGCGGTCCCGGCCTGTCGGGTGCGCTGATGGTGGGCGTGGGCGCGGCGAAGGCGCTCGCCGTCTCGCTCGAAAAGCCCCTCTACGCCGTGAACCACCTCGTGGGCCACATCGCGGCGGACATCGTCACGCCCGACAGCGAGCCCCTCGAGTACCCGACGATCGCGCTGCTCGTCTCCGGGGGCCACACCTCGCTGCTGCACGTGCGCGAGATCACGACCGATGTCGAGATGCTCGGCGAGACGATCGACGACGCCGCGGGCGAGGCCTTCGACAAGGTCGCCCGGATCCTGGGCCTGCCGTACCCCGGCGGCCCGCAGATCGACCGCGCCGCGGTCGGCGGGGATCCGAACGCGATCCGCTTCCCGCGCGGGCTCAGCCGGGCCAGCGACATGGCGGCGCACCGCTGGGACTTCTCGTTCTCGGGGCTGAAGACCTCGGTTGCGCGTTGGGTGGAGCAGCACGAGGGCGAGGACCTGCCGGTCGCGGATGTCGCGGCGAGCTTCCGCGAGGCGGTCGTTGACGTGCTCGTGACGAAGGCCCTCGACGCCTGCGAGGAGCGCGGCGTGCCGCGCCTCCTGCTGGGCGGCGGCGTGATCGCCAACAAGCGCCTGCGCGAGGTCGCGCTCGAGCGGGCCGCCGCGCGCGGCGTCACCGTGCGGATCCCGCCGCTCAGCCTGTGCACCGACAACGGCGCCATGATCGCGGCGCTCGCCTCGCAGCTGATCTCGAGCGGGCGCCGTCCGTCGACCCTCGACTTCGGCGCCGATTCGACGCTGCCCGTCACCGAGATCCAGGTCGCGGAGCGCCCATGACCGAGATCCGGGCGCGAGAGGTGGACCCGCACGAGCGGGACGCCGACGCGCGCCCGGACAGGCGGATCGTGGATCCGGCGACGCGCCCGCTCGAGGTCGCCGCGGAGACCTTCGGGCACATCCTTCCGGATGAGCCCCCGCCTCTCGTCCGCCACCGCCCCCGGCCCGTGACGACGCTCGTCGTCTTCGCGGTGACGCTCGCGTCGGTCGGCCTCATCGTGTCGTGGTTCGGCCCCTGGGGCGGCGGCTTCGGGATCCTCGGGGTGCTCGTCGGCGTCGTGGCGCATGTGCGCCAGCGCGCCCGGCGCGCCTGGTGCGTCGCGAGCTACGTCATCGGTGCGGTGTCGGTGCTGTACAGCGCCTACTGGGTGTGGTGGATCCTCGACGAACTGTCGAAGCTCACGCCTCCGGCGTAGGGATCGTCTCGAAGCGGCTGCGCGCCAGATCCTGCGGCCGCGAATTCGCGAGAAACGCGATGATTTGCTCACGCACGGCGCAGCGGAGCGTCCACAGTTGGTCGCCATCGGCAGCCGTCATGGTGGCGCGTAGCTGCGCGACACCGCCGGACGCGTCGGTAACGACAAGTCCCCAGCTGCGCCGATCCCACTCGGGCGTGCGGTCGAGGATCCGCTCTACCTCGGCCCGGACCGCTGCGACGTCGACGTTGTAGTCCGCTTCGAAATACACGGTGCCGGTGAGTTGCGTCTGATTACGAGTCCAGTTCGTATACGGCGTCGTGGTGAAGTAGGTCGACGGCAGAACGTGCCGGCGGTCGTCCCAGATCTGCACCACCACGTATGTCAAGGTGATCTCTTCGACCTTGCCGAACTCGCCGTTGACCTCGACGGTGTCGCCGACCTTGAGCGCGTTCGAGAATGCCAGCTGGATTCCCGCGATGAGGTTGCCGAGCGTCGACTGCGCGGCGAGACCCGCGACGATCGATACGAGGCCGGCGGAGGCGAATAACGATGCACCAAAAGCCTTGGCGCCCGGAATCGTGAGCAGCATCGCGGCGGCTGTGAGCACGACGACGATAGCGATCACGAGACTGCGGATCATGCGCAGTTGAGTGCGGCGACGGCGCACGGTGAATTCGTCGCCGACCGACGAATCCTGGCGGCGCATCGCGCCGTCGAGGAGGAAGATCAGGACCTTCCCGAGGATCCAGCCGGTGACGGCGATGATCGCGAGGGTGAGGGCATAGGAGACCGCGCCGCGCGCCTCCGCGAGATCCCGGGGGAAGAACGCGGCGACCGAGCCGCGCCACCCGATGACGGCCAGCAGGAAGAAGATGGGCCGGGGGAACCGGCGCTGCAGCTCCGCGAAGACCTCGGCGCGGCCGCTGAGGCGGCCGGTGACGGCGCTGAAGATCCAGCTCGCGACGAAGGCGACGATGAGCACGACGCCCGCGGCGACGATGAGCGCGCCCCAGGCGGCCCACGGATTCTCGTCAACGATCTCGGCGATGTCGCTCACTTCGGTACGCATGGATCCACTCTAGATACGACGATGCCCCGGATGCCTGAGCATCCGGGGCATCGAAGGAACGTCAGCGCTCGACGATGGCGAGCACGTCGCGGGCCGAGAGCACGAGGTACTCGTCGGCGCCGAACTTCACCTCGGTTCCGCCGTACTTGCTGTAGAGAACGACATCGCCGACCGCCACGTCGAGCGGCACGCGGTTGCCGTTGTCGTCGATGCGACCCGGTCCGACAGCCACGACGGAGCCCTCCTGGGGCTTCTCCTTGGCGGTGTCAGGGATGACGAGTCCGCTCGCGGTGGTCTGCTCAGCCTCGACCTGCTTGATGACGATGCGGTCCTCGAGCGGCTTGATGGAAACCGACACGGTCTACCTCTTTCTGACAGAAGACTTGGGTTCGCACTCTCACCCCGAGAGTGCTAATTGCCAGTGTAGAACCGAATCTGGCACTCGCGCAACGTGAGTGCCAATTAGCCTGGAGGAATGGAACACGCAGAGCTCGACGCGCTCCTCACTCCCGAGGCGATGACGCTCCTCGACGGGCTCGACCCGGTGCAGACGACGAACGACGTGGCGCGCGTCGTCACGCGGCTGCGCGCCGCGGGGCACGGCCCGGAGCTCGTCTCGGCCGTTGTGGGCCAGTCGCGCCTGCGGCACCGCGCGGCGGCGAAGTTCGGCGAGTTCGCCGGCCGGATGCTCTTCACCCGCGCGGGTCTCGAACAGGCGACGCGGATGTCGGTCTCGGCGCACCACGCCGGGCGCTTCGCACGCGCGGGGTTGCGCCGCGTGGCGGATCTCGGCTGCGGCATCGGCGGGGACAGCCTCGCCCTCGCCGCCCTCGGCCTCGACGTGCTCGCCGTCGACGCCGACGAGGTCACGGCGGCGCTCGCGGCATACAACCTGCGGCCCTTCGGCGATGCCGTCGAGGTGCGCCACGGCATAGCGGAGACGACGGCGCTCGATGGCGTCGACGCGGTGTGGCTGGATCCCGCGCGGCGCACCACGGGGCACAGCGAGACCCGCCGGGTGCGCGCCGACGACTATTCGCCGAGCCTCGACTGGGCCTTCGAGCTCGCGTCCCGCATTCCCGCGGGCATCAAGCTCGGGCCCGCCCACGACCGCGACGCCCTGCCGGAGGGAAGCGAGGCGCAGTGGATCAGCGTCGACGGCTCGACCGTCGAGCTCGTTGTCTGGACGGGAACCCTCGCGCGGGACGGCGTCGGCCGGGCGGCGCTCGTGATCCGCGGCGGTTCCGCGCACGAGCTCACGGCGCCCGCCGATACGCCGGACGAACCCGTCCGCGAACTCGGGGCGTTCCTGCACGAGCCCGAGGGATCCATCATCCGCGCGCGCCTCATCGGCGACGTCGCGCGGTCGCTCGGCGCGGGGCCCGTCGCCGAGCAGATCGCCTATCTGACGGGCGACGCGGACGCGCGCAGCCCGTTCGCGACGACGTTCCGCGTGCGCGAGACGCTGCCGGCGGATCCGAAGCCGCTCGCCAGGGCGTTGCGGGAGCGAGGGATCGGCACGCTCGAGATCAAGAAGCGGGGCGTCGACATCGATCCCGCCGAGTTCCGGAAGAAGTTGAAGCTGAGCGGTACCGAGAAGGCGACGCTGTTCGTGACGCGGATCGGCGCGCGCAGGACCGCGATCCTCGCCGACCGCCTGGAATAGCCGAGAAGGGCTGTCAGTTATCAGCCATACAATGGGCGGAACCGCCGCGCACCTGCAGGAGAGTCACATAATAATGACGCACAACGATCCCTTCGGCTTCACCGGTCTCACCTATGACGACGTGCTGCTCCTTCCCGGACACACCGATGTCATTCCCAGCGAGGCGGACACGTCCTCGCAGCTCACGAAGCGGATCCGCGTTCAGGTGCCGTTGCTCTCGGCGGCCATGGACACCGTGACCGAGGCACGCATGGCGATCGCCCTCGCGCGGCAGGGCGGCATCGGTATCCTGCACCGCAACATGTCGATCGAGGACCAGGCGGCGGCGGTCGATCGCGTCAAGCGTAGCGAGTCGGGCATGGTGACCGACCCGATCACGACCTCGCCCGACGAGACGCTCGCCGAGGTCGACGCACGGTGCGCGCAGTACCGCATCTCGGGCCTGCCGGTCGTCGACGACGAGGGCAAGCTCGTCGGTATCGTCACGAACCGCGACATGCGCTTCGTCTCGGCGGCCGACAAGCAGACGACGCTCGTGAAGGACGCGATGACGAGCGAGAACCTCGTCACGGGCTACCCGGGCATCCCGAGCGAAGAGGTCGTGGCGCTGTTCAGCAAGCACCGCGTCGAGAAGCTTCCGCTCGTCGACGAGCAGGGCGTGCTCCGCGGCCTCATCACCATCAAGGACTTCGACAAGCGCGAGCAGTACCCGCTGTCGACGAAGGACGAGCAGGGCCGCCTGCGCGTCGGCGCCGCGATCGGCTTCTTCGGCGAGGCGTGGAACCGCGCGGAGGCGCTGCGCGACGCGGGCGTCGACGTGATCGTCGTCGACACCGCCAACGGACAGTCGCAGGGTGTGATCGACATCGTCACGAAGCTCAAGGCCGACCCGAGCTTCGCGCACATCGACATCATCGGCGGCAACGTCGCCACGCGCGAGGGCGCGCAGGCCCTCATCGACGCGGGCGTCGACGCCGTCAAGGTGGGCGTCGGGCCGGGCTCGATCTGCACCACGCGCGTCGTCGCGGGCGTCGGCGTGCCCCAGGTCACGGCTGTCTACGAGGCGTCGCTCGCCTGCCGCGCCGCGGGCGTGCCCCTCATCGCCGACGGCGGCCTGCAGTACTCCGGCGACATCGCCAAGGCGCTCGTCGCCGGTGCCGACACCGTTATGCTCGGCTCGCTCCTCGCGGGCACGAGCGAGTCGCCCGGAGAGCTGATCTTTCAGAACGGCAAGCAGTTCAAGCAGTACCGCGGCATGGGCTCGCTCGGTGCGATGCAGACCCGCGGCAAGAAGACCTCGTATTCGAAGGACCGCTACTTCCAGGCCGATGTCCCGAGCGACGACAAGCTGATCCCGGAGGGCATCGAGGGGCAGGTTCCGTTCCGCGGTCCCGCCGCCGCCGTCGTCTACCAGCTCGTCGGTGGTCTGCGCCAGTCGATGTTCTACGTCGGCTCGCGCACGATCGACGAGCTCAAGAGCAAGGGCAAGTTCGTGCGCATCACGCCCGCGGGTCTCAAGGAATCGCACCCTCACGACGTTCAGATCGTCGTCGAGGCCCCGAACTACACCCGCTGACGAAAGGCATCACACGGTGAGCATGGAGATCGAGCTCGGACGCGGCAAGCGCGGCCGTCAGGCATACACCTTCGACGACATCGCGGTCGTACCCACGCGCCGCACGCGCAACCCCGCCGACGTCTCGACGTCGTGGTCGATCGACGCGTTCACGTTCGAGACCCCGGTGCTCGGCGCGCCGATGGACTCGGTCGTGAGCCCGGCCACGGCGATCGCCCTGGGGCGCATGGGCGCCGTGGGCGTGCTCGATCTCGAAGGGCTCTGGACGCGCTACGAGGATCCGGAACCCCTGCTCGCCGAGATCGCATCGCTGCCCGCCGAATCGGCGACGCAGCGCATGCAGGCGCTCTACAACGAGCCGGTCAAGGCCGAACTCATCACGCGCCGCATCGCGGAGATCCGTGGCGCGGGCGTCGTGGTCGCCGCCGCGCTCTCACCGCAGCGCACGCAGGAGTTCTACGAGACGGTGGTGAAGGCGGGCGTCGACCTCTTCGTCATCCGCGGCACGACCGTCTCGGCCGAGCACGTGACGAGCGGGGATGACTCGCTGAACCTGAAGCAGTTCATCTACGACCTCGACGTGCCCGTGATCGTGGGCGGCGTGGGCACCTACAAGGCCGCGCTGCACCTCATGCGCACGGGCGCCGCGGGCGTGCTCGTCGGCTTCGGCGGCGGCGCCGCCTCCACGACGCGAACGGCGCTCGGGATCCACACGCCGATGGCGACAGCCGTGGCCGATGTCGCCGCGGCCCGTCGCGACTACATGGACGAGTCGGGCGGACGCTACGTGCACGTGATCGCCGACGGCGGCGTGGGCACCTCGGGCGACATCGTCAAGGCCATCGCGATGGGCGCCGACGCCGTCATGCTGGGCGTCGCACTCGCCCGCGCGACCGACGCGCCGGGTCGCGGATACCACTGGGGCCAGGAGGCGCACCACGCCACCCTGCCTCGCGGGCGTCGCGTCTCCGTCGCGCAGAACGCCACGCTCGAGGAGGTCATGTTCGGCCCCGCGACGACCGCCGATGGCACGACCAACCTGATGGGTGCGCTGCGTCGCGCCATGGCGACGACGGGATACTCGTCGCTCAAAGAGTTCCAGCGCGTCGACGTGGTCGTCACCCCGTACGAATGACCGAGCTGATGCCCCGAGACGAGGCCGATCTCGAAGAGTTCCCGCCCACGCTGCGCGAGGTGATGCTTCGCCCCCGGTGGATCGGGCTCCTCGCGCTCTGCCTCGTCGTCGCGGGCATCTTCTCGTGGCTGCTCCAGTGGCAGCTGACTCGCGCGCTTGCGACGAGCCCCGTCGCCGAGGGGCAGACCGAACAGGTCGTGCCGCTCGATGACGTCGTCGGCCCGGGCGACTACCTCGACGGTCCCTACGTCGGCCAGCGCGTCGACGTGAGCGGCACCTGGGATCCGGAAGACTTCCTCGTCGTCGCGCATCGCGTGAACGACGGTGTCGAGGGCTACTGGGTGACGGGCCGCCTCGAGGTCGGGGGAGCCTCGCTCGGAACCGCGATCGGCTGGGCGCCCACGCTCGACGCCGCGGATGCGGCGATCGCGGAGCTTTCCGCGGCCGCGACGGGCGACGAGGTCGAGCTCTCCGGCCGGATCATCGCGAGCGAGGACCCGGCCGTGCCGGACCCGGAGGATCCCTTCGAGATCGGCGCGATGTCGTCGGCGGCGCTGCTGTCGGTGTGGGATGTGGAGGGCGAGGTCTATCGGCCCTACTTCGTCGCGAACGATGCCACGGGCGGCATCGCGGACGCCGGCCTCGCCGCGATCTCGTCACCGGCGCCCGCGCCGGACAGCAACCTCAACCTGTTGAACCTGTTCTATGCCGCCGAGTGGGCGATCTTTGCGGGCTTCTCCTTCTACCTCTGGTACCGGCTCGCGAAGGATGCCTGGGAGCGCGAACTCGAGGTCTTCGCGGGCATCGATCCCGACGCCGATGACGAGGACGACTGAGCTCGGCCTCGCGCCGACTACCGGATGATCTGGTCATGAACAAGCTGTTCAGCGCCTTCCTCAGCCTGTTCGCCGCACCACGGCTGAACGTGCGGGAGGACTACGAGAAGGTGCGCCGCATGCAGCGCCACCTGGCCGCGCGTCCGATTCCCCGCTATCGCATGCTCGATCGGAAGATCATGTCGGAAGACGGCGGCCACGAGATCCCGGTGCGCTTCTTCCAACCCAAGCAGACGCGGCGCGACGAGCTCCTGCTGTTCTTCCACGGCGGCGGGTGGGTGACCGGCGATATCGAAAGCTACACGCCCGCCTGCGCCGCGATGGCGGACCTGACCGGCTGCGTCGTCGCATCCGTCGACTATCGGCTCGCGCCCGAGCACCCGTTCCCGGCGGGCCTGGAGGACTGCCTCCGGGCGACGAAGCTCCTGCTCGAGGATCCCAGCCGCGCCGGGCTGGAGAGCGCATCCCAGGTCGTGCTCGTGGGCGATTCGGCGGGAGGCAGCCTCGCCGCCGTCGTCTCCCTGCTCCTGCGCCAGGAGGGGCACGTGATGCCGGGCCGGCAGATCCTGCTGTATCCGGTGACGTATTGGGATCACGACCCTCAGACGTCCCCGTACGCGTCCGTCCGCGAGCACGGCCAGGGCTATCGGCTCACCCACACCGAGGTCCAGGACTACATGGACCTCTATGTTCCCGACCCGGAGAAGCGACGAGACATGCGCGTCGCACCGTTGCTCGCGGACGACATGACGGGTCAGCCGGCGACCCTGCTCATCATGGCGGAACTCGACCTGCTCTGCGATGAGGGCGAGGCCTACGGCCGCGCGCTCGCCGACGCCGGCACTCCGGTGCGGATGCATCGGGTGGAGGGCGCCATCCACGGCTTCATCACCCTGCCGCGCTTTGCCCGTCCCCTGCGGGAGGCGTACGAGGTGATCGACGCGTTCCTGGACGCGCCGATCCGCTCCGACCCGGGTGGGGGCACCGCATCCCCGGAGCTTCCGCGGGACGGCAGGGGAGAGGGCCACCAGGGAGAGACGACGTGACGCGGCGCACCTGGGTGAGACTCGACAACGCCTCCACCATGTTCCTCGCGGCCCGCAGCGACGCGGATCCGAAGGTGTTCCGCATGACCGCGGAAATGGATCACGACGTCGACCCGGGCGTGCTGCAGCAGGCGTTGGACGCGACCTTCGACCGGTACCCGCTCTACCGCGCCGTGCTCCGCCGCGGGGTGTTCTGGTACTACCTGCAGGACAGCGACCTGCGGCCCACGGTCGTCGCGGAGACGCAGCATACCTGCGCCCCCATCTACCAGGCGGACGAGCGGACGCTGTTGTTCCGGGTCGTGCATCATCGCCGCAGGATCAACCTCGAGGTGTTCCATGCGCTGTCGGACGGCACGGGAGCGCTGTGGTTCCTCACCGACCTCGTCACGGAATACGTCTCCCTGCGTTTTCCGGACGACCCGGCGGTCCGCGCGGCTTCCGGTCGTCACGGCGCGGCGGAGGAGGGCGGTATCGAGACCGTCGACGGCCGCCGCGACGAGGTTCGCCACGAGCTCGAGGCCGACAGCTTCACCCGCTACTTCCGCACGCGCGAGCCCGCGGCGGGCGATGCGAGCCCGCGCTCGCGCGGCCTCGGTCGTTTCATCGGCGCCTCCACCGAGAAGACGCTGACGGTCAGAGGAACCCGCACGCCGGACAACCGCACCCGCGTCGTCGAGCTGACGATGCCCGCCGCCGACGTGCTCGCGCTCGCGCGCGCGGAGGGCGTCTCGCTGACGTCGTATCTGACGGCGCTGTTCTTCCAGTCGGTGCGCGCCGCGGAGGAGAACGCGGACGCCGTGAACACGCTCGGCGTCTCGATCCCGGTGAACCTGCGGCAGCTTTTTCCCTCGACCTCTGCCCGCAACTTCTTCACGACGGTGCGGCTGGAGCACGCCTACGGCCGGGGCGACGATGACCTCGGCGCCGTCTGCCGCGACCTCGATGCGCAGCTGCGCGCGCAGACCACGGAAGAGGCGCTGGGGGAGAGGGTGCGCCGCTTCATCCGTTTCGAGCGCATGATCGTGCTGCGAATCGTGCCGAGCCCGATCAAGAACCTGCTGCTCGGGTTGCTCAACCGCGCGAGCAACCGCGGCCTCACCGTCGCGATCTCCAACCTCGGCAACATCCGGCTTCCGGAGCCGGCGGCGTCGCACACGACCCGGATGCTGTTCCACGTGTCCGCCGTGCGCCCCCAGTTCTGCTCGGTCTCGTACGCCGGTCGGCTCACCATCAGCTTCACCTCGCCGTTCACGGAGACCGGTCACGTCCGCGAGTTCGCCCGCTTCCTGAGTTCTCGGGGCATCCCCGTCGCGGTCTCGGCCGCGCGTGTCACGGAAGAGGAGCTGTCGGGTGTGGGCCCGACGGGTGAGGGGCACTCCCGATGAAACGGTGCGCGGCGTGCGACGTCGAGATCGAGGGCACCTGGGCCGCCTGCCCGCTGTGCGGAGCGCGCACGGACGGCGAGGGCGTGCCGGATCCGATGCCCGCGGTACCGCTCGAGTTCTCGCGCAGAAGGGTGCTGGCGATGCTGTTCTTCGCCTCGCTGGCGGTTATCGTCGCGTCGCTCGCCGCCCAGCTCCTGTTCAACCGGGGCGACGACGGCGTGGGTGTGCTGCGCTCGATCTGGCTGGGCGTGGTCGCACTCTGGCTGGTCGTGATGATGGCCGTGCGCAAGAGGCGCAACGTCGCCAAGGGCACGGCGTATCTGGTGATGCTTCTGGGCGGCGTGAGCGCGTACTGGGACTATCTGACGGGCTGGAACGGCTGGGCGCTCAGCTATGCGGTACCCGCCACCTGTGCGTGCTCGATCGTGGCGGTCCTCATCGCCGTGCGCGTCATGCACACCGAGGTGGGGGAGCACATCCTGTACAGCTGGATGACGGCGGTGCTCGGCCTCGTCCCGGTCGTCTTCCTCGCCCTCGGGTGGGTCAGGCACCCCGTGGTGTCCATCGTCTGCGGCGTTCTGAGCGTTATCGCCCTGGCGGTGCAGCTCGCCAGCCTCCGTGAGACGCGTCACGAACTCGCGAAGCGCCTGCACCTCTGAGCGCGGCGCTTACTGCCGCGGAAGCTCGCCGCGGATCCCGTCGATCGGATCCGTGATGTCGGCGACCGTCGCGCCGTACGCGGCGATCAGCGCGTCGGCGTCGACGAAAAGCGCGTAACCGTGCGCGCCCGCGCCCATCGACACGCGCTTGCCGACCATGCGCTCGTCGGCGTAGATCGGCCAGTCGGTGCGGGATCCGAGCGGCACGATCGTGCCGCGCTCGTAGCCGGTCGCCTCCAGCGCCAGCTCGGGCTCGGGCAAGCGGAGCTTGTTGACGCCGACGGCGGCGCGCAGCTTGCCCCAGCTGATCGCCCGGTCGCCCGGTACGAGGGCGAAGTAGTACTGATCGCCCTTGCCCTTGACGACGAGGGTCTTCACGATGTCCGCCGGCGTGATGCCCCGGAGCGCGGCCGCCTCTTCGAGCGACGATGCCTTCGGCGACTCGCGCACTTCGATCTCCAGCCCGCGTTCGCGCGCGGCATCCTCCACCCGTTTCGTAGTGCTCACCCTGCGATGCTAGCCCCGGTCCCGAGATTCTGACGATGCGCCGAGATTCTGACGATGTCGCGAGTTGCCACCGGATCTCGCGCGATTGTCAGAATCTCGCGCCCGGCAGAGGCCCCGGCGCTTGCTCAGGACGCGCCGACTAGGATCGAGAGCATGGCTCAGCCACGCCTCAAGACGTTCCCGCAGATCCGCCGCTCCCTGCGCTTCTACCAGATCGCCAGTGTGATCACGGGTGTCGGCCTCCTTGCGCTGGTCGCCGAGATGGTGCTCAAGTACACCCCGCTCGCGGTCGAGCTGTGGGCGGGCGGTCCGCGCGGATTCCTGCACTTCGACAAGGTCATTCCCGGACCCGGATGCACGCCGACCTCGATGCTGACGCCCTGGATCGAGGGCTGCGAGATCGAATCCACCGGTCAGGGCGTAAACATCTCGCTCCTGATCCTCATGATCCACGGTTGGTTCTACGTCGTGTACCTGCTCGCGTGCTTCCGCGTGTGGAGCCTCATGCGCTGGCCGTTCGGCCGACTGCTGCTCCTCGCGGGCGGCGGCGTCGTGCCGTTCCTCTCGTTCTTCATGGAATTCTTCGTCGTGCGCGACGTGCGCGCCTACCTCGCGACCCGCGAGGAGCGCGCCGCCGCTAAGCGCGCCGCTTCCGAAAGCCCCACCACCACTGATCCCCTCCAGGAGGCCGCCCCGTGAGCACCGATACGGCACAGCGCCCGGTTCTCGTCGTCGACTTCGGCGCGCAGTACGCCCAGCTGATCGCGCGCCGCGTGCGCGAAGCCGGTGTGTTCAGCGAACTCGTGCCGCACAGCATCACTGCGGAGGAGGTTGCGGCGAAGAATCCGGTCGCGATCATCCTCTCGGGCGGCCCGAGCTCGGTGTACGCCGAGGGCGCCCCCGGCTTCGACACCTCGATCTTCGGCCTGAAGATCCCCACGCTCGGCATCTGCTATGGCTTCCAGGTCATGGCGAAGGCGCTGGGCGGAACCGTCGCGAAGACCGGTTACCGCGAGTACGGCGCGACCGATGCCGTGGTCACGGGCGACGGCGGCGTGCTGCTCGAGAGCACCCCCGCCGAGCAGAACGTGTGGATGAGCCACGGCGACTCGGTTGCCGAGGCGCCCGAGGGCTTCGAGGTCCTCGCACGAACGGCGGCGACGCCCGTTGCGGCGTTCGGCAACGCCGAGGCCTGCTTCTACGGTGTGCAGTGGCACCCCGAGGTCAAGCACTCCGACCACGGGCAGACGATCATCGAGAACTTCCTTCACAAGGCCGCGGGCCTGCCCGCGGACTGGACGAGCGGCAACGTCATCGAGGAGCAGATCGCGAAGATCCGCGAGCAGGTCGGATCCGCCCGCGTCATCTCCGCCCTCTCGGGCGGCGTCGACTCGGCCGTTTCCACGGCACTCGTGCACCGCGCGATCGGCGACCAGCTGACCGCCGTGTTCGTCGACCACGGTCTCCTCCGCAAGGGCGAGCGCGAGCAGGTCGAGCAAGACTACGTCGCCTCGACCGGCGTGCGCCTGATCACGGTGGACGCGGAGGACACCTTCCTCGGCCACCTCGCCGGTGTCACCGACCCCGAGACGAAGCGCAAGATCATCGGCCGCGAGTTCATCCGGGCGTTCGAGAAGGTGCAGCGCGAGCTCGTCGACGAGGCGAAGGCCGAGGGCGCGCCGATCAAGTTCCTCGTGCAGGGCACGCTGTACCCCGATGTCGTCGAGTCCGGCGGCGGTTCCGGCACGGCGAACATCAAGAGCCACCACAACGTCGGCGGCCTTCCCGACGACCTCGACTTTGGCCTCATCGAGCCGCTGCGCACGCTGTTCAAGGACGAGGTGCGTCAGATCGGCCGCGAACTCGGGATCCCCGAGGCGATCGTCGGCCGTCAGCCGTTCCCCGGCCCCGGCCTCGGGATCCGCATCATCGGCGAGGTCACGAAGGACCGCCTCGAGATCCTGCGCGAGGCCGACGCGATCGTGCGCGAGGAGCTCACGGCAGCGGGCCTCGACCAGGAGATCTGGCAGTGCCCCGTCGTGCTTCTCGCCGACGTGCGCAGCGTCGGTGTGCAGGGCGACGGCCGCACCTACGGCCACCCCGTCGTGCTGCGCCCCGTGTCGAGTGAGGACGCGATGACGGCCGACTGGACGCGCGTGCCCTACGAGACCCTCGCCAAGATCTCGAACCGGATCACGAACGAGGTGGCGGAGATCAACCGCGTCACCCTCGACGTCACGAGCAAGCCCCCGGCGACCATCGAGTGGGAGTAACCCCATAACGACGCAAAGTGGGACACGGGTCACCCCCGTGTCCCACTTTGCGTTGGTATGCGCGGGCTATTCCCGCATCAAGTGGGACATGGTCGGGGGTGTGTCCCACTTGTGGTCGTTATGCGC
The DNA here is from genome assembly GCF_014646015.1 of Microbacterium nanhaiense. Taxonomy (GTDB): domain Bacteria; phylum Actinomycetota; class Actinomycetes; order Actinomycetales; family Microbacteriaceae; genus Microbacterium; species Microbacterium nanhaiense. Next base: position 57,964 of record NZ_BMMQ01000005.1, read on the forward strand.
GGGCTATTCGCGCACGAAGTGGGACACGGCCACGCGCGTGTCCCACTTGTGGCGGTCATACGCGGGCTTTTCCCGCATGAAGTGGGACATGGTCGGGGGCGTGTCCCACTTGTGGCGGTCGTACGCGGGCTTTTCCCGCATCAAGTGGGACACGGCCACGCGCGTGTCCCACTTCTGGTCGTTATGCGCGGGCTTTTCCCGCACCAAGTGGGACACGGCCAGACGCGCGTCCCACTTAACGCGGCCATACCCCCGCCATATCCGCACGAAGTGGGACACGCTCAGGCGCGGGAGGCCGGGGCGGGCGCGGTGGGGCGGCGACGGATGCCCGGGGTCAGCAGGACGGCGATCGCGATGAGCGCGAGCACGACGAGCATGGCCAGGCGCAGGCCGAAGTGCTCGCCGAGCATGCCCAGCAGGGGCGGGCCGACGAGGAATGCGATGTATCCGATCGTTGCCGTGAACGACACGCGGGCGGCCGAGTTCTCGCCCGAGTCGCCGGCGGCGCTCATCGCGACGGGGAAGCCGAGCGACGTGCCGATGCCCCAGAACACGACGGCGACCGCGGCGGCGACCTGGTTGTCGACGAACACCACGATCGCCAGCCCGATGCCCGCGACGATGGCGCTGATGGCGAGCACGATGGCGCGGCCGAAGCGATCGACGAACCAGCCGCCCCCAAAGCGGCCGGCCGTCATGCAGATCGCGAAGATCGCGTAGGTGGCGGATCCGATTGCGTCGGAGAATCCGTGCCCGTCGACCATGAGCAGAGGTAGCCAGTCGCCCGCGGCTCCCTCGCTCATCGCGAGCGCGAGCACGATGCCGCCGATCATCAGGAGGTGCACGTCGCGCCAGACGGGCGGGTGGTCCGCACGCTCCGCGCGATGGGCCGCCTCGTGCTTCCCGAAGCCGGCGGGCACGGAACGGATCGCAACGACGATGGCACCTGCCATGACGGCGGCCGTGATGACGAGGTGCCAGACGACGGGGAACTGCACGGCGGTCAAGCCCATGCCGATGAGGGCGCCGATGACGGTTCCGAAGCTGAAGAAGCCGTGCAGGGTCGGCATGACCGAGCGATGCAGGAGCCGCTCGACCTCCGCGCCGTCGACGTTCATCGCGACCTCGCCACCGCCCATGCCGAGGCCGATGAGTCCGAGACCGAAGGCGACGAGCCACGGCTGCGCGATCGCCGCGCCGACACCCACCACCGTCACGCCGGACGCCACGACGAATCCTCCGGTCATGATCACCGGTCGCGTGCCGAATCGTGCGACGAGCGGGCCGGATCCGAGGATGCCGATCATGGATCCGATGGACAGCCCGAAGAGGATGAATCCCATCTGCGCCGTCGACGCGTCGAGCAGGTTCCGCACATCGGGGGTGCGTGTGACCCACGAGGAGATGCCGAGTCCGGGGAGAAGAAAGAGCGCGAAGAGCGCGTTGCGGCGCGCGATGAGCGAAGAGGGCACGGCGGACTCCGGATCGAAGGGCGGGTTGAGTGAAATATACCCGCACCAGCGAGGGAATCCTCCTTATGTGGCCTTCGGGATCGCGTCGATCAATCGTCTCGTGTAGGCGTCGCGGGGCCGCGCGAACAGCTCCGCCGTGGGCGCGCTCTCGACGAGTCGGCCGTGCTCGAGCACGGTGACCTGCTCGGCGATCTGCCGTACGAGGCTGAGGTCGTGGGAGATGAACAGGTACGTCAGCTCGTCGCGGTCGCGCAGTTCCATGAGGAGGTCGATGATCTGCGTCTGCACCGTCACGTCGAGCGCGCTCGTGGGTTCGTCGAGAACGAGCACCTCGGGGCTGAGGGCGAGGGCGCGCGCGACGGCGACGCGCTGGCGCTGTCCGCCGGACAGGTCGTGCGGGCGGCTGTCGAGCACCGTGCTCGGGAGGGCCACGTGGTCGAGCGCCGTGGCGACGCGCGCCGCGCGTTCGGCGGGTGTGAGCTTCGCCGAGAGCGAGATGGGTTCGTCGAGCAGTTGCCGAACCGTGAAGCGCGGATCCAACGCGGACAGCGGGTTCTGGTACACCATCTGCAGTCGCCGCGCGAAGCGGTTGGCGACCGGCGGGTGCTGAGGGAGCGCGCGGCCGGATACCGTCACGGCGCCCTCGTCGAAGGATTCCAGCCCCGCGACGATGCGCGCGAGGGTCGATTTCCCGGATCCGGATTCGCCGACGAGCGCGTGGACGCTGCCCCGGTGCACGCGCAGGTCGACACCGTTCAGTGCCGGCCGCGGCGAGCCCGGGAAGGTCTTCACGATGCCCGCGACCTCGATCGCCGCATCGACCGCGGGGTCGACGGGGCGGAGCAGGTGGGCGTAGCGGTCGGGGCTCAGGGCGGGGGCGTTGGCGAACAGCTCGCGGGTGTAGTCGTCCTCGGGGTGGGACACCACCCGGTCGGCGGGGCCCTGATCGACGACGACGCCGTCGTGCAGCACGGCGATGTCGTCGGCGCGCTCGCGCGCGAGCGCGAGATCGTGCGTGATGAGCAGCACCGCGAGTCCGAGCTCCTCCCGGAGCTCGCCGATGAGGTCGAGGATCGTGCGCTGCACGGTGACATCGAGCGCGCTCGTGGGCTCGTCGGCGATCAGCAGTTGCGGCGAGCCCGAGATCGCGATCGCGATGAGCACGCGCTGCAGCTGGCCGCCCGAGAGCTCGTGCGGACGGAGGTCGAGCTTGTGGGCCGCGTCGGCGATGCCCACGCGGGCCAGCAGCTCCGCGGCGCGCACCGCGCGCTCGCGGCGCGGGACCCCGTGGCGCTTCAGCTCTGCGTTCAGGCGCGATCCGATGGTCTGCAGGGGGTCGAGCGAGCTCAGCGGATCCTGCGGGACGAAGCCGATCTCGCTCCCGCGCAGCGGGCGCCAATCGCGATCGCGGAAGCGGGTCACGTCGCGGCTCGCGAGGGTGATGGATCCGCCGGTGACCTCGCCGCGCCGCGGGAGCAGGCCCGCGGCAGCGAGCGCGATCGTCGACTTTCCGGATCCGGACTGGCCAACGAGGGCGAGGGTGCGTCCTCGGGATACCGAGAGGGTGACGCCGTGCACGACCTCGATGAGCCGGTGGGCGGGGCGATACGAGACGCGAAGCTCGCGGACTTCGAGCGCCGTGGTGGTGGGCGCGTCGACGGCGGTGCTGGGTGCGATGGTCATGGGCGTGCTCCCGTGCGCGCGGCGGTGATCAGTGTGCTGAGGCGGCTGACCGACAGAACGGTGAGGATGATGACGAGTCCAGGCAGGAGCGTGAGCCACGGCGACGACGCGAGGTATTCGCGCCCCTCCGAGACGAGCATGCCCCACTCGGGCTGGGGCGGCGGTGCTCCGTAGCCGAGGAAGCTCAGCGCCGCGATCGCGAGGATCGAGGATCCGAACTGCAGCGTCGTCATCGACAGCACGGGCCCCCACGAGTTGGGGAGGACGTGGCGAAGGAGCAGTCGCACGGCATCGACGCCGAGGTGGCGCGAGGATTCGACGAAGGTCAGCGCCTTCACGCGCAGCACCTCGGAGCGCATGAGCCGGGCGAAGGTGGCCACCGATGCGATTCCGACCGCGATGGCCGCGTTGATGGATCCGAAGCCGAGGGCCACGACGATCATCATCGACAGCAGGAGGCCGGGAATCGACAGCAGCACGTCGACGATGCGGCTGATGACGGCATCGACGCCCCGACCGAAGTAGGCGGCGATGAGGCCGAGCAGCGTTCCCGCCCCGAGCCCGATCGCGACGGCGATGGCGGAGGCCAGGAGGGTGCGGCTCGTGCCGTGCATGACACGCGAGAAGAGGTCGCGGCCGAGGTAGTCGGTGCCGAAAGGATGGGCGAGGCTCGGCGCCTGCAGCGTCTGTCCGGGCGCCGCAGCCAGGGGGTCGTAGGGCGTGAGCACGCCCGGGATCGCGATTGCGACGACGAGCAGCGCGAGCACCGCGATGGCGGCGATGTCCCAGCCGCCCACGACGCGCGTGCGCCGCGTGCGGGCCTTCGCCTCGGCGATCACGTCCGTGACGGTCATGCGATCACTCCTTCGGCCGCGGGGACGGCATTCCGGCGGCGCTTCGGCCCGGCCAGGCGCGGGTCGATCAGCGGATACACGAGGTCGGTGATGAGGTTGACGGTCGTGAAGACGATCGACACGAACATCACGACGGCGAGCACGACGGGGCCGTCCTGCGAGCGCACCGACTGCTCGGTGAGGAAGCCGAGGCCCGTGCGCGAGAAGATCGTCTCGGCGATGACGGATCCGGCGAGCAGCTCGCCGATCGTCAACCCCAGGAGGGTGACGGCGGGGATGGATCCGTTGAGGAGCACGTGGCGGCCGATGATCGATGTTGGCGCGGTGCCGGACGCTCGCAGCACGGTCACGAAGGGCTCGTTCGCGGCGCGCGTGAGCGACTGGATCAGCACCTGGGCGATCGCGGCGCTGCCACCGATGCCGAGGGTGATCGCCGGCAGGAGGAGAGACTTGAAGCCCTCGTCCCGGATCGAGGAGAACCACCCGAGCTGGTAGGCGAACACCTGCAGCAGGATCAGGGCGATGAGGAAGCCGGGCGTCGCGTGGGCGAGCGTCGGCAGCGTGCTGACGAGCTTGCGCACGGGCTTCCACGGGGCGAACACACCGACGAGTGCGACGAGGAGCGCGAAGGCGACCGCGAACACGAGCGCGAGGGCTGCAAGCGTGACCGTCTCGCCGATGCCCTGCGCCATGAGCTCGGACACGCTCCGGCCGTTGGTGAGCGAGTACCCGAGATCGCCCTGCAGGATGCGCGTCACCGAGGTCCAGAACTGTTCGAGTGGCGGCCGGTCGAGGCGGTAGTAGTTCAGGATCGCCTGCGCCTGATCCTCCGGGATCGGGTTCTGCGGGTTGTTGATGCGGCTCTCGATCGGGTCACCGGGCAGGAGGAACAGCACGGCGTAGACGAAGACGTACGTGAGTGCGACGACGAGCAGCGACTGCCCGATGCGCTTGATGAAGGCGAGCGGAGTCATCGTCACTTGTTCTCGGTCCACGTGTCGTAGAACGTGGGGCGAGCCTCGTAGGTCGTGGAGAAGTCGTGGACGTAGGGCTGCAGGCCGAACACCTGCGTATCGTCGAGGATCGGCAGCGCGTAGGCCTGCTCGATGACGTGCCGCTGGATCTCGCCGACGACCTGGGCGCGCTCTTCGTCGCTGGTCGCGTCGGCCTGCGCTTCATAGAGTGCGTCGAGTTCGGTGTCGGGCTCCGCCAGGCGGAAGCCGTTGGTGTTCTGCGAGTGGTAGTTAACGTTCTGGCGCACCCAGGCGTCCGCCTCGGGCCAGCCGTTGCGCCGTGCACCGATCGCCGGATCCTCGAGGGTCGCGGAGTAGTTGGCGTAGTCGGTCTCCTTGATGACGAGCTCGACGCCGATCTGCTCGAGCTGCCACTGGATCAGCTGGAACAGGGGCTTCGCGGTGCTGTCGAACACGTCCACGTAGGTGAGGATGCTGAGGCGCTCCCCATCCTTCGTCCGGAAGCCGTCGGCGTCGCGCTCGGTCCAGCCCGCCTCGTCAAGGAGTGCCGCCGACTCGTCAGGGTCGTACGCGAATTCGTCGGAGAGGTCGACGTAGCCGAAGGTGGTGGGCGTGACGATGCTCGTCGCGATCTGCCAGTTGTCGGTGTAGAGGTCGTCGAGGATCTGCTGGCGGTCGATGCCGTGCTGCAGCGCCTGGCGGACGCGGACATCGTCGAGGAACGGCGCCGACTGGTGCAGCTGCCAGGCGTTCACGTTGCCCGCGCCCTGCACGCCGAGGACGGTGATGCCGGCGGCCTCAAGCCCGGCCTCTTCGCTCGGCTGGATGTAGCGGATGACGTCGGCTTCCCCGGAGCGCAGCGAGCCGAGGCGCACGCTGTCCTCCGTGACGGGGATGATGACGATCTCGTCGAGGTATGCGCGGCCCTCGTGATCGGCGCTGCCGGGGGCCCAGTCGTAGTCGTCGCGGGCGGCGAGCACGATCTCCTCGCCGTACTTCTCGGATTCGACGACGAAGGGACCCGAGCCGATGATGCCGGTCAGCTGAGACTGGGCCTCGAGGCTCGCCTCGATGGTGGCGTCGGCGACAAGCGAGGTGCGCCAGAACGAGAGGACGTTGAGGAACGGCGCGTAGGGCTCTTCGAGCGTCACCGTGACGGTCTGCGCGTCGTCGTCGTGGGTGATCTCGGAGACGGCGGGGAACCAGTTGTTGGCGGGGATGCCGCCGTCGGGGTCGCCGTTCGCCTGCCATTCGAGGTTGCGCGCCACGTTCGCGGCGTCGAGCGGGGTGCCGTCGCTGTAGGTGACGCCGCCGGTGATATGGAACTCGTACACGAGGCCGTCGTCCGAGACCTTCCAGGTGTCGGCGATGTAGGGGCCGATCTCCCCGGTCTCCGGGTCGCGGTCTAGTAGGCGGTCGGTGATGTTCGTGACGTACGCGCTGTCCTGCCACGTGCCGCTCGACTGCAGCTGCGTGTTGCTGGAGAGCTCGGCGTCGAGGTAGACGAGGGTGCCGCCCTCCTTGTCGGTGCTGGATCCGGAGGCGGCGGGCGTCTGCGCCGCGCACGCCGTCATCGACATCCCGGCGGCGAGGGTCGCGGCGATGACGAGGGTGGTACGGCGAAGCGCGGTGTTCATGGGGGTCCTTAGACAGGGGGAGGACGGATGGAATTGGGGATATGCAAGCAGGTGGTGAGGCCGCAGCGCACGTGTGTGTCGTCATGCGTCGTCGTGTGTCGTCACATAACGCCGCATGGCGTCACACAGTCGCGCGGACCGGCGCTTTCTCCCTACAGTCGGGCGTTATGACTGCAACGATCTCCCGTCCCGAGACCCTCGAGGAGTTCGATCGCGCCCTCGATGAGCTGCTGATCGGTATCGCGTCCCGCGCCGTCGAGCGCGAGCAGAGCCACACGCTGCTGTACGAGGAAGTACGGGCGTTGCAGGCGATAGGATTCGGATCGGTCCGACTCCCCGTCGAGTGGGGCGGACTGGGTCTGAGTTTCGAGCAGCTCATCGAGCGGCTCATCCTCGTTGCCTCCGCCGACTCGAACCTCGCGCACCTCTACCGCGGCCACATCGCCGTCGTGGAGGAGATCGTCGCCGGCTACGACGACGATGAGGCCAATCGCGGGGCGTGGATTCATCGGATCGCGCGCGGCGAGTTCGTCGGCAACGCGCAGTCGGAGAAGCAGGAGACGGGCGACATCACGACCCGCATCGAGCGGGAGGGCGACAGCATCCTCCTCACGGGCCGCAAGTACTACACGACCGGCAGCATCTACGCGGACTGGATCCGCCTGGCGGCGCTCGACGGCGAGACCCGCGTCGGCGTGACCGTGAGCACGCGGGATCCGGGCGTGCAGTCGATCGACGACTGGGATGGCTTCGGCCAGCCCCTGACCGGCACGGGAACGACGACCTTCGACCGGGTGGCCGTCGACCCCGCGGACATCATCGTGTCGGGGGAGAACCCCGCGCGCGGCAACCACATCGCCTCGGTGTTCCAGCTCATCCTCCTCGCGGCGGCAGCGGGAATCGGGCGCGCCGCGCTGCGGGACGCGGTCGAGTTCGTCCGTCCCCGCAGGCGCATCTTCGGCTTCCCCGGTGAGACGCCCCCGCGGGAGGACACTCTCGTGCAGGAGACCATCGGATCCGTGAGCGCGCGCGCCGACGCCGCGGTGCGTCTCGTCGTGTCCGGGGCGCGCGACGTCGACCGCGCCTCCGAGCGGTACGCCGCGGGCGATCAGGACGCGTACGCCGATCTGATCCTCGACGTCTACCGCCTGCAGCAGATCGTTGCCCCGCTCGTGCTCGACGCGGCGACGGAGATCTTCGAGGTGGGCGGCGCATCCGCCGTGTCGACGAAGGCCGCGCTCGACCGGCACTGGCGCAACGCGCGCACGGTTCACTCGCACAACCCCGCCGCGCAGCGGCGCCGCGTCGTGGGAGACTTTGAACTGAATGGAACTCGCCCGGAGTTCCGGGCGCCCGGCGCGCCCGCCGCCGAGAAAGAAGCAGTAACCGCATGACCGAGAAGAAGAAGCTCATCGTCAATCTGTTCGAGATGAACACGGTGAGTCACATCACGCACGGTCTGTGGCGGCTTCCCGGCAACCGCCGGCACGAGTTCAACGACATCGAGTACTGGACCGAACTCGCGCAGATCCTCGAGGACGGCAGCTTCGACGGCGTGTTCCTCGCCGACGTCGTCGGCGCGTACGACACGTTCCGCGGCGGCCCCGAGACCGCGATCCGCGAGGGCCTGCAGATCCCCAGCAACGACCCGCTCCTCGTGATCCCCGCGATGGCGGCGGTGACGAAGCACCTCGGCTTCGGGGCCACGTTCTCGACGACGTACGAGCCGCCGTTCGCCTTCGCGCGGCGCATGTCGACGCTCGATCACCTGACCAAGGGCCGGGTCGGCTGGAACATCGTCACCTCCTACCTGCCCAACGCGGCGCAGAACTTCGGCCTCGACGGCGAGATCCCCAAGGCCGAGCGCTACCAGAAGGCGGACGAGTACCTGCACGTGCTCTACAAGCTGTGGGAGGGATCCTGGGACGACGACGCGATCGTGCGCGACGCGGCGAGCGGCGTCTACACGGATCCGTCCAAGGTGCGCTACATCAACCACGTCGGAGACCACTTCAAGGTGAAGGGCCCGCACCTCTCGTCGCCGTCGCCGCAGCGCACCCCCGTGCTGTTCCAGGCCACGGGGTCGCCCGAGGGCATCGCCTTCGCCGGCCGCCACGCCGAGCTCGTGTTCACGGGCGGGCAGACGAAGGAAGACTTCCAGCACAACGCGCAGGAGATGCGCGACGCCGCTGTCTCGCAGGGACGCGGCGCCGACGACATCAAGTTCATCGTGCAGGCGGGCGTGATCGTCGGGCGCACCGAGGAGGAAGCGGCCGACAAGCTGCGCACCTACCAGGAGTTCAAGAGCCTCGACGGAATCCTCGCCCACTCGAGCATGCCGATCGACCTCACGGCATACCCGGCCGAGACGGCGATCGACGACATCGCCGCGCAGCAGAGCGACCCTGCGATCCTCGCGCGCCTGAAGGGCTTCGCGGGCCTCACGGCGGGCGAGGCGCTCGCTCGGATCCGCAGCGGCCGTGAGGGACGGTTCTTCGTCGCGGGAGCCCCGAAGGTCGTCGCGGACGAGATCGAGAAGTGGCTCGACGAGGACGGCGTCGACGGGATCAACCTGCGTCAGTACCATTCCTTCGACACGGCCCGCGATTTCGCGGAGCTCGTGATCCCCGAGCTGCGCCGGCGCGGCCGGATCCGCGAGGACGGCGAGCCGACCACGCTGCGGAACCGACTCTTCGGCCGCGGCGACCGCCTGCCGGAAACCCACCAGGGCACCCGCTACCGCGGCGGCGCCAACCTCTGACTCCGCCGCGGCGGCGCCCCGCGCCCCCGCACCCGCCCACCGCGCCCTCCCGCCGCCTCGCGCTCACTGCACCCGCCCACCGCACTCGCCCACCGCGCCCTCTTAGGGTGCCCGTGGTGCGCCCCGTCACCGGGACCCGTTCAAATGACACCTTTCGGCACTTGACGGCCCCGCAACTAGCCAGAAGTGTCATTTGAACGGTGGCTGGGGGCGTCTCGGCGTCGGCGGGGTGGTGGCGCCAGCGTGCGGCGGCGGTGGCCATGAAGCCTATCCAGCCGTGCAGCATGCGGGCGCGCCGGCCTGAAAGGATGGATCCATGACGATCCACGAGTTCTCCCTGCGCGGGCTTCGCGTGCGCGACATCACTCTCGAGGTCCCGCTCGACTGGACGGATCCGGCCGGCGCTCGCCGCATCGATCTCTTCGCCCGCGAGGTATCGAAACCGGGAATGCAGGACGCCCCGGTCCTTCTGTTTCTGCAGGGCGGGCCCGGCGGCAAGGGGCCGCGCCCCGCGCCGGAGGGCGGCTGGATCGGCGAGGCGCTGAAGACCCACCGCGTGCTGCTCATGGATCAGCGCGGCACGGGCCGATCGACGCCCGTCGACCGCGCGTCGATCGCGGGACTCCCCGGGGAGGCGGCGGCCGAATACATCCGCTGCTTCCGCGCCGAGCAGATCATCGCCGACGCCGAACACCTCCGCCGCGAGGTCTACGGCGGTGCACCGTGGCAGACGCTCGGCCAGAGCTACGGAGGCTTCCTCACGCTCAGCTACCTGTCGTTCGCGCCCGAGGCACTGACGGCCTGCTATGTGACGGGCGGGATCACCTCGATCGCCCCCGACGCCGAGGAGATCTACCGCAACACGCTGCCGCGCACGGCGCGGAAGACGGCGGAGTTCTATCGCCGCTACCCGCAGCACATCGACACCATGAAGACGATCGTCGACCTCGTCGAGAACGACGAGGTGCGCTTGCCGTCGGGCGACCGGCTCTCGGCCCGGCGCCTGCAGACCCTCGGCATCGATTTCGGGATGTCGACGGGCTTCGAGGGATTGCTCTGGCTACTCGATGAGGCGCTTCTGCCATCGGGGCGGCTGAGCGACGCCTTCCTCGCGGGGGTCGATGCGCGCACGCAGTACTGGGGCAATCCGCTCTACGCGATCCTGCAGGAGGAGATTTACGCTTCGGGTCCCGGATCCGCCGGCTGGGCCGCGCACAGAGTGCGGGCCGAGCTCGGCGGCTTCGAGGCCGACGCCGACGGGCCGGTGCCCTTCACGGGCGAGATGTTCTTCCCGTGGCAGTTCGACGAGATCGCCTCCCTGCGTCCCTTCCGCGACGCGGCCCTCGCCCTGCACGAGCGCACGGATCATCCGGAGCTGTATGACGCCGCCCGGCTCGCGCGCAACGAGGTGCCCGTCGCGGCGGCGATGTACTACGACGACATGTTCGTGCCGATCGAGTTTGCCGAGGCGACGCGCGACGCCGTGCCCAACATGCACCTCTGGATCACGAACGAGTTCGAGCACGACGGCCTGCGTCAGGAGCCGGAGATCGTGCGGACCCTGATCACGAGGGTGGAGCAGGAGGGCGGCCCACTCGCCCGCTGAGTCGCCAAAACCCAGCGCGAACGACGATGGCCCGCTCCCTTTGGGGAGCGGGCCATCGTCGTGAGGCGGGATCAGTCGTCGCCGCGAAGGATCGCGAGCATCCGCAGGATCTCGATGTAGATGAACACGACGGTCGCGAGGATGCCGTAGGCGGCCGTCCAGGCGAGCTTCGCGGGGGCGCCGTTGCGCACGCCGCGCTGCACGGCGTCGAAGTCCAAGACGAGCATGTACGCGCCCATGAGCACGACGGCGATGCCGATGATGAGGCCGAGCGGGATGCCGGCGATCGTCATGGAGCGCAGGCCGAAGGCCATGCCCTCGGGCAGAACGCCGAACATCATCAGACCGACGTTGAGCAGCGAGAAGACGGCATAGCCGATCATCGCGATCATGACGATCTTGGTCATCTTCGCCGAGGCGCGGATCTTGCCGCTCGCGAACAGCGCGAGGGTCGTGCCGATCACGGCGATGGTGGCGAGCGCGGCCTGCACGACGATGCCCGGAGCGAAGGTCTCGAAGAACGCCGAGATTCCACCGACGAACAGACCCTCCGCGACCGCGTAGGCGAAGGTCAGGGCGACGGGCGCCTGCTTGCGGAACGCGATCACCAGGCTGATGACGAGCGTGCCGAGCGCGCCGACGATCATCGGGATGAGGTTGAAGTTGGTCGCGGTGCTCGCCGAGAGCGATCCGCCGAGCGTGATCACCCAGCTGAGCGCCGCCGTGGCGAGCATCACGGCGAACAGGATCACGGTCTTGACGATCGTGTCCTCGTAGGTCATGCGACCCGTCTGCGGCGTGCCGGCTGCGGGGGCGGCGTACATGCCCTCGAGCTGGGCCTGCTCGCCGACGGTGGGGGTGAACTGGGGCGCCTGCTGCGGCGCGAGCGGCGTCGCGTAGCCGCCCTGTCCCTGCGGTCGCTCGTTGGTAAAGTACGGGTTGGTGAATCCGGCGCTGGCCATTGCTGTGGTCACACTCCTGAATCGGTGGTGTCGCGAGGGTCGCGAGTACTCACAGGATATGCGCGGATTGTTATGCATGGGCTGTGTTCACCTGGCCTTTTCTCCCACGGCGTAGTCTGGCGCGATGATTTCCCTCATCGGTCACCGCGGTGCGAGCGGATACCGGCCGGAGCACACGCGTTCCTCCTACGAGCTCGCGATCGCCCAGGGCGTCGACCTGATCGAGCCCGATGTCGTCGCGACGAAGGACGGCGTTCTGGTCGTGCGACACGAGAACGAGATCTCTGGGACGACCGACGTGGCGGCGCGGCCCGAGTTCGCGCACCTGAGGACGACGAAGTCGTTCGCGGGGCACGAGTTCAGCGGCTGGTTCACGGAGGACTTCACCTGGGAGGAGCTCCAGCTCTTGCGCTGCACGGAGCGGATCCCCCATCTCCGCCCCGATAGCGCCGCGTTCGACGGCGAGGAGCGGATCCTGTCGCTCCGCGAGGTGCTCGACATCGCTCGCGAGGGCGGGGTCGGTGTCGTCGTGGAGATCAAGCACGCCCCGTACTTCTCGGCCATCGGCCTCGACCTTGCGCCGCTCGTCGCGCGCGAGCTGCGGGCGGGCGGCTGGCAGGATCCGGGGAGCGGCCGGCTCGTCGTCGAATCCTTCGAGGAGTCGGCCCTGCACGCGGTGCGGTCTGCCGGAATCGAGGCCGAGCTCGTCTACCTGCTCGAGGACGAGGGCGTCGCGCTCGACCTCCGCCTGACTCTCGGATCCGATGCGCCGAGCTATCTCGACCAGCTCGGCGACATCGCGGCGCTCGCCGGGAGGGTCGACGGGATCAGCGTCGCAAAGTCGCTGCTCCTGGATCCCGCCGCGCCGGCCTTCGCCGCCGAGGCGCGCGAGCGCGGCCTCGAACTGTTCACCTGGACCGCTCGGCCCGAGAACGCCTTCCTGGAGGAACGCTTTCGCGGCCGGGGGAGCGCCGCCGAATACGGCGAATGGCGCGCCGAGTGGCGCGCCATTCGCGAGGCGGGCGTGACGGGCGTGTTCGCGGACCACCCCGATCTCGCCCGGCAGGTGTTCTAGCCGAGCACGTCGTCCCAGAGGCCCTCAACGGCGTGGGCGGGGCCGCGCTGGCCGGCTCCCAGCTGGAACACGTCGCGCATCTGCGCCTCGGCGCCGATCCCGTCGCCCTCGACGATGTAGTCGGCGAGGTGGGTGAAGTCGTCCGCCATCTCGTCGGCGTCCTTGATGAGGGGGAAGGTGCCTCGGAGGTTGCGGGTCACCTGCAGCCAGGCGTCGGCCATGACCGTCGCGAAGAGCGCGTTCCCGCTGTGGCCGGCGAGGTACGTGCCGAGCTGGAAGTTCGTCTCGTAGGCCTTCTGCGCGTCGCTCGTGACGGCGCGCGCCACCTCGCGCGCCAGCTCGGCGGCCTCCGCGCGTTCTTCCTCGTTCATCCGCGGCAGGGCGAGACGCAGGCTGATGCCCAGCTGGTAGCCCAGGAACTCGAGCGACTGAGCGGGCATCTCGGGCGTGACGCCGGTGACGCGAGTGAACCTGCTCGCGACCATCTCGATGAGGCCCTGGCGCTCGAGCCTCTGGAGAGCCTCTCGCACGGGCATCCTCGAGACGCCGAGCTGTTCGGCGAGGTCGCCATCGCGCACGCGCTGGCCGGGGGCCAGGGTGCCGTCGACCACGGCCTCACACAGTTTGTCGTAGACGACGTCGGCGAGTCGCTTGGGCTGAAGGTCCATGTTGTATCCGCTTCGTTCCACAGGATCCCCCAATGGGATAGTTGTTATCGAGATGATACTTGTCGTTGATTATGCGCGTGCCGAGGTCCGCGCGATCCGATCGATTGTCAGCGGTCTCTCATAGACTCGGATCCGCCATGGCTGATTCATCCAATGTCTCAATGTTCACCGATCGTGACCCGCTTCTCGAGGGGCTGAACCCTCCTCAGCGCGACGCCGTCACGTATCGCGGCCCGGCGCTGTTGATCGTCGCGGGAGCGGGATCGGGGAAGACCCGGGTGCTCACGCATCGCATCGCGTCGCTGCTCGAGTCGCGCGAGGCGTGGCCGAGCCAGATCCTGGCGATCACCTTCACCAACAAGGCCGCCGGCGAGATGCGCGAGCGCGTCGAGCAGCTCGTGGGGGAACGGGCGAAGGGGATGTGGATCTCGACGTTCCACTCGGCCTGCGTGCGGATCCTGCGGCGAGAGGCCGATCACTTCGGGTTCACGAAGTCGTTCACGATCTACGATTCGGGCGATGTGCGGGCGCTGATGAAGCGCCTCGTGAAAGAGCATGAGGCCGAGGCCTTCGGCCTGACGCCCGCGGGGGTGCAGAGCCGCATCTCGAAGCTCAAGAACGAATTGCAGGACGCCGACTCGTTCTCGCGCCAGGCGAACACGAGCGATCCCGCGGAGAGGGTGTTTGCCGCGATCTTCCAGGATTACCAGCGTCAGTTGCGCAAGGCGAACGCCTTCGACTTCGACGACCTGCTCGCGCAGACGGTCTTCCTCTTCCGCGCGTTCCCTCAGGTCGCAGATAAGTATCGTCGCCGGTTCACGCACATTCTGGTCGACGAGTATCAGGACACGAACCACGCTCAGTACCAGCTGATCCGCGAACTCACCAAGCCCGTGCAGGGCGAGACGATGGATCTCGGCGGGGGAATGCTCGCGATCATGCCGGAGGACGAACCCCAGGGCGCGTCGCTCACCGTCGTCGGCGACTCGGATCAGTCCATCTACGCCTTCCGCGGCGCCGACATCCGCAACATCACCGAGTTCGAGCGCGATTTCCCCGGTGCGAAGGTCGTGCTGCTCGAGCAGAACTATCGCTCGAGCCAGAACATCCTCGATGCGGCGAACGCGGTGATCCGCAACAACTTCGACCGCAAGGACAAGAAGCTGTGGACCTCCGAGGGCGAGGGCGCGCCCGTCGTCGGCTTCACCGGCTACTCGCAGCACGACGAGGCGCAATTCATCGCGGACGAGATCGAAGCGGTGCGGCGCCAGGGCGTCGACTACAGCGACATCGCGGTCTTCTACCGCACCAACTCGCAGTCCCGCGCGCTCGAGGAGATCTTCATCCGCTCGGCGATCCCGTATCGGATCATGGGCGGCACCAAGTTCTACGACCGCGCCGAGATCAAGGACGCGCTCGCCTATCTCATGGCCGTCGTGAACCCGGCGGACGAGCTCGCGGTGCGGCGGATCCTGAACCGCCCGAAGCGGGGCATCGGCGCGGTGACGGAAACGAACATCGCGCGTTTCGCGGCCGACAACGACATCAGCTTCCGAGACGCGATCGGCCACGCGGCGGAGATCGGCCTCGGGCCGAAGATCCGCGGCGCGCTCGACCAGCTCGACGGCGTGCTGCGCGAGGCGCAGGCGATTCTGCTCCCTGAGGGCGAGGACGCCAAGCCGACGTCGGTGACCGAGGGTCTGCAGATCCTCCTCAACAAGTCGGGCTATCTCGACACGCTGCGCCGCTCGCGCGACCCTCAGGACGAGGCGCGCGTGGAGAACCTCGACGAGCTCGTCGCCGTGACCCGCGAGTTCGCGCGCAACAACCCCGAGGGGACCGTGGTCGACTTCCTTACCGAGGTCGCGCTCGTCGCCGATAGCGACGACCTCGACGATTCGACCGGGACGGTGTCGCTCATGACGCTGCACACGGCGAAGGGGCTCGAGTTCGACACGGTGTTCCTCACGGGCGTCGAGGAGGATCTCATTCCCCACCGCATCTCCGCCGGAGAGCCCGGCGGCCCGCAGGAGGAACGTCGACTGTTCTATGTCGGCATCACCCGTGCCCGCAAGCGCCTCTATCTCTCCCTGGCGATGACGCGGGCTCAGTTCGGCGAGGTCTCCGCGGCGATGCCGAGCCGCTTCCTGCAGGAGATCCCGGCCGGTCTGATCGAATGGCGCCAATCGCCGGGCGATGTCAACGGGCGAGGAGGCACGCAGTCGCGGGCCCTCAACGCGAACCGTCCCCGGGGGGAGAATCGTTGGGGCGTGAAACCGCTCGAGAAGAAGGCCCCCTCGGCGGCGCTCAGCGAGTTCACGAACCGCGTCACCGGCAAGGTGCGCGACAACGGCGACCTCGAGCTGGCCGCCGGCGACCGGGTCCGTCACGACGACTTCGGCGAGGGCACCGTCGACCAGGTCACGGGCGTCGGGGCGAAGCGCATCGCGCACGTGCGCTTCGACGAGGTCGGGCCGAAGAAGCTCCTGATCAAGGTGGCCCCGATCGAGAAATTGTGATGAAGTGAGCCTCGATTGTGCCGGCTGCGCCGCGCCGCCGTACGCTGGGGCATATGGGTCTGTTCTCGCGTAAGAAGAAGTCCGAGAGCTCGGAAGACGAGCTCGTCGACAACACCGGTGTTGCCGAAGAGTCCGCGGCCGCCGAGGAAGCGGCCCCGGAGTCTGCGGCTGCGCCCGAGGATCAGGCGACGGGCGTGAACATCTCGTTCTCGGCGTTCCAGGGCGTCGGGGCGAACTCTGGCCCCGAGGTGCTCTCACCCGAGCAGGAACTGGCCCAGAGGAAGAAGCGCGCGGAGGATCTCGCGAAGGCCGGTCCGGATGCGTTCACCCGACCGAAGCAGCAGCCGGCGCCGAGTCCGCAGGCGGCACCGACGCCGAAGCCGGCCGCCGTGCGCGAGCTGCCGCTGGCGCCGGCCGCGCCCCCGGCACGCCTGGAGACGATCAAGGGCCTGCGCGACAACGCGGTGCTCCGCGACGCGCTCGCGGCGATGCCCGAGAAGCCCACGCCCGCGCAGTTGCTGGGCGTCGCGCGTCAGCTCATGCAGGGGCACCTCTTCCTGCGCGTGGCGGGCGATGTGCGCGAGCAGGTCGACGAGAACGGCAAGGCGACCCTGCAGTATGGTGTCGCGACGGCGGGCGAGAAGAACTACATGCTGGTCTACAGCTCGGGCAAGGCACTGAGCGAGGCCGTGAAGGCCGACGGCAACGAGAAGACGTCGGCGGTGGCGCAGCCCGTTCCGCTGATCCTCGCCCACATGATCGAGCGCGGCTTCGACGGCCTCATCATCGATGGCGCGTCCGGGAAGTCGCGTATCGTGCTCCCGCGCGAGGTGATCGAGCGCGCGCACAAGCAGGCGGATCCGCGCATGCGCGTGAAGTCGGCGCTCGCGCAGCCGCGCGACGCGGAGACGCCGAAGCGGATCGCGAAGATCCTCGCCGAGCAGCCGCCCCTCTGGGTCGCGGTCGGTTCCTCGCCCGGCGACGGCGAGGGGGAGCAGAAGATGGGGATTGCCGAGGCGCGCCTCGTCGACGGAACCAGGCTGCTGCAGGTGTACTCGCACCCGCTCGAGATCGTCGCACAGGGGCGCACGGAACGGGCCATGCCCTTCGGCGCCGACAAGATCGCGAAGGTGCTACGCGACCACGAGGACGTCGGCGGGATCCTGATCGACCCCGCGGGCCCGCTCATGACACTCACGCGCGAAGAGCTCGAGCCGATCATGGCGCTGGCCGACCAGGCCCCGGAAACCCCCGACGCCGAGTAGCTAAGCCGTTGAAATGACACTTGTGGGTAGTCCCCGTCACGGGGACTACCCACAAGTGTCATATGAAGGGGAGGGGCTCAGCCCTCCCACGGGCCGTTCGGGTCGCCCGGCGCCTGGTTCCGCGTCCACCACTTCGCGCGGAACAGGTGCCCCTCGTAGGAGACGGTGTCGCCGTCGTCGTATACCCACGAGGCGGTCCACTCACGCGCGTCGGTGCCTGCCACGAGCGCGCCCTCTTCCATCCACGAACCGGTCGCCGTGGATCCCGGGATCTCGTTCTTCGTCCACCACTGCGCGACGTACGTGCGGCCGTCGTAGCTGACCCGGTCGCCGTCATCGTATGTGGTCCCCGCCGCCCAGGCCGGGTCGGCGGGCGATACGGTGACCTCACCGAAGAGGCGCACCTCGGCGACGTTGATGATGTTCCGGTTCGTGAGTCGAAGGTAGCGGTACGACGCCTCGTCGAGGCCCTCGAGACGCTGCCAGCGCGGCGTCGCAATGACGTTGCTTGTCAGCGGAGTCCACGATGTCAGGTCGTTGGATCCCTCGAAGCGCAGACCATTCAGCCGGCTGGTTCCGTACTGATCCTGGCGCACGAGTATGTCCGCCCCCGAGACCCGGAGCGAGGAGTCCACACCGAGATCCCAGACCAGCGACGCCTGAGCACCGACGAGCCGGGTGTCCGAGTGGGTGGCAGCGTCGCCGTCGAAGAGGTTCGCGGCATCGCGGGTGATGGAGGCCGCGGTCACGCCGCCCTCGCCGGTCACAGGAAGGGAGCCGATCACATCGTCGACGAGGCCGTTATTCGTCGAGACGTAGAGCGCGGATCCATCGGTCGTCGAGCTCACCTCGTCGGCGACCGCGCCGTCGTGGGTCACGTGATTGACGGTGAAGGTGAGCGGCGCGCCGGGCGCGA
Organism: Microbacterium nanhaiense; assembly: GCF_014646015.1. Taxonomy (GTDB): domain Bacteria; phylum Actinomycetota; class Actinomycetes; order Actinomycetales; family Microbacteriaceae; genus Microbacterium; species Microbacterium nanhaiense. The sequence goes on from NZ_BMMQ01000005.1 coordinate 76,356, forward strand.
GGTCCGACGGAAGGAGGGCGGTCGCTGCCCAGTCGCCGTCACCGTCGTCGACGACCTCGGCCCGCGAACCCGCGATCGTTACTGCGAGGTCCGAGATCGCCGCGTTCGCGTGCAGCTCGAGGCGCACCTCGTCACCCGCGACGACGCGGCCCTTCAGGGATCCGGGAGCCGAGATCGAGACCGCGTCGATGTCGCCCGTCGCCTCGTGGCGCTCGCCGAAGATATGGAACTCGGTGAACTCGACGAGGCCTTGCTTCGTGCCGTAGAGCACATCGGGGAGCGGCTCGAGCAGCTGCACCTTCAGCTGGTGGTAGCGCTTGTCGCGCAACTCGGGCGCGACCTCGAGCGTCTGCTCGTCCTGCGTCATCTCCGTGACGCCGGGTGTCAGCCGCTCCCACGTCGTGCCATCGTTGGAGCCGAAGACGGCCGAGTTCGCCAGCCGATCCTCGAAGATGTTCGACTGCAGCATGAACGACGACGCCGACACGGTCGCGAACGGCCCGAAGTCGAACACGTGAGCGCGATCGACCGCCTGGTTGTACACCGTGCCGGTCTGATTGTCGTCGTCGACGAGGAGTGCCGTGTTGCTTCCCGCCGTCGACGAGGCCAACAGCCCGGGGTAGTCAAGGCTGCCGTCGGCGACGGTCGGCGACACCAGCCGCAGGGCGTCGGCTGCCGCAGTGAGGTCTGCAAGCGCCTGGGGGAAGTCATCGGCACCCGCATCCTCGGCTGCACGGAGAGCCGTGTCGAATGCCTCCTGTGTCGCGCGCGTGTAGGTCGACGTGTCGACGTGCGGCGCCGCCGCTTCCACGATGGCGGCATCGCGATCGTCGGCCGCAATGAACGCGATCGCCTTCGACGCGATGCCGGATCCGTCGTCCGCGGTCACGAGCGCGTCATGCGTCCCGGATGCGCTGGGTGCCCACGAGAGCGTCGTATTGTCGAGAGTCGTGCCGTCGGGCATCGGCTCCACGCGCAGCGCGGACCCGGGGGTCGCGGGGAGGCTGGCGGAGATCTCGGATCCGACCACACCGATGATGCGGGTGGGAGCGGCGCCGAGCTCGGGACCAGTCGTCGCGGGTGCGATGTCGAGTGAGTCGACATCGACGCTCGCGCCGTCGCCGGTCGCGGCGATGTAGACGAGATCCTGCAGGCTCTCGGACGCGTCGAGCGTGACGGTCACCTGCCGCCACTCACCGTTCGTATCGGGAAGCTCGATGCTCTTATTCATGCCGAACGTCAGCTCGAGGCGGGCGGGTGCGTCGGTGCGCACGCGCAGCGCGAAGGCCTTGTTCTTCGTCGAGGCGTTGCGGAACGCGATCTTCGAGCCGTCCCCGGTCGCCTCGAGCGTGACGAAATCATCGGTCGACGTCGTGGAACCCGAGATCGGGGTCCAGCGGTCCTCGATCTCGAGCACCGTGGGACTTGCGATGTGCTCAGGCACCGACGATCCCGCCGCGCTCTCGGGCAGGTAGAGCCAGAAGTCACCACCCGCGTCCGGGCTGTCCCAGGCGCGTGTGACGGCTCCTCCGTAGTAGTACTCGAGGGGGAGCCGCTGCTCGAACGCCGCCTCGAGATTCGGCGCGAGCTCGGTCATGTCCTCGCCGCGCGTGTACGCGTAGTAGTAATAGAGGTCCCACACGCTCGCGGTGTTGTATCGACCGCGGTACGCGTTCGAGATGTGGTCGTAGGTGTCGCGCACGGTGCCGTCGGGATCCATCGAGTAGCCGACCGGCGTCCATTCGGGGTCATGCCCCAGCATGAACGACCAGAAGTAGTCGGCGGCGGCGAGGATCCGGTCGTCGCCGAACTCGAAGGGGCCGACGGCGTCGGGTGCCGTGGAGACGGTGCCCGCGACGGGATCGACCTTTGTGCCCTGAGCCATCATCATGCGCGAGAGGATCGACGCGTTCGTGATGTCGCCTCCGCCGTGTGCCTGGTCGCGCCCCATCTCGACGTGCTGTACGCGGGGTTCGTCGAGCGTCTCGCCGGTCTTGTCGTCGGTGTCGACCAGGCGGAACAGTCGGGAGATGGATCCGTTGAAGCCCTGATTCTCCGCCGTGGAGTTCACGGTGAACCACTCAACGGCCTCGTCGTACCGCTCGCGGTTCTCCGTGAAGATGTACCCCGCCATGGCTCCCAGCAGGGGATAGGTGTGCTGGTTCATGAAGTGGTTCTGGTCGTGCAGGAACGTCTCGGTGACGGGCACGATCAGATTCGTCGTGAACGCTTCGGTGTCGGCCTCCGTCCACGGCGTCTCGTCCGTGGCGCAGCTGCCGTAGCGGAGGATCTCGGCGGCGGTCGTCATCCGATGAAGCGGCACGCCCGTGTGGATATGCGAGTCGGGGAAGACCGCGTACGCCTCCGGATCCATCTGCTCCCAGATGCGGATGATCTCCATCGCGTTGGTGCGGTACTCCTGCTCGCCCGTGATGGCGTAGAGAATCGACTGCGTGTAGGCCTTCAGCCCATCGCCGATGAAGCGCGAGTTGAAGCCCTGAGAGGCGAAGGCGGTCGAGTCGGGGGTGCCCGGCTGGGTCTTCGACTCGTTGGCCGAGGCAGCGTCGATCGCCGCCGCGGGAGACTTCTTCATATCTTGGAAGTACGAGGCCCATGGCTCCGTGCCCGACGCGATCTGTTCGCGCGCGGTCTCGAGGTTCTCGGCGGTGAGGCCCACGCCGGGATGCGTGAAGCCGGCCTCCGAGACGGTCGTGTCGAACGATACGGTGCAGGTCTCGGCCCCGATCGCGGGCAGCGCGGTCATGGTCACGAGCCCCGCGGCGACGACCGCGCCGGAGGCTCCGATGGCGAGGGCCCGGCGCAGCGCCGCGCGGGGCCGTTGAATGAGTCGCATCCTTATCAACCTTCTTCCTTGATGGTTTCTCGCGTTATTACCGTAGATAACGTTTACTATTTCGACAGAGGCCCGCGTTGATTCACGAGCGGGCCCTACCGCGGCGCCGCGACGGAGTCGCGGACGATGAGTTCAACCGGGAGCACGCCCGCGTCGGCGTGCGGATCGTCGAGCGCCTGGCGCACCGCAAGCGCCCCGAGTTCTTCGTAGGGCACGCGTATGGTGGTGAGCGCCGGGCTGAGGTCGCGCGCGGACGGAACGTCGTCGTATCCCGTGATCGAGACGTCCTCCGGGCATCGCAGGCCGTGCTCGTGCAGGGCGTCGAGCACACCCATCGCGACCTGGTCGGTGCCGCACAGCACAGCGCTGAACGGCGGGCGGGATCCGACAGGAACGATCTCGCGCAGGTGCGCGAGAAGCGCCTCGCGCGCGGGCTCGCGATCGAAGGACGTTTCGATCACGCCATACTCCTGCGCGGCGCCCGCGGCGAGTGCGGTGCGGAAACCGCGGAGGCGCTCGGAGGCCGTGCCTCCATTCGGCGTACCGGGCATCAGCAGCACGTTGCGGTGGCCCTTGTCGACGACATGCGCCGCGATCTGGCGCGCGCCGCCCTCGTTGTCGTAGCGGATGTCGATCGCGTCGTCACCGTGGTCATCGAGGGTGCGCGGGCCGCAGAAGACGAGGTGCTTTCCCTCCTTCGCGAGGGTTTTCGCGTGCTCCGCCATGCGATCGTGATGCTCGCGACTCTCCCAGGATCCGCCCGGAAGAATCACCGCCTCGACCCCCTGCCGCCGCATGAGTTCGACGAGTTCGAGCTCGCGATCGGCGGCGCCGCCGGTCGTGCCGATCAGGCAGATGCGACCCCGGTCTCGGGCCTCCGATTCGACGCCCTGTGCGAGGGCGGCGAAGGACGGGCCCGTAATGCTCCCGAGCAGCACGGCGACGGGCGCAATATCGACCCCGCGCAGCCGCTGGGCATTCGGGTTCGCCGAATAGTTCAGTCGCGCCACGGCGGCCTCGACGCGTTCGCGCGTCTTCTTCGCGACCGGATAGTTTCCCGCGATGACTCGCGACACCGTCGCAATCGAGACACCGGCCTCGGCGGCGACATCGTGAATGGTAGATGCCACGGGGCTCCTTCGTGCGAAACGGTCCAGATCAACAATCTTATGAGCGGCCGACGACCTCGACGGCGGAGACATCGGCGTACCGGTCGCGGCGGTCGAGATCCTCGGCGCGCAGCCCCAGGAACATCTCGGTGACGCGCGGCACGGATCCGTCGGGGTGCCTCTCCCTCCCCGCGGCCGCGTGGGTGCGCGTCGCGATGACATACCCCTTCCCGACGCGCGCGATGGACGGACCCGGGGTGGATCCGCGGCGGATCGGGTTGTCGGTGCCGGCCATGGGAGATCCCTAGACGAGCGCGCCGGCGAAGCGCAGGAGCGCGGTGACCGAGGCGCGGCCGAGGTCGCGGATCTCCGTTCCCATGGCACCCGCCACGTGTGGGGTGAGGTACACGTTGGGCATGTCGAAGAGCGGGTGACCGGCGGGAAGCGGATCCGGTTCGGTCACATCGAGCACCGCGCGGATCCTGCCGGTACCGAGCTCGGTGACGAGCGCGTCCTGATCGACCAGTGCGCCACGGGCCGTGTTGATGAAGGTCGAAGAATCCGGCAGCGCCGCGAGCACCTCGGCCGAGATCATGCCGCGCGTGGTGGCGATATCGGGAGCGTGAAGCGAGAGGATCCGGCTCTGCGCGGCGAGGCGGGTGAGCTCGGTTTCGACGCGCACGCCGAGCTCGTCCGCGTGCTCCGCGGTGAGGAACGGATCGTAGACGGCGACCTCGTGCCCGCGTGCGACGAGACCCTCGATCACGAGCCGGCCAATCGTCGACGCCCCGACGATACCGACGGTTGCGCCGCCCAGGCCCGCACGCGGATACTCGATCTCGCGGTCAAGGAACCGCTGCTCGGCGCGGTATTGACGCTCCGCCCAGAACACGTCTTTCGCGGCGAGCGTGATCATGGCGAGAGTGAAATCCGCGACGGGCACCGCGTTGACCGCCTTCGCGTTCGCGGTGTAGATGCCGCGTTCGATGGCTAGCGGTTCTCCGCCGAACCCGCCCCCGAAGTGCACGATCGCCTTCAGCTTCGGCATTCGATCGAGATCGGCGGCGGTGAGATCGGACGCCCCCCAGCCCATGAGGATCGCATCGATGCCGGCCGGGTCGTCGAAGTCGGAGGCGCGGGTGACCGCCGCCCCGTCGAGGGCGAAGAGTCCGGAGAGCGCGGCGCGCTCGTCGGCGCCGAAGGCGAATCGCATTCGTAGCGGATCCATGAGGAATCCGGCGCGCATCATGCGAGTTCTCCGATCGTCCATTCGTCACGCCACGCGAGCGTGGCGGTCTCGCCCTCGATGACGAGGGGGAGCACCACCGTCTTCGAGCGGAAGAGGTCGTCCGGTAGCCAGCGATCGCCGATGAAGACGAAACCGTCCCCCGCGGGCAGGACGACGCTCACCTGCGTGTCGAAGGTCCGCGACCCGACGGGCGCGAAAGGGCTCCAATCGGTCCACGGTCCCTCGAGTGCCGTCGCCGACGCGTGCATGTTGTCGTTCAGGCTCCAGCCCGTGAGGTCGGAGCCGAAGAGGTGGTATCTGCCGTTCGCCTTCACGAGCGTCGGAGATTCGTAACCGATCTCCGGGTTCCTCTGCTGTCGTAGCGTCACGACGATCGACTCGACCGCGAGGTAGTCGTCGCGCAGACGATAGATGTGCAGGCCGTTCTCGCGGTCCTCCGACAGCAGGTAGCCGACGCCGTCCTCCTGGAAGACACCGATGTCGCGGCTGAGGTTGCCGAGCGGTCGCTCCGAACCGATGTAGCGGTAGGGGCCCTCCGGGCGTTCGGCGATCGCATAGCCCACGCGGGCAGCCGAATAGTCGGCCGATTCGACGTGCAGGAACATGATCCAGATCCCGTCGGGGCGTCGCAACACCTTCGGGCGCTCGATGATGCGGTCGCCGGCGAGATCGCCGTCGCCCTCCTCGAGTGCGTTCCCCTCGAAGCGCCACTCGTCGAAGTCGCCGGTGGAATAGCAGGCCACGGCCGTGAACGTCGGCCCGGAGGTCTTGTCCTCGCCCCACGCGAACCAGCGCTCGCCGACGCGCTGCACGCCGACTCCGTGGAGCTGAGCGATACGGCCTCGGTCGTCGAGGATCTCGGATCCCGGACGGATCATGCGGTCACCTCCGAAGCGAGCACGCGCGCCGTGGGGCCGGCGAGCGTCGTGACGACGGTGTCCCCCGCGTCGTGGCGTACGCCCCACCCTTCGGAAGGGAAGACCTGCGCGAGCGCGCCCGGCAGCCGGATCTCCGACGCGGCCTCCGCTCGGTCCCAGACGAACACGATCGTGCGGTTCGCTCCTGCGAGCCCCAGGCACACCTGCTCCGCGTCCCACGCGGGCAGACCGAGCGGCCAGAACGGTACCGCCGAGAAGAGCTCGTCGCGCAGGTCCTTGTGCAGCTCCACGGCGGCGGACACCTGCTCGCGTTGTGCGGCACTCAGCCGGTTGAGGAAGCCCGAGAGGTACAGACGCCCCGACAGGCCCGTCACGAGCGTGAAGGCGGTCTCCTCCGCGCTCATCTCCGCGGCGGGGTAGGCCCAGTTGCCGCACTGCTCGGGCAGGATCGACGCGGGTGCGCTCGCGGCGATCGGCGGGTACAGCAGCGGATCCTGTTGATCGGACGTCGACTGGATGTGTACGGACGAGAGAAGGCCGTAGTCGGCGCGCATCGCACCCGAGGCGCAGTTCTCGATGAGAAGGTCGGGGTGGCGGCTCTGCACAGTCTCGAGCCAGCTGCGGTAGGCCCGGGCATGACCGAGCAGACCGTCTCCCGCAGCCGTCGCGTCCCGTTCGGTTCCCGCGCCCGGGTTGATGTTGTAATCGAGCTTCAGGTAGCTCACGCCATGGACGGCGATGACGCCGTCGATCGCCTCGTCGAGGTGCGCGCGAGCGGCCGGGTGGCGGAAGTCGAGGTGATACCGGTCGTGCTCGCGCACGCGCTCGCCGAAGCGGGTGAAGAATGCCTCGTCCGGCAGCGACCCCGCGAGCGGGCTGTCGACGCCGATGACCTCGGGCTCGAACCAGATGCCGACACGCATGCCCTGCGAACGGATCGCCTCGACGATGCGCGCCAGCCCTCCGTCGGGAAAACGGTCCAGGGCCTCGCGCCACTCGCCGACGCTCGACCACCAATCACCGTGGTTCGGTGAGGCGAACCAGCCGGCATCGAGGCAGAAGACCTCGGCTCCCGCCTCGGCGGCACCGCGAATCAGCGGCAGCAGCACGTCGGTCGTCGGGTTGCCCATCGTGGTGTTCATGAAGTCGTTGTAGACGATGGGCAGGCCGGCGTCTCGCGCACCGGGCCGCAGGGTGCGACGATAGCGGGTCAGCTCGGCGAAGGCACCGTCGGCCCCCTCGTCGGAGATCGCGAGCGCAGCCGGGACGAGTGCGAACTCGTCGCTCGGCGCGAGGCGATGCGCGAACTGGTGCTCGAGATCCGTTGGACCGAACAGTCCCACGATGGCGCCATCAGCCACCTGCGAGAGGTCGACATGCCATCCGGCGCTCGACTCGATCTGCCACGCGAACGCGGCGGATCCGTCGGCGAGCGCGCCGACGGGAAGTCGCTCGCCCGTCGACCAGGATCCGTGGCTCGTGAGCGCGACGCGCGAGCGTGCGTCCTGCGCGTGGATCGTGTGGTCGATATAGGGAAGAAGATCCTTGAGATCACGCGTGCGCCAGCGGTTCTCGGCCAGCCACTCGCTGCGGGCGTCGAGAAGGCGGGCGCGCTGGATCGACGACTCGCCTTCGCCGAAGCCGACGACCGCGGAAGACGCCGTCGTGAGCACCACGTCGCGATCGGAGACGTTGCGGATCCTGGTCTCGACCCGCAGAACGCGAGCAGCGTGCGGGGCGGAGAGGCGCGTCCGGGTCTCAAGACCCGAGAGCTCGTCTCGCTGAACGATGGTCACGACGTCGCAGGTGTCGCCGTCGACTCGCTCGGATCCGATCACGCGCAGGCGCTCGCCGACGGCGGAGCGCACGTACGCCTGGCTCGTGCGGGCGCGTTGTGCGGTCGCGGTGAAGACCTCGACGACGGCCACGCCATCGCGAAGCGGGCCGCCCGCGAGCGAGAGAGGGCGTTCGTCGGACCAGCTCAGCCGGAAGGAACCGAGCGCGATCGAGCGGCGGGGAGGGGCAAGAATGTCGGTCACGACGATGACTCCTAGCGCGCGGGGCGGAAGCCGAGCGCGCGGTTGCAGATCTGGATGGAGAGGGCGGCGAGGCCGGGCGAGAAGAGCATGAGGCTCGCGCCGACGACGGGAATGACGCACAGCGCGATGGCGATCACCGCGAGCAGGAGCCACGCGAGCGCGAGATGCGGTCGTTGGGCCGCGGCACGGAGCGCGCCGGGCAACGGCGAATCGGGCGCCGATCCCGTGGCGACGACCGCGACGAGGAGCAGCCCGCCGCCCGCGAGGGTGAGGAGCAGGACGCCGTCGGTGTCGGAGAACAGCGCGACGTCGTAGCTCAGGATCCAGGCGATCGCTGCGGTGCCCGACGCGATCCGCCAGCGCGAGCGGCAGGATCCGGCGAAGGATCGCCAGAATGCGCGGCCCGCGTGCGCCTCCGCGCGCTCGTCGAGGATTCGCGATGCGGCCGCCAGCGCGCCGGTCACCGCGGGCGCCACCGTCCACGTCGAGGCGGCGAAGAGCGCGATCGCGAGGTGCGTGGGCTGCCAGCCGACGATCAGCGCGAAGAGCCAGACCGGTGATGTCGCCGCAAGGAACGACACCGATACGAGGAAGACCTGCAGGACGCCGATCAGCAGGTGCGCGAGGGCGCCGTCATAGGCGACAAGGGCGCGGGCGCGCGTCGTGAGCGAGCTCATCCCTTCACCGCGCCCACGGCCAGGCCCTTCACGAAGAAGCGCTGGAATCCCGCGAAGATCGCCACCGACGGGATGATCGCGAGGATCGCGCCCGTGTAGATCAGTTGCCACTGCGAGGTCAGCAGGCCGACCATGCGGTTGATGGCGACGTTGATCGTTCCCGCCGACGACGAGTCGAGGAACACGAGCGGGATGAAGAAGTCGTTCCACAGGCCGAGCGCCTGGGTGATGACGAACGCGCTGGTCGCGGGCAGCAGCATCGGGAAGACGATCTGCCAGAACGTGCGCAGCCGGCCGGCGCCGTCGACGTCGGCGGCCTCCTCGACATCCATCGGGATACCGCGGATGAAGCTCGAGTAGAGGAGCACGCCGAACGACGCGGCGCCGCCGAGATGCACCAGGATGACGCTGGTGAGCGTCGAGTAGAGGCCGACCTCGTTGAAGGCCTCGACGAGGGGGATCATGCGCACCTGGAACGGGATCATGAGACCCGCGATGAACAGCAGGTAGAGGAAGCGGCCCGCCTTGCCGCCGACGCGTTCGATGCCGTATGCGGCCATCGGCACGAGGATCACGAGAAGGACGACCGTGACGACGGTGATGATGAGCGTGTTCAGCACGGCCTCGCCGAAATCGGTCTGCTGGAACAGCTGCACATAGTTGTCGAAGTTGAACGTCGTCGGCAGGCCCATGGGGTCGGCCGTGATCTCGGCATAGCTGCGGAACGAGTTGACGAGCGCGTATAGCACGGGGGTTGCGACGATGAGCACGAGCACCGTGATGACGGCCATCGTGACGATCTCGCCGACGGTCCAGCGCTTCTTTTCCTTGAAGGGCTTCGTGGTCAGGCCGGCCACGAGAGCCTTCGTCTCGCTGCTTGTCGTCATGCCTGGATCTCCCTCTTGCGCATGTAGCCGTTGGTCGCGGCCGACGAGATGAGTACGACGAGGAACAGCACGACGGCCGCCGCGGATCCGAAGCCCGCGCGGTACTCGCCGAAGCCGACCTTGTAGATGAAGAAGGCCATGGTCTCGCTGACGAACCCGGGCCCGCCGGAGGTGAGCACCATGACCTGGTCGAAGATCGTCCAGCCGGCGATGAGCGCAAGCGTGACGTTGATCGTGACACCGCCGGCGATCATGGGCCAGGTCACGTTGAGGAAGACCTGGATCTTGCCTGCACCGTCGATACGGGCTGCCTCGAGGAGCTCCTGCGGTACCGACTGCAGATTGGCCAGATAGATCAGGGTCGTGTTGCCGCCGAGGGTGAAGCAAACGATGAAAAGTATCACCCACACGACGATGTCGCTGTCGCCAAGCCAGTCTCGCGCGGCATCGGGGACACCGATGTCGCGCAGGAAGGTGTTGACGAAGCCGAAGTTGTAGTTGAGGAGGTACTTCCAGATCGTGGCGACGATGAACGCGGAGACAAGCGCCGGCAGGTACACGGCGGTTCGGAACAGTCCCTGCAGGTGCACGAGCCGGTCGAGCAAGAGCGCCATGCCGAGCGAGATCACGTTGATGATGACCGCGGAGCCGATACCGAGCAGAAGGGTGTTCTTCACGGCGTTCCAGAAGCGGCCGCTCGTGAGCATTTCGGTGTAGTTGGCGAAGCCGACGTAGTCGTAGTCGTCGGCGATGCCGTCCCAGTTCGTGAAGCTGAGCTGGATGGATTGCAGCGACGGCAGGATCACCATCGCCAGGTACACGATGAGCGCGGGAACGACGAAACCGAACATCGTCCAGCGGATGCGAATCTGGCGCGAGCGCCGGCGGGTCCGGGCCGGTGCGCTGAGGGTTGCGCTCATGGGAACTCCTCGGGAAGTGCGAAACGGGGTGGGGCCGGTGCCGGACGCGAGCGCCCGGCACCGGCAGGGTCAGGACGCGGAGTCGACCGTCTTGTCGAACTCGGTCTGCGCCTTCTCGATCGCCTCATCGAGGCTGATCTGGCCGTCCTGCATCTCGATGCGCGTCTGGCGGAAGAAGGTGTTGAACGCGCTGAACGCGGCCGAGGACGAATCGTTCTGGTACCACTTCAGCTTTGGGTTCTCGAGCAGGCCGAAGAAGTCCTCCGAGCCCGGGATCGAGGTGTTGTGCGTCACCTGATCGGCATTCTTGATGTTCGGGGCCAGCCAGCCCTGTGCCTCGAGGATGTTCGCGCCGTCGACCGAGTAGAAGTAATCGAGGAACTCGACGGCGGAGTCGTACTCCGCGCCGTCTTCCTGCGCCTGGGCGGAGATGGCGAGGCCACCGGCCGTGTCGCCCGTCACGGAGTTCTTCAGCACGTTGATCGTGCCGTCCTCTGCCGGGATGATGAACATGCCCGCGTTGAAGTCGGGGTTGACCTTGTTGATGTCGTTGAGGCGGCCGAGGCCGGCGGACGACGTCGCCATGACGGCCTGACCGTTCACCAGCAGGGTCGTCGTCTGGGCGTCGGCCGTCGACTGCCAACCGGTGAGGACGTATTCGTTGGTGATGTCGAGCAGTTCCTGCAGCGGCTCGCGCAGATCCTCGATCGACGCCGTGCCCTCGACAACGGCGTTCCAGAATCCGCCCTCGTCGCTGTACTCCGCGAAGTAGGGAGCGGCGAGCGGCTTCCACAGCTGGTCGCTCGGCCATACCTCGCCGGCGGCGGTCGCGAGGGGCTCGTCGCCGTTCGCCTTGATGGCCTCCAGCAGGGCGATGAATTCGTCATAGGTTTCCGGGACCTCGAGACCGTTCTCTTCGAAGTAGTCCTTGTTGTAGACGATGTTCATGCCGAGCTCACCGTTGAGCGCCGAGTACGGCACGGTGTAGACGTTGCCGTCCTCTGCCGCGCCATAAGCGTCGTCGCTCAGCAGCTCGGTGACCTCTGTGGGGATGGGGGCGAGCTTGCCGGCATTGATGTAGGTCACGGTGTCGCGCATGTCGACGATCGCGGGCCAGTTTCCGGTCGCGTCCATCGTCTTCATCGCGGTCGCGTAGTCGCTGCCCGCGGGGAGCGGATCGAGGCTGACCTCGGTGGTCTCGCTCTGTTCGTTGAAGGCGGTGACGATGGCGTCGACGGCCGAGTTCCACGTCTCGTCGCCCGTGGCGTAGAGGAAGCGGATGGTGGTCTTGTCGCCGGTGGAACCGTCGGCGTCTGCCGTTCCCGAGCAGCCGGCGAGAGTGAGAGCTGCGATACCGGCGGTCGCGACGACCGCGAGGGCGCGGCGAGCTCCGGGACGCGTCATTGCGATGCGCATGTGATCTCCTTTGATGAGGTGCGGGCGGGAGGCCCGGAGATGACGATACACAAAATAGAAAACGTTTACTAGTCGCAATCAAGAAAAATCCCCCGCGCCCGGACCCGCTCCGTCCACCCCACCCGTTCGAATGACACTTTTGGAGAGTCCTCGCACGCGAGGACTCCCCAAAAGTGTCATTCGAACGGCGGGGGTTACGCGAAGGCCCCCACGCCTGTGAGGTCGCGGCCGATGAGGAGGGCCTGGACCGACTCGGTGCCCTCGTAGGTGTGGATCGCCTCGATGTCGACGAGGTGGGTGATCACCCGGTTCTCGAGCAGGATCCCGTTTCCGCCGAGCATGTCGCGCGCTTCGCGGGCGATGTCGCGCGCGGCGCGGGTGTTGGTGTACTTCGCGAGCGAGGCCTGCGTGGGGCGGAGTTTGCCCGCGGCCTCCAGATCGGCGAGCCGGCGGCAATAGAGCTGCATGCCGGTCAGCTGCGACAGCATGCGCGCGAGCTTCTCCTGCACGAGCTGGAAACCGGCGAGCGGCTTCCCGAACTGGATCCGTTCGTTCGCGTACTGGAGAGCCGCCTCGTAGCAGGCGGTCGCGTGCCCGAGCGCCGACCACGCGACGCCCGAACGCGTCGCGTAGAGCACGCGCGAGGTGTCCGCGAAGGAATGCGCGCCGGGCAGCCGGTTCTCGAACGGGATCCGCACATCGCGCAGCTGGATGTGCGCCTGGTGGATCGCACGGAGCGACACCTTGCCGATAATGACCTCGGCGTCGTAGCCCGGCGTGTCCTGCGGGACGAGGAAGCAGCCGACGCGCCCGTGGTCGGCATCGCCGAGGTCGTCGACGCGGGCCCACACGAAGGTGATGCCTCCCGAGGCGCCGTTGCCGATCCACTTCTTGCCGCCGCGGAGGATCCACGAGTCACCGTCGCGTGTCGCCGTCGTCTCGAGGCTCGTCGAGTCGCTGCCGTGCACCGGCTCCGTGAGGGCGAAGGAACCGGGCACTTCGCCCGAATCGAGCTTCGACAACCACGCGTCCTGCTGCTCATCGGATCCGAAGTAGGCCAGCGTGCGTAGCGCGAGCCCGCCCTGCACCGCGAGAATCGTGCCGAGTGAGCCGTCGCCGCGCGACAGCTCCATGTTCACGAGGCCCGCCGCGAGAGGGGAGAGGCGGGTGAGTTCGGGGTGGTCGATGCCGTCGGCCATGACGTCATGCCGACCGAGCGACGCCAGGACCTTCTCGTGCGGGTAGCTCGCCGACTCCCAGGCGTCGAAGAGTTCGCCTGAGACCTCGCCGACGACGGCGCGCGCGCGACGCCACGCGTCGAGATCGGGGCCGCCCACATCGTCGAAGACGCCGTAGTAGTCGGTGTCGAGCGGATCAAGGATGTCGTAGGGTTCCGTGCGGTCTCCGGGCAGGGAAGTGCTCATGCCGCCACGCTAGGTCGGAGGGCGGTCGCGGTCCATGACTTTGTAGAACGCCGCCACACGCTAGACTGGGACGCAGACTTTCTCGGAGGGCCCATCCACATGATGTTCATCATTTCGCTGATCTTGTTCGTCGGCGGTCTTTTCCTGTTCGGTGTCGCGTTCATGGTGACCTCGTTCCATGGCCTCGTCTTCACGGCCGGCATCCTCGCCGTGTGCGTGTCGATGGCGATCCCGATGTTCCGCTCGCAGTGGGGCAAGGAAAAGATTCACTGAGCTCGTCTCGAACGAAGGCGGCCCCGGCATCTGTCGGGGCCGCCTTCGCGTTCTCCGGGCGCGGGCGACGGTAGTACGCTTGACACTGGTCGAGTTCTCTCGACATCGAGACGTATTTCCACGCCTCTGCACCCGTTCGCCCACTTAAGGAAAAGCAACGTGGATCTCTACGAGTACCAGGCTCGAGACCTTTTTGAGAAGTACGAGGTGCCGGTGCTTGCCGGCATCGTCGCCGACACCCCCGAGGAGGTGAAGGCAGCGGCTGAGAAGATCGGCGGCGTCGTCGTCGTGAAGGCTCAGGTGAAGACCGGTGGTCGCGGCAAGGCCGGCGGCGTGAAGGTCGCGAAGACTCCCGACGAGGCGTACGAGGCGGCCAAGGCCATCCTCGGGCTCGACATCAAGGGTCACGTCGTCAAGCGCGTGATGGTCGCCCAGGGCGCCAACATCGACCGCGAGTTCTACTTCTCGGTCCTGCTCGACCGCGCCAACCGCTCCTACCTGTCGCTGTGCAGCGTCGAGGGCGGCATGGAGATCGAGCAGCTCGCCGTCGAGAAGCCCGAGGCCCTCGCGCGCGTCGAGGTCGACCCGCTGACGGGCATCGACAAGGCGAAGGCCGTCGAGATCGCTCAGGCCGCGAACTTCCCCGAGGAGCTCGTCGAGAAGGTCTCCGACGTGTTCGTCAAGCTCTACGACGTCTACAAGGGCGAGGACGCGACGCTCGTCGAGGTCAACCCGCTCGTCCTCACGGGCGAGGGCGACGTCATCGCGCTCGACGGCAAGGTGTCGCTCGACGACAACGGATCCGAGGTCCGCCACCCCGAGCACGAAGAGCTCGAGGACAAGGGCGCGGCAGACCCGCTCGAGGCGAAGGCGAAGGCCAACGGCCTCAACTACGTCAAGCTCGACGGCGAAGTCGGCATCATCGGTAACGGCGCCGGTCTCGTGATGTCGACGCTCGACGTCACCGCGTACGCGGGCGAGAACCACGGCGGCGTCAAGCCCGCCAACTTCCTCGACATCGGCGGCGGCGCGAACGCACAGGTCATGGCCAACGGCCTCGACGTCATCCTCGGCGACCCGCAGGTCAAGAGCGTGTTCGTCAACGTCTTCGGCGGAATCACCAGCTGCGTCGCCGTGGCGGAGGGCATCGTGAAGGCGCTCGAAATTCTCGGCGACACCGCGACGAAGCCGCTCGTCGTGCGCCTCGACGGCAACCAGGTCGAGGAGGGGCGCGCGATCCTCGCGGCCGCGAACCACCCGCTCGTCACCCTGGCCGCCGGCATGGACGAGGGCGCCGACAAGGCCGCCGAACTGGCCAACGCCTGAGATAAGGACAGCAGAGAAATGTCGATCTACCTCAACAAGGACTCGAAGGTCATCGTCCAGGGCATCACCGGCGGCGAGGGCACCAAGCACACCGCTCTGATGCTCAAGGCGGGAACCAACGTGGTCGGCGGCGTGAACGCGCGCAAGGCCGGGACCACGGTCACGCACGACAAGCCCGGCGCGGGCGAGGTCGAGCTTCCCGTCTTCGCTTCGGTCGCCGAGGCGATGGAGAAGGAAGGCGCCAACGTGTCGGTCGCCTTCGTTCCGCCGAAGTTCACGAAGGACGCGATGATCGAGGCCATCGACGCCGAGATCCCGCTGCTCGTCGTGATCACGGAGGGCGTGCCGGTCGGCGACGCCGCCGAGGCCTGGGCATACGCGAAGTCCAAGGGCAACAAGACCCGCATCATCGGCCCGAACTGCCCCGGCATCATCACGCCCGGCGAGGCGCTCGCGGGCATCACGCCGGCGAACATCACGGGCAAGGGTCCCATCGGTCTCGTCTCGAAGTCGGGCACGCTCACGTACCAGATGATGTTCGAGCTGAACGACTTCGGCTTCTCGACCGCCATCGGCATCGGCGGCGACCCGGTCATCGGCACGACGCACATCGACGCGCTCGAGGCGTTCGAGAACGACCCGGAGACCAAGGCCATCGTCATGATCGGCGAGATCGGCGGCGACGCCGAGGAGCGTGCGGCCGAGTACATCAAGGCGCACGTCACCAAGCCGGTCGTCGGTTACGTCGCAGGCTTCACGGCGCCCGAGGGCAAGACCATGGGTCACGCGGGCGCGATCGTGTCGGGCTCGGCCGGTACCGCGGCGGCGAAGAAGGAGGCCCTCGAGGCCGCGGGCGTGAAGGTCGGCAAGACGCCGAGCGAAACCGCCCAGCTCATGCGCGAGATCCTGAAGTCGCTCTAAGCAAGCTCTCGTCAACAGGCACCCCGTTTCGCGGGGTGCCTGTTGCGTTCCACGGGGTAGGGTCGAAAACCTATGAAACCCATCACCGTCGCCGCCCTGGCCGCCCTCGACGCGATGGTTGCGGCCGTCGTCGGGCTCGTCGGGATCCTCGCGCCGTTGACGCTGGTGTGGCTGGCACTCTTCGGCGACGTCGCGGTGTGGGACGCGCTCTGGCCCACTTCCGTGCGCGTGTGGCAATTGGGGCATCTCGTCCCGGTGCACATCGACCTCGCCTCCTTCGCGCGAGACCTGGGTATCGCCGACACCGGCGCCACCTTCTGGCTGAGCGTCGCACCCCTTCTCTTCGGGATGTTCACGCTGCTGTTCGCGGTGCGCTCCGGCAGGCGCGCGGTCCGCGCTGCGAATCCCTGGATCGGACTTCTCGCGGCGATACTCGTCATGGTGGGCGTCTCGGTGGCCGCGCAGCTCTCGAGCGCCAACCCCGTCGCGACCGTGCACACGTGGCAGGGCATTGCGTTTCCCCCGCTGATCTACCTTGTCGGAATGCTTGGCGGCATCATCCACGATGCGTGGAACGAGGGCGATAACGGCCCGATCGATGATGTGCACGACTACGTCGACGGCTGGGGACCGGCCTGGCGCGAGATCCCCGCGCTCGTGCTCCGCGGATCCGCCGTGGTGGTCGTCGGCCTCGTCGGCGCCGCGGGTGTGCTCTTCGCGGTGCTCGTCGCGGCGAGCGGTGACGACATCATCGCGTTGTACGAGGCTGCCCAGGCGGATGCGATCGGCGCGAGCGTGATCACGCTGGCTCAGCTCGCCTTCGTGCCCACGCTGCTCGTGTGGATGGGCAGCTGGATCGCGGGCCCCGGCTTCGCCATCGGCACGGGGACGGCGATCTCGCCTTCCGGCACGAGCCTGGGGGTCGTGCCCGGCATCCCGATCTTCGGGATGCTTCCCGAGGGATCCAGCACGTGGATGCTCCTGTTCGCGCTCGTACCGATCGCGCTGGGTGCGTTCGGCGGCTGGATCGTCCGCCGCAGCTATGCGAAGGACTGGGCGATCGAGGGCGCCGGCGCCGAGCCCGTCGGCCCGCGCGTCGTCATCGCCGTCGGGGTCGCGGCCTGCGCGGGCGCGGCGTGGGCGATTCTCGCCGAGATCGCGAACGGATCCCTCGGCCCGGGACGCCTCGTGGACGTCGGTGCGAGCCCGCTCGCGGTGGGCATCACCGTGGGGCTGGAGGCGCTCGTCGGCGCGGCGATCCTCATGCTCGCGCCCCTGCCGAAGCCCGTGACGGAGGACGACTGGGCCTCGCTCACGGACGACGACGAGCGACCGCTAGAATGAACGAGTGCTGAACGTCGCCGTCCTCATCTCCGGCGCGGGTTCCAACCTGCGTGCCTTCCTCGAAGCCGCGGCTGACGCCGATTACCCGGCACATGTCGTCGTCGTCGGCGCCGACCGCGACGCGGAGGGGCTTCAGCACGCCTCCGACTTCGGGATCCCCTCCTTCTCGGTTCCGTTCCACGCGTTCGACTCGCGCGAGGCCTGGGGTGAGGAACTGGCCGCGCAGCTGCGCGCCTGGAACCCCGACCTCATCGTGCTGAGCGGTCTGATGCGCCTGCTCCCGGAAGCGGTCGTGAACGAGTTCGCCCCGCGCATCATCAACACCCATCCCGCGTACCTGCCGGAGTTTCCCGGAGCCCACGGTGTGCGCGATGCGCTCAAGGCCGGCGCCACGCAGACCGGCGCGAGCGTCATCGTCGTCGACGGCGGAGTGGACACCGGCCCCATCCTCGCGCAGGAGCGCGTCGCCGTCGAGCCCGGTGACTCGGAGGAGACGCTGCACAACCGGATCAAGCCGGTCGAACGACGACTGCTCATCGACGTCGTTCGCCGGATCGCGACGGGCGAGCTCGAGCTCGGCTGACCCCATCACCTGACCCACCTCTCTCAGACTCAAGGAGACATCATGGCCGGCCCGAGCCACGACCCCTCGCTCTACCGCGACCGCGACATCGTCCCGATCAGGCGTGCGCTCATCTCGGTCAGCGACAAGACCGACCTGCTGCCGTTGGCGCAGGCCCTCGCCGACGCGGGCGTGGAGATCGTGTCGACCGGTTCGACGGCGGCACGGATCCGCGAGGGGGGCCACCAGGTCACCGACGTCGCCGACATCACCGGCTTCCCGGAGATGCTCGACGGCCGCGTGAAGACCCTTCACCCCAACGTGCACGGCGGCCTGCTCGCGGACCTGCGTCTCGAGCACCACGAGACCCAGCTGGGTGAGTTCGGCATCGCCCCCTTCGAGCTCGTGGTCGTCAACCTGTACCCCTTCGTCGAGACCGTCGCCTCGGGCGCGGCCGCCAACGAGGTCGTCGAGCAGATCGACATCGGCGGTCCCGCGATGGTGCGTGCCTCGGCGAAGAACCACGCGAACGTGGCGATCGTCGTCGACCCGTCGTCGTACCCGGCGATCATCGAGGCGGTCAAGACCGGCGGCACGAGCCTGCAGACGCGCAAGGAGCTCGCGGCGCGAGCCTTCGCCCACACGGCGTCGTACGACACGGCCGTCGCCCAGTGGTTCGCCGAAGAGACGATGCAGGGCACCGAGACCCTCCCGGAGCACCTCACGATCCAGGCCGAGAAGATCGAGGACCTGCGCTACGGCGAGAACTCGCACCAGCGCGCCGCTATCTACTCGCGCGTCGGCGGTCACGGCATCGCCCAGGCGGAGCTCCTCCAGGGCAAGCCGATGTCGTTCAACAACTACACGGACGCCGACGCCGCGCTCCGCACCGCCTACGACATGGTGCTCCCGGCGGTCGCGATCATGAAGCACGCGAACCCATGCGGCCTCGCGATCGCCGACCCGAAGGCGCTCGACCCGATCGCGAGCGCGCACCTTCGCGCCCACGAATGCGACCCGCTCTCGGCGTTCGGCGGCGTGATCGCCGCCAACCGCCCCGTCACGCTGAAGATGGCGGAGAATCTGCGCGACATCTTCACCGAGGTCATCGTCGCGCCGGACTTCGAGCCGGAGGCGCTCGAGGTGTTCAAGGCGAAGAAGAACCTGCGCCTGCTGAAGCTGCCGGCGAACTGGCAGCAGGAGCGCATGGACGTGCGCCTGGTGTCGGGCGGTCTGCTGCTGCAGGACGCCGACCTGTTCCCCGACGACGACTTCGAGTCGGTCGCGAAGAACTGGGAGCTCGTGGCGGGCCCGGAGCCCGAGGTGCCGCTCGCCGACCTGGTGTTCGCGTGGAAGAGCTGCCGTGCCGTGAAGTCGAACGCGATCGTTCTCGCGAAGAACATGGCGACGGTCGGCATCGGCATGGGCCAGGTCAACCGCGTCGACTCGTGCCGCCTCGCGGTCGAGCGGGCCGGTGACCGCGTCGAGGGATCCATCGCGGCGTCCGACGCATTCTTCCCCTTCTCCGACGGCCCCGAGGTTCTCATGGACGCGGGCGTGAAGGTCATCATCCAGCCGGGCGGTTCGGTGCGCGACGAGGAGACCATCGCGCTGGCGAAGGCACGCGGCGTGTCGATGTACTTCACGGGGGAGCGCCACTTCTTCCACTGATCCTCAGATCAACCTTGCGACGGCCTTTCAGCTCACACTAAGCTGAAAGGCTGTCGCGTTTCCGCGGCAGGAAATCCCTCTCGAGGCTGAGATGTCTGCTGATACTGAACTCGGCGCGCCCGCGCGCCTACCCCTGTTTAAGGCGCTCGCGCGTCTAATCCCTTACGCACAAAAAGACTTTCCCCGGATCCTGCTCGGGGCCCTCTCGGCGCTGGGCGCATCCATCGTCGCGCTGCTGATCCCCACGGCCCTCGAATGGATCGTGGATGGCCCGATCGCTTCGGGTGCGACCCGCGCCGTCGTGTGGGGCGCGCTCGCCGTGCTCGGCCTCGGCCTGCTCGAGGCCGGCCTGGTGTGGCTTCGTCGCTGGCTGATCCTCGCCCCCGCGACGGCGATCGAGTACAACCTGCGGCAGAAGTTCTACAACCGGCTGCAGAAGCTCCCGATCGAGTTCCACGACCGCTGGCAGGGCGGCCAGCTGCTTAGCCGCATGATGCAGGACCTGAACGTGATCCGCCGCTGGCTCGCGTTCGGACTCATCATGCTCGTCGTGAACCTCCTGACCGTCGTGATCGGCTCCGTGATGCTGTTCCAGTGGCACTGGGCTCTCGGCACGATCTTCGTCGTCTCGGGCATCCCCCTGTGGATCTCGGCGCTGCGCTTCGAGCGCACCTATGGGCGCCTCGCGCGCATGAGCCAGGATCAGCAGGGCGACCTCGCGACGAGCGTGGAGCAGAGCGTGCACGGCATCCGCGTGCTCAAGGCGTTCGGTCGCGGCGGTCACGCGCTCAAGAACTTCCGGGAGCAGGCGGAGACGCTCCGCGGCACGGAGATGCGGAAGGCGGGTGCCATCGCGCGCGTCGACTTCATCCTCGTGCTGATGCCCGAGCTCGCCTTCGCGGCGAGCCTCGCCACCGGGATCTGGCTCGCGGCGCAGGGCGAGCTCGACATCGCGCAGCTGCTCGCCTTCTTCGCGATGGCGACGATTCTGCGCTGGCCCATCGAGTCGATCGGCTTCCTGTTCTCGTTCCTGCTTGATGCCCGCACCGCGACCGACCGCGTCTGGGAGGTGTTCGACTCCGTCGACACGATCACGGATCCGGAACAGCCCGTGTCGATCCCGGAGCCGCGCGGCGCGCTGGCCTTCGAGGGCGCGCACTTCCGCTACCAGGATGCCCGGGATCACGAACCCGACCTCCTGGACGGCATCGATCTGGCACTCGAACCGGGCGAGACGATGGCGCTCGTGGGGCTCACCGGATCCGGCAAGACGACGCTCACGACGCTGCCGACCCGCCTCTATGACGTCACGGCGGGCCGCGTCACCCTCGATGGCGTCGATGTGCGCCAGCTGCGGCTCGTCGAGCTGCGCACCCACATCGCGACGGCCTTCGAGGACGCAACGCTCTTCTCGGCCTCGGTGCGCGAGAACGTGCTGCTCGGGCGCGACGACCTCGACATCGCCTCGGACGAGGCGGAGCGCGTGATGAACGAGGCGCTCGCGGTCGCCCAGGCGTCGTTCGTGTACGAGCTGCCGGACGGCGTCGACACCATGATCGGAGAGGAGGGCATGAGCCTCTCCGGCGGTCAGCGCCAGCGCCTCGCCCTGGCGCGCGCCGTCGCGGCTCGCCCGAAGGTGATCGTGATGGACGATCCGCTCTCGGCGCTCGACGTCAACACGGAAGAGCGCGTCCAGGCCGAACTCAAGCGCGTGCTCGCGGGCACGACCGCGCTCGTCGTCGCGCACCGGCCGTCGACAGTGGCGCTCGCCGACCGTGTCGCGCTGCTGCAGAACGGGCGCATCGTCGAGGTGGGCACGCACAGCGAGCTGATGGCGCGCTCGGCCGACTACCGCTCGGTGCTGTCGAGCTTCGAGGACGAGGAACGCGAAGAGAGCGCGCAGCGCACGGATCCCACATCGGCGATCGACATCATTCAGGAGGCAGACCGATGAGCTCGTCGGTGCAAGGAGTGTCGGGCGAGGATCGCCTGAACTATACGAAGGCCGAATCGAAGGCGATCCGGCGGCGTTCGCTGCGCCTGCTGGGCTCCATGCTCGCGCCGATGAAGTGGCGCGTCGTGCTCACGGCGATCGTCGTGGTCGCTCAGACGGGCGTGCGCGTGCTCGGACCGGCCCTCCTGGGGCTGGGGCTGAACGAGGCGCTGCCCGCGGTGCTCGAGAACGACGACTGGGGCCCGACCTGGTTCGTCGCGGGCGCCTATGCCGCGACCGCCATCGCCGGAGCCGCGCTGCTGGCCTGGTACGACATCCTCGCGGCGAAGGTGACCCAGACGGTCCTGCTCGATCTGCGCACGCGCGTGTTCCGCCACACGCAGCGCCTGAGCCTCGAGTTCCACGAGACGTACACCTCGGGGCGCATCATCTCTCGTCAGACGAGCGACCTCGACACGATTCGTGAGCTACTCAACGGCGGTCTCACGCAGCTCGTCAACGGCGTGCTCTACGGCGCGTTCACCCTGATCGCGCTCATGCTGCTCGACTGGCGCTCCGGCGTGGTGGTCGTCGTCGCGTTCGTGCCGCTCGCATTCCTCATGCGGTGGTTCTATCGGGCCAGCCAGCGTGCCTACCGCGGGACGCGCATCATCAGCGCGCAGGTGATCGTCAAGTTCGTCGAGACGATGACCGGCATCCGCGCGGGCAAGGCGTTCCGCACCGAGCCCGGCAATGAGAAGACCTTCGGCAAGCTCTCGTGGGACTACCGCGAGGCGAACATGAAGGTGATCCGCCTCTTCGGCACCTTCGAACCCGCGCTTATGGCGATCTCGGCGATCGCGATCGGTGTCGTGGTGCTGTGGGGTGGCGTGCGCATCACGTGGGGAGAGTTCGCGGTCGGCTCGCTGCTCGCGGCGGTGCTGTACGTGCGCAACTTCTTCACGCCGCTGCAGGAGGTGGCGATGTTCCTCAACTCGTTCCAGTCGGCCTCCGCGGCCCTGGAGAAGGTGTCGGGCGTGCTCGAGGAGCAGCCGTCGGTTCCGGATCCCGCCAAGCCCGTGGCGCTTCCGCAGGCGCGCGGACACCTCGAGTTCGACGACGTCACCTTCGGGTACGGCGAGGGCAAGACGATTCTCCCCGACTTCCGCCTCGACATCCCCGAGGGGCAGACGGTCGCGCTGGTGGGAACGACGGGAGCCGGCAAGTCGACGCTCGCAAAGCTCGTGTCGCGCTTCTACGACCCGACCAGGGGGCGCGTCACGCTCGACGGCATCGACCTTCGAGACCTATCGCAGGCCGACCTGCGGCGCGCGGTCGTGATGGTGACGCAGGAGGCCTACCTCTTCAGCGGATCCGTCGCCGACAACATCGCGCTGGGCCGCCCCGACGCGTCGTACGACGAGATCGTCGCCGCGGCGAAGGCGGTGGGTGCGCACGAGTTCATCGAGCAGTTGCCCGACGGCTACGACACCGACGTGAACAAGCGCGGTGGGCGCGTTTCTGCGGGGCAGCGTCAGCTGGTGTCCTTCGCGCGCGCCTTCCTCGCGGACCCGTCGGTACTGATCCTGGACGAGGCGACCGCATCGCTCGACATCCCGTCGGAGCGTGCGATCCAGAAGGCGCTGCAGACGCTCCTCGCCGACCGCACGGCGATCATCATCGCGCACCGGCTCTCGACGGTCGAGATCGCCGATCGCGTGCTCGTGATGGAGCACGGTCGCATCATCGAGGACGACGCGCCGGAGGCGCTGAAGAAGGGCGACGGCAAGTTCGCCCAGCTCCACCGCGCGTGGCGCGAGTCGCTCGTCTAACGCAGAAAAAAGCTGGCGGCGGAGGTTCGATCGGGGGAGAAGGATCGAATCCCCGCCGCCAGCGGCATGTGGGGGAGGCGCTCAGAGCGTGTACTCTGCGACGACCTCACCATAGTCGGACTCGCCGACGGGCGAGAACCCGATGCGGCGGAAGAAGGCCTCCGGGCCGCCCTCGCCGGGTTCGTAGACCACCGTCACCCGGTCGAACCCTCGCTTGCGCGCCTCCTCGAGCACGGCCTCGATGGCGAAACGACCGGCACCCTTGCCCTGCGCCTCCGCGTCGACGTTGATGCGCCAGACCGCGGCCCGCAGGTAGTCGCTGGCAGCGTCGGCATCGAAGTATGCGCGCACGAAGGCCACGACACGGTCGCCGTCGAGCACGACGCGCTGCCAGGTCTTCTGCGGGTCGGCAACGCCCATTTCCACCGCATACGTCGTCGGGGCGATGAACTCTTCCTGGCCCGGCTTCAGCGTGAGCCGGTTGGCCGCAACGATGGTGCCGGCGGACAGGTCTTCTATGCGCAGGGTGGTCATGTCATCAGAGTAGAGCACGTTTCGAGCCGCCTGCTAGCGCTAGGCGACGACCTTGACGGGCGAACCGACCTGCAGGAAGCGGTAGCTCCACTCGGCGTCGGCCTGCGACAGGTTGACGCAGCCGTGGCTCATGTAGGCGCCGGGGCCGAAGTTGTTGTGCCAGTACGTTCCGTGGAAGCCCTGGTCGCCGTTGAAGTAGCTGATCCACGGCACATTGGCCGTGCAGTAACCGAAGCGGCCACCGGGGACGAGGTTGCCGTCCGCGTCGCAGTCGCCCATGTTCTGGGTGGTGAGCTGCGCGTAGACGGTGAAGTCGCCGACCTGCGTGTCGTGGCCCGGCGTGCCGAGCGCCATCGGCATGGTCTTCATCAGCTTCTCTTTGCCGTCGTTGACGGTCTCGTAGAAGTAGGAGTAGCCCTCGCTCTTCGAGACGACCGCACGGCGGAAGCGCTCCGTGGTCTTGTGTGCCACCTTCTCGCCCGTGAGAGCGACCTCGGCGGGCTGCATCGAGGTGAGGGCCGCGGAGATCGTGTCCGTGACGCCCTCGGTCGAGGTGACCTTGTAGCCGTCATGGCCCTCCGTGATCGTCTTCAGAACATTCCCGGCGGCGTCGACGACGACATCCGCCTCGGTGGCGGGCTGGTCGACGCGCCCCGGCACCTCGGCGACGTACTTCTCGATCTCATCGTTCTTCGTGGCGATCTGGACCTCTCCGGCGTCGGTCACCGCGACATCGATCCACGACGCGACGGTCTCGGCCGGAACGGCGTCGACCGTGTCACCGTCGAGGCTGAAGACGACGCTGTCGATCGCGCTGTTGAGCGATTCGACGGTCTCGGTGGCCTCGTCGGTCGTGAACGCGGGCTCCGTCTCGGTGATGCTCGCGACGAGCGAGATCGAGGGCGACGACGAGGCGGCGATGGGCGTCACACCCGCGGCCAGCGCCTGAACGGCGGGGGCGGCGGCGAGCTCGGCCGACAGATCGTCGACAAGCGCCTCGATATCAATGCCCTGACCGTTCTCGGCCGGCACGACGGAATACCCGCCGTCGCCGTACTCGATCTGAGCGTCGACGGGCGCGGAGTATTTGTCGGCGAAGGCCTCCGACAGGGCGTCGCTCGCGACCTGCGTGTCGACCGCGAGCTCCGCATCGACAGAGCCGGGACTCCAGTTGCCGATGTTCCACAGGGGATAGGCGTTCTTGATGTCGCGGGCCGTCTTGGCGGCGTCGACCGACAGGCCGAGCTGTGTTCCCGTGAGGGTCTCCTGCGTTCCGTCGACGCTGATGGTCACGGTCGCGTCCGCGATGGCGGCGGCGATCGCCTCCTGCGCGCCGTCTACGGTCGTCAGTCCGACGTCAGCGCCGAGCACCGTCACGCCCGGGGCGGTGAAGATCGTCCCGACCGCGACCGCACCGCACGCGATGAGCGCCACGGGGATCCCCACGCCGAACCACAGCTTCTTCTTGCCGCGCTTCTTCGGCGCAGGCTCGACCCAGCGCACCTCGGGCTGTGCCGCCGTGGGCTGCGCCGCCGTGGTGTCGCTGTGCTCCTGCGTCTTTTCCGTCGCCAGGTCGGTCATCGAGATCTCCCCCAACATGCGAGCGCCACAATCCGCGCTCCTTGTGACCATGGTAAGGCTGTCTCCCGGTCGACAGCTGTTGTCAGGGTCACGAAGTGTTTACGATCGCCTGAGGGTGTGGGTCTGCAAGGATCGAGTCATCCGTTCATCTCCCCGACATCAGGAGGATCCCATGGCCGAGGTCGTCATCGTCCCCGATCGCGCCGCCGCCGGAGCGCTGGTCGCCGACGCGATCGCAGAGCTGATCCGCACCCGGCCCGACGCCGTGCTCGGCCTCGCGACCGGATCCACGCCGCTGCCCGTGTACGAGGCCCTGCGCGACAGGCTCGCGGGCGTCGATGTCTCGCGCGTGCGCGGATTCGCCCTCGACGAGTACGTCGGCATCGACGCCGATCATCCCGAGTCGTACGCCTCGGTGATCACGCGCGAGGTCGTCGAGCCGCTCGGGCTCGACCCGAGCCTGATCCAGACTCCGCCCGCGCACGACGAGGACCTGGCGGGTGCCGGGGATCGCTACGAGGCCGCCATTCGCGCGGCCGGCGGGATCGACGTCCAGATCCTCGGCATCGGCACCGACGGGCACATCGGGTTCAACGAGCCGGGTTCGTCCTTCGCGTCCCGCACGCGGGTGAAGACCCTCACGGCGCAGACGCGAGCCGACAACGCGCGCTTCTTCGACTCGGTCGATGAGGTTCCGCGGCACTGCCTGACGCAGGGCCTCGGAACCATCCTGGAAGCGGGACACCTCGTGCTGCTCGCCTTCGGCGAGGGCAAGGCCGAGGCCGTTGCCGAGGCCGTGGAGGGGCCGCTCACGGCGTCGATTCCGGGATCGGCGATCCAGCTACACCCGCACGTGACGGTCGTCGTCGACGAGGCCGCCGCATCACGGCTGAAGTTCGCCGACTACTACCGCGAGTCGTACGACAACAAGCCGGAGTGGCAGGGGATCTGACTCCGGGCGTCGCGCGTCAGCGCAGCTCGCGACGCAGGACGAAGACCCCGACGACGACGCAGAACGCGCCGACCGCGAGGCCGGCCCACGGCAGGCCCAGCGCCCAGAGCGCGAGCGTCGCGCTGACGAAGACGAGCAGTTCGATCAGGGTGCGCACGGCGCGGGGGAGGGCGAAGACGGCCTTCGGTGAGAGGAACAGCGCCCAGACCAGGATGGCCACGATCGGCGCGCCGAGGCCCCACACGACGCTCCACGGCAGCGGCCAGGCGAGGAAGCCCCACGCGCACAGCGAACCGAACGCGAGCAGCTCGCTCAGAAGTCGCAGCACGTCGAGGACGGTCACGCGCGGTCCGACGCCCGCGGATCCGGTGGCAGAAGACATGCCTCTCAGTCTATGGATCCGCAGCTGAGGGCCTCCCGGTCACGGGTTCTGCGAGTGCGCCGAACGCAAGCTTTTAATAGGCTGAGACGACAGCCATCGGCGCGCGCTTGGTTCTGAGCCCGCGTCGGCCAAATTGAAGGGGAGAACCGTGGGCTTTTTCACAGCCATCGGGGTGGGCGGAATCGTCATCGCCGTCATCATCCTGCTCGTCATCCTCGCGATCGTCGGCCTGATCATCACGCTGCTCATGCGAGCGTGGTACAAGGTCGCTCGCGCGGACGAGGCACTCGTGATCGTCGGACGCAAAGCGAAAAAGGGAGGCACCGGGCCGGCCTCGGCGCTGACCGTGATCCGCGGCGGCGGCGCGATCGTGAACCCGATCACTCAGCGCGCGGAGACACTGTCGCTGCGCGCGCGCCAGATCATGGTCCAGCCCACGGCCCAGTCGATCCAGGGTGTCACGGTCGACGTCACGGGCGTTGCGCTCGTGAAGGTCGGATCGGAGACGGAGGCCATCGCGCGCGCCGCCGAGCGATTCGTCTCGCAGGACAAGGCCATCGAGGTGTTCACGACGGAGCAGCTCGAGGGTGCCCTCCGCGGCGTCGTCGCGACGCTGACGGTCGAACAGCTGATGCGCGACCGGCAGGAGCTCAGCGACCAGATCGCGACGCTGATCAAGAGCGATCTCGAGGAGCAGGGCCTCGTGCTCGACAGCTTCCAGATCCAGGGCATCACCGATGAGAACGGCTACATCGACGCACTCGGCGCCGAGGAAGTCTCGAAGGTGAAGCGGCAGGCCGAGATCGCGCGCATCGACGCGAACCGTCAGATCAAGGCGCGCGAGATCGCGACGAGCGAAGAGACGCTCATCGAGCAGACCGCCTACGACAAGAACCAGGCCGCGGCCGCGGCCGACGTCGGCGAGGCCCGCGCCGAGGCGGAACAGGCCGAGGCGCTCGCGCGAGCCCGCGCGGAGCAGGGCGTTCTGATGCAGCAGGCCGAGAACAAGCAGGCCCAGCTCGACGCCGACGTCAAGCGCGTCGCGGACGCCGCCGCATACGACGAGCAGAAGAAGGCCGACGCCCGCGCCTACTCGGCGATCAAGGACGCGGAGGCGGCCGCCGACGTGCAGCGCCGCGAGGCCGACATCAGCCTCTACCAGCAGCAGCAGCGCGCCGACGCGGATGCCTATGCGCGCATCAAGGCCGCCGAAGCCGATGCCCAGAAGGCCGAGCGCGAGGCCGAGGCCATTCGCGTCCAGGCGCAGGCCGAAGCCGACGCCAAGCGCGCCCAGGCGCAGGCCGAGGCCGACGCGATCCGGCTCGCCGGCGAGGCCCGCGCCTCGGCGATCGAGGCAGAGGCCGAGGCCCTCAAGAAGAACCAGGACGCGGTGCTCGCGCAGCGCTCGCTCGACGTTCTCGTGCCGATGATGACCGAGTTCGCCAAGGGCTACGCCAACGTCGGCAATGTCACCGTCCTGTCGGGGTCCGGCGAGGGCGGCGGCGCGACGACCCACATGGCCGGCGAGGCCGCCATGGGCATGCGCGCCATGTTCGACACGGTGCGCGAGGCGACGGGCATCGACCTCACCGCGATGCTCCAGGGCCAGGCCATCGGCCACGGCATCGCACAGGGCCAGCAGCAGACCCCCGCGCAGGCGCCGGCGCCCGAACCCGGCCCGACCCCTGAATCGGCTGCCGAGTAGCGCACGAAAGTGTGGCCCCGAGGAAGAAACATCCTCGGGGCCACACCCGTTCATATGACACTTTTCGTGAGTCCTCGCGCCCTCAACCGGGAATAAGTGTCATATGAACGGGAGAGGCGACGGGACGAGGCTGGGGATCACCAGCGATCGTGGACCTGTGGGCGGATCCGCTCGTCGTACAGCGCCGTCACGCCCTCGAGGAAGGACGACGGGAGCGTGCGCAGGTCGGCGGCCGGCGCGTTCTCGCGGGCCTGCTCGGGCGTGCGGGCGCCAGGGATCACGGTCGTCACGCCCGGCTGGGCGGCGATCCACGCCAGCGCCGCCTGCGCGGGATTCGCGCCGATGCGGCTCGCGAGCAGCGCGAACTCGTCGGCGGCCTCGACGCCGGTCTCGAAGTCGACGCCGGCGAAGGTCTCGCCCACGTCGAACGACTCCCCGTGGCGGTTGTAGCTGCGGTGGTCATCGGGCGCGAAGGTGGTCTGTTTGGTGTACCGGCCCGACAGGAGGCCGCTCGCGAGCGGCACGCGGGCGATGATGCCGACCCCGGCCTCGCGCGCGGCCGGCAGGACCTCGTCGAGCGGCTTCTGCCGGAACGCGTTGAGGATGATCTGAACACTCGCGACGTTCGGCCGCGCGATCGCCGAGAGCGCCTGTGCGCACGTCTCGACGCTCACGCCGTACGCCGCGATCGATCCCGCGTCGACCAGGGCATCGAGCGCATCGAACACGAAATCGGCGGCGTACACGTCATCGGTGGGGCAGTGCAGCTGCACGAGGTCGAGGGTGTCGACGTCGAGGTTGCGGCGGGAGCGGTCGGTCCACTCGCGGAAGGCCTCGTAGGAGGCGTATCGCAACGTGGGTGCGGGCGCGCGGCGGATCATCTTCGTCGCGACGGTGCCGCGCCAGGAGGGGTTGACGCGCCGCCAGGACGCGATGCGCTGTTCGCTGCGGCCGTCGCCGTACACATCCGCCGTGTCGAAGAACGTGACGCCAGACTCGGCCGCCGCATCGAGGACATCGAGCGCCTGCAGCTCGTTGAGCTGACCCCAGTCGGCACCCAATTGCCACGTTCCGAGGCCGATGACCGAGACCTCGCGTCCCGTCCGTCCGAGGATCCGTTTCTCCACAGCTGCTCCTTCTCTGGTGCCGTCCGATACAGCCTACCGACGCATCCGTCTTACGAAGGTTCGATACGGTGAGGGCGTGCTGAAGCAGAAGCCTGTGCGAATGTACGCCGTCGCCGCGATCGCGGCGGCCGTCATGCTCGCGTCCGGATGCGACGCTCTTACCTCCCCGCGGCCGGACGCCACGACGCCTGCGCCCGAGACGCCGACGACGTACGCGGGAGAGCCTGCGCCGGACCTCGCGCTGTCTCCTGTGGAGCTCGCCGGAGCCCCGAGCTATGCGGAGGCGGATCGGTCCGAGGTCGTCGGCCTCGCCGGCGGTCGGCTTCTCGCGACCCGGCCGGGGCCCGAGAACATCATCGGCGTCGACGCGTGGGACGCGGGATCCGGCGAGCTCGCGTGGGACATCACGACCTACAAGTCGTACCAGCTCGTGCTCGACCACGGGTTCGGTCGCGGGTTGCTGGAGTTCGCCGGTGGCGCCGTGCAGCGGGGCGAGGCGCAGGGGTATGTCGTGCCGATCTTCGGAAACCTCTGCGGCGGCGGCACGAGGTGCATGGACGACCCGTATCGCGTCGGAATCGCGATGCTCAATCCGGCCGACGGCGCCGTGATGTGGACGAGTGACCTCACCGATCACCTCGGCGACGACGTCTCCGGGATCAGCCTGCACGCGGTCGTCGCGGACGCGAATGCCGACAGCGTGATCGTGGAGGTCGACGCGCAACTGGACGAGGGCGGTGACACGACCGTCGCCCTCGTTGCCGACGCGGCGAGCGGCGAGGTGCGCTGGGCGACCCGCGACGCGCACCTGGTCAGCATCGCGGGCGATGCGATTCTCGGGGAGCAGGACGGCGCGCTCGTCGCGTTCGACGCGGCGACGGGTGCCGAGAGGTGGCGGGGCGGATCCGGCACCTGGATTCCGCGGGAGGCGAGCGCCGGCTACGCGGCCGCGATGGATCCGGAGGCCGACATCGTCGACGTCGCCACGGGCGAGGTCGTCGCGATGGGGCGCTTCCCGGTCGATCCGGTCGTGAGCGACGAGTTCGTCGCCTGGGTCGATGCCACGGGGGAGACCGTCAGCTACGACGGGAACGCGGCGCTTCCCGGCGAGTCGGGCGACGGCGCCGGGATCGCCGAGGCGATCGACGGGGAGTACATCTGGATCCAGGGCGAGGGAGTCCTGGCGGTCGACCGCACGGGCCAGGCGCGGACGGAAACCCTCCCGGGATCCTTCGTCGACGCCCGCGACGGCGCCGTCGCGACGGTGGAGGAAGATGGAACGGTCCACTTGTTCCGGGCGGGGTAGGTGCCACGCCCGGGCTGCGCGCGGTCGAGGGCACGGGCAACGATGTCGTAGACTATTCCACGGTGCCTTGTCCGAGCGGCCTAAGGAGCACGGCTGGAATCCGTGTATGCGGGGTAACTTGCATCAGGGGTTCAAATCCCCTAGGCACCGCCATTCGAAAGCCCGACCATTCGGTCGGGCTTTCGTCTTGTCACCGCGTCCAGAGCGACCGGGGCACAAGGCCCCACCACGCCGGGCGGATTCCGCGCGACAGGGCGCGCAGGTGGGGTGCGAGGTCCTCGTGGCCCGGCGCGGATCCGCTGTAGCGCGCGAGCTCGACGGCGTCGACGAGCGCGCCGAGCGCGGCCGCATCGACGCGCGACGCTGCGGGACCGCCGAGGCGCGGATCCTCGAGGATCGCGCGGGCGAGCGCGCGCTCGGACAGGGCGCGTCCCCGCGGGATCCGGGCATCGTCGACCATCGCGACGACCTCCCGCCACGCCGCGAGCGCGTCTCCGCGCGCCGCCGCCGCCATGCGCCTCGCTCGGATCGCGCGGCGCATGCCCCAGGGTGCCGCCGCGAGGACGAGGACACCGGCCGCGAGCAGCGCGATCCACCACGGATCCGCGTCGAGATGCGACGGGCGCGCGGCGGGCGCGGCCGTCTCGGACGGGGTGGGCGTGGCCGACGCCGTTGCGCTGGGGGAGACGGAGGGGCGCGCCTCCTCGGGCTCCGGCGCGGTCGTCTCCACCGGCTCCGGCTGGTCCTCGGCATCGGCGGACGTCACGTTCTGCGCCTGCGCGACGGACGGGGTGGGGTCGAACTGCGTCCAGCCGATGTCCGAGAAATAGACCTCCGGCCATGCGTGCAGCCGATCCGCCGTCACAGAGTAGGCCGCACGCCCCTCGACGCGTTCGCCCGTCGAGGTGCCGGGAAGGTACCCGATGGCGATGCGGGTGGGAAGACCCACGGTGCGTGCCATGAGGGTGAATGCGCTCGCGAAGTGCACGCAGTAGCCTTCGCGCACCTGCAGGAAGGCCTCGATCGCCTCGGCGTCGCTGCCGTCGAAGCCGTCCGTCACGGGGGTGTCGAGCGAGTACTCGAACTCCGTCGACCGGAGCCAGGACTGCAGTGCGACGGCGCGGTCGTACGGGGTGCGCGCCTCCGCCGTGACGGAGCGCGCCGCCTGACCGATCGGCCCATCGGCCACCTCGGGGGTCACGTCGAACGCGAAATCCGGAGCGTCTCCCGTGCGGAGGTTCTCGAATTGCGCGCGCGTGGGCACCACCTCGACGGAGCGCACTGAGTACTCGAGCCCCTGGGTCGAATCCGTCGACGTGCGTGCCGTGCGGTTCTCCGCCATGACCTGCCACTCTCGCCCGACGCCGTCGACCGACACCGCATTCTCGGGCAGGGGGAGGTACTGGGTGTCGAGGCGCACCCGATCCACCCAGGTGGTGCGAGCGCTCGTCTCGATGCCGTCGTCGATGTCGACCGCGTCGAAGCCGTCGACGAGCGGTGCGCTCGCGCCCGTGTCCACGTGCCAGCCGTCGTCGTCGAACATCGTGTGCGTGGCGAGGCGCAGGTAGGGGGCCGCGGCGAGGTTCGTTCGCACCCGCAGGACCTCGACATTCGACCGGTTGCGCAGGTCGTCGCCGAGGTCGATCGAGACGTTGACGCTCGTCGGGCGGGCGTAGAGCGCGACGCCGCTCGTGGGGGCAAACGGAATGGCCGGCACGGCGAGGACGGCGGCGAAGGCGGCGACGATCACGATTGCGACCGCAGCGAGCGATGACCGCCTCCGCGGTTCGCGGGATCCGCGGGCGGCGATGAGCAGCAGAAGGGCGATCGCGAATGCCACAGCGTAGACGAGGTGATCGCCCTGGGGCACGGCGAGCTGCGGCCCGATGAAGACCGCCGCAAGGGGCAACGCGGCGACGAGCGGCAGACGCCACGAGTTCGCGATCGCATCGATGAGGATCGCCAGGATCCCGATCGCGGTCACGAGCGCGAAGCGCAGCGGCGCGCCGGCGTCGACGGGCGCGACGCTCGTCATGATCTGTGCCGCCGCCCCCTCGAGAACGCGCGGCACGCC
Organism: Microbacterium nanhaiense; assembly: GCF_014646015.1. GTDB lineage: Bacteria > Actinomycetota > Actinomycetes > Actinomycetales > Microbacteriaceae > Microbacterium > Microbacterium nanhaiense. Next base: position 109,332 of record NZ_BMMQ01000005.1, read on the forward strand.
CCAGCCCCCGAGGCCCACGAGATCGCCGAGCCGGCCCGGATACGCCCACCACACCCCGATCAGCAGCGCGACGAGCTGGAGGCCGAAGCCCACGCCGGGGCGCACCCAGCGTCCGGCGTACCCCACGGCCACGATGACCGCCACGAGCGACACCGAGGCCCCGAACCAGCCGGAGTCGAGCAGGGTCGTCAGCGGGAGGATCGCCGTGACGAGCGACGCGAGAACGGCGAGGTGCGGCAGGATCCGCGGGCGGGTCATCGCGCACCGCCCTCGATCGCGGCGGCCCAACTCGCGGCGATGTCGGCGCCGAGCGTCGCCTGCTGCCACCCCGGGGCTGCGACGGGGGCGGGTGTGAGCAGCAGATGCGGGGCGGGAGTCGCGGGCGGCCAGGCGCCGGGGCCGATCACGACGACGATGCCGAGCTCGGGAATCGCCGCGGGCGGCGCGGACACCGGCTCGAGGCGGGCGCAGGCCTCCAGGAGACGGTCGAGGTCGGATGCCGCGGCGACGTCGCCGAGGGACGAACCGGCGGAGGTCCGCACAAAGACGAGGATGCCGTCGGCGCGCAGGCGCGCGACGACGGACACGAGTGCGCTGAGCGCGAGATCGAAGTCATCCGCGGAGGCCCAGCTTCCCGGTGCGGTATCGATCACGACGGTCGCCGAGGCCGTCTGCTCCCGTTCCTCCTCCCGGACCATGAGGTCGCCGTGGTGCGCGGAGGCGCGCCAATGGACCCGCCGGATGGAGTCGCCCGGCGCATAGGGGCGCGGGATGAGGTTGTCCGTTCCCTGCCCCTGCGCGCCGGACCTCGTCGCGTCGTCTCCGGTGGATCCCGTCGAGGAAAGCGGCGCGAGCGGCACGATCGGCGGCACGGCGACGATGTCGACGGATCCGCCGGCGGATCGGCGGCGAAGCGCCGCACCGAAGGGCGCGAGCCGTTCCAATCGCAGCGGCCCCAGCCGGTGCACGCCGCGGCGTGAGGGCACGACGACGCTGACGAGCCCCTCCTCGCCGACGCTCGTCTCGCTGACGACGAGGCCCGACGAGACGAGTTCGGCGGCGCCGTCGAAGCTCCGACTCGGGTCGAAGCGTGTGACGACGCGCAACGGCTCACCGACGGGCGCCAGCGGCGAACCCAGCACGCGTTCGATGCGCTTCGGCACCCGGACGATCGCGACGGTCGCCCACGACAGCACGAGTGCGATCACGAGCACCGCGGCGAGGTAGACGAGCTCCACGCGGGAAAACGCGATGCCGCCAGCCGTGAACGTCCCGGCCACGAGGAGCATGCCGATGCCGCGCCACGTGGGGCGGAAGGGCGCTCCGGTGCTCGTCATGCCGAGGCGGGGACGGCGACGCGCTGCACGATCTCGTGGAGCGCGTCGAGCACCGGATCCGTTCCGTGCGCCGACGCGTGCCGGTGCGCGGGGATCAGGCGGTGTGCGAACACGGGGCGGACGAGGCTCGCGATGTCGTCCGGGATGACGAAGGCGCGGCCCTGCAGCGCCGCGCGCGCCTTTGCCGCCCGGACGAGCTGGAGCGTTGCGCGGGGGCTCGCTCCGAGGCGCAGCGAGCCGTGCGCGCGGGTCGCCTGGGCGAGCGCGACGGCGTATCGCTCGACGACGGGGGAGATGTGCACGTGACGCACGAAGGCGATCAGGCGTGCGACCCCGTCGAGGTCGATGACGGGCCGCAACTCGGCCAGGGGGTTGGCCGTGTCCCGCTGGCGCAGCATGAGCTGCTCGGCATCGGCATCGGGATAGCCCATCGACATCCGCATCATGAACCGGTCGAGCTGAGCCTCGGGGAGCGCATAGGTGCCGTCCATCTCGAGTGGGTTCTGTGTGGCCATCACGAGGAACGGGCTCGGCAGGGCGTGAGAATGCCCATCCACCGAGACCTGGCGCTCCTCCATCGCCTCGAGGAGCGCCGACTGGGTCTTCGGCGAGGACCGGTTGATCTCGTCCGCGATCACGACGTTCGCGAACACCGCGCCGCGCGTGAAATCGAAGGTGCGGCTCACGGGGTTGAACACGCTCACGCCCGTCACGTCGCCGGGCAGCAGATCGGGGGTGAACTGGATCCGGCGCACCTCGGCGTGGATGGAGGCCGCGAGCGCGCGGGCGAGCACCGTCTTCCCGACGCCGGGCACGTCCTCCACGAGCAGGTGCCCCTCCGCGAGGAGAGCGATAAGCGCCGTCTGAATGGCGTGATCCTTCCCATCGATCACGCGCCGCATATTCGCGGCGACCTGCTCGGTCGCGGCGCGGAACTGCTCGGGGCTCATCCTCGTCTCAGACATCGCTCCCAGCCTAGTGTCGGGATCCGACTCCCGACCCTGTTACTCTGGTATCGGCTCTCCGCGTGACGGCATCCAGGCCAACTCCCCCAGGACGGAAACGTAGCAAGGGTAACCGGGCTCTGTCGGGTACGCGGAGAGTCTTTTTTGTGCCTGTGAAACGCGTCCGCGGCTCGGCACGGCGGGGTAGCGTGGCTTTCGTGGCGAGAAGCATCTACATCACGTCTGCAGAGGGCCATTCCGGCAAATCGACCGTGGCCCTCGGTGTTCTCGATTCGCTGAGCCGGGTCACGCCCCGGGTCGGGGTGTTCCGGGCGATCGCCCGGTCGACGGCCGAGCGCGACTACGTTCTCGAGATGCTGCTCGAGCACGACGGCGTCGACCTCGACTACGACGACTGCATCGGCGCCACCTACGATGACGTACGCGCGGATCCGGAAGCGGCCCTCGTGCGGATCGTCGACCGCTTCACTCGCGTCTCGTCGCAGTGCGACGCGGTCGTCGTGCTCGGCAGCGACTACACCGACGTCGGCAGTCCCGCCGAGCTGGCGTTCAACGCGCGCATCGCGGCGAATCTCGCGACGCCGGTGCTGCTCGTGCTCGGCGGACGACAGCTGCAGGGCCACAGCGAGCGACTCGGATCCACCCAGGCGCGCTCGCCGCGTGAGGTTGGTCAGCTCGCCGCGCTCGCGGTGGGCGAGCTGCGCCGCGGCAACGCGGAGCTCGCGGCGACGATCGTGAACCGCGCCGATGCGGAGCGGGCGCCCGAGATCGTCTCGGCCGTCGCCCCGCACACGCCGGACACGCCGGTATGGGCGCTGCCGGAGGACAGGCTGCTCGTCGCGCCGACGATGGCGGACGTCATGCGCGCCGTCGACGGCGAGCTCGTGAAGGGCGACCAGGCGCTCCTCGTCCGTGAGGCGCTCGGCGTGACGGTGGCGGGAATGTCGATGGCTAACATCCTGCCCCGCCTCGACGAGGGCGACGTCGTGCTCATCGCCGCCGACCGCGGCGACGCGTTGCTGGCGGCCCTCAGCGCCAACAGCTCGGGAACCTTCCCCTCGCTCGCGGGCATCGTGCTCAACGGCCCCTTCGAGATCCCCGAGCCGCTACAGCGACTTGTTGACGGGCTCGCGGCGTCGATTCCGATCATCCGAACCTCGGGCGACACGTACCCGACGGCGGTGCGCATCATGTCGGCACGGGGGCGGCTCGCCGCCTCGAGCCCGCAGCGGTACAGCCGCGCGCTTCGCCTCTTCGAGCAGAACGTCGACATTCCGGAGCTTGTCCGCGTGCTCGGCGTCGCGAATGCGACGGTCGTCACCCCGATCATGTTCCAGCATCAGCTCATGGAACGCGCCAGGGGCGACCGCCGCCACATCGTGCTGCCGGAGGGCGGAGACGACCGGATCCTCAAGGCCGCGGCGATCCTGCTGGAGCGCGGCGTCGCCGAGCTCACGATCCTCGGCGAGCCGGCCGATGTGCGCTCCCGCGCCACGGAGCTGGGCCTCGACATCTCGGCGGCGAGGGTGCTCAGCCCCTTCGACCCGGCGTACGTCGACCGCTTCGCGACGGAGTACACCCGCCTGCGTGCGCACAAGGGCATGACCTACGACAAGGCCGCCGACCTGGTCACGGACGTGTCGTACTTCGGCACGATGATGGTGCACATGGGCGATGCCGACGGCATGGTCTCGGGCGCCGCGCACACGACGGCGCACACCATCCGGCCGTCGTTCGAGATCATCAAGACGCGGCCCGGGGTCTCGGTCGTTTCGAGCGTCTTCCTCATGGCGCTCGCCGACCGCGTGCTCGTCTACGGCGACTGCGCCGTGATCCCGGATCCGACGAGCGAGCAGCTCAGCGACATCGCTATCTCCTCGGCGGCGACCGCGGCGCAGTTCGGCATTGACCCCCGGGTCGCGATGCTCTCCTATTCGACCGGGGAGTCCGGATCCGGCGCCGACGTCGAGAAGGTCCGCGAGGCGACCCGGCTCGCGCGGGAGCGCGCCCCCGAGCTTCCGATCGAGGGGCCGATCCAATACGACGCCGCAGCGGACGCCGCGGTCGCGCGCGCGAAGATGCCGGGATCCGCCGTCGCCGGGCGCGCGACGGTGTTCGTCTTCCCGGATCTGAACACCGGCAACAACACCTACAAGGCGGTTCAGCGATCGGCGGGCGCCATCGCGATCGGGCCGGTTCTGCAGGGACTCAACAAGCCCATCAACGATCTGTCGCGCGGGGCGCTCGTCGACGACATCGTCAACACGGTCGTCATCACCGCCATCCAGGCACAGGAGAGCTGAACATGCCCGTCGTCCTCGTCGTCAACAGCGGCTCATCGTCCTTCAAATACCAGCTGATCGAGATGGACGGCGAGCGGGTGCTCGCATCCGGGCTCGTCGAGCGCATCGGCGAGGGGGAGGGGCGAGCCGAGCACCGCACGGCGGGGGAGTCCTTCCCGGTCTCGCAGGACATCCCCGATCACACCGCGGGCTTCGGCCTCATGATCGATGCGTTCGCCGCGCACGGCCCGTCGCTCGAGCAGAACCCGCCCGTCGCCGTCGGTCACCGCGTCGTGCACGGCGGCGCGCGATTCTTCGAGGCGACGGTGATCGACGACCTCGTCGAGATCAACATCGACGACCTCTCGGTGCTGGCACCCCTGCACAACCCCGGCGCGCTACAGGGGATCCGGGCCGCGCGCCGCGCCTTCGCGGACGTCCCGCACGTGGCCGTCTTCGACACGGCCTTCCACCAGACCATGCCGCCCGCGGCATATACCTACGCGCTCGACAGGGCGACGGCGGAGAAGCACCGGATCCGCCGCTACGGTTTCCACGGCACGAGTCACAAGTTCGTGAGCGAGGCCGCCGCCGCGCACCTCGGGCGCCCGCTCGCCGAGCTGAAGCAGATCGTCTTCCACCTCGGGAACGGCGCCTCGGCGGCCGCGATCGACGGCGGCCGCTCGGTAGACACCTCGATGGGCTTCACACCGCTCGAGGGGCTCGTGATGGGTACGCGCACGGGCGACATCGACCCGGCGATCCTCATCCACCTGCAGCGCCGGGCGGGGCTCACGACGCGCGAGCTTGACGACCTGCTGAACAAGCGCAGCGGACTCGTCGGGCTCGCCGGCGCGAACGACATGCGCGACCTGACGGCACGCGCGGAGGCCGGAGACGTCGCCGCGCGGCTTGCGATCGATGTGTACACGCACCGCCTGCGCGCCTATGCCGGGGCGTATCTCGCACAGCTCGGCGGCGCCGACGTGATCAGCTTCACGGCGGGGGTGGGCGAGAACAGCCCGCACATTCGCGAGGCGGCGCTGCGCGGCCTGGAGTTCGCCGGCGTCGAGCTCGACGCCGAGCGGAACGAGGGCGCACGGCGGGGCGAGATCACCCGCATCTCGACGGATTCGTCCCGCGTCGCGGTCCTCGTCGTACCGACCGACGAAGAGGTCGAGATCGCCCGCCAGGCGTTCGCGGCCGCTCGCGATTGAGCCCTATGCTGGGCAACAAGGCACGCCCACACCCGCGACGGGAGACGACCCGTGACTGAACAACTCGCCACCCGCCTGAGCGGCTTCGACGCCGTTCTCTTCGATCTCGACGGCGTCATCACGCCGACCGCCGACGTGCATATGCGCGCATGGCAGACCATGTTCGACCAGCTGTTCGCGGCGTGGCAGATCGCCCCGCCGTACACGGACGACGACTACTTCACCTATGTCGACGGCAAGAAGCGCTACGACGGCGTCGCCGCGCTGCTGCACAGCCGCAACGTCGAACTCCCTTGGGGGCACCCGTCGGATCCGCCGACCGCCGACACCGTCTGCGGCGTCGGCAATCGGAAGAACGGCGCCTTCCTCGCCGTGCTCGAGAGGGAAGGGATCGCGGCGTATCCCGGGTCGCTCGCCCTCCTCGACGCGCTCGCCGATGTCGGCACCCCCGTGGCCATCGTGTCCAGCTCGAAGAACGCGCGCCCCGTGCTCGCGGCCGCCGGCATCATCGACCGTTTCCCCGTGATCGTCGACGGCCTCACCGCCGAGGCGCACCACCTGCCCTCGAAGCCGGCGCCCGATGTATTCCTGGAGGGAGCGCGGGAACTCGGCACGGAGCCTGCGCGGACCGTTGTCGTCGAGGACGCCCTCGCCGGCGTCGAATCGGGCGTCGCGGGCGGCTTCGGTCTCGTCGTCGCCGTGGATCGCGGTGCGGGCGCGGATGCGCTGCGCGCCGCGGGCGCACACCTCATCATCACCGACCTCGCCGACCTGCTGGAAGGAATCGAATGATCGACCGTGAACGCTTCCCCGTCGACCCCTGGCGGCTCGTCGAGACCCGCTTCGACGCATCGGATCTCGGCGTCACCGAGACCAACTTCGCCATCGGCAACGGATACCTCGGCATGCGCGCCGATTATCCCGAGGGGCGGCACGCGCACGAACACGGCACCTTCATCAACGGGTTCCACGAGACGTGGCCGATCCGCCACGCCGAGAACGCCTACGGCTTCGCCGAGGTCGGGCAGACGATCGTCAACGTGCCCGACGCGAAGATCATGCGCGTCTACGTCGACGACGAGCCGATGTCGATCGACATCGCCGAGATCACCGAGTACGAGCGCAGCCTCGACTTCCGCGACGCGACGCAGAACCGGCGGATCCGCTGGGTCACCCCCTCCGGCAAGGAGGTGCTGCTCGAATCGCGACGCCTGGTCTCGTTCGACGATCGCCACCTCGCAGTGCTGCAGATGCGCGTGACCGTGCTGAACGCCGACGCGCCTGTTGTCGTCAACTGTCAGATCATCAACCGGCAAGATGGCGAGGACGTGTACGGTGGCCGCCCGGCGGCGGCGCACGCGGCCGGTACCGCCGAGGTCGCGGATCCCCGCAAGTCGGAGCAGATCCCGGATCGCGTCCTCATCCCACACGAACACTGGCAGGACGGCGCGCGCGCGACGTTGTCGTATCGCACGGCATCGAGCGGCATGACGCTCGCGGTCGTCGCCGACCATATTGTCGACACCGAGAACGAACACGAGTCGCGCGGCCTCATCGAGCCGGACATGGCGAAGAACGTGTTCCGCATCAACGCGAAGGCGGGCGTGCCGATCACGGTCACGAAGTTTGTTGCCTACCACACCTCTCGCGGTGTGCCGGCAGCCGAGCTCATCGACCGCGGTCGCCGCACCATCGACCGCGCGCTCGCGGCAGGGCTCGACAGCATCCTCGAGCGGCAGCGCGCGTGGCTCGACGCCTTCTGGGGCCGTTCGGACGTCAAGATCGCCGGTCACGACGACCTGCAGCAGGCCACGCGATGGTGTCTGCTGCAGGTGGCGATGGCGTCGGCCCGTGCGGATGGCTGGGGCGTGCCCGCGAAGGGCATGACCGGCTCCGGGTACAGCGGCCACTACTTCTGGGACACCGAGATCTATGTGATGCCGTTTCTCGACTACACCTCGCCGTGGTGGGCCCGAAACGCGCTGCGCGCCCGCTCCGCGATGTTGCCGGCGGCGCGCCGCCGTGCCGCGCAGGTGAGCGAGGCCGGTGCGCTGATCCCGTGGCGAACGATCAACGGCGAGGAGGCCTCGGCCTACTACGCGGCCGGCACCGCGCAGTACCACATCAACGCCGACGTCGCCTACGCCCTCGTGAAGTACGTGCGTGCCACGGGCGACGAGGAGTTCATGGCTAATGAGGGGGTCGACCTGCTCGTCGAGACCGCGCGCCTCTGGGAGACGCTCGGCTTCTGGCGCGACGAGACCTTCCACATTCATGGCGTGACGGGTCCCGACGAGTACACGACGGTCGTGAACGACAACTTGTTCACGAACGCGATGGCGCGCTTCAACCTGCGGGCGGCGGCATACGTGGTGCGCCAGATCGCCCACCGTGCGCCGGATCGCTACCGCGCCATGGCCGATCGGCTGTCGCTCGAGGACGGCGAGGCGGAGCGGTGGGAGGCCGCGGGCCGCGCCATGCACATCCCGTTCCACGAGGAGGCCGGGATCCACCCGCAGGACGCGCTCTTCCTCGAGCGCGAGATCTGGGACATCGAGCACACGCCCGCCTCGAAGCGCCCCCTGCTCCTGCACTTCCACCCGCTCGTCATCTATCGCTTCCAGGTGCTCAAGCAGGCCGACATCGTGCTTGCCGAGTTCCTCCTGAGCGCCGAGTTCACGGAGTCCGAGAAGCTCGCCGACTTCGAGTACTACGACCCGCTGACCACGGGCGACTCGACGCTGTCGGGCGTTGCGCAGTCGGTCATGGCGGCGGAGGTCGGCTATCAGGACCTCGCCCGCGAGTACTTCGAGCACTCTCTCTACGTCGACCTCGCGAACCTGCACGGCAACTCGTCCGACGGCGTGCACATCGCCGCGGCGGGTGGCGCCTGGATGAGCCTCGTGTGCGGCTTCGGAGGAATGCGCGATGCCGGCGGCGAGCTGAGCTTCGACCCGCGCCTGCCGGAGGACTGGCCCGAACTGTCCTTCCCGCTGACCTGGCACGGCACGACGATCGACGTCGCGGTGCGCCACGATGAGATCGCGGTCGCGGCGCGCATGGGCGGCGGATCCGGTGTGCCGTTCTCGGTGCGGGGGATGCGGTACGAGGTGGCGCCGGGCGAGAAGGTCGTCGTGCCGCTCGCCGACCAGGGGCCGGTGCGGCCGGGCAAGCCCGCGCTGCGCAGGCCGCGGCGCGACGACGGATCCCGCCCGAACGCGATCGTGCCGCCGGCGGTGGACGAGCTCTGACTCCTTTGTCGGACGTCCCCCGTAGGCTGGTTCCGTGAGCACAGCCCTGTATCGCCGCTACCGGCCCGAGACCTTTGCCGAGATGATCGGCCAGTCGCAGGTGACCGATCCGTTGATGACGGCGCTGCGATCGGACCGCATCGGGCACGCCTATCTGTTCTCGGGCCCGCGCGGCTGCGGAAAGACCACCTCGGCCCGCATCCTCGCGCGCTGCCTGAACTGCGTCGAGGGGCCGACGGACACGCCGTGCGGCGTGTGCCCGAGCTGCGTCGAACTGTCGCGCTCGGGCGGCGGCTCGCTCGACGTCGTCGAGATCGACGCGGCGAGCCACAACGGTGTCGACGACGCGCGCGACCTGCGCGAGCGCGCGGTCTTCGCACCCGCGCGCGATCGCTACAAGATCTTCATCCTCGATGAGGCCCACATGGTCACGCCGCAGGGCTTCAACGCCCTGCTGAAGCTCGTGGAAGAGCCCCCGCCGCACGTGAAGTTCATCTTCGCGACGACCGAGCCCGAGAAGGTCATCGGCACGATCCGCTCGCGCACGCATCACTACCCGTTCCGGCTCGTTCCGCCGGCCGCGATGATCGGTTATGTCGAGAAGCTCTGCGGCGAGGAAGGAATCGTGCCGGATCCGGGTGTGCTTCCGCTCGTCGTCCGCGCGGGTGCGGGGTCGCCGCGCGACACGCTGTCGATCCTCGATCAGCTGATCGCGGGCTCGGAGGGGGCCACCGTCTCGTACGAGCGCGCCGTCTCTCTCCTCGGGTACACGCACGGCGAGCTGCTCGATGAGGTCGTCGACGCCTTCGCCGCGGGCACCCCTGCCGGCGCCTTCGCGGCTGTCGATCGCGTCGTGCAGACGGGGCAGGATCCGCGCCGCTTCGTCGACGATCTGCTCGAGCGGCTCCGCGACCTCATCGTGATCGCCGCGACGGGGGATCAGGCCGCCACGGTGCTGCGCGGCCTGCCCGCCGACGAGTTGGAGCGCATGTCGGCGCAGGCCGCGGCCTATGGTGTCGCGCGGCTCTCGAAGGCGGCCGACATCGTCAGCGCGGCACTCGACGGCATGGTCGGTGCGACCTCGCCGCGACTGCAACTCGAGCTGATGATCGCGCGCGTGCTGACGGCCGACGGCGCCGTTCCCGCGGCGTCCGCTCCGGCACCATCCGCTCCGGGTGTGTCCGGTGCGCCCGCGGCAGCCGCCTCCGAACCTGTCGCTTCCGCTCCCGCCGCGCACGCGTCTGCGGCGGAGAACGAGCAGAAGGCGATGGCGCCGGCCGCCGCGCCCTCCGGCGCTATGGCGCAGGCGGGCGCGCCGAACGCGCCTTCGAGCGGTCCCGTGTCGTCCGCGCCTTCCGTTGCGGCTCCGACGGCTGCCGCTCCTCCTGTTGCCGCGCCGATGGCGGCTGCGTCTCCCGTTGCGGCTCCGACGGCTGCCGCGCCGCCTGTTGCCGCGCCGACGGCCGCTGCGTCTCCCGTTGCGCCTCCGACGGCGACGGCGCCGCCCGCTGAGGCGCCCACAGCTGCTACGCCACCCGTTGCCGCGCCGACCACGGCCGCGCCGCCCGTCGCCCCGCGCCCGGCTGCTGCGCCGTCCGCCGCCCCGCGCCCGGAGACCGAGACGCCCGAGGCGGTCGCGCCGCCCGTCGCGCACGACGACGCCGCTCCCCAGGCCCGCCCCGTTCCTCAGGAAGCGAACGGCGACGAGGCGCGGCAGGCGCACGACGACGAATCGGCGCCGCCCGTCACCAGCGACGAATCGTCGCGGGTGGCCGCGGCCGAGGAAACCGCGGCCGGCAGTGCGCGGGGGCCCGTTGCTCCTGCCGCACAGCCCGTCGCGGACGAGGTGCCGGGCGCCGCATGGGCGACCGCCGCTCCGGGGCAGGAGGGCGCCGCGTCCGATGCAGACACCGGGCCCGAGGCCGACATCGCGCCCGAGGCCGACACTGCTTCCGATGCAGACACCGCGGACGTTCCCGCGCAGGAGCATGCGTCCGAGCCCGCCCCGCTCACGAGCGACTCGCTGCGCGAGGCGTGGCCGCGGGTGATTGCGCAGGTCGAACGCGCGAGCCGTTCGACGTGGCTCGTGCTGCAGGCGGCATCGCCGGCGGGCGTGCAGGACGACATCGTGCGCCTGGCGTTCACGAACCCGGGCGACCTGGCCCAGTTCAAGACGCGAGCGGCCGACGGATCCGGTCCGAGCGCGGATCTGCGCGACGCGATCGAGCAGGTCTGCGGCATGCGCGTGCGCTTCGTCGCCAAGCACATCCCGGGCGACGGCGGCCCCGGCGGCACCGCGGGACCCCAGGACCCGCCGGCGGGCGGCGCCCCTGCCGCGCCGCCAGCTCCCAGGGCGTCGTCCGCAACCGAACCGTCCGCGACCGCGCCATCCACGACCGCGCCATCCGCCGTTCCCTCGGCGGCGGCGCCCTCGACGGCCGCGACGGGCTGGGTCGTCGCCCCGATCCCGGGAGGCTCGAGCACCGCGGCGCCACCCGCCGCGGCCCCCGAACCCGCACCCGCGCGCGGCTCGGAGACTCCGGCACCGCCGGCGCCGACGCCGCCCGCATCGGAGCCTCCCGCACAGGATCCGGACGTACAGCGCCCGGCCGTACAGGGTCCGGTCGCGCCCGAGGCCCAGACTCCGCCGGCACCGGCGGCTTCCGGTTACGGCGCCCCCGCCGTCGCCCCTCCGCCGTTCACGGGAGCGGGCGAGGCGATCCCCGACGACGAGGTCCCGCCGGATCCGTACGACGAGTACCCGCCGGAAGAGCCCGGGCCCGCCGCGCCGACCGTCCAATCGCGTCAGGTGCAGCTCGATGAGGGCGTGCAGCGCTACGGCGAGGCCGTCGTGCGTCAGAAGCTCGGCGCCATCTTCCTCCACGAGGAGGATTACACCCCTCCGACGCGGTTCCAGTAACCAGAAAGACCACGCATGTACGACGGAATCGTTCAGGAGCTGATCGACGAGCTCGGCCGCCTGCCGGGAGTCGGCCCGAAGTCGGCCCAGCGCATCGCCTTCCACATTCTGCAGACGCCGAGTTTCGACGTCTCCCGGCTCGCGAAGCTCCTCGCCGAGGTTCGAGAGCGCGTGAAGTTCTGCGAGCGCTGCGGCAACGTGTCGGAGTCGGAACTGTGCGCGATCTGCCGCGACCCGCGCCGAGACCAGACGCTAATCTGCGTCGTCGAAGACGCCAAGGACGTCTCGGCGATCGAGCGCACGCGCGAATTCCGAGGGCTCTATCACGTGCTCGGCGGCGCCATCAATCCGATGGCGGGCGTCGGGCCGAACGAGCTGCGCATCCGCGAGCTGATGACGCGCCTCGCCGACGGGACGGTGCAGGAGATCATTCTCGCCACGAACCCGAACCTCGAGGGAGAGGCGACCGCCGCCTACCTCAGCCGGCTGATGGGCGACATGCAGATCGCGGTCACCCGTCTCGCCTCCGGCCTGCCCGTCGGCGGCGACCTCGAATACGCCGACGAGGTCACCCTCGGGCGCGCCTTCGCGGGCCGCCGCTCGGCGTAGGCCGATTCTGAGTTAGCCGGGCCACGGCATAAACTAGCGGGAGCGCGCGGTTCAGCGCGCATTCTGATCACTCCAGGAGCGTCATAGTGGCATTGATCGTGCAGAAGTTCGGTGGTTCGTCGGTCGCGGACGCAGAGAGCATTAAGCGCGTCGCGAAGCGAATCGTCGACACCCGCCGGGCCGGCAACGACGTCGTCGTGGCCGTCAGCGCGATGGGCGACACGACCGACGACCTGCTCGACCTCGCGGGGGCCGTCGCCCCGACGCCGGCGCCGCGCGAGCTCGACATGCTCCTCTCGAGCGGCGAGCGCATCTCCATGGCTCTGCTCGCGATGGCGATTCACGGCATGGGCTACGAGGCCCGCTCGTTCACCGGAAGCCAGGCGGGCATGATCACGACCGCCGAGCACGGCCAGGCCCGCATCCTCGACGTCACTCCGGTGCGCCTGCGCGAAGCACTCGACGAGGGGGCGATCGTCATCGTCGCCGGCTTCCAGGGCTTCAACCGCGATACCCGCGACATCACGACCCTCGGTCGCGGCGGATCCGACACGACGGCCGTCGCGCTCGCCGCGGCCCTCGGCGCGGACGTCTGCGAGATCTACAGCGACGTCGACGGCATCTTCACCTGCGATCCGCGGGTCGTGCCGCTCGCGAAGAAGCTCGACACCATCGACGCCGACGAGATGCTCGAGCTCGCCGCCAACGGCGCGAAGGTGCTCTACATCCGCGCCGTCGAGTACGCGCGCCGGCACAATGTCCTCATTCACGCCCGCTCCACGTTCACCTCGAACGAGGGCACGTACGTTCTCGGCAAGGGAATGACCGCCCCGAACCAGTCCAAGGGAGAAGAAATGTCCGACGTCATCGGCAAGGAAGAGCCCGTCGTCGCGGGAGTCGCGATCGACCGCAGCCAGGCGAAGATCACCCTCGTGGGCGTGCCCGACGTTCCCGGATCCGCGTCGGCGATCTTCACCCGCGTCGCGAAGGCGGGCGCGAACATCGACATGATCGTTCAGAACGTGCAGTCGGCGAGCCGCGGCCGCACCGACATCTCCTTCACGCTCCCCAAGGAGCAGGGCGCCGCCGTCGCAAAGCAGCTGCAGGCCGAGCAGGAGGACCTCGGCTACGAGCAGGTCGTCTTCGACGATCAGATCGGCAAGCTCTCCGTCGTCGGCGCCGGCATGCGCTCGCACTCGGGCGTCTCGCTCACCCTCTTCGAGGCGCTTTCGAGCAACGGCATCAACGTCGAGATGATCTCGACCAGCGAGATCCGCATCTCGGTGGTGCTCCGCGACACCGACCTCGACAACGCCGCGCGCGCCGTGCACACGGCCTACGGCCTCGACAGCGACATCGAGGCGACCGTCTACGCCGGCACCGGTCGCTGAGACACCCCGCGTAACGCCGCCCCCAGGGGCGGCGTTACGCGTATAGGCGCGAGATCCGTAGGCTGAGGCGCATGACCGCCGAGATCGAGATCCGTCCCGTCGCCCCCGCCGATCGCGAAGCGTGGGGCGGGCTCTTCCGCGCCTACCGCGACTTCTACGGCATGGAGCACGACGAGCGCGTGATCGACACCGTGTGGGGCTGGCTCATGGATCCCGCACACGAACTCGTCGGCCACGTCGCCGCGAGCGGCGGTCGACGGGTCGCGATCGCGCACTGGCGCCGCTTCGCCCGCCCCTCGCGGGGCGCGACCGCCATCTTCCTCGACGACCTCTTCACGGATCCGGAGCTACGCGGATCCGGGATCGGATCCGCGCTGATCGCGAACCTGCAGCGGATCGCGAGCGAGGAAGGCCTGAGCGAGGTCCGCTGGATTACCTCCGAGACGAACGTCGACGCGCAGCGCCTCTACAACCGCGTCGCCGACCGGGTGCCGTTCTACACCTACATCGCCGCGCCGAAGCCCTAGCAACCCGAAGCCGCCGCCGCCGTACACAACGACGCAACTATTTGGCGGAATTGCGTGACACGCCGCGATAAGCGCCACTTCCTCGCAAAATCTGCGTCGTTGTGTACGGGGCGTTGTGTACGGGCGGGGTCGCCATGTTTCGGCGGCGGATCGGGGAGGGCCGCGACGCCGGTAGAATCGAGGAAATTTCCGTCCCCGAATCACGAGGATCCCCCATGGCACGCATTGCTGAATCAGGAGTTTCGCTCGCCGTCGTCGGCGCCACCGGTCAGGTCGGTGGCAAGCTGCTCGAGATTCTCGACGAGCGCGACTTCCCGATTCGCGAGCTGCGCCTGTTCGCCTCGCCGCGTTCCGCGGGCAAGACGCTGAGCTACCGCGGCGTCGAGGTGACGGTCGAAGACATCAACAGCGAGGAGCTCGCCGGCATCGACGTCGCCCTGTTCTCGGCGGGCGGTGGCCCCTCGAAGCAGCACGCTCCTCGGTTCGCGGCCGCTGGCGCCACCGTCGTCGACAACTCGAGCGCGTGGCGCGGCGACGACGAGGTTCCGCTCGTCGTCAGCGAGGTCAACCCGCACGCGATCAAGAACGCCGTCAAGGGCATCATCGCCAACCCGAACTGCACCACCATGGCCGCGATGCCCGTCCTGAAGGTGCTCGACGCCGAGGCAGGGCTCGAGCGCCTCGTCGTCTCGACGTACCAGGCGGTGTCCGGATCCGGCCTGTCCGGTGTCGAGGAGCTGGCCGGCCAGGTGGAGGACGCGGTCGCGCAGGGCGCGATCCGTCAGCTCGCGCACGACGGATCCGCGATCGACTTCCCGGCGCCGAACAACTACGTCGCCCCCATCGCGTTCGACGTGATCGCGCTCGCGGGCAACCTCGTCGACGACGGACTCGGCGAGACCGACGAAGAGAAGAAGCTGCGCAACGAGAGCCGGAAGATCCTCGAGCTTCCGGAGCTGCGCGTCTCCGGCACCTGCGTGCGTGTACCGGTGTTCACGGGGCACTCCCTCAACATCAACGCCGAGTTCCGCGACGACATCTCGGCAGAGCGCGCCCGCGAGATCCTGTCGACCGCGCCGGGCGTCGAGCTCGCCGATGTTCCCACGCCGCTGAACGCCGCGGGCAAGGACGCGAGCTTCGTCGGGCGCATCCGGCCCGATCAGTCCGCTCCCGAGGGCAAGGGCCTGACGCTGTTCATCTCGAACGACAACCTGCGCAAGGGCGCGGCCCTAAACACCGTGCAGATCGCCGAACTCGTCATCGCTGAGGCATAAGACCGACATCGCTGGCCGCCTGGGCATGGAACGCGCGCCCAGGCGGCCAGGAGTAGGGTGGTAGACCGTGACTGAATCCGTAGATGTCGTGCTGATCGGCGGCGGCGTGATGTCCGCCACCCTCGGCACTCTCCTCAAAGAACTGCAGCCCGACTGGAAGATCGTGGCCTTCGAGCGTCTCGGCGACGTCGCGCTCGAGAGCTCGAACCCCTGGAACAACGCGGGCACCGGACACTCGGCACTGTGCGAACTGAACTACATGCCCGACCCCGCCGATCCGGCGAAGGCCATCGGCATCAACGAGCAGTTCCAGGTCAGCCGCCAGCTGTGGTCGAGCTTCATCGACCGGGGCATCCTCAACGAGGCGTCGACCTTCATCAACTCCACGCCGCACATGACCTTCGTGCGCGGGGAGAAGGACGTCGCCTACCTCAAGGCACGCTACGAGACGCTGAAGAAGCAGCCGCTGTTCAAGGGCATCGAATACAGCGAGGACTCGCGCGTCATCAACCAGTGGGCGCCCCTGCTGATGCAGAAGCGCACCAAGGGCGAGGTCTTCGCGGCGACGCGCGTTCCCGCCGGAAGCGACGTCGACTTCGGATCCGTCACCCACCAGCTCTTCGACTACCTGCGCTCCCAGGGCGCCGAGGTTCGCCTGAACCACGAGGTGAAGAAGCTGAAGAAGAAGTCCGACGGGACGTGGGACATCCGCTTCCGCAACCGCGTCGGCAGCGGCCCGGGTCGCATCAACGCCAAGTTCGTGTTCGTCGGAGCCGGTGGCTGGGCAATCAAGCTGCTGCAGAGCTCGGGGATCCCCGAGATCAAGGGCTACGGCGTGTTCCCGATCGGCGGCCAGTTCCTGAAGACCTCCGATCCGAAGCTCGTCGCCCAGCACCAGGCCAAGGTTTACTCGCAGGCTGCGGTCGGCGCCCCGCCGATGTCCGTCCCGCACCTCGACGCGCGCAAGGTCGACGGCGAGGGATCGCTCATGTTCGGTCCCTTCGCGACCTTCAGCCCCAAGTTCCTGAAGACGGGAAGCTGGCTCGACATCGTGCGCCAGGTGCGCCTGTCGAACCTCGGATCCATGCTCAAGGTCGGCGCGACGAACCTCGACCTCGTGAAGTACCTCGTGAGCGAGCTGATGAAGAGCCGCGAGAAGAAGATCGACAGCCTCCGCGAGTTCATGCCCACCGCCGACGGCAAGGACTGGGAACTCATCCAGGCGGGCCAGCGCGCCCAGGTGATGAAGGGCGGCAAGCTGCAGTTCGGCACGGAGGTCGTCTCCTCGGCCGACGGATCCATCGCGGGCCTCCTCGGCGCATCGCCGGGTGCCTCCACGACGGTCTCGATCATGCTGAACCTGATCGCGAAATGCTTCCCCGAGCACACGGCGGCGTGGGAGCCGAAGCTCAAGGAACTCATCCCGACCTACGGCGAGACGCTGAACGACAAGGTCGACCTCGCGGTGGCGACCGAGACGAAGACGGCCGAGAAGCTCGGCCTCCTGGTCTGAGATCACGAAGAGTCGCCGCCGGATCCACTCCGGCGGCGACTTTTTTCTGCCCCGGTACCGCGGAGCGGGCCCCGAATCGCGGATCCGCGGAGCTGGATCCTCCGCAGTGCGGGACCATGTCCGCAGAACGGGCCGGCGCGGCGTGCGCGCGCCCGACGAATTAAGGTGGATCGGTGGCCAAACTCTACTTCCGCTACGGCGCGATGAACTCCGGTAAGTCGACCGCCCTGCTGCAGGCCGCGTACAACTACGAAGAACGCGGACAGGCCGTGCTGCTCGCCAAGCCCGCGATCGACACCAAGGGTGCGGAGAAGATCGAGTCGCGCCTCGGCGTCACGCGCGAGGTCGACTTCCTCGTCGCCCCCGACGCGAACATCCGGGAGCTCTTCGCGCACGAACGCGAACGGATCCGCATGCGGGGATCCGACGCGCTCTTCGGCGGCGAGAACCGCGCGGACGTGGCCTGCCTGCTCGTCGACGAGGCACAGTTCTTCACGCGAGCGCAGATCGACGACCTGTTCCGCATCGCCGTCGAGGACGGGATCCCGGTGATGGCCTACGGCATCCGCACGGACTTCCAGACCGAGGCGTTCCCCGGATCCGCGCGGCTGCTCGAGGTCGCCCACTCGCTCGAGGAGCTGAAGACCATCTGCCGGTGCGGGCGCAAGGCGCTGTTCAACGCCCGGAAGATCGGCGGCGAGTTCGTCTTCGACGGCGACCAGGTGGCGATCGACGCGGCCACGGCCGCGGTGCGGAACGAACACTTCGTGACATATGAGTCGCTGTGCGGCGCGTGCTACCTCGAAGAATCTGGGGGAGTGCTGACACCCCGGTAGGGTGGAGGCATGCGCGTACTTCTTGCCGGCGGAGCCGGATACGTCGGAACCCACACTGCGATCGCCCTCATCGAGGCCGGGCACGAGCCCGTTCTGCTCGACGACCTGTCGAACACCTCGGCCGTCGTGACCGAGCGCATCGCCGAGATCACGGGCACGAGCATCCCGCTCGTCACGGGCGACGCCGCCGACGACGAGGTCGTCGAGGGCGCCTTCGACGAGCACGGCCCCTTCGAGGCGATCATCCACTTCGCGGCGCTCAAGGCCGTCGGCGAGTCGGTGCAGAAGCCGCTCGAGTACTACGCCAACAACCTCGACACGACCTACGCGCTGCTGCGCGTCGGCCTCGCACGCGGCATCACGTCGTTCGTGTTCTCGTCGACCGGCACCGTGTACTCCGACCCCGCGGACCTGCCCTTCACCGAGGACGCGACCCGCAACCTCGTCGAGCTGTCGAACCCGTACTCGAAGTCGAAGCTCATGAACGAGGTCGCGCTGACCGACGTGCAGAAGGCGAATCCCGAGCTCAACGTCACGCTGCTGCGCTACTTCAACCCGGTCGGCGCCCACGAATCCGGCCTCGTCGGCGAAGACCCCAAGGGCATCCCGAACAACCTCATGCCGTTCGTCGCGCGCGTCGCCGTCGGTAAGCTCCCCGAGATCGGCATCTTCGGCGACGACTACGACACCCCCGACGGCACCGGCCAGCGCGACTACATCCACGTCGTCGACCTCGCCGAGGGCCACGTCAAGGCGCTCGAGAAGGCGCAGCCCGGCCTCGCCTCGTACAACCTCGGCACCGGCAACCCCGTCAGCGTTCTCGAGCTCGTCGCCTCCTTCGAAAAGGCCGCAGGCAAGGATCTGCCCAAGTCGATCAAGCCGCGCCGCGAGGGCGACCTCGCCGCGACCTACTGCACCCCCGCGAAGGCCGAGCGCGAGCTCGGTTGGAAGGCCACCCGCACCATCGACGACATGACGCGCGACGTCTGGAACTGGCAGCAGAAGAACCCGGGCGGATACGAGGGCTGAGTGTCGTTTTGGTAGCGTCCGCGGCCGAGAAGAAATTTTGCTTCGGTCGCTCAGCGGGCGCCCAGGCACGAAAGGGGATCCGTGGTTTTTTACCACGGATCCCCTTTCGTGCCAGCCCGAGGCTCCCTCTCGCAAAACTTCGTCTCGGCCGCTCGTCTGTTGGCTCCGCGCGGGTATCTTGCTTGGTGGGAGGTGATGACGGGTGAAGCTGAATCCTGAGCTCGTGGCGATGCGGCGGGTGCGGGACGCGATGGACCGCGACTATGCGCAGCCTCTCGACGTCGAGCAGCTCGCCCGCCTCGTGCACATGTCGGCGGGGCACCTCAGTCGCGCGTTCAAGAAGGCATACGGGGAGTCTCCCTACTCGTACCTCATGACGCGGCGCATCGAACGGGCGATGGCCCTCCTGCGGCGCGGAGACGTGAGCGTGACGGAGGCGTGCTTCGCGGTCGGATCCTCGTCTCTCGGGACCTTCAGCACCCGTTTCCGAGAACTCGTCGGAATGTCGCCGAGCGAGTTCCGCGAGCGCGCGAGAACGGATCCGCAGCACCTGCCGTCCTGCGTGGTCAAGCAGGCGGCGAGACCGGTCAGGAATCGAGAAGCGCCGCCGCTGGCGCCTCGATAACGTGGTGCCCATGACACAGATGACCATTCACACCACTGCTCTTCCGCTCGTCGACGCGGAAGCGTCGCTCACGTTCTGGCGCGACGCCATCGGCTTCGAGGTGCGAAGCGAGGTCGGCCAGGGCGACATGCGATGGATCACCGTCGGCCCCGAGGGCAAGCCCGACACGTGCATCCTCCTGCAGCCCCCGTTCGCAGACCCCGGACTCTCGGACACCGAGCGAGAGACGATCTCGGACCTCATGGCGAAGGGCAGCTTCGGCTGGATCCTGCTCGCGTCGGACGACGTCGACGCCGACTTCGCGCGGATCCAGGCGCACCCGCTCGCGGAGGTGATCCAGGAGCCCGCCGACCAGCCGTACGGCGTGCGCGACTGCGCCTTCCGTGACCCCGCCGGAAACACGGTGCGACTGCGCCAGGTGTGACCGCCCGCGGGGAGGGGGCGCCCTCGCGACGACGAACTCCGGGGCCTCCGCGGACGAGGGCGCCGATCAGTCCTCGTGGTCGGAGAAGGCCCGGACGAGTCGCAGGCAGGTGACGCCCTCCTCGCGCTGGAACGCGCGCAGTCCGGGGATCCCCGGGGGCGCGGGAAGCTCCGACTTCGCGAGGAAGTGACCCGCCAGCTGAAAGAAGAAGCGGCGGATCGTGTCGGGTGCGAGCCCCGCGAGAATGGGGTGAGCGAGTAGCGCGCGCACGTCCGCCTCGGGATCCAGGTAGGCGACGTCGACGAGTAGCGACAGCGGATCCACCCACGCCGCACCGATGCACGCATACGGCCAGTCGACGATCACCGCCGCGCCGTCCTCGCGGATCAGGATGTTGTCCGCGCGGGCGTCCAGGTGCAGGAGCCGATCGCCGCGAAGCTCCTCGACGAGGATCCCGAGCTCGCCGATCGGGCCGGAGAGCAGCTCGCGGACGAGCTCGCGGTGCTCGAGAGAATCGATGAGCGCGGCGGAGACCTGCGCCCAGCCGGCCACGGCGAAGCCGTCCGTTCCGAGCGCATCCGCGGCGGAAGGCAGCGACCGTTCGAGATCGTCCGGCGCGCGGTGCCGCGTGATCCGCTCGAACGCGTCGAACACCGCGGCGAGCTCGTCGGCGCGCCAGGGCGTCTCGGGATGCCGGCCCACAATTTCCTCATAGACCGCGACGACCCAGCCGTCGCGCGCGCTCGCGCCGAGCAGCGCCGGCACGGGGAGTTCAGGCCCGAGCGCGGCCACGATCCGGGCCTCGCGCTCGTGCAGCTCGGCGGACTCCTCGTTGTGATCCGCGATTGCCGTCTTGACGAACGCGCGGCGACCGCTCGCGGTGACGACGCGGTCGGCGGATCCGGGCGAGAAACCACCGTTCTGCGTCGTCGCGCCGACGATAGGCGAGCCGAGAATGGACGCCGCCGCGGTCCTCATCTCCTCGGGGAGCTCGTCCCACGCCTGCCGCTGCCTGTCCGCGCCGATCGTCATCGGGCGAGGCTATCAGCGGCGGTGGCCCGCGGCGGGTGCGGCGTCCTGCCTCGCCCCTTACCGGGCGCCGAGGCCCTCGAGAATCGTCGCGAGCCGCGAGCGCTGCGGATCCGTCAGGCCCCTGAGCGGGCGCGGCAGACAATCGCGCGCCGCCCAGCCGTTGAGCTCGGCGATGCCGGCCATGACGCGCAGGCCACCTCCGGCATCGGCGTAGAGATCCCAGAGCGGCCTCAGCGCGGCATCGTCTCCCGACCGCCACGCCGCGAGGGCGAGCTCCGGCAGGGTGCCCGCGAGGACCGAATACCAGCCGTCGTACCCTGCCTTCCGGCAGCCGGACACGAAGGG
This sequence comes from Microbacterium nanhaiense, assembly GCF_014646015.1. GTDB lineage: Bacteria > Actinomycetota > Actinomycetes > Actinomycetales > Microbacteriaceae > Microbacterium > Microbacterium nanhaiense. The sequence goes on from NZ_BMMQ01000005.1 coordinate 130,909, forward strand.
GTCGGCGGAGAAGTTGACCGACACGTGCCCGGGTACGAGCGAGCGGATCCGCCGGAGCAGATCCTTGGCGTCGGCGGCGGGCCGTCCCGGGACCTTGAGCGACGCGACGTGCGGCAGCTCCGCGACGCGCGCGTACATCTCGGGCGTGAAGGCATACCCGGTCGTTCGCGGGTTGTCGTAGACGATGATGGGGAGCTCGGAGCTCGCGGAGACGTCTCGGAAGAGTCCGAAGACCTCCTCGTCGCTGAGCGGCTGATACGACACGGGCGCGAGCAGCAGCGCCGTGGCTCCCGCGGACGCCGCGTCGTCGGCGTGTTCGATCACGTGGCGGGTGCGGGTGGCTCCGATGCCCGCGAGCACGGGCGTCCCTCCCGCGTTCTCCACCGCGATCGCTATCGTAGCCGCGCGCTCGGCTCGCGAGAGATACGCGTAGGAGCCCGTGGATCCGAGCGCCGTCACGGTCGAGACTCCGGAGCCGCCGATCCGGGCGATCAGGGAGGCGTACGCGGCCTCGTCGATCCGGTCGTCGGCCATGGGGGTGAGGGGGAAGGCGCTGACGCCGTGCAGGTCCATAGAACGAGCGTAGGGCTCACGGCGATCCCGACGTGGCCCGGGCGGCTCTCAGACTCGCGGGATGCGAACCGGTTGACCAATCCTCTACACTGGTGACGTCAATACCGAGGAACGTTTGGTTTCTGGTGCATGCACATCTGTCACACCAAACGGTCGCGCTCGAAGGAGAGTCATGTCACACGCCCCAACCACGCGCAGCAGCTGGTGGCCCGCCACGGTCGCCGGGATGGCGTCCTACCTCGACGGTGCCATCACGATCGGCACCGGCTCCGCCCTCGTGCTGTTCACGGACGAGTTCGGGCTGACCGGCAACCAGATCGGCCAGCTGAACGCCCTGCTCACGGTGTTCTTCGCGATCGGCGCGCTCACGGGCGGGCGCCTCGGCGACCGCTACGGCCGCCGCCGCGTGTTCTCCGCGACGATGGTGCTCCTCGTCATTGGCGCCCTGCTCATGACGGTGGCGGTCAACCCCGCCATGCTCTACGCGGGCGTGATTCTGCTCGGTCTCGGTGCGGGCGCCGACCTCCCGGTCTCGCTCGCGATGATCGCCGAGACGGCGCCCGAGGGCAAGGTCGGCAAGATGATCACGTACTCGCAGTACCTGTGGCTGATCGGCATGGTCGCGGTGCTGGTGATCGGAGCCGTCTTCGGCGGACTCGGGACGCTCGGCGCGCGCATCTACAACATCCACGTGCTCGTGATCGCCGTTCTTGTGCTCGTCTTCCGCATGGGTCTCCCCGAATCGAAGAGCTGGACCGACACGCAGGCGATCGCGCTCAGCGCGGGGGAGAAGCCGCGGCAGGCGACGCTGCGCGACATGTTCCGCAGCCGCTTCCGCTGGCCGCTGATCGCGACCGCGCTCTTCTACGTGCTGCTGATGATCGCGCTGAACACCAACGGCCAGTTCTCGAGCTACGTGTGGGTCGAGGCGGCCGGATCCACCGTGCAGGTCGCGTCGATGTTCTCGCTCGTGGGTCTCGCGGTGAGCTTCGTCGGAACGGGCATCATGATGCGTATCGTCGACACGAAGTGGCGCAAAGCGGCCTTCATCATCGCCACGGTCGTCAACGTCGGTTCCTTCGTCGTCGTCGCGGCCTTCGGCGCACACGTGTGGACGCTCGTCGCGCTCGGCGTGCTCTTCTCCCTCGGCGGCGCGATCGCGGGCGAGCCCATGTACAAGGTCTGGTCGCAGGAGCTCTTCCCGACCCAGTTCCGTGCGACCGCGCAGGGGATGACGATGTTCGCCGCGCGCCTCGTCGCCGCGCTCGTCGCGCTGGTGACGCCCGCGCTCGTCGCCTGGAACGTCAATGGCTTCTACTGGGTGCTCGGCGGCGTGACGCTCCTGTCCTGCCTCGTCGGAATCTTCTGGATCTTCCGGATCCCGGCGGCCGAAGACTCCGAGGTCGAGGCCGCGCCGTCGGAGGTGAGGGCATGACCCGCGCTCGCGTGATCGTCGACAACGACTTCTCGGCGGATCCGGACGACCTCGTACAGCTCGCCCACCAGGCCCTGTCGCCCTCGGCCGAGCTCCGCTTCGTGATCGGCTCGCACCTTACCCCGAACGACGGCTTCGACCCGAGCCCGACGCAGGCGGCGAACGCCGCCGCGATCGCGCGGGATCTTCTCCGGAGGTGCGGTCGCACGGATGTGAACGTGATCGCCGGATCCGAGATCGCCCTCGTCGACGGCGCCCCGCACGATACGGAAGCGGCGCGGGCCATCATCGCGGAGGCCCTCCGGGACGACACCGATACCCCGTTGTACTACTGTGCCGGCGCCGGGCTCACCGATCTCGCGAGCGCGCTGCTGCTGGAGCCGTCGATCGCGAGTCGCATCACGCTCGTGTGGATCGGCGGACTCGAGTACGAGCACGCCACGCCCCCTCCGCAGGCGGATCCGGTCGAGTACAACCTCGCCATCGACATAGCCGCCGCGGGGGTGGTCTTCGACCAGCCCGAGCTCACGATCTGGCAGGTGCCGCGCGACGCCTATCGCCGTGCGCTGATGTCCTTCGCCGAGATCAACACGCGGATCCGCCCGCACGGCGAGCTCGGAGCGTACCTCGCGGATTCGCTCGCCTCCGTCGCCGCGATGGGCGCGACGCACGGCATCGACATCGGTGAGACCTACGTGCTGGGGGACAGCCCGCTCGTGCTGCTGAGCACCCTGCAGTCGTCGTTCCAGCCGTCCCCGTCGTCGTCGACGTTCCACGACTACCACCGGCCGACCATCGCGCCCGACGGCACCTATGCCGTGCGCGCCGCGACGGATCCTGCCGCGAACTCGTTCGTCCGCGTCTTCGAGCTCATCGACAACCGCCTGATGTTCGACGACCTCGTCGCGAAGCTGCAGCTGCACGCGGCGGGCACCCTCCACGCCGCGACCCCCGCCTACGCGGGGGACACCCTGGCCCATCACCGCGTGCTCGGGTAGGGAGGGGCGCGCCCCGCGATTGCGGAGATGGCCCCGACCTGCGGATCAGATTTCGAGTTTCTTCCGCACTTCGGGGCCATCTCCGCAGTAGGGGGTGGTCGCGCCGGGCGTGAGCCGCAACCGCGGAGTTAACCCCTATCTGCGGAGCAGATCCGAGGGATCCTCCGCAGGTCGGGGTCGGCTCCGAAGTATGGGGTGATCGCGGCGGGCGCGGGCTTGTAGCTGCGGAGCTGACCCTTATCTGCGGATCCGACTTCGAGAATCCTCCGTACTTCGGGGTCATCTCCGAAGTACAGGGTGGTCGCGCCGGGCGTGAGCCGCAACTGCGGGGCTAACCCCTATCGGCGGAGCAGATCCGAGGGATCCTCCGTACTTCGGGGCCATCTCCGCAACACCGGGTCGCCCCAACGCAAAAGTGGGGCCCGCCGAAGCGGGCCCCACGAATGACAAGAATTACCGCGACACGACCTGGCGCTTCGAGGAGATCACCCCCGTGTCGAAGCCAGCGAGGTGCAGGCCGCCGTGGAAGCGGGCGTGCTCGATCTTGACGCAGCGGTCCATGACGACCGACAGCCCCGCCTGCTCGGCGATGGCGGCGGCCTCTTCGTTCCAGGATCCGAGCTGCAACCAGAGCGTCTTGGCACCGACCTCGACGGCCTCGCGGGCGACGCCCGGCAGGTCATCGTGCTTGCGGAACACGTCGACGATGTCGGGGACGACCGGGAGGTCCTTCAGCGACGCGTAGACGGGCTCGCCGAGGATCGTCGTCTCGCGCGGGTTCACGAAGTACACCTGGTACGGCGAGCTGGACAGCAGGTATGTGCCCACGAAGTAGCTCGCACGCGCCGGGTTGTTCGATGCGCCGACGATCGCGATCGTCTTCGCGCGGTGGAGGATCCCGAGGCGGGCGCCCGCGCCGGGGCCCTGCCAGGTCCGACCCGCGTGCGCCGGGTCGACATCAGTGCTCGCGGCCGGAGCCGGCGGCGTGAAGGCGCAGGCGTCGGCCGGCGGGGTGAACTCGCATGCGTCGCTCATCGCGTCTCTCCCGTCGCGATCGTGAGGGCCTGGTCGAGGTCCCAGATGATGTCTTCCGGATCCTCGAGCCCGACCGAGAAGCGGATCAGGTCGGCCGGCACGCCGGCGGCGACCAGCTGCTCGGGGGAGAGCTGCTGGTGCGTCGTCGACGCGGGGTGGAGGATCAGGGTGCGGGCGTCGCCCACGTTCGCGAGGTGGCTCGCGAGCTGCACCGATTCGATGAGCTTCTCGCCGGTCCGCCGTGCGGCCTCCGTGCGGGCCTCGTCCGAGTCGAAGGTGCCCGACGGCTTGACGCCGAAGGCGAAGACGGATCCGGGGCCGAGTGGGAAGTACTTCTGCGCGCGCTCGAAGTGGGGGTGCTCATCGAGGCCCGACCAGGTCACGAACGAGATGCGCGGGTCCGACGCGAGCCATTCGGCCACGGCGCGCGCGTTGGCAACGTGCGCGTCCATGCGCTGGGGGAGCGTCTCGACGCCCTGCAGCAGGATGAACGCTGACTGCGGGCTCAGCGACGGTCCGATGTCGCGCAGCTGCTCGCTGCGGAGCTTCGTGAGGAAGCCGTACTCGCCGAAGTTATCCCACCAGCGGATCCCGCCGTACGACTTGACCGGCTCGGTCATCGTCGGGAACTTGCCGTTGCCCCAGTTGAACTTGCCCGACTCGACGACGACGCCGCCGAGGGTGGTGCCGTGGCCGCCGATGAACTTCGTGGCCGAGTGGATCACGATGTCGGCACCGTGCTCGATCGGGCGGAGGAGGTAGGGGCTCGCGAGCGTCGAGTCGACGACGAGCGGGATGTCGTTGTCGTGAGCGACCCGAGCGAGACCTTCGAGGTCGGCAACCTCGCCGCCGGGGTTGGAGATGACCTCGGCGTAGACCATCTTCGTGTTCTCGCGGATCTCCTTGCGGAAGTCCTCGGGGTCGTCACTCTCGACGAACGTCGTGTCGATGCCGAGGCGCCGCAGCGTCACGTCGAGCAGAGTGACGGTGCCGCCGTAGAGCTGCGACGAGGCGACGATGTGGTCGCCCGCACCTAGCAAGGCCGAGAACGTGATGAACTCGGCCGACATGCCGCTCGCGGTCGCGACGGCGCCGATACCGCCCTCGAGCGACGCGATGCGCTCCTCGAAGGCCGCGACGGTCGGATTGCCGATGCGCGAGTAGATGTTGCCGTACTTCTGCAGCGCGAAGAGGTTCGCGGCGTCCTTCGCGTCGTCGAAGACAAACGACGACGTCTGGTAGATCGGCACGGCTCGCGCGCCGGTGGTGGCGTCGGGGGTCCCGCCCGCGTGCAGTGCACGCGTGCGGAAGCCGAACTGGTGCTCGCTCATCTGGTCTCCTTCTCAAGGGCCTCGTGGGCACGGCGCGCCGCCTCGCGGACGCCGTCAACGGCCCAGGGGTTCTGCAAACTCGTCGTATCGCCGAGCGTATCGCCCTGCCAGACCTGCGCGAGCAGTCGGCGCAAGATCTTGCCCGAGCGGGTCTTGGGGATCTCATCGACGAGCACGATGTGCTTCGGCTTCGCGATCGGTCCGATGTCGTGCGTCACCTGCCGGCGCAGCTCGTCGGGGTCGGCGGCACCCGCGGATCCGGCGGTCACGAACGCGACCACGGCCTGTCCCGTGAGGGGATCGTGGACGCCCGCGACGCCGGCTTCGCCGACGCCGGCGTGCGACACGAGCGACGACTCGATCTCGATCGTCGAGAGCCGGTGGCCGGAGACGTTGACGACGTCGTCGAGGCGGCCAAGGATCCAGATGTAGCCGTCCTCGTCGACCGTCGCGCCGTCGCCCGCGACGTAGTAGCCACGGCTTTCGTACTGCGACCAATACGACTGGCGGTATCGCTCCGGGTTGCCCCACACGGTGCGGGCCATGCCCGGCCAGGGGTGACGCGACACCAGGGTGCCGGAGCGGCCCGGAGCGACGGGCTCGCCGGCCTCGTCGACGACCGCCATGTCGATGCCGGGCAGCGACACCGTCGCGGATCCGGGCTTCAGAGTGGTGACGCCCGGCAGCGGCACGATCATCGCGGCGCCGGTCTCGGACTGCCACCAGGTGTCGATGATGGGGCATTCGCCGCGGCCGTAGTTGCGGTGGAACCACACCCACGCCTCGGGGTTGATCGCCTCGCCCACGGTGCCGAGCAACCTGATCGACGACAGGTCGTAGTCCGTGGGGATGTCGTCGCCGAACCACGTCATGAAGGTGCGGATGAGCGTCGGCGCCGTGTAGTACACGGTCACGCCGTATCGCTCGATGATCTCGAGATGGCGCGCGCGGTGCGGGGCATCGGGCACGCCCTCGTAGATGACCTGCGTGAGGCCGTTGGAGAGCGGGCCGTAGATCTCGTAGGTGTGGGCCGTGACCCACGCGAGGTCGGCCGTGCACCAGTGCACGTCGTCGGGCTTGGCGTCGAAGTGGGCCCAGTGCGCCCAGCTCGTGTGCGTCAGGTAGCCGCCGCTCGTGTGCACGAGCCCCTTGGGCTTACCCGTGGTGCCCGAGGTGTAGATGATGAAGAGGGGGTGCTCGGCGTCGAAGGCCTCGGCCTCGTGCACGGTGGGCTGCGTCTCGACGACGTCGTGCCACCACACATCTCGTCCGGACGTCCACGGCACGTCCTGGCCCGTGCGCCGCACGACGAGGACGTGCTCGAGATCGGGAAGGTCGCGCGCGGCCTCGTCGGCGGCACTCTTGACCTCCACCTGTTTGCCCCGGCGGTTTTGGCCGTCGGTCGTCACGAGCAGCTTCGCGCCCGTGTCCTCCAGTCGGAAGCGCACGGCGTCCGCCGAGAACCCGCCGAAGACGAGCGAGTGCACGGCGCCGATGCGAGCGCAGGCGAGCGCGATGACGACGGTCTCGACGAGTACGGGCAGGTAGACGACGACCCGGTCGCCGGGCCCGATGCCCAGCGAGAGCAGGCCGTTGGCCGCCTGTGCGACTCGCCGCTGCAGTTCTGCATAGGTGACCGCCTCGCGGTCGCCGGGCTCGCCCTCGAAGTAGAGCGCGACCTTGTCGCCGCGGCCGGCAACGACGTGGCGGTCGACGCAGTTGTAGGCGACGTTGAGCCGGCCGCCGACGAACCACTGCGCGGCCGGCACCGAGGCGTCCCACGTGTGCGCCGTGTGCCAGGGCTCGGCCCAGTCGAGGCGGCGCGCCGCCTCTTCCCAGAAAGCCACCGGATCCGCGTTCGCGGTCTCGTAGATCGACGCGTCGACGTTCGCCTGCGCGGCGAATGCCGCCGGCGCCGGGAAGGTGCGCGTCTCGTTCAGACGGAGTTCAGTCATCACAACCACCTCTTCAGGACGGCCTTCTCGAACACGACCAGGATCGCGTTCGAGATGGTGCCGAGCAGTGCGAGCAGCACGATGGCGAGCAGGATCCGGTCGACTCGACCGGTCTGCTGCGAGTCGTTGAGCATCCAGCCGAGGCCCATCGACGCGCCGAGCAGCTCGGCGGCGACGAGGAAGAGCCACGCCTGGGCGAGCGCGAGGCGCAGGCCCGAGACGACCGAGGGCACGACGGCGGGTAGCTGAACCGTGCGGAACAGGCTCCACCCGCGCAGGCCGAACGAGCGCCCCGCCTCGACGAGCTGCGGGTTCACGTGGCGCAGGGCATCCGCGACCGTCGTGTAGACGGGAAAGAACGCGCCGATCGCGACGAGCGTGATCTTCGACTCCTCGCCGACCTGCAGCCAGAGGATCAGCAGCGGAACCCAGGCGAGCGACGGCACGGCGCGCAGCGCGACGAGGGTCGGCGCGAACAGCACCCCGCCGACCCGCGACAGGCCGACGATCGCGGCGAAGGCGAGCGCGATGGCAGATCCGACGAGAAAGCCGATGATCACGCGCTGCGTCGAGATGGCGACGTGCAACCACAGCTCGCCGCGCTGGATCTGTTCCTGAGCGGCCTCGACGACGGTCCACGGCGCGGGTAGGCGGTACGGCGGCACGAAGCCCCCGACCGTGGCGATCTGCCACGCCGCGATGATGAGGATCGGCACGACGAAACCGCCGGCGATCCTCACCCACGTACGCGACCACAGGGGCGTGAGCTGACGCTCCGCCCCTGTGACCTGCAGCTGGTCTTGCGTCACGAAGTCGCCTTGACCGCGAACTCGTCGAAGACGATCTCGCTGATCGCCTTGTCGAGGACTTCCTGGCCGCCGGAGACATCTCCCGACTCGGCGATGATCGGCGAGATCGTGTTCAGCACGTCGACCTGCGCCTGGCCGGGGACGCCCGAGACGTCGAGGTTCGAGCGCTCGTTGATCACGGTCTTCGCGACCTCGAGGTCGATCGTCGCGGCGTCTGCGAGCAGCTGGGCCGTCTCGTCGGGGTTCGCGAGTGCCCACTCGCGGGCCTCTTCATAGGTGTCGACGACGACCTGGGCGAGGTCGGCGTGGTTGTCGATGAAGTCTTCCGTCGCGTTGAGGAAGCCGTAGGTGTTGAAGTCGACGTTGCGGTAGATGAGCTGGTCGCCCGACTCGACCTCCGCCGCGGCCATGATCGGGTCGAGGCCCGCCCAGGCGTCGACGGAGCCGCCGTCGAGCAGCGCGCGGCCGTCCGCGTGCTGCACGTTCTGCACGGTGACGTCGTCGAGCGTGAGGCCGCCGGCCTCCAGCGCCTGCAGCAGGAAGAAGTACGGGTCGGTCGCCTTCGTGGCCGCGATCTGCTTGCCCTTGAGATCTTCCAACGAATCGATGTCGCTGTCGGGGCCGACGACGATCGCCGACCACTCGGGCTGCGAGTAGATGTCGATGACCTTGATCGGCGAGCCGTTTGCGCGCGCGAAGAGCGCGGCGGATCCGGCGGTCGAGCCGACGTCAACAGAGCCGGAGCGCAGCAGCTCGTTGGCCTTGTTACTTCCGGCCGACTGCAGCCACTCGACCGTGACGTCGTCGCCGAGCTTCTCCTCCAGGAGGCCCTGTTCCTTGATGACGAGGCTCAGCGGATTATAGGTGGCCCAGTCGATCGACAGGGTGTCGCTCGACCAGCCGCCCTCCGGCGCCTCGACGGAGCCCTCGGCGGGCGCGTTGTCGTTCGTCTCGGGGGCGGTGTCGGCGCCCGCGTCGCTGTTCTCGCCTTGCACGCAGCCGGCGAGCATGAGCGCCATCACCCCGGCGACGGCGGTCGCGGGAATGAATCGGCGGGAAATGGTGCTCATGCTGTCTCCTTGGTGGTGAGCGGGGTGCTTGTGAGGGTGGTGTGGTGATGTACGCCGAGCCCATCGAGGAGGCTCGTGCGCAGGTCGGTGATGGCGCGCGCGGCGCGGTCGCGCGGGCGGGCGCCGGGAACGGTGACGACGCGCGCGACGGATCCGGTGCGGTCCGGCGCGTGCGCGGGGTGTTCGGGGCCGGATCCGTGCGGACCCGCCGATCCGAGCGCGCCGATTCCGGATCCGGATCCGAGAGCGACGACCTTCGCGCGCGGGCGCTCCGGCTGGGTGGCGTGCAGATTGCGCAGCAGCAGCACGCGGTCGGCGAGGTAGAGCGCCTCCTCGACGTCATGCGTCACGAGCACGATCGTCGTGGGCTGGGCCCGGTGGATCTCGAGCAGCAGGTCATGCATCTTGAGCCGCGTCAGCGCGTCGAGGGCGCCGAAGGGCTCGTCGAGCAGCAGCACGCGGGGGCTGCGCGCGAGCGCGCGGGCCAGCGAGGCGCGCTGCGCCATGCCGCCAGAGACCTCGCGCGGGCGCTGCTCGGCGGCGTGGGTGAGGCCGACGAGCTCGAGGAGCTCGGCGACGCGTGCCCGCGCGGCGGCCTTCTTCGTGCCGCGCGGCAAACCGAGGGCGACGTTCTGCGCGATCGTGCGCCAGGGAAGCAGGCGCGGCTCCTGGAAGGCGATCGCCGTCGACTCGTCGTGAGCCTGCACGGACGCCTCGTCCACGGTGATGGATCCGGCCGTCGCGCGGTCGAGGCCGCCGATGAGGCGCAGCAGGGTCGACTTGCCGCAGCCCGACGGGCCGACGACCGCGACGATCTCGCCCGGGCTGAGCGCGACGTCGACGCCGCGGAGCACCGTGCGGGCGCCGTCCTTCGTGGGGAAGGTGCGCCCGACCTCGGCGAGGCGCACGGCGCCTGCGGGCGCGGCGGATCGCGGCGTAACGGCAGTGGACATACCCTCCAGGATGAATGAGCAGGGGTCGCCCGTCCAAAACGGTTCGCAATACGACGACACATGCGCAGTTGCCGGAGGAGCAGGGCCCGCGGTACTGTGGTCAGACCACACGAATCGCCGACGGAAACGAGGAGCGCATGGCGGAAGCCAAGGCCTGGCGCGTCGTGCTCTCGCACGTCGAACGCGAGCTGCGCTCCGGAGCCCTCGCCCCGGGCGACCGGTTGCCCGGAGAGCGCGACCTCGCCACCCAGCTGGGGGTCGGCAGGTCGAGCGTGCGCGAGGCGCTGCGGGTGCTCGAAGTGATGGGCGTGCTGCACACGGCGACCGGATCCGGTCCGCGCGCCGGCGCCGTCATCACGACGGCCGCGGCCTCGGGCCTCGCGCAGGTGCTCGGTCTGCAGGCCGCCGCGCAGGCGTTCGACTTCGACGACGTTGTGGAGACCCGGCTCGTGCTCGAGACCGCCGTCGTCGCGGATCTGGCGGGGGAGCGGCGAACGCCCGACGCCGGATCCGAGCTGCTCGACGCGATGGACGACGTCACGCTCACACCCGACGAGTTCCTCGCCCTCGACGCACGGTTCCACGGGCTGCTCGCCGAGGCGACGGGCAACGCCGTGTTCGGCGCCATCATGACCGGCCTGCGCGCCGCGATCGAGACGTACGTGCAGTCGCGTGCGAACGAGATCGACGACTGGGAGGCGGCGCGCGCACGGCTCCAGCACGAGCACCGCGGCGTGCTCGACGCCATCTCCGCGGGGCTCGTCGATGAGGCGCGCACGCGGATACACGATCACATCAACGGTTATTACGCGCAGACGCGCGCATAAGGAAGGTAATCAGATGGTTCAACGCCAGTTCCCGAAGCCCGCCGAGGTGATGGAATTCCTCAAGATCAAGCTGCCCGAGTTCGGCAAGGACGCGCGCCTCAAGAAGGCCTACACGATCTACGACCTCCGCACGATCGCCAAGCGCCGCACGCCCGCCGCCGCGTTCGACTACACCGACGGTGCGGCCGACCAGGAGCTGTCGATGCAGCGCGCCCGCCAGGCGTTCGAGGACATCGAATTCCACCCCGACATCCTCAAGCCTGCAGCGAACGTCGACACCACGACGGAGATCCTCGGCGGCACCTCGGCGCTGCCCTTCGGCATCGCCCCCACGGGCTTCACCCGCCTGATGCAGACCGAGGGCGAGACCGCCGGCGCCGGCGCCGCGGGCGCCGCGGGCATCCCCTTCACCCTCTCGACGCTCGGCACGACGTCGATCGAGAACGTGAAGAAGGCAAACCCGAACGGCCGCAACTGGTTCCAGCTCTACGTCATGCGTGACCGCGAGATCTCCTACGGCCTCGTCGAGCGCGCAGCGAAGGCCGGCTTCGACACCCTGCAGTTCACGGTCGACACCCCGATCGCCGGCAACCGCCTGCGCGACGGCCGCAACGGCTTCTCGATCCCGCCGCAGCTCTCGCTCGGAACGATCGCGAACGCGCTGCCCCGCCCGTGGTGGTGGATCGACTTCCTGACGACCCCGAAGCTCGAGTTCGCGTCGCTGTCGACGACCGGCGGAACCGTCGGCGACCTGCTCAACTCGGCGATGGATCCGACCATCAGCTACGAGGACCTCAAGGTCATCCGCGAGATGTGGCCGGGCAAGCTCGTCGTCAAGGGCGTGCAGAACGTGCCCGACGCCGTCAAGCTCATCGACGAGGGCGTCGACGGCATCATCCTGTCGAACCACGGCGGCCGCCAGATGGACCGCGCGCCCATTCCCTTCCGCCTGCTTCCGCAGGTCGTGAAGGAGGTCGGCAAGGACGCGACCGTCATGGTCGACACCGGCATCATGAACGGCCAGGACATCGTCGCCTCGATGGCCCTCGGCGCAAAGTTCACCCTCGTCGGCCGCGCCTACCTTTACGGCCTGATGGCCGGTGGTCGCGAGGGCGTGGACCGCATGATCCAGATCCTGTCGAGCGAGATCCGCCGCACGATGGCCCTGCTGGGTGTCTCGTCGATCGAGGAGCTCGAGCCGCGCCACGTCACCCAGCTGACGCGCCTGGCTCCGGTCCAGAACTAGGCTGCCCCACGTCTGCACGTCTCCGCGCCGTCATCAGCTCTTTGCATCGGACGGCGCGGAGACGTGCAGACGTGTTGCGTAGCAGGGGCACGAAAAAGGCCGGAGCGTGAAGCTCCGGCCTTCGTATTGTCGGGATAACAGGATTTGAACCTGCGACCTCCTCGTCCCGAACGAGGCGCGCTACCAAGCTGCGCCATATCCCGCGACAACTCAATAAGTCTACATGCGCCGATGATCCAGCGCGAATCGTCCCCGACGCCCGCGCGTGGCGCGCTCGGGCATGAGGGGATGTCCGACGCGATCCCACCCGGACGCTCTACCCTGGATTCATGGACATCGAGGCGCAGGTGAAGGACGCACTGCGCGATTACGACCGCAACCTCGTCGAGTACCGCCGCCTGCGCGACACGTGCGAGACCGAGATCCCCTCGCACCTTCGGCAGTGGGGAGTGCTCGACTTCCGCGTCGAGGCCCGCGTGAAGAAGCGCGGATCCTTCGAGCAGAAGGTGCGCCGGGATCCGTCGCGACCCGTGCTCGACATGGTCGGCCTGCGCATCATGACCTTCTTCCGCAGCGACATCCCGCAGGTCGAGAAGATGACCCGGCGTCTCTTCGACGTCAAGGAAGACTCCTACATCGACAAGGGCGACCTGTTGAGCGACGCGAGCTTCGGTTATCGCAGCGTCCAGTTCGTCGCCCACACTCGCGGCGACGGCGTGGGCGGCGACTTCGAGGCGGGGATCCCCGTCGAGGTGCAGATCCGTACGATGCTCGAGCACGTCTGGGCGGAGGTCGAGCACGACTTCCGGTACAAGCCCCAGCACGAGGCGCCGAGCGCCGACATCAACCGCCGCTTCGCCCTGACCGCGGCGCTGCTCGAGCAGGCCGACGTCAACCTCGACGACATTCGCCGCGAGCTCGACGCTCGCTAGCCCTCCGCGCGCGCCGCGAGCGTGATGAGGGAGACCTCCGGGCGGCAGCAGAACCGCACGGGGGCGTAGATCGAGTGGCCGAGACCGGCACTCACGTTCAGTGGCACCGTGCGCCCGCCCTGCGCCCAGCTCGACAGGCCGCGCGCCTGCTTCACCGGCAGATCGCAATTCGACACGAGTGCGCCGAAGAACGGCAGGCGTACCTGCCCGCCGTGGGTGTGCCCGGCGAGAATGAGGCCGGCTCCGCGGTCGATGAAGCCGTCGAGCACGCGACGGTACGGCGCGTGGGTCACACCGATCGTGATGTCGGCGACCGGCTGGACCTCGATTGAGGAATCGAGCGCGTCGAAGTCGTCCAGCTTCAGGTGCGGGTCGTCGGTGCCGATGAAGCGGATCCGCGTCCCGCGAACCTCGATCGTGTCTGACGCGTTGTCGAGATTCGACCAGCCGAGCTCACCCGCGAGGAACGCATCGAGACCCTCGGTGTCGAGCGGCGGCACCTGGTGGGGTGCCTTCGAGGGGCCGCGGAAGTAGCGCAGGGGATTGCGCGGCTTCGGCGACCAGAGGTCGTTGGATCCGTGCACGTACACGCCTGCTGTCCCGTCGAAGGATCCGAGGGCCGAGCGAATCGCGGGGAGCGAGTCGGCGTGACCGAAGTGGTCTCCCGTGTCGACGACGAGGTCCGGGCGCAGCGACGCGAGGTGGCTGATCCACGCGCGCCGCCGCGCCTGCCAGGGCGCGAGGTGCATGTCGCTGAGGTGCAGGATCCGCACCGGCGCGGCACCCGGTTCCAGAACGCGCACCGTGTGGTGGCGCACCGTGTACAGGTGTCGCTCGATGCCGATGCCCCAGACGGCGCTCGCGGCGCCGACCGCGGCGATCGCGCCGAGGGCGGCGCCGGGCCCTACTCGTCGTCGCACGTCTTCGACTCGTAGTAGATGTCGATCCGGGCACCGTCGGTGAGATACTCACCCGCCGACGGGTTCGTGCGGGTCACGCGGCCCTCGTCAGGAGCATCGTCCTTCTCACTGCACGAGCGGTAGATGCGCAGGCCCGCCTCGAAGAGCTGGTCGTACGCCTTCGCATACGACATCCCCTTGACATCCGGCACCTTGATCGAGCCCTTGCCGTTCGACACCTGGAGCGTGATGAGGCTGCCGGCGGGAGCCTCGCCCGACGGGTTCGAGCGCTCGACGAGGCCCTTGTCCTGGTCGCCCGGGATCTCGTTCGGGTCGACCGAGACGTTGAAGCCCTTATCGCGCAGCGCCTGCGTGGCCTGCTCGACGGACATGCCCGCGACGTTCGGCACGGGGTGCCTCGTCGTCTTGATCAGGCCCGGATCCGGATCCGGGAAGTTGTCGCCGCCGAACCGGGCGTTCGCGGCCGCCTGGTTCGCCTTGGAGAGCGAGTAGCGCAGCTGCGCGAGCTGGGTGCCGTTCGGGGTATAGGAATCGAAGAGGTCTCCCCGGTACTCCGTGGTACTACGGCCCGCGTCATTGATGTTCTGTCGGTACTTCCAGACGAGGTTGCCGTTGTAGTCGGCCTCGCCCTCGTAGACGGCGTCATAGCTGCCGACCCAGGCCGCGGTGGTCACATTTCTCGACGACTGGATCATCCAGCTCTGGAGGTTCTGGTGGGTACCCGTCTTGCCGAATGTCTGGATGCCGTCTCCCACACGCGCAGGTGCACCGGATCCCTGCGAGCCCTCCAGCACGGAGCGCATGTCGAATGCCGTCGTGTTGGCGATGTTCTCATCGAGAACGCGCCTGCACTCGTTTTCCGGCATAGGCAGATCGTTGCCGTCGGCATCCTTCGCTCCGACAATCGCCGTCGGTTCGCAGCGTACGCCGCCGTTGGCGACCGCCGCGTAAATGGCGGCCATGTCGATGGGCGCGACGTTCTTGGAACCAAGAAGACTGAAGGCGCCGTCATCGTTCTGCGGGATGGGTTTACCATCACCTCGCTTGAGACCCATATCGACGGCGACCTGGTGAATCTCGCACACGTCCAGCTGCGAGCCCATCGCCCAGAACCCCGAGTTCAGCGACAGCTCGGTGAACTTCTGCACGGTACCGACGAGTCCGCCGTTGCCAGCGAAGTTATCGCCGCGTGTGGGCGTGGCCGAGCCGATCGGGCTTCCGTTGCACGTCATGGGCATCGTCCGGCCGACACGGCCGTCGAGCACCTCGTTGACGCTACGGCCGTTCTTCAACCAATCGATGATCGTGAAGATCTTGTACGTCGAACCCGCCTCGAAGCCGCTGGAGGAGCCGTGCACCTGGTCGCCGGCGAAGATGACGGACGTCTCGCCCTTGGTCTTATCGCCGATTTCGCTGAATCGCGTGTTCTGCGCGAGCGTGAGGATGTTGCCGGTCTTGTTGTCGATCTGCACCGTCGTCGCGCCGAAGCGGAGGTTGTTCAGGTACTGGGGCGCGTTGGCCGCCATGGCCTGCTGTGCCTCGTACTGCAGGCCGTTGTCGAGCGTCGTGTAGATCTCGAGGCCACCGCGGCGCAGCACGTTCTGGCGCTCGGTGTTGTTGTCGCCCTCGATCGCGCCGAACGCCTCGTCGTAGCGCGGGTCGTTGAGGATCGTGTTCGTGACGTACTGGCAGAAGTATGCCGAGCCGCCGGCCGCGCTGCAGCCCTTCACGCGCTCGGTGACGTCCGGCACGATCTCCTGCGCGATGGTCTCGTCGTACTGCTTCTGCGAGATGGTGCCCTCGGCGAGCATACGGCCGAGCACCTGGTCGCGGCGGTTCTTCGCGGCCGCGTAGCCGTTCTCCTCGCCGTTCGTCTCGCTGTCGGGGTAGTCGAGGCGCAGGGTGTTGGGGTTGTTGACGATACCGACGAGGGTTGCCGCCTGGCTGAGCGTCAGGTCCTTCGCGGTCGTGTTGAAGTAGTACTGCGCGGCGGCCTCGATGCCGTAGGTCGATCCGCCGAAGTTCACGAGGTTCAGGTACCCGATGAGGATCTGCTCCTTCGAGTACTCCTGCTCGATCGTGATGGCGTACCGCATCTCCTGCAGCTTGCGCTGGTAGCCGGCGGTTCCTTCCGCCGTGGATGCCTCATAGGCGCAATCCGCCAGCTCTTCCTCGTTCGCCGCCGTGCGCTCGCATACCTGCAGCTGCACGCCCTTGACGTACTGCTGGCTGATGGACGAACCACCCTGCGTACTCTCGGACACGGCGTTGCTGAGCAGCGCGCGGCCGGTTCCGATCAGGTCCACGCCGCCGTGCTCGAAGAAGCGCGGATCCTCCGTCGAGAGCAACGCGTCGTAGACGTAGGGGGAGACCTGGTTGTACTCGACGGGCTCGCGGTTCTGGTCGTAGAACGATGCGAGCTCGTAGTACTCGCCGCTGCCGTCGCCCTTCTGGGCGTAGATCGTCGTCGGCTCCATCGGCCGGTCGATCTGCAGGTTGCCCGGCAGGCTGTCGAACAGCGAAATGGCGCTGGAGGCGGCATACCCCGAGACGGCAATGGCCGGGGTGACGGTCGCGGTCACGAGAATTCCGGCGATCGCACTGAGACCGACGAGTCCCAACAACCCGCCGAGCACGCCGCCGAACGTCCTTTTCGCATGAGGCATAGGCTTGATGCTAGGGGAAAACCCTGTGTGCGCCACTCGCGCGCTCGGCATATCCGCCGATTCACCACGCATTTTTCGCAGTACCGACGGGAGAACTCGTGACCACCTGGGAATACCTCACCACTCCGCTGATGATCCACAACACGGCGGCCATTCTGAACAACTGGGGCAAGCAGGGGTGGGAGCTCGTGCAGGTCGTGCCGAACGCCGACGGCGGACTCGTCGCATACCTCAAGCGCCCGGCGGGTGGCGGCGAACAGAACGCCGGCCTCGCGCACGCGGCCCAGGCGGCGAAGCAGTTCGAGGGCGAGGGCGCCCAGTGAGCATCTCGCAGCGCCTCGCGGAACTCGGGCTCGAGCTTCCCGAGGTCGCGGCCCCCGTCGCGAGCTACATCCCCGCCAAGATCCACGGAGACCTGGTCTGGACCTCCGGTCAGCTTCCGTTCGTCGCGGGCGAGCTGCCCGCGTCCGGCAAAGTGGGTACGGACGTCGACGCCGAGGCCGCTCAGGATCTCGCCCGCATCTGCGCGCTCAACGCGATCGCGGCGGCGGCCGCCGCCGTGGGCGGCGTCGACCGCCTCACGGGCGTCTTCAAGGTGACCGGCTTCGTCGCCTCCGAGCCGTCGTTCACCGGCCAGCCCGGCGTGATCAACGGCGCGAGCAACCTCCTCGGCGAGCTCTTCGGCGAGGCGGGCGCGCACAGCCGCTCGGCCGTCGGCGTCCCGGTCCTCCCTCTAGACAGCGCCGTCGAGGTCGAGGTCGCCTTCACCTTCGCGTGAGCCACGGGCCGCAATGACGGAAATGAGCCGGTTCAGCGGATGAATCCCTCTCGGGGATCCGCAGAACCGGCTCATTTCCGTCGAACGGGGGCGGCGCCTACTTGACCTGCTTCGCGATCGTCGACATGACCATCGTGTCCGCGAGGGTCTGGGTGTCGCCGACCTCCCGGCCCTCGGCGACATCCCGCAGCAGGCGCCGCATGATCTTGCCGGAGCGGGTCTTCGGCAGCTCGCTGACGATGAACACGTCGCGGGGTCGGGCGATGGGGCCGATCTGCTGGCCGACCCAGAGGCGCAGCTGCTCGGCGAGGCCCTCGGCTCCGTGCGCCTTGAGGAAGCTCTCCTTGAGGATCACGAAGGCGACGACGGCCTCGCCCGTCATCTCGTCCGAGGCGCCGACGACGGCAGCCTCGGCGGTCGCCTCGTGGGCGACGAGCGCCGACTCGATCTCGGCGGTGGACAGCCTGTGGCCCGAGACGTTCATGACGTCGTCGACGCGGCCGAGCAGCCAGATGTCGCCGTCCGCGTCGCGGCGGGCGCCGTCACCCGCGAAGTAGAAGCCCTTGTCGGCGAACATCTTCCAATAGGTGTCGACGAAGCGCTCGGGGTCGCCCCAGATCCCGCGCAGCATGCTCGGCCACGGCTCCGTGACGACGAGCAGACCTCCCGCATCGTTGCCGACCGACTCGCCCTTGTCGTCGACGACGTCGATCGAGATGCCCGGCTGCGGCACCTGGGCGGATCCGGGCTTCAGCGTCGTGATGCCGGGCAGCGCCGAGATCATGATCGCGCCGGTCTCCGTCTGCCACCACGTGTCGACGATGGGGGTCAGGCCCGCACCGATGACCTCGCGGAACCACATCCAGGCCTCGGGGTTGATCGGCTCGCCGACGGATCCGAGCAGGCGCAGCGACGACAGGTCGCGCTTCTGCGGGATCTCGCGTCCCTGCTTCATGAAGCTGCGCACGGCGGTCGGGGCGGTGTAGAAGATGCTGACGCGGTACTTCTCGATGATGTCCCACCAGCGTCCCGGCTCCGGGTGCTCCGGCGTGCCCTCGTACAGCACCTGCGTGGCGCCGTTCGCGAGGGGGCCGTACACGGCGTAGCTGTGGCCGGTGATCCAGCCGATGTCGGCGGTGCACCAGTACACATCGGTCTCGGGGTGCAGGTCGAAGATGTTCTTGTGGGTGAACGCGGCCTGCGTGAGATAGCCGCCCGAAGTGTGCAGGATGCCCTTGGGGTTACCCGTCGTCCCCGAGGTGTAGAGGATGAACAACGGGTTCTCGGCGGGGAAGGCCTCCGCCGTGTGCTCCGCGCTCGCCTGAGGGACGACGTCCTCCCACCACACATCGCGCTCGTCGTTCCACTCGACGTCCTGGCCGGTTCGGCGCACGACCAGCACGCGCTCCACCGTCGCCTGCTCTCCGGATCCGCGATCGGCGAGAGCCTGGTCGACCGCCGGCTTGAGAGCGGTCGCGCGGCCCTTGCGATAGCCGCCGTCGGCGGTGATGACGAGCTTCGCGCCCGCGTCGTCGATGCGCGAGCGAAGGCTGTCGGCGCTGAAGCCTCCGAAGACGACCGAGTGCGCGGCGCCGAGGCGCGCGACGGCGAGAATCGCGGTGATGGCCTCGGGGATCATCGGCATGTAGATGGCGACGCGGTCGCCGCGCACGATACCCCATTCGGTGAGCACGTTCGCGAGTCGTTTGACCTCCTCGGTGAGGTCGGCGTATGTAATCGTGCGGGTGTCTCCCGGCTCGCCCTCGAAGTGGAAGGCGACGCGGTCGCCGTGTCCCGCCTCGACGTGACGGTCGAGGCAGTTGTAGGCGACGTTGAGCTCGCCGTCATCGAACCACTTCGCGAACGGCGGGTTTGACCAGTCGAGCACGTTCGTGAAGGGCGTGGCCCAGGTGAGCAGCTCGCGCGACTGATCGGCCCAGAAACCTTCGCGGTCTGCCGCGGCCGCGTCGTAGAGGTCGGGGCCGGCAACAGCGTTCGCGGCGAACTCGGGCGTCGGGGCGAAGTGGCGGGCTTCTTCGGCTGCGAGGTGGTCGATCGGCTGAGACATAGGGCGCTCCTTTGCGGCGTACGTGGTGCGTGCAGCGATCGCGCGGCGACGCTGCCGGGGACGACGTTACGCCGTTTCTGCGACAAACGTCGAGCGGACCCGGACGGGTGGGCGTGTCGGTACCCAGGGCAACGTGTCCACAGGCCCGAATTGAGTGAAGTTATCTGAGGGCGGCTCCTCGGCCCCGCGGCGCGGCACGCCCGGCCGCGTAGCGTCGCCGCCATGTCCGATCCGTTCATCGTCAGCCGCCGAGGCGGGCCGGGTGCGCCGGGCGATCCCGCCGCACCCGGATCCGTCGTCGCGCCTGCGGCGCGCCGATTGCGCGACGCGGAGGCGTTCGGTCCGCTCGCGCCCTACGTCGCCGACGACAGCGTCACCGACATCTTCGTCAACGGCGCTTCCGGACTCTTCGTCGATCGCGGGTCCGGA
Organism: Microbacterium nanhaiense; assembly: GCF_014646015.1. Taxonomy (GTDB): domain Bacteria; phylum Actinomycetota; class Actinomycetes; order Actinomycetales; family Microbacteriaceae; genus Microbacterium; species Microbacterium nanhaiense. The sequence continues at coordinate 150,934 of NZ_BMMQ01000005.1, forward strand.
GCGGAACGCGTCGCCGACTGGCGTGCCTCGGAGAGGGAGGTGCACGACCTCGCGACCGACCTCGTCGGCTTCGGCGGGCGGCACGTCGACGATTCGGCGCCCCTCGTCGACGTACGCATGCCAGGTGGCGCGCGCGTGCACGTGGCCCTCTCGCCGATCGCCACCGGTGGCACGGCGATCTCCATCCGCGTTCCGAGGCTCGCCGACGTCGACCTCGACGGCCTCGGCGCGGGCGGGGCGTTCCCGCCCGCCGCTCGCGAATGGCTTGGATCCCTCGTCGCCCGGCGCGCGAACGTCCTCGTCACGGGCGGGGCCGGTTGCGGCAAGACGACACTGCTTTCGGCCCTGCTCGGCGCAGCACCGCGGCACGAGCGCATCATCACGATCGAAGACGTCGCCGAGCTTCGCCTGAACCACCCGCACCACATCAGCCTCGAGGCGCGACAGGCGAACCGTGAGGGCGCCGGCGCGATCGGCCTGGCGAGACTCGTGCGCGAAAGTCTGCGCATGAGACCGGATCGCATCGTGGTCGGGGAATGCCGTGGTGAGGAGATCCGCGACCTCCTGACCGCGCTCAACACCGGGCACGATGGCGGGGCGGGAACGCTCCACGCCAACGGGCTCGCCGACGTCCCCGCGCGCCTCGAGGCCCTGGGCGCGCTCGCCGGCTGGGATGATCACGCCGTCGCACGCCAGGCCGCGAGCGCCTTCGACGTGGTCCTGCACCTCGCGCGTGATGCGGCCGGCGATCGACGACTCGTCGCGGTGGGGGAGTTCCGTCAGGAGGGCGGACGGCTCGAGATCGAACAGGTGCAGCCGTGGTGAGCGAAGCGGTGCCCCGCCGGGTTGCCGAACGGCCCGGGACCCCGCGGCGGCGCGCGCCGCGTTCGGCCTCCGACAGGGCGGATCCTTCGGGTACGCTGCTGTCCCTCGCCGTGCTCCTCGCGGCGGGCGCCGGGCCGACCGCCTCGTGGCGGCACCTCGCCGACAGCGGCGACGAGCACGCGCGCCATGTCGTGCGGCTGATCGATCGCGGCGACGCGGTGCCCGATGCGATCGCGGAGCAGGCCGCGCGCACGGGAGATGAGAGCTGGGGCGATGTCGCGGCCGCGTGGTCGGTTGCCGAGACGGTCGGCGCGCCGCTCGCCGACACGCTCCGAACCGTGGCCGATTCGGTGCGCGACGATGTCGAACTGCGCGCTGACGTGCGCGTCGCCCTCGCCGAGCCGACGGCCTCCGCGCGCCTCATGATGTGGCTACCCCTCCTCGGGCTGCTCGTGGGCGCGGGCCTCGGCCTCGACACGCTCGGGGTGCTGTTCCGCACCCCGTATGGTGCCGCCTGCCTCGTGACGGGCGTCGTGCTCATCCTTCTCGCACGCGCCTGGACGCGACGCCTCGTCCGCGCGGCGCAGCCGGATCCCGGAACGCCCGGCATGCACGAGGAACTGCTGGCCGCGGCCCTGTCCGGCGGCGTGTCGGTGCGCCGCGCCCGCGAGGTGCTCGCGATGTGCGACGAGTACACGCCGAGCGCGACCCGTGGATCCGTCGACGCCGACCGGGTGCTCGAACTGTCGCACGCGGCGGGTGTGCCGGCCGTCGAACTGCTGCGGGCGGCAGCGATGCGCGCCCGATCGCTGGCCCGCGCGGACGGTCGCATGCGCGGGGCTCGCCTCGGCACGCGCCTGCTGCTCCCCATGGGAGTGTGCACGCTTCCGGCCTTCCTCCTCCTCGGCGTCGCACCGATGCTCATCAGCATCATCGTCACGACGCCGCTACCGACGTTCGCCGGATAGGCCGGTGAACCACATGAATACACCACGAAAGAAAGGACGAGACCATGACAGATCTCTGGAACGACGAGTCGGGCGCCTCGACGGCGGAATACGCCATCGTGACCCTCGCGGCGGTCGCCATCGCCGGCGTACTTGTCGCGGTGATGCGATCCGGGGCCGTGCAGTCGCTGCTCCAGAACCTCATCGAATCGGCCCTGCAAGCGCCGTGATCGGCACCGACACCCGCGACCGCGGCTCCGTCTCGGCGGAGTTCGCGGTCGCGGTACCCGCCGTCGCCGTTCTCATCGCGCTCGCCGTGGGCGCGCTGGGTGCCGGATCCGTTCAGGTGCGGCTGCAGGACGCCGCGGCCGATGCGGCGCGCCTCGCCGCGCGAGGCGAGCAGTCGCGCGCGGCCGGCGTCGTCGGCGCCGCCGTCGCCGGTGCGCATTCCGCGATCGGTGCGCGCGGCGACCTCGTCTGCGTGACGGCCGGCACCGAGGTGCGCATCGCCGTGTTCACCGTGCCGGTGTGGGCCGAGAGCTGCGCGCTCGAGGGAGGGCTGTGAGATGGGGGCTTCTCTTGCCACGGCCGGCGTGATCTGCGCCGCCGCCATCGCCGCGGCGGGTCTCGTCGGCGTCGGCGCGGCCGCGGCGGAGAGTCAACGCGCCGCGGGGGTCGCGGATGCCGCCGCGCTCGCCGCCGCGGACACCCTCGCCGGCTTCGCCGCGGGGGATCCGTGCCAGCGCGCCGGCGAGGTGGCCGCCGCGCAGTCGGCGACCGTCGAGAAATGCGTGCTCGACGGGCTCGTCGCGACCGTCGCGGTCCGAACGTCCTTCGGGGGCATCCCGGTTGCGGCCGTCGCGCGGGCTGGGCCACCGCTATAGAGTTCTCCGAACACGGGCTTCCGAGCGAGCTCGGAATACGACGCACAGTATCCGGTGTGTATGGTGTGCATCGAAGAAAGGACCCGCTTTGGCAGACGGAAAGAAGCTCGTCATCGTCGAGTCGCCCACGAAGATGCGCTCGATTCAGGGCTATCTGGGCGACGGCTACGAGGTACTCAGCTCGGTCGGTCACATTCGTGACCTCGCCGACAAGCGCGACATCCCCGAGAAGGACCGCGCCGCGTTCGGCAAATACTCGATCGACGTCGATCACGGGTTCACTCCTTATTACGTCGTCAGCGACCGCAAGACGAAGACCGTCACGGAGCTGCGCCGGGCGCTGAAGGGAGCGAGCGAACTCGTGCTCGCGACCGATGGCGACCGCGAGGGCGAGGCCATCGCATGGCACCTTCTCGAGACGCTGAAGCCGAAGGTGCCGGTCAAGCGCATGGTGTTCCACGAGATCACGAAGGACGCGATCCAGAAGGCCGTCGACGACACGCGTGAGCTCGACCTCTCGCTCGTCGACGCACAGGAGACCCGTCGCGTGCTCGACCGCCTCTACGGGTGGGATGTATCGCCCGTGCTGTGGCGCAAGGTGGGCTCCGGCGCCAGCGGCCAGGCGCTCAGCGCCGGCCGCGTGCAGTCGGCCGCCACCCGTATGGTCGTCGACCGCGAACGCGAGCGCATGGCGTTCGTCTCGGCCAACTACTGCTCCATCGTCTCCGTCGCCGAGCGCAGCGGATCCGCTTTCTCGATCCGCCTCGCGCGCATCGACGGCGCGAACCTCGCGACCGGTCGCGACTTCAACGACCAGGGCGAGCTCACCCGAGCCGTCGTCGTTCTGAACGAGGCCGACGCTTCGGCGCTCGCCGCGGCCGTCGACGCGGTCGGTTCCGCGACCGTGCAGAAGGTCGAGGCCAAGCCCGGCACCCGTCGGCCGTACGCGCCGTTCACGACCTCGACCCTGCAGCAAGAAGCGGGGCGCAAGCTGGGCATGACGGCGAAGGTTGCCATGAGCGTGGCGCAGAGCCTGTATGAGCGCGGATTCATTACCTATATGCGTACCGACTCGACGAACCTCAGCGCGCAGGCGGTTCAGGCGGCCCGCTCGCAGGCTGTCGCGCTGTACGGCGACAAGGCCGTGCCGGCGAAGCCTCGCGTCTACGCCTCGAAGTCGAAGAACGCCCAGGAGGCGCACGAGGCGATTCGTCCCTCGGGCGACACCTTCCGCACGCCGAAGGACGTCGCCGGCATCCTCGGCCGCGACGAGCACCGCATGTACGACCTCATCTGGAAGCGCACGGTCGCGAGCCAGATGAGCGACGCGAAGCTTGAGACGACCACGATTACCCTCGAGACCGTCGCCGACGCGAAGAAGCTCGAGTTCACTGCCTCGGGAACGGTCTATACCTTCAAGGGCTTCCTCGAGGCATACGAGGAGGGCGCGGACGAGAAGCGTCATAAGGACGACACGGCGGATCAGCAGCTCCCGCAGGTGGCGCAGGGCGACGTGCTCGACCTGCACGACTCCGAGGCCAAGAGCCACGAGACCTCGCCGAAGCCGCGCTACACCGAGGCGACGCTCGTCAAGGCGCTCGAGGAGCGCGGCATCGGTCGTCCCTCGACCTTCGCGAGCATCATCGGCGTGATCCTCGATCGCGGATACGTCACCAAGCGCGGGCAGGCACTCGTCCCGACCTGGTTGGCGTTCAGCGTGATCCGGCTGCTCGAGCGCCACTTCGGTTCGCTCGTCGATTACGACTTCACGGCAACGCTCGAAGAGGACCTCGACCGCATCGCGCGCGGCGAGAAGGAGCGCGCCGCGTGGCTGCACGACTTCTACTTCGGCGGCGAGGGGTACCCGGGCCTTCGCACGATCGTCGAGAACCTCGGCGAGATCGACGCCCGCGAACTCAACGCGACGCCCCTGACGGAGACGGCGACGCTGCGGTTCGGGAAGTTCGGTCCCTATATTGAGGTCGTCGACCCGGAGAAGCCCGACGCCGAACCGCGTCGCATCAACGTGCCTGAGGAGCTCGCGCCCGACGAGCTGACACCTCAGAAGGTGCAGGAACTCATCGACGCTCCCGTTGCGGGCAACCGCGTGCTGGGCGAGAACCCGGAGAACGGCAAGCTGGTCGTCGTCAAGGACGGCCGATTCGGGCCGTACCTCGAGGAGACGGATCCGGAGGAGCCCGAGGCCGACCCGGAAACGGGCGAGATCGTCGAGAAGCCGAAGAAGAAGGCGGCGGCCGCCAAGCCGCGCCGCGCCTCGCTCTTCAAGTCGATGTCGCCCGACACGATCGACCTGGCCACCGGCCTCCAGCTGCTTGACCTGCCGCGCACCGTCGGCGTCGACCCGGAGTCGCAGGAGCCCATCACCGCGCAGAACGGCCGATACGGCCCCTACCTGAAGAAGGGCGCCGACTCGCGCTCGCTCGAATCCGAGCAGCAGATCTTCGACATCACGCTCGAGCAGGCCCTCGAGATCTACTCGAAGCCGAAGTACGGCGCCCGCCGTGCCGCAAGCGCCCTGAAGGACTTCGAGAAGGAAGACCCCACGAGCGGCAAGAACGTGCGCATCCGCGACGGCCGTTTCGGCGCCTACGTCACCGACGGGGAGACGAACGCGACGATCCCGCGCGGCACCAACGTCGAGGACGTCGACTTCGACGCGGCCGTGCAGTTGCTCGCCGACAAGCGCGCGAAGGGCCCGGCGAAGAAGCGCACGACCGCGAAGAAGGCGCCCGCCAAGAAGACGACGGCCAAGAAGACGACGGCCAAGAAGACGACCGCGACGAAGGCCGCTCCGAAGACCGACGAGGAGAAGGCCGCGGCGCGTTCGGCGGCCGCCAAGAAGGCCGCGGCGACGCGTGCCGCCAACGCCGCGAAGAAGAAGGCCCAGGGCGCGTGACGCGCGGCATGTGGATCACCTTCGAGGGCGGCGACGGATCGGGTAAGACGACCCAGGCGGAACTGCTGCGCGACTGGTTCGAGCAGCAGGGGCGCCGGGTCGTCCGTACCCGCGAGCCGGGCGGCACCGAGGTGGGCAGGACGATCCGCGAGATCGTGCTGCACTCGCGCGGGGAGCTCGGGCCCCGCGCAGAGGCGCTGCTCTTCGCGGCCGATCGCGCGCATCACATCGATACCCTCGTCGCCCCCGCCCTCGAGCGCGGCGACGTCGTCATCCAGGATCGTTACCTCGACTCGTCGGTCGCCTATCAGGGCGCCGCGCGTGCGCTAGGGGCCGACGAGGTGCGGGAACTGTCGATGTGGGCGACCGGGGGAGCGCTGCCCGATGTGACGGTGCTCCTCGACCTCGACCCGGCGGTCGCGCGCCGTCGCCTCGACGCCGACGACAAGCCTTTCGACCGACTCGAGTCCGAGAAGGCGGAGTTCCACGCCCGCGTGCGCGAGGCCTTCCTGTCCCTGGCCGCCGCGGAGCCCGAGCGCTTCCTCGTGATCGACGCGACGCTCCCGCGCGAGGCGATCCAGGCCCTGATCCGCGCCCGCCTCAGCTAACCCCGTGTCCCACTTGATGCGGGTATAAGGCCGTCTTTCCCGCACGAACTGGGACACGCCCCGCCCCGTGTCCCACTTGACGCGGGTATAGCGCCGTCTTTCCCGCACGAACTGGGACATGCCCCGTCCCGTGTCCCACTTGACGCGGGTATAGGGCCGTCTTTCCCGCATCAACTGGGACACGCCTCGTCTCGTGTCCCACTTGACGCGGGTATAGCCTCGCCTTTCCCGCACTAACTGGGACACGCCCCGGGTAGGATGGGGGTGTACGTGGATCCTGCGTGCCGGACGGGACGACCCGGCCGACAGCCTGATGTTCGGGGACGGCCCCGGTGGGAGGATCCGCTATGGAGTGGATCGTATTGATCGCCTCGGGAATGCTCGAGGCGGTGTGGGCCACGGCGCTGAGCGCGTCGAAGGGCTTCAAGAAGTTCTGGCCATCGGTGCTGTTTCTCGTCTCGATGACGGCCAGCATGATCGGCCTCGCCTACGCGATGAGCGTCATCCCGACGGGCACCGCCTACGCCGTGTGGGTGGGCATCGGCGCCGTGCTGACGGTGCTGCTCGCCGTGTTCCGGAAGCAGGAGCGCCTGAGCCTCGCGCGCGGCGCGCTCCTCACGCTGTTGATCGCGAGCGTCATCGGCCTGAAGGCGGTGTCGTGATGCACTGGATCGTGCTGATGATCAGCGCCGTGCTCGAGGCCGTATGGGCGACGGCCCTCGGCGAGAGCGACGGCTTCACGCGCCCCGTTCCGGTCGTCGTCTTCCTCGTTGGGGTGACGCTCAGCATGCTCGGCCTCGGCTACGCGATGCGCGAGATCCCGATCGGCACGGCCTACGCGGTGTGGACGGGAACGGGCGCCGCCCTGACGGTGGCGTACGCCATGGTCACGGGCGCGGAGCCCGTGACCTTCCTGCGGATCCTCTTCATCGCGGGCATCGTCGGCGCCGTCATCGGGCTGAAACTCGTGAAGCCCAAGCCGCCCGTCGACGCCGCCGACTGAGCGGCGCGGTCACGCCACCTGCGGGGCGACCTCCGCGAGGAAGCGGTCGCCGGTGTCGGCGATCGCTGCCGGATCCGTGAGGGTCGTCACCGGCAGAATGAACTCGTCGACGCCGGCGGCGGCATAGGCGTGCATGTGATCGGCGATCTGCTGGCTGGATCCGCCGATCGCGGGGCGGCCCTTCGCCGCGAGGGCGGCGGCCTTCTCCGCGTCGTCGAAGAACACGACCGCCTGCGTCGAGCGCCACAGCGAGTTCTCCGAACGGCCGGCGCGCTCGAGCGCGGCGTCGAAGATCGCCTTCTTTGCCGCGAAGCGCTCGGGCAGCGACCAGTGGTTCCACTCGTCGGCGTAGCGCGAGACGATCTTCGGCATGACCTTCTCGCCGGATCCGCCGACGAGAATCGGCAGCGTCGCGTGCGGCTTCGGGTTCAGCGAGGCGCGTTCGAGCGTGTAGCGCTCGCCCGCATGATCGACGAACTCCTCGTCGCGGAGGCGGGTGATGACCTCCAGCGCCTCGCGGAACCACCGGATCCTGTCCGGCACGTCGCCGAACTCGATCCCGAAGGCGCGGTGCTCGTTCTCCTGCCAGCCGGCGCCCACACCGAGGACGAATCGGCCGCCGGAGATGTCGCTCAGCGCAGCGGCCTGCTTCGCGACGATCGCGGGGTGACGGTAGGTGTTGCCGAGCACCATGGATCCGATCCGTACGCCCGGCACCGTCGCGGCGAGCGCCGTCAGCTGCGTGAGGCACTCGCCACGCGGGCCGTCATTGGGCTCGGCCGTGTTGTCCATGAAGTGGTCTTCGAGCCACAGGCCGCGCCATCCGGCCCGGGCCGCGTGCTGCGCGGCGGCCGAGAGGTCGTTCCAGGGCAGGGCGGGCGGCAGCCAGAGGGAGAACTTCATGCTGATCACGCTATCGGCATGACGCAATAGACTCGACCCGTGGTCACTCGTCTCTCCAAGCTCTTCGTCCGCACCCTCCGCGAGGATCCCTCCGACGCGGAGGTGCGTAGTCACAAGCTCCTCGTGCGCGCGGGGTACATCCGCCGCCAGGCCCCCGGCGTGTTCGCCTGGTTGCCGCTCGGCCTGCGCGTGAAGGCGCGCCTCGAGCAGATCATCCGCGAGGAGATGGACCGCGCGGACGCCCAGGAGGTGCACTTCCCGGCGCTCATGCCGCGCGACCCGTACGAGCAGACCGGACGGTGGGAGGAGTACGGCGACAACCTCTTCCGCCTGCACGACCGCCACGGCGCCGACTACCTCCTGGCCCCGACGCACGAGGAGGCGTTCACGCTGCTCGTGAAAGACCTGTACAGCTCGTACAAGGACCTGCCGCTGACGATCTACCAGATCCAGGACAAGTACCGCGACGAGGCGCGCCCGCGCGCCGGCCTCCTGCGCGGCCGCGAGTTCACGATGAAGGACGCCTACTCCTTCGACGTCAACGAAGAGGGGCTCGACAAGAGCTACGAGGCGCAGCGCGACGCCTACGAGCGCATCTTCACGCGGCTGGGCATGGAATACGCCATCGTGAAGGCCGACGCGGGAGCGATGGGGGGATCGCGCAGCGAGGAGTTCCTGCACCCGACGCCCGTCGGCGAGGACACCTTCGTCCGAAGCGCCGGAGGTTATGCCGCGAACGTCGAGGCGTTCACGACCCTCGCGCCCGAACCGATTGACGCCACGGGCGCACCCGCTCCCGTCGTCTATGACTCGCCGGGCACGAAGACGATCGAGACGCTCGTCGCCCACGCGAACGAGGCGCTGGACGATGCGCCCGATGGTGGCTGGACCGCGGCGCACATGCTGAAGAACGTCGTCCTCGCCGTGACGCACCCGGACGGCGAGCGCGAGATCGTCGTCGTGGCGATCCCGGGCGACCGCGACATCGAGGAGAAGCGACTCGAGGTGGCCTTCGCCCCCGCCGAGGTGACGCCGGCCTCCGCGGAAGACCTCGCGAAGATCCCCGCGCTCGTGCCCGGTTTCATCGGGCCGTGGACGGCGGAGGGCCAGTTCCTCGGTGAGGAGTCCGCGACCGGGATCCGGTACCTCGTCGACCCGCGCATCGTCGACGGAACGACGTGGATCTCGGGCGCGAACGCCGCCGACCGGCACGTTCGCGGGCTCGTCGCCGGCCGCGACTTCATCGCGGACGGCACCGTCGAGGTCGCCAACGTGCGCGAGGGTGACCCCGCGCCCGACGGATCCGGCCCCGTCACGCTCGAGCGCGGCATGGAGATCGGCCACATCTTCCAGCTCGGTCGCAAGTACGCCGAGGCGCTCGGCCTCAAGGTGCTCGACGAGAACGGCAAGCTGCAGACCGTGACGATGGGTTCGTACGGCATCGGCGTCACGCGCGTCATGGCCGCGATCGCCGAGCTGTCGAGCGACGAAAAGGGTCTCATCTGGCCGGAGGCGATCGCGCCCTTCGACGTGCACGTCGTCGCGACGGGCAAGGGCCAGGAGGCCTACGATCTCGCCGCCGAGCTGATCGAGGGGCTGGAGAAGGCCGGCAAGGACGTGCTCTTCGACGACCGCCCGAAGGTGTCGCCGGGCGTGAAGTTCGGCGACGCTGAGCTGCTGGGCGTGCCGCAGCTGGTCGTCGCGGGCCGCGGTGCCGCCGACGGCGAGGTCGAGCTCTGGGACCGTCGCTCCGGTGAGCGCGAGACCCTGCCGCTCGCGGAGGCGCTGGCGCGGCTGACCGCGTAACCGCAGCAGAGCAATAACCGCGCACCGTGCAGAAAAGCGGGGTCCGATGCCGATGGCACCGGGCCCCGCTTTTCTGCACGGTGCGCGGTTATTGCGGGCGCTTCCTCGCGTTTGCCCGCGCGTTACCTGCGCGACAGCGCGCCGCAATGCGCGATTGGGACGGTGGGATGTCCTTTCGTTCCCCACATCCAGGAGCTCTCGATGTCCTATCGGACACCACACCTTCGTCGCACGGCCGCGACGATGTCGGTCGTCGCCCTCGGCGCCGGCGCATTCGTCCTCGTCCCCGCGGCCGCCCAGGCCGCGCCGGACGGATCCGGCCTCGTCATCAGCGAGGTGTACGGCGGCGGGGGCAACTCCGGTGCCCCGTTCCAGAACGACTTCGTCGAGCTCTACAATCCGACCGACGCCCCGATTGACCTCGCGGGCCTGTCGCTCGAGTACAAGTCGGCGGCGGGCGGATCCGGCGGATCGCTCACCCTGAGCGGCTCGGTCGCCCCGAGCGGCTACTTCCTCGTGCAGATGGCCGCGGGCAACGGCGCGGGCGTTCCGCTGCCCGCGGCCGATCAGGTCGGCACCGCCAACATGTCGGCGAGCAACGGGCGCGTGTACCTCTTCGAGGGCTCGGGGCAGTTCCCCGCGACGGAGGGCGACATCGCCGGTGCCGAGGGACTTGTCGACATGGTCGGCTTCGGGACCGCCGCGAGCTTCGAGGGATCCGCCGCGCCCGCGCTGAGCAACTCGACGAGCGCCGCCCGCACCGACGCCGCCGACACCGACGTCAACTCGGCCGACCTCGCCGCCGGTGCGCCGACGCCGACGAACTCGAAGGGCGAGACGAGCGGATCCGCCCCGGAGGAGCCGACCGAGCCCGTCGAACCGGGTGAGCCGGTAGCGATCTCGGCGGTGCAGGGCACCGGATCCGTGTCGCCGCTGAACGGCAAAGTCGTCACCGTGCGCGGCGTCGTGACCGCCGACTACCGCGAGGGCGGTTTCAACGGCTTCACGATGCAGGCCCCGGCGGGCGACCCCGACGACGGCGCAAGCGACGCGATCTTCATCTACGGCAACTCCGCCCGCGCCGAGATCGGCCAGAGCGTGGAGGTCACGGGCACGGTCAGCGAGTACCAGGGCATCACCGAGATCACGCCCGACCTCGTGACGGTGCTCGACGAGTCGCTCGGCGAGGTCACGCCGATCACCTCGTGGGCGGGGCTCGAGACCCACGAGGGCAAGCTCGCCCACCAGAGCGAGCTCGTACAGTTCGACGAGCCGTTCACGGTGACCGACAACTACGACGCGAACTTCTACGGATCCTTCGGCCTCGCGCGCGGCGAGAGCACGCTGCGACAGCCGACCGAGGTTGCGGATCCGCACGACGCGGCGGCGATCGCGGCCGTGAAGGACGCCAATGCGGCGGCCTTCGTCATGCTCGACGACGGTCGCAGCACGAACTTCAACAGCAACAAGGACGTCCCGCTCTCGTATCTCACGCCGGACAACCCCGTCTCGGTCGGCGCGAGCGTGACGTTCAACAAGCCCTTCGTGCTCGACTACCGGTACAACGCCTGGCAGCTCGAGCCGACCCAGCCCATCTCCGGCGCGGGCGCCGAGCACGTCACCTTCGGCGACGTCCGCGCGGAGAACGCCGCGCCCCGGGAAGTCGGCGGCGACATCTCGATCGCGACCTTCAACGTGCTCAACTACTTCCCGACGACGGCGGAGGAGTACGAAGCCGCGGGGCTCGGATCCTGCTCGGTCTACGTCGACCGCAGCGGCGAGCCGGTCTCGGCGAACGACTGCGGATCGACCGGTCCGCGCGGCGCGGCGACCGTCGAAAGCTTCGAACGCCAGGAGGTGAAGATCGTGAACGCGATCTCGACCTCGGGCGCCTCGATCGTCGCGCTCGAGGAGATCGAGAACTCCGTGCACTTCGAGAAGGATCGCGACTTCGCCGTCGCGACGCTCGTCGACGCCCTCAACGAAGCCGAGGGCGACGGAGCCTGGGCGTACGTGGCGAGCCCCGAGAGCGTGCCGTCCGACGAGGACGTGATCCGCAACGCCTTCATCTACCGCCCGGCCGACGTGACGCTGGTCGGCGAGTCGCGGATCCTCGTCGACGACCCCGCATTCGGCAACGCGCGCGAGCCGCTCGTGCAGGCCTTCGCGCCCGCCGATGGCGAAGGCGGCGAGACCTTCCTCGTCGCGACGAACCACTTCAAGTCGAAGGGGTCCGGAACCGACGACGGCACCGGCCAGGGCAACGCGAATCCCGACCGCGTCGCACAGTCGGAGGCCCTCCTCGGCTTCGTCGACGAGGTATCGGCCGAGACGGGGATCGACAGCGTCTTCCTCGCGGGCGACTTCAACGCATACACGGCGGAGGATCCGATCCGCGTCCTGACCGACGCCGGCTACGCCGACCTCAACGTCGAACTGAACGGCGGCGAGCCGACCTACAACTACGACGGTCTCGACGGCTCCCTCGACCACATCCTCGCGAACGCCGACGCGCTCGAGCTCGTGACGGGTGTGGACGTGTGGCAGATCAACGGACAGGAGCAGGTCGGCTTCGAGTACAGCCGCTACAACTACAACTCGACCCTTCTCTACGACGAGTCGGTCTTCCGGGCCAGCGACCACAACCCGATCGTCGTCGGCCTCGACGTCGTCGGCGACGAGACCCCGACCGAGCCCGAGCCCGAGCCCGCCGTCGAGTGGCAGCGGGGCGAGGTCTACGACGAGGGCGACGTCGTCACCTACCACGGCGCGACCTTCGTCGCGCAGTGGTGGACGACCGACAAGCCCGGCACCTCGCCGTGGGGATCCTGGATGGAGCAGGGCGCGAGCGTCGCGTGCGAGGCGGGGCAGGCGACCGAGTGGACAGCTTCGCAGGTCTACACCGGCGGTGAGCTCGTCGCGTACAAGGGCGACGTCTACGAGGCGCAGTGGTGGAGCCGCAACGAGGTTCCGAAGAAGCCGCACGGCGCATGGACCAAGCTCGGATCCTGCTGATCTGACCCGCACGCCGCCTCGTCGCTCCTCGCGACGGGGCGGCGTGCCCGTTGTTTCCCTGACGGTCATCAGGAGACTCGGGTAGCCTCATGCTTGTGTCGGCACGAACGTTCGCCGACGAGAGCTGAATAGGGAGGCTGCCATGGAGATCGATCTCGCTCTGTTGCGTTCGATTGAGCGCGAGAAAGAGATTCCGTTCGACGAACTCGTGACGATCATCGAGCAGGCGGTGCTCACGGCCTTCGCCAAGCACACCTCGCAGACGGGCGAGCTTCCCGAAGGCGCGCGCGCCCTGCTCGACCGCAAGACCGGATACGTCGCCGTCCTCACGCCCGTGAAGGACGAAGACGGTGCGATCATCGGTGAGGAAGAGCAGCACCCGGAGGACTTTGGTCGCATCGCCGCCTACGCCGCCAAGCAGGTCATCAGCCAGCGCCTGCGCGACATCGCCGACGACGCAGTCATCGGCGAGTACCGCGCGAAGGAAGGCGACATCGTGTCGGGCATCGTGCAGCAGGGTCCGAACCCGCGCATGGTGCACATCGACCTCGGCACCGTCGAGGCCATCCTGCCGCCCGAGGAGCAGGTTCCCGGCGAGGAGTACCCGCACGGAACCCGCATCCGCGTCTACGTCACGAGCGTGTCGCGTGGGAACAAGGGGCCGTCGGTGACGGTCTCCCGCACGCACCCGGGACTCGTGCGCAAGCTCTTCGCGCTCGAGGTTCCGGAGATCGCGAACGGCCTCGTCGAGATCGTGTCCCTGGCACGAGAAGCCGGCCACCGCACCAAGATGGCCGTCATCGCGCACGATCCGTCGATCAACGCCAAGGGTGCCTGCATCGGCGAGATGGGCCGCCGCGTGCGCGCCGTTCAGGACGAGCTGGGCGCCGAGAAGATCGACATCGTCGACTTCGACGCCGACCTGGCGACCTTCGTCGCACACGCCCTCTCGCCGGCCAAGGTGTCGTCGAGCTTCGTCCTCGACGCGAAGACCAAGGCCGTGCGCGCCCTCGTGCCCGACTACCAGCTGTCGCTCGCGATCGGCAAGGAGGGCCAGAACGCCCGCCTCGCCGCGAAGCTCACGGGCGCCAAGATCGACATCCAGCCGGACTCGATCCTCGACGAGGACTGACCCGGCCGCGCCGGCCCGCGCGATAGCCACGCCGAGGAAGGGCCTTCGCAGCCCACTCGGCGAGTCGCGCTAAGGAAGGACGTGTAGGATGAAACCCGTCCGAACGTGCGTTGGATGCCGCACGCGTGACTCCCGATCCGCTCTCATGCGGGTTGTCGTCGCCGAATCCCGGCTCGTCATTGACGAGGCCGCGTCGGCACGGGGGAGGGGCGCGTGGGTGCACCCCAGCCGCACCTGCGTGGAGCTGGCCATCCAGCGACGCGCATTCGTGCGAGCACTCCGTGTATCGGGATCCCTCGATACGCAGACACTCGAAGAATGGCTATCAGCTATGGAAATCAAGTGAACGGCTCGAAATGAGACCCGTCCGCCTCTAGAGGTCTGCCCTGTCAGGGCAGATCTGCCCAGACAGGAGAATTGTGGCTAAACCACGCGTACACGAAATCGCAGCCGAGCTCGGCGTCGACAGCAAGACCGCTCTCGCCAAGCTCAAGGAGCTCGGCGAGTTCGTGAAGAGCCCCTCGTCGACGATCGAACCGCCGGTCGTCCGTAAGCTGCGCGCAGCTTTCGAGTCCGAGGGCACCGCCAAGCCGGACGCCAAGCCCGCCTCGAGCGGTGCGTCGTCGGCGCCGAAGCCCGGCGCCGCGCGCCCCGGCGCGCCCCGTCCGGGTGCGACGCCCGGATCCGCCGCGCCCAAGCCCGGCCCGGCGCGCAAGCCCGGCGCCGCGGCCCCGAAGCCCGGTCCCGCCGAGGCCCCGCAGGCATCCGGCGCCCCGAAGCCCGGCGCCCCCGCGCCTCGCAGCCCGAAGCCGGCGTCGTCGGCGAAGCCCGGATCCGCCGCGCCCAAGCCGGGCTCGTCGGCTCCGAAGCCCGGCCAGGCACGTCCCGGCAACAACCCCTTCGCGTCCTCGCAGGGCATGGGGCAGCGCCCCGCCGGCGCGCCGCGACCGGGTAACAACCCGTTCGCCTCGTCGCAGGGCATGGGCCAGCGCCCGTCGCCCGCGAACATTCCTCGTCCCCCCAAGCCCCAGGCCCCGCGCCCGGGTGCTCCGCGTCCGGGCGGTCGTCCCGGCGGCGGTGCGGGTGGCCGTGGTCGTCCCGGCGGCGCAGGTCGTCCGGGCGGCGGCGCTCCGTTCCAGCAGCGTCCGGGCGCCGGTGGCCCCGGTGCGGGTGCCGCTGGTGGATTCCGTCCCGGTGGCGGCGGCGGTTTCGCCGGTCGTCCCGGCCCCGGTGGTCGCCGTGGCGGTACCGCCGGTGCGTTCGGAAAGGGGGGCGGCAAGTCCAAGCAGCGTAAGTCGCGTCGTGCGAAGCGCCAGGAATTCGAAATGCGGCAGGCGCCGATCGTCGGCGGCGTGAAGGTTCCCCGCGGCGACGGCAACACGGTCATCCGCATGCGCCGCGGCGCATCGATCGCCGACTTCGCCGAGAAGATCGAGCAGATGCACGGGATTCCGGTTCCTCCCGGAAACCTCGTCACCGTCCTGTTCCACCTGGGCGAGATGGCGACCGCGACCGAATCGCTCGACGAGTCGACGTTCGAGGTGCTCGGCGCCGAAATCGGCTACAAGGTCGAGGTTGTCTCGCCCGAGGACGAGGACAAGGAGCTCCTCGAGAGCTTCGGCCTCAACCTCGAGCAGGAGCAGCTCGAAGAAGACGACGACGACCTCGAGATCCGTCCCCCGGTCGTCACCGTCATGGGTCACGTCGACCACGGTAAGACCCGCCTGCTCGATGCGATCCGTAACACGACCGTCATCGAGGGCGAGGCCGGTGGCATCACCCAGCACATCGGTGCCTACCAGATCTGGACCGAGCACGACGGTCACGACCGCGCCATCACCTTCATCGACACCCCCGGTCACGAGGCCTTCACGGCCATGCGTGCCCGCGGTGCCGACGTCACCGACATCGCGATCCTGGTCGTCGCGGCCGACGACGGCATCATGCCGCAGACGGTCGAGGCGCTGAACCACGCACAGGCGGCCGGCGTGCCGATCGTCGTCGCGGTCAACAAGGTCGACAAGCCCGAGGCCAACCCGGCCAAGGTGCGTCAGCAGCTCACCGAGTACGGTCTCGTCGCCGAAGAGTACGGCGGAGAGGTCATGTTCGTCGACGTGTCAGCGCGTCAGGGCACCGGTATCCAGGACCTCCTGGACGCCGTGCTCCTCACGGCCGACGCCGGTCTCGACCTGCGCGCGAACCCCAACAAGGAAGCGCGCGGTATCGCGATCGAGGCGAAGCTCGACAAGGGCCGCGGATCCGTCGCGACCGTCCTCGTCCAGGGCGGAACGCTGCGAGTCGGCGACCCGATCGTCGCCGGCACGGCCTACGGCCGCGTCCGCGCCATGATCGACGAGCACGGCGAGCGCGTCGAGGAAGCGGCACCGTCGCGACCCGTGCAGGTTCAGGGTCTGAACTCGGTGCCTCGCGCCGGTGACCTGTTCCTCGTGCCGGAGGACGACCGCACCGCCCGCCAGATCGCTGAGAAGCGTGAGGCCGTCGAGCGCAACGCCGCCCTGGCGAAGGCCCGCAAGCGCATGTCGCTTGAGGACTTCACCAAGGCTCTCGAAGAGGGCAAGGTCGAGTCGCTCAACCTCATCATCAAGGGTGACGTGTCGGGTGCCGTCGAGGCGCTCGAGGAATCGCTGCTCAAGATCGAGGTCGACGACAGTGTCCAGCTGCGCATCATCCACCGCGGTGTGGGTGCCGTGACCGAGAGCGACATCAACCTCGCGACGATCGACAACGCGATCGTGCTCGGCTTCAACGTCCGCCCGGACACGAAGGCCCGCGAGGCCGCCGCCCGCGAGGGCGTCGACATCCGCTTCTACAACGTCATCTACAACGCGATTGACGACGTGGAGGCTTCGCTCAAGGGCATGCTCAAGCCCGAGTACGAAGAGGCGCAGGCCGGTCTCGCGGAGATCCGCGAGGTGTTCCGCTCCTCCAAGTTCGGCAACATCGCCGGTGTGCTCGTCAAGAGCGGCACCATCACGCGCAACGCCAAGGCGCGCATCATCCGCGAGGGTGTTGTCGTCGCCGATGGCCTGGCCATCGAGTCGCTGCGTCGCTTCAAGGACGACGTCACCGAGGTGAAGACGGACTTCGAGGCCGGTATCGGCCTCGGCAAGTTCAACGACATCCAGATTGGCGACGAGATCGAGACCATCGAGATGGTCGAGAAGCCGCGCGACTAATCGCATACGCTGGTGCCGGGCGGTCCTCACGGGCCGCCCGGCACTGTTCTTCCCGGAAGGGGATCACTCATGGCTGGTTTCGAACGCCGCTCCCGCGTCGCCGACCGCATCCGCGTCGTGCTGTCCGAGCGCCTGCAGAAGGGCCTCCGCGACCCGCGCCTCGGTTTCGTCACGATCACCGACGTGCGCGTCACCGGCGACCTGCAGAACGCGAGCGTCTTCTACACGGTCTACGGAACCGACGAGGAGCGCGCCGGCACCGCCGCAGCCCTCAAGGCCGCGACCGGCATGCTCCGCAGCGAGGTGGGACGCAAGCTCAACACGCGCCTCACCCCGACGCTCGAGTTCATCGCCGACGCCCTCCCCGAGGAGGCCTCGCATCTCACGGAGCTCCTCCGCGAGGCGCGCGAGCGCGACGCCGCCGTGCAGAGCCTCGCCGCCGGCGCCCACTACGCCGGTGACGAGGACCCGTACAAGCACGACGAGGACGAAGACGAAGAGGCGGACTCCGACGAGGAGAAGTAGTCTGCCGAAACCCCGGTCTCCGCTGAGGAGACCGGGGTTTTCGTGTGCGCGGACGCTGCGCGCCGCAGGCGCACCCGCTCCGCTTCGCTGGCGGGCGGATCCCGCAGGAGCTCGGCGGTTCCCGGCGCTCAGGTCGCAGTATCTGCTGTTCGCTCGACATCCAGCAGCAGAATCTGCGACGTAAACCAGGCGGCAAGCCGCGGGCTCGCTACCGTGTCGGGAGGCCGACGAGTTCGCCGTCGGGCTCGATGAGTCCGTCGTTCTCGAGCGAGATCAGCGCGCGCTCGCGCTGCTCGAGGTCGTGCCAGTCGACGAGGAGCGCGGCGCGGGGGAGCGGATCCGGTGCCGCGGCGCGGAGCGCCTTCATCACGGCGCCGCGCGCCTGCCGGTCGCTGCCCTCGTACTTCGCCTGCTTGCGCCGGGTGTCCTCGGTGGCGGGGGATCCAGCGGCGACCCAGGCGCAGGCGTCGCGGATGGGGCAATCGCCGCACTTCGGGCTGCGGGCCGTGCAGATGACCTGGCCGAGCTCCATGACCGCGGCGTTCATGAGGGCCGATTCGGCGCGGTCGTCGGGGAGGAGCGCGGCCATCTGCTCGAGGTCGCGCTTGTGCGCGGCACCGGGGTGCGCGCGGCCGGACAGGGCTCGCGCCATGACGCGGCGCGTGTTCGTGTCGACCACTGGATGATGGTCGCCGTATGCGAAGACCGCGACGGCGCGCGCCGTGTAGTCGCCGATGCCGGTCAGGGCGAGCAACTGGTCGACCTCGCGCGGCACGACACCATTGTGGCGGTCGCGGATCTCGACGGCCGCGCGGTGCAGCCACAGCGCGCGCCGCGGATAGCCGAGGTTCGCCCAGGCGGCGACGGCCTCTCCGGGCGCGGCGTTCGCGAGGTCGGTCGGGGTGGGCCAGCGCGCGAGCCATGCCTCGAGCAGCGGGATCACGCGCGCCACCGGTGTCTGCTGCAGCATGAACTCGCTGACGAGCGTGCCCCAGGCCCCGAATCCGTCGCGGCGCCACGGGAGGTCACGGGCGAACTGCCGGTACCAGGGCACGAGGATGTCGGAGAGGGGCGCGGAGGGCATCTTCTCAGTCTATGGAAAAGGGATTGTGACCGAACGGTTGTCAAACCGTCGACATTCGTAACCGTGCTGTGTCCTGAGACGCGTACCCTCGAATCTGGCCCCGTAATGACCCCCGCTTGCGGCACCGAAAGATCCGGAGACCCCATGCCATTGGCACGCGCCCATCGACTCACCGCAGCATTCGCGGCGGTGGTGGTCGGTGTGAGCGTGCTTTCGGCGTGCGCCACGCAGGTACCGCACTTGGCCGAGCCGACGGACACCCCCGCGAGCGCCATCACGCCGAGCGAGACGATCACGCCGAGCGAGACCCCTGCACCGGAGCAGACCAACGACCCGACGGATCCAGACTCGTGGCTCGTCACCGAGACCGCCATCGGGCCGGTCGAGGTGGGCGGCGACTACGAGAGCACGCTGAAGGAGATCCGCGCGACGGGTGTCGGGTCGTTCGATTGCGAGGGGGTCGCCTACGGCTTCGCGGAGGACAACGCTTACGACATCCTCGTGATCGAGGACCGCGAGGGCGACACGGGCGGCATCGCCGAGGTCAGCGTCGGCTGGAACAGCGACACAATGGGTGTCGGACCGCGCACGGCGGAGCGCCTCGGGCTCGGATCCACGAAGGAACAGGTGCTCGCCGCCTACGAGGACGCCACGGAGCAGACCTCGCATATCGCCGATCGCAGCTACGTGACGATCCCCGACAACGACAGCGACAGCAAGCTGGTCTTCGGGTATCGCGACGGGTACGACGGTGCCGTCTCGGTCTCCGTGATCACCGGCGAAGAACCCGCCTACGAACCCTGCGCCTGATCCCGGCCGATCGCCGCACTAGCGAGCGATCATCGGCACGTGCGGGATCCCGTCCTCGAGGAATGGAGGACCGTCGACCGCGAAGCCGAAGCCCGCGTACCAGTGCTCGAGGTGGGCCTGCGCGTCGAGACGGATCGTGCGGCCCTCCGCCCGCCGCATTGCGTCGCGGATGAGCGCCGCCGCGAGCCCCCTGCCGCGGTGGGCCCTGTCGGTGGCGACGCGGCCGATGCGGCGATCCTCGCCATCGCACAGCAGCCGCACGTGCGCCGCGACGGCGCCGTTCACCTCGGCCCACATCATGAGCGCGTCCGGCTCGAGGTCGCGGCCGTCGAGCTCCGGATAGGGACATTCCTGTTCGACCACGAAGACGTCGACGCGCAGGCGCATCACGGCATACAGCGTGGCCGGATCCATCTCGGTGAGGTGGGCGGCGTGGATCCGGGACTCGGAGGAAGCGGGCATCCCTGCAGAATAAGCTGAACAGCATGACAGCTTCCGGGATCCTCCTCGTCGACAAGCCCACCGGAATCACCAGTCACGATGTCGTCGCACGATCGCGTCGGGCGCGCGGGACGCGAAAGATCGGGCACGCCGGAACACTCGACCCCATGGCCACGGGGCTTCTCATCGTCGGCGTGGAGCAGGCGACGCGCCTGCTGACCTTCATCGTGGGCTGCGACAAGACCTACCTCGCGACGGTGCGGCTCGGTGCGACGACGACGACCGACGACGCCGACGGCGACGTCGTGACAGAGGCATACGCGGACGCCGTCTCCGCCGCCACCGACGAGCGCATCCGCGCGGGCATCGCGCAGCTCACGGGACGCATCTCGCAGGTGCCCAGCAAGGTGTCGGCGATCAAGGTCGATGGCAAGCGTGCCTATGACCTCGTGCGCCAGGGCGTCGAGGTCGAACTGAAGGCGCGCGAGGTGACCGTGACGCGCTTCGAGATCACGGAGATCCGCCGCGGCGCGGATCACATCGATCTGGACGTCATCGTCGACTGCTCGTCCGGCACCTACATCCGTGCGCTCGCGCGGGACCTGGGCGCCGGGCTCGGCGTCGGCGGGCACCTCACGATGCTCCGCCGCACGCGGATCGGCGGATTCGACGTCGCGCACGCCGTCCCGGTGGATGGCATCGAGGAGGCCCGGCTCGTATCGCCCGCAGACGCGGCGACGGCGGTGCTGGGCCGGCTCGACGTGAGCGAGGACGTCGCCCGCGACCTGCGTCACGGCAAGCGCGTGGAGGCGCCCGATGAGTTCGACGGGCGCCGCGCCGCGATCGCGCCCGATGGATCGCTGATCGGCGTCGTCGAGCGCCGCGGATCCACGATGAAGAGCGTCATGAACATGCCCGAGGAGGCCTCGAAATGATCCTGTGGTTCACCATCGCGCAGATCGCTCTCGCGGTGATCGTCGGGCTGCTCTGCATTGGGCTCGGGCTCGCCGGCCGTCGGCCGGGCGACGTATCGGTCGGGGCGATGGCGCTCCTGCAGCTCGTCCTCATCGCGCAGATCATCGTCGCGATCGTCGCGCCGTTCGTCGGCAACTCGCCGACGGGGAGCATACTCGAGTTCTGGACCTACCTCGTCACGGCCGCGGTGCTGCCGCTCGCCGGCATCATTTGGGCCTTCATCGACCGCGGGCGGTGGAGCGTGGTCGTCATGGGCGTGCTCGCCCTCGCGGTGGCCGTGATGACGTATCGCGAGTGGGTCATCTGGACCGTTCAGGGCGCCTAGATCCGCGCGCGCGTAATATTTGCTGATATGTCTGACACACGCTCGAGCCGCCGCGTGACCGGCGTCGGCACGGTCCTCACCTTCGTCTACGCGATCATGGCGCTCGGCGCCACGGGCCGCTCGTTCGTGCAGATCGTGGAGCGGTTCGACGAGGCGCCGCTCCCGTACCTGCTGAGCGCGGCCTCCGCCGTGGTCTACATCCTCGCGACCGTCGCCCTGCTGCTCTCCAAGAGCCGCAGGTGGTACCGGATCGCGTGGATCGCCGTCGCGTTCGAACTGGTGGGCGTGATCGTCGTCGGTACGCTGAGCGTCGCCGCTCCGGATATCTTCCACGCCGACGCGACCGTCTGGTCGTACTACGGCAGCGGCTACTACTGGATCCCGCTCGTGCTGCCGATCGTGGGCCTGTGGTACCTCGCCTCGCAGCGGAAGAAGGTCGTCGCGTGATCGTCGTTCAGGATCCCTCCGAGCTGCCGGACGACTTCGGCGACACGATCGTCGCGATCGGCAAGTTCGACGGCGTGCACGCCGGTCACCGCACCATCATCGACCACGTGCTCCTCGACGCGGTCGAGGCGGACGCGCGCACCGTCGCGGTGACCTTCGACCGCAACCCGCTGGCGACCATCGCCCCGGAGCACTGCCCCGAGCAGGTCGTCGGCGTCGAGCAGAAGATCGATCTTCTCGCCGGAACCGGGCTCGACGCGGCGCTCGTGCTGACCTTCGACAAGGAACTCGCGGCCGTCCCGGCGGAGGAGTTCGTCACGCGCTATCTCGTCGACGGCCTGCATGCCAAGCGCATCCTCGTCGGTGAGGACTTCCGCTTCGGGCGCGGAGGCAAGGGCGATCCGGAGCTGCTGCGACGCATGGGCGAGCAATACGGGTTTACGGTCGCCGTCATGGCCGACGTCTCCAGCGGGCGCGACCACGAACCGGGCCGCCGCGTGTCGTCGACCTGGATCCGCGAGCTCCTCGCCGCGGGCGAGGTCGAGCGCGCCGCCAAGATCCTCGGGCACGCCCACGCGGTGCGCGGCGAGGTCGTGAAGGGCCTGCAGCGCGGGCGCGAGCTCGGCTTTCCCACGGCGAACCTCTCACCGGACCTGTCGGGCTTCGTGCCCGCCGATGGCGTCTACGCCGGCTGGGTCGCGGTCGTCCCGCCCGACGGGGAGATCGCCACGGGCGCGCAGTTCCCGGCGGCGATCTCGGTGGGCACCAACCCCACCTTCGATGACGTGCCCGAGCGCGTCGTCGAGGCGCACGTCCTGGGCCGCAACGACCTGGATCTCTACGGCCGCACCGTCGACGTCTACTTCTCCTACCGGATCCGCGGCATGATCGCCTTCGACGGTCTCGAGCCCCTCATCGCGCAGATGCACGACGACGTGGAGAAGGCGTTGACGCTGCTCCGATCGCGTCCGCGGGCGATTCGCGGGCTGATGGCGTAGACTATCCGCGTTATCCGCGGGGCGCGCCGCTCGGGCTCTCGCCCGGCCCACTAGCCGGAACGATCGAGTTCCCTCCGACACCGTCACGCGATGCACGACCTCACGGCCCGCAGGCCCCGGCCGCGGCGAATTGGCTCAGGAGGAGCATGCCGAGCACGGCACCCGCGCGACAGCGCAAGAAGTCCTCGTCTTCCAGGCGCGACGACGAGGCGCCCATCATCCCCATCCTCGCGCGCAAGGTGCGCGAGGTGGAGGCAAAGGCGCAGAAGAACAAGCTGGGACCGACGAATCGCGTCAAGTTCCAGGTCATCGCCTTCCTCGTGCGCGAGGAGCGCGCGCGGGTGAAGGAAGACCCCGAGATCACCGACAGTGCCCGCGCGGAGCTGCTCAAGCGCCTCGACGGCGTGGCGACGATCCTCGCGAAGACGGCGGCCCGCGACACCTCGCTCATCCAGCTGCTCGAGGCGGATCAGGCGACGAGCCCCGTCGCCAAGCGGATGCGCCGCGACTGGCTGCTCGATGCGGGCGTCGAACTGCCGCCGGAAGAACTCGTGATCGATGACGCGAAGCCTGTCGCGGCGGAGACGATCGTTCCCGCCGTCGCCGCCGAGCGCGCGGTCCGGCCCGTCCAAGTGCAGTCTCGGATCGACGCGAACCCGTTCCGCGCGCCGTCCTCGTACCATCCGGCCGGCGGCGACCAGCCGCGCCGGCGGCTCGACGGCTGGGAGCTCATGAGCCCGCTGTACAAGTCGTTCGCGCTGGGTGCCGGCGGCGGATCCGCGACGATGCCGCTGCCGGAGGTGCCGGAGTTCGACCGCGTCTCGCCGCGCGGCCTCGAGATCATGAAGCACCAGGCTCGATTCCTCGAGTCGGTGCGTGCGGGACACCGCCGCTTCCTCCTCGCCGACGAACCGGGTCTCGGTAAGACGGCGCAGTCGGTTCTCGCGGCGAGCATCGCGGAGGCATACCCGCTGCTGGTGGTCGTGCCGAACGTGGTGAAGATGAACTGGGCGCGTGAGGTCGAGCGGTGGACGCCGCAGCGCCGCGCCACCGTCATCGCCGGCGACGGTAAGGACATCGACGCCTTCGCCGACGTGTTCATCGTCAACTACGAGATCCTCGACCGACACCTCGGCTGGCTGAGCGAGATCGGGCTGGAGGGCATCGTCGTCGACGAGGCGCACTTCATCAAAAACCTGTCTTCCCAGCGCTCGCAGAACGTGCTCGCGCTCTCCCAGCGCGTGCGGCAGACGGCGCCCAGCGGCAACCCGCTGCTGATGGCCCTTACCGGCACGCCCCTCATCAACGACGTCGAGGACTTCGACGCGATCTGGCGATTCCTGGACTGGACCGACGGCGTCAAGCCCGGGCCGGAGCTCATGGAGCGCCTCGACGCGACGGGGTACACGCCGGCGGATAAGGCGTTCTACCCTGCGGCCCGCCAGGCCGTGATCGACATGGGCATCGTCCGCCGCCGCAAGAAGGACGTGGCGACCGACCTGCCGGACAAGCTCATCGCCGACATGCCGGTGCAGCTCGATGACGAGTTCGGGCGCTCCATCGCCCGGGCCGAGCAGGAGCTCGCAAAGCGGCTCGCCGACCGGTACCACCGGATCCTCGCCGCGCGCGGCGACCGCGGTCTTGCGCACGGCGAGATCGACGAGGACATCGTCGACCTCGTCGCCCATGGCGAGCTCGAGGAATCGCGTGCCGCCGGAACCGACGGCGACAACGTGTTCTCCATGGTGCGTCGTATCGGTCAGGCCAAGGCGCTCCTCGCCGCGGACTACGCGGCTCAGCTGCAGCGCTCGGTCGGCAAGGTCGTGTTCTTCGCGAAGCACATCGACGTCATGGACGCGGCCGAGAGGCACTTCGCCGAGGCCGGCGTCCGCTCGGTGTCGATCCGCGGCGAGCAGTCAACAGCGGCCCGCCAGCAGGCGATCGACGCCTTCAACGGCGACCCCGAGGTGGGCATCGCCGTGTGTTCGCTCACCGCGGCGGGCGTGGGCGTCAACCTCCAGACGGCCTCGAACGTCGTGCTCGCCGAGCTGAGCTGGACCGCGGCGGAGCAGACGCAGGCGATCGACCGCGTGCACCGCATCGGCCAGGACGAGCCCGTGACCGCCTGGCGGATCATCGCCGCGCACACGATCGACCAGAAGATCGCCGAGCTCATCGACTCGAAGGAAGGGCTCGCGGCCCGCGCCCTCGACGGCATGCAGGTCGACGACGCGGCGACCGAGTCCGTGCAGCTGGCGGCCCTCAAGTCGCTGCTGCGCGACGCGCTCGGCGCCTGATCCGCGCCCGACCCGACACGCAAGAGACGGCCCCGCTATTGCGGGGTCGTCTCTTGCGTGTCGGGTGAAACGTTCCAAGGGATCCGGCCGCGCGCGGGCCGCATTCACGATGCGGAATCACCCGTTCGGGGCTAGTAGTCTCGAGATATGAAGATCGGGATCCTGACGTCGGGCGGAGACTGCCCCGGGCTCAACGCCGTTATCCGTGGTGCGGTGCTCAAGGGCTCGCGCAAGTATGGCATCGAATTCGTGGGTATCCGGGATGGTTGGCGCGGTCTCGTCGACGCCGACTTCTTCCCGCTGCAGCGCGCCGACGTGAAGGGCCTGTCGAAGGTCGGCGGCACGATCCTCGGCACGAGCCGCACGAACCCCTACGAGGGCGACCGCGGCGGCGCCGAGAACATCAAGAAGACGATGTACGGGCATAAGCTCGACGGCATCATTGCGATCGGCGGTGAGGGCACGCTCGCGGCGGCGAACCGCCTGTGGAACGATGGCGTGCCGGTTCTCGGCGTTCCCAAGACGATCGACAACGACCTGCAGGCGACTGACTACTCGTTTGGTTTCGACACGGCCGTGAACATCGCCACCGAGGCGATGGACCGCCTGCGCACGACGGGTGACTCGCACCAGCGCTGCATGGTCGCGGAGGTCATGGGTCGCCACGTCGGTTGGATCGCCCTGCACTCCGGCATGGCCGCCGGCGCGCACATCATCTGCATCCCCGAGGTGCCGCTGTCGATCGAGGAGATCTGCGAGCAGGTCGAGTCGGCCTCGGAGCGCGGGCGCGCCCCCCTCGTCGTCGTCGCCGAGGGCTTCAAGCTCAAGGGGCAGGACGAGGCATACTCCGACAAGGGCCTGGACGCCTTCAACCGTCCGCGCCTCGGCGGTATCGGCGAGGTGCTCGCGCCGCTGATCGAGGAGAAGACCGGCATCGAGACCCGTTCGACGGTGCTCGGCCACATCCAGCGCGGCGGATCCCCGTCGGCTTTCGACCGCGTGCTCGCCACGCGCCTCGGCCTCAACGCGGCCGACGCCGTCATGGACGGAGCCTGGGGCCAGATGGTCGCGATGAAGGGAACCGACATCGAGCGCGTCACGTTCGAGGAGGCCCTCGGCGAGCTTCACGAGGTGCCGCTGAGCCGCTACGAAGAGGCCGCCGCACTCTTCGGCTGATCTCCCTCCCATACCCGTGTCCCACTTGACGCGGTTATGGCGACGTCTTTCGAGCACCAAGTGGGACACGCCTTTTCGCGTGTCCCACTTTGTGCTGTTATGGGGTGGTCTTTCCGACGTTTAGTGGGACACGGATTGGGGCGTGTCCCAGTTGGTGCTGTTTTGGGGTGCTCTTTCCGACGTTTAGTGGGACACGGGGTGGGGCGTGTCCCACTGAACGTCAGAAAAGCAGCCCGAGCGTATCCCGTCAGCGTCCGGGCGCGTGGGGGCGCCATCCCGCTTCCCACAGGGCTTCGCCCACGAGGCCCGGAGCCTGAGGGGCGTCGCCGCGCATGTGGTGGCGAAGGATCCGAACCAGGTGATAGCCCTGCCGGCGGATCATCTCCCAGCGGTCGGCGTCCTTCTCGAACTGCTCCGGATCCGCCGCATGCTGTCGGCCGTCGTACTCGACGGCCACTTTCCATCGGGGATACAGCATGTCCATGCGAGCGATAAACGTGCCTCGTACGTCGAAAATCTCAACATTCAGCTCCGGCTCCGGAAGCCCGTTCCTCACCAGCATCAGCCGGAGCGCGGTCTCCCGCGGCGACTCCGAGCCAATCCGGGCCAGACGCAACGCCGTTTCGAGGATCCGGCCGCGCATGTCGCCCATCTCCTCAAGTTCCTGCCAGAGCTCTTCGATCGTGCAGAGCCCGCGGCGCGGAAGGATCAGGTGGTCCGCGGCCGCGACGAGCGCATCGAGCGGCCACGAGTAGCCGGCCTGACGCCACGCCCGGGGCAGGGACTCGACGAGGAATCCGCCGGAATGGGTGAGAAGTAGAGGCGCGCGGCGCTGCAGACGATGACCCGTGACTCCGGGGATCCTCGGCTCGCGCCGCGGCCTATGCGCGGCGACGTGTAAGGCGGCGGGATCGAGGCCGCCCGGTAGCGGTACGCCGGCGAGCGCCAGCGCCGTTGCCTGGTTGTAGAACTGCCAAGGCTCGAGACGGGGCGCATATTCGACGCACCTGTCGAGGAGCTCGCGGGGCGGCTCTGGATCCATTGAGCGGATGCCGCGATAGGGTGCGCGCAGGTCACGCGCTCTCAATCGAGCTCGCGAAACGCCGAGTTCGTCGGCCTGTGCGACGCTGAACGGGCGTGCGCTCAACGAAGGGGGAAGCGGGGCAGGGATCCTCATCTCTCGAGGATGTCGCGTCGGCCGTGACGACGACGGCGCGCGGGGGCCGATTGTGGACAGATCCGGCGTTAAGGCGAAATCTGTGGATAATTCTGCGCATTGCGTGTCCCACTTAGCGCGGGATTGGCGCGCCCATTGCGACATCAACTGGGACACGCCCCGGACCGTGTCCCACTAAGTGCGGGATTGGCGCGCCCATTGCGACATCAACTGGGACACGCCCCAATCCGTGTCCCACTAAACGCGGGAATGGCGCACCTATTCCGACATCAACTGGGACACACCCCACACCGTGTCCCACTAAACGCACGAATAGCGCCCGCATACCCGCACCAAGTGGGACACGCTCCGGAAGGCTACGGGAGGTCTTCCGGCGAGATCACCGGAATGGCGGTGGTTGCGGGCTCCACGCCGGTCAGGCGCTCGGGGCGCAAACGCTTCGTGACGTCCTCACGGTTCATGAGGCCGGCCTCGACGACGAGGTCGGCGACGTCACGATTCGTGAGCAGCGCGGTCTTCGCGAGCGCCGCGGCGGAGGAATACCCGATGTACGGCGTCAGCGCCGTGATGACCCCGACGCTCTGGCCGACCATCGCGCTGAGCCGGGCGGTGTTGGCGGTGATGCCCTCGACGCAGTTGATCCGCAGCGTGTGCATCGCCTGGCGCAGCCAGATGATCGACTGGAACATCGAGTGCGCGATGACGGGCTCGAAAGCGTTGAGCTGCAGCTGCCCCGCCTCCACGGCCATCGTGATCGTGAGATCGTTGCCCGCGACGGCGAAGGCGACCTGGTTCACGACCTCGGGGATCACCGGGTTCACCTTGCCGGGCATGATCGAGGATCCGGCCTGCTTCGCGGGCAGGTTGATCTCGCCGAGGCCCGCCTGCGGGCCGGAGGAAAGCAGCCGCAGGTCGTTGGCGATCTTCGAAAGCTTCATGGCGGTGCGCTTGATCGCCGCCGACAGCGACATGAAGGCGCCGGTGTCGCTCGTCGCCTCGATGAGGTCGGTCGCGGTGCGCAACGGCATGCCGGTGATCTCGGCGAGGTGCCGCCTGACCGATTCGGCGTATCCGATGGGGCCATTGATACCCGTGCCGATCGCGGTCGCGCCCATGTTGATCTCGTAGAGCAGGCCCGCGTTGTGAGTCTGGTGCTCCCAGTCCTCGCGCATCGTCGTGGCGAATCCGTGGAACTCCTGCCCGAGCGTCATGGGAACGGCGTCCTGCAGCTGCGTGCGCCCGACCTTCAGGATGTCGTGGAA
Organism: Microbacterium nanhaiense; assembly: GCF_014646015.1. Taxonomy (GTDB): domain Bacteria; phylum Actinomycetota; class Actinomycetes; order Actinomycetales; family Microbacteriaceae; genus Microbacterium; species Microbacterium nanhaiense. Next base: position 179,688 of record NZ_BMMQ01000005.1, read on the forward strand.
CTCGTTGCCCTTCGCCCGGAACGCGGTGCCGAGCTTCTCGAGCTCGTCGAGCTGCGACACGTGGGCGAGCAGGATCCCGATCTTCAGCGCGGTCGGGTAGACGTCGTTCGTCGACTGCGAGCGATTGGTGTGGTCGGTGGGGGAGAGGTAGGCGTAGTCGCCCTTCTGCCGGCCGGCCATCTCGAGGGCGATGTTCGTGATGACTTCGTTCGCGCACATGTTCGTCGAGGTGCCGGCGCCGCCCTGGATGACGCCCACCGTGAACTGGTCGTGGAACTCCCCATCGATCACGCGCTGCGCCGCGCGGTCGATGAGCTCGGCGCGCTTCGCATCGAGGGCACCGACCTCGCGGTTGGCTCGCGCCGCGGCCTGTTTGACCATTGCGAGAGCCGTGACGAGCTCGGGGTACACCGAGATCTCGCGCTTGGTGATGTCGAAGTTCTCCTGCGCTCGCAGGGTGTGGATCCCCCAATAGGCCTGTGCGGGGATCTCCCGCGTGCCCAGGGAGTCGGATTCAGTACGCGTCTTCGCGAATGTCATGCCACCAGGCTAGGCACGCTTCTTCGAGAAATACTCCAGGCGCGCCTCCGGTGTCATCTCCTCGAGCCGGGCGTACCACTCGGGCGTGAAGAAGTCCGACGGATCCGCCGATGCGACCGGGACGACGGTGCTCGTGACCTGATCGTCGTACACGTGAATGAGGTGGAACGACTGTCCCGCGTCCATCCCGTTCACCTCGAGTGCGGGGCGCGCGACGTCCATCGTGTAGCAGCTGGCGGCGGCGACGTGCGTCGGGATGCCCGCGAAGGATCCGTGCATCGAATAGTGCAGGTGGCCGGCGAGGATCGCCCGCACATCGGATCCGCGGACGACGTCCGCGAGGGCCGGTTGGTCCTTCAGATCGAGGATGTCGAACATCGGCACGTGGCTCGGCAGGGGCGGGTGGTGTAGCGCGAGGACCGTGCCGAGCGGCGCCGGCGTCCGCAGCTGCTCGGCGAGCCAGGCCAGCTGCTCCTCGCCGATCTCGCCGTGATGCCAGCCCGGCACGGTCGAGTCGAGTGCGATGAGGCGGAGGCCGTCGAGGTCGAGAGTGCTCCGAATGGGATCCTGCGAAGCCTCCTCGCCCAGAAGATGGTGGCGCATCTCGGGCCGCTCGTCGTGGTTTCCCGCGACCCAGACGACGGGGGTCCCCATGCGCTGCGCGACGGGTTCGACGAGTCGCTTCAGGTCGAGGTATGCCTCCGGCTCGCCGAGGTCGGTGAGATCACCCGTGATGACGAGCGCGTCGGCGTCCCGGATCTGTTCGATGCGCGCGAGCATGGCCTCCAGATTCGCGATCGGATCGAAGGATCCGGATAGCGGCCGATTGCCCGCGATCAGGTGCGTGTCGCTGATGTGGACGAGCGTGCGGCGGGCGGGCGCGCGGTGACCGAACTGCATGGGAGAAAGGCTAACGTTGATCCGGTGACCACTGCGCCAACCCCGAAGAAGATCCCGACGACTCGACAGCATCACGGTCGCGAGTTCGTCGACAACTACGAGTGGATGCGAGAGAAGGAGTCCCCCGAGGTGATCTCACACCTCGAGGCGGAGAACGCATACACCGAGAGCCGTCTCGCGCACCTGGCACCGTTGCGCGAGAAGATCTTTGAAGAGATCAAGGGTCGGGTTCGCGAAACCGACCTGTCGGTGCCGATCCGCCGTGGAGACTGGTGGTACTACGGTCGCTCCGTCGAGGGCAAGCAGTACGGGCTGAACTGCCGTGCGCCGATCACCGACCCGGACGACTGGACGCCGCCGAAGCTGACCCCCGATGCCGATGTTCCCGGGGAGCAGATCCTCTTCGACGCGAACGTCGAGGCCGGCGAGAGCGAATTCTTCTCGCTCGGAGCGTTCGGCGTGACCATGGACGGCACCCGGATGCTGTGGGGCGTCGACCTCGCGGGCGACGAACGGTACACGGTGCGCGTGCGCGACATCGCCACCGGCGAGCTGCTGCCCGATCTCATTGAGGGCATCGCGGGCGGCGCCTCGTTCACCCCCGATGGCCGTTTCATTCTGTACTCGACCGTTGACGACGCGTGGCGCCCCGACCGTGTGTGGCTGCACCGCGTCGGTGACGCCGGCCGCGAGAACGACGTGGAGGTCTTCCACGAGGAGGACGAGGGATTCTGGGCGGGGGCGGGTTTCACCCGAAGCCACGCGTTCTTCCAGATCGCGTCGGGGTCGAAGGTCGTCGACGACGTTGCAATGATCCGTGCGGAGGACGTCGAGCGCCTCTACGCGGGCGATGACGACGTCGAGAGCCTCAGCGTCTTCGATCGAGAGGACGGCGTCGAGCATTCGATCGACCACGCCGTCATCGACGGGCGCGACTGGTTCTACGTGCTCCACAATCAGGGGGCGGAGGACTTCACGCTCGTTCGGCTTCCCGTCGACGACCTGGATGCCGAGCCGGAGGTCGTCATCCCGCATACGCCCGGCGTCCGCCTCGAGGACATCGACTGCCTGCGCGACTTCGCCGTGGTCGAGTACCGATCCGGCGGTATCGCGCGGGTCGGGATCCTCGACTACGCCACGCACGAGCTGCGGGAGATCGCGTTCGACGAACCGCTGTACACGGCCGGCGCCGGCGGGAACGCGGAGTGGGCGCAGCCCACGGTGCGACTGAACTTCAGCTCCTTCGTCTCGCCGTCGCGCGTCCTCGACTACGACGTCGCCTCGGGCGAGCTGATGCTCCGCAAGCAGGCCGAGGTGCTCGGCGGCTACAACCCCGACGACTACGGCCAGGAACGACTGTGGGTGACCGCCGAGGACGGTACGCGGATCCCCGTTTCGCTCGTCTGGAAGCGCTCCTTCGGCGAGCCCGGCGCGGGCGAGCGACCGCTGTTCCTCTACGGATACGGTTCCTACGAGCACTCGATCGATCCCGGCATGGGGGTCTCGCGCCTGTCGATGCTCGATCGCGGCGTCGTCTACGCGATCGCCCACGTGCGCGGCGGCGGCGAGATGGGGCGCGCCTGGTACGAAAACGGCAAGACGCTCACGAAGCGCAACACCTTCACCGACTTCGTCGACGTCGCCCGTCACCTCGTTGAACACGGGTACACCGCACCCGACAAGATGGTCGCATCGGGCGGATCCGCGGGCGGGCTGCTGATGGGCGCCGTCGCGAACCTGGCCCCCGAGCTGTTCGCGGGGATTCTCGCTGATGTCCCGTTCGTCGACGCGCTGACGACGATCCTCGATCCGTCGCTTCCCCTCACGGTCATCGAATGGGAGGAGTGGGGGAACCCGCTGGAGGATCCGGAGGTGTATGACTACATGGCGTCGTACACGCCCTATGAGAACGTGCGGGAGGGCGTCGACTACCCGAAGATCCTCGCGGTGACCTCGCTCAACGACACGCGCGTGTTCTACGTCGAGCCGGCCAAGTGGGTCGCACGCCTGCGCGAGGTCGGGGCCGACGCCCTCCTCAAGTGCGAGATGGTGGCGGGCCACGGTGGCGTGTCCGGGCGCTACAACTCGTGGCGCGAGACCGCCTACGAGCTGGCATGGATCCTCGACACGATGGGCCTCCGCGACGCGGACTAACCCCCTCCGGACCGTGTCCCACTTGTGGCGGTTATGGCGTGCCTATTCCCGCCATAAGTGGGACACGCCTCGGACCGTGTCCCACTTGTAGCGGTTATGGCGCGGCTATTCCCGCACAAAGTGGGACACGCCCCGGACCGTGTCCCACTTGTGGCGGTTATGGCGCGGCTATTCCCGCCATAAGTGGGACACGCCTACACCCGTGTCCCATCTGGCGCGTTTACTCGGTCGTGACGCAGTGGGTCGTGAGCTCGCCGATGCCCTCGACGCCGACGTGCACCGTGGTTCCGTCCGCAAGCAGCACCTGCGGGGTGCGCGAGTAGCCGGATCCGCCCGGGGATCCCGTCGAGATCAGCGTTCCCGGCAGCAGCGTGATGCCCTTCGAGAGGTGCGCGATGAGCTTGGCGACCGATCGGATCATCTGCCCCGTGGTCGCGTCCTGAAGGTACTGGTCGCCGATGCGGGTCCAGATCTTCAGGGCCTGCGGATCCGGGATCTCGTCGGCGGTCACGACGTACGGGCCGACGGGGGTGAAACCGTCGAGCGACTTGCAACGGCACCACTGCGCCTCGGAGTACTGGATGTTGCGCGCCGAGATGTCGTTGACGACCGTGTAGCCGTAGACGTAGTCGAGCGCTTCCTCCTCCGACACATCTCGGGCGGGACGCCCGATGATCACGCCGAGCTCCGCCTCGTAGTCGACCGAGGTCGCGAGTTCACGCGACCAGGTCGTGGTGCCGCCGTGCGGCGCGAGTGAGTTGGGCCAGAGCGTGAAGACCGTGGGGGTGTCGTCGCTCTTGAGGCTCAGCTCGCCGGCGTGCGCGGCGTAGTTCAGCCCCACGGCCATGATCGACGGCGGCGTGAGCACGGCGGGCGCGAGCGACACGGCCGCGACCGGCGTGCGCTCCCCGGCATAGGCGCTCGCGGCGGCTTCCACCGCGGCGCGAGCGGCGGATCCGCCGGCGATGAGCTGCTCGATCGTTGCGGGACCGGAGGGGACGAGCTCGGGCACCGGCACGACGCCGTCATCGGTGACGTGCACGAGAACTGGGGTGTCGGACGCGGGCAGGACCGCATGTGCGAAACGCATGATTCCACCGTACATGGCGGGGATCCCGCGGCCGTCTTGTGGAAACCGACGAGAAAATCGTGATCCACAGGGTATTGACAGCCAGGCCGAAACGGGGGATGGTTATCCCATAGACCAGCGCCCGCAGGTTCCCCGGCATCGCCGAGACCCGGTCGCTGGTCTTCCTTTATACCGACGGGCCGCTCATTTCGCGGAGAGCGCATTCGGTGGCGCGCTCCCGGGGAACGGGGGAAGATGGTCGCATGACTTTCGATCGCACGAAGCCTGAGTTCGACGCTCCCGCGGGCCCGGCCCCCACCGAGCTCGAGATCCGCGACCTCATCGTCGGTGACGGCGCCGAGGCCAAGCCTGGCGCAACCGTCACCATTCACTACGCGGGTGTCGACTTCGAGTCGGGCGAGGAGTTCGACTCCTCGTGGAGCCGCGGCGAGGCCGCGCAGTTCCCGCTCGGCATGCTCATCAAGGGCTGGCAGGAGGGGATCCCGGGAATGAAGGTCGGCGGTCGCCGTCAGCTCACGATCCCGCCGCACCTCGCCTACGGTCCGGCAGGATCCGGCCACTTCCTCGGTGGCAAGACCCTCATCTTTATCATCGACCTGATCGCGGTCTGAGGCCGCGAAAAGCGAAGGGGATCCCCGATCGGGGATCCCCTTCGTCGTTCGCGCGTCAGGGCGTCGGGTTGAGCGCGTCGTAGGCTCGCAGGCTCGTCGCGGTGCGGAACAGCATCGCCACGACGCCGATGATGATCATGCCGCCGGCGACGGGCGGAACCCAGTGCGCGAAGAGCGTCGCGAGCACGCCGTAATACATGGCGCCGAGGCGCGGCCCTCCCGTGACGACGACGAGGTACACGCCCTGCAGGCGCCCGCGGAAGTCGTCGGGTACCGCCACCTGAAGCATGGTCTGACGGAAGATAGAACTGATGTTGTCGGCGGCACCGGCCCCGGCGAGGAAGACGCATGCGAGCACGATGAGCGCGATGTTCGGATGCGATTCGTCGACGCGCCCGGGCGAGAGCCAGCCGAGCCGCGCGGCGAGGAGCGTGAGGCCGAAGAGCGCGGTGAACGCGCCGAAGACCTGGATCGAGCGCACGATGCCGTACCCGGCCCGCCGGATCCCGCCGACGCGGCCCGAGAACAGGCTCGACAGGATCGCGCCGACCGCGATCGCCGCGGTCAGCACCCCCGTCGTCACCTCGCCGCCGCCGAGGACGAGCACGCCGACGGCGGGAAGGATGGCGACGGGATGGCCGAAGGTCATCGCCGTGATGTCCATGATGAAGCCCATGCGGATGTTCGGCGCCTTCGCCAGGAACGCGAGGCCCTGGCGGATCGAGGCCAGGCCGGGCGTCGTTGACGCGGATCCTTCCGGCCTGAGGGCGGGCAGCGTCCACAGGCCCAAGAACAGCGAGCACATCAGCACCACGTCGATCGTGTACGTGATGGAGTAGCCGAAGGCGGCCACGAGGACGCCGCCGAGCGCCGGCCCCACCATGACCATGAGACCGCCCGTCATGCCGTTCAGGGCTGAGGCGGCGGGGACGAGCTCGGCGCCGACGAGCTTGGGTGTCATCGCCGCCTTCGTCGCGCCGACGATCGTGTTCGCGCACGCATTCACGATCGAGAGGCCGTAGAGCCACCATTCGTTCGCCGCTCCGGACCACGCGAGGGCGGCGAGCAGGGCCGTGGACGCCCAGGTGATCGTCGCCGCCGTGAGGGCGAGCTTGCGCCGGTCGAAGACGTCGGCGAGCATGCCCCCGTAGAGTCCGGCGATGATCATCGGCACGAGCCCCGCGAAGGCGATCATCGCGACCGCGACATCGCTACCCGTGAGGGCATACATGTGCAGCATGACGGCCATGATCGTCAGCTGGCCGCCGAGACCGCCCAGCACATTGCCGATCCAGAGCCGGGCGAACGCGGGATGCTCCGTGATCGGCCGCAGATCGATGAAGTGTGAGGAACGCTGAGACACGAAGCCTCATCGTACGGTAGGCTATGACGGTTGCCGTATTGACGGCCGCGGATAAAGAGAGCTCGCGCATCCTGCGACGGGCACCGCGCAACGAGACGAAAGGGGATCACTTCTATGGCACTTGAAGCTGCAGTGAAGAAGTCGATCATCGAAGAGTACGCGACGCACCCCGGTGACACCGGATCCCCCGAGGTGCAGGTTGCGATGCTGTCGCGTCGCATCTCCGACCTGACGGAGCACCTCAAGGAGCACAAGCACGACCACCACTCGCGTCGTGGCCTGTTCCTGCTCGTCGGTCAGCGTCGTCGCCTGCTCGGCTACCTCCAGCGCGTCGACATCGAGCGCTACCGCGCTCTGATCGCGCGCCTGGGCCTGCGTCGCTAAGACAGCAGGAGCAGAGCCGAACGCAGCCAGCGTTCAATCGACTTCTCGAAAGCCCGTCCCACGGTGTGGGGCGGGCTTTCGTCGTCCCCGGTGGATCCGCGACACGCCGCGGGAATAGATTGATCCGTGCGTGGTTTCACCATGTATATTCAAACGCATGGAAACGGGGAGCGATCTCATGAACGACAACACCACCTGGCAGGGCATGCAGTTCGGCCTGATGAGCGTGAGCGACATCACGCGCAACCCCCTCACGGGCGAGACGCCCAGCGAGGCGCAGCGCATTCGCGACGTCGTGACGATCGCCAAGCACGCCGAGGACGCGGGCCTCGACGTCTTCGCCATCGGCGAGCACCACAACCCGCCGTTCTTCTCGTCGTCGCCGACGACGACCCTGGCGTACATCGCGGCGCAGACCGAGCGCCTGCTCGTCTCGACCTCGACGACGCTGATCACGACGAACGACCCCGTGCGCATCGCGGAGGACTACGCGATGCTCCAGCACCTATCGGGTGGCCGGATGGACCTCATGATGGGTCGCGGCAACACCGGCCCCGTGTACCCATGGTTCGGCAAGGACATCCGTCAGGGCCTGCCGCTGGCGATCGAGAACTACCAGCTCCTGCACCGCCTGTGGCGCGAGGACGTCGTCGACTTCGAGGGCAAGTTCCGCACGGCCCTCAACGGCTTCACCTCGACGCCGCGCCCGCTCGACGATGTCGCGCCGTTCGTCTGGCACGGATCCATCCGCACGCCCGAGATCGCCGAGCAGGCCGCGTACTACGGCGACGGCTTCTTCGCGAACAACATCTTCTGGCCGAAGGAGCACTACCAGCGCCTCATCAGCCTCTACCGCCAGCGCTATGCCCACTACGGGCACGGCACGCCCGAGCAGGCGATCGTCGGCCTCGGCGGGCAGGCGTTCATGGCGAAGAACTCGCAGGATGCGATCGATCAGTTCCGCCCGTTCTTCAACGCCGCACCGGTCTACGGCAACGGTCCCTCGATGGAGGACTTCACCGAGATGACCCCGCTCACGGTCGGCTCGCCGCAGCAGGTCATCGACCGCTACGCCGCGATGCGCGACTACTACGGCGACTACCAGCGCCAGCTGTTCCTCGTCGACCACGCGGGCCTGCCGCTGAAGATGGTGCTCGAGCAGATCGACTTCCTCGGTCAGGACGTCGTACCGGTGCTGCGGCGCGAGCTGCAGAAGAACCGTCCCGCGAACGTGCCCGACGCGCCGACGCACGCCGCGCTCGTCAAGGCCAAGTACGGTGACAAGGCGCCGCGCCAGCCGCGCCCCAACGCCAACCGTGGCGACAACGTGACGGGCGGGTCGCCGTACCAGGACACCGAGAGCGCATTCGGATCGGCGGCCAACCGATGAGCCGCAGGATCGCCGTCGTCTCGGCGGGGCTGTCGGATCCGTCCTCGACGCGCATGCTCGCCGACAAGCTCGTGCAGGCCGTCTTCGAGGCGCTCGATGATCGCGGCGTCGAGCGGGAGGCGCGCGTCTTCGAACTCCGAGATGTCGCTCACGACATCACGAACAACCTGATGACGGGTTTCGCGCCGAAGGCGCTCGCCGAGATGAACGACTACGTCGCCAAGGCCGACGCGCTGATCGCAGTGACGCCCATCTTCTCGACGAGCTACTCGGGCCTCTTCAAGAGCTGGATTGACGTGCTCGACCGCGACGCGATCGAGGGTACCCCGGTGCTCCTCGGCGCGACGGCGGGGACCGCCCGCCACTCGCTCGCGATCGATTACGCGATGCGGCCGCTGTTCACCTATCTGCACGCCGAGCCAATCTCCACGGGCGTCTTCGCCGCCAGCAGCGATTGGGGTGCGGAGGCCGACAGCGTCGCCCCGCTGCAGAAGCGCATCGACCGTGCCGCGGGTGAGCTCGCCGACCGGCTGAGCGGATCCAGCGCTGCGCAGAAGACCGATCCCTTTGCGCCGGAGGCGTATCTCGCGGGCGGCAGTTCCTTCGAGGATCTGCTGACGAAGCTGCCGAGTCGAGGTTGAGCTCCTGACGCACGAAACCGGCGGGCCCGTAGGGGTCCGCCGGTTTCGTCGTCGGGGGCAGCTCAGCCGCTCTTGCGGCGGAACTGTCGCTGGGTGTGGGCCGAGTGCGTCTCGTGGATGGCGGAGTCACCGTCGAGGTGGGCCTCGCCCGCCCGCTGGTGGGCGTTCTTCTTCTCGAGCGCCTCTCGGAACTTGCGCTTCATCTCCTCGCTGGGAGTGACATCATCGTCGTGACCGGTCATGGCCCCAGGCTAGTGCGCGCGCGTCGGCGGGACAAGGCGTCTCGTCGGCCACGGGCCGGTGAACAGTCCGGGAACAGTGCGGAAAACGGGGTGCGCCGACAGGTCGCGAAGCGCATCCTGAAGCCATGCGCGTCGCGATCGTCACCGAGAGCTTCCTTCCGCACATGAACGGCGTCACGAACTCCGTCCTCCAGGTGTCCCGGCACCTGCGCGAACTCGGGCACGAAGTGCTCATCATCGCCCCGAAGGCCCCGGGCGGCCAGTCCGACGACCAGGCCACGTACCTCGCCTCCGTCCCGCTGCCGAGCTATCCGGATGTGCGTGTCGCGATCGCGCCGGTCGCGCAGCTGAAGCGGATCCTCGCCGGTTTCGACGTCGTTCACCTCGCGTCGCCGGCCGTGCTCGGTTGGCAGGGCCTCGTCGCCGCCGATACGCTCGGCCTGCCCACGGTCGCGGTTTATCAGACGGACGTCATCGCGTACACCGCGCGGTACGGGGTGGCTGGCGTGGCGGCGCTCGCCGAGGCCCACGTGGCGCGCCTGCACCGCCGCGCCACCATGTCGCTCGTGCCCTCGAGCGCCGCCGAGCGGCAGCTCGAGGCGCTCGGCGTCGACCGCATGTGGCGCTGGGGGCGGGGCGTGGACGCCGAGAAGTTCTCGCCCGCACGGCGCTCGGAGCAGTGGCGCGCGGAGCTCGCGCCGGGACAGAAGATCATCGGCTATGTCGGCCGGCTCGCGCCCGAGAAGCAGGTCGAGGATCTGAGGGTCCTGAACGACATCCCCGGCGCGCGGCTGGTGATCGTCGGAGACGGACCGGAACGCGCCCGGCTCGAACGGGAGCTCCCGGGGGCCGTGTTCACGGGCTTCCTCGGCGGCGACGAGCTCGGCCGCGCCGTCGCGAGTTTCGACGTGTTCGTTCACCCCGGCGAATCGGAGACCTTCTGTCAGACGGTGCAGGAGGCCCTCGCCAGCGGCGTTCCCGTCGTCGCGACAGGATCCGGCGGCCCGGTCGACCTCGTGCGGAGCTCGATCGACGGCTGGCTCTACACGCCGGGCGACCTGGAGGACCTGCGCGCGCGGGTCGTCGACCTGGTGGGCGACGACGCCAAGAGGCTCGCGTTCGGATCCGCCGCGCGGGAGAGTGTGCGGGCGCGCACCTGGCGCGCGCTGACGGAGCAGCTCGTCGCGCACTATCTCGAGGCCGTTCGCCTGAAGCACTTCGACCGCAACCTGCTCGCGCGCTCGGTCACGCGTCCGCTCGCGCCGGCACTGGCGCCGCTGCGGCCGCGTTGGCGCCGCTTCGTCGCGCTCGGCGACTCTCTCACCGAGGGGCTATGCGACACATCGCGCATGATGGACGGGCACTACCGGGGCTGGGCCGATCGGCTCGCCACGATGCTCGCCGAGAACGAGGGCGACGACTTCCTCTACGCGAATCTGGCGGTGCGCAGCCGGCGCATGCGCGACCTCGCGGGCGAGCAGGTGCCGGCGGCACTCGAGCTGAAGCCGGACCTCGTGGCCATCTTCATGGGCTCCAACGACCTCGTCAGCCACGCGGCGGATCCCGTGCGGCTCGCGCGCGAGCTCGAGGCGAGTGTGCGCGCGCTGCGTGAGGCCGGCGCCGACGTGTTGCTCGTCACACCCTTCCTCCCGCGCCGGAGGGCCGCTCGCCCCTTCGCGCGGCGTTTCGCCCGCTTCGCGCACGAGATGCGTCGCGTCGCGCGCGACACGGGCGCCTACCTCGTCGACGTCGAGGCGTTGCCCGAGCTGAGCGACCTCGAGATGTTCGCGGACGACAGGGTGCACCTCGCCAGTCGCGGCCACCGGTTGCTGTCGTATCGGGCGGCCGAGGTCCTCGGGGTGCCCGACGCGGCGCACCTCGGCGACCTCGACGACGCGCTCCACACGGATCCCGATCCCGCGTCGAGCCCCTGGCTCACGGCACACGCCCTGCCGTGGATTTGGCGCCGGATCAACGGGCGAACGGCCGGGGACGGGATCGTCGCCAAGCACAGCGACTACGTCGTGATACCCGGCCGCCGCCGCGGTCAGCGCGCCGACGCCTGACGCGTCAGCGCGACGCCCAGAGGAGGCCGCGCTCGATGAGCGTGCGCACGTTCGGATCCTCGAGGACCTCGGGGGAGTGGCCCGGGGTGGCGACGAAGATCCGGCCCTCGCCCCAGAGCCGCGTCCAGACCACCGGTGAGGTGATGGGGCGGTGCCACGGGTGGTACGGCTGCACGGGGTGGGTCGTCGTGGCGAGCACATCGATCAGGTCGTCGTGCAGCACCCAGTACTGCTCGGTCGTCAGCTCGAAGTCGTCGAGGCCGCGCGTGATCTCGTGATCCCGGTCCGTGATGTGGACGGTGTAGGTGAGGAAGTTGTCGGATCCGTCGCCCGCGCGCAGATCCGGGGCCTTCGACGGGTGGGTCGCGAACTGGCCGCCCACGAGCTGCAGATAGTCGGAGTTGTTGCGGTAGGAGTCGGCGATGCCGCCGTGCCAGCCGGCGAAGCCCGTGCCCGCGATGATCGCGTCGCGGAGGCCCGCGAAGGCCTCCCGGGAGATCTCCGACATCGTCACGGACTGAAGGATGAGGTCGGTCTCGGCCATCACGGCCTCGTCGGTGTAGATCTCGTTCGCCTCCTCGATCCGCACGTCGAAGCCGTTCGCCTCGAGGAATGGGACGAAGAGGTCGGTCGCGGCGACGGGCTGGTGCCCGTCCCATCCGCCTCGGACGATGAGGGCCTTCTTCGCGGTCATTGAGTCTCCTTCGATCTCGGTTGTCCCTCTATTCAAGCGCCCCTGATAGGCTGAAAGCACACAATTGAACATATTCAGCGGAGCAGGCTTGATAGGAGCTGGTCTCTAGAAGTGGCTTCCCGGGTCTTCCCGGTGGGTTTCTCCTGGTGGCCAGCATGGCATCCTCTCCTGCTCCTTCACGTACGCCCAGTCATCAGCTCGGGCACGCACGTATAAAAGGAGGGATCCCTTGGAGGGTCCAGAAATCACTGCAGCCGAGGCCGTTCTCGACAACGGCCGCTTCGGAACGCGCACCATCCGATTCGAGACCGGTCGCCTCGCGCAGCAGGCGCAGGGCGCCGTCGCCGCCTACCTCGACGAAGAGACCATGCTTCTCTCCGCTACGAGCGCCGGCAAGCACCCCCGCGAGGGCTTCGACTTCTTCCCGCTGACGGTCGACGTCGAAGAGCGCTCCTACGCCGCGGGCAAGATCCCCGGCTCGTTCTTCCGTCGCGAGGGCCGCCCCTCGACCGAGGCCATCCTGGTGTGCCGCCTCATCGACCGCCCGCTGCGCCCGTCGTTCGTGAACGGCCTGCGCAACGAGGTTCAGATCGTCGTGACGGTGCTCTCGATCGCACCGGGCGAGTTCTACGATGCCCTCGCGATCAACGCCGCCTCGGCGTCGACGCAGATCTCCGGCCTGCCCTTCTCGGGTCCCATCGCCGGCGTGCGCCTCGCGCTCATCCCCGGGCTCGGCCAGCACGAGGACCAGTGGGTCGCGTTCCCGAACGCGGAGCAGGTCGATCAGGCCGTGTTCGACCTGATGGTCGCGGGCCGCGTGCTCGACAACGGCGACGTCGCGATCATGATGGTCGAGGCGGAGGCCACGGAGGGGTCGTGGAACCTCATCCGCGGCGGTGCCGTGAAGCCCAACGAAGAGGTCGTCGCCGGCGGTCTCGAGGCCGCCAAGCCCTTCATCAAGCAGCTCGTCGCGGCGCAGGCCGAGATGGCCGCGTCGTCGACGCGCGCCCCGCTCGAGTTCCCGGTGTTCGCCTCGTACTCCGACGAGGTCTTCGCCGTCGTGCGCGACGCGGCCCTGGAAGAGCTCAAGGGTATCTACCAGATCGCCGACAAGCAGCAGCGCCAGGACGCCGACGACGCACTGAAGGATCGCGTCAAGGCAGAGGTCGCCGCCAAGGTGGAGGCCGGCGAGCTTCCCGCCTCGGCGAACGCAGAGGTCTCCGCTGCCTACAAGTCGGTCACGAAGGACGTCGTCCGCGGTCGCATCCTCACCGATGGTGTGCGCATCGACGGCCGCGGCCTCGCCGACATCCGCCCGCTCGACGCCGAGGTGCAGGTCATCCCGCGCGTGCACGGTTCGGCGATCTTCCAGCGCGGCGAGACCCAGATCCTGGGCGTCACCACGCTGAACATGCTCAAGATGGAGCAGCAGATCGACTCGCTCTCGCCGACCACGTCGAAGCGGTACATGCACCACTACAACTTCCCGCCCTACTCGACGGGTGAGACGGGCCGCGTCGGCAGCCCGAAGCGTCGCGAGATCGGTCACGGCTTCCTTGCTGAGCGCGCCCTCGTGCCGGTGCTGCCGACGCGCGAGGAGTTCCCCTACGCGATCCGCCAGGTCTCGGAGGCTCTCGGTTCGAACGGCTCCACCTCGATGGGCTCGGTCTGCGCCTCGACGCTCTCGCTGCTGAACGCGGGTGTGCCGCTGCGCGCCCCCGTCGCCGGCATCGCGATGGGCCTCGTGTCGGAGGACGTCGATGGCGAGACGCGTTACGCGGCCCTCACCGACATCCTCGGCGCCGAGGACGCCCTGGGCGACATGGACTTCAAGGTCGCCGGCACGAGCGAGTTCGTGACGGCCCTCCAGCTCGACACGAAGCTCGACGGCATCCCCTCCGAGGTGCTCGCCGGCGCGCTGACCCAGGCGAAGGACGCGCGCCTGCGCATCCTCGACGTCCTGAACTCGGCGATCGACGCCCCCGACGAGATGGCGCCGACGGCTCCGCGCGTGATCAGCGTGCAGATCCCCGTCGACAAGATCGGTGAGCTCATCGGCCCGAAGGGCAAGACGATCAACGCGATCCAGGACGAGACGGGTGCCACGATCTCGATCGAGGAGGACGGCACCGTCTACATCGGCGCGACCGACGGGCCGGCGGCCGACGCCGCGCGCGCCCAGGTCAACGCGATCGCCAACCCGACCAACCCCGAGGTCGGCGAGCAGTACCTCGGTACGGCCGTCAACATCGCGAAGTTCGGCGTGTTCGTCTCCCTCCTCCCAGGCAAGGACGGCCTGCTGCACGTCACCGAGCTGCGCAAGCTCAACGGCGGCAAGCGCGTCGAGACGATCGAGGACGTCGTGAGCGTCGGTCAGAAGCTGCTCGTCAAGATCTCGAAGGTCGACGACCGCGGAAAGCTCTCGCTCGAGCTCGTGCAGGAAGAGGGCGCTGAGCCCGAAGCCGAGGCGACCGAAGCCTGATTTCCAGACGCTGTAGTCGAGGGCCTCGCTTTCCGAAACGCCGGAATCGAGGCCCTCGGCCGTGACGCGGGATAGGGTGGATGAAAGCCGCGGCGCCTCAGCGCGCGGCTTTCATACTGCACACATGCCCACACTGCGCCAGATACAGCACTGACCTCGACGAAGCGGATCAACGGTGACGCACTACATCTATCTCGTTCGCCATGGCGAACACCAGGACGCCGAATACGGTCTCGAAGACGGGCCGCTCTCGCCGCGAGGCGTCCGCCAGGCGGGCCTTCTCGCCGACCGCCTCTCGGGCGTTCCGTTCGATGCCGTCTGGCATTCACCGCTTCTGCGCGCCACCGAGACGGCGAAGATCCTCGCCGAGCGCATGCCGGCGATCGACCCGCAGCCGCACGCCCTGTTGTTCGACTGCGTGCCCACAGGGATGTGCGAGGACACGCCCTCGGTCTTCGAGCCCTTCTTCGGCGGGATCAGCGAGGAGGAGATCGAGGCGGGGCAGGCGCAGATGGCCGATGCCGTCAACGAGTTCCTCGTGCGCAAGCCGGGCGACGTTCATGAGCTGCTCATCACGCACAACTTCGTCATCTCCTGGTTCGTGCGCGAGGTGCTGGGTGCGGAGGAATGGCGCTGGCTCACGCTCAACCAGGCCAATTGTGGGCTCACGATCCTGGCGCAGAAGAAGGGGCGCCCCTGGAGCCTCGTGAGCCACAACGACATCGCCCACCTCCCGTACGAGCTGCGCACCGGGCTGCCCGAAATCCCGCCCGTCTAAACTGGATCCATGACTCTCGTGGCTCTCGCCGGCGCCTCCGGCAAACTCGGCAGGATCATCCATTCGGTCATCGACGAGACGCCCGGCTTCGAGGTGACCCGAGTGCTCGGATCCGCGAGCGAGCCGGCGGAGATCGCGGGCGCCGAGCTCGTCGTCGACGCGACGAACATCGAGGCGAGCGAGAAGATCGTCCGCGAGGCGATCGCGCGCGGCATTCCGACGCTCGTCGCCACGAGCGGATGGTCGGCCGAGAAGGTCGCGGAGATCACCCCGCTCGCGCAGGCCGCAGGCGTGGCCGTCGTCTTCATCCCGAACTTCTCGCTCGGTTCGGTCATCGGCTCGCGCATCGCCGCGCAGGCGGCCAGGTTCTTCGACTTCGCCGAGGTCGTGGAGGCGCACCGCGACACGAAGATCGATTCGCCGAGCGGCACGGCCGTGCGCACCGCGGAGCTCATCGCCGCCGCGAAGGACGAGCCGGTGCGGGCGCCCCACGCGGAGCAGCCGGCGCGTGGTGAGCTCGTCTCCGGCGTGCCCGTGCACTCGCTCCGCCGGCCCGGCGTCGTCGCGCAGCAGCAGGTCGTCCTCTCCGGGCCCGGCGAGAGTCTCACGATCCAGCACGACACCGCCGATCCGCAGGCCGCATACGCCCCCGGCATCCGGCGTGCGCTCGAGGGGGCGCCGGACGCGTCGGGCGTCGTCGTCGGTCTCGAGAACTTCCTCGAGCTCGCCTGATGGGCACCCGTATCGGCGTCGCCGTGATGGCGGTCGTCTTCGTCCTCTACATCTGGCTGCTCGGCGGTCGCTCCATCGCGCTCATCCGCACCGGGATCGACACCGAGGTGCCGGTCGCGGTCATCATGGGCGCCACGATGATCGTTTTTCCGCTCCTGGGCTTCTGGGCGCTCGGGCGAGAGCTGTGGTTCGGCTGGCGCGGAGACCGGCTCGCCAAGCAACTCGGCGAAGAGGGGCTGCTCCCCGACGAGGAGGTCGCCCTGCGCCCCTCCGGTGGCGTCGTCCGCGCCGACGCCGACGCGCTCTTCCCGGCGTACCAGCGCGCCGTCGAGGACGAACCCGAGAGCTGGCGCGCGTGGTTCCGGCTCGGTGTCGTCTATGACGCGGCGGGCGACCGGAAGCGCGCTCGCGCGGCGACTCGGCAGGCCATTCGCTTGGCTCGCCGAGGCTGATCCGACGATCGAATCGCGTAGCAGAACGGCCCGTCCTCAGGACGGGCCGTTCTGCTACGCGGACGATCTAGGCGAGCGTTGCTTCGATCGTGATCTCGATGCCGGCGAGCGCCTGCGAAACCGGGCAACCGGCCTTCGCGCCGTTCGCGATCTGCTCGAACTGCTCCTCCGAGATGCCCGGGATGCTCGCGGACACGTTCAGGTGGCTGCCCGTGATGCCCGTTCCGGGAACGAACGTGACCGATGCGGTCGTGGTGAGCGAGGTGGGCGTGAAACCCGCCTGACCGAGCTCGTTCGACAGCGCCATGTTGAAGCAGGACGAGTGCGCGGCAGCGATGAGCTCCTCGGGCGTGGTCGTCGACTCCGAGCCCTCGGAGCGCGCCTTCCAGTTGACGGGGAACGTGCCGATGCCGCTCGCGGCGGAGACGGTTCCGGATCCTTCGGTGAGCGATCCCGACCAGTTGGCGGTTGCTTCGCTGGTGACAGCCATGGTGACTCCTCGGGGTAGTGGTGTGCCTTCGGGATCAGCCTAACGGCGCCCGGAAGACACGTCACGAAGACGCGGCGAATCACCACGCGGCGCCGCGTACGCTGGAGGCATGTCTGCCGCGATCCCGACACCATACGAAGACCTGCTCCGCGATGTGCTCGCGAACGGTGCGCACAAGTCGGATCGCACGGGGACCGGCACGACGAGCGTGTTCGGGCGACAGCTGCGCTACGACCTCTCGCAGGGGTTCCCCCTGATCACGACGAAGAAGGTGCACTTTAAGTCCGTCGCGCTGGAGCTGCTGTGGTTCCTGCGCGGCGATTCGAACGTGAAGTGGCTGCAGGAGCGCGGCGTGTCGATCTGGGACGAGTGGGCCGACAACAACGGTGATCTGGGTCCGGTCTACGGGGTGCAGTGGCGCTCGTGGCCGACGCCGGACGGCGGCCACATCGACCAGATCGCGAAGGTCGTCGAGCAGATCCGCACCACGCCGGATTCGCGTCGCATGATCGTCTCCGCGTGGAACCCGGCCGAGGTCGACGACATGGCACTCCCGCCGTGCCATGCGATGTTCCAGTTCTACGTCGCGGACGGGCGCCTCAGCTGCCAGCTGTACCAGCGCAGCGCGGATCTGTTCCTCGGGGTGCCGTTCAACATCGCCAGTTACGCGATGCTTACGATGATGATCGCCCAGCAGGCGGGACTCGAGCCGGGCGAGTTCGTCTGGACGGGCGGCGATTGCCACATCTACGACAACCACCGCGAGCAGGTCGCCGAGCAGCTCTCCCGCGAGCCGTACCCGTACCCCACGCTCCGGATCCGCCGGGCCGCGACGATCTCCGACTACGAATACGACGACTTCGAGGTCGTCGACTACCAGCACCACCCGGCGATCCGCGGCGCGGTCGCGGTCTGATGCTCCGCTCGATCTGGGCGGAGGCCCGGGGCGGCGTGATCGGCGCGGACGGATCCATGCCCTGGCACGTGCCGGAGGACATGGCGTACTTCGCCGAGAAGACCGGGGGGTCGGCGGTCATCATGGGCCGCCGCACCTGGGAGTCGTTCCCCGAGCGGTTTCGCCCCCTGCCCGGGCGCCGCAACATCGTGATCACCCGCGACGGATCCTACGCGGCGCCGGGTGGGCAGACGTGCGGATCCCTCTCGGAGGCGATCGAACTCGCGGGCGGCGACGCGTGGATCATCGGTGGGGGAGAGATCTACCGGCAGGCGATGGAACGCGTGTCCGAGCTGTACGTGACCGAGATCGACCTCGACGTCGCGGGCGACACCCGCGCGCCCGAAATCGGTGCCGAGTGGATCCGGTCCGGGGCGGGGGAGTGGCTCACGAGCCGCACGGGGACGCGGTATCGCTTCGTCACGTACACACGTGATCCAGGCCGCTCGCGCTAATCTTGTCTCTATGACGCATCCCGCTAACCCCTTCGGTCAGGTTCTCGTCGCCCTCGTCACCCCGATGACCGCCGATGGTGAGGTCGACTGGGATGCGACCGAGCGGCTGATGGACGACGTGATCACCTCCGGTGCCGACGGCATCGTCGTCACCGGCACCACCGGCGAGACGTCGACGCTGACCGATGCCGAGAAGCTCAAGCTCGTCGAGGTCGGCAAGAGTGTCGCGTCGGGGCGCGCGAAGATCATCACGGGCGGCGGCTCGAACGAAACCGCCCACGCGATCGACCTCTACAAGAAGAGCGAGAAGGCAGGCGCCGACGGCATCATGGTCGTCACGCCGTACTACAACAAGCCCACCCAGGCGGGCATCCTCACGCACTTCCGGCTCATCGCCGACTCGACCGATCTGCCGGTCATCGCCTATGACATTCCGGGCCGCACCGGCGTCCCGATCAAGTACGAGACGTTCCTCCGTCTCGCCAAGCACCCCAACATCGTCGCGGTGAAGGACGCGAAGGGCGACTTCAGCGAGGTCAGCCGCGTCCTCAACCAGACCGACCTCATCTACTTCTCGGGCGACGACGCGAACGCGCTGCCCGCACTGTCCATTGGCGCCACGGGCCTGATCGGCGTCACGGCGAACATCGCCGCCGGCCCATACCGAACCATCGTCGACGCGGTCAACCGCGGCGACCTCGCAACCGCCACCGAGCAGCACAAGAAGCTCGAGCCGCTCGTCCGCGCCGTGATGACTCACGTTCCGGGCACGGTGTCCACCAAGTACATCCTCCACGGCCTCGGCCGAATCTCGAGCCCTCGCGTGCGCTTGCCGCTCGTGGGCCCGGAAGAGTGGGAGGCCGCCATCATCGAGGACGAGCTCGCCCTCGTGAAGGACGTCGAAGGCGTGGACTTCTCGAACTTCCGTCCGGACCGCAATGCGGCCGCGGGCGGTGCGCTGCCTAAGGTGCCTGGCACCACACGGTGACGAAACCCTGCGCGTCACGCGCTGAAAGGCACAATGTCCACCCCTGTCTTTGACCCGCCCGCACTCGAATCCGGCGCCCTGCGCGTCACGCCCCTCGGCGGCCTCGGCGAGGTCGGCCGCAACATGGCCATGTACGAGTTCGACGGCAAGATCCTGCTCGTCGACTGCGGCGTGCTGTTCCCCGAGGAGCACCAGCCGGGTGTCGACCTCATCCTGCCCGACATGGAGCCGCTGAAGGGTCGACTCGGCGACATCGTCGGCCTCGTGCTCACGCACGGCCACGAGGATCACATCGGCGGCGTCCCCTACCTGCTGCGCCTGCGCGAGGACATCCCGATCTACGGCTCCAAGCTGACGCTCGCGCTGACGACCGCGAAGCTCAAGGAGCACCGGATCACGCCGATCTCGAACGTGGTCCGTGAGGGCGAGAAGCGCCAGGTGGGCGGCTTCGACCTCGAGTTCGTGGCGGTGAACCACTCGATCCCCGACGCGCTCGCCGTGGCGATCCGCACCGAGGCGGGCCTTGTGCTGCACACGGGCGACTTCAAGATGGATCAGCTCCCGCTCGACGGCCGCATCACGGATCTGCGCCACTTCGCGCGGCTCGGCGAGGAGGGCATCGACCTGTTCCTGCCCGATTCGACCAACGCCGACGTTCCGGGCTTCACCCCGACGGAGCGGCAGATCGGTCCCGTCATCGACCAGGTCATGTCGAAGACCACGGGCCGGGTCGTCGTGGCGAGCTTCTCGAGCCACGTGCACCGCGTGCAGCAGGTCATCGACGCCGCCGTCAACAACGGCCGCCGCGTCGCGCTGCTCGGCCGCTCGATGGTGCGCAACATGACGATCGCCGAGCAGCTCGGCTACCTCAACGTCCCCGAGGGCGCTCTCGTCGACTACAAGAAGTCGCACGACATCCCGGACGACAAGATCGTGTACATGTCGACCGGATCGCAGGGCGAGCCCATGGCGGTGCTGAGCCGCATGGCGAACCTCGACCACGCCATCACGCCGGGCGAGGGCGACACGGTGATCCTGGCGTCGAGCCTCATCCCCGGCAACGAGAACGCGGTCTACCGCGTGATCGACGGCCTCACGAAGCTCGGTGCCAACGTCGTGCACAAGGCGAACGCGAAGGTGCACGTCTCCGGTCACGCGGCGGCGGGCGAGCTGCTCTACTGCTACAACATCCTCAAGCCGAAGAACGTCATCCCCGTGCACGGTGAATACCGTCACCTCACGGCCAGCGCCAACCTCGCGCAGCAGACGGGTGTGCCCGAGGAGAACACGTTCATCGTCGAGAACGGCACCTCGATCGACCTGAAGGACGGCGAGGCGTGGGTGTCGGGTCAGCTCGACCTCGGCTTCGTCTACGTCGACGGCTCGTCGGTGGGCGAGATCACCGATGCTGACCTCAAGGATCGCCGCGTGCTCGGCGAGGAGGGCTTCGTCTCGATCATTGTGGTCGTCGACTCGAAGACCGGCAAGATCATCACGGGGCCGGAGATCCACGCCCGCGGATTCGCGGAGGACGACAAGGTCTTCGACAAGATCCGTCCCAAGATCGTTGCGGCCCTTCAGGAAGCCGCGGAGAAGGGCGTTCGCGACAACCACGCGCTCAGCCAGGTGATCCGTCGCACGATCGGCCGTTGGGTGGGTCAGCGCCTGCGCCGACGCCCGATGATCGTTCCCCTCGTCATCGAGGCGTAAACGCCTCGACGGTGCCGCAAGCCCGGGTGAATTCTTCGGTGATCACCCGGGTTTTTGCGCGTCCTGCGTTCGATTGTCAGCGGTCACGCGTACCGTGGATCCCATGGCACGATCGTCCACCGCGCCCAAGAACTCTTCGGGATCCGGCCGCGGCGGCTCCTCGAAGGGGAGCGCCGCGAAGCCCGCCCCTGCGCCGAAGAAGCACATCGGCGACCCCGAGCGCCCCGCCGCACCCGTGCGGATGTGGCACGGGCTCGCCCGTGCCACCGGCGGGCTCTTCCGCGCGTTCGGGCAGGAGACGCTCGACAAGTCGGATCGTCGCGACGGTTTCCCGTTCTTCCTCGTGCTGCTCGCGATCGCCGGTGCGGTCGTCGAATGGTTCTTCATCAACAACCCGGTCGCCGAGAACATCAGCGCGTACACGTTCGGCGGCGTCATCGGGCGCACGGCGTTGGTCTTCCCCGTCGTTCTGGTGCTCCTCGCGGGCTGGCTGTTCCGCCATCCCTCCTCGGTGTACAACAACGGTCGGGTCGGGATCGGCACGGCACTCCTGACGCTGTCGGTCGCGGCGATCTGCCACATCGCGGTGGTGCGCCCCGAGCCCGCCTCCGGTCGGCCGGCGCCCGCCGAGGGCATGCCCGCGCTCAGCGGGTCGGGAGGGGTCTTCGGCTGGATGATCGGCGAGCCGCTCGCGAAGCTGCTCTCGCCGATCGGCGCATACGTGGTGCTCGCGCTGCTGATCGCTCTCAGCCTCCTGATCATTACCAAGACGCCCCCGAACCGCATCGGCAAGCGCCTGGGCGACCTGTATCGGTGGATGTTCGAGGCCGAGCCGCGCGAACCGCGCGTGGCGGCCGGCGACGCGGAGGCGGACCTGGCCGAGACGAAGGTGCTCGATGAGAAGCCGGCGCGGGTCCGCCGCTCGCGGAAGAAGAAGACCGACGAGGACGTGCTCTTCGATGGCGCGGACGAGCTGCCGTGGTGGCGGCGCAACGCCACGGGGCGCGAGGAGGACGTCGAGGTGCCGGCGGACACGGTGCACCTCGGCCAGCTCCTCGGGCTGCAGGACGACCCCGGCTACGACCAGGCGGTCATCGCAGACGACGCTCCGGCGCCCACGGAGACCGCACCCGTGCCGCTCCCGTTCGCTGACGACCCGGCGCCTCGGGCGCCGGAGCCGAAGGTCACCGCGGCCGAGCAGGTGACGCAGGTCCTCGACGACCCGGCGCTCTCGCGGATCCGTGAGGAGGCGGCGGCGGGCGACTTCGGAATCGATCTCATGGGTGACGACGAGCTCGGCCCCGACGACGAGTTCGGTGAGATCTCCGGCTTCGGGACCGATGGCCCCGGTTCGCGGGGGCCGCAGCCGCCCGAAGCGCCCTACGTGCTGCCGTCGCCGGCGCAGCTCGCCGCCGGCCCGCCCGCGGTGGTCAGCTCCGAGGCGAACGACCGCATGGTCGCGCAGATCGAGCAGGTCTTCGTCGAGTTCAAGGTCAATGCGAAGGTCACCGGCTTCTCGCGCGGTCCGACCGTGACGCAGTACGAGGTCGAGCTCGGCCCCGGCGTCAAGGTCGAGAAGATCACGCAGCTGTCGAACAACATCTCCTACGCCGTCGCATCGAACGACGTGCGCATCCTCGCGCCCATCCCGGGCAAGAGCGCGATCGGCATCGAGATCCCGAACGTCGACCGCGAAACGGTCGCTCTCGGCGACGTGCTCCGTTCTGCCGCCGCCCAGAAGTCGACTCACCCGTTGACGATTGGCGTCGGCAAGGACGTGTCGGGCGGGTTCGTCGTGGCGAACCTCGCGAAGATGCCGCACCTGCTGGTCGCCGGATCGACCGGATCCGGTAAGTCCAGCTTCGTGAACTCGATGATCACGAGCCTGCTGATGCGCGCCAAGCCAAGCGAGGTGCGCATGGTGCTCGTCGACCCGAAGCGCGTCGAGCTCACCGCCTACGCCGGTGTGCCGCACCTGATCACGCCCATCATCACGAACCCGAAGAAGGCGGCCGAGGCGCTGCAGTGGGTCGTGAAGGAGATGGACATGCGCTACGACGACCTCGCGTCGTTCGGCTTCCGTCACATCGACGACTTCAACAAGGCCGTGGTCGCGGGTGAACTGCAGCTTCCCGCCGGTTCGGAGCGCGTGCTGAAGCCCTACCCGTACCTTCTCGTCGTGGTCGACGAGCTCGCCGACCTCATGATGGTCGCGCCGCGCGACGTCGAAGACTCCATCGTGCGCATCACCCAGCTCGCGCGCGCGTCCGGAATCCATCTCGTGCTCGCCACCCAGCGACCCTCGGTCGACGTCGTGACGGGGTTGATCAAGGCCAACGTGCCCTCACGCATGGCCTTCGCCGTGACGAGCGTGACGGACTCGCGCGTCATCCTCGATGGCCCCGGTGCCGACAAGCTGATCGGCCAGGGCGACGCGCTGTTCTCGCCCATGGGCTCCTCGAAGCCCTTCCGCCTCCAGGGCGCGTGGGTGACCGAGGCCGAGATCGACGCGGTCGTCAAGCACGTGACGGGGCAGGCGCGACCGGAGTATCGAGCTGACGTCGCCGAGGCGCTTGAGGCGCCCAAGAAGGAGATCGACGAGGACATCGGAGACGACCTCGAGGTACTCCTCGCGGCCACGGAACTGATCGTCTCGAGTCAGTTCGGCTCGACGTCTATGTTGCAGCGGAAGCTGCGCGTCGGATTCGCCAAGGCCGGCCGTCTCATGGACCTGCTCGAGTCGCGCGAGATCGTCGGGCCGTCGGAGGGTTCCAAGGCGCGCGACGTGCTCGTGGCGCCGGAGCAACTGCCCGCCGTGCTCGCGAAGCTCAAGGGGGAGGAGCCACCCGCTGCTCCGGCCGCGGCGGCGGCCCCGGCTCCGTCGGCGAACGACGCCGATGACCGCTACGGTGTCGACCCGATCGAGGCCCAGTTCGATGGGCTCCCGACCGTAAATGGCGATGACGAAGATGGCGAAGACGCCTGGAAGTTGACGGGACGCGACTGATGGCCATCCACCCGCAGCTTCCCAACGCGATCACGCTCGCGCGCATCCCGCTCGCGGTCGTCTTTGTCGCGCTGCTCCTCGTCGGGGGGCCGTTCGGTGACGGCCACCTCGCGCTCCGCTGGACGGCGGCGATCCTGTTCGTCGTCGCCATCTCGACCGACTGGGTCGACGGATTCCTCGCGCGCAAGTACGAGATCGTGAGCGACTTCGGCAAACTCTGGGATCCGATCGCCGACAAGCTCCTCACGGGGCTGGCGTTCGTGGGCCTCGCCGTGCTCGATGAGATCGCGTGGTGGATGGTCATCGTGATCCTCGTTCGCGAATGGGGCATCACGGTTCACCGCCTCGTCGTGCGCCGCACGCACGTCGTCGCGGCCGCCTGGCTGGGGAAGATCAAGACGGCAACGCAGGGCGTCGTGCTGTCGTGGGCGCTGCTGCCGCTCGACGTCGTGATCGGGCGCGAAGCGTGGACCCTCGTCACGGCGATCGGAATGTGGGTCGTTGTGGTGCTGACGATCGTGAGCGGACTCGACTACGTGCTTGCTCAGCTGCGCGGGGCGCGGAAGGTCGCATGACGCGCGCGGCGGCTTTGGTCGAGACACTCGTCGCTCGCGGTCTGACGATCGCCGCGGCCGAGTCGCTCACCGGCGGACTCGTAGCCTCCGCTCTCGTCGACGTCCCGGGCGCGTCTCGCACGATGCGCGGCGGTATCGTCGCCTACGACACGCGGGCCAAGCGCGACCTCCTCGGCGTCGACGGCGGACTGCTCGCCGAACGCGGAGCGGTGAATCCGCGGGTCGCCGAGCAGATGGCGTCCGGAATCCGGCGCGCGTTCACGCTCGACGGATCGATCGCCGATCTCGGGCTTGCGACCACCGGGGTGGCGGGCCCCGACCCCCAGGACGGGCACGCGGTGGGAACGGTCTACGTCGCCGTCGCGAGCGCCGAGGACGTGGTGGTGGAGCGCTGCGAGCTGAGCGGCGGGCGGGCCGAGATCCGCGCCGCGGCCGTCGACGCGGTGCTCGAACTGGCGCTTCGCGTGCTCGGGAATAACTCGCACTGAGAGAAGCGTTCCACCTACATATCCATTTGCCGTGAGGAGCATCTCGCGGCCGAATCTCGATTACTCTGGTATGTCAGACAAGCGATCCGGCGACAACTCCGTGGTCGTGTGAACGAGATCGTAAGACGCGAAACGTAAGGAGGGCGCCATGATCCTGGTTCGTCAAGAGATCGGCGACGTGCTTCGCGACTTCCGGCAGCAGCAGGGGCAGACCCTGCGCCAGGTTGCGAGTAAGGCGAGCGTCGCGCTCGGGTATCTCAGCGAGGTCGAGCGCGGACAGAAGGAAGTCTCGAGCGAGATCCTTGCATCGGTGACAGACGCGCTCGGCGTGCCGATGTCGGCCGTTATGCGTCGCGTCGGCGACCGTCTCGCCGTGCTCGAGGGGATCGAGAGTCCCTTCCCGGATGTCGTTCCCGACGAACTCGTCGCCGAGGTCGAGCCCGAGCTGTCGCTCCGGTGAAGCGGAGCGAGTTCCTGCGGGCCGCGGATGAGCACTTCGGCGCGCGAGCCAGCTGGATCCTCGCCGACCTGATTCTGCCCGGAATCGGCCAGAGCGCCAATGACGCTCTGGCCGCCGGTGTTTCCGTGCGCGAGATCTGGAATGCGCTCTGCGATGAGACGGATCTCCCCGACTCGGCGCGCTACGGACAGGGACTGCAGGCGCCACCGCGCTGACCCGTTTCCGGCGATCTGTTTCGAAGGTCTTTTCGACACGCCGACCGAATCTCGAATATTCGTTCTATGAGGCGTAGCGTTGTTCACAACGTGGAGATCGTGCTTGTTCTCCACATCTTCGGGTGATCCGCTTCGTTTGTCAGTGGTTCTCCGTAGCGTGGAAACAGGCAAGACGCCACGCGCCCTGTCGAAGAATCCGTCCCCGTGAGGCGGATCGCGACAGCCTATGGGCGGCGGTACACGAGCGAAGAAGGAGTTCATCATGGCTACGGCTACAGATCGCGAGAAAGTCCTCGAAACGGCACTCGCGCAGATTGATCGTCAGTTCGGCAAGGGGTCGGTCATGCGGCTCGGCAGCGAAGAGCGCGCCCCTGTCGAGGTCATCCCCACGGGCTCCATCGCGCTCGATGTCGCCCTCGGAATCGGCGGGCTGCCGCGCGGTCGCGTCGTCGAGATCTACGGCCCGGAGTCTTCGGGTAAGACGACGCTGACGCTTCACGCGATCGCCAACGCTCAGGCGGCGGGCGGTATCGCGGCGTTCATCGACGCCGAGCACGCGCTCGACCCGGAGTACGCGCGGAAGCTCGGCGTGGACATCGACGCGCTTCTCGTGTCCCAGCCCGACACGGGTGAGCAGGCGCTCGAGATCGCCGACATGCTGATCCGCTCGGGCGCGATCGACCTGATTGTCATCGACTCGGTCGCGGCGCTCGTGCCCCGCGCGGAGATCGAGGGCGAGATGGGCGATTCGCACGTGGGTCTCCAGGCCCGACTGATGTCGCAGGCGATGCGTAAGATCACCGGTGGCCTGAGCCAGACGAAGACGACGGCGATCTTCATCAACCAGCTGCGTGAGAAGGTCGGTGTCTTCTTCGGCTCTCCCGAGACGACCGCCGGCGGCAAGGCGCTGAAGTTCTACGCCTCCGTTCGCCTCGACATCCGACGCATCGAGACGATGAAGGACGGCGGCGACGCGGTGGGTAACCGCACGCGCGTCAAGGTCGTTAAGAACAAGATGGCCCCGCCCTTTAAGCAGGCGGAGTTCGACATTCTCTACGGCACGGGAATCTCGCGCGAGGGTTCGCTGATCGACTTCGGCGTCGAGCACAACATCGTCAAGAAGTCGGGCTCGTGGTACACGTACGACGGTGACCAGCTCGGCCAGGGCAAGGAGAACGCGCGTCGTTTCCTGAAGGAGAACGCCGACGTCGCCCTCGAGATCGAGAACAAGATCAAGGTCAAGCTCGGCCTGCTCGAAGACGACTCGGCCGCGGTCGAGGCGCCCGAAAGCGACGAGCGCGCCGCGGCCTGATCATGCGCACCTCGCATGACGACGGGGGCGAACGCCTCGCCCCCGTCGTGCCCCTCTTCGGTGGGCCGGCGCCCGAGGCGCCTGCCCACCCGGAGAACCGGCCCGGCGGCCCCCGGGCCGACCTCGACGAGAACGACCCGCAGTGGCACACCACCTGGCAGGGTGCGCCCGTGCGCCGCGTCGCAGATGCTCTCGCGAGCGGCGACGATGCGGCCCTTCCGGATCTGAGCTCCGTTTCGGAGACCGACGACACCGCGCCCGACAACACCGAGCCCGACGAGACGGATTCCGAAGAGATCGCGCATCGCGCCGAGCAGCGGCTCGTTCGTGCGCTCGGCTCACGTGGCCTCTCGGAGCGGGAGGCACGCGATCGACTCCGTCGTGACGGCGTCGAGTCCGAGCTCGCGGAAGACATCATTGACCGTCTTCTGCGCGTCGGTGCGATCGACGACGACATGCTGGCGGAGCAGCTCGTCTATCAGGCGACCACCCGCAAGAATCAAGGCCGCAAGGCCGTGGCTCAGACGCTCGCCAAGCGCGGGCTGTCGCGCGACGCGATCGATCGCGCGATCGAAACGCTTCCCGACGACGATGCCGAGCGGGCGCTCGAGTTCGCACGCACGAAGGCCGGGTCGCTCGCGCGTCTCGATCACGACACCGCCCTGCGCCGCCTGGTCGGGCAGCTCTCCCGCCGTGGGTTCGGAGGGGCGATGGCGATGCGCGTCGCGACGCAGGCGCTCGACGAGGCGCGCGGCGGCGGCCGTCGGGTGCGCTTCCAATGATCGCGCCGGGGTGCGCGGACGTTTCGTGATGTCCGCGCACCCCGCTCACACCCTCAGCTCCGTAGAATGGCTCTCGCTATGACCACGCCATCTTCTGCCCCGACGCTCATTGACCCGTCGCCCGCTGCCTTCGACGAAGACGGCCGCGCCCGCACCTACGAGGTGCGCACCTTCGGGTGTCAGATGAACGTGCACGACTCCGAGCGCATGTCCGGATCTCTCGAGAGCGCGGGATATGTGCGCGCCGCAGAGGGCGAGGACGCCGACGTGGTCATCATCAACACGTGCGCCGTGCGCGAGAACGCCGCGGGCAAGCTCTACGGCACGCTGGGCCACCTGAAGTCGGTGAAGGACAAGCGCAAGGGCATGCAGATCGCCGTCGGCGGTTGCCTCGCGCAGATGGACAAGGACACCGTCACGCAGAAGGCGCCCTGGGTCGACGTGGTCTTCGGCACGCACAACATGGGTTCGCTCCCGCAGCTGCTCGAGCGCTCGCGTCACAACGGCGAGGCGTCGCTCGAGATCCTCGAATCTCTCGAGGTCTTCCCGTCGACGCTGCCGACAAAGCGCGACTCCCACTACTCGGGGTGGGTATCCATCTCGGTGGGCTGCAACAACACCTGCACCTTCTGCATCGTTCCGAGTCTGCGCGGCAAAGAGAAGGACCGCCGGCCCGGCGACATTCTCGAGGAGATCAAGCTCCTCGTCGACGACGGCGCGATCGAAGTGACGCTGCTCGGTCAGAACGTCAACAGCTACGGCGTCGAGTTCGGCGACCGCCAGGCGTTCAGCAAGCTGCTCCGCGCCTGCGGAGAGATCGAGGGGCTCGAACGCGTGCGGTTCACGAGCCCGCATCCCGCTGCCTTCACCGACGACGTCATCGACGCGATGGCCGAGACGCCGAACGTGATGCCGCAGCTGCACATGCCGTTGCAGTCCGGCAGCGACAAGGTGCTGAAGGACATGCGCCGCTCGTACCGCTCGAAGAAGTTCCTCGGCATCCTCGACCGCGTGCGCGAGAAGATCCCGAACGCCGCGATCACGACCGACATCATCGTCGGGTTCCCCGGCGAGACCGACGAAGACTTCGAAGACACCATGCGGGTCGTCGAGGCGGCGCGCTTCTCGAGCGCATTTACCTTCCAGTACTCGATCCGCGAGGGCACGCCCGCCGCGACGATGCCGAACCAGGTGCCGAAGGCGGTCGTGCAGGAACGCTACGAGCGCCTCATGGCGCTTCAGCAGCGCATCACGCTGGAAGAGAACGAGAAGCAGCTCGGCCGCAGCATCGAGGTTCTCGTCTCGACCGGCGAGGGCAAGAAGGACGCCTCGACGCAGCGCCTGACGGGCCGGGCCGAAGACAACCGGCTCGTGCACTTCGAGGTGCCGGAGGGATCCGAGACGCCGCGCCCCGGCGACGTCGTCACCGTCACGGTCACGCATGCCGCACCCTCGCACCTGCTGGCCGACAGCACCGACGGAGCACCGCTGAAGATCCGTCGCACCCGCGCGGGTGACGCCTACGATCGCTCGCTGTCCGACAGCTGCGCCGTGCCCTCGCCGGCAGGTGCGGGCGACGGCAAGGTCGGTCTCGGCATTCCGACGCTCCGCGTTGGGCTGTGATCGCCGGCCCCGCGGCCGCGGCTGATCCCGGATCCGTGGGGGCGCCGTCGGCGGACACCCTGCTGTGGAACGCGGCGGAGGCGGCGGACGAGCCGCACCTCTGGGCGGTCGTGGGCGCGACGGGCACGGGCAAGAGTGAGCTATCCCTCGATCTTGCGGAAGCGCTCGACGGGCACGGCCGGGCGGCGGAGATTGTCAACGCCGACGCGATGCAGCTCTATCGCGGTATGGACATCGGCACGGCGAAGCTGCCCGTCGGCGAGCGCCGCGGTATCGCTCACCACCTCTTCGACGTGCTCGGCGTCACACAGGAGGCGGCGGTCGCCGCCTATCAGGAGCAGGCGCGCGCCGCGATCGATGACATCATCTCGCGCGGTCGCCACGCGATCCTCGTCGGCGGATCCGGTCTCTACGTGTCGAGCGTGATCTACGACTTCCGCTTCCCGCCGCGAGACAACGAGCTCCGCGCCGAGCTCGAGGCGCGCCTCGAGTCGGAGGGCGCCGGCGCGCTCTACGAGGAGCTTCGGCTGAAGGATCCGGCGACGGCCGAGCGGGTGGATCCGCGCAACGGCCGCCGCGTCGTGCGCGCGCTTGAGGTGCTCGCACAGGGCGATGCCGGCCACGGCGCCGCATTGCCGGAGAAGCCCGTGCCGTGGCGAGACATGACGATCGCCGGGCTGCGCATGGAGCGGGAGAGGCTCGTCGAACGCCTCGACCGCCGCGTCGAGCTGATGTGGGAACAGGGCATGCTCGCCGAGACCGACGCCCTGCGCGCGGAGGGGCTCGAAGAGGGCAAGACGGCAAGCCGCGCGATCGGCTACGCCCAGGCCCTCGCCCAACTCAAGGGCGAGAAGACCGAGGCCGAGGCGATCGCCGAAACCCAGGCCCTCACCCGTCGCTACGCCCGCCGCCAGGTCAGCTGGTTCAAACGCTACGAGAACACCCTCTGGCTCACCCGTTGAAATGACACTTGTGGGCCGTCGAGGGGCGCGATACCCCTCATAAGTGTCATTTGAACGGGTGGGGGTGCGGATGAGAGGGTGCGGCGTGTGACGGACCTCGCTCAGCCCTGCGTTGGCAGGAACGGGTCGACGAGTGTGGGGCCGGCCAACGGGTGGCGGCGGTCGGGGACGGCGCGGGGGCCGGCGCCCGAGACGTCCGGGATCCGGATCCCGAGATCGTGGGCCGGGGACTCGGCGTCAACCGTGAAGTCGTCCGAGAGACGCGGATCCGCGTCGATCGAATGCAGGTCGTGGTCGAGCCTCGCCCACTCCGCATCGAGGGCCTCGGTGATGTCGAAGCCGACGGATCCGTCGGCGCCCTTCGGGCGCTCCGCGTTCGCGGCCCGAACCGCACCGGGGATGGGCGAGGCATCCCAGAACAGGTTCAGGTCGCTGTCGATCCGATAGTTCCGCACGTCGCGCGCGCCCGGCGTTCCGACGAAGCCGGGGGAGGAGCTCCCCACGACGATGTTGCGCAGGAAGGTGAACGAGGTGTGGTCCTCGGGGCGGGTAATCGAGATCTGGCCCTCGCGGCCGCGCGCCCAGATGTTGTCGCGCACGATGACCTCGCGCCCGTAGTGCTGGTGGTAGCACTGGCTCGAGGTATCGTGCACGACGTTGCCCTCGATCACGACGTGGCTGGAGCCCTCGTCGAGGTAGATGCCCCAGCCCCCGTAGTTCTGGCACTCGACGTCGTGGATGTGGTTGCCGCGCACCACAGTCCCGGGCGCGATGCCCAGCAGGTACACGCCGCCCATGTCGTTGAGCTTGCCCTGGCCGAGGTGATGGATGTGGTTGCCGACGATGAGGTTGCCCTCGGACGGGCTGCGCAGATAGTCCCACATCCATCCGACCGAGATGCCCGAGTAGGGGAAGTCGCGGATCTCGTTGTGCGCGATGACGTTGTGCGAACCATGCTGGAACAGCATCGCGACGGCGCCGCGGTACACCTGCCCGCCGCGCTCCGCGGTGCAGTCGGAGACCTCGTTGGCGCGGTTGAAGTCCGCGGCGAGCGGGTCGATGCCGCCGCCGGAGCGGACGGCTCCCGCGCCCAGGTCGCGGAAGACGACACCGGAGACGAGGTTTCCGCGCGATCCGGCCCCGAGCGAGAGCCCATATCCGCCGACGCGCTCCACGGATCCGCCCGTGACGGCGCAGCCGCGCGCGTACGCGAAGCGCAAGGCGGCGGGCACGGTCGCGGCCGCCTGCACGTCGGCGGCGTAGCGTCCGTCGGCGGGAAGCTGCGGATCCTCCCTCACCCCGAACGGCGGGGTCGCGGGCGGAACCGAGGCGAAGTCGGCCTCGGCGAAGGAGATGCCCTCGAAGCGCACCTCGCGCACGGGCCGCTCCGCCGTGCCCTCGACCGACACGAAGGCGTCGGTCACGGGAAAACGCACGTCGAGATGCTCGGGCGACTCGGCGGAGGCGAAGAGGATGTGCGGCCCCTCGAGCCCGGAGATCCGGCCGGTGGCGTCCAGGTACCACTCGCCATCGACCTCGCCGAGCGACTCGGCGACGTTGTCGAGGTAGTAGCGGGCGAAGGTGGCGGCCGCGTCGTCCCGCAGCGCGAAGATGCTCGTGAGGCTGCTCGTGACGGTGCGCGCCGCGCGATCGATCGATGCGATCGGCATCCGCTCCTGCACCCAGTAGTGCGGCACGACGATCTCGACGGCGCTCTCCTCGGCGAGCTCGGGAATCTCGCCGTCGCGGTACCGAAAGCTTGCGGATCCGTCGAAGAGCGTCCCGACGAAGCTGCCCTTCGGATCCAGACCCTCCTGCTCCTCCACGCGCAGGAAGCCCTCGCGTGGGTATCGCGGGCGGGGCGCGGCGCCCCCGTCGACATAGAGCCGGCGGCCGCTCGCGCGGGGCGCGGGCGCCGCCCACACGGAACGCCCGTTCACGGTGACGGGCCGCCAGCCCGCGATCCGCACCGAGCCGCGCAGCACCGGCGGATCCGCGGGGTCGACGGCGACGACCGAGGTGAACGAGTCGGTCGCGTCGAACACGACGGGTTCGGCGTGCGCGTACTCGCCGCCCGCCATCCAGATCACCGCCCGCTGGCCGGGCTCGCGGCGCCGACGCACGAGGTCGAGCCCGTGCGCCAGGTCGTTCGCGGGGTAACCGTGCGAGCCGTCGGCGAACGGCGAACCGTCGGGGGCGACGTAGACCTCGATGCGGTCGGTACTCATGGAGGATCAGCCCTTCGTTGCGCCGGCGGTGACGCCGGCCGTGATCTGTCGCTGGAAGATGAGATAGACGACGATGATCGGCAGCACGGTCAGCATCACGCCCGCGATGTACGTCGGCACGTTATCCGGGTACTGGCCGCGCAGCGTGCTCACGCCGACCATGACGGTACGCTTCTCGGGGCTCTGCATGAGCAGCAGCGCGATGAGGATGTCGTTCCAGATGAACAGCGCGTTCAGGATGCCCATCGAAATGAGCGCGGGCTTGCCGCTCGGCACCATGATGCGCCACCACACGCCGAAGAGGCCGTTGCCGTCGACGCGGGCCGCCTCCGTCATTTCCTTCGGGATGCCCGAGTAGTACGAGGTCATGAAGTAGACCGTGAACGGCAGGTACTGGGCGACGTAGGCGATGATGAGGCCAGGGAAGGTGTCGATCAACCCCATCGAGCTCAGCACCTTGATCGTCGGCACCATGATCACCTGGAACGGGATCATCATCATCGCGAGGATGATGAGGAACGCCACCTTGCTGCCCCGGAATGCGAGGTGGCTGAGGGCATAGCCGCACATCGACGCCAGCAGGAGCAGGATCGCGACGGAGATCACCGTGACGATGATCGTGTTGAGGAAGTAGCGGCCCATGCTCGCGTTCGTCCAGGCGTCCGCGAAGTTCTGCACGTTGAACGTCTGCGTCACGCCGAGCCGGTCGAGAACGTACCCCTTGCGGTCCTTCAGCGAGACGTTGAGCGCGAAGAGCATGGGGTAGATGGTGGCGAGCGCGAGCACCATCATGGGCACGGCGATCACCCACTGGGTGGCGCGTTGGCGGCGCATCATGCCTCCTTCGTCGCGCGGCGCAGCACGCGGATCTGAATGAGCCCGATGACGAGGACGATCAGCAGCAGGAACACGCTCGCGGCGGACGCCAGGGCGGGGCGCGCCTCTCCGTTGAGCTTCCAGATGAGGAACTCGGGCAGGTAGCTGGAGGCTCCGGGACCGCCGGCCGTCATCGTGTAGAGCAGGGCGAACAGGCCCGTCAGCATGCCGATGGTGGTCGTCACGAACACGAACTGGATCGTCTGGCTGAGGCTCGGGATGATCACGTGGACGATCTGCTGCCACAGGTTCGTGCCGTCGATCTTCGCGGCATCGAGGAGCTCCGCGTCGAGCGTCGCGAAGCCCGCGAGGAAGATCGTGAACGCCATGCCGAAAGTCGCCCAGATGTGCACGACGAGGACCGTCGGGAGCGCGGTGGCGGGTAGGCCGAGCCAGTCGACGGCCGGCAGGTTGATCGCGCCGAGGGCGGAATTGAACGGGCCGTTCGCGCTGAGGATGATGTTGAAGATCGCGCCGATGATGATGGGCGAGAGAACGACCGGAAGGAAGTAGACGCTGCGGTAGAAGCGGTGCCCGGGCACCTTGAGGAAGATGAAGGTCGCGAGGATCCCCGCGAAGAACACCTGCACCGGCACGAACAGCAGGACGATCACGACGTTCTTTGCCGAGGCGATGAACCGCTCGTCGTACAGCAGGAAGGTGTAGTTGTCGAGGCCGACGAATTGCCCGTTGAGCTCACCGTCGCCGGTGAAGGAGAAGTTGATGCCGAGAACCAGCGGGTACAGGCGGAAGACGACGAGGATGGCGATGACGGGCAGCACCATCAGGTACGGCGCGAGACGCTCGGCGTTCCAGGGGCGCCGACGGCGCGGCGACTGCGAGCCGCGCGGGCGACCCGCACCCTTGCCGCTCGTGACAAGGGTGCGGGTCGACGTTGCGTAGTTCGACAATGCGGATCAGCCCTTCGCAGCGTCAGCGAGCTGCGCCGTGGCATCGGCGACCGTCACGTCGCCGTTCAGGAGCTGCTGGCCGAGGCGGTGCAGCAGGTCGAGCTCGTCGGCGCCGAGCGCGGTGTGCAGGAGCGGCTTGCTGCCGGGCAGCTCGGCGACGATCTCGTTCGCCGACGAGATGTCGGTGTCGAGGGTGATCGTCGTGTCGGAGGTGATCTGGCCGCCGGCCAGCGAGTACGCGGCGAGCGCGTCGTGGTCGACGGACGCACGGATCCAGTCGACCCCGAGGTCCTTCTTCTCCTCGTTGAGGATGCCGTAGCCGATGCCGCCCTCGGCGGGGAGCGCAACGGTCGTGCCGTCGTTCGTCGCCACCGGCATCACGAAGCCGAGGTCGTCGCCGAGGAACTCATCGAACTGCTTCCAGTGGGCGGTGCCGCTCATGAGGCCGATGACCAGCGCGGCGTCGCCTGCCGAGAAGATGTCGAACGAGTCGTTGAACATCGCCGTCGAGTTGGCGCCGTCGTTGTACCAGCCGTCGGCCGACGAGTCGGCCCACATCTGCAGGACCTGCGTGGCGTGCTCGCTCGTCCAGTCGCGCTCGCCCGCGATCCAGGCGTCGTACTCCTCCGGGGTGAACACGCCCGAGCCGAAGCCCGAGAGGAAGAACTCGATGCCGAGGCCCTCCTTGTTGCCGAGAGCGAAGCACGAGGCGTCGGTGCTGTCGAGGATCGCCTGGCACGCGCTCGTGAGCTCGTCCCACGTCTGGGGTGGGTTGTCGGCGTCGAGCCCGGCCTCCGCGAAGAGCGCCTTGTTGAAGTAGATCGGGAAGCCCTGCAGGAAGGTGGGCGCCGAGTAGGTCTCGCCGCCCTCCTCGAACGCGGGCCATCCCGCCAGCTGGTCCTTCAGATCGGCGAGCTCGTCCGTGACCGGAACGAGCGATGCCGCGCGGCTCTTGATCTGCGTGCCGCCGTTGTAGAGGGCGAGGTCCGGCCCCGTTCCGGCCTCGATCGCGCTCCCCAGCAGCGTGTAGTACTGGTCGAACGGCTGGTTCACGATCTCGACGGTGACGTCGGGGTGCATCTCCGCGAACGCCGCCTTCACGTCCTCCGTGTACGCGGCAGCAGCCTCGTCGGCATCGCCCCAGTTCCAGATCGTCAGCTCCTGAGCGGATCCGCCCG
The DNA here is from genome assembly GCF_014646015.1 of Microbacterium nanhaiense. Taxonomy (GTDB): domain Bacteria; phylum Actinomycetota; class Actinomycetes; order Actinomycetales; family Microbacteriaceae; genus Microbacterium; species Microbacterium nanhaiense. The sequence continues at coordinate 215,422 of NZ_BMMQ01000005.1, forward strand.
ACGGGGCGTCCGTCGAACCGGAGTCTCCCGGCGTGGTCGGCGCGGCGCCGCCGCAGCCGGTGAGGGTCACGAGCGCGACGCCCGCGACGGCGGTGGTGATGATTGTTCGCTTCATTGCGATCCTCTCGGAATGATCCGCTGCGGTGCAGGAGAGTGGTGCGGATGTCCCGAGAAATGTACTACGTCTGATGAACGCTCGTCAACAAACATCACATGAATGATGTTCTCCCGTTACTCCCCGCGTGACGGATCCCTGCGGCGGCTCCACGAGCCGAGGATGTGCTCGCTCATCGCGGTGCGCGACGCGGCCGCGTCGCTCTCCGCGATGGCCTCCGTGATGCGCCCGTGTTCGGCGAGCGTCAGCTCGAAGGAATGAGCGGGGTCGTGGCCCATGAAGCGCGAGCTTCCGACCGCGTGTCCGATGAGAACGCGGGCGATGTTCTCCGCGAGCGTGTTGCCCGATAGCGACATGACGACGTGGTGGAAGCGCACGTCCGCCTGGCGGAACTCCGCCTGGTCGTCGATGTTGTCGGCCATGTTCTGAAGCGCCGCGCGGAGGCGCTCGAGTCCGTCGTCGTCGAGCCGCTGCGCGGCGGCCCCCGCCATCTCGGCCTCGAGGGCGGCGCGCACGATGCTCAGCTCGTCCAGAACCGTCAGGTTGTCGTCGTTGGCGACGAGCGCATCGATGACGAGGGGGTCGAGCATGTTCCAGCTGGTGCGGGGGTTGACGCTGGTGCCGCGTCCCTGCGCGACGGTCACCATGCCCTTCTCCTGCAGGCGCTTCATCGACTCGCGGATCACGGTGCGGCTCACGCCGAACTCCTCGCTGAGCGCGGCCTCGGTCGGCATCGTCGAGTCGGATGGGTGAACGCCCGTGACGATCTGCTCGACGAGCTCGCGCAGCACGGTCGTGCCGATGCGTTCGATGGGGGTGCGACGGGGCGTGTTCATGGGGTCACTCTATGAGGAAATCCGTCCATCTTCGCGAGAACGTTCGGCAATCAGCAGACATATGATGTATGGTCTTTCCAGATTCTGATCTCTGATTCGAGGACGATATGAAGATCACGGGGTACCGCACGCTCCGCACCGTGCACGACTGGGGCCGGCCGGTCGGCGACGTCAATGGGTTCATCGCCTCCGGCGTCACCGACGTGCCGCTCGTGGTTCTCGAAACCGACGAGGGCATCGAAGGGGTGGGCATGGGATCCCACGCCGACCTCGACCGCCTGTTCCCGGCACTCGAGGGGCGGGATCCGCGAGCGGTGTCGGCGCTCTACGACGCGATGCTCGCGCGAGTCTTCAAGTCCTCGCACGCGGGGGCGACCTTCGGCGGCGTAGGCGCCTTCGACACGGCGCTCTGGGACCTCAAGGCGAAGATCGCCGGCGAGCCGCTGTGGCGCCTGCTCGGCGCGGCCGATCGCTTCGTGCCCGGCTACGCGTCCGCCCTCGACATCGCGCTGTCGGACGACGAGCTCGGCGCTCTCTACGGGCGCTTTGCCGAACGCGGCTTCACCTCAGCGAAACTCAAGGGCGGGCGCAGCCTCGAGCGCGACCTCGCCCGTTTCGACGTGCTTCAGCAGCGGATGCCCGGTGCCGACCTCATGCTCGACGTCAACGAGTCGTGGAACCTGGGGCAGGCGGTCCGCTACCTTTCGCGCCTCGAGGAGCGCATCGATCTCGCCTGGATCGAGGAGCCGCTGCGCCGTTGGGACGCGCCGGGGCACGCGCGTCTGGCCTCGTCCATCCGCGCGGCGGTCGCGACCGGGGAGAACCTTACGGGCCTCGAGCAGTACCGCCCGCTGCTCGACGCCGGCGGCGTCGGCATCGTGCAGGCGGGCGCCGTGTGGGGCATCACGCATTTCCTCCGCGTCGCCGTGATGGCTCACTCGCGTGACCTGCCCATCAGCCCCGTCGGGCTCACCGCGAACCACTCCGTCACGGCGGCCGCGGCCGCGGTGCCGAACCACCTCACGGCCGAGATCCAGGACTTCGGCCAGCCGTTCGGCCTCACGCTCGACCAGGAGTTCGCCGACGGCGGGGTCGTGCTCGGCGACGAGCCGGGCGTCGGTATCGCGATCGACGAGGGCGCCATCCGGCAGGCGCACGCCGAGAGCGCGTGGGGAGTGCTCGCCGGGCCGCACGTGCGCTCGCCGCGAGCGGGTCTGAATCTCACCCTCGAGGGGCATTGATGGCGCTTGCGCCGTATGCCACGATGTCATCATCATACGACTGTCGAATGATGAGTACGGCGACGCTTCACGGAGGAAGTACGCATGACAGCTGACGACGCGGGCCTCGTACCCGACCCGCCGATCCGCGCGCGAAACCACATGATCGGAGCGATCGGTGCCGGTGCGATCATGGCCAACGAACACCTCACCGCCTACGGCCTCGCGGGCTTCCCCGTTGCGGCGATCGCCTCGCGCTCGCGAGCACACGCCGCGGAGGTCGCCGCACGGCACGGCATCGAGACCGTGCACGACACCCCGAGCGACCTGATCGCGGATCCGCGGATCGAGATCGTCGACATCGCGTTTCCGCCCGACCAGCAGCCGGCGCTGATCCGCGAGGCGCTCGCCGCGCCGCACGTCAGGGCGATCCTCGCGCAGAAGCCCCTCGCTCTCTCGCTCGACGAGGCGATCGCCCTGCGCGACGAGGCCCGGGCATCCGGCACCCTCCTCTCCGTCAACCAGAACATGCGATACGACCAGTCGATCCGGGTGCTCAAGCAGCTCCTCGACCGCGGCGCACTGGGCGAACCGGTCTTCGCCGCGATCGACATGCACGCCGTGCCGCACTGGCAGTCGTTCCTCGAGAGTTACGACCGGTTGACGATCGCGAACATGGGCGTGCATCACCTCGATGCCCTGCGCTACCTCTTCGGCGAGCCGGTGGAGGTCTCGACGGCGGCGCGCACGGATCCGCGAACCGCCTTCGCGCACGTCGACGGGATCGCGGCGTCCACGATCCTCTTCGACAACGGGGTGCTCGCGACGACCCGCGAGGATGTCTGGGGCGGCCCGCGCCAGGAGGGCTACGACTCCGACTTCTTCATCTCGTGGCGCGTCGAGGGCACCCAGGGCGCCGCTAAGGGAACGATCGGCTGGCCGAACGGCGAGCCGTCCACGCTGTCCTACGCGTCGACGATCGAGACCGACGGGCACTGGCGGACCCCCACCTGGGACACGCACTGGTTCCCGCACGCCTTCGCCGGCGTGATGGAACAACTGCAGTACGCCCTGGAGAGCGGCGAGGAGCCCGCGCTCACCGTCGCCGACAACGTCAGGACCATGGCGCTCGTCGAAGCGAGCTATCGATCCCTCGGCGAGAAGCGCACCGTGCGCCTCGACGAGTTCACCCTGTAGTACCCCACCCACCGGCACGGAGAACGCAAAGGAGCATTCCATGATTCAGGTAGGCATCTTCTCGGGATACTTTCCCTACGACCTCGAGACGACGGCGACGAAGATTCGCGCCCTCGGCTTCAACACGGTGCAGCTCGATCTGCACTTCAAGGACATCGACCTCTCCGACGGGCAGCTGACCGCGGAAAAGGGCAAGCGGGTGCGCGACGTCTTCCGCGCCCACGACCTGCCCATCTGCGGCATCAGCGCGTACACCAACATGATCCACCCGGATCCGGAAAACCGCCGTCACAATGTCGAGCGCGTCAAGGAGATCCTCCGTCATGCCCGAGAGTTCGGCACGCCGTACGTGATCAGCGAGACCGGCACCATGAACCCCGAGAGCGAATGGTCGGGGCACCCCGACAACCGCTCGGAAGAGGCATACGACCTCGCGCGCTCGACCCTGGCCGACTTCGCGCAGACCGCGTGGGATCACGGGGCGACCTTCCTGATGGAGACCTACGTCAACAACGTCATCGGATCGGTGCGCGAGGCCGCGCGCCTGTTCCACGACGTCAACCACCCCGGTCTCGAGCTGCTCATGGACCCGACGAACTTCTTCGAGGTGCACAACATCGGCGACCAGAAGGGCACGCTCGACGAGATGTTCGACGTGCTCGGCGACCGCGTGCGGATCGCCCACGCGAAGGACGTCAAGCTCGCGGGCGACGACAAGAGCGAGAAGCACGCCGACATTGGCGACGACGATGCGCTCGCATCGCACACGTTCCGAGGCGTCGGCGAAATCGAGCTCCCGGCCGCCGGGCTCGGCTTGCTCGACTACGACCACTACGTCAAGCGGCTCTCGGAGCGTTCGCCGAACGTGCCGCTGATCATCGAGCACCTCGACGAGTCGGACGTGCCGCGCGCGAAGAAGTTCATCGACGAGGTCCTCGTCCGCCAGGGCGTCTGAGCCCGTTCGGATCCGGCCGGCGTCGCTTCGGCGGCGCCGGCCCACCACCCAGGAGACACACTATGGAGATCAGGCCGGGTCTGCATCGCATCGTGGCGCCGATACCGCCGCGATTCATCGCGATGCACCTCTTCGTCGGGCCGGAGGGCGCGCTGCTGTTCGACACGGGAGTCGACGGATCCGTCGAGGGGACGCTCCTCCCGTACCTGCGGGAGGCGGGCATCGACCCCGCGTCGATCCGCTGGGTCGTCAGTTCACACTGCGACTTCGACCACACCGGCGGCAACGCCGCGCTCAAGGCGGTCGCACCCGAGGCACAGTTCCTCGCGGGCGCCGCCGACCAGCTGATGACCGAGAACCTCGAGGTGCTCATCGCGGGTCGCTACGGGGAATTCTCGCGGGCCGATGGCTTCGACGACCCGGCGTCGACGACGGCGGAGATCCGCGAGTCGACGCGGCTCGTCGGCGTGGACCGCGCGTTGACGGGCGGCGAGCGCATCGAGCTCGGCGGGGGCCGCGTGCTCGAGATCCTCGCCGTGCCCGGCCACTCTCCGGGCCACCTCGCGGTGTGGGATCCGGCTAACGCGACCCTCGCGATCTCCGATGCCGTGCTCGGTGAGACGGTGCCGACAGCGGAGGGGTCACCGGCGTTCCCTCCGACCTACCGCGACACCGCCGCATACGTCGACTCGATCGCGCGCCTGCGCGGATACGATGCGGAGCTGCTGCTGACGGCGCACTACCCGGTGTACGAGGCGAACGAGGTGACCGAGTTCCTCGAGAACTCCCTGGCGTACACCGAACGGATTGATCGCGCGATCGAGAAGCACCTCGTCGGTGAGATGAGCTCGCTGGAGCTGATCCACGATGCGGCGGCCGACCTCGGCCCCTGGCCGCGCGAGGCGGCCGAGTACCTGATCTTCCCGATGACGGGAAACCTCGAGCGACTCGCGAGGGCGGGCCGCGTCGCCGAGGGCTGGCGCGACGGCACCCGCACCTGGAAGTGGGCGGAATGAGCGAGTCGAAGAAGGTGCGCCTCGGCGCGATCGGCGCCGGGTGGTGGGCCACGAGCAACCATTTCCCCCTGTTCCGCGACCACCCCGACGTCGAACTCGTCGGCGTGTGCGGGATCGGGGACGACCTCGAGCGGATCCGCGAGAAGTTCGGCTTCGGCTTCGCGACGGAAGACGCCGACGAGTTGCTCTCCGCCGACATCGACGCGGTCGTCATCGCGACCCCGCACGACCTGCACCACGAGCTCGCGGCGAAGGCGCTCGACCGCGGCCTGCACGTCCTGTGCGAGAAGCCGATGACGCTGAAAGCCGAGGAGGCCTGGGACCTCGCGCGGCGCGCGGAGGAGGCGGGCACCGTGTTCCTCGTGCCGTACGGCTGGAACTACAAGCCGTTCACGGTCGCCGCCAAGAAGCTGCTGGCGGACGGCGCGATCGGCGAGATCCAGTTCGTGTCGTGCAACATGGCGTCCCCCACGCGCGGGCTGTTCGGCACCGACCCGAGCTACATGCTCGAGCTGTGGAACTCCGAGACGGCGCCCAACCCGACCACCTGGTCGAGCCCCGAGCACGGCGGCGGCTACGCCCACGGCCAGGTCACGCACTCCTCGGCGCTGCTGTTCTGGCTCACGGGGCTTCGCGCGAGCTCGGTCGCGGGGCGCGTCTCGACCGCGGGCGCGCCCGTCGACCTCTTCGACGCCGGAGTCGTGCACTTCGAGGGCGGTGCCCTCGGCTCGCTCTCCGGTGCTGCGACCCTCGCCGACGGCGACAACTATCAGATCGACATCCGCCTCTTCGGAACCGAGGGCGTGATGATGATCGACGTGGAGCGCGAGCGCGTCACCCTCAGCCGCTACGACGGACGCCGGGAATCCATCGACATCGCGCCGGGCGAGGGCGAATACGAATGCCTCGTCCCGCCCGTGCGGTTCATCGAGCTGATCACGGGCGCCTCCACCGAGAACAACTCCGACGTCACCGTCGCGGCACGATCCGTCGAACTCATCGACGCCCTGCTGCGGTCCTCCGCGGCCGGCGGCGTCGAGACGCCCGTGTGACCGCACGCACCTCCCACGACACACGTCACGACCTAAGGCACGACATGACTGATTCCTCCCCCCGCGGCATCCTCGACGGGTACCGCGTCGTCGACTGCTCGATCGCAATGGCGGGGCCCTTCGCCGCGCAGCGCCTCGGCGACCTCGGCGCCGACGTCATCAAGGTCGAACCCACCGGCGGAGAGTGGCAGCGCTTCGCCGCCGCGGGCGGGGCGCAGGGCAACGAGATCAACGTCTCCTTCCTCTCGCTCAACCGCAACAAGCGCTCGCTCGCCGCCGACCTCAAGAGCGAGGGCGGGCGGCGCGTCGTGCGCGAACTCATCGCCGGATCCGACGTGTTCCTGCAGAACTATCGGCCGGGCGTCGCCCAGCGACTGGGGCTCGACTACGAGAGCGTTCGCGAGATCAACCCGTCGATCGTCTACGTCTCGATCTCGGGTTACGGCGAAGACGGCCCCTACGTCAACCGTCCGGGGCAGGACATGCTGTTGCAGGCGATGACCGGGTCGATGCTCTCGGGCGGTCGCGAGGGCGAACCGCCGCGCGCGGCCGGGCTGTTCCTCGCCGACGCGGTGACCGCCTCGACGGCATTCGAGGGCGTGCTGGCGGCGCTGCTGCATCGCGAGCGCACGGGGGAGGGGCAGCTCGTCACCGTCAACATGCTCGACGCGCTGACGACCCTGCAGATGCAGGAACTCAGCGTCTACACCGTCGGCGGCGTGCCGCAGAAACGCGGATCCGAGCCCAACGCGCACGTGTATATCCGGGCGCCGTACGGCGTCTTCGCGACGAGCGACGGTTACCTCGCGCTCGCCTTTGCGGACCTCGACACCCTCGGACGCGTCTTCGATGAACCCGAGCTGCGGGGCCTCGACCCGGAGGTCGCCGGCTGGACGCACCGCGACGAGCTCTTCGCCCTCGTCTCCGTGCACCTGGCGAAGAACACGACCCAGCACTGGCTCGACACTCTCCTGGCCGAGGGCGTATGGGTCGGCCCGGTCTACGGTTACGAGGAGCTCGTGAACGACCCGCAGGTGATCCACAACGGCACTTTCGTCGAATACGAGCACCCGACCGAGGGACACATCAAGACGCCCGGTTTCCCGTATCGCTTCCACGCGACCCCCGCCCGCATCGACAGGGGCGCGCCCCTCGTCGGGGAGCACACGTCCGAGATCCTCGCCGAGCTCGGGATCGGGCCCGAGGCGATCGAACGCCTCAAGGCCGAGGGCGCGGTTGCGGAGAAAAAGGCATGACGGACTACGTGGGGCTCACCTGGGATCATCCCCGTGGTCGCCGGGCGCTCGAGGAGGCCTCTGGCGAGCTCGCCGGCGGAGACACGATCCGCTGGGAGGTGCAGTCGCTCGAGGGATTCGAGTCGGCGCCGATCGACGAGCTCTGCGAGCGCTACGACCTCGTCGTCCTCGACCACCCCCACCTCGGCGACGCCCTCGAAAACCGCAGCATCCGGCCGCTCGACGAACTCTTCGGCGAGGCCGAGCTCGAGGCATGGCGGCGGTCGGCCGTCGGCCCCACCATCGCCTCGTACACGATGGAAGGGCGGCTGTGGGCCCTTCCGCTCGACGCCGCGACGCAGGTTTCGGCGCGCCGCGTCGACGCCGTGCCCGTCGCGCCGCGCAGCTGGGACGAGCTCCCGGATCGGAGCGCCCTCAGCCTCGCCGGGCCGCACGCATTCCTCAGCGCTTGTTCGATCGCGGTGTCCCTGGGTGCGGATCCGTTCGCGGACGGCGCGTTCGGGCGCGAAGCGGGACTCCGGACGCTCGAGATCATGCAGAGCATCGCCGATCGCGCCCCGGCGGGATCCGAACGACTCAATCCGATCGGGCTGCTGGAGCGCATGCGCGACCAGGGCGACATCGATTTCATTCCGCTCGTCTACGGGTACGTGAACTACAGCTCCGGGGCGATCCGATTCGGTGCTCCACCCCAATCGGTCCGCCCCGGGTCCACGATCGGCGGGACGGGGATCGCGGTCTCCCGCCGAGCGGCGGTCGGCCCGGCGCTCATCGACCACCTGCGCTGGCTCCTCTCGCCCGAGACGCAGGCGGGTTTCATCCCGCGCAACGCGGGCCAGCCGGGGCTGCGCTCCGCCTGGCGGGATCCCGCGGTGGACGAGGCGGCGCACGGGTTCTATTCCGCGACTCTCGACACCATCGAACACGCCTGGATCCGCCCCCGCTTCGCCGGGTACATCCCGTTTCAGCAGGCCGCGTCCGCCATCGTGCGGGACGCGCTCTCCGGCACCACCACCCACGCGGACGCGCTCGATGCGATCGATCAGCGTTACCGCGCCGCTCTCGAGGAGGCATCATGAGCGTGACGAGTACGAGCGAGCAGATCGTCGTCGAGCAGGACGGGCACGTTGCGACCGTGCGACTGAACCGCCCGGAGAAGCTCAACGCGGTCACGCAGGCGATGAGCGACGAGCTCGAACGGATCGCCCGCGCGCTGAACGCGGATCCCGCCGTGCGCGCGATCGTTTACACGGGAACCGGACGCGCCTTCAGCGCGGGAAGCGACATCGGCACGCTCGACGCCTACGAGACCCCGTGGGAGTTCCGCAACCGCCGCGACTACTGCGACGCGCTGCGCGAGCTGCGCAAACCGGTCGTCGCCGCCGTCAACGGATACGCGTTCGGCGGCGGCCTCGAGTCGGCGCTCACCTGCGATATCCGCATCGCCGCGGACACGGCCAGCTTCGCGGCCCCCGAGATCAAGCTCGGCTGGGTCGGGGGCGGCGGCATGTCGGTGCTCCTCGCGAACTCCGTCGGCGCCTCGAACGCGGCGCTCATGCTCATGACGGGCGAGGCCATCGACGCAGAACGGGCGCTCGCCTGGGGGCTCGTCAGCGAGGTCGTGCCCGCGGGAGAGGTCGTCGCCCGCGCCCAGCAGATCGCCGGGAAGATCGCGCAGCGCCCACCGATCGCGGCCGAGACCGCGAAGGCGAACCTCCGCGCGGCCTACAACCTGCCACAGGATCAGGCCATCGCGTACGAGCGCGAGATGCAGGCCATCACCTTCGCCACGGAGGACGCCGCGGAGGGCCGCGCCGCGTTCGCCGAAAAACGCGACGGCGTCTTCCGCGGGCGCTGACCCTCACCCCCGAACCCCTCAAGGAGCACCCATGAGCAGCTGGCTTCCCGCCGCCGCAGACGTCCTGCCCGCCGACGCCGAGCGCGCCCTCCTCGTCGGGAGGGTGCATACGCCCGACGGCCCGAGCGTCGTCGTGCTGCGCGGCGGCGAGCTCGTCGATATCACCGCCGCGTTCCCCACGATGAGCGCGCTCACCGAACACGCGGATCCCGCCTCGGCAGCCCGCGCCGCGGACGGCCCGTCCCTCGGATCCCTGGAGGACGCGTGGCGGAACACGGATCCCGACACCCGCGACGAGCGCGGCATCTACCTGCTCTCGCCGATCGACCTGCACGTCATCAAGGCCTCGGGCGTGACATTCCCCGTGTCGATGCTGGAGCGCGTCATCGAGGAGCGCGCCCGCGGCGAGGCATCGTCGGCGGAGGGGATCCGCCACACGGTCCAGGCGGCGATCGGCGGGGATATCGCCGAGCTCGTCCCGGGCTCGGAGGCCGCGATGAGGCTCAAGGACGTCCTGATCGATCAGGGGCTGTGGAGCCAGTACCTCGAGGTCGGAATCGGGCCCGATGCCGAGATCTTCTCGAAGGCCCCCGTGCTCTCCTCGGTCGGCTCGGGCCACGACATAGGCGTGCTCGCCGAATCGCGCTGGAACAATCCCGAGCCCGAGGTCGTCATCGTCGTCGCCTCGACGGGGCGCATCGTCGGCGCGACGCTCGGCAACGACGTCAACCTGCGAGACATCGAGGGGCGTAGCGCCTTGCTCCTCGGTCGCGCGAAGGACAACAACGCCTCCGCCGCCGTCGGGCCGTTCATCCGGCTCTTCGACGACGGATTCTCCCTCGACGATGTGCGCCACGAGACCGTCGCCCTGCGCGTCACGGGCGACGACGGCTTCTCGATGGAGGCCTCGAGCCACATGGAGCAGATCAGCCGCGACCCGGCCGATCTCGCCGCCCAGGCCGCGGGCCGCCACCACCAGTACCCCGACGGCTTCGTGCTCTACCTGGGCACGATGTTCGCCCCGACGGACGACCGCGACGAGCCCGGGCGGGGATTCACGCACCACGTCGGCGACGTGGTCACGATCGCATCATCGAAGCTCGGATCCCTCGTCGGGCGCGTCACGCATTCGGAGGATGCGGCGCCCTGGACCTTCGGCATCCGAGCTCTCATGGCCAATCTCGCGGGGCGAGGACTGCTGTAGTCCGCGTCTCCCGGCGACCCACCGCTCCTATCGCCCCACGAGGCCGGCCTCATAGGCGATGATCACGAGCTGCACGCGATCGCGGGCGTCGAGCTTCTGCAGGAGCCTCGAGATATGGGTCTTGACCGTCGAGATCGAGAGAAAGAACCGCGCGGCGAGCTCGTCGTTCGTCAGACCCTCTCCGATGGCGACGAGGATCTCGCGCTCGCGGGGCGTGAGCACGTCGAGGCGGGAATCGTCCGCGGGGGCGGGGCCGTCGACGAAGGTCGCGATCATCCGGGCCGTGACGCGGGGAGCGAGCGCCGCGTCGCCGGAGTGCACGGCACGGATGGCGCCGAGCAGCTCCGCCGGGCGGGCGTCCTTGAGGAGGAAGCCGCTCGCGCCCGCGCGGAGCGCCGCGAAGGCGTACTCGTCGAGGTCGAAGGTCGTGAGGACGAGGATCCGCGGGGTGCCGCCCGCGGACGCGATGCGCTCCGTCGCGGCGATCCCGTCGAGACCCGGCATGCGCACATCCATGAGCATCACGTCGATGCCGCCGGCCGCAGCGAGGGCAATCGCCTCGCGGCCGTCGGACGCCTCCGCGACGACCGAGACGTCGGGCTGTGCGTCGAGCACCATGCGCAGCCCCATGCGCACCAGCTCCTGATCGTCGACGATGGCAACGCGGATGTCGGTCATGATGCTCCTGCAGAAGGGTGGAGGGTCAGGGTCGCGGTCACCCGCCAGCGCCCGTCGGCGCGCGGGCCTGCGGTGACGGATCCCGCGTGCATCGCGGCGCGCTCTCGCATGCCGACGAGGCCGCGCCCCGCGCCGTCGGACGGCATCGGGTCGTGGGTCGTTTCGTTGTCGATCGTGAGCGCGACGACGGATCCGTCGTTCCGCGTCGCGACGTCGACGACGCGGCTGCCGGGCGCGTGACGGAGGACATTGGTGAGCGATTCCTGCACGATCCGGTAGGCGGCGAGGCCCACGCCGCCGCGCGGGATCGCGGCGCCCTCGTGGCGCCACGCGACGGGAAGGCCCGCGTCGCGGAACTGATCGATGAGGGATCCGATGCTGTCGGCGCCCGGTTGCGGGGCGAGCTCCGCCGCGTCGCCGGGCGTGCGGAGGACGCCGAGGAGCCGGCGCATCTCGGCGAGCGATTCCCTGCCCGTCTCCGCGACGCGACGCATCGCGTCGGGCGCGAGGTCGGATCCCGCCTCTGCCTGCGCCGCCGCGCCCTCGCTGAGGGTGATCATCACCGTGAGGCTGTGGGAGACGATGTCGTGCATCTCGCGCGCGATGCGGGTGCGTTCATCGCTCACCGCGAGCCGGGCGCGCTGGTCGCGCTCCCGAGCGAGGTCGGCGGCGCGGGCGATGAGGGCGCGCTCGTATCGGCGCCGGCCACCGACCGAGATGCCGATGAGCGTCGGGATGAGGAGGAGGACCGCGGTCTGGGCGATGTTTCCGGCGATGCTCGGAATGAGGGGGTTGTTCGCATCGCTGCCGGGGTAGATCAGGTCGAGCTGGAAGCTCATGAACCACAGCGCGGTGGCGATGGCGAAGCCGACCCACGCGGCACGGGTCGATCGGATCACCGCGATCGAGTACAGCGCCACCCAGGTCGACAGGATCCCGCTCGTCATCCCGAGGTCGGGGAGCATGCCGAGGATCGAGGAGAAGACGAGGAGGACGAAGGGATGCGTGCGCCGGAAAAGGGTGAGGACGAAGCAGATCGCCGCACCGACCGCCGCGACCGCCACGTACCACGGCTGCCCGACCGTCGCCATCACGAGGAAGACGAGGGCCGGCAGTCCCGCCGACGCGACGGCAATAAGCGTGTCTACCGCGCGCGGATGACGATCGATGAAGCGCCGCAGGATCCCCGGCGGGCGGGGGAGAGCCAGCGCAGCGCCCGGATCCGTCGCGGATCCGGGCGCTGCGCTGGAGGTGCTCATCGGGTACGAATCTACGCGTCCTTGCGGTTCATCACCGCAGCGCCGCCGAAGAACGCGACTCCCGCCCAGGCGAGCGTGATGACGAGGTCGACGACGTAGTCGCCCGTGAAGGAGTCGATCGGCGATGCGATCGAGGCTCCCGTGTTGAACAGCAGCGCGTCGTAGACGTCGTGCGCCCACGGCCACGGCACCGTCATGATGAGCACCGGCAGCACGTAGAGCACGACGAGCGAGAGCGTGACCGCCCAGGTTTCCGAGCGGAGCATGGCGCCGAGCCCGAGAGCGAAGACCGCGACCGCGGCGGAGAAGACGCCGCCACCGAGGATGGGCAGGATCAGACCGAAGAAGGGGTTGTCGATCCCCGTCTCGAGCCCGTAGATCGATCCGACGGCGAAGGCCGCGAGGAACGCGAGACCGAGGAGCACGACGGCGGAGACGAAGACGGTCGCGGCGACGACCGTCGCCTTCGCGGCGATCAGCGTGAAGCGGCGCGGCGCGGCGGTGAGCTGTGTGCGCAGCGAACCGGTCGAGTGCTCCTTCGCGACCGAGGCGGCACCCACGAGGGCCGCGACGGCGATCGCGAACATGATGCCCTGGCCGGAGAGTTGGGCGATCGTGGGCACCCAGGGAACGGCGGTGAGGTCGCCGCCGGCGTCCTGAAGGTCCTTGCCGTAGAGGAACGCGAAACCGGCGGCGGGTGCGATGACGAGCAGCGCGCCGACGATGAGCGAGATCGTGTTGCCGCGCAGGCTCATCAGGCTGATCCATTCGGCCTTCATCATGCTGGCGAAACCGGTGCGGGCGGTGACGGTGGTGGTGCGTGCCGCAGGGGCGGCGAGGGTGGTGGTCATCTTCTCTTCCTCGTGACTCAGGCGGCGCTGCGGTATTCGGTGGCCTCGTCCGTGAGGGCGAGGTAGGCCTCCTCGAGGGAGACGCTGAGCGGGGTGAGCTCGTGCAACTCGAGGCCCTCGTGCGCGGCCGTGCGGGCGATGAGGTGCGAGGGCATCCCCGCGACCTCGAGGGAATCCGCCGCGGTCTGCGTGATCGTGACGCCGTCGGCGGAGAGCAGGGATCCGAGGACCGTCGCATCCGACACGCGCACGCGGACGGTGGGGTTCTCCGCGGCGCGGAGGAAGTCCTTCAGGGGCGCATCGGCGAGCACGCGTCCCTTGCCGAGCACGATGATGTGGTCGGCGGTCTGCGCCATCTCGCTCATGAGGTGCGAGGAGATGAAGACGGTGCGGCCCTCGGCGGCGCGGGCGCGCGCGAAACCGCGCACCCAGTGCACGCCCTCCGGGTCGAGGCCGTTGACGGGCTCGTCGAAGATCAGCACCTGGGGGTCCCCGAGCATGGTCGCGGCGATGCCGAGGCGCTGGTGCATACCGAGCGAGAAGCCGCCGATGCGGCGCCGAGCGACGTCGGTGAGCCCGGTCAGCTCGAGCACCTCGGCGACGCGCCGGTCCGGGATGCTGTTGGTGGCGGCGAGCAGGCGCAGGTGGTCGACGGCGCGGCGACCCGGGTGGGCCGCCTTGGCGTCGAGCAGGGCTCCCGCCTGGGTCATGGGGTCGCGGTGGCTTGCGAAAGGCTTTCCGTTGACGGTCGTGTGGCCGCTCGTCGGGCGATCGAGCCCCATGATCATGCGCATCGTCGTCGACTTGCCGGCGCCGTTCGGGCCGAGGAAGCCCGTGACCTGGCCGGGGCGCGCGACGAACGACACGTTGTCGACCGCCGTGTGCGCGCCGAAGCGCTTCGTGAGGTTCTCTGCTGTGATCATGACTCCATCCTTTCGAGCGCGCCGGATTCGCACATCGGAGGATGGGCGGATCCTTCCGCCCGCGACGTCATACCAGGGGATGACATCGCCGTAGACTCGAATACATGCCCATCTCGTTCACAAAAGGCCACGGCACCGGCAACGACTTCGTGATCATCGCGGACCCGGATGGGCAGCTCGACCTCTCAGCGGATCAGGTGGCGGCGCTCTGCGACCGGCACTTCGGGATCGGCGCCGACGGTCTGCTGCGCGTCGTGCGCTCGTCCGCGGGCGGCTTCGACTCGGACGCCGAGTGGTTCATGGACTACCGCAACGCCGACGGATCCATCGCCGAGATGTGCGGCAACGGCGTGCGCGTGTTCGCCCGCTACCTGGTCGACACGGGCCTCGCGGCGATCGACGAGCCCCTTCCGATCGGTACGCGCGCCGGCACGAAGACCGTCACGCGCAGCGACGACGGCTTCCGCATCGACCTCGGCCTCTGGGCGAGCGACGGCGGCGAGCCTCTCGTGCGTGCGCGGGGCCTGGATGTGCCGCGACCGGGGATGAACATCGATCTCGGAAACCCCCACACGGTCGTCGCGCTCGCGAGCGAGGCCGAGCTGGAGTCCCTCGACCTGACCGTGATCCCGCAGATCACTCCCGAACCCGCGCACGGAGCGAACGTCGAGTTCGTCGTTCCGGCGCCCGTGCAGAACGGCGTGGGCCACATCCGCATGCGGGTTTTCGAACGCGGAGTGGGCGAGACGCTCTCCTGCGGGACCGGCACGGTCGCGGCCGCCCTCGCGGTGCGCGCCTGGGCGGGCGGCAAGATCGACTCGTGGCGCGTGGACGTGCCCGGCGGGACCCTCGGCGTGACGATGTTCCCGGCGGACGACGGCGAGCACGTGTCCCTCTCGGGCCCCGCCACCCTGGTGTACTCGGGCCAGGTCGCCCTCGCCTAGGGCGCGAGATTCTGAAGATTCCGCGAGAATCGGCGGTAATGCCAAAAATCTTCAGAATCTCACGACATCGTCAGAGTCTCGGAGCGGATCAGTCGAAGGCGAGCACTCCGGCGAGCGCGAACATCATGACCGCGATGACCGCGTCGAGCACGCGCCAGGACCTCGGCGAGCGCAACCAGCGGGCCGCGTAGCGGGCGGCGAAGGTGAGGAACGCGAACCAGATCGCGCTGCCGAGGATCGCGCCGACCGCGAAGAACCACCGGGCGTCGCCGTAGTTCGTCGAGATGGATCCGAGCAGCAGCACCGTGTCGAGGTAGGTGTGCGGGTTGAGCCAGGTGATCGCGATGCAGGTCAGCACGGCCGGGACGAGCGCCGTGCGCGTCCTCGTGGCGGCGGGAGCGACGAGCGTCGCGGTCCCGGATCCGCCGGGTGCCGGAGCGGGCGCCGGTGCGGCCGGCGCCGCGCCCGCGTCGATCGCGGATCCGCCTCGGAAGACGCGGATTGCGGCGAGCAGACCGTATCCGCTCAGGAACGCAACGCCCGCCCAGCGGGCGACGTCGAAGAGCCACGGCACCTGTTCGATGACGACGCCGAAGCCGCCGACGCCGGCGGAGATGAGGATGACGTCGCTCGCGAGGCACACGGCGGCGAGGATGACCACGTGGGATCGGCCGCCCTGCGAGTGCTTGATGCCCTCGCGGAGGAGGAAAACGTTCTGCGCGCCGGGTGCGACGATGAGCGAGAGGCAGAGTCCGATACCGGCGAGCAGGGCAGTGAGCATGGCTTCCATCGTGCTCGTCGACGTGCGATGATCAAAAGCAAATGAGGATGAACGAAACCTCGTGAAGGAACGCTTATGTGGATTTCGCCGGAGCTGGCCGAGACGGTAGCGACGATCGTCGACGAGGGATCCTTCGAACAGGCGGCGAAGCGCCTGCGCATCTCGCCGTCGGCGGTGAGTCAGCGCCTGCGGACGCTCGAGTCGCAACTCGGTCGCGTCCTCATCATCCGCTCACGCCCCATCCGAGCGACGACCGACGGCGCGACGGTGGTGCGCCTCGCGCGCCAATACGCCGCGGTCGCGCACGAGGCGGGGGTGTCGCTCGGCCTCGAGCGGCAGGAGCGCATGCACGTGCCGATCGCGGTGAACGCCGACTCGCTCGCGACCTGGCTGCTGCCGGCGCTCGAGGCCGTCACGCGCGAGCACGACGTGACCTTCGAACTGCTCCGCGAGGACGAGGCGCGAACGGCGACGCTACTGGAATCCGGATCCGCTCTCGCGGCGATCACGTCGGAGCGACGGCCGATTGCGGGGTGCTCGGTGACGGCGCTCGGCTTCACGGAGTACATCGCCGTGGCCACGCCCGCCTTCGTGGCCCGCTGGTTCCCGAACGGGATCACGCGGGACGCGCTCGCCGCGGCGCCCGCGATCGAGTTCGACCGATCGGACGACGTGCAGTCCAATTGGCTGCGCGCGCTCGGCGTGGATCCCGCGCTCGCACCGCGCCACTATGTTCCCGCCTCGGAGGACTACGCGGCGGCGGTGCGCCTCAGCATGGGATGGGGCATGCTGCCGCCCGCGCAGGCGCAGGCATCGCTCGAGCGGGGCACCCTGACACGAATCGGCGGCCACGACGTCAGGGAGCCGCTGTACTGGCAGCAGTGGAACATCGATTCCTCTGTCCTGCTCGCGATCCGCGAGCAGGTGGTGAGTCACGCGAGGGCCGCGCTCGCGGCGTGACACGGCGGCGCTACGCCGCGTGGCGGCGCACCTTCAGCACGCGGAAGCCCTTGCTCATCGCGTGACGGTGGGTGGAGAACTCATCGGGGAGCGTGTCGTCGATCCAGCGCTGCAGCGAATCGCTGCCGAGGTTCTTCTGCACGACCATGTAGGCGTCGCCGTGCACGTCGAGACGCGGGAGCCACGCCTCGAGAAGCCCGTGCAGCGCCGGCTTGCCGATGCGGATGGGCGGGTTCGAGCGGATCGTCCGGAAGGCGATGTCGGACGGGATCTGGTCGGCCGTCACAGCGTGGACGTTGTCGAGACCGAGCTCTTCGGCGTTCCGGCGAACGAGGTCGAGCGCGCGCTCGTTGACATCGAGGGCCCACACTCTCGCATGCGGCGACTGCATCGCGAGGTCCAGCGAGATCGCTCCCCAGCCGCATCCGACATCGAGGAAGTCGCCACCCGGGGGTGCCGCGGGAGAGTTCGCCAGAAGCACCTCGGTGCCCTTATCGAGGTGACCGGGGCTGAACACGCCGCTTGCGGTCGTGACGTCGACCTCGCGTCCGGCAAGGACGACGCGGATCCGACGGAGTTCTTCCGGGCTCGAGGGCTGGGCACTGAAATAGTGGTCCGCCATGAGCCGCGAGTTTAGCGGAGCCCCCTGGGAGGCATAAGGGATAAAATGGAAGGCTAGACCTACGAAAGGCATCACTTGCCCGAAACCACAGGCACCGACGACGCCGTCGACCGGATCATCGCCCGAGACGAAGCACACAGCAACTCGCGCGTGTTCGGCACGGCGCAGGCATTGCAGGACACCTCTACCGTCTACGACGACGGCCAGCAGTGGGATCTCGAGGATCGCCACTCGCTGCGCCGCGTCGTGGGCCTCTCGACCGAGCTCGAAGACATCACCGAGGTCGAGTACCGCCAGGTGCGCATGGAGAACGTCGTCCTCGTCGGCGTCTACCGCGCCGGCACGCTCGAGGACGCGGAGAACTCGCTGCAGGAGCTCGCGGCGCTCGCCGAGACAGCCGGATCCGTCGTGCTCGACGGCGTGCTGCAGCGGCGCCCGAACCCGGATCCCGCGACCTACATCGGTCGCGGAAAGGCGGAAGAACTCAAGCAGATCGTCGACTCCGTCGGCGCCGACACCGTCATCGCCGACACCGAGCTCGCGCCCAGCCAGCGGCGCGCGCTCGAGGACGTCATCAAGGTCAAGGTCATCGACCGCACGGCCGTGATTCTCGACATCTTCGCGCAGCACGCGAAGACCCGCGAGGGCAAGGCGCAGGTCGAGCTCGCCCAGCTCGAGTACCTCCTCCCGCGTCTGCGCGGATGGGGTGACTCGATGAGCCGTCAGGCGGGCGGACAGGTCGGTGCCGCGGGCGCCGGTATGGGATCCCGCGGGCCGGGTGAGACCAAGATCGAGCTCGACCGCCGCCGCATCCGCGACCGGATGGCGATGCTCCGCCGTCAGATCCGCAGTTTCGCGCCCGCGCGGGACGCCAAGCGTGCCGAGCGCAGCCGCAACAAGATCCCGTCCGTCGCGATCGCCGGTTACACGAACGCGGGCAAGTCGAGTCTGCTCAACCGGCTCACGAACGCGGGCGTGCTCGTCGAGAACGCGCTCTTCGCGACCCTCGACTCGACGGTGCGGCGCACCGAGACGGCGGACGGACGCGTGTTCACGCTCGCGGACACCGTCGGCTTCGTGCGCAACCTGCCGCACCAGCTCGTGGAGGCGTTCCGCTCGACCCTCGAGGAGGTCGCCTCGGCCGACCTGATCGTGCACGTCGTCGACGGCAGTCACCCCGACCCCGCCGGTCAGATCCAGACGGTGCGAGATGTGCTCGGCGAGGTCGAGGCGCGCGCGATTCCCGAGATCATCGTGTTCAACAAGATGGATCTCGTCTCCGACGACGACCGTCTCGTGCTCGCGGGGCTCGCGCCGAAGGCCGTCTTCGTCTCGAGCCGCACCGGCGAGGGCATCGCGGAACTGCGGCGAATCGTCGAGGACGCGCTGCCGGTGCCCGACGAGGAGATCACGGCGCTCGTGCCCTACAGCCGCGGCGACCTGATTTCTCAGATCCACGAGGAGGGGCAGTTCCTCGAGCAGCGTCACGAGGCGGGCGGCACCTTCGTGCACGCCCGCGTGCACGCGCGACTCGCGGCGGAACTGCGGTCCTACCCGGCCTGAGCGGGGGAGTTCTCCGGCCGTTTCCCACGCTCGGCTAGAGTGTACGGCCGTGCGGCCGAGCGGGCCGCCTCCCCGGCACCTGAGGACTCAGCCCACGATGCAGCACACCTTCGACCGTTCGCACGCCGCACCCGAACCGCGTACCCTTCTCGACATCCTCCGCGCGTCGGCGCGTGCGCACCCGTCGGCGTCGGCGCTCGAGGACGAACGGGGAGCGCTGAGCTATGAGGAGCTGGTCGCGCTCGTCGAACAGACCGCCAGCCGTCTCACGGCGCTCGGTGTGCGGCGGGGCGACCGGGTGGGCGTGCGCATGCCCTCCGGCGAGCGCGAGCTGTACCTCGCGATCCTCGGCGTCATGGCGGCCGGCGCGGCGTACGTGCCCGTTGACGCCGACGA
This sequence comes from Microbacterium nanhaiense, assembly GCF_014646015.1. GTDB lineage: Bacteria > Actinomycetota > Actinomycetes > Actinomycetales > Microbacteriaceae > Microbacterium > Microbacterium nanhaiense. The sequence goes on from NZ_BMMQ01000005.1 coordinate 235,108, forward strand.
CCCGCAGGAGCGCGCCGACCTCGTGTTCGGCGAGGCGGGCGTGCGCGGTGTCATCCGCGACGGCGGGCTCTTCGTCCCGCACGGGGACGCCGTCGCGGGAGACCTGTTCGCCGAGGAGGCGCCGTCGGCCGTCGCCGACGAGCCCACGCCCTCCGACGACGCGTGGATCATCTTCACCTCGGGATCGACCGGCGTGCCGAAGGGCGTCGCCGTGGCGCACCGTTCGGCCGCGGCCTTCGTCGACGCGGAGGCTCGCATGTTCCTCCAGGACGCGCCGCTCGGGCCCGGCGACCGCGTGCTCGCCGGTCTGTCCGTCGCGTTCGACGCGTCCTGTGAAGAGATGTGGCTCGCATGGCGGCACTCCGCCTGCCTGGTGCCCGCCCCGCGCGCGCTCGTGCGCTCGGGCGAAGACCTCGGGCCCTGGCTCGTGGGCCACGGGATCACGGTCGTCTCGACGGTGCCGACGCTCGCGGCGCTCTGGCCCGAGGACGCAATCGAGAACCTGCGCCTGCTGATCTTCGGCGGCGAGGCGCTGCCTCCGGAGCTGTCCAATCGCCTGATCGGCGCGGAGCGCGAGGTCTGGAACACCTACGGCCCGACGGAGGCGACGGTCGTCGCGTGCGCGGCGAAGATGGACGGCACCGCGCCGATCCGCATCGGCCTTCCCCTGGACGGGTGGGAGCTCGCGGTCGTCGATGCCGACGGCAACCGGGTCGCCGAGGGCGAGGTCGGAGAGCTGATCATCGGCGGCGTCGGCCTCGCCCGCTATCTCGACCCCGCGAAGGACGCCGAGAAGTACGCCCCGATGCCCTCGCTCGGGTGGTCTCGCGCCTACCGTTCCGGCGACCTCGTGCGCCTCGAAGAGGCAGGGCTCGTCTTTCAGGGCCGCGCCGACGACCAGGTGAAGATCGGCGGGCGCCGCATCGAACTGGGCGAGGTCGAGGCGGCGCTGCAGAACCTCTCGGCCGTGACGGCCGCCACGGTCGCGGTGCGGCACTCCGCCGGCGGCACGCCGATGCTCGTCGGCTACGTCGTTCCCTCCGGCGACGCCTTCGACCGGGGCGCGGCCCGCGCGGAGCTCGCCGAGTCGCTCCCGGCCCCGCTGATCCCCGTACTCGCCGTCATGGACGAGCTGCCGGTGCGCACCTCCGGCAAGGTCGACAAGGCCGCGCTGCCATGGCCACTCCCCGACACGGGCGAAGAGGCATCGACGCTGTCCGGCACAGCCGCCTGGCTCGCCGAGCAGTGGGCGGCCGTGTTGGGGATCCGTCCGCACGACGAAAAGGCCGACTTCTTCGAGCTCGGCGGCGGATCGCTCGCGGCCGCGCAGCTCGTGTCCCGGATCCGTGCCCGCGCCGCCGAGTTCACGATGGCCGACGTCTACGACCTCCCGAGGCTCGGGAAGATGGCGGAGGCGATCGGCGAGGAGGAGGGCGCGTCCGGCGAGATCAACTACCACTCGTCGAACCCCACCCCGCGGCGAATGCAGTGGGTGCAGACGATCCTCGGGGTTCCGCTGTTCATTCTCACCGGAGCCCGCTGGATGACGTGGCTCCTCACGGCGAGCTGGATCCTGCACCGCGTGCCGGGCTTCGAGCTGCTGCCGGCGGCGCCCGGATGGGTCGTCGTCGCGGGCCTGGTGCTCTTCGTCACCCCGTTCGGCCGGATGGGCATCTCGGCGCTCGCCGCGCGGATCCTGCTCGCCGGCGTGCGACCGGGCGACTACCCGCGCGGCGGCGCCGTCCATCTGCGTCTCTGGCTGGCGGAGCAGATCGCGCACCAGGTCGACCCCGTCGGGCTCGTCGGCGCGCCCTGGGTGTCGTACTACGCCCGCGCGCTCGGCGCGACGATCGGCCGCGACGTGAACCTGCACACGCTCCCGCCCGTCACGGGCTTCCTCGACGTGCGCGACGGCGCGTCGATCGAGCCGGAGGTCGACCTGTCGGGCATCTGGATCGACGGCGACACGGTGCGCGTCGGCGGGATCCAGATCGGCGCCGGCGCGACCGTGGGGTCGCGGAGCACGCTCGCCCCCGGAGCGAAGATCGGTCGCGGCGCGGAGGTGGCGCCCGGATCGGCCGTGTTCGGCCGCGTGAAGGCCGGGCAGCGCTGGGCGGGTTCGCCGGCCGTGCGCGTGGGCGCGGCCGCCGAGGAGGCACCGCGCCCTCCCGCGCCCACGCGGTGGCTGTGGGCGTACGGGGCGTCGTCGGTTGTGCTCGGGCTGTTGCCGTTCATCGCCTTCGCCGCCGGCGGGCTCGTGCTTGCCGCGCGGATCCGCGGCGCGGATGGCCTCGTCGACGCGATCCCCGCGGCGCTCGCGTGGCTCGTGCCGGCGGTGCTCGTCACCGGCGCGGTGTTCGCGGCGCTCGTGGTCGCGCTCGTGCGGCTCCTCGCGATCGGGCTCGCGCCCGGCACCTATCCGGTGCGCAGCCGCGTCGCGTGGCAGGCGTGGACGACCGAGCGGCTGCTCGACTCCTCGCGCACGCTACTGTTCCCGATCTACTCGAGCCTCTTCACCGCGACGTGGCTGCGCCTCCTGGGTGCCCGCGTGGGGCGCGATGTGGAGGCCTCGACGGTGCTGCTGATCCCGTCGCTCACGCGGATCGACGACGGCGCATTCCTCGCCGACGACACGATGGTCGCCACGTACGAGCTGCGGGGCGGCTGGATGTACGTCGCGAAGGCGCGGATCGGCAAGCGCGCCTTCCTCGGCAACTCGGGGCTTGCCGCGGCCGGCCACACCGTGCCGAAGAACTCGCTCGTCGCCGTGCTCTCGGTCGCGCCCGACAAGGCGAAGTCCGGATCCAGTTGGCTCGGCTCGCCCGCGGTGCGGTTGCGCCGGGTCGTGAACGAGGCGGATCTGGAACGCACCTACCGGCCACGACGCGGGCTGCGCGTTGCGCGCACGCTGTGGGAGCTGTGCCGCATCGTTCCCGTTCTTGTGACGTGCGCGCTCGGGATCGCGGTGATGGGGGTGCTGACCGCGATGATCGACGCGTGGGGTGTCCTCGCCGCTTGTCTCCTCTCGGGCGTCGTCATGATCGCGGCGGGCGCCGTGGCCGCCGCGATCGCGACCATCGCGAAATGGGCGTTCGTGGGCCGGATCCGCGCGGGCGAGCATCCGCTCTGGTCGAGCTTCGTGTGGCGCACGGAGGTCTCCGACGTCTTCACCGAGATGGTCGCGGCCCCCTGGTTCGCCAACGCGGCGGCCGGAACCCCCGCCCTCGCGATGTGGCTGCGGTCGCTCGGCGCGAAGATCGGAAAGGGCGTCTGGACCGACAGCTACTGGTTGCCCGAACCGGATCTCGTCACGCTCGGCGACGGGGCGACGGTGAACCGCGGATGTGTGGTTCAGACGCATTTGTTCCATGATCGAGTGATGAGTATCGATACCGTGGTCCTCGAAAAGGGCGCGACGCTCGGCCCGCACAGCGTCATCCTGCCGGCCGCCACGATCGGGGCGGACGCGACCGTGGGCCCCGCGTCGCTCGTCATGCGCGGCGAATCCGTGCCCGTCGGCAGCCGGTGGAGCGGAAACCCGATCGGTCCCTGGCGCGCCGTCAAGGTCCGCGCCTATCAGGAGGACGCCGAATGAGGTCCCGCGCGCGCCGCTGGGGCGGGGACGACTACACGCCCGACACGGGAGACACGCGCTACCAGACCCGGCACGTCGAGCTCGACCTCGCCTACAAGGTCGCGAACAACCGGCTCTCCGGCCGCGCGGAGATCACGGGTGAGGCGCGCGAGGCGACGGCGTCGATCGCCTTCGACCTCACGCATCTGAAGGCGAGCAGCGTGAGGGTCGCCGGCGACAAGCGTGCGCGTTTCGAGCATCGTCACGGCCGGCTCGAGGTGATGTTCTCCCGCGAGCTCGCGCCGGGCGATGAGTTCGTCGTCACGATCGACTACGCGGGCTCACCCAAGCCGCGGCGCTCGCCGTGGGGGACGCTGGGGTGGGAAGAGCTCGAGGACGGCGCCACCGTGGCGTCGCAGCCCAACGGCGCCTCGACGTGGTTCCCCTGCAACGACCACCCGCGGGACAAGGCGAGCTACACGATCCGGATCCAGACGGAGACGCTTTACGACGTCGTCGCCGGTCGACGCACCGAGAACCGCCCGCGCGGGGGCACGCGGGCGTGGACGTTCCGGCTCGATCAGCCGACCGCCGCCTACCTGGTGCCGCTGCAGATCGGCCGCTACACGAGCGAGTCCGTGACGCTCGATTCCGTGCCGGCGGAGCTGCACTATCCGCCGATGATCGCGTCTCGGGTGCGCCACGACTTCCGGAGGCTCTCCGAGATGATGGCTCTCTTCCAGTCGTCGTACGGCCCGTACCCGTTTGCCGACTACACCGTGGTGATCACCGCGGACGAGCTGGAGATTCCGCTCGAGGCGCAGGGGAGCGCGGTCTTCGGCGCGAACCTGGTTGACGGCAAGGGCACCTACGAGCGCCTCGTGGCTCACGAGCTGGCGCACCAGTGGTTCGGTAACGCCGTGGGCCTCGCCGCGTGGCGTGATATCTGGTTGAACGAGGGCCCGGCCTGCTACGCGGAGTGGATCTGGTCGGAGGCCTCGGGAGGCGATACGGCGCATGCGCTCGCATTGGCCCATTACGCGCGGCTCGCGGAGAAGGACCAGGATCTGGTGCTCGCGGATCCGGGGGCGGAGCGCATGTTCGACGACCGCGTCTACAAGCGCGGTGCGCTCGCGCTCCACGCCCTCCGGCTGACGATCGGTGACGAGGCCTTCTTCGAGCTGCTGCGCGCATGGACGTCGCGGCACGGCAACGGCACCGCGACGACCGCCGACTTCGTCAGGTTGGCCGAGGAGGTGTCCGGACAGAACCTCGGCGAGTTCTTCGAGGCGTGGCTATCGCAGGAGCGGCTGCCGGAGCTGCCGGCCACGGACCTTCCCGATACGCCGGCGTCCGACCTCGGGGTCGAGGTCTGAGGCTGCGGCGGTCAGCCCGCGTCGATGAGCGCGAGCGTCGCCGTGAAGCCCTCGGGGGCACCGGCGTCGAGCAGCCGGAACGAGGCGTCTGAGCCCGGTAGTTGCGCGCGGTCGCCGGCGATACAGATCCGGTCCGGCGGCAGCCGCAGGCCGCGCCCGTCGGCCTTCGTCGCCGCCTCGATCGCGGTCCAGCGGCGCAGCGTCGGCGGATCCGCGGGGGAGAAGAGGGGCGCAAGCTCCTGCAGGACCGTATCCGGGTCGCCGCGCTCGAGATCGATGCCGAGCGCGGCGGTACAGTCGAGCGTCGCCCCTGCCGCCACGACGAACGGCTCGCTGTAGCTGAGACTCAGGACCACCGGGGCGTGGGTCGCGCGCACCGGTCCGTGGTCCGTGCGCCCGCAGCGGCCGCAGCGCGCCTCGACCGCGGGGTCTACGCCGGGAGCGAGCCGCAGCGTCAGCTCGCGGAGGAGACGGCGGCCCTCGACGAATCCGTCGGCGCGCGGCCCCGGCCCCCAGCGCCGCGCGCGTTCTCGCTCCGGGCCCGAGAGCCACGGCGTCTCGCCGATCGTCGCGCGACGCCCGGGCGCGACGCGAGAATACGCGACGAGGGCGGGACCGATCTCGATCATCGGGCGAGCTCGAGGCGCGGCACTCCCGGCGTCTCGAACCCCAGCACCTGGCCGAGGAACGACAACTCACTTTCGAAGGAGCGGACGATCGTGTCCGCCTGGCGGAACCCGTGGCTCTCTCCGTCGAACAGCAGGTAGGCGTGCGGAACTCCGTTCGCGGCGAGGGCGTCGCGAAGCGCCTCGGACTGCGAGGGCGGCACGACGGGATCGTCCGCGCCCTGCAGGATGAGGAGGGGCGTCTGCAGCCGTTCCGGGTGGGTGAGGGGCGATCGTTCGATGTAGTCCGGCTCTGCCTCGGGCAGCTCTCCGACGAGCGAGTCGAGGTACCGGGCCTCAAAATCGTGGGTCTCGGCGAGTAGCAGGCGAAGGTCCGCCACGCCGTATCGGCTGATGCCGGCGGCGAAGACATCCGTGTCGGCGAGCGCGCAGAGCACGGTCCAGCCGCCCGCCGACCCGCCCTTGATCGCGATGCGCCGAGGATCCGCGAGACCCTCCGCGATGAGCCCGTGCACGGCGGACGCGACGTCCTGCACATCCACGATTCCCCACCCGCCCGCGAGGCGTTCGCGGTAAGCACGGCCATAGCCGGAGGAACCGCCGTAGTTGACATCGAGAACGCCGATGCCGCGGCTGGTGAAGAACGCCGCGTTCTGCGAGAGGTCGCCCGTCGAATGCCCTGTCGGTCCCCCGTGGACGAGCACGAGAACGGGCGGAAGCTCGCCCTCGAGGCCGCGCAGCGCGCCGTTCTGGGGCGGGTAGTAGAAGGAATGAACCGGCCCGAGCGAGCCCGCGTAGGTCTTCGGCTCGGCGATCGAGTGCACGCCCTCCGACAGGTCGACCTCGCCCCCGCGGAGCGGGCGGAGCGAGCGTGCGGAGACGTCGAGCTCCCAGAGGCCACCCGGCACGGTCGCGCCCGCCCCGGTGAGCAGGGCGCGCCGTCCTCGCACGTCGTGCACCTGCACGTCGCCGGTCAGCGGTGTCTCGAGCTCCGCAACGGCGCCGGACACGGGATCGATGAGCATGAGCCGCGCGCGCCCGTTCGTGACGACGGCGATGATGTTCCCATCGTCGAGCGGGGCGTACCAGCGCGAGCCGAGGCTCCAGAGCGGACCGCCGCTGTCGGCGTCGACGGCGTGGATCGGCTCGGCGGCGGCGTGGGCGAGGCCGTCGTCGAAGCGGATCCGGTGGAGATTCCAGCGTGAGGTCCACGATCGGTCCGCGCGAGCGGCCGCGGAAGGCGGATCCTGCGCGAACAGGAGTTCGTCCTCGCTCAGCCACTCCGGCTGGAGCGCGGACACGTTCTGGCCGCGCGAGGCCCGCCGCCCGCCGGCGACGCGCGTCCACTCGGACACCACGCCGTCGGGGCCGAGCGCGCCCACGCGGAGCTCCGCGGCGTCCCAGGGCATGTCGGGGTGGTCCCACGCGATCCATGCGATGCGGCCCCGGCAGGGCGACGGGTAGGCGAGAAAATCGCTGCCGGCGACGACGACCGTCACAGCCGCAGGATCCTCCGCACCGGATCCGTCGACGGGAATCCGGACGATCTCCCGCAGGGGCGTGCCGTGCTCCGCGAGGTGCGTCTCCCGCACCGCCCAGAGCGCGCCCTCCGCCCACACGAGGTCGCCGTGCGCGAGGCGCGGATCCTCCGGCGTCAGCGGCCGGGGCTCGGCGCCCGGTTCGCTGCGGTAAACGCGCTGATCGCGCTGCTCGACGAACGCGAACGCATCCCCGTCGAGAGCGACCCACGATCCGCCGCCGTATTCGTGCACCCGCGAGCGGGCGCTCCATGGTGCCGGGAGAACGGGTGTGTCCGACGCATCGCGCATGATCGCCGTGCGGCCGCGCTCGGCGGGGACCGACTCGGCCCACCACACCTCGCCGCCCACATACTGCGCGCGCCCGAGCCGGAGAGAACCGGTGGGCATGTCGGCGGGACTGATCGGCGAGGGCCAGGAGCCGTAAGGGAGGCGGTCGTCGGTGCTCATGTCTCCCACGCTATGCCAGACCGCGGGCGCCCGTCACCCAGGGCGGGCTACTCGATCGCGCGTCAGACGGCGCGCATCACGGCGACCACGCGGCCGAGGATGACCGCCTCGTCGCCGAGGATCGGCTCGAACGCCGTGTTGCGGGGGAGCAGCCACACGTGGTTGTCGCGCTGCCGGAAGGTCTTGACGGTCGCCTCGCCGTCGAGCATCGCGGCCACGATCTCGCCGTTCTCGGCGGTGTGCTGCGTGCGCACGACCACCCAGTCGCCGTCGCAGATCGCCGCATCGATCATCGAGTCGCCGACCACCTTGAGCATGAACAGCTCTCCGCCGCCGACGAGCTGACGCGGGAGAGGGAAGATCTCCTCGACCTGCTGTTCCGCCGTGATGGGGACGCCGGCGGCGATACGCCCGACGAGGGGGACCATGGCCGCGTCCCCGACGAGCGGCGCGGAATCGGACGGATTCTCCGTGGACATGCTGGGCAGGTCGACGAGCACTTCCATGGCGCGAGTCTTGCCCGGGTCGCGCCGCAGATACCCGCTCAGCTCGAGCTGCCCGAGCTGGTGCGTGACGCTCGAGAGCGATTTGAGCCCGACGGCGTCGCCGATCTCGCGCATGCTCGGCGGGTATCCGTTGACCTGAATGGAGCGCTGGATGACCTCGAGGATCGCGAGCTGCTTCTCGCTCAGGCTCTTGCGTCGGCGGTTCTTCGGGGTCGGCTGTGACGACGTGGCGCTCATCCGCTCGCTCCTTCGAATGTCAGTGGTTGCTGATGGAGTGATCAGCGTCTCGAACAACGCTACCGGACGTCCGCGGATTTTCGGGAGATTTGTTCGAGGGTGTCGAGGCTGATTCAGAAAGAACTTCGAAATGAGTCTTGACACCTTCGAAGATTCGAAGATACATTCGGAACATCACTACGAGAGAAGGTATCGTGATGAACACCACCACTTCCGCGGTCTCATCGCACAGGGTTTCGACCGGCGACGTTTCGACCGGCGACGTTTCGATCGACGACGATCGCGCGGTGCGAACCCGACTGCGGATCACCCGTCGCGGTCGTCGGGTCGTCGCGATGCTGGCGGCCACGCCGTTGGTTGCGGCGACGGCCTTCGTGATCATCAACGGCGGCGCCGCGCTCGGCTCGAACGACACGGGCGTCTCGGCCGAGGCGTTCGATGCGGTCACCGTGATGCCGGGGGAGACGCTGTGGTCGATCGCGGAGGAGGTCGCGCCCGAAGAGGACCCGCGCGAGGTCGTCGACGCGATTTCCGACCTCAACCGCTTGTCGTCCTCCGTGCTCGACACCGGGCAGCGCCTGTTTCTCCCGATTGCGTACTCTTCGGGGTCTTGAGACCGACGATCGGTAGCATGGGGGCGTGACCGTGACACTCGAGGATCTGCCCATTCGCGACGACCTGCGCGGCCAGAAGCCCTACGGGGCGCCGCAGGTACCGCTTCCGATCGCCCTCAACGTCAATGAGAACACTCATCCGATTCCCGCCGAGGTCGCGGAAGACATCGCCGACTCGGTCGCTCGGGTGATCACCGACCTCAACCGCTATCCCGACCGGGAGTTCACCGAACTCCGGGAGTCGTTCGCGGAGTATCTGGGCCACGGCCTGAGCGCCGATCAGATCTGGGCCGCGAACGGCTCGAACGAGGTCCTGCAGCACATCCTCCAGGCCTTCGCCGGCCCGGGCCGCACGGCGTTCGGCTTCGCGCCGACCTACTCGATGTACTCCCTGCTGGTGCGGGGCGTGGGCTCGACGTGGATCGCGGGAACGCGAGGCTCGCGCTTCGAGCTCTCTCCCGAAGACGCGGCGCGCCAGGTGCGCGGGGCCGACCCCGATGTGGTCTTCCTCTGCTCGCCCAACAACCCGACGGGCACCCCCGTCTCCCTCGACGTCGTCGAGGCCGTGTACGAGGCGAGCCGCGGCATCGTCATCGTCGACGAGGCGTACCATGAGTTCGCGTCGGCCGATACACCGTCCGCGCTGACCCTTCTTGACGGTCGCGAGCGCCTGGTCGTCTCGCGCACCATGAGCAAGGCGTTTGCCTTCGCCGGTGCCCGCGTCGGCTATCTCGCCGCGGACCCGGCTGTGATCGACGCGCTGCGCCTCGTCCGGCTGCCGTATCACCTGAGCGCGGTCACGCAGGCCGCCGCCGTTGCGGCGCTCCGCCACAGCGAGACGATGCTGCGCACGGTGGCCGACATCGTGGAGCAGCGCGATCGCATCTCGGCGACGCTCGCGGCGCTCGGCTACGACCCGTATGAGTCGGGGAGCAACTTCGTCCTCTTCGGCGGGGTCGCGGATCCGCAGGCCACCTGGCGCCGGCTCTGCGACGAGGGCGTCCTCATCCGCGATGTCGGCATTCCGGGTCACCTGCGCGTGTCCGCGGGGACGGAAGAAGAGACGACCGCCTTCCTGGACGCGCTCGCGCGCATCCGCGACGAATAGGATTGCTCTATGAGCACCGCGCGCACGGCGTCCCGCACCCGCACCACGAGCGAGTCGACGATCGACCTGTCGATCAACCTCGACGGCACCGGAGAGAGCAGCATCTCGACCTCGGTTCCGTTCTTCGACCACATGCTGACCGCCTTCGCGAAGCACTCGCTCACCGACCTCACGGTCGTGTCGACGGGCGACACGCACATCGATGTTCACCACACCGTGGAAGACACGGCGATCGTGCTCGGTCAGGCGATTCGCGAGGCGCTCGGCGACAAGGCAGGCATCTCCCGGTACGGAGACGCCCTCGTTCCGCTCGACGAGGCGCTCGCCCAGGCGGTCGTCGACATCTCGGGTCGGCCCTACCTCGTGCACACGGGCGAGCCCGCGGGCTTCGAGATGCACCTGATCGGCGGCCACTTCACGGGTTCGATGGTGCGGCACGCGTTCGAGGCGTTGACGTTCCACGCAGGCCTGACGGTGCACGTCAATGTGCTCGCGGGCCGAGACCCCCACCACATCGCGGAGGCGGAGTTCAAGGCGCTCGCCCGCGCGTTCCGCCAGGCGAAGGCACTCGATCCGCTGGTCGTCGGCATCCCGTCGACCAAGGGCGCGCTCTGATGGCCGAGAAGCCGCTCGTCGCGGTGCTCGACTACGGTTCGGGCAACGTCCACTCGGCCGTGAAGGCCCTCGAGCAGGCGGGTGCCAAGGTGGCGCTGACCCGCGACCGGGGGGTCGTGGCGGACGCCGACGGTCTGCTGGTGCCGGGCGTCGGCGCATTCGGCGCCGTGATGGAGCAGCTGAACGCGATCCGCGGGGGCGAGCTGATCGAGCGCCGACTCGCCGGGGGCCGCCCGGTGCTGGGCATCTGCGTCGGCATGCAGGTCATGTTCGAGCGCGGTGTCGAGCGCGGCACGGACGTCCCGGGCCTCGGCGAATGGCGCGGCACCGTCCGCGAACTCGAGGCACCCGTCGTGCCGCACATGGGGTGGAGCACCGTGGAGGTCGGGGCGGGCTCGCGCCTCTTCGCCGGCCTCGAAGACGAGCGCTTTTACTTTGTGCACTCCTTCGCCGCACAGGATTGGACGCTCGAGGTCGACCGTCCCTTCCGTGAGCCCGCGGTGACCTGGTCCAGCCACGGCAGCCGATTCATCGCGGCGGTCGAGAACGGCCCGCTCTCGGCCACGCAGTTCCACCCCGAAAAATCCGGCGAGGCCGGCATCGCGCTGCTGCGCAATTGGCTCGGAACGCTCTGAGCGATCGGCAGGAATTGGCACCGGAGCGGATCCGGTCTAGCCTTGTCGCTTGTGCGCCTCGTGGGAGGGTCCCGCGGCCACGTCTGGAGAGATGAACGACTTCGCATCGACACCCCGTCTGACCCTTCTTCCCGCAGTGGACGTCGCGGGCGGCAAGGCCGTGCGCCTCACGCAGGGTGAGGCCGGCAGTGAGACCAGTTACGGCGACCCCATCGAGGCCGCGGAGCAGTGGCGCGACCAGGGCGCCGAGTGGCTGCACCTGGTGGACCTCGACGCCGCATTCGGCCGTGGTCAGAACACGACGGTGATGCGCAAGGTCATCAAGCACATGAAGGGCGTGAACGTCGAGATCTCGGGCGGCATCCGCGACGACGCGTCGCTCGAGGCCGCGCTCGAATCGGGCGCGACGCGCGTGAACCTCGGCACGGCGGCTCTGGAGAACCCCGACTGGACCGAGGCCGTGATCGCTCGCTACGGCGAGGCCATCGCGGTGGGCCTGGACGTGCGCGGCACGACGCTCTCGGCGCGCGGGTGGACGCAGGACGGCGGAGACCTCTGGGACGTTCTCGCGCGCCTGGAGAAGGCGGGCTGCGCCCGCTACGTCGTGACCGACGTCACCAAGGACGGCACGCTCAAGGGGCCGAACCTCGACCTGCTGCGCCAGATGGCCGACCGCACGGACCGCCCGATCGTGGCGTCCGGCGGCGTGTCGAGCCTCGACGACATCGCGGCCCTCCGCGAGCTCGTGCCGCTCGGCATCGAGGGCGCGATCGTGGGCAAGGCGCTCTACGCGGGTGCCTTCACGCTCGCCGAGGCGCTGGATGTCGCCGCAATCTGATCCCGACGGATCCGCCCGCTCGTTGCCCGCGCATCTCGCGGGCAACGTGGCGGACTCCGCGGGTCAGGCCTGGGAGGGGCGTACCTTCCGGCCCAACCCCGCAGCCGGCGACGACGGATCCGCGGATCCGGTGCTCTGGGACGCCCTCACACGTTTCCGCACGGGGGAGGGCGACCCGGTCGCGGTCGTCGACGCGCTCCGTCGTGCGCGCGTGTTGGCGCCCTTGGTCGCCGAAAAGGGCGACGAGGGCGTGGGGCCTACGGGCATGGCCGTCGACAAGACGCAGGAGCTGTCGATCGTGACAGTCGCGGCGCCGGACGGGCGCAGGGTGCTCCCCGTGTTCTCCTGCGTCGAGACATTGCAGGCGTGGAACCCCCTCGCCCGGCCCATTCCGGTCGCGGGTACGCGGGCGGCCCTCGCAGCGGCGGGAGAGGATACCGACCTCGTGGTCGTCGACCCGACGAGCCCCACCGAGTTCGTCGTGCGCCGGCCGGCCGTGTGGGCGATCGCCCAGGAGCAGGCCTGGATGCCGTCGTGGCTGAGCCCCGAGGTGGCGACCGCGTTCCACGAGTCGATCGGCTCGGAGCTCGCGGTGCAGGACGTTCGTCTCGCGGCGGGCGACCCGGCCGCGCGGCTGCAGGGGCCGGAACTCACGGTGATCCTCACCCTGACGCAGGGGCTCGAGCGCGACGAGCTCGACACCGTGCTGGGACGGTTGGCGCGGCGCTGGGCGGCGGACGACCGCATCGCCGTGCTCGTCGACAGCATGCAGCTCAGACTGCGCTGAGAACCACGAAGAGCGCCGACCGGAGCCTGCCGGTCGGCGCTCTTCGCTGGGAGCGTCAGATGACGGGGCCGGTGTACTTCTCACCGGGGCCCTTGCCGGGCGCGTCCGGGATCGAGGAGATCTCCCGGAAGCGCAGCTGAAGCGAGCGGAGCCCGTCGCGGATCGGGCGCGCGTGCATGTCGCTGATCTCGGGCGCGGCCGCGGTGACGAGGCCGGCGAGCGCGTTGATGAGCTTGCGGGCCTCGTCGAGGTCGGTCAGCTCGTCGGCGTCGGAGCCCTCGCCGAGGCCGAGCTTCACGGCGGCAGCGCTCATGAGGTGCACGCAGGCGGTCGCGATGACTTCGACGGCACCGACGTCTGCGATGTCGCGGGTCGCGTCGGTTGCCGCCGAGGCCCGTTCCTGTTCCTCCCACTTGGCGTGACGCTCGGAGTCGAACGAGTGGGCGTGATCTGACGAAGTGGTGCTCATGAGCAACTTTCTGCTAGACTGTGTCGGGCTCCGGGCATTGGCTCGGACGAAAGAGGATTTTCATCCCACCCGCGCTTGCCGCTCCAGGCTACCGGGTCAAGCACACTCCGCCCTCCGAAAAGGGGGTAGGAGCGGACGCAGGTTCGCTCATCGGGTGGTGACACGCGATTGTTCATGCGTGACACGTGCGGATGTTGAAGATTCTCCCGCCCGCGTCGCGAACCTCGCGTCGCGGTGGCTTATCGACTACCGCACCACTAGGAGTTCCGCATCAGCGATCCCCGCATCAACGAGCGCATTCGCGTGCCCGAGGTCCGTCTCATCGGCCCCGGCGGCGAACAGATCGGTGTTGTCCGCAGCGAGGTTGCACTTCGCCTCGCACAGGAGCAGGACCTCGACCTCGTCGAGGTTGCTCCCGACTCGCGTCCGCCCGTAGCCAAGATCATGGACTACGGCAAGTTCAAGTACGAGACCGCGCAGAAGGCCAAGGAAGCACGCCGCAACCAGGCCAACACGGTGCTCAAGGAGGTTCGCTTCCGCTTGAAGATCGACCAGCACGACTACGACACCAAGCGCAAGCGTGCTGAGGGCTTCCTCAAGGCCGGAGACAAGGTCAAGGCGATGATCCTGTTCCGCGGGCGCGAGCAGCAGCGTCCCGAGATGGGTGTCCGCCTGCTGATGAAGTTCGCCGAAGAGGTCGCGGAGCTCGGTTCGGTCGAGTCGCGGCCGAAGATCGACGGACGCAACATGGTGATGATCATTGCGCCGGTGAAGAACAAGTCTGAGGCCAAGGCGGAGCAGAACGCTCAGCGCGCGGCCACGAAGCAGGCCGCTCGCGAGGCGAAGAACGCGAGCAAAGAGCCTGCCGCCGAGTAGTCGGTAACTGAATCACTTCCCGTCCGACGGACGGGTAGCACCCATGTCGCCCCTCGCGGGCGCACACGTCAAGGAAAGAACAATGCCGAAGCAGAAGACCCACTCGGGCGCCAAGAAGCGCTTCAAGATCACCGGCAGCGGCAAGATCAAGAAGCAGCAGTCGGGCATGCGCCACAACCTCGAGGTGAAGTCGAGCCGTCGCACGCGTCGTCTGAACCAGGACCAGCTGGTGTCGGGCAACGACATGAAGACCGTCAAGAAGCTGCTCGGTCGCTGAGCGACCCGACCTCTCGAATCTCTAAGGAAACACACTCATGGCACGAGTAAAGCGGGCAGTAAACGCCCACAAGAAGCGTCGCACAATCCTCGACCGCGCCTCGGGTTACCGCGGCCAGCGTTCGCGCCTCTACCGCAAGGCCAAGGAGCAGGTCACCCACTCGCTGGTCTACGCGTACCGCGACCGCCGCAAGCGCAAGGGCGACTTCCGCCGCCTGTGGATCCAGCGCATCAACGCTGGCGCCCGCGCCAACGGCCTGACCTACAACCGCTTCATCCAGGGCCTCAACCTGGCCGGCGTGACGGTTGACCGTCGCATGCTCGCGGAGCTCGCGGTGAACGAGCCCGCGACGTTCGCGACGCTGATCGAGGTCGCGAAGGGCGCTCTGCCCGCCGACGTCAACGCGCCGAAGGCTGCGTAAGCAGGTTCTCGAAGAAAGCGGGTGTCCCGAGAGGGGCACCCGCTTTCTCGCATTTCCGCGGGATCCACGCCCGAGACTTGTGTCGTTCACCTCGAGAGTGTTTGCTGGACACGTGGCCCACACGCTTCCTGCGCGCGCCGACTCTCGGCCGACGATATCCGTCGTCATTCCTGCCTACAACGAGGCGCACGTGCTCGGGCGGTGTCTGCGAGCGCTCCTGTCGCAGAGCGACCCCGCCGACGAGATCATCGTGGTCGACAACGCGTCGACCGACGACACCGCCGCCGTCGCGTCCCGTTTCGAGGGGGTGAGGGTGGTCTCCGAGCCGCGAGCGGGCGTGACCTACGCCCGCTCAGCGGGCTTCGATGCCGCGCGCGGCGACGTCATCGCGCGGATCGACGCGGACTCGCTCGTCGAGGCCGATTGGATCCATCGCCTGCGCGCGGCGTTCGACTGCGCCGACCTCGATGCGATCGGCGGCGGCGCGGGAATCGCGGAGCTCTCGCCCGCGAACCTCTGCTGGTTCGGGTGGTGGTACCGCGGTTTCCGGTTCTGGCACGAACGGAGCATTGGCGTTCGTCCGATGCTTTATGGATTCAACTCGGCGATGCGGCGCGAGGCGTGGGAGCGCGCGCGGACGCTCGTCGCGACCGATGACGAACTGGTCAGCGACGACGTCGACGTCACGATCGCGCTCTTGCGCACGGGGCACCGCCTCCGTTTCGACCCGCGGATCCGGGTCCGCGCGAAGCTGTTCCGCTCGATCGAGCGTGAGAAGCTCTCGCGTTATTACCGCACCGACGGCACGACCCTCGCGCGTCACCGCTTCGGGCGCCGCACGCGCTGGATAGAGAACGGCGCATGAGGTGGCCCTCCTTCAAGACCTGGGTCAGCATCGTCACGGCGCTCCTCGTCGCCGTCATCATCTGGCAGGCCTGGCCGAACGTCGTTGACGCGTGGCACAGCCTCAGCGAGGTGAACCTCTGGATCTTTGCGCTGCTGCTGCCGATCCAGCTCGCGAGCTACGCCGCGACCGGAGAGGCGCTGTTCTCGTTCCTGCGGTCGCGGGGCGAGCTTCGCGGCATGCGCCCGCTGACCGCAATGCGGATGGCGCTCGAGTTCAACTTCGCCAATCACATGCTCCCGTCGGGCGGCGCGGCGGGAATCGCCTACACGTCGTGGAAGCTCTCCACCCTGGGCATCCCCCCGAGCCGGGGGACGATCGCCCAATTGGCGAAGTTCGGGGTGACCTTCGTCTCGTTCAGCATCCTGCTCGCGGCGGCCGGCGTGCAGCTCATCGTGTCGGGGCACGGTAGCGCCAGCGTGCTGTGGGCGGCGGCCGGGATCGGCATCGCCGCCCTCGTCGGCGTGGTCGTGGGTGTGTGGCTGCTGAAGCGGCGCCGCCTCCTGCATCGCGTCGCCGGTGTCGTGCTGCGCGTTGCCCGCTGGGGCATGCGGGTGCTGCGGATCCGTAAGACGCTGGATGCCGTGCCGCTCGTGCGCTTCGTCGACGGCCTCCACCTGGAGGTGCGAGAACTCCTCGCGAGCCCGCGGAGCCTGCTCGCGCCCTTCCTGTGGTCCTTCGTGATCAACGCGTGTGACGCGGCCCTCTTCTGGACGGCGCTCGCGGCGTTCGGCGTGTACCCGGATCCGGCGCTCGTCTTCGTCGCGTACGGCGTCGCGACGGTGGCGAGCATGATCATCGTCACGCCGAACGGCGTCGGCGCCTACGAGGTTGTCATGGTCGCCACCTTCGTCGCGGGCGGCCTCGACCCCTCGGTGACGATCGCCGCGATCGTGCTCGCGCGCGCGGTGCTCCTGCTCGGAACGATCGTGTTCGGCTGGGGCTTCTATCAGCACAGCGTGATGACGGCGAAGGCCCCGGGTCTTTCCCGGCGGGGCACAGTAGCCTAGGGGCATGCTCGATAACCCCCGCGCCGCCCGCGTCAAGACGATCCGCAAGCTGTCTCAGCGGAATGAGCGCCGCGACACGGGGCGCTTCCTGCTCGAGGGCCCGCAGGCCGTGCGCGAGGCGCTGACTTACCGGCCGGAGCTCGTCGAGCAGCTCTTCGCCACGCCGACCGCGCTCGAGAAGCACGGCGACATCCGCACGCTCATCACCGACGCGCAGGCGCAGAACCCCGACCTCGAGTGGGACTACGCCGACGAGGCCGTCATCGACGCGATGGCGGACACGGTGACGCCCCAGGGCTTCGTCGCGGTCGCACGGCAGAACCCGACGGCGCTGAAGGACATCTTCGCGAACGAGCCGAAGCTCGTCGTCGTCTGCGAAGAGGTGCGCGATCCCGGCAACCTCGGCACGATCATCCGCGCCGCGGACGCGGCCGGTGCCGACGCCGTCGTGCTCACCGGCCGAACGGTGGATCCCTTCAACCCGAAGGTCGTCCGTTCGACGACCGGCTCGCTCTTCCACGTGCCGTTCGCGGTCGATGCCGACCTCGGCGACGTGATCGGCCGCGCGCGCGGCGCCGGAGTGCAGGTGCTGGCCGCCGACGTCAAGGGAGACGACATCCTCGCCGTCCGTGACGGTCTCGCGGCGCCCACCGCCTGGGTGTTCGGCAACGAGGCGCGCGGGCTCACGGATGAGGCGCTCGGCCTCGTCGACCGCGCCGTGCGGTTGCCGATCTACGGGCACGCCGAGTCGCTCAACCTGGCGACCGCCGCGAGCGTGTGCCTCTACGAGACCGCATTCGCCCAGCGCAGCGCGTGACCGCGAGCTCCGCCAGCCGTCCCAGTCGGTGAGAAGCGTCGCGCTCACAACATAAGCGTTCGATAACGGCATTGAACGTTAGGCACAACTCACTAGCGGCCGTGTAAAGGCTGTGACTAGAGTTCGGGCATGGCAGAGCCGTTAGTAGTCATCGACCACGTGCAGAAGCACTATGGCGATTTTCATGCCCTGAAGGACATCAACCTGACCGTCGATCGCGGCGAGGTCGTCGTCGTGATCGGGCCATCGGGATCCGGTAAGTCGACGCTGTGCCGCACGATCAACCGGCTCGAGACGATCACGAGCGGTTCGATCTCGATCGACGGCAAGGAACTCCCGAGCGAGGGCAAGGAGCTGGCGGCGTTGCGCGCCGACGTCGGCATGGTGTTCCAGTCGTTCAACCTGTTTAGCCACCTGACGATCCTGCAGAATGTGACGCTCGGGCCGATCAAGGTGAAGAAGCAGTCGAAGGTCGACGCGGAGGCCGAGGCGCGCCGGTTGCTGGATCGCGTCGGCATCGGCCACCAGGCCGACAAGCTCCCCGCCCAGCTCTCTGGCGGCCAGCAGCAGCGCGTCGCGATCGCACGGGCATTGGCGATGCACCCCAAGATCATGCTCTTCGATGAGCCGACGAGCGCGCTCGACCCCGAGATGATCAATGAGGTGCTCGACGTCATGGTCGATCTCGCGAAGGACGGCATGACGATGGTCGTCGTGACCCACGAAATGGGCTTCGCGCGCAAGGCCGCCGACCGCGTCGTATTCATGGCAGACGGCGAGGTCGTCGAACAGGCAGATCCGGAATCGTTCTTCACGAATCCGCAGTCGACGCGCGCACAAGACTTCCTGTCGAAGCTGTTGACCAAATAGATCCCCCAGGCGCGTCCGCGACACCGCGGGCGCCGCTCGGTTCCCACAAGGAGGACATCATGCGAAAGTTTCGGAACATCGCCGCAGCGACGATCGCGGCGGGAGCGCTCCTCGCGCTGACGGCGTGCAACAGCGGCTCTCCCAGCGACCCCGCGGGCGGTGGCGACGCGCCAGAGCCCGACGTGGCCGAGGACGTCGCGCTCGAGGGAAGCCCGACCTACGACCGCATGGTCGAAAACGGCGGGCCGACGATCGGCGTGAAGGAAGACCAGCCCAACCTCGGCTACCTCGACGTGACTACGCAGGAGCGCAGTGGCTTCGACATCGAGATCGCGCGGTGGATCGCCGCGTCCCTCGGCTTCTCCGAGGACCAGATCACCTACGAGCCGATCGCGTCCGCGAACCGCGAGCAGGCGCTCGTGAACGGCGACATCGACTACTACGTCGGCACGTACTCGATCACCGACAACCGCAAGGAGCAGATCGACTTCGCCGGCCCGTACTTCGAGACCGGCCAGGGCTTCCTCGTCTCCGCCGACAGCGAGATGACCGAGGTGACTGACGTGTCCGATTTCAACGGCATGCGCGTCTGTTCGGCCACGGGATCGACGCCGATCCAGAACATCAAGGAGAACTACCCCGAGATCGAAACCACCGAGTACGACATCTACTCGCAGTGCGTCGAGGACCTGCTCTCCGGCAAGGTCGACGCGGTGACGACCGACGCGGCGATCCTCATCGGATACGCCGCGCAGAACCCGGATGAGCTGAAGGTCCTGGACGGCCTGTTCACGGAGGAACGCTACGGCGTTGGCCTCCCGAAGGGCGACACCGTTCTGCAGGAGCACATCAATACTCTCTTCACCGAGGGCGGCGACGAGTGGCAGAAGATCTTCGACGCCACTCTCGGTCAGTCGGGCATCACGGTGGAACAGCCGGCGGTTGATCCGGTCGGCTGAACCCGCGTGAGGGGCGCGCGTGAACGCGCCCCTCACCGCCCCATACTCAGAGAGGACGACGCGTGGACGTCATCTTCGAGAACCTCGACCTCTGGACCGAGGGCATCTCACTCACCCTGTTAGTGTTCTTTTTCGGCGGCATCATCGCCATCGTCTTGGGGACGATCGTCGGCGCGATGCGCGTTTCGCCCGTGCCGATTGCCCGCGCCGTGGGCGCGCTGTACGTCAACCTGGTGCGGAACACGCCGCTGACTCTCGTGTTCTTCTTCTTCGTGTTCGGATACAGCGCGCTCGCGCTCCCGAACCTGTCGAACACGGTGCTTGGCATCCTCGCGATCGGCGTCTACACCGCGACCTACGTGGCAGAAACGCTTCGCGCGGGCATCAACACCGTGCCTGTCGGTCAGGCCGAGGCCGCGCGTGCGATTGGGCTTCCGTTTGGTCAGGTCATGACGCAGGTTGTTCTGCCGCAGGCATTCCGTTCGGTCGTTCCCCCGCTGATGAGCGTACTGATCGCGTTGCTCAAGAACACGACGGTTGCGGCCGGATTCTCGGTTGCCGTGCTGCCGGCGCTGCAGTCGACCGTCTCGAACTCGCATAATCGTCCCGGAACGCCCATGGAAGTGCTTCTCTGGGCGGCCGCCGTGTTCGTCGTACTGGTGCTCCTGCTCACGTGGCTGCAGCGGACGCTCGAGAACAAGTGGAGGATCGCACGATGACCTCAGTGCTGTACGACGTTCCGGGGCCGCGGGCCCGTCGTCGTAACCTTGTTCTAGCGATCGCCACCGTGGTAGTGGTGGCCGCGGTCGTCGGCTTCGTGCTGTGGCGGCTGACCCTCACCGGGCAGTTCGCGGCCTCCAAGTGGAGCGTGTTCACCTATACGACCGTGTGGGCGCAGATCGGCACGATGCTGCTGAACACGCTCAAGGCGTTTGCGGCCGCCGCCGTGCTGAGCCTCGTACTTGGCTTCGTGCTGGCGATCGGCCGGCTGTCCGACCACGCGTGGGTGCGAATTCCCGCGACGGTCGTCACCGAGGCCTTCCGCGCGGTTCCGGTGCTCGTCATGATGATGATCCTCTATTACGGTCTCCCGTCGCTCGGCATCAAGATGGAGCCGTACTGGGCGGTCGTGATCGCGCTCATGGTGTACAACGGATCCGTGCTCGCCGAGGCGCTGCGCGCCGGCGTCGAATCTCTTCCTCGCGGACAGCGCGAGGCGGGGTTCGCGATCGGCCTTCGAAAGAGCGGCGTGATGACGCTCATCCTCCTGCCGCAGGCGATCCGGGCGATGCTGCCGGTGATTATCGCCCAGCTCGTGGTGACGATGAAGGATACGGCGCTCGGCTTCCTCATCACCTATCACGAGCTGCTCTACTACGCGAAGCTCCTCGCAACCCAGCCGGGGCGTCCGATTCTTCAGGCGGCGTTCGTCATCGGTGGCATCTACATCGTGATGTGCCTCCTGCTGTCGTGGCTCGCCCACTGGATCGAGAAGCGCGGTCGCCGCTCGCCGAAGAATCCCGTCGCCGGGCCACACGAACCGGCAGCCGACGATGAAGCAACCCTCACGGAGGTCATCTCCATGCAGGTCAGCACCGGTACCCGAATTCGCGACGCGAAGACCGACCACTGACTGGAGGCCGCACGGAGAATATCCGTGCGGCCTCTTCTGGCACACTAAAGACCATGCCTCGTCTGACCTCACTTCGCTCGAAGCTCGCGCTCGCGCTCGGCGCGCTTGCCCTGGCCGCGGGTGCCCTCGCGCCCAGCGCGGCGGTCGCCGATGGCAGCGTGGACATCCCGAGCCCGGAGGTCGGCGACTATCTCGGGTCCACCACGGTCGACGAGGCGGATCCGGGCGGGGGATCGGCCACCGCCGGGACCGAGGCGATCACCCTGAGGAACTTCTCGGCTGGGAACCTCATCTCCGACAAGCTGATGTACACCTCGGGCACGATGTCGACGTCGCAGATCCAGGCCTTCCTCGACGCGAAGGTTCCGTCCTGCCAGCGCGGCTATACCTGCCTGAAGGATTTCACGCAGAAGACGGCGACGAAGCAGCCCAACACCTACTGCAGCGGCACGTACACCGGCTCATCGAGGGAGTCGGCCGCGTCGATCATCTCGAAGTCGGCGAAGGCGTGCGGGATCAGCGAGAAGGTTCTTCTCGTGATCCTGCAGAAGGAGCAGGGGCTCGTCACGCACACGTGGCCGAGCGACTTCCGCTATGACAAGGCGATGGGCTTCGCATGCCCGGATAACGCGGCGTGCGACCCGCAGTTCTTGGGCTTCCAGAACCAGGTCTACATGGCCGCCAAGCAGCTCCGCCGCTACTCGATGGATCCCAGCTTCAACTGGTACCCCGTCGGCAAGACGAGCCAGATCAGGTATCACCCGAACGCCGCCTGCGGCACCTCGCCCGTGACGATCCAGAACAAGGCCACGGCGGCGCTCTACTACTACACGCCCTACCAGCCGAACCGTGCGGCGCTCGCCGCGGGCTACGGCACGGGCGACGCGTGCTCGTCGTACGGCAACCGCAACTTCGTGAACTACTACACCGATTGGTTCGGGTCGGGTGGATCCGGCGGAACCTCGCCGGCGCCGAACGCGAACGATGCCAAGCCCGTGCACCGCTTCTGGTCGTCGAAGTTCGATAACGCGCACTTCTACACGGTCAATGACGCCGAGGCGCGCAATATCCGCAACAACGACAGCAACTGGGCATACGAGGGCACCGACTTCCGGGTCTGGCCGGTGAGCGGCGGATCCTGCCGTGCGGGGACGACTCCCGTCTACCGTTTCTGGTCGGCGCGGTTCGAATCGCACTTCTACACGACCAACCAGGCCGAGATGCGCACCGTGCGCGACACCGACAAGAACTGGTCGTATGAGGGAACGGCCTTCTGCACGGCGAAGAGCGCATCGTCGAGCACGGTTCCGGTGTACCGCTTCTGGTCGGAGAGGTTCGGCAAGCACTTCTACACCGCAAACGCGGCGGAGTCGAAGAACCTGCGCGAGAACGACCGCAACTGGACCTACGAGGGCATCGCCCTCTACGCGCCGAAGTAGGTCGGCCGCCCAGGCTCGGCCAGTAGGATGGGGCCTCGTGTCTGACGTACCCGAGATCACCCCAGAAGCGGTCGAGGCCGCCGTCGCCGACGCGCTTGCCGCGGTCGCCGCGGCCTCCGATACCGCCGCCCTGAAACAGGCCCGCGCCGCCCACCAGGGCGAGGGCAGTCCGCTCGCGACGCTGAATGCGCAGATGCGCCACGTCGCCAAGGAGAAGAAGGCCGAGGCGGGCAAGCTCGTCGGCGCCGCGCGCGGGCGCGTGAACCAGGCGTTCGCGGCGCGTGAGGAAGAGCTGAAGGCGATCGAGGACGCCGCGAGGCTCGAGGCCGAGCGCCTCGACATCACGGCCGTCGCGAGCCGCACGCGCGCGGGAGCGCGCCACCCCGTCGCCCTGATGCAGGAGGCCATCTCGGACCTCTTCGTCGGCATGGGGTGGGAGATCGCGGAGGGCCCGGAACTCGAGCACGAGTGGTTCAACTTTGACTCGCTGAACCTCGACGAGGATCACCCGGCGCGCCAGGAGCAGGACACCTTCTACGTCGAGCCCGCGAACCGACACCTCGTGCTGCGCACGCAGACGAGTCCCGTCCAGATGCGCACGATGCTCGAGCGCGAGGTGCCGATCTATGTGCTCTCGCCCGGAAAGGTCGCGCGCACCGACGAGTTCGACGCGACGCACCTGCCCGTCTTCACGCAGGCCGAGGGCCTCGTCGTCGATAAGGGCATCACGATGGCGCACCTGAAGGGCACGTTGGACCACATCGCGAAGCAGCTCTTCGGCGCGGAGGCAAAGACGCGTCTGCGCACGAACCACTTCCCGTTCACCGAGCCGAGTGCCGAGTTCGACCTGTGGCACCCCACGTTCAAGGGCGGCGCGCGCTGGATCGAATGGGGCGGCTGCGGCATGGTCAATCCCAACGTGCTGCGCGCGGCGGGAATCGACCCCGAGGTCTACAGCGGCTTCGCGTTCGGGATCGGCATCGAGCGGGCACTGATGTTCCGCAGCGATGTACAGGACATGCGTGACATGGCCGAAGGCGATGTCCGTTTCAGCGAGCAGTTCGGGATGGTGGTCTGATGCGCGTTCCGCTTTCGTGGCTTCGCGAGTACGTCGAGATGAGCGACGAGGCGACGACGGATGACGTCTTCGCGTCCCTGGTCTCGGTCGGCTTCGAAGAGGAGGAGGCCCTGGGCTTCGACGTGACGGGGCCCGTCGTCGTCGGACAGGTGGTCTCGTTCGAGGTCGAGCCGCAGAAGAACGGCAAGAACATCCGCTGGTGCCAGGTCGACGTCGGTGAGGCGAACGGCGGCGTCCGCGGCATCATCTGCGGCGCCCAGAACTTCCACCCCGGCGACAAGGTCGTCGTGTCCCTCCCCGGCGCGGTGCTCCCCGGTCCCTTCCCGATCTCGGCGCGCAAGACCTACGGCCACACCTCGGACGGCATGATCGCCTCCGCGAAGGAGCTCGGCCTCGGTGACGATCACGACGGCATCATCCGTCTCGTCGAGTGGGGACTCGACCCGGAGGTCGGCACCGACGCGATCGCGCTGCTCGGTCTTGATGGCGAGGCGGTCGACGTCAACGTCACGCCCGACCGCGGATACGCGCTGTCGATCCGCGGCATGGCGCGCGAGTACGCGC
The DNA here is from genome assembly GCF_014646015.1 of Microbacterium nanhaiense. GTDB lineage: Bacteria > Actinomycetota > Actinomycetes > Actinomycetales > Microbacteriaceae > Microbacterium > Microbacterium nanhaiense. The sequence goes on from NZ_BMMQ01000005.1 coordinate 259,329, forward strand.
TCGCCACCGGCGCATCGTTCACGGATCCCGCGGCACGCCCGGCCTCGGAGGTCGCCGCGGGCGAGGGGTTCCCCCTCGTGATCGACGATCGGCGCCCGATCCGCGGCAACCAGGGCGTCAAGCAGTTCGTCGTGCGCACGGTCAACGGCGTGGACGCGTCGCGTCCGACGCCGCCGTGGATGCGCTCGCGCCTGCAGCTCGCGGGTGTGCGCTCGCTCGGCCTGCTCATCGACATCACCAACTACGTGATGATCGAGCTCGGTAACCCGATCCACGGCTACGACGCCGACCGCCTCACGGGCGGCATCACCGTGCGCCGCGCGGAGCAGGGTGAGAAGCTCACGACCCTCGACGGCGCCGAGCGCACGCTCAGCGACGAGGACCTGCTCATCACGGACGCATCGGGCCCCATCGGCCTCGCGGGAGTCATGGGTGGCGCCTCGACCGAGTTGAACGACGAGACGACGAACGTCGTCATCGAGGCCGCGGCCTTCGAGTCCGTGTCGATCGCCCGCACTGCTCGTCGGCACAAGCTGCCGAGCGAGGCGAGCAAGCGGTTCGAGCGCGGTGTGGATCCGCTGATCGCGCACGCGGCCGCGCAGCGCGTCGTCGACCTGATGGTCGAACTCGCGGGCGGCACCGCGGGCACCGTCGGTGCCGAGCTCGACTACGAGTTCCAGGGCGAGACGATCGACCTGCCCGAGGGCTTCGCGGGCGGTCTCGTGGGCGTCGAGTACGACACCACGCGCCAGCAGGAGATTCTCGAGAAGATCGGCTGCGCCGTCACGCGCATCGACGGCGGCTTCCGCGTCGTAACCCCGTCGTGGCGCCCCGACCTCACCGACAAGTGGACGCTGGTCGAGGAGATCGCGCGCGTCGACGGCCTCGACAAGGTGCCGTCGATCCTGCCGACCGCCCCGGCCGGCCGGGGATACACGCGCGAGCAGTCGGCGCGGCGCCGCGTCGCCGACGCCCTCGCCGCCGCCGGGCTCGTGGAGACGATTGCCTTCCCGTTCGTGTCCGAGGACGCCAACACCCTCTATGGATCCGCATCGGGGCACAAGGTCGCGATGGTCCGCCTCGCGAACGCGCTCGACCAGACGGCGCCGTACATGCGCCGCTCGCTGATCCCCGGCCTCGTCGCCACGGCGCACCGCAACCTGTCGCGCGGCACGACCGATCTGTCGCTGTTCGAGATGGGCAGCGTCTTCCTCCCCGAGGGGGGCATCAGCTACGGCACCGACACGAACTACCCGCGCGCGCAGCGCCCGTCGGACGCCGAGATCGCGGAGATCCATGCGTCGATCCCGCCGCAGCCGCGTCATGTGGCGATGCTCTTTGCGGGCGACATCGCGCCGAAGCAGCCGGGCCGTGCCGCGGAGGCGGCGGGGCTCGACGCCGCGCTCGACGCCGTGCGCACCGTCGGTGAAGCCGCGGGTATCGCGATCGACGTCGTTCAGACCCAGCGCGCTGCCCTGCACCCCGGTCGTGCGGGCGCGCTCGTCGCGGCCGGCGTCGAGGTCGGCTACGTCGGTGAGCTCCACCCGGACGTGTCGAAGGACGCCGACCTGTTCGGCCGCGTGACGGTCGCCGAGCTCGACCTCGATCGCGTCATCGCCCTCGCGGGCGAGCGTGTGACGGTCGCGAGCCTGTCGACCTACCCGGCGGCGACGCAGGACGTCTCCCTGGTCGTCGACCGGGCCGTTCCGGCCGCCGAGGTCCGCGCGGCGCTGGTGGAGGGCGCGGGGGAGCTCCTCGAAAGCACCCGCCTCGTCGACGACTACCGCGGCCAAGGCCTGGAGGAGGGCCAAAAGTCGCTGACCTTCGCCCTCCGCTTCCGTGCGACCGACCGCACCTTGACGGCGGCCGAGGCGACCGAGGCGAAGCTCGCAGGCGTCGCCGTCGCGGAGGAGCGTTTCGGCGCGCACATCCGCGACTGAGCTCGCGTTTTGCCCGGAGGGGGCGAGGGATCCACGGATCCCTCGCCCCCTCCGGGTGTACATCTCCCGAACGATGACACACGTCGGCCGTTGAGTAACGATAAGACGCATGACGACGAAGAGAAGACATCCGCGTTATCTGCAGACCCTGCTCCTGTGCGCCGGCGCGTTGCTTGTTGTTATCGCTGGAGTCACTGCCATTATCGAGGGCTACGCGGCAGATGCGCAGATGCGGGGAGGCAACGTCATCCCGGCAATAGTCGTTGCAGGTCTCGGCTTTGCGTCGGCGTCGGTCGGATTGGTGATGCCGCGGATTTCGCCTCGGCGGGCCGACGATACGGACGAGGCATCCGAGAACAGAAGCCCGTCGTAGAGCCGGGCGAGAGGGTATTCCCGCGCGCGGCGGTTGGCATGCCTGTATGCCCGCCACTCTTACCCCCTCTGTCATGATTAGTGGGTGAGGTCACTCGGAGTCATCATCCTCGCGATCATCGCGACGCTTGCCGGGTTGTTCGGCGTCATGTCGCTCGGTCTGTCGGGGCTTACCTTGGCGGGGCCCGGCCTCATGGTCATCGAGTACCCGGATTCGGATGACTTCGAGAGATCGAGCGGCATCGTCGTGGGACTCATTGAATTGACTATCTGGTTCCTCCTGATCGTGGCGGCCGTGATCGTCGGGATCAGGGGAGGCAGACCCAGGCGTGCGCGGCGGGCGGTGGTTTGGATCAGCGCAGGGCTGAGCACCATACTCGTGCTGACAGGGCTGACGATCGTGCTGTCGACGGTCCCTCGAAGCCTTGTCTAGCGATGATCATCGATCCACGCGGTCGTTATCGTCGCCGCCATTCTTGGGGCAGCACATCCAATGCGACGACGCGAGCCGAAAATTCGACCACGGGAGTAAATGCCGTGCGCCGGACCGCCGTTCCACGATCTGCGGCAAACGAAGCCGTACGTCTGATCCCGGCAGGAGACAATGAACCGTGCTCGAACTCTTGAACCTTCCGGTATCCGTAGCTGTTCGCGACGCCGAGGTGACGATCCGCCGGGCAACGCTCGACGACTTGCGCGACCTCATGCGCCTGCTCGCGGACGATCCGATCAGCGCCGGGCGTGGAGACCTCGCCCTCGACGCCGACGAACCGGCCTACGCCGCCGCTCTCGGTCGGGTCCTGCAGGACCCGGGCAACGAACTCATCGTGGCGACGAAGGCGGATGGTGCGATCGTCGGCACGCTCCAGCTGACGCTCATCCCGGGCATGGCTCGGCGCGGAAGCACGAGACTGCTCGTCGAGGCCGTCCGTGTCGCGAGCGCCGAGCGCGGATCCGGGATCGGCTCGGCAATGACGCGCTGGGTGGTCGAGGAGGCCGCGATCGATCTCGAGGCGACGCTCGTCCAACTCACGTCCGATGCCGCGCGCGAGGACGCCCACCGCTTTTACACTCGGCTCGGATTCGTCGGCTCGCACATTGGGTTCAAGTACGTCACGCAGCCGACTTTCTGAGAAGAGGAGCGAAACGTCGGAGTCGGAGCGCGTCCACACCCGCCTCACCGCCCACCCCGTGCTATTCTCGCTCCCATGTCCTGCGCCATCGAGACCCGACGCGGCCGCCGAATCTCGGCGGGCCGCCGGCCAGCGCGCGCATAGACTGCGCCGCGTGAGCGGTCCGCCGTCACGGACATCCGCTCATCGCGCAATAAGGTAGAGAACATGACGTATTCGGTCGCCGTTTCCGGCGCCTCTGGTTATGCGGGCGGCGAGATTCTTCGGCTTCTCGCGAATCATCCCGATGTCGAGATCACCACGGTCACGGCGCATTCCAATGCGGGGGATCCGCTGGCGGCGCATCAGCCGCACCTCCGCTCTCTCAAGCACCTGGAACTGAAGCCCACCACCCCCGAGGTGCTGGCCGGCCACGACATCGTGTTCCTGGCCCTCCCGCACGGGCAGTCGGGCCAGTACACCGATGCGCTCGAGAACGTCGGCCTCGTTGTCGACGCGGGCGCCGACCACCGTCTCACGAGCAAGGACGCCTGGGACCAGTTCTACGGCGGCGAATTCCACACGCCATGGGCCTACGGTGTTCCGGAGCTCCTGGTCGACGGCTGGAAGCAACGCGAGAACCTGGTGGGTGCGACCCGCATCGCGGCGCCCGGATGCAACGCGTCGACCGTGTCGTTGAGCCTCGTGCCCGGCATCGCAGCCGGCGTGATCGACGCCGACGATATCGTCACGGTGCTCGCGGTCGGCCCATCCGGGGCGGGCAAGTCGCTCAAGCCGCACCTTCTCGCAAGCGAGATGCTCGGATCCGCGAGCGCGTACGGCGTGGGCGGCACGCACCGGCACATCCCGGAGATCCAGCAGGCGCTCCGCGGCGCGGGCGCCGTGGATCCGCGGGTGTCGTTCACACCCGTGCTCGTGCCCATGGCGCGCGGCATCCTCGCGACGACGACGGCAAAGATCGCGGAGGGCGTGAGCGATGCCGAGATCCGGGACGCCTGGGAGAGCGCATACGGCGACGAGGTCTTCGTGAACCTCCTTCCCGCGGGCGTTCAGCCGAGGATCTCGGACGTCGTGGGGGCGAACACCGCGCTCATGAGCGTGGCGATCGATCGCGCGGCGAATCGTGTCGTGATCACCACGGCGCTCGACAATCTCGCCAAGGGCACCGCAGGTGCCGCCATTCAGTCGATGAACATCGCGCTCGGTCTCGAAGAGACGACGGCGCTGACCGTGAACGGAGTTGCGCCGTGAGTGTGACAGCAGCACAGGGGTTCGAGGCGGCCGGTGTCGTCGCGGGCCTGAAGTCAACCGGCAAGCCCGACGTCGCGCTCGTGGTGAACCGTGGTCCGCAGAAGACCGGCGCGGCGGTGTTCACCTCCAACCGCGCGAAGGCGAACCCGATCATGTGGTCGCAGCAGGTCGTGAAGGACGGCGTCATCGAGGCGGTCGTGCTCAACTCGGGCGGGGCGAACTGCTTCACGGGGTCCTTCGGCTTCCAGACCGCGCACCTCACGGCGGAGACGGTCGGCGAGGCGCTGGGCGTCTCGGCGGGCGATGTCGTGGTGTGCTCCACCGGCCTCATCGGCACGGGCGACGAGGTCTTCCGCGGGAAGGTGCTCGACGGCGCCGCCGCGGCGGTAGCCGAACTCTCAGATGACGGCGGGGATCGCGCGGCGCACGCGATCATGACGACCGACACGATCCCGAAGCAGGCCGTGCGCACGCGCGACGGCTGGACCATCGGCGGAATGGCGAAGGGTGCGGGCATGCTCGCGCCGGGCCTCGCCACGATGCTCGTCGTGATCACGACCGACGCGGTGCTCACCGCCGAGCAGTCGGACGCCGCGCTCCGCGGCGCGACGACGCTGAGCTTCGACCGGCTCGACTCAGACGGCGCGATGTCGACGAACGACCAGGTCACGCTACTCGCGAGCGGCGCGACGGGCATCGAGCCCGACCTCGACGCCTTCCAGGAGGAGCTGACCGCGCTCTGCCTCGACCTCGCCGAACAACTCATGGGCGACGCCGAGGGCGCGAGCCACAACATCCGCATCGAGGTGCGCCACGCCGCCGACGAAGACGACGCGTTGACGGTTGCACGCTCGGTGGCCCGCAACAACCTGTTCAAGACGGCGATCTTCGGCAACGATCCCAACTGGGGCCGCGTGCTCGCTGCGATCGGCACGACGGATGCGGAATTCGACCCGTACAACGTCGACGTCACCATGAACGGTGTGCGGGTGTGCACGCAGGGCGGCCCCGACCGCCCGCGCGAGGAGGTCGACCTGACCCCGCGGGACACGCACGTCGTGATCGATCTCCTCGTCGGCGAGGCGACGGCGACGATCCTGACGAACGACCTCACGCACGCCTACGTCCACGAGAACAGCGCATATTCCTCATGACACCGATCGATCTTCAGAAGACGAGCCCCGAAGAGGCGGAGTTCAAGGCCTCGACGCTGATCGAGTCCCTCCCGTGGCTCAAGCAGTACCGCGACGAGATCGTCGTCGTGAAGTACGGCGGCAACGCGATGATCTCCGAGGAGCTTCAGGACGCCTTTGCGGCCGACATCGCCTATCTGCGCTACGTCGGCATCAAGCCCGTCGTCGTGCACGGCGGTGGGCCGCAGATTTCGAACATGCTCGACCGCCTGGCGATTCCGAGCGAGTTCAAGGGCGGCTATCGGGTGACCTCGACCGAGGCGATCAGCGTCGTGCGCATGGTGCTCACGGGACAGATCAACCCGCAGCTCGTGTCGAAGATCAACTCCCACGGCCCCTTCGCGGTCGGCATCTCCGGTGAGGACGCCGCGTTGTTCGGCGGCCGCCGCCGCGGCGTGATGATCAACGGCGTCGAGGAGAGCCTCGGCCGCGTCGGCAACGTCGTCAAGGTCGACCCGAAGCCGGTGCTCGACCACCTGCGCGCCGACCGGATCCCCGTCGTCGCGGGCGTCGCCCCCGACCTCGACAACCCGGGGCACACGCTCAACATCAACGCCGACGCCGCAGCGAGCGCGCTCGCGCGGGCGCTGGGCGCCAAGAAGCTCGTCATCCTCACGGACGTACCGGGGCTGTACGCCGACTGGCCGAACCGCGACTCTCTCGTGTCGCACCTCACGGCCGACGAGCTGACGGAACTCATGCCGCGTCTCGAATCGGGCATGATCCCGAAGATGCAGGCCTGCCTCGACGCCGTGCAGAACGGCGTGAAGAAGGCATCGATCATCGACGGTCGGGTTCCGCACTCGGTCCTCGTCGAACTCTTCACCAGCAACGGAATCGGAACGGAGGTCTCGGCATCATGACGCACGACTGGAAGGACGAGGCCGCCCGCGACCTCATGAGCCTCGGCGGACGCCTCGCGAACCTCGAACGCGGCAAGGGCTCCCACGTATGGGACACCGAGGGCAATCGCTTCCTCGATTTCCTCGGCGGCATCGCCGTGAACGCCCTCGGTCACGCCCACCCGGTGTTCGTGGAGGCCGTCACGCAGCAGGCCCAGCGCCTCGCGCACGTGTCGAACTATTTCGCCACGCCGCAGCAGCTCGAACTCGCGGCGCGCCTCAAGCGCCTCGCGAAGACCGGCGACGAGGGCCGCGTGTTCCTCGCGAACGCGGGCACCGAGGCGAACGAGACCGCGTTGAAGCTCGCGCGCCTGCACGGCAACAAGCGCGGCAAGGGCACGATCCTGTGCCTCAACGGCGCCTTCCACGGGCGCACCACGGGCGCGCTCGCGCTGACGCCCAAGGCCGCGTATCAGGATCCGTTCGCCCCGCTCCTGCCGGGCGTCGTCGCGATCGACCCGACCATCGAGGCGCTGGAACGCGCGTTCACGGACGATGTGGCAGCGATCTTTGCCGAGCCGATCCAGGGCGAGGCGGGCGTCGTTCCGCTTCCCGACGGATTCCTGGCCCGCGCCCGCGAGCTCGCGACGGAGCACGACGCGCTGCTCATCCTCGACGAGGTGCAGACCGGATCCGGTCGCACCGGCGAGTGGTTCGCGCACCAGGCGCTCGGAATCACGCCCGACGCGATCACGATCGCGAAGTCGGCGGGCGGCGGATTCCCGATCGGCGCCCTGATCACCTTCGGCGAGGCGAGTTCGCTGTTCTACCCGGGCACGCACAACTCGACCTTCGGCGGTAACCCGCTGGCGAGCGCCGTCGCGAACGCCGTGCTGGAGCACATCGAAGACACGGGGCTGCTCGAGAACGTGACCCGGCGCGGGGCCGAGATCCGCGAGAAGGTTCAGGAGCTGCCGCTCGTGTCGCACACGCGCGGCGCGGGCCTGCTGATCGGCATCGTGCTCGACGGCCCCGTCGCGGCCGAGGTCGCGGCGGCGGCGTTCGAGCGCGGGCTCATCATCAACGCACCGGCCGCCGACGTCATTCGTCTGGCACCCGCGTACACGATCGGTGACGACGAGATCGCCGAATTCCTCGACATCTTCGCCGCGTCGCTCGACGCCGTCGCACACAGCCAGGAGAACGCCTCATGACCCGCCACTTCCTCCGCGACGACTCGATCACACCGGCCGAGCAGGCCGAGATCCTCGACCTCGCCGAGCGCCTGAAGAAGGATCGCTTCAGCGAGAAGCCACTTGAAGGTCCGCAGACCGTCGCCGTGATCTTCGACAAGTCGTCGACCCGCACGCGCGTCTCGTTCGCCGTCGGAATCGCCGACCTCGGCGGATCGCCTCTCATCATCACCACCGCGTCGAGCCAGCTCGGCGGCAAGGAGACGCCCGCCGACACGGCGCGCGTTCTCGAGCGCCAGGTGTCGGCGATCGTGTGGCGCACCTACGCGCAGTCCGGGCTCGAGCAGATGGCCGACAACTCGCGGGTCCCGGTCGTGAACGCGCTCAGCGACGACTTCCACCCCTGCCAGCTGCTCGCCGACCTGCTCACGATCCGCGAGCACAAGGGCTCGACGCAGGGGCTCACCATGAGCTTCTTCGGCGACGGCGAGTCGAACATGGGCCACTCGTACGTTCTCGCGGGCGCGATGGCGGGCATGCACGTGCGCGTCGCGAGCCCCGAGGGATACCAGCCGCGCGCGGACGTCATCGCCGACGCGCGGGCGATCGCCGAGCAGACCGGCGGATCCGTGACGATCACCTCCGACATCGCCGCGGCGGCGGAGGGCTCCGACGTCATGATCACCGACACGTGGGTGTCGATGGGCAAGGAAGAGGAGAAGGCGCGCCGCCTCGCCGACCTCGGACCCTACAAGGTGACGGCCGACCTCATGAAGCGCGCCGCGAGCGACGCGATCTTCATGCACTGCCTCCCGGCCGATCGCGGATACGAGGTCGACGCCGACGTCATCGACGGCGAGCAGAGCGTCATCTGGGACGAGGCGGAGAACCGCCTGCACGCCCAGAAGGCGCTGCTCGTCTGGCTGCTTCGCCAGCAGTAACGGTGCCGGGGCCGATGCGGCCTCCGACGCGACGCGTTGTACCGGATAGGCTGGAACGCGTGAGTACGACGGATCCCGCATCGACCCCGCACGGCACGAACGAGGGCGCCCTCTGGGGTGGCCGTTTCGCATCGGGGCCGAGCCCCGCGCTTCAGGCGCTGAGCAAGTCCACCCACTTCGACTGGAAGCTCGCGCTGTATGACATCCGCGGCTCCCACGCGCATGCCAGCGCGCTCGAGGCGGCCGGATATCTGTCGACCGACGACGCCCGCGAGATGCACGAAGGCCTCGACCGTCTCGCGGAGAAGGTGCGCTCGGGCGAGCTGTTGCCGCGCGAAAGTGACGAGGACGTGCACGGGGCGATGGAGCAGGCGCTCCTCGCCGAGGTCGGGGCTGAGCTCGGCGGACGCCTCCGCGCGGGCCGCAGCCGCAACGACCAGATCGCCACCTTCGTGCGCATGTACCTGATCGACCACGCGGGCGTGATCGCGCACGGCGTGCTCCAGCTGATCGACGCCCTCGTGGCGCAGGCGGAGGCGCACGGGGATGCGATCCTTCCCGGACGCACGCACCTTCAGCACGCCCAGCCGGTGCTGCTCGCTCACCACCTTCAGGCGCACGCCTGGCCGCTCGTGCGCGACCTCGAGCGGTTGCGCGACTGGCGCGTGCGCGCGGGAGTGTCGCCATACGGCGGCGGCGCCCTCGCGGGGTCGACGCTCGGCTTGGATCCGGCGCTCGTCGCCCGCGAGCTCGGGCTCGACCGGCCGGCCGAGAACTCGATGGACGCCACGGCGTCGCGCGATGTCGTCGCCGAGTTCGCCTTCATCGCCGCGCAGATCGGCATCGACCTGTCGCGACTCTCGGAGGAGATCATCCTCTGGAACACGCGAGAGTTCGACTTCGTCACGCTCGAAGACGGCTACTCCACCGGTTCGAGCATCATGCCGCAGAAGAAGAACCCCGACATCGCTGAACTCGCGCGCGGCAAGGCGGGTCGCCTGATCGGCAACCTGACGGGGCTGCTCGCGACGATCAAGGCGCTGCCTCTGGCTTACAACCGCGATCTGCAGGAAGACAAGGAACCGATCTTCGACTCGGTCGAGACTCTCGAGCTCGTGCTTCCGGCATTCACCGGCATGGTCGCGACGCTGCGCTTCAACACGGAGCGCATGGCGCAGCTCGCCCCCGAGGGCTTCTCGCTGGCGACCGATGTCGCCGAGTGGCTCGTGAAGCAGGGCGTTCCGTTCCGCGATGCGCACGAGATCTCCGGATCCCTCGTTCGCGCCTGCGAGGAGCGCTCGATCGGTCTCGAGGACGCCGACGACGAGCTGTTGGCGAGCGTCTCCGAGCACCTCACTCCCGGCGTCCGCGAGGTTCTCTCGATCGAGGGATCCGTAGCGAGCCGCGCCGGCGCCGGCGGCACCGCGCCCGTCCGGGTCGCCGAGCAGCGCGCCGAACTCATCGAGCGCGCCCAGCAGGCGATCGTCGCTCTCACCGGAAAGTAGGATCGGACACCATGACGACTTCCGACCTGATCGTGGCCGAACAGAAGCTCGACGACTCCTTCGACACCCTCTGGGATGAACTCAACTGGCGTGGCCTCGTGCACGTCTCGACCGACGCCGAGGCGCTCAAGGAGCTCCTCGAGGGCGAGCCGATCGTCTACTACTGCGGCTTCGACCCGACCGCGCCGAGCCTGCACCTGGGCAACCTCGTCCAGCTCCTCACGATGCGCCGCATCCAGCTGGCCGGTCACCGGCCGCTGGGCCTCGTCGGCGGATCCACGGGGCTCGTCGGCGACCCCCGCCCGACCGCCGAACGCACGCTCAACACGCGCGAGACGGTGGCGGAGTGGGTCGCGAAGCTGCGCGCGCAGATCGAGCGCTTCCTCAGCTTCGAGGGCGACAACGCCGCACGCATGGTGAATAACCTCGACTGGACGGCGCCGATGAGCGCCATCGACTTCCTGCGCGAGATCGGCAAGCACTTCCGAGTCGGCACGATGCTGAAGAAGGACGCGGTCAGCGCGCGGCTCAACTCGGACGCCGGCATCAGCTACACCGAGTTCAGCTACCAGATCCTGCAGGGCATGGACTACCTCGAGCTGTACCGCCAGTACGGTTGCGTGCTCCAGACGGGTGGCAGCGACCAGTGGGGCAACCTGACGAGCGGCACGGACCTCATCCACCGCGTCGAGGGAACGAGCGTTCACGCCTTCGGAACCCCCCTCATCACGAACAGCGACGGCACGAAGTTCGGCAAGAGCGAGGGCAACGCCATCTGGCTCGACGCCGAGATGTGCAGCCCGTACGCGATGTACCAGTTCTGGCTGAACACGGACGACCGCGACGTGATCGACCGCCTCAAGGTGTTCACCTTCCTCAGCCGTGAAGAGATCGCCGAGTACGCGCGTCTGGTCGAGGAGGAGCCGTTCCGTCGCGCCGCCCAGAAGCGCCTCGCGCTCGAGGTCACCGCGACGGTCCACGGTCTCGAGACGACGGAGAAGGCGATTGCGGCGTCGGAGGCGCTCTTCGGCAAGGGTGAGCTGGCCGCGCTCGACGCGGCGACGCTCGCGTCGGCGCTGGGCGAGCTTCCGCACGCGAATGTCGCGAGCGGTACCTCGGTGATCGATGCGCTGGTGGCTACGGGCCTCGTGAAGTCCGTGTCGGAGGCTCGGCGTGCGATCGCGCAAGGCGGCGTCACGATCAACGGCGAGAAGGTCGCCGGAGACGAGGCGCAGGTCGAGGGCGCGCTGCCGGGCGGTGTCGCGGTGCTGCGCCGCGGCAAGAAAGCGCTCGCGGGACTGTTCGTCGGCTGACCGTCACGGCTGCGCCGGGCGAGAGCGGAAGAAGGGGAGATCTGAGAATGAGCAACAACCAGCAACCGCAGCGCCCGGCGGCACCCGCCGGCGCACCCGAACAGGATCCGCGGCGCGGCGCGGCGCGAGCGATGCGTGCCCGTCTCGAGAAGAAGGCGGCCGACGCCGGCGTCGCGATCGAGATTCCCGAGACGTTCACCGAGCACGTCGGCACGGCGGACGGAGGCCAGCGCACGCTCGAGAACGCGGGCGCCGGCGCGGCGGCTCAGCTCGCGCAGAAGTACGGGGTCGATCCCGAAGCGGCCAAGGTCGTCGAATCCGCACAGACTCTCGCGACCGAGGACGGCCGACGAGCCGCGATGCGGGAGTTGGGCGTGCACATGTCCGGGCGTCTCGCGGAGCGCTACGGCGTCGAAGACGCCGAGGCGCAGAAACTGCTCGAATCGTCGCGCGCCCTGCGTACGCGCGAGGGAAGGCAGAGTCTTCTCGCGCAGTACGCCGGCAACGTCGACGCCGAGAACCTCATGGCGAGGCTCCACGACCGGTCGCTTTCGATCGACGATCGGCGAGAGCTCGTCGGCTCGCTGCTCAAGAACGACAAGGTGACCGGCACGCTCAAGAAGGCGGGCAAGGGTCTCGTCGTCGGCGCGATCATCCTGCTCGTGGTGCTCGCGCTCGTGCTGATCGGCGGGGTCGCGATCCTGTCCTGGCTGTTCCAGGCCGGGGGAGGGGACGCGTCCGCGATGGTCGACGCGATCGCGACACGCCCGGTGTGGGGGCTGCTTGCTGGGCCCCCGGGATCCGCGTAATGTAATTCCTTGTCGCCGCCAAGCGGTGAGGTTGAGCCGACAGGCTCCCATCCCAAGACGGCGACACGGAATCAAAATCCTCTTCAGAGGAGATGGGTTTCGGAAGAGATGATCTTCAGGTTTCATTCAGAATGGGCCGGTAAGTTTGTCTCTTGTCGCCTAAACGAGAGATTGTGGTGGTGGCGTAGGGAAGTTGCCCCGG
>NZ_BMMQ01000006.1 GCF_014646015.1 Microbacterium nanhaiense
CAACCGTGCCAACCTCGACACCGTCAACCGTGATCGTCACCGTCTCGAGCGGAGCAAAACCCTCACCCGAGATCGTCGTCGAACCACCCTGCTCCACCGATCCCGGCGTCACCAGAATCGACGTGTCATACACGGGTGCTTCGTCCAGCGCACGCACGGTCGACGATGCCAGGGAAACGTTTGCGACGTTCAGCGCCGGGAGTAGCGAGATGCCCAGCGCATTCACCGTGAACGACTCGTCGCCCAGCAGGCCAAGCTCTGCCGATTCAAAATTTGTCGGTTGCTCGTTGATCGTCACCTGCACAACCTGGTTGAGCGCGGCGAACACCGGTGAGAGGCCATTCAGCAGGCTCGCGAGAGGCCCAGAGATAACCTCTTCAAGATTGTCGAGCAGCGGCACCACAGTCAGCCCGACCGTGTCGCCGACAGCATTGAGCACACCGTTCAGGACGGGAGTCAGAAGCGCATTGATCAGCCCGTCGAGTTCGATACCGAGCGCCCCCAGCAGAGCACCGAGAAGGCCACCCTGCTCTACCTCAATGTTGATGAGGTCCGTATCGAAGTCTTCAGCGGTCCCGAGCAGCTGGCCGAGCGGCGCGTTGATCGAGACGTCTGCCGCGACCGACGCGACGAGCGGAACTGACAGGTTAACGCCGAGTTCAATGTCCACCTGAAGCGAATTAATGATGTTCTTCACCGGGTCGACGACATCCGTGACGACGTTTCCGAGAAGATCTGCCGCCGCATTCGTGATCAGCGTCAGGGTTGTGGCGTTCAGCAGCTGAGTGTTCGCGCCGAGACCATTCAGGTCGCCGCTTTCGACGAGCTTCGACAGGTCGATCGTGATGTCGCCAGCACCGAGATCGAGCGAGAGGAGCCCGTTGTCATCGCCAATGGTGCTGGTTAGCAGCTCATCGACCTCAGCCAACGCAGCATCGAGGCCGTTGACGCCAACGGAGCCGGATTGGACCGTGGCGGCGAGAAGCCCCAGGTTGATGTCGAGGTCGATGTCGTTGAGCGCCCCGACAAGAGTTCCTTCAGAGCCAAGTGCCTCGTTCAGCGCCAAGCCGAGATTCGTCGATGCACCACCGAGAGCCGTCGTCAAATCGCCTGCAAGCGGGCTGGAGACGGCGATCTCAGCACCCGCAACCACGTAGTCCGAGGTCACCACGCCGGCGTTCTCTTCCGCCACCGACGCAAGGGCGCCCAAATCGAGCGATAGCCCATCTACGATCGCGTCCGAGACCCCCTCGAGATTCAGCTGACGCAGCAGGTCGATGAGGTCGACTGAAGCGAAATCGGTGCTTCCCTCGTTGATGCCATCAACATTGATCGCGCCGTCCTCAGTGACCACGCCTGCCGCGGCCTTCGACGATGTCGCCGTCGGCGAGTGGCCGAACGAGTTCACGAGCCCCGCGTTGCCAAGATCGAGAAGCCCGTTCTCCTGATCCGGAGTCTTTAGCAGCGGCAGGTTCACCGTCGGCAGGTTGACGTCAAGAAGCCCGAGAGCGCCGATGTTCAGCGGGTTGAAGTTTGCACCCTCATCGCTTGGGTTGCCCGACGTGGTGACGCCGACGTCCAATAGCTGCTCGTCAGTCAAACCCCCGATGACCTCGTTGAGAAGGTCAGACGCGATCATCTGTGCAAGCGACTCGGAGTCATCGGTTTCGGCAGCGGTCGCGGAGGTTGCGCCTGCACCAACGAAGGCTGCGGTGATCGCAGTGGCAGTGACAACACCCCCGACCCGCTTTGCTGTGAGCCAGGGCTTCACCCGTGGCCGCTGCTTTTCAGCACGCATTGATATCCCCTCAGATACGTACGCAAGTAGAGCCCGAAGCGGACGCCTCGGGGACTGAGGAGGCCAGCGAACGTGGAGCTGTACGCAGGATTTACTCAGTCGAGAGATATCCTGCCGGGCCGGAGGGGTAATGTCCAGCGAACGCAGAGAAATACCGCTACTCCCCGCGAGTCGCTTGTGGCGCGTCGTTCCGCGGGTGACGCCGCGTGTCAAATCCATGTATGCGCATTGAAAATCGGAAGGCAAGCGCGAGGCGAGATTCGCCCCCGCGCGGAGGTCAGTGGCGGACCGCTACTACGCCGCCGTGGCGCCGATCACCTCGAGCACCTGTTCGCCGTACGCATCGAGCTTCTTCTGACCCACGCCGCTGATGCCGCTCAGCTCCTGCAGCGACGCCGGGCGATGCTCGGCAATCGCGCGCAGCGTGGCATCGCCGAACACGATGTACGCCGGCACGCCCTGCTCGCGGGCCTGGCCGGCACGCCACTCGCGAAGCGCCTCGAAGAGACCGCGGTCGTTCTCGTCGAGAGTGTCGGCGGCACTGGTCTTCCGCGCGATCGCGGAACGCGACTTGCGGCCGATCACGTCGTGCCGCAACAGCACGGGCGTCTCTCCGCGAAGCACCCCGGCCGAGGCCGGGGTAATCGCAAGCGTGTTGTACTCGCCCTTCGGCGTGAGCAGCCCCATCGCGAGGAGCTGGCGGATCACGCTGCGCCAGTCCTGCTCTGAGAGGTCCTCTCCGATGCCGTAGGTGCTCAGCTGGTCGTGACGGAAGCGCTGGATCCGCTCATTTGACTTGCCCCGAAGGATATCGATGAGGTGCCCCGCACCGAACGACTGCCCGCGCTCGCGGTCGAGGCGCACGATCGTCGACATCAGCTTCTGCGCGGCGACCAGGCCGTCCCACGTCTTGGGCGGTTCGAGGCAGGTATCGCAGTTGCCACACGGATCCGACTTCTGACCGAAGTACTCGAGCAGGTTCTGCCGCCGGCACGAGACCGTCTCGCACAGCGCCAGCATCGCGTCGAGGTGCTGGTTCTGCCGCATCTGCAGGGTGCGGTCTCCCCCGCCTTGCTGGATCATTCGCCGCTGCTGCACGACATCACCGAGACCGTACGCCATCCAGGCGACGCTCGGTTCTCCATCGCGACCGGCACGACCCGTCTCTTGGTAGTACCCCTCGACCGACTTCGGCAGATCGACGTGCGCGACGAAGCGCACGTCGGGCTTGTCGATGCCCATGCCGAATGCGATGGTCGCGACCACGACGACGCCGTCGTCGCGGAGGAATCGCGACTGATGCGCCGCGCGCACCTCTGCGGGCAGACCCGCGTGGTACGGGATTGCGTCGATCCCCTGCCCCGCCAGGAAGGTCGCGATCTGCTCCACCGACTTGCGGCTGAGGGCGTACACGATTCCCGCGGATCCGTCGGGCTGCGATCGGATGAACTGCAGCAGTTGCTTCCGCACCTCCGTCTTCGCCTCAATGCGGTACTGGATGTTCGGGCGATCGAAGCTCGACACGAAGTGCTGGGCGTTCTGCAACTGCAGGCGCTCCGTGATCTCCCGATGCGTCTCCCGCGTCGCCGTGGCGGTGAGCGCCACGCGCGGCACGCCGGGAAACACCTCTCCGAGGTCGCCCAACGCGAGGTAGTCAGGCCGGAAGTCGTGACCCCACTGACTGACGCAGTGCGCCTCGTCGATCGCGATCACGCTCAGGGATCCGCGCTGCAGCAACGCGCGCGTCTGCGGATTCGACAGCCGCTCCGGTGCGACGTAGATGAGGTCGAGCTCGCCCGCGATGTACGCGCGCTCGACGGCGAGCCGCTCCGACGGATCCTGCGTCGAATTGAGGTACGCGGCCGCGACGCCGTTCGCGCGCAGCGCCTCCACCTGGTCGTGCATCAGCGCGATCAGCGGCGACACGACGAGCCCCGTGCCCTCGCGCACGAGGGCGGGCACCTGGTAGCAGACGCTCTTTCCACCACCGGTCGGCATGAGCACGATCGCGTCGCCGCCCGAGATCACCTGCTCGACGACGGCGGCCTGATCGCCGCGGAAGGCGTCGTACCCGTAGACGGTGCGCAGCGCCTCCAGCGCGGTCGCATACCGCGAGCCGCGAGCGGCCCGCACCGGCGGATCCGTCGGCGCGACCGCGCCGGGAGCACCGGAGGGTGCGGCGAACGGGTCGGCCCATTCGATCGCACCGCCGTCGTAGTCGCCGTAGAAGTCCTGCGGCGGTTCCTCCGGGGGGAGCCACCCGTCGTCGGGCTCGGGCGCGTACATCGGATCGCTCATGGTTCCAGCCTATGAGCGAGGCCTGACAATCGCGCCGGGTGTGGAGAACACGACAAAGAGGCCAGGACCTCGCGGTCCTGGCCTCTTCGCACGGGGTCGCCTATGAGGCGCTCCGTGAGCTCACCCGACCCGTTCGACCATTGGGGGAACGAGAGAACGAGCCGGGTGAACGTCTTATCGCTGCTGCGTGCGGCGACGCATCGTGTAGACGATGGCACCACCCAGCAGCATGGTCATCGCGAGCGCACCCAGCGGGAGTGCGAGGTCCCCACCGGTCGGCGACAGGTCGCCCTCCGGTCCCTCCGTGGGAGACGGCGCCGGCGCCGGCGACGGCTCCTCGCTCGGCTCCGCGGCGGGTGCCGGTGCGGGCTCCTCCGACGGCTCCGCGCTCGGCGCGGGAGACGGCACCTCGGTGGGTCGAGGCGTTGGCTCGTCGGTCGGAGTCGGCGACGGGTACTCCGAGGGAGCAGGCGACGGGTCATCCGTCGGAGTCGGCTCGGGGGTCGGCTCCTCGGTCGGCGTCGGCGTCGGCGTCGGCTCCTCGACGGGCGTCTTGACGAACCCGAAGTCGAGGGTGTCGTCGCGGTCACCGTCGTTCACCAGGTTGCCCGACTCGGCCTCGTTCGTCGACGAGTCCTTGTCGCGGTCGCCCACGCCCGGCTTCGTCGGCTCGTAGCCCTCGGGAACGCACGTCACCCGGACGGTGTAGTGCTGGCCCTCCGGCAGTGCCGGCAGGTTCTCGAAGGAGTAGTAGCCGTTCTCGTCGGTCGTCACTCGCTCGACGGGGTTGCCGTCGATGTCCGTAACGGGCTTTCCGTCGGGGCCGACCAGCTCGAGGCAGACTCCGGGGATGCCGGGCTCGCCGTCGTCCTGGATGCCGTTGCCGTTCTCGTCGAACCAGACGGTGTCGCCGACCGAGACCCGCTTGACCACGAGGCCCGCGTCCCACGTCGGGTCGATGCCCTCGGTGGCGGCCAGCGAGCCGTCGAAGACGAGCTCACCGTTCGAATCGTCGAGGACGATCTCCTTCGTCAGGCCCGTCGCCGGGTCTGCGTCGGAGTCGGTGCGCTTGTCACCGGATCCGGTTGTGGTGAACGCGTAGCGCTGGGACTGCTCGTCCGTGAGGACGAACTTCACCTGATAGGTGCCCGCGGGCAGCGAGTCAAAAACGTACCAGCCCTTCTCGTCCGTCGTCGTCGAGTCGATCGTCTCGCCCGTCGCCGGGTCGATGAGCTCGACGGTCACGTCGCCGAGCGCGGCTTCGTTCGCGTCCTGCACGCCGTCGCAGTCGGTGTCGATCCACACGTAGTCGCCCAGCGCGTAGGTCTTCTCGACCACGCCCGCGTCCCACGTCGGGTCGATGCCCTCGCTCGCGAGCACCTCGCCGAACTCGTACTGCTCGCCGGAGACGAGGGATCCGTTGGATCCGTCGAGAACGAACGAGACGGTGAGACCGGATCCGCGCGTTGCGTCGGAGTCGGCCAGGTCGTCGTCACCGGCGTGAACGTCGGTGAACGTGTAGACCTTCGCCTGCTCGTCGGTCAGCGTGAAGCGGAGCTTGTACTCGCCGCGGCGCAGCTCGTCGAAGATGTAGCGGCCGTTGTCATCGGTCACCGTCTTCGCGACGACCTCGCCCGACTCGACGTCGATGAGCTCGACGGTGACGCCCGGGAGAACCGGCTCGCCCTCGTTCTGCACACCGTCGCGGTTGGCGTCGATCCACGTGTAGTCGCCGACGGCGTAGGTCTTGTGGACCACACCGGCGTCCCACGTCGGGTCGATGCCATCGGTGGCCGTGACCTCGGCGGGCTCGTAGCTCGTCGTGAGGTTCGGGCTGCCGTGCTTCAGCTCGATGACGTCGGTGATGCCGGTCGCCGGATCGGCGTCCGAATCTTCGCCACCGATTTCCGCGTTCTTGCCGGTGAAGTTGTATTCCTTCGCCTGCTCGTCCGTCAGGGTGAACTTGACGCGGTAGTTGCCGGCCGGCAGCTCGTCGAAGAGGTAGCGGCCGTTCTCGTCGGTCTTGATCGTGGCGATGACCTCGTCGGAGGTCTCGCCGAGCAGCTCGACGATGACGCCCTCGAGCGTCTCCTCGTCGTCCTGCAGACCGTTGCCGTTCTCGTCGACCCAGACCGTGTCGCCGATCGCGTAGCTGCGAGCGAACACGCCCGCGTCCCACGTCGGGTCGATGCCCTCGGTCGCCTCAACGCCGTCGACGCCCAGCACGAGCTGCTCGTTGCCGTCATCGAGCGTCACCGGAACGGTGATGGCGATGGCCTGGTCGTCACCGGAGACGGTCGCGTCCGAGTCCTTGTTGGGACCGGTGCCCTCGTCCAGGCTGTTCGGGAACGTGTAGACGTAGAGCTCCGACTGCTCCGGGGTCAGCGTGAACTGGACCCGATACTCGCCCGCGGGCAGGTTGTCGAAGCGGTACTGGCCGTCCTCGTCCGTGGTGGCCGGGTCGACGGGCTTGCCCTCGATGTCGGTGACGGGCTCGCCGTCAACGCGCTGCAGTTCGACCGTGACGCCCGACAGGACCTCGTCGTCGTCCTGCAGGCCGTTCTTGTTCGCGTCGATCCACGTGTAGTCGCCGATTGCGTAGGTCTTGACGACCACGCCGGCATCCCACGTCGGGTCGACACCCACGGTCGCGAGGATCTCGGTGTCGGCGTGCGCCTCCTTGTAGGCGACGAAGTCGTCGCCCTTCAGGACGGTGCTGTAGCCGACCTGGAACGGTTCGGTCAGACCGGATCCGCGCTTCGCGTCGGAGTCGGTCGCCTTGTCCTCGCCCTGGAGCGCGTCGGTGAAGGTGTACTTCACCGCGTCCTCACCGTTGAGCGTGAACTTCACGCGGTAGGTACCCGACAGAACCTCGTCGAACAGGTAGTACCCGTTCTCGTCGGTCGTCGTCACGACGGGCTCCTCCAAGGAGTTACCTTCAGCGTCGACGAGCTCGACGGTGACGCCCGGAAGAACCGGCTCGCCCTCGTTCTGCACGCCATCGCGGTTGACGTCGATCCACGCGTAGTCGCCGATCGCGTAGGTCTTGACGACCACACCGGCGTCCCACGTCGGGTCGATGCCATCGGTGGCCCTGACATCGGCGGGCTCGTAGCTCGTCGTGAGGTTCGGGCTGCCGTGCTTCAGCTCGATAACGTCCGTGATTCCCGTCGCCGGATCGGCATCCGAGTCGGCGTTCGGTCCTTCGGTCGCGACGCCCTTCGTCGTGAAGATGTACGTCTCGTTCTGCTTCTCCGTCAGCGTGAACTTCACGCGGTAGCTGCCCGCGGGCAGCTCATCGAACAGGTAGCGACCGTCGGCATCCGTCGTGACCGTGCGCGGCTCCTCGAACGAGTTGCCGTCGGCGTCGAGCAGCTCGACCGTGACTCCCGAGAGAGTCGGCTCGTCGTCGCCCTGCAGACCGTCGAGGTCCTCGTCGATCCACACGACATCACCGATGGCGAAGTTGCGCTCGACGACACCCGCGTCCCAGGTCGGGTCGATGCCCTCCGTCGCCCCGATGCCCGGATACTCCCGGTCAAGGTTCGTGTTGGCATCGCCGAGGACGATGTCGCCGGTCGTACCAACCGCAGGGTCGTCGCCGGGCTTGGCGTCCGAATCCGTCGCCGAGCCGTCTCCGAGCTTGGTGAACACGTACTGCTCCGCCTGGTCTTCGGTGAGCGTGAAGCGCACCTGATACGTGCCGGAGGAGAGGTTGTCGAACGCGTAGTGCCCGTTCTCATCCGTATGCGTGGTGCCAGCCACGTCGCCGTCGCGAATCAGCTCGACGGTGACGCCGGCAAGCGCCGGCTCGCCCTCATCCTGCTGACCATCACGGTTGCTGTCGATCCAGACGACGTCACCGATCGCGTAGCTCCTCTGAACCACGCCGGCGTCCCACGTCGGGTCGACGCCGTACAGGGCCTGTACGTCGCCGAACTCATAGTCGGTCGTGAGGTTCGCGTTGTCACCGTTCAGGTGGATGACGCCGCTCTCGCCCGACGCCGGGTCGGCGTCGGAGTCAGCGGCCGGGTCTCCCTGATGCACCGACGTGAAGACGTAGTCTTCGGCCTGCGTGTCCGTCAGGACGAAGCGCACCTTGTACTCGCCTGCGGGAAGCAGGTCGAACAGGTAGCGACCGTTCTCGTCGGTCGTCTCAGTGCGGATCACGTCGCCCGTGGCCGCGTCGAGCAGTTCGACCTTGACGCCCTCGAACGCCGTCTCATCGGCGCCCTGCACACCGTCGCCGTTGGCGTCGATCCACGTGTAGTCGCCGATCGCATACAGCGGCAGGGGGTCGTTGTTGATCGTGACCGCGGTCGACGCGCCGTCGGCGCGAATCGTTGCAACAACCGGCACCTCGCTGAGTTCGTAACCGGCGGGCGCCTTGGTCTCGACGATGGTGTACTCGCCCACGGGCACATCCGCGGGGTCGTTCGAGTCGCCCTTGAGACCCGGAACCACGACGCCGACCTCGTCGCCGTCGTCGTTCAACGTCACCAGCTGCCCGTCCACGACGTATGCGTCCTCAACCGAGAAGCCGTTCGGTCCCGTGATCGAGAACCGCGCGTCGCGGTCGGTGATCGTGACGTTCGGGCGCTGCGAGTCGGACTTCGCGATCACCAGCGGGTATCCGCTCGTGTACGTGATCACGGTCGGGGCGGCGCCGGGGATCTTGTTGACGATGCCCACGTTCGGCTCCGCCGCATCGACGCGCACCTTAAAGTTGACGTGCGGGTTGACGCCCGCGGGCAGGGTCGTGCCCTGCTGCTGCGAGATCGTCATCACGCCATCCTTCAGCGTCGCCTGCAGGTTGCCGTCCAGGGTGACGCGGTCGGTGGCGCTGACCTCGCCGGAGACGATCTTGTCGTCGCTCACAAAGCCCAGCGCGGTGATGCCCTCCGGAAGCACGTCGCGCACGTCGAAGATGCGCACGCCGTTGTAGCTGCCGTGCGGCAGCAGCTCCACACGGTAGATGAAGGTCGAGCCCGTTACAGCGTTGCCATCCTCGTCGAGTGGCACGCGAAGGTTCTTCGTCCAGTTCGCGTTACCCGCGTCGTAGACGTACTTCTGCACCTCCATCTCGTCGCCGTATGACGTCGCGGAGGCCTTTGCCTCGTTGTACCAGGTGTACTCGCGGGTCGTCTCGCCCTCCACGCGGGCCGAGTTCGATGCGTCAAGCGTCTGCTTGCCGGTCACGACGTGCGTCGGCAGGCTGAATGCGAGGTGCAGTCCGTCGACGAGGTTGCCCTCGTCGTCCTTCAGCTCGTCGAGCTTCGTCGTATTCAGCTGGAACACCAGCTCGCCGTCGTTGTTGATCGACAACGAGAAGTCGTCGCCGTTCAGCTCCACACCGGCGTATCGAGCCGAGATCGTCGCGCCGATCGCGTCCAGGGTGTCGTCGGCAATGTCGAAGGTGTCGTGGTTGACCATGTCGATGATCTGCGACTGGGCCAGGTCGACGAGCGCGCCCTTCCCGATCTCGAAGGTGAACGGAATCCAGTTCACCTCTCCGATCGTCATGCGCCCAAACGTGCCAGCCTTCTTGTCGAAGGCCTTATCGTCATCGATCTCCGTGCCGGCATTCTGCACGACGAAGAGGTCGCGGTTCTGCGACGGACGATTCTGCGTGTGCTTCGCCGATCCGTCCTCGCCGCGACCGTCCCAGTAGAAGAAGTTCGCCGTGTTCTGGAGGCAGTACGACGTCGCGACCTGCGGATCGTTCTTGTTCCAGGTGCAGAAATCGTCGAACGCCGAGGCGTCCTCAATCACCGAGGCGACCGTGAACGACCAGTTCTTCGAGGTGTCCTGTCCGAGGTTGATCCACAGCGTGCGGTTCGCGGCGTCGATCCAGTAGTCGCCGGCATCCGTGTTCGCGGCGAAGGATTCCTCCGTCAGGGGCTCGGCCGGTGCCGAGGCGAGCCCCGTCAGCTCGGCGTTCGCCTCGAGCACCGAGGCACCCCAGACGACCCCCTTCGGCAGCTGGTCGCGCATGACGACGTCCTGCGTGAGGTTCCACTTGGGCAGCCACGTGCCGTTGTCCTGGAACGCGCGAAGGTCGGCGGTGATCGTGTACTCGGTCGTTAGCGGGAGCGCGGTCAGAACCGGCTTGCCCTCGTCGTCGACGGTGCCCTCCGGGTTCAGAATCGTCTGCTGCGGGGAGTCGAGCTTCTTACCGAAGCCGGGCTTCGGCTGCGGCTCGGCGTCGATGCGCAGCGCCAGCTTGCCGTCGGCACGCGCCGAGGTACCGGCCGTCGTGCTCGCATCGTTTCCGAACAGCGCCCAGATTTCACCGCCGGACTCCGAACTAACCTCATCGAGGCTGTTCACCCGGCCGTTGTCCTTGCCGCCGTCCTTCAGCAGCTGTGCGATCGCATCGAGCTGCTCGGGGTCGACATGGGCGGTGTACGTGATGACGATCTGTGCAGCCTGGTCGACCGAGATTCCGGGAAGCGTGAAGGAGTTGTCCGAGATGTTCACCGCCGGAAGGGGGAAGTCGGCGGTCTCGCTGGAGAACTCGTTCCAGGTCTTGATGGTCGCGTAGAAGCTGTCAGCATCGTAGACAAGGCGCTCGTCGATCACGTCGCTGAGGTCGAAGGTCGAGGCGTCGGCGACGTTGACTGTCAGGGAATACCGCAGGGCGCCCGGCTGGGTGACTTTCGGATCGACCGTGATGGTCTCGGTCGCGGCGTCATACTTCAGCGCGCCGTCGAAGCCCGGCGTCGCGATGCCCTTGTTCAGGGCGTTGCCGAAGTTCCCCGGCTTCGGGTCCCAGTCCTCCGGATCCTTGACGACCAGCTCGGTGTCGAGCTGGATGTTCGGCAGGGTCCAGGTGATCGTTTCACGCGTCGTGCCCGACTCGGGCTTGCTCAGCGTGAAGCGGAAGTCGATAACACCCTGGGCGTTGTATGAACCCGATTCGACGTCATCCTGGAAGGTGAGGCGGAGCTCTCGAGTGGCCTCGTCGAATACCACGTCTTTCAGGGCGCCATTTCCGGCCGGCACACCGCTAGGGAACACCACACCCTCCGGCACCCCGACCACGACCGTGCTGCCGTTCTTCTGCAGATTCGTCTCGTACTGCAGCTTCACGCTGTATTGCGTGCCGGGCGTGACGATCGTGTCGTCGCCGAGCGCCTCATTGCCGTAGTCGACGGTGAGGGTCAGCCCCGCGTCGACGTCCTCGGTGATGATCGGCGCCGCGACGGCTGCGCTCGGCACGACGAGGCCGAGCACGGCCACGGCGAACGCAAGCGCTGCAGCGAGCGCCGTTCTGAACGACCAGCGGACGCCGCGGCGTTGCAACGCGGCGTCCTCCGAAACCTGATGGTGCACTGTGTCCCCTCTTGTGAAATGGTCTAGCCGAGCGCACGCCAAAGTCGCAGGCGCGCGACAGGGTAAAGCCCTCATCGGCTGCATGTGAGCGGGTCCCCCGACCCGCTCTGTCGCTCGCGCGCACGCAAAGGCGGCACACGACCCACGTCCAGCTTTCCGTATGGCGATTGAGGCTCCAGGACGAAGCGCGGCTTTTACCCCCGCTTTTACCCCCCGTCGTTACCGTTCCGATATCAGACGTGTGAAGGAAGCCACGCGGAGCGGGAAGCGAGGGGCTAAGAGCTCCACTTCCTAGCCCCTCGCGGGCGGCGGTGATACCGCTGCCCTGCGCGAGAACCGACTCAGAGCGGGTCCCGCGCGACGTGCGGATTCTCTCGCTGAGGGGTCGAGATCCGCACGAACCGTACGCCGATCGGACGTCGCGGCTCTGCCGGGTCCGGTTGGGCCTCCCCACTGTGACGCATGCGCCGGCCCGATCTCACCCCCGCTCTCGTTTTCGCGAAGATTTACCCCGCGGTTACCCCCGCGCCGATCACCGCGCCACGGTGCCGCGGCGCCGCACCGAGAGCATTTCCTGCCGTAGATCAGGCAGAAATCCGGCGGCCTTACGGCTAATCCAGGGCATCAATGCCCGAAAGATCCGTAAGGTGGCCTGTGGGGGAACGTTCTGTCGACCCTTTGTGCGTATCCCGGCGCCCGAAGGTGAGCGTGGGGAGTACGTATGCGGGACGACCGAGAGAGACAGCCGCGCGCCGATTCGTTGGCGGATCCGGCGCTGATCGTCGTGCGCGGATCCGCGGGGATCGGCAAGACCGACCTCGTTCGGCGCTGGGCCGGCACGCTCTCGGGCGCCGCGCTGCTGTGGCCGAGCATCGCTCCGCCGCGGAGCACGCGCAATTTCTGGATGCGCGCGATCACGCAGCTCCACGCCCGCGGGTGGATCAGCGATCGGGCGCTCTTCGACGCGATCGACCGCGCCGGTCAGCCCGACGACGACATCCGCGACATCGTCGGCGGACTGCTCCACAGCATCGCCGACTCTCCCATCATCGTGCTCGACGACCTGCACAGCGCCGTCGACGACGGCATG
The DNA here is from genome assembly GCF_014646015.1 of Microbacterium nanhaiense. Taxonomy (GTDB): domain Bacteria; phylum Actinomycetota; class Actinomycetes; order Actinomycetales; family Microbacteriaceae; genus Microbacterium; species Microbacterium nanhaiense. The sequence continues at coordinate 12,522 of NZ_BMMQ01000006.1, forward strand.
TACCTCGAGATCGTCAGCGACCTCGTGCACTTCCTCCGCGTCTGCGAGAAAACCCGCGCCGTCATCATTGAGAGTTCGCCCTCGCCGATCGACGCAATCGACCTCCCGGAACACATCGTGGTCAGCGAGGCGCACCTCCCACCCGTCGCGTTCCTCGGCCGGGCGAGCGGATCCGGCGTGGGGTTCTTGTCGTCCGCGCCGGGCCTGCGGGCACTGGTGCAGGATTCGCGGCTGCTCCGCGACGTGTGCATCGCCGCGATGCCCCATGAGATCGACGCAGAAGTGGCCGGCACGTTGACGGGGCGCGACGGCGCGGAGCTTCTCGAGACCTTCGCCCGTTGGGGTCTCGGAACACTCGAAAGCGGGCCGCACAAGTCACGTTTCGTCTTTCGAGCCGACACGAGGATCGCGGCACTTGCCGAACTGCGCCGATCCTGGCCGAAGCTGCTCGTCACGACGGCGGAACGCCTGTCACGGCTCTACATGATGCGGGCAGAATACGACGTCGCTTTCGAGTTCGCTGTGCTCACGGGCGATGTGGCTCTGATCACCCGCGTCGGCCTCCGGATGGTGCCGTTTCCTATGGAACTCACGCCGGACATCGTCGATGCGATCGGCCGGCTCCCTCTCGAAGACATCCATAACAGCGCGATGCTCAGCCTTTTCGCCGCGACCGTCGCCGAGCAGGCGCCCCGGCCCGACCGTTCGACGACCGATCTCTACCGACACGCGGCCGACGCGGCACGCGCCTCGTCGCGCGGGCTTCGCCCGACCGAGCGTCTCGTCATGTTGGGCATCGAGTCTTACGCACTCCAGCACGCGGGGAACATGTCCGCCGCCATCACAGCCGCTCTGCACTTCGCCGAGCGCGCGGCGGCGATGATCACCGAACGTGACATAGACGCCGAGCTCGCACACGTCTTCGGCAACTTCGCGTATCAGGTCGCCGTCACGCTCATCACCGGGGATGAGTTCACGGCCGCAGCCGCGCTCCTCACCCACCTCGAGAGGTACTGTCTCGCACACGGCATCGAGTACCGGCGCCGCTTCGCGCTCGCGGGGCTCGCGTTCCTGGAATCCGTCGGCGGCCGAGTTCCCGCCTCGCTCACCCTCACGCAGACGACCGAGGGGCCGCTCACCTCACCCCTGCAGAGTTCGCGATCGTACGGGGCGTTCGTCAACGCCACGGCCGTCATCTGTGCCGGGCTCACGGGCGACTTCGACGCGCTTCAACGCGCCGTGACCACCCTCCGCGAACGTCCGCATCCCATGCACTGGGACGTCCTGCTCTTCGGCGAGGTCATCCTCGACCTCGCCGCGGGCAACGTCGGCGCGGCGCGCGTGAGATTCGACGAGGCGGTGGGCGCGCACCTCGCCTTCTCCCCCTCCGCACCGTCGCCCCGCCGCGCCAGTTACGTGCGCTCGATCCTCGTGCTGTTCGGCGAGAATCCGCGACTACTCGCGACCTCCGGTACGCGCACGGCCGAGGATCCGCTCTCCCTCGCATTCAGCGCGGGGCGCGACATCGATCACGGCGATCAGGACGCGGCCGCCGCCAAGCTCGGCAAGGCCGCCGCCAGCGCGCACACGCCCCTGCAACAGCACGTCGTGTTCACCATGCTCGCGCGCCTGGGCGTCGCCAGCGAGGATCCGGAGACGACGCGGGATGCCGCAAGCCACCTCCTCGTCCTCGCGCGCACGCACAAGCTCCGGCTCGCATTCGCACTCCTCACCCGCGACGAGCGCACGCGGATCCTTCAATCCCTCCGCTCGCCGGGCGAGCTTCGCGCGGCGTTCGCGGTCACGCGGCCACTCGCGCAGGAGTCGACTGCGGTCAACGCCTCGATCCTGACCGCGCGTCAGCTGGTGATCATCCGCGCCCTCGCAGATCTCGGCAGCCGCCAGGAGGTCGCGCGGAAACTCTTCCTGTCTCCCGGCACGGTCAAGGCACACCTGCGCGCCATCTACAAGAAGCTCGACGCACACAATCAGGCCGAGGCCATCTACAAGGCGGCCGCGCTCGGCCTGCTACGCGGCCGTTAGACCGGCTCTCAGCTGTCGTAATCGGTCGCGGCGGGAAGGCCCCAGAAGTCCTCGTAGGTCTCGTAGCCGCCCTCCGCATACGCCTTCGCGAGCTCTACACCCACATAGCGCAGGTGCCACGGCTCCGACTCGTAGCCGGTCGTGTCGGTGCCCGGCTCGCCGTAGCGCACGATGAACCCGTACTTCCACGCGTTCGCGTCGACCCACTGGCCCTGCGGCGTCGAACCGAACTCGTAGATCGTGCCGCAGATCTGGCCGTCGCAGGCGACGAGGTCGGCGGCCAAGCCCAGCTGGTGCTCGCTGTATCCGGGCCTCGCCGAGGTGAGCTCCGCCTGCTCCTCGCCGAGCTCGGCGACGAGCGAATCGTGCGCGGTCACCTGCGACGCGTAGTCGCGGTAACCGCTCGACAGGCCGATGGATCCCTCGCCCGTCTCCTCGACGGCATGCGCGAGCGCGTCGAGGGCCTCGGCCGCCGCCGGCGTCAGCGTGGAGCCGATGGGGCTGAACGTCTCGGGCACGACCGTCTCGGGGGCGAAATCGATCGGTTCGATCGGTCGCTGCTTGTTCACCACGACCCAGGACCAGGCGGGGTGGTCCAGCGCGATGCAGCCATCCGCGGCACCGGAAACGACGCCCTCGCGGAAGGCCTCGCCGCCGCCGGCCGCCACCACGACGGCCTCCGCGTCTCCCGAGTCGATCGCCGACTTCACGGCGTCATCGCAGAACGCTTCCTCGGCCGAGTCTGCCCGTTCCGCGGGCTCCTGCGGATCCGCGGTCGGCGACGGTGTCGGCGCGGGCGACGGCGTCTCCGCCGCGACCACGGGCTGCGGTGCGGCGCCCGCGGATCCGGCCCCCGTCGTGAGCGCGGCGCCCGCGACGATCATCACACACGCAGACGCCGCCGAGGCGATCGTCACGATCGCCCGGCGGCGGCGGCGCTCCGCCCGGCGCAGCATCTGTGCGCGCCGAACGTCGGACCGGAGCGGGGAAGTCATTCCTTAATTGTGACCCCGGAGTTCGTCGAGACGCTGACACCCCAACTAACATTCCAGCTCGCGCCGGGCTCGAGCCAGGTCAGGTTGTCGCCGGAATTGAAGCCGTCGGTGGGGATCGTCATCGGCTCGATGGCGACGGCGTAGTCCTGGCCCGGGTAGTTCTCCGTGGTGTAGACCTGCAGGTACTCGAAGTTCTCGTCCTGCCACACCGAGACCTTCGTTCCGTCCGCGGACTCGAGCGTCGTCACCGCGCGCCCCTCGTCATCGCGATCGAGCCCCGCGAAGCCCGTGTCGAGCGACACATCGCCCAGGCGGCGGCCGGCGCGCAGGTCGGTGTCGCCCGTCACGTCGCGTTCGGCGACGGGAAGCAGGCGCTCATCGACCTCGAAGAAGCGCGAAGCGGGCAGGGTGAGGGTCAGCTCGCGCGGATCCGCGCCGCCGATGTGAAAGAACGGGTGCGTTCCCACGCCGACGGGCGCCGCCGTGTCGCCGACGTTCGTGAGCGTGTGCGTGACCGTGATTCCGTCGTCCGTGAGGGCGTACTCGACCTCGGTGACGAGGGCGAAGGGGTAGCCGTTCTGCGGGACGACCGCGGCCGTCAGGGTCGCCTTTTCCTCGCCCGCCTCGACGACGTACGGCGCGAAACGCAGCAGCCCGTGGATCGCGTTGTCGAGATCCGGCTCCGTGAGGGCCAACTCCTGCTCGTACTCGGTGCCGTGCGGATCCGTCTGCTTCCAGATGCCGTCCGCGATGCGGTTCGGCCACGGGACGAGCACCGCGCCCGAGCACGACGGCGCCATGGTGCCCTCGGGGAAGGGCGTCACGACGGACACGCCGCCGACGGTGAGGCCGCGCAGGCTCGCGCCGACCTGTGCGATGTGTGCGGTGACGTCGCCCTTGGCGAGGCGAATCTGCTGGCCGGTGGGATCCACGGGAGTATGCATGCGTCCATTCTGGCGCACGCAAATGGGCAGGGTCACCAGACCCTGCCCATTTCCGCGTGTCTTAGCGCGTCAGCTCTTCGATGCGCTCGTCACCGGGCTGCACCTCGTGGAACGGCGCGTCGATCTCGGCGCGGTCGAGCAGCTCGCTCATGCGGCGACGGCGGTTGCGCGGGATCAGCGTGACGACGCGACCCGAACGACCGGCGCGGCCCGTGCGGCCGGCGCGGTGCATGTACGTCTTGTACTCGTCCGGCGCATCCGCCTGCACGACCAGGTCGACGTCGTCGACGTGGATGCCGCGGGCCGCGACGTCGGTCGCGACGAGCACCTGGATGTTGCCCTTCGAGAAGCGCTCGATGTTGCGCGTGCGCTTGGCCTGGTTCAGGTCGCCGTGCAGCGCGATCGCGCGCAGACCGTTGTCTTCGAACTGCTCGACCAGCTGGTCGGCGAAGGCACGGGTGCGGCTGAAGATGATCGTGCGGCCGTCGCGGTCGGCGAGCTGCTCGAGCACATCGCGCTTCGAACGCTGGTCGACGACGAACACCTGGTGGTCGATCGTGCCCGAGTCCTGGTCCTCGCCGGCGACCTCGTAGACCTGCGGGTCCTTGAGGAACTCGTCGACGAGCGCCGAGACCTCGCGGTCGAGGGTCGCCGAGAACAGCAGCTTCTGGCCGTCGGCCTTCGTCAGGCGCAGGATCTCCTGCACCGGCTCGAGGAAGCCGAGCTCGCACATGTGGTCGGCCTCATCGAGGACGGCGATCTGGATCTGGCTCAGGTCGAGCTTGCCCTGACGCTCGAGGTCCTGGATACGCCCCGGCGTGCCGATGACGATGTCGACGCCCTTCTTGAGCGCACCCACCTGCTTGCCCTGGGGCACGCCACCGTAGACCTGGGTCGTGAACAGGCCGACGCTGCGCGCGAGCAGCTGCACCGTGCGGTCGATCTGCAGCGCGAGCTCGCGCGTCGGGGCGAGGATCAGTGCCTGCGGCGAGCGGCCGTAGGCGCGCTCCTTGCCCTTGCGGGCGCGGAGCAGCGCCTCCACGAGCGGCGCGCCGAACGCGATCGTCTTACCGGATCCGGTGCGACCGCGACCCAGAACGTCCTTGCCCTCGATGATCGGGCCGGCCGTGGCCGCCTGGATCGGGAAGGGCTTGTCGGCGCCCATGCCCGCGAGGGCACGGACGATGTTGTCGCCGAGGCCGAGGTCGGCGAAGGTCTGGCCCTCTACCTCTTCGGCGGCGACAGCCTCCGACTCGAGACGCTCGTGCACGACGTCGATGCGCTCCTCGTGAGCGGCGGTGCGCTGGGGGGCCGCGTCGCGGCGCTCCTGCCAGGCGCGCTCGCCGGCGTTCTGCTCGCGCGGGGCGCGCTCCTCGCGGTTGTCCTCGCGCTTGTCGAAGCGGTTGTCGAAGCGGTTGTCGTCGCGCTTCTCGAAGCGGTTGTCGTCGCGCTTGTCGAAGCGACGCTCGCCGCGGTCCTCGAAGCGGCGCGGGCCGCGGTTGTCGTCGAAACGACGGGGCGCGCGGTCGTCGCGGTTGAAGCCGCCACGGTTGTCGCGGTCGAACGGGCGACGCTCGCCGCGGTTGTCGTCAAAACGACGGGGCGCGCGGTCATCGCGGTTGAAGCCACCGCGGTTGCCGTCGAAACGACGCTCGCCACGGTCCTCGCGGTTGAATCCACCACGGTTGTCGCGGGAGAAACCGCCACGGTTGTCGCGGTCGCCGCGGAAACCACCACGCTCGCCGTCGAAACGGCGCTCGCCACGATCCTCGCGGTTGAATCCACCACGGTTGTCGCGGGAGAAACCGCCACGGTTGTCGCGGTCGCCGCGGAAACCACCGCGGTCGTCGCGGGTGTATCCGCCGCGCTCGCTGCGGTCGAATCCGCCCCGGTTGTCGCGACCGGATCCACCGCGGTTGTCGCGGTCGAACGAGCGGCCGCCGCGCTCGTCACGGTTGAACGGGCGACGCTCGCCACGGTCGTCACGACCGGTTCCGGCGCGGTTGAAACCGCCCTCGCGGGATCCGCCCTGACGCTGGTCGCGGTCATCGCGGTTCCAGCGGGGCTTGCGGTCTGCGGCGAACTTGGGGTCGAAGTTCCTGGCGGGACGACCGCCAGCGGGCTTCTTGTTTTTAGGCATGCGAAACTAACGCACCTTCCGTAGGTGTTATGCGGCCACGACAGGACACATTCACACCCACGTACACAACGTGGCATCCCTTAGCCGACCTACCTACGTTAGCGGTATGCCCTGGGAAACCCCGGGGTAGATGCCATTTTGGGTTCCTAGGGGCCGCCCGCCGGCTCGCGTCTCGCGGAGATGACCCAGATTTTCGGTGCGAATCGACGGGTTCCTCCGAATGTGGTGGCCAGCCCCGCGGATCCGGGCCGGCGCCCCTGGCGCCCCCTGGCGCCCCGCTCGGCGCCCCGAAGTGCGGAGATGGCCCCGATCTTCGTCGTGATCCCAAGATGTCCTCCGGACTTGGGGGCCAGCTCCGCGGATCCGGACCGGCGCTGAGCGCGTGAACCCCAGCCGCGGAAGTGACTCCGAATTGCGGAGTCGTTCACCTTAATCCTCCGCAGTTAGGGAGCATCTCCGCGTATCCGGTCCGACGGCCGGCGCGTGGACTGGACAAACGCGTAGGCCTAATCGGGCGGGTGTCCACGAATTTCGGAGAAATCCGCGAGTCCATGTCAACCTTGGGCGCGCGAACCCGAAGTGCGGACATGGCCCCGTGCTGCGGAGAGGGGCCGCAGTTCCTTCCGTAGTACGGGGCCATATCCGGGATTCGGGGTCAGCGCTTCGCGAGATGAAGTCCCTGCGCGATGGCTTGCAGGATGAGCTCCTGCACGACGTGCCACTCATTCATGAGCTGCCAGTAGGTGACCCGGATCGGGTGATAGCCCGCGAGCCTCAGCTGCGCGTCGTGCTCGTTGTCGCTCGCACGTTGCGCGTCGACGTGATGACCGCCATCGACCTGGATCACCAGGCGGTCACCGATCAACAGGTCGACACGGTGGCCGAGGATCCAGGTCTGCCGCCGCCTCGGCAAGCCCAGCCACGTCAATCGGTGGAACAGGATCGATTCGGTACCCGCGTCCGCGTACGGGCGCGCGGCCTCGAGCACCTCCATCGCGCGGGGCCGCAGCGGGAGTGCCCGCATCAGCTCGGGTTTCGCGGCGCCGACGCGGAGCGCGGCCTCCCAGATCGCGACGGCCTGTTCGAAGGGCTGGCACTCCGCGACGAGGGACAGCACATTGGGCGCGGAATCGACGAGCTGACCGGGCGCGCGACGCACAACGGGCTCATTCCAGTGCACCTTCGCGGGCCTCGTCAGGATCGGATGGCCGTGCTGCGCGGCGGCCAAGTGCGGCTTCTTTTCGCCGACATCCCACCAATCGAGGTGGGCGGCGGCGGTGATGCAGGTGAGGACGACGCGCGCCCCGGCCGCGCCGAGGAGCATCGGATCCGCGCTCGGCAGAGCGATCCATCCCCTACTGGGCCGAATAAGGATCCCCGCCGCAACTGCACGTTTCATGCGCGTGAGCGAGATCCCTCGTTTCACGAGCTGCGAGGTGAGCATGACGCCGCCGCCACGGCGGATGGTGCTGACAAGGTCCATGCCCTCGATCGTGCGCGACAGCGCCGCTGTCCCGCTCGGCGGATCCGCGAAATGTGAACAAAACAGGAGCTTCCCGCCCTGTGCACAGCTCGCCGCCCGGATCCCGCCGCGTTCGGCGCGGATCCAAGGTGCGGAAGTGACCTCGATTGGCGGGGAGCACTGGTTTCCCTCCCCGCACTACTGGGCCACATCCGCGGATCAGGCCCAGCGCACCGCGCGAGAACTCGAACTACGGAGAAAACCCCGAACTGCGGAACCACCCGGGCTCACCCTCCGCGAGAAGTGCCCACCTCCGCGGATCCGGACCAGCGCACCTCGCGAACACCCGAACTACGGAGAAAACCCCCAACTACGGATCCAGCCGAGCTGCCTCTCCGCACGACGGGACCGCTTCCGCAGATCCGGCCCAGCGCGCCACGCGCAACGCCGAACTGCGGGAATGACCCCGACCTACGGAACCACCCCGGGCTTTCACTCCGCGCTACGGGACCACCTCCGCAGATCCAGCCCAGCGCATTGCACGGCAGCACTTAGCTGCGGAGATAGACCCGAACTGCGGGTTCAACCGAGCTCCCTCTCCGCACTACGCGTGCGCATCCGCAGATCGAGACCAACGCATACCGCGAGAATCCAAACTTCGGACATGACCCCCAACTACGGATCCAGACAGGCGCCTTCTCAGCACTACTGGACCACCTCCGCGGATCCGGCCCAGCGCGCCACGCGCAACCCCGAGCTGCGGAGATGACCCCGAACTACGGAACCACCCGGGCTCCCTCTCCGCGCTACGGGCCACCTCCGCACATCGAGCCCAGCGCACAGCGCGAGAACCGAAACGACGGAAATGGCCCCGAACTGCGGAAGCATCCCCTGAGGAGCTCCGCAGTTCGGGGCCATTTCCGCAGTGCGGGCCAGGCCGCCCCGCGGATCCGGCTCAGCCGCGCCGGCGGCGGAGCTGCGGGGCCGTGATGACGCCGCCCTCGCCCGGGGTCGGGCCGTGGGGCTGCGGGTCGTGATCCGTCTTGCCGCGGCGGGCCTTGCGGCGCTCCTTCGCGCCCTCGACCAGGTTGAACAGGGTCGGGAGCACGATCAGCGTCAGGAAGGTCGACGACACCAGGCCGCCGATCACCACGATGGCCAGCGGCTGTGAGATGAAGCCGCCGTGGCCGGTGATGCCGATCGCCATCGGCGTGAGCGCGAAGATCGTCGCAAGCGCCGTCATCAGGATCGGACGCAGACGCATCGAGGCCCCCGCAAGGGTCGCGTCGTGCACGTTCAGGCCGTGGTGCGAGCGGTACTGGTTGACGAGGTCGATGAGCACGATCGCGTTGGTGACGACGATGCCGATGAGCATCAGCACGCCGATGAGGGAGGCGACATCGAGCGGCACGCCCGTGATGACCTGCAGCAGGATCGCCCCCGTCGCGGCGAACGGCACCGAGACGAGCAGCAGCAGCGGCTGGCGCAGCGACTTGAAGGTCGCGACCATGACGATGTAGATGATCAGGATCGCCGCGAGCATCGCGAGGCCCAGCTGCTCGAAGGAGTCGGCCTGCTGCTCGGCGACGCCGCCCATCGTGGCGCGCGCTCCGTCGGGCAGATCGACCTCGTCGAGCGCCGCCTGCACCGCGACCGTCGCGGTCTGGAGGTTGTCGGTCGCCGGCGCGACCGTCACGGTGGCGGTGCGCTGCCCGCCCTGCGTCGAAATCGACGCGGGGCTCGTCGACTCGTCGACCGTCGCGATCGACTGGAGCTCGACGACGCCGGCGGCGGTCGGGATCGGCATGCGGCGCAGCTCATCGACCGTTGCCGGGGGCTGCTCGTTCGCGACGTAGATCGTGAGCGAGGATCCATCGAGCTCGACGGATCCGGCCTCGGCAGGCTGCATCGTCGAGTTCACCATGGCGCCGACGGCGGCCTCGCTGAGCCCGGCCGCGGCGGCCTTCGCGCGATCGACGTCGACCGAGATATACGGCATGTCCGACTGCAGCGAGTTGCTCGGCGGCTCGATTCCATCGCGGCCCTCGAGTGCGCCGGTCACGGCTTCGGTGGCCTCGCGCAGCGTGGCGTCGTCGGCGGCCTCGATCGTGATGGCGATGTCGCTCGACATTCCCATTCCGGCGGCCGACTGTACGGTGATCTCACCCGCGTCCTCGATGTCGGCGAGCGCCGCCGTCACGTCTTCCTGCAGCGCCGCCTGATCCGCGTCGGCGTCGGTCATCACCGAGTAGGTGATGCCGGATCCGCCGAGGAGCGCGCCCATGCCGCCGGAGGATCCGATGGTCACCTGCACGGTGTCGACGCCGTCGATGCCGCGCAGCACATCCTCCACCTCGGCGGCGGCCGTATCCTGCGCGTCGAGCGACGCGGTCTCGCCGAGATCCTGCGTCACCGTGAGGGAGTTCTGCCCCATGTCGCCGAGGAAGCTGATCTTCATGAGCGGCGCGAGCGCGACCGTGCCGATCATCACGACCACGGCGATCCCGAGGGTCGACCACGAGTGCTTCAGGGTCCAGGAGAGGATCGGCTGGTACGCCTTCTGCAGGCGCGACTTCGGAGCGTCGGGGTGCTCGGGGTCGATGCGGTGCCCCGCCTCGGTCAGAAGCGGCTTGCCCGGCTTCATAAACCAATACGCCAGCACGGGAACGATCGTGAGCGACACCAGCAGCGATGCCGCCATGGCGATCGTCACCGTCATCGCGAACGGACGGAACAGCTCGCCGACCATGTCGCCGACGAAGGCGATCGGCAGGAACACTGCGACGGTCGTCACGGTCGACGCCGTCACGGCGCCGGCGACCTCGCGCACGGCGAGGCGGATCGCGTCGCCCTTGTCGGCGCCCTCCACATAGTGGCGCTTGATGTTCTCGATCACGACGATCGAGTCGTCGACCACGCGGCCGATCGAGATCGTCAGTGCCCCGAGGGTGAGCATGTTGAGCGAGTAGCCGAACACCTGCATACTCGCGAAGGTCACGAGCACGCTCGTCGGGATCGAGATCGCCGTCACGAGCGTCGAACGGATCGACAGGAGGAAGACGAGGATCACCACGACCGCGAAGACGAGACCGAGCAGCCCCTCGGTCGCGAGGGTCTCGATCGAGTCGGTGATGAACGGCGCCTGGTCGAAGACGACCGTGAACTCGACGCCCGGCAGTTGCTCGCCCGACCGGTCGAGGGCGTCGAGGACGCCCGCCGATACGTCGACGGTGTTGCCGGTCGGGAGCTTCGTGACGGCGATCGAGATCGCGTCCTCGCCGTTGACGCGCGAGATCGACGTGGTCGGGTCGTCCTCGAGATCCACGCTCGCGACGTCCGCGATCGTGTAGGCCTGCGGCGGCACGGGCAGCCCGGTCGCCGGATCCACCTGCGGAGCCCCGGAGGCCACCAGGGGCAGCTCGCGTAGCTCGTCTACGGAGCCGATCTTGACGCCGGTCTGGACCGTCAGGGTTTGGCCGTCCTCCGTGATCTCGCCACCGGGGAACAGGTTGCCGTTCTGCTCGAGCGCGTCGGTGATCGCCTGCTGCGTGAGCCCCGCGGCGGCGAGCTTCTCCTGATCCGGAACGATCGTGATGCGCTGACCCGCGGCTCCCGCGACCGACGCCGTACCGACGCCCTCGACGTCCTCGATCTCGGGGATCACCAGCTCGTCGAGCTGCTCCTGAGCCGTCGCGGGATCCTCGAATCCGGACACGGCGACCTGGACCACCGGCAGCTCGTCGAGTGAGAGCGCGACGACCTGCGGATCCACCGACTCGGGCAGCTGCGCGGAGACCCGGTTGATCGCCTGCTGCATCTTCTGCTCGGCCGTGGCCATGTCGGTGCCGTAGTCGAACATCGCCTGCACGATCGACACGTTCGAGGAGCTCGTGGCGGAGGAGCTGTCGAGGCCGGGCACCGTCTGGATCGCCTCTTCGATGGGCGTGGAGACGTCGGCCTCCACGACATCGGGCGATGCGCCCGGGTAGGTGGTCGTGACGAGCAGCGCCGGCAGCTCGACCGGCGGCATGAGCTCCTGCTTGAGGTTCGTGAGACTGAAGCCGCCCACGATCGCCACGCAGATCGTGATCAGCGCGATGAGCGCGCGGTTCTTCAGACTGAGAACAGAGAGTTTCGACACAGGGTTCCCCGGGGTTCAATACAGACGTGTATCGGCGGGGTCAGTCTGTCATGCCGAAGCTATGTTTCTGCTTTCGATCGGATGAAGATCAGACCACGGTATGACGCTCACGCCTCGTCGAAGATGGGCGCCTCGTCGGCGACCGGCTCGCCGAGCGGCACGACCAGGAGCGGCCGGTGCTGCCGGTGCGACAGGCGCGCGGCGACGGATCCGGTGAAGAACTCGCGGAGCGACTCCCCGAAACCGCGCTTGCGCGTGCCGACGACGATCAGCGGCGCATCGATCTTGTTGGCGTAGTGCTTGATCGCCAGCGCGGGGTCTCCGACGAGCTGCACGGTCGTCCACTCGACGTCCTGCTTCGCGAGCGCCTCGGCGACGTGCTTCTGCACCTCGGCGAGCTCTTCGGCCCCCGCGTCGACGTTGATGTCGATGGGCGCCGTGTGCGGCGCCCCGTCGGGATCCTCGTAGGTCACGAAGCGCGTCACATCGACGTGGACGACGACGAGCGGAACTCCGAGCATGTTCGCATAATGCGCGGCCTCGGTGACGACGCGCGCGGGCTGGTCGGGGATAATCGCCGCGATTACGGCGCCGTGAAGGTCTTTTTCCGCCGCCTGAGCGGCCTGTGAGATCTCGGACATCGGTGGCACACCTCCCGCCTGCGGAGCCCTCGGTTCAGGCCCCGTGGTATCCTGAAGCTTACTCTTTCCGGTCTTTCACCGGGTGCCATGTAAGCATGTATCTGAATAGGGTTCATTCACCTGCAGATCAACGTTTAAGGGGGTCGACGCGCTATGGGGCGTGGCCGTCAGAAGGCGAAGCACACAAAGCTCGCTCGTGAACTGAAGTCGTTTAGTCCGGATGTGGACTACGCGGCGCTCGAGCGTGAACTCACGCACAGCACCGACGACCAGTACGTCGACCGCTGGGCCGACATGTATGACAACGAAGATGAGGACGACGAGCCCGCGAGGGTTTGACCTCTCATCTGGAGTGAACGCCGCGGGTGTCCTACCCGCGGCGTTTGCCGTACCCGAATCGTTCAGCGAGCGCGACGGTTGAGGACGACGAAGGCGGCGAGCGCGAGCACGAGAATCCCGAGCATCGGCAGGTAGGCGACGCGGAACAACTCGATCGAGTAGTCGCCCGGCTGCGAGGCATCCTGCAGCGTGAGCATGGCTCCCGTGAGCCAGATCACCACCAGCCCGCCCGAGAACCCGCCCGTGTTGACGATGCCGTTGGCGCGGGCCGCGAGGTGCCCCGGCACCCACTCCCGGGCGATATCGAACGCCGTGACCGACACCGGTCCCCCGATGCCGAGGGCGAAGGCGAGTAGCGCTAGCAGCACGCCCGGCGTCGGCACCGGCCACCAGAGCACCAGCACCCACGCGACCACCTGCACGATCACGGTGCCCTGAAGGATCCGGGCGCGCAGGCGCGGACGCCCGACGACGGCGCGCCCCAGAATGATTCCCGCGACCATCCCGACGATGGGCACGACGGTGAAGAACAGCCCGATGCCCGCGGCGCCGAGGCCCGCGCCGTGCTCGAGGAACAACGGCCCCCACGTCACGGCGAATGCCGTGAAGGACGCACCGGTCATCAGGTGCGCCGTGAACGCGAGCCACGCGCCCCGCTGGCGCATCGATTCCGCGGTGCCGCGGAGCACGGATCCGATCCCCTCACCGCTCGCGGTACGGGACGGATCCGCACCCATGAGCAGGAGCACACCGAAGGAGATGAGCGCCACGACGCCCGTGAACGCCGCCGTGATCGCGTAGCCCGCGGGCCAACCCGCCGCGCCGACGACTGCCAACAGCGGGGTCGCGGACACGATCATGCCGAAGGTGCCGATGACCCCCGTGAGCTGGGTGCCGGCCGGCACCCACCTGCTCGGGAGCGCGACGGCCGTGAGCCGAACCGCGGAGGGGAAGACGAGCGCGTCCCCGAGCCCCGCGACCGCGCGGGCCGCGAGCAGCACGCCGAAGGATCCGCCGAAGCCCACCGCGAGCTGGCTGGCCGCGACGATCACGACGCCCGAGAGCAGGACGGCGCGGCCACCCAGACGGTCGATGAGCATCCCGACGGGGATCTGGGCGAGCGCATACACGAGGATCTGCAGGATCCCGAACGCCGCGAGATCCCTGCTCGACAGATCGAAGCGTTCGCTCGCGATCGACGCGGTCGCCGACAGCGAGGTGCGCGACATGATCGCGGCGAAGTAGGCGAGGCTCCCGACAGCCCAGACGGCGACGCGGAGCCACCTCGGTGATTCCTGCAGTCGGGCCATATGACCCGAGTTTACGCCGTGCGGCTGGGCCTCCCGAAAGCAGAGGGGCCCCTCCGCGGGCCGATGCGGTGTCATCGGCCTGCGGAGGGGCTCCTCTATGGGGCGTCAGCCGAGCGAGGCGCGCACCCGCGCCGTCACTCCGTCGAGGTCCTTCGTCAGGGCGTCGACGAGCTCGGGAGTGAGCGCGCCGCCCCGGGCGATATGGGTGCGGAGGTCGGCGCGGATCGTGGCGCGGAAGCCCGCGAGCACGGTCTCCGCGCGGGCGAGCTGGATCCGCGCGGCCGCTCGCGGATCCTCCGCCGGCGGCTCCTCGGGTGCCGGCGGCTGCTTCGCCGCCGCGGCGAAGTCGGCCCGCATGCTCTTCATCGCCTCGCGGACGTTGCTGCGCACGCTCTCGGCGATGATCCGCACCGAGTCGCTGAGACCGCTCTGGATCCCGTCGATCTCGTCGGCGCGCTGCGCGACCTCCGCGCGGCCCGCGTCGGTGATCTCGTAGATGGTGGTGCGACCCTCCTGGGTCTTCGTGACGAGCCCCTCATCCTCGAGCTTCGCCAGCCGCGGGTAGATCGTGCCCGCGCTCGGCGTGTAGGTGCCACCCGTGCGCTCCGACAGCGCCTGGATGATGCCGTAGCCGTGCAGCGGCCGCTCGGCGAGGAGGCTCAGCAGGTAGAGGCGCAGATCGCCGTGGCTAAAGACGGGAGGCATTACTTCTCGCCCCCGTTCGGCCACTCGACCTGGGTGTCGACCTCGATCTGCGGGGCGATGCCGTTGCGGCGCAGGATCGTGATGTCGCCCGAGACCGTGTTCGCCCGAACCTCCGCGAACATGCCCGAGAGCGCACCGGCGTGACCGTCGTAGTTCTTCGAGCGCGAGACACCGTCGACCTGCACGCGGCCACTCAGCGTGTGCACGTTGTAGCGCGCGGGGTACTCGTCGTCGATCCGCAGGGTGACGGATCCGGAGACCGCGTTGACGGTCGCCTTCTGTAGGGCGCCCTCCGCGTCGATCACGACCGTGCCGGTCACGGTGTTGATGTCGGTCGTGTGCACGCGACCCGCGACCGCGATGTCTCCCGAGACGATGTCGCTCGAGAAGTCGCCGTCGAGCCCGCGCACCTGCACGTCGCCCGAGACGGCGTGGGTATTCAGGTCGCCGATCAGGCCGTCGACGAGAACGTCACCCGACACGGTGTTGATCGTCGCGTCCTCCTCGAGACCCGCCACGAGGGCGCTCGCCGAGACGACACCGAGCGAGAGCGCGAGGCGGCGCGGAACCGCGACCGAGATCTCGGCGCGGGGGCCCGAGGAGCCCACGTTGACGAAGGTCTTGATGAAGTTGTCCCAGCGCACCTGCGGGTGATCGATCTCGAGCTCGGTGCCGTCGACCTCAATGCGCAGCTCCTTGACCGCGACGCTGTGCACCTCCACCCGCACGTGATCCTCGTCGTGACCGACGATGTCGATCTGTCCTCCGACGAGCCCCGCCTTCAGCCGGGTGATGCCGTCGATGTCGATAACACGGGTCTCACCTGGGTGGATGATCCATTTCTCGTGTGCCATTGTCGCCTCCAAGTTCGCGATATAGCTCGAGTAAAACACGATGTATCGCGTTGGGCAACCGTTCGAGCAAACTCCCAGCTTGGCGACGAGCCGGCCACGATGACTATCCGCCGTCGCACCCGCGGCGCTACTGTCGGAACGAGTACACCCCTCTCACACCAGGAGTCAGCATGTCGTCCGAGACCCAGAGCGCGCGACCCGGATTCGCCGTCCGGCAGGGCCTGCGCACCGCCATCCTCATCAGCAGCATCGTCGCGATCGTCTTCGGTCTCGTGATGCTGATCTGGCCCATCAAATCGGCATTCGCCGTGACGATCCTCATCGCGATCTACGCGATCGCCGCGGGCCTCCTGCAGCTCGCCAGCGGCATCACCTCGAAGGGCCTCACGGGGTGGACCCGCGCGGGCCTGATTCTGCTCGGGATCCTCTTCCTCGCCTCCGGCGTCGTCGCCTTCTTCAACCTGGGCGCGTCGACCCTGCTCCTCGCGGTCATGGTGACGACCTTCATCGGGATCTCGTGGATCTTCGAGGGCGTCGTCTCGCTCACCTCGCTCCGGATCGGCAGCCCCGCCGTCCCCGGATCCGACCGGGCTCACAAGGGATGGACGATCTTCTTCGCCATCGTCAGCATCCTCGCCGGCGCGTTCGTGATCTTCTCCCCCGTGCTGTCGGCCGTGTGGATGTGGCTGTTCCTCGGCGTCTCGCTCGTCGTGACCGGCATCATCGGCATCTTCCGCGCGGCGTCGCTCGACAACTGACGCCGCCCGCAGACGCGACACGGCCCTCGCATTCGCGAGGGCCGTGTCACTGCATCCCAGGGATCCCCGGGTGTCCCTAGGAGCTCTGGGTCGCGGCGACCCACTCCAGGTATTCGTCGGTGACGGTTCCCGTGATGTAGCGGCCGTCGAAGCAGCTCATCTCGACGTCGTCGAGCTGAACGCCCCCGGCGGCACAGCCCTCGATGATCGCGTCGCGCAGGTCGTCGATCTCCTGGAACACGATGTGGTCGCAGCCCAGCACCTCGCCGATCTCCGGGATCGTGCGCTCATGGGCGATGAGTTCGTCCGCCGTCGGCATGTTGATGCCGTAGACGTGGGGGTAGCGCACGGGCGGCGCCGCAGACGCGAACGTCACGCTGATCGCGCCGGCGTCGCGGGCCATCTGGATGATCTGCTGGCTCGTCGTGCCGCGCACGATCGAGTCGTCGATCAGCAGCACCTTCTTGCCGGCGAACTCGCTCGACATCGCGTTGAGCTTCTGGCGCACGCTCTTCTTGCGCGTCTCCTGCCCCGGCATGATGAAGGTGCGGCCGACGTAGCGGTTCTTGTAGAAGCCCTCGCGATACTCGAGCCCGAGCACGCGGGCGACCTCCATCGCCGCGGGACGCGATGAGTCGGGGATCGGCATCACGACATCGATCTCGCCCTCGGGGATGTGCTTCGCGATGGTCCGCGCGAGCTTCTCACCCATCCGGAGACGCGATTCGTAGATGCTCTGGCCGTTCATGACCGAGTCGGGGCGCGCGAGGTAGACGTACTCGAACGAGCACGGCGCGAGGATCGCGTCCTCCGCGCACTGTTTGCGGGACAGCTCGCCGTCGTTCGTGATGAACACGGCCTCGCCCGGCGCGACCTCGCGAACGATCTCGTAGTCGCCGTTCTCGAGCACGAGGGACTCGCTCGCGACGACCCACTCGTCGGTGCCGTCGGCGTTCGAGCGGCGTCCGAGGATCAGCGGACGGATGCCGAACGGATCCCGGAACGCCAGCAGCCCGTACCCCGCGATGACCGCGATGACGGCGTAGGCACCCTCGATGCGCTTGTGGGTGCGCTCGACGGCCTGGAAGATGCGCTCCGCATCCAGGTCGACGGTGCTCGTGGTCTCCTGCAGCTCGCTCGCGAGCACGTTGAGCAGCAGCTCGGTGTCGCTCGACGAGTTGAGGTGGCGGCGGTCGCGCTGCGCCATGTCGGTGGTCAGCTCGCGCGTGTTCGTGAGGTTTCCGTTGTGGATGAGGGTGATGCCGTAGGGCGCGTTCACGTAGAACGGCTGCAGCTCTTCCTCGCTCGACGCGGTGCCCTTCGTCGCGTAGCGCACGTGGCCGAGCCCGACGTTGCCGAGCAACGATCGCATGTCGCGCGTGCGGAACGCCTCGCGCACCATGCCCTTGTTGCGGGCCATGTGCATGACCCCGTTGGGCTCCGCCGTGGCGATGCCCGTCGCATCCTGCCCGCGGTGCTGCAGGAGCAGCAGCGCGTCATAGATGTCTTGATTGACGTGGCCGCGACCGACCATTCCGACGATGCCGCACATGTGTGTGTTACTTCGCTCCGTCTGCGTACTGGCCGACGAGTCGCACGGCCCCGCCGTCGACCCCCTTGGCGCCCTGTTCGAATCCGTCTTCCGGAGCGTCGCCGAACGCGACGGTGCCGGTCTGCCAGGCGGGGATCCCGTCGGCCGCGAGCGAGGCGACCGCCTCGTCGACCTTGTCCTGCGCCACGACGGCGAAGAAACCGATGCCGAGGTTCCAGGTGCCCTCGCTCGACTCAAGCGAGGTGCCCGCCACGTCGCTCAGCGCGCGGAACACCGGGCTGGGGCTCCAGCTTGCGCGATCGACCTCCGCCCAGGATCCCTTCGGAAGCACGCGGGCGAGGTTCGCCGCGATGCCGCCACCCGTGACGTGGCTCAGCGCGTGAACCGATCCCGGGACGTTCCGGATGAGGTTGAGGAGCTGGAGCGTGTACAGGCGCGTCGGCGTGAGGAGCGCCTCGCCCCAGGTGGTGCCGAGATCAGCCGCGTGGTCGTTGTAGCCGAGGCCGGCGTTCTTCAGGATGTGGCGCACGAGCGAGTATCCGTTGGAGTGGATGCCGCTCGATTCGAGCGCGAGGATCGCATCGCCCGGCTGCACGAGGTGCGCGCCCAGCATCTCGTCCTTCTCGACGACACCGGTTGCGGCGCCCGCCACGTCGTAGTCATCGGGGCCGAGAAGCCCGGGGTGCTCCGCCGTCTCACCGCCGACGAGAGCGGTGCCGGTGGCGCTGCACGCCTCCGCGATACCGCGGACGATGTCGGCGATGCGTTCGGGGTAGACCTTGCCCGTCGCGATGTAGTCGGTCATGAACAGCGGCTTCGCGCCCGTCACGACGATGTCGTCGACGACCATGCCGACGAGGTCCTGACCGATCGTGTCGTGCTTGTCGAGCGCCTGCGCGATCGCGACCTTCGTCCCGACGCCGTCGGTGCTCGTCGCGAGCAGCGGGTGGCGGTACTCCTTGAGGAACGAGGCGTCGTAGAGTCCGGCGAAGCCACCCACTCCGCCCAGGACCTCGGGCCCCTGCGTGGCCCGGACGGACGATTTCATGAGCTCGACGGCGAGGTCGCCGGCCGCGGTGTCGACTCCTGCTTCGGAGTACGTCGAACGGGGCGCTTCGGCGGGCGAAGTGGAGGAAGTCACCCCACGAGTTTACCGGCGATACACCTGTGCGCTCGCCCGAATGACGAACTCTCAGTCAGCCTCGGATACCGGTTGCACGCGAAGCTCGATCGCCTCCCCCTCGCCCGCCAGCGTTCGGTGCCGCGTGCTCGGCAGGAGCACGGTGCCGACGGGCAACGGGATATCGTTCCAGCGCAGCTCTCCGGCGAGGATCCCGACGATTCTCGTCTCCGACGGCGGCACCTCGAGGCCGTCGCCGATGCAGAGCGGCGAGGCGATGGGCTCGGCGATCGACCGGGCCGTCATGAGGTTCAGCACGGTCGCCCCGCTGGAGGCGGGGGTGGGAAGCACAGCGGCCTCACCGGGGAAGCGCACCATCCGCCCGCGCGTCAGCCGCCGCAGCTCGCCGTCGATCGTGAGCGTCAGCGGAGCGTCGCTCACGAGAACGAGGATCCGTTCCATCCCCGGGAACAGTGAGAACGAGAGCGTTCCGCGGATCTCCGCGAGGCTCAGCCGCCACGCGAGCGATTCGTGGATCACGCGCGTGGTCCCCAACCCGTTCCGCCAGGGCTGCGGATCCACAGCCTCCGGTGTCACGATTCCCCGCCGCGCCAGCTGCTCCATGGTCCATTTCGTCAGCGTCGGCTTCGCACTGCTTGTCTGCATGCCGGGAACGCTACGGGCGCCGGCGATCACGGAGCGAACGCACGCGTTTCCACCATGTAAAAGCCGCCCGGCGCATTGAAACGCCTCCGACACAGCTCAGAAATGGCCGGGGCGAGGGTTTCCGCGATGGTTATCGCATCGCCCCCTCCCGGGCGACGACGAAAGGATTCCCATGCCCGCCGCCGACCTCGCCTGGATGCTTGCAGCCTTCGCGCTCGTCCTTCTCATGTTCCCCGGACTCGCCCTCTTCTACGGGGGAATGATGAAGGGGCGAAACGCCCTCAACATGTTCATGATGGTGATGGGCTCCATGGCCGTCACCGCCTTCGTCTACGTCGCATTCGGGCACGGTCTCGTGCTCGGCGACTCGGTCGGTGGCCTCGGCCTCATCGGCAACCCGCTCGAGTACGCGGGCTGGACGGCCTTCACGGCCGACGACGGATCCGACGCCGCGTACTGGGGCGCCTTTTACACGCTCTTCGCCGCGATCAGCATCGGCATCGTCGCTTCCGGAGGCGCGGGACGGATGCGCTTCGGCGCCTGGCTGGTGTTCTCCGCGCTGTGGATCGTGCTCGTCTACGCTCCCCTCGCCCACTGGGTCTTCGCGTTCAGCGACGAGGAGTCGGGCGTCGTGGGCGGCTGGATGCGCAACGTGCTCGGCCTGCACGACTACGCGGGCGGCACGGCCGTGCACATGAACGCCGGCGCCTCGGCCCTCGCCCTCGCCGCGGTGCTCGGTCCGCGACGGACATCGCACGGCCGGCCGCACAACATCTCCCTCGTGCTGCTCGGCGCGGGAATGCTCTTCGTCGGCTGGATCGGGTTCAACGGCGGTACGGCCGCGGGCGCCAACTTCCTCGCCGGCTACGTGGTCTTCACGACGCTCCTCGCGGCCCTCGGCGGCGGCCTCGGCTTCGCCCTCATCGAGCACTTCCGCGACGGGCAGGCGACCATGCTCGGTTTCGCATCGGGACTCATCGCCGGTCTCGTGGGCATCACCCCGACGGCCGACGCCGTCACGCCCCTCGCGAGCCTCCCGCTCGGCCTCGTCTGCGGTGCGGTCGTCGCGTGGGCAATCACCTGGCTGCGCCGCCGCCGCGTCGACGACGCGCTCGATGCATTCGCGGTGCACGGCATCGGTGGCATCGTCGGCACCTACCTGGCGGTGCTCTTCGCTTCCTCGGCCGCGCCGGCCGGCCTGACCGGCATCGTCTTCGGAGGGGATCCGATGCTCGCGGTGACCGAGACCATCGCCATCGCCGTCACGCTCGTCTACTCCTTCGGCATGACCTACGCGATCGCCTGGGTCATGAACAAGATCCGTCCCATCCGGGTCAGCGCCAAGCAGGAAGCGGTCGGCCTCGACCGCGCCCTGCACGCCGAGACCGCGTACGACTTCGACCGCATCTGAGGACCGCCATGAAGCTGATCACCGCCATCATCCAGCCCGACCGACTCGACGACGTGCGCGAGAGCCTGAGCGCCGTGGGCGTGACCGGACTCACTGCCTCCGTCGTCAAGGGCCACGGCGCGGGCGCCTCCCGCACCGAGTACTACCGCGGCGAGGCCCATGCGATCGAGCTCCGCGACAAGGTGCGCATCGAGATCGTCGTCTCCGCCGAGCGCGAGGATGCCACGGTCGACGCGATCGTCGCCGGTGCCCGCACCGGGCAGATCGGCGACGGCAAGGTGTGGGTCGTCGACATCTCGCGGATCGTGCGCGTGCGCACCGGCGAAGAAGGCACGCAGGCGATATGAGCCTGCTCGCACCCCCGGTGGCGCGGCGCCACTCGAACGCGCCCCGCGACGAGGACATGACGGCGCTCGCGAGCGCCCGATCGGTCATCGTCGTCCGCTGCGACGGCGAGCGCCTCGCGATCCTCGTTCCGGCCGTGCCGGTCACGCGCGTGGCCGTCCGGTCGATCGGGGCCGAGGTGGACCTGCGCGAGCTGCGCGCGGCGCTCGAGGACGCGCGGGTCGGGGTCCGATTCGCCATCGTGGGGCCGGAGCGCACGGTGTACGCCGCGCGGGCCGAAATCCGCCGCGCGGGCGGGCTCGACTCGGAGATCGCGATCCGCGTCACCGATCGAGACGCCCGCGTGGTGCTCTGCGCCCACTGCCGCGAGCGCACCCCGCTCGACGGCCCCACCGGATCCGTCATCGCGTGCGCGGGATGCGGGCTGAGGCTCGTCGCGAACGAGCACTTCTCGCGGAGCCACGCGGCGTATCTCGGCCACAAGGTCGACGCGGAGACCCCCAGGTGACCGCCGTGACGCTGCCCGCCCTGCGCAACGGACTGGACCTCGTCGTCGCCGACGTCGTCGAGCGGCCCGGCGGAATCCGCTCGATCGCGCTCGCGGCCCCCGGCGGCGAGGAGCTTCCCGGTTTCACCGCCGGCAGCCACCTCGTCGTCGGGTGCGGCGGGCAGGCGAACGCCTATTCGCTCACCGGCGAGGGGATCTTCCCCGAGCGCTACACGCTCTCCGTGTTGCGGCGCGACGAGGGGCGGGGCGGCAGCGCCTTCATGCACACCCTCGCGGTCGGCGACGCCGTGCGCGCGTCCCGCCCGCGCAGCGCCTTCGCGCCCGTCGCCGATGCGCGTCTGCACCTGCTGATCGCGGGCGGGATCGGCGTCACGCCGATCCTGTCGCACGCGCGCGCAGCCGCCGCCTGGGGCCGGCGCGCGGCGATCCTGTACGTGCACGCGCCCGGATCCGATGCCCACCTCGACGACCTCGAGGACGTCGCACGGGTCGCGGGATTCGAGCTCGTCGCCTGCGAGGGGCGCGCGTCGCTGCCGCAGGCCCTCGCCGGGTTCCTCGGCGACCGCCCCCTCGGGTCCCATCTGTACACCTGCGGCCCCGAGGGATTCATGGAACGCGTCCTCGGCGAGGCGCGGGCGGCGGGGTGGCCCGAGGACCGCCTCCACTCGGAGGCGTTCGGATCGGCGCAGCTGGATCCGGGGGCGCCCTTCACCGCCACGCTTGCGCGCAGCGGCGAGCGCGTGAGCGTGCCCGCGGGCGTCTCGCTGCTCGAGGCGCTCGAGGGCGCCGGGCGCGCGATTCCGAACATGTGCCGGCAGGGGGTCTGCGGCGAGTGTGTCCTGGCCGTGCGCGTCGGGCGACCCCTGCACCGCGATTCCTACCTCAGCGACGACGAGCGCGAGTCGGCGATCATGCCGTGCGTCTCCCGCTGCGTCGATACCGAACTGGAGCTCGACCTGTGATCACGACCGCCGCCCGGCTCGACCGCTTCCCCTTCCCCTTTCGCGACGACACCTACCGGTACTCGACGAACGTCGAACCCGCGCGCGGGGCCCAGAAGACCGCGGCGGGGCTCTGGGGCGACCGGATCCTCGAGATCGACGACGGATACGCGCGGGAGCTCGCGCTGCGGGCGCGGATCCTGTCGAGCGACCCGACCCGCGCGGCGACCGCGCCCCACATGCGGGCGGCCGAGTGGGACGCCCTGGTGTACTGCCTCTCCGAGCTCGCCGCGAGCTACCCCGAGACGATGAGCTTCACGCGCGAGGGCACGCGGCTGCGCTGGGTCAATGCGCTGCAGGGGCTCGAACTCAAGGCCGCCTACGGCGACGACGCCTCGCTGCCCGGCGGGCCGCTCGCCTTCCTCGCGACGCAGATCCAGGAGGACATCGCCCTGCTCGACCAGCGCGAGAACGCGCTCTGGCTCGACGCGGGCGTCGTGACCTTCGCCGCCGACTGGTCGATGGGTTTCGACACCGGCATGCGCTTCCTGGAGATCCACGAGGAGCGGATCATCGCGCGGGCGCACCAGTTCCTGCTGCGCATGCAGCCGCACGACGCCTTCCGGCGCACCAATTGGACGATGTCGGTCGACGGCCGGCTCGACACCTCCACCGAAAGCTACCCGGAGTGGGGGCCAGACCGCGTCGAGGTCGTCGATGACCCCGCCCTGCCGGACCGCCTGCACCTGCGCGTCGAGGTGCAGCACCTGATCCGCCTGCCGCACTCGGGCGCGATCATGTTCCTGATCCGCTCGTATCTCGAACCGCTCCGCGCGCTTGCCGAGGTTCCGGGCTGGGCGGAGCGCATCGGAAACGTGCTCCGCGAACTGCCCGAGGACATGGCCGACTACAAGGGAATCACGCGGTACCGCCACCGCGCGGCCGACTGGCTCCTCAGTCGAGCGAACCCGTCTCGTCGGTGACTTCGCGCACGACGTTGACCTGACGCGTGCGACGGCCGACAGTGCGGTCGAGGATCATCGCGAGGATCAGCATGACCGCGATGCCCGCGGGGACGCACCACAGCAGGATGAATCCGAAGGTCTGCGACTGCGAGTACCGCACCTCGGTGAACGGACTCGGCTCGCTCGTGCCGGTGAAGGCGAAGGTGAGGATGAGCGCGGCGATGAGGCCGAGGGCCACGCCGATGGCGGTGAAGACGCCGTACTTGGGCGAACGCCGCACGGCCACGGGGCTCACCTGACTCACGCGAACAGCTTCGTTCTCGGCACGTGCATCATCCATGCCGTCAATGTTCGCACTCGCACCCTGTGAGCGGTCTCACCAGCGCACGGGAAGGATCCCGGAGATGTCTGCACGGGTGCCGGACACGGCGATCCTGCCCTCCGATACCGCGTCCGTCCACGTGCTCGCGCCCGTCGCGAGCGCGAGCCAGGTCGCCGCGTCGGTCTCGACGACGTTCGGCGGCGTGCCGCGGTGATGCGAGAGCCCCTGGATCACCTGGACCGCACCGAAGGGCGGTACCCGCACCTCCACGCTCTTGCCCGGGGCCTTCTCCTCGAGCAGTTGCAGGAGGTATCGCACGGCCATCGCCGTCTGCTGACGGGCGGGGGCATCGCCGAGCGCGGCGCGGACCGCGGCGCGGCCTTCTTCGGTGTCGATCTTTCGAGCCATGCACCCATTGTCTCCGCCGGTACCCTGGAGGGGTGAAGATCCTCGTTCTCGGCTCCGGCGCACGTGAGCACGCAATTGTCCTTGCCCT
This sequence comes from Microbacterium nanhaiense, assembly GCF_014646015.1. Taxonomy (GTDB): domain Bacteria; phylum Actinomycetota; class Actinomycetes; order Actinomycetales; family Microbacteriaceae; genus Microbacterium; species Microbacterium nanhaiense. The sequence continues at coordinate 37,180 of NZ_BMMQ01000006.1, forward strand.
CAGGTCTGATGCTGCGCAGCACGAGGTGCTCGCAGCCCCGGGCAACGCCGGCATCGGGCGCGACGCGGCGCTCGTCGACGTCGACATGATGAGCCCGTCGAGCGTCACGGCGTATGCGAAGTCGCACGGCGTCGACCTCGTCGTCGTCGGGCCGGAGGCGCCCCTCGTCGCGGGTGTCGCCGACGCGCTGCGCGAGCACGGGATCCCCGTCTTCGGCCCCGGCAAGCGCGCCGCGCAGCTCGAAGGATCCAAGGCGTTCGCCAAGCGGATCATGGAGAACGCGAACGTCCCCACGGGCCGAGCCGTGCACGCCCGCACCCTCGACGACACCGCCGCGGCGCTCGACGAGTTCGGCGCGCCCTACGTTGTCAAGGCCGATGGTCTCGCCGCCGGTAAGGGCGTCATCGTCACCGACGATCGCGCGGCAGCGCTCGAGCACGCCTCGGCATTCCTGCCGAGCGGACCCGTGCTCGTCGAGGAGTTCCTCTCGGGCCCCGAGGTGTCGCTCTTCTTCCTCAGCGACGGCGACACCGTGCGGCCGCTCAGCCCCGCGCAGGACTTCAAGCGCGCCCTCGACGGCGACCAGGGGCCGAACACGGGCGGCATGGGCGCCTACTCGCCGCTCCCCTGGCTCGCGGATCAGTTCGGCAGCGTCGACGCGTTCGTCGACGAGGTCACCGAGACGGTCGCGAAGCCCGTCATCGCCGAGCTCGACCGCGACGGCTCGCCGTTCATCGGCCTGCTCTACGCCGGCCTGATCATCACCGAGCAGGGCGTGCGCGTGATCGAATTCAACGCGCGCTTCGGCGACCCCGAGACGCAGATCGTTCTGCCGCGCCTGCAGACCTCGCTCGCCGAACTGCTGATGGCAGCCGCGACCGGCACGCTCGAAGACCAGCCGCGACCGGTCTTCTCCGACGATGTCGCCGTCACCGTCGTGCTCGCGAGCGAGGGATACCCCGCCTCCGCCGTCACCGGCCGCGAGATCACCGGCCTCGACGAGGCGGCCGCGGTCGAGGGCGTCCACATCACGCACGCCGCGACGGCGCTCGAGGGCGACACGCTCATCGCGACCGGCGGCCGCGTGCTGAACGTCGTCGGCACCGGATCCACCTTCGCGATCGCGCGCTCGCGCGCCTACGAAGCGATCGCGAAGATCGGGCTCGAGGGCGGCCAGTTCCGCACCGACATCGCCGCAAAGGTGGCGTAGGCGGCGTCGACACGCCCGGGCATCGACGCCGGATTTGGCACCTCGAAGCCACGACCGTAAGCTTGATCTCGGTGACGTGTCCGAGCGGCCGAAGGTGCAACACTCGAAATGTTGTGTAGGGTAACCCCCTACCGCGGGTTCAAATCCCGCCGTCACCGCCACAAGAAAACCCCTGGGTAACCAGGGGTTTTCTGCTTTTCTGGGGCGAGCCGTGCGGGCACCGGCATCGATGGCCGGTGCCCGCACCGGTCAGACGGGGCAGCCGTCGGGGCCGCAGACCTCGCCGTCGGGGGTCATCAGGTTGAGGGCCGGCTTCGGGTTGAGCTCGTCGTAGACCTGGGTCAGCGCCTGCTGGAAGACCTCGATCGGCTGCGCACCGGATACGCCGTAGCGACCGTCGAGCACGTAGAACGGCACCCCACGGATCCCGAGCTGCGCCGCCTGCGCGATGTCGCCCTCGACGTCGGCCGCGTGCTTCGCGGGGTCCGCGAGCACAGCGTCGGCGGCCTCAGCGGACAGACCCGCGTCGACGACGACGCTCTTCAATGCGGCGTGGTCGCCGACATCGAGCCCGTTCTGGAAGTAGGCGAGGAAGAGGGCGTCGACGACCTGCCGTTGCACGCCCTCGCCCGCTGCCGCCTGGATGAGGCGATGCGCGGTGAAGGTGTTCGCGGGAACGACGGCGTCGTGGTTGAATTCGAAGCCCACCTCGGCGGCGCCGGCGCTCAGGTGCTGGTGGCTCTGTTCGAGCATCTTCGGATCGAAACCGCGCCCCGCCAGGTACTCCGCCTGCGATTGCGTCGCCTTCTCGGGGAGCGTCGGGTCGAGCTGGTACGAGTGGTAGCGCACGTCGACGTTCTCGCCGAACGGCAACTTCTCGATGACGGCGTCGAGCCGGCGTTCGCCCAGCAGACACCAGGGGCAGGCCACGTCGAGCCAGATATCGATTCCGAGGCGCGCAGGAGCGGAGGTCGTGTCGGTCATATGAGCGTCAACCACCCGCTACTGAGCTTTGTTCCCCTGGGAACTGCGTTACTCGCAACCCACGCCGTCGCCGTCGCGGTCAAGATGACTGGCGTAACCGGGGTCACCGCGGTACACCGGTGCCGCTCCCGCCGCTCGCGCCTCCGAGCAATTCTTGTAGGAAACGCTACCGCCGCTCTCGACCGCAGCCTGCTCCGGCTGGGGCTCGGGCGCCACCGGCGTCGCGGCAGCGGCGGCAGCTTCGAGCTCACCGATTCGTGCGTCGCGCTCGTCCACAAGTGCCGAAGCCTCTTCGGCCTGCTGAAGCGCCTCATCCGCCTCCTGAGCCGCGTCCACCGCCTTCTGTTTCTCCACCTCGATCGCGCTCCCGAGATCGTCGATCTGACGCTGAAGATCCGCAGTAGTGTCCTCAAGCTCTTCTGCTGCCGAGCGAGCTTGTTCGGAATCAACTGACGCGGCGTCGGCGCGATCTTCGGCGGCTTCTAGCTGGGCCGAGATCAGTGCGTTCTCTGCGGTCAGTTCGTCGATCTCGGCGGAGCTGCTCGACGAGCCGCCCACGCTCCCGATCACGATCCCCCCGGCGAGCACAGCCCCCACCAAAATTGCAGTTGCTTTGCGTGACATCGTTCCGTTCAAGAACCGGGGCAGGCGCGACACATCGTCTCCTCGAGAGATATTTCAGGGGTCTCAAGAAGACTAGGGCAGATATATCTGTCACGGGAGGCCCGATCGCAGGCATATAAACCCGACGCTGAGGGCATTCCGGCCGATCAGAACGGCGCGATGTCGTCCTCGGTCAGCTTGGCGCGGCGCTTGCCGCCGCTCGCGCGCGGGCTGCGGGTCATCAGGGCGTCGAGCGCGCTCTGCAGTCGCCCTGCCCTGTCGTCGATCGTGTGCGTGTAGCCGAGCCGCTTCGCCTCGGTGCGGCGCTGGGCCGCCTGCGTCACGGGGCGCACCTCACCCGCCAACGACAGCTCACCGGACACCGCGATGTCGCGCGGTATTGCGAAGTTCTTGATGGATCCGGCGACCGCGGCGGCGATCGCGAGATCGGCGGCCGGCTCGGAGAAGCGCACCCCGCCGACCGTCGAGACGTAGACCTCCTGGTCGCTGGTCTTGATCCCGGCGCGGCGCTCGAGGACGGCGAGCACCATGGCGACGCGTGACGAGTCGACGCCGTGCACGACGCGACGCGGATTGGGGGCGTTGGTGGGGATCGTCAGCGCCTGCACCTCGACCGGCAGTGCCCGCTGGCCCTCCATGGAGATTCCGACGCACGTGCCCGCCTCGGGGTCGCCCTTCGAGAGGAACATGCTGGACGGATCCGGGACCTCGCGGATCCCCGCGCCCGTCATCTCGAAGCAACCGACCTCGTCCGTCGGGCCGAAGCGGTTCTTCAGGGCACGAATGAAGCGCAGCGCCGTCTGTCGGTCTCCCTCGAAGTGGCATACGACGTCGACGAGGTGCTCGAGCACGCGGGGGCCCGCGACGTTCCCGTCCTTCGTCACGTGACCGACGATGATGATGGGCAGGCTGCGCTCCTTTGCCACGCGGATCAGCGTCGAGGCGACCTCCCGTACCTGGCCCGGCATGCCCGCCGCGCCATCCTGATCCGCGGAGGCGACCGTCTGCACGGAGTCGACGATGACGAGCTCGGGCTCGACCTGGTCGATGTGCCCGAGAACCGTCGCGAGATCGACCTCACTGGCCAGGAAGAGCTCGTCGTGCAGGGCGTCAGTGCGCTCGGCGCGCAGGCGCACCTGTGCCACCGATTCCTCCGCACTGACATACAGCACGCGGCGCCCCTCCTTTGCGGCCCGCGCCGCGACCTCGAGCAGCAGCGTCGACTTGCCGACCCCGGGTTCGCCCGAGAGCAGGATCGCCGCGCCCGGCACGATGCCCCCGCCGAGCACCCGGTCGAACTCCCCCACACCGCTCTGACGCCGCGGCAAGTCGCTCGTGGAGATCTGCGTGATCGGCCGCGCCGAGGCCGTGGGAGCCAACGACTGAACGCGTTTCGCCGCCGCCTTCGCCGTCATGCCGGCTTCTTGGACCGTGCCCCACTGCTGGCACTCGCCGCACCGCCCGACCCACTTCATCGTCGTCCACCCGCACTCGGAGCAGACGTACGCGGGGGCGGAGGAACGTTTCGTGGCCATGCGTACAAGGCTAGGCGGGTCCACTGACAAACGAAGCTCAGGCTTGCATAACGAGACGCGAGCGCGCGATATCGAGCCAGAACTCGGCGAGACGCCGACGAAGATCGGTCTCCTCCGGGCGGATCTGCCCCACCGAGAACCACTTGTTGTCATTCGAATTGATACGCGAATGATCGAGGTCCTGAAACTTCTCCCGAAGCTTGTCGAGCCAGTATCCGGGATGGGGCTCGTTCGCCCATCGCGGCTCAAAGGTGACGTGGAAGAACCGCTGCCTGATCACGACCATGCCGATGCGCCGACCGTTCGACTCGATGACCCAATCCTGCGGAGACGACGAGCTCGCGCCCACCCGGATGTCGTCGCTATACGTCTCGAGAACCCGCACGAACTCCTCCGGGCCGTGGAGCGCGGCATCGAGCGCGCGCCATCCCCGCTGCTCCATGTGGGCCCGGCGCGCCGCGGCGCCATACTTCTTTCCGCGGGTTCCGGTTTGCGGTTGAGATGAGGAACCACCCGAGCTCGTCGTCATCGCTTGCGTCATCGCGGCGGTGAATGTCGCCCGGTCGAACGCGCCGCCAACGAGGAACTGATCCCCGATGACCTTGCCGAGCGCCGCGAAGCGCGTCGCACCGCGCTCGATGCCGAGGCCCGCGTACTCGGCTTCGTTGCGCTGGGCGTCCTCTGCGGAGATCTCGCCCGTGCCGCCGCCCTCCTCATCCGGCATGATGTAGCTCTGCACGAGTTCGTGATCTTCGATGGCCTCCGTGTCGACGATCGCGGCGTAGGCATCGGGGTACGCGGTCTGCAAGCAGAGCACCGCGAAGAGCTGCAGATCACCGACGCTGTGATCGCCCGTGTCGCTCTTGGAGATATCCGCGATCATTCGGAGGAGCGAGAAGGTATTGATCAGGCGCTTGATCGATCGCGGATTGCTCCCGACCGAGGCGGCGACCAACTGTCCGAACACCCTCTTCTCTTCTGCGCCGCGCAGCTCGATCCCGATCTGCGCGATCAAGGTTTCGATGAATTCATCGACCCTGTACGCGCTGACCGGCAGCTGAAACGGAACCTGGATGATCTTGTCGAAGAACGCACGCGCCTTCGCTTCGTCTCCTTTGTCTGTGAGGTCGTACTTCTGCATCACGCCGCGCTTGACGACCTCGAAGTCGATGGCCAGCACGAACACGCAATGCGGTACATCCAGGAAAAGCTTGAGGGCTTCCATGAGCTCGACGGCTTTGCGCGGCTCGAGGCGGTCGAGATCGTCGATGAAGACAACGACTCGTCCCTTAGGTGTGTGGTCCACCCCGGGCGCGGCGCTCACCAATTCATCGACCGCGGCGGCGAACTTCTCGCGGACATTCACCAACGTCGCCGCGGCATCCGCTCCATCCGCGGAGTGCGCGCTGTGGAACGCGCGCGTAACCTCGTCGAGCACGCCGCCGAGCGCGCTTCCTCCCGCAGCGGTCAGTCCCGCACGGAGCAGCCCGATACCCGTCGCCGAGGCAATGGGAGCGACCGATTTCAGGAACTCCGCTCGCTTTGCACTCTTCGACGCGGAGTTTGCGAGGAGCAGATGCGCCCCGAGGTTTTCGAGCATGCTCCCGACAAGCTTCTCGCCCATGTCGAACTGCGAATACTGCCAGGTGTTGAACCGGATCGTGTAGATCGGTTCGCCCCGGACGGCATCGGGCTTCTCCTCGGGAGGATCCGAAAGGCGAAAGTGAGCGTGCGGTGCAAGCTCACTCTCCACGAGGAGCATCGTGTTTGTCTTGCCCGTACCCCAGTCTCCTTGGACAGCTATCGTCATCGGCGTCTGACAATGCGTGATGAAACGCGCCAGGCCCGCCACGAACGGCTTCGCGTTGAGAAGATCGTGTCCGCGCGGGGTATCGATGACCCCCGCGAACACAGGTGCCTTGTCGACTTTTCGGGTGCCCATAGGCGCCACCCTAGTGGTATTCCGACCCGGCGCGAGAGGCATCGGCCAGGGCAGGCCGCCGGCGACGTCGACGAACGACGCACCGATCGGGCCCTCGCGCCCCCGCGGGAGCGGGAGAATGGGCGCATGAAGACCTCTCCGGACGACGTCACGCCCACGACGGGCGCGTAGACGATGCCCTCGCCGACGCGGATCCTCTGGGTCGCGATCCTCGCCTCGTTCGTGTCGTTCCTCGACGGCACGATCGTCAACGTCGCCCTGCCCGCGATCGACCGGGAGCTCGGCGGCGGACTCGCGACGCAGCAGTGGGTCGTCGACGGGTATCTCGTGACGCTCGGCGCCCTGATGCTCGTCGCGGGATCCGTCAGCGACTCCTTCGGGCGCGCGCTCGTACTGCGCATCGGCCTCGTCGGATTCGGCGTCGCCTCGGTGGCGATCGCCATCGCGCCGGATCCCCTGATCCTCATCGCCGCGCGCCTCCTGCAGGGCGCCGCCGGCGCCTTCCTCGTCCCGAGTTCACTCGCCCTCATCACCTCTGCGTTCGACGAGCCGGCGAGGGCGAAGGCCATCGGCACGTGGACGTCGTTCACGACGGGTGCGATGATCGCGGGACCGCTGATCGGTGGCGCGCTCGTCGACCTCGCGAGCTGGCGCCTCGCCTTCCTGATCAACGTCCTCCCGATCGCCGCGACGCTCTGGCTCGCGCGCGGGATCCGGGATCCGCAACGCCGCCCCGACGCGCGGATCGACGCGCTCGGCGCGACAATGTGCGTGCTCGGCCTCGGCGGCGTCGTATTTGCGCTCATCGAGCAGCCGCGACGCGGCTGGGCGGATCCGGCGATCCTCGCGGCCGCGATCGGCGGGCTCGCGCTGTTCGCGCTGTTCCTCCTGCGGCAGCGCACGTCCCGCTCACCGATCCTCCCCCTCGGGCTGTTCCGGGTAAGGAACTTCTGGACGGGCAACCTCGCGACGGCATTCGTCTATGCGGCGCTCTCGCTCAACGGCTTCGTGCTCGCGATCTACCTGCAGCAGGGCGCGGGGCTTTCGGCGACGCTCGCGGGGCTCGCGAGCCTGCCGGTGACGATCCTCATGATCCTGTTCAGTTCGCGCGCCGGCGAGCTGGCCGGGAAATGGGGCGCGCGCTGGTTCATGACGGCGGGCCCCCTGCTCATGGCGGCCGGCTCGCTGATCCTGCTGCTCGTCGCCGACGACTTCGACTACTGGTGGCAGGTCCTGCCCGGCATGGTCGTCTTCGGCCTCGGACTGACGACGACCGTCTCGCCGCTCACGTCGACGATCCTCGGCGCGATCGACGCCGAGCGCAGCGGCATCGCGAGCGCCGTCAACAACGCCGTCTCACGCGTGGCCGGTCTCATCGCCGTCGCGATGATCGGCACCGCGGTCGGCGGGTTGCTCGATCTCGCGGGCTTCCACCGCGCGTGCATCATCGTCGCGGCGCTCCTCGCGGCGGGCGGCGTCGTCTCGTGGGCGGGCATCCGGGATCGGCGCGCGCCCGCAGGCGAGAGAATGGATCCATGACCACCTGCCCCTGTGGATCCGCCGACTACGACGCGTGCTGCGGCGCGCTACACCGCGGCGCACGCGACGCCGAGACGGCGGAGGAGCTCATGCGCTCGCGGTACTCCGCCTTCGCGAAGGGTGATGCGTTCTACCTCGCGCGCACCTGGCACCCGCGCACCCGCCCCGACGACCTCTCGATGGATCCGTCGCTGCGGTGGACGGGGCTGACGATCCTCGCATCGTCTGACGACACGGTCGACTTCATCGCGCGCTACGTTGACGCCGAGGGCCCCGGCGAACTCCGCGAACACTCGCGCTTCTCCCGTCGCGCGGGGCGCTGGGTCTACGTCGACGGCGACGTGGGCTGAACCGCAGTTGCGGCGATAAGCCGAACCTGCGGATCCACACGCGCAAGTGCTCCACAATTGCGGGTCGTTCCCGCGGGGTGGGCGCCGGTCCGCGCGTGCGACCCGCTGAGCCGCAACTTCGGAGATAAGCCGCAACTGCGGATCCAGATCCGCGTGCACTCCGCAATTGCGGGTCATCTCCGCGGGAGCGAGCAGGCTCAGGCGCGGAGGGCGTCCAGGATGTCGGCCGGGGCGGCCTGCATGGGATGCGGGCCGGCGATGTCGATGAACACCGTCGTGATGGTGCCCTCGTGGGTCGTGAGGAAGGCCTCGAGCCAGGAGGCGGAGTACGACGCGACCGTCGGCGGCAGGTTCGCCGGCTTATTGCGGGCGTCGCTGAAGAGCAGCAGCGCCACGTCGCCCGTCTTGGCGTCGCGGTACGTCCACACCTCGCCCGAGTCGAGCGGGTTGTCGCGATCGCCAGCCGAGATCAGTGGCACGATGGTGTTGCCGTTCCGCAGCGACAGGGCGATGGCCGCCATGTCCTGCTTCTCCAGCGCCTGAGCGAGCGCCTCCGAACGGAACTCCTCCGGATCCAGCTGCTCCGGCTTCTTGCGCTTTTTCGCCATGCAACAAGCCTATGGGTTACAGCGTGAACGACTTCTCGGGAGACGCGATATCGCTCAGCTTGACGGTGAGGTTATAGGTGGCGCCGGACGGCGCCGCCGGGCGCTCCTCGGCCTCGCAGGTGTCCGGGTAGGAGCGGGTGCGGTCCCAGATGATCGGCGACTCGGTCTCGGCGCTCTGCCCCGCCTTGATGGTGTTCCACTGGTCGGCGGGATCCACGGCGCAGTCGCTCGACCGCCACCAGACGTCGACGCCGCTAGAGATCTGGTACACCTGCGCGGAGGTACCGACGTTGACGAGGCAGTCGACGGATCCGACGTTCGTGACCTTCATCCGCAGCTGCGGCAATTCGTCCGCGCCGTAGGCCGTCTTGTCGAGGAGCGCCTCGACCTCGAGCGCTCCCGAGGCGCAGACCTCCGGCGTCGGCGACTCGGACGGATCCTGGTTCGACGCGGATCCCGCGCCCGGCCCCCCGGTCGGGAAGATCGTCGGGACGGGTTCCGGGGTCTTCACGACCGCCGGACCGGGCTTCAGGAAGGGCAGGTTCTCCCACGGCTTCTCGTTGACGAGCCAGCGCACCCCGAAAACAGCGCCCACGACGACGGCGGCGAGAACGATCAGCGTGATGAGGCCCACCGCCAGACGGCGACGGCGATACATCACCTTCTTCGACGGTCTGCGCTTCTCTGCCACCCCGCCACCTTACGTGAGGCGCTTGAGCATGCGCGTGTTGCCGAGGGTGTTCGGCTTCACGTGCGCGAGGTCGAGGAACTCGGCCACGCCCTCGTCACGGCTTCGCACCAGCTGGGCGTAGACGTCGGGGGTGACGATCTGTTCGCCGATCTCGGTGAAGCCGCGGCGCGAGAAGAACTCGACCTCAAAGGTCAGGCAGAACAGGCGCGTGAGCCGCAGCTCGCGCGCGACGGCCTCGAGGGCCTCGACGATGCGACGCCCGACGCCCTTGTGCAGCCAGTCGTCGGAGACGAGCAGGGTGCGTACCTCGCCGAGGTCTTCCCACATGACGTGCAGCGCGCCCGCGCCGATGACGCGGTCGTCGCTGTCGACGGCGACGAGGAACTCCTGGGTCGCCTCGTACAGCACCACGAGCTCCTTGCCCAGCAGGATCCGACGCTCGACGTACGGCTGCATGAGGGCATGCACCTGAATCATGTCGTCAGCTCGGGCCGGGCGTATGGAGTACTCGCTCATCGACAGCCAGGCTACTCCCGTGCCCTGAGAGGGTCGCCAGGAACCGCGGTGCGGCGGCTTGCCGCGAGCGCGGCCCTCACACGACGAGTGGGCCCACCCCGAAGGGTGGGCCCACTCGTCGTCGCGCTTACTCCGCGGCCGCGATGTCGGGGGTTGCCGACAGGTCGCCGCCCTGGTTCACGCCGACCGCGATGCGCTCGCCGCGCGGCGCGTTCTCGAAGGTGAACTGTCCGTCGGCGAAGTCGACCTTGATGTGGTGTCCCGACTCGAGCTGACCGGAGAGCATCGACTCCGACAGGCGATCCTCGATCTCGCGAACCATCGCGCGGCGCAGCGGACGCGCACCGAGCGTCGGGTCGTAACCGATCTCGATGAGGCGCTCCTTGGCCGCCTGCGACAGCTCGATCGACATGTCGCGGTCGAGCAGACGCTCACCCAGGCGCTTGACGAACAGATCTACGATCTGCAGGAGCTCTTCCTTGTTCAGCTGCGGGAAGACGATGACATCGTCGACGCGGTTGAGGAACTCGGGCTTGAAGTGACGCTTGAGTTCCTCGTCGACCTTGCCCTTCATGCGCTCGTACGTCGTCTTCGCGTTGCCCTCGATCTGGAAGCCGACCGGGCCACCGGCGATCGCCGAGGAACCGAGGTTCGTCGTCATGATGATCACGGTGTTCTTGAAGTCGATCACGCGGCCCTGACCGTCGGTCAGGCGACCCTCTTCGAGGATCTGCAGCAGCGAGTTGAAGATGTCCGGGTGGGCCTTCTCGATCTCGTCGAAGAGCACGACCGAGAACGGCTTGCGACGCACGCGCTCGGTGAGCTGGCCGCCCTCCTCGAACCCGACGAACCCGGGAGGGGCGCCGAAGAGGCGCGACACGGTGTGCTTCTCGCCATACTCCGACATGTCGAGGCTGATCAGGGCGTCCTCGTCATCGAAGAGGAACTCCGCGAGGGCCTTGGCGAGCTCGGTCTTACCGACACCCGTGGGGCCGGCGAAGATGAAGGATCCCGAGGGACGCTTCGGATCCTTGAGGCCCGCGCGCTGGCGGCGGATCGTCTTCGAGAGGGCCGCGATGGCCTCTTCCTGACCGATGACGCGCTCGTGCAGCGCGCGCTCCATGAAGACGAGACGGCTGGTCTCCTCCTCGGTGAGCTTGAACACCGGGATACCCGTCGCCTGGGCGAGCACCTCCGCGATCAGACCCTCGTCGACGACCTCCTTCGACTGGATGTCGCCCGAGCGCCACTGCTTCTCGAGGCGCAGGCGCTCGCCGAGCAGCTGCTTCTCCTCGTCGCGCAGGGCGGCGGCCTTCTCGAAGTCCTGCTCCTCCGACGCCTTCTCCTTGTCGGCGCGCACGGCGGCGATCTTCTCGTCGAACTCGCGCAGCTCCGGCGGGCTCGACAGGATCGACAGGCGCAGGCGAGCGCCGGCCTCGTCGATCAGGTCGATGGCCTTGTCGGGCAGGAAGCGATCCTGCACGTACCGGTCGGCGAGGTTCGCGGCGGCGACGAGGGCGCCGTCGGTGATCTGTACCTTGTGGAACGCCTCGTAGTGGTCGCGCAGGCCCTTGAGGATGTTGATGGTGTGCGGCAGCGACGGCTCCGCGACCTGGATCGGCTGGAAGCGGCGTTCGAGCGCCGCGTCCTTCTCGAAGTGCTTGCGGTACTCGTCGAGCGTCGTCGCACCGATCGTCTGCAGCTCGCCGCGGGCGAGCAGCGGCTTCAGGATGTTCGCGGCGTCGATCGCGCCCTCGGCGGCGCCCGCACCCACGAGGGTGTGGATCTCGTCGATGAAGACGATGATGTCGCCGCGCGTGCGGATCTCCTTCGTGACCTTCTTGAGGCGCTCTTCGAAGTCACCGCGGTAGCGGGATCCGGCGATGAGCGAGCCGAGGTCGAGCGAGTAGACCTGCTTGTCCTTCAGCGTCTCGGGGACGTCGCCCTTCACGATCGCCTGGGCGAGCCCCTCGACGACGGCCGTCTTGCCGACGCCGGGCTCGCCGATCAGGACGGGGTTGTTCTTGGAGCGGCGCGACAGGATCTGCATGACGCGCTCGATCTCCTTCTCGCGCCCGATCACCGGGTCGAGCTGGCCGTCGCGCGCGGACTGCGTGAGGTTGCGACCGAACTGGTCGAGCACCTGCGAGCCCTTGGTGCTGCCCGCGGTCTCGTGCTGCTCCTGACCGCCCGGGGTCACACCCACGGGCTCCTTGCCCTGGTGGCCCGAGAGCAGCTGGATGACCTGCTGGCGCACCTTGTTCAGGTCGGCGCCGAGCTTCACGAGCACCTGGGCTGCGACGCCCTCGCCCTCGCGGATCAGGCCGAGCAGGATGTGCTCCGTGCCGATGTAGTTGTGGCCGAGCTGCAGCGCCTCGCGGAGGCTCAGCTCGAGCACCTTCTTCGCGCGCGGCGTGAAGGGGATGTGGCCGGTCGGCTGCTGTTGCCCCTGGCCGATGATGTCCTGCACCTGCTCGCGCACGGCGTCGAGCGAGATGTCCAGGGCCTCGAGTGCCTTCGCCGCGACGCCCTCGCCCTCGTGAATGAGGCCGAGCAGGATGTGCTCCGTGCCGATGTAGTTGTGGTTGAGCATCTTCGCCTCTTCTTGGGCGAGCACGACCACGCGGCGGGCACGGTCTGTGAACCTCTCGAACATGTCACTCCTCCGGGCGCTTGACGGTTCGCACGGCACGTCTAACGCGCCGTGTTTCTAAGGTAATCAGCGATCAGACCCCAGGGCGCCGTGTTCGCCGTGGGCATATCTGGATCCGGCGGCGCCCGGTGGATCCGCCGGCGGACAAGACTCCCCTCGCATTTAACGATATTCGTTGTTATCGTTTTTCGTAAACACCAAGAAGGGGCGTCATGGTCACAGCGAGCGGCACCGATCTGCGGCCGGACTCACAGCGCGATACGGAGGGGCTCGTATGATCAGCGTCGGAGGCAGTTCGGTCGGTGAGACGTTGGGGTTTCTCGCGCTCGCGCTCGCCCTCGCCGTCCTCATCATCGCCTGGGTGGTCGCGAGGGGAAGACGTCGCGGCAGCACGACGATCGCACTCGACACGGCCTTTGCGCTGTCGTCGTGGATCACCGGCGTGGGCGCGGTCTTCGCGCTCATTCGTTTCGGGGCGGCGCTCGTCGACGAGCGCGCCGAGATTTCCACCTCGCAGGTCACTCTCGACGCTGCGGACTCCTTGCCCTGCGGTCACCACGTGGAGAGCGATCGCAGCGGCGACGGCCCCTGGCTCGAGTGCATCGTCAGCGCGTCCACCCGCGTCAGTGTGGATGGCGTTCCGCTGGGTGCGCGAGCGCTCCTCGCCACCGGCGAGCTCCTCACGACGATCGCGATCCTCGCACCGTTCGCCCTGGTCGCCGCCGTCTGCTTCGAAACGCTCCGCGGGCGCACGTTCGGAAACACCGTCATTCGCTCGCTGTGGACCGCCGCGGCCGTGATCCTCGCCGCCGGCACTTTGGGCGGCGCCATCGCACCATTCGGCGAGTTCCTCGCACTCTCGGGCATCGACTCGGCCTACGCGCCGCAATCGGTCCACACCTCGCTCACGCTCCTCCCCCTGGGCGGCGCGCTTCTCTGCGCCGCCCTCGCGGCAATCTTCCGCCACGGCGCACGCCTGCAGCGCGATACGGAAGGGCTCGTATGACCGAGCTCTCGGGGATCCACTGCCGGCTCGATACGCTGCTCGCCGAGCGCGGCATGACGCTCACTGCCCTCGCCGACGCCGTCGGGGTGAGCATCGTGAACCTGTCGATCCTCAAGAACGACCGCGCGAAGGCGATCCGCTTCTCCACACTGGTGGCGATCTGCGATGCCCTCGACTGCGAGGTAGGTGATTTGCTCGTGCGGGCGCGGTGATCCCTATCGCCCGAACCGCTGCTGTGCGGCCTGCCGCGTGATGTCGAGCGCCGCGCCGATCACGGTCCACGATTCGCCCGCCTCGCGCGCGGCGAGCACGGCAGCGCGAAGATCTTGCTGCGCCCGGGCGACGGCTTCATTCGCGGCAATAACCGCACGGAAATGTGCCGCGTCACGAAGCTTCACGCGACTCGCGTCGAGCCGGTCAAGCCCCGCGTCATCGGTCGCGAGTGTCATCATTCCTCCCTAGAGATAGTCGTAGAACTTAGCTCGGAGACGATCCGCATCATCCACTCCATGTTTATGGGCTGATCGTCGTATTTCCAAGGCAACCGCGCCTTCGAGAGATTGTCAATAGTAAGTTGACACCCGTCTGCTGTGATCCCCATCCTCCATTCCGCGAAGCAGCGATCTCTCGTTATCCACAGCCCAATTCCCGCAATCGCCCTGTGGATCTTTTCACCGCCGCTCGTACGGGTGCGGTGATTTTCGGATCCGGACGCCCCGCGCGACGATGGATGCATGCGCGTGCACATTCCCGTTCATCGGCGCTGGGGCGATCAGGATGCCCTCGGCCACATCAACAACGTCTCGATGCTGAAGATCCTCGAGGAGGCGAGGCTCCGAGCGTTCTGGCGCGAGGAAGGATCCGACAATAGCCCTCTCGCGGTGTTCGATGAGGACACGGTGTCGGGCGGCGGATCCGCGCGAACGCTCGTGGCGCGGCAGGAGATCGAGTATCTCGCGCCCGTTCCCTACGGGCGGGATCCCCTGGATATTCAGGTGTGGATCGGCCGACTCGGCGGATCCAGTGTCGAGATCTGCTACGACGTCTGCAGCCCGGACGGGCAGACCTGCTACGCCCGCGCGAGCGTCGTCGTCGTGCTGGTCGACAGCGCGACGGGCGCCCCGACGCGGCTTCCGGCCGAGGTGCGCGCCGCATGGAAGCCCTACGTGGAGGCCCCGCTCGAGTATCGGCGGCGCTGAGCCGGCCCCTCACTGCGGAGCTGACCCGGTTCTGCGGACGAAAACCACCATCGGATCCGCAGAACTGGGCCAACTCCGCAGATGCAGAGCGCCGACCCGCTCCTGCGGAGAAGAACCCCTACTGCGGACCAGAACCACCACCGGATCCGCAAGTCGGGGCCAGCTCCGCAGAAGCGGCTCAGGCGGCGTCTTCGAACGCGGTGATGAACGAGTACCCGGCGCGGTTCTTCGTCACCGCGAGGTTCAGGCCCATGTGCGGTTCGAGCGCCGTGACCTTGTCGAGCGGTGCCACGACGATGATCTGGAACCCGAGCCCGAGCCACGCCCTGATCGCCCGCCCCGTGAACGCGCTGTCGGCCTTGACGAAGCCCTCGTCGAGGAACACCGGCGCGAAGCGCGGCCACGACCGCGTCTGATCGCCCAGCTGGTAGCGCAGCGCCGCGCCGACGACGAAGGCAACGAGCTCCTGCGATTCGCCTCCCGATTTGTCACCGAGGGTCGAGTAGGTCGAGACGACCGATCCGTCGGGCGCGACCCTGCTCGCCGTGATCTCGATGTGCCGGCGCACGTCGAGCAGCTCCTCCCGGTGCGGGTTCGTGCCGTCCTCGGGCTGGTCGATCAGGTCGATGAACTCCTGCAGCTCGGCGAAGCGCCGGTCGGCCTCCTCGTCGGTCCACTCCGCGATCTCCGCCTGGGCGAGGTCGCGGAGCCGCGCCCGCACGCGTTCGACGCGCTCCGGATGCAGGTGCCGCATCTCGATGCGCAGCCGGTCCGTCTCCGACGCGAAGGCGAGGCCCTTGAGAATTTCGTCGACGGGATCCAATCGCTCGCGGATCGACTGCAGCGCGTGGCCGAAGGAGTCGCTCAGCATCTTCAGGTCGGTCGACGACACGTCCTGAATGTGGCGCCGGAACTCGAGCCGGTGGGCCGAGAGCCCGTCGCGAGAGATCTCCTCGTAGATCGATGCGTACTCGTCGTAGGCGTCGACGGAGGTTCCGCGGTTCGGATCCGGCCACTTCTCGTCGTATGCGCGGAAGATGCGCTCGAGCGAGGCGGCGGCCTGATCGGCGGCGACGACCTCGCGGCGCACGCTCGCCGTCAGCTCGTCGCGCAGGCGCGCGAGGGCCCGCGCGAGGGTGTCGGCGGTGACGTCGGGCTCGATGCGGGCGAGCTCGGCGTCGAGGTGCGCCGCATCGTCATCATCGATGGCGGTCGCCGCCTCGACGCGCTCGAGCTCGATGTACGAGGCGTCCTGCCGGTCCACGAGCACGCTCCACGCCTCGTTCAGCGCCTCGAGCTCGGCCTCGGCCCGGAATCGGAGGCGGCGCGCCTGCTCTAGCCCCTCCTCCGCGGCGGCGAGCCGCCCCTCGACGCCCGCGAGGGCGTCGGAGGTGTCGAGCACCGCCGCCCGCCGCTCGCGGAGCTCGGCCGCCTGCGCGAGCACGGGATCCGGATCGATCGCCTCCCACGACGCCTCCGCGATGCGCCGGTGCGCGGCCGCGAGCCGCTCCACCGCCTCCTGCTCACGCTCGCAGGCGGCGCGCGCGGCCTCCAGGCCGTCGATGCGCGCGTCGAGCGATGCCAGCTCCGACTCGATCTCATCGCGGTGCGACTCGTTCGAGAAGCCGAGGATCCCGCGCTCGCGCGGATCCCGGCCATGCGCGCCGCGCCGACCGTTCGCGGTCTGCCCCGTGATCGTGACCGCCGGGGTGTCGCCGCCCAGCTGCGCCGCGGACGACGCGCAGAGGTGGTCGCGCTGCAGAACCTGCTGCTTCACCCAGCCGACGAAGGGCGAGGCCTTGAAGCTCAGCCGCCCGGAGATGAAGCGCTCGTCGTCGAGGTCCGGCGCGTCGAGGTCGAGGTCCACGCCCTCGAAGCGCACCCGGCGTTCGAGGTGCACCTCGTCGATCGCGGCGCGGATCTGCGCCTGCCGGCGGGCATCCATCAGCAGGGTCATGCCGAGGCCGCCCAGGGTCGCCTCCGCGGCGACCCGCCACTCGTCGAACTCGGGGCGCACGTCCATGAGCTCGGCCGCGAAGGGCAGTTCCGCGGGATCCAGCCCCGCCGCCCGCGCGATCTCGCGACGGGCGCGGTCAAAGGCGTCAGGGATCCGGCTGTCGCGCGAGCGCAGCGAGGTGAGCTCGCTCGTCAATTCGCGCTGGGCGCGCCTGAGCTCGCCCGCCCCGACGACGGCCTCGTCGCGGCGACGTTTGATGTCGGCGAGCGCGTCGTCGACGCCCGCGAGGTAGTCGCGCGCGACGCGCTTCGCGGCGTCGAAGGCGTCGGCGTCCGACAGGTCGGCGCCGACCTCTGCGATGCGCGACTCGAGCGTGCGGCGGACCTCGGAGATCCGTGCGGCCCGCGCCTCCGCCTCCGCGAGGCGCGCGTCGATCCGCGAGAGCTCGTCGCCGCCGCCCGCGGCGCGCTGCTGCTTGAGCTCCTCGACCTCCACCGCGAGCGACGCCTCTTCGGCGCGGGCCGTCGTGACAGCGGCCTTTGCGGCGTCGCGCGCCTCGCGGTTGCGATCGGCCTCCGCGTCGAGCAGGCGCTGCTCGGTGCGCAGCTGCCACAGGCGCAGCGGCGTCGACGCGAGCGGATCCTGCGCGACACCGTATCGGTCGAGGCGGCTCGTGCGTTCGCGCGCGCTCGTGTACTGCTCGTAGAGTCCCGCGATGTCGGCGAGCATCGTCTCTTTGGCCTCGGCGGTCGCGAGGGCCTCGTGGCTCTGCCGCAGCGCATGGAACTGCTCGAGAACCGCGTCGGCGGCCGCGAAGGTCGAGGGGCGCTCCAGGACCATCTCTTTGAAGAGGCGATCGACCGTGCGCACCTGATGTCCGGCCTGGATGCGGGCGAGTAGCCGCAGCGCGTTGTCGCTGTCGCCGCCCTCGCCGATGCCGAGGCGCGCGGCGACCGCGTAGAGGAAGTCCTGCGTGGTCTCGTGATTCTTCAGCCCGGGGAACGCCGCGCGCACGGCGCGGGGATCGAAGCGCGCATCCGCGAACTCGGCGAGCCGGCTGAGGTCGATGTCGCCCTCGAGCGTGAAGTGGCGCGTGCGCACGTCGACGGAGCGCGCGGCGTTCGCGGGCGCGAAGTACGCCCGCATGGCCGTGTACTGCCGGCCGGATCCGTCCACGAAGGTCGCCGAGACGGCGCCCCACACGGCGGATCCGTCGCCGCGGAGTACCTTGTCGACGTCGCCGACGGTGTCGCTCTTTCCGCGCAGATAGGTGAGCACATTGCGCTGGTCGGCCCCGCGCGCACGCCCCACCGTGGCGTCGTTCGAGGCGCCGTTGAAGGGCACGGTCGACGGCATCATGAGAGCCGTGTATGCGTCGAGCAGCGTCGATTTGCCGGTGCCGGATCCGCCCGAGATCAGCGTCGCGTGCTCGTCGAACCGTGTCGTGTGATGCCCGTGGAAGCCGCCCCAGTTGATGACCTGCAGGTTCTGCACCCGCCACTGCGCGGTCTCGTCGTCGTAGCCGGCAATCAGCAGATCGCTCACTCGGCGTCCTCCTCGTCATCGAATGCGACGCCGGCCTCCGGGCCCTCGTCGTCGCGGGCGGCGCCCGGTGCGTTCTGCGCCTTCAGCCACGCGAGCAGCTCGTACATCTTCTCGATCGAGAGGAGGCGCTCGATCACCTCGGAGATCAGGAAGCGGTCGTCGGAGCCCGCCTTCACGAGGATCCCCGCCCTCGCAAGGGAGTCGACGGCGCTCGCGGCGCGCTTCGCGTCGCCGACGCGGTCGGTCGAGCGCGCCGGGCGGAACATGTCGATCCCCGCGAGGAGCTCCTCGCGATCGACGTGGGCCCGCGGCAGACCGGATCCCTTCGCCGCGAGATGCCGCTGGCGCAGCACCACGAGCAGCACCGTCTCCTCGCGGGTGAACGCCGCGTCGCGCAGCAGCGGCGGCACGTATCCAAACTCCGCGGAGCGGATCTGCACTTTGTAGGCGATACCGCGCTCGCGATCGATCACCAGGTCGAGGAAGAGGTCGTTGAGCCGGCTCTTGATGAGCCTGCTGTCGCGCACGAGCGTGGCCCACTCGGCGCGCTCGTCGGTGATGATGGGGTGCTTGAGCACGACGATCAGGCACCGGCGCTGGTCGAGCGTGAGGCCGCCATCATCGCCGTCGAACAGCGACAACCGGCTGTCGACATGGTCGTCCTCGACACCGATGGTCGGGGCGAACACAGACTCGTCACTCATGGGCGTCTCCTGCCATCGTGGGGAGCGTAAAGGAACGGGCGGATCCGTCGGGGCGCACGGCGCGCACGACACCGCGGTCGGCGGCGTCGATCTCGCCGCGCGAGGCGAGGTAGGCCAGGCCGAAGAGTTCGACGGGGCGGCGCAGATCGTCGGGCAGGGCGTTGAAGGCATCGGCGAGCGCGTCGCCGCGGTTCAGCCTCTCGGCGATCTGCTCCCGCACCTCGCCGAGGAGCGGGCCGCCCTGACGCCGCACGTCCTCCAGCACGAGCGACTCCGGCCGCTGGTCCGAGACGTCGTCGAGCCGGGGCGCCGGGGCCTCCGTGGCGGGGTCGTGGAAGCGGGTGCGGAGGTGGTCGATGTCGAGGCGCGTCGGCATCCATTCCATGGGCACCGTCTCGCGCGGCCGGGCCGAGTCCATCCACACGCTCAGCTCCTGCTCGAGCGCGCGCAGGACCCGGGTCAGCTCGCGCTCGGATCCCGCCGAATAGCTCGACAGGTACTCCGCCAGTGACTGCGAGGCGCGTCGCTGACGCATCTGCACGTCGCGCAGCCCCCGGCGCAGCACCGCGTCGGCCTGCACGAAGGCTGCGCGTTCGTCGGCCGTGAGCTCGCGCGCGAAGGGGTGGGACATGATCGACCGGAGATCCTCGCGGAAGGCCTCGAGCAGCCGGTCGTCGCTCAGCACCGTGAGCGCCCCCTCGAACGCGCGCCCCTCCCGGGTCTGATTGGCGAGCCGCGCCGACGCGGCCAGGTATTCGCCGAGCACCTCGCCCTTAGGGCGCTCGTCAGCACGGAAGTCGCGGACCATCTGCTCGTGGATCCGGTCGAGCGCCTCCTCGACGCGACGGAAGTCGCCCGGCAGCTGGTCGATGAGGTCGACGAGGTCGTTGTACCCCTCCTGCATGCGCTCGTCGTCCGCCGCGACGACCTCTCCCCCGGCGGCGATCCGCTCGCGCTCGGCGGTCAGCCGGGCGATCTCCGCGTCGAGCGCCGCGATGCGGGTCGACTCGTCCGGATCGGCCTCGACGGCCCAGCGGTGCACGGCGTCGAGGATCGTCGTGAGGCGCGACTCGCTCAGGAGGGCGCGGTCGCGGGACAGCCCCTCATGCATCTGCATCGCCGCGATGGCATGCGAGGTGAGCTCGTATGCCTCGCCGCCGTCGTCGAGCGGGACCCGGCGCAGCCACTCGGAGTGCATCCACGACAGGCACAGCGCGCGGCCGTCGTCCTGCGCGGGTACCTCGTGCCCGGCGTCGCGCAGCTCGAGAATGTAGGTCTCGACCTGCACGTGCAGCCGCTCGGCACGCACCTGCTTGGTGTCCTGTGAGAACACCTCTCGGAAGATCGCCACGATCACCGGTGCCCAGGGACTGCGAACGAGACTCAGCGCCGCGCCCTCGCGCGCGCGCTCGAGGCGCGCGACATCGCGTGGAATAGAGCTCACGGATCCCCTCTCTCAGCCGGATCCTCGATTCTCGCATCCGCGGATCCGGATTCACTCCTTACGGAGGGAGCCCTTCGTGTCGAGCACGAGTTCCTCGGCATCGATCGCGTCGAAGACCTCGCGCATCACTTCCTCGCTGAGATTGCCCGCGCGGCTCTGCTCGAAGGCGACCCGCCGGCGCACCGCCAGCCAGCCGCGCGAGAGCTCGTGGAGCTCGTCGTAGGTGAGGCCGCCGATACCGCCGACCGCGATCTTCTCGGTGACGCTGTCGAGGTCGCGCTCGCCCTGGTCGGCGCCCTTCTCGATGCGCAGCAGGCCGCGCGAGAACCGGTTGAACGTCTCGACCGCCTCCACGCCGTACTTGTCGATCCACGCCTGCTGCTGCTCGCGCAGGTACTCGATGCCTGCCTCGCCCGCCATCATGCGCATGCGGGCGATCTCGCGGTTGTCCGCCGCGACGTCGGCCCTCGAGGTGACCTTCAGCCCCTTGATCAGCAGCGGGAGCGTCAGCCCCTGCAGCAGCAGCGTGCCGACCGTGACGATATAGGCGACGGCGACGAGGTCGTCGATGTGGCCGCCGCGCATCGCGTGATCGGTGAGGTCGGGAAGCGCCACCGCGAGGGCGAGCGTGACGACGCCGCGCATGCCCGACCACGACACGACGAGGCGTTCCTGCCACGACAGGGGCGGCTCGAGCACGCGCCGCCTAATCGCCTGCTTCGTGGGCGCCACGGGGAGCCTCGCGCGGCGCCGCTTCGCGGCCGCCACGGGACGCGCGGCGCGCGAGGCGGGATCCGCGTGGTACGCCTCGACCGCGTGCTTCCAGCGCCGAAGCTTGATGCGCTGCCAGAACTGCCCCCACTCGTACGCCGCGAAGACGAAGATGGGGCGCAGGACGATGACGACGAGCAGGACGACGCCGGCGAGCACCAGGGTGTCGGCGCCGCGCGTGCTCGTGACGGTGCTGATGACCTGGGGCAGCTGCAGGCCGACGTAGGCGAAGACGAAGCTCTCGAGGATGAAATCGACCGAGTGCCACAGCGGCTTGTCGTGCTGGCGCTGCGAGTAGGAGGTGCGCGGCGAGTGGTAGCCGACGTAGAAGCCCATCGCCACGACCGCGAGCACGCCGGAGCCGTGCAGGTGCTCCGCGAGGATATATGCCCCGAAAGGCATGAGCAGGCTGAGGGTGCCGGTCACCGTCGGGTCGTCGAGGTGGGTGCGCAGCTGGTGCAGCACGACGCCGAAGACCAGGCCGATGGCGACGCCGACGCCGACCGCGAGCACGAACTCGCCGAGCCCCTGCCAGACCGTGACGGTCGCGCCCGCCGCGATGGCCGCGAACACGCGCACAATCGTGAGGCTCGTGGCGTCGTTGATCAGGCTCTCGCCGCTCAGCACCGTCATGACCCGGCGGGGAAGCCCCAGCTTGCGGCCGATCGCCGCCGCGGAGACGGCGTCGGGCGGGCCCACAATCGCGCCGAGCAGGAGGGCCCCCGGCACCCCGATCTCGGGCATGAGGTGGTAGGCGACGAAGCCGATGACGGCGGCGTTGACCGCGACCAGCCCCACGCCGAGCCGTCGCACATGCGGGAGCGCCTGCTTGAAGCTCGTGAACGACGCGTCGAGCGCGGCCGAATAGAGCAGCGGCGGCAGCGTCGCCGTCAGCAGAAGCTCGCCGTCGATCTCGATGTTCGGGACGAAGGGCAGGAACGATACGAGGAGCGCGACGCCCGTCACGACCAGGGGCGCGGGCCACCCGCGCCATCGTGCGAATCCCGCAACTGCGACGGCACCCGCCATCACGAAGATCAGATCGGCGCTCATCTTCCGATTTTATTGCGCACTCTGCAAGCCCCCGGGCATTCATAGAAACGTCACAATGCGGTAACTATTCTGGAATCATGAGCACCGCGACGACCGAAAAGCCGAGCACCGCTCGACACTCCGCCGCCTGGCGCCCGGATATCCAGGGGCTCCGGGCGCTGGCGGTCGCGCTCGTCGTCATCGCCCACGTCGGCACGCCCGGGGCCGAGGGCGGGTTCATCGGTGTCGACGTGTTCTTCGTCATCTCGGGCTTCCTGATCACGCAGCTCCTGCTGCGCGAGGTCGACCGCACGGGCCGCGTCTCGATCGCGCAGTTCTACGTGCGGCGCGCGCGCCGGATCCTGCCCGCGGCGACGGTCGTCACGGTCGCCGTCGTCGCGTATGTGCTCATCACCTCGTCGCGGGCGCGCCTCGGTCAGACCGCCGAGGACGCGTCCTGGACGAGCGTGTTCCTCGCGAACTGGCACTTCGCGGCGTCCGGGACCAACTACTTCTCGGTCGAGGACCCCAGCCTTTTCCAGCACTACTGGTCGCTGGCCGTCGAGGAGCAGTTCTACCTCGTCTGGCCGATCCTCGTCCTCTTCGTCGTGCCGCGCTTCGGGAAGCGGGGCCTCGCTCTCGTCTCCGCGGGCGTGTTCGCCCTCTCGTTGGGGTATTCGGTGTGGTCGACGGCGGCGTTCCCCGAGCCCACCTACTTCAACACCGCGGCGCGCGCCTTCGAGCTCGCCGCGGGAGCCCTGCTCGCCTGCGTCATGTCGTCCCCGCTGAGTTCGCGCTGGCGTCACGCGGCGGGCCTCGGCGGATTGGCGATGCTCGTATATGCGACGCTCGGCTTCACGGAGCAGACGCCGTTCCCGGGCTGGCACGCGCTCGTGCCCGTCGTGGGCACCGCGCTTCTCCTCGCCGCGGGCCCGGACACGCCGGCCGGTCGCGTCGCGTCGTGGGCCCCCGTGCGCTACATCGGAGACATCTCCTTCTCGCTGTACCTCTGGCACTGGCCCGTCGCGCTGACGGTTCCCGCCGCCTTCCCCACGCTGCCGCCGCTCCTCGCGGGCCTGCTGACCGTCGCGATCTCGTTCGTGCTCGCCTTGGCGAGCTACCACCTCGTCGAGAAGACCTTCCAGAACTGGCGGCTGCCGGGGCTCCGCACCCTCTGGTTCTGGCCGGCGAGCGTCGTGATCGTCATCTGCGTGGCCCTTGGCGCGTCGATGCTGGCCGACGTTCGCGCCCACGCCCAGCAGCGCGCGGCGCAGGAGTACTTCGAGGAGCACGGGTACCAGCCCGTGGAGGGCAGCGACATCGACGAGGTCCAGGACACCCTGGACGACGCCGTCCAGGTCGCCGAGTCCGGTGCGCCCGTGCCGCCGGATCTCGACGGCGACGGGATCCGGAAGGAGACCTGGGTCGACGTCGTCACGCGCGAGTGCTACGCCAGCACGGGCGACGACGATACGAAGGTGTGCGAGTTCGGCGACGTCGACGCCACGCAGACGATCGCCGTCATCGGCGACTCGCACGCGGCGATGTGGATGCCCGCGCTCGACATCCTAGGCCGGGACCACGGCTTCCGGGTCGTTCCCTTCCTCAAGATGTCGTGCGGCGCGTACCCCGTCGTGCAGGACGCGCACAACCTCGACCAGAACGACTGCGACAACTTCCGCGAGTTCACGAGCCGCGAGCTGGAGAAGCTGAGCCCCGACGCGATCGTGATCGGATCGCGCGGCCAGTTCAACATGCGCGACGGCGTCGACGGGAAGTCGATCGACGAGCAGTGGGCGCAGGCCGTGAACGATCAGGTGACGGCCATGCGCGACATCGCGCCGTCGGTCGTCGTGCTCGGCGACATCCCGGTGCGCGCCGAACCCGAGCCGAAGGACTGCGTCGATTCGCCGGGCGCCTCGCAGGACCAGTGCCTGGTCGAGCCCGCGGGCCGCGAACAGGCCAGCAACACCATCACCGAGGAGCAGGCCGAGGCCGCGGGGGCCAGCTACATCGACACGATGCCGTTCGTCTGCGCCGACGAGATGTGCCCCCTCTTCGCCGGCGACATCGCCATCTACGAGGACGCGTCGCACCTGAACCGCCTCTGGGTCGAGCACGTCGCCCCGGCCATCGGACGCGAGTTGGAGGAAGCGCTGGAATAGCACCTGCTCCACGCACAGGGCCTTATCCAGCGCTTCTTCAACCCCGAAGGAAAATCTCTTGTGCCTTCGTTCTACTCGTGTCACACTTTCATGCAACACGAGTAGAACGAAGGAGTTCACGATGCGAGTGATTCTCGACACCGACATGGGCATGGGCGTTCCGGGCACGGAGATCGACGATGGCTTCGCCCTCGCGCTCATTGCCGCGGACGACGAGTTCGAGCTTGACATGGTGACCACGGTCAACGGCAATATCGACGTCGAATCCGGCACCTATCTCAGCCGCGAGCTCCTGCAACGCCTCGGTCGGGAAGAGGTCCCCGTCTTCCGAGGCGCATCGGCTCCGCTAGCGGAGCCCGAACGCGGCCGGGTGGCACCCGGCGCTATCCGAGAGCGCTTCGGCCATCACCGACCCAACCCCGGATATGCGGCTGCTGAGATCGCGCGTTGCGTCGTCGAGTCGCCCGGTGAGATCACGATCATCGCGATCGGTCCACTGACGAACATCGCTGCCGCCATCAATCTCGACGAGCGCGTTGCATCTTCGGTCAAAGAGATC
Source organism: Microbacterium nanhaiense (assembly GCF_014646015.1). GTDB lineage: Bacteria > Actinomycetota > Actinomycetes > Actinomycetales > Microbacteriaceae > Microbacterium > Microbacterium nanhaiense. The sequence goes on from NZ_BMMQ01000006.1 coordinate 62,214, forward strand.
GTGATCATGGGCGGTGCCTTCCAACAGCACACCAACCTGCTGCACATGCCCGGCGAGTTCAACTTCTGGGTCGATGCGGTCGCTGCGCGCGCTGTCATGCGGTCCGGTGCGCCGCTCCGCCTCGTCGGTCTCGACGCGACGCTCAAGGTGCGCCTGACGAGAGAGCACGCAGCCGCGATGTCCGCCAGCGGACGTTCCTTCGGAGCATTCGCGGGCGAGTCGACCACCGCCTGGATCGATGCGATGGCCGCGAAGATGCCCGGCGACCCCGCGCACGCAGACTCGTGCGCCATGCACGACCCGCTCGCCGTTGCAGCGGTGTCGCACCCCGAACTGCTCGAGTGGGCGCCCGCGTGTGTCGATGTCATCGCCTCCGACGAGGCGGGGCGCGGCATCGCCGTCGCCGATCTCCTCATGCACGCCGACTCCCCCGCACCGAACGCGCATATCGCGGTCGATGTCGATGTCGACGGCTTCATGACCTATTTCCTCAATCGCATCAGCAACTACTAGCTCCCTCGCGAAAGGTAAGAGCATGCAACGACGCACCCTCATCGCCGGCACAGGACTCGCCCTCCTTGCCCTCACCGTCACCGGATGCGGTGGCGGCTCGGATACGCCTTCGGGCAGCGAATCCGACTGGTCCCTTCCGTCCGAAGACCCGACGACCACGATCCAGGTGCTGGGCCAGCACCCCAAGGACAGCGGCATCCTGGAGGTTTTCGAGGCATTCGAGAAGGCCCATCCGACTATCAAGGTCGAGTTCGAAAGCGTGCCGTTCGATCAGCTCAACTCCGTGCTGGACGCGCGCATCGGCAACAAGGACGGCAACCCCGATGTGTACTGGGCGGATCAGCCCCGCATCGCCGCGCTGTCCGCGCGTGGATACACGGAGCCCCTCTCCCGAGTCTTCGAGGACGAGCTGGGACCGCTCGATGAAGCTCCCATCGAGTCGAGCTCCTTCGACGGCGAACTCTGGGCCCTGCCCATCGCCAACTCGACGCAGCTCATGTACTACAACAAGACGCTCCTCGACCAGGCGGGGCTCGAGAGTCCATCCGCGGACCCCGCGCAGCGTTTGACCTGGGAGGAGCTCACGTCAAACGCCAAAAAGGCCGTTGACGCAGGCGCGGGGCAGGGGTTGATGTTCGGGCAGACCGATCGCTATTACCAGTTGGAGGCACTCTCGTCGTCGCTGGGCGGGTCCGTAGGAGCGAAGGGCGAGGGCAATCTTGAACCCGACTTCACGTCGGATGCGTGGATCGAGGCCATGACCTGGTACGGCTCGATCTTCGAAGACGGCATCTCCTCCCGAGGCGTGAAGCCGGAGCAGGCGGACGACGAGTTTCTCGCGGGAAACGTCGCATACTTCGTTCAGGGCCCCTGGTTCCTGCCGACGCTCAACGGCTCCGACATCGATTGGGGCGTCGCTCCCCATCCGTATTTCGAGAGCGGTGAGCCCGTGACCGCCACGGGTTCTTGGTCTCTCGCGATGAGCCCGTTCTCGGACGACAAGGAAGCTGCAGCGATCTTCATGAAGTGGATGTCGATCGATGACGGCGGCGGCTACTCGACGCACATGCCGGAGCCCGAGCTACCTGCGAACAGCGAGGGCAAGGAACAGTACTACGAGCGCGACGTGTTCGCCTCTGAGGCAGGTCAGGACGCCGCGGCGATCATCGACTATGAGACGCAGAACACTGCGGTCCCACGCGTGCCGACCGTCGGATACGTCGAGTTCGAGGAGATTCTCGGTCGCGCCTACTCCGACATCCGCAACGGCTCCGATCCCGCCGGGGCGCTGCAGGCTGCCAGCGACGAGCTCGAAGCGGCATGGGCGAAGTACAAGTGATGTCCGCGACTGCGAACGAACGTCGAGCGACGCCGGAGGCGCCACGCGTCCTCGGCGCCGCCCGCCGGCGTCGGAGAACTCGTGCGCACGACGGCTGGTGGGCGCTCGTATTCCTGCTCCCCGCGCTCATAACGATTCTCTCGATGCGCGTTGCTCCGACGGTCAGCGCGTTCTGGGGCTCCCTCCACCAAGGATTCCCCGGTGGCATTCGCGAGCCCGAGTTCGCGGGACTCGCGAACTATTCGGAGCTCTTCCACAGCCCGGCTTTTCTCCACACCGTCGTCCTGACCTTGATCTTCAACGTGATTCTCAACCCGTTGCAGGTCGCGATCGCTCTCCTCATCGCGACGCTCATGACGCGTCGGATCCGGCTCGCGGGCATCTGGCGGACGCTCGTCTTCGTTCCCGCTACGATCCCCATCGTCGGCTCGTCGATCGTGTGGGGCATTGCAATGCGTCCCCAGGGACCGCTCAACGGCATCCTCGAGGCGCTCGGCCTGCCGGCGCAGCCGTTCTTCACCTCGCCACAGCAAGCCCTCGCGTCGATCATGCTCGTCGCAACCTGGGTCGGCGTCGGCTACTGGATGATCTTCCTCATCTCAGGAATCGAGAACATTCCCGCCGAGTATTACGAAGCCGCGCGGCTCGACCGAGCCGGGCCGATCCGGACGTTCTTCTCCATCACGATCCCGATGCTCAAACGGCCGCTGCTCTTCGTGCTCGTCGCCGACACTGTCGCGAACTTTGTTCTCTTCGTGCCCGTGCAGATGCTGACGAACGGAGGCCCAGAGAACTCGACCACGCTCCAGATGTTCAACGCTTATCGCACCTCATACACATACGGAGACAAGACCCTCGGGGCCGCGGAGGTCGTCGTCCTGACCCTCATCATGCTGCTGTTCGTCGCTCTGCAGTTCTGGCTGCTTCGCGAGAACAGTGGCGAGACGGGAGCACGCCGATGAGCACGGCAATCCGTCGTCATCGTCGTCGGCTCGATCGACCGTCCAACACCCTGACGCTCATCGCCGTCTTCGTAACCGCTGTCTTCGCGGTCCCGGTCGTCTGGATGTTCGTCGGATCGATTCGGCCACGAGAAGAGATCTTCGGCTCGCTCTATCCCCTCAGCTGGGACATCATCCTCCCCTCACGAGTCACATTCGACAACTACGTCTCTTTGGTCACGGGATCCTTCGGGCGATCGATTCTGAACTCGCTCCTGGTGTGCCTCATCTCGGTTCTGATCGGCACGCTCGTCTGCGCGATGGCCGCGTACGCTGTTGCCGTTCTCAACTTTCCGGGCAAGGGCGCTGTCTTCACCGTGATCGTCATCAGCTTCTTGGTGCCGTTCGAGGCGATCGCCATTCCGTTGTCACAGCTGTTCACGGACTGGGGGCTCGCAAACACCCTCATTGGTCTGGTACTTCCAGGGATCGGTAACGGACTCGCGATCTTCAATCTCAGACAGCACTTCCTTTCCATTCCGAGTTCCTATCGCGAGGCGGCTCACCTCGATGGTGCCTCGGAGCCGCGGGTGTTCGCCTCGATCTATCTGCCACTCGGTGGCGGCTCGCTGGTGAACTCCGCGCTGTTGATCTTCCTTGGACAATGGAACTCGTTCCTCTGGCCGTTGCTCGTCGTGTCGGAATCGGACCGCCAGCTTGCGCCCGTCGCACTCGCTCAAGCCTTCGGGGAGCACTCCTCGAACTTCGGTGAGCACTTCGCGGGGGCCGTGATTTTGTCCTTGATCCCGGCCGTGCTGATGTATACGTTGCAGCGCTCCTTCGGAGGGCTTTCGATCTCGGATGGAGAAAAATGATGGATCGACCCCTGACCGACGTGGTGGTGATCGGGAGCGCGAACCGCGACTATCTCATCCGTGTCGAAGCGATTCCCGCGGCCGGGGAGACTGTGCTGGCGCGCAGTTTGACGAACTCCTGCGGCGGAAAGGGCGCGAACCAAGCCGTTGCCGCCTCGAGGCTTGGCGCTCGCGTGTCGTTCGTCGGCTGCGTCGGCGACGATGCGGACGGCGCACTCCTGCTGCGTGAAATGCGCTCAGAAGGTGTTGACGTCGCTGACGTCGAAGTGCTCCACGAGAGCACAACGGGACGCGCGTTCGTTTCCGTCGACGACGCGGGTGAGAATTGCATCGCCGTTGTGTCTGGAGCGAACGCGAAGGTGAATGCGGCGAAGGTGCGCCGTGTCGTCGAACGTTCGGATCCCCAGTCCATCGTGGTGCTCCAGGGTGAGATCCCCGCCGATACGGTCGCCGAAGCCGTCCGAAGCGCACAACCGCGTCGGGTCATCGTCAATCTTGCTCCTGTTATCGCTCTGCCGGATGACGTGATAGCTGCTGCGGACCCCTTGGTCTTGAACGAACAGGAAGCAGCGACGCTCTCCGGTGTCCCCGTTCATGATGCGGAGAGCGCGCTAGAGGCGGCCGCAGCGCTCTCCCCCGCGCCGACGAGCGTCGTCATCACGATCGGCGCCGGGGGTGCTGTCTGGTCCGCTGAGGGCACGTCCGGTCATGAGCCGGTGCGCACGCCCGTCGCCGCGATCGACACGACGGGAGCCGGAGATGCGTTCGTCGGCGCGCTCGCCGCCTCCCTCTCACACGGGAACGGGCTCGCCGACGCTGTCGGATTCGGGGTGCGTGCAGGCAGCTACGCTGTGAGCAGGCCCGGCGCGCAGGCGTCATACGCTTATTACTCAGACCTCGTGCCCGATCTCGTGTGAGATGCCGTGCATCCGGTCCAAGTGATCGGAGGATGACGTGACGGTGACGAGAGCGGATGTCGCGGCGGCCGCTGGCGTGTCCTCGGCGGTCGTGTCCTACGTCGTCAACGACGGGCCGCGTCCCGTCTCGCCCGAGACCCGCGCGCGGGTACTCACCGCGATCGACGAACTCGGGTACCGCCCCAACCGCATCGCGTCCGCCTTGCGCCGAGGCCGGTCCCGGATGGTCGGGTTGGTGACGGAGAGTCCCACTAACCCTTACGTCGCGGAGCTTGCGGAATCGTTCGGGGCATCGTTCATGGAGCGCGATCTGACGCTCGTGATGGGTTTCTCGAACAACTCACCAGATCGAGAAGCCGCGTTCATCCGTTCTCTCGTGGACCATCGAGTCGATGGCATCATCACGGCCACGGGGAATCTCCGGCCGGAGATCCTCGAGTCCCTTGATGGTGTACCGCTCGTGGCCGTCGATCGGGTTCCCGCGCACGAGCATCGTCTCGCCGGATCGGTGGCGCTGGACAACGCCCACGCGGCACATCTCGCGGTCGATCATCTGTTGGAGCACGGGCACACGATCGTCGCCTGTGTCGGCGGCCCATGGCAGGCTCCGCTGACGGAGGAGCGGGTGGCCGGCTGGGCGTCTGCGATCGCTCAGTCCGGCGCCGCTGTCGACCAGTCCCTGATCGAGCGTGCGGAGTTCTCGGTACAGGGCGGGTACGCCGCCGCAATGGCGTTGCTCGGGCCGATGCCGCGACGCCATGGCAATTCGGCGCCGCCGACCGCACTTTTCGTTTCTTCCGACGTGCAGGCGATCGGGGTTCTGCAGGCATGCAGCGAACTCGGCATCCGCGTGCCCGGCGATCTTGCGATCGTGTCGATCGACGGAACCGATATGGCTCTGCGCACCAGCCCGACGCTCACGAGTGTGCGACAACCGCTCGCCGAGATCACCGATCTCGCCGTCGACATCTTGAACGATGCGGTGGTCCACGCCGGCCACGCGAGCCGTCACGAGGTGCTACGCGGCAATCTCGTCATCGGCCGCAGCTGCGGCTGCGGGCTCGCGCGCTGAGGGAATACTCACGGCGAGCGGGGCGTTGCAGGGCAGCGATGAGCATCGCACTTTCCGTCCTGGACCTCGTCCCCGTTCGCACGGGGCAAACCTCCGCCGAGGCACTCGCCTCATCGATGGAACTCGTGGCCGCGGCCGATCGACTCGGGTACCGCCGCTACTGGTTCGCCGAGCATCACAACATGCCGGCCGTCGCGTCGACCTCCCCGCCCGTGCTCATCGCCGCGGCCGCCGCGCGCACGCAGCGGATCCGGCTCGGATCCGGCGGCGTCATGCTGCCGAACCACGCGCCGCTGATCGTCGGCGAGCAGTTCGCGGCGCTCGAGGCGCTGGCGCCGGGCCGCATCGACCTCGGGCTCGGTCGCGCCCCCGGTAGCGACCCCGTCATCACCCAGCTCCTGCGTCGCACGGGAACGACGAGCGAGGCCGATCAATTCCCGACCCATGTGCAGGACATCCTGCAGCTGATGAGCCCCGAGGGCGCCACCGTGCGCTTCACCTCGGGCGGCACCTACGACGTGCACGCCACCCCCGATGCGGCCGCCGCGCCGACCGTGTGGCTGCTCGGATCCAGCGACTTCTCGGCGCAGCTCGCGGCGCAGCTCGGCCTGCCCTACGTGTTCGCGAACCACTTCGCCGGCGACGGGGTCGAGCGGGCCATGAGCCTCTACCGCCAGGGTTTCGTGCCCTCCGAGCGCCACCCGAAGCCGGAGTCGTTCCTCACGGCGAACGTCGTCGTCGCCCCGACCGCCGCCGAGGCGGAGGAGCGCGCGCTGCCCCAGCTGCGGCAGTTCGCCCGGCTCCGCTCCAACAAGCCCTTACAGAAGATCGAGACGATCGACGAGGTGCTCGCGAACCCCTCGGACGCCCTCGAGCAGTCGCTCATGCAGCAGAACCGCCAGCGCTGGTTCATCGGCGAGGCCGCGGAGGTCGCCGACCGTCTCTCGGCGTTCGCGGAGGCGCACGGCGTCGACGAGGTCATGATCTCGGCGAGCGCCGGCGCCTACGAGCGCGAGCCCGCCGACGAGACGCCGGGCCGCCTGCAGACCCTGGAACTGCTCGCCGCCGCGATGTGACGACGCGTGGTCGCCACGGCTTGTCGCCCGCGCTTCGCGTGAGGCGGCCGGCCGTGGCGAACCTCACGCGAGGGACGTCGTGAGGGCACCCCAGGTCAGCGGCGAATACGCGGGGTCACCCGTCTTCTCCCAGCGGTCGGCGCGGGCGCGTTGCCACGCGCAGAGCGCGGTGACCGGATCCGCCGACTCGTGCGCGCCGTCGGTCGCGATCACCATCTCGGCGAAGGCCGAGAACGGCGCCGACGACTCCGTCGCCGACACCGAGAGTCCCTGCGCCTGCAGCCACTCGAGCCCCACATCCGTCGGCAGCGTCCACCGCGCGCTCGTGACGACGCGCGCTCCCCGCAGGGTGAGCGCGGCGACGAGACCCACCGGATCCGCGAATCCGGTCTCGCCGCCGGATGCGCAGGCGAGCAGGGCGACCCGCTCGGGGATCCGCCACTCGGCGTCGATGATGTCGGCGGCGGTGAGGGGGCGGTGCAGCCCCGCGATCACGTCCGCACCGCCCTGTGTCTCCGGGCCGTCCGTCAGGTGCAGGCGCGTGTCGAGACCGAACGTCCCCGTCGTCACGTGCCCGACATAGAGCAGCCTGCCGGCGCCGTCGAGTTCTCCGCGCAGCCGGTCGCGCGACACGTGCGGGCGCCCGCTGTGTCCGAGCGCGCTCTCGAGGAGCGGTTCGCTCTCGCGCAGCACGGATCCGAGGTTCGGGATGTTGCCCGGGATCGCCGGGTTGATCACGCGCACCGCCGCGGATCCGGCCCTCGCGGGGCGCCGTGCCGGCGCGTGCCGGATACTCGCCGGCAGGAGCATCGACACGTCGGAGCAGTGCACCATGCGCTCCCCCTGGTCGATGCGCAGGGCCTCCCACGGGACGGATCCGAGCGACGGGGACGGCTGGATCCGCACGTGCGGACGCAGGCCCCGCATCAGGAAGTGATTGAGCTCGGCGGCGAGGCCGCCCGGGAGGAGGCTCCCGGCGAGCGCGGCGGAGAGCCGCTTCTCCTGCTCGACGTCGCCCCACACGCGCCAGGCGCGCTGCAGCGCCGCGTCGACCGTCTCGCCCGCGACGGGGTTGGGCGAGGCCTGCGCGAAGGCGGCGAGCGCTCCCGCGATGAGCTGCGGCTGGATCCCCCAGATGCGCGGCTTGTCGAGCGCGTGCTCCCACCGCCACGTCGCCCACAGGCCGCCCTCGTTGGTGTCGACGTACTTCAGCTGCACGACGGGGCTCGCGCCGTCGAAGCCCGAGATCTCGGAGATCGGCGGGTTCATCATCGTCACCATGCCTTCCCCCTCACCATGCGGTCACCGTCTCCTCGCTTCGCGCCCGCACCCCGTAACGCTCCCGCGCGGCGTCGATCGCCCACCAGATGGGACCGGTCCGGCCAGGGAAGGAGCGGATCCTCGGCGGCGCGGTTCCGCCGGCGGCCGCCTCGAGCGCGGCGTCCGGCACCCGCGCCGACGCGCTCGCGGCGACGTGTTCCAGCAAGTCGACGATCTCGTCCGCGCGACCGAGCGCCGTCAGCGCCTGCAGCGCCTGGTCGGCGAGCCTCATCGCGACCTCCCGGGTCCACCGCTCCCGGATCTCGCCCGGCGGAAGCTCGTGCCGCACCGCGTCCGACGCGAAGGCGGCCGGCACGGCGATCGAGGCGGCGAGCGCGAACGCCTCATCGCGGGTCCGCGGCGTAGATGCTCCGGCGCTGTCGTCGACCCGCGCCGACCACGCCGGATCCGTGTGCACGCCGAACGCGGATCCGCGGGCCGCGGCGTTGGTGATCTGCACGCCGAGGTTGTAGGCGACGACCGCTCGGCTCGCGTCGACGCGGATGAGCTGCATGCGATCCCCGGCTGCCGCCTCGCGCGCCTCGTCGAGGGCACCGAGCGCCTCCGCCACGCGACCCGCATCCTCGAGCGCGAAACCGAGCACCGTGTGCGCCTCGACCCTCGTCCCGGCGTCGCCGGCCGCCCCGGCTCGCTCGACCGCGCGGCGCGCGGCCGAGACGGCGTCGCCCGGTCGCCCGCGTTGGCGCGCGATCTCCGCGTATCCGATGGCGGCGCTGACGGCGGAGCGCTCGTCCCCGAGGGCGAGATAGGCCTCCTCCGCCTCAGCGAGGTATCGCTCCGCCGCGTCGAGATCGCCGCGCTGCAGCGCGACGGAGGCCTGGTTGTAGGCGAGGTCCGCGCGATCGCCAGGACGCGCGTCCTGCGCTCCGAGGATCGCGTCTGCCGCCGCGAGCTGCTCGTCGCCGGATCCGCCGGTGAGCCGCCGCACCATCGAGAGCCGTTCCAGAGCGGTCGGCACGAGCCTCGGCTCGTGTTGCGAGGCGAGCGCGAGCGCCTCGCTCGCCGCCTTCTCCGAGTCCTCGAATCGACCGAGGCTCTGCAACGCCCACTGCCGCGCGAGAAGCAGGTGCGTCTGCGCCTCGACCCAATTCGGGTGCTCGGACTCGTTCTCGAGCTGCGCCGCGGCGAAGAACGTCCCCAGCGCGTCGTCGAGGCGCGACTCGGCCATCTCGATCTCGCCGCGGGTCAGCAGCAGCATGAGCGTCTCGAACGCGTGGCGCGGATCCCGCACGGCGCGCGCCCGGGCGGCGGCGTCGAGGCCGCGCCGCACCTCCTCCGCGGCGACGTCGAGCTCGCCCCGATCGAACGCGGCGCGCGCGATCGTGTACCGCATCTGCGCCGACAGCACCTGCGAGGTGCCATCGCCGCGGCGCCACCACCGGCCGGTCCGGGCGAGAATCTCCTCGGCCAGCGGCGCCGCGGCGGCGTATCCGCCCCGCTCGTACGCGGCCGCGTACTCGGCGTACGCGTCGTCGATGTTCATGACCAGTCCTGCGCGATCCGGCGGAGGGTCTCGGGGCGGACGCCCGGGAGGGGGTCGAAGCCCTCGGCGACGAGCCGCACGGCGCGCTGCTGCTCGGGCAGAGCGAGGAGGCCGCCGGCGTTCTCGACCCGGCCGGTCCACACTCCGGCGGCTCGGGAAAGGGGCACCTCGACGGGGCCGACGCGCGCCGCGAGGGCGACGCTCGGCGGCGGGCCGATCACGGGTGCGGCGCCGACCTCGACCTCGAGGGTCATGGTCGCGGTGAGGCGCCACTCGATCCGCGCGAACGCGTCGACCGCGCCCTGCGGCACGGCCCCCGGGTCGACCGGCGCGGATCCCGACGCGAGCGCGGCGGCCGGCGCCCGCCCCGCGGCGGCGAGCGCATAGTCGTGCGGGCGAGGCGCCGGCGCGTCCGCCGGGCCGACCCCGTAGCCGTCGGCGAGCCGCGCGAGGTCGGCAGAGACCGCGACGCCCGCTTCCTCGAACACGGATCCGTCGAGCTCGTCGAGCGGGCCCAGCTGCGCCGTCCAGAAGGCGAGATCGGCGAAGGCGCGCGCCGCGGCTCGATCGTCGTCCGTCACGCCGTCGAGCGCCGCGAGCGCGACGGCCCTCTCGGCCGCGAGGAGCCGCGGATCCAGCGGCGCGATGCCCGCGAGCTCCGATGCCGGCCACCACGCCTCGCGCCAGGACGCGAGCGCGGCGGCCCGCGCGAACGCCGTCACGCGCGGCGCGCGGATCCACGCGTCGGCGCGGGCCTCGTCCCAGATCTCTCCCCCGGACGCACCCGTCTCGACGTTCCACCACAGCAGCGCGCCGGAGCCCTCGAAGACGGCCGCAAGCCAGGGTTCGGGTCGCGCAGCTCCGAGGTTCATGCCCGTCCCATCCGTGCCTTGGCCGCGTCGCGGCGATCGAGGATGACCGAACGCGTCGCCCCGTCGATCAGGTCCCACGCCTCGCTCGCGTCGACCGGCAAGCGCCTCAGCTCACGCCCCTGCAGCCTCGCCCAGAGCCGGCGGAGCACCGCCTCGCGGGCTCCGCTCCTCGCGTCGACGCCCTCGCGGAGCGCGCGGCGCACGAACGCCTCGCGCTGCCAGCGCCCGTCGAGGATCGCTCCGGCGGATCCGCCCGCAAGCGCCGCCAGGCCCGCCGCCATGACGACCCGGCTCTCCTCCGCCGCCAACTGCCAGGGGCGGGCGCTGCGCCGCGCCTCCTCGTCGACGAGCGCCGCGAGCGCCCGCGTGCCCTCGATCCCGAGCGACGACACCTGCTGGAAGAGCCGCTCGAGGATCGAGCGATCGAACGGATCCGGCAGCCGCGCCTTCGAGGCCTCCTCCCCCACCGCAGGAGGTTCCGGGATCTCGCGCGCCGTCATTCCCGCCCGGCGCGCGGCGCCCGGGGCGGCGAGCGCGCGGCCGGAGGCGGATCCCTCCCCCGCGGCGACCGCGCCATCGAAATCGTCGAAACCGCCGGCCGCGAGATCGTCGGCGAGCGGCGCGAGATCCGGCGGCGCGAGATCCCCCAGGGGGCCGGGTTCCCTGCGCTCGGTCGCCCACGCCTCGTCGATCGCGGCGCTCACCGCGACGGCCGTGCTGGCGAGGAACTCGCGCAGCTCGGCGGCCGTCACCCGGCCCGAGTCGTGCACCTCGTCGAGCGCGGCGTCGGCCGCCGCCTCGGCGGGCTCGCCCGCGGTCTTCGCGAGCTCGTACGCCTTCTGGAAGTAGAGGTCCTGCGGGGATCCGCTGGTGATCCCCCGCGCCCTGCGGCGGGTCTTCATCATCGTGAACCACGCGGCCGTCGACGCGAGATCGCCGCCCGCGGCACGGATCCGCTCTCGCAACTCGCCCGCCGCGTCCTCGGTAAGGAGGGCGTGCCCGAGGTGCGGGCGCTGCGCGGGGCGGATGACGAGCGGATCCAGGATTAGCTTCTTCGTGCGCGCCAGGGGCAGCCCCGCGGCGTTGCTGAGCGGACGCACGCCGTCTCGCAGCTCGAGCCAGGTCTCGGCGATGACGGTCGTTCTCGGCGTGTGCGTCACGCCGACAGCCTATTGCGTGTCCTCCCCTCGTCGGAGACGACCCTACGCGCGACCGCGGCGCCTCCCGATCACGGTTTCCGCCCGCCGGGCCCGGCGGCTCAGGGGGTGCGCAGGCCGCGGAGCCACTCGCGTGCGGCCGCGAAAGACGCGTCGCTGTAGCGGGGCTCGGGGTGCACGCGCTCGCGGTCGGCGCGGGGATACGAGCCGAGGAACAGCACGTTCGGGCTGAATCGCTTGAGCCCCATGAGGGCATCGGCCATGCGCTCGTCCTCGATGTGGCCATCGGCGTCGATGATGAAGCGATAGCGACCGAGCCGATCGCCGATCGGCCGCGACTGGATCAGGCTGAGGTTGATGCCCCGCGTCGCGAACTGCTCGAGCATCTCGAGCAGCGCGCCGGGAACCTCCCGCGGCAGCTCGACGATGAGCGAGGTCTTGTCGGATCCGGTGGGTGCGGGCGGCGCGACGGCGCGCGTGACGAAGACGAAGCGCGTGACGGCGTCGGCGTTGTCGCCGATGCCCTCCGCGAGGACGTCGACGTCGTAGTGCTTCACGACGCCCGGCGCGGCGATCGCGGCCTGGGCGGGAAGGGATCCATCGAGCACGCCGATGGCGCTCGCGACGTTGCTTCCGGCGATCACGTGCGTGTGCCCGGGGATGTTCGCGCCCAGCCACTCGAGGCACTGCGCATAGGCGACGGGGTGCGCGGCGATATCGACGACCTGGTCGAGGCGCGTGCCCCGCGGCGCGACGAGAACGAAGCTGACGGGGACGAGGTATTCGCCGACGATGCGGAGCCCCTGGGACTTGGCGAGCGCGTCCTGCACGCTCGAGACGCCGCCGTCGACCGTGTTCTCGATCGCGAGGATCGCGCCGGTGCTCGTTCCGTCCGTGACGTCGGCGAGCGCCTGCGCCACGTTCGCGACGGGCTTCCACGTCTGCCCCTGCGCCTCGGGCACCTGGGCGAGCGCTACCTCCGTGAAGGTGCCGGCCGGCCCGAGATAGCTGTAGGTGCGCTCGTTCGTCATCTCTTCACTCTATTGCCCCGCCGACGGGCCTCACGCCTGGCAGAATTGACCCATGACAAGCCGAGCAGGACTTCCCGCCGAGCCGCAGGACCTCGTCGACATCGACGCCCTCATCGCGGCCTATTACGATCGTCGACCGGATCCCACGGTCGCCGCCGAGCGCGTCGCCTTCGGCACGAGCGGTCACCGCGGTTCGAGCCTTTCCACGAGCTTCAACGAGGATCACATCCTTGCGACGACCCAGGCGATCGTCGAGTACCGCGCGCAGCAGGGCATCACGGGTCCGCTGTTCCTCGGACGTGACACCCACGCCCTGTCGCTGCCCGCCGAGCACACGGCCATCGAGGTGCTCGTCGCGAACGGCGTCGACGTCCGGATCGACGCCCGCGACGCGTGGGTGCCGACCCCCGCGCTCAGCCACGCGATCCTCACCCACAACGCCGGCAAGGCGGCCGACGACCCGACGCGCGCCGACGGCATCATCGTCACGCCCAGCCACAACCCGCCGCGCGACGGCGGCTTCAAGTACAACCCGCCGCACGGCGGCCCCGCCGACACCGACGCGACCAGCTGGATCGCGGATCGCGCGAACGAGCTCATCGCGGCGGGCCTCGAGGGCGTGAAGCGCGTGCGCCACGCGGACGTCGACCAGAACGCGATCGGCGAGCACGATTTCCGGGACGCATACGTCGCCGACCTGGGCGACGTGATCGACATGGAGGCCATCAAGAACGCGGGCGTGCGCATCGGCGCCGACCCGCTCGGCGGCGCCTCCGTCGAGTACTGGCAGCTGATCGCCGAGACCTACGGCCTCGACCTGACCGTCGTGAACCCCGACGTCGACCCGACGTGGAAGTTCATGACGCTCGACTGGGACGAGAAGATCCGCATGGATCCGTCGTCGCCGTCGGCGATGGCGTCGCTGGTGGCGCGCCGGGCCGAGTTCGACGTGCTCACGGGCAACGACGCCGACGCCGACCGGCACGGCATCGTCACGCCCGATGCGGGGCTGATGAACCCCAACCACTTCCTCGCCGTCGCGATCGACTACCTGTTCTCGCACCGCCCGGGCTGGCGGGCCGATGCGGCCGTCGGCAAGACGCTCGTGTCGTCGATGATGATCGACCGCGTCGTCGCCACCCTCGGCCGAACACTCGTCGAGGTGCCGGTCGGCTTCAAGTGGTTCGTCCCGGGCCTCATCGACGGATCCGTCGCCTTCGGCGGCGAGGAGTCGGCGGGAGCGTCGTTCCTCCGCCGCGACGGCGGGGTGTGGACGACCGACAAGGACGGCATCATCCTGTGCCTGCTCGCGGCCGAGATCATTGCCGTCACGGGCAAGACGCCCTCGCAGCGGTATGCGGAACTCGAGGCCGAGTTCGGCGCGAGCAGCTACCAGCGCGTCGACGCGCCCGCCACCCCGGAGCAGAAGAAGGCGCTCGCCTCGCTCTCGCCGGAGGACGTGACGGCCGACACCCTCGCCGGGGATCCCATCACGGCGAAGCTGTCGCACGCGCCCGGCAACGGGGCCGCGATCGGCGGGCTCAAGGTCCAGACCGAGTTCGCCTGGTTCGCCGCCCGCCCGAGCGGCACGGAGGACGTCTACAAGCTCTACGCCGAGAGCCTGAAGGGCGAGGAGCACCTCGCCGAGGTTCAGGACGAGGCCCGCGCGATCGTCGCCGCCGTCCTGGGGGCCTGAGCCCCCTCCTCACGTCAAGTGGGACACGCGTGTCGGAGGCGTGTCCCACTTGACGCGCTTATGGCCCCGCCATACCCGCACCAAGTGGGACACGCACCAAAGCATGTCCCACTTACGGCGCTTATAGCCCCGCCATACCCGCACCAAGTGGGACACGCACCAAAGCATGTCCCACTTACGGCGCTTATAGCCCCGCTATACCCGCACCAAGTGGGACACGGGGCGGGGGTTAGGCGGTGTCGGGCTTCTTGCGGGCCCAGCGGGCCGGGAGGTTGGGGCCGTCCCACACCTGGATGATGCCCCACGCCACCGCGGTGAACGGCACGGCGAGGATCGCGCCGAGGATGTTCGCGAGCACGGTTCCGACCGTCAGGGCGACCAGGATCACGAGGCTGTGCAGCTTGAGCGCGCGGCCCATGAGCACGGGCTGCAGGAAGTTGCCCTCGAGCTGGTTCACGAGAATGACGATGCCGACGACGATGATCGCGGCGATAAGGCCGTTGTCGATGCGGCCGCCGTCCACGAGCGCGAGGAGCGCCGCCAGAACGCCTGCAAGCGTCGCACCGACGATCGGGATGAACGCCAGCAGGAACACGAGCAGCGTCAGCGGAAGCGCCAGCGGGATCCCAAGGACGAACAGGCCGATGCCGATGCCGATCGCGTCGACCGCGGCAACGGATGCCGTGCCGCGCACGTACGCACCGATCGTGTCGACGCTCTTCTTGCCGATCCGCTCCATGCGGTCGTGCCACTCGCCCTGGAACGGGCGCTGCAGGAACGACCAGATGAGCGGTCCGTCCTTCAGGAAGAAGAACAGCACGACGACCATAAGGACGAGTCCGGTCACGAAGCTCGCCACCGCGCCGACGCCCGCGACGGCACCGGATCCGACCGCCGAACCGAAGTTCGAGCTCGTGATGAAGTCCTGCGCCTGCGCCAGCCACTCGTTGAGCTGATTGTCGTCGATGTCCCAGGGCAGCGAGTTCACCCAGATCGGCACCTGCTCGATGATCTGGTTCACGCCCTCGACGGCGCTCGCGTACAGGTCATCCCACTGCGAGATCACGGCGTGCACCATCGCCCAGCCGACGCCGCCGATCACGACGACGATGCCGAGCAACACGATCACGGTGGCCAGGACCGACGGCATGCGCGCCCGCAGCCACTTCATGACCGGCTGGAATGCCGACGCGAAGACGATCGCGAGCATCACGGGGATGACCACGAGCGTCAGCTGGCGCAGCCCCCAGATCACGCCCACCGCGAGCACGACGACCGCGATGATCTGGATCGAACGGATCGCGAACAGGCCGAGCCCGTCGCGCCACGGTCCCGGATCCGCGGGCACGGCTTTCGCCTTCACGCGCACCGGCTGCGGTGCGGCCGGCGCGGCGGGCGGCACGATCTTTCGACGTCCGAACATGGATCATCCCCCTTTATGAGAAGAAGTGCTCCCTATCCTGCCGGATAGAACCCTCCGCGGGGGTTATTTGACGGCGCCGGCCGTGAGTCCGCCCACGATGTACTTCTGCAGGAACAGGAACAGCACGACAACGGGCAGCGCCGCGATGATGGCACCGGCGCTGAACGCGCTCCAGTCCGCGTAGCGCGGGTTCGACACGAGCTTCGTGAGACCGACGGCGAGGGTCTGCACGTCGGTGTCGATGAGGATCACCGAGGCGACGACGTACTCGTTGACGGAGGAGATGAAGCTCAACAGAGCGACGACCGCGAGGATCGGCGTGACGAGCGGCAGCACGATCGTGAAGAACACGCGCGCGTGGCCGGCGCCATCGATGCGGGCGGCCTCGTCGATCGACTGCGGGATCGTGTTGAAGAAGCCGTACATGAGGTACGTGTTCACGCCGAGCGCCCCGCCGAGGTACACGAGGATCAGACCGATCCGGCTGTTGAGCCCGATCGCCGGGAACCAGTCGCCGATCGCCGAGAGCAGGAGGAAGATCGCCACGACTGCGAGCAGCTGCGGGAACATCTGCACGATGACGATAGAGATCAGTCCGACGCGCCGCCCGGCGAAACGCATCCGCGAGAAGGCGTACGCCGCGAGCGCCCCGAGGAACACCGTGAGGATTGCCGTAATGCCCGAGATCAGCAGCGTGTTGCCGAACCACGCGAGGAAGGGCACCTGCGGGTTCGTGAGGATCCGCTCGAAGCTGTCGAGACCGATCTTCGAGAACAGGGCGTTGGATCCGGTGAGGGTGCCGTTCGGGTTGAGCGCGCTCGAGATGACGAACACGATCGGGAAGAGCGTGACGATGAGCACGAGCACGCCGACGATGTGCCGCCAGCCGGTGTCGCGGACCCACTTCTTGCTGTTCATCAGTTCAGCTCCTCGAGCGACTTGGTGCGACGGAAGGCGATGATCGAGATGATCGCCACGATCACGAAGATGATGATGGTGTACGCGCTCGCGAGGCCGTAGTCGCGGGTCTGACCCGTGAAGGCGATCTTGTAGACCATGGAGATGAGGATGTCGGTGTGCCCGACGGGGATCGGCGCCGTCGAGTCGCGCGGCCCACCGTTGGTGAGCATGTACACGACGTTGAAGTTGTTGAAGTTGAACGCGAACGACGAGATGAGAAGCGGCGCGATCGAGACGAGCAGGAGCGGCAGCTTGATTCGCCGGAAGGTCTGCCAGGCGTTCGCGCCGTCGACCGTCGCGGCCTCCTGCAGCTCATCGGGAATCGACTGCAGCGCGCCCGTGCACACGAGGAACATGTAGGGGAAGCCGAGCCAGATGTTGACGATCAGGACGGACGCCTTCGCGAGCCACGGATCCGTGAGCCAGGGGATCTCGGCGCCGCCGAGCAGCACCTGGTTGATGAAACCGAAGCTCTGGTTCATCATGCCCGCCCAGACGAGCGCGGACAGGAAGGAGGGGATCGCGTACGGCAGGATCAGCAGCGACCGGTACACCTTCTTGCCGCGCATCCGCTTGTGGTTGAACGTGATCGCGAGGAATAGGCCGATCGCGAAGGTCAGCGCGACGGTGAGGAACGCGAAGGCGAAGGTCCACACCGTGACGTAGATGAGGGGCTTCGCGAGGCGTTCGTCGGTGACGGCGCGCACGAAGTTGTCGACGCCGACGGCGACCTTCCAGCCGGGCAGGATCTCGGTGCCGTCGTCGGCGGTGAACGCGCCCGTGCCGATGTCGCGGTAGACGATGCCGGTCGCGGTATCGGTCAGGGTGTCGCCCGCGTACTCGAGCGTGGAGGTGTAGAGGTAGGCGCTCGACCCGTCCGGAGTGGAGATGCGACCGTCGGCGGGGTCGTCGCTGAACGGCACGCTGAGGTCGGTGACCTCGTTCTGGCGGGCGAGCACGTCGGCGAACTGGAGCGAGGTCCAGCCGTCCGCCGAGACCGCCTTGTCGACGTCGAAGCTCGCGTTCACGGCGGTGAGCGGATCCTCCTCCGTGCCCACGAGCGCGTCGCCCTCGGGGGTCGTCACGAGCAAGCCGAGCTCGCCGCCCGCCTCGACGACCGTCACGGGGTAGGCGGGCGAATCGGGCACGCGCTCGAGGGAGGAGCCGAGGAGCGCGGAGACCGCCTGCTCCTTGGATCCGTTGTGCCCGGTTCCGTAGTTGGTGAAGCCGATGTAGCCCGTGTAGAGCAGCACGAACACCTGGAACAGCGCGAGGAAGATCACACCCGGCGCAAGGTACTTCGCCGGCAGCATGCGCCGGGAGAAGTAGATCCAGTTCACCAGGATCGCCACGGCGGCGACGATCGCGAGCACGCCCCACTCGGCAAAGCTCGCGAGGACGATCACGGCGTACACCGCGATCGCGTCGACGATGCCGAGCAGGATCAGCTTGGCGATCAGGCCGCCCAGGCTTCCGCCCGCCTTTTCTGCGATGCCGCGGGCGCGTTCCTGCTGTCGCGCGCGTCGCGGATCCGTCGAGATCCGCTCGGTCTCGGTGCTGCTCACGGTGTTCCTCTCGTGAAGGTCGCCAGAGAATGCGGGCTGCGCGGGCGCAGCGACCGCATTCTCTGGCGACCCATCGGGTGGTCGGGCTCGATCAGCCGATCGCGGCTTCGATGTCGGCCGTCAGCTTCTGCCAGCGGGCGACCGGATCGGCGCCGTTGATGATCTCGGCCTCGGCGATGCCCCAGTACTCGAAGACGGCGCCCATCGCGGGCACGGCCGGCATCGGCACGGCGTTCTCACCGACCGCGGCGAAGCCGCCGATGATCGGATCCGCCGAGGCGGTCTCGGCGGCGGCCGAGAGGGCGGGCAGGATGTTTCCTGCCTCGAACAGGGCGAGCTGCGCCTCTTCCGTGCCCAGGTAGTTCACGAGGAAGTCGGTCGCGGCGACCTTGTTGTCCGACTCGGACGAGACGAAGAAGCCCTTGACGCCCGCGAAGGGAGCGGCGACCTCGTCGGTCGGGGTCGGCACGGGGTCGATCGCGACGTCGATGCCGGCGTCGATCGCGGCACCGACGTTCCACGGGCCGGTGAGCCAGAAGGCCGCGTCGCCGTCGAGGAACGCCTGCTTGGCGATGTCGCCGTCGATGTCGGTGTTGAGGGTGCCCGCGGCGCCCTGCTCACCGAGCCACGTGGCGAACTCCTCGCCGCCGGCGTTGCCGATCTGCAGGTCGCTCTCGTCGTAACCGCCGTCGCTCACGCCGAAGACCGGCGCACCGAAGGCGGTCTGGAACGGGTAGAGGTGGTAAGGGTTGCCCTCGACGCCCTGCTCGACGACGAAGGGTCGCTCGAGCCCGGCGTCCGTGCCGGCCTGGATCATCTCGTCGAAGCTCGCGGGCGCGTCGGGGACGAGCGCCGTGTTGCGCAGCACCGCGACGTTCTCGACGGCGTACGGAAGCATGTACACGGTGCCGTCGTAGGTTGCGGCGTTGATCGCGACGTCCATGTAGTCGGCGGCCGCGTCGCCGAGCTCGAGCGGTGCGACGACGCCGTTGGTCGTCAGCTCGCCGAGCCAGTCGTGGGCGCCCATCGTGATGTCGGGGCCCTCGCCGGTCGGCACCTGCTGGATGAAGTCGTCCTTGATGTCGCCCGTGTCCTTGCCGACGATCTCGACGGCGACGCCGGTCTTCTCCTCGTAGGCGTCGGCGGCGCCCTGGAGCGCGTCCACGCGCTCGGCGTCGACCCACACCGTGAGCGCGCTCGGGGAATCCGACTGCTGCTCTTCGGGGGCCGGCTTCGCGGATCCCTCGGCCGGGGTCTCGGTCGGCGAGCTCGAGCAGCCCGCGAGTCCGAGAGCCGCCACGAGGCTCAGTGCCGCAATGGCGCGGCTCGGCTTGATCACCGTCATCGGTGTGCCCTTTCGTTCTGCCGGCGGCATCGCCGGGTTTGCAAACGCTTCCATTGTGATTGCGGGAGATCCTCGCGGATGTTCCCACGGGTGGTGCGAATCAAGCATGCACGCTCGCTCCGCAAATTGCAAACGTTTCCACTTTTCGATGCGGAGCCGTATGCTGTCCCCCATGACCAACGAATGGTGGCGCTCCGCCGTGATCTATCAGATCTACCCGCGCTCGTTCGCCGATGCCTCGGGTGACGGCGTCGGCGACCTCGCCGGGATCACGAACCGACTGGACAGCCTCGCGCACCTCGGCGTCGACGTCGTGTGGCTCTCCCCCTTCATGACCAGCCCGCAGAAGGACGCGGGCTACGACGTCGCCGATTACCGCGACGTCGATCCCCTCTTCGGCACGCTCGACGACTTCGACGCGCTGCTGACGCGCGCCCACGAGCTGGGGCTCAGGGTCATCGCCGACCTCGTCCCGAACCACTCCTCCGACCAGCACCCCTGGTTCCAGGCCGCCCTCGCGGCGGGGCCGGGATCCGCCGAGCGCGCGCGGTACATGTTCCGGGAAGGGCGCGGAGCCGACGGCGAGCTGCCACCCAACAACTGGGAATCGGTCTTCGGCGGCCCCGCCTGGACCCGCGTCGAGGACGGCCAGTGGTACCTGCACCTCTTCGACTCGTCGCAGCCCGACTTCGACTGGTCGAACGAAGAGGTTCGCGAGGAGTTCCGCGGGATCCTGCGCTTCTGGCTCGATCGCGGCGTCGACGGCTTCCGCGTCGACGTCGCCCACGGCCTCGTCAAGGCCGACGGCCTGCCGGACTACACCCCGCCCGCTGATGCAGACTCCATGGGCGGCGCCGAGCCCGTGCCCTATTGGGGCCAGGAGGGCGTGCACGAGGTCTACCGCGACTGGCACAAGGTGCTCGACGAGTACGAGGGCGACCGCGTACTCTGCGGCGAGGCATGGATGCCGACCGTCGCCGAGATCGCGAAGTGGGTGCGGCCGGACGAGATGCATCAGTCGTTCAACTTCCCCTATCTGTCGAGCGGGTGGGACGCGGCCGAACTGCGCACCGTCATCGACGAATCGATCGCCGCGTTCGGATCCGTCGGAGCGCCCTCGACGTGGGTGCTGTCGAACCACGATGTGATCCGCCACGCCACCCGCCTCTCGCTCGACGAGGGCACGCCCCAGGGCCACGGCATCGGGCCGAAGACGCCGAACCTCCCCGAGGAGGGTGCGGGTCTCGCTCGCGCCCGCGCGGCGTCGACGCTCATGCTCGCGTTGCCCGGATCCGCCTACGTCTACCAGGGCGAAGAGCTCGGCCTGCCCGAGGCGATCGACATCCCCGACGACGCGCGCCAGGACCCGACGTGGTACCGGACCAACGGCGAGCGGTACGGCCGCGACGGCTGCCGCGTGCCCCTGCCCTGGACGGCGGCCGGCGCCTCGCACGGCTTCAGCGACACCGGAAAGTCGTGGCTGCCCCAGCCCGCGTCCTGGGCGACGTACGCCCGCGATGCGCAGGAGGGCGTCGAGGGCTCGACGCTCGAGCTCTACCGCTCGCTGCTCGCGCTGCGCAAGGAGCACGGCCTCGGCACCGGGTCGCTCGAGTGGTTGCCCTCGGGCGACGGCGTGCTGGCGTTCCGGAACGGATCCGTCACGGTCGTCGCGAACGTTTCGGGCGAGCCGGTCGCGCTCCCCGAGGGCACGGTCCTCGCCGCCTCCGGCGCGCTCGCGGACGGCATGCTGCCCGCGGACACGACGGCCTGGATCGGCTGATCCCCGCGCCGACCGTACACAACGACGCAAATTCTGCGGGTGCCTTCTGCCCGAGGCCCGGAATTCCGCCACTTCGGGCAGAGCCCAGGCCAAAATCTGCGTCGTTGTGTACGGGCGCGGAGTGAGAGAATGACACCGTGAACATCGCCGAGGTCGCCCGCGCCGCCGGGGTGTCGAACGCGACGGTCTCGCGCGCGCTCTCGGGTCGCGGATCCGTGTCGCCCGCCACGCGCGAACGCGTGCTCGCGGCCGCGAACGAGCTGGGCTACGTCGTCTCGCAGGCGGCCTCGACCCTGTCGAGCGGCCGCACGCGCAACGTGGGCGTGGTGCTGCCGTTCCTCGACAAGTGGTTCTTCACGCAGGTGCTGGCCGGCGCGCAGCGGCGGCTCGTCGACTCGGGCTACGACGTCACCCTCTACAACCTCGAGGGCGACGGATCCGAGCGCCGCACCGTGTTCGACGACTTCCTCCTGCGGCAGCGCGTCGACGCCGTCATCGCCGTCTCGCTTGAGCTCGACGAGAACGAGGTGTCCCGCCTGCACGCGCTCGGCAAGCCGCTCGTCGGCGTCGGCGGGCCGATCCCGGGCGTGCAGACCCTGCAGATCGATGACGCCGTGGCGGCGCACCTCGCCACGCAGCACCTCATCTCGCTCGGGCACACCTCGCTCGCCCACATCGGCGGCGACGAGGCGAGCGACGCCGACTTCCACATGCCGATCAAGCGGCGCAGAGGCTTCGCGGCCGCGATCGAGGAGGCGGGGCTCCGGCCGGCGGGCTTCGTCGGGGCCGACTTCACCCTCGAGGGCGGCTACCGTGCAGCGAAGCAGATCCTCGGATCCCCGGAGCGCCCCACCGCGATCTTCGCCGCGAGCGACGAGATGGCCTTCGGTGCGATCCTCGCGGCCCGGGACCTCGGCCTGCTCGTGCCGCACGATGTGTCGATCATCGGCATCGACGGGCACCCGCAGGCGGAGTTCTTCGGCCTGTCGACCATCGCGCAGTACCCGCGGCGGCAGGGGGCGCGCGCGGCCGAGATCCTGCTGGCGGGGCTCGCCGGATCCGCGCCGCCGCCGTCCGAGGTGCCGTTCGAGCTGATCACGCGCACCTCGACCGCGCGGCCCCGGCCGTAGGGAAACCCCGGGCCGGGGCCGCGCCGCCCGGCGCGGCTTAGAGCTGCTCCAGGATCGCGCGGATCTCCGGATCCTGCTCCGCGGCGGTCGCCTCGGCGCGCCCCTCCGCGAGGACCGCCGGGATCGACACGCGCGCGCCGGTCTCGGCCGAGCGCGTGGCCGCGAACACCATCGCGAGGCTGTGCAGGTTCTCGGCGGCCGTGTTCTCCGGATCCTCGCCGCTGCGCAGGCTCGCGACGAACTCGCGCAGGGATCCGGCGATCTCCTCGGGCACGCCCGTGGGAATCTCGAGCGCCTCGGGATCCGCACCGGTGCGGGTCAGGCGCACCTCGCCCTCGCCGTCCCAGCTCACCGTGCCGTGCTCGCCGTCGACGACCCAGGCGCCGTTCCAGGAGGTCTCCTCGCCGCGGGCGATCCAGCTGCCCGTGAACACGTATCGCGTGCCGCCCTCGAACTCGAAGATCGCGTGCGCGTCGGCGGCGCCCGCGTACCAGCTCCAGCTCGGGTTGGCCTCCTCGCAGTAGACCGCGAGCGGCGCCGTTCCGATCAGCGAGCGCGCGGCGTCGAACTGGTGGATCGCCATGTCGACGAGGAGCACGTGGTCCATCTCCTCGCGGAAGCCGCCGAAGTGCGGCCCCTTCGCGAAGCGCGTCGACACGCGCGAGACCGGGCCGATGTCGGCCAGCCGCGCGCGCGCCGCGTCGAGCGCGGCGTAGTACCGCCGCGACTGGCTGATCATGAGCAGCTGCCCGTGGCAGCGGGCCACGGCGGCCTGGCGATAGGCCTCGCCGAGGGTCGGGGCGGCGGGCTTCTCGCACAGCACGGGAAGCCCCGCGGCGAGCGCCTCCACGTTCACCGGCAGGTGGGCAACCGGGACGGTGACGTTCACGACGGCGTCGGCGCCGGCCTCGGCGGCGACCTCCGACACGCTCGTCCCGAGCGCGATCTCCCCCGGGATCCCCTCCTCGTCGAGCGCGCGGCGCGCGGTATCGAGCTCGAGGTCGACGAGACCGACGAGTTCGACCTCGGGATCCGCCGCGATGGTGCGCAGCCAGGCGCGCCCCATTCCGCCCGCGCCGACCTGTACGACGCGCACGGGTCGCCCGCCGTCGAGGGTGGCGAAGCCGCTCAATTGTCCATCGCCCCCGTGTAGCCGTGGCCGTTGTAGAAGTCCTCCGGCTCGTAGCGCAGCAGCACCGGGTCGGTGCGCTCGGGCCGCAGGGTCATCGCCCACTCGACGCCGTTCGAGATGACCTTGCGCACCTCCGCCTGGTGGTAGACGGGGTAGTCCTGGTCACCGGGGCTGAAGTAGAAGATCTTGCCGAAGCCGCGGCGATAGGTCATGCCGCTGCGGAACACCTCGCCGCCCGTGAAGGTCGAGAGGAAGACGAGCTCGTCGGGCGCGGGCACGTCGAAGAACTCGCCGTACATCTCCTGCGCGGGGATGATGAAGGGGTGCGGGATCCCCTGGGCGATCGGGTGGGTGGGGTCGACCGTCCAGACGATCTCGCGGTCGTTCTTCGAGCGCCAGCGCAGCGTGCAGCTCGTGCCCATCAGCTTGCCGAAGATCTTCGACCAGTGGCCCGAGTGCAGGACGATGAGGCCCATGCCCGCGAGCACGTGGCGGTGCACGCGCGCGACGACGTCGTCATCGACGTCTCCGTGGGCGGCGTGCCCCCACCAGACGAGCACGTCGGTCTGACGCAACACCTCCTCCGTCAGCCCGTGCTCCGGGTCCTGCATCGTGACGGTCGTGACCGATGCGCGGGAACCGAGGTTCTCCTCGATGCCCTCCTTGATGGTGGTGTGCATGCCATCCGGGTAGATGTCGCGCACCTCCTGCTGCTCCTGCTCGTGGATGTTCTCGCCCCAGACGACGACACGGATGGGATTCATGTGCAGCTCCTTTGCTTTCGAGGGTTACTTGACGGATCCGCCCATGGCGCCGGCCGCGATGTACTTCTGCGCGATGAGCAGCAGAATGATCGCGGGCAGCGACGAGAGGACGGCCGTGGCCATGACGGCGCTCCAGTTCGACACCTGGGTGCCGAGGTACTGGTAGATGCCGAGGGTGACGGGGCGGATGTCGCTCGTGGTGGTGAGCGTCAGCGCGAAGAGGAAGTCGCTCCAGGCGAAGAGGAACGCGAAGAGCCCCGCCGTGATGAGCGCGTTCTTCGACACGGGCAGCGCGATCGACCAGAAGGCCCGCACGTGGCCGGCGCCGTCGACGCGCGCCGCCTCGAGGATCGACGGGTGGATGTTCATCATGAAGGCGCGCATCACGATGATCGCGAACGGGATCGACTGCGACGCATCGGCGATGATGAGGCCGACGTGCGTGTTGAGCAGGCCGAGGTCGTTGTACGCCGCGTAGAGCGCGTTGGCGATGACGATGCCGGGGATCATCTGACCGATGAGGATGATCAGCAACGCGATCGAGATCCAGCGGTACCGGAACTGCGCGAGCGCGTAGGCCGCCGGTGCCGCGATCGCGAGGCACACGATGACGGCGCCGACCGAGACGATGAGGCTCGTGACGAGGTTGGCGCCCTGATCGGCAATCGCCTTCTCGTATCCCGCCCAGCTCGGGTTGGTCGGGAAGAGCCCCGCCGTCAGGGTATTGCCCGACGGCTGCAGCGAGGCGTTGATCATCCAGTAGACGGGGAAGAGCATGATCACGAGGATCACGACGCCGATGATCGCGTAGACGACCTGCTTCGGCTTCAGCGCGCGGGCCCGCGTCGCGGCGCCCGGCTGGACGGTGAGGAGTTCTGTGGTGGTCATGTCCGTCCCCTTAGTCGTCCGCGGCCTTGCGGGTGCCGCGGAGGTAGATGATCGCGAACACGAGCGAGATCAGGATGAGGATGTTACTGAAGGCCGCGCCGACGCCGAACTCGAAGTCGACGAAGGACGTCTGGTAGGAGCGGATCGCGATCGTCTGCGTCGCGTTCGCCGGGCCGCCGCCGGTGAGGCCGAGGATCACGTCGAGCACCTTCAGGGTGTAGACGACGCCGAGCACGAGAGTCACGCTGATGACGGCCCTGAGGTTCGGCAGGGTGATGTGCCAGAAGGCCTTCCACCCAGTGGCCCCGTCGAGCGCGGCCGCCTCGTAGAGCTCCTCGGGGATGTCCTGCAGGCCGCCGTAGAGCAGCGTCACGTTGAACGGGATGCCGACCCAGATGTTGACGATGATGACGGCGATCAGCGCGACGTCGGGGCTCGTGAGCCAGGGCACCGCGTCGAGGCCGATGGCGCCGAGGAAGCGGTTAAGGATGCCGCTGTCCTGGTCGAGGATCGAACGCCAGGTCGCGCTCGCCACGATCAGCGGCAGCAGCCATGGCAGGAGAAGCAGCGCCCGCATGACGCTCGAGAGCGGAAACTTCTTCTGGAAGAACAGCGCGAGCGCGAGGCCGACGACGAACTGTCCGATCAGGGATCCGGCCGTGAACAGCGCCGTGTTGATCAGCGACGGCCCGAAGAGGTTGCTCGTGATGGCGGTGACGTAGTTGTCGAGACCGACCCACGGGGCCTCGCCCGTGAAGAAGGTCTTGGTCGTGTACTCCTGAAAGCTCATCGTCAGGTTCTTGACGATGGGGTATCCGAAGAACAGCAGCACGTAGATGGCTGCCGGCACGACGAACATGAACTTCACGACGTCGTCGCGGCGGATCCGCCGGCGCGCGCGAATGGTTGTTGCTGAGGTCATGGTGCTCCCTTGCACAGCGGCCCGGCCTCACGGCCGGGCCGCGTGTGGCGGCGTCAACCCTGTGCGGCCTTCGCGAAGGCCTCGTCGGCGGGCGTTCCGGTGATGCCGAGCTGGATCGCGTTGTAGATCACGGTCGCGGCGGCGGGCCAGTCGGCGCCGAGCTTGCCGGTGCGGGCGCGTGCCGTCTTGATCTGCTCACCGAAGGCCGCCATGTCGGGCACCTTCTCGATGTACTCGTCGATGATGTCGGTCCGGGTCGGCACGAGGAATCGCGACTCGGCGAGCGACATCGACGTCTCCTCGTTCGACATGCACTCGACGAACTCGGCGGCCTTGGTCATCTTCGCCTCGTCGCCCGTCTGCGGCACGGTCCACACCTCGCCGCCGAGCGGCGCGACCGGGTCCTCGCCCGGGGTGTTGACGGGCACCTCGACCGATGCCCACTCGAAGTCGGCTTCCTGCAGCGAGGGGATCTGCCACGGACCGTTGACCATCATGGCGGCCTTGCCCGCCATGAACTGATCCTTCACATCGCCCTGCGTCCAGTTCACGGCGCCCTGCGAGACGGATCCGTCGCCGATCAGGTCGACCCACAGCTGCAGCGCCTCGGCGTTCTCGGGGCTGTCGAGCTCGGTCTCGTCGCCGCCGTTCGACCACATGAAGGGCAAGAACTGCCAGGTGCCCTCGTAGTTAGCGATCGCCGAGAAGGCGAGGCCGTAACGGTCGCCCTCAGTCAGCGCCACGGCGGATTCCTTCAATTCGTCCCAGGTCGTGGGCGGTTCGATGCCCTTCTCCTCCAGGAGATCGGCGTTGTAGAACAGACCGAGCGTGTTCACGGCGGGGCCGATTCCGTACACCTCGCCCTCGTACGTCGCCGCGTCGAGAATCGCCTGCGTGAACGGCGAGGTGTCGACGTCGAACTGGCTGAGCGGGGCGAGCCCACCGGTTGCCGCGATCTCCTGGACGTCGGGGTTGTCGAGCATGAGCACGTCGGGCATCGTCTTGGACTGCGCGCGCTGCAGCACGGTCTGGATGAGGTCGGCACCGGGAACGGTCTCGCGTTCGAGCGTGACGCCGACCGCCTCGGCGCACGCGTCGAGCGCGTCCTGCACGAGGCTCTTGTCGGGCTCGTTGTTGTAGTAGTCGAGCACCGTGAGTGTTCCGGCGTCGCCGCCGCCCTCACCGCCGCCACCGCCGTTTCCGCCCGAGCAGCCGCTCAGCGTGACGGCGCCCACGGACACGGCCGCGGCGAGGATGAGGATCCGATTCTTCTGCATGATGCACTCCTTTGTCTTCATGCGGGATGGGTTCCATGCGCCGTAGTTAAGCGCTTAAACTCGTACACACAATGACACATAATGGGAGAGCATGTCAACGACCTCGATGAGAACGTGACGTGGAATATGGGAAGGCGATCACATGGCGACGATGCGGGATGTGGCGGAGCGCGCGGGGGTCTCGATCGCGACGGTGTCCTTCGTCGTCAACGGCACCAAACGGGTGACGGACGCAACGCGGGCGCGCGTCGAGGACGCCATGCGGGAGCTCGGCTTCCGGCGCAATCCCGTCGGGGCGGCGCTCGCCAACGGTCGCACCCGGATCATCGCGCTGCTGTTCCCGACGCTGGAGCGCACCCTCTCCCACACGGCCGTCGCGTTCTTCACGAGCGCCGCACGCCGCGCGCGTGAACGCGGCTACGACCTGATCCTGTGGCCCATCGGCAGCGACATCGAGCACATCGACGTGCTCGCGCGCGGCGGCCTCGTCGATGGCGTGATCCTCATGGAGGTCAAGCTCGACGACCCGCGCGTCGCCGCCCTCGCCGTGAACCACGTGCCCTTCGCGATGATCGGGCGCACGGCGGACCCGTCCGGCGTGCCGTACGTCGACATCGACATGGCGACCTCGGCGCGCGAGGCGTACGAGCGGCTCGCGGCGCTCGGCCACCGCGACATCGCCTATGTCTACAGCGAGGGCGTGCAATACGACCACGGCGCCGACGCGCGCTCCCGGCAGGCGTACCGCGAGGCGGCCGCCGCGCACGGCCGGCCCGCCACGCTGATCCCGTGCGCCGAGCACCCGACGGCGGGGCGCGAGCTCGGCGAGCGCTTCGCCGCCGAGCACCCCGATGCGACCGCCGTGATCCTGCTCAACGAGCACGCCGCTCCGGGCCTCCTGGCCGGGCTCGCGCAGGCCGGGGTGCGGGTGCCGCAGGACCTCAGCGTGCTCTCGCTCGGCTCGAGCGCCTACATGGCGTCGATGACGGATCCGCCGCTGAGCTACCTGCGCACCCCCGGTCCCGAGCTCGGCGAACTCGGCTTCGATGCCGTGCTGCAACGCCTCACGGCCCCGGACGAGGCGCCCATGCAGGCGCTGCTGCCCTGCGAGTACGTGCCGGGAGACACGATGGCCGCGCCCCGGGGCTAGCATCCCGCGCCGCGCAGAATCGCGCGGATGTGGCGGAGAATTGAGGAGGTGCGCCGAGGGGGCGCGGAGGAAGGGAACAACGTGAAGCGCGTGGGGATCCGCGATGTCGCGGCAGCGGCGGGGGTGTCGATCAGCACGGTGTCGAACGCGCTCAATCGCCCCGAGATGGTCAGCGACGAGCTCGTGGCGCGCGTGCGGCAGGTCGCCGACGAACTCGGTTACGTTCCGCTGCGCGCCGCCCAGCAACTGCGCCAGGGGCGCAGCGGGCTGATTGGGATGACCGTCATCAACATCGCCAACCCCTTCTTCGCCGACCTCGTCGCGGGCGCCGAATCGGCGGTCGCGCGCAGCGGCCGGCGCGTGCTCGTCGGCAACACCAACGATGAGCTCGTGAAGGAGCGCGACCACCTCGAGCTCTTCGAGTCGGTGCACGTCGACGGCATGCTGATCAGCCCCTTCGGCGGACCCGACACATGGATCCAGCGCCTGCGCGACAGCAAGATCCCCTCGGTCTTCGTCGACGCGGTCGATGAGGCGGGCGAGTTCTCGTCGGTGTCCTTCGACGACGTCGCGGGCGGCCGCCTCGCGGCCGAGCACCTGCTCGCGCTCGGCCGCACCCGGCTCGCCTTCGTCGGCGCGCGCGACGAGGTGCGGCAGGTTCGCGACCGGCTGCGCGGCGCGGAGGTGGCCGTCGAGGCGCACCCGGGGGCGAGCCTCGAGCGCATCTGGACGGACCGGGTCAACTCCGAGGTCGGCCGCGCCTTCGGCTACCAGCTCGCCGATCGCGCGCCGCACAACCGCCCCACGGGGCTCGTCGTGCCGAACGACCACCTCGCGATCGGCATCGTCTCCGCGCTCGTCTCCCGGGGCGTGCGCGTGCCGGAGGAGATCGCGATCGTCGGCTACGACGACATCGAATTCGCGGCGATCGCCTCGGTGCCGCTCACCTCGGTGCGCCAGCCGGCCCGCGAGATGGGGCACCGCGCGGCCGAGCTGCTCCTCGCGCGCATCGCGGGAGAGACGAGCGAGGTCGAGCGCATCGTCTACGAGCCCACCCTCTCGGTGCGCGAGTCGACGATCGGTCGCGCGGCCTGAGCCGGGCGCGTGCGGGGCCCCCGCACGCGCCCGGGTCACCGGGTCGTCGCCACGGTGAACGACCACGGCTCGAGGCTCAGCTCGATGCCATCGGCCGTCACCTCGACGGGTGCGGGCACGGGCCCGGGGAAGGCCTCGTCCGGCCCGCCGGCGTCGGGTTCACCGCTGAGCGCGATCGCCTCGGCCGGACTCACCGCCACGGGCAGCGCGAGGCGCACGCGGCGCGGCTCGCCCGTCGCGTTGACGAGGCGCGCCACGATCTCGCTCCCCTCCGCGCGCGAGCTGACGCCGACCACGACGCGCTGTTCCGGCCGCAGATCGCGCTCGTAGTCGTGGTGCAGCACCCCGTCGACCCACACGCGCACGCGCGGGCTCGCGGTCTCGAGGCGCACCCGCACGGGCTGCCCCGTGCGGAAACCCGTCCAGAACGCCGGATCCGACTCATCGTCGGTTACCCCGTCCGAATGCAGGAGCACCGACGTCGACGTGCCCTGCCAGCCGCCCAGGTGCAGCGTGAGCGCGCGGCCGGGGTCGGGCTCGCCGACATGCACCTCGATGCCCCGCTCCCCCGCCGTGCGGGTGACGGTGAACTCGACGGCCGCGGCGCGCGGATCCACATCCGCGACGCGGAGGCTCGCGCCCGCGGCGAGCGCGCCGACTGCGGCGGCGGATCCGTCGATCACGACGTCGGAGAACTCGAAGTCCCCGCCGCTCGCAATGAAGGTGACGGCGCCGGAGGAGGCCTCGGTGACCTCGCACGTCGGCAGCTCCGCGTCCACGGAGAGCACCCGCTCCCCGCGCGTCGCGGAGAACATCCGCTGCACGTGGTACGAGGCGCTGAGCGCCAGCGAATCCTCGTCGAAGTAGATCATGTCGGGCGTCCACGCGGCGTGCCCCGTGCGCGCGAGGAGCGGCGCGTAGGACGCCAAGCGCACGACATCGCTGTGCCGCTCCATGCCGATCATCAGCGCGGCCTCGGCGAGCGCCGAACGCAACCGCGAGGTGCGCGCCGCGTACTCGCCGACGTACACGCCCGGCCCCGCCGGGTCGTAGGAGGCGTAGCGGTCGACGTTCTGGTGGAACCACTGCGGCGAACGGTAGAAGTGCTCGTCGACGACATCGGTGCCGCGGGCGCGGGCGAACTCCCACCCGCGCTCGAAGTCGCGCCCGGCGGCGAAGGGGCCGACGGTGCCGATCACCGTGAGATCGGGGTAGGCCTCGCGCAGCGCGTCCTCGATCCGCGCGTAGCGGTCGCGGAACTGCGGCGTGATCTCGTCCTCGTTGCCCAGGCCGAGGTACCTCATGTCGAACGACGCGGGGTGCCCGAGCTCGGCGCGCACGGCGCCCCAGCGCGTGTCCGCGGATCCGTTCGCGAACTCCACGAGATCGAGCACGTCCTGCGTGTACCGCGGCATGTCCTCCTCGGCGACCGCGCGCTGGCCGCCCAGCGCGTTCTGGCAGCACACACCCGCCGCGACCACGGGCAGGGGCGTCGCGCCGAGCTGTTCGCACAGCAGGAAGTACTCGTAGTAGCCGATCGCCATGCTCTGGTGGTAACCCCAGAGGTTCGGCATCGGCCGCCGCGTTTCCTGCGGCCCGATCGTGCTCTTCCAGTCGTACAGCGAGTCGACGCCGCGCCCGTGCACGAGGCAGCCGCCGGGGAATCGCACGAACGAGGGCCTGAGCTCGGCGAGCGCCCGCAGCAGGTCGGCGCGGAAGATCTGCGGGGCGCCGTCGGCGCCGAGCGGTCTGAGGCTCACGAGGTCGAGGTCGACGACGCATCCGTCCGGCACCTCGATGTCGAAGGCGCCGCGGCCGTCCGCGAGCCCCTCGAGATCCGCATCGAGGGGCGCCCACTCCGCCCCTGGCGCGAGCTACGCCGCCGAGCTGAGCGGACCGGATCCGCCGCGCACCACCGCGCGCAGCTCGCCGGATCCGGAGACCGCGCGCGCGAACAGGCGCAGCCGCTGCCGGGATCCCGCCTGCGCCGGGACTCCCGCCCAGCCCTCGTTGGAGAGCGTCGCGGGGCCCGTCACCCGCACGTACGTCGCGTTGTTCGGGTGCACCGGATCCTCCTCGCGCGCCCAGGCGACGCGCTCGACCGAGTCCGATACGACCTGCCAGGCGGTCAGCGGCCCCCAGCCGGGGCGGTCCGCCCCGGAGTACTGGAAGTCGCCGTTCTGCAACAGCTCGGCGTTGAGGCCGCCGTCGAGGGCATCGTTGAGGTCCTCGAGGAAGATGCCCCAGAGATCGGGGGCGACGCGCACACCGGTCGGCTCGCCGACACGGATGTCGATCGTCACGCAGCGACCTCGACCGAGACCGTGACGTAGGAGTGGGCCGGCAGCTCGACCTCGAGACCACGGGCGTGCGCGCGCACGCCGTCGTGCGCGACGGGCGCGACACGGTCGGGGTTCTCGGGGGTGTTGTGCGCGGCGGTGTCGTCGGCGGTGAGGATCCGCGCCGACACCGAGCCGAGCTCGGCGCCGCGGAGGTCGAGCACGACCGTGCGGTCGGCCGTGGCCTCGAGGTTCGACAGCGAGATCAGCGCGCGGCCGTCCTTGATCGACGCGGACGCCGAGACCATCGGCAGCTCGCGCCCGTCGACCGCGCGCGTCTCGGATCCGACGACGTGCGCCTCGAGGGAGTCGGCGTCGTGGTGACCGGTGTTCATCTCGAACACGTGATAGGTCGGGGTCTTCACCAGCGCCCCCGAATCGGGGTCGGTCAGCAGCATGGCCTGCAGGACGTTGACGGTCTGCGCGATGTTCGCCATGACGAGGCGGTCGGCGTGCCGGTGGAACGCGTCGAAGTGCACGCTCGCGACGAGCGCGTCGCGCAGGGAGTTCTGCTGGTAGAGGAACCCGGGGTTGGTGCCCGGCTCGACGTTCCACCAGGTGCCCCACTCGTCGAGCACGAGACCGACCCGCTTGTCGGGGTCGTAGCCGTCCATGACGGTGCTGTGCCGTGTGAGCAGCTCCTCGATGCGGAACGCGCGCGAGAGTGCGACGTACCACTCGTCCTCCGTGAACTCCGTCGCGGATCCCTTGTCCTCCCACGGACCGGTCATCGTGTAGTAGTGCAGGGAGAGCGCCTGATAGGGCGAGGAGTCCTCGCCCGGGCAGCCGCCGAGGCAGCCGAGGCCGCGCATGAGCGCCGCCGTCCACTTGTAGTCGTCGACGTTCGCGCCCGCCGCGATGCGGTAGACCTTGTTGTCGCCGTGGTTGCGCACGTACGTCGAGTACTGGCGCGCGAGGTCGGTGTACGCCTCGGCGCGCATGTTGCCACCGCAGCCCCAGGCCTCGTTGCCGATGCCGAAGAACGGCACCTTCCACGGCTCGTCGCGGCCGTTCTGCCGGCGCAGCGCCGCCATCGGCGAGTCGTCGGCGCGCGTGAGGTATTCGATCCATTCGCTCATCTCGCGAACCGTGCCGGATCCGACGTTGCCGTTGACGTAGGCGTCGGCGCCGAGCATCTCGCACAGCTGCATGAATTCGTGCGTGCCGAAGGAGTTGTCCTCGACGACGTCGCCCCAGTGCGAGTTGACCATGCGCGGCCGCTCATCGCGCGGGCCGATGCCGTCCTTCCAGTGGTAGTCGTCGGCGAAGCACCCGCCCGGCCAGCGCAGGTTCGGGATCTTCAGCGCGCGCAGCGCCTCGACGACGTTGAGGCGGATCCCGCCCTCGTTGGGGATCTCGGAGTCCTCGCCCACATAGAATCCGCCGTAGATGCAGCGGCCGAGGTGCTCGGCAAAGTGGCCATAGAGGTGGCGGCTGATGCGCGCGCCGGGGAGGTCGAGATTGACGACGACGCGGGTGGTTTCGTGAGACATGCTTCCTCGCAGGTATCGAAATTTTTGTAACGTTACATAGACTGGGGCCATTCGCTCTCACTGTCAAGCGCGAAGACGCGCGTGACACACTTAACCTTCGGGGGTATGACGATATGGTGACGATGCAGGACGTGGCCCGCGCGGCGGGCGTCTCACCGATGACGGTGTCGAACGTCGTCAACGCGCGCCCGCACGTGAAACCCGAGACGAAAAAGCGCGTCCTCGCCGCGATCAACGAGCTCGGCTACCGGGTCAACGCGGCCGGCCGCAGCCTGCGCACGGGTCGCACCGGAACGATCGGCTTCGCCGTTCCGGAGGTCGACAACCAGTACTTCGCGCACCTCATCGGCTGCGTCGTCGACGAGGCGGCGCAGCAGGGCATGCGCGTGGCGATCGAACAGACCGACGCCATGCGCGAGACCGAGATCGAGGTCGTCTCGACCTCGCGCAATCGGCTCTACGACGGCCTGCTGCTCTCGACGGCAGGCCTGACGGATGCCGACACCGCGCTGCTGCAGGTCGATTACCCCATCGTGCTGCTCGGCGAGAGCCTCTTCGATGCGCCCCTCGACCACATCGTCATGCCCAACTTCGACGGCGCGCGGGAGGCAACCGAGCACCTCATCGCGCAGGGGTCGCGGCGGATCGCCTACCTGCGGCGCCCCGACACCGAGCTCGATCCCCGGCGCGAGGGCTACCTGGAGGCAATCGCCCGGGTCGGGCTCGAGCCGATCCTCATCGAGGTCGAGGGCCTCGACATCGCATCGGGCGCACGCGCCGTCGGCGCCGCCCTCTCCCAGGGGCTCGTCGTCGACGCGATCGCCGCGTTCACCGACAACCTCGCGATCGGCGCCGTCCGCGGCGCCGCCGACGCGGGGCTTCGGGTGCCCGACGATCTGCGCGTCACGGGCTTCGACAACGTCCCGCTCGCGGCCCTGTCGGTGCCGTCGCTGACGACCATCGCGCCGGATCACTCGACCACGGCGCACACCGCCGTGACCTTCCTCCTGGAACGCATGGCGGGATCCACGGTGCCCCCGCGCACCTTCACGATCCCGCACACGCTCATCGTGCGCGAGTCGTCGACGCGTTAGCGCCGCGCCGCGCCGCGCACGAGTCAGCAAGTCTCCGACGAATCATCCGTTGTCGCTGGAGGATTCATCGGAGACTTGCTGAGATGTCGGGAAAGTGATGAGTCTTCACGTTCCCATTGAGCCGTCACGCCTCCGCGCGGTCATCTGCAACGTGACGATGACCGCGCGGAGGCCGGTGAACTCGGCGACTTACTCCTCGCCCACCCCCTCGTAGTCGACCGTGAGCGTGCCCTCCGTGCCATCGTCCAGCGCGTAGGCGATCTCGACGGATCCGGCGTCGAACGATTCGGCGCGCGTCTGGAACGCGATCGACCTGCTCGCGCCCGCCTTCAGGCGTTGGATCTTCTTCTCACCGAACCGCGTCGTCACGTGCGCCGTGACGAACTCGTCCGACGTGTTCGTCACCGTCACCGTGAGCACGAGCCCGTTGCCGATCTCGCGGTGCGAGATCTCGGCCGACACGGGGGCGCCTGCCTCCGGACCCTCGATCGGCTCGGGCTCGGGAGCCTCCACCGTGTATCGGATCGACGGCGCCGCCGGCTGCTCCATGCCCTCGCCCAGGAAGTAACTCGTGTGCGGGGGCTGGTTGTAGCCGGTGTTCTGCCACGCGACGCCCAGGCGGTAGACCGGGTCGTGCATCAGCGTGCGCAGGCGCAGCTCGGTCTCGTCCGTCGTCGAGTAGATGCGCAGCTCGCTCGAGTCGGCGCTGCGCCAGGCGATCTCCTCGCGCCAGTCGCCGAACAGGTCGGCCTGGATGTTCGGGTTTCCCTTCGTGCCATTGTTGGAGCGCGCCCCCTCGTCGGCGAGGATCACGTCGGTGGTCCCGGTCTCCCAGTTCCACTTCGACACGGTCGGGTAGCCGGAGTAGGCCTCCTGGTCGAAGGTGTGGTCGACGATCTCGCGCAGCGGGTCTCCGTCGAACCAGGCGAGGAAGTTCGCCGGCGGGATCGACTCGCTAATGACCTCGCCGTCCGCGGAGACGAGCTGGCCCACCTCCGAGTTCCACGACGAGTCGCCGCCGATCGCCCAGCCCTCGGCGCCCTCGTAGCGGGGATCGATGTCGCCCGCCGCGGCGCGACCGGTGTCGCGCACGGCCGGGATCGACCAGATGATCTCCCCCGTCGCGGCGTCCCGCATCGTGGCGCCCATGCCGCCCTCGGCGGCGACGTGCTCCTGAGCCGCGAAGACCTCCAGGCCCGGCCGCGAGGGGATGAGGTCGGAGAGGTGGATGGCGTCGCCGTGGCCGAGGCCCGTCGAGTAGAGCAGGCCTCCGTCGTCGTCGATCGTCGCGGATCCGTAGACGATCTCGTCCTTGCCGTCGCCGTCCACGTCCGCCACCGAGAGGTTGTGGTTGCCCTGACCGAACAGGGCCTCGTTCGCCTCGTCGTTCGAGTCGGTCACCCAGCGCTCGATGAGCTTCTCGCCGTCGAAGTCGTACGCCGCCACGACGGCTCGCGTGTAGTAGCCGCGGCTGAAGATCGCGCTGGGGTGCTCGCCGTCGAGGTAGGCCGTGCCGGCGAGGAACCGGTCGACGCGGTTGCCGTAGGTGTCTCCCCAGGCGCCGACATCGCCGCGCGGCGGGTTGTAGTCGATCGTGTCGATCGCCGCGCCCGTCGCGCCGTCGAACACCGTCAGGTACTCGGGGCCCTGCAGAACGTATCCCGAGCTGTTGCGGTGATCGGCGCTGGCGTTGCCGATGGGCGTCCCCGCGCCGTCGATCGTGCCGTCGGCGGTCTTCATGATGACCTCGGCCTTGCCGTTGCCGTCGTAGTCGAAGACCTGGAACTGGGTGTAGTGCGCGCCGGCCCGGATGTTGCGCCCGAGGTCGATGCGCCAGAGGCGGGTGCCGTCGAGCCGGTAGGCGTCGAGCAGCACGCTGCCCGTGTAGCCGGCGTGCGAGTTGTCCTTCGCGTTCGACGGATCCCACTTCACGAACAGCTCGTAGGTGCCGTCGCCGTCGACGTCGCCGACGCTCGTGTCATTCGCCGAGTAGGTGAACGGCTGGCCGTCCTTCGTGTAGCCGTCGGCGGGCTTGTCGAGCGGCACCGAGAGGTAGCCGCCCGCCTGCACGCCGAAGTCGTCGGTCGCCGTGTACTCGCGGCCGTCGCGCACCTGGGTGACGGTATACACGGATCCGTCGGATCCGCCCGCGTCGAGCAGGTTCGTCGAGCTCGCGATCGGCTCCTCGGTGATCCTCTCGCCGTCGCGGTACACGTGGAAGGAGATGTCGTCCGGATCGGTGCCCAGCATGCGCCACGAGACGAGCACGCCGTTGTCCGCATGCACGGCCACGGGCGCGCGGTCGAGGTACTCGGCCTGGCGCTCGAGGGTCGTGACCGCCTCGGTCGCGAGCTGCTCGGATCCCTCGCCCGCGCCACCCGCGTTCACGCCGACGACCGTGTAGTAGTACGGGATCGTCGTCAGCACGTCCTCGTCGGAGTAGGAGGCGTCATCCGCGATGCCGATGAGCTCTCCGCGCTCGCCCGCCTTCTCCGAGCGGAACACGAGGTGGTAGAGCGCCTCGTCCGCGGGCGTCCACGAGAACGACACGAGGTTCTTCTCGGTGTCGCCGACCGTGAGCCCGGTCGCGGCTGCGGGAGGCGCAACCTCGTCGTCGACGAGCGAGACCTCCACGGTCGGGCTCGGAACCGACTCGAGCCCCGTCTGGTCGACGGCCGCGACGTAGTACTCGTACTCGAGCCCCACGCGCGCGTCGGTGTCGGTGTAGGCGGGCTCGTCGACCTCGTCGACGAGGACGGGTGCGGAGTCGAAGAGAGAGGTCCGATAGACGTTCCAGCTCACGCCCTCGACATCGTCCCACTCGAGCGAGATCGCGGGGCTGTCCGGATCCGCGTCGACCTCGGTCGCCTCGAGCCCGGTGGGGCCGAGGAGGATCGGGGTGATCTCGAGGCCGTTGAGGCGCGAGCCCGACGCGGGGCCGTAGGCCTCGATATCGATGCGCCCGTCGGTCACGAGGAAGGGGCCGCGGAGCGTCTCGTTCACGGATCCGGTGCCGGCGTTGCCGCTGCCGGCCTCCTTGCCTTCGATCCGGAAGCTCGTGCGGCTGCTGCCGATGAAGTCACCGGAGTAGGTCTTCACCGAGTACGTGCCGTTGGGGACGTCAAGCGCGAAGGTCGCGCTCTCGCCCGGCAGCACGAAATCGCGCACGAGGTTGTTGGCGGCACCGCCCTGGTCGCCGCGGTCGCGGCCGCCGTTCGCGGGCAGCGCCGTGAGGAAACCGATGCCCGTCTCCTCGCTGTACTGCGTGTCGGGCGTGACCTCGGTATAACCCTCCATCAGCGGGTTGCCGGCGAGCTGGAAGTCGTACTTGTACAGCGCTTCCTTCGTCGTGAAGGTGACCGTCTCGCTCGGATCCGATTCGCCGCGGCCGTTGACCGCCACGACGCGGTAGCTGTAGGTGCGCCCCTCCTCGAGCCCCTGCACGAGCGAGCTCGGCTGGGTGACCATGCCGACGAGCGCCCACTCTCCCGCGCCGTCGTCCTGGCGATAGATCTTGTAGATGTCGGCCGTCGGCGAGGGCGACCACTGCAGCGTCGCGCCGCCGTTGCTGATGGCGCCCGCGACGAGGTCGGCGGGAGCGGCGGGCACGGCGGCCGGCGGCTCGACGTCCGTCACCTTCGAGGCGAGCGGGTCGTCGAGCTGGGCCACGTCCTGCGCCACGAGGCGCGCCATCTGGATGGCGCCGTATTCCTGGAAGTGCGTGTCGTCGGTCGTGCCCGCGGGCCTGTTCGGGAAGACTCCCGGATCCACGTGCAGGAAGACGGCCTTCGCCGCCTCCGCGCCGATCTCGGTCAGGTAGGCGCGCGACGACGCCGAGAGGTCGACGAGCAGCGCGTCCTCCTCCTCGGCGACCTCGATCGCCTTGGCGACGTACTCGGGGAAGCTCACGTTCGCCTCACCCGTCTCCGCGTTGAACGAACGCCGCGACACGGGCGTGACGATCACGGGCGTGGCGCCGCGCTGGCGCGCGCCCTGGATGTACTCGCGCAGGTACTCCTTGTAGTCCTCCGGCGAGGCGTAGCGGTCGTCGACGCCCTGCGTGGCGTCGTTGTGGCCGAACTGGGCGAACAGGTAGTCGCCCGGGCGGATGTTTCGAAGGATCTCGTCGAGGCGCCCCTGGGTGATGAAGTTCTTCGACGAGCGACCGCCGATCGCGTGGTTGGCCACCGCCACGTCGTCGGCGAGGAAGCGCTCGATCATCTGGCCCCAGCCCGCCTGAGGCGCGTAGGCGATGGGGTCGTAGCTCTGCACCGTTGAATCGCCCGCGATGTAGGCGGTCGGGATCGCGCCGGCCTGCCGCGCCGCGAGCCGCGTGATGGTCAGCGCGTTCACCGCGGCGGCGTCGCCGCCGAACTCGAGGGTCAGGCGCCCGTCGATCAGCGCGATCGGGAAGGCCATCTCGAGGTACTCCCCCGCGGCCTTCGGATTCTCGAGCACCTTCGCCATCTTCTCGGCGGTGATGGTCGTCGTGGTGGCGTTCTCGGCGTCGCCCGAGACGACGTCGATCGAGTAGTCGGCCGCGGGCAGGTCGATCTCGAACACGCCGCCGGCCGCCGCGACGAAGTCGCTGCGCACGGCGTCGTCCGTGCCGCGATCGACATCGGCGGCGACGGCGGCGGGCGCCGTCGAGAAGCCATAGCCCCAGTCCTCGTCGAACGCCGTCGCGCTGGTGACGCCCAACGCGTTCTCCGCGAGGGCACCGGATCCGAAGTCGAAGGTGACCGACTCGCCCTCGGCGATCTCCGGCAGCGCCTCAGGCTGCGCGTAGGCGGGCGCCGAGACCGGCTCGCTCGCCGCGGAATTGCCCGCGGTGTTCCGCGCCGTCACGCGGTACGACCACGCCGTCGAGGTGTCGACCGCGTCGGTGTAGCCGGTTTCGGCGACCGTCGCGATCTCGGCGAAGGCGCCGTCCTCGCCGGCGCGTTCGAGGACGTACTCCTCGGCGTTCGCCGTGGCCTCCCACGCGAGCACGACGCCGTCGGCGGTGACGCGCGAAACGGCGAGGCCGCTCGGGGTCTCCGGCGCCGCCAGCTCGGGAATGACACCCGTCGTGATGACGTCGCTGCGCGCCGATTCGGCGCCGAACTCGTCGACGGCCACGACCGCGTAGGCGTAGTCCGTGCCCGCGGCGATGCCGCCGTCCGTGTGCTGCGGCTCGCTCGTCTCGGTGATCTGCGCGAACTCGCCCGGCTCACCATCCGTTACCTCGGCGCGCAGCACGCGGTAGCTCTCGGCGCCCTCGACGGCGCCCCAGCCGAGGCTGACGCCGTCCCAAGCGATCCGCGTGGCCTCGAGCCCCGCGGGCGTCTCGGGCAGAGCGGGGGTGATCACGATGCCGTTGATGTAGGCGCCCAGCCCACCCCCGGTGATCGAGATCGTCAGTTGCCCGTCGGTCACGACGGCACGGAAGGTCGCGGTCGTCGTGCCGCCTCGTCCCGTCGTCAGGCGATCCTGTGCGACGCC
The DNA here is from genome assembly GCF_014646015.1 of Microbacterium nanhaiense. Taxonomy (GTDB): domain Bacteria; phylum Actinomycetota; class Actinomycetes; order Actinomycetales; family Microbacteriaceae; genus Microbacterium; species Microbacterium nanhaiense. The sequence goes on from NZ_BMMQ01000006.1 coordinate 102,368, forward strand.
CTCGATCGTCAGCGACGCGTTCGTGCCGGAGGTGCCGGCCATCGCGTCGCCGATCGTGACGGTGACGTCGTACGCGCCGTCCGGCACACCGTCGACCTGGAAGCCCCAGGCCGCGCCCGCCACGAAGTCTTCCGCGACGGGATCCGGCTCGGCGAGGCTGCCCGTGCGGTCGCGGTCGAAGAGGCCGCCGCCGTCGGGCAGCGTGATGCCCCAGCCCTGCTCCTCGGTGTACAGCGAGCCGGTCGTGACCTGGTGATACCCCTCGGCCACGGGGCTGGTCGGGGTGCCGAAGTCGAAGCGCCAGCTGCCGTCGTCGCCGGGCTCGAGGGCTGCGGCGGCCGGGCTGGCCGCGAGAAGCGTCGCGACGATCGCGGCGGCCGTGCCGCTTGCGATGCCGAGGCGGGCGAGGGATCGCCCGCGTGGTGATCGGGAATGGTGCGTGGATGGATCCACTGTCTTCTCCTTAGAACTTCGCCATCGAAGGTTCTTCCGAGCCGCGAGCGCGGCGCCGCGGGCACGCCGAATAGCGGTGCCGTGCGGGGGTCGAGGGGCCGGGCGGCTCCCTCGCCGCTCGATCATGGCAGGAGTTTTTGTATCGATCAAGTACTTGTCCAAAAACGTTTCTCGACGGGCGCGTTCGAAGTCTGTATCGTTACAGGAAATGACGCCCGGTCAGTGGAGACCCCGATGATTCAGTTCCCGCCCCGCGGATCCGTCGCGCCCGGCGGCGACGACGCCCGCGCCCGCTCGACCGTGCGCGACACGGTGCTGCGCCTCGACGTCGAGCGGCTCCTCGCGCCCTTCCGCCGCGAGGCCGGCCTCGCGCACGCCGAGGGCTATGGCGGCTGGGAGGCGACGGGCCTCGATGGGCACACCGCCGGCCACGTGCTCTCGGCGCTCGCCACGCTCTCGGCCGCCGGCGATCCCGAGACAACCCGCATGCGCCGAGCCCTCGTCGCGGGTCTCGCCGAGTGCCAGGACGCGCTCGGCACGGGTTACATCGGCGGCGTACCGCGGGGCCCCGCCCTCTGGGACGAGCTGCGCTCCGGCCGCATCGACGCGGGCGCCTTCTTCCTCAATGACCGCTGGGTGCCGCTCTACAACCTGCACAAGGTCCTCGCGGGCCTGATCGACGCCGCCGAGATCGGTGACGATCAGGCGCGCCGGGTGCTCCTGGCCTACGCCGGCTGGTGGCGCGAACAGCTCGACGCCCTCGACGACGTCGCGCTGCAGCGGATCCTCGAATGCGAGTTCGGCGGGCTCACCGAATCCTTCGCGCGGCTCGCCCTCGCCACGGGCGACTCCCGATTCCTCGCGCTCGCGCGACGGCTCGTGCCGCGCGACCTCGCGGATCCGCTCGCCGCCGGGCGCGACGAGCTCGACGGCCTGCACGCCAACACCCGGATCCCCGTCGTCGTGGGCTTCGCGACGATCGAGCGGGCGGCGCGGGTTCTCGCGCCCGAGCTGCTCGCCGAGGTCGCGGCGTACGAGGGGGCCGCGGCCCGCTTCTTCTTCGACCGCGTCGCGGGTCACCGCTCGGTCGGAATCGGCGGGAACAGCGTGCGCGAGCACTTCGATGCATCGCTCGCGAGCATGTCCACGGCACGCGAGGGCCCCGAGACCTGCAACACGCACAACATGATCAAGCTCGCCGCCGAACTGCACGCACTCACGGACGACGACCGATACCTCCTCGTCGCCGAGCGCGCGCGACGCAATCACCTGCGCTCGGCTCAGCACCCCCGCCACGGCGGGCTCGCCTACTTCACGCCGCAGCGGCCCGCCCACTACCGGGTGTATTCGGCCGAGGCCGAGGGGTTCTGGTGCTGCATGGGTTCGGGCTTCGAGGCCCAGGCCCTGCACGGCGCGCTCGCGTTCTCGTGCCGCGGCGATGAGCTGCGCGTCACGGCACCGATCCCCGCCGCATGGGGCCCGGACGGCCTGCGCATCGAGCAGGACGTCGAGGAGGAGGCGGCCGCGATCGAGGTCGAGATCCGGGTCGAGTCCGCGCGCGACCTCGACCTGTCCGTGCTCGTCCCCGACTGGGTCGACGGATCGGCCGCGCCCTCGATCGCCCCGCTCGCGGGCGACGGCGCGCCCGGAACGCGGCTGCGTTTCGCGGTGCCCGCCGGATCCTGGACCGCGCGGATCAGCTACCCTCGCGCGCTGCGCCTCGAACGCGCGAGCGACGGCTCGCCCTGGGTGTGGGTCATCGACGGCCCCGACGTGCTCGCCGAGCGGATCCCCGACGACGGGCTCGAGTATCGCGGTTCGGCCGCCCGCATGAGCCACATCGCCGTCGGCGCGCTGAGGCCGCTCGCCGAGACCCCGGTGCTCGCGCCCGACGCGCTCTCCGGTGCCGAGCGGACCGGGCCGGGCCGCGTACGTGTGCCGACCTCCCGCGGGCCGGTCGACCTCGAACCGTTCGCGGGCATCCACGACGCGCGATACACGCTCTCCTGGCCGTTCGGCGACGCCGCGGACCGCGTCGCCGAGCTCGCGCGCATCGACGAGGCCTCGCTCGGCCTCGAATCGCGCACGCGCGACGTCATCGCCTTCGGCGAGCAGCAGCCCGAGTCGGACCACGGACTCGAAACGGGCGATGAGGAGATCGGTCGCGACGGCGACGTGCGCTGGCGACGCACCTCCTCGCGGATCCGCGTAACGATGAACGACTGGACCGGGACGGCGGACACCCTGCGGCTCTCCTGGGGCGCGGGCGCGGATGCGTCGAGCATTCGGGTGCGCGTCGGCGGGCGGCTCGTGCTCGACGAGGCGCACCCCCACGGCACGGCCGCCGACGCCCGCGACGTCGCGATCGGTGCGGATCCCGGAACCGTGACGCACGAGATCGAGATCGAGGGCTCCCCCACCCCGCGGCTCACCGAGGCTCGGCTGCTCTCGCCCGACTCGGACCGCTGAGCCCGCGAGCCCGCGGGGTGAGCGCGACCCCGCGGGCGATCTGGGCGGCTACGCCCGCAACAGCACGCAGCCGTGGGCGGCGAGCGGCAGGCGCAGGGCCGTGCTGCCGGGCGCGACGCTGTACACGTCGTGGCTCTGTTCGCGGGCGATCTCGGTCGGCACCGCCTCCCCCGTCCAGACGTCGACGATCTCGCCGGGGGCGGATCCGAAACCGAGCCAGCTGGTGTCGAGCGTCTCGACGGACGCCTCGTCGCGGGTGTTGAAGACCGCCGCCCAGCGCTCGCCGTTCGGGCCCTCGGCGGCCCAGGCGACCAACTCGCGCTCGCGGAACAGCTCGCGGTTGTGCGTCGAGGTCGCGAGGATCCGGAGCACCTCGGCATTCGTGAACAGCGCAATCGTCTCGGGGTCGCTCTCGGGCAGGTGGCCGCCGATCATGAGCGGCGAGCGCGCGATCGTCCACAGGGTCATAACCGAGCGCCGTTCGGCTGGCGTGAGGCGGTCGTCGCGCGGCTCACCGTGATGTGCCCGCACGCCGATGCGGCCGAGCGGGAGCATGTCGCCGTCGGGCCAGCCGTCGCCGGACGCGTGCGGCGCCCATCGCGCGAGCCGGGCGAAGTTCGGCTCGATGTCGGCCCAGTTGTCCCAGATGTCGTCGCTCACGCGCCACATCGTCGCGTGCTGCGTCAGGTGCTCGAGATGCGCCATCGAGAGGTGACGCCCGGGCGAGAGCGAGAGCGCGATCTCGCGCGGAGCCTTCTCGATGGCCGCGGCGTAGGCCTCGATGTCGGCGCGCTGGTAGGGCCAGAGCATGTCGTCGGCCTTGATGAAGTCGATGCCCCACTCGGCGTACAGCGCCAGGCACGAGTCGTAGTAGGCCTGCATCCCCTCGGCGTGCAGCCCCGCATAGTGCGGGTTCCACTCGCAGCGATTGGCCTGATCGGCCACCTGCGAGGCGGTGAGTGAGGTGCCGAGCACCGGTGTATCGGCGGCGACGGCCACGTCGGGAATGCCGCGCATGACGTGGAAGCCGAACTTCAGCCCGAGCGCGTGGATCATCTCGGCGAGCGGCCCGAAGCCCGCGCCGTCTGCGGCGCTCGGGAAGCGGACCTGATCCGGGAGGAGGCGGCCGTACTCGTCGATCACGAGCGACGCGGCCTCGGTGTACCGATGGGCCTGCGCGTTCGGGTCCGACCAGTCGGCGTCGATCACGATCGTGTCCCAGCCGTACGGCAGCAGGTGCTCGGCCATGAAGCGGGCGTTCTCGAGAACCTCCTCCTCGGTCACGGTCGTGCCGAAGCAGTCCCAGCTGTTCCATCCCATCGGCGGGGTGGGGGTCTTGCGAAGCGTCATGTCGTTCTCCCGTAAGCTCAGGGGTCGGATGTTGATGTATTCGAAGGCGGGGCGGCTGACCCGAGTCTCGGTCTGGCCCGCAATGAGGCCCGCCATGCCGCGCGCATGGGTACCGTCGCGGACCTCCGCGACGAGCGCGCCGTCGACGAGCGCCCGGATCCGGTCTCCCCGGCAGCGCAGTGCGAGCTCGATTCGCTCGCCGGCCGCGACGACGCCGCTCGCCAGTTCGCGCTCGCCACCGGGGCTCGTGTCGCGGTGAGCGCGGATGATCTCCTGCTGCTCGCTGTCACCGACGAGCTCGCCCTTGTCGACCTTGCCGTTCACCGACACGAGCCGCCAGGCGCCCGCGGCGTCGATCTCGAACGAGTAGCCCTTCGGCACGAAACCGTAGCCGGTGCCGACGTGGTTCACGCGGGCCATGACCCCACCGGTGTCGCCACCTTCCAGAAGCAGACGAGTGGAGACTTCGATGTCCGCCCAGTTCTCATCGCCGAGGATCGCATAGGGCCGCCAGTCGGGCGCCCACGAGATCGTCGGGATCGGCACTGCCTGTTGCAGGCGCACTCGGCCGTCCGCACCGCGGGTGAGCTCGAACGCTCCTGCGATATCGGCGGTGTAGCGCGGGAGGAAACCGCGCGCTACCGGATCCCCATAGGAGGAGAAGTCGTCGTGGTACGGCAGCGGGAACGCGGCGGGCGCGGGGATCCCGTCGAAGGATCCCTTTCGCTGGCCCGTGGTACTCGTGATCGAGTAGACGGCATCCGGCAGCAGCTCGATCTCGAACTCGCCGCCGTCGGCGCGCAGCGAAGCCTGTTCCACGAACTGCTCGTCGGCGGTGCTACGCCAGACGGACAGCTCCTCGGCCGCGAGGCCGTCGCCGAGCGAGAGCCGCAGCACCTGCGGCGCGGCCGCGCCCGAGGTCTCAACGATGGAGCTCACCTCGCCCTCGGCCGACGCAAGCGTCACGACCGAACCGCCGCCGGGCAATGCTCGACAGCCGCTCTCGAGCAGGCTCCAGCCGAGACCCGTGAACTGACCGTAGTGCGCGTAGCCCCACAGCGCCTCGCGCACGCGGTAGTGCCCCGACCACGGTTCGTTCGCGACGAGCATCGCCGGATCCTCCGAGTAGGGCTCCATCGGGTAGACGGCCGCGATGTCATACCAGAGCACGATCTTCGTCGCGCCGCTCAGAATGACGTTGTCGTTGAAGCACTCGACGATGCCGATCAGGCAATCGAAGCCCGAGCGATAGACGTGGTCTTCGGTGTTCCAGATCGGCTTTCCCCACTCGTCGGCGAGCTCGCGCACTCGCGCCGGGGTGTGCGCGTCGGGCTTGGCGTACATGACGTGGGCGCCGATGACGTCGATGGCGTCGCGAGACTCGATATCGCGTTCGAGTTCGTAGACGAAGTCGAACTTGTCGTCCGGCCAGTGATCGAAGCCGTGCAGCAGCACGTCGGCGAAGCCCGCCTCATCGAGGCCTCGGCGCAGCGCCTTGGCGAACTCGAGGCTCACGCCCTTCTCGTTGCGGCAACCGATCGCCGAGAGTCTCAGCCCGTAGCGGTCCCGAAGGATCCGTAGCCAGGCGAGGTAATACTCGACGGTGTCGGCCGACCAGAACTCGCCGTCGCCGAGCCAGCCGGGTGCGCTCCACGCGGTCGCGTCGAGCGCGATCGCGGGGTTACGCCCGGCGGCCTCCGTGAGGATCCACCAGGTGTATCCGCGCTCGCCGTCGAGGTCGTCGCGGGTATGCATGTGGCTCGGCATCGAGCCCTGAGTGGAGTTGCCGTCGCCGGGAATCTCGACGAGCATCGTGCTGACCGAGGCGCCGAACTTCGGCCTGAACACGAGGTCGAGGATCTGGGAACGCTGTGGCTCCGGGTAATCGCGCAGCAGCACACTGGTGGCACCGCCACCATTCACCGCGCCGATACCGTCGAAGCGGCGATCGCCCGCAGAACGGGCGATCGCCAGGCGAGTCATCGCGGTCACTGTCCTTTTCGCATCGGGATGGCAACCATCGCGAGCGCGACGCAGCCGAGAAGCGGAACGATGAGCGGGACGAGCACCATCGTGAGGAAGACCACGAGCACGATCGACACGGCGAACAAGAGCGTGCCGAGCGGATCCGCGCCCGCGAGCGCCGGAACGGCGCGGAGCGCGGGAAGCCAGCCGGTGTGCGGATCCCACACCGTGCCCGCGAGCACGATCGCGGTCGCCGCCGCAACGGTCACGGCACCGGTAATCCAGGCGATTGCCACTCCGCCCGGGAGGGCTCCGGTTCGGGCGAGCGCGGTGTTCGCCACGAACACGAGGCTCAGCGCGACTAGCCCGAACCCGAGCCCCGCGGATCCGGCGATGCCGGAGCGGATCTCGCGCCAGAAGGTCGCCCAGTGCGAGGCATCGCCGCGGATGAACGCGCGCAGGTGTCGCGATCCCGCCGCGAGGGCGGCGGGAAGGGTGACGACGGGCAGCGACGCGACCGCGACGAGAATACCCGTGAGCATCGCCTCGCCGAACATCTGGAACGGCGAGAGCGCCCCGGGGGCGTTGCTTTCGCCGCGCCGCGTCGGCCCGCTGCCCGAGATGTCCGCCCGGCGCGCTGCCTTCTGCGCGCGTCCGATGTCGTCTCTGCCCATCGTCGCCCCTTAACCCTTGACCGCGCCCGACGACATACCCGTGATGATGAAGCGCTGGAAGATCACGAAGAACAACAGCACCGGCACGAGCGCGATGAACGACGCCGCCGTCGTGGCCCCGTAATCGGAGACGCTGGTCTGGTCGTTGTACATCTTCAGCGCCATCGAGAGCGGGTAGTTCTCGGGCGAGGTCAGGTACAGCAGGGGCCCGAAGAAGTCGTTCCACTGGCCGAGGAAGGTGAAGATCGCGACCGTCGTGAGGGTCGGCACGATCAGCGGCAGCATGATCGAGAAGAAGATGCGCGCGTGGCCCGCCCCGTCGATGCGCGCCGCCTCGTCGAGTTCGCGCGGCACGGAACGGATGAACTGCATGATCAGGAACACGAAGAATGCCTCGGTGGCGAGGAACTTGCCGATCAGGATCGGGATGTAGGTGTCGATCAGGTTGAGGTTGTTGAAGATGATGTACTGCGGGATGATCACGACGTGGAACGGCAGCAGCAGCGTCGCGATCATGCAGGTGAAGAGGATCTTGGATCCCTTGAACCTGATGCGCGCGAACGCGTAGGCCGCGAGCGCGTGTGAGATGACCGTCGCGGCGGTCGCGACTACCGACAGCACGATCGTGTTCCAGAAGAACCGCCACATGGGCACGCCGGCGATGCCCTCGGAGACCCTGACGAAGTTCTGCCACGTCGGTTGCTCGGGGATGAGGCCCGGGTTCGTGCCGAACTCGCTCGACGGCTTGAGGGTGGCGAGTGTCAGCCAGAGCAGCGGGTAGAGGATCACCGCGGCGAGGACGATCATCGCAATCAGCCAGATGATCGTCTTCCACGTCTTGCGCTTCACGCGCCGCTGGGGCCCGGCCGTGCCGGTGACGACCGCCTGCGTGGTCTGTAGGGTCGCGCTCATTTTTCGTCTCCCGCGTAGTGCACCCATGACTGCGACGACCGGAAGATGAAGACCGCCACGATCGCGACGACGATCAGCAGCACCCAGGCCATCGCCGAGGCGTAGCCCATCTGAGTGTCGGTGAACGCGCGCTTGTACAGGTACAGCGTGTAGAAGTTGGTCATGCCGGCGGGACCACCGGTGCCGGCCGAGATGATGTACGCCGAACCGAAGACCTGGAACGCGCCGATCGTCTCGAGCAGCAGGTTGAAGAAGATCACGGGCGAGAGCATCGGGAGCGTGATGTTGCGGAACTTGCGCAGCGGCCCCGCGCCGTCGACGTCCGCGGCCTCGTACAGCTCGCCGGGGATGTTCTTGAGGCCAGCGAGGAAGATGATCATCGTGCCGCCGAAGCCCCACACGGCGAGGAGAATCATCATGGGAACGACGAGGTCGACGTTGCCCACCCAGCCGCCGAGATTGATGCCGAAGAAGCTCAGCGCCGAGTCCACCGGTCCGTCCGTGACGAACATGGCCCGCCACACGATCGCGACGGAGACGCTCGCGCCGATGAGCGAGGGCACGTAGAAGGCCGAACGGAAGAAGGTCGCGGCCGTGTCGCGGTAGTTCAGCAGCATGGCCGCGCCGAGGGCGACGGCGAGCTTCAGCGGCGTGCCGACGAGCACATAGAACAACGTGATCTTCGCGGACTGGATGAAGCTCGGGTCGTTCGTGAACAGGCGGATGTAGTTGTCGAGGCCGGTCCAGGTCGGCGCCGAGAACAGGTTGTAGTTCGTGAACGACAGGTAGAGCGTGTACAGCATCGGGCCGACCGTGAGGCCGAAGAAGCCGACCAGCCACGGGATCAGGAACGTGTACGCCGCGATGTTCTCGCGGCGCTGGCGCACGGCGGCGCCGCGCGATTGCGGCACGGGCCGACGCTGCGCGCGCTTCGATGCGTCGCCCGTCACCACCGTTCGCGTCGACAGATCGGTCATGCGTCCTCCTCGAGGTCGAGCTCGGTGGGTGGGGCCGCTCCGCGCGGCCCCACCCACCGAAATGCTCAGTTGTTGATCGCTGCGTCCAGCTCGACGAAGAACTCGGCGGCCGCCTCTTCCGGCGTCTTCAGGCCGTGCCCGAGGTCCTCGCCCAGCGAACGGAACTTCTGCTCGAGCGATCCGTAAGCGGCGATCGGCACCGGAGGTGCGTCGCCGAGGCGGTCGGCGATCGACGCCTCGTAGTCGCGCACCTTGGTGCTCAGCTCATCGAGGTCGGCGCCGTCAAGCTGAGTCTGCGACACCGGAAGGCCGCGGTTGGTGCCGAAGATCTCTCCGACCTTCGGGCTGTTCACGAGGAAGTCGACCAGCACGGCCGCGGCGGCGGGGTGCTCGGTCTTCGCCGAGATGGTGTGCAGCATCGAGGGCTTCAGGTAGAGGTCCTTGGCTCCCTCCTCCCAGACGGGCGGGGCCGTGATGGTGAGGTCCTGGTACTCCTCGGGCAGCTGCGCGAGGTAGCCCGCACCGAAGTTGTCCCACGTCATCTCGGCGACGAGGTCGCCCGAGGCGAAGGCACCGACGGGGTCGTACTCGACGGCCTCCTGGGTCGTGATTCCCTTGCCATCGCGGATCTCCTGACCCATCGTCCAGAAGTCGGCGAGTTCCTCCTCCGTGAAGTTGGCCTCGCCCTCCTCCGTGAAGAGGTCCTCGCCCTGCGAGCGCTTGTAGAGCTCGAAGAACTGGATCACGCCGGTGAAGTCACCCGCGCCCCATGCCTCGCCGCCGCCGGCCTCCGTGGCGTCGGCGATCCACTGCTCGTACTCCTCGTAGCTTCCGCCGTCGGGGAACACGCCCACGCCGAGCTCGTCGGCGAGCGCGGTGTTCTGGAACATCGCCCACGCGTTGGTCGAGGTGGGCAGACCCACGGTCTTATCGCCGACGACGCCGATCTTGACGGCCGATTCCGGAATCGCGTCGGTCTTGATCTCCTCGCCCAGGTAGGGACCGAGGTCGAGCAGCAGGTTGTTCTCGCCGTACTGGCGCAGGTACGAGTAGTCGAACTGCATGACGTCGGGCAGGCCGCCGCCGGCGGCCTCGGTCTGGCGCTTCTCCCAGAATCCCGCGAAGTCGAGGAACTGCGGCTTCACCGTGATGTTCGGGTATTCCTCATTGAAGGCCTCGATGGCCTCGTTGTAGAAGCCGGCGCGGGTCTCGTCGCCCCAGAAGGCGAGGTCGAGCTCGACCTTCTCGTTCGGGTCGAACTCCTGCGCCTCGCCCGGGGCCGGGGCGTCCGACGAGGAGCAGCCCGTGAGGGCGATGGCGGCGCCGGTTGCCAGGGCAAGCCCGCCCAGCAGTCGCTTCTTGGTGAACATCTTCGTCCTTTCGACCTCGCCGCCTCTGCGACGAAACTTGTCGGTCTGTGGGCTCCTCATCCGCGAGGGGCACACTCAGGATTGTAGCGATACAAAAAACGTTTCGACTACCCCTTGTTGCAAAACCGTGACATATTTCGCGCTCAGACACCGCCGCGCCCCGCGCGATCCCCCGGACGGGGCGGAGGCGCGGCGAGCTGACGGGCGGCGGAGTCAGCCGAGCAAACCCGCCTCCGTCATCGCGGCGAGCAGTTCCGGATCCTCGAATGCGGATCCGATCGCGACGCCGCGGGCGCCCGCGGCGAGGAAGTCGCCCGCGTTGTCCGCACCGATGCCGCCCGTCGCGACGAACTTCGCCTCCGGGAACGGGGCGAGCTGCGCGGAGATCCATGACGGCCCGAGTTCGGCGGCCGGGAAGGCCTTGACCCACTCGGCGCCCGCGAGCAGCGCGCGGTGGATGTCGGTCGCCGTCGCGACGCCCGGCAGGTGCGGCACGCCCAGCTCGATCGAGAGCGCGATGATCTCGGGATCCGTTCCGGGGGCGACGGTGAACTGCGCGCCCGCGTCGGCCGCCCGGCGCAGCTGATCCGGCGTGCGCACGGTGCCGGCGCCGACCAGCTGCCCCTCGCCCCGAGCGGCAACGGCCTCGGCGAGCGAGGCGAAGGCCGCGTCGTTCTGCACGGGCACCTCGACGGCGACGACGCCCGCGTCCCAGGCCGCGCGGCACAGGCGGACGGTGTCTTCCGGCGGCTTCCCCCGGAAGATCCCCATCACGCGCGTCTGCGCGAAGGCGGCATCGAACAGGTCATTCATGGCTTACTCCTCCGTAAGAAATATCTGGATCTCGTCGGCCGTGGGCGCCACGGGGCAGTCGCCGACGATCTGTACCGCTCGTGACGCGAGCAGGTGCCCGAGCCGCAACCGCTCGCGCGGGGTGCGGCCCGAAAGCAGGCCACTGAGCCAACCGGCCGCGAAGGCATCCCCGGCGCCGACGGGCTCGACGACCTCGACGCGCAGCGACGGGGCACGCACGATCTCGCCGTCCTCGAACGACACCGCCTCGATCGCGGCATCCTTCACGACGAGGATCCGCGGCTCGGGCAGGAACTCGCGCACGGCCTCCGCGGTCGCCGTGCCCCAGAGCTCCTCGGCCTCGTCCCGCCCGACGAACACGATGTCGGCGCGGCGCGCCAGCTCGGCGAGCACGGTCGCCGCGTCGTCCAGCCCGCGCCACAGCGCGGGGCGATAGTTCACGTCGAAGCTGACGATCGCGTCACCGAGCGCGCGCTCCGCAACGAGCGCGCGGGTGAGCGCGCGGCAGCCGTCGCTGAGCGCCGGGGTGATGCCGCTGACGTGCACCAGGCGCGCGGATCCGGCGCCGGCGAGAACGTCCGGCGTCATCCGCGAGGCGCCGGATCCCTTGCGGTAGTAGTGCACGCGCGTCGACTCGCCGGCGGGGTTCTTCGCGAAGATGCCGGTAGGCGCGTCACTCGCGACGCCGACGGCGCCGAGCTCGACCCCCGCCGAGCCCAGCTCGCGGGTGATGATCTCGCCGAACGGATCCGCGCCGACGGCGCTCACCCAGCGCACGGAATGGCCGAGGCGGGCGAGCGAGGTCGCGACGTTCGACTCGGCGCCCGCGACGCGGAGGGCCATGCGGCTGTCGCCCGAGATCGGCCTCGCGTCTTCGGGCACGAGCGCGACCATCGTCTCGCCGATGCAGATGGCGTCGAAGTGGGTCATGCGGTCATCCTATAATTATTATTAAATTATCCAAACAACGAGGAGGCGGGATGGCGGGCTACAACGGTCGCGGTGTTCACGGCCAGGTCGTCGACGCGATCGGGCGCTCGATCGTCCGGGGCGACGTACCCCAGGGCGCGACGCTCGATCTCGCGGCGCTGCAGGCCGAGCACGACGTGAGCCTGACGGTCGTGCGCGAGGCCCTGAAGGTGCTCGCGGGTAAGGGCCTCGTCGACGCGCGCCAGCGGCGCGGGACCTTCGTGCAGCCGCGGAGCGCCTGGAACCTGCTGGATCCGGACCTGCTCGCGTGGGAGATCACGCCCGCCACGCTCCCCCGCATGCTTGGCGAGCTCGAGGAGCTGCGCGCCATCTTCGACCCCGCCGCGGCGGCGCTCGCGGCCGAGCGACGCGATGAGAACGACATCGCACTGCTGCGCGCCCGGTTCGCCGAGATGGAGGGCGCCGCCGACTCGGCGAGCGCAACCACCGCAGATCTCGCGTTCCACCGCGCCGTCTTCAGCGCGACGAAGAACGAGCTGCTGGCGCGCGTCGAGCTCCTCGCGCGCTCCCTCTTCGAGGAGCGCGACCGGCTGGTGCATGAGCACGTTCCCGGATCCGCGGCACTCGCCCTGCACGGCGCGCTCGTCGACGCAATCGCGGACGGCGACGCCGCGGCTGCGCGGCGCGCGACCGAAGACCTCCTCGGGCGCGCGTCGGACGACGCCGCCACGACCACTCACACGAAGGCCCCCTGATGAAGATCGCGAGAATCGAAACGTTCCTCGTCGCGCCGCGCTGGCTGCTGTGCCGCATCGAGACCGACACGGGACTCGTCGGGTGGGGCGAGCCGTCGCTCGAGGGGCGCGCCCGCACGGTGCGCACCGCCGTCGACGAGCTGCGGCCGCTGCTGATCGGCAAGGATCCGTCACGCATCGAAGACCTCTGGCACCTCATGACGCGGGGCACGTTCTACCGCGGCGGGCCGATCCTCTCGAGCGCGGTCGCCGGCATCGACCAGGCGCTGTGGGACATCAAGGGAAAGATGCACGGGGTGCCGGTGCACGAGCTGTTCGGCGGCCCCGTGCGCGACCGGGTGCGCTACTACTCCTGGGTCGGCGGCGACGAACCGGCCGCGATCGCCGACGCGGTCGCGGAGCAGGTGGAGAAGGGATCCACCGCCATCAAGATGAACGCCATCGGCCGCACCCGCGCGGTGTCGACGAACGCCGAACTCGACGGCGTCGTCGCGCGTGCGGAGGAGGCGCGCTCGGTGCTCGGCCGCGAGGGCGACCTCGCGATCGACTTCCACGGCCGGATGTCGATCGTCGATTCGCGGCGCCTGATCCCCCGCCTCGCGGAGGTGGCACCGCTGTTCGTCGAGGAACCGGTGGTGCCCGAGCAGACGCTTCTGCTTTCCCAGCTCACGGATCTCGGAGTGCCGATCGCGACGGGTGAACGCCTGTTCAGCCGCCGGGAGTTCCTGCCCGCGTTCGAGGCGGGAATCTCGGTCGCGCAGCCCGACATCTCGCACGCGGGCGGAATCTCGGAGGTGGCGCGCATCACGACGATGGCGGAGGTGTGGGGCGTGCACGTGGCGCCGCACTGCCCCCTCGGTCCCATCGCGCTCGCCTCGAGCCTGCAGATCGCGTTCAGCAAGCACAACTTCCTCATCCAGGAGATCAGCGCCGGCATCCACTACAACGCGGGCGCGGACCTGCTCGATTACCTCGTCGATACCTCGGTCTTCACGACGGAGGGCGGCTGTATCCCGCGCCTGACGGGCCCGGGCCTCGGCATCGAGATCGACGAGGCCGCCGTGCGCGCCGCGGACAAGGCGGAGTTCGAATGGATCTCACCCACCTGGCGCGACGACGACGGCGCCTTCACGGAATGGTAGACAGAAGTATGACCTGGACGACGATCTCCCTCACACCCCACGAACTCGGCGAGGGCGCCCGCCTCATCGACGGCGCGCCGCACTGGGTGAACTTGCTCGCGGGCGAGCTCTACGCGCACCGCGACGGTTCGACCGCGCTCGTCCGCACGGAAGCGGCCCCGCTCGGCTTCGCCGCGCGCGGGGCGGACGGATCCCTCCTCGGGATCCTCGGCACCGACGTCGTCGCCCTGGACGGGGAGGCGCGCGTCGTGGGCGAGACGGGGCTCGAGCTGTCGTCGAACCGCGTGAACGACGGCGACATCGGGCCCGACGGATCCGTGTGGTTCGGCACGATGCCGTGGCAGGACGCGGAGGGCGAGGGTGTGCTGTGGCGCTTCGATCCCGCCACGGGCGAGGTCGGCCGGCAGATCTCGGGCCTGGCGATCCCCAATGGGCCCACCTTCCTGCCGGACGGCGAGAGCTTCCTGCTCGCAGACAGCCCGCGCGGCGTGATCTACGAGGTGCCGGTCGCGGATGTCGACGCGCGGCGCGTCTTCGCGACCGTCGAGGGCGGATCCCCGGACGGCATCCACGTGGACGCCGAGGGCCGGATCTGGAACGCGGTCTGGGGCGGTGCGCGCGTCGACGTGTACGACCGCTCGGGCGCCGTGATCGCGACCGTGCCGGTGCCCGCATCGCAGCCGACGAGCGTGCTCGTGGCGGGCGGACTGGTCTATGTCACTTCCGCGACCTCGGGGCTCGCCTCCCCCGGCGAGTACGACGGGCACACGCTCGTGCTGCCGCTGGACGAGGTGTCGTTCGCGTGACGTTCGATTAGTTCGAATTAACTTCTCGGGGCACGCTTCGTTTGTCGGTGGTTGTTTCTAGCGTAGAAACATGACCACAGGCGCCGCTTCCTCGCTCACCGGGCTCGACCCGGTAGAGCGCATGGTCACGGCCCTGCTCGTGGGCGACATCGCCCGCTACGACCGGGCCATCGCCCGCCTCGAAGCGCTCAAGGCCCGCAGCCTCACCCGCCTCGCCGGCGTCGCCCATGCGTCCGGGGAGCGTTCCCCGAACCGGGACGGCATCGACTACGCCCGCCGCGCCATGGCCGCGGACATCGCCGCCGCCACCCATACGCATCCCGTGGCCGCGAAACACGCGATGGAGGACGCCGAAACCCTGACGTTGCGGTTCCCGGCGACGTTCGAGGCGCTCGCCGGTGGCACGATCTCCGCGAAGCACGCACGGGTCATCACCGAGGCCGGGGGCGCGCTTCACCCGGACGCGCGGGCGGCGTTCGATTCCTCCACGGTCCCGGTTGCGGAGACCATGACGCCGGGGGAGCTGTCTCGGGTGGCGAAGAAACGTGCCGCGGAGATGGCCGACCTCTCACCCCGAGAACGACACCTCCGCGCCCGGGAACGACGGTTCGTATCGATCACCGACCTCGACGACGGAATGAGCACCCTCCGGGTGAACGGGCCATCCCTGGAAGTGCATGCCGTGTATGACCGGTTGACGAAGCTCGCGAAGATCGTCAAACACGACCGGGCCGGGGTACGGGAACAGTACCGGCGGGCGGTCGGGCATCCGATCGGGGCGGAGTGTGCGGCGGAGGGGTGTGCGTGCCGGGAAGTGCGGGGCTCCCGCGCGGCCGGCGACGTCGCGGCCGGCGGCGGCGATGCTGCTGCTGCCGATGGCACCGTGCCCGAAACCAGCACTGGCGGAGCGCGCTCGGGGGCCCTCACCCCGGAGGCGGTAACGGCGGCGACCGATCACCGCTCCCTCGATCAGCTCCGCACCGACTTGTTCATCGACCTCCTCCTCGGCGCCGAACCCACCGGACACGACCTCCACCGCGCCGGCACCACCGAAACCCTCACCCACATCCGCGCCGAGGTGCAGGTCACGATCCCGGCGACCATGATCCTCGACCCCGACGACGGGACCGCCTGGCTCGACGCCGGAACCCTCATCTCCCCCGACACCGCACGACACCTCGCCGATACCTCCCCTGGCTGGGACAGGCTCTTCTACCGGCCAGACACCGGCATCGTCGAACACATCGACCACTACCGGCCCACCGCCTGGCAGAAACGCGCCCTCATCGGACGAGACCTCACCTGCCGATTCCCCGGCTGCACCACCCCCGCACGCCGAGCCGACATCGACCACACCCACGCCTTCGCCGAAGGCGGCCGAACAACCCTGTCCAACCTCGCCTGTCTCTGCGAGGCGCACCACGTCATGAAACATCAATCCGACTGGCAGATGAAGCAACTTGACGACGGGGTCATCGAGTGGACGAGTCCGTCCGGGTACTCCTATGCGACCGAGCCACCGAGCCGGGTGTACTTCCGGGAAGAACCCACAGCGGAACCCGCATCGGCATCAACATCACCACCGTCGGCAGCACCGTCGCCGCGACAGTCACAGTCACAGTCACCAGCATCACCGTGGCCGTCAGCATCAGCATCACCACCCGCGTCAACATCACCACCAGCGTCAGCACCGCCGTCGCCATCAGCCCCACCGCCGAATCACATGTGGGACCCCTCGATTGAAGACTCAAGCGACCCTGCGGACCCACCACCCTGGACCTCGGGATAGAACACCGCACACCCGGAGCAGTCGGCACAATCGAAGTAACCGTCACCGCTCAGCACTCCATATTCGTGCACTGCATGCCCCACCGCCCCGTGCTCTCGGCTCACCAGTGCAGCGCCCGTGCGACCAAAGCTCAACGTGCAGCTCGTGACAGGATCCCCGGATCCGTGTCGCGCGCCGAACGCCCCGTGCACGCGGCATTCCGTATGGTCGCGAGCGTGTTCTCGCTCGCTCTTTCATGGTTGCCCGCGCGGGGTCCCGAGGATCCGCCGGCGCGAACGCGCCTCTACGCGGAGGCCTTCTTCACGCTCCAGCCGCCGTCGACGGGCAGTTCGACGCCCGTGATGAACGAGGCCCGGTCCGAGCAGAGGAACGCGATCGCCTCGCCCACCTCGGACGGGTCTCCGAGGCGGTCCATCGCGGTCGCCTCGGCCGACTGGCGACGCTCTTCCTCGCCGATCCCGTCCCAGGCCGCCGTCCGCACGGGCCCCGGAAGCACGCTGTTGACGCGGATCCGCGGCCCGTACTCCACGGCGAGCTGGCGGGTCAGTCCCGTCAGCGCGGCTTTGGTCGACGCGTACGCGGCCCGGCCCGGTAGACCGAAGTGGGCATGCACCGAGGAGACGAACACCACGGCTGCGGCGTCGTGCTCGCGGAGCTGAGGAAGAAGCGTCTTGAAGCCGAGGAAGCCGCCCGTCAGGTTCACGCTGACCTGTCGCTCCCAGCTAGCGAGCGACGTCGCCTCGACATCGACGACCTCGACCGTATACGCATTGCTCACGAACGCATCGGCCGCGCCGAGCACCTCGCGACACTCATCCGCCGCGGACTCCCACTCGGAAACATCCGTCACGTCCATCACGCGGGCGACCGCGCGCCCGCCCGCCGCGTTGATGCGGTCACGCGTCTCGAGAACCGCCGGCGAACGGTCGACGAGATAGACGCTCGCGCCGGCCTCCGCCATGCACACCGCGGTCGCGGCGCCGATGCCGCCCGCGGACCCCGTGATCACTGCCGTATGTGTCACGTCACCGCTCCGAAGCCGCAAGGATCTCGGCGTTCATCGCCTGCTGCCAGTCGCGCAACTGCCACATCGGATGATGGGGCGCCGCGTTCGAGCAGAGCACCATGCCCCACACGCCGCGCGCGAGCGCGGTGCGGATCCCGTGCTCGGCGAGTCCGCGACCGATCTCCCCCTCCTCGAAGGATCCGTGAAGCGGGGTATAGCCGATCCATCCCTCGCCGATCACCGCCGGAACACTACGCCAACGGGCCCACTCGGCGATCGCGACGACGCGCGACTCGATCTCGCGGGCCATGACCTCGGCGAAGGGGGCGTAATGCTCGTTCAGCCAGCTGTCCCACGCATCAGGATCAACCCAGTCGTATCCGTAGACCATCTGATCGGTGATGACGGTGGCGCGCATCTTCCAGTCGACCGGCCGGCCGTACTCGTCGAACGACGGGGCATCGGCCCGCATGAGCGAACGAAGGGTCGTGTTCGGGAACCCCTCGGTGCCCTCGGAACGTATATCGATGCGCTTTTGCAACTCGTCGAGCACACCGTAGCTGTATACGTGGAACTGCGCCGTGCCGAACTCTTCGGGGACCTCATGCATCGCCAGGTGCGGCGGCTTGCCGTAGCTGGCTGTCACGAGCAAATCGGGATGTGTCTCTGCGAGGCGCGCGACGGCTGCGCGGCCGGCGGGCAACGTGATGTCGGGCAGGATCGAGAAGTCCACCTCATTGTGCAGTTCGACGAGCGCGATCATGTCGCGGAAGCCGGCCTCCGTGAGCCAGGCAATCATGCGGGTCCAGGCGGCGGCGAGCGCGTCGTAACGCTCGTCGAGAGCGATGGCGTCCATCGCCTCGAACCAGCGCGGCGACCGGGCGAACGATCCCGACTGCTGATACTCCCAGCTCGCGAGCACGATGACGATGTCGTGGCGGCGCGCAGCTTCGAAGAGCTGCTGGATGCGCGCGTACATGTCGACGCGGAATCCACCAGCGGTGTCATACCAACGGGTGCGCTGGCCGTAGAAGCCACCGTCGGATGAAGGTCCGAGCCCCTCGATCTCCAGGTTGTGGGCGAGGTCGTCGAGGCCGAGCCCGCCGAACATGAGCATGGGTGCCGCGCAGATGCGGATCGCGTTGTAGCCGAGGGATGCGGCTTCGCCGACAGCCGCGTCGAGGTCCTCGTAGGGCTGACCGGGCCCGGCCTGCGTGTACCACGAGAAGTCCCACAGCGTGATCGTCAGTCGCCGCGGCAGATGCGGCGGAACGGTCCCGGTCGGTTGCGAGTGGTCGCGAGCGATCGTGCCCGCACCGAGATAGCGCTCCGTCATGTGGGTCCGTTTCTGTCGATATCACCGCATACCCGATGCAGCTTGACCATCGAGCAGAGCTTCACGTTACCGACACTCTCGTGCGCAGAGCATGGCGGTTCACGCCACTTACATGGACAATTCAATGATATTGACATGACAGGATAGTCGCATGGAACTCGCCGACGGTTTCGATCGCCAACGAATGAGTGTGCTCCCCAGGCCGATCGTTGAGCGGGCGCTCGGCCAGGCCGTGACGCAGCGCATGCTCGTGACGGATGCCGGATACTTCCCGCAGGCGCGCCATCATGGACGGCATCGTCCCCAGGGATCTCGGGAGACGATCGTCATCGTCTGCGGTTCCGGCTCAGGTTGGGCAGACATCGACGGAATTCGCACCCGGATAACTCGAGGGACCGCGCTCGTGATCCCTGAGGGCGTCGCACACTCCTATGGCGCGTCGGAATCCGACCCCTGGACAATCTGGTGGTGCCACGTGCGCGGCACTGACGTGCCCGAGCTCATCAACGCGGCGGGCATCAACCGAGGCTCGCGCACCGTTGCATTACGGGCGGTCGAGCGCGCGACGGCCCTCCTCGACGAGATGGCTGTCTCCCTCTCCCGTGACACGACACCCGCGCGAATATTGGCTGCCTCGGGACTTGCATGGCATCTACTGACCATGCTGGCCGCGGAAAGGTCCCTCCCCGCCGAGGGGACCCCTCTCGAACGCGCGATGCGCTACCTCGAAGAGCGCATCGACTCGCAGGTAAAGGTACCCGAGCTCGCCGACCTCGTCGGCGTCTCGCCCTCTCACCTAGCATCGTTGTTCCGGGAAGCTACGGGCGGCGGAGTCCTCGCACATCACAACGCCCTCAAAATGGCGTATGCGCGTACTCTGCTCGACACCACGTCGCTGCCGATCGCGGAAATCGCGCAGGCCGTGGGCCGCGATGATCCGTTCTACTTCTCAAGGCAATTCAGCCGCGCGCACGGCGTAAGCCCTCGCGCATATCGCGCTCTGCGTAAGGGGTGAGCGCGAGAGGGGCCGAGGATTCCTCGTCCCCTCTCGCTCAGACGCTAGCCCTTCGTCGCGCCCGCGGTCAGATCCGCACGCCAGAAACGCTGCAGACTCGACATCAGGGCGACGAGGATCAATGCCGAAACGGCAGAACCCATCACCACGAGTGCGTAGAACATCGGGTCGCGCTGTGTCTGGCCGTTCCAGAGGGTCAGGCCGAGCGTCACGGGGAAGGACTTCGTGTCGTCCAGCATGACGAGCGGCAGCAGGTAGTTGTTCCAGATCGTGACGAACTGGAAGAGGAAGATCGTCACGAACGCCGGCGTCATCATGCGCGACGCGATCTGCGCGAAGATGCGGATCTCGCCCGCGCCGTCGAGACGGGCCGCCTCGATGACCTCGTCCGGCACCGACGCGCTCGCGTGGATGCGCGCCAGGTAGACGCCGAAGGGGCTCACCATGCTCGGCAGGAGAACGGACCAGTAGCTGCCGACCAGACCGACCTCGTTCATGAGGAAGTACAGCGGAAGCGCGATGACGGTTGCGGGAACGAGGACACCACCGAGGATGACGCTGAAGAGCGCCTCGCGGCCCCGGAACGGATACTTGGCGATCGCGTAGCCGCAGGCCGCCGCGAGCACCATCGCGACGAGCGCGCCGAGCCCCGAGTAGATCACGCTGTTGACGAGCCAGCGCATGAAGACGCCGCCGTCCTGCGTGAACAGCGCGACCAGGTTGTGCCAGGCCGCCGGGGTGTCCGAGAACCACAGGCCGAAGGTGCCGAAGAGGTCGGCCGGCGACTTCGTCGCGGCGATGATCACCCAGATCAGCGGCAGAAGAAAGTAGACGGCCGCGACGATGAGGACCAGGTTGACGGCGTAGACGCTGGGGCCGGCGGGTTGGCGGCGACGGCGCGGGGCATTGTCGCCGACCGTCAGGGCGCGCGTTACGTTGCGAGTTGCGGTCACCATGCGCGGTTCCCCTTTCGGTTGACGAATCGCAGGAATCCGAACGACACGACGAAGCCGAGCAGTGCGACGATCACTGCCATCGCCGAGGCGAGGTTCGAATTGCCCTGTGCGAACGCCTGGTTGTATGCGGCGAGATTCGGGGTGAAGGTCGTGCCGATCGCCGTGGTGAGCGGGCGCAGCACGAGCGGCTCGACGAAGAGCTGCAGCGTGCCGATGATGGTGAACACGGTGACGAGGACCACCGAGGGACGCACGAGCGGAAGCTTGATGTGCCAGATGGTCGCCCACGCCGACGCACCATCGACTCGCGCCGCCTCGTACAGTTCCGAGGGAATGGCGTCGAGCGCCGAGGACAGGATCACCATGTTGTAGCCGGCGAAGCCCCAGAGCGAGATGTTCGCGATCGCGAAGAGAACCGCGCTCGACGACAACGGGTTGACGTCGATCCCCCAGTTGCTGAGCACCTGCAGGATCGGGCTCGTAGCAGGCACGTAGAGGAAGCCCCAGAGCAGCGTCGCGACGACGCCCGGGACGCCGTACGGCGCGAAGGAGATGATGCGGAAGACCCGCGGGAAGCGTGCGCTCGCTGAGTCGAGCAGGAGCGCAAGACCCAGCGCGGTGACGACCATGAGCGGGACGAGGATCGCGGAGAACAGCAGCAGACGCAAGAGGCTCTGCGAGAAGGTCGGATCCGAGAACGCGCGCACATAGTTGTCGAAGAAGGCGAACTTGGTCTCGGGCGTTCCGAAGCCGAGTCCCGAGCTTTCCGTGGCGAACAGGCTCTGCACAACGGCATACACGATCGGGGCGATGAAGAATGCCGCGAACATGATGACGAAGGGCAGGATGAGTACCCAGGCCGCGCGGGGAATGCGCGCCCGGGTGCGATGAGTGCGTGGTGCCACGGTCTCCTCCAAGGGGTCGGGGGCGGACGCCGAGCTCGGCGCGCCACCCCCGATCGGATCGATCAGTTGACGGAGATGCCGCGCTCTTCGAGCGCCGCGATCATGTCTTCCTGGGTCTTGTTGTAAGCGTCGACAAGCGGCTTGCCGCCGTCGACGGAGGCCTTGACGTTGTCGACCAGGTCGGCGAACAGGGTCGACGACAGCGGCGGCCAGGTCCACGAGGTGTCGACAGCCTTGTCGGACTCGGCGAAGACGTCCCAGATGTTCTGTCCGCCGTAGAAGTCGAAGACCTCCGAGTCCTCGAGAGCCGTGATCTCGGAGATGTCGTCGATGGCGGGCCACCCGGCGCCGACCTCGGTCAGCAGGTTGACGCTGGCGGGGTTCGAGTTCATCCACACCGCGAACTCAGCCGCTTCCTTCGGGTGCTTCGAGCCCTTGAGCACGGCGCTGGCGGATCCGCCGCCCCACGTCGCGGACACGTTCTCGCCCGCGTTCCACTGGGGCACGGGGCCGACCGCCCAGCTGCCTGCGAGATCCGGCGCGGTGCCGCGCAGGATCGCATCGGCCCACGAACCCGAGATCCAGGTGAGGACCTTGCCGCTCTGAATGTCAGAGTTCCACTCGCTCGACATGTCGGCCTCGACCTTGACGAGATCCTCGTCCACGAGCTTCTGCCAGAACTCGGCGACCTTGAGCGTGTCGGCGCCATTGATGTCCACGGTCCAGGCGTCGTTGTCGGGAGTGAACCACTGCGCACCGCCCTGCTGGGCGAGACCGATCATCCAGGGCGCCTGGTTGAACGCGAACGCGGCGATGTATGCACCCGACTCACGAACCGTCTTCGCGGCCTCGTAGAACTCGTCCCACGTCTCCGGGTACTCGATGCCGAGTTCCTCGAACACATCGGCGCGGTAAAACTGTCCGAGCGGACCCGATGCCTGCGGAATCGAGTAGACCGAGCCGCCGAAGACACCGGTCTGCCACTGCCACTCGGTGAAGAGGTCGGCGTCGTCCTCAACGTACTCCGTAATGTCCTCGAGAGCGTCGTTGATGAGGAAGTCGGGAATAGCGTCGTACCCGATCTGCGCGACGTCCGCGGCGTTACCGGCTTGCACGGCCGATTGCATCGTCGCGTATCCTCCGTCGGGGCCCGCGGTCACCGTCTCGAGCGTGACGTGCACATCGTCGTGGGCCTCGTTGAATGCGTCGACGACCTGGTCGATGTTCGGGACCCATGACTGGAATGTGAGCTCGACCGGGCCCTCCGACGACGAGTCGTCCGAGGAACACGCGGCAAGGGATACGGCCGTCGTCATGACAGCGGCCGCTGCGAGCCAACGGCGGCTCCGGGGTGATACAAGCATGAACGCTCCTTCGCGCGGAGTAGGGGATGGATATTTCCCCGGGGACAACGCACGATGCTACGCGGGGAACATGCCAAAGAACATGCCCACTTCGCGGTTACACATGGATGATTCGCCACTCTTATGAAATATTCATCGCGACGCGGACGCGCGGTCATGGAATCACCATCCGTTAAGTGAGAAGGGTGCCGTTCACCAGGGCGAACGGCACCGTCTCGCTGGCGCTATCTCGACGGTGGCTGTCTACCGCGTCGCTACGCGAAGGCCCGGGTCGCCACCGGGCGCACGACCGCCGAACGAACCTCGAGCACGGGCTCCTCGCCCTGCGGGCGCACGCGCGCGTCGACGTAGACCTCGGTCGCCGGATCCCAGGCGAACGCGCGGAGAGTGAGCGGCGTCTCCGCGAGCTTCTCCGCATACGGCGCGAGATCGATCTCGAGCGTGCGGCCGTACCAGTACTGGTCGGCGATCAGCTCGTCGCCCACGTACGCGCGGATCACGTCGCCCGTCCAGTCGAGCGACAGGATCGCCCGCTCCGCCGTCAGCGCCTCGGCCGGCACCGGCACCTCGACGCTCGCCGCGGCCGAGAAGTCGACCGGTGCCGAGAGGCGACCGGAGGATCCCGCGCGGCGCACCGGCGCCACTGGCGCGGATCCGAACTCCGGCACCTCGAGGGCGTGCTCGGCGGGCGCGGCGGGCGCCGTGTATCGCGCGAAGACGGATCCCTCACCGCTCACGCGCTCCGCGCCCTCGAGTGGCGGGGAGACGTCGAGCACCGGCCCCTCGGATCCGAGGACGGCCTCGAAACCGCGCTCACCGAACCAGCCGCCGCCTCGCCACAGCACGACGGAGTCGCGTCCGTCGATGTCGCCGCGCCACACCGACTCGGCGCTCGCCCGGTCGAGGAACACGAGGGTCGTGTCGCCGATGCGCACCTCGCAGCCGAGGCCCGGCGCCGCATCCGGGCGGAGCACGAGGACGTCACCGTCCGAGATCGCGGTCGCGCCCTCGACGTCTCCCGCGGATCCCTCGAGCTGGATCTCCACGTCGATCCCCTCGCTCGACGCGAAGAGCACGACCGTGCCGTTCGGGCCCTCGAACTCGGTGATCGCCTGGGCGGTCACCGACACGGCGGCCAGGGATCCGAAGCGCTGACGCAGCGGCCAGGCGAAGTACGCGCCCGAGGCCAGTGAGACCGGCGACGTCGGGATCGTAACGCTCGCGTCGTCGAACTCGACCGTGAACTGCACGTCCTCGAGCGCGGGGAGCGCGGCGATCGCGGGCTGGTGGTTGTTGGCGAAGAGGAAGCCGCTCCGACCGTCGGAGCGCACGGCCCAGCGCGGGGATCCCTCGTGCTGCTGCGGGATCGTCGTCACCGAGCCGGCGAGCGCGGATCCGAACGACGACAGCATGAGGTGCTGCTGACGAAGCAGGTGGTAGTGGCGGCGCTGGGAACCGACGGCTCCGACCGGCGCGAAGAAGTCGTAATCGCGCACCGGCACGTCGTTGGGGTAGCCCGAGTCGTGCGATTCCTGCAGACCCTCCGCCTGGAGCCCGCCGTGGTACATGTAGTAGCCCTGCCACGACGACCCGCTGCCGACCTTCGTCAGCGCGAGCGCCGCGACGTCATCGGAATCCACGAGCGGACGCCGGTGGTAGGCGACCGCCATGCCGCCGCCCAGCTCGCACGTGACGAACGGCCACGGGTCGCCCGCGCCGAGGTTCGCGTCGTCGTCGATCTCGACCGGCGCGTCGCGCAGGTCGGCGCCGACGGTGAGGTCGTCGCGCACCGTGTTGTAGGTGAAGTGCATGACGCCGAAGGCCGGCCAGCCCGTCGTGCTCTCCTCCCAGAAACCGTCGGAGTAGCCCGCGTACACGGGCAGCACGCGCCCGTACGGAATCTCCGCGCCGCCCCAGCCCGTCGCCGTCCAGAGGCTTGCGCGCATGCCGACCTCCTCCGCGATGGTGCGGAGCGTCGCGAGGTGCGGGCCGTTGTCGTAGAGCTCGTTGTCGACCTGGATGCCGATGATCGGCGCGCCGGGGTTCTCGGCGGAGTGGAACAGGCCGCGCACCTGCTCCTCGATCGCGGCGTACCACTTGCGGGCGTAGGCCAGGTAGGCGGGGTCGTCGGAGCGGTGCCGCATCGGCATCGCCTGCAGCCAGTCCGGGAAGCCGCCGTTGCGCGCCTCGCCGTGGGCCCACGGTCCGATGCGGAGCATGACCTTCAGGCCCACGCGGTCGGCCAGCTCGACGAAGCGGCGCACGTCGCGGTGCCCGTCCCATCGCACTTCGCCCTCGACATCCTCGTGGATGTTCCAGATCAGGTAGGTCGCAAGCACGCTGATGCCGCCGGCCTTCAGCTTCCGCAGCTCGGTCTCCCAGCGGTGCGGCAGGTCGCGGCTGAAGTGGTACTCGCCCATCACGGGGATCCACGGCTCACCGTCGACCGTCACATAGCGGCTCGTGAGCCTGATGGCCTGCGAGACGCTGGCGTCGTCGCCCATCTCGAGGGGAGTCTCGGTCGCCGGCTTCGGCGCGGTGACGCGCACGGCGTTCGTGGTGGCTTCGGTCATCGGGGTGGGCTCCTTGTGCGGGTGTTCTCCGTTGAACGGGATGTTCACTCGCTCGAAGCTATCGAGCTTCGCGCCGCTTCCCCATCGACAAAGGGACGAGGAACATGGACAACACGCTGATGTCGGATCCCGGCCCTCGGCGGGCGACACGAGACTCGGAAGAATCACGAGAATCGGAGGGATCCGCGTGGAATCCCCGAGATCCGTGATTTCTCCGAGATCCGGGACGCCGACCCCGATCGCACCACAAAAGTCGGAAGAATCACGAAAATCGGAAGGATCCCCGCTGAATCCCCGAGTCTCGTGATTTCTCCGAGATCCGGGACGCTATCGCGCGGATTCGCGAACGTATTTCACGATCTCGTCGGCGCCCGCCTCGACCACGTCGAGGGTGTCGTCGAAGCCGCCGCGGGTGCCATACCAGGGGTCGATCACGTCGGGGCTCGTGGATCCGGGCACGAACTCCATCCACAGCCGCGTGCGCTCCGGATCCGCGCCGCGGCGGATCAACGCGGAACGATGTGCCTCGGTCATGGCAAGGATCAGGTCCGCATGAACGTCATCGGTGTCGTTCACCCAGCGCGCAGTGCGGAGAGGCACGTCGTAGCCGCGTCCCCTCAGCGCATCGGCGGCGCGGGGGTCGATCGGATTACCGAGCTCCTCGTCGCTGATGCCGGATGAGACGACCTCGACGTCGAGACCCGCCGCCTCGAGCCGATCCTTCAGGACCACCTCGCCCATGGGTGATCGGCAAATGTTTCCGGTGCAGACGACGGCGATGCGCGAAATACTCACATAGCGAGCCTAGTGCGCGCCCGGATCGATCCCGAGGCTCGGAAGAATCACGAAAGTCGGAGGGATCCGGTCAGAGGTTCCGAGACTCGTCATTTCTCCGAGTCTCGTGATGCGCGGGCGCCGCGCGGCTACCCGCGCGGGCCCCGGTAGAGCACCACGTCGGTCTGGCGGCGCACTCGTGTCGTGCCCTTGAGGGTGACGACGCCGCCGGCCGCGTTGGTCGCGAAGATGCGGGCGCCGGGGCGGTTGTCGCGCTCCTGTTGCAGCTGCACCCTGAGGCCCGCGACCTCCGCGCTCAGCTCCTGCACCTGGTTCTCGAGGTCGAGCATCCGCTGGATGACAGCGAGCGGCACGCCCTCGCCCGAAAGGCGCGCGACCTCGCGCAGCTGGACGATGTTGCGCGCCGAGTAGCGCCGGGATCCGCCGCGCGTGCGACCCGGCACCACGAGCCCGATGCGGTCGTACTGCCGCAGCGTCTGCGGGTGCAGCCCCGAGAGCTCGCTCGCGGCCGCGATCGGGAAGATCGGATCGCGTTCGGTCACACCCTCTGGCAGCTGCATCTCGACACTCCTTCAGACCACTTACACGAACAGGCCGGCGCGCGGGTTCTCGTCGGCCTCCACGGAGCGGTAGGCCTCGAGCGCCTCCCGCTCAGCATCGCTCAGATGGCTCGGGACGGCCACCTGCACCTCGGCGAGCAGATCACCGGTGCCCTTCGATGTGTGGATCCCGCGGCCCTTGACCCGCAGAACGCGACCCGACGGCGTGCCGGGGGCCACTCGCATCTTGACCCGGGATCCGTCGAGCGTCGGCACCTCGATCGTGGTGCCGAGCACGGCCTCGGTGAACGTCACCGGAACCGTGAGGCGCACGTTGAGCCCATCGCGGCTGAACACCGGGTGCGGTCGCACCGCGACCTCCACGACGATGTCACCGGCCTCCCCGCCGTTCGGCGAGGGTCGGCCGCGGCCGCGCAGGCGGATCTTCTGCCCGTCGGCGACGCCGGCCGGGATCTTCACCTTGAAGGTCTTGCCGTCCTCGCCGCGCAGCGAGATCGTATCGCCCTTGGCCGCGGCCAGGAAGTCGAGCGTCGTGCGCGCGCGCACGTCCGCCCCCTTCTGCGGGCCGCCGAAACCGCCGAAGCCCCCGCGGCGGGAGCCCCCGCCCTGATTGAACATCGAAAAGAGATCATCAAAGCCGGGGTTCCCCCCGCCGGTGCCGCCGCGCTGGAATCGGCTGAAGACGTCCTCGAAGCCGCCAGAACCGGATCCACCCGCCGTGAAGCGCGCGCCCGAACCCATCGCACGGAGTTCGTCGTACTCCTTGCGCTGCTCCGGATCCGACAGAACCGAATACGCCTCGCTGATGTCCTTGAACTTCGCCTCGGCCGCCGCGTCTCCGGGGTTGGAGTCGGGGTGGTACTTGCGGGCGAGTTTGCGGTACACCTTCTTCAGCTCGGCCGCCTCGACCGTCTTCTCGACGCCGAGGATCTTGTAAAAGTCCTTGTCGAACCAGTCCTGACTGGCCATCGATCGCCTTCTTCCGAACGTTGCCGATTACTCGGCGGGAACTGCCACAACCACCTTGGCCGGGCGGAGCTCGACGCCGCCGAGGCGGTATCCCACCTCCACGACCTCGAGGATGGTCGCCTCCGTGACACCGGGGGTCGGCGCCTGGAAGACGGCCTCGTGCTGCTGCGGGTCGAAGGCCTCGCCGGCCTCGCCGTACACCGTGAGCCCGGTGTCCGTCGCGACGGCCCGCATCTTGTCCGCGACGAGCGCGAAGGCGGATCCCTCTTCGAGGTCGCCGTGCTTGGCCGCGCGGTCGAGATCGTCGAGCACGCCCAGCAGCCGCTTCGCGACCTCGCCCTTGGCGCGCTCGATGTCGAGCTGGCGTTGCTCCTCCGTGCGGCGACGGTAGTTCGCGTACTCCGCCTGGATGCGCTTCAGGTCGTGCAGGAGCTGCGTCTCGTAGTCGCTCTTCTCCTGCTCGGCGGCCTCGTCGGTCTGCTCGGCCTCGAGGATGTCGTCGATCGTGAGGCCCTCGTCTCCAGCAGATGCGCCCGCGGCGGGGGCTTCGTCAGCCCCCGCCTCGGCGCCCTGCTGGACCTGGTCTTCGCCGTCAGCCGGCTCGATCGGGTCCTGTGCAGTCATTACTTCTTCTCGTCCTCGTCGTCGACGACCTCGGCGTCGACCACGTCCTCGTCGCTCGAGGCGTCGGCCTGGGGCTCCGAGGCCTCCTGCTGCGACTGGGCGTAGAGCGCCTCGCCGAGCTTCGACTGCGACTCGTTCAGCTTGTCGAACGCCGCCTTGACGGCGTCGTCGTCCTCACCCGCGAGCGCTTCCTTCAGCGCGTCGACGTCGGCCTGGACCGAGGTCTTGACGTCCTCGGGCAGCTTGTCGGCGTTCTCCTCGAGCAGCTTCGCCACCGAGTACGCGAGCGTCTCGGCGCGGTTGCGCTGGTCGAGGGCCTCGGCGCGCTTGCGGTCCTCGTCGGCGTGCTCCTCGGCCTCGCGGACCATGCGGTCGATGTCCTCCTTCGAGAGCGACGAGCCGCCGGTGATGGTCATCGACTGCTCCTTGCCCGTGCCCTTGTCCTTCGCGGACACGTGCACGATGCCGTTCGCGTCGATGTCGAAGGTGACCTCGATCTGTGGCATGCCGCGGGGCGCCGGGGCGATGCCCGTGAGCTCGAAGGTGCCGAGCGGCTTGTTGTCGCGGGTGAACTCGCGCTCGCCCTGGTAGACCTGGATCGCGACGGAGGGCTGGTTGTCCTCGGCGGTCGTGAAGGTCTCGCTGCGCTTGGTCGGGATGGCCGTGTTGCGCTCGATGAGCTTCGTCATGCGACCGCCCTGCGTCTCGATGCCGAGCGACAGCGGGGTCACGTC
Source organism: Microbacterium nanhaiense (assembly GCF_014646015.1). GTDB lineage: Bacteria > Actinomycetota > Actinomycetes > Actinomycetales > Microbacteriaceae > Microbacterium > Microbacterium nanhaiense. Next base: position 131,610 of record NZ_BMMQ01000006.1, read on the forward strand.
GATGAGCAGAACGTCCTTGCGCTCGCCCTTCAGCACGCCCGCCTGGAGGGCGGCGCCGACGGCGACGACCTCGTCCGGGTTGACGCCCTTGTTCGCCGATTTGCCGGTCTCCTTCTCGACCAGATCCGCGATCTGCGGCATGCGGGTCGAACCACCGACGAGCACCACGTGCGCGATGTCGGAGAGCTTCACGCCCGCCTCGGCGATGACGTCCTGGAAGGGCTTCTTCGTGCGCTGCACGAGGTCGGCCGTGAGCTCCTCGAACTTCGCGCGCGAGAGGGTCACGTTCAGCGACGCGGGGCCCTCGCTCGTGAGCGAGAGGTACGGGAGGCTGACGGTCGTCGACTGGGCGCTCGAGAGCTCCTTCTTCGCCTGCTCCGCGGCCTCCTTGAGGCGCTGCAGAGCGATCTTGTCGCCCGAGACGTCGACGCCCGAGTCCTTCTTGAATTCGTCCTTGAGGTAGTCGACGACGCGCTGGTCCCAGTCGTCTCCACCCAGGCGGTTGTCACCGGCAGTCGCACGAACCTGGATCGTGGAGAAGTCGTCGTCCTTGCCCACCTCGAGCAGCGAGACGTCGAAGGTTCCGCCACCGAGGTCGAAGACGAGGATGAGCTCGTCCTCCTGGCCCTTGTCGAGGCCGTATGCGAGGGCCGCGGCGGTGGGCTCGTTGACGATGCGGAGCACGTTGAGGCCCGCGATCTCACCGGCCTCCTTCGTGGCCTGGCGCTCGGAGTCGTTGAAGTACGCCGGAACCGTGATGACGGCGTCGGTGACGGTGTCACCCAGGTACGCCTCGGCGTCGCGCTTCAGCTTCTGGAGGATGCGCGCCGAGATCTCCTGCGGCGTGTACTTCTTGCCGTCGACGTCGAACTTCCAGTCGGTGCCCATGTGGCGCTTCACCGAGGCGATCGTCTTGTCGACGTTCGTGACGGCCTGACGCTTCGCGGTCTCGCCGACGAGCACCTCGCCGTCCTTCGCGAACGCGACGATCGAGGGGGTCGTGCGAAGACCCTCCGCGTTGGCGATGACCTTCGGCTCGCCACCCTCGAGAACGGCAACGACCGAGTTCGTCGTTCCGAGGTCAATACCCACAGCACGTGCCATGACTTGCTCCGTTTCGTTGAGGAACTCGCGAGACTTGAGTCGCGATGGCTCAACTATACGTCGCCGCCGCCGAGATGTCAAAAAACCTGAGCCGGGTCGGCTCAGGTTTTTTGACGGCGGTGTTACTGCACGGCCTCCGGCCCCTTCTCGCCCGTGCGGACGCGGATCACCTGGAGCACGTCCGTGACCCAGATCTTGCCGTCGCCGATGGCGCCGGTGCGTGCCGCCTCCTCGATCGCGCCGAGAGCGGTGTCGAGCTTCTCGTCCGTCACGACGATCTCGATGAGGATCTTCGGCAGGAAGTCGACCTTCACGCGCTGGGAGCGGTAGACCTCGACCTTGCCGGACTGGGCGCCGCGGCCCTTCGCGTCGACGATGGTCATGCCGGTCACGCCGACCTCATCGAGCGCGTTCTTCACGGGATCCAGGGCGCTGGGCTGGACGACTGCGGAAATGAGCTTCATGTCGATTCCTTCTCGTTAGGAGCGGATGTCGTCGAGGTCGTAGGCCGTCTCGGCGTGGAGCGTGCGGTCGAGGCCCGCGCTCTCGACCGAGTCCGGCACGCGGAGGCCGATGGTCTTCTTGATGACGAGGGCGATGATCCCCGTCACCACGAAGGTGTACACGAAAACGATCGCGACGGCGAGCGCCTGGATTCCGAGGAGGTGGATTCCCCCGCCGTAGAAGATGCCCGTCTCCCCCGCCGGCGACGACGGATCCGCGAGGAAGCCGATCGCGAGGGTTCCGAAGATCCCGGGGAACATGTGGATCGCGACCGCGTCGAGCGCGTCGTCGTAGCCCAGCTTCTCCTTGAGCCCCAGGGCCCAGAACGCGATCGCTCCGCCGCCGAAGCCGATGACGAGGGCCGACAGCGGCGACACCGAGGCCGCGGCGGGGGTGATCGCGACGAGGCCCGCGATGATGCCGGAGATCGCGCCGAGCGAGGTGGCGACCTTGCGCGTCAGGCGCTCGACGACCAGCCAGCCGATGAGCCCCGTGCAGGCGGCGATGAGGGTATTCGTCAGCGCGACGCCGGCGCTGTCGTTGATGCCTCCCGAGGATCCGCCGTTGAAGCCGTACCAGCCGACCATCAGCAGCCCCGCGCCGACGAGGGCGATCGGCAGGTTGCCGGGGCGGCCCACGTTCGGGAAATCGCGGCGCTTGCCGAGGAAGAGCGCGAGCACGAGCGCCGCCACGCCGGCGTTCATGTGCACCGCGGTTCCGCCCGCGAAGTCGACCGCATGGAGCTTGTTGGCGATGAAGCCGCCGATCGTGGATCCGTCGGCCGCGTCGAACGCGAAGACCCAGTGTGCGACGGGGAAGTAGACGAGCGTCGCCCACAGCCCCGCGAACACGAGCCAGGCGGAGAACTTCATCCGGCCCTCGACCGCGCCGCCGATGATCGCGACGGTCAGGCCCGCGAAGATCAGCTGGAAGATCGCGATGAGGATCGCCGGGACGGCGCCCTCCGGCGTCTCCGCGCCGAGAAGCGACTGCAGGCCCCAGAGCCCGGCCGGGTTTCCAAGCAGGCCGGCGCCGCCGATCGAGTCGCCGAGCGTGAGGCCGTAGCCGAAGACGACCCAGAGCACCGCCGTGACGGCGAATCCGCTCAGCACGACCATCATCGTGTTGAGGATGTTCTTCGTGCGAGACAGGCCGCCGTAGTACAGGGCGAGGCCCGGCACCATGAGGGTGACCGCGACGGTCGCGGTCAGCATCCACCCGGTATTGATCGCGGAGGACATATCCATGGTGCGCTCCTTTCGTGAGGGGGTGAGGGGGTTAGCGAGTGAGAAGGTGTTCGAGCACGTCGGCGAGCGCCACGACGCCCGCGGCGACGTCGGCGGGCTCCGCGTGCTCCGCGGGGGTGTGCGAGGCGCCGCTCGGGTTGCGGACGAAGATCATGCCGGAGGGCACGACCTCGCTGAGCACCCCGGCGTCGTGACCTGCGCCGGTGTCGAGCACGGGGGCGCCGGGGAGCGCCTCGGCCATCTCCTCGCGCAGCCCGGCGTCGAAGTCGACGGTCGGCGAGAACGACTGCTCCGTGATCGTCACGGTGCACCCCTCGGCCTCGGCGGCGTCGGCCGCGGCCGCGGCGACGGCCGAGACGATCGCCCGCACCCGCTCGTCGTCGCGGTGCCGCACGTCGAGCCACAGCTCCGCCGCCGAGGCGATCACGTTGGTGCCGCCCGGGGTGACGTGCACGCGCCCGACGGTGCCGCGCGCCTCGTCGACCGCGAGCGTCTGCTCGCGCAGGCTCGCGATGACGCGCGCGGCGACGACGACGGGATCCTGCCGGTCGGCCATGCGCGTCGCGCCCGCGTGGTCTCCGCGGCCGTCGATGCGCACGTGCCAGCGGCCGTGGGCGATGATGCCGCCCGCGAGGGCGATCGGACGATCGAGATCGATCAGGCCGCGGCCCTGCTCGACGTGCAGTTCGACGAAGGCGGCGAGACGCGCGAGGCGCTCGGGGTCGGGACCGATCAGGTCCGGATCGAAACCGGCTGCCCGGGCCGCGTCGTCGTAGCCGATGCCGTCGGCGTCCCGCAGGGCGTGCACGGTCGCAGGGTCCGAGGCGCCCGTCGCGAGCCGCGAGCCGAGGCAGGCGAGCCCGAAACGGGATCCCTCCTCCTCGGGGAAGACCGCGAGCGCGAGCGGGCGGGCGGGCGCGATGCCGCGCCCCACGAGCACGTCGAGCGCGGCGAGCGCGCTCGCGACGCCGAGCGGGCCGTCGAAGTTGCCTCCGCCCGGCACCGAGTCGAGGTGGGATCCCGTCGCGATCGCGCCCGTTCGGCCGTGCCCGGCCGGATCCCACCACGCCCAGACGATGCCGTTGCCGTCGGTTTCGACCTCGAGCCCGCGGCGCTCCGCGTGCCGGATGAACCACTCCCGCAGCTGTGCCTCGGCCTCGGAGAACACCGGTCGGCTGTAGCCGCCGCGCACCTCGTCGACGCCGATCCTCTCAATCTGCGTGAGCAGCTCGTTGGCGTCGGCATAGGCCATCATGCGGGCGTCCTCTCGAAGCTCTGGCCGGTCGCGCGGAAGCGCTCCCCCGCGATGCCGGAGCCCGCGACGAGGTCGTAGACGAGTTCGCCGAAGAGCGGCGCGAACTTCGCACCCTGCCCGCTGCACGGCGAGAGGATCGTGATGCCCTCGGCGCGGTCGATGATCATGTCGTCGCGCGGGACGTTCGTGAACAGGCACGTGGTCTCGGCGTAGGGGGCGGGATCGAGGCCAGGGGTGAACTCCCGCACGAAGTCGGTCACCCGCACCCGGTTCGCCGGATCGATGATGCCGTCCTGCGCGTAGGCGGAGGCGATGCGCCTGCCGCCCATGTACTCGGCGACCTTCTGCCCGTCGAAGCCGGCGTCCCGGCCGCCCGGCAGGCCGTAGACCTGGATCCGCTCCCCCTTGTAAATGAAGGTGGGCCAGCTCGTGGCGGCGCCCGCGGGCGTCTCGCCGCGGTCGGCGTCGGAGCGGTAGGGGAAATGGAAGGCGTTCTCCTGCATCACCTCGAGCTGGGGGATCGCGAAGGCGCCCGAGACATCGGTCTCGGCGAGGAGCGCCGGCAGCCACCCGCCGGCCGCGATGATCACCTGCTCGGCGTGCACCGCCTCGCCCGTCGCGGAGGTCACGAGGTAGCCGGCGGGCGCGCGGCGGATGCTCGCGACCTCCCAGCCGGTGCGCACGGCGGCGCCCGCGGCCTCGGCGAGCGCGACCATCGCCTCGACGGATCCCTCTGCGTCGATCACGCCCGCGCCCGGGTGCCACAGCACCTCGGTGTCGAGCGCCTCGCGGTCGAACGCGAGCTGCGGCCAGCGGGATCCGGCCTCCTCGCGCGACAGCAGCTCGTGCTCGACGCCGTGGGCGTCGAGGGCGCCCGCGAGACCGCGCGGGTCGCGCACGGATCCGAAGTCGAGCGAGCCGCTCGGCGTGATGAGGCGCTTTCCGCTCGCCGCCTCGAGCTCGTCCCAGCTGCGGCGCGCGTCGGCGACGAGCCCGACGTAGAACGGATCCGGGTAGGCGTAGCGGAAGATCCGGGCGGATCCGTGGGAGCTGCCGAGCGCGGAGGCGGGAACGTCGCGCTCAAGCAGGATGACGCTCTCGCCCTGCTGGGCGAGTCGCCAGGCCGCGGACGATCCGGCGAGGCCGGCGCCCACGACGGCGTAGGTGGCGGACTCGGCGGTCCGCTGAGACGGGGCGACCACGGCGCTCAGACCAGGTCCGGGGCGTCCCAGAGGTTCAGCTTCGTGCCGATCCCCTTCTCGACGGCGTTTTCGTAGATGGTCTTCGCCCAAGCGACGTCCTCGACGCCCATGCCGCCGACGCTGAACAGCACGGGCTGCTCGTCGAACTCGCGGCCCGGCTCCGTGCCGTCGAGCACGTCGCCGATGTTGACGACGCGCGACGGGTCGAGCTTGCCCAGGCCGATGAGGTCCTGCCAGTAGAGACCGATCATGCCGAAGGCCGTCTCGTGGCTCGGTGCCGGGTACTCCTCGGCCCAGGCCTCGTAGATCTTCTTCGCGTCGGCGACGAGCCGGGCCTTGCCGGAGAGGGTGTACTCCTCGTCCATTCTGAGGTTCGCGGGGAGGCTCAGGAAGGCGCCCGGCTTGATCCAGTCGCCGTTGATGTAGGGGTAGTTCTCCGACCCGACGAGGCCCGTGACGGCCTCGGAGACGATGTCGGAGTCGCGCACGGCCGCCTCGACGGTGTCGGCGATCTCGATCGTCGTGAACTGGGGGTAGTGCTCCGCGACGTATGCGGCGAAGGCCTCGGAGGTGGAGCGGCGGCGGCCGTTGATCTTGATGGTGTCGAGCGTGGGACGGGCGGTGGTCATCGCGTGCAGCGCCGACTTGTTCATCGCGCCGGGGCCGATGATGCCGAGCGTCTTCGCGTCGACGGGCGCGAGCTTCTTCGCGGCCGCGCCGGGTACGGCGGCCGTGCGGTACGCGCTCTCGAGGTTGCCCGACATGATGGCGAACGGCGCGCCCGTCTCCTTGTCGTTGAGCACGATGAGGTGGATCGACCGCGGCAGCCCCTGCTCGCGGTTGTCGATGTTCGAGCCGTACCACTTCACGCCCGCCGTGTCGAAGCGCCCGCCGAGGTAGGCGGGCATCGCCATGAAGCGCCGGTCGGCGGCGTCGAGCGGCATGCCGGGGAAGGGCGAGGAGCTCGGGAAACTGATCTGCGCGCCGTGCGAGTTCCAGGTGCTGCCCGCCATGCGGTAGTCGCCCTTCGCGACCAGGATCAGCACCTCCTCCATGACCTCCATGCAGCGGGCCATGTCCTTCATACCGGCCTCGATGACCTCGGGCTCGCTGAGGTAGAGCATGTCGATGCGGGTGCTGGGCTGAGCCATGGGGTCCTCCTTGGTGGGGCGATTTCCCTCTCAGATAATCAATGACATGAACCCCAGGTCAAATACCGATTCCTTCCGCGATTAATAGCTTTTCGCTCGCAATTCATTCGAAACAAATCGGCAATGTTCGCCCCATATCCTTCCCGAATGGAACTCCGCCAATTGCGCTACTTCATAGCCGTCGCGGAGGAATTGCATTTCGGCCGCGCGGCCGCCCGCCTGCACATGTCGCAGCCGCCGCTGAGCGTGCAGATCGGCCGACTCGAGGACGAGATCGGGACGCCCCTCTTCGAGCGCAGCACGCGCCACGTCGTGCTGACTCCCGCGGGGACCCACCTGCAGGGCCGCGCCCGGGCGCTGCTCGAGAACCTCGAACAGATCCGCGACGAGATGCGCGAGTTCGCCACGGGGATCGCGGGCGAGATCACCGCGGGCTTCGTGAGCTCGGCGAACTACACCGTGCTCCCGGGCGTCGTGCAGCTGTTCCGGATGCGCCGAGAGCAGGTCGCGCTGAAGCTGATGCCGCTCACATCCGGCGAACAGTTGGAGCGCCTCTCCGCGGGCGCCCTCGACGTGGGCATCGTGCGGGATGAGTACCCGCTCGACGACGCGCTCGCGGCGGAGGTCATCTACGAGGAGCGCCTCGTCGCTTGCCTCCCGGTCGGCCATCCGCTCGCGGCTCAGCGCGAGGTGAGCCCCGACGAGATCGCGACCATGCCCATCATCTCGTATCCGTCATCCCTCATGCCCGGCTACCTCGAACGCGTCGCTCAGGCGGTCGGCCCCACCGACGTCGTCGAGGAGGTCGTGCACCAGGAGACCGCGCTCGGCTTCGTCGCCGCCGGCGTGGGCGCGAGCATCCTGCCGGAGTCGGTGCGCCAGCTGGCACCCGCCTCGATCGCGGTCGTGCCGATCGCCGGCTCGCCGACGACGCGCCTGCTCGCCGTCTACCCGACACGCGGCCGCGTCGGGGCGATCCGGGAGGCCTTCGTCGCCTGCCTGCACGAGGCGGCGGCGAGCCTGTAGGAGGCGCCCGTCAGGGCCGGCCCGCCGGCTCGACCCACGGCTCGCCGAGCGGCGTCGTCGTGAAGCCGCCGCCGAGCGGCTCCCGCGGATCCGTGGATCCCTCCGGGAACAGGTCCGCGTAGACCTCCGAGTCGTCCCGCGGCTCGAAGCCGATTCGGCGCGCGCCCTCGAGCGACAGCCAGCGCCGCGTGTTCGCCGACACTCCCCACACGTAGGTGAAGGAGTCGATGTCGTTCTCGAGGGCGGCGTCGACGAGGCGGCGCGCGTCGCCGGGCGACAGCCAGACCGGGAGCCGCTCGCGCGAGTGCGGCCTGTCGAAGCAGTGGCCGATGCGCCAGGCGACGCCGCGCATTCCGAAGCGTTCGCAGAACAGGCGCACCATCGCCTCGCCCGCGGCCTTGCTCCACGCGTAGTACGTGTCGGGGCGGGGCGCGGCGTCGTCCGGCAGACCCCCGGTCGGCGCCTCGGCGGGCGTGGCGAAGCCGACGGCGTGGTGGCTCGACGCATAGACGAAGCGCCCCACGCCCTCGTCGCGGGCGGCCTCGAGGAGGATGCGCGTGGCCTCGACGTTGACCTCGACGATGCGCTCCCAGAGGTTTTCCTGACCCAGCGCCGCGAGGTGCACGACATCGGTCACGCCCCGCATCGCCGCGCGCACCGCCTCGGGGTCGGTGATGCTCGCGGCGACCGCGGTCACATCCGCGCGCTCGAGCTCGGGGCCCGCGGCGGGATCGAGCACGACGTAGCGCCAGCCGGCGCGCGGCTCCCGGTCGAGCAGCATGCGGCCGATGCCGCCTGCGCCGCCCGTGATGAGAACGGTGCGGGTCACGTCAGGCCTCCCGGGCGTCGAGGTCGATGAGGCGCACGCACCCGGGTGCGCCGTGGGCGATGCGGATCCGGCTCCGCCCGTCGCGGATCAGGTCCACGGAGTGCGAGTCCATGGCGGCGCTCGCGATCAGGCCGGGGGCGATCTCGCCGGCGAAGCGCGGCGTCCGCCCGCCCGCGTCGAGATGACCGGTCGGGCGGGGCGCGAGCGGATCCGAGATGTCGAAGCTCGCGAGGGAGTCGTGCCCCCGATTGGACACGTACAGCGTTCCCGCCGCGTCGACGAAGACGGCCGCGACCGAGTTCTCCCCCTCGTAGCCGGTGGGGAGCGTCGATGCCGAGCCGGCCGCCTCGAAGCCCGCGGCTCCCGCGCGGAGCGCCGTCACGGTGCTGTCGAGCTCGCCCGCGAGGTAGGCGATGTCCTCGCGCCGCGGGTGGCGGGCGAGGTGCCGCGGGCCGCGACCGGCCGGCTGCGGATCCGAACCCCGCAGCTTGGGCGCGGATCCCGCCGCCCACGAGAAGCGGTGGATCTCGTCGCGCGCGCGATCCGGCACGGCGAAGCCGGATCCGCCGAAGGAGATCTGATGCGGCTCGGCGTTGCGTTCCGTCGCGAGGTCCACGCGCCCGCGGACGCCGTCGAAGCTCCCGTCCTCGGCGAGCGCGACCGTGACCACCTGCCCCTCGGTGAAGCACGCGGCGACGACGGCGTCGCCCGTCGGGGCGAGGGCGAGGTGGGCGGGGTTGACGGCGCCGAGCTCGATCACGTCGAGCACGCGGGCCGAGCGGGCGTCGCCGGGGATCGCGACGGCCGTGAGCGTCGTGAGGCTCGACTGGCTCACGTACAGAACGCGGCGACGCGCTTCCCACTCGAACCAGGTCGGGTTGTCGACGGGAACGGTCGCGACGAGGGAGGCGACGTCGTCGCGCCACTGGTAGAGGCCGAGGCCCGACGCGGCGCCGACCGGCAGGTCGTCTCGGTCGGTGTATCCGCCGATGATGAGGGTCTGGGTCATGTTCACTCCGGAGCGGGAAGGGGCCGTGCGCCGACGCGCACGGCCCTCGGTGTCAAGAAGCTCGGTGTCGAGAAGCTCGGTTGCAAGAAGCGTATCCGCGTCAGAAGCGCGGCAGGCCCGCCTGGAAGCTCGGGTCGAGGCGCTTCATGTAGCCCCGATCGTCCCGCGCCGTGCGGCCCGAGGCGAGCAGCACCCGGTGCTGGCGCTCGAGCGCGTCCGGGTCGAGTTCGACGCCGAGGCCCGGCTTCGTCGGCACCGCGACGGCGCCGCCCACGATCTCGAGCGCACCCGGCACGATCACGTCGTCCTGGCGGTTCCAGGGGTAGTGCGTGTCGCAGGCGTAGGTGAGCTCGGGAGTCGCGGCGGCGACGTGCGTCATCGCCGCGAGCGAGATGCCCAGGTGCGAGTTGGAGTGCATCGACACGCCGACCCCCCAGTGGCCGCAGATCGCGGCGAGCTCCCGGGTGTGACGCAGTCCGCCCCAATAGTGGTGATCGGTCAGCAGGATCTGGATCGCGTCCTTCTCGAACGCCTCCTTCAGGTGCTCGAACGCGACGACGCACATATTCGTCGCGAGCGGGCGCTCGACCTCGCAGTGGATCGCCGCCATGCCGTCGATCCCGAGCACGGGGTCTTCGAAGTACTCGAGCACGTCCTGCAGTTCGCGCCCCACCGAGACGGCCGTCTCGTGCGTCCACGCGCCGTTGGGGTCGATGCGCAGCGGGTAGCCGGGGAAGGCGTCGGCAAGCGCGCGGATCGCGGCGATCTCCTCGGCGGGCGGGAACACGCCCGCCTTCAGCTTGATCGAGCGGAAACCGTAGCGGTCGATCAACGTGCGCGCCTGCGCGACGATCCCCTCGGGGTCGAGCGCCGCGCCCCACTCGTCGGCCTCGACGTCGTCGATATCGTTCGCGACCGGGTGCCCCGCGAGCTTGTAGAACAGGTAGGCGCTGTAATCGACGGCATCGCGCACGCGCCCGCCGAGCAGTTCCGCGACGGGCAGGCCGGTCAGGTGGCCCTGCGCATCGTGCGCGGCCACGTCGAGGATCGCGAACACCTCGCGGCGCTGGCGCCGCGTGAGCGGACCGGCGTCGCCGCCGAGCGCGTCGCTCACGGCCCGCTCGATGCCGTTGAGGTCGAACACGCTGAGCCCGACGACCGAGCGCTTGACGGCCTCCAGCCGCTCGGCCGTCGCGGATCCGCCGCTGCCCTCGCCGAGGCCGACGACGCCGCCGTCGACGTGCATCTGCACGATGGTGCGCAGGGCGAGAGACTCGTGGAGTCCGTCGGCGTTGAGCAGCGCCGGGTCGCGGAAGGCGATGGGCGTGATCGTGAGGTCGCGAATGATCATGGGTTATCCCTTCGTCGCGCCGGCCGCGATACCGCGGATGAGCGACTTCTGCATGAGCAGGTAGATGATGAGGCTCGGAATCAGGGCGAGGAGCGCGCCGAAGAGGATGACTCCGGATCCGCTACCGGGCACGGCGCGCAGCACGCGCAGCGCGACGGTGAGGGTGTAGTCGTCGGGCGAGTTGGCCGCGATGAGCGGCAGCAGGTACTGATCCCAGATCATCATGAATCCGAAGATCGTCACGACGCCGAGCACCGGCTTGCACATCGGCAGGATGATGCTCCACAGCATTCGCAGCTCGCCGACGCCGTCCAGGCGCGCGGCCTCCTCGATCTCGGGAGGGAGGTCGCGCATGAACTCCGTCATGACGAAGATCGAGAAACCCCACACCGCGACGGGCAGGATGACGCCGAAGGGCGTTCCGCGGAGGTTCAGTCCCGTGCCCGCGACGTCGCCGATCGTCTGGGCCAGGGGGATCGCGATGATCTCCTCGGGCAACATCATCGTGAGCAGGAACAGGGCCATCACGATCCCGAGCCCGCGGAAGCGGTGACGGGCGAGCGCGTAGGACGAGAGCACCGCGATCACGATCTGCAGCAGCAGGCCGCCGCCGACGATCACGAAGGAGTTGAGCAGGTAGCCGAACACGCCGAGGCGCTCCGCCTCGCGGAGGTTCTCGAGCGACGGTTCGCTGGGCCACAGCTTCACCGCCATCGAGGACGCCGCGCCGTCGAAGGCAGACGAGAGGATGATGAGGAAGGGCACGGCGAAGATCAGCAGGGCGAGGATCACGAGGATCACGCGCACGATGTTCGTCGCGTTGAACCCGGGGGTCCACCCCATCGCGCTGTCGAAGCGTCCCTCGACGACCTTCGCGTTCCTGCGGCGGCCCTGCCGCGTCGTCAGGCGCTTGGTGGACAGGCTCTCCGTTGTGGTCGACATCAGTTGTTTCCCTTCCTACGCGTGATCCACTGCACGCCGATCGTCAGGACGAGCGTGACGACGAGCAGGATCACGGAGGCTGCGGAGGCGACGCCCAGCTTGTACTGGTCGAAGCCGAGAGAGAAGGTGCGGGTCATCCAGACCTCAGTGGATCCGGCCGGTCCGCCACCCGTGAGCACGTACACCTCGGTGAAGACGCGCAACGCGCGGATCGCGGCGAGCGTCAGCACGACGGCGAACGAGGAGCGCATCGACGGGATGACGATGTGCCGCAGGCGCTGCCAGGTCGAGACGCCGTCCATCGCCGACGCCTCGTAGAGCGTGCGGTCGATGCCGACGAGACCCGCCAGCAGGATGATCATGTTGTACGGCGCCGCCGTCCAGATTCCGACGACGACGACCCACCAGATCGCCTGATTCGGATCCGAGAGGAAGTCCTGCGGCGGGATGCCGAAGAAGCCGATCACCCGGTTGGCGAAGCCGGCCTCGCTCGGGAAGAGCAGGATGCGCCACACCTCGCCGATGATGGCGAGCGCCGTGACGACCGGCAGGAAGACGGCGGTGCGGGTCCAGCGCAGCCAGCGCGCGGATCCCTCCATGAGCAGCGCGAGAAGGAAGGCGACGACGACGGCGCCGACCGTCTGGAACACCGCGATGGTGACGGTGTTGCCGATCGACTCGATGAAACGCTTGTCGCCGAGCACCGTCGCGTAGTTGTCCCAGCCGACGAACTCGTCGCCGAGGAAGGGCTGCACCTTGAGGAAGCTCATCCGGATGCCGTCGAACATCGGCACGAACTTGAAGACGATCGCGAGCACGAGGCCCGGCACGAGGAACAGCCACGGGATCAGCTGGCGCCGGAAGCTCACCGAGGCCGGGATGCGGCGTCCGCCGCGACGGCCCCCGGCCGTCACGATGTCGATTGTGGAGGGCGCGGTCATCCGGCGATCCCATCTGTCTCGAGCTGTGCCTGCAGGTCGGACGCGATCTGCGTGATTCCCGCGTCGATGTCGGATCCGCACGACGACATCATCGCGTTGAGTCCGTCGGCGATGATCTGGCGGTATGGGAGGAAGTTGATCGACCACGGGAACGGCACCGCATCGGCGTACGCGTCCACCGCGACCTGATAGCGCTCGTCGCCGGTGACCGCGACGGCGTCGACGTTCTGGTTCACCGGGATCCGCACGACGGCCTGCGTGATGGCACCGTCGACATCGACGCCCGCCTCCATGCCGATCCGCTGCGCGGTCTCGCTGATGAGGAAGGAGGCGAGCTGCTCCTTCTCCGCCATGCGATCGCTCGCCGCGCCGAAGTAGATGTCCTCGCCCTCGGCCCAGCTCGTGCTGCCCGCGGGGCCCGCCGGCATCGGAATGATCTCGACGTTCTCGGCACCGACGGCGTTGTCGAAGGTGTTGAGGTTGTAGATTCCGGTCGCGTAGATGCCGGCCTCGCCCGTCTCGAAGAACGACGAGTCGGCTGTGGTCATGCCGATGGATCCCGGCACGATCGCGCCCTCGGTGCAGAACTGCTGCTGCACCCATTCGGCGGCCTCGCGCACCTCGGCGGAGTCGAAGGCGATCGAGAAGGTACCATCGTCGTTGTTCGTCAGCGCGTCGCCACCGGCCTGGAGGATGTAGGGGTTCATCCACCGGTAGATGTAGCCCGATTGGGCGCTGCCGGGCACGATCATGCCGTAGGTATCGTCCTTGCCGTTGCCGTCGGGATCCTCCTCAGCGAACGCGACGGCCAGCTCGTGCAGCTCGTCCCACGTCTTCGGGACGTCGTAGCCGAGGTTCTCGCGCCAGTCCTTGCGGACGAAGGTCACGACCGCCTGCCGGGAGAATGGAACGCCGTAGATCTCGCCGTCGATCCCGAGGTTCTCGTCCCAGGTCGACTGCGGGATGTTCTCGGCGCCGTCGATGTTCGCGGGATCCACGGGCAGCAGGAACCCCTGCGCGACGTAGTTGCCGAGGGATCCGGCGTCGTTGATCCATACATCGGGCAGCTTCTTCTGCTGCGCGAGCGCCTGGATCTGCGTGTCGAGCTCGGGGACGGCCGTGAAGTCGATCTCCACGCCGGTCTGCGCGGTGTACTCCGCGAAGATGCGCTCGTAAGCGGCGGCCGCGCCGCCGGAGACGCGCGCCCAGACCTCGAGCGGCGCGTTCGCGTCGTCTTGCGGGGCCGGGCTGCACGCGACGACCGAGAACAGCATTCCCGCCGCGAGCAGCCCGGCGGCCGCTTTCCTTCGTGCTGACGTCGCCATTGACAACCTTTCGCATATGTGAATGTGGTCCACGCATGTGGAACGTTCTGTAGAGTAGTGAATTGTTCGAGATGATGTCAAAATGCAGAGGATGACGTCGACGACGATGAATGTTCAGACCATCGAGGCGGCGGCGACCCGGCGCGTGAAGTCCGCGGAGCGCACCCTCGAACTCCTCGACACGCTGTCGCGCGCCCGCGAACCGCTCTCGGTCGCCGACCTGCATCGTGCCCTCGGCTACCCGAGGTCGAGCTTCCACCAGCTCATCCACACCATGACCGACACGGGCTGGGTCGAGCTGACCCCCGATGGCCGCGTCATGATCGGCCCACGCGCCCTGGCCGTCGGCACGTCCTACCTCGACCGCGACGCGGCGCTCCCGATCGCGCGCACGGCACTCGAGCGGCTCCGCGACGCCACCGGCTACACGGCGCACTTCGCTCGCCTCGACGGCGCCCACGTGCTCTACCTCGACAGCCGGTACGCGCACAACGCCGCCCGTGCCACCTCGCGCGTCGGCCGCCACCTGCCCGCGACCGCGACCTCGCTCGGCAAGGCCCTCCTCGCGGAGCTGAGTGCGAGCGAGCTCGACCGAACCCTGCCCCGCGCGCCCTATCCGGCGCTCACGCCCCACACGATCACGACGAGGGATCGGCTCGAGGAGGACCTCGAGCGCATCCGCCGCGACGGCTACGCGCTCGAGGAGGAGGAGAACACGCTCGGCGTCACCTGCATCGCCGCCGCGATCGGCTACCGGATCCCCGCCACCGACGCGATCAGCTGCTCGATGCCGCTGAGCCACGCCACCGCCGAGGAGCGCACGCGCGTCGCGCGCATCGTCATCGCCGCGGCGCAGGACCTCGCCGCAGAGCTGCGCAGCCAGGGCCTGCGCTGACCCGACCCCAACGAAGGACGCACCCATGCAGATCTCCCGCCCCGCGCCCGGAGTCGGCGCGCTCGCCCCTCGCGCGCGCCTGACGACCGACGCACCGCAGCAGTCGCTCGCCGGATCCTGGCGATTCCGCCTCTCGCCGACCCTCCACGAGGCACCCGAGAACTGGCGCGACGACGACGTCGCATCGTGGGACGAGATCCAGGTGCCCGGCCACTGGGTTCTGCAGGGCCACGGCGCGCCCGCCTACTCGAACGTGCAGATGCCGTTCCCCGTCGATCCGCCGCACCCGCCCATGGCCAACCCGATCGGCGACCACGTCCTCGACTTTGTCGCGGACGACGCCCTCCTCGCGCACGCCGAGCAGATCATCCGCTTCGACGGCATCGAGTCGGCGGGTGAGATCTGGCTCAACGGCGAGTGGCTCGGATCGACGCGAGGCAGCCGGCTGACGCACGAATTCGACGTCACCGGAATCCTCCACGCGGGCGAGAACCGCCTCGCGGTGCGCGTCGCCCAGTTCAGCGACGCGAGCTACCTCGAGAACCAGGACATGTGGTGGCTGCCCGGCATCTTCCGCGATGTGACGCTCCTCGCCCGCCCCGCGGGCGGGATCCGCGACGTGTTCGCGACCGCCGACTTCGACCCCGAGGCGGGCAGCGGATCCCTGAACCTCGCCGTGGAGGCGGAGGGCGAGTGGCGGGTCGAGATCCCCGAGCTCGGCGTCTCGTCGAGCGGCGAGCCCGCCAAGCTCACGGGGCTCGCCGTCGAGCCCTGGACCGCCGAGACGCCCCGCCTCTACGACGTCGTCGTGCGTGCCGCCGGCGAGACGGTGACCCTGCGCACGGGCTTCCGTCGGGTCGAGGTGAAGAACACCGAGATCCTCGTCAACGGATCGCCCATCATGCTGCGCGGTGTCAACCGACACGAGCACCACCCCGAGAAGGGGCGGGTGTTCGACGCCGAATGGGTGCGTGCCGAGCTCGAACTCATGAAGCGCCACAACATCAACGCCGTGCGCACCTCCCACTACCCTCCCCACCCCGACACGCTCGCCCTGTTCGACGAGCTGGGTTTCTGGGTCATCGACGAGTGCGACTACGAGAGCCACGAGTTCGTCATGGTCGACTGGCGCGGAAACCCCAGCGCGGACCCGGCCTGGCGCGACGCCCTCATGGATCGCATCCGCCGCACCGTGCACCGCGACAAGAACCACCCCGCCGTGATCATGTGGTCGATGGGCAACGAGGCGGGCGTAGGACAGAACCTCGACGCCATGATGCTGTGGACGAAGCAGTTCGACCCCTCCCGCCTCGTGCACTACGAGGGCGACTGGTCGTGCCGCAACGCCGACGTGTACTCGCGCATGTACGCCGGCCACGAGGAGGTCGAGCAGATCGGCCGCGAGGGCCTCTCCCCCGCCGCCGCGGGCCTCGACGCCGCGCACGCCCGAAGGGTCACGCTGCCGTTCATCCAGTGCGAGTTCGTGCACGCGATGGGCACGGGCCCCGGCGGCATGCAGGAGTACTGGGACCTCTTCGAGCAGTACCCCCGCCTCGCGGGCGGCTTCGTGTGGGAGTGGGTCGAGCAGGGCATCGCCGTCACGGGAGAGGACGGCGAGCGCCGGATCATGATCGGCGGAGACTTCGGCGAGGCGGTGCACGACGGCAACTTCGTCATCGACGGCCTCGTCTCGCCGGATCGCGAGCCGCGCCCGGGCCTGCTGCACTATGCGGCGACGATCGCCCAGGTGCAGATCCGCGTCGACACCTCGCGCGCGACCGCGGTCGTCGAGAACCGCTTCGACCACATCGATCTCTCGGGTGTCGACCTCATCGCCGAGCGCGTCGTCGACGGCGAGACCGTCGCCCGGATCGCGCTCGAGACGCCGCGCGTCGCGCCGCGCGGATCCGCCACGATCGAGCTGCCGCCCGAGCTGCGGGATCCCCGCGACGCACGGGCAGCCGACATCGTGACCGTCCGCGCCCTCACGGCGCGGGACTCGGCGTGGGCGCCGGCCGGTCACGAGATCTCCAGCGGCCAGGACGCCCACCTCGCCGCGCCCGTCGCGCCGGCGGCGTCGGGCGACGCCGCCGACGTGTCCACCGGATCCGGGCAGCTCCGCAGCGTCGGCCCCCTCGCGATCGACGCGGGCCCGAGCCTCGGCGTCTGGCGCGCACCCACCGACAACGACTGGGGCCGGCTGCACGCCGAGGAGGATCCGACCCCCTACGCCGAGCGCTGGCGCCGCGGAGGATACGACCGCGCCGTGACACGGATCGTGTCGGCGGCGGAGGCGGACGGCGTCGTGCGCGTGCACTCCCGCACCGGCGTCCCCATCCTCGACTGCGCGATCGACGCGCGGATGACGTGGACGGCGCTCGAGGGCGGTGCCGTGCGGCTCGACCTCGAGATCGAGCCCGACGGCGAATGGCCGACCGAGTGGGCGCGCCTGGGCCTCGATCTCGTGATCGGTGCGGCGCCCCGGGGTGCCTCCTACCTGGGCGACGGCCCGATGTCGGCCTACCCAGACATGCGCGCCGCGGCGCGTACCGGCTGGTGGTCGCTCGCGGACGACGAGCTCGTCGTCGACAGCGTGACGCCGCAGGAGTCCGGCGCCCGGCAGGGCGTCGTCGATGCGAGCGTCGAGACCGCGGCCGGGACGCTCCGGATCCGCGCGCTCGACGCCCCCTTCGCCCTCACGGTGTCGCCATACTCCCGCGACGAGCTCGCGCGCAAGACCCACAACTGGGAGCTCGAGGCCGACGGCCGCACGCACGTGTCGATCGATCTGCTGCAGTCGGGCGTCGGCACCGCGAGCTGCGGACCGGGCGCGCTACCGCGCTACCGCGTCGCGCCCCGCGCGGTGCGCACCTCGCTGCTCTTCGAGGGCAG
This sequence comes from Microbacterium nanhaiense, assembly GCF_014646015.1. Classification (GTDB taxonomy): domain Bacteria; phylum Actinomycetota; class Actinomycetes; order Actinomycetales; family Microbacteriaceae; genus Microbacterium; species Microbacterium nanhaiense. The sequence goes on from NZ_BMMQ01000006.1 coordinate 149,283, forward strand.
GGACTGACCGGGTAGAGCTTTCTCGCGCCCCGCGCCCGCGGGACACGGACTTCAACCAGCGACATCGACCTTCTCCTCCTCGGCGAGGAGGGCTTCGAGGTCTGGGCGAACCGCGGGTTCGAACAGTACCGACCCGTGATCGTCCAGATGCTGATCGATGGGATTGCTGTCCGTGGAGCGATTGAGCACGAGAATTACAAGCAGAAATGGTCGCCCCAGTACGAGGCCGGGCCGACTATCGAGGCCACGGAAGCGACGTTCCGGCGCTACGTCATAACGGATTTGCTCGATGACTACCGAGACGCGACGGCCCCCGCCGAACGTTACGTGCTTGCCGCGCTCCTCTACGAAAAAACAGCCGAGCTGATACTCCTCTCGAACGCCCGCTGGATCGGTGCAGGAAAGTACCTCCCTCGTCGCCTTGCCGAGTTCGACCCGGATCGCGCGGCCGCACTGGCGGCGCCTCTGGTGGAGGGCCGACACGATCAGTTCGCGAATCGCATCGCGATCGAACTCGATCGCGCCGGTGGTCGCGTGCAAGAGGGGTTTCAGCGTTAGCGGAGCGCGTCGCCGTCCGGCTACGGAGGGCTCTCGGGCGGATGGTCAGAGGAATCGCAGCGCGCCAGCCACCGCTATGCGAGGGCGTCGAGCACGCGGGCGAGCACGGGGTTCGCGGATCCGGTGCGCCAGACGAGCGACGACTCGATCGGGAACTCCTCGAGCTCGGGGGCCTGCACGATCGAGGTGTTCGGCCCCGACCATACGGCGGTCGAGGCCGGCACCAGCGCGGCGCCGAGCCCCGCATCGACGAGCGTGAGCATCGTGTGAATCTGCACAACGTACTGCGCGTACCGCGGCGCGACGCCCCGCGCGATGAAGATCGCCGAGAGCATGTCGTGGAAGTACTGCGACATGTCGGGCGAATACATCACGAGGTCGCGCCCGTCGAGGGCGGAGAGCTCGACCGGGCCGCCACCGTCGCCGAGCCCCCACTGCCGGGGAGCCGCGATCACGAGCGTGTCGGTCAGGAACGAGCGGAACGACAGCCCCGTCGTCGTGAAGGGCGTGTGGCGCACCATGCCCAGATCGAGAGTCCCGTTGCCGAGGGCGTCGATCTGCCGGGTCGTCACCATCTCGTGCAGCGTGGGCGTGACGTCGGGGAGCCCATCGCGCAGCCGCCTCAGCACCCACGGCAGGGCCGTGCGCCCCACCGCGGAGGTGAAGCCGAGGTCCAGGGAGCCCTGAACCCCCCGCGCCGTGCGCCGGGCGATCCTCGCCGCCGATTCCGCTCCCCGCAACAGATCCCGCGCCTCGCTCAGAAACGCGCTCCCCGCCGCCGTCATGCGGATCGCGCGATGCGAGCGATCGATCAGCTGAGCGCCGATCTCGCGTTCGAGTGCCTGAATGTGCCTGCTCAGCGGCGGCTGACTCATGCTGAGGCGCTCGGCGGCGCGCCCGAAATGCCCTTCTTCCGCGACGGCCACGAAACACTCGACCTGCACCAGCGTCAACATGACTCATACCCTATCGGCATCGTGTGATCCATTCTTTAGGTTGTTTGGGTATCTATCTCGACCTAGCGTGGAATCATGACGAACTTCACCCCCTCCGAGCTCGCCGCTCACCTCAAGGACGGCCTGCTCTCCTTCCCCGTGACCGCCTTCGACGCCGATGGCGAGTTCGACGAGGCCGCTTACCGCGAGCATGTGTCGTGGCAGGCCAGCTACGAGGTCGGCGGACTCTTCGCGGCCGGTGGCACCGGCGAGGGCTTCAGCCTCACGCCCGAGGAAAATGCCCGCGTCGTGCGCGCCGCCGTCGAGGCGTCCCGCCCCGAGGTCCCGGTTCTCGGATCCGCGGGCGGCTGGACGAAGAACGCCGTCGCGAACGCGGTCGCCGCGGAGGAGGCCGGCGCCGAGGGTCTGCTCGTGCTGCCCCCGTACCTCACCGAGGCGACGCAGGACGGGCTCTTCGCCCACGTCTCGGCCATTGCCGAGGCCACGAAGCTGCCGCTCATCGTCTACAACCGGGCCAACGCGATCTACTCCGCCGAGACCGTCGCCCGCCTCGCCGACGCCCACGAGACCTTCATCGGCTTCAAGGACGCGCTCGGCAACATCGAGCACCTCGCGAAGGTGACGACGCTGAACGGCGACCGACTCTTCTACCTGGGTGGCCTGCCCACCGCAGAGACCTTCGCCCTGCCGCTGCTGCAGATGGGCATGAGCACTTACTCCTCGGCCATGTTCAACTTCGTGCCGGAGTTCGCGCTCGAGTTCTACGGCGACGTGCGCCGTCAGGACCGCGCGGCCGTGAGCGAGAAGCTCGCCCGCTTCGTGCTGCCCTACCTCGACATCCGCGACCGCGGCAACGGATACGGCGTCTCGATCGTCAAGGCCGGCCTGCAAGCCGTCGGCCGCCCCGTGGGCGGCGTGCGCGCCCCCCTCGAGAACCTTGGCGAGAAGGATCTCGCCGAGCTGACGGACCTGATCCGGTCCGCCGGCGTGAGCCCCGCCCTGTAAAACCGCGAGAGGATTAGTCACATGACCGAACTCACCGGACACTCCCTGATCGCCGGCCGCACGGTTGCGGGCACCGGCGCTCCCATCCACGCGATCGCCCCCGCGACGGGCGAGCAGCTCGAGCCGGGCTACTCGCAGATCGACGTCGACCAGCTGCGCGAGGCGACCGCCGCCGCCGAGGAGGCCTTCGCCTCGTTCTCGACGCTCGACCCCGAGACGCACGCGTCGTTCCTCGATTCCGTCGCCGACGAGATCGAGGCCGTGCGCGACGAGATCATCGACCGCGCGACGCGCGAGACCGGCCTTCCTGTGGCGCGCCTCACGGGCGAGGTCGCCCGCACCTCCGGCCAGCTGCGCATGTTCGCGGGCGTCGTCCGCACGGGCCTGTTCCGCGGAGCCCGCGTGGATCCGGCGCAGCCCGAGCGCACGCCGCTGCCGCGCCTCGACATCCGCCAGCGCAAGGTTCCGCTCGGCCCGGTCGCCGTCTTCGGCGCCTCGAACTTCCCGCTCGCGTTCTCGACCGCCGGCGGCGACACCGCCTCGGCGCTCGCGGCCGGGTGCCCCGTCGTCTTCAAGGCGCACAGCTCGCACCCCGGAACGAGCGAGATCGTCGCGGGAGCCATCACCCGCGCCGTCGCGAAGTACGAGCTGCACCCCGGCGTGTTCTCGGCGATCTACGGGCCGGGCCGCACCGTCGGCCAGGCGCTCGTCACGGATCCCGCGATCCAGGCGGTCGGTTTCACCGGATCCCGTTCGGGCGGCATCTCGCTCGTGCAGGCCGCGCAGGGCCGGCCCGTGCCGATCCCCGTCTACGCCGAGATGAGCTCCGTGAACCCGGTCTTCATCTTCCCGGGCGCCCTCGAGGGCGACCTCGCGGCTCTCGCATCGGGATACGTCACGAGCGCGACCGGATCCAGCGGCCAGCTGTGCACGCAGCCCGGCACGGTCTTCGTGCCCGCCGGCGAGAAGGGCGACGCGTTCGTCGCCGCCGTGGTCGAGCAGATCAACGCCTCGATCGGCCAGACGATGCTTTCGCCCTCGATCGCCGGCGCGTGGCGCGAGGGCGCCGCGACCCGCGACGAGAACGCGGACGTCCTCGCCCGCGGCTCCGAGGGCGAGGGCCCCAACGCCCCCGGCCCCGTGATCCACGATGCGTCGCTCGAGAGGTTCGTGTCGAACGCCGTGCTGCACGAGGAGATCTTCGGAGCCGCCTCGCTCATCGTCCGCTACGACGACGTGTCGGAGCTGCCCGCCGCGGCCGCCCGCCTCGAGGGCCAGCTGACCGCGACCCTGCAGATGGCCGACTCGGACATCGACGCGGTGCGGGAGCTGCTCCCCGTGATCGAGCGCAAGGCCGGGCGCATCCTCGCGAACGGCTGGCCCACGGGCGTCGAGGTCGGTCACGCCATGGTGCACGGCGGCCCCTTCCCCGCGACGAGCGACGTGCGCTCGACGAGCGTGGGATCCCTCGCGATCGAGCGCTTCCTGCGCCCCGTCGCCTACCAGAACCTTCCCGAGGCCCTCCTCCCGGAGCCGCTGAAGGACGCCAACCCCTGGGGCGTTCCGCGCCTCGTCGACGGCCAGTTCTGAGGTGAACGCCGAAGGCCCCCGGATCTCCTCCGGGGGCCTTCGGCGTTCCGTGTCCCACTTGGTGCGGTAATACGGCGGCTATTCCCACCACAAGTGGGACACGCCCCGCGCCGTGTCCCAGTTGGTGCGGTAATACGCCCGCTATTCCCGCCACAAGTGGGACATGCCCCACACCGTGTCCCACTTAGTGCTGCTATACGCCCGCGATTCCCGCCGAAAGTGGGACACGCCCCAACCCATGTCCCAGTTGACGCGGTAATGCACCCGCCAATCCCGCCGAAAGTGGGACACGGTCGGGGGGGGATTAGCGGTCGACGACGTTGCGCATCTCCTCGCCCGCGAGGAACGCGCGCAGGTTCTCGCGGATTAGCGCCGCGGCGCCATCCGGGCGGCCGCCCGCGGCGTGCGGGGTGAGGATGAGGTTCGGGGTGTCCCAGAGTTCCGACTCGGCCGGCAGCGGCTCGATCTCGGTCACGTCGAGGGCCGCGCCCGCGAGGGATCCGGAGCGCAGCGCCGCGGCGAGCGCCGCCTCGTCGATCGTGGATCCGCGGCCGACGTTGATCACGTAGGCGTGCCGGGGCAGCCGCGCGATCCGCGCGGCGTCGAGCGCGTGGCGGGTCTCGTCGGTCGACGGCAGGACCATGATGAGCACGTCGGTGCGTGCGAGCGCCTCGTCGACGTCGTGCTCGGCGATCACGGGGAAGCCGGAGCGCTCGCCCGCGCTGCGGGCGACGCCCGTGACGCGGGCGCCGAGCAGGCTCAGCACTCCCGCGAGGTGCTGCCCGATGTTGCCGAATCCCCAGATCAGCACCTCCGACCCGATGAAGCTCGTGACGCGGTCCTCGGGCCGCAGCGGCTGCACCCCGCCGAGCGCGCTCGACCATTCGTGGCGCCGCTGCGCCGCGGCGGCCTCCGGCATGCGGCGCAGCAGCGTGAGCGCGAGCGCCGTCGCGTGCTCCGCGACCGTGCGGTCGTGCAGCCCGGATCCGCTGGTCACGATCACGCCGTCCGGCACGTCGAGGTTCAGCACGTGATCGACGCCCGCGCTGAGCGCCTGCAGCCACCGGAGCTTCGACAGCTCCGGGATCGTCGCGAGGTTCGCGGGCCCGTTGCCCCAGGTCACGATCGCTTCGGCGTCGCGGTGCTCGACCGGGATCGGGGCGCGCGGGTCGTAGCGTTCGACGTGCACGAGGGGGTGGAGCTCACCGGGCACGTCGATGGTCTCGGGCACCAGAATCTTCATGCGGCCACCCTACGCGGCATCACGAACGCGAGGGCCAGGACGAGCAGGCCACCCGTGAGCGACACCGCGAGCCCCACCCGGATGCTCGTCGCGTCGGCGATGGATCCGACGAGCGGCGGCGCGACGAGGAAGGCGAGCCGCATCAGCCACGTCACGATCGTGAGGCCCGTGCCGGGGCGCAGCCCCGGGATCCGGTCGGCCTGCTGCATCGCGAGGGGAATCGCGGGGGCGCAGCCGAAGCCCGCCAGCGCGAAGCCCAGGCACGCGCCCCACACCGTTGGCACGCCGATCGCGAGGCCGATCCCGCCCGCGATGAACAGGCCCGAGCAGATGATCACGGCACGCTCGCCGTAGCGGTCGACGAGCCTGTCGCTCACGATCCGCCCGATGAACTGCGCCCCGACGAGCCCGATGAAGCCGGCCGCGGCGAGCGCCGCGGGCGCGCCGACCTCGTCGCCGAGGTAGAGCGCCGCCCACGAGAAGGCGACCTCCTCGGTCAGGCCGCCGCCGATCGCGATGAGCACGAGCGCCGTCAAGGTCAGCACGATCGCCGTCGACACTCGGCCGGCGGGGCGCGCGTTCGCCGCGCCCTGCTCGCCCTCGCCCGACTCGTTCTCGGATCCGGGCAGCGATTGCGTTCGCGCCCAGAACGCGACGCCGACGAGCACGAGGGAGGAGACGAGGATGTGCCAGCGCACGGGGATGTCGAGCGCGATCGCCCCCGCCGCGATGGCCCCGCCCGTCACGGCCCCGAGCGACCAGAGGGCGTGCATCGAGTTGATGATCGATCGTCCCCGCGCCGCCTGTACGCGCAGCGCGTTCGCGTTCTGCGCGACGTCGGTGATCGCGTCGAGCGATCCGCCGATCAGGAATCCGCAGGCGAGGATCCACACATTCGGGGCCCAGGCGGCGGCCGTGACGCCCACGCCGAGTCCGAGCGTGCCGAAGACGGCGACGGCGGCCGAGCCGAAGCGGCGGATCAGCGCGCCCGCGGCGACGCCCGCGAGGATCGCTCCGATGGGGTTCATCGCGAGCACGACGCCGTACACGGTCGCGCTCAGCCCCAGCGCCTCCTTGAGCTCGGGGTAGCGGGGCACCAGATTGGCGAAGACGGCACCGTTGGTGAAGAAGAAGGTCGCCGCGGCGATGTGCCCGCGCCTCAGCGCGCGTTCGGAGTAGATCGTCACCCCACGATCCTGCCCGATCGACCACGACAAGTCACATGCGCGCGGTAGGGTGCGGCCATGAGCGAGATTCCCCGGCCGCCCGCGGCGGCCGACAGCGAGGCCGTTCCCGTGCTCGGACTGCAGCGCGCGCTGGGCACGACGCCGACGAAGAAGTCGACGATCCTGTCGTGGGCGCTGTGGGACTGGGGCCTGCAGCCGTTCAACACGATCATCGTCACCTTCATCTTCACGGCGCTCTACCTCACCACCGAGGCCTTCCTGCCGCCGGGAGTCGCGGCGCTCGACGACGACCACCCCGCGAAGGTCGCCACCCTCGCGGAGCTGGCGAGCGGGCTGGGCTGGGGATCCACCGTCGCGGGGCTCCTGATCCTCGGACTTGCGCCGGTGCTCGGCCAGCAGGCCGACGCGCACGGCCGGCAGAAGCTGTGGCTCGGCATCGGCACGGCCGGCACGGTGCTCGCCATGCTCGCGCTGTGGTTTGCGGAGCCGGGACCACGATACTTCTGGTTCGCCGTCGCGATGATCTCGCTCGGCATCGTTCTCGGCGAGATCGCGTCGGTCAACTACAACGCCCTCCTCGTGAGCATCGCGACGCCCGCGAACATCGGCCGCGTCTCGGGCCTCGGCTGGGGCTTCGGCTACGTCGGCGGCGTCGTCGCGCTGATCCTGGTCGTCGTGTTCTACATGGGCGACTGGTTCGGGCTGCCGGAGGAGAACGGCCTGCCCTTCCGCCTCATCGCCGTGGGCTGCGCCGTGTGGGCGATCGGGTTCTGCCTGCCGGTGTTCTTCGCCGTGCCGGAGCCCGCCCCGCTCGGCAAGCCTGAGCGCCGGGTCGGCTTCTTCCAGAGCTACGCGCAGCTCGCCCGCGACGTCGTGGGCCTGTATCGCAACCCCGCCACCCGCAACACCTTCTGGTTCCTGCTCTCGAGCGCCGTGTTCCGCGATGGTCTCGCCGGCGTCTTCGCCTTTGGCGCGGTCATCGCCAGCCAGGTCTTCGACTTCGGTTTCATCGACATCGTGATCTTCGGCATCGCCGCCAATCTCATCGCGGGCCTGTCCACGATCATCGCCGGCCGCTGGGACGACACCTTCGGCCCGAAGGCGATCATCGTCTTCGCCCTCTCCGGCATGATCGTCGCGGGCCTGGTCGTGTTCGCCTTCGCCTCCGTCGGGAAGCCGGTGTTCTGGATCTTCGGCCTGATCCTGTGCGCGTTCGTCGGCCCCGCGCAGTCCGCCGGCCGTTCGTTCCTCGCCCGCGTCACCCCCGCGGGCCGCGAGGGCGAGATCTTCGGCCTCTACGCCACCACGGGGCGCGCCGCGAGTTGGATGTCCTCGGCGCTCTGGGCCTCGTTCATCGCGATCGCCGGATCCACGGTGTTCGGCGTGCTCGGGATCATGATCGTGCTGCTCGTGGGGCTCGCGCTCGTGCTGCCCGTCAAGGCCGCGCGGTAGGGCGCCCCGAGCGCGCGGGCCTGACAGACTGGGGAACATGACGCGGCGCATCGTATTCCTCGATATCGACGGCACCATCATCGATCACGACGGCGAGATCCCGGACTCGACGGTGCGGGCGATCCGCGGGGCACGGGCGAACGGGCACCTCGTCTTCCTCGCCTCCGGCCGCACGCCGACCGAGGTCGAGCGGCGCCTCGTCGAGATCGGCTTCGACGGCGCGATCCTGGGCGCCGGCGCCTACGCGTGGACGGGCGAGCTGTGGGGCGAGGGCGGCTGGGCGATCGAACGCCTCATGTCGCCGGAGGATGCGGCCGAGATGATCGCCGGCTATCGCGACGTCGGCGCCGACTTCATCCTGCAGGGCCGGGAGGACGTGTGGGCGACGCGGGCGGGCTTCGACCGGCTCGCGTCCTCGCTCGAGGCGGAGGGACGCCTGTCGGATGCCACGCGCACGGCCCTCCTCGACCACATCACGGTGACGGAGGATCCGCCCGTGACGGGGATCGCGAAGTCGGTCTTCTCGAGCGACGACGCCGGCGCCTATGCGGCGGTCAGGGCGCGCCTCGGCGAGCGCTTCCACGTCATCACGGGCACGATGCCCGGGCTCGGCACGGCCGGCGGCGAGGTCTCGCCCTCCGGCGTGACGAAGGGATCCACCCTCCTGCTGCTCCTCGACCGGCTCGGAATCGCGGTCGCCGACGCGATCGCGATCGGCGACAACAACAACGACCTCGAGATGCTGAGGGCCGCGGGAACCGGCATCGCGATGGGCAATGCGACGCCGGACGCCCTCGCGGCCGCCGACGAGGAAACGAGCTCGGTCGATGCGGACGGGATCTGGACCGCCTTCGCGAGGCACGGGCTGGTCTAGCCAGGACCCGCGGCGCGGGCGACGCACCCCGCGGGCATGGGAAAGCCCGGGCAGCGCTCCCCCGACCGCTTCCCGGGCCCCGAACCTTTCGGCTACCGGTGTCGCGTCACCCGCGATCACCGACATTTCGAGACTACGTCGAAGATTGTCGCGTTTCCGCACCTTCTCCCCCCTTTCACCCCTCGCTCACCCTCGAATCACACAGCATCACCCCGCGTGAGACGATGGACGCATGAGCTCCGCAGACCGACTGTCTCGGCCTCGTCTCGTCGCGCTGTGGCGACGGGTGATGCCGGGCGCGACCGTGCTCGTCACCGCACAGCACAAGAGCGGCGTGGCCTCGAGCGTGCGCGAATGGCTGGCCGACACCGAGCAGCGCCTCGTAGTGTGGTCGTCCAACCGCCTCGAGGTGCCCGAGAACGCGCCCGAGGCCGACGTCGTCCTGCTCGAGATCGAGGGTATGCGCACCGACCACGCCACGGCGACCCTCGCCGTGCGGCGACGCTGGCCGAACGCCACGCTCATCGCCGTGTCGAGCACGCAGTGGCCGCCGGAGCTCCTCGACGCCGGGCTCCGCCCCGAACGCGTCTTCTCCGGCGCAATGTTCGGCTTCACCGCGGACGAGGTGCTCGACCGCGCCGACCAGCTCGGCCTCAGCCTCAGCTGGGACGAGGCGACCGCCCTCCTCGACCGCGTGGGCACCCACGCGGGCTTCGTCGACGCCGTGCTGCGCGCGGCGGCGGCCCGCGGATCCCTCGACGACGAGGCCGTGCGCGCCGGCTGTCACGAACAGGCCGCCCACTTCGCCGGATCCGCCGCCGCCGGGGTCTTCCGCCCCAACGGCTGGCACGCCGTGCTCGTCACGGCGCGGATCGGCCCGATGCCGCGACGCACGCTGCTCGCGGTGTGGGGCCGCGACGAGGTCGTGCGCGCCGCGCTCGACAACATCATGCAATCGGGCTTCTTCATCGAGGACGTCGAGCGCGACCGCATCGAGCTGCGCCCCGCGATCCGCGCCGCCGTCGTCGAGCGCATCACGCGCGAAGCCCGGCTCGACGACGTCGACGAGGCGATCGCCGATCTCGCCGCGAAGCTGCTCGACGCGGGCCATGCCGGCGACGGCTGGGCCGTCGTCGCCGAGCTGCCGGGCCCGCGCGACCGCATGCTCACCCGCTACTGGTGGCAGCTCGGCGAGGTCGACGTCTCCCTCGCGCGCCCGTGGCTCGAGCAGGCCGTGCAGCGCGACCCCGCTCCCGCCCTCCGCGTCGCGCTCGCGCGCGCCCTGGTGTCGGTCACGAGCGCGGGCCACAGCGGATGCGTGCCCACGGCCGACCGGCACGCCGCCCGCGAGCTGCTCGACGAGGTCGGCGAGCAGCCCGGCGGGGTCGGCATCGTCGCCGCCCTGCTGCGCGGGGTGCTGCTCCGGCTCGAGGGTCGCGCGCGCGAGGCCCTCGAGCTGCACGAGGAACTCGCGAATACCTCCGACATCGCCGACGGGCCCGCCGCGAGCATCATCCGCGCGAACATGCTCTTACAGGCCGGCCTCAGCGCGCTCGATGCCTCGCGCAGCGACGTGTCGGCCGCGCGCCTGTCCGCGGCGGCGTCCCTCGCTCACGCCGCCGGCCACGAGCGATTCGCCCGTTTCGCGCACGAGCTGATGCTCTTCACCGCGCCCGAGGGCGTGCCGATGACGTCGGGTTTCCAGGCCCGGCTCGACAACCTCGTCGGCGCACAGGCGCTGTCGCGTCCCATGCGCGACGTCGTCGCCCTCGCCAACGCGCTGTACGCCGTCGACCCGACCGCCATGCGGGACGCGCTCGCCGGTCCCGATTCGATCGACGACCCCCGGGTGATGGCGCACGTCTCCCTCGCGCTCCGCACCATCGCGCACGGCCTCCTCGGCACGTCCGAGCTCGCGCTGCGGAGCATCGATCTGTTCGAACAGGAGAACGGCGCGGCGGCACCCGCCCTCAACCAGCGCGTGATCCTCGCGTGGGCACGCGCGGAGGCCCTCGCGGGCGACGGGCGCTATGAGGCCGCCTTCGAGGCGATCTCGCGGATCCCCGAGGCGGCGGCCCGTCTCGTGCCCGTCGATCTGCTCCGCGCGCGCACGCACCTGCGCGGCGGGGAGCCGGAGCGCGCGATCGCATCGCTCGCCTCCGCCGCCGAGCCGCACGGATCCGGCGTGCTCGCGGTGTGGTCGCACATCGTGCTCTTCCTCGCCTATCACGCGATCGGATCCGAGTCCTCGCTGGACGTCGGCCGCCAGCACCTGCAGGTCGCGATCGTCGCGGCGGCCCGATCGCGCCCGCTCCTCCCGTTCGCCGCGCAGGGCATGGGCGCGCTCAACACCACGATCGCGGAGGCGGGCGGTCTCGCGCTCGACCCCGCCGGATCCCGCTTCGTGCGGGAGCTGGCGCACATGCGCGACGAGCTGCAGCGCGCCACGAGCTCGACGCTCGCGCTCAGCGACCGGGAACGCACCGTGCTCCGGGCGCTCGTCGTCGCGGACTCGACCCGCGACGTCGCCGCGCGGCTGCACGTCTCGCCCAACACGATCAAGACGCAACTGCGCTCGATCTACCGCAAGCTCGGCGTCTCGAGCTGGGCCGACGCGGTGGCCACCGCCCGGCGCGTCGGGCTCGTGGAATAGCGCGCATTCGAGTGCGCGGAACCCGCGCCCGTGCGCCCCGGGCGTGCCAGGCTGGAGGCATGGACTTTCGCACTCAGCTGTACATCGACGGGGCCTGGCGAGACGGCGACGGCGACTTCGCGGTCGCGGATCCCGCCACAGGCCAGGAGATCGCGCGCTTCGCCGCCGCGAGCGAGGACGACTGCGTCGCGGCCGTCGCGGCGGCCGAGCGCGCGCTCCCCGAGTGGCGCGCGACCGCCCCGCGCGAGCGCGCCGAGATCCTGCGGCGCGCCTTCGAGATCCTCACCGACGAGGTCGAGGCGCTCGCCGAGACGATCGTGCGGGAGAACGGCAAGTCGTGGGCCGATGCCATCGGCGAGGCGCGCTACGCCACCGAGTTCTTCCGCTGGTTCTCCGAGGAGGCCGTGCGCATCCCGGGCGACTACCGCCTCTCGCCCGCCGGCGACAAGCGCATCATCGTCACCCACCAGCCCATCGGGGTCTCGGTGCTCATCACGCCGTGGAACTTCCCCGCCGCCATGGCCACGCGCAAGCTGGCGCCCGCGCTCGCGGCCGGGTGCACGACCGTACTGAAGCCAGCGCTCGAGACGCCGCTCACGGCGGCCTATATCGTCGATGCGCTCGAGCGGGCGGGCCTTCCCGCGGGCGTCGTGAACCTCGTCACGCCGCTCGACGCAGGATCCGCGACGCGGGCGATGCTCGCCCAGCCCGCCGTCCGTAAACTCTCGTTCACGGGATCCACGCCCGTCGGGCGCGAGCTACTGCGCACCGCCGCGGACCGCGTCATCAGCTGCTCGATGGAGCTCGGCGGCAACGCCCCGCTGATCGTCCTCCCGGGCGCCGACCTCGCGCAGGCGGTCGAGGGATCCTTCGCCGCGAAGATGCGCAACGGCGGATCCGCGTGCACCGCCGCGAACCGCTTCTACGTGCACACCGACATCCACGACGAGTTCGTCGCCGCGTACCGGCAGCGCCTCGCGGGCGTCAAGATCGGCCCGGGCACCGACCGCGCCAACGACCTCGGCGCCCTCGTCTCGCTCAAGGAGCGCGACAAGGTCGCCGGGCTCGTCGAGCGCGCGCTCGACGGCGGCGCATCGGCGCAGCTCGGCGGCGCCACCCTGGCGACCAACGGCGCCTTCTATCCCGCGACGCTGCTCACCGGGGTCACCCACGGATCCGAGATCACCGAGACCGAGATTTTCGGGCCCGTGACGACGATCGTGCGCGTCGATTCGGCCGACGAGGCCGTGCGGATGGCCAACGACACCGAGTTCGGCCTCATGGCGTACGTCTTCGGCGAGGAGCGCGAGGCCATCGCCGTCGCCCAGCGCATCGAGGCGGGCATGGTCGCGGTCAACCGCGGCGTCGCGAGCGACCCGGCCGCCCCGTTCGGCGGCATGAAGCAGTCGGGCCTCGGCCGCGAGGGATCGGCGGAGGGCATCCTCGAGTTCCTCGAGGAGCAGTACATCACAATCGACGCGTGAGGCGCGGGCCGCAGCTGCGGGGCTGAGCCGGATCTGCGGATCCGATCGCCGGCATCATCCGCAGTTGCGGCTCGGCTCCGCGGGACGGGCCGACGGCGGACCTCAGCGCGCCGATTCCGCGAGGCGCTCGCCCGCCGTGACCATGTGCACGGCCATCGCGGACGCCGCGGCATCGGCGTCGTTGGCATCGAGGGCGCGGGCGACGGCCTCGTGCTCGGCGAGCGCCAGCTCGGCCTGCTCGCGGGTGTGCACGGCGCGGTCGGAGTACACCTGCAGGAGCGAGCGCACCACGTGCAGCAGGTCGCGCAGGGTGCCGTTGCCGGCGGCGTCGGCGAGCGCGAGGTGGAACGCGAAATCCGCCTTCGCGAACGCCTGCAGGTCGTCGCCCGCCGCGCGCATCTCATCGAGGTGCCGCGCGATCGTCTCGCGGGCCTCGGCCGAGGCGTGCGTCGCCGCGATGCGCGCGACGTAGATCTCCAGCCCCGAGCGCAGCTCGATGAGCTCCGCAGTGTTGCGCTCGCCGATCAGCAGCCCCCAGCGCAGGGTCTGCGGCAGCAGCGCGCTGGCCTCGCCGCGCAGATAGGTTCCGGATCCGGGGCGCACGTCGACGATGCCGAGCATCTCGAGCGCGGCGAGCGCCTCGCGCACGGCCGAGCGGCCGACGCTGAGGGACGCGGCCAGTTGGCGCTCCGCGGGCAGCCGCGTGCCCGGCGCGATATCGCCGCTCGTGAACAGGTCGAGGAGCCGACGGGCGACCTCGCTGACGGGCGTTCCCGAGGGCAGAGAGCCGAGCGCCTCGGCGATGGCGTCGGATCCTCCGGTGGCGTCTGCTGGCATGATGTCGATCATACTGTGCGCCATTTGCAATTGGTCAACCGGTTTGCCAAACTAGGCGTACGTCCGTACTCACGAAAGGTTCGACGATGACCCGCCTGTGGAATGACCCCGCCGATTTCGCCGACGAGATGATCGACGGCTTCGTCGCGGCCAACGGACGCTACGTGCGCCGCGTGTCCGGCGGCGTGGCCCGCGCGACCGCGACGCCCGAAGGCCAGGTCGCGTTCGTCATCGGCGGCGGATCCGGCCACTACCCCGCGTTCGGCGGGCTCGTGGGGCCGGGGCTCGCCCACGGCGCGGCGATGGGCAACCTCTTCGCCTCGCCCTCGACGCAGCAGGTCCTCTCGGTGGCCAGGGCCGCCGAGAACGGCGGCGGAGTCCTGCTCAGCTACGGCAACTATGCCGGCGACGTGCTGAACTTCGACGCGGCGCAGGAGCAGCTCCGCGCCGCGGGCATCCCCTGCGAGACCGTGACGGTCACCGACGACGTCGCCTCCGCCGACAAGAGCGAGATCCACAAGCGGCGCGGCATCGCGGGCGACCTCACGGTGTTCCGCACCGCGGGAGCGGCCGCCGAACGCGGGGCGGACCTCGAGGAGGTCACCCGGCTCGCGCGCCGCGCCAACGACCGCACGCGCTCCTTCGGCGTCGCGTTCTCGGGCTGCTCGCTGCCCGGCGCCGAGGAGCCCCTCTTCGAGGTCGCGCCCGGCCACATGGCGCTCGGCCTGGGGATCCACGGTGAGCCCGGCCTCGGCGACACCGAGATCCCCACCGCCGACGGCCTCGCCGAGCTGCTCGTGACGCGCCTCCTCGAGGAGGTGCCCGGCGACGTCGCGGAGGTGCGCGGCGCGCGCGTCGTGCCGGTGCTCAACGGCCTCGGATCCCTCAAATACGAGGAGATGTTCGTCGTCTACCGGCGCATCGCGCGCCTGCTCGACGAGGCGGGCATCGTCGCGGTCGACCCGCACGTCGGCGAGTACTGCACGAGCTTCGACATGGCCGGCACCTCGCTGACGCTGCTGTGGCTCGACGACGAGCTCGAAGAGCTGTGGGAGACCGGCGTCGACACGCCCGCCTACCGCCGGGGGTCCGTCGACACCTCACACCTCGTCCGCGTCGAGACGAGCGACGAGGAGAGCGAGGACGCGATCGGCGACGCCGACGACTCCTCGCGCGAGGTCGCCCGCACGATCGCGGCGGCCTTCGACCTCTGGCGCGCCACGATCGACGAGAACGTCGACGAGCTGGGCCGCCTCGACGCGATCGCGGGCGACGGCGACCACGGCATCGGCATGCAGCGCGGGATCCACGCCGCCCAGGCGGCGGCGCGCGATGCGGCGGAGCGCGGCGCGGGAGCCGCGACGACGCTCGCACGGGCCGCGGACGCCTGGTCCGACCGCGCCGGTGGCACCTCCGGCGCGATCTGGGGAGCGATCCTCGACACGATCGCGGGGCACCTCGGCGATGAGGGCGTGCCCTCTCCCGACGCCATCGCGGCGGGCCTCGAGGCCGCGAAGACCCGCGTCGCCGGTTTCGGTGCCGTCGTCGGCGACAAGACCCTCGTCGACGCGCTGAACCCGCTCGCCGAGACCTTCGCGGCCCGGGCCGCGGACGGCGCGGGAATCGCCGACGCGTGGCGCGAGGCCGCCGACGCCGCCACCGCGGCCGCGGCCGCGACCGCCGACCTCCTCCCCCAGATGGGCCGGGCCCGCGCGCACCACGAGAAGGCGCTCGGCATCCCGGATCCCGGGGCCCACTCGCTCGCCCTGCTCGCGCAGGCTCTCCTCCAGCTCACCCAGTGAAAGGCACGATCATGACCGACCAGCTTCGCATCGTCATCGGCTCGGACGACGCCGGATTCGACTACAAGGAGATCCTGAAGAAGGATCTCGAGGCCAACGACGGCGTCGCGAGCGTCGTCGACGTGGGCGTGAGCGCCGACGGCCACACGCCCTACCCGAAGGTCGCGATCGAGGCCGCCGAGCGCGTCGCGCGCGGCGAGGCCGACCGCGCCTTGATCTTCTGCGGCACGGGCCTCGGCGTCGCGATCTCCGCGAACAAGGTCGCCGGGATCCGCGCCGTCACGGCGCACGACAGCTTCTCGGTCGAGCGCGCTGTCCTCTCCAACAACGCCCAGGTGCTGTGCATGGGTCAGCGCGTCATCGGCATCGAGCTCGCCCGCCGCCTCGTGCGCGAGTGGCTCACGTACCGTTTCGACGAGACCTCGGCGAGCGCCGACAAGGTCGCCGTGCTCACCGAGTACGAGACCACCGGCAGCTGCTGATGACGCGACGCATCGTCGGCATCAGCCTGAAGATGTACTTCGGGCATGCGCGGGCGACCGAGTGGTTCGCGCAGGTCGCCTCCCGGGTGGCCGCGCACGATGCCGTGGCGAGCGGATCCGTCGAGGTCTTCGTCACGCCGACGTTCCTGCAGGTCCCCGCGGCGGTCGCGGCGTTCCGCGACACCCCCGTGCGCGTCGGCGGGCAGGACGTCGCCGCCGAGGCCGAGGGCGCGTTCACGGGCGAGGTGTCGGCCTACGAGCTCGCCGAGGTGGGCGCCCGCCTTGCCGAGATCGGCCACGCCGAGCGCCGCCGCCTCTTCGCCGAGACCGACGAGGTCGTCGCGCGGAAGACCGCCGTCAGCCTCGGCGCGGGCCTTGAGCCCCTGCTGTGCATCGGCGAGACCGAGCGGCAGGATCCCGAGGACGCCGCCCGGGCGTCGGTCGCGCAGCTGCGCGCCGCGCTCGCGGGCGCGCCCGAGGGATCCGTCATCGTCGCCTACGAGCCCGTCTGGGCGATCGGGGCGCCCGAGCCCGCGGGCGAGGAGCACGTGCGCATCGTCGCCGGCGCGCTGCGTGAGGCGCTCGCGGGGCGGCCCGGTTCCGCCGTGATCTATGGCGGCGCCGCCGGCCCCGGCCTGCTCACGCGCCTCGGCGGTGCCGTCGACGGCGTGTTCCTCGGGCGCTTCGCGCACGACCCGGACGCGCTCATGACCGTCATCGACGAGGCGGGGGCGAGCGCATGATCGGTCTCGGCACCTACGCCTACTTCTGGCAACACGCCGAGGGGCTCTCGCTGACGGGTGCCTTCGAGGACACGAGGGCCCAGGGCGTCGAGCTGTTCCAGATCTGCGACTACGCACCGCTGCTCGAGATGACGGATGCCCAGCTCCGGGAGGCCGCCGCCGCCGCGCGCGGGCTCGGGCTCGCGATCGAGCTCGGCACGAAGGGCATCGAGCCCGAACACCTCCTCCGGTTCCTCGACTTGGCCGAGATCTTCGACGCCCGGCTGATCCGCGGAATGGTGCTGCGCGATCAGACCGAGGACGCCGCCGGGCTGCTCCGCCGCGTCTCCGGGTCCTTCGAGGCCGCCGGCGTCGAGCTGGCGCTCGAGACCTACGAGCAGGTACCCACGCGCGCGCTGACGGGCATCATCGACGAGGTGGGCAGCCGCGCGATCGGGATCTGCCTGGATCCGGCGAACGTCGTCGCGCAGCTCGAGAGCCCCCGCGAGTGCGTCGAGGCAACCTCGCCGTACGTCAAGAACGTGCACGTGAAGGACTTCGCGTTCGCGCGCCAGGCCGGCTGGGTGGGCTTCACCTACAGCGGCGCGCCCATGGGCGAGGGCCTGCACGATTACGACCATCTCCTCCGCACCGTGACGCCGCGAGAGCGCGGCATCAACGAAATCGTCGAGCACTGGCTGCCGTGGCAGACCGACGCCGACACGACCATCACCACCGAGCGGGCGTGGACCCGCACGACCCTCGAGATCCTCAGGAGCACACTATGAGCGAGCAGTACAAGATTGCCGTCATCGGCGCGGGCGGCAAGATGGGCATGCGCGTGTCGAACAACCTCGTGAAGACCGCGCACCAGGTCGCCTACGTCGAGAACTCGCCCGCGGGCCAGCAGCGCACGATCGAGGCCGGTCGTGAGCTGACCGATGCGTCGGTCGCCGTCGCCGACGCCGACATCGTCGTCCTCGCCGTGCCGGACCTGGCGCTCGCCGCCGTCACCGCCGAGCTCGTGCCGCAGATGAAGGCCGGCGCGGTGTGCCTGACCCTCGATCCGGCCGCCGCCTACGCGGGCCTGCTGACGACGCGCGACGACGTCATCCAGGCGGTGGCGCACCCCTGCCATCCGTCGATCTTCCTCCAGCGCGAGACCCCCGAGCAGTGGGCCGACACCTTCGGCGGCATCGCGGCTCCCCAGGACGCGATCGCCGCCGTCGAGAGCGACGACCCCGCCATGAAGACCCTCGTCGAAGAGACCGTGCGCTCGATCTACGCGCCCGTCATCGACGTGCACTTCGTGACGATCAAGCAGCTCGCGCAGCTCGAGCCGACCCTCGTCGAGACCGTCGCCTGCATGATCGGCGAGCTGCTCAACGAGGCCCTGCAGGAGGCGATCCACACGATGGGTGTGCCCGAGGCCGCCGCGCGCAGCATCATGTACGGCCACACGCAGGTCGCCCTCGCCAACGGTCTCCGCGGCGACAACCCCTTCTCGGACGCGTGCCTCATCGCCATGAAGTACGGCCGCGAAACGATCATCAAGGAAGACTGGAAGAAGATCTTCCAGGACGACGAGCTCGACAAGAACCTCGCCGCCATGCTCCACCTCGACAAGATCGAGCGCTGATGTCGCGCCTCGAAGGAAAGACCGCGCTCGTCACGGGATCCGGATCCGGAATCGGCGAGGCCGTCGCGAGGCGCTTCGCCGCCGAGGGCGCGCGCGTCGTGATCGCCGACCGCGACGCGGCGGCCGCCGAGCGCGTCGCCGGCGAGCTCGGATCCGCCGCCCGCGCCGTCACGATGGACATCTCGGACGAGACCCAGGTGTCGCAGGCCTTCGCCTCGCTCGAGGCCGATGGCTGGGCCCCGAACGTCGTCGTCGCGAACGCCGGCGTGCAGCTGTTCGGTCACGATGCCAAGGTCGCCGACCTCGACCTCGACGTCTGGCGCCGCACCGTCGACATCAACCTCACGGGCACCTTCCTGACGGTCAAGCACGCCGTGCGTTCGATGCTGGCGTCGGGCGGCGGGTCGATCATCCTCACCGGCAGCCCCACGGGCGTCACGGGCGAGGGCAACGACTTCACCGCCTACAGCACGACGAAGGCCGGCATCCACGGCATGGGACGCACGGTCGCCGCGGCGTACGCCACGCAGGGCATCCGCGTGAACACGGTCGTGCCGTCGTATGTCGAGACGCCGCTCGTCGAGGCCATCAAGAACAACCCGGTCGAGCGCGCGGCGATCACCAGCCGGATCCCGATGGGCCGCCCGGCGACGCCGGACGACCTGACGGGCGTCATGACGTTCCTCGCGAGCGACGACTCGGCGTTCGCGACGGGCGCCATGTTCACCGTCGATGGTGGGATGACGAACCTCTAGCCCTCCTCGTCCGCGTACACAACGACGCAGATTTTCCGATCCGGGCGCCGAAACCTCGGCGTGTCGCACGTGTTCGGACAAAATCTGCGTCGTTGTGTACGCGGGGTGGGCAAGATAGAGCCATATCGCGCGATGGGGCGCGAGTTTCCTGAGGGGGAAGAATGACCTGGATTCGTGAGCAGGTGCGCGAAATCACGCTCGGCGAGTGGAGCCTCGAGCTCCGCGACGACGACCTTGCGCAGATCCGCTTCCGCGGGCACGAGGTGCTGCGCTCCGTGCGCGCCGCCGTGCGCGACCGCGACTGGAACACGGCCGCCTGGACGGTCGGCGAGGTGTCGGTGTCCGACTCCGGGGCCCGGATCGCGCTCGGCTCGGACTCCTTCGGCACGAGGTTCGACGGGTTCCTCGCGATCGCGGCCGACGGCCCCGCCCTGCGCGTCGACTTCGAGGTCGACGCCGATCGGGAGTTCTGGACGAACCGCACCGGCTTGGTCGTGCTGCATCCGGCCGCCCTCTCGGGCGCACCGCTGAGGATCACGCACACCTCCGGCCTGAGCTCGCGCACCCACTTCCCCGTCGACATCTCGCCGCACCAGCCGGCCTTCGACATCCGCGCGCTGGAGGCCGAGGACGTCACGGTGACGTTCGAGGGCGACGCGTTCGAGATGGAGGATCAGCGCAACTGGACCGATGCGTCCTTCAAGACCTACAGCCGCCCGCTCGCGGATCCGTTCCCCTATCTCTTCGACGGGCCCGTGGCGCAATCGGTCACGATCGCCGTCGGCGACGAGCTCGCCGAGGCGCTCGCGGCGGGGACGGCCGGCTCCTCCTCGCCCCGGGAACGAGGGCTCGCCCTTGCGCTCGCCAAGGCCGGCGAGGTGCGCTTCTCGGTGGGCGCGTCCACGGCGCCGGGAACCGGCCCAACGGATCCGATCGGCCACGACACCCTCGTGGAGGTCGATCTCGACTGGGCCGGGTGGCCGTCGGCGATCGAGCGCGCGGCCGCCAGCGGCCTACCCCTCGATGTTCGATTGGTGCTTCCGATCGAGGATCCGCAGGCGCGCGTCCGCGAGGCCGTGGACAGCCTCGCGGAGCTGCCGCTCGCGCGCATCGCGGCGATCCAGCCGCCGACGCATCCGGCGGAGCACATGTCGGACGACGAGGCCGTGCGGATCCTGCGGGATGCGCTCGGCGACCGCGACGTGCCCGTCATCGGCGGCACGCGATCGCACTTCACCGAGCTGAACCGAGGCCAGCACCTCGCGCCGCAGGGGCTCGACGGCGTCGCTTTCAGCACGACGCCGATGTTCCACGCGCTCGAAACCCTGCAGCTGGAGCAGGCGATCGACATGCAACGCCTCGTCGCGGAGCAGGCCGTGCGCATCGCCGCGGGCGTGCCCGTGCATGTCGGCCCCGTGACCCTGCGTGCGCACCTCAACAACGTCGCGACGACCTCGCCGCGGCGCCCCGAAGGCGACGACCTCTCGGAGGGCTACGGGCCCCAGTTCCTCAACGCCGACGACGAGCGTCAGCGGGATCCGGAGCTCGCCGCCTGGACGATCGCGAGCGCCGCGGCGCTCGCCGTGCCCGGCGTGGCAACCGTGTCGTTCTTCGAGGAGTGGGGCCCGCGCGGCGTGCGCGACGCCGACGGCGCGGACTATCCCGTGGCGGATGCCCTGCGTGCGCTCGCTTCGCTGAACGGCCCTCTGGCGGTAGCGCACTCCGGGCCGGTATGGGCCATCGCCGACGCGACGAGTCTGCTCGTGGCGAACCTCGGCGAGCGGGAACAGGACGTCCGTCTCGACGAGGCGGTCATCACGGTTCCGCCACGAGGCTGGGTCGCGACGGAACGCTAGGGCGTGCCGGCCACCGTTACCGGGTCGCTCCAGTGGAACAGGTCGATGATCCGCGCGCACCAGCGCGAGAGCATCAGCAGCCGCAGGATGCCGTAGCCGGCGAGCCCGCCGACCACGTTGAAGATGACGTCGTTCACATCGGCGATGTGCCCGGCATGGAAAAGCGCCTGCATCGCCAGTTGAATGAGCTCGATGGAGAGGCTCGCAGCCACGATGGCGATGGCGACATTCCACCAGACCGGTCGCGCGAGCACGAGCGCGAGAAGGATCCCGGCCGGGAGGAACACGATCACGTTGGTCACGGCGTCGACGACCTCGTAATCGTGAAAGGGCTGGAGCGCGAGGCCCGGCGTCCAGGGCTCGTCGGTCTCGGGCAGCCGAAGGTATATCGGAAACACCGTGTTCGCCGCGATTCCGGCCGCG
The DNA here is from genome assembly GCF_014646015.1 of Microbacterium nanhaiense. GTDB lineage: Bacteria > Actinomycetota > Actinomycetes > Actinomycetales > Microbacteriaceae > Microbacterium > Microbacterium nanhaiense. The sequence continues at coordinate 170,801 of NZ_BMMQ01000006.1, forward strand.
TACACGGCCAATGCCAGGGCGACCGCCGCGCGGGCGACAGAAAAACGTCCGCGCGCCCTCAGCCGCCAGAGCAGCAGGGCCAGGATCAGGACGCCGAACGGAATCACGAAAGGCAGTTCCGGAAGTCTTCCGAAGGGACTATCCACGTTGATCGATGCTATGAGGGTTCAGTGAGAATCGCCCCGGCTGGGCCATCGCCCGGTGAGCCGCAGCCGCGGAGATGAGCCCGGACCCGCGGATCCGGTCGCGCGATCCTTCCGCGGGTGCGGCTCATCTCCGCGGGTGCGGGTCGGGTTACGACACCTCGAAACGGTCGAGAGCTCGCGCCGGGAAGACCTGCTCCGTCATCACCACGCGGCCACCATCGGCGAACACCTCGATGATGGGGCCGTCGACGACGATCGTGACGTCCACATCGCCCTCCGGAAGCGGTGCTGCCGCGGCCGGGCGGTAGTCGGGGTGGAAGTCATTCTCGCCCGCCTGCGAGCGGTCGACGACGAGCGCGCCGTCTCCTGCGGTGATCGTCACGCGCTCGCCGTCGCTGTTGGACACCGTGGCGACGGCGCGCTCCCCCTTGGGTGCCGTAAAGCGGTGCACCTCGATTCCGCTCTCCGGCAGGATCGGTCGCTGCGCGATGGCGTAGGCGCCGTCGGGGCGGCGCTCGAGCGTCACCTCGCGCACGAGCGACATCGCCGAACGCCACGGGTACACGGGGGTGTCCCTCGCGTAGAGCCAGTTGCTCGCCCAGCCGATCATGAGGCGGCGACCGTCCGGCGCGTTGTTGAAGGAAACGGCCGCGTAGTAGTCGTGCCCGTAGTCGAGCCAGTCGTAGTCTTCGAGCTCCGCCGAATCGGTGAGGTTCTCCGCCGTGAACGTCTCGCCGTCGAAGTCACCGATGAAGAACTGCGTCCCGGATCCGCCCGCGATGCCGCCGGGATTCAGGCTGACGATGAGCACCCACTTCGTCTCGTCCGTGCCTTCGACGCGCAGGGGGAAGAGATCGGGGCACTCCCAGACGCCGCCGACCGCATGGGCCGGGCCGAAGTGCGAGGCGCGGGTCCACGCGCGCAGGTCATTCGAGGTGTACACGATCACCCGGTGATTCGTCGCCTCGACGATGACCATCACCCAGTGGCCGTCGTCCTCTCCGCCGTACCAGAAAACCTTCGGGTCGCGGAACTCCGTGGATCCGATATCGAGGACGGGGTTGCCCTCGTACCGCACCCAGGTGTTGCCCTCGTCGACACTGTAGGCGAGCGCCTGTGACTGCGTCTGCGCTCCGCTGTCGGGGGTCGCGGCCGAGGTGTAGATGGCGACCAGCGCGGTCTCGCCGGGCTGCGCGAAGCCGGCCGTGTTCCGCACATCGACGACGGCGCTGCCGGAGAAGACGAACTCGTCGTCCGTGTAGCTGATGGCGGTCGGCTGGTGCTCCCAGGTCACGAGGTCGGTCGAGGTCGCGTGTCCCCAGGACATGTCGCCCCAGGTGCGACCGTTCGGGTTGTTCTGGAAGAACAGGTGATAGACGCCCCGGTAGTGGAGCAGGCCGTTCGGGTCGTTCAGCCAGGTCTTCTCGGCCGTGTAGTGGGCCGTCGGGCGGAGGGTGTCTGCGCCAAGCGCCATGTCAGTCAATGTGTCGTCTTTCGTGGAGTATCCGGTGGTGGTGGGCCGCGTCTCACGCGACCCACCACGGGGGCTAGCCGCCGGAGGTGAAGCGGTCGTAGGCCTGCTGGTAGACCGCGGTCACGTCGGAGACGCCGAGCTGGTCGAGCTGAGCGACGTATGCGTCCCACTCGTCGGCGACGTTGTCGTTGACGATCCAGGATGCGAACTTCTCGAGCACAAGGGAGTTGATGTCGGGAACGGCGAGCGAGATCCGGTCGAGCTCCTCGTTGGAGAGCATGACGGGCGGGTAGCCGTCGTTCGCCTTATAGGGCGCGTAGTACTCATCGACGAGCTTCTGCCGTTCCTCGGCGCGCGGTTCCGGTGCGACGACGTTCTCGAAATCATCGCGCGTCGTGATGCGCGGCCCCTGCGGCGCCACTCGCTGACGGCGCTCGCCCTCGGACTCTCCGTCCGCCACGGGGATCTGCACCAGGAGGCCGTCGGCGTTCTCCTCGAGGGTGACGCCAATCGGACCCCACGCGACCTGCGCCGACATCACCGGGTCGAAGAGCCGATCGGCCCAACGCATCGTCGCCGCCGGGTACTCGTTCGACCGGGTAATCGCCATGGCGCCCCGGCTGATCTCCTGATTGTTCGAGTGCGACGCGAGCTTGCCGTTCACGCCGTCGAGGATCCCGACGAGGGCGTAATCGTCGACATGCTCCTGCCCGACCATCTCGGGTGCTTCCCACCAGAAGAAGGATCCGAGAATCGGCGTATCGGACTTGCCCTTTGCGAGATAGGCGACGTCGTCCTGCGAGAACGACTCGGGGTCGATGAGCCCCTCGGCGTACCACGCCGCGAGCGCTTCGACTCCGGCGCGGTACTCGTCGGTGTTCGCGGTGAATTCGACCTTCCCCTCGCGGACGATGCGGTGGTCGTTGTTCTCGGGCTGGCCGCCGAGCGCGGCGATCAGGTCGTGCGGATTCGCGGCGAACGAGTCGGTGCGGAACGACAGCGGGATCTCGTCCTTCTTGCCGTTGCCGTTGGGATCCTCGGTCGCGAACGCGACGAGCGCGTCGTGGTACTCGCCGATCGTGGTCGGCATGTCGAGGCCGAGCTCATCGAGCCAGGTCTTGTTGATGAAGAGGAAGTTGGGGTAAGCGAGGATCCCGAGTTCCTCGACGGAGGGCAGCGTGTAGATGTGTCCGTCCGACGCCGTCAGTGCGGCGCGGATGTCGGGGCGCTCGTCGAGGATGGCCGACAGATTGGGCGCGTGCTCTTCGATGAGATCCTCGAGCGGCACGAGCGTGCCGTTCGCGCCGTTCTGCACGATCTCGGCGTCGCTCAGACCGGTGTTGTAGAGAACATCGGGCAGCTCGTCGCTGGCGAGCATGAGGTTCTTCTTCTCGGCGTACACCTGATCCACCTGGTTGACCCAGTCGATCTTGATGTTCGTGTCCGCCTCCCACTGCTTCACGAGCTCCATGTCGGCGTAGTCCGGTGCGAGGGCGCTCTTCGAGCCTCCGAACGAGAGCGTCAGCGTCTCGTCGACGATGGGCAGGCCCTCCTCTTGAAAGCCGAAGTCGGCAGACTTGTCGGCGATGCTCGCGGCGGTATCGGATCCGGAGCAGCCCGCGAGGGCGACGACGCCCGCGCTCAGCAGGCCGATCGATGAGACGAAACGGCGATGTTTCATGGTCATTCCTTTTCTGGGGTGGGTGTGAGGGGACGGATCAGCTCTTCACGGCGCCCAGGAGGGCGCCCTGCGTGAAGTGCTTCTGCATGAACGGCAAAACGATGAGGAGCGGGATCGTCGAGATGACGATCATTCCGTACTTGATGAGTTCGCCGAGGCGCTGTGCGGCGGCGTAGGAGTCGAGCGCACCGGCGCCACCGGCGTCGGTGACGGTCGATTGGATCAGCACGTTGCGCAGCACGAGCTGCAGCGGGTACTTGTTCTCGTCGTTCAGGAAGATGAGCGCGTCGAAGAACGCGTTCCAGTTGGCGACGAGGTGGATCATGATCATGAGGAAGATCAGCGGTTTCGACAGGGGAAGCGCGATCCGGAAGAAGAAGCGGAAGTCGTTCGCACCGTCGAGCTGGGCTGCTTCGCGGAGCTCGTCGGGGATGTTCCCCTCGAAGAAGGATCGAGCGATGATCAGGTTCCACACGCCCACGGCGCCCGGCAGCACGACGGCCCAGATGGTGTCGAGCATGCCCAGCTCGCGAACCACGAGGTAGCGCGCGATCAGGCCGCCATCGATGAACATCGTGAGGATGAACAGGAAGGTGAAGAAGGTGCGCCCGAAGAGGTCCTTTCGGGACAGGGCATAGCCCGCGCCGAGAATCGTCGCGACCGAGATCGCCGTGCCGACGACGGTATAGAGCACCGAGTTCGCGAAGCCGCGCATGATGCTCGCCTCGGAGAAGATGCGCTGATAGCCCTCGAGCGTGAAGCCGCGCGGCCAGAGCCACACATTTCCGTTGAGAATCTCGTTCGGTTCGCTCACCGATGCGATCACGATGAAGTAGAGCGGGTAGATGATCGCGATGATGCCGACGAGCAGAATGCCGACCGCGATGACGTTGAACATCGGATCCGCGGCGCGTTCGCGCCACGTGCCGGGAGTGCGCGGCGGCTTCTTCGTGGAGAGCCTCGCGCCGGGCTGGAAGAGTGCCTGAGTCATGTCGTTTTCACCACAGGGTCGATTGGCCGGCGCGCTTTGCGACCCAGTTGAAGGTCGTGAGCAGCACGAGATTGATGGCGGAGTTGAACAGGCCGATGGCGGCGGAGTAGCTGAACTGCGCCTGCTGGAGGCCCGCCTTGTAGACGTAGGTCTGGATGACCTCGGAGGTCGGCAGGTTCAGGTCGGTCTGCATCAGTAGCACCTTCTCGAACCCCAGGTTGAAGAGGTTTCCGATCGCGAGAATGAACAGGATCGTGATGACGGGCATGATCCCGGGGATGTCGATGTGCCAGATGCGCTGCCACTTGTTCGCCCCGTCCACGCGCGCCGCTTCGTGCAGCGAGGGGTCGATCGCGGTGAGCGCCGCGAGGTAGACGATCATTGAGAATCCGGCGTTCTGCCAGATGTCCGACCCGATGTAGAGCGGGCGGAACCAGTCCGGATCCCCCATGAAGAACACCGGCTCGCCCCCGAAGAGGGCGATGACGTTGTTCACGACGCCGGCGCGGGGCGAGAACAGCAGGAAGATCATGCCGACGACGACCACGACCGAGATGAAGTTCGGTGCGTAGAGCACCGTTTGCGTGAACTTCTTGAATCGCGGGCTCGAGAGCTGGTTGACGATCAGGGCGAGCACGATCGGGATCGGGAACGCGATCAGGAGGCCCAGAGCGTTGATCGTGAGCGTGTTCTCGAGAAGACGCCCGAACTGGAACGACTGGACGAAGCGCACGAAGTGATCGAGCCCCACCCACGGGCTCCCCGTGAAGCCCAGCGCCGGGTTGTAGTTGCGGAACGCGATCTGGGCGCCGTACATCGGCCAGTACTTGAAGACCAGGATGAAGACGACGGCCGGCGCAAGTAATACGTATAACTGCCACGATCTGAACGCGCGTATCGCCGCGTCCTTCGCCCGTGGCCTGCCTCGCGTGGCGGCCGACCGCCGACGCTGCCGAACTGCTGTTGTCATCGCTGCACCTTCGCATTCATCACGGACTCACGCTCGACGAGCGTGCATTCGACGGCCACCCGGCGCACCTCTGAGCCGGGTCCATCGAGAAGAATCTGGAGCGCCTGACGCGCCATCTGTTCATACGGCAGGGCGACCGTTGTCAGCGCGGGGTCAAGGTTCGGCGCGAGCATGTCGTGGTTGTCGAAACCGACGATCGCGATATCGCGCCCGGGGCGCTTGCCCAGCGCCTCAAGCGCTCGATACGCACCCCACGCCGTGCGGTCGTTCCCGCAGAAGATGGCCGTGGGCGGCTCCGCCGCCGCCATCAGCCGACTCGTCAGCTCGAAGCCGTCGGCGACGATGCCGGATCCGTAGGCGACGAGGGCGGGGTCGAGTACCAGCCCCTTCTCCTCGAGGGCACGCCGGTACCCTTCGAGGCGCCCGACGCCCGCGGGAAGATCACTGTCTTCCGGCTGGATGTTGATCATCGCGATGCGGTGGTGGCCCGCATCCAGCAGGTGCCTGGTCGCGGCGTAGCCCCCGCCCACCTCATCGGGGAAGACGCTCGAGAAGCGACCCGTGGGATCCTGCGCGTTCACCACGACCGAGGGAAGCGCCTCGAGGCTCTTCGGCACGTCGACGTGACGGTGGTACATGGACGCGTAGATCACCCCCGAGACGCGATACGAGAGCATCATGTCGACCGCCGCGGCCTCGAGCTCGGCATCGTCATAGGCATCGACGGACAGCAGAACGTTTCCGGTCTCCCACGCGAACTGCTGCGCGCCCTTAAGGAGTTCGCCCGCGAAGGGGGCGCTCGCCACCTCGTCCGAGATGAAGCCGATCATCCCGGAATGGCCGCTGCGCAACGACTTCGCGAAGGCGTTCGTGCGATAGCCGAGCTGCTCGACGGCATCCTTGACGCGCTTGCGCGTGTCCTCGGACACGCGCCCGCCATCCGCACCGTTGAGCACGAGCGAGACGGTCGCCTGCGAGACGCCGGCCTGCGTGGCCACCTGCGTCATCGTGACAGCTCTGCGCTTGGCCACACCCTCACCCCTTCGGAAGTTATTCGTATAACTGGAGCTACTTTACGAGCGCTTCGCCGCGACGTCAAGCCGGAATGCGCTCACGCGGCGAGCTCGCGCGCCCACGGCAGGTTCGCCCCCGCCCGCGACACCGTGACGGCGGCCGCGCGCACCGCGTCGCGGCCGATCTGAGCGACGCGATCGCGACCGAGATCCGCGGACCCCGACTCGCACACCGACGCGATGAGCGAGGCCATGAAGGTGTCGCCGGCCCCGATCGTGTCGACGGCCTCCACGCGAACCGGATCCACGCGCACGCGCCCGCTCGGCGTCGCAAGGACGGCGCCCTCCGCGCCCATCGTCACGGCCGCGAGTCGTGCACCGTCCGCGAGCACGGCGTCGAGGACATCGCCGATCGCCTTGCCCGGGAAGAGCCATTCCGCGTCCTCATCACTCAGCTTCACCACGGTACTGAGCTGCGCGATCTCATGAAACCGCGCCTCAACCTCGCCCCTCGCCCCGACGAGATCCGGACGGATATTGGGGTCGAAGGTCACCTCCGCGGCCCCGGCCGCCCGAATCAGCCGCACCACATCCGACGCGCCGGGTTCGAGGAACGCCGCAATGGATCCCGTATGCACGACGGACGCGGGAGGCAGCGCCACGTCACCGAACCCGCCCCACGCGATATCGAAGTCGTACTCGGCGGACCCGTCCCTCCGGATCCTCGCCCGCGCCGTCGAGGTCGCGGCCGCGCGCTCGACGAGAACGCGCACGGCCGAGTCCCTCAGGTGCGCTTCGATCGCCTCGCCGCGCAGATCCGCGCCGAACTGAGTGAGCAGTGACACCTCGACGCCGAGCCTCCCGAGGCCCAGCGCGACGTTCGCGGGGCTCCCGCCCACGTGCTCGACCGAGCCGCCCTCCTTCTCGACGATGTCGATGAGTGCCTCACCGATCACGAGCACCGGTCCCGATGTAGTCATTCGTATAACCCCTTCTGATATCACGCGACTCGATGAGGATAGCCGACGCGCACCCGCCGAGCCGAAACCGCGGAGATGAGCCCGGACTGCGGATCCGATCGCGCGATCCTTCCGCAGGCGCGGCTCATCTCCGCGGGGTGGCGCCCCCCCCCCCTACACTGACAGGGTGACGATGACGTTGTTCCAGCCCGAGTCCCTGCGCCGGCTCTGGACCGGTGCCGAGTGGACCGAGGGGCCGCTCTGGATCCCCTCGACCGGCCGGGTGCGCTTCAGCGACATCCCGAATCATCGGATCATCGACGTGGATCCCGCCTCCCGCGAGGCCGTGATCGTGACGTCCGACTCCGAGTACACCAACGCCCGCGCCTTCGACGCCCGCGGCCGACTCATCGAGTGCTCGCACGGGCGGCGGCGCGTCGAACGGATCGTCAACGAGGCGACGTACGCCTCCGAGTCGGTCGTCGACTCGTGGAACGGGCGCCGCCTGAACTCGCCCAACGATGTCGTCGTCGATTCCTCCGGTGCGATCTGGTTCACGGATCCGCCCTACGGCATCGCCCCCGAGGGCCGCGAGGGCCACCCGGGCGAGCAGGAGTACGGCGGGTGCTTCGTCTTCCGATATACGCCCGCCACCGGCGAGCTGGCCGCCGCGATCACGACGATGCGGCACCCCAACGGCCTCGCCTTCTCCCCCGATGAGTCGCGCCTCTACGTCTCCGACACGGGTCACGCGTGGGACACCGACGCGCGCGGCGAGATCCTCGTGTTCGACATCGACGACGGCGAGCCGATCGGCGGCACGCGCTTCGCCTGCGTCGACGTGGGCGCCTCCGACGGCATCAAGGTCGACGGATCCGGTCGCCTCTGGAGTTCGGCCGGCGACGGCGTGTACGTCTTCTCCCCCGACGGCGCGCTCGTCGAGAAGCTGCCGCTGCCCGAACGCGTCTCAAACCTCTGTTTCGGCGGCGACGACGGCCGCGACCTCTTCATCACCGCGACCACCAGCCTGTACGCCGTGCGCGTGAACGTCTAGCCGATCGTCGTGGCGCCGGGGCTGATCTCGACCGGCACGACGACGCGCTCGTGCGCGTGGTCCGGCTGCGCCTCCGCTTCGAGCAGGCGCACCGCCTCGGCGCCCATCGCATAGCCGGGCAGCGTGATCGAGGTCATCGACATCCAGTCGTTGCCGCTCGGACGATGGTCGCCGTCCATGCCGACGATCGCGACGTCGTCCGGGATCCTCAGATCGCTCGCCGCGCGCAGCGTCGGCATCGCGCCGATCGCGAGCTCGTCGGAGAGGAACAGCAGCGCGACGCGCTCGCCGCGGGCCTTCGCCGCCCGGAGGGCGTCGATGAGCTCGCCGATGATCGCCGCGCCCGCGTTCTGCATGAGACCCGGCGTGAGGACCTCGGTGAGGCGCACGCCGCGGCGGGCGGCCGCCTCGCGGGCCCCGCGGCGCCGCTCACCCACGGGCTGCACGATGTCGTCGATCGAGAGGAAGTAGGCGTGGCGGATCCCGAGGTCCGCGATGTGGTCGACGGCGGCGCGACCGACCTGCTCGTTGTCCATGAGCACGGTGCACCAATCGGCACCCGGCACGTCGTAGTTGACGAGCACGATCGGCCGGACGTGGTTGCGGATCCGGTCGATGCCCGCGCTCGGCTCGCGCATCGAACAGACGATCACGCCGCCGGCGCGCGCCTCGGCGAAGTATCCGAGCAGGTCGTCCTGGGCGTCGTGCTGTTCGATGCCGTTGGCGAGATCGTGGGCGTTGTACCCGCTGTTGGCCATGACGACCCGCTTGCCCGTGACCCCCGCGGTGAGCTGGGCGCCGCGGGCGACCTCGACGAAGAGCCGGTTTATGAGATCGGGAACGATCAGCCCCAGGTCCTCCGAGGCGTTCTGGATCAGCGTGCGACCTGCGGAGCTGCGAATGTATCCCAGCTCGGCGATGGCGCTGTGCACCCGCTCGAGGGTCTCGGGCGCGAGCCGCTCGGGATTGTTGAGCGCGTTCGAGACGGTTCCGACCGACACCCCTGCCGCACGCGCCACGGCGCCGATGTTGGGGGTCCCCCGTCGCATCGTGTCTCCTTCGGCACGCATACGCGCCATGGTACTGGCACAGTAGAGGCATGCAGCGCATCGCATCTGTCATTGGTCTTGCAGCCGACAAGCGCGAGGAGTACGAGGCCTATCACGCCGCTGTGTGGCCCGAGGTGCTCGCCACGATCACCGAGTGCAATATTCGAAACTACTCGATCTTCCGTCACGGCGAGCTGTTGTTCTCCTACTTCGAGTACGTCGGCGACGACTACGCGGCCGATATGGCGCGAATGGCCGCCGACCCTGCCACGCAGAGGTGGTGGTCGGTGCAGGATCCGCTGCAGACCCGCCTGCCCGGCACGCCCGACGGCGATCAGTGGCTGACGATCCCGGAGATCTTCCATCACGATTGAGCTGCCCGATATGCTTAGCTATGCTTATTAGATAAGCTAAGTTCATCGATACAGGGAGGTATCGCGGTGGCTGACGTTCCCCAATGGGAGGTCTTCGAGGTCTCGCTGACATCCGATCGGCAGTACGACAACCCGTTCCTGGACGCCGAGCTCCGGGCGACGTTCACCCAGGGAGAGGTGCGCGAGAGCGTCGACGGCTTCTACGACGGCGACGGCACCTGGCGGGCGCGATTCGCGCCGATGACCAGGGGCGAGTGGCGCTACACGACGAGCTCCTCGGATCCGGCGCTCGTCTCCGAGGGATCCTTCACGGTGGGCGCGCCGATCTCGTCCGGCGGCCTGTGCCTCAGCTCGCGCTTCGGCAACTACTTCGAGCGGGAGGACGGATCACACACCCTCATCGCGAACGACGGTTGGTTCCCACACGTCGCCAACCGCGTCGGCGCGAAGAACGACTTCGACTTCGAAGACGTCGACTTCCCCCAGCCCAGCGAGGCCGACTGGTACCGCTACCTCGACCTCATCGCCGAACACCGCATCAACTTCGTCGTCGACATCGGCCAGCTGTACGCCCGCCAATCGACGATCACGGACACATCCTTCCGCTGGCCGTGGAAGGTCGTCGACGCCCAGCGGAACAGGATCGATCGCGACCGGTTCAACCTCGACTACTACCAGCGCATGGACCGGCAAATCGCCTACGCGAAGAACAAGGGCATCTTCTTCGCGATGGAGCTGCTGTACGACAACTCCGTCGTGCGGCCGCGCGAGTGGGACAACCACCCCTCGAACGTCCGCAACGGCGGCTGGCTCGAGGGCGACGGCAACGGCGTCGGGTGGCGCTCGTGGTTCGACCTCGACAACCCCGTGCACATGGAGTACGTGCGGCGATACGTGCGCTACACCTGGGCCCGCTACGGTGCGTTCTGGAACGTCGCCTGGTCGGTCGGATCCGAGAACGGGAACCTCGCGCGCATCAACGACGAGCGCCTGCCGCAGGCGTTCATCGCGCCGGAGATCCCCGCGGCGTGGTTCCAGTACTGGACTGACTTCCTCAACCGCAGGGATCCCTACGGTCGCATGAAGTCCTACGGCGACGCGGGCCGACAGGAGCTGATGATCGCGAACGCCGGCAACAACTTCATCATCACGCAGGATCCGCGCAACTACCCGAAGGACGATGTCCGGCACGGCTGGCGGGCGATGAACGCCTTCGGCGAGATGATGTGGAAGTTCGGCCGCCCCGTGATCGTCGGGGAGATGACGGCGGGGAACAACGGCCAGTACGACGCGGAGCGGCGCCTGTACTGGATCGCCTTCACGGGCGGCTACTCGATGGGTCGCGCGGACCGACACTTCCCGACGATCATCGACGGCAGGCTCGCGGAGTCGGTGAAGTTCGGCATCGACGGCGTCCCGCCGATCTACGCCGACATCCGGCGCCTCGTCGAGTTCGTCGAGGATCGCGGGATCCGATTCTGGCGCATGCGCCCGAGCGACCGCCTCCTCGAGACTCCCGACGATCTCGTCTTCTGCCTCGCCGCTGAGGAGGAGGAATACGTGCTCTACTTCGCGGAGGGCGGCGTCGCCTCCCTCGATGCGCCCGCCGGCACCGCCGAGTGGTTCAACCCCCGCACCGGCGAGACCACGGGCGCCGTCGAGATCGAGGCCGGGCGCCGGCGTTTCGCGGCGCCGGACGACGACGACTGGGTGCTGCGCCTCAGGGCCGCCGGCGACCTCACTCGGTAGCGAAGCGCTCCATGAGTTGCGCGGCACGGGCGAGCACCTCGCGCTCGTCGTCGCCCAGCTCCCGCAAGCGGTCGGTGAGCCACGCATCGCGCCGCGCCATCGTCTCGCCCACCTCCTCGGCGCCCGCGGGCGTCACGGCGAGCAGCCGCTTGCGGCGGTCGCCCCCGTCGTGCGCGCGGACGACGAGCCCGGCCTCCTCGAGCGCGTTCACGGTGCGGTTCATCGACGGCGCCGACACGCGCTCCCGTTGCGCCAGCTCCGAGAGCGTCAGCGGACCGAAGCGGTTCACGACCGCGAGGGCTCCGAACTGTGCGTCCGTGAGCCGCGTCGCGGCATCCTGCGTCAGCTCGTTGCGCAGGCGCCGGGCCAGGCGGAAGGTCGCGAGGCGCAGATCCGTGCTCTGCTCGGGGAGGGAACGTGACATGGAGCGAGTATATCTTTTTAGCAAAGCTAATGATCATCCCAGGAAGGAGACACGATGTCTCACCCGAAGCGCTTTCTCTGGATCACCCGCGAGGACTCGACCCGCGGGCACCTCTCGCACGCCCTCGCGGCGCTCGACGGCCAGTTCGCCGCGTCGACCGACGAGCTGCGGATCCTCACGGTCGCGCCCGATCGGCCCGCGGCGATCCCCGAGGGCTATCGCCTCATCACGGGCGAGCCGGTCGCGCCGGGCGCGATGAGCGACGCGGAACTGCCGAAGCAGGGCCTGCTCCTCGTCGCGGTCTGAGCAGCGGACCCCGCACGAGAATCGGAGAAATCACGAATCTCGGATCCCTCCCGCGAGGAGGTCCGAGATCCGTGATTTCTCCGAGATCGGTGACGCGCCTACGCCCCCGCGGTCGGCACGAGCCAGCGGTGCGCGCCGGATCCCACCTCGTGCCGGGACCCGTCCGGCAGCACCACCTCGGCGTCGGTGTTCGCCGGAATCGTCGCGCGCACCTCGATCCCGTCCGCCGTGCGCTCCCAGCCGGCGGCAGCGCGGCCGTAGGGGGTGATGTGCTCGGCGGCGGCGTGGTCGAAACCGTCGAGCGGGTGCGGCTGGACGAGGATCCTCCGGTAGCCGGGCGCCGCGGGCGCGAGGCCCGCGACGGTGCGGTGCAGCCAGTCGGCGATCGCGCCGAGCGCGTAGTGGTTGAAGCTCGTCATCTGCCCGGGGTTGATCGTGCCGTCGGGCAGCATCGAGTCCCAGCGCTCCCAGATCGTCGTCGCGCGCATCGTCACCGGGTACAGCCAGGAGGGGTTCTCCGTCTGCGTCAGCAGTGCGGTCGCCGTCTCCAGGTGCCCCGTGACCGTCAGCGCGTCCTGGATGATCGGGGTTCCGACGAAGCCGGTCCCGATGCGATGCCCGCCCTCGCGGGTGAGGGCCGCGAGCCGGTCGCCGAGCGCCTGCCGCTGATCCGGATCCGCGATCTCGAACACGATCGCGAGCGCGTAGGCGGTTTGTGCGTCGCTCATCATGCGCCCGGCGGGTGTGACGTACTCGGCGAGGAAGGCGCGGCGCACCTCCTCCGCGATCTGCGCGTACCGGGCGTGGTCCTCCGAGCGACCGAGGATCCGGGCGGCCTTCGCGACGAGGAACGTCGAGCGGAACAGGTACGCCGACGCGACGATGTCGGGATGCGTCTTCGCCTTCGCCGGCTCGGCGGGCGGGGCATCCGGATCCAGCCAGTCGCCGAACTGGGAACCGCCCTCCCAGAGCCGGCGCTCCCCCGCGAGCGAGATGAGTTTGTCGGCCCACGCCTTGGCGCTGCCGTACTGGCGCGCGAGGGTGTCGGCGTCGCCATATCGCTCGTAGATCACATCGGGCACCACAGTCGCCGCGTCGCCCCACGCCGCGGCGGGCTTGCTCACGAGGACGCTCGGGATGACCCAGGGCACCATGCCGTCGGGCTCCTGTTCGAGCGCGAGATCGCGCGACCAGGAGTCGAGGAAGCCGCGCACGTCGAAGAGGAACGCCGCCGTCGGCGCGAACACCTGGATGTCGCCCGTCCAGCCGAGTCGCTCGTCGCGCTGCGGGCAGTCGGTCGGCACCGAGAGGAAGTTGCCGCGCAGGCCCCACACCACGTTCTCGTGCAGCCTGTTGACGAGCTCGTGCGAGGTGTCGAACCAGCCGGTGCGCTCCATGTCGCTGTGCACGACGACGGCGGTGATGTCTGCCGGGTCGAGTTCCCCGGGCCAGCCGTCGATCTCCGCGTAGCGGAAGCCGTGGAAGGTGAACTCCGGCTCCCACTCCTCGATCCCGGATCCCGCGAGCGTGTAGCGATCGGTGGCCGCGGCGGCCCGCAGCGGCCGGGTCCCCAGCTCGCCGTATTCGAGCACCTCGGCGTGCCGCAGGGTGACGACGGTTCCGGCGGGCCCGGACACGCGGATCCGCAGGCGCCCCACGAGGTTCTGAGCGAAATCGAGAACGGTGCGCCCGGCGGGCGTCGTGATGACCTCGGCGACGGGGAGCTCCTGGGTGCGCCGGACGACGGGCGAAACGCGCGCGCCGGGGACGGGCATCGCGTCGACGACCTGCACCGCGGCCCAGGATCCGTCGAAGCCGGCGACGGAGGGCGACTCGGCCGGCTCGAGGCGCGCGTCGTAGCTCTCGCCCGCGTACAGTCCGCTCTCAGTGAGCGGCCCCGGGGCGGCGGTCCACTCGGGCCCCGTGGCGATCCGCTCCTCGCGGCCGTCGGCGTAATCGATCACGAGGAGGGCGGCGATGTGCGGCTGCTCGGTGTATTCGACGTGCGTGTTGCCGCGGAAGCCGTAGTTCTCTGTCGCCCAAGCTCCCGCCGCCCGGATCGCGATGGCGTTCGCCCCCGAGCGGAGCAGGGCGGTGACGTCGGTTGTCTCGTGCACGGTACGGAGCTGATAGGGCGTCCATCCCGGCTTCATGACCTGGTCGTCGACGTCGCGGCCGTTGATCGCGGCCTGATAGACGCCGACGGCGCTGGCGTAGAGGGTCGCCCGGCGCACCTCGCCGTCGAGGTCGAACTCGCGGCGGGCGGTGAACGGGCGCGCGGGCGCGCCGGGATCCGCGAGCCCGATGGTCGCGGCGGTCCACTCCCCCTCGGCGAGGAAGCCCGCGACGATGCGGCGCGGCGCGCTCCACTCGGATGCCGCGCCATCGGATCCCGTCACGCGGACGCGGAGCTCGACCTCCTCGCGCGGGGAGAGCGGGGCGAACGGCCAGGCGATGCGGGCCGAGTCGCGCCCCGCGAACTCGAGGGCGTGCACGCCGTCCGTGCGGCGAAGCTCGAGCTCGGCGCGCGCCTGGACCCATCCCGGCGTCGCGCTCTCGGTGATCCAGCCGATCGCCGGCTCGGCATCGGGGGTGTGCTCGCTTCCATACGGCGCGTCGACGGCGACGCGCGTCACGACCGGTGCGGTCATATCGATCTCTCCTTTGAGACGGGGGGTATGAGTATCGGAGAAATCACGAAACTCGGACCCTTCTCGCGAGGGGCCCCGAGTTTCGTGATTTCTCCGAGATCGGTGACGCCGGCGTGCGCCGGCGCGGGGTCACACCACGGCGGCGTGCGTGACCGTGAGGCGGTGCGTGCCGTGGCCGAGCGGGCCCGACGCGTTCACGACGGAGTCCGCGGTCGTGGGCAGGTCGAGCTCGACCGTGACGCCGAAGGGCACCTGCAGGCTGGCCTCGAGGGTGTCTCCCGTCAGGCTCCAATCGATGCCGAGGGTGCCGTAGGCCGTGTCGATCGTGGCGGTCGCGCTGGTGAGGCCCTTCGCCGGTCGCGGGGCGAGCCGGACGACGCGGTAGCCGGGCTCGGCGGGCACGAGTCCCGCGACGTTCCGGTAGACCCAGTCGATCATCGCGCCGTACGCGTAGTGGTTGAACGACAGCATGCTGCCGCCCTCCTCGGTCGACCCTGCCGCCATATCGCCCGAGTGGATCGAGCCATCGGGCTTGATCGCATCCCAGCGCTCCCAGACGGTCGTCGCGCCGCGGTCGACCTGGTAGAGCCAGCTCGGCGCCTCACGGCGCAGCAGCATCAGATACGCCTCGGCGAGGTGACCGTTGTTCGACAGCGCGTCGAGCACGATCGCCGTGCCGACGAAGCCGGTCGCGATGCGACCGTTCTCCGCCCGCACGCTCGCCGCGAGCAGATCCGCCACGCGCGCCCGCTCCGCCTCGGGAGCGAGAGCGAATTCGAGCGCGAGCGCCGCGCCCGTCTGCGTCGTGATGGCCTCCTCGCCCCACTTCTCCCAGGTGGCGGCGGCGACCCGGTCGGCCAGCTCGTCGTACGACGCGGCGGACTCGGCGGATCCGACGAGCTCCTCCGCGCGGGCGAGGATCCGGGCGGACTTCACGTAGAACGCGTTCGCGACGTAGTCGCTCGACACCTTCGCCTCCCACGGGCGCTCGCCCGGGGCGTCGGGGTCGAGCCAGTCGCCGTACTGGAAGGGCTCCGTGGGCAGGAGCACCTCGTCGCCCGCGCGGCGCCGCAGGTGCTCGACCCAGCGGCGCATCGAACGCAGCTGCTGGCGCAGCACCTCGTCGCTTCCGCCGGCCGTGTAAACGGCCCACGGCACGAAGGTCGCGGCATCGGCCCAGGCCGCGCGCCCCATGTTGTCGACGGTGACGCCGCCCATGAGCATGTCACTGCGGCGGATGATGTCGGGCACCACGCTCGCCACGCCGCCCTCGTCGGTCTGGTCGGCCTCGAGGTCGAGCAACCAGCCGCGCCAGAACGACTCGGCGTCCATCAGCGTCGATGCCGTCGGGGCGAAGGCGAGGGCGTCACCCGTCCAGCCGAGGCGCTCGTCGCGCTGCGGGCAGTCGGTGGGCACGGAGACGAAGTTGTCGCGCTGCGACCAGAGCACGTTCGAGTGGAACTGGTCGAGGGCACCGGACGAGGAGCGGAACGTCGAACGGACCGGCAGGTCGGAGGAGATCGCGATCGCCGTGGCCGAGACGACCTCGGCACCCGTGACCTCCGCGTGCTGGAAGCCGTGGAAGGTGAAGCGCGGCTCGAGCGTCGTCTCGCCGTCCGAGGCGAGAACGTAGCTGTCCGTCGCCTTCGCACTGCGCAGCGCCGCGGTGTGCAGGTCTCCGGAGGGTTCGAGGATCTCGGCGTGCCGGATCGTGACGACATCCCCCTCGCGGCCGCGGACCACGAGCCGGACCCAGCCGCTCACGTTCTGGCCCGCATCGAACTGCACGGATCCATCGCGCTCGGTGCGGCGCATCGGCAGCTCCGCGACGGTGCGGACGGGCGGCGCGGAGCGCGGCTCGAAGCGCGACAGATCCGCCTCGATCACCTCGGCGGCCGTCCACGCGCCGTCGTCGAAGCCGGTCTCGTGCACGCCGTCGGGGGCGAGGCGCAGGTCGATGTCGGATCCGTCGTAGATGCTGGCGGCGCGGGTCGCGCCGAAACCGCCGCGCCAGGAGGCGTCGGTGGCCACGAGCACGCCGTCCTCCGTGTCGATCTGCGCGAGCGCGCCCGAGCGATCGCCGTAGATCCGGGTGCGATCGGCGAAGCCCATGCGCCCCCGGTACCAGCCGTCGCCGACCTCGAGCACGATCGTGTTGCCGCCCTCGCGGAGGAGCGCCGTCACGTCGAGCGTGTCGACGAGCACGCGCTTGCCGTAGGAGGTCCACCCCGGCGTGAGGTGGGCGTCGCTCGCCCGCACGCCGTTGATCCACGCGTCGACGAGGCCGAGCGCCGACAGGCGCAGCCGAGCGCGCTCGGGCAGCGCCCGCACCGTGAACTCGCGGCGCAGGATCGCGGCGGGGCCCTCAACCTCGCTGGGGATGCCGATGACCTCGGCCTCGTAGGCGTCGAGACCGGCCTCGACGATGAGCTCGTCGCTCCACGCCGTCCACCCGTTCTCGGTGGCGATGCGCACCGCGAATCGGCGCCGCTCGCCCGCGGGAATGTCTCCCGCGGGGACGGCGACCTGCGCGGCCCCGGGCGTCACGGATCCGGGCCGCAGCTCGCCGCCCTCGGATCCGGCGGCGAGCTGGTAGGCGAGCTGCGACACGCCCGGCCGCGCGGTGACGCGCCAGGTGAGACGCACGCCCTCGCCCGGCACGCCGATGAGGCCCGCGCCGTGCTGCGAGCGCAGCGCGACGACGCGCGTGGTGGGGTCGGAACTCGAGAAATCGGGGATGGCCGCCATGGCTCATGTCCTTTCGTCCGCGCGGCGTCGCGCAGGAATCGATTTGGTAACTGTCGTTGACTCTCGTCGACGTCTCTGCAAAAGTTGCGTGCGTTGAATGGTTTCAACTTGCGATACATTCAACCACGTCGGCCTCACAGGAGAGGCCGATGTGGATCAGCTTTTACATGGAGGTAAGAGATGAAGAACTCCCCCACCAGGAGGCTCCTGCTCGGCACCGTCGGTGTCGCGGCGCTCGCCCTTCCGCTTGCCTCGTGCAGCGTGGGCAGCATCGGCGGCGGCGACGGCGGCAACGCCGACGGCCTCGAGATCAGCGTGCTCATCGCATCGTCCGGCGAGGGTGCCGAGACGATTCAGGCCATGGGCGAGGCCTTCACGGCCGCGAACCCCGACATCACCGTCACGGTCGAGACCCAGCCCGGCGGCGGCGAGGGCGACAACCTGATGAAGACCAAGCTGTCGACCGGCGAGATGAACACGATCTTCGGGTACAACTCGGGCTCGCAGCTGCAGGGCCTGAAGCCCGACGAGAACCTCGTCGACCTGAGCGACCAGCCCTGGGTCGCCGATCTGACCGAGGACATGAAGACCGTCGTCTCGGGCGAGAACGGCCTCTACGGCACGCCGCTCGGCGCGTCCTTCGGCGGCGCGGTGCTCTACAACAAGGCGATCTACGAAGAGCTGGGCCTCGAGGTCCCGCAGGACTGGGCGAGCTTCGCGGCGAACAACGAGGCGATCAAGGAGGCCGGTTACGACGCGGTGATCCAGTCCTACGGCGACCCGTGGACGAGCCAGCTCTGGGTGCTCGGGGACTTCGCGAACGTCGCCGCTCAGGATCCGGAGTGGGCCACCGAGTACACCGCCAACAACCGGTCCTACACCGAGCAGCCCGCCCTCCAGGGCCTGCTCAACCAGCAGGAGGCCGCCGAGTCCGAGTGGTTCAACGAGGACTACGCCTCGGTCCTCTACGACGACGCGCTCGCCAAGCTCGCGAACGGCGAGGGCGCGCACTACCCGATCCTCACCAACGCGATCTCGGCCATCGCGCAGAACACCCCCGACAAGGTCGAGGACATCGGCGTGTTCGCGCTCCCGGCCCAGAACGCCGAGGACACCCGCCTGTCGATCTGGCTGCCCAACGCGCTCTACATCCCGACCTCGACCGAGGGCGAAGAGCTCGAGGCGGCGAAGAAGTTCCTCGAGTTCGTGAACTCGCCCGAGGGCTGCGAGATCCAGAACGAATACCTCACCCCCGGTGGCCCCTACGCCACGAGCGCGTGCACGCTGCCCGACGACGCTCCCCCGATGATCGCCGACATGCAGGCGTACGTCGACGGCGGGCTCTCGGCCCCGGCTCTCGAGTTCCTCTCGCCCATCAAGGGCCCGGCGCTCGAGCAGCTGACGGTCGAGGTCGGATCCGGCATCACCACCGCCGAGAAGGCCGCCGCGGAGTACGACGCCGACGTCGTCAAGCAGGCCAAGCAGCTCGGCATCGACGGCTGGTAAGCCGACCACTGTGCGCGGGCCCGCGTCGCGGGCCCGCGCTCACCATTTTTTCGACACGAGGAATTCCGAGATGACAACCACGGCCGCTGCGCCCCCGCGCCGCCGCTCCCGGAAGGGAATGGCGAGTTCCTACCCCACCTGGTTCTATATCCCGTCCGCTGTGCTCTACGTCGTGCTGTTCGGCGTACCGACCCTCGCGGGCTTCTACTTCAGCCTCACGCGCTGGGACCTGACGAACGCCGAGTTCATCGGCCTGGAGAACTACGTGCAGTTCTTCACCGAGTCCCGCCTGCTCAAGGGCTTCATCAACACCTTCATCTACGGCTTCGTCACGTCCGGGCTCAAGGTCGTTCTCGGGCTGGCGCTCGGCCTGCTGCTGACCAGCTCGATCCTCGGGCGCGGCTACCTGCGCTCCACGGTCTTCTTCCCCGTGCTCGTCTCGACGATCGGCATTGGCATCACCTTCAAGGTGCTGATGGATCCCTTCGACGGCCTCATCAACCAGGCCCTCGCGACGATCGGCATCAACGGCCCCGCGTGGCTGACCGACACCTCCTGGGCGCTCTTCTCGGTCGCGCTCGTCGACGTCTGGAAGGGCGTCGGCATCGCGACGCTCATCTACATCTCGGGCCTCGTCGCGATCCCCCGCGACTACTACGAGGCGGCCCGCGTCGACGGTGCGAACGCCTGGCAGCGGTTCCGCACCATCACGCTGCCGCTCGTGCAGCCGGCGACCGCGACCGTCGTCCTGCTGTCCCTCATCGGCGGCCTCCGCTCCTTCGAGCTGATCTGGGCCATGACCAAGGGCGGCCCGGGCTTCACGACCGACGTCATCGCCTCCGTCATCTACAAGCAGTACCAGTCGGGCTTCTTCGGCCTCTCCACCGCCGGCAACGTCGTGCTCTTCCTCGTCGTCACCGCCATCGTCATCCCCGTGCAGTACGTGCTGAACAAGAGGCAGGTCGAGGCATGAGCGCCACCCAGGTCATCACCACGAAGGGCGCGTCCGCGCGCCACACGAACCGCCGGCCGCTCACGCTGCGCCGATTCACGACCCGCTATCTCGTCGGCATCATTGCGATCCTCGTCTCGATCGTCGTCTTCATCGTGCCGTTCCTGTTCATCATCCTCACCGCGGTCAAGAACCCGCAGGAGGCCTCGCTGCTCGAGTTCTCGCTGCCGCAGCAGGGCTGGCACGCGTGGGAGAACATGGTCGAGGTGCTGCAGACCCGCAACTTCATGGTTCTGCGGGCCTTCATCAACTCGACGACCCTGACGGTCGGATCCGTCACCATCATGGTCGTCTTCGCGGCCATGGTCGGCTACATCATGCAGCGCCGCCAGTCGAAGTGGAACGCGGTCATCAACCTCTTCGTCCTCGCGGGCCTCATCGTGCCGCCCGCCATCGTGCCGACCATCTGGGTCCTGCAGGGCATCGGGCTGTTCAAGACCATGCCGGGCATGATCCTCATCGAGGTCACCTTCGGCCTGTCCTTCTGCATCCTGCTGTTCCGCTCGTTCATCGGCACGATCCCGCGCGAACTCGACGAAGCCGCCGTGATCGACGGCGCGGGCCCCATGCGCCTGTTCTTCACGATCATCCTGCCGTTGCTGAAGCCGATCGCGATCACGGTGATCGTGGTGCAGGCCGTGAGCGTGTTCAACGACTTCACGAACCCTCTGTACTTCTTCCCGGGCGACGAGAACGTCACCCTGCAGCTGACGCTGTACAACTTCCAGGATCAGACGCTGAACCAGTGGAACCTGCTGTTCATGAACATCCTGCTCATCACGATCCCCCCGCTCATCATGTACATCTTCTTCAACCGCCAGATCGTCGAGGGCATGACCTCTGGCGCGGTGAAGGGCTAAGGACTATGACCATCGTTCCCTCCGCACCCCGTTTCGAGCACCTCGCCGAGCCCCTCGGCATCGGCGTGGCCGCGCCCCGCATCAGCTGGACGACCGACGCGCCCGCCGGGTGGACGCAGGCCGCCTACGAGATCGAGATCCGCCGCGGATCCGCGACCGCGACGAGCGGCCGCGTTGAGTCGGCCGAACAGATCCTCGTACCGTGGCCGGCGGATCCGCTGGCGAGCCGCGAGCGCGCGGAGGCGCGCGTGCGGCTGTGGGGATCCGACGGATCCGCCTCCGACTTCGGCGCGTGGGCCGCCGTCGAGGCGGGCCTGCTCGACGCCGCGGACTGGGCGGCGGTCGCCGTCGGCGCGGCGTGGGAGGAGAACGAGGACAAGGATCTGCGCCGACCGCCGCTGGTGCGCCGGGCCTTCGCGGTGTCCGGGGTGGCGAGCGCGCGCCTCTACATCACCGCCCACGGTGTCTACGAGGCGGAGATCAACGGCCGGCGCGTCGGCAACGACACGCTCAATCCGGGCTGGACGGTGTACTCCGAACGCCTGCGCGTGCACACCTATGACGTCACGGACCTGCTCTCCGACGGCGAGAACGTCATCGGCGCGTGGCTCGGCGACGGCTGGTACCGCGGACGCCTCGGATTCACGCACCACGGCCACACCTTCGACATGTACGGCGACGACCTCTCGCTCATCGCGCAGCTCGAGGTCACGCACGCCAATGGATCCGTCACCACGATCGCGACCGACGCATCGTGGGAGGCGCACCCGTCTCCGATCCTGCGCTCGGGGCTCTACGACGGCGAGGCGTACGACGCCCGGCAGGAGGTCGAGGGGTGGTCGGCACCGGGATCCTCGCGCGAGGGATGGTCGGCCGTCGCCACGCGACCCGCGCACCCGGAGCGCTTCGTCGCACCCGAGGGGCCGGCGGTGCGCTGCACGCAGACCCTGCACCCCGTCGAGGTCCTCACCTCGCCCGCCGGTCACAGGATCCTCGACTTCGGCCAGAATTTCACGGGCCGCGTGCGGATCACGGTGCGCGGCGAGGCGGGCGACACCGTGACGTTGCGCACGGCGGAGGTGATGCAGGAGGGCGAGATCTACACCCGGCCGCTGCGCGCCGCGAAGTCGACCGACGTGTACACCCTGAAGGGCGGCGGCGCCGAGACGTGGGAGCCGCGCTTCACGACGCACGGCTTCCGCTTCGTCGAGGTGACCGGCTGGCCCGGATCCGTGGAGGACGCCGTCGCGGAGGGCGCGTTCGAGGGGCGCGTCTACCACTCGGACATGACCCGCACGGGCTGGTTCGAGTCCTCCGACGAGTCGCTGAACCGATTGCACGAGAACGTCGTGTGGGGCACGCGCTCGAACTTCGTCGACATCCCGACCGACTGTCCGCAGCGCGACGAGCGCCTGGGCTGGACGGGCGACATCCAGGTGTTCGCCCCGACCGCGGCTTTCCTCTTCGACGTGTCGGGCTTCCTCTCGAGCTGGCTGAAGGACCTCGCCGTCGAGCAGCGACGCGAGGGCACGGTGCCCTGGTACGTGCCGGTCATCCCGGGAGGTCCGATGTGGACCCCCACGCGCCCCGGCGCGGTGTGGGGTGACGCCGCGGTGCTGACGCCGTGGACGCTGTACGAGCGCTTCGCGGACGACGGGGTGCTGCGGGAGCAGTACGACAGCGCCCGCGGCTGGGTCGACCAGGTCGAGGCCCTCGCGGGTCCGTCGCGCCTGTGGAACACCGGCTTCCAGCTCGGCGACTGGCTGGATCCGGCCGCGCCGCCGCACGACCCCGCGGACGCCAAGACCGACAAGTACCTCGTCGCCACCGCCTACTTCGCCTGGTCGGCGCGGCGCCTCGCCGACACCGCCGCCGTGCTGGGGCGCGCGGACGACGCGGCGCGCTACGGGTCGCTCGCCGACGAGGTGCGCGACGCGTTCGTCGGCGAGTACTGGGACGAGTCGTCCGGCCGCCTCACGAGCGACGCGCAGACCGCGTACGCGCTCGCGATCCGCTTCGATCTGCTGGAGGGCGAGCGGCGAGCGGCCGCGGGCCGGCGCCTCGCCGAGCTCGTCGCCGAGGGAGGCAACCGCATCGCCGTCGGCTTCGCGGGCGTCAACGTCGTCGCCGACGCCCTCAGCGCGACGGGGCACGCGGGCGCCGCCTTCGACCTCCTCTTCGAGCGCGAGTGCCCGTCGTGGATGTACATGGTGGATCAGGGAGCGACGACGATCTGGGAGCGCTGGGACAGCCAGATGCCCGACGGCACCGTCAACCCCGGGCGCATGACGAGCTTCAACCACTACGCGCTCGGATCCATCGCCGATTGGCTGCACCGGGAGGTCGCGGGGCTCTCCCCCGCCGATCCCGGCTACCGGCGGATCCGCTTCGCGCCCACGCCCGGCCCGCTCGCCTCGGCGAGGGCCGTGCACCTCACCCCGTACGGGGAGGCCTCGATCGCGTGGACGCACGCCCAGGGCGCGCTTTCGGTCGAGGTCACCGTGCCGACGGGCTCCACCGGGGTGGTGGAGCTCCCCTCCGGAAGCCACGAGGTCGGCCCCGGCACCCACCACTTCTCGAGCTGACCGCCACCCTGGCTCGTCCCACGCCGTTGAAATGACACTTATGAGGGGTAAATGCCCGCCAGGACCCCCAATAAGTGTCATTTCAACGGCGTGGCTCGGGGCGGGCGCGGGCCCGGCGCGGCGTGGGGCCCGGCCCGGGCGTGGGCTCGGCCGGGCGTGGCTCGACCCGGGCATGGGCGCGGGGCGCGGGCTCGTCCCGGGCGTGGGCTCGGGGTTACTCGTTCACGGGGTGGAGGGGATGAGGCGGGGCTCGGCCGCGGGTGGGCGGGCCTGGGCCGTCAAGCCGCCGTCGGCCGTGAGCACGGATCCCGTGAGGTAGGACGCCTCGGGCGAGGCGAGGAACGCTACGACCGCCGCGATCTCCTCGGGGCGGCCGGGGCGGCCGAGCGGGATCAGCGAGGCGTCGCCGCCGTCGTAGCTCTCGTGTGCGATCGCGCCCGGGGCGACGGCGTTCACGCGGATCCCGAGGTGCGCGAGCTCCAGGGCCGCGACGCGCGTGAACGATTCGATCGCGCCCTTCGTCGCGTCATAGGCCACGGCCGAGCGATGGGCCCTGCTCGCCCCGATCGAGGAGACGTTGACGACGGCGGGAGCCTCCGAAGATCTCATGAGCGGCACCGCGCCCATCGTGCACAGGAAGGTGCCGCGCGCGTTCACCGCGAAGATCCGGTCCCAATCGGACAGCGTCACGCGCTCGATCGGCACGCGCCCCGCGAGCGAGAGCGCCGCATTGTTCACGAGAACGTCGAGCCGGCCATACTCCCGCTCGACGCGCGAGAACATCGCGTCGACCTGATCCGGATCCGAGATGTCGGCGTCGATGCCGATCGCCTCGGGCAGGGTTTCGGCGAGCGCCGCGGCCTCGCCCGGCACGATCCCGTTGACGACGACCGCCGCACCGTCCGCCGCGAACCGGCGGCACATCGCCGCCCCGAGGTGCCGGCTGCCGCCCGTGACGAGGACGACGGGGTGAGCCGCGCCCGGCCGCGGCGGGGCGCCGACCGCGGACGCTGCCTCACGCGACATGGGCCATGTCCTCCTCGCGGATCTGGTGCTCGAGCGCCTCGCCCGCGATGAAGCGGTCGAGCTCGTCGAGCGCGAGGTCGCTCATCCGCAACCGTTCGGTGCCGAGGGATCCCGCGACGTGCGGGGTGATCATGACGTTCGGCAGGTCGTACATCACCGAGTCGGAGTGCAGCGGCTCCGGATCCGTCACGTCGAGGATCGCGTTGAGGCGTCCCGAGCGGCACTCGGCCTCGAGCGCGGCGGTGTCGATCAGCGAACCGCGCGCCGTGTTGATGACCGTCGTGTGGTCGCCGAGCGCCGCGAGCTGCGCCGCGCCGATCATATGCCGCGTCTCCGGCAGTTCGGGCGCGTGAATGCTGAGGATGTCGACGGCGCCCAGCATCTCGTCGAGCCCGACGAGCTCGGCCCCCGCGGTGGCGACGGCGGCCGGATCCGCATACGGGTCGGTGACGAGGCAGCGCACCCCCTCGAGCCGGTCGACGAGACGGTTCACGACGCGGCGACCGATGCGCGAGAAGCCGACGATGCCGACCGTGAGCCCGACGGTGCTGAGCGGGCCCCAGCGCAGGGTCTCGTTCCAATCGGAGCGGCGCACCCGCCCCTCGCCGGCGAGGAACGGTGCCTTCTTCCCCGCCATCACGACGGCGGCGTAGGTGTACTCCGCCACGGGATCCGCGTTCGCGTCGGCCGCGCTTGAGAGCACGATGCCGCGCGCCCAGAACTCGTCGGTCACGAGCGGCCGCACGCTGCCCGCGCAGTGCAGCACGGCGCGCAGCCTCGGCATGAGCGCGAGGCGCTCGTCGGTGAGGCGCGAGGCGCCCCAGCTCGTGATCAGCACCTCGGCCTCGGCGAGCGCGTCCCGCCCCGCCGGATCCTCGAATCGGGGGATCCATTCGGGCGCCGTCGGCGCCGCGACGCGGCCGAGCCGCTCGCGGCGCCGGGCGTCGAACTGCTCGTTCCAGGTGTCGCGCGACATGAGCGCGACGACGGCGGGTCCGGCCATCAGTGGGATCCATTCGTGGGTGTGGTGTAGAGCCAGTCGAGCATGCCCTGCGAGTTCTTCTCGTCTCGCACGACGCGGCCCGTGAAGCGCTGATCGGCGACCGTCGCTCCGAGGATCAGGAAGGATCCCTTGCCGAGCGCGACGGTGTGCTCGCCCTTCTCGTAGCGGAAGGCGTGCACGTCGACGGCGGCGATGCCGGATCCGGCGATCGCCCCGACGAGCACGGGGTCGAGACCGCCGCGCTCGTCGGCGTGCGTGTCGGTTTCGAGCGAGGGAACGCGCAGCCAGTTGTCGCTCTCGCCCTTGAGGTATCCGATCAGCAGGTGACCGTCCTCCGGCATCGTGAGGCGCAGCGGCAGCTGCCCGTCGCCTCCGATGACGCGCGGGATCCGCGCCCCGCGGAGGCCGTCGAGCTCGGGGGCGAGATCGACGATCGCGTCGTCGGATCCGGTGAACAGCCGCGCGCCGCGCTCGATCACGACGGGCTCGAGGTCCGGCCCGTCGATCCGCGCGTCGATCTCGGTGAAGCGCGGCTGCGGCGGGATCGGGGTGATGTCGGGCATGCCGTTCGCGACGATGCCGCGCACGTTCGCCGCGAGGTCCCGCGCCTCCCGCTCGAACTCGGGCAGGCACGCGGACCAGTGGCCGAAGTCGAAACCGTTGCGGAAGGGCACCTGCCGCTGCGGGGTGCGCATGCTGTTCGCGTAGAGGTAGGCGGGGCCCGCGATGTCGGTCAGCCGCCGGTAGACCTCGACGCTCTCCGCGACGAGCTCGCTCGCGCGCACGAGCCGCTCCGTCTCGGACTGCCTCTCGCGGAACACGCCGATCTGGACGGCCGCCTCGATGCGCAGCGCGTAGAAGTGCGCGATCGCCGCGAGTGCCTCCGCGTCGGTCGTGAGGCGGGAGAGCTCGTCGAGGTCGCGTGCCGCGGCGGCGCGGGCGCGTTCGACGGCGGCGAGCGCGCGCTCGGCGAAGATCACCGCTTCTCGGGCGACGTCCACGGGGGTCTCGCCCACGTGACCGGATCCGCGGGCCTCGCGGATCGCGTAGGGTTCGAGGCGTTCGCCGCCCGGGGCGTGCGACTCCCACAGGTCGTCCCAGGTGCGGTGCGCGGCCGAGTTGGTGAGCTGGCTCATCGTCATGCCGAGGCTGAAGGTCTGGCGGTTGCCCTCGGTGATGCCGACGCGGCGCAGCAGCCGCGGCGCGATCTGGCCCGACTGCTCATAGAGCTCGAACACGGCCGCCCCGGCCTCCGGGGATCCGTACTTCTCGGCGAGGATCGCCGTCCAGTAGGCGCGCTCGGCGGCGGGATCCCGGTCGGCCTTCCATGCGTAGCGATGCCAGGCGGCGAACCAGAAGCGGTCGCGCTCGATCTGCAGCAGGCGCGGCTCGGCCGCGTCGGGCGAATACGGCCAGTCCCAGTAGAACAGGGGGTACAGGTGAAGGCCGCGCACGTGCAGGCGGTGCACCATCGCCTGCACGCTCCGCTGGATGAACGAGAAGGCCGCGTACCGGAACGGTTCGAGGTCGGCGAGGATGTGCACGTTCGCGATGTGCACCGTCGCCTTCGTCGCGAGCATGCGGTGCTGCTCCTGCCATTTCCCGCGGGGGTTCCAGGTCGTCAGCGACTCGCCGTTGTACTTCGCCTCCGTGTAGAGCGTCGGCACGCGGTGGCGGGCCGCCTCGACGATCCGCTCCGGATCCAGACCGTGGCTGCGCAGCATGAGCGGCGGGCGGTCCTCGGGGGCGATGTTCGCCGAGCCCTCCTCGACGGCGGGGATGATGGTCTCGAAGAGCCACTCCTCGCCGTGCAGCACGCCGTTGAGCACCTCGCCCAGGCACACGTAGAGGCCCATCCGGGGGTACTCGCGCACGAAGGCGGAGATCGCGGCGCGGGTGTACGCGGAGACGAGCTCGGTGGGCTGGGGCTGGCGGTGCGGGATGCCGTGGTGCCGCGAGAAGCTCAGCGGGACGTGGATGTTGTAGAAGTGCAACATCAGCTGGATGCCGCGGCGATCGGCCTCGCCGAGCAGCCAGTTCAGGGTTGCGCGGTTGAGGGCGAGCTCCTCCCGCGTCACCTCGAGCGCCTCGGGGTAGTCGGGCAGCTCGACGAAGGACGAGAACGGGTGCCCGCTCCAGAGGTAGACGATGTTGGAGCGCTGGTCGAAGAGCTCGTCGAGCACCCGGGTCCAGTGCTCCCGGTCGTAGAACCACGCGAAACGGTCGGGCGTCACGGGGTATTCGTACACCTGGCGCTCCGGTTCGACGGTCGTCTTCTGCAAGCCGATGGCGGGGCCGCGCACGACGAGGTCGGGGCTCTCGCCGCGATCGAGTTCGAGCGGGATCCGCCCCTCGCGCGCCACCTCGCGGGCGAGCTCCTGGGCACCGTAGAGCAGGCCGGAGTCGTCGATCGCCGTCACGACGACGACGTCGCCGGGGAGGCGCGAGAGGTAGTAGCCCTGCTCGGCGGGCGGCTCGGTGTTGTACAGCAGCACGTCCTGCTCTTCGAGCCGACGGATCCGCGCGTCGGCGCGCGGGGCGACGAGGATCCGCCAGACGCCCGTCTCGCCGGGCCCCGGCTCGTCGAGCTCGGCGAGACCCGCGCCGCGGAGCGCCGAGCGCAGCAGCTCGAGCCCGTATGCGAGTCGCGGCGAGGGATCCGCGACCGTGGCGACGGCGAAGCGCCGGGCCTCGCCGCCGAAGGCTCGGGCGGTCACGGGGTACAGGGGCGCGACGTCGTCGTGCGCGCCGGTGGCGTCAGTCATGGATTCCACTTCCTCGATTGCCGGGTCTACCGACATTTCATACGATGTTTGAGGCCGGTCGAACAGATTCGGTCACGATCGAAACCACAGGCGGCCTCGATGACACTTGCCCCACGCGCCGGCTTCGCCGAGCAACGGCGCGACGAGCTGCTGCGCGAGCTGCGGGCGCACGGCGCGATCCAGGTGACCGAGATGTCGAAGCGACTCGGCGTCTCGGAGGTCACGCTGCGCCGCGACGTGAACGCCCTCGTCGATCTCGGCATCGCCGACCGCGTGCACGGCGGGGCGATCCTCCGCGACGTGCCCGGCCGCGCGGCCTCCCCGCGCGCGAACGCGCCGCGCTTCACGATCGGGATGGTCGTTCCGAGCACGAACTACTACTGGCCGACCGTGTTCGCCGACGCCAGGACGATGGCCGAGGAGATGGGCGTGCGACTCGTCGTGCGCGCCTCGACCTACGACATCGCCGACCACCAGAAGCAGATCGCCCTGCTGATGGCGCAGGGGGTGCAGGCGCTCATCGTGGCGCCCGCGACCGACGCCCCCGAGGCCGACCGCCTGCTGCACTGGCTGGACCGCCTCGAGATCCCCGTCGTGCTCGCCGAGCGCGTGCCCGTCGATCCGCGCGAGTTCGGCACGCTCGAATGGGCCGCGTCAGACCACGCCGCGGGCGCGCGGCTCGCGGTCTCCCACCTGGTCGAACTGGGCCACGAGCGCATCGGCCTCTTCGACCTCGGTGCCTCGAACCCCACCGTCCCGCAGCTGCGGCGCGGGTGGAGCGACGAGCTCGCCCGGCACGGCATCAACCCGCGGGTGCAGCTCCAGGGCGATTCGCGCGCGTTCGCGACCGAGGCTCGCGACGCCGCCATCGACGAGGCGCTCGATCGGTGCGCCGAAACGCAGACCACGGCGCTCGTGATCCTGCCGGATCCGTACGCCGTGTTCTTCGCGCAGCGCGCCGTCGAACGCGGCGTGCGGATCCCCGAGGACCTCGCGATCGTCGCCTACGACGACGAGGTCGCCCACACGGCGGATCCGCCGCTGACGGCCATCCGGCCGCCGAAGCGGCACGTGGGGCGCCTGGTCGTCGAGCTCGCCGTCGCTCAGCTCGCCGAGGGGGCCCGGCGCCCGCCCCACCGCGTGCACGTCGGGGCGCAGCTGGTGGTGCGGGCGTCGACGCTTACTTGAGGCCCGTGGTCGCGATGCCGTTGATGAGGTACTTCTGCCCCGCGATGAAGAACCCGATCACCGGCGCGAGCGAGATGACGCTCATCGCGAAGATCTGCCCCCACGAGCTCTGGCCCTCGGTGTTCATGAACTGCTTCAGCGCGAGCGGCACCGTGTAGAGGTCCTGGTTCGTGAGGTACAGCAGCGGACCGAAGAACTCGTTCCACGAGCCGATGAAGGTGAAGATCGCGCTCGTCGCGAGGGCGGGAACGCACAGCGGCAGGACGATGCGGAAGTAGATCGAGAAGGATCCGCAGCCGTCGATGCGCGCGGCGTCGTCGAGCTCGCGCGGGAGGGCCCGCATGAACTGCACCATGAGGAAGATGAGGAACGCGTTCGTCGCGAGGAAGGTCGGCACGATGAGCGGGAGGTAGGTGTTCAGCCACCCCATCTTCGCGAAGATGACGTACTGGGGCACCAGCAGCACCTGCGAGGGCAGCATCATCGTGCCGAGCATGAGGGCGAACATGCCCTTCCGGCCGCGGAAGTCGAGGCGCGAGAAGGCGTAGGCGGCCATGCTGCACGAGATCAGGTTGCCCGTGATCGTCAGCACGCACAGCAGCAGCGAGTTGAGCATGTACACCTGGAACGGGCGCTCGAGCGCGTTCCAGCCCTCGACGTAGTGGGTGAAATCCCAGTGCTCGGGCCAGATCGAAAGGCTCGAGAAGATCTCGCCGTCGGGTTTGAAGGATGAACCGAGCAGCCAGAGCAACGGGTAGAGCATGATCGCGCCGACGGCGATCACGAAGAGGTGCCGGAGGAACCTCGACCAGGGCTGCGAGGTGCGGCGGTAGAAGGATCCGCCGCGACGGCGCGGCCTGCGCACCGTGACGAGTTCTGTGATGGTTGCCATGTCCGCTCAGTTCTCGTAGTGCACCCAGTACCGCTGGGCGTAGAAGTTGATTCCCGTGAAGGCCGCGATGATCAGCAGCAGCAGCCAGGCCATCGCCGAGGCGTAGCCCATGTTGAAATTCTGGAAGCCCTGCTGGTACAGGTACAGGTTGTAGAACATCGTCGACCCCGCGGGTCCGCCCGTGCCGCCCGAGACGACGAACGCCTGCGTGAAGGTCTGCAGGGCGCCGATGAGGGCGAGCACGAGGTTGAAGAAGATGACGGGGCTGATCATCGGGAGGGTGATCGACCAGAACTGGCGACCGCGGCGCGCGCCGTCGACGGCCGCCGCCTCGTAGAGCTCCTGCGGCACCTGGCGGAGGGCCGCGAGGAAGATCACCATGGGCGATCCGAACGACCACACCTCGAGGCTGACGAGCACGCCGAGCGCGGTGTCGGGGTTCTGGATCCACGACCCGTGCTCGATGCCGAAGAGGCCGAGGAGGTGGTTGACGATGCCGTCGGCGCCGAAGATGGCGCGCCACAGCATCACGATCGCGACGGATCCACCGAGCAGCGACGGCAGGTAGTAGATCGAGCGGTAGATCGGCAGCCCTCGCATGCCCTTGTTCAGAACGACCGCGACCAGCAGCGCGGCGGCGAGCGAGATCGGCACCGAGATGAAGGTGTAGGTGAACGTCACGCCGAGAGCCTGGTGCAGCTTCTGGTCGGCGAGCACCGTCTTGATGTTGTCGAGGCCCGTGAAGGTCGGCGACGTCAGCAGGTCGTAGTCGGTGAACGCCAGATAGAGCGAGATGAAGAACGGAACAAACGTCAGCAGCACGCCGCCGAACCACGGCAGCAGGAAGACGTATCCGGCCTTGTCGGACTTCCTCTTGCGCCGAGGCCGCGAGGCCGCGGAGACAGACGGGGTCTGCTCCGCGGCCTGCGGGTGCGCGTCGAGCGCGGTGGTCATCACTCGCCCAGGATGCTGGCGGCGGCGTCGACGAAGGCCTGGGCGCCTTCCTCGGGGGTGACCTGTCCGAACTTCACCTGGTCGCCGATGCTCGAGAGCTCCTCGCGCAGCTCGGCGGATCCGGCCGGGTCCGGCACGGGCGCCTTCAGGTCGAGCTCCGAGAGCTCGATGATCTCGTCGAAGGCGATCTTGTCGTCCTCGCTCTGCGTGTCCGCCATCGCGGCGGAGACGTCGGCGTTCGCGGGTTGCCCGTGCGTGCTGCCGAGCAGGGCCGCGCCCTCCGGGTCGTTCACGATGAAGTTCAGCACCTTCGCGGCGTCCTCCGCGTCGCCGGACGATGCCGCGATCGACCAGTACAGGGCCGGGATGACCTGCTGGCCGCGCTGGGTCGCCTCCGACTCGCCCGGGTAGTGTCCGAGCTCGAGCCCGCCGCCGGCGACCTCGTTGAAGACAGCGTAGGAGTTCGTGGGGATCGACCCGATGGCGATGAAGCCCTGGCCGAGCGACGACTGGTCGGCCGCGGCGCCAATGGCGTCGAGGGCGTCGGGCTCGGGCTGGGCGCCGACCTCGACGGCGTGCAGGTACATCTCGAACCATTCCTGCACCGTCGCGGCCGTGAAGGCGGGCTTGCCGTCGGCGTCCCACAGGTCTTCGCCGTGCTGGCGCAGCCAGATGCCGAGGTTCGAGATCTCCCCCATCGGGATGTCGACGCCGTACACCTCGCCACCGCTCGCCTCGGTGACCTTCGCGGCCGTGTCGATCATCTCGTCCCAGGTCCACGTGTCCATGTCGGGGACCTCGATGCCGTACTCCTCGAGGATGTCGGCCCGGATCGCGTAGCTGAACGAGGTGATGCCGCCGGGGATGCCGTAGAGCTTGTCGCCGACCTTGCCCGATTCGAGCACCGACTCGGGGATCGCGCTGGTGTCGATCGCGTCGATGTCGCTCAGGTCGAGCAGCACGCCGCGATCGGCGTAATCGCGGAGCGTCTCGCGCTCCTGGCGCATGAGATCCGGGGCGTCGCCCGAGGCGAAGCGGATCGTCATCTTCTGCATGTACTCGCCGCCCGACTGGTAGTCGGTCGTGATCTTGACGTCGGGGTTCGCCTCATTGAAGAGGTCGAGCGCCTCCTGGATGCTGGCGGCGCGATCGGCGTCGCCCTTCCAGACGACCTCGACCTCGCCCGTGCTCTCGGCGGGCTTCGTCGCGTCCGCGGGGGTGTCGCCGATGCCGCATCCGGCAAGCAGCAGCGCCCCGGTCGTGAGCGCGAGGCCGGTCGTCATCGTTCGCGTGAACGTAAAAGTCATCGTTGACTCCTTGGTTGTGGCGCGTGGGGTCGCGCACCCCAAGATTCATACGATGACTGAAACCGAACAACCGAACCGATCACACTCGAAACCGAAGGTGTGATGTTTCCCCGATACGTGCCGACCAGACCCGAGCCGAGCCACCCGAGCCCAGCCGAGCCGTTGAAATGACACTTTTGAGGGGTCGCGACGCATCGCGACCCCTCAAAAGTGTCNGACCCCTCAAAAGTGTCATTTCAACGGTGGTGGGCGCGAGTGGGGGCGCCCGGGGCGGCTAGATGAGGTCCGTGCGGGTGATTCGGACGGCGATCGCTTCGCCCTCCGGGAGGGCGATCGGCTCGGTGCCCGCGAAGGCGTAGTCGCGGTGCACCTCGTCGATCTCGACCTCGCCGGCGCGGGTGATCGTCATGTTCCAGGTGTCGATGATGTCGATCACGAAGCGGTCGCCCTCCTCCGGCGCCTCGCTCATGTAGTGCGAGATGGGGATCCGCACGCGCCACGACGCCGGCGCCGTGCGCCCGAAGTAGATGAGGTACTGCTTGCGGCCCCAGCCGACGCCGAGCTCCGGGTCGTCCCACTTGTCGATCGGATCGAGACCCGGCACGACGAGGTCGTCGAGGATCCCGCGCAGGAAGCCGATGCGGGCGGGCGAGGATCCGCGGAGCTTGCCGCCCTCGACGATCTGCAGGCTGCCGCTCTCGGTCTCAAAGCTCTCGCCGTGCGAGGCGTAGCAGCCCTCGATCGTGACGTTCCAGAAGCGGTCGACGAGTTCCTCGCCGGAGAGCTGGCCCCAGCGGGCCTCGGCGTTGCCCTCGTACTTGATCTCGTCGAGCACGATGGGCTTGTAGTACGCGTCGCGGTAGATGCGCGCACGGCCCGGCTGCTCCGTGGCGAAGCCGTTCTGGATCGACGCGTGTGTGACCCACGGGCGGTTGTTGTCGAAGATGTGCACCCAGTTGTGGATGGACCGCGGGTGCTGCGAGGGGTCGATGTCGGCGATGAGCTGGCCGAGGCGGTCCCAGCGCTCCTCCGGGCGGAGGAGCTGGTCGTACTCGTTACACAGCGACCACCACACGTTCGGGAAGGCCGCGAGCCGCGCGACGAGGTAGCGCGCGTAGATCGCGTCCTCCTCCTCGCTCAGCTCGTTGAGGCCGAACACGCCCCGGTCGTAGGCGTTGAGGATCAGGACATCGGCCTCGATGCCCGCCTCGCCGAGGGCGCGGACGGCGCCGTCGAGCCTCTGGAAGAACTCGGGCACGGGTCGCGTCACGTCCCACCGGCTATCGGTCTTCTCGAACGGCATGAGCTCGGGGCTGTGCTCAACGGATCCACCCGCCTGCGGGAAGACCATGAAGCGCAGCTTGTTGAACCGCGCCTCGACGAAGGACGCGATCGTGTCGGAGTAGAGCGGCTCCTCCTGGTGGAGCCAGTTGTACGCGGTGCCGCCGACGGGGCGGAAGGGCGTGCCGTCGGCGTGCGCGAAGTGGAAGGTATGCGCCACGCGCACCGGACCGTGCCCCTCGGCCGCGCCGACCTCGACGGATCCCTCGACCCGGTCCAGCGCCGTGCGCGCGTCCTCGACCGCCCAGGACCAGGATCCGCTCTTCTCCGGCAGGAAGCGGGCGCGGTAGTCGCGGTCGCCGTCCCAGAATCCGGCGATCGTGACCTCGTCGCCGTCGGAGTGGCGCAGGCGCACCGTGAACGGGGCCGTCGCGATGACCGGCAGCGCGTTCTCGCCACGGAAGGAGAGCTCGATGGGCTGGTACAGGGCGTAAGACATGGATCCTCTTCGATCGGGGACGGGGTTCAGCGCCAGTCGTGCTCGGCGGCGAAGCCGAGCTCGGCCTGGATCTTGCGGGTGGACATCAGGGATTCGTACTCGCCGAGATCGTCGGCGATGGGGGTGCCGGGGAACCATCGCTCGGCAACGATGCGCGAGGGATCCGCGGTGCCGGACGTGGGCGCGGCGACGTTGTAGACGCGGAAGCCCGGGCGGGGCTTCGCGAGAGCGAGCGACACGGCGAGGGCGCCGTCGCGGGCGTCGACCCAGCTCCCGATGAGGTCGCGGCGGTAGCCCGGCTCGGCGGCGCGGGCGAAGGTGTCGTATTCGTTCTCGGCGACGACGTTCGTGAAGCGCAGCGCCGTGTACGAGGTCCGACCCCAGCGCGCGAGCTGCCCCACGATCGCCTCCTCGGCGACCTTGCCCAGCCCATAGGTGTTGTTGGCGCTGGTATAGCTCTCGTCGACCGGGAGCGCGGGCGGCGCCTCGTCGAAGGGGAACCCCATGGCGGTGATGCTCGACGCGAACACGACGTTGTCGATGCCGACGCGATGCGCCGCGTGCAGCACGTTGAAGGTCGCCGTGACATTGGTGTGGAAGGTCGCGGCGTCGGGCACGAGCCCGTTGACGGGGATCGCGGCGAGGTGCACGAGCGCGTCGAGACCGTCGTGCCGGGCCGTGACGCCGAGGAGGGCGTCGAGCGTCTGGCCGTAGTCGCCGAGGTCGACCCTCGTGAAGCCGGCGCCGGGCGGCCCCACGAGGTCGAAGCCGATCACCTCGTGCCCCTCGCCGCGCAGGCGGTCGACTGTCGCGCGGCCGAGCTTGCCGCTGCTTCCGGTGACGCCGATGATCATGTCCCGCCCCTTTGTGGGTGAATGAAAATTCTCTGGTGATTATCCTAACAGTGGCGGGTCCGCCGGGCGGGTGTCCCCTGTCGCGAGATTCTGACAATGACGCGAGATTCTGACGATTTCGGCGATTCCGCCGGATCTCAGGCGATCGTCAGAATCTCGGCTCGGCGCACCCGCCGCTGCCGGATCTCCGCCTCAGGCCCCGAGGATCTCGGCGGGCTCGGGGCGGTGCACGCCGCCCGGCCGGTAGCCGAGAACACTCGAGATGCCAAGCAGATCCGCGAGCAGCCAGATGATCGCGAGCCACATCTCCGTGCCCTGCAGGCCCGGCCTCTGCGTCTCGCGCTGCGGCCCGCTCGTAGCCGCCGCGAAGGGGAAGCCCTCACCCGGGACCCAGTGCGTCAGCGCATCCTCGAGCAGGAGATTCGCGACGCGGCGGATCTCGTCCGCCCGATAGTCGGGGGCGTCCTTCCGGGCGAGCCACAGCGGGTGCGCGACATCGAGCACGTTGCAGGCGTTCTGATTCTGCCGGTCGAAGAACCGCCCCTCGCGGGCGTGGGCGAGGACCGTGTCGATCACGCGCTGCGGCCGAGCAAGCGGCACGCCGAACTGGGCGTAGCTGCCGCGCGAGGCGCGGTAGAAGCCGTTCACGAGCTGCAGGTCACCGTCGCCCGTGCCGGGCGTGCCCCACATTCCCGTGCGCGGATCCGTGTGCGCGGTCAGCCACCCGAACAGCGCCACGGCGGTCGCCTCGCTCCCCGGGGTGTTCTTCCTGCGGTTCCAGAGCAGCGCCGTGCCGAGCGCGTCGGCGTAGTTGCCCGCCGTCCAGGGCCGCCCCTCCCACGGCAGCGCCTCGAGATACGCGAGCGTGCCGTCCGCGCCCAGCTCGTCGAAGGCGGCGATCGGGTGCGCGAACGACGAGCCCAGCACGTCGAGGGCGTAGCCGACGCTGAGGATCGAGTACGGCGACTCGCTGTCGACGAGCGCCATCCCGCTCGGATCCGGGCGCCCCGCCGCGTCGAGCGGCGGCACGAGACCCGTCTCCGGATCCTGCAGCCCGCGCAGGCGCGCGACGTGCTCATCCGCCTCGAGCTGCGGCGGCACGCCGCCCAGCAGGTAGGCGGCGATCTCGACGGCGTCGCAGTGCGCGCGCACCGTCGGATCCGCGCCCGGCTTGTCGAGATAGCGCTCGCCGTCCCACGAGCGCGCGAGGATCGCGGGCACCTCGGCCCGCGCGGTCTCGGCGAAGGCCGCGACACGGGTCGCGAGATCGCCCTGCGGGGCGTCGGGCTTCACGCGCCACTTGCGCACGCGTGCCGGATTGCCCGCGACGACCGCGCCCGCGGGCACGTCCTTCGTGACGATGGATCCCGCCGCGATCATCGCGCGGTCCCCGACCGTGACGCCGTCGACGATCATGACGTGGGATCCGACCCACACGTCGTCGCCGATCGTGATGCCCTTCGCGGTGAGCGGCTGCTTGAACACCCAGGTGTCCGCGTCCTCCATCGTGTGATTGAAGGCGAGGATCGACGTGTGCGCCCCGATCCGCACGGCGTTGCCGAGCCGGACTTCGCCGCGCACCACGGTGAACGGGTTGATGGTGCAGTTCGTGCCCGTCAGGAGCGTGCCCGTCACGTAGGCGTGGCCGGCGATGTACGAGCTGTCGCCGAGCTCCATGCGATCCATCTGCACGGCGGCGATCTCGGAGACGAAGCAACGCTCCCCGATGCGTACCTCCGGGTTCTGGCGCATCGCCTCGGCCTGCAGCTCGACCTGACGGGCCTTCGCCTCGTCGTCGGCGTCGCTCCAGAAGAACCACGGCGAGTAGTCGAAGTGGTTCTTGTCGAACGGAGAAGTCGTCATCGTCATCCCTTCAGGCCTCCGCTGAGGAGGTCGAGTCGCCAGAAGCGCTGCAGCCACAGTACGAGCGCGAGGAGCGGGATCACCGAGATCGCCGCTCCCGTGATAGTCAGCGTATAGAGTGCGGCCTCGCTCGCGAGACCGCGCCCAGCCGACCGTATCGGCGACCCACATGCCGAACAATTGAACCGATCGCATTCGAACATCGACCGTCCGCGATAGGCTCTGAATAAAGATTCACTCCCGACCCGCGCGCCGCCGATGGTGCCCGAGAAGGAGAAACGGAGACCACCGTGCCCCAGAGCTCGATCCGCCAAGCCGACGGCCAGACGCGACTGATGACCAAGATCGCCCGCATGTACCACGAACACGGTCTGCGTCAGGCCGAGATCGCGCGCCAATTGAGCATCTCACAGGCGAAGGTCTCGCGCCTCCTGAAGCGCGCCGAACAGGCGGGGATCATCCGCACGATCGTCACCGCGGTGCCCGGCGTCTACGCCGAGCTCGAGGAGGAGATCGAGAAGCGATACGGCCTCAACGAGGCGGTCGTCGTCGACGTCGACCCCGACGCGAGCGAGCAGGACATCCTGGCGTCGATCGGGGCCGGGGCCGCGGGCTACCTCGAGGCGTCGTTCTCGGGCCGCGACCGCATCGGCGTCTCATCGTGGAGCCAGACCGTGCTCGCGATGGTCGACCGCATGCGGCCGCTCAACCCGCGCGGCGCCGAGGAGGTCGTGCAGCTGCTGGGCGGCATGGGCGCACCCGAGGCGCAGAGCCACTCGAACCGGATCCTCGGCGAGTTCGCCCGCATGATCGGGGCG
The DNA here is from genome assembly GCF_014646015.1 of Microbacterium nanhaiense. Taxonomy (GTDB): domain Bacteria; phylum Actinomycetota; class Actinomycetes; order Actinomycetales; family Microbacteriaceae; genus Microbacterium; species Microbacterium nanhaiense. The sequence continues at coordinate 208,803 of NZ_BMMQ01000006.1, forward strand.
GAGGCGGTGTACGTGCCGGCGCCCGGGATCGTCGCGACGCGAGAGATCTACGAAAGCCTCATGCAGGAGGCACCCATGCAGGAGATCACGCGGCACTGGCAGGATCTCACGGTCGCGATCATGGGCATCGGCAGCATCGAGCCGTCGGCCGTGCTCGCGACCAGCGGCAATGCCTTCTCGGCGGAGGAGATCCAGAAGCTCGCCGAGGCGGGCGCCGCCGGCGACATCTGCCACCGCATCTTCCGCACAGACGGCGAGCTCGTGCACGGCGACCACGACGATCGCATCATCGCGATCCAGACCGACGACCTCCTGCGGATCCCCCGCCGGGTCGGTCTCGCGGGCGGCCCGCGCAAACGCGACGCGATCCGCGGTGCGCTCGAGGGCAAGTGGATCACTACCCTCATCACCGACGTGCACACCGCTGAGGCGCTGATCGCTTCCTGAGGGGCGCGCGGGCGACCCGCGAGCGGTGCCGCGCGAGGCGCGGAAACCGCTCGGGCGCGCCGCGCGGTCAGGGGAGGACCACGGGCGCGCCCGAGCGGAGCTTATGCGGCGAGCGTCTGCCCCAGCCGCTCGATGCCCGGGCGGAGGCTCGTGAGCACCGGCACGTCGACCGACGCGGCCTCGGCGGCCGAGGCCATGGAGGCCTGGGCGAGGACGATCACGTCGACCTCGCCGGCCCACCGCTCGATCGCCGCGACGACGAGGCGGTCGTGGGTGTCGCGGTCGCCGCTCGCGACCGCCGCGAAGGCGCCGTCGACCACCTCGCTCGAGATCTGCGGATCCCTGCCGGCGAGCTCCGCTCGCTCGCGAATCAGCGCCGTCGTCGGCTCGGAGGTCGTCGGCAGCGTGGCGATCACGGCGATGCGGGGCCCGGTCGCGACGGCGATGTCCGCCATCGCCTCGTCGATGCGCAGCACCGAAATCCCGACCCGCTCCGAGAGGGGCCCTGCGAGCTGCGAGATCGACGAGCAGGTGAGCATGACGAGCTCGGCCCCGCCGTCCTTCGCGGCCCGAACGAGGTTCTCGAGCCGCCCCTCGACGGATCCGGACAGCTCCGGGTCGCGGAGGTCCGCGACGATCTTGTCGTCCAGATAGTTGACGGGCGTCGCGTCCGGCAGCAGCTCGCCCGCGAGCGCCATGACCGGGGGGATCACGACCGCACCGGTGTGCAGGAATGCGATTCGAGTCATGTTTAGCCCTTCACGGATCCGGCGGCCATGCCCGCCATGATCTTCTTGTTGAGGAAGATGAACACGATCAGCAGCGCGATGATGTTGATGCTGACCGACGCGAACAGCGCGCCGTAGTTCGTTCCACCGTACTGGTCGGACAGGCTCAGCAGGCCGACCTGGATCGTCGCGAGCTCGGGACGGGTGGTGAACGTCAGCGCGATCAGCAGGTCGTTGAACACGCTGAAGAACTGGACGAGCCCGATCGTGAGCATGGCGTTCTTCATCATGGGGAGACCGATGATAAAGAACGAGCGCAGCGGGCTCGAGCCGTCCATCGTCGCCGCCTCGAACATCTCGCGCGGCACGGCGCGGAAGTAGGCCGCCATGAGGAAGGTGGTCAGCGGGATGCCCATCGCCGTGTAGGTGAGGATCAGCGGCCACAGGCTGTCGGTGATGCCGAGCTTGAAGTAGGTCGTGAACAGCGGCACGAGGATCATCTGGCCGGGGACCATGATGCCCGCCATGATGAGCAGCAGCGTCTGGCGCCGCCCCTTCCAGATCATCACCTCGAGCGCGTATCCGGCCGCGACACCGAGGAAGACGATCAGCACCACGGACGGGATCGTCACGATGAGGCTGTTGCGGTAGTTCACGAGGATGTTGCCGCGCGTGAACGCCTCGATGTAGTTGGCGAGGTTGAAGCTCTCGGGAAGGGCCCACGTCGGGTTCGCGAAGAATTCGCCCTGGGTCTTGAACGATCCGAGGACCATCCAGAGCATCGGGTACATCACCACGATGAGCAGGAGCGCGACGGCGATCCACACGGGGATCCGCCTGAGCGCGCGCTTGACGGCGCGGCCGCGCTTCGAGGGCACCTTGCGAGACGGTGCCTTGGCCTGGATGAGGGTCTGTGTGGCGCTCATGTCAGTCCTCCGTGCGCTTCGACGAGGAACGGAACACCGCGAGCGTGAACACCATGCAGAGCAGGGTGAGAATGACCGCGATCGTGGATCCGTACCCGTACTCGGCGTATTCGAACGCGGTGCGGTACATGTACAGGGTCAGCGGCGACGTCGAGGTTCCCGGGCCGCCGTTGTTGAGGGCGAGCAGGCTGTCGAACACCTTGAGCGTCGCGTTGAAGCTGAAGATCACGGACGACAGCAGGATCGGTGCCGAGAGCGGCAGGATGATGTGCCGGACGAGGCGCAGGCCACTCGCTCCGTCGATGCGCGCCGATTCGATGACTTCGTCGGGAATGTCGATGAGACCCGTGAACAGCAGCACGGCGTAGAAGCCCATCGACGTCCACAGTGTCATGAGAATCGCGATGAGCATGGTGCCCCACGTGGTGGCGAGGAACTCGACGCTCTCGCCGCCGAAGAGGTTGATGATGTCGTTGACGGGGCCCTGGTTGTCGCCGACGGCAACGAGGCTCTTGAAGAGCATCGACACCGCGACGGTCGGGAGCACCATCGGGAAGAACACGACGGTGCGGATGAACGCGCTCCCCTTGCGCAGCACGAAGACGTACAGCAGCGCGAGGAGGTATCCGACGGTGACCTGTGCGGCCGTCATGATGACGGCGAACATGATCGTCACCCACAGCGCGTGGAGCGCCGCCTTGTCGGTGAAGAAGGTCGCGAAGTTCTCGAAACCGACGAACGTGAAGCCGCGAAGCAGATTTCCCTGGAACAACGACAGCCCGAGCGACCAGAGCACCGGTACGACCTTCAGCAGGACGTACACCGCCAGCACGGGCACGAGCAGGATGAGGACGGTCTTGCGGTCCCCGAAGACGCGTGACATCGCGACCCCTTTTCGGATACGTGGGGCGCCGGCCCTCCCTGCGGAGGGCCGGCGCCCCATACGGATTACTGTGCGGCTTCGACGCTGGCCTGGAGCGCCGCCATGTAGTCCTCGGGGCTCATGTCGCCCGAGACGAGGAGGCTGCCGTTCGTCGAGGCGAGCGAGCCAGTCTTCGCGTCGAACAGGGCCTCGAACCACAGCACGGTCTCATCGATGTCGGCGACCTTCTCCTGGACCATCTTGGTCACGGGGGCGACGTCGGCGACCTCGCCGTTGACCTGGAAGCCGGAGACGATGCCGGAGGTCTCGAGCGCCTGCTTGCCGTAGTTCTCGGCGATGCAGCCGAACCAGGCCTCGGTCTTCGGGCCCATCGTCTTCGCGTTCGCGGCCATCGCGGCGCCGGCGTTCGCGGCCCACTGGTCGATGCTGCCCGCGCCGCCGTCGACGGCGGGGAACGGCATGAAGCCGATGTTCTCTTCGCCGATCTCGTTCTGCGAGGGGTCGTTGATGTTGCTCAGCAGCCACGAGCCGTCGTACTTCATCGCGGCCTTGCCCGTGAGGAACTGGGCCGTCGACGTGCCGCCGTCCATCGTCTGGAAGCCGGTGCCAAAGTAGCCCGAGGTTGCGAGGTCCTGCAGCGCGGCGGCGCCCTCGACGTACTCGGGATCCGTGAGCTTGGCCGAGCCGTCCTTGACCTTGGCCATGGCGTCGGGGCCGACGTTGCGGAAGATGTACATGCCCATCAGGCGCGTCATCGGCCAGCCGTCCGCGCCCGCCGTCGTGAGGGGCTGGTAGCCGGCGGCCTCGAGCGCGTCGGCCGCGGCGAGGAGCTCGTCATAGGTCTGGGGCTCTTCGATGCCGACCTCCTCGAAGATCGCCTTGTTGTACCAGATGCCCTCGAGGTTGTACTGGTACGGCAGCGAAACCATCTGGCCGTAGACGTTCTCGACGGTCGACGCCGCGGCGGGGAGGATGTTGCTGAACCCGTCGCCCAGCACCTCCTTGTAGTCGGCGACCAGGCCGCCCGCGCCGAGGTCACCCGTGGGGCGCACCATGTCGGTTCCGGCGATGAAGTGCTGCGGCAGCGCGTTCTGGCTGGCGAGCAGCGTGACCTTCTGGGTCGTGTCGGCCTGGGCCGTCTTCTGGTGCTCGATCGGCATCGCCGCGTTCTCCTCGGCGCAGGGCCCATCGGCAAGCATCTGCAGCTGGTCCTCGAGCGCCTGGTTCTCGTTGGCGGTGAGGACGGTGAACTTCTCCGGCTCATCTCCGCCACCGGCTCCGCTGGCGGATCCGCCGGTCGAGCCACCGTCGCCGCCCGCGCATCCGGCGAGGGCGGTGACGGTCAGCGCGGCGAAGCCCGCGAGGGCCCAGCGGCGCGAGGTGCTGTGAATGATCATGTCGTCCTCCTTGACGAGGTGGGGGGGTACGCCAGAACAGTAGGAAAAATTGCGCGCTGTGTCAACACACGGGGTTGAAATTTTATGCATCTTGTGACTGAATCGAGATATGCACCCCCGTCACACAGCCGTCTCGGGGTTCGAATCCCGAAAGGATCCGCACGCCATGCCTTCCGCGCACCTCGCTCCCGTTTCCGCCGCCAGCGCCCGCTGGGCCGGCGGCTTCTGGGGCGGCATCCACGCTCGCACGCTCGAGACCACCATCCCGCAGCAGTGGGGATCCCTTGCCGACCCCGAGGTCAGCCAGGGCCTGCTGAACTTCCTCATCGCGACGGGCGAGAAGGAGGGCGTGCACCTCGGCCCTCCCTTCATGGACGGCGACCTGTACAAGTGGATGGAGGCGGCGATCGACTCGCTCGAGACGACGCCCGATCCCGAGCTGGCGGAACGCATCGAGTACCTCGCGGGCCTGATCGCGAAGGTGCAGCGCGAAGACGGCTACGTGCACACCCCCACCGCGATCTCGCAGATCAATGGCGAAGAGGTCACCGCGCTCGCGGACCGCTTCAACTTCGAGACCTACAACCTCGGCCACCTCATCACGGCGGGCGTGCGCCACTACGAGGTCACGGGCAGCGAGTCGCTCCTCGACAGCGCCAAGGGCGCCGCGCGATTCCTCTCCCACCTCGCGAACGACAAGCCGCTCGAACTCGCGCGGAGCGCCATCTGCCCCTCGCACTACATGGCCGTTCTCGACCTGTACCGCGTCACACGCGACCGCCAATACCTGGAGCTCGCGGAGGCCTTCGTCCGCGTGCGCGACGAGTTCGACGAGGGCGGCGACGACAACCAGGATCGCCTCGCCGTGCGCGACCAGCTCGTCGTCGCCGGCCACGCCGTGCGCGCCAACTACCTCTACGCCGGCCTCGCCGACCTCGTCCTCGAAACCGGCGACGCGCAGCTGCACGCCGTCCTCGAGCGCCTGTGGCACGACGTCGTCGACACGAAGCTGTACCTCACGGGCGGCTGCGGTGCGCTCTACGACGGCGCCTCGCCCTACGGCCACCAGTGGCAGGGCGAGATCAGCCGCATCCACCAGGCATACGGCTACGCGTACCAGCTGCCCAACACGACCGCGCACGCCGAGTCGTGCGCCAACATCGGCATGATCTTCTGGAGCGAGCGCATGCTGGCCCTGACGGGCGAGGCGAAGTACGCCGACGTCATCGAGCGGATCGCCTACAACGTGCTGCTCGCCAGCATCGGCCTCGACGGCGGCACGTACTTCTACACGAACGCCCTGCGCCAGGTGCGCGATCTCCCCTTCGCGCTGCGCCGCCCCGGCGACACCGGACAGCTGAACGTCCCCGCCCCGCCGCCGTCCGACGAGCGGCTGCGCGAGGAGTTCATGTCCTGCTACTGCTGCCCGCCTAACATCGCGCGCACGCTCGCGAGCTTCCACACCCGCATCGCCTCCACCTCCGCCGAGGGCCTGTTCGTGCACCAGTACGGCGGCAGCGAGATCGACGTCGCCGCGGGTGATGCGCGCCTCGCGCTGCGCGAGGACAGCGACTACCCGTGGGACAGTCGCATCGCCTTCACGGTGACGGCCGCGAGCGGATCCCTCCCCCTGCACCTGCGCATCCCCGGCTGGTCCGAGGGCGCGACGCTGACGGTCAACGGCGAGGCCGTCGCCGTCTCGGATCCGTCGAGCTACACGCGCCTCGAGCGCGAGTGGGCCGAGGGCGACGTGATCGTTCTCGATCTGCCGATGCCGACGCGCATGATCCGCGGCCACCGCCTCGCCGAGGAGCTCACGGGTCAGGTCGCCGTGCAGCGCGGCCCCGTCGTCTACGCGATCGAGAGCATGGACATCCCGGACGGGGTGCGCCTGGAGCAGGTCGCGCTCCGCCGCGGCGCGAGCTTCGCGCCCGCGTGGACCGAGATCCAGAACACGCGCCTGCTCGCCCTCGACACCGAGGCCGCCGTGTTGCCGCTGTCCGGATCCGACGGGCTCTACGAGACCGTCGAGCAGGACGAGCTCGGATCCGCGCCCGTGCGGCTGATCCCGTATTACGCGTGGGCGAACCGCGGCGCCGGCGAGATGTCGGTCTGGCTTCCGGTGGTGTGGTGATGAGTTCTTACGTCCACGCCACATACGAGATCGAGACCTCGCTGCCGCTGCAGCAGGCCGCCGAGATCCTCGCGGGCGAGCAGTCGACGGGCACCTTCGTGCGCGTCGAGCGCGAGACCGATGACCTCCGCGCCCGCTTCGCGGCGCAGGTCGCGAGCCTCGAGGAGCTGCCGCTCACGGGCTCTTCCCCCCTGCCCGGCTCCGTCGGGGATCCCGCCCAGCGCCGCCGCGCGCGGCTCGTGATCCGCTTCCCGCTCGATAACTTCGGCCCGTCGATCCCCAACCTGCTGGCCGCCGTCGCGGGCAACCTCTTCGAGATCAAGGAGCTCGCGGCGATCCGCCTCGTCGACCTCGACCTGCCCGCCGAGTTCGCCGTGCGCTATCCCGGCCCGAAGTTCGGGCTCGCCGGAACCCGCGATCTGATGAACGCGCCCACGGGGGTGCTCCTCGGCACGATCATCAAGCCGAGCATCGGGCTCGCGCCGCACGAGCTCGCCGAGGTCGTCGACGAGCTCGCGACGGCGGGCATCGACTTCATCAAGGACGACGAGCTGCAGGGCAATGGCCCCCATTCGCCGCTCGAGGCGCGCGTGAACGCCGTCATGCCCGTACTGAAGAAGCACGCCGACCGCACGGGCAAGATGCCGATGTACGCGTTCAACATCACCGACGACATCGACCGCCTCGAAGCGAACCACGACCTCGTCGTCGCCGCCGGCGGCACCTGCATCATGACGTGCATCAACATGATCGGGCTCTCGGGGCTCGAGTACATCTCCCGCCGCTCCCAGGTGCCGATCCACGGCCACCGGGCGATGTTCGGATCCATCGGCCGCAGCAACCAGGTCGGCATCGCGTTCCGCGCCTGGCAGAAGCTCGCGCGGCTGTCCGGCGCCGACCACCTGCACACGAACGGCATCAGCAACAAGTTCTACGAGTCGGACGAGCAGGTGCTCACGGCGATCTCCGACGTGCGCACGCCGCTGCTCGGCACGACGCAGACGATCCCCGTGCTCTCGAGCGGGCAGTGGGCGGGCCTCGCGCACGACACCTACGCCGCCACGGGCACCTCTGACCTGCTCGTGCTCTCCGGCGGCGGCATCCACGGCCACCCCGACGGCCCCGCCGGCGGCGTCGCAAGCATGCGCGAGGCGTGGGCCTCGGCCGAATGCGGCGAGAGCATCGACGAGGCCTATGCATCGTCGGCGGCGTTGCGCCGCGCGGCCGAACGCTTCGGGAAGGTGCGGGCGTAGGAGCCCTATCGTGAACGGTATGCCCGAGGATTCCGCGCGCCCCCGCGTCGCCTTCTACGGCGACGACTTCACCGGAAGCGTCGACGTGCTGCTGCAGTTCGCGAGGCGCGGGTGGACGGCCCGGCTCTTCGTGGGCCGGCCGTCCGAGGCGGAGCTTGCGGCCGCCGCCGCGACGAACGACGTCGTCGGCATCGCGGGCGTCGCACGCTCGCTCCCGACCGACGCGATCGAGGCCGAGGTCGGCCCCGCGCTCGACCTGCTGCTGTCGGTGGATCCCGACATCGTGCAGTACAAGGCGTGCTCGACCGCCGATTCCTCGCCCACCGTGGGGAGCCTCGGCCGGGTGCTCGAGGTGGCGCGGGAGCGCTTCGCCGGGGTCGCGCCGATCCTCTTCGCGCAGCCCGACTTCGGCCGCTACACCGCGTTCGGCAATCATTTCGCCGCCGAACGCGGCACGGTGTACCGGCTCGACCGGCAGCCGACGATGTCGCGGCACCCCTCGACGCCCATGCACGAGTCCGACCTCGTGGAGCACCTGCGCCGGCAGACCTCCCTGCCCCTCGCGGGCCTGCCGTTCACTCAGTACCCCCTCCCCGGCGAACCCGAACTGCGGGTTCGGGCCCGAACTTCGGATCCCACCCCCGGTACCGCTCCGCAGAATGGGGCCACTTCCGAAGATGAAGATCACCCGCTCGCCGCGCGGATCCGCGAGTCCGGCGCCGCGGGGCTCGTGCTCGACGCGCTCGACGAGGGCCACCTGCGCGTTGTGGGCGAGGCACTCCAGAGCCTCCCGCGCCCGGTCTTCGCGATCGGATCCGGCGGCCTCAGCCATGCGGTGGCGATCTCGGATCCGCGGGAGGTGGATCCGATCCCCGCCCGCGGATCCGAGACGGGGCCCGTGCTCGTCGTCTCGGGTAGCCGATCGGCGGCGACCCGCCGGCAGGCCGATCACGCCGCGGCGTCCGGTTGGCTCGTGCGCCCCCTCTCACTCGCCCGGGGGCCGCTCGATGACGTCGTCGCGGCACTCGCGGCCGGGCGCAGCGTGGTGCTCACTTCGGACGATGCGGATGCCCACGGCATGGACAACGTGCTCGCGGCGGTCGCGGAGGCGAGCGCCGAGGCGGTCCGTGCCGCGCTGCCGCACACGCGGCGCGTCATCATCGCAGGCGGTGATACGTCGAGCCGGGTCACCGGCCTGCTGGGCGTGACCTCGCTCTCGATCGCCGCGAACCCGTGGGCCAACGTCGTGCTCCTGAGGGCGCACGCGGATTCCCCCGAGGTCGACGGCATCGAGCTGCTGCTCAAGGGAGGTCAGGTCGGCGACGACGACCTCTTCGAGGCCATCCGGGCCCTCTGATTCATCGCGTTCCCTCGAGGAGGGGAAGAGTCAGGCCTCGACCAGCACCACCGGTTCCCGCAGGAGGCCCGACTCGACGCCCTCGAGCGCAAGGTCGAGATCCTGGATCCGGAAGCGGCGACCGTGGGCCCGCTCCGCCGCGGCGGCGACGGCCGGGAGGTGCTCGTCCGCGGCGAGGCGGTTCGCCGTCGTGTTGTGCACGACGATCTCGAGCTCGTGCTCGCCCGCGGCGAGCGCGCCGAGCTCGACCCGGTAGGGCGCCGACCACACGGATCCGGCCCGCCGCCCGTTGACGAAGACCTCCGCGGCGACGCCGATCGGGGAGGTGATCTTCGCCCGGAACGACGGTCCGCGGATCCCGCGGTCGGCGATCTCGCTCGGGATCGGCGCGGATTCGCCGAGGTCGAGCACGGCGGCGGAGGCGCGATCGAGGGTGAAGCCCGAGCGATACGTCGCCGAGCCCGAGTAGCCCGCGCGGGAGTCCTCCCAGCGGTGCGGGATGTCCACGGCGGCCGGCTCGGCGTCGGGGAACGTCACCGTCCATCCCCGCGGGCGCACCTCGCGCGTGCCGGCCGGTTCGCGACGCTCCTCCGCCGGCACCCCGCCGAGGATCACGACCGCCTGATAGGGCGCAAGGTCGAGCGGCCCCGCGTCGATCGCGCGGATCTCGCCCGTCCGCGGATCCGCGAGCGACCACGCCGCGTGCGTCGTGCTCGGCGCGAACGCGATCGTCGCCGGCGTCGCCGCCGTGTTCGCGACGAAGAACGCGTCGGCGCCGTCGAGGCGGCGGTGGGTCACGCCGACGGCGGCGCGGTGCTCCTCCGGCACCGCGAAGGGGTGCTCGGACGCCAGGCGCTGCTCGAGCACGCCCCGCAGCGCGTCCTCCCCGATCACGACGTCGACGAGCCCCGAGGAGCGTTCGCCGTCGCCTCCTGGCGCGTGGTCGATCGCGATCACGATCGCGCCCGACTCGCGGGCGCGACGGATCCACGCCGCCGCGGGCACGTCGCTCGCGCGGGGGAGCACGATCGCGTCGAAGGCGCCGGGATCGAGGAGCGCGGTCGACGCGTCGTCGAAGAGGTCGTAGTCGTGCCCCGCGTCGCGGATCGCGCCGGGGATGACGGGGCCGATCCAGTCGCGGGTGCGGCGGGACAGGTCGAGGCCGTCGCGGGCGGCGTCGATGTCGCGGGTCGGGGCGTAGAGCCCGACCCGGGCGACGCGGTGCCCCTGACGCATGATCCACGACAGGCGGGCGGCGTAGCGCCACAGCTCCGGCGCGATCGGCCACCACGCGTTTCGCTCGTCGAGCGCCGCCGCCGCGTAGAAGACGTTGCCGAGGCCCGGCCCGGCGACGGGCGTCGACGGCCAGCCGTGCCCGAAGAACTGGTTGATGCCGCACAGGATGTGCTCGTGCATCTCGCCCGCGAGATCGAGCGGCGTCGAGCGGAACGACGGCGAGTGATTCCACGTCCACGTCTCGGACGAGACCACCGCGGCACCGCAGATGCGCGCACCCGACGACGCCCACCGGCTCTGGGTGACGTCGCGCCAGCCCCAGCCCTCGCCCTCGATCTGGTCGACGAAGCGGTAGCTGCTGACGGCCGCGGGCGGCTCTCCGTAGCCCTGCACGCGCAGCGGAACGCTCTTCGAGGCGGCCCACGCGCGAAGCGGCTTCAGGAAGCCGTCCTCGTAGAGCTCCGTGCGGGTCTGCCCCAGGTCGGCGCGGAGGCGGGCGCTCCCCGGTCCCTCGACAACAAGCCGCCACAGCTCGAGCAGCAGCGGGTAGCCGCGGCGCGCCTCGAACTCCTCGGGAAAGCGGGGCGTCCAGTCGCCGTGATACACCTCGAGGCTGTCGCAGAACACCGAGCCGATGTTCGCGACCGCTTCGACCAGCGGCTCAGCGACCACCTCGATGTGGTGTCGGATCGCCGCCGCCGAGTAGTGGTCGAGCACGGGACCCTCGCTTCCGCGCGCGGCCCGCTTGACGTTCTGACCCGTCAGCCGGGAGACCGCGAGCAGCACCACGCGCGGCCCGGTCCCGTCGGGGATCCGCACGCCGCGCCCGTCCCACTCGAGGAGCCGCACGTCGTCGGGGATCTCCTGGATGGATCCGTCGCCGAGGTAGGCCGCCACGAGCTCGTCGCCGGGCACGGCCGCGGGGAGCGGGATCGTCCGCGCGCCCGGCGCGATCTCGAAGCGTTCCCAGTGCAGGGTGCGCGCCGCGTGCTCGGGACCGATGTGGGGCCCGCCGTAGGACCAACCGCTACCGAGGGTCACGTCGAGGCGCAGGCCGAGCTCGTCCGCCACCTCGCCGGCGTGGCGGAGATTCGCCAGGAACGGCTCGCTGAGGAAGGGATCCCCCTCCTCCGCCATCGGGTAGACGAAGGAGACCTCGGCGCCACGGAGCCCGGCGTCGCGCATCGCGGTGAGCTCGCGGCGGATCCGTTCCGGGGTCTGCGCGGGTCCGAACCACCACCAGCGCATCATCGGCGCCGCCTCGCGCGGCGGGGTGCGGAACAGGGCGGACAGGTCGGACGTCGTCGTCACGGGATCCTCGCTTCGAATCGTTTCAGCGACACCCTATCGCGGCGCATCCGGCAGCTCGTACGCCTGCCACGGCGCCTGGGTGGCGAGCTTCCCGCCCGACACGTCGTGCAGGGTTCCCGTGATGTATCCGGCGAGGTCGCTCGCGAGGAAGAGAATGAGGTTTGCCACGTCCGCCGGCTCCTCCCAGCGCCGCAGCGAGAGCGTGCCGAGGCGCTCCGCCTGATCCTCCGGGCTCATCTCGGCGAAGCCGTTCATCGCGGTCGGCACCATCCCCGGCGCGTAGGCGTTGACGGTGATGTTCCACGGGCCGAGCTCGCCGGCGAGCACGCGGGTGAACGACACGACGGCCGCCTTCGAGGCGGAGTAGGCGGCCGACGCGATGCTCGGCACGATCGCCGCGAAGCTCGCGGCGTTGAGGATCCGCCCCGCGCGCCGGGCTTTCATGTGCGGGATCGCGGCGCGGCAGACGTTGAAGGTGCCGCGCACGTTGACGTCGAACGCCAGATCCCACAGCGCCGGGTCGATCGCCTCGACGGTCCCCGGGGCGTTGACGCCCGCGTTGTTGACGACGACGTCGAGCGAGCCATGATCGGCGACGACCCCGTCGATGACGCGCGTGACGGCCTCGAGATCGGTGATATCGGCGACGCGCCAGTCGATTCCGTCGGGGGCGTCGTTCGGGATCCGCAGGTCGAGCCCCACCGTGATCGCGCCCTCGCGCGCGAAGGTCTCGGCGATCTCGCGGCCGATGCCGCGGGCGGCCCCCGTGACGACGACGACGCGTCCGGCGAGGTCGATGTTCATGTGCGTTCTCCTTCGATCGCGGGAGCGGTCGCCGTGCGCGACCGATTAATGCATACTTTATACATGACTCAGCGCGTGGTGTGGGTGACCGGATCCGGCAGCGGCATGGGACGCGCGAGCGCCCTGCGGCTCGCGCGTCGCGGCTTCGCCGTCGCGCTCTCCGGCCGCCGCGCTGAGGCGCTCGAGACCGTGCGCGACGAGATCGCTGCCGCGGGCGGATCCGCCATCGCCGTGCCGCTCGACGTCACGGACTCCGCCGCCGTGCGCGAGGCGCACGAGCGGATCCGCGCGGAGCTCGGCGCCGTCACGGATGTCGTCGCCTCCGCCGGCCTCAACGCCCCGAACCGCGGCTGGGCGGATCTCACGCCCGAGAGCTTCGAGGCGATCGTCGGCACGAACCTCACGGGCTGCCTCAACATCGCCCACGCGGTGCTGCCCGGCATGCGCGAGCGCGGCGGAGGAACCGTCGTGTTCGTGTCGTCGTTCGCCGGCTGGCGATTCGGCGCGATGTCGGGCGTCGCGTACGGGGCGTCGAAGACCGCGGTGGGGAACCTCGCCGAATCGCTCAACGACGAGGAGAACGTCAACGGCATCCGCGCCTGCCACCTCTGCCCCGGGGATGTCGACAGCGAATTCCTCGCGATGCGTCCGCACGTGCCCGACGCCGAGGCGCGCAGCCACATGATGACGGCCGACAACGTCGCCGACGCCGTCGAGTTCGTCGTCATGTCGCCGCCCGAGGTGTGCATCAACGAGCTCGTGGTGACGCCCGTGAAGAGGGGCGTGTCGCGGGCGTGACCGGTCTCTTCGAACGGGTGCTCGACAGCGTCGGGCTCGCAATCTGCGCCGGCACCGCCCCTCCCGTGTTCACGGCGCAGGAGATCGAGGAATCCACGGGCGCGTCCCGCAGCGTCGTGCGCGAGGCCGCGCGCGTTCTCGAGACGCTCGGGATGGTGCGCCCCGTGAAGAGGGTCGGCCTCGTGGTGCAGGCAGCGCCCGCCTGGAACACCCTCGATCCGCGCGTCATCCGCTGGAACCTCGCCTCGCCGCGACGAGAGGAACAGGTGCGCCAGCTGCTCGAGCTGCGCATCGCGATCGAACCGGAGGCCGCGCGCCTCGCTGCGCGGCGGGGCCCAGCGGGGGACGCGGATCCCTTCGCCGAGCTCGCGTCCGCCGCCGAGCTCCTGTCCTCCGCCAACCCCGAGAGCTTCGGCGAGCGCGACGCGCAGTTCCACCGTGCGGTGCTCGTCGCCTCGGGCAATGACATGTTCGTCCGCCTCGCCGACGTCATCACGGAGGCGCTGCGCGAACGCGCCGCCTCCGTCGCCCACGCGGATCCGCACGACGTCTCCCTCCACGCCGAGCTCGCCGAGCGGATCCTCGCCGGAGCCCCCGACGCCGCCGCCCGAACCTCCCGCGAGATCATCACCCGCACCGCCGCCGACTCCGCCAGTGCCCGAGTGTCGGAATAATCACGAGAATCGGATCCTCACGCCCCAGGGATCCGAGTTCCGTGATTTCTCCGAGCCTCGTGCGCAACACCCGACAACACCCGCCGAGTCCGCGCCTCGCACAACGCCACCCCCGGGGTCACCAGACTCGGAATAATCACGAGAATCGGATCCTCACAGCCCAGGGATCCGAGTTTCGTGATTTCTCCGAGCCTCGTGCGCGGCGCGCGCGGCCCCGCCACGAAAGTCGGACAAATCACGAGAATCGGAGGGATCCGCGCAGATCCTCCGAGTTTCGTGATTTTTCCGAGTCTCGTGCGTGGTCAGGGCGCGCTGAGGCGCACCGTCCAGCTCGTGTGCTCGCGGGGGACGCGGTACTTTTCCGGCAGCGCGGGGCCGACGGAGGCGGATCCGATGCCCATCTGCGCGTAGTCGATGTTCAGCCAGACGCGGCCCGAGTCGGTGAGCTCGCGGCGGTGCGCGGCCCGTTCGAGGTCGTGGGAGGTCCAGCGGCGCGCGGTGAAGTCGAAGTCACCGCTCACGCGCAGCCCGCCGATCTCCAGCCACCGTGTGTCGACGTGATTGCCGTTCTCCTGCGGCACCTCGTACGGCGTCTGCATGTCGTCGACGGATCGCGTCCACACGCCCACCCTCGAGCCCATACGTGAATCGGCATATGTCTCCTCGGGCCCCCGACCGAACCACGTCGCGGAGTCGGCGGATCCCAGGGAGAACAGGAGCCCGATCCGCGGGATCCACACGTCGTGGTGCTGGTAGGGGGTGTCTCCCCAAGGGCCGACGAAGTCGACCGTCGTGGTGAGTTCCAAGGATCCGCCAGTGCCGCGCCAGCGCATCTCCCACTCGGCCGCGTGGTTGCGGGTCGCGGCCCCCGCGCGTCCGCGCACGACGAGCGCGTCGCCGTCGATGTCGACGGACGAGATGCGGTCGATGAGCCGGTTCTGGCCCACCTGCTCCCACATCCTGGCGAGGTTGTTGTTGCCGCCCTGGCCGTGGTCGTTCTCGGTGGGTGCACGGTGCAGGTCGAGCACGGGCCCCGTGATGTCGATGCCACCGAGCCTCACGAGCCGCCCGTCCTCGAAGACGGCGTCGCCGAGGCGGATCCGGGACCCGCGGGAGGCGCCCGGATCCGCCGCCTCCCGGGCGGGCGGGGTCGTCCCGAGCGGCTCCGGCGCGGCGGGCGGCGCCACGTACTGTCCCCACGCCACCTCGTGACCCGCCCGCGCCCACAGCTCGTCCGAGGCAAGCACCGCCTCGACCGTGAGCACGAGGTCCTCGCCCTCCGGGTGTGCGGGGGCCGGAAGGGCCGCCGAGGATCCCGCGTCAACCGCGAGCTCGAAGGACCCGGAGGCGACGACGCGCGCCCCGCTCGTCCACGACCAGCGGAACGATAGGTCATCGGTGCCTCGCGAGTGGCGGGTGTTCGAGACCTCGATCTCCTCCGGGGTGACCCGAATTCCGATCGGGGCATATGCCTTCGCGAGTTCGTGGATCGCGGGCGACGGGGTGCGGTCGGAGAACACGAGGCCGTCGAGGTTGAACCGGCCGCCGTTGGGTTCGTAGTCGATGTCGGCGCCGTGCAGGTAACCGCCCTCGGGGCCGCGGAAGCCGTGATCGATCCACTCCCACACGAATCCGCCGCAGATGCGGTCGTGCTTCGCCATGATCTCCCAATAGTCGCTGAGCGAGCCCGGCCCGTTGCCCATCGCGTGCGCGTACTCGATCAGCAGGAACGGCAGGCCGCGGCGGCGCTCGTCGAAGGGATCCGGCTCCGAGGACGACGAATCGAACTCCATGCCGTGCATGCCGACCTTGCGCGAGCCGGGTTCCTCCCGGCGCCCGATCTGTTCGAGCACCTCGAGGGAGGGGTACATGACCGAGTAGAAGTCGCTGTCGCGGTAGGAGGGGTCGCGCTCGTAGATGACGGGCCGGGATCCGTCGCGCTCGTCGATCCACGCGCGCATCTCCGCGAACCCGTCGCCCGTCATCGACTCGTTCGCCATCGACCAGATCACGATGCTCGGGTGGTTCTTGTCGCGCTCGAGCGTGCGACGCATCCGATCCATGATCGCCTCGCGCCACTCGGGTAGCGCGGGAGGATTGTTCTCCCACCCCTCGTAGATGAAGCCGTGGGTCTCGAGGTCGTTCTCGAGCAGCACCCACAATCCGTACTCGTCGCAGAGCCGCAGGAAGTCCGGGTGCGGAGGGTAGTGGGCCGTGCGCACGGCGTCGACGTTCGCGCGCTTCATCAGTTCGATGTCGCGGCGCATGTCGTCGAGCGAGAGGGTGCGGCCGTGGTCGGAGTGATGCTCGTGGCGGTTCACGCCGCGCAGCTTCACGGGGCGGCCGTTGACGCGGAAGACGCCGTCGTCGATGGACACGCGGCGGAAACCGACGGCGAGCGAGATCGTCTCGCCCTCCGAGGCGAGCGTTCCGCGGTAGAGCCGGGGGCTCTCCGCGCTCCACGGATCCACGGATCCCGACCAGCTCTCGCCGGCGGCGATCCGGATCCCGAGCTCGGGGATCGAGACCTCGGACGGCGTCGAGGCGTCGACCCGCAGCGTGCCGGTGCCGGTCACATGGTCATAGTCGGCGTGCACGAAGTGGTCGTCAATGGCGACCCGCGGGCGCTCGATCAGCTCGACGTCGCGGAAGATGCCGGGCAGCCACCACATGTCCTGGTCTTCGAGGTAGGTGCCCGAGGAGAATCGGTGCACGCGCACGGCGAGCACGTTGCGGCCGGGCCGCACGGGCGCATCGAACTCGAAGGGCAGGCGGGATCCCATGGACCACCCGAGCTCCGTCCCGTTCAGCCACACCTTCGCGCATGAGTCGACGCCCTGGAAGCGCAGCACGGCATCGCCGAAGTCGGCGGGAACGTCGAACTCGAGCCGGTAGTCGCCCGTCGGGTTCTCGTGGGGAACGAAGGGCGGGTCGATCGGAATCGGGTACGCGGTGTTCGTGTACAGCGGCCCCTCGCCGGTGCCTCGCATCGACCGGGCCTCGCCGCCCGCGAGCGGCGTGAACTCCTCGAGGACCCAGTGGCTCGGCACGGGCATCGCGTCCCAGCCCGCCGGATCGAAGTCGTCGGCGATGAACGCGTCTCCCGTGCCGTGCGCGGTCGGCGAGAGCCGGAACGCCCACACGCCGTTCAGGCTGATGGTGCGGGCATCGGTCACGGCGTCCGCGCGCGGCGGGCGCCTGCCCTCGCCGGGGGCGAAGGATTCCCAATAGTTCGTCACAGCACGGGTTCCCGCTCGTCGTGCACCGGGGTCGGCGCGGCGCCGAGTTCCTCGATCTCGCCCCAGACGGCGTCCGGAATCGCCCACGCGGCGAGCGCGCGCGCCTCGTCCAGGCGGGCGGGCGAACTGATGCCGACGACGGTCGAGTCGACGAGCTCGGAACGCAGCGAGAACTGCAGCGCGACGGCGGCCAGGGGCACGCCGTGGCGGGCGACGACCTCTTCGGCGCGCGCGGTCCATGCGCGCAGCTCGTCGCTGACGGGCCGGTACGCGTAGGACGTGCCGGCGACGGAGCCCTTCGCGAGCAGGTCGCCGCCGAAGGGCGCGGCGTTGAACACCGTCATCCCGCGGTCCTTCGCCTCGGTCATGAGCCCGGTCGCGCTCTGGTCGACGAGCGTGAGGCGGTTGTGCAGGAGGAGCAGGTCGAAGGCGCCGGTCGCGACGTACTGGGCGACGACGGGCACACGGCCGGCCGCGATGCCGATGACGTCGGTCAGGCCCTCCTCGCGCAGCGAGACCATCGCCTCGATGGATCCGCCGGCCCCGCTCGCCTCGGCGAACGGCGTGAGGTAGGGGTCGTGCAGGTGCAGGTAGCGCACGCGGTCGAGGCCGAGGCGCGTGAGGCTCTCCTCGTACGAGCGGCGCACCCGATCGCCGTCGAGCACGCCCGTCTCGAGGTCGCGGTCGACCTTCGTGATGATCCGGTTCGCCGCCTCCTCGCGCTCCTCGGCGCCCAGCTCGCCCAGCGCGATGCCGAGGACCTCTTCGGAGCGGCCCCCCGCGTACATGTTGGCCGTGTCGACGAAGTCGCCGGAGCGGAGCAGGGCAATGGCGGTGGCGACCGCCTCATCCTCCGCGGCGGATCCGGGGACGGTGTCGCGGCCGAGGGGCGAGGTTCCGAGCGTGAGGGCGGTGAGGCCCGGGATGTGTGCGCTGGTCATGAGAGTTCTCCGTCGAATCGATCCCGTGTGCATATTCATACATGGACGAATGCTGTCTCATTATGGCGCAGAACGGGCCTCAGAGCCACCCGAGGAGCGAGGCGCCGAGGATCGCCAGCGGCACGAGCAGGGAGGCGAGCGCGAGCCCGAGTGCCGAGGATCCTCCGAGCGCCGGCCCCTCCTCCATCGCCCGCGCCGTCCCGATCGCGTGCGCGGACAGCCCGATCGCGAAGCCGCCCGCGACCGGATCCCGCAGCCGCATAAGCCGCAGCAGCGGCGGCCCCGCGACGGCGCCGAGGATCCCGGTGAGGATCGAGAACACGGCGGCGAGCGAGGCGTCGACGCCGAGCACCTCGGCGACCGCCGCCGAGACGGCGCTCGTCGCGTGTTTCGGGGCGAGGATCCGCAGGAGCTCGCCCGATGCGCCCAGCGCCCAGGCGACGACGACGGTCACCGCCGCGCCGACGATCGTCGCGATCGTCCCGGCGATGGCGACGGCCATTAGGCGTCGTCCCAGGCGGCGGGCTCCCCGGTCGATCGCGAAGGCGAGCGCGACGACGGCCGGGCCGAGGAGCGCCGTCAGGGGCGCCGCCCCCTCCTCGTAGCTCGCCAGCGGGATCCGCCCGATCACGAGCACGGCCCCGATGACGATGGTGCTCACCAGCACGGGGTTGAGCGTGCCGCGGCCGAAGCGAGCGAGCCACGAGGCGCCTCCCCAGACGAGCAGGGTGAGAGCGAGCGCCCAGATCACGACCGACGCCGCATCAGCCGATCGGCGACGAGGGCCGCCGTGAGAAAGGTGGCGAGCCAGCCGGCCACGAGGGCCGCGACGATCGCGCGGGCCTGCTCGGCGAGTTCGCCGAAGGATCCGATCACCCCGACCGACAGTGGCACGAGCAGGAGCGGGAGGACGGCGATGAGCGAGTCGGCGGCGGGCGCCACGACGCGAGTGAGCCAGCCGCGCAGCGGCGTCGCCAGCAGCACCAGCAGCGCGATCATTCCGAGCGTCGACCCGGGAATGGGCAGCGCCGTGAGCGCCTGTACGAGCGTGCCGAGCGCGGCGAAGGCGACGATCACGCCGAGCCCGAACAGCCACCGCGGCACCTGCCCGAGCGCGGGCTTTCCCTCCTTCGCCATTTCTTCACGCTACCCGCTGATATCCCCGGATGACTGTTCGTGTCGCACCATCTTGCGCACGCGCGCGGGGTGCGGTTTCCTCAGTGCATGACACGTCAGATCCGCTTCAACGCCTTCGACATGAACTGCGTCGCCCACCAGTCCTCGGGCATGTGGCGTCACCCGCGCGACCGCTCGCGCGAGTACAACACGATCAGCTACTGGACCGACCTCGCGAAGCTGCTCGAGTCGGGCATCTTCGACGGCCTGTTCATCGCCGATGTGCTGGGCACCTACGACGTGTACGGCGGCACGAACGAGGCCGCCCTGCGCAACGGCGCCCAGGTTCCGGTGAACGACCCCATTCTGCTCACGAGCGCCATGGCCGCCGTCACGGAAAACCTCGGCTTCGGCATCACGGCGGGCACCGCCTTCGAGCACCCGTACCCCTTCGCCCGGCGCCTGACCACCCTCGACCACCTCACGAACGGCCGCATCGGGTGGAACGTGGTGACGGGATACCTGCCGAGCGCGGCCCGGAACATGGGCGCCGAGGATCAGATGGAGCACGACGAGCGCTACGACCACGCCGACGAGTACCTCGAGGTGCTCTACAAGCTGTGGGAGGGATCGTGGGAGGACGACGCGGTCATCGAGGACCGCGAGTCGGGCGTCTTCACGGATCCGTCGAAGGTGCACGAGATCGGCCACCACGGCAAGTGGTTCGACGTGCCGGGGATCCACATCTCCGAGCCGTCACCCCAGCGCACCCCCGTGATCTACCAGGCGGGCGCGTCGCCGCGCGGGGTCGCCTTCGCCGCAGGCAACGCCGAGGCGATCTTCGTCGCGGCGCCGTCGACGGAGGTGTTGGCGAACACCGTGAAGCGGATCCGCGACGGCCTCGAGAGCGCCGGGCGCGATCGCTACGACGCGAAGATCTACACGCTTATCACGATCGTCACCGGTGCGACGGAGGAGGAGGCGCTCGCGAAGAAGGCCGAGTACGACCAGTACGCCTCGACCGAGGGCGCGCTCGTGTTCACCTCCGGCTGGATGGGCGTCGACCTCTCGCAGTACGACTGGAACGAGCCGCTCGGCAACGTCAAGTCGAACGCGATCCAGTCGACGCTGCAGCACCTGCAGGAGGAGGCCGACCTGGGGCGCGAGTGGACCGTCGGCGACCTCGCCCGCAAGAACGCGATCGGTGGCCTCGGCCCCACGATCGTCGGATCCGGCGAGCAGATCGCCGACGAGCTGCAGCGCTGGCAGCGGGAGACCGACATCGACGGCTTCAACCTCGCCTACGCCGTCGCGCACGAGACGTGGGAGGACGTCATCGAGCACGTCATCCCGGTGCTGCGCGAACGGGGCGCGTACCCCACGGAGTATGCCCCCGGCACGCTGCGCAACAAGCTGTCGGGTGCGGGCGACCGCGTGAAGCCGACGCACCGCGCGGCGCGGTACAAGTACGGGGCGTAACCGGGCCTAGAGACCCACCTCGCCCGCGATCGTGGTGTTCGTCGCGCCGCCGACCCACACCTCGTCGCCGACGCGGCTGACGCGAACTCGGCCGCGACGGCCGAGAGCCGTGCCCTGGCTCGCGACATAGTCGTTCGGCAGCTTTGTGCCGGCAAGCCACTGCCCGAGGGCGGCGTTGAGGGATCCGGTGACGGGATCTTCGAGGATCCCCTGCTCCGGGCGGCAGAACACCCGAACCTCGATCGCGCACTCGCCGTCCGAGTACGTGCCGACGGCGCCTACATTAGCCGGCAACGCCGCCTGATCGGGCCGCAGCGCGAGCACGGCCCCGGCGTCGGCGAGCTGGATCCCGAGCCAGCCCGGCCCGTTGTCGCACCATTCCGCATCGACGATGTCGGCGCGCGCGACCCCGAGAGCCGCGGCGGTCTCCGCGATGAGCGCCTCGTCGACGGCACCCTGCCGGATCCGCGGCGGCGCGCAGAACGCGAGCCCGTCCGTGCCGCGCCGGACCGTGACGAGCCCGACGCCGCACTCCTGCACGAGGGTCTCGTCGGCCGATCCGCCCGCCTCGAGCCACGCGTGCGCGGATCCGAGCGTTGGGTGCCCCGCGAAGGGCAACTCGCCGCCGGGCGTGAAGATGCGCAGGCGGTAATCGGCCGCGGGATCCGTCGGCGAGAGCAGGAAGGTCGTCTCGGAGAGATTGGTCCAGCGGGCGAAGGCGGCCATCTGGTCGTCTGTCAGGCCGTCGGCGTCGTGCACGACGGCGACGGGGTTGCCGAGCAGCGGCTCGGAGCTGAACACATCGACCTGGCGGAAGGGGAGCGTCATAGCTCGACGCTAGCAAGTCTCCGCTGCGACGCGGCGGGGTCCCCTCACGCCGCGGCGCGCCCCTTGCCCCAGTACCCCGAGAACGTCACGAGCTCCTTCGGCACGCCGCGTTCCTTCACGAGGTGCCGCCGCGCGCCCGCGGCGAGCGCCTGTTCCCCCACCGCGAAGGCGTAGGGCACGCCCGTGAACGCGAGTTCACGGAGAGCCGGCAGGGCGGCCGCTCCGGGGTCGCCATCGCGCGTCAGCCAGTGCACCGTCATCCCCGCGGGGGCGTCGACCTCTTGCCGGTCGCGCTCGTCGAAGAGCTCGATGATCGCGTGCCCCGTGGCGTCTCTCGGCATGTCGCGCAGGATCCCGAGAGCGGCGGGGAGGGCGCTCTCGTCGGCGACGATGAGGTTCGAGTCGGCGGGCTTTCCGAGCCAGCCGCACCCCTGGTCGATGAAGGCGACCCGGTCGCCGGGCTCGGCGCGAGCGGCCCACGGGCCCGCGACGCCGTCGGTTCCGTGTGCGACGAAGTCGATGTCGAGTTCGTCGCCGCGGAAGTCGCGCACCGTGTAGTTGCGCACCACGGGGCGCTTGCCCTTCGGGATCCGCAGGTACGTCAGGTATCCACCGACGCCGAAGGTGTGGGGCATGCGCGCCAGGTCGGCGTCGGCGGTGACGGGCAGCGCGAGGCGGAACCACTGGTCGAAGCCGCGGAACTCGAAGCGCCTCAGGTCCTCTCCCCCGAGCGTGACGCGCACCATGTTCGGCGTGACGCGCTCACGGCGCGTCACCTCGGCGTGCACGAGCCCGGATCCCGCGTGGGTGACGGCGATGTTCGACATGTTTCCCTCTTCGAAGTAAGGCTAGCCTAAGAAGAGGGCTTCGCCCTACCCTGACGATATGGATCACGTCACATCCGACGACGGAACGTCGATTGCCTTCGACACGATCGGCGAGGGCACGCCGGTGGTCATCGTCGGCGGAGCCTTGTCGACCGCTGCCGCCGCACGACCCCTCGCGCTCGCGCTGGCGGACGTCGGCCTCCAGGGCGTCGTGATGGATCGCCGTGCGCGCGGCGAGAGCGCCGACGCGGCCGCCTACACGCCCGAGCGGGAGGCGGAGGACGTCGCGGCCGTGGTCGGCGCCACCGGCGCCGCCGCCGTTCTCGGGCATTCCTCGGGAGCGGTTCTGGCCCTGTTCGCGGCCGCGCGCGGCGTCACCGCCCAGCTGTTCCTCTCCGAGCCCCCGTTCCTCTTCGGTGAGGGCCTTCCGGATCCGCACCTGCCCGAGCGGCTTCAGAGCCTCGTCGACGACGAGCGCGGCGGCGACGCCGTCGTGACGTTCCAGCGCGAGGCGGTGGGGCTTCCCGAGCCCGTCATCGAGCAGATCCGCACCAGCCCGGCGTTCGCCTCGCTCGTGCCGCTCGCGCAATCGGTCGTGTACGACGCGGCGCTCACGCGGGCCCTCTCGACGCCGACGCCCGCGATGCTCGACGTGCCCGCGACGATCCTGCGCGGAGAGCCCACCTTCCCCGCCCTCGTCCGCGCGTGCGAATTGCTGCACGCGGCGATGCGCGAGTCGGAGCTCGTCATCGTTCCCGAGTCGCGCGACCACGGCATGGATCCGGCGGGCACGGCTCGCGAACTGCGCGCGCGGATCCGCTGATCAGCCGAGCGCGCGGGCGACCGCGTCGCCGATCCAGTCGGCGAGCAGGTCGTCGTCCGGATCCGTCAGCGCCGCGAATGGCACCGAGCGCCCGCTCGCGAGCGCGAGGCGATGGGCGCCCTGCTGCAGGGCGAGCTCGAGCGCCTCGCCTCCGCCCATCGGGAAGAACACCTCGTCGCCCGAGACGCCGACGGCCATCTTGCCGTTCACCATGAACGCGAGCGAGCCCATCATGCGCTTCTCGTCGACGTCACCCATGACCTCCATGATCGCGCGCACGCGATCGGCAATCTCGGGATTGTAGGCCATGCCCCCATTATCCGCGTTCCGGTCGCGCAATCTGTGCTTCCTCGCGCCGGGGAACAGCAGATTGGGCGACCGGAACCGAGTGGCCGCCAGGTAGGAGGCGGCGACCGGAACAGCGACGGGCGAGGTTACTCCCCCGCCGAGCCGGCGTCGGTCGTCGAGACGTCGGCGCGGGCGAAGCGCAGGTGCGAGCGGCTCGCGGTCGGGCCGCGCTGGCCCTGATAGCGGTTGCCGTACGCGCCGTAAGTCTTCTCGGCCGCCGACGAGAGGCGGAAGAAGCAGAGCTGGCCGATCTTCATGCCCGGCCACAGCTTGATCGGCAGGGTCGCCATGTTCGACAGCTCGAGCGTCACGTGACCCGAGAATCCGGGATCGATGAAGCCCGCCGTCGAGTGCGTCAGCAGGCCCAGGCGGCCGAGCGATGACTTGCCCTCGAGGCGCGCGGCGACGTCGTCGGGCAGCGTGACCTTCTCGAACGTGCTCGCGAGCACGAACTCGCCGGGGTGCAGCACGAACGCCTCGTCGGGCTCGACCTCGATGAGATGCGTCAGATCGGGCTGATCCTCCGCCGGGTCGATGAACGGGTACTTGTGGTTGCTGAACAACCGGAAGTAGCGGTCGATGCGAACGTCGACGCTCGACGGCTGCACCATCGCGCGATCAAGCGGATCCAGACCGATCCGTTCGGCATCGAGCTCGGCATGAATATCGCGGTCGGAGAGCAGCACGTAATGATTCTACGGGCGCCACTCCGAAAGCACCGCACGGTTGACTTCCGCCTGCGGGTTCGCAATCCTGGCTACGCACTGACGAGAACGAAAGGAAATACGATGACTACCCAGACCCATACAAAGAAGAAGTTCACGCAGAAGCTCGCCAGCGTCGCGTTCGCGGCCGCTCTGATCATTGGCGGCAGCGTCGCCACGAGTTCCGCCGCTCACGCGGCCCCGACCACCTCTGCCAACGGAAACACGGCAATCGGCGGCTACACTGCCTCCGACAAGTTCTGGGGCACCGGAGCGACGCCGTACTTTACGGTCTGTTCTAAGGCTGTCTCCGCCAAGAAGGCACACGTGATCAAGAGCGGCGGCACTAACGTGAAGTCGTCGTGTGCCCGGGGCGTCGGCGCAAATGATCGCAACCTCTGGTACGGCGTCGTCACCTGGCACCAATCGTAAAAAGTCTCTGGCGGATCCCGCGAGTCGTCCGCGCTTGCCGGACACGATGACGCCGCGGATTCCCGGGGATTTCCCGAGGATCCGCGGCGTCGTCTCTCGTTAGGCGTCCGAGCGCGCGCGGCGCCGGATCACCAGGATCCCCGCGCCCGCAACGAGCGCCGCGAGCGCGATCGCGGCCGGCACGGGCGTGGATCCACCGGTCGGGTTCAACCCGTCCTGCTCTTCGGCGCCGTCGCCCGGATCCGCGTTGGATCCGGCATCGGTGTCGCCCTGCGAGCCGTCCTCGGAGTCCGCACCGTCGTCGGAGCCACCATCGGTATCGCCCTGCGAGCCGTCCTCGGAGTCCGCACCGTCGTCGGAGCCACCATCGGTATCGCCCTCGGAACCGCCCTGCGAACCGTCCTCCGAATCAGCGCCGTTGTCGGAGCCGCCATCGGTGTCACCCTCGGACCCGCCCTGCGAGCCATCCTCGGAGTCCGCACCATCGTCGGATCCGGCGCCGTCGTCGGAGCCGTCCTCCGAATTGCCGCCACCGTCGGAACCGGCACCGTCATCGGAACCACCATCGGTGTCACCCTCGGAACCCTGCGATCCGCCGTCAGAGCCACCCTGCGATCCATCATCCGAGTCCCCCTGAGCTCCATCGTCAGAGTCACCAGACCCACCGTCATCCGGCGCATCCTCCACGAGCACGGCAACGGTCCGCGCGGGCACGCTCACCGTCCCCGTCGAGGCGTCGTAGCTCGTCGAGCGCACGACGTCATCCGCGCCGTCCTGCTGCGCCTGGGTCAGGCGGAACTCGCGCCCCTCGAGGCCGGCGACCTGCTCGGTGATGGCGTCGGGGCTGGCGTTGAAGACGACGAGCGCGCCGTCGAACTCCTCCGAGAACGACTCGCCCTGCTGGTCGTCGATGAGCATCGCGATCACGCCGGGCGCCTCGTCCGGCCCGCTGTTCGGGAACGACACCTTCTCGGTAATGAGGTCCGCGCTGCCGAGCCGCAGCAGGTCGACCTCGTTACGGATCCGCAAGAGATCCATGGCCGACGATTCGGCGGTCGCGATCGCGTCGGCGTCGGGCTTCAGGGCCGGATCCGCGAGGAGCGGGCCCATGATGCCCCACTTCTCGCTGTTGTCCGCGGCCGGCGGCAGGCCGGATCCGAAGGTCGAATCCTGACCTGACCAGTCGATGCGGTTGAACCAGTCGCCCGAATCGTAGCTGTTGCGGTCGAGCGACTTCGAGCGCAGCAGCTCGGTGCCGGCGTGCCAGAACGGCACACCCTGCGACAGCGTCACGGTCGCCTGCGAGAGCGTGTTCATGCGCACGCGGTCGTCCATCGACGTGTCGACGGGCAGCTTCAGCACGCCGATGTCGTAGAGCGTCTCGTTGTCGTGAGCGTCGACGTAGTTGATGACCTCGTCGGGCTCGTCGGCGTATCCCGCGGGGGCGCCGCGGTAGTCGATGTCTTCGCCGCGCGTCATCTCGCCGTCGGAGGTGACGAACGTGTAGTCGCGCAGGTTGCCGACGAGGCCCAGCCGCACAAGGTCACTCTGGTGCGCGAGGTCGGCGAGTGCCTCCTCGTCGGTGCCGTTCGACGGATCCCCGTTCGGATCCGTGCCGAGCCCGGTTCCGAAACCCTGCACCCGCGTCGACGACGAGTCGACGGGGCTGCCGCCGTGCACGGCGTCGCGCAGGCGGTCGTTGAAGGTCGCGATGCCCGTGCCGCCGAGCTGGCCCTGCGTGGCCTGCTCGAAGAGCGCGTTATCGGCGACCTCGCCGAAGTTCCAGCCCTCGCCGTAGAGGAAGACGCCGGATCCGTCGACGCCGTCGTCTTCGAGCGTCAGCTCGTCGAGCGCGGCGCGCACATCGAGCAGGTTCTCGCGCGAGTGATGGCCCATCAGGTCGAAGCGGAACCCGTCGACGTGGTACTCCTTCGCCCACCAGACGACCGCGTCGACCATGAGCTTGCCCGCAAGGGCGTGCTCGGTCGCGACGTTATCGCAGCAGGTTGAGGTCTCGACGGCGCCCTTCGCGTCGAGGCGGTGGTAGTAGCCGGGCACGACCTTGTCGAGCACGCTGCGCTCGGCCTGGCCCGATGCCGCGGTGTGGTTGTACACCTGATCGAGGATCACCTCGAGGCCGGTGTCGTGCAGCGCACCCACCATCGTGCGGAACTCCGAGACGCGGGATCCGCCCTCGGGATCCGTCGCATACGAGCCCTCCGGAGCGAAGAAGTGGAACGGGTCGTAGCCCCAGTTGAAGCCGTCGCCCGCCGCGATCTCGGCGACGCAGGCCTGCTGCTCGTCGGAATCGGGGGCCATCTGCTCGAGGTCGCACTCGGTGCGGGCCTGCGCTTCGCGGTCCTCCTCGATCGTTGCGATGTCGAATGATGGCAGCAGGTGCACGCTGGTGATGCCCGCGTCGGCGAGCTCGCTCAGCTGGCGGGTGCCGTCGCTGTCCTCGGCGAAGGCGAGGTAGGTTCCCCGCTCGGCCTCGGGCACGGTCTCGTCCGAGATCGAGAAGTCGCGAATGTGGAGCTCGTAGATGGCACGGTCAACCGACCGCTCCACCTCGGGCGCCTCCGCCTCGCGCCACAGCTCGGGCCGCAGCGACGCGTCGGCGAGGTCGACGACGACCGATCGCTCGGAGTTCGTCGTCAGCGCGGCGGCATACGGATCCGTCACGAGGTTCGTCTCGATCTTGCCGGTGTCGTGCGCGTAGACGCGCACCTCCCACAGGTACTCGTCGCCCACGGCGACGCCGCCGGGGGTTTCGACCGCCCACGCGCCGGAGGCGTCATCTCGCACGGCCTCGTGACGGGCCGGATCCGCAGCGCCCTCGCCCCACGTGAGCAGGGTGACGCTCTGCGCCGTCGGCGCCCACAGCCGGAACGTCGGCTGCTCATCGTCGAACGTCAGGCCGAGCTCGGCGCCGGATGCCGCGTCGGCGTAGAGGTCGTCGAGCACGCCCGGCAGCTGCACGCCCGTGAGGGCGACGAGCGTGCCGTCCGCGTCGTACTCCGCAACGGCGAGCTGGCCGCGCAGGAGGTCGGCGACGCCGTCCCCCGCCTCGATCCGCAGGGCGGTGGATCCGCCGAGCGCGGGGAACCGCGCGAGCTGCGCATCGGTCAGCCCGCCGTCGACGAGCGTCAGCTCCGTCGCGGATCCGCCCGATACGGCGCCCTCGTCGAGAGCGATCTGCGCGTCGTCGCTCGCGAGGAGCTCCCACCGCGCGCCCTCGTCGTCGGTTCCGAAGCCGGCGGGCCAGGCGATCGTCTGTTCATCGATCCAGTGCGCCCGCAGCTCGCCGAAGCCCGCGACAGCGGGACCCTCGGCGGCGATCTCGAGCGTGTGCGTCTCCAGTGTGTAGCGGAACGCGACGGGCTCGCCATCGGCCACCGAGAAGGCGTAGTTCGCGCCGTCGAGCGCGCCATCCACGCCGTAGTTTTCGGTCCAGCTCAGCCCGTGGGCGACCTTCCCCTCGTAGCTTCCGGCGGGGATCCGGTCGGTCGTGAACTCGTACACGCCGTCGTGGTCGCCGTCATGCATGAGCGTCGCGAGGCAGGCGGGATCCCAGTCGCCGCCGCAGCCCAGCGCCTGCTGGAAACTGCCGGGGATCGTGATGATCGGCCCGTCGGCGCTCGACTGCACGACGTGGCTGCGCGGGTCGAAGTAGAACGTGATGGGGCCGCCGTCGTGCGAGTAGGTGACGTTCGGGCCGTCCTTTTCGCCGTTCGCGCCGTAGTTCACGGCCCAGGCGCCGTCGATCGCGGCCTTGTACTCATAGGTGCCCGCGGGGAGGTCGAAGGTGCCCTCGTAGATTCCGTCGGGGCGCAGCGTGAGCATGGCGGCCTCGCAGGCCGGATCCCAATCGCTCACACACCCCATCTCGGTGTTGTGATCTCCCGCGATCGAGACCGAGCCGATCTCCTCCTCGCCACCGTCCGGCGCCTCATCGAGGTTCACGGCGTTGCCGACTGACGCGTACGTCGACGCGCCGGTGACGGCTCCGTCGGCCGTCTTCGCGGCCGCGCGGTACTCGATGAGGGTGCCCGCGGGAAGGTCGCGAACGTCGTGGAAGACGCGCGGCGTGGCGTCCTCGGCGACGCCGAGCGGGGTCCACTCGTCCGAGCCGACGACGCGCCAGGCGAAGCTCGTCTCGGCCCACGCGGTCGCGCCGAGGTCGGCCGAGATCGGGGCGAGGCCCTCGAGCGCGGCGCCGGCCGCGGGAGTCGCGACCTGCAGGTCGAGCGTCGCCGACGCGACGGTGGCGTCGGCGCGGTAGACGACGGCGCCGAGCGCGGGCACCGTGACGGTCACGGATCCGTCGGTCGCCGATTCGAGGGCGGCATCCGTGCCGTAGAGCGGCGCGTAGCCGGCGCCGGGCGTCAGAGCCGTGAACGTCACGGTCTGCTCGGAGGCGCTGTTGTTCACCGCGACGAGGTGCTCGATCTTCTCGTCGCGATCGACGCGCGAGAAGGCATAAACGCCCGCGCCGTTTTCGGCGTAGAGCTCGATCTGCGCGCCGTCGGTGAGCGCGGCGCTGCTCGAGCGCAGGTCGGCGAGCGCCGAGATGTGCTCGTAGAGCGGCGCGGTCTCGTCGAATCGGTCGACGGATCCGGCATTCTCGCCCGTGAGGAGCGGCTGGTTGGCGTATTCGTCGACCTCGGTCGCGAACATGTCCTGGCGCGCGTCCTTGTCACCGCCGGTTCCGGCAAAGCCCTGCTCGTCGCCGTAGTAGACGACGGGCTGGCCGCGCGTGAGGTACATCAGGTCGTGGGCGAGCTCGGTGCGCTCGAGGCTGTCGTCGGCGTTCAGAAGGAACGAGCCGACGCGGCCCATGTCGTGGTTGCCGAGGAAGGTCGGCAGCGCCTGCGCCGAGGCCGTCGGGGTCGTGTAGTAGTCGTCGCCGGCGAACAGTGCCGACAGACCGCGCGCGGAGTTGCCGCCCGCGTAGCTCACGGCCGAGCTCTGGAACGTGAAGTCGAGCACCGAACTCATGTCGGTGTCGCGCACGTACGGCGAGAGCTTGACCGGGTCGGCGTCGTACACCTCGCCGAACATGAAGAAGTCGTCTTTGCCCTGCGACTTGGCGTAGTCGGAGACCTCGGTCGTCCACTGCTCCCAGAACTCGAAGTTCACGTGTTTGACGGTGTCGATGCGGAAGCCGTCGATGCCGAAGTCGACCCAGTCTTTGTACACGTCGACGAAGCCGTCGACGACCGTTGGGTGCTCGGTCATGAGATCGTCGAGGCCCGAGAAGTCGCCATAAGTGACCGATTCTCCGGTCCACGTGCTGTCGCCGCGGTTGTGATAGAGCGTCGGGTCGTTCAGCCACCCGGGCGTCTTGGCGTTCTCGTCGGTGACGACGGGCGTGTACGGAAATGACGTCGAAGCGTCGAGCGCCGGGAAGGTGCCGGTGCCGGCGTAGTTTGCGGGGTCGAACGCGTTGCCGTCCGCGTCGAGATACGGCGACGTCGCCTGGTCGACGTAGCCGTACTCACCCTCGGCGTAGTCGATGATGTCGGCCGTGTGGTTGGCGATGATGTCGAAGTACACCTTGATGCCGCGGGCGTGCGCCTCGTCGATGAGGGCGCCGAGTTCTTCGTTCGTGCCGAGGTGCGGGTCGATGCGGGTGAAGTCGGTCACCCAGTAGCCGTGGTACCCCGCGCTCGCGTCATCGCCGGCGCCCTGTACCGGCCGGTTGGCGAAGCTCGGCGTCAGCCAGAGGGCCGTCGTGCCGAGGCCATCGATGTAGTCGAGGTTCTCTCGCAGGCCCGCGATGTCGCCGCCGTGATAGAAGCCCTTGTCGCTCGGATCGAAGCCGTGATCGAGCCGGTCGCCCTCGATCCCCGCGGTGTCGTTGGTCGTGTCACCGTTCGCGAAGCGGTCGGTCATCACGAAATAGAAGGTCTCGTCGGATCCCGGCTCGCGCGCCGGATCCGCGACGAGCGCCGCGTCGGCGGATCCGTCGTCGAGGCTCAGCACCTCGACGCCCGCGCGGTGGGTCTCGTCGTTGTAGACGAAGCGCAGCTGCGCGGGGCCCGCGATCCGCAGCGGGATGTTCTCGGCGCCGCCGTCGAGGCCGTACGCCTCGTCCCAGCCGCCGTCGACCGCGATCTTGTACTCGTAGTCGCCCGCCGGCACCTCGAACTCCGCCGCGTAGACGTTCGCCTCGTCCGTCAGGGCGAGGGCCGTCGCCTCGCAATCGGGTGCCCAATCGGATCCGCACCCCAGCTCGTCTTGCAGGCTGCCGGTGACCACGAAGGTGCGATCAGCGGCCGCCGCGGGTTGCTGCGGGACGAGCGCCGGCGCGCCCACGACGGCGATCGCGGTGAGGGCCGCGAAGGCCGTGCGTGCGGTGCGGGCGGATCCGTCGCGGCGCGCGGGCGTGCGAGGTTCAGATGACATCGTCGTCACGTCTTCTCCAGGAAGCTGTGGGCCGGGGCCCTCGGGTGAGTGTCGCCACAGTAACAGCGTTGCTCGGAAAGATGCAAACGTTTCCATTTTCCATCGGCAATTCACCTCCGCGGCACGGCGGCACGCAGGGTCCGAGAACGTTGATAATTCCGGCGACATGGAGGCACGAGCATCGAGCCGTCGACCTTCTCGCACCACGCAAGGCGTCACGTTAATGGAAACGCTTCCAGTCGCGTGGTGGGCAGATCGCTCGCGTCGCGAACTCGCCGAGGTGCGACAGCATCCGCCTCCATGAGAGCCCGGACTCGTCGCGCCGACGCACGTCTCATTCAAGACGGTGGTAACCGGTAAGTTTGGTCATCGCGCAGGCAACCGCTACGCTGGGATCACCCCGTTCGACCGCGAAATCACGCGTCAGAACGATCACGGGGCTGTAGTTCAATGGTAGAACTTCTGCTTCCCAAGCAGACAGCGCGGGTTCGATTCCCGTCAGCCCCTCCGACCCGATAGCGTGGAACCTCCGACGGAGAGGGTGTCCATGCTCGCTACGAAGATTGCCGCTGGCGCGGGTGTCGCGCTGTTCGTCATCGCCGGTGCCGCCGGGTGCGCGGCCGATGCCGGGGAGGCGCCCGCGTCGCTCACGATCGACGACACCGCCGGCGTGCTGAACGCCGAGAAGTTGAACGACGTTCTCGGCGGGCTCGAGTTCCGAGAGCCGACCGACGTGGCGATCTATACCCGCCTCGGTGAGTACAGCGACAACATCAACCGCGAGACGCTCAACTACGCCCGCGAGGTGCACCCCGAGTGGATCTCGGACGACCCGAACGATTACGGCGACTACTGGTCCGACGGGCTGTTCATCATCACCCTGTCCGTGGAGGACGACGGGCACGGCCAGATCGGCACCTACTTCGGCGAGGACCGGGCCGTGAGCGAGGGACGCATGGAGAAGATGCACGCCGCGGGCACCGACAACTTCCGGCAAGCGCGCTGGACCGACGGCGTCATCGACGTCGCCGAGAGCGGCGCCGAGCTGATCGGGGCGCCGCCCGTCTCCCCCGGCGGCTGGGCCGCGATCGGCGTGGGCGGCGTCGCCGTCGTCGGTGCCACCACCGGGATCACGCTGTCGGTGCGCAGGAGCCGCCGCGAGGCGTTCGCGACCGCGCTCGACACCGGATCCGAGCATCTCACGCAGGTAGCGATGGACCTCGAGGAGACCGAGATCGCGGCGACAACGTTCCCCGCCGGGTCGCGCTACGCCGCCGAACTCGAGAAGAAGTTCGGCGAGTTCCTCGACCTTTACCGCGCATCCGACGCCGAACGCGACGCGCTCCGCGGCCTCGACGCGAAGGAACGCTCGCGCAGCGCGAACGTCGACCGGGCGAAGAAGTTCGAGAAGAATGCCCGCAAGCTCGACGCGATCGACGACGCGATCGGGGCGGCCTCCGCACTCTACCGCCGCTCCCCCGCCTGGCAGGACGCATGGGCGGCGCAGACGAAGCCCCTCCTCGACGACCTCGACGCGCTCCCGGCTCTCGCTGAGGACAGCCCGAGCGAACTCGCCGCGCCGGCCGCGGCGCTCGTCTCCTACGGCGAGCAGACGAAGACCACGGTTGAACGCCTCGGCTCCGATCTCGCAACCGAGGCGCTCACGGTCGACGACGCGCTCGACCGGCTCCGCGAGATCCGCACCGAACTGACGAACAGGCTCGAGGCCTTCTCGGAGGCACAGATCGCGGCGTTCGCGAAGGACTCGAGCGAGGCCGAGGAGATGCGCTCCGAGATCCAGAAGGCCCGCCGCGGATCGGCGCGCGCCGGCGGCTCGATCCTCGATCTCGCCTACGGTTACAGCTACTTCTGGCACGTCGCCGACTATCACGCCGGCTACCGCGCGGGAACGCAGTCCGTCGAGAGCTCGCGCGCATCCGCCAGCAGCAGCGGCATCTCCTCGGGATACGGCGGGGGCACGAGCTTCTCCGGATCCGGAGGATCCAGCCGCTTCTGAACCGCGTTCACGGCGCACCCGCGCGGCGCGGATAGGTGACGTTCCCGCATCGCGCAAGGGCTGGCCGCACCCGGATGCTTCCCGATATGGTCGAGCCATGCATCTCGAGCGGCTCCTCCTCATCCGCCACGGCGAGAGCGTCGGCAACCAAGCGGCGAGCACCGCCGAGGACACGGGCGCGCACCTGATCGGCCTGCAGAACCGCGACGCAGACACCCCGCTGTCGACGCTCGGTGAGGCGCAGGCCGACGCGCTCGGTGCGGCGCTGCATGCCGAGGGCATTGACGGGCGGACGCCCGTCTGGTCGTCGCCCTATACCCGCGCCGCCGACACCGCGCTGCGCGCGTTCGCGGCGGCCGGTTCCCCGGCGGTCCCGGTGCTCGACGAACGCCTACGCGACCGCGAGCTCGGGATCCTCGACCGCCTGAGCTCGCACGGCGTCGTCGCTCGCTTCCCCGAAGAGGCGGCGCGCCGCGCACGCCTCGGAAAGCTCTACTACCGTCCGCCCGGCGGCGAATCGTGGGCCGATGTCGCGCTACGGCTGCGGTCCTTCCTCTCAGAGCTGCACGACCTGCGCCACCGCACGGCGGTGCTCTTCGCGCACGAGGCGGTCATCTATCTCATCCGCTACGTGCTCGAGGGCTGGGACGAACGGCGCGTGCTCGCCGCGGCACTCGACGAACCCGCACCCAATGCCTCGATCACGGAACTCGTGCGCGACCGCGGCGGATCCTGGAGCCCCGTTCGGGTCGGCGAGGTGTCCCACCTCCTCGACAGCGGCGTGCCGGCGACGATGCACCGCGGGCGCATCGAGCCGAAAGACCTGCCGGACGAGGACGTTCCCGCAGACGACGTGAACGCGGGCGATGTGCGCGCGGGCGACATGCGCGAGGGCGGGAGGGCGGACGATGCCCGCGCGCGCTGACCCGCTGACTCCCCGCACCCTGCGCCGGTGGGGTCTCCCGGATCCGGGAGCGTCGAAGTACGACCGCGGCACGGTGCTCGTCGCCGGCGGGGCGCGCCGCACACCCGGCGCCGCGATCCTCGCGGGCACGGCCGCGCTCCGCGTGGGAGCAGGCCGTCTCATGCTCGCCGTCGCCGAGTCGGTCGCGCCGCACGTCGCCGTCGCCGTCCCCGAGTCCGGCGTCCTCGCGCTCCCCGAGACGCCGTCGGGGCGCATCGCGGGCGGCGCGCACGCCGTGTTCACGCCGGAGCTCGACGATGTAAGCGTGCTGCTGTACGGATCCGGGCTCGACGACGTCGACACCACGCGCGAGACGGTCGAGCGCCTGGCGCAGGCCGCCCCCGATTCACTCACGATCGTGCTCGATGCCTTCGCGCTCGGCGCGATCGCCGGACGGCCCGAACTCGTGACGCCGCTTCGCGGACGCCTGATCCTCACCCCGAATCCCGCGGAGCTCGGTCTGCTCGTCGGCGACGACGACCTCGAACCGGAGCGCGCGAAGGAGTTCCACGAGGCCGCGCTCGATGTCGCCGCCGGGTACGGAGCGGCGGTCGCCACACAGGCGCTCGTGGCGGATCCGGATGGTTCTGCCTGGACGATCGACGCGGGCGGCCCCGGCCTCGGCACCTCCGGCAGCGGAGACGTCCTCGCGGGCGCCGTCGCCGGCTTCGCGGCCCGCGGCCTCTCACCGCTGCGCGCCGCGGCATGGGGCACCTACGTCCACGCCGCGGCGGGCGACGAGCTCGCCATCGTCGGGAACGGCGTCGGCTACCTGGCGGGCGAGCTGGCCGGCCTCTTTCCGGACATCATCGCCCGCACCATGGGGGCGACTCGCGCGAGCGGCGGCGCACGCCAATAGGCTGGCGGAATGCGCACGATCCTTCTCACCGGCTTCGAACCCTTCGGCGGCGACACCGGAAACCCCTCCGGCGATGCGGTACGCGAGGTCGCCCGCCGGTGGCGAGGCCCCGACGAGCTCGTCACGGCCATACTCCCCGTGGAGTTCGACGCGGCGGCCCACGAAATCCGCGCGCGGATCCGCGAGCTGTGCCCCGACGTCGTCATCTCGACGGGCTTGGCGGGCGGGAGGCGGTCAGTCACCCCCGAGCGCGTGGCGATCAACCTCCGGGAGGCACGGATCCCCGACAACGGCGGCGCGCAGCCCGTCGACGAGCCCTGCGTCGCGGGTGGACCGGCGGCCTACTTCTCAACGCTCCCCGTGAGGCGCATCGCGGCCGCCGTCGACGGCGCCGTCTCGTACACCGCCGGCACCTTCGTCTGCAACGACGTCATGTACGCCGTGCTCGACGAAACGCGCGGATCCGAGGCCCGGGCCGGGTTCATCCACGTGCCCTGGTCCGACGAGCTGGCACCGAACGGGCAGCCCTCGCTCCCGGCGCGGGCGATCGCTGACGCCCTCGAGACCGCCGTCCGCGTGGCCGCAGAGGCGAAGACCGACACCGACGGCGCCGCGGGCACGCTCCACTAGGAGGTGTCCCCGGCGTCTATCCGCTCGGGCGGATACGTGCCGTAAACGACGAAAAGGTCACCCAGCATTGGGTGACCTTTTCGTTTTAAGTGAAGTCCGGCGGTGTCCTACTCTCCCACAAGGTCCCCCTTGCAGTACCATCGGCGCTGAGAGGCTTAGCTTCCGGGTTCGGAATGTGACCGGGCGTTTCCCTCT
>NZ_BMMQ01000007.1 GCF_014646015.1 Microbacterium nanhaiense
CCGGGGCAACTTCCCTACGCCACCACCACAATCTCTCGTTTAGGCGACAAGAGACAAACTTACCGGCCCATTCTGAATGAAACCTGAAGATCATCTCTTCCGAAACCCATCTCCTCTGAAGAGGATTCTGATTTCGTGTCGCCGTCTTGGGATGGGAGCCTGTTGGCTCAACCTCACCGCTTGGCGGCGACAAGGGATTACATTACGCGGATCCCGGGACCCCAGCAAGCGGCACCCACACCGGGCGTGTCGCGATCGCGGGCCCCGCGGCCCCTCGCCTGTTTGCGAGGGACCGCTTGCCGTCATGCTCTCAGCGCGAGCCACACGGTGTTCTCACCCGGCAGGCGTCCGTCGCGTAGCTCGCCGAGCACGATCCTGTTCGCCTCTTCACCGATCTCGTGCTCCGAGGTACCGAAGTTCGTGATCACCTCCCACCCGTTGGGCCGG
Source organism: Microbacterium nanhaiense (assembly GCF_014646015.1). Taxonomy (GTDB): domain Bacteria; phylum Actinomycetota; class Actinomycetes; order Actinomycetales; family Microbacteriaceae; genus Microbacterium; species Microbacterium nanhaiense. The sequence goes on from NZ_BMMQ01000007.1 coordinate 448, forward strand.
CGGAACCGCAGCACATCGCTCCGGCCCGTGTCGACCCATTCGAGCCCCTCGTCGGTCTGCAGGCGCCGGCGCAGACCCAGCGCCCTCCGGTAGAGCGACAGCGTCGACGACGGGTCCGCGGCCTGGACCTCGACCGCCGCATCCGCGAACCACGCCGGCTGAGGGAGGTGGCTGCGCCCGGCGCCGAAGCCGAACGACTCGCCGCTCGCCGACCAGGGCAGCGGCACGCGGCATCCGTCGCGGCCGAGACCGTCGTATTCCCCGCCCCGGAAGAACGCCGGATCCTGGCGCTCGTCCGCGGCTATGTCGGCGACCTCGTGCAGGCCGAGCTCCTCGCCCTGGTATAGGTAGGTGCTTCCCGGCAGCCCGAGGAGCAGCATCGTGGCGGCCCGCGCGCGGCGCAGGCCCGTCTCGCGGTCGAGCTGGTCCTCGGGCCCGCCCGCGCGCACCCACGCCGCGCCCTGCTTCTCTGCGCGGCCGTTCAGCGGCGGCAGGCCGTAGCGCGTCGCGTGACGGGTGACGTCGTGGTTCGACAGCACCCAGGTCGTCGAGGATCCGGTCGCCGCGGCTTGCGCGAGGTTGTCCGCGATGATGTGGCGGAATGCTTCCGCGTCGAAGTCGGCCTCGAGCAGGTCGAAGTTGAACGCCTGCCCCAGGCTCTCCGCCGACGCGTACTTCGCGCGCCGCTCCGGGGTGCGCACCCACGCTTCGGCGACGGCCGTGCGCGGCGGGTCGTAGGAGTTGAACACCGCGCGCCACTCGGCGTAGACCTCGTGCACGTCGTCCCGGTCCAGCAGCGGGTGCGCGCCGTCCTGCGGCATCGCGTCGAGTTCGGCGCGGCTCGGCAGCGGATCCGGGAAGTCCTTGGTGAGCATGTGCGCGACATCGATGCGGAAGCCGTCGACGCCCCGGTCGGACCAGAAGCGCAGGGTGGTCAGGAAGTCCTCGCGGACCTCGGGGTTCGACCAGTTGAGATCGGGCTGTTCGACCGCGAAGTGGTGGAAGTACCACTGGCCGTCGGCGACGCGCTCCCAGGCCGCGCCTCCGAAAGTCGACACCCAGTCGCTCGGGGGCAGCGATCCGTCGGGGCCCGTGCCCTCGCGGAAGATGTAACGGTCGCGCGCCGCCGAGCCGCGGCCCGCGGCGAGCGCCTCCTGGAACCAGGCGTGCTGATCCGAGGTGTGGTTCGGCACGATGTCGACGACGACGCGGATCCCGCGGGCGTGCAGGGCCGCGACCATCCGGTCGAAGTCCTCGAGCGTTCCGAGCCGCGGATCCACGTCGCGGTAGTCCGCGACGTCGTATCCGCCGTCCGCGAGCGCGGAGGGATAGAACGGGCTGAGCCAGACCGCGTCGATGCCGAGTTCGGCGAGGTAGTCGGCGCGGGAGACGATGCCGGGGATGTCTCCGATGCCGTCGCCGTTCGCGTCCGCGAAGCTGCGGGGATAGATCTGGTAGACGGCGGCCTGGCGCCACCACTCGGCCGTGTTGTGGTCTGTCATGAATTCAGAGGCTCCTTACGAGAGTGGGTCGGTGCGTCAGCCCTTGACCGCGCCCTGAGTCACGCCCGCGATCACCCAGCGCTGCGTGAACAGGTAGGCGACGATCGCGGGTGCCATGGCCATGAGGTACGAGGCGAACGAGACGTTGTAGTTGTTGCTGAACTGGTTCTGGAACAGGTTTTGCCTCACCGGGAGCGTCTGCAGGGAAGGATCGGAGATGATCAGCGACGGCATCATGAAGTCGTTCCAGGCGTAGAGGAAGGCGAAGATGCCGACCGTCGCGCTCATGGGGGCCAGGAGCGGGAAGATGATCCGCCAGAACGTCTGCCAGGTCGAGGCCCCGTCGATGCGCGCGCTCTCCTCCAATTCGAGGGGGATCGAGCGCAGGAACGCCGTGAACAACAGCACGCTGAAGCTCAGCTGGAACATCGTGGCGAGGATGATCACGCCGCCGGGGTTGTCGAGGTGCAGCCGGCCGGTCAGCTGGATCTGCGGCAGCGCCACGACGGGGAAGGGCACGAACATGGCCGCCAGCAGGTAGAAGAACGACCAGCGGAACAGGCGGCGGTCCCAGTTGCGCACGATCGCGTAGGACGCGAACGCGGCCAGGAGGATCGTGGCGATGACGGTGCCCGCCGTGACGAGGAGCGAGATGCCGGCCGCGACGGGGAACTTCGTGAGGTTCCAGGCCTCGACGAAGCCCTCGATGCTGAACGGCTGCGGGAGCGCGAACGCCTTCCCGTCGACGGCCTGCGACGTCGTCTTGAACGCCATCGAGACCGTCACGTACAGCGGCACGAGCACCGTGAGGGTGCATGCGATGAGGATGACGGTGGTCGTCCAGTTAACGCGCTCCATGCGGATGCGCGGGCGGCGCGCGCCGGGGCGGTGGGTGGTGAGCGCCCGGGTGGCGTTCACGGGTTCTGGGGAGATCGCCTGCGTCGACATCAGAGCGCGTTCCTTCCACGGGTCATGGAGAGCTGAAGGAGGGAGATGAGCACGGCCACGATGAAGAAGATCGTCGCGTTCGCCATCTGGTAGGCGTAGTCGCCGCCGTTGAAGCCGGCGATGATCGTCATGGCGACGCTGCGCGTGGCGGTACCGGGGCCGCCGTTCGTGAGGCCGACGATGATGTCGTAGGCGTTCAGGAAGTTCTTGAACCCGAGGATCATGTTGATCACGACGTATCCGGCGACGAGCGGCAGCGTGATCCTCATAAGCTGCTGGATCCGGCTGGCACCGTCGATGTCGGCGGCCTCGTATACCTCGCCGGGAACGGAGAGCAGCCCGGCGATGTAGATCAACAGGGTCCCGGGGATCGCCTGCCACGCCGTCACGGCGACGATCGCGATCCATGCGAGATCGGGGTTGGCGAGCAGGCTCTCCTGCAGCCACCCGATGCCGAGCGCCTGACCCGCCGCGGGCACCGAGTTCGAGAACAGGAAGTTGAAGACGTACGCGATGATGATGCCGGAGATCACCATGGGGATCACGAAGATCGTGCGCAGCGCGGTGCGGAAGCGGATCCTCGCGGTCAGGCCGACCGCGAGGAGGAAGGCGATCACGTTGACCACGATGACGGTCGCGATGGAGAAGCCGAAGGTGAACAGGTAGCTCTGCAGGATCGCCGGGTCGGTCATCATCGCGATGTAGTTCGTGAGCCCGTTGAAGCTCCACGTTCCGATGCCGATCGAGTCGGTGAAGCTGAACACGATGCCCGTCACCGCGGGCACGGTGATCGCGAGAGTGAACAGCGCGAGGGTCGGGATGAGGAAGAGGTAGTAGATCGGCTCGACGCGGGAGGAGCCGCCGCGGTGGAGCACGCCCCGCTTCCCTGCCTTCCCCTGCGTGACAATCGTTCCGGTTGCGCTCATCGTGCGGACTCCTTCGTCTCATCCGCGGACGTGGGCGCGGGCGCGCGGTACGCGAGCCGTGCCCAGTCGGCGTCCATCGTGCGCAGCATGCTCCTCGCACCGGTTCCGAGCGCGATCGCCTGTGCGTAGTTCATGACGGGGATCACCTTGGGGACGAGCACGCTCGGCCCCTGGTAGGTGCGCCCGGCCTCGTAGTACGGCGCCATCCCCGCCAGGCGCGGATCCTCCGGATCCGGTGCGCCGTCCAGCGGCGTGAAGCCCAGCTGCGACGCGTTGTACGCCAGGATGTTCTCCGGCTGGTAGAGGTATTCCAGGAAGTCGCGCGCGGCCCGCTGATGCGCGGAGCCCTCCGGGATCATCGCGGCCAGGTCGACGTTGATGCGCACCCTGAGGTCGTCGGGATCGTCCGTCATCGGCAGCGGGAAGGTGCCGAGGTCGAGATCGGGGTCCGTCTTCTCGATCTCGCTGAAGGCCCACGGCCCCTGCAGATACATCGCGCCCTCGCCCAGCGCAAAGGCACGGTTGCCGTCGTTGTAGGCGCGGTTGGCGGCGTCGGGGTTCGTGTACTCGTCGATGAGTGTGGCCATGCGCTCGAGCGGTTCCGCGAAGTCCTTCTCGAACGACACGGCCGAGTCCGGTCCGACGTCGGCCCCCTCCGCGGCCAGCGCATCGAAGAAGTCGAGGACGTCGATCGATCCGCCGAGGGCGTAGTCGTACCAGCCCTGACCCACCGTCCAGTCGTCCTTGAGCGTGGCGTAAAACGGGGTGACGCCGGCGGTCTGGAGGGTGTCGGCGACCTCGATGAGTTCGTCCCAGGTCGTCGGTACCTCGACGCCGTGCTCGGCGAAGATCGCCTTGTTGTAGATCACGGATGCGCCCATGATCGAGTACGGAAGCGCGCTCTGCCGCCCCTCGCAGGTGCCGTACTGGTCCATCATCGGCTGCAGGTCGTCGCGCACCTCCGCCGCGCGGGCGGTGTCGGAGAGGTCGGTGAGCGCGCACCGCTGGATGAAGCGCGCGGTCTCGTAGTTGTAGTTCGCCAGCATGATGTCGGGCGGGTTTCCGCGCACGAAGCTCGCGGAGACGACGTCGACGCCCGAGGTGTCGAGCTCGACGACGACCTCGTCCTGCGAGGAGTTGTACGCGTTCACCACCTCGGTCATGAAGTCGATCGCCTCGCGCTTGCTGAAGGTGAATCGGATGTGCTCCGGACCGGATCCCGAGCACGCGGCGAGCCCCGTGCCGACGATCACGAGGCCGAGCGTCGCGGCGGCGGCGCGCGTCGTGCGTGACTTTCTCATTCGAACCATCTCTCAGACACCGTTGTCCTTCCGACCTGTATCCCCGGTCACTAAATTTAGTGATCGAATCTATTGGATTGGAGGCTACTATGACATCGAGCGCGAGAAGGAGTCAAGCCCCATGGCAGAAATCTCCACCGACCTCGGAACGGGCCGGGCCAGCGTCGGCGCCGCCCTCGACGTCGCGTGGTCGGCGGGCGAGTTCACGGCGACCGACATGATGTCGCGCACCGGCGTGACGCGCTCGACCGCGATCGACGCGATCGACACCCTCGTCGGGGCGGGCGTGCTCGAGGAGCTGCCGAACGCGCGATCGACGGGCACCTACCGGGCCGGCCGGCCCTCCCGACGGTTCGCGCTCGCGACGGATCTCGGCGTCGTCGTCGGGATCGACGCGGGACACGCCCACCTCGCCGTGTCGGTCTCCGATCTGACCCACCGCACCCTCGCGCTGCACCGCGCGGATCTCGACCCCGTCGCGGCACCGTCCGAGCGGCTCGCGGCGATCATGACCGGCCTGGAGCTGGCGCTGGCGGGCGCCGGCGCGGACCGCGACGCCGTCCTCGCGATCTGCGCGGGCGTCGCGGCCCCCGTCGATCGCGACGGACAATCACCGCCCCACCCCGAGGGCTTCTGGGAACGAACCAACCCCGGCCTCATGGCCGCGCTCCGCGAATGGACCCCCGCGGCCGACGTCAAGAACGACGCGACCCTCGCCGCGATCGCCGAGGGCGCGGACGGCGCCGCGAACGGATCCCGCGACTACGTCGCGCTCCTCGCCGGCGAGCGCTTCGGCGGCGGCGTCGTCGTCGACGGACACATCCTCCACGGCGCGCACGGCGGCGTCGGCGAGGGTGTCGTGTTCGAGCACGTGATCGGCGTCGATTCCACGGGCGGACTGCGCCGCGCCCTCGAGCGGGGCGCCCGCGAGCTGCTCGAGACCGGCAGCGCCTCACCCGCGAGCCGGCTCGCGGCGGCCGCGCCCGGCGGGCTGGATCCGCGCACGATCCTGAGGCTCGCCGCCGACGGCGACGCCGATGCCGCGCGCGTGACCGAGCGCGTGGGCGAGATGCTCGCGCGCATCGTCGGCGTCCTCGGCAGCATGTACGACCCCGAGCGCGTGATCGTCTGCGGATCCTTCGCGGACGCGATCGGCCCCGTGCTCGAGGCGACGCGGCGCTTCCTGCCGCGCGAACTGCACCTGCCGGCGCCCGAGGTCGTGGCCTCCCCTCTCGGCGCCGAGGTCGTCACGCGCGGCGCGCTCGCGACGGCGCGCCGCTCCGCACGGCGCATCTCGGTCCCCCAGCTCGCCGCCCGCCGCCTCGGAGACTGACGGCGGCGCGCCCCGGGCGCGGGTGCCCGGGACGCGCGCCGCGCGTCAGCCCTCGAACCAGCCGGCCGGGTGGTAGTCCGCCGTCAGCGGCAGGCTCGCGCCCGAGGGAGCGGCCCAGCGCACCCCGTTGGCGAGCACGCGACGGATCTCGGGCTGGTGGTACACGGGGAACTCCTGGTCGCCGGGCGAGAAATAGAACACGCGCCCGTTCCCGCGCCGATACGTCACACCCGAACGGAACACCTCGCCGCCCGCGAAGTTCGAGATGAACACCAGTTCGTCGGGCTCGGGAATGTCGAAGAACTCGCCGTACATCTCCTGCTCGGGGATCAGGATCGGGCTCGGCACACCGGCGGCGATCGGGTGGCGCGGATCCACCGTCCACACGAGCTCGCGCTCGCCGTCGCCGCGCCACTTGAGCGAGCAGGTCGTGCCCATGAGCCGCGTGAAGATCTTCGAGTAGTGGCCGGAGTGCAGCACGAGGAGCCCCATCCCGGCGTGCACGCGGCGGTACACGCGTTCGACGGCCGCATCGGACACCTGATCGTGGCCGATGTGCCCCCACCAGAGCAGCACGTCGGTGGCATCGAGCGCCTCCTCCGACAGCCCATGCTCCGGATCCTGCAGCGTCGCCGTGCGGACGTCCGCCTCGTCGCCCAGGAGCTCGCGCAGCCCCTCGGCGATCGCCCCGTGGATTCCCTCCGGGTAGAGGCTGTTCACGTGGGCATCCCCGCGCGATTCGTGGATGTTCTCGTTCCACACGAGTACGCGGAGCGTCATGGGATCCGCACCTCCTCGACCCGGCCCGTCGCGGCGGAGCGCGCGGCGGCCTCCATCAGCGCGAGGCTGCCGAGGTTGTCGCGCCCCGAGCTCTCGGGGGCGGGACCGCCCGACACCGAGGCCGCGAAGGCCCGGAGGCCGGCCGCGCGCTCGACGAGATCCATCTCCTCGAGCTCGACGTCCGTTGCCTCGTCCTCCCCCGCACGCAGGATCGAGACGCGGTCGCCGTCGATGTTGTTCGGTCCGTCGGCGCGGCTGGTGAACGACAGCTCGCCCTCCTCGCCGTCGATGCGCCATTCCCCCGCCCACGCGGTCGGCCGGCCGCGGCTCAGCCAACTCCCGCGGTAGCTGACGAGGACCCCGGATTCGAGCTCGATGATGAACACCGCCGACGCCTCTTCGTCGTACTTGCTGAACGACGGATCCGAGGTCTTGGCGAAGACGGAGACGGCCTCCTGGCCCGTGATCATGCGGAGCAGGTCGAAGTGGTGGATCGCCATGTCGTTGATCATCGGGTGCGGGAACGCGTAGTGCGGGTGCGCGCCCTTGGGCAGGTCGTTGTCCCAGCGTCGGAAGTCGATGCTGATCGCGGAGACCTCGCCGATCGCCTTCTGCGCGAGCAGGGACCGCACGGCCCGCGGCGCCGGGAAGAAGCGGTAGTTCTGGCTCACCTGCAGCACGAGCCCGCGCTCCTCCGCGCGCCGCGTCGCGACGAGCGCCTCCTCGACGGCGTTGGCGAAGGGCTTCTCAACCAGCACGTGCAGCCCGCGATCCAGCGCCTCGAGCGCGAGCGGAACGTGCGTGACGGCGGGCGAGGTGATGACAACGGCGTCGGCGTCGACGGCGTCGAGCGCCTCGGTCAGCGACGCGAAGCCGATGCTCGCGGGGAAGCCGACGTCCTCTGCCACCGCCGCGCGCGTGGGCTCGTGCGGATCGACCGCCGCGACCAGCTCGACCTCGGCGACGGCGGGGATCACGGTGCGGGCCCAGTTGCCGCCCCAACCGCCCAGACCGACATGGATGATGCGAAGTGCCATGGTTTAAATTTCCTCATCGAATTAAATAGCCGAGCCCATTCTTGCAGAGCCTGGGCGCGGCCGCAATCACTTCGGCATGCCGATTCTCACGGGCGCAGCGCGCCCGGACGTACAGGTCGACGCCGGTCATTCTGCTGTTTTCGTGCCACCCTCGATGCGCATGATGACAAGCAAACGGCGCCTCATTTGCGCATACCGATCCTCGAGCGGAGAATCGGAGGTGTGACCACCGAGATCCCCGTGCCCCACCCCGCCCCGCAGCACTCCGTGCTCGACGATGTGCTCGGCATCCTGTGCGGCACGATCGTGGTCTCGATCGGTCTCTTCCTGCTCCGAGCGGGCGGGGTGGTCACGGGCGGCACCGCGGGCCTGACCCTCCTGCTCGACTACACCACCCCGATCCCCTTCGGCGTGTGGTTCGTCGCGATCAACCTGCCGTTCTTCGTTCTCGCCATCCGGAGCAAGGGCTGGGGCTTCGTGCTCCGCAGCGCGCTCGCGATCGGTCTCGTCTCGGCCTTCGCGTCGTTCCACGCGCTACCCGGCGTCGGCACGATCGGCGACATCGAACTCAACCCGTTCTACGCGGCCGTGACGGGATCCGTGGTCGCGTCGGTCGGCGTCATCATCCTGTTCCGCCATGGTGCGAGCATGGGCGGATTCAACATCGTCGGCCTCGTCCTGCAGGACAAGCTGGGCTGGCGAGCCGGGTACACGATGATGGTCGGCGATGCCTGCGTCGTGCTCGCCTCGCTCGCGATCTCGACCTGGCCAGTGCTGCTGGCCTCCGCGCTCGGCGTGGTCACGATGAACGTCATCATCGCCTTCAATCACCGCCCCGGCCGCTACATCGCCGTCACCGCCACCCGCCGCACCACTCCCACCACCCTCCAGCCGTTCAAATGACACGTGTGTGGGGTTAGCGGGCCCGCACACCCACCAAAGGTGTCATTTCAACGGGGAGGGGTGGGGACGTACATCACCACGTGCAGATCCGTCGCGTCCGAGGGGACGAGGCGGTGGTGCTCGAACTCGACGAGCCCCTCACTCCGGTGCCGGAAGGTGCGCCGGCGCGAGGAGAAGCGTGAGACACCGAGCTCCGACCAGTGCGCCGCGAAGTCGGGGTTCGAGGCGCGCAGCCGCTCGACGACCGCGCTGTGCCTCGGCCCGCTGAGCCGCACGCCCGCCTCCGCACGGAACTCCGCGAGGAACCGGCGCGAATCCTGCTCCCAATCGGGCAGCATCTCCCGCAGCTGGGGATCCGTGTAGACGAGCCAGAGCAGGTTGCGGTCGGCCGGATCCAGCGAGGAGATCCGCGGATACAGCCACTCGTACGCGGGGTTCCAGCCGACGATCGCCCACTCGGTCGTCACGATGAAGGACGGGAAGTCGAGCGCGTCGACCAGCCGCTGCAGGTGCTCGGGCGCGTCCTCGCGCCGGGCTACCGGATCCGCACCGCGCTCGGCGAGCCCCTCGACATACGCGGCCTCGTCGTCGCTGAGCCGCAACACGCGCGCGACGGCGTTGAGCACCTGATGGGAGACGTTGATGTCGCGCCCCTGCTCGAGCCAGGTGTACCAGGAGGCGCTCACGCCGGAGAGCGTCGCCACGTCCTCGCGGCTCAGGCCCCCGTCACCGCGGCGCGCGTGCGGCGGGAGGCCGAGTTCGGATCGCGAGGCGGAACGTCGCCGCGCGGCGAGGAACTCGCCGAGTTCCTGCCGGCGGGGCGTGCGCGGCTGGATCATGCCTCGATAGTACCCGCAGTACTGGTATCAACCACATCGCCGAATGCGCATTTCTCGCACGTGAAGAGGAGGACAATAGCAACATGCCCAGTTATCGCTCACGCACTGTCACCCACGGCCGCAACATGGCGGGCGCGCGCGCACTGATGCGCGCATCCGGCGTCGACGGCATGTCGATCGGCCGCAAGCCCATCATCGCCGTCGCGAACTCTTTCACCGAGTTCGTGCCCGGTCACACCCACCTCGCTCCGGTGGGTCGCATCGTCTCCGCGGCGATCGAGAACGCGGGCGGCATCGCCCGCGAGTTCAACACGATCGCGGTGGACGACGGCATCGCGATGGGCCACGACGGCATGCTCTACTCGCTGCCCTCGCGCGACATCATCGCCGACTCGGTCGAGTACATGGTCAACGCGCACTGCGCCGACGCCCTCGTCTGCATCTCGAACTGCGACAAGATCACCCCGGGCATGCTGCTCGCGGCGCTGCGCCTCAACATCCCGACGGTCTTCGTCTCCGGCGGCCCCATGGAGGCCGGACGCGCAACGCTCGTCGACGGCACGGTCCGTTCGCTCGACCTCGTCGACGCGATCAGCGAGGCCGTCAACGAGAACGTCTCCGACGCCGACATCCAGCGCATCGAGGAGTCGGCCTGCCCGACCTGCGGATCGTGCTCGGGCATGTTCACCGCGAACTCGATGAACTGCCTCACCGAGGCGATCGGCCTGTCGCTGCCGGGCAACGGATCCGTGCTCGCGACCCACACGGCCCGCCGCGCCCTCTACGAGAAGGCGGGTTCGCTCGTCGTCGACATCACCAAGCGCCACTACGAGGGCGACGACTACTCGGTCCTCCCGCGCGAGATCGCGACGCCGAAGGCGTTCGAGAACGCGATGGCGCTCGACATCGCCATGGGCGGATCCACGAACACGATCCTGCACCTGCTCGCCGCCGCCCACGAGGCGGGAGTCGACTTCGGCCTCAACGAGATCGACGCGGTCTCGCGTCGCGTGCCGTGCCTCGCGAAGGTCGCCCCGAACGTCGCGAACGGCCGCACGTACTACATGGAGGACGTGCACCGCGCGGGCGGCATCCCCGCCCTGCTCGGCGAGCTGCGCCGCGGCGGCCTCCTGCATGACGACGTGCACACGGTGCACGCGACGAACCTCGGCGACTGGCTCGACGAGTGGGACATCCGCGGCGGCAAGGCCTCGGCCGAGGCGGAGGAGCTGTGGCACGCCGCCCCGGGCGGCAAGCGCTCGTCGACGGCGTTCTCGCAGTCGGAGCGCTGGGCCGACCTCGATGTCGATGCGGCCGGCGGCTGCATCCGCGACGTCGCGCACGCCTACTCGAAGGACGGCGGTCTCGGTGTGCTGCGCGGCAACATCGCCGTCGACGGTGCCGTCGTCAAGACCGCGGGCGTCGACGAGTCGATCTGGACCTTCTCCGGCCCGGCCGTCGTGTGCGAGTCGCAGGACGAGGCGGTGCAGCGCATCCTCAACAAGGAGGTCAAGGAGGGCGACGTGGTCGTCATCCGCTACGAGGGCCCGAAGGGCGGACCGGGCATGCAGGAGATGCTCTACCCGACCTCGTTCCTCAAGGGCCGCGGGCTCGGCAAGGCCTGCGCCCTCATCACCGACGGCCGCTTCTCCGGCGGCACCTCGGGCCTGTCGATCGGCCACGTCTCCCCCGAGGCCGCGGCGGGCGGCGTGATCGCGCTCGTCGAAGAGGGCGACATCATCTCGATCGACATCCCCACGCGCAAGCTGCAGCTCGAGGTGTCGGACGAGGAGCTGATCCGCCGCCGCGAGGCGCTCGAGAACGCCGGCGGCTACCACCCGAAGCAGGCACGCCCCCGCAAGGTCACGGCCGCGCTGCGCGCCTACGCGCACTTTGCGCAGTCGGCCGACAAGGGCGCCGCGCGCCTGGTCCCGTAAGGGGCGCGAACACGCAAAGAGGTCCTTCCCGAAACCGGGAAGGACCTCTTTGCGTGCCGCGAGCCAACCGCGACGGAGGAGTCCTCCTCGCGACCGGAAGCCCGGCGGCTTACGGGATGGGGCAGACCGCAGCGGCCGTCACGGCCTCGTGGGCCTGCTCGGCCGTCCACGGCAGCGCCGCGTCCTCGGGCCGGTGCGAGCCCTCGGCCGTCATCGCGATCGCGGCGAGCTCGCGCGCCAGCGCCCCCGCGATGGTGCCGCCGGCCGCCGAGTTGTTGAGGGTGACCGCGACGGTCACGCCCGTGTTGATGTCGCTGTAAGCGGCCGTGCTGTATCCGAGGGTCGAGCCCTCCTGGCCGACCATCGTGCCGTAGAAGCGGTCGCCGCCGGCGACGCGGATCCACTGGTCGCCCTCGGCGTCGACGGGCAGCAGGTCGGCCCACCGCGCCGGCGGGTCCTCGAGATCGCCGATCGACCGCGCGAGGCGCGCCGTGTAGTTGCCGAGGTCGTCGATCGTCGACACGATCCCGCTGTCGGCGTATCCCATCGACGACGATGCCGTCGTGAATTCGGTGGGCGGTTCCTCGCAGCCGGCCTGGCGGCTCGCGGAGGAGGTGTAGAAGCCGGGCAGCGGCTTCGAGCCGGGCTCCGCGGGCGCCGCGCCCGGCAGCTGCGTGTTCGCCAGCCGCTGCGGGTCGGTCACGTAGTTCCGGATCAGCTCGGAGAGCGGGGTGTGGGTGGCGTTCTCGAGCGCATAGCCCAGCAGGAAGTACGAGGTATCGGAGTCGTTCCAGGCGCCGGCCGTGCCCTGACGGGACCCGAGGCCCGCCGACACGAACTCGCGCGGCGTCCACTCGCGCTCCGGGTTCGGCAGGATCTGGGCCCAGTTCAGGTCGCCCGAGGAGCGCAGGCCCGCGTCGGAGTCGCAGAGGTTCTTGAGGGTGACGTCCTCGAGCTGGGGCACGCTCGGCACGTAGGCGGTGATGGAGTCGTCGATGCGCACGGCACCGCCGTCCATGGCGTACAGCACGTCGCAGGTCATCGACCGCGTGATCGTGCCGGCCCGGAAGGTCATGTCCATCGCGGGCTTCTCGCCGTCGGGTTCGTGCTCGCCGACGCCCGACTTCCACTCTCCCGCCCAGGGCACCCAGACGCCGACGATCGCCCCGGGGGCTCCCGAGGCCGCGATCGCGTGCTCGGTCGCGTCGACGAACTGGTCGACGAGGCCCGAGGGCAGCGGATCCGCGATCTCCTCGGGCGCGGGCGTGGATCCGCCCGTGCATCCCGTCAGAGCGAGCGTGGCCACGAGTGCGGTGGCGGCGAAGCCGAGAATGCGGCGCATGGATCTCCCTAGGTCGAACCTGATGAGTCTATTAGGCCGGCCGGAGATCGGGCTGTGATCAGGCGGTGACCGCGCGCATCTGCGATCCCTGCGCCTCCCATGCGCCCTTCATGAATCGGCGCACGTCCTCGTCGACGCGGATGTCGCGCGGCCGTAGCGGGCGGGTGAGGTAGAGGCCGTCGAGCGAGCGCAGCCTCGAGAGGGCCACGTAGGTCTGCCCGGGCGCGAACGCACCGGCGCCGAGGTCGACGATGGCGCGATCGTACGTCTTGCCCTGCGACTTGTGGATCGTCACGGCCCAGGCGAGACGCAGGGGGAACTGCGTGAACTCGGCGGCGACCTCGCGAGAGAGCTTCTTCTGGAAGGGGTCGTAGGCGTAGCGGTACTTCTCCCAGACGACCGGTTCGACGTCGAACTCGTCGCCGTCGACCTCCACCCGCACGCTGTCGGCCATGATTTTCGTGACCGTGCCGATCGTGCCGTTGACCCAGCGGGGCGGTTCCCCGCCCGCCGCGGCGTCGTTGCGCAGGAACATGACCTGGGCGCCCACCTTCAGCCGCAGGTTCTCGTCGGCCGGGTAGCTGTCGCCGCGGCCGAAGTCGCCGTTGACGTCGGCGACGGCCGTCTGCTCCTTGCCGGGGAGCGCATCGAGGTGCTTCGCGTTGATCTGGTTGACGCGGTCGTTGCGGGTCGCGAGCGTGATGATGGGATCCAGCGGATCCTCGGGCGGCTTCCGCGCGCCCGCCGCGTTGAGCTTGCCCGCGATGTCGGCCGTCACGCGGCCGTACCTCACCGCGTTCAGCATCGTCTTGAACGCGTCGTCGTCCTGCCGGTGGATCTGCGTGAGCTCCCGGATGTTCAGGTGCGCGCCGTGCCGGCCCATGTCGAGCAGGCCGTCGTCGGCGCTCTCGCCCGCCCAGACCTTCGCATCGAAGAACCAGAACGAGCGGTAGTGGTCGGTGACGTACTTGGCCTCGTCGCCGCGCGGGGGCACGGGCGCGAGTTGGTACGGATCCCCGAACATCACGACCTGCACGCCGCCGAAGGGCTCGCGGCGACGCGCGCGCGCCTGGCGCAGCGAGCGGTCGATGCCGTCCATGAGGTCGGCGTTGACCATGGAGATCTCGTCGATCACGAGCGTGTCGATCGCGTTGAGGATCTTCCGGGTCGCGTCGCTCTGCTCGATGTCGCTGTCGGCGATGAGGCCGATCGGCAGCTTGAACAGCGAGTGGATCGTCTGGCCCTCGACGTTGAGCGCCGCGACGCCCGTGGGAGCGCAGATCGCGATCTGCTTCTGTGTGTTCCACGTCAGGTGGCGCAGCAGCGTCGACTTGCCGGTGCCCGCCCGGCCTGTCACGAAGACGTGCTCGTTCGTGTCCTCGATGAGCCGGAACAGCGCCTCCTGCTCGGCGGAGAGGGCGGGGTCGGGCATTCATCCAGTGTAACGACTCGGGTTCGACAGACCCCGTCACAGCTTCGCATTCCTAGACTGAGTGCATGACCCCCGGATCCGAGTCTCGCGCGCCCGCGCGCGGGCCCGCGATCCGTTGGATCGTGACCGCCGCGTTCTGCGCGGCGATCATCGCCGCGATCGTGTTCGGATCCGCGTGGTTGTACCGCACGTTCTGGGGCGCGGGGGCCTTCGTGGAGCGCTACATCAGCCGGATCGCCGTGGGCGATGCCGCGGGCGCGCTCGCGATGCCGGGCGTGACCCCCGAGTACTCGGACCTCGACAGGATCGGGCGCGGGCAGGCCTCGGAGGCCCTGCTGCGCTCGGCGACCCTGACGAGCAGCATCGACGACGTGCACGTCGTGAGCGAGACAAAGGGCGACGACGGCGCCGTGACGGTGGTGGTCGGCTACGCGCTCGACGGATCCGCGCAGCAGATGAGCTTCCGGGTCGCGAGCGACGGCTTCGACGGCCTCGTGCCGTCGTGGCGCTTCGAGACGACGCCGCTGTCGGTCATCGACCTGACGGTGCGCGGCTCGTGGCGCTTCAGCGTGAACGGCTTCGAGATGGACAAGCGCCAGCTCTCCCCCGCCGGCACCGAGGCGGATCCGCTCGAGCCGGTGTCGATGCTCACCTTCGCGCCGGGGAACTACGACGTCGCCGTCGACACGGCGGCGGTGACCGCCGACCCCGCCCGGGTGACCGCCGCGGGCCCGCTCGACGTCGTCCCCGTCGACGTGCAGACGGTGCCGACGGACCAGCTGATCGACGTCGTGCAGAAGAGCGTCGACGACTTCCTCAACGGCACGTGCACGACGCAGACCGTGCTGCAGCCGACGGGGTGCCCGTTCGGCGCGCCGAGCGACGTCTCGGGCCTCGGCATCGCGCAGGACGACGTGACCTGGACGATCGTCGACTATCCGAAGACGCGCCTCGTGCCCGACGGCGACGACTGGCAGGTCGCCCCGGCGAACGGCATGGCCAGGCTCACCGTCACGGTGAACGACTACTTCACGGGCGCCCTCGTCGAGGTGGACCGCGACGTGTACTTCACGATGGTCGCCGACGTCGACGTGCGCGAGGACGGCGACGTGCACATCACGATCGACGCGGTGTAGCCGGGCTCAGGCCTGCGGAGCCCAGCTCAGCCCTGCGCGTCGCGCTCGGCGAGCTTGCGGAGCCGTTCGTTGTAGGCCGCGAGCTCCGCGTCGCCCGTGCGATCGGCGTGGCGGTCGCGCCGCTTCTGCTTCTTCTCGTCGCTGCGGCTCCATTGGATCGCGACGGTGATGGCGGCGATGAGGGTCGGGATCTCGCCGATCGACCAGGCGATACCGCCGCCCGCGTACTGATCCTCCAGGGGCGTCGGCCCCCAGGTGCGTCCCATGGCGCCGAACCACTCGGCGACGAACAGGCCCTGGCTCGACATGATCGCGATGCCGAAGAAGGCATGCATCGCCATGGTGGTGATGAGGAGCACGAGCCGCCCGGCGTGCGGGAGCCGGTACGGCACCGGGTCGATGCCGATGAGGGTCATCGAGAACAGGTATCCCGTGATGAGGAAGTGGGTCACCATCCACTCGTGCCCGAGGTGGTTGTAGAGGCTCCACCGGAACAGGTCGGTGAAGTAGAACAGCCACAGCGAGCCAATGAACAAGGCCGCGGCGACGAAGGGATGCGTCAGCACCTTCGCGACGGGGTTGTGCACGGCCCAGAGGATCCATTCGCGCCCGCCGCGCGTGCCGTCATCGCGGCCCCGGATCGCTCGCGCCGCGAGCGTGACGGGCGCCGCGGCGACGAGGAGGAGCGGGATCGCCATCGACAGCAGCATGTGCAGCAGCATGTGCACGCTGAACAGGTAGTGGCCGTATGCGTTGAGCGGGCCAGAAGTGACCCAGATCAGCAGCAGAATGCCCGCGATCCAGAAGACGGTGCGGAAGATCGGCCACCGGTCGCCGCGGCGCGTGAGGCGCCGGACGCCCGCGACGTAGAAGAAGATGGCGAGGACCCCGAGGGTCAGCCAGAGCGGGTCGATCTCCCACTCGGTGAGGAGCCGCGCGGGCGTGAGCTCGGGCGGGAGCGGCTGGTCGTTCAGGAACTCGGCGGGGGTGACGGCCACGGCCTCGACGTCGCCCGTCGGCGGCGCGGTGCGCGCGAGCGCGGCGGCGGCGCCCGAGGCGATGCCCATGAAGACGAACTCGAGGGCGATCACGGCCCAGAACATGGCGTTCCGCGCGGCCGACTTGGCGATGAGACCGCGCCGATACCAGGCGCCGAGGCCGCCCATCGCCACGAGCATCACGACCTTGACGAGAAGGACGATGCCGTACGGGTCGGTGAACACCTCGCCGAGCGAGCGGAACGACGGCACGGAGCGCAGCAGGCCCGAGAGCGCGACGACGGCGAAGGCGAGCATCGCGATCGACGAGTATCGCTCGAGCACGAGGCGCATGCGCTCGGGCTCGAGTGTGGGCCGCACGACGACGAGCGCGAGCAGCCCGCCGAGCCACAGCGCCGACGCCACGATGTGCACGGAGATCGCGATGACCGCGAGGTGGTGGTCTTCGAGTCCCCCGGAGTGGCTCTGCGTCGCCATCGGGATGAGGCTGACGCCCGCGAGCACGGCCGTGACCGCGACGGTCAGCCACCCCCGCACGGCGAAGGCCAGCACCGTGACGGTGCCGCCGAGGATCGTCTGCAGCAGCCAGGCCCTGCCGACCTCGGTGTCGGTGAGGAAACGGCCGAGCTGCGAGCCGAACTCGTCGCCGAGCGAGAGCTGCGGGTTGAAGGTCGACAGCAGGGTGAGGAAGGTCACGGATCCGCTCGCGATCGTGAAGATCGCGGCCGAGATCGAGGCGCCGTCGAGGGCCGCGTGGAAGGCGCGTTCCTTCGGCGCGAGCGCGAACAGCGCGAGCACGAGCGAGCCGAACATCACGGATCCGGCCATGTTGACGAGCATCTTCGCCGCCGGCAGCGACCACCGGACGACGGCACCGGGATCCTGCAGCGCCTGCGCATTCGCCCCGCCGCCGACGACGAGGGTCCCGACGAGCGCGACGGCCGCAGCGACCAGAAGGATGATGGGCCCACCGGCCCGCAGCGCGCGCGGATTCACGCCCCCACCCTATTCCGCCGCGCTGAGCGCCCCATAAGAACCGTGCCGCCGCGCCCACCGGGGCCGCACCGCCCCGCGCCGGGAGCGAAGCGACCCGGCCCTCGCGGCCGCAGGCATCGGGTCTGGCGGTGAAGGATCCGCGCAGCGGATCCGAGGGGACTGCGGCCGCGAGGGCCGGGTCGCGTAGCGGCAACCCACGAGCAGACCCCATAAGCCCGGCATGCAAAAGGCGGGCCCCCGAGGGAGCCCGCCTTAGCGACGTCGTCGTCGAATTACTTGACGGCAGCCTTGAGCTTCGAACCGGCGGTCACCTTGACGCGGTGGCCGGCGGGGATCTCGATGACCTCTTCGGTGCGGGGGTTGCGGCCGGTGCGGGCAGCGGTGGCGACCTTCTCGAAAGCGATCCAACCGGGGATCGAGACCTTCGAACCCTTGGCAACGGCCTCGGAGACGGTCGTGAAGAGCGAGTCGAGCACACCGGAGACGGTGGCCTGGCTCTGGCCCGTGGCGCTGGCGATGCTTGCGACGAGCTCGGTCTTGGTGATGTTCTTGTCGGCCATGGTTTCCTCCATCGACGCGGAGCGCCGTGACGAATCGTGGGACCGAGAGCGCCCGCCCCCGGCTCGGTCATGCGACCGAGCACAAAACTAACGCCTTCCCCCCTGAATCGGCGTATTTCCGCGGTTATTCGGCGGATCCGCTCGGCGTGTCGCGGAAAATCGAGCGCTGCGGACGAAAAAGCGAGCGGGCGGGACCCTCGGAAGAGGATCCCGCCCGCTCGCGGATGCGATGCTTACCAGCTCGACTTGGTGATGCCGGGCAGCTCGCCGCGGTGAGCCATGTCGCGGAAGCGGACACGCGAGATGCCGTACTTCGTGAGGACACCGCGGGGGCGGCCGTCGATGACGTCGCGCGAGCGGACGCGCACCGGCGAGGCGTTGCGGGGCAGCTTCTGCAGGCCCACGCGAGCGGCCTCGCGTTGCTCGTCGGTCGCGTTGGGGTCGACGAGGGTCTTCTTCAGCTCGAGACGCTTCTCGGCGTAACGGGCGACGACAACCTTGCGCTGCTCGTTGCGCGCAATCTTGCTCTTCTTAGCCATGCTTAGCGCTCCTCGCGGAAGTCAACGTGCTTGCGGACGACCGGGTCGTACTTCTTGAGCACAAGGCGGTCGGGGTTGTTGCGACGGTTCTTCTTGGTCACGTACGTGAAGCCCGTGCCCGCCGTCGAACGGAGCTTGATGATCGGACGAACGTCCTGAGCCTTCTTCGCCATTAGAGCTTCACACCCTTCGCGATCAGGTCCTTGACGACCGACTCGATGCCGCGCGCGTCGATGACCTTGATGCCCTTAGCCGACACGTTCAGCGTGATCTTGCGTCCCAGCGAGGGGACAAAGTACGTCTTCTTCTGCACGTTCGGGTCGAACCGGCGCTTCGTGCGACGGTGCGAGTGCGAGACGTTGTGACCGAAACCGGGGGTGGTTCCCGTCACCTGGCACACAGCAGCCATGGTTCACTCTCCTTCAATACCGTGACCCCGGACGGGATCACCCAAGATCTCTTGTCTGCGCACCGCGTCCCCCGCCCGATATCGGGCTGTGTTCAGGGGCGTGATGCACGATCCGTGCACAGGAGTGCGCACGGCCAAAGAGAGACTCTACCAGAGGCCGGGCGTGTCGCCTCCCAGCTTCTCACCAGGGGCCGACCTCGCACCAGCTGATGTCGAAGCCGGGCCAGGTCGCGACCTCGTCGCCGGTGTCGCCGTCGTAGATGCGCGTTTCGATGCGCTCCGGGAGCGACTGCACCCCGCCGTCGTATGCGGGCCCGGTCGCGTCGGAGACGATCAGCGCGATGTACTGCGCGCTCGGTGAGGCGCACACCTGCTGCAGCACGTCCGTGTCTCTCGTCGCGGCGATCTCGCGTGCGTCGCCCTCGGGGCTGGCGATGACGATGCGGGAGGTCGTGGGGATGCCGTCCTCGAGCATCGCGTAGGAGCGCAGCGTGTCGCCGCTCGGCAGGGGCTGGATGTGCCCGAGCAGCGCGTCGCGGTCGAACTGCACCTCGGAGAGCACGCGCTGCTCGCCCGTGGCGAGGTCGAGTTCGACGAATCCCTCCTCGAAACGGTCGATCAGCGCCGTGTAGGTCGAGCGGGCGACGCCCTCGATGCCGAGGGCCGTACCGAAGGACGACACCTCGCCGTCGGGGTTCTGCCGGTCGACGAGCGTGAGGTCGCCGTCGAAGGAGTTCAGCAGCAGCGACGAGGTCTCGGGCACGAAGCGCCACCTGTCGATGCTGGGTTCGGATCCGCCGACGACGACGGGCACGGGCGCGTCGGCCGACGCGAGGGATCCCGTGAACAGGACGTTCTCGCGACCGCCCGCGGCCGAGAGGTTCGCGTCGGTGAAGGTGAAGCCGTAGAGCTGACCCCGCTCGGAGACCTGGAGCCCCGTGACCGTGCCGGGCCCGGGGAGCGGGATCTCGTGCGTCGCCCCGGAGGCCCGGTCGATGACGGTGACGTGCATGACCCCGCCGTCGACGGTCGTCGCGATGAGGTAGGCGCTCGTCGCCCGGAAGTCGTCGATCTGGGCGGCGGAGAAGACGGTGTCGTCGGTGTCGGCGCCGACCGTGCGGCTGACGATGCGGTCGTCGCCGGCCGCATCGCGCTCGAGCATGAGCACCCTCGCCTTCGGCGTCGTGAAGCTCGTCGTGAGGGTCGAGGCGGGCCCGCCGCCGAGGCCCCGCACGCCGTCGATCGTCACGGTGTAGGTGGTGTCGGCGTCGAGCGCCGTGGGGAAGCGCACGCCGACGGTGCGCCCCGCGGCGTCGAGCGTGAAGTCGGTCGCCGGTTCGACCGTGACGTCGGCCTCGTCGATCTCGGCGAGCGACTCGTTCGCGGTGAAGATGACGCGGCTTCCGGACTGCGCGACGGCGGCCTCCGGATCCTGTTGGATCTGGGTCGCACGCGGCCCCTGGGCGAGGCTGCTCGCGGCGGCCGCGCCGCCGACGACGGCGAGCGCACCGAGGGTGATCGCCAGGCCGCGCGCGAAGCGACCCCGGCCGCGCGCGATCCGCTGGCCGCGGCGCGAATCAGTACTCATACGGGTCGTCCGGTTCGTCGATCCGGGTGAGGCCGGAGGCGGAGACGACGAGGCGTCCGTCGGGGTCGACCTCGATGTCTCCCGTCACCTCGACCCAGTCGCCGGTGCTCAGGCCGTCGACGTCGCCCTCGAGCGGCAGGGTCGCGGTCTGCGCGTCGACGACGCAGTGCGTGATGACGAGGCGGCTGAGGGATCCGTCGGTCATGAAGCCCGTGAGCGTCACGGTCTCGCCGGCGTAGCGCTCGGGGTTGGTCGCGGTGGCGAACACGGCCGACCAGTCGCCGACGCCGAAGGCCGAGGTATCGACGACGCCGAGCTGCACCTCGTCGGCTCCCGCGAACAGGGGCGGGGTGCCGGTGTCGCGCTCCATCGCCAACTCCGCCGACAGCGTCGCGGGGGGCAGGATCAGCGCGCCGATCGCCACGGCGCCCGCGACGGCGCCGCCGATGCCGCCCGCGATCGCGCCGATGCGGGAGGGGGATCCGTGGTCGTGATCGTGTTCGTCGTCGGTGGTGCGGATCGCGACCGCGGCGATGGATCCGATCAGGATGAGCACGGCCATGCCGCACGCGAACCAGGCCTGGCTCGTGTTGATGTAAAGCTGCAGGCGCCCCGTGACGGTGAGCGTGAGCGTGAGGACCGAGAGCGCGGCCGCGAGGACGACGCCGAGGTACTTAGAGAACAAGGTTCATCACCGCCCCGATGGCGAAGGCGGCGAGCACGACGACGGCGACGATCACGCCGATCGCGCGCACCGTGAAGGTCGTGCGCAGCAGGGAGATCATCTTGATGTCGACGACCGGGCCGACCAGCAGGAAGGCGACGATCGAGCCCGTCGTGAAGGTCGACGCGAGGCTCAGCGCGAAGAAGCTGTCGACGTTGGAGCACAGCGAGACGGTGATCGCGAGGATCATCATCGCGACGATCGACAGCACGGGGTTCGAGCCGATCGCCACGAGCGCGGAGCGCGGCACGATCACCTGGACCGCCCCGGCGAGGGCCGAGCCGATGATGAGCGCCGGCATCACGGCGCGGAGCTCGACCGTGAACTGCGAGACGCTGCGCTCGAGCCTGCTGCCGTGGGCGTCGTGCGCGTGGTCGCACGCGACGCGGAACCGCTCGGTGAGGAGGCGATCCGGATCCGGGTGCCGGCTGAACAGCCACCCGATGAGCACAGCGATCGCGTAGCCGCCGAGCAAGCGGGCGACGAGGATGCCGCCGGACATTCCGAAGGCCTGGTGGGTCGTGATGATCACGATGGGGTTGACGATCGGCGCCGCGACGAGGAAAGCCAGCGTGTCGGCGGGCCCGATGCCTCGCATCATGAGGCCGCGGGCGAAGGGCACGTTGCCGCACTCGCACACGGGTATGAGCATGCCGAGGGCCGCGAGGGCGAGTCGGCGTGGCCATGCCCGGGTCGGCAGCACGCGGTGGATGAACGACGCGGGCACCCATACCTGGATCGCGATCGAGAGGATCACACCGAGAGCGACGAAGGGTAGCGACTCGATGAGCACGCTGAATGTGAGCGTGAGGCCGTCCTGCGCGCGGGCGGGAAGCGGCTCGTCGAAGAGCCCGGGGAGGAAGGCGTTCACGGCGAAGAGCGCCGCGACGATCGCGACGCCGACGGCGGCGCCGCGCGCCCATCCGGCGGTGGATCCACGCCGGCTCGCGCGCGTGACGGACGTCATGCGTTTACTCGCCCTTTGCCGCGCACTCGGCGCACACGCCGAAGATGTCGACGACGTGCTCCGCGTCGCGGAAGCCGTTCTCGGCCGCGACGTCGTGCGCCCAGCTCTCGACGGCCCCCGCCTCGATCTCGACCGTCTTACCGCATCGACGGCAGATCAGGTGGTGGTGGTGCCCGGTCGAGGCGCACGCGCGGAAGAGGTTCTCGCCGTCGGGGCTCTGCAGGCTGTCCGCCTCACCCGACTTGGCGAAGTTCGCGAGGGTGCGATACACCGTCGCGAGGCCGATGCCGGTCTCGTCGCGAAGCCGCGCGTGAAGATCCTGCGCGCTCACGAAACCGGCGCTTTCGGCGAGCGCCTCGCGCACCGCTTCGCGCTGCCACGTGTTCCGCTGAATAGCCATACCCCGAGCCTACTTCGCGCGCGTCTGGGTGGCCCGTCCGCGCTGCCAGGAGATCAACCGGCAGACCACGTAGATCGCGAACGAGATCGTGGTGATGTAGGGGCTGACCGGCAGCGTGCCCGCGATGGCGAGCAGGATCCCGCCCGCCGCCGAGACGAGCCCGAACAGCGCCGAGAGCAGCGGAACCGACAGCGGGCCGTGCGTCACGCGCATCGCGGCCGCCGCGGGCGTGACGAGCAGGGCCATGACGAGCAGGGCTCCGATGATGTGCACGGCGGCGGCGACGATCGCGCCGAGGAGAAGCATGAACACGAGGCTCAGCCCCTGCACCGGCAGGCCGCGCGCCTCGGCCGACTGCGGATCCATCGAATCGAAGCGCAGCGGGTTCCACACCACGATCAGGCCGATGAAGACCACCGCGCAGATGCCCACGAGCCACCACATGTCGGCGTCGGACACCGCGACGATCTGGCCGGTGAGGAGGCTGAATCGGTTGGCGGAGCGCCCCTCGTAAAGCGAGAGGAAGAGGATGCCGAGGCCGAGACCGAACGGCATGAGGACTCCGACGATCGAGTTGCGATCCCGCGCCCTCGCCCCCAGGAGTCCGATGATCATGGCCGCGACGATCGCGCCCGCGAGGGATCCGATCACGAGGGATCCGCCAAGGAGGAGCGCGAGCGCGGCGCCGGCAAAGGAGAGCTCGCTGATGCCGTGCACGGCGAAGGCCATGTCACGCTGCATGACGAAGGTGCCGATGAGGCCGCCGACGATGCCGAGCGCGATCGCAACGATGAGCGGGTTCCGCATGAGCACGAGCAGCTCGCCGTAGTCATCGAACGAGAACACGTCGGACCAGGCGATGGCGGGGCGGATCAGCATGTCCATCAGAACCCCTCGCGCTCGTCGTCGTCGTGGTCGTGGTCGTGATGCGGGTGGTGGGGTTCGCCCTCCGGGATGCCCGCGACGAGGAGGCGGCCGGCCGTGCGGACGACCTCGACGGGCGCGCCGTAGAGATCGCTCAGCACCTCGCTGCGCAGCACCTCGTCGGGGGTGCCGAGCCGGAATCGCCCGCCGGCGATGTACAGGATCCGGTCGACGACGCCGAGGACGGGGTTGATGTCGTGCGTGACGAAGACCACGCCCGCGCCCGTGGCGGCGCGCTGCTCGTCGATGATGCCGACCACCGCGCGCTGATTCTTCAGGTCGAGGCTCGACAGCGGCTCGTCGCAGAGCAACAGCGAAGGCCGGTCGGCGAGCGCCTGCCCGATGCGCAGGCGCTGCTGCTCGCCGCCGGACAGCGACCCGACCGGGTCGTCGGCGTAGGAGGCCGCGCCGACGGCGCCCAGCAGCTCGTCGACCCGGGCGCGGTCGCCGCGACGCGGCACGGGGACGCCGAAGCGTGTGCCGTTGACGCCGAGTGCGACGAGGTCTCGGGCCCGCAGGCTCGTGCCGAGCGGGAACGGCCGCTGCTGGGGGATGTACCCGACGCGCTTGTTGCCGCGGCGAACGGGGCGCCCATCGACGTGGATCCGCCCCTCGCTGAGCTGGCGCAGCCCGAGGATCGCGCGCAGCAGCGTCGTCTTGCCCGATCCCGAGGGGCCGAGCACGGCGATGAACTCGCCGGGGTCGACCGTCAGATCGAGGCCGCTCCAGAGCTCCCTCCCCCGCAGCCGCAGCGCGGCGCCGGAGATGTCGAGAACGGGATCTGTCATCGGGCCATCCTATTCGGGATCGATTATCGATTGCTTTGCGGGCACGCGAAAGCCGTGCGGAGCCGGCCCCATCCGGCCCCGCACGGCGGGTCTCGCGTCTAGCCGAGGGCGCCCGCGAGGGCCTCGGCGTTGTCGGTCATCCACCCGAAGTAGTCGGATCCGTCCGGGATCGTCTCGGTGAACTCGATGACGGGCACGCCCGCGTTCTCGGCGGCCTGGATGACGCGCTCGGTCTCGGATCCACCGGTCTGGGCGTTTGCGACGAGGACCGAGACCTCGCCGCCCTCGATCGCCTTGATCGCGCTGTTCAGGGTCGCGGGGGCCACGTCCTCACCGTGCTCGACCGCCTCCGCGAAGCCCTCCGTCGTGACGTCCGTCAGGCCGGCGGCCTCCGCGAAGTAGGCGCCGACGGGCTCGGTGAAGAAGACGGTCGCGCCCGCGTGCGCGTCCGAGATCGCCTCGAGTTCGCCCTCGAGCTCACCGATCCGGTCGAGGACGCCCTGCGCGCCGCTCTCGATCTCGTCGGCGGCGTCCGGGATCAGCTCGGTGAGCTCGTCGCGCAGCGCCTCGGTGAAGTGCTCGATCGTGTGCGGGTCGTACCAGACGTGCTCGTTGAAGCCCTCGATGTGGTCATGGCCGTCCTCGTCCGCGTGGTCGTGGGCGTGGTCGTGCTCCTCCTCGGCGTGGTCGTGGTCGCCCTCGGCCTCCGCTCCGGGGTAGGCGTGCGAGTACTCGACGACGCTCATCACGTGCTCGACCTCGGCGGTCGAGAGGAGGTCCTCCATGAAGTGGTCGTAGCCGCCGCCGTTCATGATCGCCAGATCGGCGTCCTGCACCGCGAGGCCATCGCGGGCCGTCGCCTCGTAGTCGTGCGGGTCGACCGATGCCGAGTCGATCACGGCGCCGACCGACGCCGCATCGCCGACGACCTGCCGCGCGATGTCGGCGTAGACGGTGGTCGAGGTGACGATCCGGAAGGCGCTGTCTCCGCCCGACGAGTCCCCCGTGGCGTCCGCATCGCTCGACGCGCATCCGGCAAGCAGGATCGCAGGCGCGGCGACGAGGGACAGGGCAAGCAGGGCACGGCGGTTTCGCATGGACCCACTGTACCTAAATGACAATCGTTATCAAAATCGGCGTTATCGAAACCGCGCGTTCGGGCCAGAGCCCGCCGGGTCAGTCCGCGCTCGCCCCGTCGGGCGTTTCGAGATCGGAGGCCATCTCGCGCAGGAAACGGATCACGATCTCGCGTTCGGCCGCATCGAGGCGCGCCGCGGCATGGAACCGCCGCGCCTGCTGCCGCCCCACGCTCTCCCGAGCGGCGCGGTGAGTCTCGGGCGTGATCGACACCGTCAGGGCGCGGCGGTCGGTGGGATGGGGAGCGCGCACGATGTGCGCCCCGCGCTCCAGGCGGTCCAGCAGCTTCGTCGTCGAGGCCGTCGAGATTCCGAGGTGCTGGGCGAGCTGACCGGGCGTGACGAGCTCGCCGCGGTACCCCGTCACGATGAGGAAGTGCAGCGCGCGCATGTCGGTCTCGTTGAGGCGCATGTAGCGCTGCGCGGCCTCGCTGAGGCGGCGCTCCGCCGCGCGCAGTTCACCCAGTGCGTTCATGAGCTCGCCGATCTGACGCAGCTCGTCCTCGCCGATCGACGAGCGGTCGATCAGCGACGCATCGGGGTCGTTCGACACGAGGTCGAACATCGATCGAGCGCCGGCCGAATCGGAGGGGTGGTCCTGCATTCGGGCATTCTAACCTCTTCAAGAATCACACTAAGTTGATTTCTCGCTTGTCTAGCAATAGGCTCGGACGCAACGTTCCAGAAGAGGAGGCCACCGTGTCACGTGTCCGCACCGTCCTGCGTGTCGTCATCCCGGCGCTGCTCATCGTCGCATGGCTCGCCGGCGCCTCCTTCGGAGGCCCGCTGTTCGGAAAGATCGACGAGGTCTCCTCCAACGACCAGACGGCGTATCTGCCCTCGTCAGCGGAGGCAACCGAGGTCCAGCAACGCCTCGACGAGTTCCGCGACTCCGACAAGATCCCCGCGATCGCCGTGTTCACCTCGGCGGACCCGATCGACGAGGAAGCGCAGGGCACGATCGGCGACGCGGTCGCGGCCGTGAGCGACGAGGCCTCCCCCGCCCTCCTCTCCGAAGACGGGCTCGCGATGCAGGTTTTCATCCCGCTCGATTCGCCCGACGAGGTTCCGGCGCTCGGAGATACCCTGCGCGCCGACGCGCCGGACGGCGTGACGGTGCAGATCACGGGCCCCGCCGGCTTCTCAGCAGACCTCAAGTCGGGCTTCGCGGGCATCGACGGCCTGCTCCTCGGCGTGGCGCTCGGCGCCGTCCTCGTGATCCTCGTGCTCGTGTATCGATCGGTGCTCCTCCCCGTCGTCGTCCTCGCGACGAGCCTGTTCGCACTGTGCGTCGCGCTGCTCGTGGTCTGGTGGCTCGCGAAGTGGGGCGTCCTGCTGCTGAGCGGCCAGACGCAGGGAATCCTCTTCATCCTCGTCATCGGCGCCGCCACCGACTACGCCCTGCTCTTCGTCTCGCGATTCCGCGAAGCGCTGCGGCACACGGACGATCGAGGCGCCGCGATCCGCACGGCGTGGAAGGGCTCGCTCGAGCCGATCCTCGCGTCCGGCGGCACGGTCATCGCGGGCCTGCTCTGCCTGCTCCTCAGCGACCTCAAGTCGAACAGCACGCTCGGACCGGTCGCCGCGATCGGCATCGCCTTTGCGATGCTCGCCGCGCTCACCCTCCTTCCCGCCCTGCTGTACGCATTCGGGCGGGCGGCGTTCTGGCCGCGCCGGCCAGAGCTCGTGCGCGAGCGGCCGCTGGAGAAAGCCGCGGCGGCGGATCCGAGCTCCGCTGCGGAGCACGCGTTGCGCAGGGACGCGACGTCGGGCGGCCGGATCCCCGCCGCGCGCCCCCTTCCCGCGCCGCGCGTGTCCGCGGATCCGCAACCCAGCGGACTGTGGGGACGCCTCGGATCCCTCATCTCGCGCCGCCCGCGGGTGATCTGGATCGCGACGACGCTCGTGCTCCTCGCGGGAGTTGCGGCCGTGCCCCAGCTAAAGGCAGACGGCGTGCCGCAGTCGGACCTCGTGCTCGGCGCCTCAGAGGCGCGAGACGGTCAGGCCGCGCTCGGCGAGCACTTCCCCGGCGGATCCGGCAGCCCCGCTTCGATCGTCGTGTCCGAGGACGCCTGGCAGGAGGCGGCGGACATCCTGCTCGCATCCGACGGCGTCTCCGACGTGTCGATCGCGGCGGCGGATTCACCGAGCGGAACCGCACCCGTGACCGAGGACGGCATCACCGGCTTCGGCGGGCCCGCACCCGAACCGACCGTGTCGGGCGGAGACGTGCTGCTGCAGGCAACCCTCGCTGACGCGGCCGACTCCGAGGCCGCCGCCGAAACGGTGCGCGAGCTCCGCGAGTCCTTGCACCCCACCGGCGCGATCGTCGGCGGCGTCACCGCGACCGCGATCGACACCAACGATGCCTCCATCCACGATCGCAACCTGATCATCCCCGTGGTGCTCGGCGTGATCCTCGTGATCCTCATGCTGCTGCTGCGCTCGATCCTCGCCCCGATCCTGCTGATCCTCACGACCGTGCTGTCGTTCGGCACCGCGATGGGCGTGTCCGCGCTCGTCTTCAACCACGTGCTCGGCTTCCCCGGCGCGGACCCGGCGGTGCCGCTCTACGGCTTCGTCTTCCTCGTCGCCCTCGGAATCGACTACAACATCTTCCTCATGACGCGCGTACGCGAGGAGTCGCTGGCGCACGGGACCCGGTCCGGCATCCTGCGGGGCCTGTCCGCGACCGGCGGGGTGATCACCTCCGCGGGCATCGTGCTCGCGGCGACCTTCGCGGCGCTCGGCGTGATCCCGATCCTGTTCCTCGCGCAGCTGGCCTTCATCGTCGCCTTCGGTGTGCTTCTCGACACCTTCGTGGTGCGCTCGCTGCTGGTCCCCGCGCTGGCGTACGACATCGGCCGGAAGGTGTGGTGGCCCGCGAAGATGCGGTGACGCGCGCGCTCGCCCGACCGGGGCGCATCCCCTGCGGACGCGCGGCCCGCCATGCGGAGATGACCCGGAAGTGCGGATCGAATCACCCCACGGATCCGCGCTTCCGGGTCATCTCCGCAGTTTCGGATCCTTCCCTCGCGCGTCGCGCCGGGGCATGCCACGATGAAGCCATGGCCGTCATCGAGAACGCGAAGGTAACCGTCGTCGGAGCGGGAGCGGTCGGATCCGCCACCGCATACGCCCTTCTGATCCGCGGGTCCGCCCGCGAGGTCGTCCTCTACGACATCGACGCGGCGCGGGCGGAGGCCGAGGCCCTCGATCTCGCCCACGGCGCCATGTTCACCGGCGCGAGCGAGGTCGTGGGCACGAGCGACGTCGGCCGCACGGCGGGATCGCACGTCATCGTCGTCACCGCCGGTGCCGCGCAGCGCCCCGGCCAGACGCGCCTCGAGCTTGTCGAGACGAACGCCCGCATCATGGCCTCCCTCATCCCGAACCTCCTCGAGGCGTCGCCGCGCGCGATCCTGATCATCGTGACCAATCCCTGCGACGTGCTCGCCACCCTCGCCGTCGAGCAGACGGGCGCGGATCCGGCGCGCGTTTTCGCGTCGGGTTGCGTGCTCGATACCTCGCGCCTGCGGCTCGCGCTCGCGCACCGCGCGGGCGTGGATCCGCGCTCGGTGCACGCGCACATCATCGGCGAGCACGGAGACTCCGAGTTCCCGCTCTGGTCGAGCGCGCGCATCGGGCCGCTCCCCGTCGCCGAATGGGATGCCTCGTTCACCCCGGCCGAGCTCGACGCCATCGCGACCGAGGTGCGCACGGCCGCCTACAAGATCATCGAGGGCAAGGGCGCGACGAACTACGCCATCGGCCTGTCGTCGACCCGCATCGTCGAGGCGGTTCTGCGCGATGAGCGCGCGATCCTGCCCGTCTCGACGGTGCTCTCCGGCACGCTCGGCGTCGACGGCATCGCGCTGTCGCTCCCGTCGATCGTCGGATCAGACGGCGCCGTGCCGCTCGACCGGATCCAGCTCTCGGACAGCGAGCAGGAGCTGCTCGCCCGCTCGGCGGCGACGCTCGCGGAGACAGCGGCCTCGGTGCGCGCACTGCTGTAGCGCCTTCGTTTGTCAGACGACCTCTCTAGGGTCGTTGCATGACCTCCATTCGGCTCACCGAGGCGCTCGTCGACTCCCTCTTCACGGAGGAGGATGCGGGTGACGGCCGGGCGATCCTGTCGAGCCTGCCCGTGCGGGTCCTTCGGGCGGAGACGGGTCGCGAGTTCTCGGCGGCCCTCGTGAGCGTCGGCTCGTTGAACATCGAGATCGAGATGGACGACGCGGGCCGGGTGAACACCTGGTGCACGCACGATTCGCGCGCCCTGTGCGCCCACGCCGCCGCGGCGCTCTATGCCCTCGCCGAGTCCGAGCGACCGTCCGGTGTCGGCGGCGTCGGCCGCGCGCCCCGGGCCGCACGCCAGGACGAGCCCTGGGAGCGCGCGCTCCGCGGGCTCCTCACGCCGCGCACCGACCTCGACGACGCGGATCCGCCGGGCGCGCTCGCGCTCCTCTTCGCGGTGCGCCCGCCGGGGCCGGGCGACCCCGCGGGCGCGGGCGTCGCGATCCGCCCGGCCGTCCGCGGTTCCCGCGGATCCGCGGGCAGCTGGGTGCGCAGCGGCATCGGCTGGCGCGAGATCGCCGCCTCGCAGAACCCGGATCCGCGCTGGCGCGCGCTCGCGGACGTCGTCGGGCTCCACGAGGGGCGGCACAACTTCGCGGCGTCCGGCGAGCGGATCCGCGCCCGGAACGGCAGCTTCGATCCGGGCTGGGGCCTCCGCGACTGGATCCGCCTGGATGCGACGCCCTCGCCCGGGTTGTGGGACGCGCTGCTCGCGGCGCACGACGCGGGCGTCGAGTTCGTGGCCGACGATGCACGACAGACCGACGTCGGGGTCGAGCAGGCCGTCCGCGAGGCGATCGTCGACCTCCGGTACGTCGGAGAGAGGTTGTGGGTCGAGGCGGGGCTGAGCGATCTCGGCGCCGACGCCGCCCTGCTGCCGATCGGGGCGCCGACGACCGCCATGGCCGTCCTCGCGGGCGATCGGATCGACACGATCCTCCCCCTCGCGCGCCCGGCGACGAGCGAGTGGGACGCGCTGTTCGTGAAGGGGCATCTGTCGATCCCGGCGACGCGCATCGCCGATTTCGCGAACGACTACCTGCCGGGCCTGCGCGAGATCGCGCCGCTCGCGTCGAGCGACGGCAGCTTCGCCGTCCCGGCCGCACCGCGCCCCGAGCTCGTGCTCGTCCTCTCGAACGCCGGCCCCGTCGCCCGCCTGTACTGGGAATGGGAGTACCCGCACGGCGCGCGCCGCGACCGCGCCGCCGAGCGATCGCTGATCCAGGACGTCGAGCGCGCCGCCGGCCGCTGGGCCGCCCTGCTGCGCCGCCGACGCAGCGACCCCATCTTCCCCGCGATCGACCTCGACGGCGACCAGACGGTCGAGTTCCTCGCCCACGTGTTGCCGGGGCTGCGAGACGTCGAGGGGCTGCGCATCGAGGCGCACGACGAGGTTCCGGCCCTCGAGTTCGCGACCGAGGCGCCCGAGATCCGCTTCGGTGTGAGCCCCTCGGGCGAGGACTGGTTCGAGCTCGACATCGTCGTGACGATCCAGGGCGAGCCGGTCTCCTCCAGCGAGCTCATCCGCGCCCTCTCCCGCGGCCAGACCTACTTCCGGCTGCTGAGCGGCACGGTGTTTCCGCTCACCGACGAGCGCTTCGCGCGGCTCCGAGACGTCCTCACGGAGGCGAAGGCTCTCCGCGACGAGCCCTCGGGGAACCCGTCGATCCCGCGCACCCAGTTCGACCTCTGGTACGAGCTCGCCGAGATCGGCATCCTCGACGCGCAGCACGCCGCGTGGCTCGACTCGATGCGCGCGCTCGGCGACGACGCGGCCGGCCTCGTCGCCCCGCCCGCCACCTTCCGCGCAACACTGCGCGACTACCAGCACGCCGGATACAGCTGGCTCGACTTCCTGCGCCGCAACCGGCTCGGTGGCATCCTCGCCGACGACATGGGCCTCGGCAAGACCGTGCAGATCCTGGCGGCGCTCGACCGGGCGAGGATCGACGAGCCCGATGCCCGTTTCCTCGTCGTCACCCCCACGAGCGTCGTCGGTCATTGGCTTTCCGAGGCGGCGCGCTTCGCCCCGGAGCTCGCGACCGTCGGGCTCACGACGACGAGCGCGAAGCGCGGCTCGAGCGTCGCCGAGGCCGCCGCGGGCGCGCGGCTCATCGTCACGAGCTACGCGATTTTGCGGCTCGACGCCGAGCAGTTCCGCGCCCTCGGCGTGCGCGTTCTCGTTCTCGACGAGGCGCAGAACGTCAAGAACTCCGCCTCGAAGGGCTACGCCGCCGCGAAGCTCATCGGATCCCCGACGGTGTTCGCCGTCAGCGGCACCCCGCTCGAGAACAACCTCATGGAGCTGTACGCGCTCGCCTCGCTCGTCGCCCCCGGCCTGCTCGGCACGCGCGAGTCCTTCCGCGAGCAGTTCGCGAAGGCGATCAGCAAGGACTCGAACGCGCACCGGCTCGCGCTGTTGCGGAAGCGGATCCGCCCGTTCCTCCTGCGGCGCACGAAGGAGGAGGTCGCACCCGAGCTCCCGCCCAAGACCGTGCAGGTGCTCGAGATCCCCCTGCACCCCACCCACCTGCGCGCCTACGAACGGCGCTTCCGTCGCGAACAGCAGAAGCTGCTCGGCCTGCTCGACGACGTGAAGAAGAACCAGATCCAGATCCTCGCCTCGCTCACAAGGCTGCGCCGCGAGGCGCTGGATCCCGCGTTCGGCGACGCCGCCGAGGTACCAGGCGTGAGCTCCGCGAAGCTCGTGGCGCTCGCCGATCTCCTCGACGAGATCACGGCCGACGGCCACCGCGCCCTCGTGTTCAGCCAGTTCACCGACTTCCTCGGCCGCGCCGCCGAGGTCGCGGAGAAGAAGGGGCTGCGCTTCTCCTACCTCGACGGTTCCACGACCGCCGCCCAGCGCTCGCGCATGGTCGAGCGCTTCACGAACGGCGAGGATCCGGCCTTCTTCATCTCGCTGAAGGCCGGCGGCACGGGGCTCAACCTCACGGCCGCCGACTATGTGATCCTGCTCGACCCGTGGTGGAACCCCGCCGCCGAGGAACAGGCAATCGACCGCGCCCACCGCATCGGGCAGGACAAGCCGGTCATGGTCTACCGGCTCATCTCGGCCGGCACGATCGAGCAGAAGGTCCGCGAGCTGCAGGAGAAGAAGCGCCGGCTCTTCGACGACGTCCTGGGCGGCGACGTCACCTCGCTCCTGACGAGCGACGATTACCGGGCCCTCGTCGACTGATATCTCCGTCACGGTCCGGTCACCTCTCACCGCAATCGTTGACGGTCGCAACAATGTCGGCTAGACAGAAAGCGCCTCTCAATGCTGAGCGGCGCCCTGCGGCGATGCATTTCGCCACGGTTCAACGACGAACGACGGTCGGAAGGACCCGGCCGGTGGGAAGGAAGCAGCATGTCTTCGAATACTTTCAGCTCGGGGTTCTCCCGGCGTGGGTTCCTCTCGCTCGCGGGCGGCGTCGCCGCGGCGGCGGTGCTGGTCGCGTGCTCGTCCGACGGGGGTTCGGGCGGCGGGAGCGGCGGCGGAAATACGCTCAAGTTCTGGAACATGCCGTGGGGCACGCCCGAGTTCACGAGCCTCGATAAGCAGATCGCCGAGGCCTGGAAGCCCACCTCGGGCGATTGGAAGGTCGAGAAGCAGGAGATCCAGTGGGCGAACTTCACCCAGACGTTCTCCTCCGCCGTGGCCAGCGGTACGGGCCCCGCGATCTCGTCCGGCGGCGGCACGCAGGCCTTCCTCTTCGAGTCGCAGGGCAAGATCGCCTACGCCGATGCCCTCATCGAGAAGTGGAAGTCGAACGGCCTCTACGACGACTTCCTCCCCGGCCTCTTCGACGCGATGAAGGTCGAGGGCGGCTACGCGGCCATCCCCTACAACCTCGACATGCGCGTGCTGTGGATGAACAAGGCCCTGCTCGAGAAGGCCGGGGCCGACGTGCCAACCGACTGGGACAGCTACCTCGCCACGTCCGAGAAGCTCAAGAAGATCGGCGCCTACTCCTTCGGCGTCGGCGCGGGCGCGGGTTCCTTCACGGGCAGCCACATCCTCACGAGCTTCATGTTCAACAACGGCGGCGGTATCTTCAACGAGAACCAGGAGCCCGACCTCCTCACGGATCGGAACATCGAGGCGATGGAATTCGTTCTCGAGATGGTCGAGAAGGGCTACGTCGACCCGGGCACCGTCAGCTACACCGCCGACAACGTGGACGACCAGTGGCGCGCGAGGACCTTCGGGATGGGCTGGAGCACCTCCGGTCAGGCGGCCAACGTCGGCGGCGACGTGCAGGCCGAGATGGAGGTCATCAGCCCCCTCACGGGCCCGCACGGTGACAAGGGTGCGATCTACTTCCCGAACAACATCATGATGTACACGGACTCGCCCGATCAGGCCGCGACGGAAGACTTCGCGACGTACTACTACCAGAACATGGCGCCGCTGTGGAAGCAGCACACCGGCATCGGTCTGCCACCGCTGAAGTCGATCGCCGAGACGCCCGAGTTCCGCGAAGACCCGAACGCCGTCAAGATCATCGACGAGTGGCAGCCCATCGCTCAGACGTGGGGCGGCAAGTCGCTGTTCCTCGACGTCACCAAGGTCGACGGCACGCCGGCCATGAACAACTTCACACAGTCGATCTACTCCGGTGCCACCGATGCGAAGACGGCGCTCGAGAGCCTGCAGTCCGCGCTCGAGGCGGCATAAGGCACACGATGACTTCCACTCCCGTTTCGGAGTCGATCAGCCGCGCCCGGCGCGGCGTCGGCGTCGGCGGTTCCGGGCGTCCGGCCCGGGACGCGCGACGCGGCATCGCGCCGGGCCGCGCCCGCACGCTCACGCTGCTGGTCCTCCCCTCCATCGTTCTCGTCCTCCTCCTCAACGCCTATCCGGTCATCTACGCGGGCGTGCAGTCGATGCGCAACGGCGACCTGATCGCCGCCGGCGACTTCATTGGCTTCGACAACTACGTCCAGGTGTTGTCGGATCCGGGCTTCTGGAAATCCGCGCGCTTCACGGTGATCTTCTCGCTCGTGGGCGTCTTCGGCAGCTGGGCCGTGGGCCTCGGCATCGCCCTGCTGCTGCGCGGCAAGGTGCCGGGCGGCGGCATCATGAAGGTGCTGCTCCTCCTGCCGTGGGTCGTCCCGACGGTCGTGTCGGCGACCTCGTGGAACTGGCTCGTCGCGACCCCGCAGAGTCCGCTCCCCGTGATCGCGAAGGCGCTCGGCTTCGAGCAGGTCCTGTTCCTCGCCAACCCGCTATCGGCGCAGATCATTGTCTGCATCTTCAAGGTGTGGATCAGCTTCCCGTTCATGATGATGATGATGAGCGCCGCCCTGGCATCCGTCGACACCAACGTGTACGAGGCGGCGCGCGTGGACGGCGCGTCGAGGTGGCAGCAGTTCCGCCACATGACGTTGCCGCTCACGGCCCGCTCGACCTACATCAGCTGGATCCTCATGACGATCTTCTGCGTCAACGACTTCCCGACGATCTTCCTGCTCACGCAGGGCGGCCCGGTCGGCGCGACCCAGTCGCTCGTCGTGAAGGCATACCAGACGGTGTTCCTCGAGTACCGCACCGGTCCCGGTGTCGCGATCGCGTTCCTCATGACGCTCGTGCTCGTGATCATCTCGGTGGTGCTGTTCAAGCGCGTGCAGAAGGCGGCGATCGAATGACTGCAACACAGACCCTCACGGTTCCCGCGTCGAGGCGGCGCAGAAGCGGCACGAGCGATGAGATGCGCGGACGCTGGTGGAAGTTCACCGGCCTGCTGCTCATCACGCTCATCGTCATCGTGCCGATCGCGGCCGTCGTGTACCTGTCGCTCCAACCAGGACTCGGCAGCCAGGCGTCGACCGTCACCCTCGAGAACTACGCGAACATCTTCTCGCAGACGAACGTGCTCCCGTGGCTCCGCAACAGCCTCACCGTCACACTGTCGACCGTCGTCGTGGCCGTCGCGGTCGCGGCGCCCGCGGGCTATGTGCTCTCCCGCGGCCGCGGCAAGCTCGTCTCGGGTTACTCGCTGCTACTGTTCGTCATCCAGTCGCTGCCGGTCGTCACGGCGGTCATCCCGCTGTTCATCCTCTTCGCGAAGATGAACCTCGTCGACAACCTGGTGGGCCTCACGATCATCTACGTCGGCTCGACGATGTCGGTCGCGATCTGGATGATGGCGGCCTACTACGACTCGATCCCGATCGCGCTCGAGGAGGCGGCATGGATCGATGGGGCGAGCCTCTTCGGCGGATTCCTGCGGATCGTCCTGCGCAACTCGCTCCCCGGCATCCTCTCGACGGCGATCTTCTCGTTCCTGCTCGCCTGGAACGACTATCTCGTCGTGCTCGTGTTCATCCGTTCGGATTCGAGCTTCACCCTCTCGGTCGGTCTCCAGACGTTCTTCCAGCAGAACGCGACCAACTGGGGCCTCGTC
Organism: Microbacterium nanhaiense; assembly: GCF_014646015.1. Taxonomy (GTDB): domain Bacteria; phylum Actinomycetota; class Actinomycetes; order Actinomycetales; family Microbacteriaceae; genus Microbacterium; species Microbacterium nanhaiense. Next base: position 36,380 of record NZ_BMMQ01000007.1, read on the forward strand.
ATGGCGGTCGCCGTCATCGCGATGCTGCCGCCGGTGCTGCTCTTCGCCTTCCTGAACAAGTACTTCAGCGTCGGCGGCATCGGCGGGTCCCTTGCGGGCCGCTGAGGCCGCGCTGCGCGCAGCCGTCGACCGGATCATCCCGGCCGACGGCTGGCGCGCGGGCTGGGACGGCGGCGTCGGCGCGTATCTCGCGGATCCGATCGCGCGGCGCGACCTCGCGGGCGCGCTCTCGAGGCTCGACGCGTTCGCGATGTGGCTCGAACGGCGCGGCTTCGCGGATCTGCCCGAGGCGGCGCAGGACGAGGTCCTGCGCGAGGCCGACGAGGATCCGGCCGTCTCGGCCGACTTCGCCGCCCTGCGGCGGGTCTGCTGGGAGGGCTACTACGCGCTCCGTCCGCAGCTCGAACCCGAGGGCATCCGCATGGTCGGGTACCGCGCCGTCCCGGACGGAGTCGTGCCCGTCGAGCCCGCCCCGCTCCCCGATATCGGATCCTCGCGCGTCGCGCCGAGCTACGACGCGATCGTGATCGGCGCCGGTCCGGGAGGCGGATCCGCGGCGCGCGTGCTCGCCGCCGCGGGCAGGAGCGTGCTCGTCGTGGAGCGCGCGCCCGCGCGGACGAACGCGGAGCTGCGGGGCGATCATCTGCACGGCAAGCGCAACGCGCTCTACTGGCCGACGGTCGGGCCGGGCCCCGGTCATCCCCGCGAGCTGCGGGACGAGGGCGACGGATCCCTGCTGGTGGACGGCACGGGAGACGCGGGGCCATACGGGCTCAACGCCGATGTCCTCGGCGGCGGCACGCGCGTGTGGCAGGGCATGGCGTGGCGCTTCCTGCCCGAGGACTTCCGCATGGCGACGACGTACGGGGTGCCGGAGGGCTCCAGCCTCGCCGACTGGCCCGTCGACTACGACGAGATGGAGCCGTTCTACTCGCGGGCCGAGTGGGAGCTCGGCGTCTCGGGCGAGGAGGGCGCGCTCACGCGCCGCACCCGCCGCACCCGCGGCTACCCCATGCCGGCCATGGGATCCGAACCCGCCCGCGAGCTTCTCGCCGCGAGCGCGGAGAAGCTCGGCTGGGGGTGGGGCCCGATCCCGCTGTCGATCAACTCCGTGCCGCACGATGGCCGCCCGGCCTGCGTGCGCTGCCCGCAGTGCGTCGGCCACGCGTGCCCCGTGAACGCGAAGAACGGCGCCCACAACACGCTCCTCGCCCGCGCCGTCGCCGACGGGGCGCAGGTCTTGCAGGACGCCGAGGCGATCGAGGTGCGCGACGGATCCGGAGCGGCCGAGGTGGTCCTCATGGTCGATGCCTCGACGGATCACCCCCGCGAGGTGACGGTGCGCGCCGAGGTGGTCGTTGTCTCGGCCGGGGCGGTCGAGACGCCGCGCCTGCTGCTCGCGAGCGGCCTCGGCAACGAGTGGCTGGGCCAGGGGCTGCACGACCACCGCTTCACGACGGTCTTCGGCGACGTGGCCGAGCCCGTGAAGCCGTTCATCGGCCCCGGGCACTCCGTCGCAACGCTCGATCACGTGCACGGATCGACGATCGGCTACGGCGGCGGAGTGCTCGTCGACATCATGGGCTTCCTGCCGCTGACGTCGGCGGGCGCTCCCGCGCCGGGCGTTCCGCCGTGGGGCGCGGGCCACAAGGAGTGGATGAGGGTCGGCCGCGCACACCTGTTCGGGGTGTTCGGCATGGGTCAGGAGATCCCGGCGATCGGATCCGCCGTCGGCCTCTCGGATCGCGCCCGCGACCGCTGGGGACGCCCCGGCGCGAGCCTGCGCAAGCTCTCGCACCCGATCTCCTACGACATCGAGCGGGGCATGGGCGAGCAGGGCGCCCTGTGGCTCGAAGCGGCGGGTGCGAGCAACGTGCGCGTGCAGGCTACGGGCGGCCGGACCCGCGCAACGGTCTCGGCGGCGGGCGAGCACTCGTGCGGCACGGCGCGGATGGCCGCCTCCCCCGCCGCCGGCGCCACGGATCCGGAGGGCCGACTCTACGGCGCGAAGCGCGTCGTCGTGTGCGACTCGTCGCTGCACCCGACTAACGGGTCCGTGAACCCCACGCTCACGATCGTGGCCAACAGCCTGCGCGTGGCGACGAGACTCACCGAGCGCTGGCCGACCCCCTAAACACCCCCCTTGGAACGACACTTTTGCGGGGTCGCGAGTACTCGCGACCCCGCAAAAGTGTCATATGAACGGGTTTGGGTCAGTCGAGGAGGAGGGCGGGCTCCTCGAGGACCGCGGCGACGTCCGCGACGAAGCGGCTGATCTTGTCGCCGTCGACGATGCGGTGGTCGAAGGATCCCGACACCGTCGTCACCCAGGCGGGGCGCACCTCGCCGTCGACGACCCACGGCTTCTGCCGGATGGCGCCCATCGCGATGATGGCGGCCTCACCGGGGTTGAGGATCGGCGTGCCCGCGTCCATCCCGAAGACACCGATGTTGGTGATCGTGATGGTGCCGCCCGCGAGGTCGGAGGGCTGCGTCTTCCCGTCGCGGGCCGTGAAGGTCAGGTCCTGCAGGGCGCTCGCAAGCTCGCGGATCGAGAGGTCCTGCGCGTCCTTGATGTTCGGCACGAGGAGGCCACGGGGCGTAGCCGCCGCGATGCCGAGGTTGACGTAGTTGCGCAGCTGGATCTCGGCGCCGTCCTCGGTTTCGATCCAGGTCGAGTTGATCTCGGGGGTGCGCTGGGCGGCCCAGATCACGGCGCGCGCGTAGACGAGCAGCGGCGAGATCTTGATGTCGGCGAACTGCGGCTGCTTCTTCAGCCGCGCGACGAACTCCATCGTGCGGGTCGCGTCGACGTCCGTCCAGACCGACACGTGCGGGGCCGTATAGGCGGACCCGACCATCGCGTTCGCGGTCGCCTTGCGCACGCCCTTGACGGGCACGGCGTCGTAGCGCGGATCGACGTTGGCGGGACGCGCGGGGACGGTGCGCTCGCGCTCGGTCGGCCAGGCGGGGGTCGACAGGTTGCGGAACACGGAGGCCTGGTCGGCGTGCCGCACGACGTCGTCGCGCGTGACCTCGCCCGCGGGGCCGGTGCCCGTCACCTCGGTGAGGTTCACGCCCAGGTCGCGCGCCAGCTTGCGCACCGGCGGCTTCGTGATGACCCCGATGGAGCTCGTGAGCACCTTCTCGTGCGTCTTCGGCGCGCGCCGGGTCTTCTCCTCGCCGCCGTTGCCGTAGCCGACGAGCACGGAGGTGTCGCTCGTGTCGGCGGGCGCCTCGGGCGTCGCTCCGCCCTCGGCGACCGGCGCCGGATCCGAGGATCCTTCGGCATCGACGGTGAGGATCGCGGCCCCGACGTCGACCGTGTCGCCCTCGCTCACGAGCAGCTCCCGCACGACGCCCGCATAGGGCGAGGGCAGCTCGACGATGCTCTTCGCCGTTTCGATGTCGGCGATCGTGTCGTTGACCTTGATCGTGTCGCCCGGCTTCACGCGCCATTCGACGAGCTCGGCCTCGGTCAGCCCCTCGCCCACATCGGGAAGGTGGAACGTCTGCATGGCGGATCCTCTCAGTACGCGAACGCGCGGTCGACGGCCTCGAGCACGCGGTCGGCGTCGGGCAGGTACGTGCCCTCAAGTTTGGCAGGCGGGAACGGCGTATCGAAGCCCGTCACGCGCATGATGGGCGCCTCGAGCGAGTAGAACGCGCGCTCGGCGACGGTCGCGGCGATCTCGCCGCCGATGCTGGTGTTGCCGGGCGCTTCCTGGGCCCACACCATGCGCCCCGTCTGCCGCACCGACTCGACGATCGGGTCGTAGTCGATGGGCGACAGCGAGCGGATGTCGATGACCTCGCAGCTGCGCCCCTCGCCCTCGGCGATCGCCGCGGCCTGCAGCAGCACCGACACCATGGCGCCGTGCCCGACGAGGGTCACGTCGGTGCCCTTGCGCACGACGCGGCTCGCGTGCAGCGGGGCCCCGCGTCGCTCCGTGTCGACCTCGCCCTTCTGCCAGTAACGGCTCTTCGGCTCCATGAAGATCACGGGATCGTTCGAGGCGATCGCGTCCTGGATCATCCAGTACGCGTCGTTCGGCGTCGACGGGCTCACCACGCGCAGGCCCGAGGTGTGCGTGAAGTACGCCTCCGGGCTCTCCTGGTGGTGCTCGACCGCGCCGATGTGCCCGCCGTAGGGAATGCGGATCACGACGGGCATCTGCAGCGCGCCCTCGTGGCGGTTGGTGAGCTTCGCCAGCTGCGTCGTGATCTGGTCGAACGCCGGGAACACGAAGCCGTCGAACTGGATCTCCACGACGGGGCGGAAGCCTGCCATCGCCAGGCCGATCGCCGTGCCCACCAGGCCGGACTCGGCGAGCGGGGTGTCGAGCACTCGGTCTTCGCCGAAGTCGCGCTGCAGGTGCTCCGTGACGCGGAAGACGCCGCCGAGCTTGCCGATGTCCTCACCCATGAGCAGGACGCGGCCGTCCTCCTCCATCGCGCGCCGGAGGCCGGCGTTCATCGCCCGAACGAAGGGCATCGTCTCGAGCGTCATGCGGCGTCTCCTTCGAACGAGGCCTCGTATTCGGCCAGCCAGGCCGCCTGCTGCTCGACGAGCGCGTGCGGCTCCGAATACACGTGGGCGAACATGCTCGCCGGATCCGGGTTCGGCAGCGTCGCGACGCGCTCGCGGGCGTCGGCGGCGAGCGCCTCGCCCTCCGCGTCGACGTCGGCGAAGAAGGCCTCGCTCGCGCCGCGCCCGAGCAGGAACGCGCGCATCCGCGCGATCGGGTCGCGGCGAGCCCACGATTCCTCTTCCTCGCGGGTGCGGTACTTCGTCGGGTCGTCGCTCGTGGTGTGCGCGCCCATGCGGTAGGTGACGGCCTCGATCGCACGCGGACCGCCGCCCGCGCGCGCCTCCTCCAGGTACATGCGGCTCGCGGCATACGACGCGAGCACGTCGTTGCCGTCGATGCGCATCGTGGGGATTCCGTAACCGGCGGAGCGGTTCGCGAGCGGCCCGGTGGCCTGCGTCTTCACCGGCACCGAGATCGCCCACTGGTTGTTCTGCAGGAAGAACAGCTGCGGGGTGTTATAGCTCGCGGCGAACACCATCGCCTCGTGCACGTCGCCCTCGCTCGCGGAACCGTCGCCGTAGTAGACGACAACCGCCTCGTCCTTGTCCGGGTTGCCGGTCGCCGTGCGGCCGTCGAAGTTCAGGCCCATGGCGAAACCGGTCGCGTGCAGCGTCTGCGTGCCCAGTACGAGGGTGTATAGGCGGGTGTTGCCGTTCTTCGGGTCGGTCGGGTCCCACCCGCCGTGGGTCGTGCCGCGCATCAGCGCGAGGATCGCCACGGGGTCGACGCCGCGGATCTTCGCGACGACGTGCTCGCGGTAGGACGGGAAGAGCGTGTCCTGCGGGCGCGCCGCGCGGGCGGATCCGACCTGCGCGGCCTCCTGGCCGAGCGACGGCGGCCACAGGGCCAGCTGCCCCTGTCGCTGCAGCATCGTCGCCTGCTGGTCGAAGGCGCGGATGACCGCCATGTCGCGGTAGAGCTGCTCGAGCATCGCGTCGTCGAGCGAATCGACGATCTCGCGCAGCGGCTCCGCCTCGGGAGTGGGCGCGAACGAGCCGTCGGGCTCGAGGAAGCGCACGAGAGGTGTTTCTGACGAGGTCACGATCCCACGCTATGCCGAATCGCGTATGTGCGGGCCGTGACGCGCTCGACAACGCTTCGGGCAATCTGGTTGTGGTTTCCTACATCGCCCGCCCCGAGGACTTCCGCGGGCTAGGGCGCGATCGCCCGAGCAACGGCGAGCACCCGCTCGAGCGATTCCTCCTCGCCGACCGAGATGCGAACGCCGTCCGGGAAGGGGCGCACGATGAGCCCGGCGGCCTCGAAGGCCTCCGTCACCGCGGAGGAGGCGGTGGGCAGCCACACGAAGTTGCTCTGCGCATCCGGCACATCCCAGCCCGCGTCGCGAAGGCCCGCGACGAGACGTTCGCGGCGCGCGACGAGTTCGGCGACGCGGGCGCGCAGCTCCGGCTCGCGCTCGAGGCTCGCGAGCGCGGCGTCCTCGGCCTGGGCCGTGACGGAGAGAGGGATCTGGGTCGCCCGCGCGGCGTCCAGCACGCGCCGGTGGCCGATCGCGTAGCCGACGCGGAGCGCCGCGAGCCCATAGGCCTTCGAGAAGGTGCGCAGCACGACGACGTTCGGGTGCGCCTCGAAGACGCGCTCGCCGAGGCCGTCCACGGCGTCGTCCGCCGTGACGAATTCGGCATAGGCCTCGTCGAGCAGGAGCAGCACCTCTCGCGGCACCCGCTCCACGAACGCGGCGAACTCCGCGGAGGTCACGATCGGCCCCGTCGGGTTGTTGGGCGTGCAGACGACGACGACGCGGGTCTTGTCGGTGACCGCGGCCGCCAGCGCGTCGAGGTCGTGCCGCCCGTCGGCGAGGTTCGGCACCTGCACGCCCGTCGCGCCCGCGACGAGCACGAGCCCGGGGTATGCCTCGAACGAGCGCCACGGGTACACGACCTCGTCGCCGTGCCCGGCCGCCGCCTGGATGAACGCCGCGATCAGCGCGACGCTTCCGGCGCCGACGAGTACCTCGTCCGCGTCGACGCCGTAGCGCTCGCCGAGCGCCGCCCGCAGGCGGCCCGCCGTCGCGTCGGGATAGCGGTTGAGGTTGACGCTCGACCGAACCGCCTCGACCACGCCCGGCAGGGGCCCGAAGGGGTTCTCGTTGCTCGAGAGCTTGAAGCCGTCGGGGGCCGCCGGCTTGCCCTGCTTGTACGGCGGCAGGGCCGCGATCTCGGGGCGGACTCGGGGCAGAACGGGTTCGGTCGTCACGCAACGATCCTATTGCGGCCTGACAGGTGGCTCCGAACGGACGCTTTCCGCCGCAAAGAATGTGAGAATCACGGCATGGGTTTCATCGTGCGTTCGGTCGTCAACGGCTTCGCCCTCTGGGTGCTGTCGCTGATCCACCTGCTCCAGGTCTCGATCACGCCGTTCTCGCCGGGCCGCGACCTGCAGCTCGTCCTGACGCTCGTCGCCCTCGGCGCGCTGTTCGGCCTGGTCAACTCGATCATCGGCACCGTCATCAAGATCGTCGCCTTCCCGCTGTTCGTCCTGACCCTCGGCCTCGTCTCGCTGCTGATGAACGGCATCCTGCTGATGATCACCGCGTGGATCACGAGCGGCTGGGGCTGGGGTCTCGACGTCGGCGCGTTCTGGCCGGGCGTACTCGCGGGCATCCTGCTCAGCCTCATCAACTGGGTCTTCGGCATCATCCTTCGTCCGCAGAAGAAGCGCCGCCGTTGAGCCTGCCGAGCGGTTCGTCCGGCACCTCGTAGGAGAAGCTCTCGACGAGCGTCGCCCGCGACAGCTCCTCGAAATAGGCACGCACCTCGTCGCCGCGCGAATCCCCCGATTCCTCGAAGATCCGCGCGGTATCGGCATAGGCGCTCACGCGGTGGGCGTTCACGCTCCACTTCTCGAGGCCGCGGGCGGTGTCGTCGAAGGTGCGCGTGACGAGCAGGCTGTCGTCGTCGCCGAGCCGCATCGGCGAACCGCCGTCACTCAGCGCCGCCACGGGGTCGTCGTCGTGGGCGAGCGTCAGCGACGTCACCTCATCGCCCATCGGAACATGCAGGGGCGCCCCGATCGTGGTGACCCGCTGCACGTCGAAGTCGCTGTCGGTCGCGAGTCGCTGCGCCAGCATGCTCCCCTGCGAGAAGCCGTTCACGTCGACGACGGATCCCGCCCCGGCGCCCGCGCGCTCGAGCGCCTCGAGCACGAAGTCGTACCCCGCCGAGTGCGGCTCGCCGACGTAGAGGCCGACGTTGTTCGACCACGAGAACGGGTCTCTCGTCTGCCACGGCATTTCGCGCGACCCGCTGAGGTAGGCGACGAACTTCTCGGAGCCATCGGCCAAGCGGTACTTCTCGATCCGCACGCGGGCGCGGTCCGAGAGGTCGGTGCTCTCGCCGCTCGGGATCCGCATGAGCGACGCCGCCAGAGTCGGCGGCGCACCGCGTTCCCGCACCCGCGTGACGTCCATCGGCACGAAGCGGTTCGAGGTCCCGGGAACCCGCCCGGCCCGCGCGGCGACCCGCGCCGGTACGCCGAGCGATCCGCGCCCGAGCCCCGTGCGCGTGCGGGCACGCACGAGCTGGCTGACGAAGACCGCCATCACGAGGCCGGCGTGCGCGCCCGATTCCGCCCAGTTGTCGACGAGCTCGGAGCCCGTGAGGCTGTGCCACGCGCGCCACAGGTGATCGGCCATCTCACGGGATTCGGGGTACGGGAGGTACAGGCTGTCCATGCTGCGCGCGATCGCGGGATCCCCCGCGCCGCCCATCGCCTCAAGGGTGCGCAACTCGACGAGCTCGTACGTGTCGGCCGCGAGCCTCAGCCCGCGGGCGAGTGCCGAGGCCTCCTCGTGCAGCGCGCGGCAGTCCTCGAAGACGCCGATGCCGCACGGCCACATGCCATGCAGTTCCGGGATCGGGGTGTCGCGCTGCAGCGCGTCGGCGGCGCTCACCTCGGCCATCGCCGACGAGGCGTGAAACGCCGCCTTCTCGATGCGGGTGGCGACCAGCCTCAGCTCGTCGGGATCCACCGCGACGACCGCGCCCTGCGTCACGTCGATGCTCATCGTTCCGCCAGATAGTTGCCGATCGCGAGGAGGGTGTCGGCGGCGATGTCGCACCGGTTCGCGAGGCCCTCCGAGCCCGCGACGACCTCGTCGGCGCGGGCAGCGAACTGCTCCGCCGCGCGCGAACGCCACTGCATCTGCCCCTCGGCCTCGAGCAGCACCCCGCGCGCGGCCCGCACGTCGATCGCCGCGCGATACATGTGATCCCTCGCCTGCCACGCGACGCGGGCGAGCTCGAAATGGTTCGTCGTCATGCCCGCCAGCTTGCCGCGCGCCCGCCCGCCGCGGAGCGCGTTTCGGCGGATCCGTGGACAAGTTCGAGAGAAATCGCGTTGTGGACGCGTTGGGGAGAATGTCGGCAGTTCGCAATAGGCTGGTCTGGCCCGAACGCCCCTCATCACGGAGGTCCACGTGAACGCTCTTCCTCCCCAGCCGCTGAGCCCCCTCGACGGTCGGTACAGCTCCGCCGTCTCCTCGCTCGCCGAGCACCTGTCCGAGGCCGGCCTCAACCGCGCCCGCATCGAGGTCGAGGTCGAGTGGATCATCCACCTGACCAACAACCGCCTCTTCGGCACCTCGCCGCTGCCGACCACCACTCAGGACAGGCTGCGCCTGGCGTACCTCGACTTCGGCCAGGCCGAGATCGACTGGCTCGCCGAGAAGGAGCGCACGACGCGCCACGACGTCAAGGCCGTCGAATACCTGGTGCGCGACCGTCTCGCGCAGCTCGAGCTCGACCACCTCGCCGAGCTGACGCACTTCGCGCTCACGAGCGAGGACGTCAACTCGACCTCGTATGCTCTCACCGTCAAGCGCGCCGTCACGGAGACCTGGCTCCCCGCCTTCCGCGGCGTCATCGAGAAGCTCCGCAGCATGTCGCTCGACATGGCCGACGCCGCGATGCTCTCGCGCACGCACGGCCAGCCCGCGACCCCCACGACGATGGGCAAGGAGTTCGGCGTCTTCGTGTGGCGCCTCGAGCGGGTGCTGAAGCGCATCGAGGCCACCGAGTACATGGCGAAGTTCTCCGGCGCGACGGGCACCTGGTCGGCGCACCTGGCGGCCGACCCTCAGGTCGCCTGGCCGAACATCACGCGCGAGTTCGTCGAGGGCCCGCTGGGTCTGACCTTCAACCCGCTCACGACGCAGATCGAGTCGCACGACTGGCAGGCCGAGCTCTACGACCACGTCAAGCACGCCGGCGCGATCCTGCACAACCTCGCGCAGGACATCTGGACGTACATCTCGCTCGGCTTCTTCACGCAGATCCCCGTCGCCGGCGCGACAGGATCCTCGACGATGCCGCACAAGATCAACCCGATCAAGTTCGAGAACGCCGAGGCAAACTTCGAGATCGCGGGGGGCCTGTTCGCCACGCTCGCACAGACCCTCGTCACCTCGCGCATGCAGCGCGACCTCACCGACTCGACCACGCAGCGCAACATCGGCGTCGCGTTCGGCCACTCGCTCCTCGCCCTCACGAACCTGTCGGGCGGCCTCGATCAGATCTCGCTGTCGCGCGAGACGCTCCTCGCCGATCTCGATGGCAACTGGGAGGTCCTCGCCGAGGCCATCCAGACCGTGATCCGCGCCGAGGTCGTCGCCGGCCGCTCGCAGATCTCCGACCCCTACGCGCTCCTGAAGGACCTCACGCGCGGCAACAAGCTCGGTGCCGCCGAGCTCGCCGAGTTCGTGTCGGGTCTCGACATCGGTGACGACGCGAAGGCGCGCCTGACGGCGCTCACGCCCGCGACGTACACGGGCCTCGCCGAGAAGGTCGTCCGCGCGAAGCTCGAGAAGTAGGCGCGAAAAAGCGGGCGGGCCGATCGGCCCGCCCGCTTCTTCGTGAGATCACTCGGTCTCGTCGTCCTTCTTCTCCGGCAGCAGCACGCCCGTGTCGCGCTCCTTGGTCACCTCGCGGGGATCCACGGCGAGCAGCAGCAGCGCCAGGCTCAGCACGACGACGATGAACGTGACCCCGGCGACGATCGCCGAGACCCGCCAGGCGTTGGCGACGATGTCGCCGCCCGCGTCGGTGAAGGCGCCCATCGCCATCGCCGTGACGAAACCGGCGAAGACGGCGGCGGCGAACGACCAGCCGAGCAGGTGCACGGGCTTCATCAGGTCGCGGCGGGTGGGGTTCTTCTCAGTCATGCGGCGTCCTTCGCGACGGTGTTCGTCGGCGCCGGCGAGAACGCGCCGATGCCGAGGTAGACGGCGACGATAGCGGCCCAGCCCCCGAAGAGGCCGACGCCGACGATCGTGCCCGTCAGGGTGAAGCTCTGGCCCGCTTCCTCGACGAAGTAGTCGAGCGCGTACTCGGGAGAGACGATGAGGCTCGCGAGCGCGAGCACGCAGGTGAGCGCGCCGATCGTGATCTGGTCGCGCGCATCCGCCGCGCCCCGACGGCGGCCAAGGAGCCCCCCGACGAGCTCGATGATGCCCGCCGCGGCGGCCCACACGAGCAGCGCCAGGTGGAAGCGCGCGTCCGGCGATCCGGGCAGCACCAGCGCGAGCACGGCACCGGCCAGGGCGACGAGCCCCAGGAGCACGCGCGTCGGGTTCAGCCCGCGCACGAGCGTCTCGGCCACGAAATAGGCGAGGCTCGCGATGAGGAAGCCCTCCAGCGCGGCGACGGCGAACTCGCCCGGGCGGTTCTGCACGAACGTCACGACGATCGCGGCGACGGCGGCGATCAGTGCTCGAACGATCATCAGAATGCGCGTGGCACGCGGTGTCACGGTCTGCGGCATGCGGATCCTCGGGACGGCGGGTGGGATGCCTCCATCCTAGGGGCGGCGGGCTGAGAGCGGCCCGCTCAGCGCGTGGCCACGCGCCTCCCGTGCGCGAGGTGCACGATGCGGTCGGCGGCCGCCACGTCCTCCTCGTCGTGGGTGACCCATCCGATCGCGCGCCCGCACGCGGCCTCGACCGCGAGGATCTCGCGCGTGCGGCGCCTGCTCGCCACGTCGAGCCCGGCGGCGGGCTCGTCGAGCAGGAGGATCTCCGCATCGCGGGCGATGCCCTGGGCGATGAGCGCCCGCTGGCGCTGCCCGCCCGAGAGGGCGTGGATCGACCGGTGCGCGAAGCCCGTCATCCCCACGCGCTCGAGCGCGACGTCGACGGCCTGCGCGATGCTCCTCCGCGAGCGGCGGCGATTCCACGTGCCCATGGCGACGGTGTCGCGCACTGTCATGGGCAGGGTCGCCGGAATCTGCGGGCGCTGCACGACGAGCGCGACATCTCCCGCGCGCTCCACCGATCCGGAGCTCGGCTGGCGCACGCCCGCCATGAGCTCGATGAGGGTCGATTTTCCCGCGCCGTTCGGGCCGATGATCGCGGTGACCCGGCCGGCGACGAGCTCGGCGTCGACGCCGTGAAGCACCTCCGCACCGGCGTAGGAGTAGCACAGAGCGGTCGCGCGCAGAGGAATCGCCATGCGTCAACTGTAATTGATAATCGTTCCTATTTGCATATAGGCTCCTGTTTCATGTCCTGGCTCCTCTCGCCCTTCACCGCCGAGTTCATGCTCCGCGCGCTCGCCTCCGGCGTGCTGATCGCTGGTATCTGCGCCGTCGTCGGGACGTGGGTGGTCGTGCGCGGCATGGCGTTCCTCGGCGAGGCGATCAGCCACGGCATGCTGCCCGGCGTCGCCGTGGCCACGCTCATCGGCGCGCCCGTCGTCCTCGGCGCCGCGGCGAGCGCGGTCGTCATGAGCGGCGCGATCGGGATCCTGCAGCGACGCGGGCGCCTGTCGTACGACACGAGCATCGGGCTGCTCTTCGTCGGGATGCTCTCGCTCGGCGTCATCATCGTGTCGCACTCCTCCAGCTTCGCGACCGACGCCACGGCGATGCTCTTCGGCGATGTGCTCGCGGTCTCCCGGGGCGACATCGCGATGCTCGCCGTCGCCCTTCTCATCACGGTCGCCGTGGCGGCGTGGCTTCATCGATCCTTCGTCGCCGCGGCCTTCGACGAGCGGCTCGCGCAGACCCTCGGTCTGCGTCCCCGCCTCGCCCACGTCGCCCTCACGGGCCTCGTCACGCTCGCGGTCGTCGCCTCGTACCAGGCCGTCGGCACGCTGCTCGTCGTCGGCATGCTGATCGCCCCGGCCGTCGCGGCCGGCCGCTGGACGCGCTCGATCCCGTCGACGATGCTGCTCGCCGCCGCGTTCGGCACCGCCGCCGTCGTCACGGGGCTCCTCGTCTCCTGGCACGCCGGCACGGCCGCAGGGCCGTCGATCGCGGGATCCGCCGTGCTCCTCGCCGCCGCCTCCGCGGCCTCGGCGAGCGCCGCCCGCCGCATCGCCGGCTGGCATGCGTGCCCCGAACCGCTCACGCGCCTTCTCCGCCTCGAGAACGCACCGCACACCGCCGTCACGGAAAGCAGGTCATGATCCGCCGCCCCCTTCTCCTCCTCGCCACGTCCCTCTTCCTCGTCACCGGGTGCGCCGCCGGCTCCCCCGAGCCCGAGGCATCCCCCGTCGCTGACGACTCCCCCACCGCCGAAGGCCACGGCTCCCACGCCGGAGCCGAGGAACTCGGCGAGCCGCAGTCGGCGATCCTCGCCATCGCCGCGGACGGCACGGCCTCGCTCCTCGACCTCGCCACGGGCGAGGAGAGCGCCGTCGGCGCGACCGGCGCCCCTACGTCGCTCGCGAGCGACGGCCGATACGCGTTCGTCACCACCGGATCCGGCGTCGACATCGTCGACGGCGGCGCCTGGAGCTGGGATCACGGCGACCACTTCCACTTCTACCGGGCCGAACCGCGCGTATCGGGCTCGATCGCCGGCTCCGGCGCCGTCCACATCACCACGCCCCCGCTCGCGACGCGCGGCGCCACGGGGCTGTTCTTCGCCGACGGCACCGCCGTCGCCGTGGACATGGCGGCGCTCGACCGCGGCGAGATCGACGAATGGTTCCGCATCGACACCGGCGCCGAGTCCGGCGTCGTCGCACCCGCCGGCGCCTACGCCATCGTCGCGGCGAACGACGAGGCACGGGTCTACGACGACTCCGGCGAAGCCGTGGGCGAACCGGTCGCCTGCGCGGAGCCGTCGGGCGCGATCACCACGCGCGTGGGAACGGTGATCGGCTGCGCCGACGGCGCGCTCCTCGCGACCACCGACGCCGGCCCCGTCGATATCGAGCGCATCCCGGCGCCGGAGGGCGAGCGTGCGACCGGCTTCGACGGACGCAAGGGCCGCCCCACCGTGTCGGCCGTCTCCGGGGAGAACGCCTTCTGGCTCCTCGACACGCGCGCCCGCTCCTGGGAGCGCGTCGAGGTCGACGCCCGCCTGACCCACGTCACCGCCGCGGACGATCGCGACGGCAACGTCGTAGCGATCGACGCCGAGGGCCGCGTTCGGGTCTACGGCCCCGACGGATCCGACCGCGGCGCGACCGAGCCGATCGCCGGCGAGGGTGCGACGCTCGTGGTCGACACCTCGCGCGCCTACCTCACGGACCCCGCGAGCGACACCGTCTACGAGATCGACTACGCCGACGGCGCCCGGATCGCGCGCGAGCTGTCGCCCGGCACCGATCTCGCCGCCGCGACGGTGGTGGGGCGATGAACCGCGCCCTCCCCGCGGCCGTGCTGCTCGCTGCGGTCGCCCTGACCGGATGCGCCGCGACCGACGCCGACGAGCGCCCGCACGTCGTCGTGACGACGAACATCCTGGGTGACGTCACGGAGCAGATCGTCGGCTCCGCCGCGACCGTGACGACCCTCATGAAACCCAACGCGGATCCGCACTCGTTCGGCATCTCGGCCCGGGAGGCGGCGACGCTGCAATCCGCCGACCTCGTCGTCTCCAGCGGCTTCGGGCTGGAGGAGGGCATCGAGCAGCACCTCGAGTCGGCCGCCGACGCCGGGGCCCCGCGCTTCGTCGCCACCGATCACATCGACCCCGTCGCCTACACGGGCGACGCGAGCGGACCGGATCCGCACTTCTGGACGGATCCGGAGCGGATGATCGACGTCGTTCACGCGCTCGAGGACGCCCTCGGCTCGGCGGGGATCGAGGTCTCCGCCGACGACTACATCGGCGAGCTCGAGCGGCTCGACGCCGATATGGCCGCCGCCTTCGCGGCGATCCCCGCCGAGCACCGCGCGCTCGTGACCAACCATCACGTGTTTGGCTACCTCGCCGACCGTTACGGCTTCGAGCTGATCGGCGCCGTGATCCCGGGCGGATCCACGCTCGCGTCGCCGTCCGCGTCCGACCTCGAAGACCTCGCGACCGCGATCGAGACGAGCGGCGTGCCCGCCATCTTCGCCGAATCGTCACAGCCCGACCGGCTCATGCAGGTGCTGCGCTCGGAAGCGCAGATCGAGGTCGACGTCGTCGAGCTCTTCACCGAGTCGCTCACAGAGCCCGGCGGCGGCGCCGACACCTACCTCACCATGATGCGCGAGAACACCGAGCGCATCGCCACAGCACTGAGCCGCTGACGCGGCCAGAACCGAAAGGACGACATGACAACCCTTCAGAACCGAATCCTCGCGGGCGGCGCGCTCGCGGCCGTCGCCGTGATCGCGGCCGGCTGCGCGAGCGCCGACACGGAAGCGCCGGCACCGGCGGCGTCGGAATCGGCGCCGGCGTCCCAGGCGGCGGCCGACGTCGCGCCGGGTTCGCGCGTCGCCGTCTCGCTCGAGGGCGAGGTGGCGGTGCTCGACGCGGCGACGCTCGAGATCATCGACACCTTCCCATCCGAGGAGTTCACGCGAGTGAACGCCGTCGGCGACGGGCGCAATGTCCTCGTGACGACGAGCGAGGGCTTCCAGGTGCTCGACACGATCGATCCCGCCCTCACGGACACCGTCTTCGAGGCGGACGCCGCGGGGCACGTCGTGCGTCACGGCGGGAAGACCGTGCTGTACTCGGACGGCTGGGGCGAGACGACCATCTTCGACACCGACGCACTGCTCTCCTCCGACGGCGCACTGCCCGAGGTTCAGCAGTACGAGGCCGAGGAGGCGCACCACGGTGTCTCCATCGTGATGAGCGACGGCACGCTCGTCACGACGGTCGGCTCGGCCGACGGACGCTCCGGCGCCGTCGCGCTCGAACCGCACGACGACCACTACCACGAGCTCGCGATCTCGGATCAGTGCCCCGAGATCCACGGCGAGGGCACGACCGCCGGCGAGGTCGCGGTCTTCGGCTGCCAGAACGGCGCCCTCATGTTCAAGAACGGCGAGTTCATCAAGCTCGACGCCCCGGACGAGTTCGGCCGCATGGGCAACGCCTACGTGTCGGAGGAGAGCCCGATCGCGGTCGGCGACTACAAGAACGACCCCGACTACGAGGGCTACCTGCTCAACAACATCGCCCTGATCGACACGGAGGCCGAGACCTACGACGTCGTGAGCCTCGGCGACGTCGAGTTCACGTGGCGCGGCGCCGGCCGTGGCCCCGACGGCCTGTTCTACATGCTCTCGACCGACGGCGCGATCCACGAGTTCGACCCCGCCACGGGCGAGTTCACCGGTGAGGCGTTCCCCGTCGTCGACCCGTGGGAGGGCCCGGCCGACTGGCAGACGCCCCACCCCGGCTTGATCACCGCGGGCGACGTGGCCTACGTCGCCGATGTCGAGAACCAGCGGCTCGTGTCGGTCGACCTGACGACCGGCGAGATCCTCGCGGAGGGCGAGGAGCTGCCCTCGTTCCCCAACGAGATCGCCGTCAACCTCTGATGCACGACCGGGGCGGGCTCGCGGCCCGCCCCGGAACTCACGCTTCGGCGCGGACCGCCCACGGGTGGTCCGCGCCGAGCGCCGTGAGAAGGGCCTGCGACTTCGCGATCGTCTCGTCGAGTTCGGCCCCCGGGTCGCTGTCGATCGTGATCGCGCCGCCCGTGCCGATCGTGGCCGCGCCGCCCTCGAGCACCGCCGTGCGGATGACGACCGAGAGGTCGACGGACCCGTCGCGCGAGAAGTACCCGATCGCTCCCGAGTACACCCCGCGCGAATCGGGCTCGAGAGCGTCGAGCAGCTCGCAGGTGCGCTTCTTCGGCGCCCCCGTCATCGATCCGGGCGGGAACAGCGCCTCCGCCGCCCGCACCCCGCCGACGAGGATCCGCGAGCGCACCGTCGTGACGAGCTGGTGCACCGTCGCGAAGCTCTCGACGGCCATGAGCTCCGGCACCTCGACCGAGCCGGGAGCGCTGATGCGCCCGAGGTCGTTGCGCAGCAGGTCGACGATCATCAGGTTCTCGGCCCGCGTCTTCGGATCCGCGGCGAGCGCCGCCGCGATCCCCGCGTCGCGCGCGGGGTCGCGCAGGGCGTCGCGCCGCGCGGTGCCCTTGATCGGCTTGGTCTCGGCCGTCTCGCCCCGAACCGTGAGGAACCGCTCGGGCGAGCACGACAGGATCTGCCTCTCGCCGAGCCGCAGATAGGCGGCGTAGGGCGCGGGGTTCGCCCGTCGCAGCCGCCGGTAGGCGCCCAGGCCGTCGTCCTCGACGGGCAGGCGCAGGCGATAGGTGTAGCAGGCCTCATAGGAATCGCCCGCGAGCAGCCAGTCGCGCACCTCGCCGAGATCGGCGAGGTACTGCTCGCGCGTGACGCTCGCCTCGGCGACGACGGCCGGGCGCGCGGCCAGCGTCGGATCCTCGACGGGCCGCCCGGCGGCGCCGCGCAGCGCCCGGATCGTCGAGCGGATCCAGGCGCGCGACGCCTCGGCATCGGGCCCGACCGCGACGACGTGGGTGACGCCCTCCGCGTGGTCGACGACGAGGAAGCGGCTCAGGTGCACGAGGTGCACGGCCGCCGGGCGGCCGATCTCGGCGCCGTACTCGATGGCGCCGACGTAGCCGCCGACGAACGGCAGCGCCGGATCCGGATCCACGGGGTGCGCCGCCAGAGCCTCCTCGATGTCGCGCCACGATCCGCGCAGTTCGTCATCGAGCGGGCCGTCGGGCGCGCCGAGGATCGAGTACCGCCCCATGCCGTACGCCCGCTGCGCGCTGTCGAGCCAGACGGCGGTGGGAGCGCCCGCGTACAGCGCGAGGAACGCGCCCTCCGCGTCGTCGAGCGCGATGCTCTCGCGGTGCACGGCCCAGCGCGGCGGGGCAGCGGGATCCGGCGCGACGGCCGCGGGCGCGGCTGGCGCGGCCGGCGCCTCGGTGGCGCCCAGGCCGAGGAAGTTCGCGAGCATCCGCGCGCCGTCGGGCGTCGCGATCGATTCGGGGTGGAACTGCACGCCGCTCCAGCGACGCGCGGCGTCGACGCCCGCCATGGGGAGGCCGTCGGGGGTGCGCGCCGTGACGCGGAACGGCGCGGGCTCGGTGACCGCGAGCGAGTGGTAGCGCACCGCCTCGAACCGCTCCGGCACCCCGTCGAACATCGCGGATCCGTCGTGGGCGACGACATCGACGAGCCCGTGCGCGGGGCGCGGGGCGCGGCGGACGGATCCGCCCGCCGCGACGGCCATCTGCTGGAAGCCGAAGCACACGCCGAACACCGGCACCCGCGCGCGGCGGAGGATCTCCAGCCCGCGGCCGGAATCGGAGGGCTCGTGCGGGTCTCCGGGCCCGGGGCCCAGCACGATGTGGCTGTAGCGGTCGAGCGCCTCGAGGTCGACGTCCTCGCTCTGCACGAGCTCGGGGCGCACGCCCGACACCTGCCACAGCAGCTGTTCGATGCTGCCGGTGTAGGAGTCGTGGTTATCGACGAGAAGAACCCGCATGCTCCTATTCTCGATACATGGAGCTGATGGATGGCCTGCCCGCGGACCCCGGCGCGATCAGGGCGCTCGCGTTCACCGGTCTGGCGCACTTCACGACCGTGCTCGTGGACAACGGCGGCGTGCGCGGGCTCGACCGCCACCTCGCGCGCCTCGTCACCGATGCGCGCGCCCTCTTCGACGCGGAGCTCGACCCCGGGCTCGTGCGGCGGCGGATCCGCGAGGCGATCGCCGACGAACCCGCGCGGGTCGTCGTGCGGGTGACGCTCTTCGACCCCGCGCTCACGCTCGAGCGGCCGGGGGCCGACGCGCACCCGCGGATCCTCGTCTCGCCGCGGCCGGCGGGATCCGGCGCCCCGCGCCCCCTCCGCGTGCGCTCCGCCCGCTTCGGGCGGCAGCATCCCGAGATCAAGCACACGGGTCTCTTCGGCGCGCTCTACGCCCGCCGCCTCGCGCAGCGCGCGGGCTTCGACGACGCGGTGTTCGTCGACGACGGCGGCGCCTTCTCCGAGGGCCCGACCTGGAACCTCGGCTTCGCGGGCGCCGACGGCGGCCTCGTCTGGCCCGACGGCGACGCCCTGGACGGCGTCACCCGCGAGCTCATCGCGGGCGTCGTGCCGGGCACCGTGCGCCGCGTGAGCGCGCTAGACGGCATCGCGGCGGCGTTCGCGACCGGATCCGGGGTGGGGATCCGCCCGATCGCGAGCATCGACGACGTCGAACTCGACACGGCCCATCCGCTGCTGGCGAGGATCCGCGAGGCGTACGCGGCCATCCCGCCGCAGGCGCTGTGACGGTGCTCAGCCGGCGGTGAACTGCTCCGTCACCGCCGCCACGAGCGGCCGCGCGATGACGACGAGGAACGAGATCCACACGACCTGGAACAGCCACAGCGCCGCCTCGCTCGTCACGAGCACGAGGCCCGCCGCGACGATCAGCAGCGCGAGCGTGCCGAGCGAGACCGCCCAGCGGCGCCCGAGGAAGTAGACCGCGAGCCGTGCCGTGTCGCGCCACCGGAACGAGAACACCGTCGCGATGACGAGCGCGTTGACGCCCCAGATGGTGACGATGACGCCGATGCCGACGAGCACCCCCGCGTAGGCGCCGGGCAGCCCCGCCGGTCGCAGCGCCACGATCGCACCCGCCACCACGGCCAGCACGACCATGGGGACGGCCCACGCGCGCAGCGAGTCCGCCCAGCCGAGCCGCAGACCGCGCAGGAACTCGCGGGCGGGGGCGAGATCGGCGGATCCCGCCCGCGCGCGCATCGCGAAGATACCCGCCGAGAGCACGGGCGCGAGCGGGATGAGGCACAGCGGGACGAGTGCCGCGTTCGCCGCCGTGCGCCCCAGGAAGAACAGCAGCGCCACGACGGGCAGCTCGGCGACGCACATCAGCACGCCGACAACGAGGTGCCAGTACACGAACGCCGCGGCGCGAGACAGCACACCGGATCCCATGGCGCTGTCGCCCGCCCGGTGCGCCGTCTCGCGCGACATCAGGAGCTCACCCCCGCGGCCTCGTTGATCGTGGCGACGTACTCGTCCATGCCCGCGGCGCGGAGCTCCTCGACGTACGCGTCCCACTCGCTGAGCGGCCGATCGCCGCGCAGGAACTGCGAGGTGGCGGTCATGACGAGGTCCTCGAGGTTGGTCTGCGTGATCGCGACCTCTTCGCGCTGGAGCGCGTCGAGCGGCACGGCGGGGCCGCCATCGGCGATCTCCTTCTCCTCATTCATCCGGGTGCGGAAGGCCGCGGTCTCCTCGCTGACCATCATGCCGAGCTCCTCCGCGGTCGAACCGTGCGCGAGGCTCCACACGCCGTTGTAGTAGCCGAAGTCGGTGTTCAGCAGCTTGGGGTTCTCACCGGCATCGGGGTTGACGCCGTTCCAGTCGATACCGGGCAGCAGCGTGCGGTCGGCGCCCGCGCCCTCGAAGGTCTCACCCTCGACGCCCCAGCGAGCGAACTCGAGTCCCTCGTCGCTGAAGTAGAGCCAGTCGATGTACTGCAGCATCGCCTTGAAGTACGGCTTGTCGGCGGCCTTGGCGGAGATGGCGATGCCCGATTCGAAGCGGCCTCCCGTCGTGGCGTCCATGATGTTGCCGGCGGGCCCCTCGGGGACGACGATGTTGCGCACGACGGCGCCGTCGATGCCGGCCTCGGCGAGGCCCTGACGGTACACGGTCGTCTCCTGCGAGTTGGTCGAGATCGCCGCCACCTTGCCGGTGGTGAACTTCGCCTTCGCCGTGTCCTCGTCCTGCGTCAGGCCCTCGGGGTCGAGCAGGCCGTCTTCGATCAGGCCGTGGAAGTAGGTCACCAGCTCGCGGTAGCCGTCCTGCGCACCGCTGAACTCGAACTCGGATCCGGTCCAGGTGACGCCGTCGCCGTAACCCCAGCCCGCCTCCGTGCCGAAGTTGCCCGATGCGGCCTGCATCGTGGCCGGGAGGGCCACGCCCGCCGCGCTCCACGTGCGCTCCGTGTAGGGGTAGCTCAGTTCGGGGAACGTGTCCTGGATCACCTTCAGCTGCTCGGTGAACTCGTCCCAGGTCTTCGGATCCTCGAGCCCCGCCTCCTCCCAGAGGTCGGCCCGGATCGCGATCGTGTAGTCCGGCTTCGCGATCTCGAGCAGACCCGGCAGCACGTAGAAGTCGCCGTCGGCGTCGCGCGTGCGGTCGAGATCCGCCTGCAGGCCCCACTTCTCGATCTTGTCCTGGAAGTTCGGCAGGTAGTCGAGGTAGTCGGAGACCTTGAGCAGGGCACCACCGGAGGTGAGGTTCGCGACATCGGCGGTGTAGGTGGACGGGATCATGTCGGCGGCCTCGCCCGAGCTGATGAGCAGCGAGCGCTTCTGCCCGAAGTCGGCGAGCGGCACCGACTGGATGTCGAAGCTGACGTTGTGGTCGTCCGCGAGGTGCTGGAGGATCGACCAGTCGTTCTTCAGGGGGTAGTTGGGGTGATCGCGGTACATGAGGCCGAACTCGACGGGTTCGGTGGCGACGAAGGTGTCGCCGACGCCGAAGCTTTCCATCGCGCCGACGGAGTGCTCGGCATCGATCTCGGCGGTGTCGTCTCCGTCGCCGGATCCGCCGTCGCTCGAGCAGGACGCGAGGCCCAGCGCCAGGACGACGACCGAACCGATCGCGAATGATGTGGTGAGGGTTTTCATGGTGCCTCCGCTGTGAGAACGTCGCTGTTCACGACAATGTGGGTGAGGTGGTGCGTCCGCGTGGGCTCAGCCCTTGACGGATCCGAGCATGACGCCCGAGACGAAGTACTTCTGGATGAACGGGTAGAGGCACACGATCGGCAGCACCGTGAGGACCGTTGTCACGGCCTTCACGTTCGCGCCGATCTGCACGGCGGCGTCCGAGAGGCCCTCTCCCGTGCCGGTCGCGCCCGCGATGATGTTGCGCAGGAACACGGTCACGGGATAGAGCTCGGGCTTGTCCATGTAGAGGAACGCCGGGAACCACGAGTTCCAGAACGCCACGGCATAGAACAGCACCATCGTGGCGAGCACCGCGCGGCTGAGCGGCAGCACCACCCGCAGGAAGATGCCGTAGGTGGTGAGGCCGTCGATTGCCGCGGCCTCCTCGAGCTCGGTCGGGAAGTTCTCGAAGAACGACTTCATGATCAGCAGGTTGAACACGTTGATCGCCTGCGGCAGCACGATCGCCCAGATGGTGTTCTTGAAGCCGAGCTCGACGATCAGCATGTAGTTCGGGATCAGCCCGCCCGAGAAGAACATCGTGAACAGCGCGAGCCCGATGAGCAGGCCCCGGCCCTTCAGGTGGTTCTTCGAGAGCACGTACGCGAAGGTCGTCGTCAGCACCATCGCGATCACGGTGGCGACCACCGTGTAGATGACGGTGTTGCCGTAGTTGACCCAGAAGAGCTTCTGATCGATGACGCTCAGGAGCGTCGTGGTGTTGAAGCCGACCGGCCAGACGAACACCTCGCCGCTGCGGATCGCGCTCTCCGAGCTGAAGGATCGCGCGAGGAGGTTGAGGAAGGGGTACAGCGTCAGCGCGCCGACGAGGCTGAGCACGATGATGTTGAACACCGTGAAGACGCGGTATGACGGAGTCGGCTTGATGCCCCGCGTGGAGGCGCGAACGCTCGCCAGGTCGGGGGCGGCGGTCAGGGTTTCGGTCGTGGTCACCACAGGGAGCTCCCGGTCACTCGGCGCGAGACGATGTTGGCGACGACGACGAGCACGAGGCCGATGATCGCCTCGAACAGGCCGATCGCCGTCGCGTAGCTGGGCTGGCCTGCCGTGAGGCCGATGCGATAGACGTAGGTCGAGATCACGTCGGCCGTCGGATAGGTCAGCGAGTTGTAGAGGAGGAAGATCTTCTCGAAGCCCACCGCCATGAACTGCCCGATGTTCAGGATCAGCAGGACCATCATCGTGGGGCGGATGCCCGGCAGCGTGACGTGCCAGGTCTGCTTCCAGCGGTTCGCGCCGTCGATGCGCGCGGCCTCGTACAGCTGGTCGTCGATCGTCGTGAGCGCGGCGAGGTACAGGATCGTGCCCCATCCGACGGTCTGCCACGCCTCCGAGACGACGTAGATCGTGCGGAACCACGACGCCTCCTGCATGAAGGTGATCGGGCTGCCGCCCATCGCCTTGATCATGGCGTTGATGCTGCCGTCGAGCGAGGTGAGCTCGAAGACGAAGCTCGCGACGATCACGATCGACATGAAGTGCGGCAGGTAGCTCACCGTCTGGACGAGCTTCTTGAACCAGCGCACCCGGACCTCGTTGAGGAGGAGCGCCAGGATGATGGGCAGCGGGAAGACGATGACGAGCGACAGCGCCCCGATGATCAGGGTGTTGCTGAAGACCTCCCAGAACTTCGCGTCGCCCAGGAAGCGTTCGAAGTACGCGAGGCCGACCCATTCCTCGCCGAAGATCGATCCGCCCGGCACGTAACGCCGGAACGCGATGACGTTGCCGAGCATCGGCACGTACTTGAACAGCAGCAGGAACGCGACGGGAACGATCGCGAGGGAGTACAGGCGCCAGTCGCGCCGGAACGCGCGCCGCCACCCTCCCGTTCGCCCCGCGGGGCGCCGGCGGCGGCCGACGGTTGTGACCGTCTCCGTCGCCGTGACTGTCCTCAGTGACATTCATCCTCCTGCACCCGCACGTCCGTGTGCGAGACGGTCGCCGCGGACGTCATGGGCCCGCGATCCTGCTGTCTTCGCCTTGACACTAGGCTGGCGCGAGCGAAAACGTCAAGTACATTTCGACCATATTTTTCGAAATGTCTACGAAATTGTTCTCATTCGTGACAAACTAACGATGCTTCCACGACGAAAGGATCCTCGTGACCGCTCCCGACACCGCCGTCGGCCCGCTCCCCCGCATCGAGCGAACCGGCTCCGCATTCCGCCTGCTCGTTGACGAGCGCCCGTTCTTCATGCGCGGCGGCGAACTCGGCAACTCCGCGGCCCATCGCCCGTACCTCGAGAGCCGCTGGGACCGGCTCGTCTCGCTGGGCCTCAACGCGATCATCGCCCCCGCCACATGGGAGCTGATCGAGCCCGTCGAGGGCGAGTTCGACTGGACGAGCGTCGACGAACTCATCGAGGACGCGGCCGCGCACGGCATGCGCATCGTGCTGCTGTGGTTCGGCAGCTGGAAGAACAGCATGTCGTCGTACGCCCCGGAATGGGTCAAGACCGACACCGCCCGCTTCCCGCGATGCCGCGACCGGAACGGGCGAGCGCTCGAGATCCTCACCCCGTTCAGCGACAGCAACCGCGATGCCGATGCGCGCGCGTTCGCCGCGCTGATGGCCCACCTGCGCGAGGTCGACACCGCCCGCACCGTCATCATGGTGCAGGTCGAGAACGAGATCGGCATCATGCCCGAGGCGCGCGACTACGGCCCCCTGGCCGAGGCGGCCTACGACGGATCCGAGGACGAGGAGGTCTTCATGGCGAGGGCCTTCGCACGCTACGTCGAGGTCGTCGCCCGCGCGGGCCGCGCGGAGCTTGCGCTCCCCCTCTTCGTCAACGCGGCCCTGATCCGGCCCGGCGCGACCCCAGGGCAGTACCCGGGCGCCGGCCCGCTACCCCACCTCGCCGAAGTCTGGCGAGAGTACGCCCCCACGATCGACTTCCTCGCGCCCGACATCTACTTCCCGAACTTCGCGGAGTGGGCCGCTCGATATGCGACGCCCGAGAACCCGCTCTTCATCCCGGAGGCGCTTCGCAGCGTCGACGCCTCGGTCAACGCGCTCTACGCCTTCGGCGAGCACTCCGCTCTCGGATTCGCGGCGTTCGGCATCGAGAACATCGGGTCACCCGCGGATGCGATGCTCGCGGCGAGCTACGAGCTCCTGCGCCAGCTCGAGCCGCTCCTCGCGGACGCGGCGGGGACGGGGCGGTCCCGCGGACTCCTGCCGCCCCACGGCGCGCACCGTCCGCCCCATCGCGTGGCGCTCGGCGGCTACACGCTCAGCGTCGACTACGAACGCCTCGTGCCGCCGGGGCTCGCCGACGGCGTCATCAACGAGGCCGACGACCGACCGGACAGCGCAACGCTGCTCCCGGCGGGCGCGATCGTCATCCAGACCGGCGACGACGAATTCATCATCGCGGGCACGGGCGTGACCGTGACGTTCGAGCCACGCCCCGTCGACGGGGCGTCGGCCGGCATCCTGCGCTGCGACGAGGGCGGTTTCGACGATGACGGGCGCTGGCGCACGCTGCGCCGCCTCAACGGCGACGAGACCCACCAGGGCCGCCACGTGCGGCTCGTACCGGGCCAGTTCTCGATGCAGCGCGTCGCGCTGTACCGCTATCGGTGACCGGGGGCGGCCGTGCTGCCGCGCTCGATGAGCGTCGTCGAGAGTTCGAGACGCGGCGGCGGACCGCTGGGGTTCTGCGTGACCTCGTCGAGCATGCGAACGGCATGGTCGGCCATCTGGGCGAGCGGCTGACGAACGGACGTCAGGTGCGGCGAAAGGTACTCGCACAGCACGGTGTCGTCGAAACCCGACACGGAGAGGTCTTCGGGAATCGACAGGCCGCGCTCGCGCGCGACGTGGTACACCCCGGCAGCCGCCAGGTCGCTCGCCGCGACGATGGCCGTGGGCGGGTCGTCGAGGTCGAGCAGCCGCCGAGCGCCCTGCTCGCCCCCCGAGAAGATGAAGTTGCCCTCGACGATGAGCTCGGGGATGACCGGGAGGCCGCCCTGGCGCAGCGCGGAGACGTAGCCCTCGAGGCGATCCTGCGCGATCTGCACGTGGGCCTCGCCGCCGATGAAACCGATGCGGGTGTGGCCCAGGGCGACCATGTGACGGGTCGCATCGCGCATGCCGGCCCAGTTCGTCGTACCGACCTGTGCATCGTCCGGGTTGTTCCGACTGCCGGCGTCGAGGTGGATGACGGGGATGCCTGCCGCGACGAGGCGATCTGTGCCGCCCGAGACCCGCGCCGACGCGACGATGACGCCCACGGCCTTGTGCGCGAGGACCGAGTCGATCCAGCGATCGATCGAGAAGCCGTCGTGATGCGTGATGGAGACGACGAGCGAGCGTCCGGAGCGGAACACCGCCTCCTCGACGCCGCGCACGATCTCCATCATGCCCATGCTCGCGATGCCGCCGATCGCGAGCTCGACGATGCCGTGGGGATCGGATCCGCCGGTCGCGCCGCGGGCGAGGTAACCGAGCTCGTTCATGGCGCTCAACACCCGCTCGCGCGTGGCGCCCGCGACATCGGAACGACCCGAGATCGCCTTCGAGACCGTGGGGACGGATACTCCCGCGGCGCGTGCGACATCCGCGAGGGTTGGTTTGGAAGCAGGCATGTCCTACGCCTTTCGAAAGATCCGGGGAACCATCTCAGCGCCTCTTGACGCTCGGACGAAACGGGCCCTAGGCTCGACCTTGCCATGATCGAAACATTTTCGCAATCTATCGTCGAAGACGACGACTCCGCTGTCCGCCTCATCGCCGACGATGTTGAGCTCGCACACTACGTGTATCGACCCGACACCGTGCAGATGGAGTCGCCCAAACCCTACATCCATCCGCTGCGCACCCGAGCGGGGCGGCTCGTCAGCCTGTTCCGCCCCCACGATCACGTGTGGCACAAGGGCATCTCGCTCGCGCTGCCGAATGCCGGCCCCCACAACTTCTGGGGCGGCCCCACCTACACTCGCCGCGCCGGCTGGTACGAGCAGCTGCCGAACAACGGCACGCAGGCGCATGTCGAACGCCTTGCGGCGCCGGAGGGGTCGTTCGCCCACGCGCTCGAGTGGCTGGCCGAAGCCGACGGGTCGACGGTGTTCACGGAGGTGCGACGCCTCACGACGACCCTCCTCGATGCCGACGCCTGGGCCCTGCGGTGGGAGACCTCGCTCCGCAACGTCTCCGGAGAGACGATCGCGATGGGATCCCCCACGACCGAGGGCCGCGAGAACGCCGGCTACGGCGGCGTCTTCTGGCGCGGACCGCGATCGTTCAGCGACGGCAGCATCGTCACCACCGACGGCACGGGCGACGCGGAGGATCTGCGCGGCACGCGCCATTCCTGGATGGGTTTCGTCGGCAAGCACGACGGCGAGGATGCCTCCTCGACCGTCATCATGGCGGACCTCGACGACACCCCGAAGTGGTTCGTCCGCTCGGGGATCTTCGCCTGCCTCGGCCCCGCGCCCTTCTTCGACGAGGAGGTGGCGTTCGAGCCCGACACGGAGCTGAGCCTGCGCTACGACGTCGTCATCGCCGACGGCGCGAGCGACTCAGAGCGTGCCGCGGGGCTCGTCCGCGCCGCGCGCGAGGCGGGGGACGCGCGATGAGCACCCGGGTAGGCATTGTTGGCACGGGCGGAATCGCCGCCGTGCACGCAGACAACCTGGCACGCATGGCGGACGCCGAGATCGTCGCCGTCACCGACATCGACGAGACCCGCTCGCGGGCATTCGCCGACACCTGGGGCGGCCGCGTCGATCCGTCGCTCGAGGCGATGCTCGAGGCCGGCGGCGTCGACATCGTTCACCTGTGCTCGCCTCCCGGCCTGCACATCGCGCAGGGTGAGGCCGTCCTGAGCGCCGGATTGTCGGTGCTCAGCGAGAAGCCACCGGCGCTCTCGCTCGCCGAGTTCGACCGGATCCGCCGGGCGGAGGAGGCCTCCGCCGGGTGGTTCGCGACCGTCTCGCAGCACCGCTTCGGCGGCCGCGCCATGTGGCTGCGCGAGCGCACCCGCGACGAATCCCTGGGGCAGATGATGACCGCTGTCTGCCACACGCTCTGGTACCGGCCGGACGCCTACTTCGACGTCCCGTGGCGGGGGACGTGGGAGAGCGAGGGCGGCGGGCCGACGATGGGGCACGGCATCCACCAGATCGACACGATGCTCTCGATCCTCGGGCCGTGGCGCGAGGTCACTGCCGTCGCGGCCAGGCGCGCGCGCCCCGTCGACACGGAGGACGTCTCGGCGGCGATCGTCACCCTCGAGTCGGGCGCCGTCGTCAGCATCGTCAACAGCCTGCTCTCGCCGCGCGAGACGAGCTACCTGCGCTTCGACTACGAGCACGCGACCGTCGAGCTCGAGCACCTGTACGGCTACGGCGACGACTCGTGGCGCTTCACGACCGCCCCGTCCGCACCGGAGACCCTCGATTCCGACTGGGCGGCGAGCGCCACCGGTCGCGGATCCGGCCACGCCGCGCAGTTCGCGCAGACCTACGCCGCGCTGGCCGAGGGCGAGCGCCCCCTGCCGGTGACCTCGGCCGACGCGCGCGACACGCTCGAACTCATCGCCGCGATCTATGCGTCGTCGTTCGAGCGCCGCCCCGTGGTCAAGGGCGAGATCGACGAGTCGAGCCCGTTCTACACGAGCATGCGCGGATCCGGCGCCCCCTGGGCGTAGGGGTTCGCACCGACCATTCCCGCACGAAGTGGGACACACCCACCGCCCGTGTCCCACTTGGTGAGGGAATAGCACCGCCATAGCAACCACAACTGGGACACGCCCCGCCCCGTGTCCCACTTAACGCGGGAATAGCACCGCCAAAGCAACCACAACTGGGACACGCCCCGACCCGTGTCCCACTTAACGCGGGAATAGCGTCGCCATAACGACCACAAGTGGGACACGGGGTCGAAGCCGAGGGCTCCGGCCGCTACTTCTGGGGTGGCGCCTCGAACGGCGGGACGAAGACCTCGATGCGGCGGTTGAGCTCGGATCCGGCGGGGTTGGCGGCGCCGTCGAGCTCGGCCGCCGCGACGGGCCGGTCGTTCCCGGCGTCCTCGGAGGCGAGCTTCGAGCTCGCGCCGGCCTCCGCGAGCGCCGCCACCACGGCGTCCGCGCGGTCGGCGCCGAGCGCCGCGTCTCCGTGGGCGCTCACCACCGCCACGGGCACCTCCTCGCCGAGCACTGCGGCGAGCGATTCCAGCAGCTCGTCGGAGTCGCCGCGCACCTCGGCGCCGTCGGGGTCGAAGAGTGCGTCCGCGCCGACGGTGATCAGCGTCCCACACGTCTCCGTTGGCTGGAGCGCCGCGAGCGTCGGAAACGCGCCGAGCGGCGGCACGGGCGGCAGCGGATCCATCTCGACGGGCTCCGCGTTGACGTAACCGGTGCCGTCGCCGATGTTCTGGATCGTGATGTTCTCGTCGCTGTAGCTGCCGGATCCGTCGCCGTTGTTCTGGATCCGCACGCCACCGCCGAAGAAGTTGCCCGCGCCGGTGCCGTCGTTCTGGATCGTCGCGCCGTCGCTGACGTAAGTTCCCGAGCCGTTGCCGTAGAGCTGGATCGACACGTCGTCGTCCGAATAACTGCCCGTGCCGTCGCCGTAGTTGCGGATGGCGATGGCGCCCTCGGAGAAGGATCCGAAGCCGTCGGCCTCGCCCTTCGCTGTCTCGCCGTTGACGGTGAGCGTTCCCGCGCCCGTGGGAAGGCTCTCCTCCGATCCGTCCGGCGCCGTCACGGTGCCGTTCTCGTCCCCGTACAGGAGCGCCGTCTGGAGGCCGGCGACCGGGCGGCCGTCCTCGCCGCAGTGGGCGGGCGCGACCGTGACGCCCGCGACGTCCGCGAGCTCGTCGCGGAGCTCGCGGGTCTCGTCGGCGCCGAGTTCGTCGTCGAAGAGCGCGAGGTCCGGCAGCACGAACATCGGAACGGCCGGGAACTCCCCCACCGGATATCCGGGCACGGTGGGGATCGACGCCTCCGGCGGCGCAGGATCCGCGGACGCGGCGTCCCCCGGCTCTTCCGCGCCGGGCGACGCGGATGCGGAGCTCGGATCCGCCGGCGCGGGCACCGACGTGACCGTGTCCGCGGGCGCCGGATCCACGAGAGGCTCGTCGGAACATCCCACTGCCGCGAACGCGACAAGGGACGCGCTGAGCACGGCGATGCCGGTGCGCGCGGAGTTCCTCATCCCTCGAGGGTATCCAGCGCCCGGGGCGGATGCGAGCCGATTCAGATGACGCCCCGTAACGATGTCGGGAATAGCGGCGCGGAGACGACGTTAGAATCGGCGTAGCACGTGCTCCGGGGTCGGTGAGAATCCGAACCGGCGGTAGAGTCCGCGACCCCCTCGACGAGGGGTTGATCCGGTGAGATTCCGGGACCGACGGTGATGCAGGCAATGGCCTGCGAGTCCGGATGGAAGGCAGCACGGTCAGACCCGCCATGGGTCCGTTCCGTGAACCCCGAATGCGAGAGTGCGGAAGGGAACCGGAGATGGCGGACGTCGTCGAGATCGCCGCGATGCGTCGCGCGCTCGAACTCGCCACGCGCGGCCCGCGCTCCCGCAACCCCCAGGTGGGGTGCGTTCTGCTGTCGCCGTCCGGCGAGGTCCTCGCCGAGGGGTGGCACCGCGGTGCCGGAACCGCGCACGCGGAGGTCGACGCGCTGTCGAAGCTCCCGGAAGGGGGCGCGCGCGGCGCGACCGCCGTCGTCTCGCTCGAGCCCTGCAACCACGTCGGCCGCACCGGCCCCTGCGCCGTGGCGCTGATCGAGGCGGGCGTCTCGCGCGTCGTCTTCGCGCTCGCGGATCCCGGAGAGCACTCGAGCGGCGGGGCGGAGCGTCTGCGGTCGGCGGGCGTCGACGTCGAGGGCGGCGTGCTGGAGGCCGAGGCGCGCGAGTTCCTCGCCCCGTGGCTCGCGGCGCGGGCGCTCGGACGCCCGCACGTCACCGTGAAGTGGGCGCAGAGCCTCGACGGCCGCGCGGCCGCCGCCGACGGCACGAGCCAGTGGATCACCGGGCCGGAGGCGCGCGCCGATGTGCACCGCAGGCGCGCCGAGGCCGACGCGATCGTCGTCGGCACGGGCACCGTCCTCGCCGACGACCCCGCCCTCACCGCGCGCGACGGCGACGACCTCTTCCCGCGGCAGCCGGTCCCGGTCGTGCTCGGATCCGCCCCCGTGCCGGCGGGCGCGCGCGTGCGGGCCCACCCGCGGGCGCTGCTCGCCTACCCGACGCGCGAGCTCGGCGCCGTGCTCGACGACCTCTTCGACCGCGGCCTGCAGCGCGTGTTCGTCGAGGGCGGCCCGACCCTCGCGAGCGCCTTCGTGTCGGCGGGGTTCGCCGACCGCATCCTCACCTATATCGCCCCGACGCTCATCGGCGGCCCGCGCACCGCGCTGACCGACGTGGGCGTCCCCACAATCGCCGACCAGCACCGGCTGTCCGTCGACGCCCTGCAGCGTCTCGGATCCGATCTGCTCGTCGTCGCCCGCCCCCTGCCAGAAAGCGAGTCTCACTGATGTTCACCGGAATCATCGAGGAACTCGGCCGCGTCACGGCCGTCGAACCATCGGGAGACGGCCTGCGCCTCACGCTCCACGCGCCGAAGGCGGTCGAGGGCGTGCACCACGGCGATTCGATCGCGATCAGCGGCGTGTGCCTCACCGTCGTCGACTCGACGGACGACGGCTTCACGGCCGACGTCATGAAGCAGACCCTCGACATGACGACCCTCGCCGACGTCGCCCCGGGCCGCATCGTGAACGTCGAGCGCGCCCTCGCATCGGGCGGTCGCCTCGGCGGGCACATCGTGCAGGGCCACGTCGACGGGACCGGCGAGGTCGTCGAGGTGCGCCCGGGCGAAGAGTGGCAGGTCGTGCGGGTCGCGATCGGTCGCGAGCTCGCCCCGCTCATCGTCGACAAGGGATCCGTCACGCTCGACGGCACCTCGCTGACCGTCAGCGCCGTCAGCGACGCGTCCGAGCCGCAGCAGTGGCTCGAGGTGTCGCTCATTCCGGAGACGCTGCGCGCCACCACCTTCGGCGAGCGCGCCGTGGGCGACCGGGTGAACGTCGAGACCGACATTCTCGCCCGCCACGTGCAGCGCCTCTTGGCATTCACCCAGACAGAAGGAACCGCGCGATGAGCGATCTGCAGCTTTCGACGATCGACGAGGCGCTCGAGGCGCTGCGCGCGGGACGCCCCGTGCTCGTCGCCGACGACGAGAACCGCGAGAACGAGGGCGATGTCATCCTCTCGGCTCAGCTCGCGACGCCCGAGGTCATCGCCTGGACCGTCCGCTACACCTCCGGCTACCTGTGCGCGCCCATGCCGCAGGAGTGGGCCGACCGCCTCGACCTCTCGCCGATGGTGGCGCGCAACGAGGATGCCCGCGGCACGGCGTACACCGTCTCGGTCGACGCCGCCGAGGGTGTGACGACCGGCATCAGCGCGAGCGACCGCGCCCGCACGGTGAACGTGCTGGCGGATCCGGAGTCGACGCCGAGCAGCGTCATCCGTCCCGGGCACATCCTCCCGCTGCGCGCCGTCCCCGGGGGCGTGCGCCAGCGCGCCGGCCACACGGAGGCGGCCGTCGATCTGATGAAGCTCGCGGGCCTCAGCCCCGTCGGCGTCATTGGCGAGGTGCTCGCGGAGGATGGCGAGATGATGCGCCTCCCGGGGCTCATCGAGCTCGGCAAGCGCGAGTCGATTCCCGTCATCACGATCGAGGCGCTCGCGGCCTACCTCGACGATGCGGATCCGGCGGAGCAGACCGTCACCGCGCCGCGCGGCGTGAGCCTGCGCGCCGATACCCTCGTGCCCACCTCGCACGGCGACATGCGGTTCATGGCGTACCGGGATCGCGCGACGGGTACCGACCACATCGCGATCGTCTCGGGCGAGCTGGGGCAGGAGGCGCCGCTCGTGCGCGTGCACTCCGAATGCCTCACGGGCGAGGCCTTCGGCTCCCTGAAGTGCGAGTGCGGCCCCCAGCTCGACGCGGCCCTCGACATCATTCACCGCGACGGGGGCGTCGTGATCTACATGCGCGGCCACGAGGGTCGCGGGATCGGCCTGATCAACAAGCTGCGCGCCTACGCGCTGCAGGAGCGTGGCTTCGACACCCTCGACGCGAACCTCGAGCTCGGCCTGCCGGCCGATGCCCGCGACTACGCCGCGGCCGCCTCGATCCTCGCCGACCTCGGCATCAGCGAGGTGCGGCTGCTGACGAACAACACCGACAAGGTCACGCAGCTGCGCGCCTACGGGCTCGATGTCGTCGAGCAGGTGCCGCTGATCGTCGGCGTCGGCCCCAACAACCACCAGTACCTGGAGACCAAGCGCGACCGCATGGGTCACGTCATCGGCGAAGATGCGCTGCAAGACGCCATCGCGCACATGAACGAGGGAGCATAACCATGGCCGGAACGGGACAGCCCACCCAGGGCGGCATCGACGCGAGCGGTATCCGTGTCGTGATCGTCGCGGGCACCTGGCACGACGTCATCACGAACGGCATGATCGCCGGCGCCGAGCGTTGCCTCGACGAGGCGGGCGCCGACTACCGCATGGTGCGCGTCGCCGGATCCTTCGAGCTGCCGGTCGTGTCGAAGGCCGCCCTCGACGCGGGCGCCGACGCCGTCGTCGCCCTGGGCGTGATCATGCGCGGCGGCACGCCCCACTTCGAGTACATCTCGGCCGCGACGACCGATGGGCTCACGCGCGTCGCCCTCGACACCGGCAAGCCCGTCGGATTCGGCGTGCTCACGATCGATGACGAGCAGCAGGGCCTCGACCGTGCGGGCCTTCCGGGATCCAAGGAAGACAAGGGCTTCGAGGCCGCCGACGCCGCGCTGCGCGCCGTGCTGACGCTGCGGGAGCTGAAGGGCCGCTGAGCAGTGGCACGCCGGGCCTTTTCTACGTAGAGTAGAAAAATGCACACCCTGCACAGCATCGTTGTCATCGTCCACCTGCTCGGATTCGCCACGCTCTTCGGCGGCTGGATCGTCGAGGCGTTCGGCCAGCGCCGCATCACCAAGGTCATGCACTGGGGGCTCGTCGTCGCGCTCGTCGCGGGCCTCGCCCTCTCCGCACCGTGGGATCTCGGCTACGACCTGAACTACATGAAGGTCGGCACCAAGCTGCTCGTGGTCGTGGCGATCGGGGCCCTGCTGGGCATCGGTGCCGCGCGCCAGAAGCGCACGGGCTCGGTACCGGCCGGCCTGTTCTGGCCCATCGGAGTGCTCACGGTGCTCAACGTGTGCCTCGCGCTGCTGTGGCACTGATCACCCCGCAACGGCGAAACTGAGCATTCTGCTCGGTTACGCTCGCACAACGCACCCGCCGATCGCGTCTTCACCGGCCGATCCAGCGGGTGCGTTGTGCATTGTGCTTAGCGTTCAGGTATCGTTTAGAGGCTTTCACCGACATCCGTCGGTGTTTTTTTGATTCAGTTCCAGGTCTCTTATGTCTACAGCTACAACCTCCCAGCCGCTGAACTCGCGCTCACGCGTGATCACGGCGAGCCTCGTCGGTACCACCGTCGAGTTCTACGACTTCTACGTCTACGCGACGGCGGCGGTTCTCGTCTTCCCGCACCTGTTCTTCCCGAGCGTCAGCGAGACCGCGGGCCTGCTGTCGTCGTTCGCCGTCTTCGGTGCGGCGATGGTCGCCCGCCCCATCGGCGCGGCCGTGTTCGGCCACTTCGGCGACAAGATCGGCCGCAAGGCGACGCTCGTGGCGTCGCTGCTGACGATGGGTATCGCGACCTTCCTCATCGGCGTCCTGCCGACATACGACGCGATCGGGATCGTCGCCCCGCTGCTCCTGCTCATCCTCCGCCTCGCGCAGGGCTTCGCCCTCGGCGGCGAGTGGTCGGGTGCGGCGCTCGTCGCGACCGAGAACGCCCCTGCGGGCAAGCGCGCGCTGTACGGTACCTTCCCTCAGCTGGGTGCGCCGATCGGCTTCATCATCGCGAACACGTTGTTCCTCGCTCTGAACGTCGCCCTCCCCTCGGGCCACGACGGTGCGAGCGACGCGTTCATGTCGTGGGGCTGGCGCATCCCGTTCCTGTTCTCGGCCGTGATGGTCATCGTCGGTCTCTGGGTGCGACTGAAGCTCGTCGAGTCCGACGCGTTCACGAAGGCGGAGAAGAAGGGCGAGATCAAGAAGGCCCCGCTCGGCTACGTCTTCAAGAAGTACTGGTGGCAGCTGATCCTCGGCACCTTCTTCATGCTGGCGACGTACGTGCTGTTCTACCTGATGACGAACTTCACGCTGACCTACGGCACGGCGGCCACCGATGCGGCGACGCCGGGCCTCGGCTTCAGCTACACGCACTTCGTCCTCATGCAGGTGTTCGGCGTGGTGTTCTTCGGTGTCTTCACGCTCGTGTCCGGCCCCCTGGCCGACGCGATCGGTCGCCGCAAGCTGCTCATCTGGATCACCTTGGCGATCATCGCCCTGGGCCTCGTCTACACCGTCTTCCTGCTCCCCCGTGAGTCGGAGGCGTTCATGGGCGCCCTCGTGCAGACCTTCCTCATCTTCGGCTTCTCGCTCATGGGCATGACCTTCGGTCCGATGGGTGCGCTCCTGCCGGAGCTGTTCCCGACCTCGGTGCGGTACACCGGATCCGCCATCGCGTACAACGTGTCGTCGATCCTCGGTGCGGCGCTCGCGCCGATCATCGCGCTCGAGCTCTGGAAGGCCGCGGGCGGCAACCCCTGGCTCGTCGGCATCTACATGTCGGGCGCCGGCGTGCTGACGCTCATCGCGCTCCTGCTCGGCAAGGAAACGAAGGACGTCGACCTCGACGCGAGCTAATCTCATCGATCGCGGAGGGGCCGGGGTTCACCTCGGCCCCTCAGTCGTTTCCGGACGAGGCGCGCGACAATAACAGGTGATGTCCGATACACGCCGCCGCTCCCCCTTCGCCCGTCCCCGCAAGGACGACGGGCCCCGCGCCACCTTCCGTCAGCTGCTGCCCTACATCCTCGAGCACCGCGGCGTGATGATCGGCGTCGCCCTCCTCTCGGTCGTCGCGGCGGTCTTCACGCTCGTGCAGCCGCTGATGATCGGTCAGGTCATCGAGCGCGTGGAGGCGCAGGATCCGCTCGGCTGGCTGATCGGGCTCCTCGTGGCCTTTGTGGTGCTGCAATCGGCCACGAGCGCCTATCAGCACTATCTTCTCCAGCGCGCCGGCACGGCGGTCGTGCTGTCGAGCCGGCGGCGGCTCATCCGGCGGATCCTGCACCTGCCGATCAGCGAGTTCGACGCCCGCCGCACGGGCGACCTCGTCAGCCGCGTCGGCACGGACACGACGCTGCTGTACGCGGTGCTGACGCAGGGCCTCGCCGACTCGGTCGGGAATCTCCTGATCTTCGCGGGCGCGCTCATCGCGATGCTCGTGATCGATCCGATCCTGCTGCTGACGATCGCCGTCGTCCTGATTGCCGCGGTCGGCGCCGTCACGGCCTTCGCCGGGCGGATCCGCTCCGCGACGGCCGTGCAGCAGACGCGCGTCGGGGAGCTGGCGAGCGGGATCGAGCGCGCGATCGGATCCATCCGCACGATCCGTGCCTCGGGCGCGACCGCCCGCGAGGAAGAGGCGGTGGCGGCGACCGCGCAGAGCGCGTACCGCGCCGGGCTCGACGTGGCAAAGGCATCGGCGTTCGTCGTGCCGGTCGCGGGGCTCGCGATGAACGTGTCGCTGCTCGTGGTGCTGGGCGTCGGCGGCCTGCGCGTGGCCACGGGCGCCGTCTCGGTCGCCTCGCTCGTGACCTTCGCGATGTTCCTGTTCCTCATGATCATGCCGCTCGGATCCGCCTTCGGCGCCCTCTCGAGCGTCGGCCAGGCGCTCGGCGCGCTCGGACGGATCCAGGAGGTCCTCGACCTTCCGGAGGAGGACGCGGCCGATCGCGTCCCCACCGGATCCGCCGCGCCGGCGCCCGGCGCCGCGCCCGCGATCGCGTTCGACGAGGTGCGCTTCCGCTATCCCGAGAATGTCGTTGAGGCGCGGCAGAAGGCCGCCGCCGAGGTGCAGTCGGCAGCCGACGATGCGCACCTCGCGCCCGAGCTGGCGACGTCGAGCTCCGAGGACGTGCTTCGGGGCGTCAGCTTCGAGGTGCCCGTCGGCTCGCGCGTCGCGCTCGTCGGGCCGTCGGGGGCAGGCAAGTCGACGATCCTCGCGCTCATCGAGCGCTTCTACGATGCGACGGGCGGGTCCATCTGCCTGCACGGCCACGACATCCGCGAGCTGCCGCGCGAGGCGCTGCGCGCGCAGTTCGGCTACGTCGAGCAGGACGCACCGACGCTCGCCGGATCCCTCGCCGACAATCTGCGCCTGGCCTCGCCGAACGCCACTGATGCCGACTGCGAGCGCGCGCTGCGGGCCGTGAACCTCGGGCACGTGATCGACCGCGACCCGCGCGGCGTCGACACTCCGGTCGGAGAGGACGGCGTGATGTTGTCGGGCGGCGAGCGCCAGCGCCTCGCGATCGCGCGCGCGCTACTGTCGGCCCCGCCGATCCTGTTGCTCGACGAGTCGACGTCGTCGCTCGACGGCGTCAACGAGCAGCGCATGCGCGAGGCGATCGATGCCGTTGCCCAGGGCCGCACGCTGATCGTGATCGCGCACCGCCTCTCGACCGTCGTCGACAGCGACAAGATCGTCGTGCTCGACCGCGGCCAAGTGGTGGGCCAGGGCACGCACGCCGAGCTCATCGAGTCGACGCCGCTCTACCGCGAACTCGCGAAGCACCAGCTTCTGGTGTGAGCCCGCGATTCATCCGTTTTCCCACACCTCATCAAGTCTCCGACGACTCATCCGTCGTCGCGGGATGATTTGCCGGAGACTGGATGAGGCGCGGAGAAGTGGATGAGGAGCGCCGAGCCGGGGCCCACTAGGCTCGCCCCATGAGACGTACGCGCGGCCGGATCGTCACGATCGAGTCGGCGACCGAGCTGGAGCGCCGGCTGGCGACCGGGGCCACCCGGCTGACGGGATGGCGGATCGTGGGCCTCGACCTGCGCCCCTACTCCGAGCGGCTCGCCGCTTGCGACACCTCCCGCACGACATTCGCGGGCTGCACGATGACGGACGAGCAGCAGCACCTGCACGCGATGCGCGGCGCCCTCCTGCTGCCGAGCATCCACGGCACGCCGATCGATCCGCACCGCGGCAGGCTCTACCGACCCGACGAGCTCTTCGACACCGAGACGTGGGCGACCTCGCTCGACGGCAGGGCGTACGCGTGGCAGCAGACGTCCACGGATCCGGACGCCGTGCTCGCGCGCGCGATGCACGACGACGGGATCGACATGGCGCTGGCGGACTGGTCTGCCGGCCGCGCGATCGTGGGTGTCATGGGCGGTCACGACCTGCGGCGCGGCGACGACGGCTTCCGCGCCGCGGCCCGGCTGGGCCGCACGCTGGGGGCCGGTCTCACTGTCGCCACCGGCGGCGGCCCCGGCGCGATGGAGGCAGCGAACCTCGGTGCCGCCTTCGCCCGCGTCGACGAGGGCGCCCTCGACGAGGCGCTCGGGATCCTCGCGTCCGTGCCGGGCTTCCGCCCGTCCGTCGACGCGTGGATCCGCGCGGCGCGCGGGGCGCGCGAGCTGGTCGCGGATCCGATGCCGTCGCTCGGCGTGCCGACGTGGCACTACGGTCACGAGCCGCCGAACCTGTTCGCGACGACGATCGCGAAGTACTTCCGCAACGCGCTGCGCGAGTCGGTTCTGCTCGAGCTGTGCGGGCGCGGCATCGTGTTCCTGCCCGGCGCGGCCGGCACCGTGCAGGAGGTGTTTCAGGATGCCTGCGAGAACTACTACGCGGCGGACGACCGCGCCGTCGCGCCCATGGTGCTCGTGGGCCGCGAGTACTGGACCGAGACGCTGCCGGTCTGGCCACTCCTCACGGCGCTCGCGAAGGGTCGCCCCATGGAGGGGCACGTGCACCTCGTCGACCGCGCCGACGAGGTCGCCGCGGTCATCGGCGCCCCGTAGCGGTTCGGGTTACATCTCCTCGTGGACGTTCGGATCCGCATCCCACAGCCGCCCGCGCTCGAGCGCCGACAGGCGCTCGACGTCGGCGTCGGAGATCTCGAAGCCGAACACGTCGGCGTTCTCGCGCTGGCGGTCGGGGTCGGCCGACTTGGGAATCGGCGTGGATCCGAGCTGCACGTGCCAGCGCACGACGAGCTGGGTGGGCGTCACCCCGTACGCCTCGGCGAGTTCGCCGATGACGGGCTCGGCGAAGAGCTCCCCGCGCCGGGCGAGGGGGCTCCAGCTCTCCGTACGGATCCCGTGCTCCGCGTGGAACGCCCGGAGCGCGCCCTGCGGGAAGTAGGGGTGCAGCTCGACCTGGTTGACCGCGGGGGCCACGCCGGTGGCCTCGATGGTCTCCGTGAGCATGGCCTCGGTGAAGTTCGAGACGCCGACCGAGCGCACAAGCCCCTCCTCGCGCAGCGCGAGCAGGGCGCGGTAGGTGTCGAGGTACTTGCCGACGCTCGGGTTCGGCCAGTGGATGAGGTGCAGGTCAATGCGGTCGAGCCCGAGCGTCTCGAGCGATTCGCGGGTCGAGGCGATCGCTTCGTCGTAGCCGTGGTGGCGCCCCGGGATCTTGGAGGTGACGATGATCTCGTCGCGGTCGATCGACGAGCGGCGCACGGCCTCGCCGACCTCGCGCTCGTTGCCGTAGTTGACGGCGGTGTCGAGCAGTCGGTATCCGGAGTCGAGAGCGGATCCAATCGCCGCGATGCCCGCCTCGCCCTTGAGGTTGTATGTTCCGAGGCCGACCTCGGCAAAGGGCTGTCCGTCGTTGAGGGTGATCTGAGGGATGGTGATGCTCATCGTTGTCCTTCCGCGGATTGTCGTTCGACGATTCGAGCCTAGAGCCCCACATTGCCGCACCTCCACCCCTCGCAATGTCGTAACGTCGCTGATATGGCACATCGCATCCCTCCCGCCTTCGACGAAGAACGGCGCCAGCGTGCCCTGGATGCGCTGCGGATCCTCGACACGCCGCCCGACGAGCGCATCGATCGCGTCACCCGCCTCGCGCAGGAGATCTTCGACGTCCCCATGGTCGTGGTGTCTCTGATCGATCGCGACCGGCAGTGGCGCAAGTCGGTCATCGGGCTGGATGACCGCAACGCGCCGCGCGAGGATTCGTTCTGTGACTACACCGTTCGACGCGACGCGCTCGTCGTCGTCGAGGACGCCGCCACGGCGCCCGAGTTCGAGGCGAGCCCGTTCGTCGCGGGCGATCCGCACCTGCGTTTCTACGCAGGTCAGCCGCTTCGCGCCCCGGGCGGGGAGCCCATCGGCACCCTCTGCCTCGCGGGGACCGCTCCCCGAGGCTTCGATGACGACGAGCGCGCCCTGCTCGCCGAGCTCGCGCTGTGGGTGCAGACCGAGCTGACGCGCGCCGAGGATCTCGACCACGCCCTGCTCGTGCAACGAGCACTCACACCGCGTTCGCTCCCCCGCTACGACGGGTGGACGATCGCCGCCGGATCCCTGGCCCGCGAGCGGCTGGCGGGAGACTTCTACGATCTCGGCGAGCGTGGATCCGTGCTGCGGATGACCCTCGCCGACGTGATGGGGAAGGGGACGGGGCCCGCGATCATCGCGGCGGCGGTGCGCGCGTCGCTGCGCACCGCGCCGGATCGCCCTCTCGCCGAGGCGATCGCGGAGGTCGACCGGATCCTGCGCGCCGATCTCGGCGACACGAACATGTTCGTCACCGGCGTGCACGCCGATATCGACATGACCACGGGCCGACTGCAGATCGTCGATGCCGGTCACAGCCTCACCTTCCTGCTCCGCGCCGACGACACGTGGGAACGAATCGCCTCGACGGGGCTCCCGCTCGGCATGGACGTCGGCTTCGACGATCCGCGGGAGACCGCGACGGTCGAGCTGGCGCCGGGGGACCTGCTGCTGTGCTGCAGCGACGGCTTGCTCGACATCCTCGACCCGGAGGATCCCCTGGGGCACGTCCGCCGCGTGCTGCGGGCGCGCGGCCCGGAGCAGGCCGTCGCCGAGGGCCTGCGCCTCGCGGCCACCGAGGCCATCGACGATGTCACGCTCATCGTGATCGGGCGCGACGCGTGACCGCGCGCTTCGTCGCCATCCGCGTGCTCGCGGTGCTCTCCGTGCTGCTCGGCGTCAACTACGTCGCCTGGCGCTGGATGGCCTCGATCAACTGGGAGGCGTGGTGGATCGCCGTGCCGCTCGTGATCGCCGAGACGTACAGCGTGATCGACACGGTGCTGTTCTGCATGACGATGTGGCGCGCCCGCGAGCGGCCCGCGCCCCGCTCGGATCCGCAGGGCACCGTCGACGTGCTGATCACGACCTACGACGAGCCGCTCGAGATGGTGATGGCGACGGCGCGCGCGGCGCGGGCGATCGCGTATCCGCACACGACGTGGATCCTCGACGACGGCGCCCGCGACGAGCTGCGCGCGGCAGCCGAATCCGCGGGAGTCGGCTACGTGACACGGTCGGAGGATTGGGTCGGCAAGCCCCGGCATGCGAAGGCCGGCAACCTCAACAACGCGCTCTTCGCGACGGAGGGCGAGTTCTTGCTGATCCTCGACGCCGATCAGGTGCCGGATCCGCTGATCCTGCATCGCACCCTCGGCTACTTCGCCGACGACCCCGAGGTCGCCCTGGTGCAGACGCCGCAGTGGTTCTCGAACGTCGACGAGGCGGATCCCCTGGGCAGCCAGGCCCCCCTGTTCTACGGCCCGATCCAGCAGGGCAAGGACGGCTGGAATGCCGCGTTCTTCTGCGGGTCGAACGCGATCCTGCGTCGCGAGGCGCTCATGCAGCTCGGCGTCGTGGGGTACGTGCGCAGCGTCACCGAATCGACGGCCCGCGCCCTCCGCACCGCCGAGGCGCTACTGGCGCGCGAGACGCGGCGAACCGACGGATCCCTGCGGGAGGAGCTCACCGCGCTCCACGAGACCGTGTCGGCGGGCCGCTCGCGGATCCGGGCGGGCGAGCCGGTCGGCGACGTCACGTACCGCGTCTCGTCGGCGGTCGACGCGGCGAGCGCGCGCCTCGTCGCCGGCGACCTGCAGGCGATCCGGGACGACCTCGCCGAGATCGGCGAGCTGCCGATCGCCCGCGACGCGGAACTCGGCGAGATCGTCGTCGACGAGGCGGCGCTCGACGAGCTGGCGACCCGCGAGCTGTCGCCGTTGACGGCCTTGGAGGCGGTGCGCGGGCTGCTCGATGCGGTGCGGGTCGACCGGCCCGACGAGGCCCAGCCCGTGCTGCCGCTCGCGACGATTTCGGTGACGGAGGACATGGCGACCGCGATGCAGTTACACGCGCAGGGCTGGCGCAGCGTCTACCACCACGAGATCCTGGCCCGCGGCCTCGCGCCCGAGGACCTGCGCACCATGCTGACGCAGCGCCTGCGCTGGGCGCAGGGCACGTTGCAGGTGATGCTGCGCGACAACCCGCTCGTCAAAAAGGGGCTCGGTGCGGGGCAGCGGCTCATGTACTTCGCCACGATGTGGAGCTACCTCTCGGGCTTCGCCGCCCTCGCCTACCTCACCGCCCCGGTTCTCTACCTGCTCGCGGGCGTGATGCCCGTCGCCGCGTGGTCGGTGGATTTCTTCGCGCGATTCCTGCCGTTCTTCATCGTGAACCAGGTGCTGTTCCTCGTCGTCGCGAAGGGCATGCGAACGTGGCGGGGCCAGCAGTATTCGCTCGCGCTCTTCCCCGTGTGGATCCGTGCCTGCTGGACGGCGGTCGCGAACGTCGTCTTCGGGCGCCCGCTCGGCTTCGCCGTGACGCGGAAGGACGGACGCGCACCGGGTGGAGTGCCGCTGCGGCAGATCTGGCCGCAGCTCCTCGCGATCGTCGTGCTCATCGTCGCGGTGATCGTCGGTGTGCTCCGCGTGATCGTGGGCACTGCCGACGGCACCGGTACGCTCGTCAACACCGTGTGGGTCGTGTACGACCTCGCCGTGCTGAGCGTGATCATCCAGGCCGCGCTGTATCGCGGACCCTCGCCCCGTGAGAAGGAGAACGCATGACCATCAGCACCGAGGAACGCGGCAGCTATGCCGTGATCCGCGTCGAGGGGCGGCTCGTCGCGTCGTCCGCACCGGCGTTCCGCTCGAGCGTGCAGGCGGCCGTCGATGGCGGCTCCCCTCGCGTCGCCGTCGACCTAGCCGCCGCGAGCTTCGTCGATTCCTCCGGCCTGGGCGCGCTCATCTCCGGGCTCAAGACGGCGCGCCTCGCGGGCGGCGACCTCCGGATCACCGCCGTGCCGGAGTCGGTGCGCACGGTGCTGCGCCTCACGAACCTCGACCGCGTCCTGCACGCCTACGAGACGCCGGAAGCGGCGTTCGATGCCGATTGACGAGATCCGGACGATCCGGATCGACGGCGCCGCAGACCTGGCGTTCGTGGACGGCCTGCTCGACGAGCTCGACCGTCTCTGGGCTGCGGTCCCCCGCGTGCCCGAGGAGGATCGCCTGCTCTTCGGGCTCGCCGTCTCGGAGATTGCGACCAACATCGTGGAGCACTCCCCTCCGGGAACCCGCATCGACGCGCTCGTGAGCGCCGCGCCGAGCGCGCTGAGCGCCGAGCTGCGCGACACGGCGGCGCCGGCCCACATCGATCTCGCCGGCGCGGCGATGCCGGATGCCGACGCCGAATCCGGCCGCGGGCTGGCGCTGTCGAGGACGGTTCTCGACGAGCTGGAGCACACCGGATCCGACGCCGGAAACGCGTGGCGGATGGTGCGGATCATCCGCCCGGCCTCCGCATAGCGTTCGACCTATGGCGCCTCGTGCGTCGGGGCGACCCGTTCGCCTGGCTGCTCGCCGTCCGTCGCCGTAATGCGCAGCCAGGCGACGCGGCGGCGTTCGACCACCACGACGCGGATCGTCGCCCCGGGCACCTCGACGGTGTCGCCGACGACCGCCAGGCGCCCCAGCCGTTCCACCACGAGGCCCGCGATGGTGTCCGAGGTGCCGCGCGGCAACTCGAGCTTCGTGAGCTCCTCGACGTCCTGCAGGTTGAGGCGCCCGTCGATGAGGCCACCCTCGGCGGTCGGAAGGCCGTCAGTGTCGTACTCGTCGAAGATCTCGCCGACCACCTCCTCGACGAGGTCTTCGAGCGTGACGATGCCGTCCGTTCCGCCGTATTCGTCGACGACGACGGCGATCTGGTCGTTCTCTGCGCGCATGCGCGTGAGGGTCGGCAGGACCCTCGCGGTCGACGGGAGGTACGGGAGCGCACGCATGAGGGCGCTCAGCGGCCTATCGGTGTCGTCGGCGTCGAACAGATCGCGCACGTGCACGAA
This sequence comes from Microbacterium nanhaiense, assembly GCF_014646015.1. Taxonomy (GTDB): domain Bacteria; phylum Actinomycetota; class Actinomycetes; order Actinomycetales; family Microbacteriaceae; genus Microbacterium; species Microbacterium nanhaiense. Next base: position 80,230 of record NZ_BMMQ01000007.1, read on the forward strand.
ACCGATGATGTCGTCGATCGACGCCTCGAACACGGGGTAGCGCGAGAACGGCAGCTCGCGCACCTTCTCGACGGCGTCGGCGATCGACGAGCTCGCGGCGAGGCCGGTGATCTCCGGCCTCGGCCGCATGACCTCGCTGATCTGCCGCCCGCGCATCGAGAGCACGTCGTCGAGGATCCGTCGCTCATCTTCCGGCAGCCCCTGGTGGGTCGAGACGATGTCACGGATCTCTTCCTCGCTCATCTCGTCGGCGGTCTTGTGCGGGTCGCCGCCGAGCAGGCGCACGAGCGCGTTCGTGCACACCGACAGCAGCCAGATGACGGGGCGCATGATGGTGGCGAAGCCACCGAGAACGGGCGCGACGGCGTACGAGAACGCGGCGTTGCGCTGGATCGCCAGGCGCTTCGGCACGAGCTCGCCGAGCACGAGCGACAGGAACGCGATGATCAGCGTCAGCACCACGGTCGACAGGGTCGAGGCGAGCTGCGCGCTCATGCCCCACGACTCGAGTATCGGCACGACCGACGGCGAGATCGACGTCGCGCCGTACGCGGACGACGCGAAGCCGGCCACGGTGACGCCGATCTGGACGGCGGAGAGGAAGGTGTTGGGGTTGCGCGCGAGCTCCGCGACCCGCTCACCGCGTCGCCCACGGGCGGCGATCGCGGTGAGCTGGCTTTCGCGGAGCGTCACGAGCGCCATCTCGGTGGCGGCGAACACGCCGCCGATGAGCACGAAGATGACGACGAGCGCGATGTTCCAGAGCAGGTCGGTCATCGTGTGGCCGCCTGCCCGGGTCTATCGGGGTGAGACATGACGGGGCCCTCAGACGCTCTCGTCGACGCGCCGGCGGTCGGCGCGGGTCTTGACGAGGCTCGCGATCGTCGCCACGGCGATGGTCGCGCCGATGAACGTCAGCGAGAACCAGATGGGGATCTCGGGGGCCCACTCGACGCCCTGGCCGCCGTTGATGAACGGCACCTCGTTGACGTGGAGCGCGTGCAGCACGAGCTTCACGCCGATGAAGGCGAGGATCACGGCCAGACCCTGCGCGAGGTAGACGAGGCGCTCGAGCAGACCGCCGATGAGGAAGTACAGCTGTCGCAGACCCATCAGCGCGAACGCGTTGGCCACGAACACGATGTACGCCTCTTCCGTGAGGCCGTAGATGGCGGGGATGGAGTCGATCGCGAAGACGAGGTCGATGAAGCCGATCGCGACGATCGTGAGCAGCATCGGCGTCACCCAGCGGCGCCCGTCCTTGCGGACGGTGAGCTTGTCTTCGTGGTACTCGTCGGTGACGGGCAGGATCCGGCGGACGAGGCGCATGAACGCGCTGTCTGCCGGGTTCGACTCGTGCCCCCCGCGCGCCTGGCGGTACGCGAGGAAGAGCAGGAAGGCGCCGAAGACGTAGAAGATCCACGAAAGGTTCGCGATGAGCGCGGCGCCCACCGCGATGAAGGCACCGCGCAGGATCAGCGCGATGACGATGCCGATCATCAGCACCTTCTGCTGATAGGCCCGCGGCACGGCGAAGCCCGTCATGACGATGAGGAAGACGAAGAGGTTGTCGATCGACAGCGCCTTCTCGGTGAGGTAGCCGGCGAAGTACTCGCCGCCAAAGTCCCACCCGGAGACGATGCCCAGCCCGACGCCGAACACGACCGCCAGGCCGATGTAGAAGGCCGACCAGCGCGCGGATTCGCCGATCGTCGGCTCGTGCGGCTTACGGACGTGTGCGAAGAATTCGTAGACGAAGAAAGCGATCGTGACGGCGATCGTGATGCCCCACACGAGAGGGGTAACGTTCATGAAGGTCTCCTGAACCATGGCGTACAAAACGTGACGTCAAGGTCTTCTCCATTCCCTGAAACGGGAACCGGTGACCCGGAGTGCGAATGCACTCGTAGTGACGAGCCGGCCGTATCGGAGTACTCCCCCTGCTGTCGCCCAGAATACACGACGCGACTTATGGGTCGGGCCGCGGGCGGCTCCTGCACCCGCCGCTGCTCCCGTGAGGTGCGCGACCCAGCAGAGGCATAGGTGACCTTCTTACGCTGTCATCTTGCAAGGGGAGTACTCCCGACGCGACGTACCCGTCATCACGAGTCCACGGTTGGATTCCGGGTAGGTCGGCCCGTACGGGCGGAGGAGACCTTGACGTTCCGGCCGCGTGCCGCCCGTCGAGAGGTTTCTCCATGGTCCGCTCGGCAGCCGACGCTGTCACGGGTGATCGCCGCGCAACCACCCCGCCGGCGGATGAATTGAGCCGACCCCACGCGTCACCCGCGTCGAGGGATCGGTACGCTCCTCCGGCGTCATCTCGCGTTTCATCCGAGATGTCGGCAGGCGACCGCGCCGCGATCGCCCGCTACGACTATCTCCTGCGTACGGCCGACCCCGACCAGGTGGAGCAGATGCATCGTGAGGCCTTCGCCCGGCTGACTCCTGAGCAGCGCGCGCACGTGAGAGAGCGGATGGGTGCAGACCTCGCTCCGCACGAGCGCCCCCGTTCGGACAGCGCGGACGACCTTGCGCGAACAGCTGCTCGCGCGGAAGCGGCCCGTCCAGGACGAATGTCGGGGCTGCTCGCCAAGGCCGGCAGGGGCGGACTCATCGCGACGGGCGTCGCAGGTGCGGGTGGTCTGCTCGCCGCTGTGGCGGGTGGGGCAATCATCAGCAGCGTCGCGGGTCCCTTGCTGGAGTCAGCCGGGCAGATGGGCGTCGACTTCGCGGGGCTCGCGGAAGGTGTGGATCTGGAGGCGATGGCATCCGGTATCTACCTCGCTTCACTCGCGGACAACTCCGGTGTTGGCGAATGGGCAGGCGGTGCCCAGGATGCCATCACGGGGGCGGGTGAGCAGATCAGCGGCTTCGGTGAAGGATTGTCGAATCTCGGCATCCCCGGATTCGGTGACCTCTTTGAGCGTTGACCCGGTTCGTGTGGGTTCTCACCGATCCAGAACGCACCGCGCTCGAGTCACTGATAGCCCGGGGCACCACCGACAACAGCATTACCCCGAACACATCCAGATCTGACGTCGTAGAAGTTGACGTAGGCCCTACTGTTCACGCGGTGAAGCGTTCTGCCCTGGCGGTGGACGGTTCGTCATGTCCAGTTGAAGCGCACACGGGAAATCCGGCGGGAGCGGTTGGGCTCTGAAACGGTTGCTCTGAACTTGCGCCGCACACGCGTTACGGCAGACCCCTTCCGTCGCTCTTTGGTCAAGAGGCTCTAGATCGCGTCGAGCCAGTCGATCACACGGTCATCGAACCAATCGGGACGCTGCAGTGGAATGCCGTGTCCGCATCCAGGCACAACCGAAAGCACACTGCTCGGAAGGGCCGCGTGGATGATGTTGGCCGAGTTGCGCATGAGACGGCGTTCACGCTCCCCGACCATGACAAGAACTCGTCCGTGAAACTTCGACCATTCGGCTGGCAGCTCGAACCGCATGTTGGCGCCGACCGCGGCGAGGAGCGTCGTTCTCGAGATGTCAGAGCTGGTGCTGATGTAGTCCTCCATCAGGTGAGGAGGAATGAAAAGCTCGCGGGCTTGCAGCTTTGCAAACCACCGTTGGCGGGCCAGGGGTGCACTGACACCGAGCGCAGCGAGCGTGACACTGGCGAACGACATGGCCTTCGCCTGAGCGCTCACGACAATCGCTTGACTAACGAGGTCGGGACGCGATGAGGCCAGTTGAATGGCGAGCTGAGCTCCGAGTGAGAACCCAATGACGGTCACAGGCCGGCCGGGAACAGCGGTAGTTAACAACGTGGTGATCGCGGAAAGAGCGTGCGGGTGAGAGACGTACGGCTCAGCGGCCGACTTCCCGTGTCCCGGTAGGTCGGGAACAAGAACGGTGTAGTTCGATTCAAGCCGCTCCCGGAGGGAATCCCACATCCACCCGGCAACGCCACCACCGTGGAGGAGAAGCACGGGCGACGCGCCGTCAGGGCCAGATGACGTGAAAAACATGATGCTCTCACCTTGCCAGAGTCCCCGAGCGCACTTCGATCTCGGCGCCCTGCCGGAGACGATCGTTTGCGGCTGGACGAGGTCGTTGGTGCTGGGGTCTGACCGAAGGACGGGCGGATGACTGGATATGGTGTCGGAATGAGCGGAACAACCCCGGCTGTCGAAGTGCTGATGTCTGTCAATGATGTCGACGCGGCGGACATCGCTCGGCTGCTCACCCAGCTTTCGACGACTGCTACGTTCGACCGGTCTCGCTTGGAAGCGATTGTCACGCATGACGCAACGGAGCTGCTTGTCGTGCGAGACGAGGGCAGGATCGTGGGCACCGCCACGCTCGTAACCTTCCCGCTGCCGACGGGCCTCCGCGGTCATGTAGATGATGTGGTGGTTGACGAGTCGATGCGTGGGCGCGGTATCGCACGGGCTCTGCTGGTACGAATGACCGAACTCGCCACCGAACGCGGTCTCCGAACACTCGACCTCACGTCGCGTCCGTCGCGGGAGTCAGCGATACGGCTATATGAGTCCGTCGGTTTCGTACGCCGGGAGACCAATGTGCTTCGATTCACGCCAACCCAGCATTCGTAGGGGTGTCGCCCCCCTTGGCCGGCGAATCTGCCCCGCGTTTCTGACGGTCTTCTCCAGCGATCCGTTCGGCTCGTGAGATCCGCGCCTCAGCACAGTCACTGGCTCGTGCTTGTCTCGGATCGTCCGGTCATCTTTTCACGGCGGACGCGGCGCACCCGAAGGACAATGAAGAGAACAACAGCAGCGACCACCGCGACGATGACAACCTTCTGGAGAACATCGGCGTACGGTTCGACGGCCGCCCAGTTCTCGCCAAGGTAGAAACCCGAGAGCACGAAGATCGAGTTCCAGATCAGGCTTCCCGCTGTGGTCAGGAGCGTGAAGCGAACGACATTCATCCGCTCGATGCCCGCGGGAATCGAGATCAGACTCCGGAAGATCGGAATCATCCGACCGAAGAACACCGCCTTGTCACCATGCTTTCCGAACCATGATTCGGCCTTGTCGACATCTGACAGCCTCATCAGCGGTGCTCGGGCGATGATTCGACGCAGTCGGTCGCGGCCCAGCCATGCCCCGAGCCCGTATAGAGCGAGCGCACCCACAACCGATCCCAGAGTTGTCCACATAAGAACTTCAACGAGGGTGAAGCCGCCCCGGCTCGCGGTGAATCCGGCCAGCGGCAGAATTACCTCACTCGGAAGGGGAGGGAAAAGATTCTCGAGCGCGATTGCCAGGCCGGCGCCGGGACCACCGAGCGCTTCCATGAGATTGACCGCCCATCCGGCAATCCCGGTGAGGTCAGAGGCTGAGTCAGTTGCAGCGGTTGCGATCATAAAAACAACGCTAGAAACCCACCTCCGCCGTGTCAGTAGAGCAAACCACCCAGTTGCGGAGAGGCGCGCCGGAGTGCTCGGGGTGGGGTAATCCTCACCCCCTTCGAACGCAACACCGCCTACGACTTCCCCAGAACCGGCACATTACTGACCCCGTCGATAACGATCGTTTAGGGCCGGTGCTTCTTCCCGCCTGTGAAGCTGAACCGCCTCGCCGGCATCTCCGGACGCAGAAGCGAAGCTCTGCGCGCGCGGCCACCCCGGCCGCGTGGCGTGGTCGGGATCAGTCCCGCGCGCCGGGCACGTCGCCGACGCGACTGCACCTACGCGCGGACGACAACATCCGGCGCGAGATCCAGCCGCCGCAGCAGCTGTGCGTTCAGCGCGACGACGATCGTCGACAGCGACATCAGCACCGCTCCGACGGACATCGGCAACACGAAGCCGAGCGGGGCGAGCACGCCGGCCGCGAGCGGGACGGACAGGAGGTTGTAGCCGGCCGCCCACCACAGGTTCTGCGTCATCTTGCGGTAACTGGCGCGGGACAGTTCGATCACCGACAACACCGAGCGAGGGTCATCGCTGGCGAGGACGACACCGGCGGAGGCGATCGCGACGTCGGTGCCCGCACCGATCGCGATCCCGACATCGGCCTGCGCGAGCGCCGGGGCATCGTTCACCCCGTCACCGACCATGGCCACCTTCCGGCCCTCGCCCTGCAGTTCCTTCACCTTCGACGCCTTGTCCTCCGGGCGCACACCCGCGAAGAATCGGTCGATGCCGAGCTCCGCAGCCACCGACGCCGCGACGGCCTCCGCGTCGCCGGTGATCATGACCACCTGCACGCCACGATCGTGCAACGCTCGGACGGCCTCGCGCGACTCGGTGCGGATCTCATCCGCCAGCCGCAGGGCCCCGGCGACCGCGCCATCGATGAGGACGTGAAGGATGATCGCGCCGTCCCCCCGCCACTGATCCGCGACGGCCAGTTCGCGCGCGTGCTCTTGCTCGAGCATGTACGGCCCGCCGACCTGCACGGTGCGACCGTCGACCCGCGCCTTCACCCCGACGGCCGGCGAGGACTCGAAGTCCTGCGACCGTGCGACGGTCAGGTTCTTGTCCGCGGCGGCGCCCACAATCGCGCGGGCGAGCGGATGCTCGGAGTCCGCCTCCGCGGCCGCCGCCAGGGCGAGCAGCTCGTCCGCACCGAAAGTCCCCGCCGACTCGATGGCGGTGACGGCGGGTGTGCCCTTCGTGAGCGTCCCGGTCTTGTCGAACAGGACCGCGTCCACCGTGCGCATGTTCTCCAACGCCAGACGATCCTTCACCAGCACGCCCCCGCGAGCCGCGCGCTCGGTCGCGATCGACACGACCAGCGGGATCGCGAGCCCCAGCGCGTGCGGGCAGGCGATGACCAGCACGGTGATCGTGCGGATCACGGCCTGGTCGGGAAGCCCTACGAGCGTCCAGACGATCGCGGTGATCAGGCCGGCGCCGAGCGCGAACCAGAACAGCCACCCCGCCGCGCGATCCGCGAGACGCTGCGCCCGCGACGAGGAGTTCTGCGCCTCGGTCACCAACTTCCGGATACCCGCCAGCGCGGTGTCCTCCCCGACAGCGGTGATCTCCACTCGGAGCCCGGAGTCCGTTGCCACCGTGCCGGCGATGACCTGCGCGCCGTCGGAGCGGCGCACCGGGCGGGACTCGCCCGTGATCATCGATTCGTCCATGCTCGCCGAGCCCTGCAGGATCCGCCCGTCGGCCGGTACGCGACCTCCGGGGCGGACCACCACGACGTCCCCGACCCGGAGGTCGGCGGGCGCAACCGCCACGGTGGCGTCGCCCTCGACCTTCTCGGCCTCGTCCGGGAGCAGAGCCGCGAGGGAATCCAGCGCGGAGGTCGTCTGCGCGAGGGAACGCATCTCGATCCAGTGCCCCAGCAGCATGATGACGATCAGGAGGGCGAGCTCCCACCAGAAGTCGAGCTCGTGATGCAGCAGGCCCACGCTCGCACCCCAGGAGGCGAGGAACGCGACCGTGATCGCCAACGCGATCAACAGCATCATCCCCGGCTTCCGGGACCGCAGCTCGCTGACCGCTCCGGTCAGGAACGGGGCGCCGCCCCACGCGTACATCACGGTCCCGAGGACCGGAGACACCCACCTCACCCAGGCCGCTTCGGGTAGCGAGTATCCGAGCAGCATGGCGAACATCGTCGAGAAGGCGACCACAGGGACTGCCAGCGCGAGCATGATCCAGAACAGCCGTCGGAACTGCCCGACATGATCACCGTGCCCGGCGTGCCCGCCGTGGCCCGCGTGTTCGCCGTGACCATCGTGGCCCGCGTGGTGATCGTGGGTCATGGCCGGGGACGTCCCGCCGTGGTGCTCGCCGTGGTGGTGCGCCGCGGCGTGATCCTGCTGGTTCATCATGTGCCTCCCTCGCTTCGGTTGCCTACAGAGTTGGACGGAGCGACCCGCCGGTCATTCGCCCCGCGGCGCGAGCGTGGATCCCGCTTCCTCGACCGCAGCCCTGTTGCCCTCATACCCATTCATGCGGCAAGCATACCCCCGGGGGGTATCCATCGGGCGGTGATCGACCAATAATCACCCGAGTTCGGGCGCGGGGAGTCGATTCGCCCCATCACCGCTCCGGTCGGCGCAGCCCCATGCAGGCCGGAGCGGCTCAACGCACCATGCGAAGCTCCACGAGCCCTTCGATGCCGGGATCCGCGAATACATGCCCGTCTTCGTGAAACCCGTGGCTCTCGTAGAACGCGCGAGCCGCGCTGTTCGCGCTCGCGACCCAGAGCTGAGCGGGTTCATCCCCAAGGACCGCCGCCAGGAGCGCGTGCCCGACGCCCGCACCCTGCTCCGAAGCGAGCAGGTAGATCGAGAACAAGTGGAGCTCGCGCGCAGCCTCAATGCCCTTCAGAGCGTCGGGGTGATCCGAGGATCCAGCAAATGCGAAACCAACGATTCGCTCGGCTCGCTCCGCCACGGCGACGATCCCGGGCACGGGATCGCGCCCGAGGATCCTCGTCCACAGGCGGCGGCGCGCCTTCGGCGCGGACGCGTCGAAGAATCGCTCCGGAATGAGGCCGGCGTATGTCTCCCGCCACGTTGCGACGTGAACAGCGGCAATCGCATCGGCGTCTTCGATCGTTGCTGCACGGACATGAGGAAGAGGCGTCATGGCTAGACAGTAGCGTCGCGCGCTCGGCCACCTTTCACGCCTAAGCTACGAATGGTAACCTACGAATAGTAGCTTGCTGATCGAGAGGGAGCCAGGTGAACCAGAACAATGCGGGATCGCCTCGTAGGCGTCTGCCGCGCGCCGAAAGGCATGCGCAGCTGCTCGAGACGGCGCGCGCATTCATCAAGGAATCCGGCACGGACGAGTTCACCCTCGGGCGTCTCGCCCTCGAAGCCGACGTCGCAAAGCCAGTCGTGTATGACCACTTCGGAGATCGGTCCAAGGTATTCGTCGAGCTTTACGAAGAGTTCGAAGCTCGGCAGCGATCGGCCCTTCTCTCATCGCTGTCCGACGACATGTCCGACCTTGAGCAGGTCTGCGCGATCGTTGCGCGCGCGTATATCGATTGCTGGCTGACGGAAGGGCGCGAGATGGCGGGTGTCGTCGACGCGCTCGCCGGCTCACCCATGCTGGTGCGGCTGCGTCGCGACGCCGAGCAGGCCTATGTCGCGATGTGCCGGGAGCTGCTGAGACCCATCGTCGGCCCCATCGACCCGGCGCGCATGCAAGCGGTCATCGGAGCGGGTGATGCCCTCGCCCGCGATGTGCTCGCCGGTGCGCTGGACGGGGACCACGCACGACAGGTACTGACAGACGTCGTCGTGGCTATGGCCGTGGCGTCCGACCCCCTTTCACCCGGCGCGGCGGCACAGAAATGACCATCGATCATCTCCACACGCCCGGTGCTGCGCTGTGGGTGCACGCCCACCCTCGTGAAGGCTCGCTGAACGACCGCCTCTTCCGCGAGGGCGTCAGTGCGCTGCGCGAGACCCGCGACGTCGCCACCTCGGACCTATACGCGGATGGCTTCGATCCGGCCCTGCGCGCAAGCGACCTCGGCGCCCTCTCCGGTGCCCCCGGAGGGATCGCCGAACTGCTGGGCGATGCGTATGCGCAAAGGCAGCTCCCCGACGACGTGAGGCGGGAACAGGAGAAGGTCGCTGCGGCCGAACTCCTCGTCTTTCAGTTCCCCCTGTGGTGGTACGGGATGCCTGCGATGCTGAAGGGGTGGTTCGATCGGGTACTCACGGCGGGCTTCGCGTTCGGCGATATGGATCCCGAACTCGGAGTTCCGCGCCGGTACGGCGACGGAGGGCTGGCGGGTCGCCGAGCCCTCATCATCGTCACCGCGGGAGAAGACGAAAAGTCGATCGGACCCCGGGGCATCAGCGGAGATCTCGATTCCCTCCTCTTTCCCCTCACACACGGGACGCTCTGGTACGTCGGCATTGAAAGCTACGAACTGCACGTCATCCACGATGCCGACAATCTGGGTGAAGAAGGGGTCGAGAACGAGATGCAGAGGCTTCGGACGAGGCTCGAACACCTCGACTCGGAGACGCCCCGCGGCTTCCGCAAGCTGAGCGATGGAGAGTATCGAGGCTCACGCGCCCTCCGCGCGGACCTCGCCGCCGGTCGGACGGACCTGCATATTCATCTTCGCGACTGATGCCAGTGGGCGATCGCTGACGCACCCACGGGAAGAGGTGCTACCCGCACATCACCGCGCCTCCGGCACCCAGATCCGCATCGTGGACGGTCCGCGCTCGGCCCATTCGTGGTATGCCACAAGCGGCACCCTCAGGGTTTCAGGCGCCGCATCATCGGGCGCGGCGGCACCGTAGGGCCAACCCGCATCGTGACGACGACGGAGCGAGATCGCCGCCGTCACCCGGCCGTCCTCCTCCCGCAGCGGCTCATCCGTGAGAATCTCGGCGTCCGCAACATCGGATCCCAGATCCACCGATTCGAGCGCCAGCACCTCCGGCCCACGCTCGACCGCGACCGTGCCGCGGATCGCGTCGATGCGGGGATCCGGGTGCGTCAGCCGCGGGGCGAGTGGCAGGTGCAACGTGACCGTGTCACCCGCTCGGAACTCGCGCCGCACCTCGAGGTAACCCGGGGCCACCTGGAGCGGCTCTGCGCCGCGCGCCGTGCGTAGCTCCGCGGTGGATCCCTCCGCCCACGCGGGAACGCGCAGGGCGAGCGTCCACTCCCCCGAGGATCCCTCGCCGATCGTCACGACGATCGCGCCGTCGGCGGGATACTCGGTGGCGACCGCGAAGTCCGCGAAGGCCCCGCCGTCGAGGGGTGTGCGCACGGTCGCGGGCGCGTACTGATGCAGCTGCACGCCCGCGCCATCCGTCGTCGCGAGATACGACGCGAGGCTCGCGAAGGTGCGCGCGACGTTCGGCGGACAACACGAGACGTCGAACCACGGGGCGCGCAGCGACGACTCGGCTCGCGCCGACGGCGTATCCGGATCCGCGGGCTCCCCCGGCGTGCGCTGCTGGAGCGTGTTCGCGTAGTAGAAGGCTGTGCCGTCGGACGACGGGGAGGTCGCGACGACGTTGTAGAGCGTGCGCTCGATCAGGTCGGCGTAGTGCGCGCCGCCGCGGGCCAGCAGGAGCCGCCAGCTGAACTGCACCGAGGCGACGCCCGCGCACGTTTCGGAGTAGGCCCGGTCGCTCGGCAGTTCGAAGTCGGCGCCGAAGGCTTCGTCCTGGTGGTGCGCGCCCTGGCCGCCCGTGATGTATGTGCGGCGGGCGACGGTGTTGTCCCACTGCGTCGCGAGCGCGCCGAGCAGTTCCTCGTCGCCTGTCTCCGCCGCCGCATCGGCCGCCCCAGCGGACAAGTAGTTCGCGCGCACCGCGTGGCCGCGCAGCACGGTGGCCTCGCGGACGGGCTGGTCGTCCTGGAAGTACGCCTGTCCGAACTCGATGGGCCGCAGCACGCCGGTACCGCGCCGGTCGACGAATAGCTTCGCCTGTTCGACGTAGCGCCGGGATCCCGTGACGCGGGCGAGTTCGACCAGGCCCGTCTCGATCTCGGGGTGACCGCACACCGAGGCGATGCCGTCTTCGCCGAAGACCTCGCAGACGAGGTCCGCCGCACGCACGGCGACCTCGAGTAGCCCGTCATCGGATCCGGGCGCCGTGCGCGCGCGAGCGACGGCGGCCTGGAAGAGGTGGCCGAGGCAGTAGAGCTCGTGCCCCCATTCGAGATCCGACCACCGTGCGCTCTGCCCCTCACGCCCGAAGCGGGTATTGAGATACCCATCGGCCTCCTGCGCGGCGGCCACGCGGGAAACGGTCGCGCGGAAACTCCGCTCGAGATCGTCGTCGTGCGCCCGCCCGAGCTCCCATGCGACCGCCTCGAGATACTTGTAGACCTCCGAGTCGGAGAACTCACGCCCTCGGCGCCCCGCCGGAAGCGTCCCGGAGGCCGCGAGGTCGAAGTTGCGGATCCACCCCTCGCGCTCGAGCCAGTGCGCGATGTGCGCGAGGGTTGCGCGGCGATTGACGTCCTGCCGCTCGGCCCAGAACCCGCCCGTGATCGAGACGGCGTCGAGCCCGAGCGGCCGCAGCGCGCCGGTCGAGGGCACAACGGGCGCGATCGGGGTGGGGGTGTGGGAGGTGATGGTCATCATGGTCATCCTTTGAATGCGCCGGACATGAAGCCCTGCACGTAGTGGCGCTGAAGAACGAGGAAAAGAAGCACACAGGGCAGCGCGAGCACGGAAACTCCCGCGAGTGTGGCCCCATAGTCGATGACTCCCATCGTCTGGCCGCGCAGGTTCGCGACAGCGAGCGGGAGGGTCATGCGGTTCGTGTCGCTGATCAGGATCAGCGGAGCGATGAAGTCGTTCCAGGCGGTGAGGAAGGCGAAGAGACCGACCGTGATGAGGCCAGGTTTCGTCGCGGGTAGCAGCACCCGCCAGAGTGCTGTGAAGCTGTTGCAGCCGTCAACGAGTGCCGCCTCGTCGAGTTCGCGCGGAATCGACTCGAAGGATATCCGCATCATGAACGTCGAGAACGGCAACTGAAACATCGTCAACACCAGCGCGACGCCGATCGTCGTGTTGCCGAGGCCGAGCGCGTTCAGGATCACGTAGAGCGGGATCAGCAGCGTGGCGTAGGGCACCATCAGGATCGCGAGCGTCGTGAGGAAGAGCGCGGTCTTGCCCGGGAAGGTGAAGCGCGCGAACGCGTAACCGCCAAGGAACGAGATGACGAGCGTGAGGATGACGGTGAGGCCCGAGACCACGAGAGAGTTCCCGAGGTATACCCAGATCCCGGCCTGGAACTCCGCGAGAGTCGCATAGTTGCCGAGCCCCCAGCCATCCGTCTGGCTCGTGCCTGCGCGGGGAGCGAACGACGTCACCACCGCCCAAACGAGCGGATAGAGGAACACTGCCGCCAGTGCCGCGGAGACGATTCCGAACGGCGCGCGGCGCAGGAGAGCGCCCCAGCCGCCGGTGCGCCGCGGGGCTCGTCGGCCGCCGGTCAGGAGTGCTTCGGTCTGAGTGGGAGCGAGCGTCACCATGTCAGCTCTCCTCTCCGCCGCGGAGGATCCGCAGCTGGAAGACGTTGATCACGACAAGGGCGATCAGGACGATCACCGAGAGCGCGCCCGCGACGCCCAGGTGGTTCTGCCCCTGGAACGCCATCGAGTACATCAGCTGCACGACCGTCATCGTGCTGTTGTCCGGGCCGCCCTTGGTGAGGATGTAGAACTGCTCGAATGCGAGCAGCGAGCCCGTCACGCACATCACGATTGTGAGCGCGAACGTCGGTCGCATGAGGGGCATCGTCACGTGCAGGAACGTCTGCACCTTCGACGCGCCGTCGATGCGTGCCGCTTCGTAGACCTCGCCCGGAATCGCCTGAAGCCCAACGAGCATCAACAGCATGTAGAAGCCCGTGAAGCGCCAAACGATGAGGAAGACGGTCGCCCAGAGCGCGCCGCCCGGTGTGCCCAGGATGGTGAATCCGGCCGATTCCATCCAGGCGGAGAATGGCCCCGCGATCGGGGAGTACAGCACGTAAAACAGGAGCGATGCCGATGCAAGGCCGAGGGCGCTCGGGACGAGGAACGCCGTCCGCAGGAACGACCGCCACCGCGACGACTCCTGCACGAGCAGGGCGAGGCCGAGACCGAGTGCGATGAGGAGCACGGTTGCCACAACCGTATAGACGATCGTGAAGCGGATCGCGTCCCAGAACAGCCGGTGGTCGACGGCCGCGATGAAGTTCTCGGGGATGTTCCATCCGCGGAACCCGGCGAGCAGGGGCCAGTCGGCGAGCGACATCACGATCACGAGCGCGAGCGGGATGACGAAGAGCACCCCGACGAACAGGGCGGTGGGCGCGGCATACAGCCATCCCAGAAGGGCGTGATCGCGCTGTGCGCGGGTGCGGCCGCGCCTCGGTGCGGTCGGTGCATGGGTGGTCATGGAGAGCCTCCTTGAGCGAGGCCGGGGCTTGGATCGCCCCGGCCTCTGGCATCACTGGGACAGGATGTCGGTCAGAGCAGCGTTGTCCTCCTCGAGACTGCCGCCCTCGCCCAGGACCTCATTGCGAACCAGCGTCAACCACGGGCTGCCTGCGGCGTTGAACGCCTGCTGGAAGTTCCTCGATACGGGCGTTCCACCCTGAGCAGCCACCTCGTTGATCGTGACGAGGCGCGGATCGGAAGCCGCGTGAGTGTTGTCGGCGAGATCCCCGCGGGAGACGACGTTGCCGCCGGCCGCGAGGACGTCGACCTGCGTCTCCTCCGACATCATCCAGGCGAGGAAGTTCCATGCCTGTTCGGAATTCTCCGAATCCTTCGAAATGCCGATGCTGTCTCCACCGACGAACGTCGAGGCACCACCGTCGGTGCCCGGAAGCCCGGCAACGCCGGCGTCGAAGGAGAGCGAGGGGAGGAGCGTTGCCGGATACGGCATGATCCCGACCTTGCCCTCTTGGAACCCGGCGACCCACGTCGCGCCGGTTTCGTCCTCGGATCCCGGGGCGAGGATCCCGTCTTCGGCCAGCCCTCTCCATGTGCTGTAGATCTCCTGCGCCGCCTCGCCGTCCAGGAGCGACTCTGTACCGTCGGGGCTCAGGACCTCCTCGCCGGAAGCCCAGATCGACGGGAACCAGGTGAACAACAGGCATCCACCGCAGTTGAGCCCCGTCGCAGTTCCCGAGACCCCCTCCAGGTCAAGCCCATCAACTGCTCGGGCGATCTCGGCGAATTCGGCGATCGTTTCGGGAGCCTTTTCGGGGTCGAAGCCGGCCTGCTCGACGAGATCCTTGTTCCACATCATGACCGACAGATCGAGCACGAATGGCAGGGCATACTCCGCTCCGTCGATCGCTCCGGCCTGAAGATGCCCCTGGTTGATGTCGTCGGCGTAGTCGAGCTGATCGATCAGCGGAGCGAGATCCTGGAACAGCCCCTGATCGGCCCAGTTTGGAACGTAGACAACGTCTGCAGCGAAGAGATCGGGCAGCCCGCCCGAACCAGCAGCGGCACCCACCTTCGCGACGTAATCGTCGTTCGGTACAACGGTGAGCTCCACCTGGTTTTCGTGGCTTTCGTTGTAGGCGTCGACGAGGAGTTTTGCCTGAGCCTCGATCGGCGCGCGCGTCCACAGCGTCAGGGTCGTCCCGTCATCCACCCCCTCGACGGGAATATCTTCTGCGGCGGTCTGGTCGCCGGATCCGCCGGCGCACCCCGCAAGGCCGGCGGCGAGCGCGCCCGTCGCCGTAAGGGTGACGATGCGCATCGCGAACGAGCGCTGGGTCTTCCTGATCATGTGTCTGCTCCTCTTGCTCCTCGTTGAGCGAGCACCCGTTTCGCAGCTGTGCTCGGACCATTCGAAATCTTCGAAATGGCTTTCGGTCAATGTACCGGGATTATTCCGGCGCAGTCAAGGGGATCTCCTCGTTCGCGCACGAAGGGGTTTCGAGTCTGCGAGAATCTGTAGTCATGACTTCCGACGACTCGTCTCGCGCAGCGACCCTCAACGACGTGGCGGCTCGTGCGCGCGTGTCAGCGGCGACGGCGTCAAAGGCACTCAACGGACGCTCCGACGTCGCGGCAGCAACGCGAACCCGGGTACTGGCAGCCGCAGAGGAACTCGGATTCACTCCCAACGCCGTCGCACGCGGGCTCACCGCGGGGCGCACGAGCACCGTGGGGCTGTTGACGAGCGACCTCGACGGACGGTTCGTTCTGCCGATCCTCATGGGTGCGGAAGATGCCTTTGGGGCCGGGCGGATCGACGTCTTCTTGTGCGATGCGCGGGGCGACGCCGTCCGCGAGCAGCACCATCTTCGGGCGCTACTGAGCCGCCGAGTGGACGGGATCATCGTCGTGGGCGATCGCACCGATCCGCGCCCCAGCCTGGGCCAGGCGATACCCGCACCCGTGGTGTACGCGTACGCTCCGTCGGACGACCCCCGGGATCTCTCGCTCACCCCGGACAACGTCGAGGGCGGCAGAGCCGCGATCCGGCACCTTCTCACCTGCGGCCGTCGCCGGGTCGCGCACATCGGTGGAGATCCGTCGTATGCGGCCGCGCGCGATCGCGTTCTGGGCGCGGAACTCGAGCTGCAGGATGCGGGCCTGTCGTTCGTCGCACCCCCGATGCTCGGCGAGTGGTCGGAGCACTGGGGCCGCGCGGCGGCGCGACTGCTCTTCGACCGCCATCCGGATATCGATGCGGTGTTCTGCGGATCGGATCAGATCGCGCGTGGCGTCCTCGATGCAGCTCGCGACCTGGGGCGCGACGTCCCTCGCGAGGTGTCGGTCATCGGATTCGATAACTGGGTCGTCCTGGCGGACAACGCCCAGCCCCGCCTTACCACCGTGGGGGCAGATTTCGAATCGCTCGGCCGCGCCGCCGCGCAGCATCTCTTCCGCGCATTCGATGACAACGCGGCCGAGAGCGGCGTCATCCACACCCCCGTACAGCTCTTCGTACGTGAGTCCACCATCCCCGTGAGCTGAGGCGACGGGGCGAATACGCCCCGCGCGGGCGCGTTGCCCCTCACGAGACTCGGAAAAATCACGCATCTCGGGGACTCTGGGCGGATCCTTCCGACTTTCGTCATTTCTCCGAGATTGGCGCACGCCCGGCCCCTGCCCGGGCACGCAGGCTCGCGAATCCGAGCCCTCTTTATGCGTTCCCGATGAATAACAGAAATATAACGAAACCGGCTTGCACCCCGTTACCTCGTCGTTATAGAGTCATGACCACGGTGATCGTTTTGCTGTGGCGGTCACCGGCATGTGATTGCAGGACCTCTTGGTGCAAGGGACAAGAGCCCGGTCGGGGCACACTCCGACCGGGCTCTTCTGCATTCTCGCGACGGTATACGCATACACTCGAATGTATGTCTGATCGTCGTCTTGCCGTTGAGGCCTGGGAAAGTCTCTTCCGCGCGCAGCACGAGATCTTCGAGCGCTTCGCGGGCGACTTCGCCCGCGGCCCCCTGCATCAGGGCGAATACGACGTGCTGCTCACCGTGACCCGCGCCCCCGACCACACCACCCGCTTGCGCGACATCACCAGCAACCTGCTCATCAGCCAGCCGAGCGTCTCGCGGCTCGTCGACCGGATGGTCGCGCGCGGCCTCGTCACGAAGTGTCCGGATCCGAACGACGGCCGCGGATCGCTCGTCACGGCAACGGAGAAGGGCGCGCGCGCCTTCCGCGAGGTCGCCATCGAGCACGGGCGCCACATCGCCGAGCGCATGTCGGTGCTCTCCAACGACGAGCTCGAACAGCTCACGGCATTGACCAAGAAGCTCCGCGGCGCCTGACGGCGGCCGCGCCCGACGACAACGCAGAACGCCCGTCTCCACGAGGAGACGGGCGTTCTGCGCCGGATCCGGATCAGCCCGTGTTCTGCAGGCCAGCCGCGACGCCGGAGACGGCGAGCAGGAGAAGCCGCTGCACGTCCGGGTCGACCGGGGTGTCCTTCGGGTTGTCGCGGAGCGTGCGCAGGGCGCGCAGCTGCAGGAGCGAGAGCGCGTCGACGTAGGGGCTGCGCAGCTTGACCGCGCGCTGCAGCACCGGCTTGTTCGACAGCAGCCCGTCGCCGCCCACGATCTTCACGACCCACTCGCGCGTCAGCGCGAGCTCATCGGTCACGAGGCGGGCGAGGTCGTCGCGGTCGCCGAGCGCGAGATACTCGCGGGCGATCCGGTCGTCGGTCTTCGCGAGGCTCATGCCGACGTTGTCGATCATGGTGCGGAACAGCGGCCACTCGGCGTAGGCCTTCTGCAGCTGATCGAGATCGCCGATCTCCGCCAGAGCCGTGCCGAGGCCGTACCACCCGGCGAGGTTGATGCGGGCCTGCGTCCACGCGAACACCCACGGGATGGCCCGGAGATCCTCGAGAGACTCGACCGAGAGGCCGCGGCGCGCGGGGCGGGAGCCGAGGGCGAGCAGGCCGACCTCTTCCATGGGCGTCACGGTCGCGAACCAGGGCGCGAAGCCATCGGCCTTAACGAGTTCGAAGAAACGGGCGCGCGAGGTGGCCTCCATGCGCGCCGCGATGTCGGCGAAGCGCTCCGCCGCACCGCGGTTCGTCTCCTCGTTCGAGGGCGCCGATGCCGTCAGGATCGCCGCGGCCACCTGGTCGATGTGGCGCTGCGCGATGTCGGGGTCGCCGTAGCGGGCGAAAATGACCTCGCCCTGCTCCGTGAGCTTGAAGCGGCCGTCGACCGAGTGCGGCGGCTGGGCAAGGATCGCGCTGTTGGCGGGCCCGCCGCCGCGGCCGAGGGCACCGCCGCGGCCGTGGAACAGCGTCAGCTCGATGTGCTGCTCCTGCGCCCACTGCGCGATCTTGGCCTGAGCCTCGTACAGGGCGAGCGTCGCCGCGACCGGGCCGACGTCCTTAGACGAGTCCGAGTAGCCGAGCATGACCTCGAGCTTGCGACCGGTCTCGTCGAGACGCGCGGCGAAGGCCGGGTGCTCGACGATCTCCGCGAGGATCCCGGGGGCCGCCTGCAGGTCGTCGAAGGTCTCGAAGAGCGGGATCACGTCGAGCACGGGCGGCGTGCCGTCCTCACCCACGGCGTAGCGCGCGAGGCGGTGCACGTTCGCGAGGTCCTCCGCCGACTGCGTGAACGACACGATGTAGCGGCCCGCGGCCCGCGCGCCGAAGCGCTCCTGCACGTGGGCGATCGAGCGGAACACGTCGAGCACCTCGACGGTCTGTTCGCTCTGCGGCTCACCGGCGTCGAGCTCGGCGAGGACCTTGCGGTGCACGGCGGAGTGCTGGCGCACCTCGAGCTCAGCGAGGTGGAAGCCGAAGGTCTGCACCTGCCAGATGAAGTCCTGCAGGGCGCCGTACGCGTGGCGGACGGCACCCGCCTCGACGAGCGAGCTCTGCACGACCCGCAGATCGGCGAGCAGCTCCTCGGGGGCACGGTAGGCCAGGTCGGCGTTGCGGGTGCGGGTCGCCTGGATCTTCCGCGCGAGCATGAGGACGACCGCGCGGTGCAGCTCGTTCGGGGACCGCTTCTCGACCTCGGCCGCCGCGTCCTCGTCATCGCTGCGCAGGCGCGTCCACAGCTGCTGGAGCGCGGCGCTCGGCGGCGTCGACTCGCGGCCGAGGGTCAGCCCGCGGCCGACCTCGACGGCGGCGCCCTCGAGGCGACTCAGCACGTGCTCGCTCGCGATTCCGGCGGCCTTTCGGCTGACCTTCGCGGTCACGAACGGGTTGCCGTCGCGATCACCGCCGACCCACGTTCCCACGCGCACGAAGGGCTTCACGACCGGCTCGGCCAGGCCCGCGGAGCGGCGCTGCAAGGCATCATCGATGTTGCGATAGACCTCGGGCACCGAGGTGAAGAGCGTGTCATCGAAGACCGCCATGATGTTGCGCACCTCATCGACCGGCGTCGGCTTGTCGCGACGGATCGGCGAGGTGCGCCAGAGGGCGTCGATCTCTTCGAGCATGTGGCGCTGCGTCCGGCGCTCGGCGGCACCGCCGCGCGGGCCCGCAGCGAGCTCGTCGACGAGGGTCGTCAGCCGGCGGATGCTCGTCGAGATCGCGCGGCGGCGCGCCTCAGTCGGGTGCGCGGTGAAGACGGGGTGGAAGACGAGGCCGTCGAGGCGCTCCTTCGCCGCATCCGGCCCGATCTCATCGACGAGGGCGGCGTAGGCGCCGGCAACCGTCCCGCGCGAGTCGCGCGTCGAGACGCCGTCGCGGGCGCGCAGGGCGCGAACGCGCTGACGCTCCTCGGCGAGGTTCACGAGGTGGAAATACACGGTGAACGCGCGCGCGACCTCGTCCGCGCGCTTCAGGTCGAACGACTCGACGATCTGCACGGCACGATCGAACGCGTCCGAATTCGGGCTCGTGTACGCCTCGATGGTCGCGGCGCGCAGGCGCTCGACGTCCTCGAACAGCCCTTCGGAGCCGCTCTCGACCAGGACATGGCCGAGCAAGCGACCGAGGAGGCGCACGTCGGCGCGCATCGCGTCCGGGATCTCCTGCTCGGCCTCGAGACGGCCGACGACGTCGAGAACCTCGGTGGGAGTGGGGTTGTGCATGCCTCCAAGGTAATGCTCGGAGGCCCAATCACCGAACTCGGGCCGTCAGAGTTCGACACGTGCCGAGTACGGGCCCGTGCTCGCCCGCACCCGAAGCACCGGCGCAAAGACCGACGGCTCGCGGCGTTCGGCCCCCTCGATCTCCTGCCGGAGGTCGCGCCACGCGCTGGCCCCGACCTCGCCGAGATCCACCGCCATCGTGGTCAGCGCGGGGCTCGAGTACTGGGCGAACGGAATGTTGTCGAAGCCGGCGACCGAGATGTCCTCGGGGACGCGGATCCCCTCCTCCGCGAGGCGCCCGATCAGGCCGAGCGCGACGAGGTCGTTGAACGCCATGACGGCGCTCGCGCCCGCGTCGCGGACGGCCTCCCACGAGCGATGCCCGTCATCGAAGCCGCTGCCCGTCGGGATCTCGACGATCTCGACGTCGGGGTGCGACGCCCGGTACTGCTCGAGCCCGCGCTGTCGGTCCTGGTTCGAGCGCGATTGCTCGGGGCCCGAGAGGAACGCGATGCGGGAGTGCCCGAGGGTGCGCAGGTGCTCCGCCAGCGTCTGGATCCCCGCCTCGTAGTCGACGCGGGCGACGACGGCGTTCTCGCCCGTCGTGCGGTTGATCACGGCGGCCGGGTGCACGCGCATCAGCAGCGCGAGCAGCTCGGGCCGGGTCATGCGCGGCGCGATGAGCACGAGCGCGTCGGTGCGATGCCGGATGTCGAGCGCGACCGCCGCCTCGCCCTGCGGATCCTCGAGCGTGTCCGCCACGAGCACGCGGTAGCCATCGGCGGCGGCCGCGCGGTGCACCCCGCGGAGCACCTCGTGGTACATCGGGTTCGACAGGTCCGGGACGACAACGCCGATCGTCTGGCTCGCGCCCAGCGACAGCGAGCGCGCCGTCTGACTGGGCACGTAGCCCACCTCTTTGATGATGTCGCGCACGCGCTGGGCAATGTCTTCGTTGACGGTCGAGAAGCCGTTGATCACGCGCGAGACGGTCGCGTTCGAGACGCCCGCGAGTCGGGCGATATCGGAGATGCGCATGGGACGCACGGGGTTCTTGCGAATGCGCTTGTTCCCCATGCGGCTTCCTCTCGTGCACCCCGACGACATCGATTGCATCATGCCCCGGTGGAACGCGCCGCGAGGCCCGCCGTCGACGTCGCTTCCGGGAGCGGTCTTCAGGCATCATCATAGATGGAAGAAACCGATTACTTATGAGGAGCATCCATGCCCCACGTCGTCGAGGTCGGTAACGACGCCGACCTCCTGCCCTCCCTCTCCCTCGCGCTCGAAGACGAGTCGGCGACCGAGATCGTCCTCCATCCGGGCACCTACGTCGAACACGTCGTCGTCGCCCCGCGCAGCGCGCCCCTCCTGATCCGCTCGGCGAGCGGCGACCCGGCCGACGTCGTCATCTCCTTCGGCCTGCGCCAGGGCGACCGCGACCGCACGGGGATGCCCTTCGTGCAGGCGTGCGCGACGCTCACGATCGCCGCGGACGACGTGACGCTCCGCGGCATCACGGTCGAGAACACCTTCGACAAGCGGATCGATCCCGGCCTCCCCGACCAGCAGGCGCTCGCCCTGCGCACCCTCGGCGACCGGATCCTCGTCGACGGCTGCCGCCTCCTGGGCCAGCAGGACACGGTGCTGCTCGATGCGCCGAGCTTCGCGGCCGTGCGCCGCGTGCACCTGCGCGACTGCCTCATCACGGGCGACGTCGACTTCGTCTACGGCCGCGCGACCGCCCTCATCGAGGGCGGCGAGATCCGCAGCGTCGGCCCGGGCTACGTCGCGGCGCCGTCGACGGCGATCGAGAACGAGCGCGGTTTCCTGTTCTGGGGCGTGCGGCTGACGAGCGAGGGACTGGAGGCGGGATCCGTGCACCTCGGCCGCCCCTGGCACCCGGGTGGCAAGCCCGACGCGATCGGGCAGGCGATCTTCGCCCGCTGCGAGCTCGGCGAGCACATCTCCCCGGATCCGTGGACCGAGATGGGCGGCTTCGCGTGGGAGGACGCCCGCCTCGCGGAGTTCGAGAACACCGGACCCGGCGCCCACGGCGCGGGCCCGCAGCTCGACGCGGCCCCGGATCCGGCCGCCTGGCTGGCGGTGCCGGAGCCCGCGGGCGAGCCGCGCGTGATCGTCATCTCGGACTCGACCGCGAGCCCCTACCCGCCCGAGCGCGCGCCGCGCGCGGGCTGGGCGGAGCACCTGAGCGAGGTCACCGGCCTCGAGACGATCAACCGCGCGATCTCCGGCGCGAGCACGAGGAGCTTCATCGACGAGGGCTGGTGGGACCTCGCGCTCGCGGATCTCCGCGCCGGCGACATCCTCGCGATCGGCTTCGGGCACAACGATCCGAAGCCCGATCACCGCTTTGCGGATCCGTTCACGGCCCACCCCGCGAACCTGCGACGCTTCATCGTGGCCGCGCGCTCGCGCGGCGCGACGCCCGTGCTGCTCACGCCCGTGGAGCGGCGCTCCTTCGAGGGCGGGCGCCTGCGCCCCTCGCACGGCGGATACCCGCAGGCGGTGCGCACGCTCGCACGGGAGGAGGGCGTCGCGCTGATCGACCTCGCGCGCTCCTCCGCGGCCCGCTGGCAGGAGCTCGGCGAGGACGCAACCCGCGAGTTGTTCATGTGGGTCGAGCCGGGCGCCTACCCGTACTACCCCGACGGCGAGCGCGACGACACGCACTTCTCCCACACGGGCGCCCGCGTCGTCGCGGAGCTGGTTGCGGACGGTCTGCGGGGGCTCGGGCTGCTCGCCTGAACGCCCAGGGGGCGGGCGCGCTCGTTGCGCGTCCGCCCCCTGGGCCCCCGTCAGCCCACCAGTTCCCGGTAGGCCGCGAAGTAGTTCGCGCCGAGCAGCCGTTGCCCCTCCGCCGTGAGGTGGGTGGATCCGTCATTGACGTGCCCGAGCGGCGGCGCGTCGGCGAAGCCCGTGTTCGGGATCCGCTCGGGCAGCCGGCGCAGCGCGTCGCACACGCCCTGGTGGTCCGGGAAGGCGCGCAGGCGGTCACGCGGGAGCTGACCCGCGATGAACGGCGCATCCGCCGCCTCCGGGATCCGCCGCCGCAGCTCCGTGACGACGAGGTCGAGATCCGCCGCGTAGTCGGCCTCCTCGCGCCCGCCGTCGCTCTCACCCTGGTGCCACAGCACGGCGGCGATCCGCGGGTCGCCGATCACCCCGACGCGCGGATCGTCGGCGGCGTCGAGCACGGCGGAGATCTGCGCGATCGCTGCGTCGAAGAGGTTCGGGGCGCCCTCCTTCTCGAACCCCGGCAGCCACACGCCGGCATAGCTGCCGTGGCCGCGCATGCCGGTGCCGCCCATCGTGATCGGCACGATGAGGATCCGGTCCTCGTCCGGCAGCGTCTCCGCGAGGTGCGAGGCGAAGGGCCCCGCCGGGCCCATGCCGCCCGGCGGGTGCGCGCCGATCGGCGCGAGCGGCTCGCGCGCCGGCACGATCCGGCCGGCGTCCGGCCCGGATCCCGGGAAGGTGAGGATCCGCGGGTCGCGCGCGTCGCGGCCGTCGGGCTCGAAATCGGTGTTCGATCCGTTGGCGTTCGACTGCCCGAGCAGCACGACGATGTGGGTCGTCATTTCATGCCCGTCGTCGCGATGCCGTTGACGAGATACTTCTGCCCGATGAAGAAGAACGCCACCACGGGCAGCAGCGAGACCACCGACATGGCGAACATCGGCCCCCACGAGCTCGAACCCGACGACGAGACGAACTCCTTCAGGGCGAGAGGCACCGTGAACAGCTTCGGATCCGTGAGGTACAGCAGCGGCCCGAAGAAGTCGCCCCAGCTGGAGATCGCGGTGAAGATCGCCACCGTCGCCATGGCGGGGACGGTGAGCGGCATGATCACGCTCCAGTAGGTGCGGAAGGCCCCGGCGCCGTCGATCTTCGCCGCGTCCTGCAGCTCCATCGGCAGGTTGCGCATGAACTGCACGAGCAGGAAGACGAAGAAGGCGTTGGTCGCGAAGAAGGCGGGCACCGTGAGCGGCAGGTAAGTGTTCAGCCACCCGAGCTGCGCGAAGATCACATACTGCGGGATCAGCACGACCTGGCCGGGCAGCAGCATGGTGCCGAGCATCGCGGTGAAGAACACCTTCCGCCCGCGGAAGCGGAGCCGGGCGAAGGCGTACGCCGCCATGGAACACGAGAGCAGGTTACCCACGACGTTGAAGAAGGCGATCACGAGCGAGTTCCACAGATACACGTGGAACGGCTGCGAGAGCGCCGTCCACCCCGAGGAGTAGTTGTCGACCTGCCAGATCGCGGGGATGAGGCCCGTGTCGGAGAAGACGTCGGTGCTCGGCTTGAACGACGCCGAGATCATCCACAGCAGCGGGTACAGCATGACGAGGCCGAGGCCGACGAGGATCACGTGGCGGGTGAAGCGGCTGCGCGGCGTGCCGGAGAGCTCCTCCTCGTAGCCGCCGAGGCGCAGCTTCTGCGCGGCGCCGCGCAGACCGGTGCGAATGAGCGAGGTGTCAGTCATCGTAGAAGACCCAATACTTGGAGACGAGGAAGTTCAGCGCGGTGAACGCCGCGATGACGACGAACATGACCCACGCCATCGCCGAGGCGTAGCCCATATCGAAGCGCTGGAATCCCTGCTGGTAGAGGTAGAGGTTGTAGAACAGGGTCGAATCGGCGGGGCCGCCGGATCCGCCGCTGAACACGTAGCCCTGCGTGAAGACCTGCAGCGAGCCGATCAGGCCGAGCACGAGGTTGAAGAACACCACGGGGCTGAGGAGCGGCGCCGTGATGGAGCGGAACTGCCGCCACGCGCCGGCGCCGTCGATCGACGCGGCTTCGTAGTAGCTGCGGGGGATCTGTCGGAGGCCCGCGAGGAAGATCACCATGGATCCGCCGAAACCCCAGATGCTGAGGGTGATGAGCGTGACCATCGACCAGTCGGGGTCGGTCACCCAGCCCGGCCCCTCGATGCCGAACACCGCGAGCGCCTTGTTGACGATGCCCTCGTAGCCGAAGATCGCGCGCCACAGCATCACCACGGCGACGGATCCGCCGATCAAAGACGGCAGGTAGAACACCGAGCGGTAGATCGGAAGCCCGCGCACGCCGCGGTTCAGCAGCATGGCGACGCCGAGGGCGGCCAGGAGCCCCAGCGGCACCGCGAACACGGTGTAGAGGAGAGTCACCTGAGCCGACTTGACGATCTTGGGGTCCTCGAACAGCCGGATGAAGTTCTCGAAACCGGTGAAGTTCGGCACCTGGAGCAGGTTGTAGTCGGTGAAGGCGAGGTAGAGCGAGACGCCGAACGGGATGACCGTGAAGAGCATGCCGATGAACCACGGCACGAGGAAGAGGTAGCCGGCGAGGCCGTCGTCATCGAGGCGCCGGCGTGTGCGGGTGCGGATGCGGGCCGGGGGCGCGGCGGGCGCTGTGTCCTCGGCGGTCCGTTCGATGGCAGGAGCGACTGCGCTCATCGCCATCTCCTTTCTGGAAGGGGTGCGGGCGCCGGAGCGCCCGCACGGAGAGGTCAGCCCGCCTGCGCGAGGGCGTCGGCGGCCTGTGTCATGAAGTTCTTCGCGGCGTCCTCGGGCGAGGTGCGACCGAAGGTGACCTCGGTGGTGATGGTCGCGAGCAGGTCGGACACGACGCTCGCGCCGGCCGGCTCGAGGTAGAGCGGGTCGTTCTCTTCGGCGCTGAGATCGGCGACGTACTCGACGAACTGCTGGTCGGCCGAGCCGAGCGTCTCACCGAGCTCCTTCGCGACCTCGGTGTTGATGGGCACACCGAGGAACGCCTCGCGGCCCACGTAGGAGTCGATGTCGTTGGTGAGGAAGTCGATCAGCGACGCCGCCTCCTCGGGGTGCGCGGATCCGGCCGCCGCGGCCCAGACGAGCACGGGCGTCACCGACATGCCGGGCCGTTCGCCCTCGGTCTCGCCGGGCAGGCGGACGAGAACGGCCTTGCCGTCCAGCACCTCATCGTAGGACGAGAGCTGGTTCGCGGGGACCATTGTGGCGGCGATCTTGCCCGAGCCGAGCGGCGACTGCTCCGCGGAGAACGCGCCGGTGTCGTCGGCCAGCTCCGCCGGCGCGAACACGCCGCTCTCGTTGTAGTCGACGACCTTCTCGAACCACGCCTGCATGGTCTTCTCGGAGACGGCGAGTTCACCGTCCTGCGTGTAGAGGTCTTCGCCCTGCTGACGCGCGAACGTCGTCACGATGGGCGGCCACCCCATGTTCAGCATGGATCCGTATACCTCGCCGCCCGACGCCTCGGTGATCGAGCGCGACCACTCGGCGAAGTCGTCCCACGTCCACGTCTTGTCGTCGGGCATCGCGATTCCGTACTCGTCGAGGATCGCCGTGTTGACCGCGATCCCGACCGCGCCGGCGCCCGTCGGGACCGCATAGGTGTTGCCGTTCACGCGGTTCGCCTCGAGGAGGCTCTGATCCATGGCATCGAAGTCGATCTGCTCGGCGTAGTCGTCGAGATTCAGCAGCGCATCGCGCGCCGTGTACTCGCCGAGGTTCCGACCCACGAGGAACATGACGTCCGGCGGGCTGCCGGCCGCGTACTTGGTGTTGAGCTTGTCGAAGTAGCTGCCGACGTCGGAGTACTCGAGGTTCACGGTGACCCCGGGGTTCTTCTCTTCGAAGACGTCGAAGGCGGCCTCGTAGTTCGCGGCCTCCTCGGCGTTGGCCCACGCCATGACGGTGAGCGTGACCTCGCCGTCGGCGTCGGTCCCGCCGCTTCCGGCGGGGTTGACGGCGCAGCCCGTGATCGCGGTCGCGGCGAGGGCGACCGACGACACCGCTGCGATGCGGATCGTGGTGGTGGTCTTCATTGACGTGTCCTGTCTTCTGGCGCTATTGCCAACCGTAAGTAACCGGTTACTCGCTAACCGTGCGCTCATCGTAACCCCAGCCGGGATCCGAGCGGAAG
Organism: Microbacterium nanhaiense; assembly: GCF_014646015.1. GTDB lineage: Bacteria > Actinomycetota > Actinomycetes > Actinomycetales > Microbacteriaceae > Microbacterium > Microbacterium nanhaiense. The sequence continues at coordinate 107,101 of NZ_BMMQ01000007.1, forward strand.
TGCTTTCGCCAAATTCGAGTAACCGGTTACTCTTTGATCACGAACACGGCGATAACGACCACGGAGAGGTGCGCATGAGCGACGGGATCCCCTTCAGCGGCGACGCGAGGCTGCGCTGGATCGAGCTACCCGGCGAGGGTGCTCCGGTGCTCTTCCTGCACGGGCTCGGATGCCACGGGGCCGCGAGCTGGGCGGACGCGGCCATCAGGCTCGGCCGCCGCGCGGTGATCCTCGACATGCCGGGGCACGGCCGCTCCGATGCGCCCGCGGGATTCGGCTACACCCTCCCGGAACTCGCCGACGCCGTGGCGGCCGCGATCGACGGCATCGGCGGCCCCCTCGACGTCGTCGGGCACAGCCTCGGCGGATCCGTCACCGTGGCGCTCGCACACCGACATCCGGATCTCGTGCACCGGGCGGTGCTCGTCGAACCTGCGATCCATATCTACCCGAGCGCACCGGGCGATATCGCCTCCACGCCGGAGGACACGCTCGCCTCCGGCGGCTGGCGGGAGCTGCTCTCGCGCGAGGTGCCGTGGCGCCGGGCCGAGGTGAAGCTGACGGATCCCGTCGCGCTCGTGCGGTGCGCGCGCGCCCTCGGCGACGAGCACGCGGCCCGGCTGCACGAACAGCTCTCGACCATGCCGGTGCCGACGACTCTCGTGCGCGGGGACCTCCGCGAATACGCCGCCCTCCACGAGATCACGGGCGGCGGCGTGCGCGATGTCCGGGTGACGAACGCCCAGCACTTCGTGATGAACGACCAGCCGGAGGCCTTCGCCGAAATCGTGCGGGAGGCGCTCGCGGGTTGAGGGGGTGAACACCCGTTCACCCCCTCACGTCACGCTTCCCGGAACTGCAGCAGCACCTTGCTCGACACGGTCGGGTCGGCGGCGAGCGCGAACGCCTCCGCGGCGGCCTCCCACGAGCGGACGTGGCTGATCGCCGCGTCGATGCGCAGATCTCCGTCCGCGAGCGCGCGGATCACCTCGTCGATCTCGTCGTTGAATCGGAACGAGCCGCGCAGATCCAGTTCGCGCGCGATCGCGAACGAGATCTGCACGGGTTGCGCGCCGCTCGGCAGAAGGCCGACCATCGCGACGGTCCCGCCCCGAGCGGCGCCGCGGATCGCGGTGTCGAGCCCGCGATGACTTCCCGACGATTCCACGACGACGTCCGCATCTATCGCAAGAATCTCCGCATCGCCGGGCTGCTTGAGCACGGCATCGGCGCCGAGCTCGCGCGCGACCTCGAGCGGGCGATCGTGCAGATCGACCGCCGTGATGTGCGTCGCGCCACGGGCCTTGAGGACGGCGACCGCGAGCAGCCCGATCGGGCCGCAGCCGACGACGAGAGCCGAGCGCCCGGTCACGTCTCCGATCCGCGAAACCGCGTGCCATGCGACGCCGGCGGGCTCGACGAGCGCCGCCTCGCGCCAGCCCACCGCATCCGGCAGCGCGCGTAGCATTCTCGTCGGCAGCGCGACGCGATGGGCGAATGCGCCGTCGCGGTGCGGGAAGCGGGCCGCGGATCCCAGATAGCCGCCGCCGCCGATATTGGGGCGGTCTGCGGGATGCCGCACGTACTCCGCGGCTGGTGTTGCCGGGTGAACCGCAACGCGCGCCCCCATGGCGGGTCCGCTGCCGTCGGCCGCCGCACGACCGACGATGCCGACGATTTCGTGGCCGAGCACCATGGGCGCACGCAGCAGCGATTCGCCCGCGGCCCCGTGCTGCCAGTAGTGCAGGTCGGAACCGCAGATGCCGCCGTAGACGATGTCGATGATGGCCTCGTCGGACGCGGGCCGCGGCTCCGCGATCGGGTCGATGCGCAGGTCACCGGCCGCGTGAATCACGATTGCATGAGGAGTCGTCATCAGACCACCGCCGTCATTCCGCCGTCGACGAACACGACCTGACCAGACACGAAGCTCGCCGCGGACGAGGCGAGCCAGACGACCGCTCCCCCGATGTCCTCGGGCTCGCCCCAGCGCCCGCTCGGCGTCCGGCCGAGCACCCACGCGTTGAACTCCTCGTCATCCACGAGTGCCTGCGTCAGTTCGGTTCGGATGTAGCCCGGCGCGACGCCGTTCACCCGCACGCCCTGGCCGGCCCATTCCGCGGTCATCGCGCGGGTGAGATTGCGCAGGCCGCCCTTCGCCGCGGTGTACGCGGCGATTGTGGGCCGGGCGAGCTCGGTCTGCACCGAGCAGATGTTCACGATCGCGCCATCGCCGCGCGCGATCATCTGCCGCGCAGCGGTGCGGCCGACGAGGAAGGCGCTCGTGAGGTTCGTGCGGAGCACCCGGTCCCAGTCCTCCACCGCCACGTCGAGCAGGGGCTCGCGATGCTGGACGCCGGCGTTGTTGACGAGAATGTCGAGCGGATCGACCGCCTCGATGTCGTCGATCCCGTCGACCACGGAGGCCTCATCGGTGACGTCGAAGGCGGCGGCGCTCACCGCAGCATCGCCGAACTCCTCCGCGAGGGCGGCCGCGGTGGCCTCCGCGCCCGCCGCGGCACGCCCGTGAATGATGACGTGCGCGCCCGCCTCGAGTAACGAGCGCGCGACCGCGAGCCCGATGCCGCGGCTGGATCCGGTGACCAGCGCGCGGCGACCGGTGAGGTCGAATGGATGTGTCATGGTGCGTCCCATCGTGTGTCCTGGAGGGGTCGTGCGTTCAGTAGAACTCGACGGTGTCGACGAGGTTCTCCATCGGTGCGCCGTCGAGCAGCATGCCCGCATTGCGCGCGAACAGCTCCGCGATGCGCCGTTCCTCGCCCGCCGTGAGAGCGGCCGTGTGCGGGCTCACGAGCACCCGCGGGTGCGCCCAGAGCGGGCTGTTCTCCGGGAGCGGTTCGACCTCGAACACGTCGAGGGCCGCGAAGCCCACGGTGCCGTCGTCGAGGGCCCCGAGGAGCGCCGCCTCATCGATCACCGTGCCGCGGCCGACGTTGACGACGGTCGCCCCGGGACGCATGCGCGCGAGGAAGCCGGTGTCGATCAGGTGGTGGGTCGCATCGGTTCCGGGCAGCGTCGTGACGACCGCGTCGACCTCGCCGAGCACCCCGGACAGCTCGCTCGGGTGCACCGTGCGGGACACCCCGGGTGCGCTCGCTCCCGAGCGGGAGGTGCCGACCACGCGCACCCCGAGCGCCGAGAGCTTCGCGGCCACCGCGCGGCCGATGCCGCCCAGCCCCAGAACGAGCACCGTCTGATCGGACAGCTGCGGCATCATCCACCGACCGCTCCACACCCGATCGCGCTGCTGCTCGAGTAGGCGCGGGAGGTGCTTCGCGCCCGCCAACACCCCGAAGACCGCGAACTCGGCGAGCGCGTCGCCGTGCACGCCGGCCGAGGTCGTGAAGGCGACGCGGTTCAGCTCCTCCGCGGTCAGTCCCGCGGCGCGCACCTGACCGCCACCTCCGGCCGCCATGGTGTGCACCCAGCGCAAGCGCGGGTTCGCGCGCACGGCGCGGGCGAGGGCAGCGGGATCGACATCGGGGATCCCGTAGAGCGCCTCGGCCGTGTCGATGGCCGCCTCGAAGGCGGCCTGCTGCTGCGCGCTGCGCGTGAACGCCGGATCCCCCGCGAAATCGGCGGGGTGGCGCATCGGCGGGAGGAGCCCCTGATCGACGACGAGATCGATGCGCGGTTCCCGTTCGACGATCAGCTCGGCCAGCTCGGGATCGAGCGGGGCCGCGACGACGACGCGCAGGCGGTCGCTCATCGCAGCGCCCCGACGGCGTCGGCGATGGCGTCGATCGCGGCGCGGATCGTCTCGAGATCTGTCGCGAACGAGATCCGGAAGAACGGCGACTGACCGTATGCCGATCCCTGGATGACCGCGACGCCCGCGCGGTCGAGGAGGTACAGGGTCACGTCCTGATCGTCCGCCAGGGTGTCTCCCTCCTCGGTGCGTCGGCCGATGAGCCCCGCGCAATCGACGTAGAGGTAGAAGGCGCCGTCCGGTACCAGCGGGTCGAGGCCTTCGATCGCCGAGATCCCGGCGACGGCCGCATCGCGGCGCTCGGCGTAGACCGGCACGGTCTCGGCGATGAAGTCCTGCGGTCCGCTCAGTGCCGCCGCAGCGGCGGCCTGGCTGATGGACGAGGGGCACGACGAGGTCTGGGACTGCAGCGTGTTGATCGCCCGGACGAGGGCCGGGTCGCCCGCGGCGTAGCCGAGGCGCCAGCCGGTCATCGCGTACGACTTCGACACGCCGGAGACGACGAGCACGCGATGGCGCAGGTCGGGGGCGACGGCCGCGAGGCTGAGCGCGGCGGATCCCGTGTAGGAGATCTCGCTGTAGATCTCGTCCGACAGCACCGAGACGCGCGGGTGTCGACGGAGCACCTCGGCGAGCGCACCGAGTTCCTCGGCCGTGTACACGGCGCCGCTCGGGTTTCCGGGGCTGTTCAGGATCACCCAGCTGGTGCGCTCGGTGATGGCCGCCTCGAGCGTGGCGGGCGTGAGCTTGTACCCCGTCTCGACGGAGGTCGGCACGATGACCGGGGTGCCCTCGTTGGCGCGCACCATGTCGGGGTAGGAGACCCAGTACGGGGCGGGAACGAGTACCTCGTCGCCCGCGTCGACCGTCGCCATCAGGGCGAGGAAGATGACCTGCTTTCCGCCGCCGCCTACGGTGATCTCGGCGTCGGAGTACTCGATGCCGTGGGTGCGGAGGAGGGATCCGCGGATCGCCTCGCGCAGCAGGGGCGTGCCGTTGACCGGGGTGTACTTGGTCTCGCCCGCTTCGATCGCGGCGATCGCCGCCCGCTTGATGTGATCCGGGGTGTCGAAGTCGGGCTCGCCGACCGTGAGGTCGAGGATCCGGCGGCCCTCGGCCTTCAGCTCGCGCACCCTCGCGGCCGCGGCCGTGCTGGGCGAGGGCTTGATGCGGCCGATGCGCTCCGCCGCGCGGAAGGACGAGCTCGCGGTGTCCATCACGCCGCCTCCTCGATGTCGGTCGTCAGGCCCTTGGCCTTGAGCACATCGACGAGGTTGCACAGGTCGATCGTCGTGCCGCCGGCCTTGTACTTCTCGATCAGCTCGGCCTCGTTGGCGTCGCGGGCGGCCGAGAGCTCGGCGACCTCGCGGGCCTCCTCGCGACGGACCACGACGATGCCATCGGCATCGCCCTTGACGATGTCGCCGGGGCGGATGAGCTCTCCGCCGAAGACGATGGGCTGGTTGAGCGCCCCGAGGGTCTCCTTGACGGTGCCCTTGATCGAGACGCTGCCGGAGAACACGGGCAGGCCCAGCTCGCGCAGTTCGCGGGTGTCGCGCACGCCGGCGTCGGTGACGAGGGCGGCGATGCCCTTGGCCTTGCACGCGTTGCCGAGCACATCGCCGAACATGCCGGCCTCGCTGAGCTCTCCGGCGGAGACGATGAGCACGTCTCCCGGCTGCGCGTAGTGGATGGCGACCTGCAGCATGAGATTGTCGCGCGGGGCGCAGACGACGGTGAAGGCGGATCCGACGAAGGAGCTCTCCGGATCGATGGGCTTGATGCGCGAGGCGACCGCGCCCCGGCGCCCCTGCGCCTCGTGGATGGTCGCCGCGGTGAACTCCCCGAGTCGCGCGACATCGGCGGCGTCCGCGCGCTCGATCTTGGTGGTGACGTGAACCATGATGGTGTTCCTTACTGTGCGGCCTGGTCGCGGCGGTCGAAGGTGAGCCCTCCGGGCACCTGGAAGGTGGGCATGAGCTCGATGAGCCCGACGTTGACGTGCGAGGGGGCGTCGACGGCGTACTCGATCGCGGCGACGACGTCGTCGACCGTCAGCGATTCGTAGCCCTCGAAGTAGGTGGCCCACGCCTCCGCCTCGGTCTCCGGCGTGCGACCGACATTGCGCGAGAAGATCTCGGTCTCGATCCGCCCCGGGCTGAGCTCGGTCACCCGCACGCGCTTGCCGAGCGCGTCGTTGCGCAACTGGCGCGAGAGCTGGTGAACGGCGGCCTTCGTGGCGTGGTATCCGGTGTGCCCGAAGAAGTTGTAGTGGCCTGCGATCGAGGAGATGTTGAGCACGTGGCCGCGATCGCGCTCGACCATTCCGGGGTAGAGCAGGCGCAGGATGTGCATGACGGCACCAAGGTTGACCTCGATGAGGTCGTCGATGTCGGCCTCCGTCGCGGTGAGGATGTTGCCCTGGCGACCGACGCCCGCGCTGTTAAGCACGATGTCCGCCTCCACCCCCTCGAGCGCCCGGGTGAGGGCGGCGGTATCGCGCACGTTGAGGGCGTGCGTGATCGCACCCTTCTCTGCCAGCGCGGCGAGACGCTCCTCGTCGCGGGCGATCGCGTGAACGGTCAGCCCCTTGTCGAGGAACAGGTCGACGGCGCCGCGGCCGACGCCGCTCGTGGCACCGGTGACGACGGCGACTCGGTAGTCGGAAAAGGTCATGAAAGGGTCCTTCCGGATGAAGTGGGCAGCGCGTCCAGCGCCGTGAAGACGGAGCGAACGCGGAGGCGAAGAGCATCGAGGGCGGCGCGCTCCGCGCGAGCGCGCTCGGTTGCCTGCGCTTCCGACACGCGTCGGAAGCGCAGGGTCTGGCCGGGGCGCGCCTGGGCCAGCACGTCGAGCGCGGTCGTCGTGACAACGGCGAGCACGGGATACCCCGCCGTCACCCCGCGGCCTCGATGCAGGACGAGAAGCTCGTTCCCGGGCGGAACCTCGACCGCGCCCACGGGCACGCCGCGCGAGAGGACCTCGCCCTGCACGCGGCGTTCGGGAAGGATCCCCGTCATCCGCAGGCCGATGTGGTTGCTCGTCGGCGATACCACATAGGGTTCCTCGTACAGGCGCCGGGCGGTGTCCGCGAAGTCGGCGATGTCGGGGCCGTCCGTCGCCTCGACGGTGGTCGTGTCCGGGCGCGCGGGGACGTTCAGCCGGTACAGCTCAGCGCCGAAGTTGGTGTTGAGGATCGGCGGCGTCGCGCGCGTGAGCGGGATCCGCTGACCCGCGAGGAGCCGTCCACCGAAGCCGAGCACCGAGTCGGGTGCGCAGCTGCCGAGCAGCCGCGGCACGTCGAAGGATCCGGCGACCGCGAGGTACGCGCGCAGGCCGCCCGTGATCTGCCGCACCTCGATCGTCTCACCGGCGCGCACCGAGACCGGCTGCTCGTTCGGGCGCTCGATGCCGCCGACGCGGAGGGTCGCAGCGGTGCCCGCCAGGGCGATCAGGATGTCACTGTCGGCGATGAACTCGGCGTCCAACGCCATGATCTCGAGGAGTGGCGCGCGGTCGTCGTTGCCGGCCAGGATGTTGGCGATCCTCGCCGAGCGCTGGTCGAGTGCGCCGCCCACGGGCACGCCGTATCGCGGCCCGCGGCTGCGGCCGAGGTCGGTGATCTGCGCCGATCCCGCCTCGACGACCGTGAGGAAGCCCGCGCTCATGAGGCCACCATCCTGGTGCCGAGCAGCGAGACGTACTCGTCGCGAGCGATGGGCCGGAACCGGATCAGGTCGCCGGGCTCGTACGGCACGAAGGGCTCGGCGTCGAGGTCGAGCACCACGAGAGGGGTGCGGCCGATCAGGGCCCAACCGCCGGGCGCGGCGGCCGGCGTGATCGTCGCCTGGCGCCCCGCGACCGACACCACGCCCTGCGGCACGCTCGCACGGGGGCTCGACAGCCGCGGAACCGGCAGCGGGAACGCGGGGCCGTCGAGCATGGGGGAGCCACCGGGCGCACCGAGGCACCGCACGACGTAGCTCGGCTCGCTGTGGAGGCGCACGATGTCTGCGGTGCTCAGCCCTTGCGCCTCGGCCACCATGCGGAGGTCGAGTTCGCCGTCGAGGTCGTAGAGCACCGGAACTTCGAAGAGGCGCGGCGTCTCGGTGAGCGGGCGGTCGGAATCCAGCCGGGCGATGACGCTCTCGAGGTACGAGCGCATGCGCTCGAGCGAGGACTCGACGGGGTCGATCTCGATGAGGGCGGCGTCGTAGGTGGGGATCACGCACTCGACGCCGGGCACCTGCGCGTCGTCGATGAATCGGGCCAGGTGGTGCACGAGCCGCCAGCCGGCCTCGCGATCCTCGAGCGCACTCGATACCCGCAGCGCGGCGTTTCCGCTCGCGGAGATGGTGGCGACGGGCGATGGCATCGGGGCGCTCACTGCAGCCAGTCGGCCAGCGGGGCGATCTCGACGCCCTCGGCCTCGAGTCCGGCGCGGATCTGCTTCGCGAGCGCAACCGCGCCCGCGGTGTCGCCGTGCACGAGCACCGTGTCGCAGGCGACGGGAATCTGCACGCCGCCCCTGCTCTCGATCACACCGTCGACGACCATCCGCACGGTGCGACGGCGGATCTCCTCGGCGTCGTGGATCACGGCGCCCGGTTCGGAGCGGCGCACGAGCGTCCCATCGTCCTCGTAGGCCCGATCGGCGATGCCGACGATGCCGACGCGCAGCCCCTGAGCGCGGGCGGCGTCGGCGAGCGCGCCGTCCTGCGCGAGCACAATCAACTCGGGATCGACCCTGCGCGCGGCCTCGGCGACGGCCGCCGCGTAGTCCTCGCGGACGGCGACGAGGTTGCCCAGGCGGCCGTGCGGGGCGAGGTGCGTGACGGCGGATCCGTGGTACGCGGCGACCGCCTGGAGGGCGCCGAGCTGATAGAGCACGTCGGTGCGCACCTCCTCGGCCGTCAGGCCCATGTCGCGACGCCCGAAGCCCTGCCGGTCGGGAAAGGACGGGTGAGCGCCGATGCCGACGCCGCGCGCGATGCACTCGCGCACGGTCTGGTCCATGATCTGCGGGTCACCCGCATGAAAACCGCAGGCGATGTTCGCCGAGCTGAGCACATCGAGCAGTGCGGAGTCGTCGCCCATCCGCCACGGTCCGAATCCCTCGCCGAGATCCGCAACGAGATCGATCTTCCGGCCCATGTCCGCCTCCGCTCTGAGTGCTTCTGCTGTCGAAATCAGCGTAGGTCGATGGCATTCGACGGTGCATATGTTCTGCCAACTCTGTGCCAGATCGCGTGACAAAACGGCTTTATATCAAGCCTCGTGGGCGCTACGATGGCAAGATCTGTGCAGGATTACGTGCGCCCGAGGGCGGCAGACACGAAGGAGGACGGGGATGGCCATTCCGGAACGCAGGGTGCAGCGTCGCGTGACGCTGACGGAGATCGCCGAGGCGTGCGGCATCGCACCGTCGACCGTGTCGCGCGCATTTTCGAACCCGAACCGGGTCAGCCCCGCGATGTATCAGCGCATCACGAGCAAGGCGCAGGAGATGGGTTACTCCTCCGCGCTCCTCCCCGCGCGCGACGATCGGCTCGCGCGCGGCACGATCGCCCTCATCCTCCCCAACCTCACCAACCCGTTCAACCTCGACGTCATCCGCGGGGCGCAGGCGCAGATACGCGCCGCAAGCTATCTGCACCTCGTGGTGAGCACCGAGGAGTCGCTCGCAATGGAGGAGCAGTGGCTGCGGGAGATGGCCCGCACGGTGGACGGCATCGTCGTCTCCTCACCGCGCGTCGACGACGACACGCTACGTTCCGTTAGCCAGACCGTGCCGACCGTCGTGATCAACCGCGAAGCGCCGGGACTGTCCGGCGTCGTGATCGACACCCCGGAGGGCCTCGCCCAGTCGCTGCACTACCTGCACTCCCTCGGCCACCGGCGGGTCGCGTACGTGCACGGCCCGCACGGATCCTGGACCGACAGGGCGCGCTTCGACGCCCTCTCGGAGGCCGCGTCCGCGCACGACGTGGAACTCATTCCCGTCGGACGGTATCAGCCGACACTCGCGAACGGCGCCGCGGCCGCCGACGCCGTGGCGTTGACGCACGCCACCGCCTGCGTGTTCTTCAACGACGTCCTCGCGATCGGCGCGCTCGACCGCTTCCGCCAGCTCGGCATCTCCGTGCCCCAGGACCTGAGCGTGGTCGGGTGCGACGACATCTTCGGAACCTCGTTCTCGAGCCCGCCGCTGACGACCGTGACCTCGCCCGGCGAAACCGCCGCCCGAGCCGCGGTCGACATGCTCATCGGTCGGTTCTCGACGCGCGATCGCACGGATCGCATCGACCACATCTCCGCGCACCTCACCGTCCGGGCATCGACGGCGCCGGTCGCGGGCTGAGGCCCGGAGGGGTCCCTTCCGGCCGAGGGTTCCTCTCCCGGATCCGTTCAGAAGGAGATGAGCCCTATCTCAGGAGCAGATCATCATTCCGCTCCTGAGATAGGGCTCATCTCCTGACTTGCGGATCCCCGGGAGCACCCGCGCAATGGCTCTACTACGGCCGGGGCAGCACGATCGATGCCGTTACCGCGGCCTTCTCGCGATCGCTCTGCTGCAGGTCATCGATCTCGTCCATCGTGTGATCCTTCGTCTCCTTCGCCGTCATCGCCGCGAAGGCGGCGACCAGCATCAGCGCGATGGCGAGCATCGACGGACCGATCCAGCTCGTCAGCTCCGCACCCGCGAGGGCCGTCGAGGCGACGGGGCCGATGGCGCCGGCGATCGCGAAACCGATCTGCGTGCCGACCGCGAGGCCCGAGACCCGAACACGGTGCGGGAACATCTCGGCGAAGAACGACGGCCAGGCGGCGTTCGCGGTCGAGTAGAAGAGACCGTTGCACAGGATGCCGAGCGTGAAGATCAGCGCCCAGTTGCCCGTCGTGATCGACCAGAGGTAGGGGATCGTCGTCAGCCCCGCACCGATGACGCCGATGAGGAACACGGTGCGTCGCCCGAACTTGTCGGCGAGCAGGCCTGCGAGCGGCGTGTAGGCCAGCGCGAGAAGGCTCGCGAGCACGGGGACCCAGAGCATCGTCGGTCGGTCGAGGCCGTATCCGGTTGTCGCGAAGGCCACCGAGAAGGTGGCGAACAGGTAGCTGATGCCCGCGACGAGCGCACACGCCGCGACGCGGAGGATCGCGAGCCGGTGGAAGCGCAGCGTCTGCGTCATCGGCGCCATCTGAACCTTGATCGCCTGCGTCTCGATGAAGGTCGGCGTCTCTTCGAGCGTGCGGCGGATGATGTACGCCACCACGACAACGACCGCCGACAGCCAGAACGGCACGCGCCAACCCCAGCTGAACAGCTGATCCTGCGGGAGCGCGGCGAAGGGAATGAACACGGCCGTCGCGAGGAGACCACCGGCCGCCGATCCGCTCGTCGTGAAGCTCGTCGTGAAGGCGCGACGGTGCTCCGGCGCGTGCTCGAGGCTCATCGTGATGGCGCTCGCCTGCTCGCCGGAGACCGACAGGCCTTGGATGATGCGGATCACCACGAGCAGGATCGGCGCGATCACGCCGGCCTGATCGTAGGTCGGCAGGCAGCCGATGATGAACGTACAGATGCCGATGCCGAACAGCGTGAGCATCATGACGGCCTTGCGTCCGTAGCGGTCACCGATCGGTCCCAGGATGAATGCGCCGAGCGGACGGACCACGTAGCCGACGGCGAGCGTCGCCATGCTGAGCAGGACGCGGATGCCGGCGGGCAGATCCTCCGGGAAGAACAGTTCGTTGAGCACGAGCGCAGACGCCGTGCCGTAGACCGCGAAGTCGTAGTACTCCAGCGTCGTCCCGGCCCAGGAGGCGATAGCCGCCTTCGCGGGAGTCTTCCGTGGGGTTGCAACTGTCGTCATGGCGCCTCCATTGGCGGGGTCATCTGGCGGCCCGTGTGGGGGAGCGGGATGCCGCCGGCCGCCTGAATCGAAACTGTAAGAACGCGATGCCCGCTCCGGCAACTCGCGTGCCACTTCTGTGCCATCGGGCGTGCTCAATCACCAGGAAATTAGGGAAGTACACGGATACGCGTGAAGTTCTGTGCCATTGCGATTGCCAATTATCGCGTGTGCGCACAGTCATGAATGTTTCATAGCCTCCGGAAACGGCTCGATAAGGCGGGGCTGGTTCGCTTGCGTCATGAATCATTCCGCATCCTCACGACATCATCTCCTGCCCGCTGCCCGCGGGACGCGCGTCGCGGCGGTGACTGCCGGGCTCGCCGCCGTGGCGCTCGTCGCGGCGGGCTGCACCGGTGGCGACGAGCCCGCCAGCGCCACCGCCAACGAGGCGGCCTTCTTCCACGCGGACGCCGTGCACACGGTCGCCGTCGAATTCGACGAAGATGACTACCAGGCCATGCTCGACGCCTATGCCGAGTCCGAAGAAAAGGACTGGATCACCGCCACGGTGACGATCGACGGCACGACCTTCGAGAATGTCGGCCTGCGGCTCAAGGGCAACTCGAGCCTGCGCGGCCTCGGCGGCAACGAGGCCCGCCCGGGTGCACCGGGCGCCGGCGAAGAGGAGGACGGCGAGGCGCAGGCCGACGAGGAGCCGTCGCGGGACGAGGGCGACGGCGACGGATCCGCCGACGACCCGGCCTCGCTCCCCTGGCTCATCCGGCTCGACAAGTACGTCGACGGTCAGCAGTACGCGGGGCGCTCGGACTTCGTCGTGCGCGGGAACAACACCGAGTCCTCGCTCAACGAGGCCGTCGCCCTGCACGTCCTCGACGAGGCGGGGGTCGCGGCGGAGGACGCCGCCTACGTGCGGCTGAGCGTCAACGGCGGCGACGAGCGACTGCGGCTCGTGCTCGATGTGCCCGACGACGACGCGTGGAACGAGGACGCATTCGGCGGCACCGGCATTACCTATAAGGCCGACGCGTCGGGCGATTACTCCTACCGCGGCGACGACAGCGCCGAGTATCTCGACGTCTTCGACGTGAAGTTCGACGCCGAGGGCCTCTCGGAGGAGGAACAGTACGCGCCGCTCATCGACTTCCTCGACTTCATCAACAATTCGTCCGATGAGGAGTTCGCCGAGCAGCTGTCCGATTACCTCGACGTGGATTCCTTCGCGGACTACCTCGCGGTGCAGGATCTCGTCGCGAACTCCGACGACATCGACGGACCGGGCAACAACTCCTATCTCCACTACGATCCGGACACCGATCTCATGACGGTGGTCGCGTGGGACCAGAACCTCTCGTACGGCGGCCTCGGGGGTGGCGGCTTCGGGGCGCCCGGCGGCGACATGCCGCAGCGCGATGGCGAGGGCATGCCCGAGATGCCGGAGGGCGCCGAGTTCCCCGAGGGATTTGAACCGCCCGAGGGCATGGAGCTCCCCGAAGGCGCGGAGCTCCCCGACGACCTGCCTCAGGGCGGCCGCCCCGGCGGCATGATGGGCGGCGAAAACGTGCTCGCCATGCGCTTCCTCGAGAACGCCGACTTCGCGCAGCTCTACGACGACTCTCTCGCCGAGCACACGGAGGCGATCTACGACAGCGGATCCGCGCAGGAGTACCTCGACGGGCTCGTCGCGCTGCTCTCCGAGCAGGCCGACGACCTGATCGACGCCGACACACTCCAGAGCGAGGCCGACTCGATCTCGCAGACGATCGCGGGCGAAGCGACGGGCGCCGGATCCCCGACCGGCGGATCCCCCGACCCGGGAGCCACCGAGGCGCCCGCGGCCGAGGGCCCGGAGGCCGACGCGTCGTAACCCGTTCGGTGGCGCGGGGCTCCCCCGCCCGCGCCACCGTTCGTTTAGCCCGCCGCCTCGTACGCGGCGGTCCGCGTGACGGTCGCGTCGCCGCCCGTCACGGTGACGGTGACCTCGCCCGCCGGGATCGCGGTGAGGCGCGAGTTGACCGACACGCTCGCCGTCTCGCCGGGTTGAACGCCCGCGAAGGTCTTGGATCCGTAGGCCGTGTCGACCACGAGGTCAACGGCGATGGCGGCGTCGTTCGCGACGCGCACGGAGACGTACTTCTTACCGGCGACCGTGCGCGTGTCGGCTTCGACCGTGACGTTGAGCCCCGGATCCTCGGGCCCGCCGAGCGCATCGAGCGCCGCTTCCAGCGCGCTCGCCGCCTCGGCGAACTGCTCGTAGCTCGCGTCGGATCCGATGGTGCGGGCCGCGTCGAGAGCCGCGTTCACGGCCGCGACGTCGTCGGCGGCGTGCGCATCCGGGTCCACGGCCTCGGCCCGCGCGATGAGGAGCGGCAGGTGGCGGGCAGGCCGCCACTCGAGCTGAGCGGTTGCGAGGTCGAGCACCCTCTGGGCCTCATCGGCGCGCTCCTGGGTGACGTCGCCCGCCGCGGCAACGGCGGCCGCCCGGTCGAGCGCCGCGACGAAGACGGCGAAGTCGAATGAGACGTAGCGCTCCTCCTCGCCGCGCAGAGGCTCGGCGGCTCCGATGGCGTCGTTCAACGCCGTCAGGTCGACGTCGCCCTCGGGAGACGGATCCGGACCGAACTCGAACCACTGCAGATTCGACACGTACGCGTATTCCTGACCCTCGACCGCGTCGGCGCGCATGACGACGATGAGCGTGTGCTCGCCCGAGATCGGGCGGTCGAGCACCGCCGTGGTCTCGACGTATCGATCCCATCCCCCGGTCTTCGGCAGCTCCACGGATCCGACCCGTGCCGCATCGCTCACCTCCTCGAGGTAGAACTCGAGGCGGCGGTTCTCACCCACGCGCTCATCGCGCGTCGACGTGCTCACCGTCACGTGGGTGAGCGGCTCCGAGCCGAACTCGCGGTCGCGGTACTCGAGGGTGCCGCCATCCCACGTGCCGCCGACGTTTCCGGAGGGGGCCTCGCCGCCCTCCTTCTTCAGGCCTCCCCCATTGTCGGCGTCGTAGGTCTCGGCCTCCACCCGCACGCGCAGCGAGACCGCCTCGATCTCGAGGGCGCCCGCCGCGCGCTCGAGGGCCTCGAAGGCCGACCGCAGCTCGTCGTCGGTCGCGGCGACGTTCGTGAGAACGTCGCCGGCGGATCCGCGGGCCGCGTCGAACGCGTCGAAGGACGCGGACGAATAGGATCCGCGCACGACGAGCGCCGCCTCGGCGGCGAGCGCCTCCAGCTGCTGGCGCCAGCGCTGGTCGCGTTCGATCACGAACGAGCCGAGCCCGGAGATCCCGTCGCCGCGCACCGTCGTGGCCGACGCGCCATCGAAGGCCGCGTCGGTGAAGTTCAGCGCGAAGGAGGCGCGACGGGCGTCACCGATGCTCCCGCCGAGGCTCATCCTGACGGTCGAGGCGTCCTGCACGACCGCGGACGCCGACACCATGTCGGGCAGACCCGCGAGCGTCAGCGCGCCGTCGGCGATGAGGTCTCGGCCGTTCGCGCCGGCGAAGCTCGCTCCGCTCGCCGTGAGCGTCACCGTGCCATCGAGCGCGCCGTCGTCTGCGGCCTTCAGCCGCGTGACGTCGGCCGCGACGGCGGGGTCTGCGAAGCTCACCCTGAGGGCGAACTCGCGCGTGCCGTTCGAGGGCTTCCGTGAGAACGCGGTATCGGAGATGGCTAGCGCGAGATCGTCGATGCTGTCGAGCGGGGTGGACGCCTCGGCTGTTCCCACGAGCTCCAGTGCCGCGGTGCGCGTTCCGGTGCGGGTCGCGACGAGTCTGAGGCCCGCGGGGAGGTTCTCGGCCGTGATCGCGCCAGAGAGGTCGGCGCCGTCGGACCCGGCGAACGTGCCGTTCGCGATCCTCAGCTCGATGCTGTTCCCGATCGTGCCGTCGCCCGCGTCGGCCTCGCGGAACTCCCGCGAGGAGACCGAGATCGCGCTGATGGGGTCGTACACCGAGCTCGGAAGCTCGTCGCTGAGCGACGACGACGCGACGGAGTCCGCCGCCCACTCCGACGGCTCCTCGCCCATCACGAAGGCGAGCTCTCCGCCCGCGGTCAGTTGGTCGTAGGTGACCCAGGTGCGGTCGAACGGCGCGCCGTTCAGGCTCACCGACTGCACGTAATACGCGTCGGGCGATACGCCCTCGGCCGAGATGTCGAGCTCGCGGCCCGAGGGGTAATCGATGCGCACGTTCTCGAAGAACGGCGTTCCGATCTGGTACTCGTCGGATCCGGCGAGCACCGGGAAGAGTCCCATTGCCGCCGCCACGAAGGTCGACGACATCGTTCCCGTGTCGTTGTCCATCGTCGGAAGGAAGCCCCGCGGGGAGTTCGTGAACACCCGCGTCTTGATCGGCGGGGTGAATTCGCCGCCGCCCGAGGGGTACTCGTGCGTGGACCCGGTGGCGATGTAGCGGTTCCAGGTCTCCTGCGTGTAGATGCTGCGCACCCAGTGCTGCGTCTTCGACGGGGCGCCGACGTAGTTGAACAGGTACGGCGCCTGCAGGTCGATCTCGTTCGCGTTGGCGTGCAGCATGCGCGAGCCGTCGTCGGGCGCGTGCTCGCCGAACATGAAGCTCAGCGCGCTCCGTGCCGTGTCCTCGCCGCCCATCTTCTCGATGAGACCGCCCATGTCGGGGGCGGCGTACCAGTGGTACTGCCAGAGGGTGCCCTGGTAGACGTTGCCGGCCTCGAAGCGCTCCGGATCCGCGGAGATCCAGGATCCGTTCGCGTCCTTCGGGAAGATCAGTCCCGTCTTCTCCCCGTCCGCGAGGGTGACCGCGTCGTCTCGGTACAGGTTCGTCCAGTTCGCGGCGCGCAGGCGGTAGTTCTCCGCGTCCTCGGTCTTGCCGAGCGCGTCGGCGATCGTCGCCATCGCCCAGTCGTCGTAGGCCGTGCCGAGGGTGTCGTCGACCTCGTTCGCGACGTAGCCGCGGCGCTCGTTGTCTTCGTTGGCGTATCCGCCCTGCGATTGCGAGACGAGCGCGGGCCACGCCCGCGAGAGACCCTCGAGGTGCGCGCCCTTGGCGATCGCGTCGGCGACGACGACGGCGGCGCGCTCGAAGCGCACCGTCGGAACCGCGTGCGTGACGTTCGCCAGCGATGCCTTGCCGCTGGCCGCGAAGGTGGCGTAGAGGTCGACGATCGACTGCGCCATGTCGCCGAAGACATCGGGGTACCCGATCGCCAGCACCTCGTACTTGCGGAAGTCGTCCCAGAAGCCCCAGCCGTCGTAGTGCACGTAGCCGTCGGACTCGTGCACGGCGCCGTCGAGCCCGCGGTAGGTACCGCTCGTGCTGGTCGCGTTCATGGGGGATCCGAACATGCGGTACAGGTGCGTGTAGAACAGCTCCTGCAGATCGCCGTCGGGATCGCTCGTCTCGGTCGCGGTGACGTCGATGCGCCCCAGCAGCTCGTTCCACACGGCGCGCGTGTCGCTGCGCACCTCCTCGAAGCCGCGCTCGCCCATCTCGGCGGCCAGGTCGATCCGCGCCTGCTCGGCGCTGATGGGCGAGACCGCGACCTTCAGCCCGACCTGCTCGCCCGCCGCGACGTCGAGGTCGATGACCGCGCCAATATCGGTGCCATCCCGGTGGACGGTCTCGCCGAGCGCGCCGTCGCTCCCCCAGGTGCGCACGCCCGCGACCGGGGCGGTGGTCTCGACGTAGTAGTGCATCGTGTAGTCGTAGCCGTTGAAGTGGCCCGTGAAGTCGCCCGCCAGCGACGCCCGCCCGTCGTCGAGCATCGCCGCATCGAGCGAGGCGCCCTTGCGGTTCGTGAAGTTGTTGCGCAGGTCGACGACGAGCGAGGCGGATCCCGCACTCGAGAAGGTGAACCGGTCCTGCCCCGTACGCACATCGGTCGTCGCCTCGGCGCGGATCGCGCCGCCGGCGGTCTGCAGGTCAACGGCGTAGTACCCGGGCGAGGCGTCCTCGGCGTCGTGGCTGAAGCCCTTGGCGTAGCTCTCGGTCGCGGGGCGGCTCGAGTAGGTCTCGTACGTCGGCACGACGAGCAGGTCACCGCCGCCGCCGGATCCGCCCACGCCGTTGAGGTTCGTGTGCGTGAAACCAGCGATCTGGTCTTCCGCGTAGTCGTAGCCGGAGTGCGAGCGGCCGGACACCGTCATGGGGTTGATCTTGACGATCGAGTTCGGCGCCTCGGCGCCGACGAGATCCTGGCCGAAGTCGTCCTCCGTCGAGACGAACGGGTTCACGAGCGCGGTGTAGTCGCGTTCGGCGGCCTCGTCGGCGACGGCCGGCGGCGCGGCGGTCAGCCCGCCGCCGAGAAGGGCCGCGACGACGCCGGTGGTGAGCAGGGCACGGGAGCGCAGGGCGAGAGACATGGGTGCGGGTTCCTCAGGATCGGGTTGCGGCGACGGCGGGGTGCGGGGCGCTCGCCTGGGCGAATGCCTCCTCGCGCGCCTGAGCGATGAGGCCGGCGACCCGCTCACGCTCGCGGCGGCGATGCGCGAGACCCCACACGAGCAGGGCGATCGCGATCAGGACGACGACGAGTTGCGGCCACGGCACCGCGGCGATCTGCGCGTCGGCGCGGACGGCCGCGGCCCCGCCGATCGGCGGCTGCTCGGACACCGCCCGCGGCTCGGCCTCGACGCTCACCGTGTAGGTGAACAGCGGCCAGGCGTCCGGGATCCGGATCGAGCCGCGGCGGGTCTCGCCCGGCGCGATCTCCGTGATCTCTGCGCCCTGGATCGTCTGGGATCCGATACCGAAGGGCCCGGCGACGGTGATGGTGGGCTGCGTGCGCAGCAGCGTGTTCCCGCTGTTCTCGATGTCGTACGCGACGTCGATCCCGCCGGGCAGGAACGGGTTGAGCTCGCCATCGTAGGATCCGCTCGCGGACGCATCGAGCGCCGCCACGAGCTCGCCTTCGACGCGCGTCATCACGCGGAAGCCCACCCTCGATTCGACGCCGATGCTGCCCTCCCCGTCGGAGAGGATGCTCGCGGCGACGCCCGCGGGGTGATCGCCGGGAGTGGCGTCGTCGGGGACGGTGACGGTGAACGGCACGACCTCCGCGCCGCCCGGCGGCACGACGACGCTGTCCGGCAGCTCGATCCACGTGCCGGCGTCCTCCGACTCATGGTCGGAGGGAAGCATGTTGAAGCGACCGGTGTCGGTGAAGTAGCCGTCGGCCGCCGAGAGCTGGAACTCGACCTCGGTCGAGCCGTGGTTCGTGACCACCATGTGGTCGGTGCGGGCCTCCCCCGGATCCGCGTCCCACTCCACCCAGGAGCGCCCGTCCTCACCGCTCCCGTCGCCCGGACGGACCGACCAGGTGACCGGCTCCTCCTCGGCGGCAACGGCGGGCGCCGCGCCGAGCGGCGCAAGGAACGTCGCGGCGGCGAGCGCGGCGACGAGGGTGATGGATCGCATGGGGGACCTCCAGAAGGATGGGCGGGGCGGGCGCCGGCCCGCCCCGCCCATCGGGTGACTCACTCGAACAGCGACAGCGTGATCGTCGACGTGTAGGTGCCGGCGGGCACGTCGGCCGGCACGACCAGGTCGAGGTCGGCCGTCGCGCTGAAGACGCCGCCGCCCGCGTTCGCCTCACCCGACTCGGCGAGGTACAGCAGCTCCTGGTCGACGAGACCCGGATCCGACGGGGCGACGTCGCCGCCGACCTCGACGAACGGCTCGCCCTCGCCCTCGCCGGCGACCAGCTTCGGCGACCAGCCGAGGTGGTTCGCCGAGATCGTCTCGCCGCCCACGGAGTCGTGGAAGTCGCTGGCGGTGCCGACGACGTACCAGAACGAGTCGACCGGCACGTCTTCCGGCGCGCGGGTGTCGGTCACCGTCACGGTCGGGAGGCTGCCCGTGAAGACGCGCTCGAGCTCGGTCGAGCCGTTCTCCTCGAGGCTCGTCGACGCGGCGGCCACCGTCATGGCGAGCGCGCCGGGGCCCTCGACGGGCGCGATCTCGACCGAGACGTCGACACCCTGCGAGTCACCCGCCCCGGTGCCCTCGGCGAGCGCGGCGGATCCGGCGGATACGAGCAGCGCGGCGCCGAACGCGATCGCGCTGCCGCGCAGTACAACAGACTTCTTCATGTCTTTATCTCCTTGAAAGGGGTGCCCGCGGCATCGGCCGCGGGCACCGAAAGTGGGGGTTAACCGGCGGCGTCGTACGCGGCCGTCTTGGTGACGCTGAGCTGCGCTCCGTCGACGTCGGCGGTCGCCGTCGCGGTCGCCTCGCCGGCGGGAATGGCGGCGGAGCGGGAGTTGATCGACGCGTTCGCGGAGTCGCCGGGCTGCACGGCCGAGAACGACTTCGAGCCGTACGCGGTCTCGACGACGACGTCCACCGGCACGTCTTCGTTGTTCGTCACCTTCACCGAGACGTACTGCTTGCCCGCGACGACGCGCGTGCTCGCCGAGGCGGAGACGTCCAGCCCGTCCTGTGCGTCGTCGGCGCGGCTGAGCACGACCTCGTCGACGACGCTGTTGACCGGGCTCGCGGTGCCATTGGCCTGGCTGCGCAGGGTCCGGACCGTGAGCGACTCGTCGGTGACCTCGATCGCCGAGTAGTTGCGCACCTTCTCCTGGTTGCGCACCGACGACCACCAGAGGTCGGTGCCGGTGTTCAGGTTGTAGTACTTCGAACCGCTCGCCGAGTTCGCGGTGACATACAGCACGTCGCCCGGGCCCGCCACGACGCTCTCGGACGCGGCCTGCTCCTCGGGATCGGCGATCTGGCCGTCGTTGATGAGATAGCTGCGGGTGTAGTGGTGGTCGTGGCCCATCAGCACCATGTCGATGCCGAGCTCCGAGATCTTCTGGGGCATCGAGTTACGGCGGTCGATGATGTCGCTGTCGGTGGCGTGCACCGCGGCCGAGTAGATCGAGTGATGGAAGGCGAGCACCTTCCACTTCGCCTTGTCGCCCTGCTCCGCGACGACCTTCTCCATGAACGCGTTGTGCGAGGCGTAATCGCGGCTGTTGGAGTTGATGTTGATGAACAGCACGTCCTTGTACAGGAACCAGTAGTCGCCGCCCGAGGCGCTCGAGCTGCCGGCCGCACCCGATTCGAGGTCGAGGTTCGGCAGGTTGAAGTGCTGCAGGTAGGCCTTCGACCCGACGTCGTGGTTGCCGTTCGTGGCGACGAGCGGGATCTCGCGCATCTGCGTCGGTGCGAGGAAGGACGCGTACTCGGCCTCGCTGCTCGCGGTGTTGACCTGGTCGCCGGCCGAGAAGAGCAGCTCGGCGTCGGGGTAGGTCTGGGTCGCGATGTTCATGGTGTCGACCCAGCCCGCCTCATCGGAGGCGAGATTGCCCGAGGCCCCCACCTGCGGGTCGCCGAAGAAGAGGAACTCGAAGTCGCCGTCGAAGTCCTGCGTGCGGAAGGTCGACGCGGCCGACCAGCCGGTCTCGTCGCTTCCGACGCGGTAGGCGTACTCGGTGTTCGGCTCGAGGCCGGAGAGCGCCGCGCTGCGGAAGTACTCGCCGCTCGTGGCCTGGCCGCCCGCGCTCGTCTCGACGGTGACGGCGGTCTCCGGGAAGACGCCGTCCTGCACCTCGGCGGCCTTCGCCAGCTGAGCCGTCTGCGGCACGTCGATGTCCGAGTACCACGCGAGGTTGCGCTCGGCCTCCGTCGCCCCCACGCCGAGCACGATGTCGGTGATCTCGGCCGGGCGGTCGGGCTGCTCCTCGACGGGTGCGAGCGATTGCCAGTCGAAGTAGATGTCGCTGCTCGTCTCTCGGTCCTGGTAGAGCGCGACGGCGATCTGGTTCTCGCCCGCCACGAGGGCGTCGGCGGGGATCTGGAAGGTGCCCGTGACGGGATCCCCGGCACTCTCGCCCGCGTAGGTGAGGTTCTGATTCTCGGCCGCGTCCACGCGGCCGTCCGCGAAGCCCGCGACCTTCTCGCCGTTGACGTACACGCGCACGGCGTCGTCATAGGTCACGGTGGCCTTGAGCGACTGAAGGCGCGCGAGCTCGTCCTCGTCGAGGCTCAGGTCGGTGCGGAAGTGGTACGTCGGCACGGTGTTCTCCGAGCCGTCGAGGAGGTACTGCAGCAGGGTGTTCGCGACGAAGCCGCCGCCGAGGTCCGCGGCACCGCGCTTGGATCCGAACGGCCCGCTCGCCTGGCTCCAGGCGGCGAAGTCGGCCGTCGTCCACGCGAGCGATCCGTCACCCGACGGGTCGGTGCCGTCGTCCGAATAGGCCCAGCTCGTCTCGCTGCTCAGGTACGTCTCGGGCAGGGGCGCGAGTCCGAACTCGAGGTAGTCGATGTTGCCGACGTAGTTGGGGTAGTCGGCGGCCTCGCCGGGCTTCGAGTCGGCGTGCATGACGACGATCACGGTGTGCTGGCCGCTGACCTCGCGCAGCAGATCGACCGTGGTCTCCCCGTACGCCTCCCAGTCGTTGCCCGTGGCGGGCATCGCGACCGTCGCGACCTTGTTCTCTTCCGTCTTCTCGTCGAGATAGACCTCGATCGACGAGTTGAGGCCGCTGCGCGCCTCGTTGACGACGTAGCGCAGCGTCAGCGTCGACAGGGGCGCCGAGCCGAAGTCGACGTCGGCGTAGGAGATCTCGGCGCCGTCGAAGGTGTTCTTCACGCGGGATCCGCCGGAGGCTGCGCCGCTCGATTCGACGCCGGTGTCGATCACCCGGCCGTTGATCTCGGCGCCGTTGTTGTCGCCGGTGTAGCTTTCCGCCTCGATGCGGACGGGCTCCGCGGCCGCGGCGATCGACGAGGAGCCCTCGGGTGCGTCGGCGGCGACGGCGGGGAGGGCCGCGGCGGCAAAGGATCCGGCGGTCAGCGAGACGAGGAGTGCTCCGGAGACGGTGCGTCGAACGGTGCGGTGTCGCGCATCGCGGCCGGGTGATGCCGCGACGGGCGGGCGCGGCGTGCTGTCTGTGGTCAGCAAGGTGGAGCTCCGATCTGAGCGTGCGTGGGGGGGAAGGCGCGCGAGACGCGCACCCACGACACACTGGAGAGGTCGGATGACCCCCAGCCGACCCCCACGTGAACGGAGGGTGTCGTTCGCCTGACGCCCCGGAGACGTGGTCACCCGGCGAGGCTCAGCACGACGCCCGTCGTGCCGTCGGCGACGGCGTCGAGCCCGGCGGCGACGGCTTCCGCGGCGCGCGCGGGGGTGGTACCCGCCGCGTCCAGCTCCCCATCGGCGGGCGCGCCGGATCCGCGCGAGGTCGCCCCCGGCCAGATCACGGCCGTCACGTTCGCCGTCGGCTCGGGTAGCTGCGCGCCGACGATCAGGAACTGCTGATCGAGCCACTGCGAGGTGAGGTACGAGAAGACATCCGATGTCGCGTCGCCCAGGCCGATCACGACATCGGCCTCCGCGGCGAGCGCCTCTTCGAACGCCGCATCGATTCCTGTCCCGCCGCCGTCCGCCACGAACTCCAGGGGGCGGGCGCCCGCGCGCTCCGCGACCTCCCGTGCCGCCGCGCGCAGGGTCTGCGTCGCCTCGTCGTCGGTCGGCACGACGACGGCGACAACCCACCCGGCGATGTCAACGGCGTCGGTGGGCGGCGCGGCCTCGATCGTGCGCCCGGGCTCCGGAACCACCCGGTACGGATCCTCGCTTGCGAGGGGAGCGGGAGTGTTCGGCGGGGCCGCATCGCCGTCCGCCCCGTGCGCGCTGCACGCAGCAAGCAGCGCGACCGCCCCGAGGGCGATCGCGCTGCGTAGCGTTCGAGACCACGAATCCATCGCGCCAGTGAACACCCGGATCCGGGACGCTCGGTGGCGCGCCGGTGTCCGGAGGGTGAACGGGCGCGTCCGCGGGTGCTTACTCGGGCTCGCCCTCTTCCCGGGTCCGGCCGATCGCGAGCCCGACGAGCGCGACGACTGCGGCGCCCAGCATCGTGAGGGCCAGCGGCAGCGTGGTGGCTTCGCCTCCGACGCCCACCAGCGCTGCGACGACGCCGGCGAGCACGAACTGCAGCAGGCCGAGGAAGGCGGAGGCCGCGCCCGTCGCCGCGGGCGGAACCGCCGAGAGCGCGAGGGCGGTCGCGTTGCCGAACACGAGGCCCAGCGGCGCGATGGCGAGGAAGAGCGGAACCATCAGCCACACCGCGGCTGCTCCGGCCAGCGTGAGGACGAGGATCGCGAGCACGGCGAGGAGGCTGATCATCAGGCCCGCGGCCGTGAGGGTACGGATCGAGTAGCGCTTCGTCAGGCGCGAGGAGATCGCCGTCGCACCCACGAGGCCGATCGCGTTGACCGCGAACGCCAGCCCGTACTGGGGCGCCGACAGCCCGATCATGTCCTGGTAGACGAACGGCGACGCCGAGATGTACGCCATCATGATCGCCATGCCGAAGCCGAATGCGAGCACGTGGCCGACGTATCCGCGGCGCAGGAGGCCGGACCAGGATCCGCGGGCGCCGGTGCGCGCCGCGGCGCGGACCGCCTTCGGCCGCGACTCGCGCACGAACAGCACGGTGGCGGCGAGCGCGACGAGGCCGAGGGCGCCGACGATCGACAGCAGGCCGCGCCAGCCGATGGTGTCGGCCAGGAGGCTTCCGGTGAGCGGCGCCACGACGGGGGCGACGCCGCCGATCATCATCATGAGGTTGAGGGCGCGCGCGGCGGCCGGCCCCGACTCGCGGTCGAGGATCATCGCGCGACCGATCACCATTCCGGCGGCGCCGCCGAGCCCCTGCGCGAGGCGGGCGACGACGAGGAGCTCGATGCTCCCGGCGGTCACGGCGACGGCGCTGGCCGCGATGAAGAGCGCCAGCCCCGTGAGCAGCGGGATCATGCGCCCGGCGCGGTCCGACCAGGGCCCGAAGAGCACCTGCCCGACGCCGGCGCCGAGCAGGAAGGCGGTCAGCGACAGCTGCACGCCCGTGGCGCTCGTCGACAGCTCGGAGGTCATCGCGGGGAAGGCCGAGAGGTACAGGTCGATGCCGAAGGGGGCGACGGCCGCGAGCAGGGCCAGTGCGAAGAGCGTCGCCGCGCCGATGCCTCCGCCTTTCGTCGGCGGGGCGGTCGGAGCGGTCGTGCGCACGGAATCGGTCATCGTCATATAGTTATGAAATCATAACTATATTCGCAAAGTCAAACGGGGTAGCCTTGCGGCATGGCCCCCGAGCACACTCCGCGCGACGAGGCTCTCGTCGAGCTGGCCGATCGCATCGTGCACATCGCCCGCAAGCTCAACGCGCGCACGCACCAGGATCCGCAGATCGTGCCCCTCAGCCCCCTCGAGGCGCTCGTCCTGCGGCACGTCGACCAGAACCCCGGGATCACCTCCTCGCACCTCGCCGCCGACCTCGAGCTGCGCACGAGCAACGCCAGCACCGTGCTGCGGACGCTCGTCGAGAAGTCGTTGTTGCGGCGCGAGAGCGACCCCGACGACAGACGAGCGGTGCGATTTGCGCTGACGGACACCGCGGTCGACAGCGTCGAGCGCCTGCGCACGCAGTGGGCGGAAACGCTCGGCGCGGCGCTGCCCGACACCGCGGATCCGGCGGAAGCGCTCGCGGTGCTGCGCGCGCTGGAGGAGGCGCTCGGATAGTAGGCGCCCGCTGTTCGACGCGACGGCGGGAGTCGAACCCGCAACGACTGACGGTATGAACCGTGCCCCGGGACCACCCGGATCGCCGCGATGCCTCCACGCTAGGCGGCGCTCGCGGGCCCCGCACCGTTGTGACGCTCTGTGAAGTCACGCGGCGTCATCTGGGGCGCGATCCGCGGATACCCAGAAACGCCGAGAGGCCGGTTCCGAAGAACCGGCCTCTCGTGACTGTCTCAACACAGTGTGCGCCCGAAGGGACTCGAACCCCTAACCTTCTGATCCGTAGTCAGATGCTCTATCCATTGAGCTACGGGCGCCCGTTGCCGTGGCAACTCATATAACTTACCCCGCCGCGCCGACAAACGCGAAATCCGAATCCGTCTTCGGGCGTGTCTGAGCGTCAGCTGGAATGCTTCTTCTTCGCGCGCGCCTTCGCCTCGCTCGAGAGCTTCTGCAGGTCGACGCTCATGAGCGCCTGCATGCGCGCTTCGCGCATCTTCTCGTAGTCGGGGTCGTCGTCGGGGCGCATCGCCTCGATGCGCAGGCGGTTGTCGATGTTGTTCTCGACGTCGTGCCAGGCGGCGTCGCGCGCGTCCTCGACGATCTTGGTGATCTGCTCGTCGTCCTCCGCGATCACCCGCAGCTTCTTGGCAACGCCCGCGTACTGCTTGGCGCGGCGGCGGAGGTTGCGCACGTCGCGATCGCGGTAGTCGTGCGTGCCGTGCGGGTCGCTGTGCTTACCCCAGGCCTTCGCGCGGGCCTTGCTCATCGTCGCGGCCGCCTCGTCCTGCTCGCGCGCGAGCGCCAGCAGCGCCTCGCGCGCGTCACCGCCGAAGACCTCCCGCGCGAAGTCGTCACCGTCGACGATCGTGTCGACGAGGATCCGGTTCTTCACCTGCAGACGCACGGCGGCGAGGGCGATCGACACGCCCTCTTCCACTGCGTCCGCGTTGCGCCTCACGGCCCCTCCTCTGGTCTGCCTCAATCTTAGTGGGGCGGGCCCGCGAACTCAGATCATGGCCTCGTCGACGCTCTCGGCTCGCCGCGCGGGTCCCGCTGCTCGGCGAACCGCGCCGCGTGCTCGGCCCAGCCGGACTCGGCGGGGATCGCGCGGAGCGACGGGGTCAGCGCCGCGAGGACCGCGGCGGAGAGACAGATCGCGGCGGCGACGATGAGGGTCGGGGTGCGCCCGAACAGGCTCAGCCCGAAGCCGGCGATCAGCGGCGAAAGGGGCGCGACCGCCGAGGTGCCCAGCATGGCGGCGCTCATGGCGCGGCCGGTCATCTCCGTCGGCACCGCGACCATGAAGTATCCGACCATGCCCGCGTTGATGGCGGGGATCAGCACGGATCCGGCGGCGAGGATCGCGACGATCGCCCACAGGTCCTCCACGAAGGGCACGACGGCGACGCTCAGGGCGAGGGCCCCGATGCCCAGGATCTCGAGGATCCCCGTCGCGACGCGCGTCACGATCGCCGACGAGGCGACCGCACCGAGGAGCATCGCGACGCCGATACCGGCCGAGAGCCAGCCGATGTCGGTCGGGGTGAAGCCGCGCTGCTGCAGCGCGTAGATCACGGTCGTCATCGACGCGCCGACCCCGAGGTTGATGATGGTGATGACGATCACCGCCCCACGCAGATCCGCCCGCCGAAAGAGCCACACGATACCCTCGCGCGCCTCCGCGAAGACCCCGGTCTTCTCGCGGGGCGCGCGGGGCGGATCCGGAACGCGGCGGCGCAGCAGGAGCGCCGTCGCGACCGCGATCGCCTGGCAGGCCACGAGCGCGACCCCGACGAGCCACGCGCCGACGCCCAGCAAAACCCCGCCGAGCGGGCCGCCCGCGAGGTTCATCGCGGCGTCGCGCGCCTGGTTGGCGCCCTGGGCGCGCCCCATCGCCTCGCTCGGCACGATGTCCTTGAGCAGAGCCTCCCCGGCCATTCCGAAGAATCCGCCGCGCAGGGCGAGCAGCACCTCGACGGTGAGGAGCGCGGCGAAGGTGAGCGCGTCCGCGAGCGCGAGCAGCAGGAAGGCGCCGGCGACGACGGCGCCGATGACGGATGCGAGGAGCAGGAGCCGCGTGCGCGAGTGGCGGTCGGCATACACTCCCCCGCCCATCATGGTGACGGCCGACACGGCCGCGCCGACGCCGCCGATCGTGCCCGCCTGGGCGGGGTCGTCGGTGATGGCGAGCGCGATCAGCGGGAGCGCGAAACCGGCGAGCGCGCGCGTCAGGCCGATCGCCGTATCGCTGACGAACCAGGTCAGGTAGGACGGCGTGCGCCGGAGAGAGGGAGCGGTCATGTCGATCACTGTAGTTACGCAAGTTTCATTGCGCAACTGTTCTTGCACAACTTTATCTGCGGATCGGTAGAGTGGGCGCATGGCAGACGAGCTCGCGGATCCCACCGCCTCCACGGCCGTGCTCAAGGCCCTCGCCAACCCGCTGCGCCGCGCCATCATGAGGGCGCTCCTGCGCCTCGAATCCGCGCGGGCGACCGACCTGTCGCGCGAGCTCGACGTGCCCGCCAACAAGCTGAGCTTCCACCTGCGGGCGCTCGCCGCTGCGGACCTGATCCGGGAGGATCCGTCGCTCGCCCGCGATAAGCGCGATCGCGTGTGGGCACCGGCGCCCCGGAACATCAACATCGGCAGCCCCGAGCACCCCGTGGAGGACGAGGCGCTCGGCCTCGCCGCCATCCACGGAATCGTCGACGACCACCTCGCGCTCGTCACCCGAACGGCGGCGTGGAGCATGGAATACGTCACGGGGCGGCAGACGGAGGAGCACGCGATGTTCGTGCACACCAACGTCCGCCTCACGACGGACGAGTTCGAGCGGCTCAACGAGCGCCTGCTCGAGGTCATCAACGAGTTCCGCGAGGCCCACGACGCGTCCGCCGCCGACACGCACCTCTACGAGATCGACATCATCGCGGCGGACGAGACGGTGTGAGGATCGCTCAGACGAGCACGGCCTCCGCGCGGACGGGGCGACGCTCCGGCAGGATCGCGGGGTGCACGCCCGCCATGCGCTCGAGCACGCGCAGCACCTGCGCCGAGTAGCCGAACTCGTTGTCGTACCAGACGTACAAGATCACGCGGTCGTCACCCGCGGCGAGCGTCGCGAGCCCGTCCACGACGCCGGCGCGGTTGGTGCCGACGAAGTCGCTCGAGACCGCGTCGGGGTTCTCGCTGTAGTCGATCTGCTGCCGCAGGGGCGAGGTCAGCGCCGTCTGGCGCAGGTAGGCATTGATCTCGTCCCGCGTGACGTCGCGCCCCAGCTCGAGGTTGAGGATCGCGAGCGACACGTTGGGCGTGGGAACGCGGATGGCGCTTCCCGTCAGGCGCCCGGCGAGCTGCGGCAGCGCCTTCGCGACGGCCTTCGCCGCCCCCGTCTCGGTGATGACCATGTTGAGGCTCGCGGCGCGGCCCCGGCGGGATCCGGGGTGGAAATTGTCGATGAGGTTCTGGTCGTTCGTGAACGAGTGCACCGTCTCGACGTGCCCGCGCACGACGCCGTAGGCCTCGTCGACTGCCGCGAGGACGGGGGTGATGGCGTTGGTGGTGCATGAGGCCGCCGACACGATCGCGTCGCTCGGCTCGAGCTGCTCGCTGTTGACGCCGAACACGATGTTCTTGATGGCGCCCTTGCCGGGCGCGGTGAGCAGCACGCGCGAAACCCCGGGGGCCGCGAGGTGCTGGCCGAGACCTTCCTCGTCGCGCCAGCGCCCCGTGTTGTCGACGACGATCGCGTCGTGGATGTCGTACGCCGTGTAGTCGACCGCGGCGGGGTCGTTCGCGTAGATGACGCGGATGAGGGTGCCGTTGGCGAGGATCGTCTGCTCCTGCTCATCGACCTCGATCGTGCCCGCGAACGGGCCGTGCACGCTGTCGCGGCGCAGCAGTTCGGCGCGCTTGAGCAGGTCGTCATCGGATCCGCGGCGCACGACGATCGCGCGCAGCCGCAGCCCCTGCCCGGAGCCCTGGTGCGCGATCAGCAGCCGCGCGACGAGGCGGCCGATGCGGCCGAATCCGTAGAGCACCACGTCCGTCGGGGCCGCGGCCGGGGCGGCGTCCGAGCTCGCGAGCTTCTCCCGCAGGAAGCCCGCGAGCTCGGGCTCGCCCCAGGCGCCGCCGTCGGCGTCGAACTCTCGCACGAGCCGCGCCACGTCGATCGACGCCGGCCCCACCGCCACGCGCTCGAGCGCGCCCAGCATCGCGAACGTCTTCTCCGGATCCAGCACCTCGTCGCCCGTCTCGCGCGTGAAGCGGTGCGCCTGAAGGATCTCGGCGGGCGAGCGGTTGATGATGCGCCGGCCGAGGATGTTCGTCACGACTCCGCCGCTGCGATAGAGGCGACCGATGAGCGGGATCATGCGCTCCGCGATCTCCT
Source organism: Microbacterium nanhaiense (assembly GCF_014646015.1). GTDB lineage: Bacteria > Actinomycetota > Actinomycetes > Actinomycetales > Microbacteriaceae > Microbacterium > Microbacterium nanhaiense. The sequence continues at coordinate 136,609 of NZ_BMMQ01000007.1, forward strand.
CCTGCCTCGCCCATTCGATGCGGCTGGTGTCGTATGCGGTGCTCACGCGGGGTTCTCCTCGGCGTCGGGAATCGGGGTCATTCTCGACGATAGGGAAACACTTCGATGGGTTTCGGCCGTGCAGCACGATAAGAATTGGGGATTTTTACGCTAGCGAAATCGACTACGCGGCGGGGACGGCGAGCTCACCCGTGAGGTCGGGGAAGTCGAGCAGGTGAACGGAGTCGTTAAAGGGCGTGAGATCGATCGCGATCCGGACCATGAGGGGTGTCTCCTTCGACGAATGATGATTCCGGTCGCAGAATCCGCTCCTCGCGGGACGAGGAGGAGCGGATTCTGCGACCGGAGCGGGATCGGGTCAGGCGTAGAACGCCGGGCGGGGCTGGCGCTCGACCTGCTGCACGCCGCCCTGCTCGAGGGCGCGCACGCCGGCCTCGCAGGAGGCGGCGACGAGGTAGCCGTCCCACGCGTTGGGGCCGTCGACGAGGTCGCCGCGGCGCACCGCGTCGACCCAGCGCTGGATCTCGTTGTCGTACGCGCTCGCGAAACGGGTCGTGAAGCTCGTGTGCTCGCGACGCCCCACGCGGGCGCCGTTCCAGAGGGTGAGGCCCGACGGATCCCCGATCCGCGCGACCGAGTCGGAGAAGACGGCCTCGGTCGTGACCTGGTAGCCGAACTGCACACTGACGTTCATCTCGAGGTCGACGAGCACGCCGTTGTCGAGTTCCATGATCACGAGGATCGGCTCGCGCAGGCGGTCGGGCGTCTTCGGGTTCTGGCGGGCGTACTTGACCTCGACGCTCTTCACGGGCGAACCCGCGAGCCACGGTACGACATCGAACTCGTGCACGACCGAGTCGGTGATCAGCATCGACTGCGTGTACGACTCGGGCACATCGGGGTTGCGGTGCGCGCAGCGCAGCATCAGCAGCTCGCCGGCATCGCCCGAGGCGATGAGCTCGCGGAGATCGGCGTACTCGGCGTCGAAGCGCCGCATGAAGCCCACCTGAATGTGCGGCTTGTCGAGCTTCTGCTCGGCCTCGAGGACCTGCAGGGAGGTCGCGGTGTCGGGCGTGAGCGGCTTCTCGCAGAGGATCGGCAGCCCCGCCTCGAGCGCGGGCAGCAACACCGGCAGGTGAAACTGCCCGGGGACGGCGATGAGGGCGGCATCGATCGCACCGGCCGCGAGGGCGTCCTCGATCTTCGCGAACACCTGCGCGCCGGGCGCGTGCTCGGCGGCCGCGGCCGCGCGGCCCGCGTCGGGCTCGATGACGGCCGACACGACGGCGCCGGCGATGCGGGTCGCGATGCGCTGGATGTGGTCGGCGCCCATTGCGCCGGCCCCGACGACTCCGATGCGGAGGTCTGTGGTCATGTGCTTCTTCCTCAGAACTGGCGTGCCATGTGCGTGCAGCCGTGGATGTGGTCGCGCGTGCGCCGCGCGATCGGGAACGGGGTGTCGACGTCGCAGCCGTACATGTCCTGCTCGACGATCGCGAAGATGTCGGGCGAGATGGCGGCGGCAGCCTCGATGATGGGGCCGAGCTCGGGCACGCCGTGCGGCGGCTCGATCATGATTCCGCCGGCGACCGCGTCGGCGAAGGGGACGTCGTTCTTCAGCACGTCGAACAGCTGGGTCTGGTCGACCTGCTTCAGGTGCAGGTAGCCGATGCGCTCGGGCCGCTCGCGGATGAGCGCGAGGTTGTCGCCGCCGTAGTATGCGTAGTGGCCCGTGTCGAGGCACAGGTTGGTGTAGCGCGGATCCGTCTCGTCGAGGAAGCGCGTCACCTCGCGCGCCGTGCCGACGTGGCTGTCGGCGTGCGAGTGGAACTGCTGCTTGACGCCGTACTCCTCGAGCAGCGCCTTGCCGAGCCAGTCGTGCCCTGCCGCGAGCTTCTTCCACTGCTCGTCGGTGAGCGTGCGCGGCTCGAGGTTCTCGCCCGTGGCGTCGCTGCGCCAGAGGTCGGGGATCACGACGATGTGCTCGGCACCCAGCTGCGAGGCGAGCCCGGCGACCTTCACGGCCTGGTCCCACGCGCGCGTGCGCTCTTCCTCGGTCTTGTGGAAGCCGGTGAACACCGTGCCGCCCGAGAGCTTGAGGCCGCGCGAGCCGAGTTCGTCCTCCAGCTGGTGCGGATCCGTCGGAAGGTATCCGTACGGGCCCAGCTCGATCCAGGTGTACCCCGCCTCGACGACCTCGTCGAGGAAGCGCTGCCACGGCACCTGCTTCGGGTCGTCGGGGAACCACACGCCCCACGAGTCGGGGGCGGTTCCGATGCGGAGTCCGGCACTGTTGTCGGTCATGTCTTCTCTCTTCCTTGAGTCTTCAGCCCAGCAGCGGGCGCTGCAGCCGGCGCTGCTCGACGTATTCGGCGCGTGCGGCGGCCGTCGACTCGATCGTCGACGGCTCCGCCACCGGCACGTCCCACCACCCCGCGCCGTCGGGCGCGTAGATCAGCGGGTCGCTGTTGATGTGGATGACGGTGGAGGCCTCCGAGGCTTTGGCGCGCGCGATCGCGGCGCCGAGCTCGTCGATGGATCCGGGACCGGGCTCGATCTCGATCGTCTCGATGCCGTAGCTGCGGGCGTTGGCGGCGAGGTCGACGGGGAGCACCTGCTCGCCCTGGAAGTCCTGCGCCTGGCGATCGTAGGCGCGGTACTTCGTGCCGAAGCGCTCGGATCCGACGGTCTCGGACAGGTGCCCGATGGAGGCGTAGCCGTGGTTCTGGATGATGATCACGATGATCTTGATGCCTTCGGACACCGCCGTCACGAGCTCAGTGTTCAGCATGAGGTACGAGCCGTCGCCGACCATGACGATGACGTCGCGGTCCGATCCGGACGCCTCCGCGCCGCGCTTGGCGCCGAGGCCGCCCGCGATCTCGTATCCCATGCAGCTGAACGCGTATTCGACGTGGTAGCCCAGCGGATCCCGCACCCGCCACAGCTTGTGCAGGTCGCCGGGGAGGGATCCGGCCGCCTGCACGACGACGTCCTCGGGCGCGGACGCGCGCTGCACCGCGCCGATGATCTCGGGCTGGCCGGGCAGGGCGCGGCCGGAAGGCCGGAAGGCCTCGTCGACCGTCCTGTCCCACGACGCCTTCTCCTCGGCGACGCGCGCGGCGTACTCGGGCGAGACCGTGTGACCGGCGAGCGCCTCCGACAGTTCGACGATGGCCTCGCGCGCGTCGGCGATCACCGGCAGCTGGGTGCCGTGCTTGTACGCGTCGAAGGCCGCGACGTTGATGTTCACGAAGGTCACGGACGGATCCTGGAACGCGGTGCGCGAGGCCGTCGTGAAGTCGCTGTAGCGGGTGCCGATGCCGATGACGACATCGGCCTCGGCGGCGATGCGGTTGGCCGCGAGCGTGCCCGTCGCGCCGATGCCGCCGAGGTTCTGCGGGTGGTCCCACGCGAGCACGCCGCCGCCGGCCTGCGAGGTGCCCACCGGGATCCCGGTCGCCTCGGCGAGCGCGCGCAGCTGCTCCTCGGCGTCCGAGTAGAGCACGCCGCCGCCGGCGACGATGATCGGGCGCTTCGCGGCGCGGATGGCGGCCGCCGCGCGTTCGATCACGCCCCGGTCGGGGCGGGGCCGGCGGATGTGCCACTCGCGGCGCTGCAGGAACTCGACCGGCACGTCGAAGGCCTCGGCCTGCACGTCCTCCGGCAGCGCGATCGTGACGGCGCCGGTCTCGGCCGGATCCGTCAGCACGCGCATCGCGGCGAGCGCGATCGAGAACAGCTGCTCGGGGCGCTGCACGCGGTCGAAGAAGCGCGACACCGGGCGGAACGCGTCGGTGACCTGGATGCCCGTATCGTGCGGGTGCTCGAGCTGCTGCAGCACCGGATCCGCGACGCGCGTCGCGAAGGTGTCGCTCGGCAGGAGGAGCGCCGGCAGGCGGTTCGCCGTCGCGAGCGCCGCGCCCGTGAGCATGTTCGCGGCTCCCGGCCCGACCGAGGCCGCGGCCGCGTAGGTGGCGCGCCGGCGGTGCATGCGGGCGTAGCCGACGGCCTGGTGCACCATCGCCTGCTCGTTCCGGGCCTGGTGGTACGGCATGAGCCCGACGCGCTCGGCGTGCAGCTGCTTCAGCGCCTGGCCCAAGCCGGCCACGTTGCCGTGGCCGAAGATGCCGAACGTCGCCGGGATGGTGCGCTCGACGATGTCGCCGTCGACCGTCCACTGGTTCGCGAGGAATTCGACGAGGGCCTGGCCCACCGTCATCCGCTTCGTCTCGCCCATGATCACTCCTTCGTGCTCTCGTACGGCAGTCGCTCGTCGAACGGCTGCCCCTCCCACGACGCCCTCACCCAGGCGTGCGCGGGGTCGTCGCTGATGTTCCAGACCCGCTCGGCGTCGGGCCCCGCCATGACATTGAGGTAGTAGAGGTCGTACCCCGGCGCGGCCACGGCGGGCCCGTGGTAGCCGTAGGGCACGAGCGCCACGTCTCCCGTCTGGACCCGCGCGTTGATATCGATCTCGCCCGCGGGCGAGCTGTAGGTGCTGAACATGCCGAACGCGCTCTCGGCGGGCACGCCCTCGCTCGTGCGGGTCGGCGCCGACTCGAAGTAGTAGATCTCCTCGAGCCGCGACTCGTGCTCCGGCACGTGCTCGTCGTGCTTGTGGGGTGGATACGACGACCAGTTCTCGCTCGGCGTGATCACCTCGCAGACGATGAAGCGCGCGGCCTCGAGCGCCTGCGGCGTGCCGAAGTTGTGCACCTGACGGCTGGACGCGCCGGAGCCGCGCAGCTCGACGGGCGTCTGCTCGGCCGGGATGAACCGATTCGGCAACGAACGCTCCGTCGGCGACGTCGCGACGGCGACGCGGCCGGTGCCGGAGACGCGCGCGGCCTCGGCGGTGCCGACGTAGAGGACGTCGGTCGGGCCGTCGAAGACCGACGCGCGGCCGGCGAGCTCGTAGCTCTCACCCTGCGTCTCGACGACGAAGGATCCCGCGAGCGGGACGACGAGCTTCTCGACGCCGGGCTCGAGCTCGACCGATCCCCCGTCGAGCTCCGCGACCCGCAGGCCCGTGTGCGCCCACCCGTCGATCCGTCCGTCGACCACCGTCTGCCACTGGCCGCGGGCGAGCTCGCCCCGGCGATGGAACCATCGCTGCTGTGTCATCGCTTCCTCATCTTCGAAGTGTCGTGATCGGCCGGGCCGGCTCAGTCGTTCTGCGGGAACCCGAGGTTGATGCCGCCGTGTGTGGCCGGGTCGAGCCAACGGCTCGTGATCGCCTTCTCGCGCGTGAAGAACTCGAAGCCCTGCACGCCGTAGGCCTTGCTGTCGCCGAACAGCGACGCCTTCCAGCCGCCGAACGAGTGGTAGGCGACGGGAACGGGGATCGGCACGTTGATGCCGATCATGCCCACCTGCACCTCGTTCTGGAAGCGGCGCGCGGCGCCGCCGTCGTTCGTGAAGATCGCGGTGCCGTTGCCGAAGGCGCCGGAGTTGATGAGGGCGAGGCCCTCCTCGTAGCTCTTCACGCGCACGACCTCGAGCACGGGTCCGAAGATCTCCTCGGTGTACGCGCGGGAGGTCGTCGGGAGCTTGTCGATCAGCGTCGGCCCGAAGAAGAATCCGTCCTCGCAGCCCGGCACCGTGAAGTCGCGGCCGTCGACGACGATCGTGGCGCCGTCGGCCTCGGCGATGTCGACGTATCCCGAGACCTTGTCGCGGTGCTGGGCCGAGATGAGCGGGCCCATGTGGGGCTCGGGCGTCGAGGATCCCGCGCCGACGCGCAGCTCGGCGATGCGGCTCGTGATCTTCTCGATCAGCTCGTCGGCGACGGGCTCGACGGCGAGGACGACCGAGATGGCCATGCAGCGCTCTCCCGCGGCGCCGTATCCGGCGTTGATCGCCTGATCGGCGACGATGTCGAGGTCGGCGTCGGGCAGCACCAGCATGTGGTTCTTCGCGCCGCCGAGGGCCTGCACGCGCTTGCCGTGCTGCGAGGCGGTCTCGTAGATGTACTTCGCGATCGGGGTGGATCCGACGAAGGAGATCGACTGCACGCGCTCGTCGGTCAGCAGCCCGTCGACGGCGAGCTTGTCGCCCTGCAGCACGGTGAAGACGCCGTCGGGCAGACCGGCCTTCTTCCACAGCTGCGCCATCCACAGCGCCGCGGAGGGATCCTTCTCGCTGGGCTTCAGCACGACGGCGTTGCCGGCGGCGATCGCCACGGGGAAGAACCACATCGGCACCATCGCCGGGAAGTTGAAGGGGCTGATGATGCCGACCACGCCGAGCGGCTGCTTGATCGAGAACACGTCGACGCCCGTCGAGGCGTTCTCGCTGAAGGCGCCCTTCGTGAGGTGGGCGAAGCCGGTGGCGAGCTCGACGACCTCCTGGCCGCGGGCGATCTCGCCGGCCGCGTCGGAGAGCACCTTGCCGTGCTCGCTCGAGATGATCTCGGCGAGCTCGCCCTTGCTTGCGTTCAGCAGCTCGCGGAAGGCGAAGATCACGCTCTGGCGCTTCGCGATCGAGAACGTCGACCAGGTCTCGTAGCCGCGCTGCGCGGAGGCGATGGCCGCGTCGATCTCGGCGGCGTCCGCGAGCGCCACCTCGGCGGTCTGTGCGCCCGTCGCGGGGTTGAAGACGGGTGCCGTGCGTCCCGAGCTCGAGGCGCTCGGCGCGCCGTCGATCCAGTGCCCGATGACGGGGAGGGCGGTGTCGAAAGACGTGGTGTCGTTGGTCATGATGTCCTCGCAGTTCGGGATCAGGCGGATACGGAATCGGTCGTGTGCACGAGCCGGGCGGCCGTGTCGACGGCGCCGGCGACGTCGCCGTCAGCGGGGTAGAGCAGGTTGCGGCCCACGGTGAGCCCGACGACTCCGGGGAGGGCGAGCGCCCGCTCCCAGGAGGCATACATCGCCTCGGGGTCACCGGCGCCGTCGCCGCCGAGCAGCAGCGTCGGCATGGTGGTGGCCGCCATGACGCGCTCCATGTCGTCGACGACGGGCAGCTTCATCCAGGTGCGCGAGCTGTCGGCGCCGAGGCCGGAGGCGATCGCGACGGACGAGATCACGGCGTCGGGCGAGAGATCGTTGACGATCCGGCCGTCGCGCCACTCGCTGATGAACGGCTCGAGCATGATCGGCAGGCCCGCCCGCGCGGCGGCCGTCACGGCGCGCGCCGTCGCCTCGAGCGTCGGCGCCGTGCCGGCGTCGGCGAGGTTGACGCGCACGAGCGTCTTGGCGAAGTCGATCCCCCGATCGACCATCGTCTCGACGTCGTGCCCGGTGTAGCGGTCGTCCATCTCGAACTCCGCGCCGCGCAGGCCGCCGCGATTCATGGATCCGACGAGGACCTTGTCGTCGAGCAGCCCGAGGGCCGCGAGGTCGTCGAGGATGTCGGGCGTGCCCAGCACGCCATCGACCCGCGGATCCCGCAGGGCCGTCGCGAGGCGGTCGAGCAGGTCGTAGCGGTCGGCCATCGCCATCGAGTCGGACCCGATCGCGAGGGATCCGCGAGCGGGGTGGTCGGCGGCGACGATGAGGAGGCGGCCGTCGGCGCCGAGCAGCGGCCGGCGGCGGCGTGCGGCGTAGGCGCCCACGATCTCCTCGGGGCGTCGCGCGCGCAACTCGCGCAGACGCGCGAAGTCGCGCTCGTCGAGAGCGGTCACGATGCCACGCTCGCAATCGCCTGCTCGACCTCGTCCGGCGTGGGCATCGCGGTGGAGCACTCGCGACGCGAGGCGACGATGGCGCCCGCGACGTTGGCGAAGCGGAGTGTGCGCTCGAGTCCCCATCCCTCCAGCATGCCGTGGCAGAAGGCGCCGCCGAAGGCGTCGCCGGCGCCGAGCCCGTTGATCACGTTCACGGCGTGGGTGGGCACCTCGACCTGCTCGTCGCGGGTCTTCGCGAGCACGCCGCGCGGGCCCTGCTTGACGACGGCGATCTCGACGCCGCGCTCGAGGAGGGCGTCGGCGGCGCGCTGCGGTTCGCTCTCGCCCACGGCGACCTCGCACTCCTCGCGGTTGCCGATGGCGATCGTCACAGATCCGAGCACCTGCTCAAGCTCCGCGGTCGCATCGGCGGGGTCGCTCCAGAACATCGGCCGGTAGTCCAGGTCGATGATCGTGTGCGCGCGGCGCTCCCGGAGGGCGAGCGCGCGGTGCAGCGCCGAGCGGCTCGGCTCCTCGCTGAGCCCCGTGGTCGTGATCCAGAGGATCCGCGCCTCGCGCGCCGCGGTCTCGTCGATCTCGTCGGGCGTGATGTTCATGTCCGGAGCCTTGGGCTCGCGGTAGAAGTACAGCGGGAAGTCGTCGGGCGGGAAGATCTCGCAGAAGGTGACGGGCGTGGCGAGCGTCGGGTCCGTGCGCACGAAGTCGGTGGCCACGCCGAGGCGCTCGAGCTCGGCGAGGAGGTAGCGGCCGAACGGATCGTCGCCGACTCGAGCGACGAGGGCGGGCGCGTGCCCGTGCCGTGCGGCGGCGACCGCCACGTTGGCGGCGGTGCCGCCGAGGTACTTGCCGAACGTCGAGACCTCCTCGAGCCCCACGCCGTCCTGCAGCGGGTAGATGTCGACGCCGAGCCGGCCGATGGCCAGTACGTCTGGGACAGAAACCATTGTCGTCACACTCCGTTGTCGAGACTTTCCGGTCGCGGCGCCGGGGTGCCGCGGTGTTTGTCCTGACAATATCACAACATGCACCCCGTGCAACAAGACATTTGCGCTTCCGAGTAATATTGTGATGACAAACGGAACGAAGGGGTAACCGATGCCGAACGACACTCCGGTGTGGCCCGATCACCTGTTTGCGGATCTCGACCGCACGGGCCCGATCCCGCTGTACTTCCAGATATCCAGCCGCCTCGAACAGGCGATCCGCTCGGGCGAGATCGCTCCCGGCGCCCGGCTCGAGAACGAGATCTCGATCGGGCAGCGCCTCGGCTTGTCGCGTCCCACGGTGCGCCGCGCCATCCAGGAGGTCGTCGACAAGGGACTCCTCGTGCGCCGCCGCGGCATCGGCACCCAGGTGGTGCAGGGCCAGGTCACCCGCGAGGTCGAGCTGACGAGCCTCTTCGAGGACCTCAAGGGATCCCAGCACGAGCCCGGCACCCGCGTCGTCTCGCGCGAGGTCGTCGCGGCGCCCGCGAGCGTCGCCGAGCGACTCGGCATCGAGACGGGCGCGCGCGTGCTTCGCCTGCGCCGCCTGCGCACCGCCGACGGCACGCCCATGGCCGTGCTCGAGAACCACCTCCCGGAGGAATTCGCCGATATCACCGAGGAGCAGCTCGCGGCGGGCGGCCTGTACGCGATCCTGCGCGCCCGCGGCGTGACGATCCGCGTCGCCAAGCAGCGCATCGGCGCCCGGCGCGCGCACGACGACGAGCCGAGCCTGCTCGACATCGACGCCGGGAGCCCCCTGCTCACGATGGAGCGCACCGCCTTCGACGCCTCCGGCCACGCCGTCGAGTACGGCCGCCACGTCTACCGCCCCGACATGTACTCCTTCGAGACGACGCTGATCGCGAAGTGATTCTGCGGTCGTAACCGAATCGAGATCTGTAGTCTGGACGGATGAACGCCACGCGCGCCAGCTCGAATGATGACGGACTCAACGCCACCATCCACCCCGACGGATCCGCCGTCCTCGTCGTAGACGAGACCCCGCACGAGATCGCGACCACGCACGCCGAAGACGCGCGCCGTGAGATCGTGCGGCTCACGGCGCAGATCGCTCGCCAGCTCGACACCCCGCTGCACGTGCTCGTCACCGAACCCGACGGCACGTGGCCGCTCGTGGTCGACGGCGACGAGAACGTCGAGTACGCGGCCCCGACGGGCGCCCCGCGCCCCGCCACGCCGTACAGCAGCGCGCCCGCCCCCGCCGCGGCGGCGGAGGATCCGACCCCGGGCCCCAAGCGCGGGTCCGCTCCGCGGGCGACGGAGACGCCCGCACCGGCGCGCGCGGCGAGCCCCCGTTCCGCCCACGACGCGAGGGTCGTGCGTCCCGAGCGCGAGACCTTCCTCACGAGCGGGCGCGACCAGGACGAGCGCGAGGAGCCGGCGACCCGCGGCTTCCGCGGAGCCATGACGCGCATGGGCATCCGCATGGCACCGGGCGCCGAGGAGCGCTCGGAGCGCTCCGACCAGATGGACGTCGCGCACCATTGGCCGGGCCCGCGCACCATCGCCGTCGTGAACGGAAAGGGCGGCAGCGGAAAGACGCCCACGACGATCCTGCTAGCGGCCGTGTTCGCCCGCTTCGGCGGCGCGGGCGTGCTCGCGTGGGACAACAACCAGACCCGCGGCACGCTCGGCTGGCGCACGGAGCAGGGCCCGCACGAGGCGACGCTGCACGACATGCTCGGCGCATCGGACCACCTGCTCTCGACCGAGGCGCAGGCCGCCGACGTCGCCAACTTCGTGCACCACCAGCGCCAGGACCGCTTCGACGTGCTGCGCTCGCAGCCGATCGCGCTCGCCTCGGAACAGCGCGTCTCGGCCGAGGACGTCGACCGGATCCACTCGGTCGCCGCCCGCTATTACCGCCTCATCGTGATGGACTCGGGCAACGACGAGTCCGACCCGCTGTGGCAGCGAATGATCGACCACACCGACCAGCTCGTCATCGCCACGACCACGCGCGACGAGCACGCGGAGGCCGGCGCCCTGCTGCTCGACGCCCTCGCGGAGCGGGACGAGCGCTCGGCGAAGCTCGCGGCGAACGCGGTGTCGGTCGTGAGCCAGGCCGATCAGCGCTCGACGGGTGCCGAGGTGCGGCGCATCGTCGACGGCTACCGCCAGCTCACGCGCGACGTCGTGCAGATCCCGTTCGACCCGGCGATGATCGACGGCCACCTGCACTACGGCGCCCTGCGCCCCGCCACGCAGCGCGCGTGGCTGAGCGCGGCGGCCTCGGTCGCGCGCGGCTTCCAGGGCGCCTGAGCCCGCCACCTACAGCCGCAGGACCTCGGTCACGTGCAGCACGGCCTCGCCGGCCTCCGCGGAGGCGGCGAGGTCGACGTCGCCGCGGATGCGCCAGTCGTGGTTGCCCTCGGGATCGTCGATCGTCTGCTCGACCTTCCAGGCGTCGGGCCCCTGCGTGATCTCGCACAGCTGAGGCGCGCGGGCAGCGGCACCCGTGAGGATGTCGTCGTGCTCGTCGTAGTAGTCGTCGAGAGCGCCGGGCCAATCGGCGTCCGGATCCAGCTCCTCGAGCTCGTCGTCCCTCTCGAGCGCGGCGAGCTGCACGCGACGGAACATCGCGTTGCGCACCAGCACGGTGAAGGCGCGCACGTTCATCACGACCGACGGCGGCGCGGGCGGCACGACGGGCGTGCCGTCGGCGTCGAGCCCCGCCATGAGCGTCTCCCACTCGTCGACGAGGCTCGAGTCGACCTGCCGCACCATCTCGCCGAGCCACTCGACGATGTCGTCGAGCTCGCGCGTGCGCGCCTCCGGCGGCACCGTCTGCCGGATGGTGCGATACGCGTCGGACAGGTAGCGCAGCACGAGCCCCTCGCTGCGCCCCAACTGGTACCACTGCACGAACTCGGCGAAGCTCATCGCGCGCTCGTACATGTCGCGCACGACCGACTTCGGCGCGAGCGCGAAATCGCGGATCCACGGCTGCGAGCTCGCGAAGGTCTCGTAGGCCTGCGTGAGCAACTCCGCGAGCGGCTTCGGGTAGGTGATCTCCTCGAGCAGCTCCATGCGCTCGTCGTACTCGATGCCGTCGCGCTTCATGGCGCCGACCGCCTCGCCGCGCGCCTTGAACTGCTGCTGGCTGAGGATCTGGCGCGGGTCGTCGAGCGTCGACTCGATGACGCTGACGACGTCGAGCGCGTAATGCCCCGTGCCCACTCCGCCGGGCCCGTCGTCCGGATCCAGGAGCTCGAGCGCCGCGAGCGCGAAGGGCGACAGGGGCTGGTTGAGCGCGAAGTTCGGCTGCAGGTCGAGGAAGAGCCGGATCTCGCCCGACGGCGTCACCTCGATGAGCTCCGCGTCGCGCAGCGTGCGGAAGATCGCGAGCGCCCGGCGTGCCAGGGCGTACTGCTCCTTCTTCGGCTGGTGGTTGTCGAAGACGAGCGAGCGCACGTTGTCGAACACGTCGCCGCCGCGCGCGATGATGTTGATGAGCATCGCCGAGGTCATCTGCATGCGCGGGCCGAGCGGCTCGGGTTCGGCCGCAATGATGTTCTCGAAGCTCTGCTCGCTCCAGCTGACGAAGCCCTTCGGCGGCTGCTTCTTCTTGACCTTCTTGAGCTTCTTCGGGTCGTCGCCGGCCTTGGCGAGCGCCTGCGCGTTCTCGATCTCGTGCTCGGGCGCGAGCACGACGACGTTGCCGTAGGGGTCGTAACCGGCGCGACCGGCCCGCCCCGCGATCTGGTGGAACTCGCGCGCGCCGAGCCTGCGCATCCGGGCGCCGTCGTACTTCGACAGCTCCGTGATCAGGACGGTGCGGATCGGTACGTTGATGCCCACGCCGAGGGTGTCGGTGCCGCAGATGACGCGCAGCAGCCCCTTCTGGGCGAGCGTCTCGACGAGCCGGCGGTAGCGGGGTAGCATGCCCGCGTGGTGCACGCCGATCCCGGCGCGGACGAGGCGCGAGAGGGTCTTGCCGAAGTTCGTCGTGAAGCGGAAGTCGCCGAGCGCGGCGGCGATCTCGTCGCGCTGCTCGCGCGTGGTGATGTTGATGCTCGCGAGGGCCTGCGCGCGTTCCATGGCGGCCGCCTGGCTGAAGTGCACGACGTAGACGGGCACCTCGCGGTCCTGCAGCAGTTCCTCGACGACCTCGTGCGCGGGCTTCTTCTCGTAGCTGAAGTGCAGCGGCACGGGGCGTTCGGCGCCCGCCACGAGGGTCGTGGCGCGGCCGGTGCGCCGCGTGAGGTCGTCCTCGATCGCGGAGGTGTCGCCGAGCGTCGCCGACATGAGCAGGAACTGCGCGCGGGGCAGCAGGAGGAGTGGGACCTGCCAGGCCCAGCCGCGGTCGCGGTCGCCGTAGTAGTGGAACTCGTCCATGACCACCTGGTCGACGTCGGCGTCCTCCCCCTCGCGGAGCGCGAGATTCGCGAGGATTTCCGCCGTGCAGCAGACGATGGGGGCGTCGGCGTTGACCGAGCTGTCGCCCGTCACCATGCCGATGTTCTCGGCGCCGAAGGTCTCGACGAGGGCGAAGAACTTCTCGCTCACGAGCGCCTTGATCGGCGCCGTGTAGTACGTGCGCCCGCCGCGACCGAGCGCGATCGCGTGCGCGGCGAGGGCGACGAGCGACTTTCCCGTCCCGGTCGGCGTCGCGAGGATCACGTTGTTCCCCGCCGCGAGTTCCATCGCCGCCTCGTCCTGTGCGGGGTAGAGCGAGATGCCCTGCTCCGTCGCCCAGTCGAGAAAGGCGTCGTAGAGGGAATCGGCGTCGTCACCGGCCGCGCGCGCGGCCTCAAGCAGAGAAGGCATCTCCCCCAGTCTGCCGCACCGGCCTGACCCGCACCCTCGCGCCGGCGCTCGCCGCCGGGATCCGTCGCCCCGGATTCGGTAGCCTGGGCGGATGGCCGAGTATCCCGCGACGATTGCCCGCCGCGTGGAGCACGAGATCGAGATCAAGAAGTCGCGGTTCATCACGCACCTCGAGCCGGTCGGATCCGTCGCGGAGGCCGACGAGTTCATCGCCGGGGTGCGCAAGACCTATTGGGACGCCCGGCACAACTGCGTCGCGATGGTCACGGGCGTGCGGGGCGGCCAGGCGCGGTCGTCCGACGACGGCGAGCCGTCCGGCACGGCGGGCGTTCCCATGATGGAGGTGCTGAAGCGGCGCGGCATGACCGATCTCGTCGCCGTCGTCACGCGATACTTCGGGGGCGTCAAGCTGGGCGCGGGCGGCCTGGTGCGGGCCTACGGCGGGGCGGTGTCCGAGGCCCTCGACCGCGCCGAGCTCGTTCATCGGCGGGCGCTCACCCGGGCGACGTTCGAGGTCCCCCACGCAGACGCCGGGCGCCTCGACAACATGCTGCGCGAGTGGGTGGGATCCCACGACGCCGCGCTCGGCGAGACCGCCTACGGCGCCGCCGCGCGCTTCGAGGTGTGGGCGCCCGAGGACCGCCTCGGCGCCCTCGCCGCCGACCTCGCGTCCTGGTCGCAGGGCGCCCTCGCCCCCGAGTTCGGCAAGACCCGCGTGGTCGACATCAGGGCCTGAATCCGCGGTTCGCGAGCAGCCGCGGCGAGGAGGGCGCCCCGCTCCGTCGCATAGACTCGGCCTACAACGTTATAGGTGGCGAGGAAGGGGGCCGGCGTGGCGATCACCCTGCATGACGTGGCGAGGCTCGCGGGGGTCTCGATCAAGACCGTCTCGAACGTCATCAACGACTACCCCCACGTGCGCCCGGCCACGCGGCAGAAGGTCGAGGACGCGATCGCCGAGCTCGGCTACACGCCGAACCTCACGGCGCGTAACCTCCGCTCGGGCCGCACGGGCGCCATCGCGCTCGCACTGCCCGACCTCGGCCTCGCGTACTTCGCGGAGCTCGCGGCGCAGGTGATCCAGGAGGCGGAGGCGGCGGGCGTCGCCGTGCTCGTCGAGCAGACGGGGGCCGATCGCGACCGCGAGCTCGAGCTGCTGCGGGGTCCGCGACGCAAGCTCACCGACGGCCTCATCTTCAGTCCACTCGGCATGTCGCACGATGACGTCTCCGCCCTCGAGGTCGACTACCCGCTCGTGCTCCTCGGCGAGCGCATCTTCGACGGGCCGACGGATCACGTCACCATGCGCAACGTCGACGCGGCGCGCGCCGCCACGGAACACCTCATCGCGTCCGGTCACCGCCGCATCGCCGCGATCGGGGCGCACGAGGGCGAGCTGATCGGATCCGCGGCCCTGCGCATGCAGGGCTATCGCGAGGCGCTCGAGGCCGCCGGAATCGCGTATGACGACGACATCGTCGGCTACACGACGCTCTGGCACCGGGCGAACGGCGCCGATTCGATGCGGGAGCTGCTCGCCCGCGGCGCGAGCTTCGACGCCGTGTTCGGGCTCAACGACACCCTCGCCCTCGGCGCCATGCGGGTGCTGCAGGAGGCGGGCCGCCGGATCCCCGACGACGTCGCCGTGATCGGCTTCGACGGGCTCGACGAGGCCAAGTACTCGATCCCGTCGCTCACGACGGTCGACCCCGGTCGCGAATGGATCGCCCGCACCGCGGTCTCCACCCTCCTCGAGCGGATCGCCGGCACCCCGGATCCCGCGCCGCGCACGATGCTCGCCGACTTCCAGATCCTCGACCGGGAATCGGCCCCCTCGGCGTAGCCGCGCGCGGCGCCCTCCCGAACTGCGGAGATGACCCACAACTGCGGAGGAATCCGAGGGATCCTCCCGCAGTAAGGGGTCAAGTCCGCCGCACCGGTCCCGGAAACGCGAGTCCGCGCCAGCGCGATCACCACGCCCGGCGCGCCCATTCTTCGGAACCGACCCACAACTGCGGAGGTACCCGAAGGATCCTTCCGCGGTAAGGGGCCACCTCCGCGATCGCGGCCCAGCAAGCCCCTCACCCGCGAAAAGCAGTTGACACCGCGCCGCCCCGCGCGTCACAATGATTTCTACAACGTTTACTACAACGTTGTAAACTCGGAAGATCCGGCCCTCCGGGACCGGTCTCGACAACGTGGTCACCCATTCCCGAGAGGACACAGCACAATGAAGTCACGGATCCTGGCCGTCGCGGGCGTCACCGCACTGGCCGCAACCGCACTCACCGGGTGCGCGGGCGGAGCCGATCCCGGCGACGGTTCGACGCTCACCTTCATGTTCCGCGGCGGCGACGCCGAGAAGGCGGCCTACACGGCCGCGATCGAGGCCTTCGAGCAGGCCCACGAGGGCGTCGACGTCAAGATCATCATGACGACGGCCGACGAGTACGCGACGAAGCTGAAGGCGGCGATCGCCGGCAAGCAGGTCCCGGACGTGTTCTACGTCGACCCGGGGAGCGTGCAGTCGTTTGTGAAGAGCGGCGTCATCGCCGACATCACCGAGGCCGTCGAGTCGTCCGACGCGATCGACCTCGACAACGTCTGGCCCTACGGCCTCGACAGCTACCGCTTTGACGGCACGACTCAGGGCACGGGGTCGATCTACGCCCTGCCGAAGGACATCGGCCCGTTCTCCTTCGGTTACAACAAGACCATGTTCGAGGCCGCGGGCATTCCGCTGCCCGATCCCGACGTCCCCTACACCTGGGACGAGTTCATCGAGGTGTCGAAGCAGCTCACGGCCGACGTCGACGGCGACGGCAAGCTCGACCAGTGGGGCACGGGCCTCAACGTCACGTGGAACCTCCAGCCGTTCGTGTGGTCGAACGGGGGCGACTGGCTCAACGAGGACCGCACGAAGGTCACGGTCAACGAGCCCGAGTTCGTCGAGGCGCTGCAGTACTTCGCGGACATGCAGAACGTGCACGGCGTCACGCCCTCCGCCGGAGACGCGCAGACGCTCGACACCTACCAGCGCTGGATGCAGGGCCAGATCGGCTTCTTCCCCGTCGGCCCGTGGGACGTCCCCACGTACCAGGATCTCGACTTCGAGTGGGACCTGATCCCCTACCCCGCGGGATCCACCGGCAAGAGCGCGACCTGGACCGGCACGCTCGGCATCGCCGTCTCGGCGTCCACCGCGGCGCCCGACCTCGCGGCCGAGCTCGCGATGTACCTCAGCGTCGACGCCGACGCGCAGCAGGAGCTGGTCGACGCGGGCGTGCAGATCCCGAACCTCATCGACATGGCGAACGAGTGGGTCACGACCTCGACCCTTCCCCCCGCGAACAAGCAGGAGTTCCTCGACATCGCCGAGGACTACGGCCGCGCGCTGCCGGCGAACAACACCTACAGCGCCGAGTGGTACGACGAGCTGTTCAAGAACATCCAGCCCGTGCTCGACGGGGATCAGACCGCCCAGGAGTACCTCGACGAGGTGCAGCCTCGCATGCAGGAGCTCCTCGACAAGGCCAACGCCCAGGCGGGAATCGGTTGATCGCGACGGGCGCCGCCGGTCTCGGCGGCGCCCGCCCCGTCTCCTCCATCCCCTGACACAGAGGTCCAGACGCATGACGACCCCCACTCCCCGCCGCTCCCGCCTCCACCGCAGGGAGCACCGCGCGGCGCTCGCCTTCGTTGCCGCGCCCGTGATCGGATTCCTCGCCTTCATCGGCTACCCGCTCGTGTACTCGATCTACGCGTCGTTCACCACGTGGAACGGCCTCGGCGCCCCCGTCCCCAACGGCGTCGACAACTTCGTCGAGATGATGGGCGACCGATATTTCTGGCAATCGCTGGGCAACACGGTGTTCTACATGATCGGCATCCCGATCGGCCTGGTGATCTCGCTCCTGCTCGCGCTCGCCCTCAACCGGCGCATGCGCGGCCTGACCTTCTTCCGCACGGTGTACTACGTGCCCGTGGTCTCCTCGCTCGCGGCGGTAGCGATCCTCTGGCAGTGGGCCTACAACGGCGACTTCGGCCTCGTCAATCAGGTGCTCTCCATCTTCGGCATCGACGGACCGAACTGGCTGCAGAACGCCGCCACCGCCAAGCCCGCCATCATCATCATGGCGGTCTGGAAGGGCATCGGCTATTCGATGCTCCTCTACCTCGCCGCGCTGCAATCGGTGCCGTCTCACCTCTACGAGGCCGCATCGCTCGACGGCGCCGGGCCGCTCGCGAAGTTCCGCTACATCACGGTTCCCATGCTCAGCCCCGTGACCTTCTTCCTGGTCGTCACCAACATCATCGGCGGCGCCCAGATCTTCATCGAGATCAACATCATGACGCCCACGGGCGGACCGGAGTTCTCCACGGCATCGATCGTTTGGTACATCTGGCAGAAGGCCTTCAACTATCTGCAGATGGGCTACGCGACGGCCATGGCACTCGTGCTCGGCGTGATGGTGTTCATCGTCACCGCCGTGCAGTTCCGCATCAACCGCCGATTCCAGTTCGCGATCGACTGAGGCCCGCCATGACACTTCACACTCCCGTTCAGACGGCACCCTCGGATGCCACCGACTCGACGATCGCGCAGGTCCTCCCCCGCGTTCCGAAGGATCGCCGCCGCGTGAGCGGTCCGCGCCTGTCGCGCTCGTACCGCGCCGTGAACGCCGTCCTCATCACGGTGCTCTCCATCGGCGGCATCATCATGATCGCGCCGCTGCTGTGGACCTTCAGCACCTCGCTCAAGACGAAGGAGGCCGTCTTCGCGCTGCCGCCGCAGTGGATCCCGGATCCGGTGGTCTGGGACAACTACGTGCGCGTGTGGAGCGCCGCACCCCTGGCCAGCGGCATCTGGAACAGCATCATCGTCTCGGCCAGCGTCACCATCCTCGGCACCATCGCGTCGATGCTGGCGGCGTTCGCCTTCGCGAAGCTCCGTCTCCCGTTCAAGAACGCCATCTTCCTGACCCTGCTCGGCGCGATCATGATCCCGTTCCCGACGATCATGATTCCGCAGTTCTCGATGTTCGCCTCGGCGGGCCTCGTCGACACCCTGTGGCCCCTCATCCTGCCGGGCATCTTCGGCAACATCGTGATGGTCTTCTTCCTCCGGCAGTACCTCGCCTCGGTGCCCGACTCGATCATCGAGGCGGCGAAGATCGACGGCGCCGGCTACACGCGCATCTTCTTCACGCTCATCTTCCCGGTGATCCGCCCCGCGATCGCGGCGCAGTTCATCCTCTGGTTCATGGGCGTCTGGAACGACTACCTCGGCCCGATCATCTACCTCAACTCCCCCGAGAAGCAGACCCTGCAGCTGGTCATCGCGAGCCTCAACATGACCTACGCGAGCCAGACCGACTATCCGCTGATCATGGCCGGATCCTTCATCGCGCTGATCCCCGTCCTGGTGGTCTTCGCGGTCTTCCAGAAGCAGATCATCGAGTCGATCGCGCTGACGGGGGCGAAGGGATGAGCGTCGATACGGAAACCGGGCGGGCGCTCGGCGCACACGATCCCACCGTCGTGCGCGGCGACGACGGCCTCTGGTACATGTTCTCGACCGACGCCGCCGTCGACGAGCGCGAGATCCCCGCGGGCGCCCACGTGCGCACCTCGACGGATCTCGTGCGGTGGAGCCTCGCCGGCACGGCGCTTCCCGGCGTGCCGGAGCCGGCGCGCGCCCACTCCGGCGCGGTCGGGCTCTGGGCCCCCGAGGTGGTGCGCTGGCCGAGCGGCGACGACGCACGCCGCTGGCGCATGTACTACTCGGCATCGTCTTTCGGATCCCGCACCTCCGCAATCGGCCTCGCGACGGCCCCGTCGCCCGCGGGCCCGTGGAGCGACGAGGGCGTCGTCGTCTCGACGGTGCACGAGGCCGACGCCCACAACGCGATCGACGCCGCGATCGTCTTCGACCGCAACGGCGAGCCGTGGCTCACCTACGGATCCTTCTTCGACGGCATCCGCACCGTGCGCCTCGACGCCGAATCGGGCCGACCGCTCGCGGGGGCCGATGCCGTGCTGATCGCGCGGCGCTCCCCCGGCGTCGACGGCGCCGTCGAGGGCGCCTATGTGGAGTACCGCCCGGAGCACGACGACTACCTGTTGTACGTCTCCTACGACTCGCTGTTCGACAGCTACAGCATCCGGGTCGGCACCGCGACCGAGGTCACGGGCCCCTACCGCGACGCCGCGGGCCGCCCCCTCCTCGACGCGCCCGCGGCCGACGAGGCGCGCGCCGGCACGAAGATCCTCGGCGGGCTGCGCTTCCCCGGCACCATCGGCTGGAGCGCGCCGGGGCACAACTCCGTCTTCTTCTACGGGGCCGCGCGATTCCTCGTGCACCACGTGCGCCGGGCCGACGATCCCCGGCAGCACGAGGCGCAGATCCGGCGCGTGCATACGACGCGCGGCGGATGGCCGATCGCGTCGCCGCACCCCTTCGCGGGCTACGAGGCCGAGCGCCTCGACGCACCTCAGGGCCTCGAGGGCACGTGGAACGTCGTACGCCTCGACCCCGCACGCACCGACGTCATCGACTCCCGCACGCTCCGCGTGAGCGGATCCCTGCGCACCGCCGCGGATCCCGTGACCGGCGAGATCGTCGTCCACGACGACTCCGACGTCGTCCTCGACGCCGTGGCGTTCGGGGCGACGGACCCGCGCACGGGGAGAGCGGTGCTCGCGTTCGGCGGTCTCGACCGCGATGGCGTCGTCTGGATCGGTTCGAAGGAGGAGGCCCCATGATCGCCGACGAGGGCTGGGTCGGGCGCATCATGTCCTGGCTCCGCGCGCTGTCGGCGCTCATCGTCGTCAACCTGCTGATCGTGGCGGGCGCGCTCGCCGGGGCGGTCGTGCTCGGCGTCCTGCCCGCGCTCTCGGCGGGCACCGTGTGCCTGACGATGCTCCGGGACGGCGACGGAACGGGCATCGTGCGCCGCTTCGTCGCGGAGTACCGCGCACGGTTCTGGCGTGCGAACGCGCTGGGGGCGCCGTTCGCGGCCACCGGCGTCCTGCTGATCGCCGACACCCTCGTGCTCTCGGCGCTGCCGCAACCGGTCGCGACGATGCTCGCGGTGTTCACCTGGGTCGCCGGGCTGTACACCGTCCTGGCGCTCGTCGCCGCCCTCGCGATCGATGCGCGCTATCGTGACCGGATCCTGCCGACCCTGCGATTCGCCCTGGGCCTGCCGCTCGCCTCGCCGCTCATGACGCTCGTCCTGACGGGCACGCTCGCCGTGATCATCGCCTCGCTCCTCGCGCTGCCGATGTTCATCCCGCTCCTTGGCCTCTCCGTCCCCCTCTTCGTCGGCGGCTGGTTCGTCGACCACCGCCTCGCTCAGCTCGACGCGCACCACCCGCGCGCCGCAGCGCTCGCGCGCTGAGCCCCGCTTCCCATACGCACCACCCTGGCGCTTCCGCGCGCCCGAAAGAGAAGGATCCCCCGTGACCACCGCACAGATCACCGTCCGCCGAGACGCCGTCGTCGCCCCGCTGAACCGCCGGATCTTCGGCTCCTTCGTCGAGCACCTCGGACGCTGCGTCTACAACGGCATCTACGAGCCCGAGCACCCGACCGCGAACGAGGACGGCTTCCGCCTCGACGTCGTCGAACTCGTGCGCGAGCTCGGATCCACCACGATCCGCTACCCGGGCGGCAACTTCGTCTCCGGCTTCCGCTGGGAGGATTCGGTCGGGCCGCGCGAGAAGCGCCCCGTGCGCCGCGACCTCGCCTGGCACTCGCTCGAGACCAACCAGGTCGGCGTCGACGAGTTCGCGCGCTGGCTGAAGCTCACGGGATCCGAGCTGATGATGGCCGTGAACCTCGGCACCCGCGGCATCGAGGCCGCGCTCGACCTGCTTGAGTACTGCAACCACCCATCGGGCACGGCGCTGAGCGATCAGCGCATCGCCAACGGCACCCCGGAGCCGCACGACATCCGGATGTGGTGCCTCGGCAACGAGATGGACGGCCCGTGGCAGACCGGCTACATGACCGCAGACGATTACGGAAAGCTCGCCGCCCGCACGGCGCAGGCGATGAAGGCCGCCGACCGCGGGCTCGAGCTCGTCGTCTGCGGCTCCTCCGGATCCTCCATGCCGACCTTCGGAGACTGGGAGCGCACCGTCCTCGAGCACGCCTACGAGCACGTCGACTTCATCTCGTGCCACGCGTACTACCAGGAGCGCCGCGGCGACCTCGACTCCTACCTCGCCTCCTCGCTCGACATGCAGTACTTCATCGAGACCGTCGTGTCCACGGCCGACCACGTCGGCAACAAGCTCCGTTCGTCGAAGAAGATCAAGCTCTCCTTCGACGAATGGAACATCTGGTACCTCGACGAGCACCGCGAGTCCGACGAGGTCAACGACGAGTGGCGCTACGCACCGCGTCAGCTCGAGGACGTCTACTCGGTGGCCGACGCCGTCGTGCTCGGAAACCTCCTGATCACGCTGCTCGCGAATCACGACCGCGTCGCGAGCGCCTCGCTCGCCCAGCTGGTCAACGTGATCGCGCCGATCATGACCGAACCGGGCGGCGACGCCTGGCGCCAGACGACCTTCTTCCCGTTCTCGGTGACCTCGCGCCTCGCCTCGGGCGACGTGCTGCGCCCGCGCATCGACGTGCCGAGCTACGACACGGCCGCCCACGGCGCCGCCCCTCTGGTCGACGCCATCGTCACGGCCGACGACGAGCGTTCTGCGGTGTTCCTCGTCAACCGCAGCCGCACCGAATCGATCACCGTGACGGTCGACGTCTCTGAGCTCGCCGCGTCGCGCATCACGGAGGCCGTGACCCTGTGGGACGACGACGTGTACGCCAAGAACACCCTCGAAGACCAGGAGCGCGTCGGCCTCAAGACCCTCGAGGGCGCGAGCCTCGACGAGGGAACCCTCACGGTTGTGCTGCCGCCCGTGTCGTGGTCGGCCGTCGCGCTGGCGAGCTGAGCGCCGCATGCTGTCGCGGATCCGCCGGATCCTGATCGGCGCCGCCGTCGTCCTCGCGGCGGCGGCGCCGACGGCGTGCGCCCCCACGCCGTCCGCGCCCGAGCTGTCGGGCGACGTCTTCGTGCACGACCCCGCGTACGTGCGCGGGACCGACGGCGAGCCGAGCTGGATCTACTCGACCGGCAACGGCCAGATCGCTGACGGCGGCATCCAGATCCGCCGTTCGGACGACGATGCCGAGTGGGAGTACGTCGGCGAGGTGTGGGATCGCAAACCCGAATGGCTCACGGAGCGCATCGACGGCGTCGACAACCTCTGGGCGCCGGAACTCTACGAGCACGACGGGAGCTGGTACCTCTACTACGCCGCCTCGACGTTCGGCAGCAACGATTCGGTCATCGCCCTCGCGACGAACACGACCCTCGATCCGGAGGATCCGGCCTACGAGTGGGTCGACCGCGGCGAGGTCATCTCGAGCGCCGGGATGCCCTACAACGCCATCGACCCGAACATCGTCGAGGACGAGGACGGCACGCCCTGGCTCGCCTTCGGCTCCTTCTCGAGCGGGCTTCAGATCGTCGAGCTCGAGTGGCCGAGCGGCCTCCTCGCGGACGGCGCGGAGCCCACGGCGATCGCCGACCGCGGCATGCTCGAGAACGCGATCGAGGCGCCCACGATCGTCCCGCACGACGACGCCTACTACCTCTTCGCCTCGCGCGGGTTCTGCTGCCGGGGCGTCGACAGCACCTACGAGATCATCGTCGGCCGCGCCGAGGAGGTGACCGGCCCCTACCTCGACCAGGCCGGATCCTCCGTGCTCGAGGACGGCGGAACCGTCGTCCTCACGAGCGACGGCGACCGCATCGGCCCCGGCGGCCAGTCGCTCTCGGGCGAGCTGCTGGCCTTCCACTGGTACGACGGCCAACAGGACGGCATGTTCCGGCTCGGCCTTCTGCCGGTGGTCTGGGAAGACGGCTGGCCACGCGCGAGCTGGCCCGAGGAGCCGTGACCCGCGCGCCCGTACGGCGGAGATGAGCCGCTACCACGGAGGATCGTCCGGGATCCCTCCGCGATAGCGGCTCATCTCCGTAAATGCGGCTCAGGCGTCGAGGGCCGCCTTGAGGAAGTCGATGCCCGCGTCCTTGAACTGGCGGGCGCCCGGCGCATTGAAGTGGTGTCGCTTCGGGATCTCGACGAAGGATCCGTCGGTCAGCAGCGCGGCGAGGCCCTTCGCGTCCTCGAAGATGGTGTCGTCGGTTCCGGCGGCGACGAGCGTCGGCTGCTGCGGGGCGTCGCCCATGTCGGGGTTCTCGTCGCCGAAGCGCATGCCCTCGGCGAGCGCCACGAGCGCGCTGAGGTCGTTGCCGGACACCCTCTCGGCGAGGCGCACGTAGTTCTGCGTCGCCGGATCCGTGACGGGCGTTCCGTCCGCGATGTAGGCGCGGGCCTGCTCGAGATCGAGCCGGCCGAGCGGGCGGCCGTCCGGGATCCCGCCGAGCACGGCGCGCTCGACGCGGTTCGACAGCTCCGCCGCCACGTGCCAGCCGACGCGCGCGCCCAGCGAATAGCCGAGGTAGAGCACCGGGTCAACCATGTAGACGTCGAGGATCGCCTCGACGTCGGCGACGAGCGAGGGCATCGTGTAGTTCTCGGCGTCGTGCGGCTTCTCGCTCTGCCCGTGCCCGCGCTGGTCGACCGCGAGCACGCGGAAGCCGGCATCGACGAGCCTGCTGACCCAGCCGGTGTTGACCCAGTTGTCGCGCGCGCTCGACGCGAAGCCGTGCACGGCGAGGACGACGGGGGCATCCTCGTCGCCCCAGGTATAGGTGGCGAGGCGGAACCCTTCCTGCGACATGACGTACTGGGGCTTCGGCATCTCGGGAATCAGCGGGGTGTGCATGCCTCCATTGTGCTCCTCCAATCTGTATTCACATGAATGAATCGCCGCGAGCGGCCCTCGAGCCCGCTCAGCCGCGTACCGTGGATGGAACCTGCCCGGCAAACGAGAGGACACCCGTGGCTACCATCGAACTCACCGACGACACCTTCGAGAAGGCCGTGCTGTCCGAGGGCATCACGCTCGTCGACTTCTGGGCGGAGTGGTGCGGCCCGTGCCGCCAGTTCGGCCCCATCTTCGAAGACTCGTCGGAGCAGAACCCCGACGTCGTGCACGCGAAGGTCGACACCGAGGCGGCCCGAGGCATCGCCGCGGCGGCTCAGATCACGTCGATCCCGACCCTGATGGCGTTCCGCGACGGCGTGCTCGTGTTCCGCCAGGCCGGCGCCCTCCCGAAGCAGGCCCTCAAGCAGGTCGTCACGGCCGTGAAGGGCCTCGACATGGACGAGGTGCGCAAGCAGATCGCGTCGCAGGCCGAGTAGCCGCGGCGCAGGCCGGCCCGGGGCGTCCTTGCCCGTACGATATTCGAGCGCCGACCGCGCGCGAGGAGGATCGATGACGGCAACGGACAACCCCCAGGCATACGACGCCCTGCGCGCCGCGCGCGATGTGATCGTGGCGACCCGCACCGACTACGGTCGCGCCTCCGTCGAGTTCGCCTGGCCCGACGTGGGCGAGCGCTTCACCTGGGCGATCGACTGGTTCGACCGCATCGCGCGCGGCAACGACCGCACCGCGCTGTGGATCGTCGAGGAGGACGGATCCGAGCAGCGGTTCACCTTCGACGAGATCGCGACGCGCTCCGATCGCCTCGCGCGCTGGCTGCAGGAGCAGGGCGTCGACGCGGGAGACGCCGTGCTCCTCATGCTCGACAACCAGGTCGAACTGTGGGAGTCGATGCTCGCGATCATGAAGCTCGGCGCCGTGGTCGTGCCGGCGACGACCGCGCTCGGATCCGCCGACCTGGGCGAGCGCGTGGAGCGCATCGCGGCGCGCGCCGTGATCGCCAACGGCTCGGACGCCGCGAAGTTCGCGGGCGTCGAGGGCGATTTCCTCCGCATCGCCGTCGGCGGCGCGGAGGGCTGGACCGATTACGCCGCCTCGCGCAGCCACGCGAACGCGGATCCGCTTCAGGTGCGGACGGCGCCGACGGATCCGCTCCTGATGTACTTCACCTCGGGGACGACTTCCTCGCCGAAGCTCGTGCAGCACACGCAGTACTCCTACCCCGTGGGCCACCTGTCGACGCTGTACTTCCTGGGCCTCATGCCGGGCGACGTGCATCTCAACGTCAGCTCTCCCGGCTGGGCAAAGCACGCGTGGAGCAGCTTCTTCGCGCCGTGGCTCGCGGAGGCGACGATCTTCGTCTACAACTACGCCCGCTTCGACGCCGAGGCGCTGCTGACGCAGATCGAGCGCGCCGGAGTTACGACGCTGTGCGCTCCGCCGACGGCGTGGCGCATGCTCGTGCAGCACCCGCTCGCGGGCCGCGGCGGATCTTTGCGCGAGCTCGTCGGGGCCGGCGAGCCCCTGAACCCCGAGGTCATCACCCACGTGCAGCGCGAGTGGGGCCTGACGA
Source organism: Microbacterium nanhaiense (assembly GCF_014646015.1). Taxonomy (GTDB): domain Bacteria; phylum Actinomycetota; class Actinomycetes; order Actinomycetales; family Microbacteriaceae; genus Microbacterium; species Microbacterium nanhaiense. Next base: position 162,459 of record NZ_BMMQ01000007.1, read on the forward strand.
TCCGCGACGGATACGGGCAGACCGAGACGACGGCGCAGATCGGCAACACCCCGGGATCCGAGGTGCACTTCGGGTCGATGGGCCGGCCGCTGCCCGGAGTGCCGGTCGTGCTGATCGATCCGGCGACGGGCGAGGCGGCCGACGAGGGCGAGGTCTGCCTCGATCTGTCGCAGGATCCGCGCAACCTGATGGCCGGCTACCGCGCGGATCCCGAGCGGACGGCCGCGGCGATGGCCGACGGCTACTACCACACGGGCGATATCGCCTCTCGCGACGCCGACGGCTACCTGACCTACGTGGGGCGCACGGACGACGTGTTCAAGTCGTCCGGATACAAGATCTCGCCCTTCGAGCTCGAGAGCGCGCTCATCGAGCACCCCGCCGTCGCGGAGGCGGCGGTCGTGCCCGCGCCCGACGAGACGCGCCTGACGGTGCCGAAGGCGTACATCGCGCTGGCCGCGGGCTGGGAGGCGAACGCGGAGACGGCCCTGGCGATCCTCGAGCACGCGAAGGGAGCGCTCGCGCCGTACCTCCGGGTGCGCCGCGTGGAGTTCGCCGAGCTGCCGAAGACGATCTCGGGCAAGATCCGCCGGGCCGAGCTACGCGCCCGCGAGGCGGCCGCGACCGAGCGCGCGGCCGGCGAGCACCGGTACGAAGACTTCGCCGAACTGCGCTCGACGAGGCGGTAGCCCCGCACCGATCTCGGAGAAATCACGAAACTCGGGCGCGAGGCGCGGATCCTTCCGAGTTTCGTGATTTTTCCGATTCTCGTGCGGCCCCAGGGGTGGTGTTCGTTCTCTAGTGTGGTGCGTGGCAGGAGTGAACGGCCGATCTCACCTCGAGCAAAAGGACCGCACCATGGGTTACATCACCGTCGGAACCGAGAACACCACCCCCATCGAGCTCTACTACGAGGATCAGGGATCCGGCCAGCCGGTCGTTCTGATCCACGGCTACCCGCTCAACGGCCACAGCTGGGAGCGCCAGACCCGCGAACTGCTCGACCGCGGCTACCGCGTGATCACCTACGACCGCCGCGGATTCGGCCAGTCGTCGAAGGTGAGCACGGGATACGACTACGACACCTTCGCGGCCGACCTCAACACGGTGCTCGAGACCCTCGACCTGCGCGACGTCGTGCTGGTCGGCTTCTCGATGGGAACGGGCGAGCTCGCCCGCTACGTCGCGCGCTACGGCCACGAGCGCGTCGCGAAGCTCGCCTTCCTCGCCTCGCTCGAGCCCTTCCTCGTGCAGCGCGACGACAACCCCGAGGGCGTGCCGCAGGAGGTCTTCGACGGCATCGCCGCCGCGGCCAAGGGCGACCGGTACGCGTGGTTCACGCAGTTCTACAACGACTTCTACAACCTCGACGAGAACCTCGGTGAGCGCATCAGCCAGGAGGTCGTGACGGCCAACTGGAACCTCTCCGTCACGAGCGCCCCGGTCGCCGCGTACGCCGTGGTTCCCACGTGGATCGAGGACTTCCGGGGCGACGTCGAGGCCGTGCGCGAGGCGGGCAAGCCGACGCTCATCCTGCACGGAACGAAGGACAACATCCTGCCGATCGACGCGACGGGGCGCCGCTTCCACCGGGCCGTCCCCGCGGCCGAGTACGTCGAGGTGGAGGGCGCGCCCCACGGGCTGCTCTGGACGCATGCCGACGAGGTCAACGCCGCCCTCGTGAGCTTCCTCGCGAAGTAGCTCCGGGCCGGGTGCGCCGGATCCATGTGGGTCCGGGCACCCGTTCCTGCGCCGCATTTTTCTTCGATTTTTCTTCTCGGGGCACGCTTCGTTTGTCGGTGGTTGTTTCTAGCGTAGAAACATGACCACAGGCGCCGCTTCCTCGCTCACCGGGCTCGACCCGGTAGAGCGCATGGTCACGGCCCTGCTCGTGGGCGACATCGCCCGCTACGACCGGGCCATCGCCCGCCTCGAAGCGCTCAAGGCCCGCAGCCTCACCCGCCTCGCCGGCGTCGCCCACGCGTCCGGGGAACGCTCCCCGAACCGCGATGGCATCGACTACGCCCGCCGCGCCATGGCCGCGGACATCGCCGCCGCCACCCATACGCATCCCGTCGCCGCGAAACACGCGATGGAAGACGCCGAGACCCTCACCCTGCGGTTCCCGGCGACGTTCGACGCGCTCGCCGGTGGCACGATCTCCGCGAAGCACGCACGGGTGATCACCGAGGCCGGGGGCGCGCTTCACCCGGACGCGCGGGCGGCGTTCGACTCTGCCACGGTTCCGGTTGCGGAGACCATGACGCCGGGGGAGCTGTCTCGGGTGGCGAAGAAACGTGCCGCGGAGATGGCCGACCTCTCACCCCGGGAACGACACCAGCGGGCCCGGGAGCGACGGTTCGTATCGATCACCGACCTCGACGACGGAATGAGCACCCTCCGGGTGAACGGGCCATCCCTGGAAGTGCATGCCGTGTATGACCGGTTGACGAAGCTCGCGAAGATCGTCAAACACGACCGGGCCGGGGTACGGGAACAGTACCGGCGGGCGGTCGGGCATCCGATCGGGGCGGAGTGTGCGGCGGAGGGGTGTGCGTGCCGGGAAGTGCGGGGCTCCCGCGCGGCCGGCGTCGATACCTCCAGCAGCGGGGCCGACGACGCCGTCGCCGACGGCGGGGCGCCCACGGGTTCTTCGAGCGCGGCGGGGATGAGCGGGAGAGCGAGCCTCGACGGCACGAACACGGCCCACGCGGGCACGAGTGACATCGGAACGGACGGTGAAGCAGCGGACAGCTCGGGAACACCCGTCACCGCGGGCGCTCTCACCCCGGAGGCGGTGACGGCCGCAACCGATCACCGTAGCCTCGACCAGCTCCGCACCGACTTGTTCATCGACCTCCTCCTCGGCGCCGAACCCACCGGACACGACCTCCACCGCGCCGGCACCACCGAAACCCTCACCCACATCCGCGCCGAGGTGCAGATCACGATCCCCGCGACCATGATCCTCAACCCCGACGACGGGACCGCCTGGCTCGACGCCGGAACCCTCATCTCCCCCGACACCGCACGACACCTCGCCGGTACCTCCCTTGGTTGGGACAGGCTCTTCTACCGGCCAGACACCGGCATCGTCGAACACATCGACCACTACCGGCCCACCGCCTGGCAGAAACGCGCCCTCATCGGACGAGACCTCACCTGCCGATTCCCCGGCTGCACCACACCCGCACGCCGCACCGACATCGACCACACCCACGCCTTCGCCGAAGGCGGCCGAACGACGATGTCCAACCTCGCCTGCCTCTGCGAGGCACACCACGTCATGAAACATCAGTCCGACTGGCAGATGAAGCAACTTGACGACGGGGTCATCGAGTGGACGAGTCCGTCCGGGTACTCCTACGAGACCGAGCCACCGAGCCGGGTGTTCTTCCGGGAAGAGCCCACAACGGAACCCGCATCGGCATCAACATCACCACCGTCGGCAGCACCGTCGCCGCGACAGTCACAGTCACAGTCACAGCCACAGTCACAGCCACAGCCACAGCCACAGCCACAGCCACAGCCACAGCCACAGCCACAGTCACAGTCACAGTCACAGTCACAGTCACCAGCATCACCGTGACCGTCAGCATCAGCATCACCACCCGCGTCAACATCACCACCAGCGTCAGCACCGCCGTCGCCATCAGCCCCACCGCCGAATCACATGTGGGACCCCTCGATTGAAGACTCAAGCGACCCTGCGGACCCACCNTCCGGAGCAGTCGGCACGATCGAAGTAACCGCCGGTCTGTTCCCGGTACGACTTTCCTCTCCTTGCCGGCGTGGGAGGCGGTCGCTCCTGCGGAGAATCACGCCACGCCAGAGACAGCTCGCCTGCGCCCGCGCCGCTGGCAGCAGGCAAGAGCTAATGTCCAACCGGTAGCGCGTTGCCCGGCAACTGCCAATAGCAATCGACACCCGGTAAGCCCAGGATGCCGACCGTCGGCCGGCACTTGGTGTCTCAACCTCGAACCCCACCGCACAGCATCGACCAACCTGCTCCCGGCATCAGACACCCGGCACCGGGTATCCGGGCACCCGGGCGTCCGGCGCCCTGCACCGGACCTCCGGAACCCTGCACCGGGCCTCCATAACCCGGTATCCGGCGCAGTACTCGACAACCGACACCCAGCACACGACATCCACCGCAGAACCCGCGACGCTGCCAGGTGCGACACGCGACACGCGGTATCCGACATCCGGGATCCAGCGCAGCCCCCGCCGAGCAACCAGCACTCGGCATTCGACGCCTGGCACGCGCCATCCGGCACGCAACCCAGCACGGGAGAAAGTCCCCGCCGACCCCTGACCGCGAGCAAGAACGCACACTCGCCACGACCGCCCCCGCAGAGGTGACTACCTCGACCTACGTCGCAACGACACCCGGCGCGGCGCCTCGATCGAGCCCCTCACCCCGTGCCGCCGCGAAGCAACGCGCCCAGACGCCACCCGCACCGCTCAGCTCACACGTAGCGCGCGACGCAACTCACCCCGTCACGCAGTCGCGATCTTCGCGAGTTCGTCGATGAACCCTTCCCACCCCGCGATGAGGCCCGCCTTCTGCTCGTCCGTGAATCCGGGCGCCTCCTGCGCGAAACGCACCCGCGTGCCGCCGGCGAACTCCGTCAGCTCAACCTCGACCCGCGCCCGTTCGGGGTTCGCCGGTTCGTCGGTGATGGTGAACACGAAGCGCTCGCTCGGCGACACCTCGACAACCTCGCCGGCCCAGTCGATCGTTCCGCCGCCGGGGAGCACCATCTGTGCGGCCCAATTCCGCCCCGGCTCCGCCACGAAGTCGAGCGATTCCCGCGGCACCTCGACCTCTGCCCCTCCGAACCAGCGCGCGAAACTGTCGGCGCTCGTCCACGCCGCGAATACCGCGGTCGGTGGCGCGAGGATGTCGCGCTCGATCTCGATGCCGCCTGTCGTCATGCCCGTCATGATGCTCCCTGATGTCGCACGGTCCCCCGAGCAGGATTGTCTCGCACCGCCGACCCCGGCGCCAGAGCGGATCCGCGGCGGGCCCGCAGACGCGAGCGCGCCCCCTACGCCTCGCCGAGCCCCGGCTCGATGCCCTCGGCCGCCCGCGTGAGCGCGTCGAAGAAGCGCAACACGGCGGCGCGATCCTCGCCGGACAGCGACGCAATCGCATCGAAGCGACGCGCGTGGCTGCGCCCCACGGAGGCGCGCGCCGACGCGCTCGTCGACTCCGTCACCTCGATGGCGATGCGGCGCCGATCCGCGGGGTGCGGCAGGCGCCGAATATGACCGCCCGCCTCGAGTCGATCGGTGAGCTTCGTGGTCGCCGCCGGACTGATCCGGAGGTGCGCCGCGATCATGCCGGGGGTCGCGAGGACGCCCTGCCGCTGAGCCGCGATCAGATAGCGCAGCGCCCGCATGTCCTTATCGCCGAGCCGCATGTACTCGCGGGCCTTCTCGCTGAGATCCCGCTCCAACCGGCTCCACGCTCCCATGGCTTCGAGAACCGCGACGACCTGTTCGACATCCTCCGCGCCGAGGTGCCGGTGCGCGACGATCTCGCCCGAGGGATCCATCAATCGCGGATCCACGAGGCTTCGCACCTTCTCGTCATCTTGCGTCACCCCTAGATCTTAATCCATGTTGTAATTCCACTCAGCATACTATTTACTAGGTAAAAGGCTAGAGAGGAGAGGGTTCGTGACACACGTAGAGCGAGTCGTTCTGTTGGACGACGACGGTGCCAGCATCGGAGCGGCAGAGAAAGGGGGTGTACACCACGGCGACACTCCGCTACATCTCGCCTTCTCCTGCTACGTCTTCGACCCGGCGGGCGGCCGTGTGCTCGTCACTCGACGCGCGCTCTCGAAGCGCACCTGGCCCGGCACCTGGACGAACTCGTTCTGTGGGCACCCCCAACCCTTCGAGAACATCGCCGACGCCGTCGCGCGTCGCGCCTCGCACGAACTCGGCATGGAGCTCACCGGCCTCAGGCTCGCCCTGCCCGACTTCCGATACCGCGCGATCGACGCCTCCGGAATCGTCGAGAACGAGATCTGCCCCGTGTACATCGCGACCGCGACGACCGACCCCCTCCCTCACCCCGACGAGGTGATGGATCTCGAGTGGGTGAGCCCGAAAGACCTCCTCGCCGCCGCCCGCGCCACCCCCTGGGCCTTCAGCCCGTGGATGGTCGAGCAGCTCGAGCTCCTCAGCCTCCTCGAGCCCGAGTTCGCCCGCGAACTGCCCGCCGAGCCCGCACTCGAGGGGCAGCCCTGATGTTCGCCAACCCGCAGACCCTCACCGCGGTCGACGACCGCCTCGAGGCCCTGCTCGCCGAGCGGATCGACCGCGCGGAGGCCATGGGCCCCGCGTACCAGCGGCTCTGGATCCGCATTCGGGCCGCGCTCCGCGGCGGCAAGCGGATCCGCCCGCAGCTCCTCCTCCACGCGCACGCCGCGCTCGGCGGGCGCGACGAGGCCGCGGCCGTCTCCGCGGCGGCGGCCGTCGAGCTGCTGCACACCGCGCTCCTCATCCACGACGACATGCTCGACGGCGACCTCGTCCGCCGCGGCGAGACGAACCTCCAGGGTGCCTTCGTCGCGGAGGCTCTCGACGCCGAGTCCTCCGTCGAGGCCTCCACCGCCTGGGGCGGCGCCGCGGGCCTCCTCGCCGGCGACTTGCTCATCAGCGCCGTCCACGCGGTCCTCGCCGAGATCCCTGCTCCCGCGTCCGCGCGCCTCCAATCGATCGTCGATGAGTGCCTCTTCGTCACCGCCGCGGGCGAGTTCGCCGACATCGGCCTGTCCGTGGGAACCCTCGACCCGACGCCCGACGAAATCTCTCGCATGATGCGCAACAAGACCGCCGCATACTCCTTCGCCGCGCCGTTGCGCGCGGGCGGGGCCGTGGCCGGCGCGGACGCCGACACCTGCGCCGACCTCGACGAGATCGGTGGCTCGCTCGGCTTCATCTACCAGCTGCGCGACGACCTTCTGGGGGTCTTCGGATCCGAAGAACTGCTCGGCAAGTCGGTCGACGGCGACCTCCGCGAGGGCAAGCGCACCCTGCTCATCGCCTACGCGGAGGGCACCGACGCCTGGGACGGCGTCCGCCACCTGTTCGGCAGGCGCTCGCTCGACGCCGACGACGCGCAGCTCATGCGCGACGCGCTGATCGACAGCGGCGCCAGGTCCCGCGCCGAGCTTCTCCTCGCGCGGCGGCGCGACGAGTGCGTCGAACGGATCCAGCGTTCGAGCCTCCCCTCACGCCTCCGTGACGAGCTCACGCGGCTCGCGCATCGCTGCGCGGAGCGGGAATCATGACCGGCCTCGAGCTCTACACGGGGACCGCCCGCGGTTCCTCGGCGCGCGTCATCGGGGCGTACTCGACCTCGTTCGGGCTGGCGAGCCGCCTGCTCACCCGCCCCGTCCGGCGCGCCATCGCCGACATCTATGCCCTCGTGCGGGTTGCCGACGAGATCGTCGATGGCCCGGCCGCGGAGGCCGGTGTCGACGCGCCCGAGCGGCGGCGGATCCTCGACGCGCTCGAACAGGAGACCCTCGCCGCGATGCGACGCGGCTTCAGCGCAAACCTCGTCGTGCACGCCTTCGCGGTCACGGCCCGCGAGGTATCGCTCGAGGAGCATCTCGTCGGCGACTTCTTCGACTCGATGCGCACCGACATCGACCCGCCCGCCACCTTCGACGACGACGCCTTTCGCCGCTACGTGCACGGCTCGGCCGAGGTCGTCGGATCCATGTGTCTCCGCGCCTTCATGCTCGAGGGCGGCGGCGCGGGAACACGCCACCCGGAGGCCGAAGAGGGCGCGCGCCGCCTCGGGGCGGCATTCCAGAAGGTCAACTTCCTCCGCGACCTCGCCGACGACTGCGACCGCCTGGGCCGCAGCTACTTCCCCGGCGTCGACCCCGACCGGTTCACCGACGAACAGAAGAACGCCATCGTCGCCGACATCGACGCCGACCTCGCGGCGGCCCGCCGTGCGCTGCGGCACCTGCCGCGCCGAGCCCGCCGGGCGACGGGCGCCGCGCTCGGCCTCTTCTCCGCGCTCAACCGCCGGCTGGCCGCCGCCCCGGCCGAGCGGATCCGCCGCGAGCGCCTCTCGGTGCCGCGGCGCGCGAAGGCGGCGATCGTGCTCCGCGCGATCGCCGGAAAGGATCCGCGATGAGCGCGCGCTCCATCGTCGTCATCGGCGGCGGGATCTCCGGGCTCGCGACGGCCGCGCTGCTCGCCCGCGACGGGCACGACGTGACCCTGCTCGAGGCCCGCGATGAGATCGGCGGGCGCGCCGGCACCTGGCGCGAGGGCGGATTCACCTTCGACACCGGCCCGTCCTGGTACCTCATGCCCGAGGTGTTCGATCACTTCTTCCGCATGATGGGCACCTCCTCGGCCGAACAGCTCGATCTTGCGCGCCTCGACCCCGGCTACCGCGTGTACTTCGAGGGCGACCCGGCACCGTTCGACCTCCCGGCCGACAACGCGCGCGAGGCGATCATCGGGCTGGATCCGGCGTCCCGCGACGATCTGACGCGCTACTTCGACTCCGCGGCGGACACGTACGCGATGGCGACCAGCCGCTTCCTCTACACGAACTTCGCCTCGCTCGACGGCGTCGCGGACCGCGAGACGCTGCGCCGCCTCCCGAGGCTCGCCCGTCTCCTCGCGCAACCCCTCGACCGTTTCATCGCCGAGCACTCGTCGTCGCGCCGCGTGCAGCAGGTGCTGGGCTACCTCTCGGTGTTCCTCGGCACGTCCCCCGCCGACGCGCCGAGCATGTACCACCTGATGAGTCACCTCGACGTCGACCAGGGCGTGCTCTACCCCCGCGGCGGCTTCGGCGAGATCATCGCCGCCATCGCGCGGCTCGCCGAGCAGAACGGCGTCCGGATCCTCACGGGCCACCGCGCGGCACGCATCCTCGTCGAGGGGAAGAAAACGCGCGGCGTCGAGACGCGCACGCCCGGCGGCGAGCGCAAGGTATTCGCCGCCGACATCGTCGTCTCGACCGCGGACGCGCAGGTCACCGAGCAGCTCCTGCCGCCCCGGGCGCCGCGCCGTAGCGCGCGCTGGTGGCGCCGCCGCAACCCCGGGCCCGGCGCCGTCCTCGCGCTGCTCGGCGTGCGCGGCGAGCTCCCCCAGCTCGCCCACCACACCCTGTTCTTCACGAACGCGTGGGAGGAGGGTTTCGACGCGATCTACGGATCCACGCCGCGGATCCCGGATCCGGCCTCGATCTACGTGTGTCGTCCGAGCGCGAGCGACGACTCCGTCGCGCCCGCGGGGCACGAGAACCTCTTCGTCCTCATCCCGACCCCGGCGGATACCGGCATCGGCGGGGGCGGCGACGAGCGCGTCGAACGCGCCGCGGACGCCGCGATCCGGCAGATCTCGGAGTGGGCCGGGATCCCCGATCTCGAGGAGCGCATCGTCGTGCGCCGCACGATCGGCCCCGCCGACTTCGAGCGCGAGTACGGGTCCTGGCGCGGCGGCGCGATCGGTCCCGCGCACACGCTCCGCCAGAGCGCGATACTCCGCGGCAGCACGCGGGCCCGCGGCATACGCGGCCTGCTGCTCGCGGGGGCGACGACCGTGCCCGGCGTGGGCCTGCCGATGTGTCTCATCAGCGCGGAGCTGGTGCTGAAGCGGGTGCGCGGCGACCGATCCGCGGGTCCGAGCGAGGTTCCCGCATGAGCCTCGTCTACCTCGGTTCGCTCCTCGTCTGCCTCGCCTGCATGATCGCGATCGACGTGCGGTTCCGCCTCTTCCTCGGGCGAGACTGGCGGCGGGCGCTCGTCGTGCTCGCCGTGGGTGTGGCGTTCTTCCTCGCGTGGGATCTCGCGGGGATCGCTCTGGGAATCTTCCTGCGCGGGGACGGGCCGTTCATGACGGGCGTCATGCTCGCGCCGGAGCTTCCGCTCGAGGAGCCGATCTTCCTGCTGTTCCTCTGCGAGGTCACGATGGTGCTCGTCCTGGGAACCCAGCGCCTGTTGCAGGCGCGGGAGCGGAAGGGATCCGGATCGTGACCTACCTCGCGCTCTCGGCCGTTTTCCTCGCGATCGCGGCGGCGGCCGCACTCCTCGCCGTCCGCCGCGGCGAGCGCGTGCCCGCCCTCGCCCTCGTCGCGGGAGGGCTGGCCCTCCTCACGCTGACGGCCGTCTTCGACACCGCCATGATCGCCGCGGGCCTGTTCACCTACACCGACGCGCACCTGATCGGGCCGCGCATCGGCCTCGCCCCCATCGAGGATTTCGCCTACCCTCTGGCCGCCGTCATCATGCTTCCGGCGCTCTGGGCCCGACTGAGGAGGAACGATGATCGGTGAGCTCCTGGCCGCCTCGCGCCCGCTGAGCTGGATCAACACGGCGTTCCCCTTCGCGGCCGCGTACCTGCTCGTGACGGGTCAGGTCGACGCGGCCCTCGTGATCGGCACGATCTTCTTCCTCGTCCCCTACAACTTCGCGATGTATGGGATCAACGACGTCTTCGACTACGCGTCGGACGTCGCGAACCCGCGCAAGGGCGGGGTCGAGGGAGCGCTCCTGGCCCCGAGTCGGCACCGGCTCGTCCTCGTCGGTGCGGCGCTGGCCTGCCTGCCGTTCGTCATCGCGCTCGTCGTGCTGGGCCCGCCCCTGTCGTGGCTCGCCCTCGCGGTGAGTCTGTTCGCGGTCGTCGCGTACTCGGCGCCGCCGTTCCGCTTCAAAGAGATCCCCGTTCTCGACTCGATCACCTCGAGCGTGCACTTCTGCTCGCCCGCGCTCTACGGGATCCTGCTGGCCGGCGAGCTGCCGGGCCTGACCTCGGGAACGATCCTCCTCGCCTTCTTCCTGTGGGGCATGGCGAGCCACGCGTTCGGCGCGGTGCAGGACGTCGTGCCCGACCGCGAGGGCGGGATCGCGTCGATCGCGACCGTGCTCGGTGCGGCCCGGACCGTGCGGCTCGCCCTCGCGCTCTGGACCCTCGCGGGCGCCCTCATGCTCACGACCGGCTGGCCGGGCGCCTGGGCGGCGCTCCTCGCCATCCCCTACCTACTCGCCGCGGGGCCCTTCGCGCGCATCTCCGACGAGAAGTCGGGGCGCGCGAACCGCGGCTGGCGCCACTTCCTCTGGATCAACTACCTCTGCGGCTTCCTGGTGACGATGCTCCTCATCGGGTACGCGCTCACGACCGCCTAGACATGGAGAAGAACATGACTTCCGTCCCCCACGCCTCCCCCGCCTCCACCTCCGGTGCGCCCTTCGCGACCGCACCGCAGGCGTACGACGGCATCCTCCTCGCGGGCTTCGGCGGCCCCGAGGGCCAGGACGACGTGATCCCGTTCCTGCGCAACGTCACCCGCGGGCGGGGGATCCCCGACGAGCGCCTCGAGGAGGTCGCGCACCACTACCGGCACTTCGGCGGCGTCAGCCCCATCAACGCGCAGAACCGCGCACTGAAGGCCGCGATCGAGGCCGAGCTGGCGACGCGCGGCATCGATCTGCCCGTGTACTGGGGCAACCGCAACTGGGAGCCCTACCTCTCCGACGCGGTCCTAGAGGCGGCCGGATCCGGAGACACCCGCCTGCTCGCCCTGGCGACGAGCGCGTACAGCTCGTTCTCGAGCTGCCGCCAGTACCGCGAGGACTTCGCGCGCGTGCTCGAGGAGACCGAGCTCGCCGGAACCGTCACGATCGACAAGATCCGCCAGTTCTTCGACCACCCGGGTTTCGTCGAGTCGTTCGTGGAGAGCATCGCCCGCGCTCTCGCGGAGTTCGCCGTCGACGGCGTGCCCCCGGAGCGGATGCGGGTCCTGTTCACGACCCATTCGATCCCCACCACTGACGCCGAGCGCTCCGGGCCCCGCGACCGCGACTTCGGCCCCGGCGGCGCATACGAGGCGCAGCACCTCGCCGTCGGCGCGGAGGTGATGCGGCGCGTCGCGGCCCGCGACGACCGCTTCGCCGACGTCGCCTGGGAGCTCGTCTACCAGTCGCGTTCGGGCCCCGCCTCGCAGCCGTGGCTGGAGCCCGACATCTGCGACCGCATCGAGCAGCTTCCGGGCGAGGGCGTGGGCGCGATCGCGATCTCGCCGATCGGCTTCGTCAGCGATCACATGGAGGTGATGTGGGATCTCGACACCGAGGCGCTCGAGGCGGCCGCCGAGGCCGGGATCCGCGCGGTGCGCACGGCGACCCCGGGCGCGGATCCGCTCTTCGTCGCCGGAATCGTCGACCTCATCGAAGAACGCATCGCCGCTGTCGACCCGGATCAGCGTCCCGCGGCGACGACGCTCGGCCCCTGGTTCGACGTCTGCCGCCCGGCCTGCTGCGAGAACGTGCGCGCGGGCTTCAAGCCCGCCGCGGCGGGCGTCGCGCCATGACGCCGAGCATCGTCTGGTTCCGCGACGACCTGCGCGTCGCGGACCATCCGGCGCTCTCGGCGGCCGTCGCGCGCGGCGGTCCGGTCGTGGCGCTCTTCGTGCTCGACGAGCACACCGCGGGCATCCGTCCGCTCGGCGGTGCCGCGCGCTGGTGGCTGCATCACAGCCTCGCGGCGCTCGCCGAGCGCCTGGACGGGCTCGGGATCCCGCTCGTGCTGCGGCGGGGCGGCGCGGAGCAGGTCGTCGTCGAGCTCGCGGACGACACGGGCGCCGATGCCGTCTTCTGGAACCGGCGCTACGGCGGGCCGGAGCGCGCCGTCGACGCGCGCATCAAGGCGCGCCTGCGCGGATCCGGCCGCGCGGCGACCTCCTTCGCGGCTTCGCTCCTCTTCGAGCCGTGGACGATCGCGACGGGATCCGGCACCCCCTACAGCGTGTTCACGCCGTTCTGGAAGGCGTGCCTGCGCGCGCCCGTGCCGCGCCGGCCGCTGCCGGATCCGCCCGCCGCCGATGCGCGCGCGGGCACCATCTCTTCCGAGGCGCTCGCGGACCTCGCGCTCCTGCCGCGGGATCCCGACTGGTCGGGCGGCCTCGCCGAGACGTGGCGGCCCGGCGAAGCACACGCACGGGCGGCGCTCGATGACTTCGTGCGCGGCGGGCTCGACGACTACGAGAAGGCCCGGGACGAGCCCGCGGCCGGCTCGACCTCGCTGCTCTCGCCGCGATTGCGATGGGGCGAACTGAGCCCGCACGAGGTGTGGCATGCGGTCGCGGGCGCGCCCGGCGCCGGAGGGTTCCTCTCGGAGCTCGGCTGGCGCGAGTTCGCCTGGCACACCCTGTTCCGCTTCCCGGAGCTCGCGAGCGGCAATCTCCGCCCTGAGTTCGACCACTTCCCGTGGGGTCCGGCCGACGACCCCGCCGTGCGCGCCTGGCAGCGAGGACGTACCGGTGTGCCGCTCGTCGACGCGGGAATGCGCGAACTGTGGCACACGGGACACATGCACAACCGCGTGCGTATGGTGACGGCGTCCTTCCTCGTGAAGAACCTGCTGATCAACTGGCGCGTGGGCGAGGCGTGGTTCTGGGACACCCTCGTCGACGCCGACGCGGCCAGCAACCCGTTCAATTGGCAGTGGGTCGCCGGATCCGGTGCCGACGCGGCGCCCTACTTCCGGATCTTCAACCCGCTCCTGCAGCAGAAACGGTTCGACCCTCAGGGGATCTACACGGCGAGCTGGGCACCCGACAGCGGTGGCACGCCGATCGTCGACCTCGCGGAGAGCCGGCGCGCGGCCCTCGATGCGTTGCAGGAGATGAAGCGGGTGGCGTCTCAGGGCGCGGCGTCCTCCACCGCATAGTCGAGGATCTCCGGGGCGACGACGTCTTCGAGGCGGCCGCTCTCCGCGTAGCGTTCGTGCTGCTGGTCGGCGCCCGTGCCGCGCGTCAGGATCGTCTCGACGCCCGCACGCACGCGCTCCTCGTCGCCCGCGACCGCGAGACCCGGCGCGGCATGCTCGAGCATCGCGGCGAGCGCGTCGCGCGCCGGCTTCGGCGTCATCCCGGCCAGCGGATCCAGCAGCTCGCCCCGCACGCCCGAGAGCGCCGCGCGGCCGTTCGCGAGGCGCAGGACGCGGTCGGCGCACTCGATCGGCGGGCGTCCCTCGCGCCACTCGGCGACGGCAGTCTCGACGAGTCCCCGGTACAACGCCGCGATCGTCACGGCGTCCTCCTCGTTCAGACAAACGTCGCACACGCGGACCTCCACGGTCGGCGCGTGCCGCGACAGCCGCGCGTCGAAGTAGAGCATGCCCGGGTCGAGCAGAGCGCCCGTTGCGAGGACCTGCTCCTCGTGTTCGCGATAGGCCTCGAGCGAGCCGAACACCGGGTTCGGCCCCGCCGACGGCCAGAAGCCCCAGATCCGGTGCCGGTACGAGGCGTGGCCGCTGTCCTCGCCCCGCCAGAACGGCGAGTTCGTGCTGAGCGCGAGCAGGGCCGGCAGCCATACGCGAATCCGGTCGAGCACGGCGACGCCCTCCTCCGGGGAGTCGACCGCGACGTGCACATGCATCCCGCAGACGAGCGCCTCGCTCACGGGGCGCCCGAACTGGCGCACGATCGTCTCGACGCGCGCCGCGGGCGACACGTGCGGCGTGACCGGCACGGGCGAGGTCGCGAACGCGACCGCCCGGGCGCCGGCACCGCGCGCGGCGATGTCGGCGCGGATCCGGCCACGCGAGATCGCGTCGGCCACCTCGTCGATCGTCTCGCAGGGCGGGGTGACCACCTCGAGCATCTCCTGCTGCAACTCCTGCTCGAGCACCGGGCGTTCCCACCCCGACTGCCATTCGAGGATCTCCGGTGCGACGGCCGCGGGCCGCCCCGCCTCGTCGACCAGGAGCAGTTCCTCTTCAACTCCGAGAGTTCTCATGGATCCATTTCCGCACATCCGGCGCCATCGCCCGGGGGTCTTGACAACGGCGCCGACATCGATGATTCAATGGACGCCACGAGCCGGGAGTGCACCATGACCGAACGATTCGCCGCCCATCTGGACGGCGCGCCGCGCCGCAGCGATGTCTGAGCCGGTCTTCACGATCGGCCATTCCACGCGGCCCCTCGACGACTTCCTCGCTCTGCTCGCCGCAAGCGAGATCGATGTCGTCGTCGATGTGAGAAAACTTCCCGGATCGCGCCGCTACCCGCACTTCGACGCCGACGCGCTCTCTGGCTCCCTCCGGGAGGCGGGAATCGCGTACGAGCGGATCCCGTCGCTGACGGGTCGCCGGCCCGTCAGCCGAGATGTCCCGTTCGAGACGAACGCCTGGTGGCAGAACCGCAGCTTCCACAACTACGCCGACCACGCGCTCTCCTCCGAGTTTCGCGAGGGGCTGGCGGGTCTCCGAGCGGCCAGCGCCGAGCGCCGGATCGCGCTGATGTGCTCGGAGGCCGTGTGGTGGCGGTGTCACCGCCGGATCATCGCCGACCAGCTCTTGGCGCACGGCGCGGAGGTCCGGCACATCCTCGGAGAGGATCACACCGACGCGGCAACGCTCAGCGCGGGCGCCGTCGTCGGACCCGGTCGGCTGGTCACCTACCCCGCGGACCCGTAGCGCCCTACTCCCCGTCCCCGCCACTGTCAACGCCCCTGCCGCGACGGTGCGAACGCACCATCATCGACAGGAGCCGGCCCGACCCGGGCGCGGCGCACCGAGCGGAAGGACGCATCATGGGCATCGGAACAGGAATCGCACTCATCGCGATCGGCGCGATCGTGGCCTTCGCCGTGAACGTCGACCTGGGCGGTACCGTCGATCTCGACCTCATCGGCTACATCCTCATGATCGCGGGCGCGGTCGTGTTCCTCATCAGCCTCGTGCTCGTCCTGCGGCGCCGAAGCACGGTGACGCAGCAGCGCGTCAGTACCGACCCGGCGAGCGGCGAGCAGATCGCGACGCGCCGCACGACCGACAACGGCGAGCCGATGGCCTGATCGGCCGCGGCCGTCAGGCGAGGGCCAGGCCCACGCCGAGCGCAATCACGGCAAGGAGCGGGAGCGTTCCCTGCGTGACGGCCGCCCGGCGCTTGTCCGGCGCCGAGAGGAACAGAACGAGCGCCGCGGCGAGCATGGATCCCGCGCCCGCGAAGACGAGCGCGTGCCCCACCGCCGCGTGCTCGCTCGCGAGCGCCACCGCGATGCCGACGGCCGTCACGATCGCCAAAAACAGGTTGTAGAAGCCCTGGTTGAACGCGAGCGACTTCGTCACCTGCGCCTCGTCCTCGGTCGTGCCGAACGTCTTCCGGCCCCGCGGCGCCGTCCAGAGGAACACCTCGAGAACGAAGATGTACACGTGGAGCACGGCGGCGAGCGCGGCGAGGACGAGGCCTGCAATGATCATGGTGTTCTGCTTTCTGAGGATTAGGCGTGGTCGCGCCAGGAGTGTGCCGGCTCGTACCCGAGCAGGCGGCGAGCCTTGTCGATCGACAGCAGCGTTTCGTTGTCGCCGATGGGCCTCTTCAACGGTACGTCGGGGAAGACCTCCGCGAGGAGTTCCGCGTTGGGGCGGGTCATCACCGTGTCGGCCGCGGCGATGATGAACTGGTCGAAGCCGGCCGGCGCCTGCTCGAGCGCCCTCTCGATCGCCTGCGCGCCATCCCGCGCGTCGATGTACCCCCACAGGTTCCACTTGCGGGCCCGCGCGTCGTCGTCGAAGGCGCCGAACGCCTCGTAGTCCTCGGGCACCATCACGTTCGAGAAGCGCAGTGCCGTGATCGACAGATCGGGATACCAGCGCACGAGTTCATCGGCCATGCGCTCTTCGAGCGTCTTCACGAGCGAGTAGACGCTCTCGGGCCGCGGAGCGTACTCCTCGTCCACCGGCGCGTACGGCGGGTCGATGTCGAACGGCAGGCCGAGCACTGTCTCGCTGGACGCGTAGACGATCTTCCGGATCCCGAGCCGCACCGCGGCCCAGAACACGTTGAAGGTCGCCGTCATGTTGTTGTGGAACGTCGCGACCTCGCTGCGGATCCCCGGGGCGGGGATGGCGCCCAGGTGGACGACGGCGTGGACCGGTTCGCCGCGATCACCGCCGCTTCCCAAGGCATCGATGACCTGACCGTAGTCGGTCAGCTCAACCTGCAGGAAGCCGCTTCCGCGGGCCCCGATGGCGTCCAATCCCAGGACCTCGTGCCCGGCAGCGCGCAACTCGCGCGCTACGACCGTGCCGAGCTTGCCGCTGTATCCCGTCAGTGCGATTCGCATGTGTCAAGAATGACACGAACGCGGGGCGGCATGGCGTCCGCGGCGGGACCGCGACCTCAAGTCGTGGCAGCCTGCGCCGGATGCTCCGCTTCCCAGGAGGCGAGCAGGACGAGGCGCTCGGCGGATGCCGACCCGGGCTCGGCCGTGTATATGAGCATCCTCGTCCCGGGATCGGCGGTGATGGCGAACTCTTCGTAGACGAGTGTGAGCTCCCCCACGATCGGATGGCGGAAGCGCTTGGTACCTGCGCCGTGGGTGCGGACGTTATGCGCGCCCCAGAGCGTGCGGAACGTGTCGCTGCGTGTGGAGAGCTCGCCCACCAGATCTTGCAGGGCGCGGTTGTGCGGGTCGCGACCCGCGGCGGCGCGCATGTTCGCCACGCACATCTCGGCGAACAGATCCCAGTCCGGATAGAACTCGCGCGACGCCGGGTCGAGGAACTGGAAGCGGGCCAGGTTCGGGGTGCGTCCACCGTCGCCGATGATGCCCGAGTAGAAGGCGCGCCCGAGAGCGTTCGTGGCGAGCACATCGGTCTGGGCGTTGCTGACGACCGCGATGCCGGTCGTGATCGACTCGACCGCCCACAGCAGTGACGGCCGGGCCGCCTGCGTGGTGCCGGCCTTGCGGCGAGCGCGCCCCGAGGTCGGGATGCCGTCGGCGGCACGGGCGAGGTCGAGCAGGTGCGACCGCTCGGCGTCGTCGAGTTGCAGAGCATCGCTGATCGCATCGAGCACGGCGGCGGAGGCTCCGGCGATCGCGCCGCGCTCCAGCTTGCCGTAGTACTCGACGCTCACGTCGGCGAGCATCGCCACCTCGGCGCGGCGCAGGCCCGGCACGCGCCGGTTGCCTCCAGCCGCCAGCCCGGCCTGTTCCGGCGAGAGCTTCGCGCGCCGCGACATCAAGAACTCGCGGACCTCTGATCGATTGTCCATGCCCACCAGGTTATGGAACCGCGAGGCCGCCTGGGGTGCCCTGCCAGTACACCTCTCGTCAGGGTATCCCTGTGCACGCGAGAAGGCGGTCTACTGGGATCCATGACCGCCACCCTCGCCGCCACCGCATCGCCTACGCGCGCCTCGACGCGCCTCGGCGTGCTGCTGATGGTTCTCACCGTGTTCGGCCCCATCTCGATGGACCTCTACCTGCCCGCGCTCCCGGCGCTGACCGACGAGCTCCGCGCGGCAACATCGACGGCGCAGCTGACCGTCACGGCGTGCCTCATCGGTCTCGCCGGCGGGCAGCTCATCGCGGGCCCGCTCTCGGACCGCTTCGGTCGCCGTAGGCCGCTGCTCATCGGCGTGACCGCATACGTCATCGTGTCGGTGCTGTGCGCGATGAGTCCGACCGTGGAACTGCTGGTGCTGGCCCGTCTCGTGCAAGGGCTCTCGGGCGGCGTCGGAATCGTGATCGCCCAGGCGGCCGGACGTGACGTGTACGAGGGCGGTGCGCTCATCCGCTTCTACGGCCGTCTGACGGTGATCGGCGGTCTCGCCGCCGTCGCCGGTCCCCTCCTCGGCGGTGCGCTGACGACAGTCATGGACTGGCGCGGCCTGTTCCTCGTCCTCGCCGGCATCGGCGCGGCGATCCTGCTGTGGGTGGCGCTCGGATTCGGCGAGACCCTCGCGTCCGAGGCCAGGACGACAGGAGGTTTCGGCCGCGTCGCTGCCGACATGCGCGTGCTCTTCTCCGACCGCAGGTTTGTCGGCGCGGTCCTGGTGCAGGGTTGCGTCAACGCCGCGCTATTCGCCTATCTCAGCGGCGCGACGTACGTGCTGCAGGGCGTCTACGGACTGACCCCCTTCCAGTACACGCTGGCCTTCGGGCTGAACTCCGCCGGCTTCGCCCTGTTCGGCTACCTCGCTGGCCGGACGAGCGAGCGGTGGAGCCTGCCCGGCACCCTCATTGTTGGTGTCGTCATGGCCGGTATGGGCGGTCTCGGCCTGTTCACGGCGGGCCTGACCTCTGTGCCGCTCGTCTTCGTGATCGTCTCGCTCCTGCTCCTCGTCGGCGGCACGGCGGTCACGAGCCCGCCGTCCACGACGATCGCGCTCTCCGACTATCCGCAGTTCGCCGGCACGGCCTCGTCGATCCTCGGCGCCGCACGGTTCGCGTTCGGCGGCGCGGTCGCTCCGCTCGTCGGCGTCGCCGGCGCCCTGAACATCCTGCCCCTGGGCATCGTCACCACCGGCAGCGTCGCGCTCGCGGCCCTCGCCGGCCTGGTCTTCCTGGCGCGCCCGCGCCGGGCGTCCTGAACCGTCCCCGAAGAGAAAGAACCATCATCATGCGTGGAGTAGTCATGCACGCGCCCGGAGACATCCGTGTCGACGAGCGCCCCGAACCCGTCATCGAGCTGCCCTCGGACGCGGTCATCCGCGTCACCGCCGCGTGCATCTGCGGCTCCGATCTCTGGCCCTACCGCGGCACGGATCCGGTGACCGAGCCGACCCCGATGGGGCACGAGTACGTCGGCATCGTCGAGCGGATCGGCGACGAGGTGACGACCGTGAAGGTGGGCGACTACGTCGTCGGCTCGTTCTTCGCCTCCGACAACACCTGCGAGATCTGCCGTGCCGGGTACCAGTCCCGCTGCGTGCACAACGTCCCCATGGGATCCCTCGGCACCCAGGCCGAGCGCCTGCGCGTCCCGCTCGCGGACGGCACCCTCGTCGTGGTGCCGGGCGAGCCCACCCCGGAGCAGGTCAGGAGCCTGCTCGCCGCATCCGACGTGCTCGGAACCGGCTGGTTCGCCGCGGACGCCGCGGCGGCCGGCCCCGGGAAGACGGTCGCGGTCGTCGGCGACGGCGCCGTGGGCCTGCTCGGGATCCTCGCCGCGAAGCAGATGGGTGCCGAGCGGATCATCGCGATGTCGCGTCACGCGGACCGGCAATCGCTCGCCCGCGAGTTCGGGGCGACGGACATCGTCACCGAGCGCGGCGACGAGGGCGTGGCGAAGATCAAGGAGCTCACGGGCGGCCTCGGTGCGCACAGCGTCATCGAGGCCGTCGGTACCCAGGAGTCAATGATGCAGGCCATCCGCTCCACCCGCCCCGGTGGGCACGTCGGATACGTCGGCGTTTCCCACGATGTGGAGCTCCCGGGCCTGGAACTGTTCTTCTCCGGCATCCACCTGCACGGCGGCCCCGCCCCGGTGCGCCGATACCTGCCCGAACTAGTCGACCTCATCATGCGGGGCGACATCGACCCCGGCCTCGTCTTCGACCTCACCCTGCCGTTGGAAGAGGCCGCCGAGGGCTATAAGGCGATGGACGAGCGCCGCGCGACCAAGGTCATGCTGACGTTCTGAAAGGAAAGCGATGAGCACCACCTTCAACCAGGCGTTCCCGCAGGGCGAGCCGAACGACGCGTTCGCACAGTACTTCGCGGGGCAGAGCTATCTCGCCCCGCTTGCCGGCGGAAGCGTGCCGGTATCGAACGTGACCTTCGAGCCGCGGTGCCGCAACAACTGGCACATCCATCACGGCGAGGACGGCGGCGGCGACCAGATCCTGCTCTGCACCGCCGGATCCGGCTGGTACCAGGCAGACGGCGAAGCGCCGATCAGCATGACGCCCGGCAGCGTCGTGCGCGTACCTGCCGGCACGAAGCACTGGCACGGGGCGAAGGCCGAATCCTGGTTCAGCCACCTCGCGTTCATCACGCCCGGCGACGGCGTGCGCAATGAATGGCTCGAGCCAGTCGACGACGCGCACTACGCCGCGCTTCCGGCTGACGCCGACTGAGCCGCCCGGTTCGACGTGCTCACGGCCGGCCGTGCCGCTCGCGGCACTCGCGAGTCGGTAACGTGGCTGGGATGGTGCAGAAGACTTCCCGTTGCCCGAAAAGGCAGCCGTGACGTTCGAGACCGTGCTGGCCCTCAGTGCCGTGGCTCTCGTCGCCGGTGCCCTGATCGGGTCGATCGGCATCGGCGGCGTGGTGGTCCCTCCGGCCCTGGTGTTCGCGCTCGGATTCGACCCGCACATCGCGGCGGGGACCAGCAGCTGGAGCTTCCTGTTCACCGGGGTCGCGGGAAGCCTCATCTACATCCGGCGCGGGTTCATGCCGTGGCGCATGGTCATCCTGCTCACCGCGGGGATCATCCCCGCCGCGGTCCTCGGATCCGCCCTCAACTCGCGCATCCCTGATGCAATCGCCATGGTCCCCCTCGCGCTCCTCGCGCTCGCGGCGGGCGGATACCAGCTTCTCTCACCGCGGCCACGCGGGGCCACCGACCGGCGCCTGCCCGCCGCCGGCCTGGTGTGCATCGGCGCCGTGGTGGGCCTCGCGTCGTCGGCGACTGGCACGGGCGGTCCGTTCATCCTGGTGCCGATTCTGCTGTTCCTCGGCGTGCCCGTGGTCACCGCCGTCGCCGCCGCGCAGGTGATCCAGGTGCCCCTCGTGATCTTCGCGAGCGCCGGGTACGCGTTGCACGGAGACGTGGACTTCGCGGCCGGTACTCTCCTGGGCATCGTCGCCATCGTCGGTGTGTATCTCGGTAGCAGGGTGGCGACGCGCGCGCCCGCGAACCGGATCCGCCTCTTCGCCGGCTTGAGCCTGTTCGTGATCGGCGTGGCTCTCCTGATCGTCAACGGCATCGACCTCTTCGCGGGCTAACGAGACGTCCGCCGATGAACCGCATGCTACGCCGCGGGCCGGGAGGAGAGCGAACTTTCCTCCTCATTTCTGTCCCCGGAAAACTCGTAACGCACTGAGGGCATCGAGTTCAAGGGGATCCGCGCGGCACGCCGAGGGATGCAGGGTAGATGGACGCATTCGCCGAATCGAAAGGACACACTATGCGCGCACTCGTCATCACGACCAACTACGGCACGGAGCAGGACGAGCTCCTCAGCCCGGCGAAGGCCCTCAAGGATGCCGGCGCCGAGGTCACCGTCGCCGCAACGGAGGACGCTCCGATCAAGACTCTGGTCTCGGACCAGGACCCCGGCGAGACCCTCGCCCCGGATGCCGCGATCGGAGCCGTCTCGCATCGCGACTTCGACCTGCTCGTCATCCCCGGCGGAACCATCAATGCCGATTCGCTTCGCCTGAACGAGCCTGCGCAGGAGCTCGTGAAGGCATTCGCCGCGGACGGCAAGACGATCGCGGCGATCTGCCACGGCCCGTGGTTGCTCGTGGAGACCGGCCTGGTCTCGGGCAAGCAACTCACCTCGTATGCCAGCGTCGCCACGGACATCCGCAACGCCGGTGGGCTCTGGCACGACCGGGAGCTGGTGACCTGCGAGCACAACGGCTGGACGCTCATCACGTCCCGCTCCCCGCAGGACCTGCCTGCGTTCAACGCCGCACTCACCGAGCTGGCCCAGGCCTGACACGCAGCGAGCCCCGGAGCTGCACGGGAGTGCAGTTCCGGGGCTCGTACGCGCCGTTTCGACGGTCAGTGGCTCTGGGGCTTAGAAGTCCCAGTCGTCGTCCTCGGTGGCCTCAGCCTTACCGATGACGTAGCTGGATCCGGAGCCCGAGAAGAAGTCGTGGTTCTCGTCGGCGTTGGGCGAGAGGGCCGACAGGATCGCCGGGTTTACGTTCGTCGTCTCGGCCGGGAACATGGCCTCGTAACCGAGGTTCATGAGGGCCTTGTTGGCGTTGTAGTGCAGGAACTTCTTCACGTCCTCGGTCAGGCCGACCGAATCGTAGAGGTCCTGCGTGTACTGCACCTCGTTCTCGTAGAGCTCGAAGAGCAGGTTGAACGTGTAGTCCTTGAGCTCCTGACGGCGCTCCTCGGTCTCGTTCTCGAGCCCCTTCTGGAACTTGTAGCCGATGTAGTAGCCGTGCACGGCCTCGTCGCGAATGATGAGGCGGATCAGGTCGGCCGTGTTCGTGAGCTTCGCGTGCGACGACCAGTACATGGGCAGGTAGAACCCCGAGTAGAACAGGAACGACTCGAGCAGCGTCGAGGCGACCTTGCGCTTCTGCGGGTCGTCGCCACGGTAGTAGTCCATGACGATCTTGGCCTTCTTCTGAAGGTTCGGGTTCTCGATCGACCAGCGGAACGCGGCGTCGATCTCGGGCGTCGAGGCGAGCGTCGAGAAGATGCTCGAGTACGACTTCGCGTGCACCGACTCCATGAACGCGATGTTCGTGTAGACGGCCTCCTCGTGCGGCGTGACCGCATCCGGGATCAGCGACACGGCGCCCACGGTGCCCTGGATCGTGTCGAGCAGCGTCAGGCCCGTGAAGACCCGCATCGTCAGCAGCTTCTCCTCGTCGGTGAGCGTCGCCCACGACTGGATGTCGTTCGACAGCGGCACCTTCTCGGGCAGCCAGAAGTTGCTCGTGAGGCGGTTCCACACCTCGACGTCCTTGTCATCCTGGATACGGTTCCAGTTGATGGCCTGGACGTGATCCAGGAGCTGGAGCTTCTCAGTCATTCTCTTCCTTCGACGGTTCTCGGCGGGGCGTTCTTACAGCGTGCAGCTCACGCACATCTCGAGCTCGGTGCCCTCGAGAGCCATCTGGCGCAGACGGATGTAGTAGATCGTCTTGATGCCCTTGCGCCATGCGTAGATCTGCGCGCGGTTAATGTCGCGCGTGGTCGCCGTGTCGGGGAAGAAGAGCGTCAGCGACAGGCCCTGGTCGACGTGCTGCGTCGCCGCGGCGTAGGTGTCGATGACCTTCTCGTAACCGATCTCGTACGCGTCCTGGTAGTACTCCAGGTTGTCGTTCGTCATGAACGGCGCCGGGTAGTAGACGCGGCCGAGCTTGCCTTCCTTGCGGATCTCGATCTTCGACGCGATCGGGTGGATCGAGCTCGTCGAGTTGTTGATGTACGAGATGGATCCGGTCGGCGGCACCGCCTGCAGGTTCTGGTTGTAGATGCCGTGCGCCTGGATCGATGCCTTCAGCTCGCGCCAGTCGTCCTGTGTCGGGATGTGGTGGCCCTCGAACAGCTCGGCGACGCGAGCCGTCGCCGGCTTCCACTCCTGATCGATGTACTTATCGAAGAACTCGCCCGACGCGTACGTCGAGTTCTCGAAGCCGTCGAACGTGACGCCGCGCTCGATCGCGATCCGGTTCGACGCGCGAAGCGCGTGGAACAGCACCGTGTAGAAGTAGATGTTCGTGAAGTCGATGCCCTCTTCGGATCCGTAGAAGACCCGCTCGCGCGACAGGTAGCCGTGCAGGTTCATCTGGCCGAGGCCGATGGCGTGCGACTTGTCGTTGCCGTCCTCGATGGAGCGGACCGACTCGATGTGGCTCTGGTCGCTCACGGCGGTCAGGGCGCGGATCGAGGTCTCGACCGTCTGGCCGAAGTCCGGCGAGTCCATCGCGAGCGCGATGTTCAGCGAACCGAGGTTGCAGCTGATGTCCTTGCCGATCTGGTCGTACGACAGGTCGGTGTTCAGCGTCGTCGGGGTGTTCACCTGCAGGATCTCGCTGCAGAGGTTCGACATGTTGATCCGGCCCTGGATCGGGTTGGCCCGGTTGACGGTGTCCTCGAACATGACGTACGGGTAGCCCGACTCGAACTGGATCTCGGCGACCGTCTGGAAGAAGGTGCGCGCGTTGATCTTCGTCTTCTTGATGCGCGGGTCGTCGACCATCTCGCGGTACTTCTCGGTGACGGAGATGTCGCCGAAGGGCACCCCGTAGACGCGCTCGACGTCGTACGGCGAGAAGAGGTACATGTCCTCGTTGTTCTTCGCGAGCTCGAAGGTGATGTCGGGGATCACGACGCCGAGCGACAGCGTCTTGATGCGGATCTTCTCGTCGGCGTTCTCGCGCTTGGTGTCGAGGAACTTCATGATGTCGGGGTGGTGCGCGTTGAGGTAGACGGCACCGGCGCCCTGACGCGCACCGAGCTGGTTGGCGTAGCTGAAGGAGTCTTCCAGCAGCTTCATGACGGGCAGGATGCCGCTCGACTGGTTCTCGATCTTCTTGATCGGGGCGCCCGCCTCGCGGATGTTGCTGAGCAACAGCGCCACGCCGCCGCCGCGCTTCGAGAGCTGCAGAGCCGAGTTGATGCCGCGGGCGATCGACTCCATGTTGTCCTCGATGCGCAGCAGGAAGCAGCTGACGAGCTCGCCGCGCTGCGCCTTGCCGGCGTTGAGGAACGTCGGAGTCGCGGGCTGGAAGCGGCCGGAGAGGATCTCGTCAACGAGCTTCATCGCGAGGTCTTCGTCGCCGTCCGCGAGCGCGAGGGCCGTCATCACGACGCGGTCCTCGAAGCGCTCGAGGTAACGCTTGCCGTCGAAGGTCTTCAGCGTGTAGCTCGTGTAGTACTTGAACGCGCCCAGGAAGGTCTCGAAGCGGAACTTCTTCGCGTAGGCGAAGTCGTTGAGCTTCTCGATGAAGGCGAAGTCGTACTTCTCAATGACGGCGCCCTCGTAGTAGTGCTTCTCGACGAGGTAGTCGAGGCGCTCGCGCAGCGAGTGGAAGAACACCGTGTTCTGGTTGACGTGCTGCAGGAAGTACTCCCGAGCGGCACGCTTGTCGGCGTCGAACTGGATCTGGCCGTTCGCGTCGTACAGGTTCAGCATCGCGTTCAACGCGTGATAGTCGAGACCCTCGAACGCGGGGTTGTGCTTGAAATCGACCTCGGTCGTCACTGCTGCTTCCACCATTTTTCCAATCCTCGGGTGACCCGGGACACGTCCTCGGGTGTGCCAAAAAGTTCGACGCGGTCCAAGTGCGGCACCTTGCACTTGCGACTGATGATGTCGCCACCTATGCAGTACGCGTCGCCGAAGTTCGTATTACCAGTCGAGATGACTCCGCGGATCCACCGCCGGTTCCCCTCGTCGTTCAGGAACCGGATGACCTGCTTCGGAACCGCCCCCTCCCCATTCCCGCCGCCGTAGGTGGGGGAGATGAGGACGAACGGCTCGTTCACCTCGAGCGCGTCATCGCGCTTGTACAACGGGATCCGTTGGGCCCGCATTCCCAACTTCTCCACGAAGCGTTCGGTATTTCCCGAGACGCTGGAGAAGTACACGATGAGCGGCTCGGCCGTGGCCGAGCCGCTCTCCGCGGACGGAGCAGAGCTCGCTGTCGCGGTGGTCATGAGCACTCATCCCCTCGCCGCGTCAGCGGCACGATTACGCCAGGCGCGCGGCGAGCTCGTCGATCTTGTCGGGGCGGAAGCCCGACCAGTGGTCGCCGTCGGTCACGACGACGGGGGCCTGCAGGTAACCGAGCGACTTGACGTGCTCGAGCGCGTCCGCGTCTTCCGAGACGTCGGTCACCGAGTACTCGATGCCCTTGGCGTCGAGAGCGCGGTAGGTCGCGTTGCACTGAACGCACGACGGCTTGCTGTAGACGGTGATCGCCATGGCTTCCCCTCCAGATGATGTGGTTACGCGGCACCTCGTGCCGTGACTTCAATACTACATATAGAGGTCGATCGCGGTCTAGACCACAAGAGGTAGTAGTTACACGCATGTGGTTTTCCACCGCAGTCTCCACACGTTATGCACCGAGTTGTGCACAGGCGCCTCCTCTCCCGCGCCTCTCGAGAACGCCGGGATCATGCGCTTCGGGCTACGTTCTCGTCGAGTTCTCCACAACTCGAACGCTAGCTATGACCTCCGACAAACGACGGCCTGGGAAAGCCCGCTGTGGGCGTGTCGGTCGACGAGCGACCCCCACATCTGGGGGCGCTCCTAGGCTGGCCTACATGAGTGCAGCATTCGACCCCTCGCTCGCGCTGCCGAGCGAGCTCCTCGAACGGATCCGCGACCGCGCCGCGCAGGTCGATCGCGACAACAGCTTCCCCGACGACGACCTCGCGGACCTCACGGCCGCCGGCTACCTGCGGATCCTCCTCCCCCGCGATCGGGGCGGATCCGGTGCCACGCTCGCGGACGCGAGCGCGGCGCAGCAGCGGCTCGCGACGGCCGCACCCCCGACGGCCCTCGCCATCAACATGCACCTGGTGTGGACGGCCGTCGCGCGGATCCTCGGCGAGCGAGGAGACGACGCGCTCGACCTCGTGGTCGAGGGCGCCGCCGCCGGGGAGGTCTTCGCCTTCGGCGTCAGCGAGGCCGGCAACGATGCGGTGCTGTTCGACAGCCGCACCTCCGCCGAGCCGGTGGACGGCGGCTACTCCTTCACCGGCACGAAGATCTTCACCTCGCTCGCGCCCGTCTGGACCCTGCTCGGCGTGCACGGGCGCGACGACAGCGACCCCGAGCACCCGCGGATCGTCTTCGGCTTCCTGCGCCGCGACGAGAGCATCGTCACCCGCGACGACTGGGACACGCTCGGCATGCGGGGTTCCCAGAGCCGCACGACGGAGCTCCACGCCGCCCACGCACCCGCCGAGCGGGTCGTGCGGGTGATCGACATGGCGGACATCCCCGACGCCCTGCAGTTCGCGATCTTCGCCGCCTTCGAACTGCTCGTCGCCTCCGTGTACACGGGCATCGCCCGTCGCGCGATCGAGCTCGCCGCCCGGGCGGTCTCCGCGCGTGTGAGCAGCGCCACGGGTGCGCCGCGAAGCGAGGATCCGGTCGTGCGCGACCGCATCGGCGACATGTCGATCGCGTACGACGGCATCGTGCTGGAACTGCGCGCGCTGACGCGCGACGTCGACGAGCAGGTCGATCACGGCCCCGCCTGGTTCCCGATGCTCTCGGGCATGAAGGACCGCGCGACCGCGACGGCGCAGCGGATCGTCGACGACGCCCTCGCGCTGGCCGGCGGCGGATCCTTCCGCGCCTCGAGCGAGCTCGCGCGCCTGGCGCGCGACGTGCGCGCCGGCGTCTTCCACCCCACGTCGCCGCGGGCGACGCGGCAACAGGCCGCCGGGGCCTGGCTCGACGTGTGAGAAGGAGGGGTGTCTCCGCGCGAAGGCGCGGAGTCACCCCGGCGTTTATCGGCTCATCGCATTCCAGGGTGTAGGCGGGGTCTGAAGCCACCCGCCCCGAGCAGGGATCGGGCGATGCAGTGCGTGAGATCTCGGAAACCGAGGGCGGATCCGTGGGGTGTTTGAGCCTGCCGTTGGTGGCCTCGGTGGGGCCGTTGCTGGCGCCGGGTAGGTCGAAGAATGCCAGCACGTCGCTGGCTCGCCGACGCAGAGCTCGACCGAGGCGGGCCTGTTCGTCGAGGCCTTCGGGGATAGCCGTGCGGAGGACGTCCATGACGGCCTGCATCTCTGGTTTCCCGAGTGTGCGGTCCGGGAGGCGGCGATCATGCGCTGGTAGATGCCCCAGGTCGCTTCCACTTCGACGTGTTGCTCGTCGACATACAGGTCCTGGATCCGTTCGACCTGGCGGTCGGTGATTAGCGCTGCTCCAGTGTGAAGGGTGCATCGGCAGGAATAGAGCGGGTCGCCGGCGCGGCGCGGTGTCCGTGCAGGAGTAACTGGATGCGCCGTCGGCAGACGTCGACCGCTTCCCGGGCGAGCCGCCCGACGCGGAAGGGGTCCATTACCGCGACCGCGTCCGGGAATTTCTCGGCTGCGGCGGTCTTGAACCCGGTGAAGCCGATTGTCGCAACAACTTCCGCTGCCTCGCGCCAAGTCTAGGGGCGGGCGGCGAGCCAGGTCTTGAACACTGCCTTGGAGCAGCCTTCGACCATGTCCAGCAGCCTGGAAGGGCCGCTGTCCTGGCGAACCGTGGTCAAGTCGATGATCACCGTACAGTGCGGCCCGATATGCGACGGCGGGCTTGCAGGGCGGAGACCACCCGCGCGCAGGATCCTTGGCCTCGTCTACCCCACACCGAACAGATCCTGGCGGAGCGTGCTACCTTGTGGTGCATGGAACCTGACGCTGTTCACCTCGTAGGGCAGTTGCGCCGCGGCGCTCTCGAACCATGTGTCCTCGCCGTCATCGCCCAGCAACCGACCTATGGTCTCGACCTGGCTCGAACGCTGAGCGAACGAGGACTCCTCGAGAGCGAAGGGACGCTGTACCCGCTCCTGTCGAGACTCCGAAAACGCAACCTCGTGACCACTGCCTGGCAAGAGTCCCCGAGTGGACCCCCGCGCCGCTACTACCACATCACCCCGGCAGGCAAGACCGGACTTGCTACATTCACCCAGGAATGGGGCCGCTTCCGGCAAGCCGTCGACCTCGTCATTGGAGACCACGCATGACCACTCTGCCCTCGTCCGCCGCCGCCCAGGCCTACCTCAAGCGCCTCACTGCCCTGACCGAATCGCTCCCCTCCAGCGAGCAGCTGGATCTTCTCACCGGAATCGAGGAACACCTCAGGGACGCCGAACAGCGAGGCGTGATCCAGGCGGCACTCGACAGTCTCGGCGCACCTGAGCAGATCGCCCTGGAAGCCGGGGCAGAGACGGCCGGCACACCGCGGTGGATGCGGCTGCTCGCCGTAGCAAGCGCCGTGGCCACAGTGGGAGGTTTCATGGCCCTGGGGGCACTGCTGTGCTTCACGGCGTACTTCGACGATGACTCCGAATACGCTCTACACCCGATGCTCATCCTGCTCGCCTTCGGTGCCGGCAGCATGACAGGAGTCTTCTCGACCGTGCTGTCCTTCCTCGTCAGAGAGCTGACCGGACAGCAGCGGGTTCTGCTGACCGCTTCGTGGATCGCCTCCTCGCTGCTGGCCATCGTGTTCGGCATCGCGGGCGGGAGCGTCCCGGTCGGAGTCAACCTCCCTCTCAGCGCCCTCCCGCTCCTGATGGGTGCCATCGGGGTCGTCCTCGTCCTGCGCTACACCGCACCGAACCCCGCTCGCAAACTGGTCCGAAGCTGAGCCACCCTGGGCCCCATCGCACGTCGCGCTGGGCCGGGTTTCGGGGCTCTTCACAGATGAGGGTGTAGCTGTGGTGCGACCTGGGGCGGCGCGTCGGTGTCGTGGTGAGGGTCGAGGCCTTCCGAAGATGGAAGTTCCTACGCTCGCCATCCGAAAGACCTCGACGATGTTCCACGCTACCTTCACCGCGCCCGATCTGACCGCATTCTGCCTCCTGGACGACCACGGCCTCACCGTCACGGGTCAGGAGATCTCGCCGGACAAGGCGATCCTGGAGTGTCGTGTCACGGACCGCGACCCGTTTTGTCGCGGCTGCGGCGCGGAAGGCGTCGCCCGGGGAACGCAGGCGCGTCGTCTCGCGCATGTCCCGCTGGGGTGGCGGCCGACGACGCTGCTGGTCCGTGTCCGCCGATACCGGTGTGAGAACTGCGCGACGGTCTGGCGCGAAGACACCACGGCGGTGGCAGAGCCACGCGGGAAGCTCACGCGCGCCGCTATCCGGTGGGCGTTAGAAGCGGTCGTCTGCCAGCACCTGCCCGTTGCCCGGGTCGCGGAGTCTCTCGACGTGTCATGGCATGCCGCGAACGACGCGGTCCTCGCCGAGGGGCAGCGGCTCCTGATCGATGATCCCGCCCGGTTCGACGGGGTGACCACGATCGGTGTCGACGAGCATGTTTGGCGCCATACGCGCCTCGGCGACAAATATGTGACCGTCATCATTGATCTCACCCCGGCCCGCGACAAGACCGGCCCCGCCCGGCTGCTCGACATGGTTCCGGGCCGGTCGAAGCAGGCGTTCAAGACCTGGCTCGCGGGCCACCCGAAGGCCTGGCGCGACGGCGTCGACGTCGTCGCGATGGACGGGTTCACCGGCTACAAGACCGCCGCCGGCGAAGAGATCCCTGACGCGACGACAGTGATGGACCCGTTCCATGTCGTCGCGCTGTTCGGCGACGCCCTCGACAAGACCCGGCAGCGCGTCCAGCAAGAGACCCTCGGGCACCGCGGACGCACGGGCGACCCCCTCTACGGGTGTCGTCGCTTGCTACGCACCGGGCTCGGCCTGCTCAAGCAGCATCATCTCGCGAAGCTGGAGGACGTGTTCGACCGGCATCCCGAGCATCTCGCGGTCGAGATCACCTGGGACATCTACCAGCGCGCGGTCGCTGCTTATCGCCACAAGGACCCGTCGCGAGGGAAGAAGATCTTCGAGCGCGTCATCGCGATGCTCTCCAGCGAGGTTCCAAGGGACCTGCCCGAACTGATCAGCCTCGGCAGGACAATCGCGCGCCGGGCGGGAGACATTCTCGCGTTCTTCGACCATCCCGGCACGAGCAACGGGCCATCAGAAGCGATCAACGGGCGTCTTGAGCACCTCCGCGGCACGGCGCTCGGTTTCCGAAACCTGGCCCACTACATCGCCCGGTCACTGCTCGAAGCCGGCGGCTTCAGGCCGCGGCTACACCCTCAAACACGATGAGCCCGTTTATCCGCTCGGGTGAATACGTGCCGTAAACGACGAAAAGGTCACCCAACACTGGGTGACCTTTTCGTTTTAAGTGAAGTCCGGCGGTGTCCTACTCTCCCACAAGGTCCCCCTTGCAGTACCATCGGCGCTGAGAGGCTTAGCTTCCGGGTTCGGAATGTGACCGGGCGTTTCCCTCT
>NZ_BMMQ01000008.1 GCF_014646015.1 Microbacterium nanhaiense
CGCTCGCCAGCCTTACTACCGCTGGCTACGTGATCCTGTGACAAGCCGGGAGCTCGAGGAGGCGTATCGGGCGAACGCGCTGTTCGACGCGCACCGCGACGACCCGGAGTTCGGGTATCGGCTCCTCACCGACGAGGCCCGCGAGGAGGGCCAGGCGATATCGGATCGGACCGCGTGGCGGATCGCATCATCGAATGGCTGGTGGAGTGTGTTCGGGAAGAAGCGGAGCAAGAACGGCAAGAAGCCTGGCCCCGCCGTTCACGACGATCTCTGTGTCGTCATCGACGAGCACGGGCGTGAGCATCACCGGTTCGTGGCGTCCCGGCCGAACCAGCTCTGGCTGACCGACATCACGGAACACAAAACGAGCGAAGGCCGTCTTTACCTTTGCGCGGTCAAGGACGCTTTCAGCGGCCGGATCGTGGGCTACTCGATCGACCCGAGAATGAAGGCATCTCTCGCGGTCCGAGCCGTCCGTAACGCTGTCAGGATGCGCGGGAACGTGAATGGTTGCGTCGTCCATTCGGACAGAGGATCGCAATTTCGAAGCAGGAAACTACGCCGAGAACTCAGTCTCCATAATCTCGTCGGATCGATGGGGCGGGTTGCGTCTTGCGGGGACAACGCCGCGATGGAATCGTTCTTCAGCCTGCTGCAGAAGAACGTCCTGAACCGGCACTCCTGGGCCACCCGCGAGGAGCTGCGCATCGCGATCGTGACCTGGATCGAACGGACCTATCACCGTCGGCGCAGGCAGGTCCGCCTGGGCCGTTTGACGCCGATCGAGTTCGAGACCATCATGAACGAAGACCTGACCCTCGCGGCCTAACTAGAACTGTCACCAGTTCCTGCACCAGACCCCATCCCAGAAACCCTCGCGTAGCTTCTACATCGCGGGGGTTTTGCTTGGCCCTGGTGCGAGCGGTGGCATTTTCCCGGCTCCTTCGCTACTCCGACGCGTCGCTCGCGGGCACGACGATGCCGGTCACCTGGTACGAACTCGTCATCAGGTCCTCGAGGAGCTCGTGGTCGAGAGGCGGAGGCACGATCGTCTCGAAGGTGAATCGCAGCGGGATGGACGGGTTCATCCACACGGTCGAGTGCTTCTCCGCACCGCCCTCCCGATCCACCCAGGACAGAGTGAAGCTCTCGGATCGACGCATTCGCGTGACCATGACCGCCTTGAGGTGCGCCAGCAGGTGATCCGAGATGCGGATCTCGGTGAGCGACGAGCCGTACTGAAGCGTCCCCATGGCTTGACCATAGGGCAGACCGGTCCCCGCGGCTAGTACTCCCCCAATACTGCAACGATTTATGTCGTCATGACCGCCGATACGACCCCTTCTCCGCGCGGCGGTGCGGCCGATCTAGTAGTCGAAGTGGCCGCGGTAGGGAAAGTCCACATCGCCCGTGTCGCGCGGATCGAGTTGGACGGTCTCGACCGTGAGCGCGATCTGCGTGCTGGGCGTAATGAGCACGCTCACCGCGCGGTTGCCGACGACGGTGAATTCGACGAACCGCCCACCCGCGTCCACCGCCGCCTCGATGCGCCGCTTCAGATCATCCAGATCCTGGTTCTGCGCGAGCACAAAGGTCCCCGTATTCACCGCCAACTGGGTCTGCACCATCGTTCGGAGTTCATTCATGCCCGCCACCCTACGAGGCGGCGTGAACGTGCGCACGAGCCCTTGCGCAGTCCCCGCCGCTGTGGCATGCGGACGGGCCGAACCGTGCGGCGTCGCCGTCGCGCGGACTGCCCGTGCAGCTCGATCCTTCCTCGATTATCGAGCCAAGTACACGCCGGGCAACGGTCTCCGAGTGGCCTCAAACACGAGATGCGCGACGCCGTTACGCGCGCCCGACGAGCGTGGCGAACGCGCTGAGCCGGGCGACCGAATCGGCGTGGAAAGGCAAGTCGTCGAGAAGAGCCGGGCTGAAGAGCACGTATGCCGCGACCTTCGCGCGACTGATGGCCACGTTCAGGCGGTTCTGGAGCAGGAGGAACTCCGGCCCGCGCGGGGCGCTCCTGCCGGACGATGCGGCAAGCGTGAGGATCGCGATGGCCGCCTCCTGCCCCTGAAATTTGTCCACAGTTCCCACCCGCACCTCGCCGAAACCGGCGCGCGCGAGGGTCTGCTCGACCAGCTGTTGCTGGGCGTTGTACGGCGCGACGACGATGATGTCCGCCTGGGTGAGCGGCCGCGGCTCTCGCGGCGTGGCCACCTGCTCGTCGTCGATGTCGATCTCCGTGAACGACCGCCCGAGCACGTCGGCGACGATGCGCACGACCTCCGCGGCCTCCTCCGGTGACTCCGTCGCGTTTCCGCGATGCGCCACGGCGATCGGGTGCACGCCCGCGTCGATGCCCTCGACCGTGCGGAGCTCGGCGCCCGCCCGCGAACGCAGTTGTCCGCCGTAGGAGAGCCGCGACACGGGGGCGGCGACCGCGGGGTGGAGCCGCCAGGTTCGCGCGAGGAAGTACCCGTAGCCCTCGGGCAGCACGGCGGATCCCCGCATCAGCCAGCCGAGAGCCGAGGTGTCGACGGGTGCGGGGTGGGTGCCCTGGCTCACCTGCGGGAGCTGTTGCGGGTCGCCGAGGAGCAGCAGCCGCCGCGCCGACATCGACACCGCGATCGTCGACGCGAGCGCGAACTGGCCGGCTTCGTCGACGACGAGCAGGTCGAGGGCGCGGCGGTCGACGCGCGTGACGTTTGCGAAGTCCCACGCCGTACCGCCGATGACGTAGCCCTTGGATTTGGCCTGTTGGAAGGCCGAGAGCCCGTTGCGCGGAAGCACGGTGAAGCTCTCGCCGGCGGCGCGGGCGCCGCCCTTGAGCACCTTGCCGACGCCAGAGGCGGGCACACCCGCGGCGACGACGCGGTCGAGCATGTTCTCGACGACCGCGTGAGACTGCGCGACGACGCCCACCTTCCAGCCATGGTCGTTCACGAGCCGGGCGATGACGTGCGAGCCGACGTAGGTCTTCCCCGTTCCCGGAGGGCCCTGCACGGCGAGATAGCTCGGCACGCTGAGCAGCGAGAAGACGATCGCGTCGATGTCGCTGCCGATGGCGGACGACACGACCCGGCCCGCGTGATGATCGGCGCGCAGACCGCGCAGGATGTCGGTCGCCGGGTCGATCGGGAACGCGCCATCGGACGCCTGAACGTTCCGCTCGCCGCGGAGAAGACTGTCGGCCCACTCGTTGATCGCGCCCTGCTGGGCCCCGGCGGGAGGCGGCGAGCCGGGCGTCATCGCGACGGGAAGCTCGCGCCAGGTCTGGCCTGCGGCCGCGTACTCCTCGACGACCGCCCCATCATCAAGAACCTCGACGACGCGCACCTCCCTCGGCACGTGGATCCAGCGATTCGATGCCTCGGCGGGGAAGGGCGCCGGCGCCGGGTACAACACGAAGGGGTTCGCGCCCTCGCGAAGCCGCGTGCCGGGCGCAACGTCGCCGCGCAACTCGACGACGCGGCGCATCGCGCGTTTACCGTCGGGCGTGTGCCAGTCTTCGACGACATCGGATCGGCGGACGTCGACCACGACGACGTCTCGCGTCTCGCCCCAGAGCGACATCGGCTCGCGCAGGCGCTCGAAATGGGCCTGCCAGAAGGCGCGCGCCTCCCGCGGGTAGTAGTCGATCGCCGCGGCTGCCAGGCGGAGAGCCTGTTCGTCGGCGAGGCTGCGAACGTCGCCCGTCGCAACGTTCTCGTCGCCGGTCGCCGCATCGCACGCCTCGCGCATCTCGTCGGCCTTCGCGAGCAGCGCGAGGGCGCGGGGCGAGGGCTCGTAGGCGTCGGCGGGGCGATCGTCCGGTGCGGCGGGCAGCGCGCGCGTCTCACGGGCGCGCTCGATGAGCCAATCGCGCAAGCGCCGCGTCGACACGCAGTCGTAGCGGTTGTAGTCGGCGAGGGCGTCGAGCACGCGCTTCGCGTCGTCGGCACGACCCGCTTGCTCGAGCGCCCGCGCCTCGACGTAACGGATGATCGAGTCGTCGCCCTTCTGCACGTCCTGTGTACGGACCTCGTCACCCATGTAGAGCGGCTCGAGCTTCTTGATCGAGTACGACGGGCTCCCGATCCGGACGGCGTTCTTCACGACCGGATACAGGTCGACGAACAGCTCGTCGCGCAGCATGCGGTCGACCTCCGCCTCGCGCACCCCGTGGCGCGCTGCTATCTCGGCGAGATGCGTCGGCTCGTACGGGGCGTAATGGAAGATGTGCATGTCGGGGTGGGCCCGGCGCCGAGCCGCGATGAAGTCGCAGAAGCGCTCGAGCGCGCGCCGCTCGGCCGCGAAGTCGTGCGCCCACAGCGCCGTGTACTGCTCGCGCGTATCGACCCACCCGAAGAGGTAATCGAGCCCCCACGCCTCCCGGCCGCTCGGCAGCGTCTCGCTGTACAGCGGGTCGCCTTCGAAATCGAAGAAGATGTCGCCGTGATCCGGGCGCGGCATCACCCCGAGCGCCGCCGCGTTGACGACCTCGTAGAGCGGGGCACCGGATCCCGCTTTCTCGGTCTCCACCTGCAGACGCGCCTGCGTGCGCAACCGATCGAAGGCCTCGTCGCTCATGCGCGCGGGTTTCGTGGCCGCGCCCGCCAGCGCGTCGATCGTCGCGTAGCCGGCCTCGCGCAGCCGCTCCCGCGCCGCGGGCCGCATGCCGGCGACGAGGAGCACGTCGCGGTGCGCGGCGACCTGCTCCGCGCACGCCGCGCAGCGCCCGCATGCCTGCACCTCCAGCGCGCCGCGATCGTCGCCCCACTCGATCGCGGGCGTCGCGGATCCGGTCTCCACCCGCCGGTCTGCCACCAGCCGCTCGAGTCGCGCGCGGCGGACCCGGAACAGGGGCAACAGATCCGCGACGTCGTGCGTCGATACCGATCCGTCGCCCAGAAGCAGGTCGACCTCGTTCGCCCGCGGCACGCCCATCGCGTCGAGCTGGTCGACGTACGCGGCAAGCTGCATGAGCGCCGTCACGCGCGCCGTACGGGCGAGCTTGGTGTCCTGTACGCGCCACGCCCCGTCGTCGTCACGCACCAGGAAGTCGGCGAATCCGACGAAGTCACCCGCCGCGAAGGCGCCCTGGAATACCACCCGCGCATCGGGTGCGGCCAGGGCCTCCCGGGTGAGCCGCACGGCCTCGGCGAGCTCGTCCGCGCGCGCGGACGAGACGCGTTCGATCTCGACGACGGCGGATCCGTGCCGCGCGCGGTAGGCCGCGAGCGTGCGGGCCTCGTGGGCGTCGCCGAGGCGCGCCGCGCGCTCGAGCATCGCGTCGGCGGGGTCGTCGACGGCCGCGCATCGGCCCAGCTTGGCGTCGATCTGCCGAAGCCAGGCGAACTCACACTCGGCGGCGGCCTTGAGGTCGCTCGCGCTCCAGATGAGCCGCTGATCGTCGGGGGTGATGCGCATGATTCCACGGTAGTTGCCGCCACTGACAATCGAAGATGGGAGACTTGTCAGCGTGACCGACTTCGATTTCCTGAGCGCGTATCGTCACGGCTTCGCACGCGTCGCCGCATGCCACATCCCCGTCGCGATCGCGGATCCCGCGCGCAACGCGCAGGCCGTCGTCGATGCCGCGAAGAAGCTCGACGACGACGCCGTCGCCGTCGCCGTGTTCCCCGAGTTGTGCCTCACCGGCTACGCGATCGACGACCTCGTGATGCAGGACGTCGTCCTCGACGCGACGCGCGCCGCCATCGAACACATTCGAAACGAGTCGGAGTGGGTCATGCCGGTGCTCGTCGTCGGCGCGCCGCTCGCGTTCGAGGGGCGCATCTACAACTGCGCGGTCGTGATCCACCGCGGCAGGGTCATCGGCGTCGCGCCGAAGTCCTACCTGCCGAACTATCGCGAGTTCTACGAGCGCCGCTGGTACGCGGCCGGCGAGGGCGTGACGGGCACGATCCGCATCGGTCACGAGGACGTGCCCTTCGGAAACGACCTCCTCTTCGAGGCGAGCGACGTGCCGGGCCTTGTCGTGCACGCCGAGGTGTGCGAGGACATGTGGGTGCCGATCCCGCCGTCGTCGCGGGCCGCGCTCGCGGGCGCGACCGTGCTGCTGAACCTCTCCGGAAGCCCCATCACGATCGCCCGTGCCGACGTGAGGCGCGGGCTTGTCCAGTCGGCCTCGATGCGCGGGCTCGCCGCCTACGCCTATGCCGCCGCGGGCGTCGGCGAATCGTCGAACGACCTGTCGTGGGACGGGCAGACGATGATCTACGAGGCGGGCGCGCTCCTCGCCGACACCGAGCGCTTCCCCACCGGACCCACCTTCTCGGTCGCCGACGTCGACCTCGACACGCTCCGCCAGGAGCGGATCCGCCAGGGCACCTTCGACGACAACGCGCGCGCCTATGCGCGCGAGTTCCGGCGGATCCCCTTCACGCTGCGGCCGCCCAAGCACGACGTCGGCCTGCGTCGCCAGGTCGACAGGTTCCCCTTCGTTCCCGACGACCCCGCGCGCCTCGCGCAGGACTGCTACGAGGCGTTCCACATCCAGGTCGCGGGGCTCGAGCAGCGCCTCCGCGCGATCGGCGACCCGAAACCCGTCATCGGCGTCTCGGGCGGCCTCGACTCCACGCACGCCCTCCTCGTGATCGCGCGCGCTATGGATCGGATGGGTCGCCCGCGCAGCGAGATCCTCGCATACACGATGCCCGGATTCGCCACGAGCGAGCGCACGAAGAACAATGCGATCGCGCTGGCCAAGTCGATCGGCGCGACGATCGAAACGATCGACATTCGCCCCGCGGCGACCGAAATGCTCAAGCAGATGGGTCACCCGTTCGGATCCGGCGAGCCGGTCTACGACGTCACCTTCGAGAACGTCCAGGCCGGCATGCGGACCGACTACCTGTTCCGCCTTGCGAACCACCACGGCGGCATCGTCGTCGGGACCGGCGACCTGTCGGAGGCGGCGCTCGGCTGGTCGACCTACGGCGTGGGCGACCAGATGAGTCACTACGTCGTCAACAGCGGCGTGCCGAAGACGCTGATCCAGCACATCATCCGCTGGGTGATCGCGGACGGCACCGGCGTCTCGGAGGAGGAGGCGGAGGTGCTGCAATCGGTGCTCGACACCGAGATCTCACCGGAGCTCGTCCCGGCGGGGCAGGACGGCAAGGTGCAGTCGACCGAGAGCACCATCGGCCCCTACAACCTGCACGACTTCACGCTCGCGTACGTGCTGCGGCACGGATCGCGTCCGTCG
This sequence comes from Microbacterium nanhaiense, assembly GCF_014646015.1. Classification (GTDB taxonomy): domain Bacteria; phylum Actinomycetota; class Actinomycetes; order Actinomycetales; family Microbacteriaceae; genus Microbacterium; species Microbacterium nanhaiense. Next base: position 7,220 of record NZ_BMMQ01000008.1, read on the forward strand.
AAGATCGCATTCCTCGCCTGGCATGCGTGGCACGATGCCTCGCAGGGCGCCTGGCCCGCGGGCTTCCCCGAGGGCGAGCGGCCCTCGTATCAACTCGATGAGATCGCGAAGTGGCTGCGGCTGTTCATCTCGCGCTACTTCGGTTTTGCCCAGTTCAAGCGCTCCGCTGTGCCGAACGGGCCGAAGGTCTCCCCCGTGGGGGCGCTGTCGCCGCGCGGCGACTGGCGCGCACCCTCCGACGGGAACGCGCGTGCGTGGCTCGCCGAACTGGATGCGGCGCTGCCGGAGACACCCGCCGCGCGCTGAGATTCTGACGATGCAGTGAGATTCTGACGACTTCGGCGGATCCGCCGGCGGATCTCGCGGAATCGTCAGAATCTCACGACGGGCTCAGTTCTTCCTCGAGAACACGCTCCGCAGGATTGCGAACACGATGGCCGCCACCGCGAGCACGATCAGCAGCTTGAAGGCCCAGAAGATCACCGAGAAGAGGATGTTGACGAGGAAGATCGCGATGATGATCGCGACGATCACGCCGAGAACGGTCCAGATTGTGCCCATGTTCATGGGCCCAGCCTACTGTTCGACGATGCTCCACCCGCCGGGAGCCCGGCGAACTCTGAGCTGAGCGGGGATCTGCTCCTTCATCGCGTCGACGTGACTGATCAGTCCGACGGTGCGACCACCCTGACGTAGGTCGTCGAGCGTGCGCATTGCCGTCTCGAGCGTCTCGGCGTCGAGAGACCCGAATCCCTCGTCGATGAAGAGCGTGTCGAGGCGGATGCCGCCCGCGCGGTTGGTGACGACCTCGGCGAGCCCCAGCGCGAGGGCGAGAGAGGCGAGGAAGGTCTCGCCGCCGGACAGCGTGTGCGGAGCGCGGGACCGCCCGCTGTAGGCATCGAAGACCTCGATTCCGAGGCCCGACGCACCCCTGCGCCGCGCGAGGGCGTCGGAATGCTGCAGCGCGTATCGGTTGTCGCTCATCTCGGCGAGCCTCACGTTCGCCGCGCCGACGATCTCTTCGAGTTCGGCGGCGAGCACGAAGGTTTCGAGGTTCATCTGCCGCGTATTGGGTGCTCGGCCGGCGACCGTGTCGGCGAGTCGCGTCACCACCGCGACGGCATCGGCGCGCTCGCGGATGCTCGCGTGGGCCGCGTGCGCCCGCTCGATGGATCCGCCGAGCGCCTTCGCGAGCCGGTCGGCGTCGCCGCGCGCCTCGATCGCCTCGACGTGCGCGGCGCGGGCGGCCGCGAGCGCGGCCTCGACGCCATCGAGGGCCACGGGCTCTTCGGGGATCGGCTCGCCGGAGAGTTCGTCGAGCGTCGCCTGGGCCATGGCGCGCCGGGTGTCGGCGCCCGTCACCGCGCGTTCGAGCTCCGCGAGAACGGCGGCCTCCCGCTGGGCGGCCATGGCGTGTTCGACATCGTCGAATTGCGCGTGCGCGAGGGCGTCGTTGAGCGCACCGCGCGCGGCGCGCACGGCCTCGAGGCTGCGCTCGGCGTCGCGGTGGGCGTCGGCGCAGCGCGTCGCATGCGACGCGAGCCGCTGGGCGGCACCGATGCGCTCGGCAACCGATGCATGGCCCCCGCGTGCGGCGTCGACGTCGAGACGCGCCTGCGCGAGCGCCTTCTCCGCCGAGGCAATCTCGGCCTCGATTCGACCTCGGCTACCGGTCAGCTCGCGGTGCGTGGCCGCGGCCTGCTCGCGCTCCGCTTCGAGCTTGCGGATCTGTGTCTGTAGCGACTCCTGCTGGGCGAGCGCCGCCTCGGCATCGGCCTTGCTGCGGCGTGCCGTCAGGAGATCGCCGTCGATCTCGGTCTCGCTTCGCCCGCCCGCCCGGGCCTCCGCGCCCCGAAGCGCGGCCTCCGCCTCGCGACGCGCGTCGGTGGCGCGGTCGTGCGCGACGACGGCCTCCTCCCGCGCGGCCTCGGCGGCGTCGATCGCCTCGGCCGTGACGGGGTCGTCGCCGAGTTTCGCAGGATTCGGGTGATGTGTGGATCCGCAGACCGCGCACGGTTCACCGGGCACCAGCCGTTGGGCGAGTTCGCCCGAGTATCCCGCGAGCCGCCGCCGGTGGAGGTCGTCGAGTGCGCGTTCGGCGGCATCTCGAGCCGCCTTCGCGGAGTCGAGCGCGGCCTCGGCCCGTGCGTACGTGGCGGCCCGCACCCCCACCTCCTGCACGGCGGCGAACTGTGCCTCGAGCGCGCGGATGTGCTCGTCGACCTGCTCGGCCCGTGCCGCCCTCGTGGCTGCGTCGTCGCGCTGCTTGCGCGCCGCGTCGAGGAGGCCGGGCAGAGCGCCTTCCCTCACCGCGAGCGCCGCCAGCTGCTCATCGAGTTCCGCGAGGCGTTCGCGCTTCTCGGCGATGCGTTGCTCGTCGCGGTCGAGCTCGCTCTCCCGGGTGCGGAGGGGCTCCCACGCACCGATGCGTCGCTTGAGGTCATCGGCGAAGGCCTGGAGGGTATCGGGATCCGCGTCGGCGGCCGGGGGCGCGGGGCTCGCATCGGGATCCGCGCCGGGCTCGGGAGCGGCCTCCGCATCTCTCGCGCGCGCCCAGGCCTCGCGCGCCCGATCGGCCTCGGCCCGCGTCCGGTCGTTGTCGTTCTCGGCGCGAGTCGCGGCCGCGATCGCCGTGCGTACCGTCTCCGCTCGCCGAGCGGCGGCGAGCTCCGCACGCCGTCGTTCGGTCTCGTCCCGCCCCGCGTCGAGCTCGGCCAGAGCCGAGAGCGCCGCATCGCGACGCCGCTGCTTCTCGGCGAGCGCCACCGCCTCGTCGCGCGCTCGCTCGGCCACCGCGCGCTCGGCGTCGGTCGCCGCCGCCCGGATCTCGGCCTCCTCTCGGCGCCCGAGCGCGACCCGGTGCGCCGCCTCTGCCTGCTCGAGTCGGGCCGCGATGTCGTTCGGATCGATCTCGGCGGCGATGAGTATCGAGAGCGCGTCGCCCACGCCCCGCGGAGCGGGATCCTCCGCCGTCGACGCATCATGCGGATCCGAGCGATCGGCCGTTCCGTCGCCGGCGCCCGTCGCCGACGCGTCGTCCGGCTCCGACGGAGCCTCGAGGAGGCGCACCTCCTCCACGCCGCGCAACGCCTCGTCGAGGATCGCGTTCAGTCCGATCCGCTGGTCTCGGATCGTCGCCTCGGCGGCCTTACGGCGCTCGTCGAGCGCCTGCTCGTACTGTTCGAATCGGCGGGTGCCGAAGAGCGAACGCAGCAGCTTCTGGCGGTCGTCGTTCTTGGCGAGGAGGAACTTCGCGAAGCGCCCCTGGGCGAGCAGGATGACCTGCTGAAATTGCTCGCCGTTCATGCCGACGATGTCTGCGACTCGCGAGTCGACCTCTTTTTCCTTCGTCGCCACACCGACCCAGCCGTCGCCATCACCCCGGAAGAGTTCGACGCTCGATCGCTCGAGGGTGGTGCCCGTGCCGCGCTGCTTCGGACGCTCGTAGGCCGGGGTGCGCACGATGCGCCAGGTGTCGTCTCCGACGGAGAAATCGAGGCTCACCCTGCTCGGTTCGCCCGGCTCCGCGTAGTCGCTGCGGAAACGCTTCTCACCGTCTGCCGCGCGCGGAGTCGTGCCGTAGAGCGCGAAGCAGATGGCGTCGAGGATGCTCGATTTCCCCGCCCCGGTGCGCCCGGAGATGAGGAAGATGCCGTCAGCCGCGTAGCGATCGAGGTCGACCGTCTGCGTGTCGCGGAAGGGCCCGAAGCCCTCGATCACGAGCCTTTCGATCTTCATGCCTGCTCCCCCGCCCGGATCTCGGACACGACCTCGGCGATGAGCTCGCGCTCGCGCTCGGATGCTCCCTCGCCCTCCCGCACGTGGCCGAGAAAGTCGTCGACGATCTGCGGGTCCGGTGTGCCCCGACCGACCCGGTCGCGATAGCTGCGCGCCGGGGATTCGGCGCGCTCGGGCCGGTACTCGATGGTCGCGCAATACGGGAATCGGGCGCGCAGCTTCTGCATCGGATCCTTCGGGGGGACCCTGTCCGTCAGGATCGCGCAGATCCATTCGTCATCGTGGCCTGGCGTGGCGAGGATCTCCTCGAGCGTGCCGGTGAGCGTCGTGTGCCCGCGCGGGATCGGCAGGTCGAGCCACTCGGCCCCCTCGAAGCCGCTCTCCGAGAGTTCGACGAGCCAGGATCCGCGGGGCTTGTTCGCCTCGCCGAAGCTGTAGTGCAGGGGGGCGCCGGAGTATCGAATGTGGGGACGCAGCTCGCTGCGGCCGTGGATGTGGCCGAGCGCGACGTAGTCGGGGCCGTCGAGATCGGACAGCGGTACCACGTCGAGGGAACCCTGGCGAAGGTCTTGTCTCACCTCGCGTTCGAGCTGGGGCGTCGCCTCGACACCCGCCGCGAAGCAGTGCGCGATTGACACCGACACGCCCCCGCGCTCGGCGCGGTCGGCGTTGATCAGACGCATTGCGTGCGCCATGACTTGCTGCTGGGTGCGCAGCGGCTCGTCCGGCCAGATGTGCCGCACGAGCGCCGGTTCGAGATATGGGATGCCGTAGAAGTGCACGCCATCGATCGTGATCGGTGTGCCGATCCGGCGCGGATCCGTCAGAATGTGCACGCCGTCGGCGAGCAGCGGCGCCTGGAAACCGAGCCGGGCCGCCGAATCGTGGTTGCCGCTCGTGACGACCACGCGCGCGCCCGCGTCGCGGATGCCTCGCAGCACGTCGGTGAGGATGCCGTAGCAATCGGCCGCCGGCATCGACGAGTCGAACACATCGCCCGCGACGACCACCGCGTCGACGCGATGCTCGCGCACCTGACTCACGAGTTCCTCGAGCACGCCGCGGAGCGCGTCGAGCATCGAGTTGCCGTGGAATGTGCGGCCGATGTGCCAATCGGACGTGTGCAGGATCCGCATGTGTCCACGCTATCTGCGACCCCCGACAAACGAGGTGCGCCGCTATGCTGACCGCATGGTCGACCACGACACCGAACTCGAGAAGCTGCGCGCCGCGGCCGAGGCCGCGCAGGCGGCGCTCGCGGCCGCGGAGAAGGCCGCCGCCGAGAAGGCCGCGGCGAAGCAAGCCGCCGAGAAGGCAGGAGCGGAGAAGGGCGCCGCCCCGGTGGACGGCCCGCTCCCGCCCACCGACGTCGATGCGATCGCGGCCGCGTATGCGTTCGAGGGCGAGGTCCTCGAGATCGGTGCGCTCGTGAACGGATCCGTCGTGCAGGACGCGCAGGTGCGGATCCCCCTTGCTATGCTCAACCGCCATGGGCTGATTGCCGGCGCGACCGGTACGGGCAAGACCCGCACGCTGCAGGGTCTCGCGGAACAGCTGGCCGAGAAGGGCGTGCCCGTCTTCGCCGCGGACATCAAGGGCGACCTGTCGGGGGTCGCCGTACCGGGCGAGGCGAGCGAGAAACTGCGCGCGCGGACCGCTCAGATCGGCCAGGACTGGCAGCCGAAGGCGTCGGCGACGGAGTTCTTCGTCCTGGGCGAGGGCGAGGGAATTCCGCTGCGGGCCACCGTCAGCGGCTTTGGCCCGCTCCTCCTGTCGAAGGTGCTCGGGCTCAACCAGACGCAGGAGTCGAGCCTGCGACTCGTGTTCCACTACGCCGACGAGAACGGTCTCGCACTCGTCGACCTCGAGGATCTGCGCGCCGTGCTCACGTTCCTCACGAGCGACGCCGGCAAGCCGGAGCTGAAGGGTATCGGCGGCATCTCGACCGCGACCGCGGGCGTGATCCTGCGCGAGCTGAGCGCCTTCGCGGCGGACGGCGCCGACGCGTTCTTCGGCGAGCCCGAGTTCGACGTGACCGACCTGATCCGGCTCGCGGACGACGGCCGCGGGATCCTCAACCTGCTCGAGCTGCCCGGTGTACAGAACAAGCCGGCGCTGTTCTCGACCTTCCTCATGTATCTGCTCGCCGAGCTGTTCGAGGTACTGCCCGAGGTCGGCGACCTCGACAAACCCAAGCTCGTGTTCTTCTTCGACGAGGCGCACCTCCTCTTCGCCGACGCGTCGGACGATTTCCTCGACTCCATCACCCAGACTGTGCGACTGATCCGGTCGAAGGGCATCGGCGTCTTCTTCATCACGCAGACCCCGAAAGACATCGCGGGCGACGTGCTCGCCCAGCTCGGATCCCGCGTGCAACACGCGCTGCGTGCCTTCACCCCGAACGATGCGAAGGCGCTGAAGGCGACCGTGAGCACGTACCCGACGTCGGGCTATGACCTCGAGCGGGTGCTGCAGGATCTCGGCACCGGCGAGGCGATCGTGACCGTGATGAGCGAACGCGGGGCGCCGACGCCCGTCGCGTGGACGCGCGTGCGGGCCCCGCAGGGTCTCATGTCGCCCGCGCCCGCGACGACCATCACCGCAGCCGTCAACGGATCCGCGCTGCGAGACAAGTACGCTGCTCGCGTGGATCCGGAATCGGCTCGCGAGATCCTCGCGGCGAAGATGGACGCCGCCCACGCCGCCGAGGCGCGCGCCGCCGACGAGAAGGCGGCCGCCGCGGCCCGGAAGGACGAGGCGGCGGCGCTCAAGGCGAAGCAGAAGGCCGACCGCGAGTACGAGAAGATGCTCCGCGAGATCACCCGCCCGCCGCGCACCCGCACGACGACGCGGCGCGCGCCCGCGTCGCCGCTCGACGATCTTCTCGGATCCTCGGCACAGAAGCTCGTCTCGGGCGTCGTGCGCGGCTTATTCGGGATCGGGCGACGCTAGCGTCCCTCTACGCGGATAGGCTGACCATGGCGGTCGCCGAAGACATGGTGGGCGGCCGACCGCTCCGGAAGGCGATACGCGCATGACCGACAGCACCTATCCGAACCGCCCGCTCGCGGGTCGTAGCATTCGTCCGCTCGCGCTGGGCACGGCCGGATGGTCGTTCACGGAGGGCGTGACCGATGAGCGGATCCTCGACACGGCCGCGGCAGCTCTCGAATATGGACCGATCCTGTTCGACACCGCGCTCGCGTACACGACGCCCGACCTCTCCGCGAACAGCGACCGTCTCGTCGGCGAGGTCGTGCGCCGGCGCGGATCCGATGTGGTGGTAAGCGCGAAGGGCGGCCATTACCGCGACGCGACGGGCTTCCCGAAGGACGGTCGACCGGAGGAGATCCGCAAGAACCTCGACGTGACGCTGCGCGAGATGGGTGTGGAGGCCGTAGACGTGTATTCACTGCACCACGTCGATCCGAACGTGCCGATCGAGGACAGCGTGGGCGCGATCGACGAGCTGCGCTGGGAGGGCAAGGTGCACCACGTGGGAGTGTCGAACGTGTCGGTCGAGCAACTGCGGGCAGCGGCATCGGTGACGCGCATCGCGACGGTGCAGAACCGGCTCTCACCGTACGTCCACACGAGCCTAGACGTACTCGCGGAGGTCGAGAAGCAGGGTGCGCTGTTGCTCGCCTACTCCCCCACGCAGCCCGCGAAGGACACGCCCGCTGAGCTGACTGCCGTTGTCGAGGCGATCGCCGCAGAACGCGGCATCAGCCGCCAACAGGTCGCGCTCGCGTGGCTGCTCGGGCTCTCCGACGCGGTCGTGCCGATCGTTGGATCCACGCGGCGCGCGACGCTACAGGATTCGTTCGCGGCGCTCGAAGTGGTGCTGACGGGCGAGGAGCGTCGGCGGATCGACGGCTCGGCGTGAGCGTTATTGGTCCTCTAAGCCGACTGGCACGTTCGATGCCGGTCAACCAACATATCTGAAGGTGGTCTCGTGCACGGGTCCCGGTGCTTCCTGAAACCACCGGTATCGATCCGGGACCGAGAAATGTAGTCAGATTGCGGAACCCGAGAGCGGGGACGGGGACGTGCTCAGGGCTGCCGTGGATCGCCTCGGGCGAGCAAGGGCTCCACGGTCGCCTCGGCGACGTCGGTCTGAACAAGTTCAAGCAGACCTGCCACGCCTCTACGGAGGAACCGTGCCGCGTATAACACCGACAGAGAATCTCCGCCGGTTCATGCGCCCTTCACCACCGCGGCAACCGCGCAACAAATCCCGGATCGTGCCGTCGCATGTAGCCCGCGTCATCACGCTCCCGTAGCGCGCTCTCGAGATACACCCGATGCTGTCGTTCCAGTGCGTCGTGATCGAGTTCGACGCCGAGCCCGGGCGAGGTGGGCACCGCGACGGCACCGTCCACGATCTCGATCGCACCCGGCGCGATGACGTCGTCGTCGCGGTTCCACGGGTAGTGGGTATCGCAGGCGAAGGTGAGCGAAGGCGTCGCGGCGGCGACGTGCGTCATGGCCGCGAGCGAGACGCCCAGGTGCGAGTTCGAGTGCATCGAGAGCCCGATGCCGAACGTCGAACAGATTGCGCCGAGCTCGCGCGTGTGACGCAGCCCACCCCAGTAGTGGTGGTCGCCCAGGATGATCTGCACGGCATCTTTCCGCACCGCTTCGGCAATGTCTTCGAAGGCGACGACGCACATGTTGGTCGCGAGCGGCAAACCCGTGCGCGCGCGAACCTCAGCCATTCCGTCGATCGTGAGTACCGGATCCTCGAAGTATTCGAGCACATCGCACAGCTCGTGTGCGACACGCCTGGCGGTATCGACGGTCCACGCTCCGTTCGGGTCGATGCGCAGCGGATATCCGGGAAACGCCTCGGCGAGCGCGCGGACCGCGGCGACCTCTTGCTCCGGTGGGAACACCCCGGCTTTCAGCTTGATCGATTCGAAACCGTACCGATCGATGAGCGCCCGCGCCTGGCGCACGATTCCGGCGGGATCGAGCGCCTCGCCCCACGCATCCGGCTCGACCCCGAGATGCCCGGCGAGCTTATAGAAGAGATACGCACTGTACGGCACCGCGTCCCGCGCCCTCCCACCGAGCAACTCGACAACGGGGATCCCCAGAACCTTCCCCTGTGCGTCGTGACACGCGACATCGATCGCGGAGAAGACGATGCTCGTGTCTTGCCCGCCGCCGAGCCGTTCGACGACAGCACGTTCGATCCCGGCCAGGTCGAAAATGTTCTTTCCCACGACCGCGTCGCGCACCGCTTCGAGTCGAGCGGCCACCGCGGTGCCGCCACGGCCCTCCCCGATCCCGACGACGCCGCCGTCGACGACGAGCTGCACGATCGTGCGCAGTGCGAGCGGCTCGTGCAGGCCGGCCGCGTTGAGCAGCGGAGCGTCCCGAAACGCGATGGGGGTGACGGCAAGGTCCCGAATGATCATCATGTCCTCCTACGACAAGGTGCCGCAGAACGATGCGCATCGTTCTGCGGCACCTTGATTGTGCTTATTCGTTCGGTAGCCGCAGCGACGGCACCGCGAGCATTCCCGACGACAGCGCGTGCGTTGCTGCGTCGAGATCCTGCATGCGGAAACGCTGACCGTACTTCTTCCGACTCAGCGCGACACTCGCCGTCACCGATTCGTCGTCGACCAGCGAGTTCGCCGCCGTGTTGTAGATCGTCACCTCGATCTCGTTCGACCCCTGCCGCAGCAGATTCCCGATCTGCACCTCATATGGTGCGCGCCACGCGATGCCGGCCTCGATACCGTTGACGCTGACCACCGCGATCACCCCGATGGGCGAGGTGATTCCCACGCGATACGCGCGGCCGCGGTTGCCCACTCGCTCACCGGATCCGGCATCGATCGGCTCCACGTCACCGAAGTCGATGACCGCGCCCTCGACGGGCCCGGTCACCTCGACGGTCGTCGTATAGCTCGCGGACCCGGAATACGCGGCGAGCGCGTCGTCGTCTTCCCAGCGGTGCGGGACGGTGACGGGCTTCGCCTCATCGCCGAACGACACCGACCATCCCGTATCGAGGTCGACGCGACGGTCGAGACTCGGCGTGGCGGGCACGGCGTGCGCGACGCCGTCGAAGGCGACGAGCACGGCCGCCTCATAGGGCTGCAACACGAACTCGATGGTGCCGCAGCCGTCGAAGGCCGCGACCACCCGACCGGTGACGGCATCCCAGCGTTCGACCGACTGGCGGGCCGTCCGCAGCGTGCCCGAGAAGCTGACGGTCTCGTCGCCCGTGTTCGCGACGAAGAACACGTCGTTTCCCGCCACGCGACGGTGGAGTAGCCCGATGGATCCCCCGGGGGAGTTCTCGTACGAGATCGGTGACGGCGCTACGGCGGAGAGCGCCTCGGCGAAACCCTCACCGCTGGTCGGGGCATTCAGCACCGTGCCGCCCGCAGCCTCCACACGATCGAGCCACGCCTGCACGGCGGCAGGTGCTTTCTGAACACCGGGCACAACAACCAAGCCGTAGCGGGCGGGGTCGACGACGTCCATCGCCTCCGCATCGATCACGTCGAAGTCGTACCCACCCTCGCGAATCGCCCCGGGGATTGCCGTGCCGACATATGCACGAGTGCCGGCCCAGAGGTTCATCGAGTCGGATTCACGCGAGTCGATCAGCGCGCGCACCTCGGGGTACGGGGCATAGATCGCGATATCGCTTGCGCGCTTTCCCTGCCGAAACAGCCACGACAGCCGGTGGATGTACCGCGATACCTCGGGCATCGCGGGCCACCACGGGTTGCGCTCGTCGAGAGCGCCCGCCGCGTAGAAGATCCAACCGAAACCGTCATCGGACGGCTCATGATAGGGCCAGCCGTGTCCGATGAAGTGGTTGATGCCGAGAAGCAGATGCTCGTGCACCTCACCGACGAGGTCGATCGGCACCGCGCGGAACGAGGGCGAATGCACCCAGGTCCACACCTCGGCCGAGACAAGCTCCTCCCCGTAAAGGGAAGCTGCCGACGACGCCCAGCGGGTCTGTGTGATTTCCTTCCAGCCCCATCCTTCGCCCTCGATGCGATCGGCGGAACGGTAGCTGCTCACGGTCGCCGGCGGCTCGCCATAGCTCTGGATCCGGAACGGCACACCGCGCCCGGCCGCCCAGTCGCGCAGCCTGGCGACAAAGTTCTCTTCGTAAAGCTCGCTGAGCGTGCCGTAATAGTCGTTACGGAACTGCGCGGATCCGTCGGAAGTGATGAACAGCGTCCAGAGCTGCTCGCGCGGGTCGTACCCGCGACGTTCTATGAAGTCATCGATGAGCGTCGGCGTCCAGTCGGCCCGGTACACCTCGAGGCTGTCGCAGAAAGCGGAGCCGATGAGTTCGGCGGGGATCGCGTCGAGCATCGGATCGCAGACGTAAGCGATGTGTGCATCGGTCGCGAGTTGTGAATAGTGGTCGAGCACGGGCCCCTCGGCACCGGCCGCGGCGCGCTTGACGAACTGGCCCGTCAACCGCGACCACGCGACGAGCACCACGCGAGGCCCGTTACCCTGCGGGATGATGAAGGCCTCGCCGTCGGCATCGAGACGCTCGAACGACACGGGCGTCTCCTGCGAGGATCCGGCGCCGACGTATGCCGCGATGAACTCGTCACCCGGCCAGGACCCGCGGATCGGTACCCGTGTCTCGCCTTCCGTGACCTCGTGCTGTTCCCAGAAGATGCGCCGCGCGGCCGTCGTCTCGTCGATGTGCGGTCCGCCGAACGACCACCCGCTTCCCAGAGTGATGTCGAATCGCATGCCGCGGTCCCGAGCTTCCTCTGCCGCGTACCGCATGTTGGCGAGGAACGTCTCGGACATGAACCGATCGGTCTCCTCCGACAGGGGATAGACGACCGATACCTCGACCCCGCCATAGCCCGCGTCGCGCATCGTGTCGAGCTGTGCCGAGAGCTGATCGCGCTTCACGGACGGGCCGAACCACCACCAACGAGTCATCGGTGCAGCGGACGGATCGGGGGTCTGGAAGCCTGCCCGGAGGCTATCGATGTCTGTGATGCCGCTCATGTGCGATCTCCTGTGTCGTTGTTGTCACAAAGTCGGATGAGGGGTGCGGGGCGAACAACCGCCCCGCACCCCGTGGCGTCAGCCGTCGTATGCGGCCTGCAACTGGGCGAGCGCGTCGTCGACCGAGAGACCTGAGGCGAACATGTCTTGAATCACCTGGAAGTGGGTCTGCTGAACCTCGGCGTTGGGCCAGGTCTGGTCGGGATAGGTCGATACCTTGCCCGCGTCGATGTACTCGGCGATGGTTGCTAGTGGTTTGTTATCCGAGGGCAGCTGGGACGTGTCGGTCGGCACACCGTAGGCGACAGCGCTGAACTCGGTCTGGTGCGTCGCCATGAAGTCGAGGAACTTCTTGGCGTTCTCCATGTTCTTGCTGTCTTTGCTGATCCCGTATGCGCCACCCATCGCGACGGGAAGGTAAACATCGTCTTCCGCGTCGGCGCCGGGAAGCCCGTAGAAACCGATCTCGGTGTCTCCGGCCGCTTCTTGAATCTGCGACATCGTCGCGTTCGTCGCGACGATCGCGCCCGCTTCGCCGGCCGAAACCATGCGGATTGCTTCTTCCGAGGGCGTACCGGTCGGGCTGTCTTGGAAGCAGTCGTTATCGGCCATCTCCATGTACATATCGAATGCGTCGCGCCAGCCGGAGTCGGCGAAGTTCGCGGTGCCGTCATCCATTTGCTGGTTGAAGTCCGGATCCTGCGCGTACACCGTCGAAGCGACGAGTGCGTACGAGGTCAGCTGAGTGTGAGCAGGCGTCTGGAGCCCCACCGCGAAGGGAACGTATCCAGCATCGGACAGGGCATGACAGGCGTTCAACAGTTCGGGGTAGGTTGTGGGCACCTCCACGCCCGCGTCCTCGTACACCGCGGTGTTGTACATGGCGCCGATGGCGCCGTACACCATCGGGAGCATGTAGGTCTTGCCGTCGTATTGGGCCAGGTCCTTCTGCTCCTCGGGAACGATGTCGACCCACGATTCGTTCGAGAGATCCTCCAGCACGCCTTCCTTCGCGACGTTCCACACCGACATCGAGTTCGCGCCGCCGGACCAGACGTACAGGATGTCAGGCGCTGTGCCGGAGGCGAGCTGCGTGCGGGCCGTCTGCTGGTACTGGTCCGTGCTCGCCGTCGTGGTTTCGACCTTGATGTCGGGGTTCTCGGCCATGAACTGCTCGGCGACAGCCTTGATCGCCAGGTCGTACGAACTCGGTCCGGCGATCGTGAGGGTGTCTCCTCCACCCCCACCGCCGCCGGTTCCTTCGCTGCACGCGGTAAGCACGAGCGCAGCCGTAGCAACCGCGGCTCCCACCGTCAGCGAGCGCCTCATTGCGTTCTTCATGATGTGATTCCTTTCTCGGGACAAGTTCCTGTGCACGGCGGTCTCAGCCCTTGAGACCGCCGGCGAAGCCTTGAATCATGCGTTGCTGCATCGCGAGGAACGCGATGAGGATCGGCGCAAGACCGATGAGCAGTCCTGCGAAGACGATGTGCCACTGAGAAGCGAACTCGCCGACGAACGAGAAGATCGCGACCGGAATGGTCTCTTGGCCTGTACCGCTCAGGAAGAGGTTCGGGACGAGGAAGGCATTCCACACGTCGATGGCACTGAGGATCAGGACCGTGCCCGTGATGGGCTTCATGAGCGGGAAGACGACGAGCCAGAAGGCTCGCAGTGGGGTTGCGCCGTCGATCATTGCTGCCTCCTCGTACTCGGATCCGAGCGACCGCAGGAATCCCGTGTACAGGAAGATCGATAGCGACAGATTGGATCCGATGCCGTAAACGATCACGGCCCAGTGCGTTCCGAGAAGATGCATGTCACGCATGAGCTGATAGAGCGGAATCAGCGCAAGCTGGAACGGGACGATCAGCCCGAGTAGGAAGAGCGCGAGAAGGCGGCCGCTCCACCGGTTCGTCCAGCGTGCGATGAAGTAGCCGGCCATCGACGATACGAGGACGACGACGGCGACGCTGACCACCGTGATGATGACGCTGTTGAGGATCGCCGACCCCAGATCGGCCTCGTTCCAGGCCTGCACGAAGTTCGACAACGACAGCGTGCTCGGCAGCGCAAGAGGCGAGTTCGCGGCTTCCTGCGGGGTCTTGAAGGCCGTGACCACGAGCGTGTAGAGCGGGAAGGCGTAGACCGCTGCGATGACGATGATGGCGATCTCGAGCCCGAAAGTACGAATGGAATAGCGTGCCGTGTTCACGATGCGGCCTCCTCATTGCGGCGAAGGAACTTGTACTGCAGGGCGGAGACAAGCGAGACGATGAGTGCGAGCACGAGAGCGACCGCCGTGCCGTAGCCAAACTCCCCGTAGTTGAAGGCCCTGAGGTACTGGTACACCGTGAGGGTCTGCGTCGCGTCTCCCGGTCCGCCGCCCGTCATCGCATACACCTGATCGAAGACCTTCAGACCGATGACCGACGACAGAATGATGTTGATCGTGACCGAGGGCGCGAGCAGTGGGAAGGTGACCTTGAAAAACGACTGGAATTTGCTTGCGCCGTCCACCTCCGCGGCCTCAAGGATCTCCTTCGGCACTCCCTGCAGACCGGCAAGGTAGATCACCATCGAATAGCCGGTGTACTGCCAGGTGATCACGATGATGATCGCCCACAACGCGAGCTTCGGATCCCCAAGCCAGCTCTGCTTCAGTGCGTCGAGGCCGACGAGTTCCAGCACGCTGTTGAGGGTGCCGTTGTTCGAGTAGATGTACTGCCACAGAAACGCGAGGATGACGGGTGTCAGCACCGCGGGCGTGAAGAAGATCGTGCGCAGCACGAATCGCGACTTGATGCGCGAGTTCAGCGCGACCGCCAGCCCGAGACCCGCCACGTTCTGCAGGATCGGGAACGTGATCGCGATCAGCAGTTGGTTCAGCAAAGCTCGAAGGGCCGACGGATCCGTCGCCACACGGACGAAGTTATCGAACCACGTGAAGTTCCAGCCCGCGCTCAGACCATTCCAGTCGGTAAAGGCGAGAACCGCGCCCGATGCGAGTGGGTACAGCATGGCGAGGATGTACAGCGCGAGAGCCGGCAACACGAACCACACGGGTACGCGAAAACGTGACGATCGCACGAATCGGGTCTTCTTCCTTCCCGACGAGTTACGGGGCTGGACCAGCGTCGCGGTTTCCGCGACCCGTGCTGACGACAGCTGATTGGCACTCATGGTTCTCCATCGAACGAGGTGTGTGATGCCCGAAGCACGCGCGGCGTGACGGCCTCTTAGAACGTTTCACTTCGGGGACACTGCCAACGTATGGTCCGCTGGAGAACAGCGTCAAGAACCCAAATCGCTATCGACGCAATAGGAAAATGCTTTCAGTAGTGCCTCATTCGCGACCGTCCGAGAGATGTCCTGGGAGTGCCTGCATGAGAAACGCCTGGGCCGCAGGAGCGAGGGCGGCACGCCGGTGCACCAGGAACACCTCGAGCTCCTCGTTGGTCATGAGCTCGTAAACATGCAGCCCTGCCTCCTTGCACAGGTCACGCCATGCCTCGCTGAGGATGGCCACGCCCGCTCCTGCGAGGACGAGCGGCAAGATCGCCTCCCGATGCTCGGTCTCGACTGAGATTGAGGTCGACTCGTTCGCCGCGATGACGTTATCCGCGACGCGACGCATCCCCGTGCCCTTCTGCCCCGCGATCAGGCGTTGGCCTTCCAGCTGCTCGATCGACACGGCTGGCCCCTCGGCGAGCACCTCCGTAGGCGGGGAGGCGACGATAAAACGTTGCCGCCCCAGCGGGTGCGCGACGAGGTCCTCCAGCTCGAGGCTCACGAGCGAACCGACGATCGCGAGTTCGGCGCCGCCTGCGCGTACCACGGACAACGCCTCGGTAACCGTCGACGCGGCCTTCAGGGATATCTGGATCAGCGGATAGCGAGAGACGAACTTCGTGATGATGGGGGCCAAAGGGGCGACCGCCTGCGACGGCATGGTCGCGAGCACGAGCACACCCTGCCGCAGGCCGTTGACGGCGTCGACGTGAGCTCTCGACAGGTCCAGCCAGTGCAGCACCTGTCGTGCCGGCGTGATGAGCGCTTCACCTGCCGGGGTGAGGACCAGCCGACGGCCGGAACGGTGGAACAACTCCGCCTCAAGGTCGCGCTCGAGCGTCTTGATCGACTGCGAGACGGACGGCTGCGCCACGAACAAGCGGGTGGCGGCCGCGCGCACGCTCCCCTCATCGACAACCGCCAGGAAGTACTCGAGCTGTCGTGCATCCACGGTGTCTCCTTCGACGCAGATTGAATAGGTGCTTCCTATCATTCATATCGAAACCCGAACTTAGACGCGAGGCGTGTTCGTCGATTGACTGAGGTGCGTTCCACACCCCGACGATCTGGGAGCAGACACGCACATGACTCGCGATTATCGCATTGCCACGATTCCCGGCGATGGCATCGGCAGGGAAGTCGTCCCCGCGGCGGCATCGGTCCTGGACCGGGCGGGGGCACTCTTCGGATTCGAGATTGAGTGGACCGAGTTCGACTGGTCGTGTGCGTACTACGCAGAACACGGGTGCATGATGCCGGCGGACGGCCTCGATCTGCTCCGCGACTTCGACCAGATCTTCCTCGGTGCCGTCGGTTCTCCGGAGGTTCCGGACGACGTGTCGCTCTGGGGTCTGCTCATCCCCATCCGTCGCGCGTTCCAGCAGTACATCAATCTGCGCCCCGTCACGCTTCTTCCGGGCATGACCAGCCCCCTTCGTAAGGACATTGCGGAGTCGATCGACTTCCTGGTTGTCCGGGAGAACAACGAGGGCGAGTACTCCGAGATTGGAGGCCGGCTCTATCGAGGCACTCCGCAGGAGATCGCCGTTCAGGAAGCGGTCTTCACGCGCATCGGCGTCGAACGCGTGATGCGCTACGCGTTCGCTCTCGCGAAGAGTCGCCGCAAGAACGTCGCCTCAGCGACCAAGTCGAACGGCATCATCCACACGATGCCCTTCTGGGACGAGGTGTTCCGAGACATCTCCATCGAGCATCCCGATGTCGAAACGAGTCAGCACCATATCGACGCCCTCGCGGCGAAGTTCGTGCTCGCTCCGGCTCAGTTCGACGTCGTCGTCGCTTCGAATCTCTTCGGCGACATTCTCACGGACATCGGGGCGGCCATCATCGGCAGCATCGGCATCGGGGCCTCAGGCAACATTAATCCGGAGGGAGACTTCCCTTCGATGTTCGAGTCCGTGCACGGATCTGCGCCCGACATTGCTGGGCTTGGTATCGCCAACCCGCTCGGACAGGTCTGGGCGGGAAGCATGATGCTCGACCACATGGGCGAAGCCACAGCTGCTGCGGCCGTCAAAGAGGCGATGTCGCGCACGCTGTTGTCCGACATACGCACGCCGGACCTCGGCGGAGACGCGACCACCGCGGACGTCACTCAGTCGCTAATCACCACTCTCGAGGAGGTTGCACGATGAAGATCGTCGAGATCCGGGATAGGACCTTCCCGATCAGCTCTCCCATCCGCAATGCTTACATCGACTTCAGCCAGATGACACTGAGCCTCGTCGCAGTCGTCACCGACGTCATCCGTGACGGCAGGCCCGTCGTGGGTTACGGCTTCAACTCGAACGGACGCTATGGCCAGGGCGCGATGATGCGCGACCGATTCATCCCCCGGGTGATGGCAGCGGATCCGGCGACCCTGCTCGACGAGACCGGCGAGAACCTCGATCCCTCGAAGGTCTGGGCGACGATGATGACCAACGAAAAGCCTGGCGGTCACGGCGAACGCTCCGTGGCGGTCGGAACGATCGATATGGCGGTGTGGGACGCTGTTGCGAAAATCGCTGACCTCCCTCTTTTCCGGCTGCTCGCCAAACGGCACGGCCGCGAGGCAGATCCGCGAGTGTTCGTCTACGCAGCCGGCGGCTACTACTATCCCGGCAAGGGACTCGAGGCACTTCGCGACGAGATGCGTCGCTACATCGACCTGGGATTCTCGGTCATGAAGCTCAAGATCGGCGGCGCCGACCTAGCGGAGGACCGCGAGCGCATCGAGTCGGTCCTCGATATGCTCGGGCCGGGCCAACGGTTAGCGATCGATGCGAACGGTCGCTTCGATCAGGCCGAGGCGCTCGCCTACGCCGAGGCGATGTCCGACTACGACCTGTTCTGGTACGAGGAGGCAGGCGACCCGCTCGATTTCGAGTTGCAGGCGCAGCTCGCCGAGGCATATTCCGGGCCGATCGCGACGGGTGAGAACCTCTTCTCGACGGTCGATGCGCGCAACCTCATCCGCTACGGCGGCATGCGCCGTGATCGCGACTGGTTGCAGTTCGACTGCGCCCTGAGCTACGGTCTCGTCGAGTACCAGCGAACCCTCGAGATGCTCTCAACATACGATTGGTCGCCGACCCGTTGCATTCCGCACGGCGGACACCAGATGTCTCTCAACATCGCCGCCGGCCTTGGGCTTGGAGGCAACGAGTCCTACCCCGACCTCTTTCAGCCGTTCGGAGGATTCCCTGACGGCGTCATGGTCGAAGACTCCTACATCACCATGCCCGAGCTGCCCGGCATCGGATTCGAAGGCAAATCAGACCTCGCGTCCGTCATGGCCTCCCTGAGCTCGGACTGAGGTCCCTCCGACCGTGTTAGGAATCTCCACCGGATTCGCGGTCGTCGGCGTCGCAATCATCACCGGTTATGTGATTGGTCGCATCGATCTCCTCGGCGAGGCAGGCGGCCACGTTCTGGGCCGCTTGTCATTCTTCGTTCTGAGCCCGTTCCTCATGTTCACGGTACTCAGCGATGCAGACATCGGCATGCTGTTTTCATCGTTGCTTCCGGTCTCCGCCGCAGCCGCTGTGTCGATTGCGGTCGTCTACCTTCTGATCTCGAAGCTCGCCTGGCGTCGCCTGTGGGGCGATGTCGTAGTGGGCTCGCTGTCGTCGATGTACGCGAACGCGAACAACATCGGCATCCCGATCGCTACCTACCTCCTCGGCAACGCCGTATTCTCGGCACCGATCATCCTCATGCAGCAACTCGTGTTCACACCGCTCGCGCTCACCGCACTCGATGCAATCACGAGCGGCGAGAAGCACTGGTGGAAGGCTGTCGGCAGAGTCTTCCACAATCCCCTCGTGATCGGTTCGACAAGCGGGCTCGTCATGGCGCTGCTCGACGTCGATCTCCCCCGCATTATTCACGATCCGGTGCAGCTCATCGCAAACGCGGCGGTGCCGGTGATTCTCATTTCCTTCGGTATGTCGCTGCGCGGCCAGCGCGTATTGACGACGCCCGGAACGCGCCGCGACGCTCTCCTCGCAACGGTCCTGAAGGTTGTCGCGATGCCGGTCGTCGCGTACCTGCTCGGACGATTCGCATTCCACCTCAACGATGCTTCGCTTCACGCTGTTGTCGTTCTCGCGGCGTTGCCCTCGGGTCAGAACGTCTTCAATTATGCGCAGCGTTATGACGTTGGCCTGGTCTTGGCGCGTGACGCCGTTTTTCTCACGACAGTTGCTTGTATGCCAGTGATCGTTTTGATCACGGTCATCCTTGGCTCGTAGAGCACGTCACTTACGTCATGGCGCGGCGCAATGGGGGCGCGCCCCGGCCGCTACCCCGCCAGAACCCCGCTCCGCTCCGGGTGCTCCGCGAACCAGTCGGCGACGTACCAGCACACCGGGAGGGCTTTCTTCCCCTCGGCCTCGATCGCGTCGATCGCGCGTTCCGTCACGACGGCGGCGTATCCGTGGCCGCGCTTGGCCGGGTTCGTGAACGCTCGAGTGAGGGCGACGACGTCGCCGTTGAGGCGATACTCGAGCACGCTCACCAGCTCGCCGTCCAACCGCAGCTCGTAGCGCGAGTGGTCGGGTGCGTCGGTGAAGGCGAAGTTGTTACTCACTGTTCCATTGTGCGTCACACTCTTTGACACATTGCGAGACGCTAGGCAACAATTGCTCACATGACGACATATTCGCTGATTCTGTCCGCCCGGGAGGCGAACGGAGCGACCGGTGCGATGATGCCCGGTCTCGTCAGCATGTGTCGAATGTGCCGCTGACGACCGCGAACCTCCCTCAACCTTTATTTGCGCGATACTCTCGCTACGTGAGTAGCAGGCAGAGCGCGCCCGTCGAAACGGCCACATTGTGAACGACCAGTCCACCCCTGTACTCCCCGCCGGCACCTCACCCCGCGGATTCGCCCTCTACGTCGGCCTCGACGAGGCCTCCGCGGCGGCCGATGGCGTCAGCCTCAACATCATCGTCGAAGCCCTGCGCCGCACGATCGCGGAGCTGTCGCCACGCGCCGAAACGTACGCCACCGTCGCCCTGGCCCCGCAGTCGGCCGGCGGTCGCGACATCGATGTCGTGCGTCTCGCGCTGAAGGAACCGGGCGCCGTCGCGCGCGCGAAGCAGTCGTCGCCGAACCGCGACACGAACATCGGCGTCACCGTCGACATCTCGCGCAAGCGCGTCGAGATCGATGGCGAGAACGCAGCGCTGACCTATAAGGAGTTCGAGCTCCTGCAGTACCTCGTCCTGCGAGAGGGCCGCACCATCGAGCGCACCGAGCTCGTCGACGCGCTCTGGCAGGCCGGCGACGACGGCGCGCCCGGCGAGCGCACCATCGACGTACACGTGCGCCGGCTGCGCTCGAAGCTCGCCCGCTACGAAGACATCGTCCGCACGGTGCGCGGTATCGGCTACCGCTTCGACCGCCACGCTGATGTCACCATCCGATACGGCGCCGGTGCCCCCTCGCCCGACCGCTTCTAGCGTCCGCCGCCGGGCACTCACCTCGTTTGTCGGTGCTTCGCCGTACCGTTTTCGGTATGGATCCGTTGCAGACCACGTACCGCCCGCGAAGGCCGCTCGACCTCCGCGCGACGGTCGGCGCCCTGCAGCGCGGCCCCGGAGATCCGACGCAGCGCCACTCGGGCGGTGTCATCTGGCGCGCGGTGCGCACTCCCTCGGGCGTCGCGACGCTCGCCCTCGCCCCGCAGGGCGACGGATCCGTCCGGGCGGCCGCGTGGGGCCCCGGACGCGGGTGGGTCATCGCACAGGTGCCCGCCCTCTGCGGCGGACTCGACTCCGATGAGGGTTTCGACACCTCATTGCACCCCCTCGTCCGCGATGCGTTCGCGCGGCACCGCGGCCTCCGACTGGCGCGCACCGACCTGCCCTTCGACTCCTTCGCGCAGGCGGTGATCGAACAGAAGGTCACGGTCCGCCAGGCATTCCGCGTCTGGCGGCGCGTCGTGACCTGGCACGGCGAACGGGCCCCCGGCCCCGTGGCGATGTTCGCCCCGCCACCTCCGTCGATCTGGCGCACCATCCCCTCCTGGTCGTGGCACCGGGCGGGGCTCGAACCCCCGCAGGCGAAGACGCTCGTGATGGCCGCGGCGCGCGCGGACGCGGTCGAGAGGGCGGTGCGCCGCGGAACCAGCGCTGGAGAGCAGGGTGCGACGTCACCGGATCCGCTCCTCTCCTTCCCCGGGGTGGGCCCGTGGACCGCAGCGGAGGCGAGGATCCGCTCCCTCGGCGATCCGGATGCGGTGAGCGTCGGCGACTTCCACCTGGCGCATCACGTGGGCTACGCCCTCGTGGGCTCACGCGTCGACGACGACGGCATGCTCGAGCTGCTCGAGCCATGGCGCGGGCACCGGCAGAGGGTGATCCGGCTGATCATGGCGGCCGGCGTTCGCGAACCCCGTCGCGCCCCGCGCCTGCACGAGGAGGACCACACGGCGCGCTGACGGCGCGACGATCGCGACGACGCCCGAAACGCCCGCACGGGGCAGAATGGTTCGCATGTCCGCACTGAAGAAGTGGCTCATCGCCGCCGGCATCTTCGCCCTGAGCGTGCTGGTCGGGTCGATCCTCGGCAGCCCGTGGCTCGGAGTCACCCTCGGCGTGCTCGTCGGAATCGGCGCCGTCATCGCGATGTCGTCGAAGGCCGGCGGCAACCAAGGCATCTACGACCGAGACGACGACGGCGCCGAGCTGTAGCTCCCAGGTTCCGCCCAGTGAGGGCGCCGATATGCTTAACAGGCCTTACACACAGGCGCGATTGGCGCAGCGGTAGCGCACTTCCCTGACACGGAAGGGGTCACTGGTTCGATCCCAGTATCGCGCACACTCAAGACCCCCGGTTCTCCGGGGGTCTTCTTCGTTGCGGCGGGCCGCGATCATAGGAGTCGCGCGGTCCGCGCGGAAGCCCCTCGCCGGATCCGGCCGCCTCCCCGACGCTTGATGCTCATAAGTACGTGTACGCATGAGCATCATCTGGCGACGCTGGAGAGATGGAAAAGCGCGGCCGGTTGAATCGCCAACTGGGCGAGAACCTCCGCGCGATCCGTCTCGCTCGCGGCTACACCCAGGAGGCATGGGCCATACACCTGGGCTACGACAGAACGTACGTCGCGTCGGTCGAGCGCGGCGAACGGAACCTCACACTCGACACCCTGACGGCGCTCGCCGAACAGATCGAGGTGGATCCACTCGAGCTCCTGGAGAGCCGCGGCACGACGGAGGCCGCCGAGCCGCCGGCCGTGCGACGACCATCGAGGCGTCGCGCCGACACGCCGGAGCCGTCCCCGCGACCGCAGCGCGCCTGATGCGCCGTGCGGCGCACCCCTCCGGCGCATAGTATGATGAGACTATCGACGCGCGATCACACCGATTCGCGCTTCGGTACGCGCCTCACGCGAGGTGCACGCGGATGTAGCGCAGTTGGTAGCGCATAACCTTGCCAAGGTTAGGGTCGCGAGTTCGAGTCTCGTCATCCGCTCCATGAAACCCCCGGTTCGCCGGGGGTTTTTCCGTTTCCCGACACCGCACGCCCCCTGCCGCGGATCTCGCGCTCGCCCGAATGATGACTTATGAGTATCGTGATTGGCATACCGATAGATGAGTCGACGACGGGCTCGCTCGACATGCAGAGCGGATCTCACGTGCCCGACGACAGACAAGCACTCGAGAGTCGACTCAACACGCTCTACGCGATCCTTCGACAGCTGGAAGAGCTGAACGAGCAGCGCGACGCGGTGTACGCGCGCTACCGCCACCTGTACCGGCCTCTCGCGGAGCCGTGGGGCAAGTGCATGTGGTGGCTCTGGTTCTTCCTGCTCGGCACGGGCACCTTCGTTGTGCTGTCGATGTCCCTCCGCGTCCTCCCCGAGCTGGAAAGCACCTCGGCGCTGGTGACGTTCACCGTGACCGCCATGCTCCTTCCTCCCATCGTCGCCATCGTGGGCGCGACCATCGTCAAGCGGCACTACAACACGCGGCGGCTCCCGGTGAAGAACGACGAGATCACGCGCGAGAACCGCGCGACCCGGGAGCGGATCGAGGAAATGGCCGCCCCTGACGTCACGGCGATCGACCGGAAGATCGGCGAGGTCAGCGACGCCTACAACACCTTCGGCTACGTCGGGTTCTTCCCCCGAGCGCTACCTCAACAGCGCCGACGTCGGCCGCTGCTGGAACTTCGTGCGCGACCATCGCGCCTTCAGCGTGCAGCAGGCGATCGATCTCCTCGAGGAGGAGCTGCACCGCGCGCGCATGGAGAACTTCCAGGCCGCTCAGCTCGCCGAGAACGAGCGCACGAGGCGGATGGTACAGGTCGGAAACCTCATCAACGCCATCGGACATTTCCAGACCCATCAAGATCTGCGGGACATCCACGACCGGATGTGATCCGCGCCGCTCCTCCCGGTGGCCCCCGCGCCACCGGGGACGCGACGTTTGTCGCGCCATCCCTCGCTCGCCTGCACGTGAAGGACCCCATGCGAACTCCGCTCATCCGTTCCGCTACCGCCGCCGCGCTGATCCTCGCGACGACCATCGGGCTCGCCGCGTGCAGCGCCGATGAGGATCCGGCGCCCAACGATGCCGCCGAGACCGCGGCGCCCGAAGGGGCGGCGCTCGAGAGCGAGGAGGCGGAGGCCTCCGTGCCCGCCAGCGCGTACGACTTCGGAAACCTGCTCGTCATGGATCCGGAGTGCGCCCCCATCTGGAACGGCGGCCCCGGCAACGATGTCCGCGTGGCGTTGTCCGACGAGGTCGAGCAGCTCGTCCCCGAGGGACACGACATCGTCGTCGATTCCTACGATTTGCATGCCCGCGTCTTCGCGACCGGCGTGTGCGCGCTCGATGTCACGGTGAACTACGACCCGGAGGGCCCCGGACCTCAGGGCTTCACCGCCGGCACAAAGGAACTCCACCCCGAGGCCGAGTTCGCGATCATCGACGACCGCACGGACGAGGAGCGCATTTGGGACGCTCTCGGGCTCGTGTCAGGTGGCGGCCCGTCGAGCGACGTCACCCCGCCGCAGTTCGTCGATGATTTCCCCTCGGACGACGACCTGACGCTCGACACGAAGTACACGACCGCCGACTACACCAAGCTGACCTTCGTGAAGGACTGCATGTCGCAGGACCGTGGCATCGCGTCCTTCGACTTCGGCGACGACTGGCAGTGCATCAACGACGGTAACTCCGAGGGCGGCCCGGGCAGGCGCGACGCCCCTCCGCTACCCGACAACTGCATGAACTCGTACTGGTCGATCGCGAGCTTCCAGGCGCTCGTCGCCGGCGACGGATCGATCTCCATCCCCTCGGCCAGCGTGCGCGCCGCGGTGAGCGTCGCGGGCAAGTGGGTGCTGGATCCGGAATACGACGAGCACGGAAACTAGGCCCGCGATGCGCGACGTCCTGCGGCTCTCCCCCGCGCGCCTGCCGATCTTCGTCATCGCCGCGGCGGTCCTGGCGACGATCCTCGACGCGATCGGCTTCATCGTCGTGATGGCGGTCTCCGAGGAGAGCGCATCCGAACAGCTGGCCACCCCCGGCCCTGCGCTCGGCTTCATGAGCCGGGCACTCGGCCGCGTCGGTCCCAGTTTCACGATCGGCGTCGTCGCCTTCGTGGTCGCGTTCCTCATCGCTCGCCGGATCGACGATTCGCCCGGCCCGCGATGGGGCCGCGAGCAGCGGCGGACCTCCTCGCCCGCCGCGTTCATCGCCGGCGTGCTCGCCATCATCGGCGGCGGCTACGCCGTTCTCTCGGTGAGCGTCAACGTACTGCCGTGGACGCAGGCGATCGCCGAATCCGATGCGCCGGGCCGGCCCGCCGAATGGGTCGTCTCGCTCATCATCGTCGGCCTGACCGTGCCCAGCTACATCCTCGCCGCCATCCCCCTCGTGCTGGGGTTGCTCGTCGTGCGCCGCGTGATGTGGGCGCGCTACGCGTTGCTGATCTTCTTCGTGCTGCTCGCGGCGGGCCTCATCGCCTGGACCATCGGCCCCGAGGCGAGCATCGCGAACACCGAGTGGCCCGACCGCCGCCAAGCCTCCGAGCCGAGCGCGAGCGACGTCGTGAACGGCTTCATCGCCGTGCCCGTCGCCATCCTGAAGAACGACCTTCCGTTCTTCGCGACCGGCATGATCCTCGCCGGCGGCGCGCTCGTCTGGGCGACGCTCCGCGAACGCGGATCCGTGGGCTCGTTTCGCGAGTGCTGGCGTGCCCTCATCGCCATCGCGGTGCACGTGCCGTATCTCGCCGCGGTCGTGTTCCTCCAGATGTACGACATGATCCAGCCACAGGAGGAGATCGGAGAGATCTTGGGGCTCGCCGCATTCGGGCAGTCGATCGGCATCGTCGTCATGATGTTCGTCGCCCTCTGGGCGCTCGCGAAGGATGAGAATCGCTTCTGGGCGCGGCTGAACGCGTGGCTCGTCGACTGCGCACCACTCGTGATCTCCGGGCTCGGCCTCATCGCGAGCATCTTCCAGGCGGCCTCGCTCGCGCTCGCGGGCTGATCCTCACACGCCCAGATGCCGGAAGAGCGTCTCGCGCTCGACACCGGCGGGCTCCTCCGCGACGATCCGCCCCTCGCTCATCACCAGGATCCGATCCGCGAGCTCGCGCGCCTCGTCGACGTCGTGCGTTACGAGGAGGATCGAGGGGCGGTAGCTCGCGTGCAGCTCGCGGAGCAGCGCATGCATCGACCGCCGCGTGAGGGCGTCGAGCGCACCGAAGGGCTCGTCGAGCAGCAGCAGCGGGGGCTCGCGCACGAGGGCGCGGGCGAGCGACACCCTCTGCGCCTCACCGCCCGAGAGCGTCAGCGGCCACGCGTCCGCGCGGGCCGAGAGGTGGACGGAGTCGAGGATCCGCTCCGCCCGCTCCCGCGGTTGCTGCTCCATGCCGAGGAGCACGTTGCGCCACACCGGCATCCACGGCAGCAGGCTCGCGTCCTGGAAACCGAAGCCGACCTCGCGCGGGGCGTCGATTCGACCCTCGACGCTCTCCAGCCCGCCGATGGCGCGCAGCAACGTCGACTTGCCGCACCCGCTACGCCCCACGAGCGCGACGATCCCACCGGCAGCGATGTCGAGGTCGATCCCACGCAACACCTCGCGCCCGCCGTACCTCTTTCGCACACCGCGCGCCCTGACCGTCATGCCGCCCCGATCCCCACGCGCGGACATGATCCCGAACTGCGGAACCACACGCGCGAATCCTCTGCACTTCGGGACCAACCCCGCGGATCCGACACGTGCATGTCAGCCCTCGACCCAGGTGCGCACGTCGGCGGTCGCGGCGGAGGTGTCGACGAGCTCGTCCGTCAGGCCCTGATCGGCGTAGAACTCGGCCAGTTCGGCGAACTCCGCCGCGAAATCCTCGTCGGCGGGCGCGATGGAGGGCGCCCGGTGCGCGATGATCTCCTCGGCGACGGCGTCGCTGACACCCGCCTCGCGGTAGGCGTCGGCGAGGATCGACGGATCCGCCGCGACCTCGTCCGCGCACCCTTCGAGGGCCCGATAGAGCGCGCCCACGCCGAGCGGGTGCTCGTCGGCGAACTCGCGCGACACAACGTGCACGCTCGGGTTCTGCGCCCCGATGTCCGCGGCCGAGGCCACGAGGGTCGCGCCGAGATCGACCTGCGCCGAGACGAGGTACTGGTCCCACGTCGCCCAGGCGTCGACCTGCCCCGAGGAGAACGCCGTCGCGGCATCGGCGGGCGCGAGGGAGACGGGCTCGACGTCGTCGATCGTCATGCCATGTTCGACGAGGGCCTTGCGCAGCAGGTAGTCGCCCGTGCCGCCCTCGTTGATCGCGACGGTGCGGCCCGCGAGGTCCTCGATCGAGGCGATGCCCGTGCCGGAGCCGGCGACGATGCCCTGCGTATCGTTGTCGTTGCGCTCGACGGCGACGACCACGAGGTCGCGGCCTCCCGCGAGAGCCGACAGCACGCCCGTGGCCCCGCTGGATCCCACGTCGATGTGCCCCGCGGCGAGCGCCTCCGACGCCGGCGCGAACGCGGGGAACGGATCCGACGCCGTCACGGATCCGCCGACCTCCTCGATCGGCCCGTCCAGACCGCCGGACGCCTGGCACAGCGTCAGCACGTTCTGCGTCGTCAGGGCGCCGACGCGCAGCTCGAAGTCGTCGGTCGCGGTGTTCGCGGGTGCGCACCCGGCGAGCAGCAGGACGGCGGGAATGGCGGCGATCGCGCGCTTCATGAGGCTCCTTGATAGGGACGCAGCACGCGCGCCTCGAGCGCGCGCACCGCAAGGTCGGTGAGAAGACCCAGCACCGCGTACACGACGATGCACACCATCACGACATCGGTGCGCCCGAAGGTGCGGGCGTGGGTCAGGAGGTAGCCGACGCCGCTGGCGGCGTTGACGGTCTCCGCGACGATCACGGCCACCCACGCCACCCCGGTCGCGAAGCGCAGGCCGACGAGGATGGAGGGCGCGGACCCGGGGAGCAGCACGTCGCGCACGGTGCGCCAGCGGCTGAGCCGATAGGCGCGGGCGACGAGCAGCGCCCGGCGGTCGACGCCGCGCACTCCCCCGACGGTGTTGAGGTACATCGGCACGGTGACGGCGAGGGCGACGAGGACGATCTTCGGCGTCTCGCCGAGGCCGAACCACAGGATCAGCAGCGGCGTGAGCGCCGTGAACGGCACCGTGCGAATCGCCTGCATCGGCCGATCCACGATGTCGCGCGCGACGGTCGAGAGCCCCGCCGCCAACCCGAGGGCGAGCCCCGCGACGACACCGATGGCGGTGCCGGCGAGCACCCTGCCGAGGCTCACGAGGAGCGCGAGCGGCAGGGATCCGTCCGCGACCATCCCGGCGGCGGTCGCGAGGAGCGATGCGGGCCCGGGCAGCGAGCGCGGGTCGAGGATCCCCGCCCAGGCGCACGCCTGCCAGGTCGCGACGAGGGCGAGGATCGACAACCAGGGACGGATCCGCGCGAGGGCTCGGGAGGGGAACCCTCGCTCCGAGGCCCCGGTCCCCCGCGTTCCGCCTTCCGAGGCCGACGTCTCCTGCGGAAGGACGCCGGTCATGCGATGGCCGCGCGCGAGCGCACGTCCGCGGGTTGGATCCGCGCCAGGGCGTCGAGGAAGTGCGCCGCGAAGGTGCCGGGGCCGTCCGCTCGGGCGGCGGCGTCCTCCGCGGCGAGGCAGTAGCTCGCCGTCGCCGCGACCGCCGCCTCGAAGGGATCCGCGACGGCCGCGAAGGCCGCCATCACGGCGCCGAGGGCGCAGCCGCCGCCCGTCACGCGCGTCAGCAGGGCATCGCCGTTGTCGACGCGGGCGATGCGCGTGCCGTCGGTGATGAGGTCGACGGGCCCGGACACGGCGACGACGGATCCGTGCTCCCGCGCGATCGCGGTCGCGGCATCCGCGGCGGCGTCGACGGCGTCGGTCGCGTCGACGCCGCGGCCCCCGCTTCCGGCGCGGGCGAGCGCGAGGATCTCCGAGGCGTTGCCGCGGACGATCGCGGGCCCGCGGGCGACGAGGACGTGCGCGAGCGGGGTGCGCACGGGTGCGGATCCGATCCCCACCGGATCCAGAACCCACGGCGTTCCGGCGTCGCCGGCAGCCTCGGTCGCCTCGAGCATCGCCTCGCGCTGCTCGGCGCCCGGGGTGCCGAGGTTCACGAGCAGGCCGTGTGCGGCGCGCGCGAACGGGCCCGCCTCGACGGGGATGTCGACCATCGCGCCTGCCGCACCGAGCGCGAGCAACACGTTGGCGGTGAACCCCGGCACCACACGATTGGTGATGACCTGCACGAGCGGCGTGTTGCGACGCAGGCTCGTCAGGGCGTCGGCCGAGGCCGTGGAGAGCGCAGAACTGGTCATGCGCGACATCCCTCCGCTAGTACGAACTAGTTCAGGTTCAACGGGTGTGATCTCAGCCGCTGGGCGGCACCCCGTGTCACGTGGTCTTCGTTCAGATGTCTACCAGACTTCGCCGCGAGGCCCAAAACCGTGGCGTTCTCACCGCCCTCGGAGGAAACTCAGAGAACTCCGGCGTTATCACTTCGTTATCAATCCGGATGGCGCCGAGGGATCCGCGCGCTGGTGCCGATCGACGCCGATTCGGCCCCGTTCCCAGCTTTCGGGCTTGAAATCCGCGCCTCGAGGCGCGATTCGGGCTCCGCCTGGGGATTTCTTCGGCTCCGTCCAGACTCGCGGGCGAGGGTCGTAGCCGGCGTTCACAGGTCGAGCCGACGGGGCCTCGGACCACTCGTGTCGAGCGATGTCCGTGCGCCGCACCCGACCGAATTGGATCACTCCCCCATGAACCAGTACGAAACCGCCACCCAGTCCTTGCTCCCGCAGCCCCACCGAGAGCGCGCCGAGCGCCGCAGCAAGCGCGCCGCGCTCATCACCGGATCCGTCATCGCCGCGCTCGTCGTCGGCGGTCTCGTCGCGACGGGCACGGCCGCGATGGCGGAGGAATCGACGAGCGCCCGCCAGGCCGCCACGGTTCAGCTGGCCACCGGGCACGTCGCCGAGGAGGCAAAAGCCTCTATCGAGGCCGCCGAGAGCGTCATGAAGCGCGCCGAGCTCGACGGCATCGATACCCCGCACCTCGCGGCGCGCGTCGACGAGCTGGCCCGCTACGCCGAAACCCCCGCCACCGTCGTCGCCGCCCGCACCGCGCACGTCGACGAGCTCACGCAGATCGTGACCGAGAAGGTCACCGCCTACGAGAAGCAGGTCGAGGCCGAGAAGAAGAAGGCCGAGGAGGAGGCGGAGGCAGCGGCCGTCGCCGCCGCCGAGGCGCAGGCCGCCGCGAACACCCCCGAGGGCGCGAAGAACACGGCCCGCCAGCTCATGGCCTCCACCTACGGCTGGGGCGACGACCAGTTCGGCTGCCTCGACTCGCTGTGGACGAAGGAATCGGGCTGGAACTACCAGGCCTCCAACGCGTCGAGCGGCGCCTACGGGATCCCGCAGTCGCTGCCCGGCAGCAAGATGGCCACCGTCGCGGCCGACTGGCAGACAAACGCCACCACCCAGGTCACCTGGGGCCTCGACTACATCTCGCGCGCCTACGGAACCCCGTGCGCCGCCTGGGGCCACAGCCAGGCCATGAACTGGTACTGACCCGCCGGGCCCGGCCCCGCGGGCCCTTAGTAGTACACCGCCAGCGGTCCGTTCGGGCCCTCGATCACGTGCACGGGCGTCTCGAACACGTCGGACAGCACCTCGTCGGTCATGATCTCCTCGGGCGTCCCGAAGTAGGCGAGCTTGCCGTTCGTGAGCGCACAGATCCGGTCGGCGTAGTGCCCGGCGAAGTTGATGTCGTGCAGGACGATGACGATCGTGCGGCCGAGTTCCACGGCGGCGCGCTTCAACTGCTGCATCATCTGCACGCTGTGCCGCATGTCGAGGTTGTTGAGCGGTTCGTCGAGGAGCACGTAGTCGGTCTCCTGGCACAGCACCATGGCGACGTAGGCGCGCTGACGCTGACCGCCGGAGAGCTCGTCGAGGTAGCGCCCCTCGAGCTCGCCGAGGTCGAGGAAGTCGATCGCGCGGCTGATGATCTCCTCGTCGTGCGCCGTGAGGCGGCCCTTCGAATAGGGGAAGCGCCCGAAGCCGACGAGCTGACGCACCGTCAGGCGCGTGACGAAGTGGTTCTCCTGCCGGAGGATCGAGACGACCTTCGCGAGATCCTTCGACGCCGTGCTGGCGACATCGAATCCGCCGATCTCGATCGTCCCCTCGTCGATGCCGAGGAGTCGACCGATCATCGTCAGCAGCGTCGACTTGCCGGCGCCGTTCGGGCCGACGAGTGCCGTGATACCCCCTCCCGGGATCCGGATGTCGACGGGGCCGATCTCGACCTCGCTGCTGTACTGCTTGCGAACTCCGGTGAGCGAGATCACAGTCGGCCCTTTCTGAGGATGACGATGAGGAAGAGCGTGCCGCCGACGAGCTCGATGATGACCGAGACGGCGCCCTGCGCGGAGAACACGTTCTTGATGATGAAGTACGCACCCGCGAGAACACAGAAGCCGGTGAGCACCGCGACGGGGAAAATCCTGCGGTGGTCGTAGGTGTCGGCGAACTGGTAGGCGAGGGTGGCGACGAGGAAGCCGAGGAAGGTCATCGGCCCGACGAGGGACGTCGACACGGCCATGAGGATCGACACGAGGAAGAGCGTGTACATGAGCTGCCGGCGATACGGCACGCCGAGGCTCGTCGCCGCTTCCTTCCCGAGAGCCATCACGTTCAGGCGCCGGCTGCTCGCCCAGACGAGCACGACCGCGACGAGCATCAGCGGGATCGCGATCGGCAGGTAGTCGGCGTCGGCGTTGGAGATGCTGCCGAGCAGGCGGGCCGTGAGCACGTCGAACTCGCTCGGCGTGAGCAGCCTCTGCATGAACGTGGACACCGAGCCGAGGCCGCCGCCGATCACGATGCCGACGAGCAGCATGATCTGCAGGTTTCCGTACTTGCCCGAGAGCAGCCACCCGTAGAGCAGCAGCGAGAAGCCGACCATCAGCGCGATCTGCAGGAGGAACTGTGGCACGCCCTGCAGCGCGACGACGCCCGAGATTCCGAGCAGGAACACGGCGCCGGTCTGCACGACGCGGTAGAGCGACTCGAAGCCCATGATCGACGGCGTGATGATGCGGTTGTTCGTCACGGTCTGAAAGGCGACGGTCGCCACCGCCTGGCAGACCGCGACAACCGCGATGACGATCAGGTTCGTCGCGCGTAGCTTCGCGATGCGCCAGAATCCCTCGGTGCCGAACGGCATCGGGTTGTCCCACGCGAGCAGGCCCGCCGCGAATGCGACGGCGAGCACGGCGAGGATCCCGACGATGAGTGCGTACTTCCGCCGCGCGTGCGGGGTGGGCAGCGGGCGCGAGCTGCGGATGACCTCAGCCACGGCGACGCTGCCTCAACAGCAGGAAGATGAACACCGCGGCCCCGACGACGCCCAGGATGAGCGAGACGGGCACCTCGAACGGCATGATGATCGTGCGACCGACGAGGTCGCAGACGGTGACGATTGCGATGCCCGTGAGGCACACCCACGGCAGGTTGCTGCGCAGGTCGTCGCCGCGGATCATCGACACGATGTTCGGCACGATCAGCCCGAGGAACGGCAGGTTGCCGATCACGACGGTCACGACGCCCGTGGCGATCGCGATCATGGCGGTGCCGAGGAGGATCACGCGCTCATAGTGCATGCCCACGTTCGTGGCGACTTCCTTGCCGAGCCCCGCGACGGTGAATCGGTCGGCCGCGATGAAGATGGCGATCGCCACCGCCAGCACGATCCACAGCGGCTCGTACTGGCCGCGGAAGACCGAGGTGAAGCTGCCGGCGAACCAGATCCCGACGCTCTGCAGCATGTCGGTCTGCAGGGCGACGAAGGTGGAGATGGATCCCACGACGGCGCCGAGCATGATGCCGATGACGGGGACGATGAGCGACGAGCGCAGCGAGACGCGACGCAGGATCAGGAAGAACACCATCGTCCCGATGAAGGCGGCGATGCTCGCGCCGGCCATGCGCGTGAGGATCGACGCCTGCGGGATGAAGATGAGCACACCCAGCAGGCCGAGGCCCGCCCATTCGGTCGTGCCCGTCGTAGTGGGTTCGACGAAACGGTTCTGGGTGAGGAGCTGCATCACGAGCCCCGCCATCGCCATGGCGCCGCCGGCGAGGACGAGCGCGATCGTGCGGGGAATGCGCGTCATGGCGAACATCTCGGCGCCGTCATCGGTGCCGAAGATGTCGTAGACGCCGGTGAACAGCGAAAGCGCGAGCAGCCCTGCGACGACGAGGATCCCGATAAGGAGCTTCGCGTCGAAGAGTCTCGCGCGGGTGCGTGTGGACGGCATGAGAGAGCTTCCGGACGTGCGTCGTGGTGGGGCGCATATTCGCGCCCCACCACGGGTCAGTTACTTACGCCGCTGCTTCGAGGGCGTCGGCGAGCTCGTTCAGGAACTCGGTGTAGGTCTGGATGCTCTCGTTCGTGTAGGTGTCGGCGGGCATGTAGACGACGTTGCCCTCCTTCACAGCGGTGACGTTCGCGAGCGGCTCGGATCCTTCGATCACGTCGGCACCGGCGACGTACTCGGGGTCCTCGGCGAGGATCGCCGCGTCGCGGTCGAGGACGAGGAGCCAATCGGGGTTGGAGTCGGCGATCGCCTCCACCGAGATGTCGTCGCCCTGGTGGTCGGTCGACGAGTCCTCGACCTCGAGCGCCGGGGTGAGGCCCAGCAGTTCGTAGAGCGGGCCGAAGGTGCGGCCGGCGCCCGGTGCCGAGTATCCGATCTCGCCGCCCGAGGTGATGACCGACATCACGGTCTGGTCGGCGTCGTAGGCGGCCTTGACGCGCTCGACGGCGGCATCGAAGTCGGCCTCGATCTTCTCGGCCTCCTCTTCCTTGCCGAAGATCTGGCCGAGCACCTCGACCTGACGCTTCAGCTCACCGTCGAACGACTCGCCCTCGCGCGGGTCGAGCGCGACGATCGTGGCGTCGGGCACGAGCTCGGCGATCTTGTCCTCGAACTGGGTGAAGCGCTGACCGTTGATGACCAGGTCGGGGTCGGCCGCGACGATCGCCTCGAGGTCGGGCTCGTTGTGCACGCCGAGGTCGACGATCGACTCGTCGTCGCGGTACGAGATGGTCGAGGGCATGAGGGCGCGGGCCGCCGCCGTCAGCTCGATGTCCCAATCGTCGAGCGTCTGGAAGGTGCGGTTGTCGGTCGCGACGACCGACTCGATGGGCAGGTCGACGGTGTGCTCGCCGTTGTTGTCGGTGAACGTGACCGACGCGGGAGCCTCCTCCGCGGCGGGAGCCGACTCCTCCGGCGATTCTGCCGCGGCGTCGTTCGACGCACAACCGGCGAGAACGAGCGCCGACGCGGCGACGAGAGAGAGCGCGGAGAGGGGTCGGATCATGCTCATGCGGGGTCACTCCAGGTATCTTCGGGCACGCCGAAACGGGCCGCTATCAGTCGAGGGATCCGGGCGACGCGTACGCTCGTGGGACGCGGCCTGCGGAGAAGTTAGGCAAGCCTCACCCGGCTCAACGTAGGCTAACCTAACTTCCATGACTTCGTCGAACCCCGTTACCAATTCGTTTTCTCTCGAGCGGGAGTGGCTCGAGCTGCGCTTCCGCGCGGCGCGCCTCACCGACCGGTACTTCGCGACCGAGAGCTACGTCCGCGTGCGCGTCGAGGGCGACGATCTGGAGGGCTTCGGCGAGGTCGCCGGTGCCGACGACCACATCCGCATCTTCCTCCCGGCATACGACGCGTCGGCCAGCCCCGTGGCCGAGCTGCCGTCGGTCGAGGAGCTGCGCGAGGCCCCGAGTCGCGAGTTCACCCCGGTGCAGTGGGGCAAGACCGAAGACGGCGTTCCCTACCTCGACCTCGAATTCGCCCTGCACGGCGACCTCGAAGCGCCCGAGCTTCCCGAGAACGGCGATGGCGCGGCGAGCCGCTGGGCCGTGCACGCCCCGATCGGATCCCCCATCGGCATCGGCGGCCCCCGCGCCACCACCCGCATCGTCGGTTCGCCGGACGGCTGGCTGCTCGCGGGCGACGAGACGGCCATCGCCCAGATCCGCCGCTACGCCGCGATCATCCCCGAGGACGCGCCCGCGCTGATCCTCATCGAGGTGCGGGGCGGTGCCCACCAGGTCGACATCGACACGGCCGCCCCCGTCGCCTACGTGCACCGCGGATCCGATGGAGTGCCGGGATCCGCCCTCGCCTCGGCGCTGCTCGCCCTGGACGACGACGACAAGCCGGGCGACGACCCGTTCGCGTTCGTCGCCGCGGAGCAGTCGATCGTCAAGCCGGCCCGCGACCTCGCCGCCCGCTGGAACATCGACACCGAGCGCGCGGTCATCAAGGGCTACTGGAAGAGCGGCGACACCGAATACCACGCCGCCCACTGACGGCGTCGACGCAAGTGCGGGCGCTTTCGCCCGCGCTCAAGGAAATCGAGGATGGTGCGGAAGGATCCGCTGCCCTGCCCCATCCACCGCCCAGTCGCCTGTCCACCCCGCAGAGGAGCCCGAGAATGTTCGGTAAGCAGAGAGTTGTTTCTACGCGAAGCCTCGGCAAGATGAAACGACTTGTCCGTAAGGGCTGGGTGCTCGCAGGCACGAGCGGTGGAGCGCTCGGCAGCGCCCCCACCTTTTTTCTCACGAGCCCGCCGAAGCCCACCACCACTGAGCCTCGATCATGAACGACGGTCGGTCTACGTATCCGCGCTCGTCGACACGGCACTCGCTTCGGTATCCTCCGCGGACCCGCTTGTAGCGTGATCCATTTGGGCGATGAGCACCACCAGAACCACGACGAAGACCACCATTGGAATGAGGCTAAGCGCCACCTTGACGGACGGCTTCATGATTTCCTTCCCCGCGGGGACGTGCGTCACGCCTGATTCTCCGCGCACACCGATAAACAGGTAATCCCCGCCCCCGTACCGGCGTTCGCGACAAACGCGACCGGACCACGCAGCGCAGCGCCCGTGCCCCCGTGCCCGCTGGCTCCGGGCCTGGCGGGCGGATCCGCGCAGCGGATCCGCGGGACGCGGGCCCGGGGGCACGGGCGCGGAGCGACCGAGCGGATCCCCCGAATGCGGAGCGCCCGCCGGAGCGACTACGACCGGTTCGAGAACGCCGAGTCGAACAGGGCCGAGGGCGGCGTGATCGCGTTGAGCTTGCGTACGAAGCTGACGGCCTCGGCGGCGCCGTCGAGGCGATCCATTCCGGCGTCCTCCCATTCGACGCTCGTCGGCCCGTCGTATCCGATGTAGTTCAGTGCGCGGAAGATCTTCTCCCAGGGAACCTGGCCGTGCCCCGTCGAGACGAAGGTCCAGCCGCGGCGAGGGTTATCCCAGGTGAGGTGGGATCCGAGGACGCCGTTGCGCCCGTCGAGCGCGGTGACCGATTCCTTGACGTGCACGTGGAAGATCTTGTCGGCGAAATCGAGCACGAACGGCACGGGGTCGAGCTGCTGCCACATGAAGTGCGAGGGGTCGAAGTTGAGGCCGAATCCGGGTCGGTCCATGACCTCGAGGGTCTTCTTCGCCGTCCAGTAGTCGTACGCGATCTCGGAGGGGTGAACCTCGAGGGCGAAGCGCACGCCCTCTTCCTCGAACACGTCGATGATCGGGTTCCAGCGGTCGGCGAAGTCCTGGTAGCCGGCCTGGATCACCTCGTCGGAGACGGGCGGGAACATCGCGACGTACTTCCAGATCGCGGATCCGGTGAAGCCCGTCACGGTCTTCACGCCGAGGCGCGCGGCGAGGCGCGCGGTGTTCTTGAGTTCTTCGGCGGCGCGCTGGCGCACGCCCTCGGGATCCCCGTCGCCCCACACCTCGGCGGTGAGGATGTCGCGGTGGCGGAAGTCGATGGGGTCGTCGCAGACGGCCTGGCCGGTGAGGTGGTTCGAGATCGCCCACACCTGCAGGCCGTTCTTCTCGAGGATCGCCTTCCGGTCTGCGATGTAGGCGTCGTCGTCCCACCGCGAGGGGTCGAGGTGGTCTCCGCCGCACGCGATCTCGAGGCCGTCGTAGCCCCACTCGCCGGCGAGGCGACAGACTTCTTCGAAGGGCAGGTCGCCCCACTGTCCGGTGAAGAGCGTGATGGGTCGGGTCATTGCTTTCTCCTTAGATCTGTACCCAGCGCGAGTCGTCGTTGCTGCTCGCTTCGACGGCGTCGAGCACGCGCTGCACCTGCACGCCGTCGTCGAAGGTCGGGGTCGGGGTGGTATCGTTCGCGATAGCGTCGATGAAGTCCTTCACCTGGTGGCTGAACGCGTGCTCGTAGCCGAGCATGTGTCCGGTCGGCCACCAGCCCTCGAGGTAGGGGTGTCCGGGTTCGGTGACGAGCACGCGGGTGAAGCCCTGGCTGAGCTCGTCGGCGGTGCGGTCGTAGACCTGCAGTTCGTTGAGGCTCTCGAGGTTGAAGGCAATCGCCCCCTTGTCGCCGGAGATCTCGACGCTGAGCTCGTTCTTGCGGCCGGTGGCGAAGCGCGTGGCCTCGAACGCGGCGAGCGCGCCGTTCTCGAGGCGGCCCGTGAAGATGGCGACGTCGTCGACGGTGACGGGCGCCTTCTCGTCTCCGCCCTTGCCGGCGATGCCTACGCGTTCCGTCTCGACGGGGCGTTCCTTGACGATCGTGTCGATGACGCCGGAGACCTTCTCCACCGACAGGCCGGTGAGGAACTGCACGAGGTCGATGGCGTGCGCGCCGATGTCGCCGAGCGCCCCGTGGCCCGCAAGGTCCTTCTGCAGTCGCCACGAGAGCGGGGCTTCCGGATCCACGAGCCAGTCCTGCCGGTATGCGGCGCGCACCTGCTGCACGGTACCGACCGCGCCCTGGGCGATGAGGTCGCGCGCGCGGGTCAGTGCGGGCACGCGGCGGTAGGTGAAGCCGAGCATCGCCTTGGCGCTGCTCGAGCGGGCCGCCTCGGCCATCGCTTCCGCGTCGCCCCCGGAGTTCGCGAGGGGCTTCTCGCAGAGCACGTGCTTGCCCGCCTCGAGCGCCGCGATGGCGATCTCGTGGTGGGAGTGCCCGGGCGTGACGATGTCGATGATGTCGATGTCGTCGCGCGTCACGACGTCACGCCAGTCGGTCGCGGATTCCTGCCAGCCCCACTTCGCGGCCGCGTCGGCGACCGCCTCCGGGTTCCGGCCGACGATCACGGCCATCTCGATGTCGTTCGGCAGGTCGAAGACGCGGGGCGCGGTGCGCCAGGCCTGGGAATGGGCGGCGCCCATAAATCCGTATCCGATCATCGCTACCCGGAGTGTGCCGGTCATGGAGGGATCCTTTCTGCTGCGGTCCTCGTTCGAGGTACCCGCATTCTCTCGTGTCATCGCGCTCATCGCAGCGAATCGACGCATTCCGTATCCGAATCGGCCGGTTGCGTCGATGCCGTCCGCCCCGTCGCGAGGCCGGGGACGGAGGCGACATCCGCGATCCCGCTGACTGCCGGGACCGCGGATGTCGCGGGGTCAGGATTCGAAGGCCTGGTCGATGTACTGGTCCACGTTCTCGGCGGTCACAACGGGCGCATCGAGAACGATGCGGCGCGGGATGCCCTGGGTGACGAGTTCGGACATCGACTCGCCCTTCGCGAGCGAGCGGGCGAGCGCGATGCCGTCCGCCGCCTGCGTGTAGGGGTAGAGGATCGTCGCTTCGACAACGCTGTCGGGGTTCTGGATCTCCTCCATCATGTTCTTGCTGCCGGCGCCGCCGACGAGGATGAACTCGTCGCGGCCAGCGTTGTTGATGGCGGCGAGGACGCCGATGCCCTGGTCGTCGTCGTGGTTCCAGATCGCGTCGAAGTGATCGTTCGCGGTCAGCAGCGCGGTGGTCTGCTCCTCTCCGCCGGCGACGGTGAAGTCGGTGGCCACGCGCGCGTCGACGTCGAGGCCGCACTCGGCGAGCGCGTCTTCGAATCCCTGCGAACGGTCCTGGGTCAGCGGGAGCGAGTCGATGCCGGCGATCTCGCCGATGACCGCGTCGTCGACGCCCTCCATCTGCTCGCAGATGTGCTGTCCCGCCGAGACGCCCATGCCGTAGTTGTCACCCAGGATGGTCACGCGGGCGGCATCGGGGTCGGAGAACTCGCGGTCGACGTTCACGACGGGGATCCCGGCCGCCATGGCCTCGAGCGCGACCGGGGTGAGGGCTGCCCCGTCCGTGGGCAGCATCACGATGACGTCGACGCCGTCGTTGATGAACTGTTCGACGGCGGCGATCTGCTGGTTCGCGTCGTCGGTTCCCTCGGCGACGCGCAGTTCGACGTCGTCGAAGCTCGCCGCCGTGTCCTCCGCGGCCTGACCGATCGAACCCAACCAGCCGTGCGAAATCGCGGGGCCGGACCAGCCGATCGTCACGGTTCCGTCGGACGAGCCCTCGCCGTCGGTCGAGCCCGTGTCGCCGCCCTGCTCTGCCGGGGCCTCGGGAGCGCTCTCCCCTTCGGTGCCATCGCTCGTACAACCCGCGAGGAGACCGATCGCTGCCAGCGCGGCCACGCCGGTGAGCAGCGGACGGCGCCATGTCGTGGATACCTGCATGATTCCTCCTTGAAGTGGTGCAGTCGGTCGACGCCGCCGCCCCATCACCCAGGCTTGTCTACGTCGACACCCGCGACGTTAGCAGAACACGTGCACAGCTGTACATCTTTTGCGTGCCAATCGTTATAAGTCGGGCGAGGCCGTTTTCTTGCCGCTGACCGGTGACATCTTTGCCGAGCATCCCGTGGAGGAATTCGGATCCTGGCCCTGTTGCTCGAGTTGCCCGCGGTGTTATGTTCATCGCGTGATCAAAGTCGACCACCAACCGTCATTACTCTCGGTGCGGGGAATCAAGAAGCGCTTCGGCCCCGTGAAGGCGCTGCGCGGCGTCGACCTGGACGTCGCCCCGGGCGAGGTGCATTGCCTCCTCGGCCAGAACGGCGCGGGCAAGTCGACGCTCATCAAGGTGCTCGCGGGCGTGCACTCCCCCGACACCGGCGAGCTGCTCTGGCACGGCGAGCGCGCGAACGTCGACGGGCCACAATCGGCTATCGATCTCGGCATCGCCACGATGTACCAGGAGCTGGACGTCGTCGACGGCCTGACGATCGCCGAGAACATTTTCCTCGGCCACGAGCTCACCCGCGGCGGTTTCACCCAGCGTTCGGCGCAGGTCGCCCGCACTCGCGAACTCCTCAACCGGCTCGGCCACGGTTCGCTCTCGCCACACGCCGAAGTCGGGTCGCTCAGCGCCGCCGAGAAGCAGATCGTCAGCATGGCGCGCGCTCTCTCGCACGACATCGAGCTGATCATCATGGACGAGCCCTCGGCGGTTCTCGACGGGGAGGAGGTCGAGAACCTCTTCCGCGTGGTGAAGGAGCTCACCTCGCAGGGCATCGCCGTCATCTACATCACGCACCGCCTCGCCGAGATCCGAGCGATCGGCGACCGCATCACCGTGCTGAAGGACGGCGCCTCGACCGCGAGCAACCTGCTCGTGGCTGACACCCCGACCGACGTTCTCATCCGGCACATGACCGGTCGCGCGCTGAAGAACGCCTTCCCCCCGCGGCCCGGCGTCGCGCACGACGCTCCCGTCGTGCTCGACGTCGAGGGCCTCGGCCGAAGCGGCGAGTTCGACGACGTCTCCTTCCAGGTGCGCGCGGGCGAGATCGTGGGGCTCGCGGGCCTCGTCGGCTCGGGCCGCTCGGAGATCGTCGAGACGATCTACGGCGCCCGCCGGGCGAGCGAGGGATCCGTCTTCGTGCGCGGCGCGAAGCTGCCGCGCGGATCCGTCGACGCGGCGGTGTCCGCGGGTCTGGGGCTCAGCCCCGAGGAGCGCAAGTCGCAGGGGCTCATTCTCGGCGAACCGATCTTCCGCAACATCACCCTGTCCAGCTTCGCGCGGTTCGCGAAGGCCGGCTTCCTCGACGAGGGCGCCGAGAAGACCGCCGCCGACGAGCAGATCGCGGCGCTCGAGCTGCGGCCCGCGGATCCTGCGCTCCCGGCGAGCGCGCTCTCGGGCGGCAACCAGCAGAAGA
This sequence comes from Microbacterium nanhaiense, assembly GCF_014646015.1. Classification (GTDB taxonomy): domain Bacteria; phylum Actinomycetota; class Actinomycetes; order Actinomycetales; family Microbacteriaceae; genus Microbacterium; species Microbacterium nanhaiense. The sequence continues at coordinate 47,818 of NZ_BMMQ01000008.1, forward strand.
TCCTCCTCGCGCGGTGGCTGGTGCACGGCAGCAGCATCCTGCTGCTCGATGAGCCGACCCGCGGCGTCGACGTCGGTGCCCGCGCGGAGATCTACGCGCTCATCCGGGCGCTCGCCGATGCCGGCAACGCCATCGTCGTCATCTCGAGCGAGATCGAGGAGGTGCTCGGCCTCGCCGACACCGTGCTCGTCATCGGCGACGGGCGCCTCCTTTCCACAGTCGACTCCTCCGAGATCGACGAGCACGGCGTGCTCGATCTCGTCATGAAGGGAACAGCAGCGTGAGCACGCAATCCACGGACACCACCGGCACGACGGCGACGCCGCCGTCGGCCCTCCGGCGCGCCCTCTCGGGATCCGCCGGCCGCAACCTCGGTCTCGTCGTCGCACTCGCGGTCATCTTCGCCGTCGGAACCATCACCGACGGCGCGGGATTCGCGGGCCTCGACAACATCCTCGTCATCCTCCGCCAGGCCTCGGTCATCGGCGTGATCAGCATCGGCATGACGTTCGTCATCCTCGCGGGCGGCATCGACCTCTCCGTCGGTGCGGTGCTCGCCCTGGCATCCGTGGTCGCCACGGCCGACGCGCTGCAGGACGTCATCGTCGAGAACACTCACTGGATCATGCTCGTGGTGATCGCGCTCGCCACCGGGTTCCTCGCCGGTCTCATCAACGGCGTCGTCATCGCCTATGGCAAGGTCGCCGCGTTCATGGCGACCCTCGCGATGATGGTGGGCGCGCGCGGCCTCGCCGAGCTCGTGTCGGGCAACCGCAACACGCTCGTCGATTCGAGCGAGTTCAAGCGCGCCTTCAACGTCGACATCCTCGGCGTCGACATCCTCATCTGGATCTTCGTGCTCGTCGCCGCCGCCGGCTGGATCCTGCTGAACCGCACGACCTTCGGCCGGCGCACCGTCGCGATCGGCGGCAACCGGGAGGCGGCGCGCCTCTCGGGCATCAAGGTGAAGCGCCACACGATGTGGCTGTACGCCCTCGCCGGCACCTGCGCGGGCATCGCCGCCGTCATGATGCTGGCCCGCACGACCACCGGAACCGCCACGCACGGCAACCTGTACGAGCTCGACGCGATCGCCGCGGTGGTCGTCGGCGGCACGCTGCTGATCGGCGGACGCGGCACCATCACCGGCACGGTGTTCGGCGTGCTGATCTTCTCGACGCTGTCGAACGTGTTCGTGCAACTGAACCTCTCGTCGTCGGTGCAGGCCGTCGCGAAGGGCATCATCATCGTCGTCGCGGTGCTCCTGCAGCAGCGCTTCGCCTCGAGGCCCGGCCAGTAGCTCGGTTCCGCCGCGCACGCGGCCCGGCGCCCTCACCGTTTCGCCGGACCGCTCACATAGCATGGGGCACATTCGGCGATCGGCGGTCTGGTTCGAACGATCGTCTCGAACGAGGGGATCGACATGGCTGAGACGACGTCCGGGGTGCGCGGGAGCGTGGGCGAGCTGATCCAGATCCTGCGCGACGGCGCGCCGCGCACCCGTGCCGAACTCGCGCGACTCACGGGACTCGCCCGCTCGACGATCGCCGCCCGCATCGACTCGCTCCTGTCGACGGGACTCATCACCCCGGTGGCCGACGGTGTCTCTACCGGCGGCCGCCCGCCGTCGCAGTTCGCGCTGAACCCCGCGGCGCGCGTGATCATCGCCGCCGACCTCGGAGCCTCGCACGGCACGGTCGCGGTTACCGACCTCACCGGATCCGTGCTCGCCGAGACCGAGGGGAGCATCCGGATCGCCGACGGCCCCGAAACCGTCCTGTCGTGGCTCGTCGAGAGATCCCGCGAGCTGCTTGACGAGGCCGGTCACGCCGGCGACGACGTCGCCGCGATCGGCATCGGCCTGCCCGGTCCCGTCGAGTTCTCGACGGGCCAGCCCGTCAATCCGCCGATCATGCCCGGCTGGGATCGCTTCGATGTACCCGGCTGGATGCGCAACCACTTCGACGTGCCGGTGCTCGTCGACAACGACGTGAATATCGCCGCTCTCGGCGAGCGCTCCGTCGCCTGGCCCGAGTGCGACGACCTGCTCTTCGTCAAGGTCGCCACGGGCATCGGCGCGGGGATCATCTCGGGCGGGGGCCTGCAGCGCGGCGCGCAGGGCATCGCCGGCGACGTCGGACACGTGCCGCTCGCCCGCGGCGCCGACGTGCCGTGCACCTGCGGCAACACGGGCTGTCTCGAGGCGCTCGCCTCCGGCCCCGCGATCGCACGCGCGCTGAGCGAGCAGGGCGAACCGGCCGAAACGGGCAACGACATCGTCGAGCTCGTCAAGAACGGCAACCTCGCCGCGATCCAGGCCGTGCGCCAGGCGGGCCGCGACGTGGGCGAGATGCTCACCGTCGCGGTAAGCATGATCAACCCGTCGATCATCGTGATCGGCGGATCCATGGCCCGCGTGGGCGACCAGCTCATCGCGGGCGTGCGGGAGGTCGTCTACACCCGCTCGATGCCGCTGGCGACCGAGCACCTCTCGATCGCCCAGTCGGCGGCCGGATCCCGCGCCGCCGTGATCGGGGCGAGCCTGCTCGCCATCGAGCACGCGCTCTCGCCCGAGGGGATCCGGGCGATCGCGGAGGCGCGCATCGCGACCGCCGCGGCGTGATCGCGCGCGGGTGAGCGGGCACCGCGCGGTCGGGCTACGCACGGTCGGACACCGCGCGGTCTGAAGTTGGATGCGGTGGGGTAGTGGGTGCTCGTTGATCGCCATTTGCCGCGTGATTCCGCGGATGCCGTCGTGGTTGGTCGCGGCTGATTGAGGGTGGTATCAGTGGAGCTACCGGCACAGAACCGGCACAGCGGGGCTAGGCAGATCTACTTCCAGGTCGATAAGGGGTCAGTTCGAAGCCGACGTTAGTCGAGGCAAAGGTGTGGCCATGGTTCCAATCCCACCAACGACCGTCCTGAACGCGGAGTACCAACTTGTCGTACTTCGAGATCGCAACTCCGGCGGTTGACTCCAGGTGGAGCGCGAGAGCATCGGTGGTCGAAATTACCAGTCCGATGTACATGAGTAGCGCGTTCACCGCGTGAGTCTCATGAATGGTCCATCTAACGACTGGATCGGTCATGCCGGATGAGTGAGCATCAAGAGTGACCGCACAGGTTGCGGAGATCGCCTCGACGAACAGGCGCTCGTCGGCGGAGGCAGCCTTTCGGGTTCGAAGGTTCCGAAGCATGGCTTGTTGTGACTTGAGGAATATCAGCGTCGAGACGTCTTGGTGGGCAAACGAGTTACGAATCTTGACGAATCGCCCCAACACGTCTGAAGCTTCATCCTCCGCGAACTCTCGAAATCCGGCGTAGGCCGTGTAGATCAACCGGTAGTCCAAGGTCTTGTCTGCGAGATCTGACCGTCGATACGCAGGCGATGAGAACGCAAGGTGTGCGCGCCAATGCTCGCTCGGGGTGAAGTCGACGTAATCGTTTAGCAGGTTGTCCAGGTTCTGGGGGCCAGGTGACTGCATCGCCTTTCCGATTGCTGTCGTAAGCCGATTGAGTGCCAGCGCGGGCGTGCCGAGACTTGCCAGAGCGGCAACTGTCAGGGCCTCAAAAGTCTCCTCGACCGCCGCGATCGTCGAGGCGATCACGGCTCTGTAGAGTGACTCTTGGCGGGCGTCGGGGCGCCCTTCACGCCCGCTCCCAGAGGGCTTGCGACTTCTGGCGATGTCGATCAGGTCTACGACCGTGTAGGTCGCAGTCGTCGCCCGATCAAGGGCCGACTGTAGCGGATGAGCGAGCATGGATTTGACAGCCTTTGAGTCGATGGATGAAACGCCGGGTTCGGACAGACCCTAGCGCACAGTTCAAGGACTCAGGACGCGTCGTAAACTCGCACTTGTCGGACGCTATGGCTGGCCAACCCGCTTTGGGGAAGTCGCGGCTGGTTTGGCATGGTTTCAGCACGGAACTACCGGCACAGAGCCTAAGAGAGCAAGACGTTCTAGCCAGAGACCGACGCGCGCCTGCTCAACTCCCAAAGACTTGGTCAACAGAGCTCGAAGGCGCGTCACGGGGAAACGGCATGTCGTTGTCACGTCGATCACGGTGAGAACATCGCCAACTTTGTTTGCGTCGGTTCGAGGACGTGAGCCGCAAAGGACCCATGCTTGAGATCGACTACTTCTTGCCGATGGAGTCCATCGAACTTATGTAATCCTGCAAGAGTCCTGTTGCTTCAAGCAATCGCCAGGGGTTACTCGCTGCCGCAGTGCGCCGATCCTCTTCCTGGATTCTGCACCATGAACAGTGATCGCCCTGTCCGAGAGGTTCACCGCAGGATCGGCAGGAGTTCGCAGCCTCTGAGATCGCGCCGTCCACAAAGACACAAGCCGAGCCACCCGAATCCGTGAAGTAGGGAGTGATGCTGGTGCGCCCGATCCTGCATTTGTACACTTCGCAACCAATCTCGGCTGCGAGCAAGCGCAGTTTCGACTCCGTGTCAGCATCTACATTCGGACCGAGGATCACCGCGGTCACGCACTGGCGCGAGATCGGAAGGATCGATGCCCCACCCTTTTGGAGAAGCCTGGTCGCATCGTTCAGAACGAGGCGCCTTTCCTTCTCGTAAGACCAACACGTAGCCTTTGTAAAGTAGGCGGCGCTGTACACGCTATTGCGGAGAAAGTAGATGTCTCTGGGCTTCTGGCGATACTGCGCCCGCGCGAGCGACCCTGAGATTTCATCGCGGATCGTGTCGCGGTATGTTACGTCCTGAATGACGCCGTCGTTGCGGAGCTCAGCATGCAGAATGTCTTCGTCCACCTCGATGACAAACCCCTGACCGTTCTGGCCGTAGTGGGCCCACATCGGAACCACATCGGGGTTGCTCGAGAAGCATGTTGTGGGCATATCTAGTATCTCCCCCATCACTTCCTCGTAGAAAGCGAGGGTTGCCGACGAAGAGTTGTGATCTACGGTGAGAAACAGCTCGAAAGGGTCATTAAACTCTCTCGGCAGGGAGAACTTTATGGTAGCTCCATCGTGTGAGAGAGCTACACCTGCAAGTTCGGGGCCTAAGTACTTGTACAGCTTTCGGGTCATGGGTTTGCCTTTCGAAGGCTTGGTGGCCGTTTGCCGCCATGGTCGGGGAAGTGAGCGTTGGGCGCGGACGGTTCAGGGCATCAGCGGATCTGCCGGTACAGATCGGCCCCAGTTCGCCGAAGCTTCGTTCATCGCAGTGGGCGATCTCGCGACTTGTAATGCTTGCGCGCTTCATCGAAATGAGCGTCGTCTCTGCTTGCTAGGTAGGCAACTGCTTCGTTCGAGTAGACGTGGCTCGCCGCAGTGTCATGCTTCCATGCATATCGCTTGTCTTCTTTCAATTTGCCGAACCACACGGCTGCATCTCTGTCGTACGCGTTCAGCGTTCGTCCGGTCTTACGCTTCGCGTTGACCTTCTCCAGCAGTGCCGTGGCGTTCCACGGGTGTCCGGTGTTCGGATCATAGGTATGCGTCACCGCCTTACCTTCCGCGCTTTGGTTCACCGCGACCGACAGATCGGCTGCGCTCGCCTGTTTCTTGTTATGCAGGTTGACGTCGTAGTAAGTGTAAATCCGACCGGTGTCGCCGCCTGCCCGCTCGACGCTCTCGATCCCTTTGCGGAGTTCTTCGAGAAAACTATCGATGGCTGGTGCCGCTCGCGCGTCGGAATCGACCCGCATGAACTGCACGGCCTCGGCTGGAGTGGTTGCCCCGAGCGGAAGAAGGTCCCAAGTGATCGATTCAGCGATGTCCTTGCCGCCGACCGCAAACAGAAAGTCGCGGAAGTTGAGCACCGTTTGTTGGAGATACGAGTAGACGACGGCGCCAAGGCCGTCGGCGTTATAGAGGTGGATGGCACGATTTTCAGTCGCGCGGTCGGGCGCCGCGTCGCGGCTGGCGGGCCGGATTCCCGTCAGCGCGCCAGGATCGCGTCGACGAGCACCTCGGCGGTCTCGCGCTTCGACCCTGCGACGTCGGCGACCACGCCGTGCTCATCGACGACGATCAGGTGGTTGTCGGAGCGCTCGAAGCCCGTGTTCCACCCGACCTCGTTGGCCGCGAGGAGGTCGCAGCCCTTGCGCCGCCGCTTCGCCATCGCGCGCTCGGTCAGCGTCGTGTCGCCCGGGGTCTCGGCGGCGAAGCCGACGACGATCTGCCCGTCCTGCTTGTTCGCGGCGAGCCCCGCGAGGATGTCGTTCGTCTCGACGAGCGTGAGCGTGAGGGTGCCGTCGGCGTTCTCCTTGCGGAGCTTCTCATTCGAGACCTCGGCGAGGCGGTAGTCGCTCACCGCCGCCGCCATCACGACGACGTCGCGCGAGGGTGCCTCCGTCGCGACCGTTTCCTCGAGCTCGGCGGTCGTGCTGACGCCGATCACCTCGATCTCGGGCGTCACGGCCGCCAGGACGGAGGCGTCGACGTTGACGGCGATCAGGGTCACCTCGGCGCCTCGCGCCGCCGCGGCGAGCGCAACCTCGACGCCCTGCCTGCCGCTCGAGCGGTTGCCGATGAACCGCACGGGGTCGAGCGGCTCGCGCGTGCCGCCCGCCGTAACGAGCCACCGCTGCCCCTCCGCGAACGCGTCGAGCGCTCCCGCGCCGTCCTGCTCCTGGGCCCGCCACGCGCCGAACTCGTGCGCGTGACCGTGCGCGGATGCGTCTGGGTCCCCGTGCGCGTGGATGCCGGATCCCGCGACGGCGCGCGGCGCCTCCCCCGGGACGGCGGGGTCGGGGGTGCCCGGATCCGCGAGACGCGCGAGCTCGCGCGCAGCGGCCGCGTAGATGGCCTCCGGCTCCGCCATCCTGCCGGGCCCGGAGTCACCGCCCGTGAGCTCGCCGGCGACCGGGCCGATCATGTGCACGCCGCGCTCGACGAGCGTCGAGACGTTGGCCTGCGTTGCCGGGTGCTGCCACATCTCTGTGTGCATCGCGGGCGCGATGACCACGGGAGCCCGCGTCGCGAGGAGCGTCGTGCCGAGCAGATCGTCGGCGAGGCCCGCCGTCATCTTGGCCATGGTGTTCGCGGTCGCCGGCGCGATCACGACGAGGTCGGCGCGCTGGCCGAGGGCGACGTGGCGCACGCGCGCGACGTCGTCGTGCACGCTCGTCGTCACGGGGTTGCGGCTGATCGCCTCCCACGTCGGCTGCCCGACGAATCGCAGCGCGTTCTCGGTCGGCACGACGTGCACGTCGTGGCCGTCCTTCACGAGCAAGCGCACGAGTTGCACGGTCTTGTATGCGGCGATGCCGCCGGTCACGCCCACGACGATGAACATGTGCCCATCATGCCACCCGCCCCCGACGAACGAAATTTGTACGAATGAACGCGACATGGCGCCGGAATTCATCGAACTGTTGTTCGCGTGCGCGTAGAGTGGAAGAGATGTGCACCGTCGTGATCCGCGTTCCCGAGAGCCCCGAGGGCCCCATTCAGCTGCTCGCGGTGCGCGATGAGGATCCGAGCCGCGAGTGGGATCCGCTCGGCGCGTGGTGGGGCGACCGCCCCGGCGTCATCGGCGTGCGCGATCGCCGCGCCGGCGGCGCATGGCTGGCGGCGGATCCCGGCGCGGGCCGCCTCGCCGTGGTTCTGAACCGCGAGGGATCCCCCGAGCTGCCCGAGGCCGAGATCGCCTCGCGCGGCGAGCTGCCGCTCGACGCCCTCCGGGGCGAGATCCCCGAGGTCGGGCGCATGCGCGGCTTCAACCTCGTGAAGATCGTCGGCGGGCTGGGCGCCGCGGTCACCTCGTGGGAGGGATCCGGTCTGCTGCGCACACAGACGCTCGCGCCCGGCACGCACATGCTGGCGCACCACGACGTCGACGACCCGCGCACGGCGCGCATCACGCAGTGGCGGGGTGAGTTCGAGGCCGCACCGTTCGAGATCTGGCCGGAGCTGCTGATCCGTACCGAAAAGGTCGGGCCGGACGACGACCGGGCGATCATTCGCGACAATCGTGCGCACGGCTGGCCGACGCTCACGACGCTCGCCTGCCTCGCCGAGGTCCACCCGGATCGCGCCGAGGTCCGCTACGCGGAACTGCCGACCCCCGGAGACCCCTCCCCGCTCGCCTTCTCGTAAGCCCCCTCGGTCCGCGAGATCTCCCCCTTTTCGCGAGAGCGCACCCATTTCGGTGCGATCTCGCGAAATCGCTGCGATCTCGCGGGCTTGTCACCGCGCCAGCGTCGCCGCGATACCCCACCCCAAGGAGAGTCATCATGATGGGTACCTCGCACGCGATATCGGGCGCCGCCGCCTGGGGCGCCGTCACGCTGATCGCGCCGACCATGGGCTGGGCGCCCGTGGATCCGATCGGCGTCATCACCGGCGCCGCCGTCTGCGCGGGCGCCGCGCTGCTGCCCGATATGGATCACCCGTCGTCCACCGTCGCGGCCGGGCTCCCCGGCGGCCGCGTCATCGCCGGCGCCGTCGGCGGCCTCACGGGCGGACACCGCAAGGGCATGCACTCGCTCGTCGCCGTGCTCGGCGTGATGATCGCCGCGATCGCCCTGAGCTTCGTCACCTGGACGCCCGCGGGGTGGCAGACCCCGCTCGCCCTCGGCCCGGCGATCGCCGCCGCCGTGTGCATCGCGGTCGGCACCAAGTGCGTGCGACTGGTCAGGGGCTGGGTGGCCTCGTGGATGGTCGGCGTCGCGGCCGCGGCCGCCATGATGTGGTTCTTCCCCGACGAGTTCGGCTGGCTGCCGGCGTGCATCGGCGTGGGGTATCTGGCCCACCTCGTCGGCGACACGCTCACGACCGGCGGGGTTCCCTGGCTGTGGCCGGTGATGATGCGCCGGCCGGCCGCGTTGCGCCGGATGCCGCTCGTGCGGCAGCTCTGGCCGCGCAAGGGATCCTTCGCCCTGCCCCTGCTCGGAAACGCCGGATCCCGGAGGGAGTGGGTGCTGTCGCTCGCTCTCGGCGTGTTCGCGCTGTGGATCCTCGGCCGCGCCGGCGCGGAGCTCCTCGGCTCCCTGAGCGCGTAGATTTGCAGGCGGGCCCGCGGATCCCGCGATCCTTCACCCACCACCCTGACGACAGGAGACCCCATGCTCACCGTTAAGGCCTACGGCGCCACCAGCGCCACCGCACCGCTCAGCCCGCTCGAGATCGAGCGCCGCGACGTCGGGCCGCACGACGTGCTCATCGCCATCCGATACGCCGGCATCTGCCACAGCGACATTCACACGGTGCGCGAGGAGTGGGGCCCGATCACCTTCCCGCAGGTCGTCGGTCACGAGATCGTCGGCGAGGTCGTCGAAATCGGATCCGCCGTCACGAAGCACGCCGTCGGCGACCGCGTCGGCGTCGGCTGCATGGTGAACTCGTGCGGCGAGTGCGACGAGTGCCGCGACGGCGACGAGCACCTGTGCTCCAACGGCAACGTCGGCACCTACAACTCGGTCGACGTCGACGGCACGATCACGCAGGGCGGATACTCGACCCACGTCGTCGTCAACGAGGACTTCGTGCTGCGCGTGCCCGAGTCGATCCCCTACGAGAAGGCAGCGCCGCTGCTGTGCGCCGGCATCACCACCTACTCGCCGCTCGCCACCTGGGGTGCGGGCCCCGGCAAGAAGGTCGCGGTCGTCGGTCTCGGCGGTCTCGGCCACATGGCCGTCAAGCTCGCCGTCGCGATGGGAGCCGAGGTCACGGTGCTGTCCCGCACCGATGCCAAGAAGGACGACTCGCTCGCCTTCGGCGCCGTGCGTCACGTCGCCACGGGTGAGGACGGCGCGCTCGAGTCGCTGAAGCGCAGCTTCGACATCATCATCAACACGATCAGCGCGCCGTTCTCGATCGACGCCTACCTGCGCACGCTGCGCCCGCACGGCGCGCTCGTCAACGTCGGGCTTCCCCCGGAGGCGCTGTCGATGCACATCGGCTCGGTGATCAGCGGCCGCAAGGTGCTCGCCGGGTCGAACATCGGCTCGATCAAAGAGACGCAGGAGATGCTCGACTTCTGCGCGGAGAAGGGCATCGCGCCCGAGACCGAGCTCATCTCGGCGGACCAGATCAACGAGGCCTACGACCGCACGGTCGCGGGCGACGTGCGATACCGCTTCGTCATCGACACCGCGACGCTGTGAAACGCGCCGAGCGCTACGCGGCGGGGATGTCGGCCTCGCGGGCGTAGCGCTCGGCCCTCGTCGCGACCTTCGTCTGATAGTCGAGCGTGTCGTTGTACGAGCGGATCGCGCGGATCCACGTCTCGTCGCTCGCGAGCGTGCCGTCGAGCCGGCAGAGGTAGCGCGCCGCGGTCGCCGCCGCGTCGTCGATGTTGTGCGGATCCGCGACGCCGTCGCCCGAGACGTCGACGCCCCAGATCCGCCAGGTCTCCGGGATGAACTGCATGGGGCCGACGGCGCGGTCGTAGACGGTGTCGCCGTCGAAGGATCCGCCGTCGGTGTCGCGGATCTCCATGGTGTTGTTCGTGCCGTCGAGCGGGATGCCGATGATCGCGGGGCGCGCGACGCCATCGGCGTCGATGGATCCGCCCTGCAGGGTGCCGTGGTGGCTTTCGATCCACCCGATGCCCGCGAGGGTGTTCCAGCCGACCTCGCACCCGTCCGCTCCCGCGCGGTTGGCGGCCGCGACGTATGCGGACAGCGCCCGGCGCGGGATCCCCGTCGCCTCGGCCGTCTGCTCGAGCCAGGCGCCGTCTCCCGCGACGGCAGGGGTCGCGGCGGTTTCGACCGCCTCGGGGGTGTATTCCGCCAGCGCATCGATGCCGGAGAAGTCGGGCGGCTCGATCCACGAGATTAGCCAGGTCACGGCGCCCACGCCGATGGCGCCGACGCCGCCAAGCACGGCGACGGCGACGGCCGTGACGCCGATGGCCTTCTTTACCCCCACCCGTCTATTGTGAGGGACGAAGATATGACAACAGCCGCCCCGGATCGGTGGGGCGGCTGTTGTCAGCGTGGTCGGCGTGCGGTCCGTCCAGCGCTTCGAAGGATCCGAGTGCGGTCGGAATGCACTTCGAGAGTCCGCTTGAGGTTTCCCTCCATTCAAGAATCGCTCATGACGGAGAGCGCTTACCGACGTGGGCACTGGTAATAAATCTGATTCTTTCGATATTGTGAAGGAATGACCCCCTCGCGCATCGAGCTAACCACGCTCGGCCATCGGATCCGCCACCACCGCCTCGAGAAGCGCCTCACGCTCGACGAGCTCGGCGCCCTCGTCGGCGTCGCCGGCAGTCAGCTCAGCCTTATCGAGAACGGCAAGCGCGAACCAAAGCTCACCCTGTTGCAGGCCATCGCCGAGGCGACGGACACCACGGTCGGCGACCTCATCTCTCACGAGCCCCCGAACCGGCGGGCGGCTCTCGAGATCGAGCTCGAGAAGGCCCAGCAGACCCATTCCTTCCTCCAGCTCGGCGTGCCGCCGATCAAGGTGACCAAGGGCCTCAGCGACGAGGCCATCGAGACCGTGCTGGGCCTGCACCGCGAGCTGCAGCGGCGCGACCGCGAGGCGAACGCGACGCCGGAGGAGGCCCGCCGCGCGAACACCGAGCTGCGGATCCGCATGCGCGAGAAGAACAACTATCTTCCGGAGATCGAACGCCTCGCGGAGGAGCAGCTCGCGGCCGCGGGGCACACGCGCGGCGCGCTGACGCACCGCACCGTGAGCATCATGGCCGAGCGACTCGGCTTCCAGCTGATCTACGTCAACGACCTGCCGAGTTCGACGCGGTCGATCACAGATCTCGAACACGGGCGCATCTACCTGCCGCCGGCGTCGATCCCGGGAGGCCACGGCCTGCGCTCGATGGCGCTGCAGGCGATCGCGCACCGGCTCCTCGGGCACAAACCGCCGACCTCTTACGCGGACTTCCTCGAACAGCGGCTCGAGATCAACTACTTCGCCGCCTGCTGCCTCATCCCGCAGACCCCGGCGGTCGAGTTCCTGCAGCAGGCGAAGAAGGACCGCAACCTCGCCGTCGAAGACTTCCGCGACGCCTTCGGCGTCACGCACGAGTCGGCCGGCATGCGCATGACGAACCTCATGACCGAACACCTCGGCATGCGGCTGCACTTCCTGCGCGTCGGCGCTCAGGGTCAGATCGAGCGCGTGTACGTCAACGACGGCCTCCCCGTTCCGGAGGACGTCACGGGCGCCGTCGAGGGCCAGATCGCCTGCCGCAAGTTCTCGGCCCGCCGCGCCTTCGACCGCCAGAACCGCACGACCGAGCACTACCAGTACACCGACACCCCCGCCGGAACGTTCTGGTGCGCGACGCAAACCGGTGCCGCCGACGTCGGTGAACACTCGATCACGGTCGGCGTTCCCTTCGACGACTCGCGGTTCTGGCGCGGGCGCGAGACGCAGGCTCGCGAGGTCTCGACCTGCCCCGACGAGAACTGCTGTCGCAAGCCCGCACCCGAGGTTCTCGAGCGCTGGGGCGAAAAGGCATGGCCGAGCGCCCGCGTGCACACCCACATCTTCAGCCCTCTCCCCCGCGGCCGCTTCCCGGGCGTCAGCGAGACCGACGTCTTCGACTTCCTCGAGCGCCACGCGGACTGAGGCCCGGGGTCCCAGGTTCGGGTGCGCGTGCGGGTGCGCCGCGTGCACGAAACTCGGAAAAATCACGAGAATCGGGAGATTCCGACCCAGGGATCCGAGATTCGTGATTTCTCCGAGTCTGGTGCGCGCTGCGCGCGCACACCGGCCGGGGAGTCCGCGGCCCCGGCTGCACGAAACTCGGAACAATCACCAGAATCGGAGGAATCTGTGCCGGGGCTCCGACATCCGTGATTTCTCCGAGTTTCGTGCGGCCGACAGCCAGGCGGAGGGCGGATCCGCACGCACGAGAAGCGGAAGAATCACGAGAATCGGGAGATCCCACGCCAAGGAGCCGAGGTCCGTGATTTCTCCGAGTCTGGCGCGCCATGCGCATGCGCCCCGGCTGGGGAGGCCGCGGTCCCGGCTGCACGAGACTCGGAAGAATTACAAGAATCGGGAGATCCCACGCCAGGGATCCGAGATCCGTGATTTCTCCGAGTTCCGTGCGCCGCGCGGCCGCGCGGAGGCGGATTCGCACTCACCAAACTCGGATAGATCACGAGACTTGGACGAATCCGCCCCAGAGATCCGAGACTCGTGATTTCTCCGAGGTTCGTGCTGCGGACAGCGAGGCGGCGGGCGGGCCCGCACGCACGAGAATCGGAAGAATCACGAGAATCGGGAGATTTCACACCAGGGATCCGAGATCCGTGATTTCTCCGAGTTTGGTGCGCGCTGCGCGTACGCATCGGGCCGAGCGAGCCCGCGGCCCGGAAGGCACGAAACTCGGAGAAATCACGAGGATCGGACGAATCCACCGCAGGGATCCGAGACTCGTGATTTCTCCGAGATCCGTGCCGGGGCAGCCAGGCGGTGGGCGGATCCACGCCCACCTAACTCGGGAAAATCACGAGATCCGGAGGAACCTACCCCATGGATCCGAGAACCGTGCGCCGCCGCGCGGAGCGCCGGCACGCACCAAACTCGGAAAAATCACGAGAATCGGACGAATCCACCCCAGGGATCCGAGACTCGTGATTTCTCCGAGATCCGTGCGGGTACGCGAAAGGGGGCGGATCCGTGGATCCGCCCCCTTGGTGAGTTACGCGAGCGAGCGCTCGGCCGCCTCGACCACGTTGGTCATCAGCAGCGCGACCGTCATCGGGCCGACGCCGCCGGGGTTCGGCGAGAGGTAGCCGGCGACCTCGGCGACAGCCGGGTCGACGTCGCCGTAGACCTTGTTCTTGCCGGTCTCGGGATCCGTCTCGCGGGTCACACCCACGTCGAGGATCGCGGCGCCGGGCTTGACGTCGTCGGCCTTGATGAGGTGCTTGACCCCCGCGCCCGCGACGATGACGTCGGCCTGGCGGAGGTAGGGCGACATGTCCGGCGTACCCGTGTGCACCTGCGTGACCGTCGCGTTGATGTCCCGACGGGTGAGCAGGAGCCCCATCGGGCGCCCGATCGTCACGCCACGCCCCACGACGACGACGTGCTTGCCGTTGAGGTCGTAGCCGTTGCGCAGCAGCAGCTCGATCACGCCGCGCGGCGTGCACGGAAGCGGGGTGCTGATCGGCGAGTTCACGTTGAGCACGAGCTTGCCGAGGTTGGTCGGGTGCAGGCCATCGGCGTCCTTGGCCGGATCGATCCGCTCCAGCACCCGGTCCGTGTCGATGTGCTTCGGCAGCGGCAGCTGCACGATGTAGCCGTGGCACGTCGGGTCGGCGTTCAACTCGTCGATCAGCGCCTCGACGTCCTCCTGCGTGGCGTCCGCGGGGAGCTCACGCTGGATGGAGTTCATGCCGATCGCTTCGGACTGCTTGTGCTTCATGCCGACGTAGAGCTGGGAGGCCGGATCCGCGCCCACGAGCACCGTCGCGATGCCCGGCGTGACGCCGCGCGCCTTCAGCGCGGCGATGCGCTCCGCCAGCTCCTCCTTGATGGCCGCCGAGGCGGCCCGCCCGTCGAGAACCTGCGCGGTCATGCCGCGCTGCCCGCGTAGCCCTGGCCGGCCTGCTCGATGCCGGGGTAGAGCGGGAACTTGTCGGCGAGCACCGCGACGCGGGCGCGCAGCGCCTCGAGGTCGGGGTTCGGCAACAGCACGCGCGCGATGATGTCGGCGACCTCGGTGAACTCCTCGTCACCGAAACCGCGGGTCGCGAGCGCCGGCGTACCGATGCGCAGACCCGAGGTGACCATCGGCGGGCGCGGGTCGTTGGGAACCGAGTTGCGGTTCACGGTGATGCGGATCTCGTGCAGAAGGTCTTCCGCCTCTTTACCGTTGATCGCGGCGTCGCGCAGGTCGACGAGAACGAGGTGCACATCGGTGCCACCGGAGCGGAGCGTGATACCCGCCTCCGCGACGTCGGCCTGGTTGAGGCGCTCCGCGAGGATCTGCGCACCGCGCACCGTGCGGCGCTGGCGGTCGGCGAAGGCCTCCGTCGCGGCGAGCTTGAACGCGGTCGCCTTGGCGGCGATCACGTGCATGAGCGGGCCGCCCTGCTGGCCGGGGAAGACGGCCGAGTTGATCTTCTTGGCGATCTCGGGGTCGTTCGAGAGGATGAAGCCCGAGCGGGGGCCGCCGATGGTCTTGTGCACCGTCGACGACACGACGTGGGCGTGCGGGACGGGGCTGGGGTGGATCCCCGCGGCGACGAGGCCGGCGAAGTGCGCCATGTCGACCCAGAGGTACGCGCCGACCTCATCGGCGATCTCGCGGAACTTCGCGAAGTCGAGCTGTCGGGTGTACGCCGACCATCCCGCGATGATCACTTTCGGCTTGTGCTCGAGGGCGAGGCGGCGCACCTCGTCCATGTCGACGAGCGAGGTCTCGGGGTCGACGCCGTACGCGACGATGTCGTACAGGCGGCCCGAGAAGTTAATCTTCATGCCGTGGGTAAGGTGCCCGCCGTGGTCGAGCGACAGGCCGAGCACGGTGTCACCCTGGCGGGCGAGGGCGTGCAGCACCGCGGCGTTCGCCGAGGCGCCCGAGTGGGGCTGGACGTTGGCGAAGTTCGCGCCGAAGAGCGACTTGGCGCGCTCGATGGCGAGGTTCTCCGCGACGTCGACCTCCTCGCAGCCGCCGTAGTAGCGACGCCCGGGGTAACCCTCGGCGTACTTGTTGGTGAGGACGGATCCCTGCGACTGGAGGACCGACAGGGGAACGAAGTTCTCCGAGGCGATCATCTCGAGGAAGCCGCGCTGGCGGTCGAGCTCGCGCTGCAGAACCTGCGCGATCTCGGGGTCGACCTCGGTCAGGGGGGCGTTGAACAGCGAATCGGTCATGCGTGCTCCAAGAACGGACTCTGCGGACATCGTGGATAATCGCTTCGGCCCAGGCGCGCGGTCGAATGCCGTTCATTGTGCCGCTTCCCGGTGGTGACCCACCTCGGGCGCCAGTCGCGACGGCTCGATCATACCCTGTGAGCCTGCGCAAAAAGCCGCGAGGCGGGACGAGGTGCGTTCACCTCGTCCCGCCTCGCGGGCTGTCTAGCGGATCCTCTTAGGCGCGGGCCTTGCGGCGAGCGATCAGGAGGGCCGCACCGGCGACCATCAGGAGGGCCGCACCACCCGCGAGGGGCAGGACGGTCTCGTTCTGGGTTGCGCCGGTCGGAGCCAGGCCGTCGTTGTCACCGGGCGTCGGAGCCGGGGTCGGCTCGTCGGTCTGCTCGGGGGACGGAGCCGGGGTGGGCTCCGAACCGCCGCCATTGCCGGCGTTCTCCGCAGCGACCGTGAAGGTCGACTTGGCGGCCGAGCTGGTCACGCCGTCGATGCTCTGGGTCACCGAGATGGTGTACTCGCCGGCGGCGAGGGCCTCCGGGAACTCGACCATCCATGCGCCACCCTCAACGGTGGTCTCACCGATCAGGCCGCTGCCGTTTGCCGACTCGAGGCTGACGGAGACCGTCGCACCGTTCAGCGGCGACTCACCGATGACAGCGGGGAGCTTGCCCTCGGCGTAGGAGGCGCCGTCACCGGGGGTGACGATCGAGGGGGCACCGGGAACCACCGAGAAGGTGATCCAGCGGGTCTCCGACGTGAGACCGCTCACCGACTGCGTGACACCGACGGTGTACTTGCCGAAGCCGAGCTCGGTCGCGATCGAGTAGTTGCCGTCCTTGTCTACGGTGGCGGTGCCTTCGGCGTCGCCCGACAGGGTGACGGTCGCGCCCGCAACACCGGTACCGGTGATCGAGGGAGCGGCCTCGGTGGTCGACGACTCGTTCGCCGGGCTCGTGATCTCCGGGGCACCCGGGGTCGCGACGACCTGGAACTTCAGCGTCGACTTCTTCGAGGTGATGCCGTCGCGCGTCTGCGTGGCCGAAACCTCGTAGCTGCCCGCGCCGAGGTTGGCCTCGACCGACCAGGTGCCGTCAGCGGCAACCGTGGCGGAGCCTTCGACGTCGCCCGTGAGGGTGACCTTGGCGCCGGCCTCGCCGGTACCCGAGATCTTCGACGCCTTGTCGGCGACGACGGAGTTCGCCTCGGGCGAGGTGAACTTCGGAGCGGCGGGGGCGTTGACCGTCTTCACGGTCGCCTTCACGGTCTTCGAGGTGTCGAAGCCCTTCTTCGCCGAGAGCGTGATGTCGAACGAGCCAACCTCCGCCGGAGCGGCGAACGAGAAGTTGCCCGCGTCGTCGGCCTTGGCCGTGGCGGTGATGTCACCCGCGACCGTCACGGTCGAGCCCGCGGGAGCGGTGCCCGTGAAGACGTCGCCCTTCGCGGCCGTCGCGTCGGCGATCGCCGGCTCGGCGATGTCGAGGGCGATCTGGTAGTTGGCGCCGTTCGCGCTCGCGACGCGGAGCGCCTCGGGCAGGTCAGCGGCCCAAACGTAGTTGCCCACGCCACCACCGGAAGCGATTCCGACGGCCTGGTCGCCGACGAGGATGCCGCCGCCCGAGTCGCCGGGCATAGCGAAGTCTTCGCTGCCGTTGTTCTCGGCACCGAAGCCGTAAACGATGTGACCGTCGATGTTGCCGTAGCCGACCTCGACGACGGTGCCCTGGTGCGAGCCCGTCGTGCGACCCGACGTCGTGATGACGTCGCCGACCTCAGCCGAGCGCACGCCGCGGACCGGGTTGGTCGATGCCGCGAGGTCGTCGCTCGCCGCCGTCGTCCAGTCGGTCACGGCCGGAAGCGTGTTGTACTTCTCGTTGAGCGAGTCGATGAACGCGACGTCGGTCGTGTTGGCGAGGGTCTCTTCCGTGACCTCGGTCGAGGGGTCGTAGGTCGAGTTGCCCGGGCCGCCGAACTGCGACCAGCTGAACTCACCCAGGACCTCGCCGTCGAGCGGCATGAATCCCGGGCCACCCACGGCCTCGTCGGTCGAGGGCTGCGACAGGGCGGTGAGAACGCTCGGGTTCGCGCCGGCCTGAACCTCGGTCTGGCAGTGGCCGGCCGACACGAGCGACGGCTCGCCAGCCGGGTTCCACGCGGTGAAGCCGATCGAGCAGGCACCGTTGATGTTGCCCTCGGAGTCGAGCGACATGTAGCCCGCGCCACCCACGACGTCGTCGGCAGCCAGCGGCTTGATCTCCTCGCCGGGCACGACCGTGACGTTCGAGAACTTCGCGGCGATCGCCTCGGCGCTCGGAACCTCAGTCGTAGACGTTGCCGAAAGCGCGGTGAGACCGCCCTCGCCGGACTCGTCGACGACCTTGATCTGGATGCCGTTGCCGTTGGTCACAACGGCCACAACGCCGGGAACCTGGAACGCTTCGGCGGCGACGGCGTCGAGCGAAGCCTTCGGCGCGGCGTCGGCGGCGAATGCGGGTGCTGCGACCACGCCTCCCGCCACGAGGGCAACTGCGGCGCCAAAGGCACCGAGCTTTGCCCCTCGGTTGATAGTGAATCGCAAGGAACTCCCCATTCCTTCGGGCGGTGGTGCCGCCATCTCGCAAAATATGAACTGCGCTCGTCCTGCGCTCAGGAAGGCCTCAGCTCGGACATAAGCTTTGCCAGCATACATAACGACCAGGTCACGCACCAGCCTGGGCGGATCTCTCACCCGGCCTTCACCCCGGCAGTATCCGGATATCTCCATATAGTCACCCACGTGTCGACGATTCCTCGTCCGAGAACGTTTCCCCGCGTTACCCTGGAGTTCCAGCCGGACCACGACGACCGGAGGCCAGGATGACCATGCGACGCCTCGCAGTAGCGCTTGCACTCATCGCGCCCGCCGCTTTCGCGGCCGGATGCGCAACCCACAGCGACGCAGGAGCGGCACCGATGAAGGAAGAAGAGTACGTCGGAGCGATCTTCGCGAGCACCGACAAGGGCGAGCCGTTCCTGAAGTTCGCCGACGACGGCACCTATAGCGGATCTGACGGGTGCAACGGGCTTCGCGGCACCTACGAGGTCGGCGACGACGAGCTCGTCCTCAACCCGGGCCTATCGACCCTGCGCGCGTGCCCGGGCATCGACACGTGGGTGCGCAACGCCACCTCCGTCAAGCTCGACAGCGACACCCTCGTCGTCTTCGACAAGAGCGGCTCCGAGATCGGCACCCTCGCCCGCTCGTAGTCACCCCATGAGACATAGGTAAGGCCCGGGCCATGTTCCACGAACGTCCCGGGCCTTCCTCTCTTGATGCGGGCCTCGAGGGCGCCGCACCCGCCTCGGACTTACTCCCCCCGGATGCCGAGAATTCCTCTCTCACCCCACAAGACGCGCACCCGTGCGTTTTATGACGCGAGTTCGCCGATTTTCTCGTCTCGCACCAAAATCCCGGATCGGGTGGCAAATTTTCTGTGAAGATCACCACCCACTTGGCATCTCGGGGCCAGGAGGAGGAGAATCTAACGCGGTCTTTACCTCTGGGGGAACATGTCGGATCAGCTCGAGCCCGGCGTCGATCACGCCGATGGCGCGTCTGACGCCGACCTAGTCCTGCGTTCACGCTCTGGCGACGCGGAGGCGTTCGGCGAGCTCTGGGCTCGTCACTACCGCTCCGGGATCGCCGCGGCGCGCGGCATCAGCTCGGCAATCGACCCGGACGACCTCGTTCAAGAGGCGTACACAAAAATCTTCCAGACGGTAAAGCGCGGCGGCGGTCCGACCGGATCGTTCCGCGCGTACCTCTTCACGGCGATCCGCAACACCGCCGCGAGCTGGGGGCGCGAGGCTCGCGACGTTCCCATCGAAGTCGCCGACGACATCGAGGATCCGGATTCTTCCGAGGAGGCCGCCGAGGCGGCCCTCGATCGCGGGATCACGCACTCGGCCTTCCGCAGTCTCCCGACGCGATGGCAGGAGGTGCTCTGGTACACCGAGATCGAGCAGCTCAAGCCGCGCGAGGTCGCTCCCCTGCTCGACATGAAGCCCGTCGCGGTCTCGCAGCTCGCGGCGCGAGCGCGCGAGGGGCTCCGCGAGGCGTGGATCCAAGCGCATCTCGCGAACGTCGCTGACGGATCCGAGCACCAGTGGGCGATCGAACGCCTCGGCGCGCACACGCGCGGCAACCTCGCCGCGCGCGACCGCAAGCGCCTCGGCGCGCACCTCGCGGAGTGCACGCGCTGCAAGATCGTGGCCGAGGAGGCGCAGCACGTCGGCAGCCGCCTCGCGATGGTGCTGCTTCCGCTCGCAATCGGGATTCCCGCCGCGGGCGCGTATCTCGCGATGCTGCAGCGTGGCGAGCACGCGGCCATCGCCCTGGTGGCGATGCCCCCGGAGGTCGTCGAGGGCGGCATCGCCATCGGTGGCGCGGCGGTAGGCGGTGGCGCGGCACTCGCGTCCACCGGCTCGGGATCCGGCGGATCCTCGGGCGGCGCCGCGAGCACGGGAGCCACCTGGACGCTCGGCGGAATCATCACGGCGGGCCTCGCGACGGCCGCGATCGCCGTCGCCGTCGCCACGGGCCTGCCCGGGAGCGACAACGGCGCGTCGTCTCCCGCCGCGGGAGCGTTCGGCGCGGGGGCTCCAGGAGACGCATCGATCGAGGCGTCGGACGAGCTCGCCGAGGCCATGGACGCGACGCAGTCGCCCACCCCATCGCCGAGCCCTGACCTCGACAAGGACGCGCATCAGCTCGGCATCACCGGCGCCCGGGTCGTGAACGCACCCCGCGGATCCGTTGCCGTCGACATCACTGGCATCCCCGGGGCCGTCGCGAGCGTGCACGCGCCGGGCGCCTCGGATCCGGTAGGCGCCGGCGGATCCGCCGACCGGCCCGCGACCGCGGCGATCGCGGCCGTCGACGGCGCGCGCCTCGACGACACCACAATCGGCGCCGACGGATCCGGTCATCTCGCTTTCGCGCTGTCGCCGGCCCAGGTGCGCGCGGACGTGACGCTGACGGTTCTCTACGCGAACTCGGCGGAGCCGCCCGCACGCGCGACGCTGTCAGGGCTCGGGATCCGCGACGAGCTTCTCGCGGCGCTCGACGGCCCCGCGCCGACGCCGACCGCGAGCAGCGAGCCGACGCCCAGTCCGGAGCCCGAGGAAACGACGGAGCCCGCGGAACCGAGCCGGCCCGCCGAGCCGGCGGAGCCTTCTGAGCCTACGGAGCCCTCCCCCGCGCCGACTCCCACTCCGACTCCGACGCCTGCCCCTCAGCCGCAGCCGCAGCCGTCTCCGAGCCCGGAGGCACCGAGCCCCGCGCCCACGCCGGAGCCGACTCCGACGCCCGACCCGGAGCCGACGCCCGATCCGGAGCCGGCGCCGCCCAGCCCGGAACCCGAGCCGACCCCGGAGCCCACGCCAGAGCCAACGCCGGTGCCGACGCCCGAGCCGAGCCCCGAGCCCACGCCGACCCCGACGCCGGATCCCGCACCGACCCCCAGCGCTGAGCCGACGCCGGAGCCCACTGCGACTCCGACTCCCCAGCCGACCCCGGATCCCACTCCGTCGGCCGCGCCTGAACCCACGCCGACACCGACCCTCACGCCGACGCCCGGCCCCACGGAATCCGTGGAACCGGAGCCGACCGAGACGCCCCGACCAACGGTACCTCCGACTCCGGAGCTGCAGGCTCCGTCAGACGTCGAGGCCACTCTCAGCGGCCAGCGCATCACGATCACGTGGAGCGACGTCAACGACGCTACCGGGTACGACGTCTTGCTTCAGGGCGCGGACGCATCGCCCGATGCGCTCGAACCCCTCGGGTCAACCGAAGATCTCGGCGCGCGATTCGAGGCCGATGCTCCGCTCGAGCCCGGCACATATGTGTATCTCGTCGTGGCGACCGACGGCGAGCGCAAGAGCACGGCGGGTCGGTCCAACGACATCAAGGTCGATGACGTTTACGCGCCCAGCACCCCGGAATCGCTGGTTGTCAACGACGCCGGCGAACTCGAATGGCAGCCATCGACCGACTACGACAAGCGGATCGGTTACCTCATCTACCGCAACGGCGTGCAGATCACCACCGATGCCATCACGACAACGACTTACACGGATCCGCACAACGCCCCCGGAAAGTACTCCTACGAAGTCGTCGCGGTCGACGCCGCGGGAAACAAGAGCGAAAAGAGCGCGTCCGCCGTTCGTTCCATCGCTCCCGCAGCACCGGAGAACGTCACGGCCACGGTGGGCGATGATGGCGTTCGCGTGACATGGAACGCGTCTGTCGGTGCCGACTCGTACGAAGTGTCGTACTCGACCTCAGCCGATGGTCCCAATACGATCGCACCCGGCAGCCCTGTCAGCGGCACCGAGGCCGGTCCGATCCAGCTCGCTCCCGGTACGTACTACTTCTACGTCACCGCCATCGGCGAGGGCGGACGCAGCCCGGTTTCTGAAGGTTCGGCGGTAAGCGTCGTAGGGGAGCCGCAGAACGTCAACGTGACGGCAGACGGACTGGTCACGTGGGACGCCATCCCCGGCGCCGACGGCTACGAGGTTTATGTCGACGACGGCGTTAACGGATCCTCGACGACCACGGAGTACCAGCTGGCGCTTGGCCCCGGCACCTACGCGATTTCGGTCGCCCCGGTCGTGGAGGGAGTCAGGTGGCCCGCGGGCTCGGCTGCTCAGAGCTACACCGTGCCGGAACCGCCGGTTCTGACGAATGTCTCCGCCTACGCGGATGGCACCCTGACGTGGACAGCAGAGAACGCCGACTCCGTCGAATACTACGTTTATCGCGTGGCCGTCCCACCTCCCGGTTGGCAGCCGGTGTCGGAGTGGGGTGAACCGATCAATTCGGCTCCGATAACCGCGACCACCTTCACCGACAACGCCACGCTCCCATCCGGGATCTACCGGTACAAGGTCGTTGCGCGTGAGGGCTCAAACGAGGTCGCTTCGAGGGAAGCATGCACACCCCGATACGTCATCGGTCTCGGTACCAACTAGGCAGCCGAACCACAGCGGTTGCGTTCACGCGTAGCGATGCGCACACACGACGAAGCCCGCCGCTCCAAAAGGAGCGACGGGCTTCGTGCGTGAAAAGCTGAGATTACTTAACGGTAACCGAGGCGCCGGCCTCTTCCAGCTTCGCCTTCGCGTCCTCAGCGGCTTCCTTGGCAACGCCCTCGAGGACGGCCTTGGGGGCACCGTCGACGAGAGCCTTGGCCTCGCCGAGGCCGAGCGAGGTGAGCTCGCGGACAGCCTTGATGACCTGGATCTTCTTGTCGCCGGCCGACTCGAGAACGACGTCGAACTCCGACTTCTCCTCGGCAGCGGCCTCGCCACCCGCGGCGGGGGCACCCGCAGCGGCAACGGCAACCGGGGCAGCAGCGGTGACGTCGAACTTCTCCTCGAACGCCTTCACGAACTCGCTGAGCTCGATGAGCGTGAGCTCCTCGAACGCGCTGAGCAGCTCTTCGGTGCTGAGCTTCGCCATGATGTATCTCCTGTAGTTAGAGGTAGGTAGGTGGTTGTTGTGAACGCGTCGGCTTTACGCCGCGTTCTCCTGCTTCTCGCGCAGAG
Source organism: Microbacterium nanhaiense (assembly GCF_014646015.1). Taxonomy (GTDB): domain Bacteria; phylum Actinomycetota; class Actinomycetes; order Actinomycetales; family Microbacteriaceae; genus Microbacterium; species Microbacterium nanhaiense. The sequence continues at coordinate 71,194 of NZ_BMMQ01000008.1, forward strand.
CCTCGACCGTGCGGACCGTCTTCGACGGAAGCGCCTGGAAGACGGCAGCAGCCTTCGACATCGAGGCCTTCATCATGCCGGCGACCTTCGACAGAAGAACCTCACGGCTCTCGAGGTCAGCAAGCTTGTTGACTTCCTCAGCCGAGAGCGGGGCACCATCGAAGTACCCGCCCTTGATCACGAGAAGAGGGTGTGCCTTGGCGAATGCGCGCAGACCCTTCGCGACGGCGACCGGGTCACCGTGCACGAACGCGAGCGCCGACGGACCCTTGAGGTTGTCGTCGAGGCCCTCGACTCCTGCCTTAGCGGCAGCGAGCTTGGTCAGCGTGTTCTTCGCCACGGCGTATTCCGCATCCTGACGAATGCTGTCGCGGAGCTCCTTGAGCTCGGCAACCGTCAGGCCGCGGTATTCGGTGAGCAGAACGGCGGTCGAGCTCTCGAACTTGTTCGTGAGTTCGGCGACCGATGCTTCCTTCAGCGCCATGGCCACTCCTTGATACGTACGAGGCGCCTCACGGAGGTGAGGTGCCGGCCGATCCGCCCGCTGACATGACAAAAGCCCCATGCGCAGAGCGCACGGAGCTTCAAAAGATTCTCAGTACACCTGCGCGGGCCCCTGCGTTAGCAGCGCTTCGTTCGAGAACTTTCGCACTCGACGACCGGCGGTCTTCGGCTTCGACAAGCCTACGACACCGGGATCCGGATCCGCAAACCGGGCCGACTGGGGATCCGCTGTCAGTCGATGAGCGCGAGCGCGCGGTAGGCGTCCTGCGTCGCCGCCCGGAGGATCGCCTGCTCGCGGGGCGAGAGGTTGTCCTGCGGCACATTCTGCCCCGTCGTCAGCCGGTACAACTCGTCGATGAGCTGCGTCGCCATCGAGACGAGATTCGCGATCTCCTTCTCGTCGCGGTCGATCCACATCGTCCGCGGCTCCTCGTGGAGCGGCCGGAAATCGCGGTGTTCCTCCCACGCGAAGAGGGTGCGCTCCGCGCCGAGCACGTGCTGCTGCCACCACACCTGGCGGAGATAGTGGCGCGGGATCGTGCGCCACGACTTGTTCGTCGTCTTGATCTCGGCGAGCACGACACGGCCCTCGGCGTCCTGCGCGATCCCGTCGGGGGTCGCGAGGTGCCGCTTCTCGATCTCCGCGCGGAACAGGGCCCCGGAGGGATGGATCCCATGGTTCTCGAGGATCCACGCGGCGATCTCCGGCTCGCGCCGGCGCCCGTGATCCGTGTACGCATTGCCCGAGAAGCCCGCCGGCTGCAGCTTCTGCTTCGCGGCCCGCAGGATCGAGGCGGGCGTCGACAGGTGGGCGACGTCGGTCGCCGTGATTCCCTGCGACCGCGCCCGGAGCCACGCCACCCGATCGCTCGAGTCGGCGACGATCCGCGCCTGCAGCTCCCGGGACAACATGATGTCGAGGCTAATCGACACCGCTGGGGGAACTCGGGAAAGACACAGCCTCATTAGTTGCGTGGGGTCAACCTTCGGGGATATAGTTGAGAAACTTCAACCTTTGATATCGGTCAACCTTCTGCGTCAGCGTCGCCGCAACGACCACCATCCGTCTGTGAGGAACGCCATGCCCAAACCCTCTTCCGCACCGCCGAAGATGTCGCAGCGCCAAGTGCTCGAGGCGCTGTCCGGCCTGATCCTCGGCATGTTCGTGTCGATGCTCGCATCGACCGTGGTCTCCAGCTCGCTGCCCGTCATCGTCTCCGACCTCGGCGGAACGCAGACCTCCTACACCTGGGTCGTCACCGCGACGCTGCTGACGACGGCGATCTCGACCCCGATCTGGGGCAAGCTCGCCGATCTGACGAACCGCAAGTTCCTGTACCAGCTCGCGATCGTGATCTTCGTCGTCGCGACCGCCATCGCCGGCTTCTCCCAGGACACCCACCTGCTCATCGCGATGCGCGCCGTGCAGGGCATCGGCGCCGGCGGCCTCGCTGCCCTCAGCCAGGTGCTGATGGCCGACATCATCAGCCCCCGCGAGCGCGGCAGGTACATGGGGCTCTTTGGCGCCGTCATGGCCGTGTCGACCGTCGGCGGGCCGCTGCTCGGCGGTTTCATCACCGACTCGATCAACTGGCGCTGGAACTTCTTCATCGCGCTGCCGTTCGCCGTCGCCGCCCTCGTCCTCGTGCAGGTCACGCTGAAGCTCCCGAAGCGCGAGCAGAAGAAGGCCACGATCGACTACGCCGGCATCGTGTTCCTGTCCGCCGCGGTGTCGTCGCTCCTCATCTGGGTCTCGAACGCCGGATCCACCACGACCGATGACGCGGGCAACGCGCTCGCGTTCACCGACCTCGCCAACAACGACTGGTGGAGCCTGCTCACCGTGCTCATGGTCGGCGGCGCGATCGTCGCGACGATCGCCTTCATCGTCGTCGAGCTCAAGTCGCGCGAGCCGCTGATCCCGCTCAGCCTCTTCCGCAACAAGACCTTCACGCTGTCGGTCATCGCGTCGATCGCCACGGGCCTTGCCATGTTCGGCTCCTCGGTGTTCCTCAGCCAGTACATGCAGCTCTCCCGCGGCGCCACGCCGACGATGGCGGGCATCATGACGATCCCGATGATCGCGGGCCTGCTTCTGTCGTCGATCATCATCGGCGCGTTCATCTCGAAGTACGGTAAGTGGAAGGCGTACCTCGTCGTCGGCGCGGTTCTGCTGATCGCCGGCTCCTACCTGCTGTCGACGATCCACTACGACACGAACTTCGCGCTCGTCTCCGTGTACATGTTCCTGCTCGGCGCGGGCGTCGGCATGACGATGCAGAACCTCGTGCTCGTGGTGCAGAACGACACCGACCCGCGCGAGATCGGAGTCGCGAGCTCCGGTGTGACCTTCTTCCGCTCGCTCGGCGGTACGATCGGCGTCTCGGTCATGGGCGCGGCGCTCAGCTCGAAGGTGGCGAGCCTGATGACCTCCTCCGACACCATGGATCGCTTCATGGCCGCCGTCGCGGAGACCGGCGAAAAGGGCGCGGCCGCGCTCGAGAGTCTCGGATCCGGCACGCTGCCGAAGGTCAGCGAGCTGCCGCACGCCATCGCGATCATCGTCGAGGACGTGTACGCCCAGGGTATCTCGCACTCCTTCCTCATCGGCGTTCCCTTCGCCGTGATCAGCCTCATCGCGATCCTGTTCATGCCGAACAAGCCGCTGACGCGCATGACGACCTCGGAGCGCACCCACGCGGGCGAGGCCGACCTCGCGACCGTGTCGGTCTCCGAGGGCATGGGCGTCCTGACCGCCACCGGCAGCGTCACCGTCGTGGGCACCGACGACGCTCGCTCGGCCGCCGACAAGCGATGAACACCCGGACGCCCGCCGCTGCCGCTTCCCCGGAGGCGGTGACGGCGGGCGTCTCCGCGCGAGCGGAGGCGATCGCCGCGCTGGAGGGATCCTTCGAGCGCCTGATGCAGCAGTGGCGGCGGTCGTACGCCGATGCCGCCGAGTGCGTCGCGCCGGGCATGCTGCCCGCCACATACAAGGTGCTCACGATGATCGCGCGCGAGGGCGCCGCAACGGTATCGACCCTGGCGGATCACCTCTCCGCCGACAAGGGCTTCGTCAGCCGCACGGTGTCCGAACTGGAGGAGCTCGCGCTCGTCACGCGCGTGCCGGATCCGCACGACGGCCGGGTGCGACTCATCTCGCTGACGGAGTTCGGGCGCGGACGCCTACACCTCGCCCGCGCGCCGTACCAGCACCGGCTCGAGGAGGAACTCGACAACTGGCCGGTGACGACCATCGACCGCCTCACGACCCTGCTCGACGCCCTGACAACGGGCGAGACGCCGCACTCGTGATGGGCGCGATCCCGGCGTTTTGCTCCCCCGCGGACAACAGGCGACAATGAAACCGATGAGCACCCCGGATCCTTCGCCGTCGACCTCTCCCGAGCGCGACGAAGCGATCCGCGCCGTCGAGGGCGAGTTCGTGCAGATGATCAGCCGCTTCCGGCGGCTGATCGCGCGGCGGGCGGAGGAGCTCTCCCCCGGCCTGCTGCCCGGTGCCTACAAGGTGTTCTCGACGATCGCCCAGTCCGGCCCGCTCACCGCATCCGCGCTCGTCGAGCAGCTCATGCTCGACAAGAGCCAGCTCAGCCGCACCATCGGGCAGCTGGAAGAGCGAGGCCTCGTCGAGCGCACCCCGGATCCGCACGATCGACGCGCACAGCTCCTCTCCGCGACCGACGAGGGCAAGGCGCGCTACGACGCGATCCACGCGTCCTCCGACAACCTCAGCATGCGGGCGAAGCTCGACGAGTGGGACGTCGCCGACATCCGCCGCCTCGCGGGGCTGCTGCACGCACTGAACGACGATTAGGGCATGTCTCATAAAGATTGAGGCGTTCGGCTGAGAGGGTGGAGGGGTGTCGCGTTTCCAGCTTCTCTCGGATGATCAGTGGGCGTTGATCGCGCCGTTCCTCCCCTCCCGGACGGGCCGCCAGGGCCGCCCGTTCTCGGACGCGCGGACGGTCGTGGAGGGCATCATCTATCGGTACCGGTGCGGGATCGCGTGGCGCGATCTGCCGCGGGAGTTCGGCCCCTGGCAGACCGTGTGGCGATGGCATCGCAACCTCGCCGGCGACGGCACCTGGGACCGGATTCATCAGAGCCTGCTCGCTACGGCAGACCAGGACGGGAAGATCGGCTGGTCTGTGTCGGTGGACTCCACGATCGCCCGTGCGCATCAGCACGCGACCAACCTCACGCGCCTCACAGGGGGCTGGATCGAATTACACGAATCCGGCCGTCGAGCCGCCTGATCACGCGATCGGACGCTCCCGCGGCGGACTGTCGACGAAGATCCACCAGCTCGTCGACGACCACGGTCTGCCGTTGGTGATCGCTGTCGCCCCCGGTCAGTCTGGCGACGCGCCCGCGTTGCTGCCGCTGCTGTCCAGGCTATGCGTCACGCGCCCGGTCGGGCGTCCCCGCACCCGTCCCGACGCGGTCCGTGGTGACAAGGCGTATTCCTCGCGAGCGATCCGCAGTCACTTGCGCGACCGCGGCATCCGCGCCGTGATCCCGCAACGGCGCGACCAGCAGGCGCATCGGAAACGACGCGGGTCGCGCGGAGGGCGACCACCTGGATTCGACGCGGTCGACTACAAGGGACGCAACGTCGTGGAGCGACGCTTCTGCGACGTCAAGCAATGGCGGGGGCTGGCGACGCGCTATGACAAGCTCGCGGTTGTGTTTCGCGCCGCGGTGGTGCTCAACGCGGTGGTCTCATGGACCCAGAGATGTTTATGAGACATGCCCTAGGCGTGCCCGCGGGCTTCCCCGTCCGCGAGACCACCCCGAGCTCGATGTGACGTCGACAGGAGGGCGAGATCTCTCTGGCGTCCCGAGCGGCCGTACCGAAACGGCGTAGGCGGGGCATCCCTCTATCCGTCGACCGCGACGCCCCGTACGATGAGAGCGTGCAGCCAGACGTCGTGCAAGAGGTGATGAGGCCGCCGCGACCCAAGGCGCGCCTCCTCGCTGCGGCGCTCCTTCTCGGCGTGGGTCTTGCCTTGCCATCGGCGGTGGCGCCGTCCGATGCCACCTGGACCGACTCGGAGGCCGCCTCCGCTTCGCTCTCCGCGGCGACGATTCCGGCTCCTACCCACGCCACCGCGTGTCGATACGTTCCCGGTGTGCTCGGTCTGGGCGCCCGCGTGGAGATCTATTGGAAGCTGCCGACGGGATACCAGCTGAGCAATGTCGTGACGGAGGCCTCGACGAGCGGCCTCGGCTCGGTTCTCGCGCCGCTGACCGGTTTCAGTCTCGTCACGAACACGACCCTTCTCGCCGACGGTAGCTACCGCACGAACGTTCCGGCCAACCTGCTGGGTGGCCTCCTGGGCCTGGGCACTGAACTGGAGATTGCGTTGTCGATCGCGGATCCGAGCGGGTGGCGTTCGCAGCCGCTGCGCGTCGCGACGAACGCGGGTCTCATCGCCGGCATCGGCGGAACCTGCCGCAACCTCTGACCCCAGCCGCGGAGCGGCTCAGCGTGTCCGCGGGGTTCGACGTCTAAAGATGCGTGTGAGTGTGATCGCCGCCCCCGCGCCCAGCGCTCCGACGGCGGCACAGACGAGGGCCGATAGCGAGAGGGATCCGGTCGGTTGCAGCGGCGAGCGGGGCCCCTCCACGTCCTTCGCGTCTCCCGCGCCCTGCGCGAGGAGACGCAGTGCGCCCTGCGCGGAGGCGGGGAGATCGTCCGCCGCCACGACGACCATGCGGAGATGGGCCGTCTCCGTATCCGGGATCGCGAGCAGAGACGCCTCGCCCGCAGGCAGCGGGCTCTGTTCGCGCAGACGAGTCGCCCCCGCCGCGCACACGGATCCTTCCCACTCGCTCTCGCAGCGGAACGCCGCGACCTCGAGGCCCAGGTCGCCGATCTCGGCGATCGAGATGTCGACGGTTCCGGGCTCCCCCGGCGTCGTGGTCACGTCGACGAACCAGTCGACCGTCTCCCCCGGCGCGAGCTGCGACGCGGCCGCGGCGTCGAGCTCGGAGACGATGCGGATCCGGTCATCGGGCGCCGTCGCGAGCCCCACGGCGACGGCGAAAAGCAGCGCGCTCATTCGTCGCTCCGCTCTCGCGGCCAGAACGCCCACCCCACGAGCGCGCCCGCGACGAGCGTCATCGCGCCCATCATGAGCGGGTTGCCGAACGACGCGAGCGTCGTGGCGATGCCCGGGATCGAGAACAGCACCGAGCGCACCGTCGTCACCGTGTACGGGTACGGATCGTCCTGCTCGTTCGCGTCGCCTCGCATCGTGATGACGCGCTCGTCGGCGCTCGGCCCCGGCTCGACGCTCGTCACGCGGTGCGTGACGGGAAGCTCATCCTCGCCCCGGTCGACCGTGACGACGTCGCCGACCTCGATTTCGCTCGCGGGAATCTCCTGCACGATCGCGACGGATCCGGTCGGGATCGCCGGCGACATGGATCCGGTGCGGAACATGATCAGCGAGATGTTCAGCGTGAACGCGAGCACAAGCAGCACGAGGCACAGGGCGCCGAGCGCCGCGGCGATCCACAGCAGCACATCGCCGATCACCCGCACGGGGTGCGGGCGCTTCCTGCGGGCCTCGCGCAGCGACGCCCTGGTCTCGGTGAGGGTCATGTGTTTTGTGCGTTCACGGTCCAGCGCGGCGCCACCGTCAGTCCTTGCGCGGCGTTGTCCGTGTTCGCGGGCATCGTGATCTCGAAGCAGTAGGTGATCGTGGATCCGCCGTTCGCGTCGAGATTCTGAGTCGCGGTGGGCGCGGTGGTGAGGACGGATCCGCGTGGCACGAGGACCGTGCCCGCGTCGAACGCGGCCGCGTCGTTGCAGGGTTCCGGGGTGCTACCGCTGTCGTATATCTGGTAGCTCACGCCGTATGTCAGGTACGCACCGAGCCCGGATCCGTTGTCCGCGTCCGCGTCGAGGCTCGCGGTGCCGGCGGCGGATCCGCTCGTCGTGCGAACCGAGAACGACGCGTGCACGGTTGTTCCGGGAATCAGCCCGGCCGCCGGAACGTCGAACGTGAGCTGCGCGGGGCCCTCGGCGGGGTGATCCGTGAAGGTCGCGCCGTCGGTGGATCCGACGATTCCAAACGTTCCGGCGGTGAGGTTCGCCGTCACGGTCTCGTTGTCGGTCCAGGCGGCGAGGGTCGATGCCGCGCCGATACCGACGACGACGCCCGCGGCGAGGAGGGCGCGCACCTTCTGCGATGCGCGCCTCCCCCGCCGACGATCCGTCATTAGCTAGCGTCGTTCGACGTTGCCACGAACTCCCACGTTGCCTCGGCTGTCTGGCCCTGGGCGAGGTCGGGCGATGCCGTCACCTGGATGCAGAGCTGGACGGCGGTGCCGGCCGCGCCATCGCCGGCGACAAGATCGACGGTGTTCGTCGCGGCGTTTGCACCGTCGAGTGCGTCGGCGGATCCGAGGAGCGTGCCGGCCGCGAGGGTCGTCGCGTCGCAGGTCGCGGTCGGGTCGATGGCCGCGATCTCGTACGCGTAGTCGGCGACGGCGCCCGTCGCGGTGGCCGCGGAGGGCTGCGCCAGGGTTCCGGAGACCGTCGTGGCGTCGTCGAGGCGCACGAAGAACGAGTCGTAGACGACCTGCTCCGGCACCATGTTGTCGGTCGTGAGCGTGAACACCTCGGCGGCGGCCGGCGCCGACTCGTGCTCCGAATAGGTCGTGCCGTCGAGGGATCCTTCGAGGTTGAAGGATCCGGACGCGAAGTTCGCCGTCGCGAATTCCGAATCGTTCCAAGCGGCGAGAGTGTATGCGCCACCGACGCCGACCACGGCGCCTGCGGCGAGAAGAGCGAGCACTTTACGGCGACGCGCGGTCAGCTGAGACATGTGTGGAGCACCTTTGCGCACCGCGGGCCGCGCACGGTCGGCGCTCGGAACCCGCGGTATGCGTTAAGTATGTGGAAATATCACTACCCCCGCAAGACCCCCCGAGCAAAGCCCGTGGAACGACGAAGGACCGGCCCCGTCACGGGCCGGCCCTTCGATTCGGATCCTCAGAGAGCGCGGCGCCTCGCCCGCATCCGGTTCACCACGGACGCACCGACGACCACGACGAGCACGCCGTAGAGCGTGAGCGCGATCGGGCTCTGCACCAGCACCGTGAAGTCGCCGTTGGCGCTCATCGCGGCGTCACGCAGGCTCGTCTCGGCGAGGGGACCGAGAACCATGCCGATGATGAGCGGAGCGAGCGGGAAATCGAGCGCCCGCATCAGGAATCCGACGATGCCGACGCCGAGCAGCATCGCCAGGTCGAAGGTCGAACCCGACGAGGCGTAGATGCCCATCGCGCAGAACATCGTGATCCCCGCGTACAGGTACGGACGCGGGATCAGCAGGAGCTTCGCCCAGAGCATCGCGAAGGGCAGGTTGAGGATCAGCAGCACGACCATCGCGATGAAGAAGCTCGCCAGCAGCGCCCACACGAGGTCCGGCGCGCGGTCGAACAGCAGCGGGCCCGGCTGCAGGCCGTACTGCTGGAACGCGGCAAGCATGATCGCGGCGGTCGCCGAGATCGGCAGGCCGAGCGAGAGGAGCGCACCCATCGCCATGCCGGTCGTCGAGTTACCCGCCGCCTCCGGCGCGGCGAGACCGCGGATCGCGCCCTTGCCGAACTGCGGATCCTTGCGCCGCGCATCGAGACGCTTCTCGAGCCCGTAGGCGAGGAAGGTGGGGATCTCGGATCCGCCGGCCGGCACGACGCCGAACGGCAGACCGATGGCGGTACCGCGCAGCCACGCGGGCGCGGCCTCGCGCAGTTCGCTCTTCGACAACCACGGACGCCCCTTCGGGCGCACGATCGCCTTGCCGACGATGTGGCGCTCCATGCACGCCACGTAGATGACCTCACCGAGCGCGAGCACCGCGACGGTGACCGTCACGAGCGAGATGCCGTCGAAGAGGAACGGCGAACCCATGGTGAAGCGCTGCGCGCCCGAGACGCCGTCGATGCCGATCACGGCGATGCCGAGCCCGAGGAACAGCGACGCGAGGCCCTTGACGGTGTCGTCCGTGACGACGGTCGACGTGGCGGCGAACGCGAACACGGCGAGCGCGAAGAACTCCGCCGGGCCGAACTTCGTCGAGAACTCGGCGAGCACGGGTGCGAGGAACACCACACAGATCGAGGCGATGAAGCCACCGATGAACGCGCCGATCGCGGCGGTCGCGAGCGCCTTCGCTGCGCGGCCGTCGAGCGCCATCTTGTGGCCCTCGAACGTCGAGGCGATCGCCGAGGCCTGGCCCGGCGTGTTCATCAGGATGCCCATCGTCGAGTCGCCGAACAGGCCGCCGAAGTACACGCCCGAGAACATGATGAAGGCCGCGGTCGGGTCGAGCGCGAAGGTCACGGGCAGGAGCAGGGCGACCGCCATCGACGATCCGAGCCCCGGCAGCACGCCGACGGCGGTGCCGAGCACGCAGCCGATGAGCACCCAGAGCAGGTTCTGCAGGGTGAGCGCTCCGAGGAAGCCATCACCGAGAAGCTGAAGTGTCTCCATGGTTCAGAACTCCCATCCGAGAATGCCCGACGGCAGCGACATGCCGAGGGCCATGTCGAAGGCGATGTATACGAGCGAGCTGGCCGTGAGGCCGATGATCAGGCTACGGAGGTGGCGGCGCTCGCCGAAGCCGCGCGCGATCGCCCAGAACAGCAGGCCCGCGCCGATGATCCAGCCGAGCCAGGGCAGCAGCACGATGAACGCGCCAAAGCCGAGAATGATCCAGGCCATCGAGGCCCAGTCGACGCCGACCGACGACTCGTCGCCCGACTCCGCCTCGCCGTGCGGCGTGCGGAGGGCACGGACGATCAGCAGGACCGCGAAGAGCGCCATGCCCGCCGCGATCAGGCCGGGGAAGAATCCGGGGCCGGGGAAGCTGGTGCCCGCCGGCACGGTCATCGTGACGATGCCCACCACGAGATACGCCGCGAACGCCAGCAGCACGAGCGGCATGATGAGGTTCTTCGCGAGCGAGCGGCCGCCGAAGCGGAGCCGCTTGCCGTAGGTCGCCGACAGCGCCGTCGGGTTATTCTGACCGCTCATCGGCCCATCTCCTCGTACAGCATCTCGATGCGCTCCTTCTCGCTCGCGAGGAACTCGTCGAGCTCCTCGCCCGTGCGCACGTTGACCGTCCAGTGGAAGCGCTCGACGGCGTCCTTCCATTCGTCGGTGGCGATCGTCTCGGCGATAAGCTCGTCGAGCGCCTCGACCTGTTCCTCCTCGACACCGGGAGGCGCCGACAGGCTGCGCCAGTTCGACAGCGTCACGTCGTAACCCTGCTCGCGCGCCGTGGGGATGTCGATACCGTCGACCCGTTCCTCCGCGACGAGCGCCAGCGCGCGCAGACGGCCCGCCTCGATCTGGTCGATGTTGTCGGAGTAGCCGCCCATGGCCGCGGCGGCCGTTCCGTTGAGCAGTGCCTGGATCGCCTCGCCGCCGCCGTCCGACGAGATGTACGTCGTCTGGGTGGGATCGATGCCGGCGGCGAGCGCGAGGTCGGTCGCGACGAGCTGGTCGAAGGATCCGCCGCCCGTCCACGGAAGGGCCGCCGGCTCTTCGCGCCAGGCGTTCACGAGGTCGTCGAGCGTCTCGTACGGCGAGTCGGCGGGCACGACGATGACGTCGTACTCCTCGAACAGGACCGCGAGGTTCGTGACGTCGTCGTAGGTCTTGTCGCTCGAGTACTGCACGCTCGCCGCGAGCAGACCCGTGCCGCCCACGAGCAGGTTGTTCGACCGGCCCTCGAGGCTCGCGACGTTGCCGAGCGCGATCGTGCCGCCCGCTCCGGGCATGTTCACGACCTGCACGTTGTTCACGAGCGAGTTGGCCTTCTGCGCCTGTTGCAGTTCGCGAGCGACGGTGTCCCACCCGCCGCCTGCGGCCGCGGGCGCCACGATCGTCAGCGATGCGTGCACGTCCTGTCCCGCGGTCGCCGCGCTGATGGATCCGTATGATGCGATGCCGATCGAGGCGACGGCGATGACGCCCCCGATCGTGCGACCGACCGCGCGGCGGCCGGGTTTCGCGTTCTCTGACATGGTTACACTCCTTTGTGCTGACAGCACAGCCGCCAGCTACCCTGCCCCAGGTTCGCGCTTCGCGGCAAGACGCGAAAGAATTGTGCTCTTTGATGCTCACGGAAGGACGCGCGATGGTGAGGGGACGCTTGGCTCGGCTGGTGCTGCTTGCCCTGCCGACGCTGCTCGTGCTCGTGTGCGTCGGCGGCACGACCGCGATCGCGATGTCGGTGCAGCGGGACGGAATCCGCGCCGCAACGGCCGAGCGCGTCACCGAGGTCTCGTCCGAGCTCGCGGGCCTCGATCAGGTGCGCGATGCGCTCGAGGACCTCGACTCCCTCGAGCGGGCCATCGCCGAGCTTCAGCCGCTCGCGAGCCTCGTCGAACGGGCCGCGGGAGTCGACTACGTCGTGGTCATCGCCCCCGACGAGCGGCGCGTGACGCACCCGACCCCGACCGAGCGGGGGCGCCCCGTGTCGACCGACGCGACCGGCGTGCTCGCGGGCGAGACCGTCGTGAACACGATGGACGGCACCATCGGCCGCACCCTGCGGGCGAAGGTGCCCGTGATCGGAACCGACGGATCCGTGGTCGGCGCCGTCTCCACCGGCATACTCGAGCGGCGCATGACGCAGGACGTCGAGCAGGCGCTCTGGCGGCTGCTGCCGTGGGACATCGGCGCACTCGTGCTGGGCATGGCGGCGAGCACGGCGCTGACGACCGCGATGCACCGCCGGATCCGGCTGCACGACGAGGCGGCGCGCGAGCTCGAACACGCCGAGGCGACGGCCGCGGCGCTGCGCGAGCAATCCCACGAGTTCGACACGCGCCTGCACGTCGTCCGCGGACTCGTGGCGAACGACGACCGCGCCGAGGCGCTCGACTACATCGACGCCTCCTCCCGCGTGACGACGCTCGCCGATCCCGCCCTGCGCGGCGCGCCGCCGCTCCTGCGCGCGACGCTCGAGGCGCTCACCGCCGAACTCGCCGCGCTCGGCACGCGCCTCGAGCTCGACGTCGAGCTCACGCACGACGCCGACGACCAGCTCGTGCTGGTGCTCGCGAACCTCTGCCGCAACGCCGGCGAGGCGGGCGCGCACACGGTGCGCTGCGAGCTGCGCGAGCGCGATGGGCGTTTCTTCGGCGTCATCTCCGATGACGGGCCCGGCATCCCCGCCGCGCACGCCGCGCAGATCTTCGCCCGCGGCTTCTCCACGAAACCGGATCCGAGCGGCGCCGGCCGCGGCGTGGGGCTCGACCTCGTGCGCCGCACGCTCGCCGAACGCGGCGGTTCCATCGAGGTCTCGTCGGCCGGCGGCGCCCGCTTCGCCTTCGACATGGAGGTGTCCCGGTGACGTCCTCCCCCATCCGCGTTCTCATCGTCGACGACGACGCGCACGCGCGCGATCTCCACGCCCGCTTCATCGCGGAGCTCCCCGGCTTCGTCGTCGCCGCGCGGGCCGGATCCGGGACCGCAGCGATCGACCTCGGCCGGCGCGGCGACATCGACCTGATCCTGCTCGATCTGCGACTGCCGGACGTCAGCGGCATCGAGGTCATGCACCGCATCCGGACGCTCGCCGACCACTCCCCCGACATCATCGTCATCAGCTCCTCGCGCGACCAGATCACGGTGCGCCAGGCGCTCGCGGGGCGTGTTGCCGGATACCTCGTGAAGCCCTTCAGCCAGGAGGTCTTCGCCGAGCGGCTCGCCTCCTACCGCGCCGGCCGCGCGGCGCCGGATCCGCTCGAACGCGATCTCGAGCTGGCGCAGGGCGAAATCGACAGCCTTCTGCAGACCGGGCGGATCCCGATCGCGGCCGCGATCCCGGCCCAGATCGACCAGCTCCCGAAGGGCATCTCCCCGGTCACCCTCGAGCGGGTGCGCGAGGCGCTGGATCCGGTCGCGCCGAGCTCCGCGGCGGACGTCGCCGCGCGCTGCGCGATCTCCCGCGCGAGCGCCCGGCGCTACCTCGACCACCTCGTCGCCCGGGGCGAGATCTCCCTCTCGCACCGCTACGGCGGCCGCGGGCGGCCCGAGGTGCTCTACCGGCTCGCGCCATCGCCCTGAACGCGACGAACCCCCTGCAGGAGCTGCAGGGGGTTCGTCGTCAGAACGCGAATTACGCCGCGAGGCCGTTCACGTCGAGCGGGATGCCCGGACCGAAGGTCGTCGAGACGGCGCCCTTCTGGATGTAGCGACCCTTCGCCGACGACGGCTTGAGGCGGACGACCTCGTCGAGGGCGGCCTGGATGTTCTCGTTCAGCTTCTCAGCGTCGAACGAGGCCTTGCCCACGATGAAGTGCAGGTTCGCGTGCTTGTCGACGCGGAACTCGATCTTGCCGCCCTTGATCTCCTCGACCGCCTTCGCGGGGTTGGGGGTCACGGTGCCGGTCTTCGGGTTCGGCATGAGGCCACGGGGACCAAGAACCTTACCGAGGCGACCGACCTGGCCCATGAGCTCCGGAACGGCAACGGCCGCGTCGAAGTCGGTCCAGCCGTCGGCGACCTTCTGGATGAGCTCGGCGCCGCCGACCTCGTCCGCGCCCGCGGCGATGGCGGCCTCGGCGGCCTCACCGTTCGCGAACACGATGACCTTGGCGGTCTTACCGGTGCCGTGCGGGAGCATGACGGTGCCGCGCACCATCTGGTCGGCCTTGCGCGGGTCGACGGCGAGCTTCAGCGCGACCTCGACGGTCGAGTCGAACTTCTTCGAACCGGTCTCCTTGGCGAGCGCGACGGCCTCGGCGGGAGTGTAGAACTTGCCCTCAGCAACCTTGGCGGCGGCTGCGGCGTAAACCTTGGACTTAGCCATTTTCGTTTCCCCTTAGCCCTCGACCGTGATGCCCATGGAACGGGCGGTGCCGGCGATGATCTTCGACGCAGCGTCGATGTCGTTCGCGTTCAGGTCGGGCGCCTTCTGCTTGGCGATCTCCTCGACCTGAGCCTTCGTGAGCTTGCCGACCTTGACGGTGTGGGGCGTGCCCGAACCGCTCTTGACGCCAGCAGCCTTCTTGATGAGCTCCGCCGCCGGCGGGGTCTTCAGGACGAAGGTGAAGCTGCGGTCCTCGTAGACGGTAATCTCCACGGGGATGACGTTGCCGCGCTGCGACTCGGTCGCCGCGTTGTACGCCTTGCAGAACTCCATGATGTTGACGCCGTGCTGACCGAGCGCGGGGCCGATGGGCGGGGCGGGGTTGGCCGCACCAGCCTGGATCTGAAGCTTGATCAGACCCGAGACCTTCTTCTTAGGTGCCATTGGGTTTCCTTTCGTCGAACACGCGCCGAATGCGCATGCTCTCCCACGCCCTGGCGGGGCGTGGTGTCTGCGAGCGCGCCGAGACGACGCGCAAACCATGCAAGTCTACCGGATCCGATTCCGTGCCTTCCTCAGGATCCGCCGAAAACGACGATGCCCCGCCGAGGCGGGGCATCGTGCGAAGAACGTCAGTTCATCTTGGTGACCTGGTCGAACGCGAGCTCGACCGGGGTCTCGCGCTCGAAGAGCGACACCAGAACGGTGAGCTTGCCGCTCGCGGCGTTGATCTCGCTGATCGAACCGGGAAGGCCAGCGAACGAGCCGTCCTTGATGGTGATCGTCTCGCCGATCTCGTAGTCGACCTCCGCGGCGATCGTGCGCTGCGCGTTGATCTCCTTCGCCTTCGCGTCGCCCGCGGCAGCCTTCTCGGCCTCGCGGATCTCGGCGAGCGGCTTCAGCATGTTGAAGGCCTCTTCGAAACGCAGCGGGGCGGGGTTGTGGGCGTTGCCCACGAAGCCCGTCACGCCCGGCGTGTGGCGAACGACCGACCAGGAGTCCTCGTTCAGCTCCATGCGCACGAGCACGTAGCCCGGCACGCGCACGCGGGTGACCATCTTGCGCTGGCCGTTCTTGATCTCGACGACATCTTCCATCGGCACCTCGACCTGGTAGATGTCTTCCTCGACCTCGAGCGTCGACTTGCGCTGCTCGATGTTGGCCTTCACCTTGCGCTCGAAACCGGCGTAGGTGTGGATGACGTACCACTTGCCCTCGAGGCTGCGCAGCTCGGCGCGGAACTCCGCGTACGGGTCCTCATCCTCTTCCGGCTCGTCGGCCGCCTCATCCGCGGCATCCACGAGCTCGCCGTTCTCTTCGGCGTCCTCGGCGAGGACCTCGGCCGCAGCCTCGGCCTCGGTGGTCTCGTCGATCTCGAGTGCGTCGTTCACGATTGCGTCTGCCTCCGGGTCTTCGATGTCGAATTCTTCGTTGTCGGCAAGGCCGGCACCGTCGTCGACATGCATTGCCCGATGCTCTGCGGCTTCGCTCGCACGTTCGTCCTCTTCGAGGACGCGGCCCGTCTGGGCCTCGTCGTCCTCGCTGGACTGCTCCGCCGCGGGAGCCCAATCAGCGTCGTCGAGATGCTTCTCAGACACGACTACACCCTCTTTCGGTTTACTTCGGAACGCCGAAAACGACGTCGACAATCCAGGAGAAGGCCGTGTCGAATCCGAACACCAAGGCGATCATCACGATGACGAAGCCGAGCACGATGCTCGTGAACTTCACGAGCTCCTTGCGCGTCGGCGTGACGACCTTACGGAGCTCCGCGATGACCTCGCGGAAGAAGATCACGATGCGACGGAAGAAGTTGACCTTCTTACCGGAACTCGCGCCTCCTGCGGCGGCGACTGCGCCGCCCGCTGCGTCCTGAGCCATTCGTCACCTTTCGTGGATCAGCCATGTGCTGAGACGAGCAGGGCGGACAGGAATCGAACCTGCAACCTGCGGTTTTGGAGACCGCTGCTCTGCCAATTGAGCTACCGCCCTAGAGTCATCAGACCCTAGTGTTCTCGCCGCACCCCGAAGGATGCAGTGAAGAACCGCTCTAGCGATCATACGGCATGCGTCCTGTGGGCGCGAACCGGCGCGGGTTCTCGCGCGTGGCGGATCCGCTTCTCACGCGCGCGGATCCGCGCGGGGAAGTACGCTGAGCGTGTGACTGAACGCGCATCCCTCTCGAAGAAGATCACCGCCATCGCCGAATCGGCGACCCTCAAGGTCGATGCGAAGGCCAAGGCCCTGAAGGCCGAGGGGCGCCCCGTCATCTCGTATGCCGCGGGCGAGCCCGACTTCGCGACGCCGTCGAACGTCGTCGAGGCCGCGCAGGCCGCGCTCGCGGATCCGGCGAACTACCGCTACTCCCCCGCCGCGGGCCTTCCGGCGCTGAAGCAGGCCATCGTCGACAAGACGAAGCGCGACTCCGGCCTCGCGGTGGAGCCGAGCCAGGTCGTCGTCACCAACGGCGGCAAGCAGGCCGTGTACCAGGCGTTCCAGGTGCTACTGAACCCGGGCGACGAGGTTCTCCTGCCCGCTCCGTACTGGACGACCTACCCCGAGGCGATCCAGCTCGCCGACGGCACCCCCGTCGAGGTGTTCGCGGGTGCCGAGCAGGAGTACAAGGTCACCGTCGAGCAGCTCGAGGCCGCCCGCACGGAGCACACGAAGGCCCTCGTGTTCGTCTCGCCGTCGAACCCCACCGGATCCGTGTACACCCGCGAGGAGACCGCCGCAATCGCGCGCTGGGCCCTCGAGCACGGGATCTGGATCGTCTCGGACGAGATCTACCAGAACCTCACCTACGACGGCGTCCGCGCCGTGTCGATCGTCGAGGCCGTGCCCGAGGTAGCCGAGCAGACGATCCTGCTGAACGGCGTCGCGAAGACCTACGCCATGACGGGGTGGCGCGTGGGCTGGATGGTCGGCCCCGCCGACGCCATGAAGGCCGCCGCGAACCTGCAGTCGCACCTGACGAGCAACGTCAACAACGTCGCGCAGCGGGGCGCGATCGAGGCCCTCGCCGGCCAGCAGGACACCGCCGAGGAGTTCCGGCAGGCGTTCGACCGCCGCCGCAAGCTCATGGTCGACGAGCTGTCGAAGATCGAGGGCGTGACGGTGCCGACGCCGCAGGGTGCGTTCTACGTGTACCCCGACGTACAGGGTCTGCTCGGCCGCGAGTGGGGCGGACGCCGCATCGAGACGAGCCTCGAGCTGGCCGACTACATCCTCGACGCCGCCGAGGTGGCGGTCGTTCCCGGCGAGGCCTTCGGCCCCAGCGGATACCTGCGCCTGAGCTACGCGCTCGGCGAGGACCAGCTCCTCGAGGGCGTCCGGCGCCTCCAGCGCCTGTTCGCGTAATTCATCCCTTTCGCCACACCTCATCAAGTCTCCGACGAATCATCACGCAGCAGCGGATGATTCGTCGGAGACGTGATGCTTTGGCGGGGAATGGATGAGTTAGAGCTCGACGCCGACGAAGACCGGCTCCGGGTTGAGGGTGATCCCGTACTCGCCGGAGACGCGCATGCGCACGTAGCGGGCGAGCTCCGCGATCTCGTCCGAGCTCGCGCCGCCGCGGTTCGTGATCGCGAGGGTGTGCTTCGTCGAGAGCGCGGCGCGGGATCCGGGAAGGGAGAAACCCTTCGGCAGCCCCGAGTTCTCGATCAGCCACGCGGCGCTCACCTTCACGCGCGAGGCGGGGGCTTCGACGCGCGGCACCTGGCCGTCCCACGTGGCGAGGTCGAACACCTGCACCGTCTCGGCGACCTCCTCGACGGGCCAGCGCGGGCACGACTCGGGTAGGAGCCGCGCGTCGGCCTCGGCGATGATCGGGTTGTTGAAGAAGCTGCCGGCGCTGCGCGTATCGGCGTCCGTCGGATCCAGGACCATGCCCTTCGACGCCCGGATCGCGAGCACCCGTTCGCGGATCTGCGCAAGCGTGACGGCGTCATCGCTCGCGAGCGACAGCGCCGCGCGGATCCGCTCGTCGGCAACGGGGGCCGGATCCGTGCCGACGACGCGCAGGTCGAGCGTGATCCCCGCGATCACCGCCACGCGGGCGGGCTCCTCGCCGTAGTGGCGCTTCAGCTCGGAGGTGCGCGGGCCGAGGCCCAGCTCGCTCGCGGGCACCGTCACGATCTCGGAGGATCCCTCATCGATCAGGTCGACCGAGACGAGCGTCTGCACGATCTCCTGCCCGTAGGCGCCGACGTTCTGGATCGGCGCCGCACCGGCCGTGCCGGGAATGCCGCTCATCGCCTCGACGCCCTGCAGGCCCTGGGCGACCGTCCACGCGACGAACTCGTCCCAGTTCTGACCGGCCTCGATCGACACGCGCTGGAAGCCCTCGGGCGCGCCGTCGATGCGCGCGAAACCGCTCGTCAGGATCCGGATCACGGTGCCCGCGAACGGTTCGTCGGAGGCGAGCAGATTGGATCCGCCGCCGAGCACGAACCAGTCGCCGTCCCACGCGTCGTTCAGCGCCGAGACGAGCTGCTCGCGCGTGTACGCGTCGACGATGAGCTCGGGCTCGCCGCCGACGCCGATCGTGGTGAGATCGGCCAGCCTCACGCGGCCACCACGAAGGCCTGTGCCTTGCCGAAGACCTTGTCGCCGCCGGCCGTGACGGTCAGGTCCACGCGGGCGGATCCGTCGTCCTTCACGAGGCCCACGGTCGCGACGTAGGTGACGTCCGCGCCCTCGTCGGGGGCGACGACGACGGGCTTCGTGAACCGCACGGCGTACGACTGCAGGCGCGCGGCGTCGCCGAGCGCGTCGACGAGGATCGAGGATCCGATACCCATCGTCAGCATGCCGTGCGCGAGCACGCCGTCGAGGCCCACGCGCTCGGCGACGTCGTCGCGGTAGTGGATC
This sequence comes from Microbacterium nanhaiense, assembly GCF_014646015.1. Taxonomy (GTDB): domain Bacteria; phylum Actinomycetota; class Actinomycetes; order Actinomycetales; family Microbacteriaceae; genus Microbacterium; species Microbacterium nanhaiense. The sequence goes on from NZ_BMMQ01000008.1 coordinate 90,435, forward strand.
GGGTTGAAATCGCCCGATGCCCCCGCGTAGCGCACGAGGTGCTCGCGGGTGAGATGCACGGTCTTCTCGGCGAGAATCTGGCCCTTGTCGAACGTCATCACGCGTCCTCCGATCCGATGAGAAGCGTCGAGGTGGCGGTCACGACGTGCTCGCCCGCGGCGTCGGTGATGACGGTCTCGCTCGTGAGCATCGCGCCCGTTCCCATGGCGCGCACGCGCGTGACGCTGAGCCGGCCCGTGAGCTCATCGCCGGCGACGATGGGGCGGGTGTAGGTGAACTGCTGGTCGGTGTGCAGCGCGCGCTCGAGCACGATTCCGGTCGTGGCATCGTTTAGGAGCATCTGCAGCGTCTGATCCGCGATCACCATCGCGAAGGTCGGCGGTGCGACGACGTCGGCGTAGCCCTGCGCGCGGGCGGCCTCCACGTCGGTGTGCTGGGGCGCGGTCGCGAAGACGGCGCGGGCGAACTCGCGCACTTTCTCTCGTCCGACCAGGTACACGGGCGTCGGCGGGAATGTCCGCTCGACGAGATCGGGGTTCACAGTCACCCCCCGAGTCTACTTCCGGCCGGCTCGCACGGCCTTGATGGCCATCTGCACGCCGATGACGAAGAGGAATGCGGCGAAGAAGACGTTCGCCGTGAACGGATCCAGCAGCGCCGCGACGATCACGCCGAGCGGGGTCGTGATGAGGGTCGCGAGCCCGACGGCGCCGGCCGCGACGAGGTCGATGTTCTTGTTGCGGGCGTTGCGGATCGCGCCGGAGATGGTCGTCGGGATCATCATCAGCAGCGAGGTGCCCTTCGCGACGAGGTCGCTGGATCCGAAGAGGAACATCATCGCGGGAACGACGATCACTCCCCCGCCGACGCCGATCAGGCCCGAGAGGATGCCGGTGGCGACGCCGAGGGCGACGAGCGCGATGCCCGTGCCGACGTGCAGGTCGACCGTCGCGCCGCGCTCGGGGACGACGAGGAACATCATCACGACCATGCAGGCGATGAAGACGACGAAGATCCAGCGCACGATGTTCTCGCGGATCACGTGCAGCAGGTGCGCCCCGATCTGCGCGCCCACGATGCCGCCGGCGGCGAGCAGGAGTCCGGCAATCCAGTCGACCTGATCGTGCAGCGCATAGCTGATGACGCCGACCGCCGCGGTCACGATGATCGAGGCGCCCGAGGTGCCGGAGGCGAGCTTCTGCGAGAACAGGGCGATCCCGACGAGCAGCGGCACGATGACGGTGCCCCCGCCGACGCCGAACAGGCCCGACATGAAGCCGGACACGAGCCCGATCCCAACGAAGGTGAGCAGTGCCTTGGGGCCTCGGGATCGGATCGCGTTCATCGGATCCACTCTATGCCCGGCCCCGCACCCCCGGTAAATCCCCCTCCTCCCCTGCCGCCCCCCTGTACACAACGACGCAAGTTTTGGCTTCTGCCGGGACCGAAACCGGTTCATACGGCAACTCAGCCAAAAATCTGCGTCGTTATGTACGGGGGTGGGGCTCCGGGCCAAGCGGACCCGGTGCCGGCCCGGGTCAGCCGGCGGCGAGGGTGACGTCGCCCGCGGAGACGTCGATGTCGATCATGCGGGGGGCGCGGCTCGACTCGTCGAGGTTCGAGGTGACGTCGCCGAAGGCGCTCTCGGTCCGCACGTCGTAGGGCACGTCCGGCAGCTGCAGTTCGACGGATCCGGCTGACAGCTCGATCGTGATCGCGTCGGGCGCCTCCCCGCCGCGCAGGTCGCCCCAGAGGCGCCCGGCGGACACCTCGAAGGAGGCGGTGCGGAGGTCCGCGAGCTCGATCACGCTGTCACCGGCCGACATGTCGGCGTCGAGCGAGGTCGCGGATCCCTCGATCTCGAAGCTGCCCGCGCTGAGGCTGTACGAGACCTCGCCGAAGGCGCCCGCGGCGTCGAAGGATCCGGCCGAGACGTCCACGTCGAGGGCGACGCCCTCGAGCGACTCCGGCAGGGTGAGCACGGCGTTCTGCTCGGCGTTCCACGAGAAGCCGAACCACCGGCGCGGGGAGTCGACGACGAGGGAGTCGCCGTCGCGCCGCATCGTCCAGGCACCCGTGTTCGAGTCACCCTCGAGCACGGCCTCGTCCACATCGTCGAAGACGACGCGGAACTCACCCGAGTCCGATTCGATCTCGATCTCGCGCACGCCGTCGGCGCTCGCGCTCAGCAGCTGGTGACCGCCCTTGCCGCCGGATACCGCCGAGGACACGGCGCCGGCCGCGGCGAGCGCCGCCGCGCCGACGACCACAACACCGCCGACCACGCCGAGCGTGATCGCCAGGGCACGGGATCCGGTGCGCGCCTCGGGCGTCTGCGTCGGGGGCGTCGGGGGTGTCGGATCCGCGGGCGGGACGGGAGGAGGGGTGGGGATCTGGTTCGTCATCGGACTGGTCCGTTCTGTGAAGGCCCGACCGGGCCCGGCTGCGTGGTGGCGTCGATGTGGGCGAGGACGGCGAGTACCCGGCGGTTGCCGGTGTCGTCTTGCTCGAGCCCGAGCTTGCCGAAGATCGACGTGATGTGTTTTTCGACGGCGCCCTCGCTGATGAACAGCAGTCGGGCGATGGCGCCGTTGGACTTGCCCTCCGCGATGAGCGCGAGCACGGATCGCTCGCGATCGGTGAGGCGCGAGATCTGCTCGTCGCGGGAGCGGCGGGTGAGGAGCTGGGCGACGACCTCCGGATCCAGAACGGTCGCGCCAGAGTGGATCCGGTCGATCGACTCGAGGAACTCGGCGACGTCGGTCACACGGTCCTTGAGCAGGTACCCGATCGCCCCGCCCGGCTGGGCGATGAGCTCGGCGGCGTAGCGCTCCTCGACGTACTGCGAGAAGACGAGCACGGCGAGGGCGGGATCCTGCTTGCGCAGCGCGAGCGCCGCGCGGATGCCCTCGTCGGTGAAGCTCGGCGGCAGGCGCACGTCGACGATGGCGAGGTCGGGATCCTGTTCGGCCGCGGCGTCGAGCGCCCGGGAGGCGTCGGGAAGCGCGGCGGTGATCTCGTGCCCGGCGTCTTCGAGCAGCCGCACTAGCCCTTCGCGCAGGAGGACGGAGTCTTCGACGATCAGGATGCGCATGGCACGTTCACCTCCAGCGAGGTCGGTCCGCCCGCGGGGCTGTCGAGGCGGCAGGTGCCGCCGAGCGCGGTGATGCGGTTCTGGATTCCGTCGAGGCCGCCGCCGGGGAGCACGCGGGCTCCGCCGACACCGTTGTCCTCGACGCGGGCCCACAGTGTGCCGCTCTCGGGCCGGGTGCGCACCGTGACGCGCGCCTCGGTCGCCCGCGAGTGCTTGGCGGCGTTCGTGAGCGACTCGGCGATCGCGAAGTACACGGCGGCCTCGGCGTCGCGGCCGACGCGGCCCGGCATGCGCACGTCGAGCGCGACGGGGATGTGCGAGCGGCTCGCGACGGCGGACAGCGCCGCGTCGAGCCCGCGGTCGTCGAGGACGGAAGCGTGGATCCCTCGAGCGAGCTGGCGCAGCTCGGTGATCGCCGCCTTCGTGGACGTGTGCGCCTCGGCGAGGAGTTCCTTCGCCTTCTCGGGTTCGGCGTCGATCTTCTGCTGGGCGAGGCCCAGCGTCATGCCGACCGAGACGAGGCGGGGTTGGACGCCGTCGTGCAGGTCGCGCTCGATGCGGGTGCGCTCGACGTCGCTCGCGCGGATGGCGTCCTGTCGCTGGGCGGAGGCGTCGCGCGCCGCCGCGGCGAGCTGGGCCTCGCGGATCGGGGCGATGAGCACCCGGGAGAGGGCACCGTGCAACAGGGCGAGCCCGAAGAGCAGGGCGAGGGCGAGCAGCACCGCGGCAACGCCGAAGACCGGCGCGAGCGGGCCGCCAACGGGGAAGCCGAGGATGTACACCGTCCCGCCGGACGCGTAGAGCGGGGCGAACGCCGCGGCGATGCCCGTTCCGATCGCCGCGACGGCGGCGAACGCCACCCAGCCGAGGACGGTCACGATCGCGAAGTGCGCGACCGCGCGCCACATGCCGGCGTCGATGAACTGGAGCCAGACGGTGTGCAGGAAGCCGACGAAACCGGGCTTCGGCGAGCGCCGCGGCTTCAGCATCGGCATGCCGAAACCGTAAAGGCCCTCGACGCGGGCGGTCTCGGTGAACGCGGTCGCGAAGAGGAGGTAAACGAAACCGATCAGCAGCAGCGCGCCGATGCCCAGCACGGGCACGAGGCCGACGCCGACGCCGAGCAGCGTGATGAGCACCGTGAAGACGGCGATGCCGACGAAACCGACGACGACCATGTGCGCGGCCGCGCCGAGGAGCCTCAGCGTGGCATTGACCCGGGGTGCGGGCGTGGATATCGAACTCATGCCCCTAACGCTACGGAACGGCCGCGGTCCGCACAGCGGGGCGGGCCGCCGGATCCGGGTGGGGTTATCCCCCGGGCTTCGCCCGATACAGCGCGCGGTCCGCGCGCACGAGGGCCGCCTCGAGAGGTTCCTGCGGCGCGCGTTCGGCGAGACCGACGGACCAGCTGCCGGCCGAACGCCGCCGTAGCTCGGCGAGGGCGCGTTCGGCGTCATCGACCGAGCCGTGACGGAACACGACGACGAACTCGTCGCCGCCGATACGCGACACGATCGCGGTGCGGCCGAGCGCGGTGCGCCAGGCCGCAGCGGCGTCGACCAGCACCTGGTCGCCGCACGCGTGCCCCTGAGTATCGTTCACGCCCTTGAAGTCGTCGAAGTCGATCGCCGCGACCGCCAGGGACCGCCGGTGTCGGTCTGCCTTCGCCACCAGCGGCACGACCGCTTCGGCAAGGCCCCGGCGGTTCAGCACGCCCGTGAGAACGACGATCCAGCCTAGGGGAGCCGGCTATGGGCCGACAAAGGCCGGAGGCGCGGGCCCGATCGCGATGCGGATACGCGCGGAGGCCTTACGCGGTCGACCGTCTCAGTCCTCGGGCCCCTGCCCGGCATCGAAGTTCTGCTCGTACCGCTCCTGCGCCTCCGCGAGCACGCCCGCGTCGAGCACGAAGAGCGGCTCGACGTCCGCGAGGAGCGGCTCGCAGTCCGGCCCGCGGCCCGCGAGCCGGCCGCGAAGGATCCAGGCGATCCGCTCCGGGTTCTCCTCCGCCAGGTGCCGATACTGGCACAGCTGCCGGGCCAGCCAGTCCTCCAAGGGGCGCGTCCACCAGTTCTCCGCGTCGAGGGGGTTCACGGACAGGCCGGGAAGCGTCAGACCGCTCTCGGCGTCGACGCTCTGCTGATGGGCGTCGCTCTGCGGCCCCTCGGAGTAGCGCACGTGCAGGCCGGGCGTCGCCCTGACGAGCTCGGCGAGTTCCGAGAGGTGCGTCACGCGGCTCACGCGGTCCATGGATCCATCCTTCCCTCCGCCGGACACCGACGGGGCTGTCATTGCGAGCGAGCCGAGGCTATTCGCCTTCCTCGGCGCTCACCGCGTGCGGAGTCCCGACCGGTTTGGACTCGCTCGATCCGCGCTGGCGCAGGTAGATCGACAGCGCCACCATCGCGCCCACGGCGAGGAACTCGGATTGCCAGTTCTGCAGGGTTCGGTTCCAGAACTCCGGCGAGACGACGTAGTCGCCGAGCGTTTCGAGCGGGAGTCCGTGCTCGGCGTTCTCCTCGTTCGCGACGACGTGCCCGGCAAGAGCCTGGGCCAGCCACGAGAGGAAGAAGATCGCACCCATGGTCAGGAGCAGCGAGTTGGAGTAGAGCCGCAACCGGACCCCATCCGCCCGGGCCCACCGCGGCGAATCGGCCCGAGCATACGCTCCCACCAGCTGTTCCTCGTCGGTGCCGACGCCCTCATCCCCCGGTTTCTTCGACTCGGGAGAACCGCGCTGCACGAACCAGACCGTGGCAAGGATGAAGAGGAAGAACTGTAGGAACTCCGACTGCCAGTTCTCCGCCACATCGACGAGGAACTCCGAGGAACGGATGAAATCGAGGTATCCGACCGGTGGCTGCCCGTGCTGCGCGAGCTCTTCGTTGTTGTATGCGTGACCCACGATCGACTGGGCGACGAGGGTGACGATGAAGATGGCGAGGAAGACCAGGCTGAGGCCCGTGTCCCGGATGAAACGGCGCATGCTCACCACCCCATCAGCGGGAGAACGATCATGATCGCGAGCCCGACGCAGATGATGCTCATCCAGGACCAGAAGGCGAAGCGCATCGCGCCGCTCGAACCCTCGCTCTTCGACATGACGTGCCCTTTCTATGCGCGTACGGCCCGGTCGGACCGGGCACCCGCGAAGCTACTCCTCGCACGCGACGGGGAAGACCCCGTTGCGAGGGGTCACGGAAGTCGCTAAGGCCACCGGGCGGGGTGTCGCGTTAGCGGGCTGTCAGGGTCGGGCGGTTCGCCGTATGGGTTCCGTTAGGAGACCGGATTCCGGCGGCACACGGGTGTTCGATCGGGAGTTGCGCCCGTATCGCGGGCCGTGCGGCCGAGCGTTCTGCTGCCGCTGTCGTCCGAATGGAGCTTGCTGTGCTGGACATCGTCTACGTACTCGGCGCGATCGCCGTGTTCGTCGTCATCGGAGTGTTGGGGAAGGCGGTGGAGAAGCTGTGATCGTGTTCGAGCTTCTCGCGGCCGCCCTCGGCGTCGCGGACGAGCAAACCAGATTGAACGACAAAACCCCCGGAATCCGGGGGTTTCACGCTGTAGCAGGAGCGGGGCTTGAACCCGCGACCTCACGATTATGAGTCGTGCGCTCTCACCAACTGAGCTACCCTGCCGCAAAACGACTATTCTCGTTTCGAGCCCCGAGTCAGGATTGAACTGACGACCCCTTCCTTACCATGGAAGTGCTCTACCACTGAGCTATCGGGGCGTTTCCCGTCGTGCGGGCAACTAGAAAATCATAACAACGACGTGACGTTCTTTTCAAAACGGCGTGTCGCCCGGGCGTTGCGGCCTAGCGCTTCTTTCAGAAGTCGGTGAAGTCCGCGCCGAGCAGCTCGGTCTCGAGGGCCTCCTGAGCCACGCGCTCCTCCTTCGAGTAATGCGTGCCGGCGTGCTCCGCGAGCCACGGCTTCGGGTCGACGGCAACGCCGTTGTACCGAATCTCGAAGTGCGTGTGAGCGCCGGTCGAACGGCCCGTGTTGCCGGTCTGGCCGATGACCTGACCCACGTGCACCTGATCGCCGACCTGCACGGTCATCGAGCCGTTGATCATGTGTGCGTAGTGGCTCTCGACGACCTCGCCATCGATGACGTGCTGGATGCGGACGCTGACGCCGTATGCACCGCCCGCCTCCGTCGCCTCGGTCACGACGCCGTCGGCGATCGCCTGGATCGGCGCGCCGAGGCCCGGCGTGAAGTCGATTCCCTCGTGCATGCGACCCCAGCGCGCGCCGAAGCCCGAACTCATGCTCGTGCCCACCGCGAACGGATACTGGATGTCGGCCGTGATGTCGTTCTGGTAGAACGCGCCCGAGGAGTTGATTCCGCTGACGGTGGTCAGCTGGCGGAAGGTCGAGGCCTCGTAGCCCTGCACCTGCGTGAGCGGCTCGGATTCGGCCGAGGAGCCGGCGACGTAACCCTGCAGCTGTTGCGCGGCGACCGTGGCCTTCGGATCCGCCGTCGGCTGCGCGGCCTCGGCCTCGGCAGTGGCGGGTGCGGCGAAGGGCAGCACCACACCAGCGACGATCGCGGCGATGGCGCCCGCTGCGGCGACCGAGGCGGTTGCGGCGGCGAACTTGCGGAACGGCGTGTTCAGCGACTTCTGCTTGTGCGTGCGCTCGCGGATCTCGCGCTGCTGCGCGGCGATCGTCTTGCGCGTGACGGGGGCATTGCCGGAAAAGTTGAGGGCCGCGGCGGCAGCGGCGAACTCATCGGCCGCTTGAGGCTTGCTGTCGCCGGACACCGGAGCCGCTGCGTTGCGGCGCGAGCGGCGCAGGGGCAGCTCGGGAGCGGTGTTATCGGAGGTCACGCACGCACTTTCATTCAGCACCCGGATCGGGTGTCGATCAAGAAGAAGGAGCTCGTCTTGCGGGGGAGCAAAGTAACGAACGGATAACTACGTTACGCGATCTTCACTGAAAAGGCCAAGTGAGTTCACTCGGCTTCGACCCGATCGGCGATCTTCCGGGCGAGATCGGGGTGTGCCGCGACCGTCATCTCGCGCCCGAAACCATCCGCGGAGAGAGTGAGAACCGCTCCCCCGGCCTCTGCCACAATGAGCGCGCCCGCGGCCACATCCCAGGGCTTGAGACCCCGCTCGAAGTACGCGTCGAGACGCCCGGCCGCGACGTAGCTCAGGTCGATCGACGCGGCGCCGATCCGGCGCACATCGCGGGCGATCGGCATGACGGCCTGCACCGTCGCGATGTCGCCGGCGTGGGTCGCCGGGTCGTAGCCGAAGCCCGTCGCAATGAGCGCTCCCGCCGGGTGCTCGCTCGACACGCGCAAGCTCTCGCGCGCGCCGTCCGCCTCCACGAAGGATCCCTCGCCGCGCGCCGCGACGAAGGTCTCGCCGAGCGCGGGGGCACGCACGACTCCGGCGAGCGCCTCCCCCTCGCGTACGGCCGCGATGCTCACGCCGTAGCTCGGCATGCCCGAGGCGTAGTTGACGGTGCCGTCGATCGGATCCACCACCCAGGTGATGCCCGTCGTGCCGGTCGTTGCGTCGGATTCCTCCCCGAGGAAGCCGTCGCCGGGGCGCTCGGCCGCGAGGCGTTCGCGGATGAGCGCCTCGACCTCGCGGTCGGCCTCGGTCACGATATCGGCGAGCGTTGACTTGCTGGCGGCGATCCGCACGCCCTCCGCTCGGCGCCTGCGGGCGAGATGCCCCGCCTCCAGCGCGACGGCTCGGGCAAGGTCCAGCAGCTCGATGCTCATGCGGTCCACGCTACCGCGCGAGCCCACTCACTCCCCGCGCACGCGCGCCGGCTCACAGGGGCGGGCGGGGCGCGCCCGCGGCGGGATCCTGCGGGCCCGGACGGTGCGGTGCGGGCGGGGTCGCCTGGGGGCCGAAGGCGCGGGCGCCCGGCGAGGGCACGCCCGTTCGCTGTGCGTCGAAGTCGGGCTGGCCGTTGTCGAGCATCGGCAGCGGCGTCACGCCGTCACCGTACGTCGGCCAGGGCAGCAGCGGCCGCCCGTCGGCGGCGGTCGCTGCGGCGGGCGCGCGTCGCGGCCGCGGGGTGCGCGGGGCGAACATGGCCGTCACGAGCGGCACGAGCGCCGTACCAACGGCGGCGAGAATCGCGAGCGCCACCATGACACGGCCGTAGAGCGGCGGGTAGTCACCCGGAAGAACGAGCGGCACGATCGCGGTCGCGAGCAGCGCCAGCACGAAGCCCGTCGTCGCGAGCATCAGCGCCCGCGTGAAGACCGTCACGTAGCGCGCGTGGGCGCGCCACATGATCCGCTGGTGCACGAGCGCCAGCTGCACGTAGATGATGACAAGCACGAAGTTCCAGAACTTCAGCGCGCCGCCGAAGCCGTAACTGAGGTCGAATGCGTCGTTCGGCACCCAGATCAGCGCAAGACCCGCCAGCAGGATCAGGACCCACGCGGCCATGCTCGCCGGAACCACCCACGCGGGGCGGTTGTGCGCGAGGTAGGAGTCACCCAGGGCGACGCCGGCGAAACCGGCGAGCAGCAGGATCGTCGTGAACGCTCGCGGGATGATGTCGCCGCTGGGCGTGAACAGCACCCAGTAGACGCAGATGAGGGCGCCGGCGATGAGGGCCACGATGGCGACCCACATCACTCCCTTGAGGAGCCGCGGGATGTCTGACTTCGGTGATGACGACATGCCTTCATCATTCCACTTGCGGGGCGCGAAGACTCCGGATCAGGGGTTCTGTGGATAACTCTTGGTAACGCGGCGGGCCCGCTCAGCGCGCGCACGCGAGAGCGTCGGCGCCGAGCCAGCCGTTCACACACGCCTCGCCGAGCGTTCGTTTCGGAGACACCGCGAATTCACGTTCCACAAACACACTCCTTGTGAAAGCCGCTTCCTTGCGGCCCATTTCCGATAACAGGGGTGAAACATGGGAGCCATTTCCATCACCGGCCTCGCCCGGTCGTTCAAGGGCACGGTGGCGGTCGACGCGGTCGATCTCGAGATCGCGGACGGCGAGTTCTGCGTCTTGCTCGGCCCATCCGGCTGCGGCAAGACCACTCTTCTGCGCATGCTCGCGGGGCTTCTCGAGCCCACCGCGGGCGCGATTGCAATCGACGGCGTCGACATCACCGACCGCCCGTCGAAGGATCGCGACATTGCGATGGTGTTCCAGAGCTACGCGCTCTACCCGCACCTGAGCGTGTACCGGAACCTCGAGTTTCCGCTCACGCAGGCGCACAAGCACACCGGCGTCACGCTCGACAAGGCGCAGCGTCGCGCGCGCATCGAGGAGGTCGCGGCCGCGCTCGACATCGGCCACCTGCTCGACCGCCTGCCGAAGGCCCTCTCGGGCGGTCAGCGGCAGCGCGTCGCCGTGGGGCGTGCGCTCGTGCGCGAGCCCAAGGCGTTCCTCATGGACGAGCCGCTGTCGAACCTGGATGCGGCCCTGCGGACGCAGACGCGTCAGGAGCTCAGCGCGCTCCACCAGCGCCTCGGCGCGACCTTCGTCTACGTCACCCACGACCAGGTCGAGGCGATGACGATGGCCACGAAGATCGTGGTGCTCAACAAGGGCCGCATCGAACAGGTGGGCACGCCGCTGGACGTCTACGACCGCCCGGCCTCCACCTTCGTCGCGACCTTCATCGGTTCACCCGCCATGAACCTCTTGCCCGCGCGGATCACCGACATCGACGGCGTCGTGCGCCTCATCGGCGCCGACTTCGCCGCGGACCTCTGGGATGGCCGCGTCGACGAGTTCGAGGCCCTCATCGGCGCCCGCCCCGAGCACATGCGCGTGCTGGGCCACGGCGAGCGCGGCGACATCGAGCTCGCCATCCAGGTCGCGAGCGTCGAGCAGCTCGGCCACGAGACCATCGTCTACGGCAAGGCCGCCGACGCCGACGTGTGCGTCCGCGGCGCACGCACCGGCGACATCCGTGTAGGCGACATCGTGCGCGTCGGCCTCGACCTGGCCCACCTGCACATCTTCGACGCCGCCACGGGCCGCCGCCTCGAATGGCAGCCCGACCCCACCGACGCGGTCGAGGCCTCCGCCGACCCCGCGCTCACCTACTGACCGACGCCGTTCCCCGCACAGGAAGTCACCCCACATGCGCGTTCGCCCCCTCCGCCGCCTCGCCACCGTTGTGGCCCTCGCCGGCTCCGCCGCCCTCGTCATCTCCGGATGCGCGACCGCCGGCGCAGCCCCCGGATCCGCACCGAGCGGTGCCCTGCCCGAGCTCACGGCCGACGAGCACGTCGAGATCGTGTTCGAGTCGTACAACCTGTCGGGCCAGGGAATCTGGGGCGACACCATTCAGGGCCTCATCGAGCAGTTCAACGCCGAGCACCCCAACATCGTCGTGACCGGCCAGGGCATCGATTCGGCGAGCACCGCCGCATCGATCCAGCAGCAGGTGCTCGCGGGCGACCCGCCGGACGTCGGCCAGATGACCTTCGACACCATGTCGTTCTCCGCCGAATCCCTGAACGGGGCCAATCTCACCGAGGTCGTCGGGCAGGACAAGCTCGACGAGCACTTCGGCGGAGAGTACCCGTATCACGAGCGCGCCCGCGTGCTCGCCGACATCGACGGGGCGACGTACGGCCTGCCCTACGTCTTCTCCACCCCGGTGTTCTGGTTCAACCGGACGCTGCTGGAAGACGCGGGCATCGATCCGGACACCATGGACATCTCCACGTGGGACGCGGTCGCCGAGCTGGCCGCGCAGGTCACCGAACACACCGGCAAGCCCTCCGTCTCGAACACCTGCGTGCTCACGGGCGGCAACTGGTGCATGCAGTCGATGTTCCTCTCGGGCGGCGCGCGCGTGCTCTCCGAGGATCGCTCGAGCATCGAATTCGGATCCGACGAGGCCGTCGAGACGGTCGACACCTTCGCCCGGATGTACGAGGACGGCCTGCTCGAGAACACCGACACGAACGCGAGCTACGAGAGCTTCGCCCGCGGCGACGCGATCGCCTTCCACGTCAACACCTCGGCACTCCAGGCCACCTACATGCAGGGCGCCGAGGCGAACGGCTGGGAGCTCGACGCCGCCGTGCTCCCCCAGTTCGGCGAGCGCGAGGCCGTGCCCACCAACTCCGGATCCGCCCTCGTGATGTACGCGCAGGATCCCCAGAAGCAGGCAGCCGCGTGGGAGTTCATGACGTTCATGACCTCGCCGGAGGCGTACGAGGCCATCACCACGGGCATCGGCTACCTGCCGCTGCGCTCGACGATGACCGAGGGCGACGGGCCCCTCGCCGAATGGGTGCAGGCGAACCCGCTCGTGCAGCCGAACCTCGAGCAGCTCGACCGCCTCTCACCGTGGGTCTCCTACCCGGGCGACCAGTACGCCGAGGTCGATCGCCTGCTCGCCGTCGCCATCGAAGACTCCGTCTTCAACGGCAAGGACGCCGCCACCGAACTGCCGGCGACCGCCGAACGCGCGCAGGCGCTCATCCAGGACTGACCGGTTCCACCCCATCAGGAAAGCGACCATGAACACCACCCTCACGCGCAGCCTCGCGCTCTCCGTGCTCGCCCTATCGGCCGTCGGTCTGACCGGCTGCGTGACGAGCGGCTCCGCGGTCGGAGCCGACTCCGGCGGATCCCTCGCCGAGCTCTCGTCCGACGAAACGGTCGAGATCGTCTTCGAGTCATACAACCTCAACAGCGCCGGTCCGTGGACCGAGGCCATCGAGGGCCTCATCGCGGCGTTCGAGAAGGAGCACCCGAACATCACCGTGACGGGCCAGGGCGTCGACACGGCCAACATCGTCTCGTCGATCCAGCAGCAGGTGCTCGCGGGATCCCCGCCCGACGTCGGACAGCTCGGCTTCGGCCAGCTCGACTTCGCACAGACCGACCTGCAGGCGGCGAACCTCACGGAGCTCGTCGGTCAGGAGGCTCTCGACGAACACTTCGGCGGCGACTACCCCTTCCACGAGCGCGCCCGAGTGCTCGCCGACATCGACGGCTCGGCCACGGGCCTGCCGTACGTGTTCTCGACCCCCGTGCTGTGGATCAACGAGACGGTGCTGGAATCGGCCGGTATCGATCCGGCGACGGCCGACTACTCCACCTGGGACTCGGTCTCGGCGCTCGCCGAGCAGGTCACCGCGAAGACGGGCAACCCCTCGATCAATGTGCCGTGCATCGTCACCGGCGGCAGCTGGTGCATGCAGGGACTGTTCTTCTCGAACGGCGCCGACGTGCTCTCGGACGACCGCTCGACGATCGAGTTCGGATCCGCGGAGGCGATCGACACCGTCGAGGTCTTCCAGGGCATGTACGCCGGCGGCATCCTGTCGAACGAGGAGGAGATGACGCAGTACGAGTCGTTCTCCCGCGGCGACACGGCCGCCTTCCAGCTCACGACCTCGGCCCTGCAGTCCAGCTTCATGCAGGGCGCCGACGCGAACGGCTGGACGCTCAGCACGAGCGAGATGCCGCAGTTCGGCGAGCAGGAGGCGCAGCCGACGAACTCGGGCTCGGCGCTCGTCATGTTCGCGCAGGATCCGAAGAAGCGCGCGGCAGCGTGGGAGTTCATGAAGTTCATGACCTCGGCCGAGGCGTACGAGGTCATCACGACGCAGATCGGCTACCTGCCGCTGCGCAAGACCATGACCGAAGAGGGCGGTCCGCTCTACGACTGGGTGCAGGCCAACCCGCTCGTGCAGCCGAACCTCGACCAGCTCGACCGCCTCGTCGCGACGAAGGCCTACCCCGGCGACCAGTTCCAGGAGGTCGACCGCCTGCTCGACGTCGCGATCCAGGACGCCATCTTCCAGGGCAAGGACGCCGCCGACACGCTGCCGGAGGCAGCAGAACGCGCCCAGGCGCTCATCGAGAAATAAGGAAAGCAATGACCATCGACACCGCCCTCACCGCCAACCCGGCACTGCCCGTCGCCGGAACCTACAACTTCCGCGATCTCGGCGGCATCCCACTGCGCGACGGCGGATCCACCGCCACGGGCCGGGTCTACCGTTCCGACGCCTTCCACACGCTCGACGACGCGGGCCGCGGCAGCCTCGCCGAGCTGGGCGTCACGACGCTCGTCGACCTGCGCCGCCAGGCCGAACTCGACCAGATGCCGAGCGCGATCGACGGCACCCCGATCGCGATCGTGCACGTGCCGATCTTCGACGAGGCCGCCCCCGACCGCCAGGTCGACCAGGCGGAGATGCTCGATCTCGAGCGCATCTACGACGTCATGGTCGGCACCCGAGGCGCGCAGTTCGCGCTGGCGGCGCGGCACATCGCCCGCGCCGAAGGATCCGTCGTGTTCCACTGCACCGCGGGCAAGGACCGCACCGGCGTGCTCGCCGCGCTGATCCTCGACGCCGTCGGCGCCGAACGCGAGGCGATCATCGCCGACTACGCCGCGACGGCCGCGAACCTCGCGGGCGAGTGGGCCGAGCGCATGCTCGCCGGCCACGACCTCCGTGCCATGGAGCAGGCGGGCGTCGACATCGTCGGGATCACGACGCAGAGCCCCGCGCCGCTCATCCGCGCCGTGCTCGAGCGCGTCGATGCCGAGCACGGCGGCGGCGCCGCCTACCTGAGCGCCCACGGCCTCACCGCGTCCGACCTCGAGGCGCTTCGCGCCCTTCTCCTGTCCGCCTGACGGCCTCTCTCCTCTCTGATCGCAAAGGATCCTCATGAACCCCCAGTTCCCGGCCCCCAGCCACACCATCCTGCACATCTCTGACACCCACTTCGTGGAGGACGACGCGCTCCTGCACGAAAAGATCGACTCCGACGCGAACCTCGTCCGCCTGTTCGAGGGCCTGCGCGCCTCGTCGATCACGCCCGACGCGCTCGTCTTCACGGGCGACCTCGCCGACGCCGGCCAGCCCGAGGCGTACGCCCGCCTGCGCGCGATCGTCGAGCCCGTCTGCGAGCAGTACGGCGCCGAGCTCATCTGGATCATGGGCAACCACGACGCCCGGCCCGAGTTCCGCCGCGGCCTGCTCGACCTCGAGCCCACCCAGGAGAGCGTCGACCGCGTCTTCGACATCAAGGGCCTGCGCCTCATCGCCCTCGACTCGACGGTCCCCGGCCACCACCACGGCGAGCTGAGCGACGAGCAGCTCGACTGGCTCGCGGGCGAGCTCGCGACCCCGGCCGAGCACGGCACCCTCATCGGACTGCACCACCCGCCGATCCCCAGCCCTCTCGGGCTGATCTCGCTCGTGGAGCTGAAGGACCAGCAGCGCTTCGCCGATGTCGTCGCCGGAACGGACGTGCGCGGCGTGCTGGGCGGCCACCTGCACTACAGCACGACGTCGACCTTCGCCGGGGGCGTGCCCGTCTCGGTCGCGAGCGCCACGTGCTACACGCAGGACCTGCAGGTCGTTTTCCCCGGCGCGCGCGGCATGGACGGCGCCCAGGGATACAACCTCGTGCACGTCTACGACGACCGGGTGCTGCACACCGTCGTGCCGATCGGCGCGCACCCGACGGTCTACGAGATGACCCCCGAGATCCTCGAGGCGTTCATGGCGAAGTCGGCCGACGAGCAGGCGCAGATGGTCGACGCCGCCTCGCGCACCGAAGACGCGGACGCGCTCGTCGGATCCGCGCCCTCGGCTGGATGAGCGGCATGTTCACCCCGGTTCTGGAACGGCCGGAGGCGCCGGCTCCCGCGCGGATCCCCGCGCCGGCGGATCCGGTCGCCCCCGCCGGCCGCGCGGGGCGGCGCTCCACGCGCCCCGCGCGGCGCCGCCGCCGGGGAATCGCCCCGTACCTCTATCTGCTGCCCGCCCTGGCGATGCTGCTGCTGTGGACCTACTGGCCCCTGGCGCAGACGTTCGAACTGTCGGTCTACGACTGGAACCTGCTGCCGACCTCGCCCCGCGAGTTCGTCGGTCTGGAGAACTTCGTCGAGGTCGTGACGCTGCCCGAGATGCAGCGGGCCGTGGGCAACACGGTGCTCTACACGGTGGCGTTCGCGGTATTCTCGCTCGTGCTGCCGCTGATCATCGCGCTGCTCTCTCAGCACGTCCGCGGGCGCTGGAAGACCTTCTACCAGGCACTCATCTTCGTTCCCTACCTCCTGACGCCCGTCGCGACGGCCGCCGTGTGGCGATGGCTGTTCGCACCGAACGGCGGCACGATCCCGACCGTCATGTCGTACTTCGGCGCCGACATCGGAAACGTGTTCCGCGACCCCTCGATGGCCCTCTGGGCGATCGTCGTGATGGTCGGCTGGCAGATGCTCGGCTTCGGCGTGCTCGTCGTCTCCGCGGGCATGGCGGGCATCAGCCCCGAGTACGCACAGGCCGCGGGCCTCGACGGGGCGGGCCCCCTCACGGTCATCCGCCGGATCACCCTTCCGCTGCTCTCCCCCACCCTCGTCTTCCTCGGGTTGATGACGGTGCTCCTGGCCGCGCAGTGGACCTACCCGATGATCGACGTGCTGACCAAGGGCGGCCCCTCGAACAGCACCACGAACATCTACTACATCCTGTATCAGTTCGGTTTCCAGAACTTCGACTCGGGCCTGTCGAGCGCCGCCGGTGTGCTCTTCTTCCTCGTGTTCGGCGCGATCGCGATGATCTACCTCCGGCTGACCGAGAAGTTCAGCTTCTACGACGACTGACGTCGGATCGAAAGGCATCTCATGGCATTCGTCATCGACTCCTCCGCCCCCGCCGACGAGCTCGCCGCGCAGCGCACGTCCGCCGCGGCGCCCGTGCTCGCCGGCACCCGCCGCGGCAGCGACTCGGATCTGCCGGTGGGCGCGCGCCGCTCGGGCGGCGTGGCGACGGGACACATCGTGCTCGCCCTCGTCGCCCTGTTCAGCGTGTTCCCCGTGTACTGGTTGTTCGCCACGGCGTTCCGCCGACCCGAGGATCAGCTCTCGCAGAGCCCGATCCCCTGGCCGTTCAGCGTGCAGAACTTCATCGATGTGTTCGCGCGGCTGCCGCTCGTCGGCATGATCGCGAACACGCTGACGATGGCGCTCGTGCTCACGGTGTTCCAGCTCGTCACCTCGGTGCTCGCCGCTTACGCGTTCGCCCGCTTCGACTTCATCGGAAAGAACGTCGCCCAGTTCCTCTTCGTCGGATCCTGGCTCGTGCCGTTCCAGATCACGATGATCCCGAACTACCTGCTGGTGTCGCAGATGGGGCTGCTGAACACCATCGCGGGCGTCGTCGTACCGAACCTCGTCTCGGCCTTTGGCGTGCTCATGCTCATGCAGCACATGCGCGCCTTCCCCGGCGAGCTGCTCGACGCCGCGAAGATCGACGGGCGCGGATCCTGGCGCTCGCTGTGGCAGGTCGTGGTGCCGAACATGCGGCCCGCGCTCGCGGCGCTCGCGATCATGCTGTTCATCTCGGCGTGGAACGACTACCTGTGGCCCTCGCTGATCCTGCGTCAGTCGGATGCGCTCATCCAGGTCGGAATCCGGTCGTTCCTCACGGCGGAGGGCAACAACTGGGGCGCCGTCATGGCGGCCGCCGGCGTCGCCTGCCTGCCCGTCTTCCTTATCTACATCGTGCTACAGAAGCACGTCGTAGCGGCCTTCGTCCGGTCGGGACTCAAGTGAGCCCCGCCGGGCGGAGCCCGATTTTCTGCCGCGCAACGGTCGTGTGATAGACATCGAGACATGGGGGCAATCATCGAGCCGGGAATCGGCGAGACCATTGATCACGTGCTGGCGATGCTGCCCGATCTGCTGCCGAGCGAGCAGCGCGTCGCGAGAATGTGCGCGGAGTCGCCGGATCAGGTGATCGACATGTCGGGCGCCGACCTCGCCGCCCGCACCGAGACCTCACCGGCCACCGTGAGCCGCGCCTGCCAGGCGATGGGCTTCCGCGGCTTCCAGCATCTGCGGCTTCTGCTGGTGCGCGACCTCGGCGCCAGGGCGCAGCGGGAGAGCGAGCTGCCGGAGGGCACCGCGGGCCGCCTGCAGGCTCTGTCCGAGCGCGCGGCCGACATGGTGCGCGGATCCCTCTCGAGCGTCGACGCCGAGTCCTTCGAGGCCGCCGTCGAGGCGATCGCGACCACGAGGCGGCTGCTCATCGTCTCCACCGGTGCCTCGGCGCCCTCGGCGCAGGCCGTCGCGGTGAAGTTCATCATCGACGGACGCTCGTGCGAGGCGCCTGCCGACGGGATCGTGCAGCAGCTGACCGCGAGCGTGCTCCAGCCCGGCGACGTGTGCCTGGCGGTGAGCGAGAGCGGCGCCAACTCGGCGACCCTCGCCGCCGCCGCGGCCGCCCACGAGGCGGGCGCCACCGTCATCGGCGTGACGAGCTTCGCTCGCGCGCCGCTCGCCGAGCACTCCGACCTCATGCTCATCGGCGGCGCCCGCACGCAGGCGTGGTCGAGCGGCGCCCTCGCCGGAAACCTCATCCAAGTTTTGCTGCTCTCGGCGCTGCAGATGGAGGTGTCGCGCCGCATGTCGGAAGACAGCGCCCGCGCCCGCCGCGCCGCACAGGGCGAGATGATGAGCATCGGCGCCACCGACGACGACGTCCCCGACACGGACGCCTAGCGGGGCACGCACGGCGCCGTGATCGGCCGTTCACGCGCCTGAGCGAAGGGTGCAACACGGCGAAGGCCCCGACCTGATTCAGGTCGGGGCCTTCGCTTCCCGCTGGTGGCAAGTGAGCAACTTGCCATACGCGCGTCCGTCCGACTTTTCCAGACGACCGGAGGCGCAAGCAACAATAATACGCAGGATAACGCGCGAGGCGAAATCGGCGCCACCCCGGGCGCGCCCCTCCCGAATCCCCACCCCGCGACGACGTGCCCCGCCTCCCCCGCGACGACGTGCTTCCACCTCGCCGCGAGATCGCATTCTTTTCGCGAAGTCGCACCGAAATTGATGCGACCTCGAGAAATCGGTGCGATCTCGCGGGCGGGGGGACACGCGAAGCCGCCCAAGGGGCACGCGAGGCCGCGGAAGGGGCCGCGGAGCGACCGCGCACACGGCACGGGGCGCGGCACCCCGTCACCCCGCCCCGGGCACAGCGAAGCGCCCCGCCTCCCGAGGGAGGGCGGGGCGCTTCGGCAGCGACTTACTTGGCGTAGCCGGCGGCCTCAGCGGCCTCGACGGATGCGAAGTAGATGTCTGCCTTGACGTTGGCGTAGCCAGCGTCGCCGGGGGCGTAGAACTTCTTGGTCGAGTTCTTACCCTTGACGTCGAAACCCTCGGGAGCCGAACCGTCCTCGAGCGGGGCGGCCGAGTCGGCAGCCTCGTCGGCGGTGGCCTCGGCCTCGGGGGCCTCGGTCTCGGCGGCCTCGACCTCGGTGGCCTCCTCGACGACCTCGGCGGCGGGCGCCTCAGCAGCGGGAGCCGCGGTCTCGGTCTTCTCGGCCTTGACCTTGGGGGTCACGGGCTCGAGAACGAGCTCGATGACACCCATGGGGGCGTTGTCACCCTTGCGGAAGCCGATCTTGACGATGCGGGTGTAGCCGCCCTGACGGTCGGCGACGAGCGGCGCGATCTCGGTGAAGAGAACGTGCACGGCTTCCTTGTTACGCAGCACCGCGAGGGCGCGGCGACGCGAGGCGAGGTCGCCGCGCTTCGCGAACGTGACAAGGCGCTCGGCGACGGGACGCAGGCGCTTCGCGCGAGCCTCGGTCGTCTTGATCGACTTGTTGATGAACAGCGCCGACGCGAGGTTCGCGAGGATCAGGCGCTCGTGTGCGGCACCGCCACCGAGGCGGGCACCCTTCGTGGGCTTAGGCATTTCTCAATACTCCTGTATCGAACAGTTAAGGATGGATCAGAGCGTCTCGTCGTTCTCGTATCCGGCGTAGAAGTTCGTTCCCTCGAAACCGGGGACCGAATCCTTCAACGACAGACCGAGCGAGATGAGCTTGTCGCGCACCTCGTCCACCGACTTCTGTCCGAAATTGCGGATGTTCATGAGCTGCGTCTCCGAGAGGGCGACGAGCTCGCTGACCGTGTTGATTCCCTCACGCTTGAGGCAGTTGTACGAGCGAACCGAGAGGTCGAGGTCTTCGATCGGCATCGAAAGCTCGGTCGTGAGGACCTCGGCGACCGGCGCGGGTCCGATCTCGATGCCCTCGGCCTCTTCGTTCAGCTCGCGCGCGAGACCGAACAGCTCGACGAGCGTGCGACCGGCGGATGCAACGGCGTCGCGGGGAAGCATCGAAGGCTTCGTCTCGACGTCGATGATCAGCTTGTCGAAGTCCGTACGCTCACCGGCGCGAGTCGCCTCGACGCGGTACGCGACCTTCACGACGGGCGAGTAGATCGAGTCGATCGGAATCTGACCGGCCTCGGCGTACTCGTTGCGGTTCTGGCCAGCCGAGACGTAGCCGCGACCGCGCTCGATCGTGATCTCGAGCTCGAACTTCGCGTCCTCGTTGAGCGTGGCGATGACGAGCTCGGGGTTGTGCACCTCGACGCCCGCGGGAGCCGAGATGTCGGCCGCCGTGACCTCGCCGGCACCCGTCTTGCGCAGGTACGCGGTGATGGGCTCGTCACGCTCGCTCGACACGACGAGCTTCTTGACGTTCAGGATGATCTGCGTGACGTCCTCGAGGACACCGGGGATCGTGCTGAACTCGTGCAGGACGCCGTCGATGCGGATGCTCGTGACGGCGGCACCGGGGATCGACGACAGCAGGCTGCGGCGCAGCGAGTTGCCGATCGTGTATCCGAAGCCGGGCTCGAGCGGTTCGATAACGAAGCGGCTCCGCGACTCGGAGAGCTTCTCCTCGGTGAGGGTCGGACGCTGTGCGATGAGCACTATGTGTTCCTTTCGATCAAGTGCCCGCTATATGACACTTGTGAATGAGGTCTGTGAATTGTGAGACCTGCGCGCGGACGCGCAGTTGGAACGACGAGTTGCCGGGGTGAGCGAGGGGCTCACCCCGGCAGAAGCGTACTCAGACGCGGCGGCGCTTCGGCGGACGGCAGCCGTTGTGGGCCTGCGGCGTCACGTCCGAGATCGAACCGACCTCGAGGCCGGCGGCCTGCAGCGAACGGATCGCGGTCTCACGGCCCGAACCCGGACCCTTGACGAAAACGTCGACCTTCTTGACACCGTGGTCCTGCGCCTGGCGGGCGGCCGACTCGGCGGCCATACCAGCGGCGTAGGGGGTCGACTTGCGCGAGCCCTTGAAGCCCACGCCACCCGACGAAGCCCAGCTCAGGACGGCGCCCGAGGGGTCGGTGATCGAAACGATCGTGTTGTTGAACGTCGACTTGATGTGGGCCTGGCCCAGCGCGACGTTCTTCTTCTCCTTGCGGCGCGGCTTGCGCGCGGCGCTCTTCGGTGTAGCCATGGTGTTCTCCTAAACCCTTACGCCTTAGCGAGCCTTCTTCTTACCAGCGACCGTGCGCTTCGGGCCCTTGCGGGTGCGCGCGTTGGTCTTGGTGCGCTGGCCGTGCACGGGAAGGCCGCGGCGGTGGCGGATACCCTGGTACGAGCCGATTTCGACCTTGCGACGGATGTCAGCGGCAACCTCGCGGCGGAGGTCACCCTCAACCTTGTAGGCGTCGATCGCGTCGCGAAGCGCCACGAGCTGGTCGTCGGTGAGGTCCTTCACACGGATGCTCTGGTCGATGCCCGTGTTGGCGAGGATCTCGACCGAACGGGTACGGCCGACACCGTAGATGTACGTGAGTGCGATCACCACGCGCTTGTCGCGCGGGATGTCAACGCCGGCAAGACGTGCCATGCGATTCTCCTGTAGATAAGTGGAGGTATGGAGCAGGATCGGTGTCCGGGCCTCCACCCCGAAGTGTCCCCCGCGTGAGCGAGTTCTGATCCTGCCAAACTGTTGAGTTGTCAAACCTTCCCTCAGAACGAGGGGAAGTCTTAGCCCTGGCGCTGCTTGTGGCGCGGGTTCGACTTGCAGATGACCATGACCACGCCGTGACGACGGATCGTCTTGCACTGGTCACAGATGGGCTTGACGGAGGGCTGAACCTTCATGATGTTCCTTATGCGCTGTCTTCGTACTCGCGGATGCGCGAGCCGTTACTTCTCGGCTGGGCCGATCAGCGGTAGCGGTAGACGATGCGTCCTCGAGTGAGGTCGTAGGGACTGAGCTCCACAACGACACGGTCCTCCGGGATGATGCGGATGTAGTTCTGTCGCATCTTTCCGGAGATCGTGGCGAGCACCTTGTGACCGTTCGTCAGCTCAACGCGGAACATCGCGTTGGGGAGAGATTCGATCACCGTGCCTTCGATCTCGATGACACCGTCTTTAGCCATAAATTCGCTAACCTTCTGTGCAGACCAGCCGGTCTGCGGTAGTTGGATGGAAGGCGTTCCGTGCACGCGAGAACGCAGGCACAAGACACCAAAGAGCAATCATACGCGACACGCCCGCGTGTAACAAGTTGGGCGTGTCGCGTATGTGCTATCAGTCGAGGTTGGCGACGAGGTCGTTCTCGGCGTTAAAGCCGGTCGAGGCGACGCTCACGAATTCGCCGTTGACGAGGATCGTCGGGGTGGCGCGGCCCGTGGCACCCGGCATGATCGGCATCTTCGTAGTCTGCTCGGCGGCGAAGTCGGTGTACTTCTCGTCGGTGATGCATGTCTCCGAGTTCGTCGCACCGGCGCGCTCGGCGAGCGAGACGAGCTCGTCGTTCGGCAGACCCTCGGTGTTCTCCGCGGGCTGGTTGTCGAAGAGCAGGTCCATGAAGGGGTAGAACGCGTCGGGGTCGTTCTCGGCGACGCAGTACGCGGCCGATGCGGCGCGCGAGGAGTACTTCGTTCCTTGCGAGTAGTTGTCGAGCAGGTTCGTCGGGATGATCTCGAAGGTGATCGTGTCGTTCGCGATCAGCTCGGTCAGCTTCTCGTCGTACGCGGAGTGCGCCGAGTTGCAGACGGGGCAGATGAAGTCGATGTACTCGGTGACGGTCTGGTCGCCCGATCCGACCTCGATCGCGCCGGTCTCCTGGTTGATGGTCACGGCGGCGGTCTCGCCGTTCGCCGAGGTGGGTGCCGCGGCGGGGGCCGTAGCCTGCTTGTTCATCATGTAGACGAGCACCGCGACGGCGATGACCGCAACCACGACGACGATAGAGATGATCACCGCGAAGAGGCTGCGGTTCTTGGCTGCTGCTGCCATGGAAGGTTCTCCGGATCAGGATGTGAGGAAGGGACTCCGCCACTCAGCTTGCCCGCCGAGGGTGAAGAAGCCGTATGCGTGAGCTGAAAACATCACAGACTGTCCAGAACGCCCGGCCCGTCAGTGTACTCGATGCGCTCACCGTCGAGCAGGATCGTGGGGATCCCGCGGCTGCCCGTCGCCGGGTTCACCGGCACGGTGCCGTTCAGCTGAGAGATCAGCTCCTTGTGCGTCTGCGCGCGCACGCACTCCTGGAAGGATCCGGAAGACACCCCCGCATCCGCGGCGTGCGCGAGCAGCTCCTCGTCCGAGAGGCCCGGGGATCCCTCGCTCGGCTGGTCCGCGAAGAGTGACGCCATGTAGGGCAGGACCGCATCCGGATCCTCGTCGGCGAGGCAGTACAGCGAGCTCGCGGCGCGGCTCGAGTAGTCGGTGCCGTCCGACTGCGGGTCGAGGAAGCCGACCGGGTAGACGTGCAGCTCGATGGATCCGTCCTCGACCGCCTCGGCGATCGAGGGACCCCAGCTGCGCTCGAACTCGCCGCAGAAGGGGCACATGAAGTCGACGTACGTCTCGAGCACGTGCTCCGAGGATCCGACGACGATCGCACCGGACTGCTGGTCGACGACCGCGATATCGGGCGCCTCGACCTCGACAGTGGCGTCGCGGTTCATCAGGTAGACGAGCACGGCGACGACCGTGACGGCGATGACGGCGACGACCGCGATGATCATCGCGAAGAGGCTCTTGTTTGCGGAGTTGGCCATGATCTCAGGGAATCGGAACCGGGGTCACGCCGAAGGGCGCCAGGCCCGCCGCTCCCCCGTCTTCGGCGGTGAGCACCCAGATGCCGTCGGCGTGAACCGCGACGGAGTGCTCCCAGTGGGCGCCCTGCGAACCGTCGACCGTCGTGATCGTCCAGTCGTCGTCCTCGATGAAGACCTCTTCGCTTCCGGCGGTCATCATCGGCTCGACGCAGATGCACAGGCCCGGCTTGATCTCCGCGCCGCGACCCGGGGTCGCGTAGTGGAACAGCGTGGGCGCCTCGTGCATCTGCCGGCCGATACCGTGGCCGACGTAGTCGCGCAGGATCCCGGCGGGCTGCCCCGTCGACGGGAGCGGGTTCTGCTCGATGTAGTCCTCGATGACCGCGCCGACCTCGCCGAGGTGCTTCGCGGACGCGAGCGCGGCGATGCCGGCCCACATGGATCCGCGGGTCACCTCGGAGAGCTCGCGTCGCTGCGCGACGAGCTCCGGATCCGCGGGCTCGCCCGGCACGATGAAGGTGCGCGCGGAGTCGCCGTTCCAGCCGTCCTCGGTCTCTGCGCCCGCGTCGACCGACACGATGTCGCCGGCTTCGAGCACGCGGCCGCCGGGGATGCCGTGCACGACCTGCTCGTTCACCGACACGCAGACGGTGTGGTGGTAGCCGTCGACGAGCTGGAAGTTCGAGTGCGCCCCGCGCTCGGTGATGGCGCGCTCGGCGATCGCGTCGAGCTCGAGCGTCGTGATGCCGGGGCGGATGGCCGCCTCGACGGCGTCGAGCGCCGCGGCCGTCACGAGGCCCGGCTCGACCATCCCGCGCAGCTGCGCGGGCTTCTTATAGACCGATCGACGGAACACGTGGGGATCCGCTTAGGCGCGAGCGAGACCGCGCGCGTCGAGCGCGTCGAAGATGCGCGCCGTGATCTCGTCGAGCGAACCGACGCCGTCGATGCGGTCGAGGATCCCGCGAGCGGCATAGGTGTCGACGATCGGGGCCGTCTCCGACTCGTAGATGTCGAGGCGCTTCGCCACGGCCTCTTCGGTGTCGTCGCTGCGGCCCTCGATCTTCGCGCGCTCGGTGATGCGCGCGACGGATTCCTCACGCGGCACGTCGAGCAGGATCACGGCGTCGAGCGCCGCGCCCGACTCGGCGAGGAAGCCGTCGAGGTAGGCCACCTGGGCCGCGTTGCGGGGGTAGCCGTCGAGCAGGAAGCCCGCCGTCGCCGCATCGTCCTGGGAGAGACGATCGCTGACGATCTCGCCGGTCACGTCGTCCGGAACGAGGTTCCCGGCGTCGGTGATGGCCTTGACCTTGAGGCCGAGCTCCGTGCCGCCCTTGATGTTCGCGCGGAAGATGTCGCCCGTCGAGACGACCGGGACCCCGTAGGCCTCCGCGACGCGCACACCCTGCGTGCCCTTGCCGGATCCCTGCGGTCCAACGATCAGAAGACGAGTCGTCATCGGAGAAGCCCTTCATAGTGGCGCTGCTGAAGCTGCGCGTCGATCTGCTTGACGGTCTCGAGACCCACACCGACCATGATGAGGATCGACGTGCCGCCGAACGGGAAGTTCTGGTTCGCGCCGACCGCGCTGAGCGCGATGAGCGGGATGAGGGCGACGAGGCCCAGGTAGAGCGAACCCGGCAGCGTGATGCGCGTCAGCACGTAGTCGAGGTACTCGGCCGTGGGACGGCCCGCGCGCACGCCGGGGATGAAGCCGCCGTACTTCTTCATGTTGTCGGCGACCTCGACCGGGTTGAACGTGATCGCGACGTAGAAGTACGTGAATCCGACGATCAGCAGGAAGTACAGCGCCATGTAGAACGGGTGGTCGCCCGTGACGAGGTAGGTGTTGATCCACTGCACCCACGCGGCCGGCGCCGTGCCGTCGTTGGGGGTGTTGAACTGCGCGATCAGCGTCGGCAGGTACAGCAGCGACGAGGCGAAGATGACCGGGATCACGCCGGCCATGTTGACCTTGATCGGGATGTACGTGTTCGTGCCGCCGTAGGTGCGGCGCCCGACCATACGCTTGGCGTACTGCACGGGGATGCGGCGCTGCGACTGCTCGACGAAGACGATCAGCGCGATGATCACGATGCCGACGAGGATCACGAGGGCGAAGATCTCGAAGCCCTTCGCGGCCCAGATGGATCCGAGAGCGCCCGGGAACGAGGCGGCGATCGACGTGAAGATCAGCAGCGACATGCCGTTGCCGACGCCACGCTCGGTGACGAGCTCGGCGAACCACATGATGAGGCCCGTACCGGCGGTCAGCGTGATCACGATCATCGCCTGGGTGAGCCAGCTGTTGTTCAGGAGCAGGTTGTTGCACGCGGCGATGTCGGTCACGCCGAAGAGCTGACCCGAGCGGGCGACCGTGACGAGCGTCGTCGACTGCAGCAGCGCGAGGGCGATCGTGAGGTAGCGCGTGTACTGGGTGAGCTTGCTCTGCCCCGCCTGACCCTCCTTCTGCAGCGCCTCGAAGTGAGGGATCACGACGCGCAGCAGCTGGATGATGATCGAGGCCGTGATGTACGGCATCACGCCCAGCGCGAAGATCGAGAGCTGCAGCAGAGCGCCGCCCGAGAACAGGTTGACGATCGACATGAGTCCGCCGCCACCGGCCGTCGCATCGAGGCATTCGCGCACGCTGGGATAGCTGACGAACGGCGCAGGAATGTGCGCACCGAAGCGATAGATGGCGATGATGCCGAGCGTGAAGCCGATCTTGCGACGCAGGTCAGGCGTACGGAAGATCCGGGCGATGGCGCTGAACAAGAAGGTTCCTCCCAGAAACTTTCGGCGTGTACACGAACACACCATCCACCAGACTAACGGAAAAGGCCCGGGAGCATGTCGCTCCCGGGCCTATCCGGATGATTCGCGGTGGGCGAATCGTTACTTGACGGAACCGCCAGCGGCCTCGATCTTGGCCTTGGCCGAAGCCGAAACCTTGTCGACCGACACGGTGAAGGCAACGGAGATGTCGCCATCGCCGAGGACCTTCACGAGCTGGTTCTTCCGCACGAGACCATTCGTCACGAGGATGTCGGTGGTGATGTCGCCACCCTCGGGGAAGACCTCAGCGAGCTTGGCCAGGTTCACAACCTGGTACTCGGTGCGGAACGGGTTCTTGAAGCCACGGAGCTTCGGTGCGCGCATGTGCAGCGGCATCTGGCCACCTTCGAAGCCCACGCGCACGGTGTTGCGGGCGCGCGTACCCTTCGTTCCACGGCCGGCCGTCTTACCCTTCGAACCCTCACCGCGACCCTTACGGGTCTTCGCGGTGTTGGCGCCGGGGACCGGGCGGAGGTGGTGAGCCTTGAGCACTGCGGGGCGCTCGGTGTTCTCAGCCATCAGTCGATCTCCTCAACCTTCACGAGGTGAGCAACGGCACGAACGTAGCCGCGGGTCTGAGCGTCGTCGGGGCGGACAACCGCGTCACCGATGCGCTTGAGACCGAGGCTGCGCAGCGTGTCACGCTGGTTCTGCTTCTCGCTCACCTTGGACTTGATCTGCGTAACCTTCAGACGAGCGGCCATCAGGCACCTGCCTTCGCGGTAGCAGCGGCGACCTTCTCGGCCTCCGCGCGGACGAGACGCGCCGGTGCAACCTGGTCGAAGTCGAGGCCACGACGCGCCGCAACGGCACGGGGCTCCTCGAGCTCCTTGAGGGCTGCCACCGTTGCGTGCACGATGTTCAGCGTGTTCGACGAGCCGAGCGACTTCGACAGCACGTCGTGGATACCGGCGCACTCGAGCACGGCGCGGACGGGACCACCGGCGATAACACCGGTACCCGCCGAAGCCGGGCGGAGCATGACGACACCGGCAGCGGCCTCACCCTGCACGGGGTGCGGGATGGTCTGGCCGACGCGGGGAACGCGGAAGAAGTTGCGCTTGGCCTCTTCGACACCCTTCGAGATGGCGAGGGGCACTTCGCGGGCCTTGCCGTAACCGACACCCACGAGGCCGTCACCGTCGCCGACGACGACGAGAGCAGTGAAGCTGAAGCGACGACCACCCTTGACGACCTTCGACACGCGGTTGATGGTCACAACGCGCTCGAGGTACTGGCTCTCCTGGGCACGACCGTTGTTGCGGTCGCCACCACGACGCTCGCCACGGCCGCCACGGCCACCGCGGTCGTTGCCGCCGCGGCGATCCTGACGCTCGTTGCTCTGCGCCTCGGCCGGAGCCTGGGCTTCCGTGGTCACTTCGGTCTCCTTGATGTCACTCACAGGCTCAGCCCTCCTTCGCGGGCGCCATCGGCGATGGCCGCGATGCGACCGGCGTAGCGGTTACCACCGCGGTCGAACACGACGGCCTCAACACCGGCGGCCTTCGCGCGCTCGGCGACAAGCTCGCCGACCTTGCGTGCCTTAGCGGTCTTGTCGGCGTCGGAGGCGCGCAGCTCGGTCTCGAGGGTCGACGCCGAGGCCACAGTGTGACCCTTCGCGTCGTCGATGACCTGCACGAAGACGTGGCGCGACGAGCGCGACACGACGAGACGCGGGCGCTCGGCGGATCCCACGACCTTCTTGCGAAGGCGAGCGTGGCGGCGCGAACGCGCAGCAGACTTCGACTTCACAGCCATGATTACTTACCAGCCTTTCCGGCCTTGCGACGGACCTGCTCGCCGGCGTAACGCACACCCTTGCCCTTGTACGGCTCGGGCTTGCGGATCTTACGAATGTTCGCGGCGCACTCGCCCACGGCCTGCTTCGAGATGCCGGAGACGGTGATCTTGGTGTTGCCTTCGACGGAGAACGTGATGCCCGCCGGCGGCTCGACGTTGACCGGGTGCGAGAAGCCGAGGGCGAGCTCGAGGCTCTGGCCCTTCTGCTGCACGCGGTAACCGGTGCCGACGATTTCCAGGCCCTTGGAGTAGCCCTGGCTCACGCCGATGATGTCGTTGTTGATGAGGGTGCGGGTCAGGCCGTGCAGGGCACGCGACGCACGCTCGTCGTCGGGACGAGTCACCAGAACCTGGTTGTCCTCGACCTTGACGTCGATGGGCTGGGCAACGGTGAGCGAGAGCTCACCCTTGGGGCCCTTGACCGTCACAACGCGGTCGGCGACCGAAACGGTCACGCCCGCGGGGATGTCAATGGGAAGCTTTCCAATACGCGACATTATTCGATCACCACACGTAGGCGAGAACTTCTCCGCCCACGCCCTTCTGCTCGGCCTGACGGTCCGTCAGAAGACCGTTGGAGGTGGACAGGATGGCGACGCCGAGGCCACCGAGGACCTTGGGGAGCTCCGTCGACTTCGCGTAGACGCGAAGACCGGGCTTCGACACGCGCTTGAGGCCCGCGATCGCACGCTCACGGCCCGAGCCGTACTTCAGCGTGATCGTCAGGGTCTTGCCGACACGAGCGTCGGTCTCCTCGAAGCCCGCGATGTAACCCTCCTGCTGGAGCATTGCCGCGATGTTCTTCTTGAGCTTGCTCGACGGCAGCGACACCTGGTCGTGGTGCGCCGAGTTCGCGTTGCGCAGACGGGTCAGCAGATCTGCGACCGGGTCTGTCATGGTCATATGAGTGTTCCTTTGTTCATGAGGTATCGATAGCCGTTACACGACTAGTCGACCTTCCACGACGTGGATAGACAATATTCAATTGTCCGCCAGGATGCCGGGCCCGGTCAAACCGAGCCCGGCATCCTCAGCGGTTTCCCTGAGTCGAAACTCAGGCCTCCTTGACGAACGGGAAGCCGAAGTGCGTCAGAAGCGCACGGCCCTCCGCGTCGGTCTTGGCGGTGGTCACGACGGTGATGTCGAAGCCGCGGACGCGATCGATCTTGTCCTGGTTGATCTCCTGGAAGATCGACTGCTCCGTCACACCGAAGGTGTAGTTGCCGTTACCGTCGAACTGCTTCGCCGACAGGCCGCGGAAGTCGCGGATGCGGGGAAGAGCGAGCGAGATCAGTCGGTCCAGGAACTCCCACGCGCGGTCACCGCGGAGGGTGACGTGCGCGCCGATGGCCTGGCCTTCGCGCAGCTTGAACTGAGCGATCGACTTCTTCGCCTTGGTGACGACGGGCTTCTGACCGGTGATGGCGGTGAGGTCTGCGACCGCACCCTCGATCACCTTGCTGTCGCGGGCTGCCTCACCGACACCGGTGTTGACAACAACCTTCACGAGGCCCGGAACCTGCATGACGTTCTCGTAACCGAACTCGTCCTGCAGCTTCTGGCGGATCTCGCTGCGGTAGACCTGCTTCAGGCGCGGCTGGATTTTGCCAGTCTGCGCGGCACTTTCAGTGCTCATCTGTTAACCCTTTACTTTCCCTTGGGGTCGGGAATGTCAGCACCCGAACCCTTGGCGACGCGGATGCGCACGGTCTTCTTGACGCCGTCCTTGACCTGCTCCTCGACGCGGTAACCCACGCGAGTCGGCTTCTTGGTCTCGGGGTCGACGATCGCGACGTTCGACACGTGGATCGGGGCCTCGACGGTCTCGATGCCACCGGTCTTGGTGCCGCGCTGCGTCTGACCGACGCGGTTGTGCTTGGTGACGTACTTGACGCCCTCAACGATCACGCGGTTGCCGATGACAGCCAGGACCTTGCCCTGCTTGCCGCGGTCGCCGCCACGCTCCTGGGAAGCGCCGGTGATGACCTGAACCAGGTCACCCTTCTTGATCTTGGCCATGAATTACAGCACCTCCGGGGCGAGCGACACGATCTTCATGAACTTGCGGTCGCGGAGCTCGCGGCCGACCGGTCCGAAGATACGCGTGCCACGGGGCTCGCCGTTGTTGTTCAGGATGACGGCCGCGTTCTCATCGAACTTGATGTACGAGCCATCTTCACGACGCGTCTGCTTGACGGTGCGGACGACGACCGCCTTGACGACGTCGCCCTTCTTCACGTTGCCGCCGGGGATCGCGTCCTTGACCGTCGCGACGATGGTGTCACCCACGCCCGCGTAACGGCGGTTTGAACCACCGAGAACGCGGATCGTGAGCAGCTCCTTCGCGCCGGAGTTGTCGGCGACCTTGAGGCGGGATTCGTTCTGAATCACTGGTTACTCCTTCAAGTGAGCCCGAAGGCTTACTTGGCCTTCTCGACGATTTCGACCAGGCGCCAGCGCTTCGTGGCGCTGGTCGGACGGGTCTCGTTGATCACGACGAGGTCGCCGATGCCGGCGCTGTTGGTCTCGTCGTGGGCCTTCAGCTTCTTCGTGCGGCGAAGGACCTTGCCGTAAAGCGGGTGCTTCACGCGGTCTTCGACCTCGACAACGATGGTCTTGTCCATCTTGTCGCTCACGACGTAGCCGCGGACAGACTTGCGGTAACCGCGCTCGACGGTGTTCTCGCTGGTCATCACTCAGCCTCTCCCTCAGCGACGGCCGCGTCGGCCTTCTTCGCCTTGCTCTTCTTGGCCTTCTCAACCGGAGCCGGGGTCGCACGGATCCCGAGCTCGCGCTCGCGGATGACCGTGTAGAGACGCGCGATGTCGCGCTTCACGGCGCGGATGCGACCGTGGCTCTCCAGCTGACCGGTGGCCGACTGGAAGCGCAGGTTGAACAGCTCTTCCTTGGCCTTACGCAGCTCCTCGAGGAGGCGCTGGTCTTCGAACGTGTCGAGCTCGCTCGGAGCGAGCTCCTTGGTGCCGATCGCCATTACGCGTCGCCCTCCTCGCGCTTGATGATGCGTGCCTTGAGCGGCAGCTTGTGCATTGCCCGGCTCAGGGCGCCCTTCGCGAGCTCTTCGCTCACGCCGGCGACCTCGAACAGGACGCGGCCCGGCTTGACGTTGGCAACCCAGAACTCCGGCGAACCCTTACCCGAACCCATTCGGACTTCGGCAGGCTTCTTGGTGAGCGGGCGGTCGGGGAAGATGTTGATCCACACCTTTCCACCACGCTTGATGTGACGCGTCATGGCGATACGAGCCGCCTCGATCTGACGGTTCGTCACGTACGCCGGGGTCAGCGCCTGGATGCCGTACTCGCCGAACGACACCTTGGTGCCACCCGTGGCCTGGCCCGAACGGCCGGGACGGTGCTGCTTACGGAACTTAACCTTGCGGGGGATAAGCATTACGCCGTTGCTCCTTCCGGTGCGCGCTTCTCGGCGCCGGCGTCGTTACGACGCGGGCCGCGACGGCCACCACGGTCGCCACCACGAGCAGGCTTCTTGTTAGCCTCCTCGCGAGCGAGCTCCTTGTTCGTGAGGTCGCCCTTGTAGACCCAGACCTTCACGCCGATGCGGCCGAAGGTGGTCTTCGCCTCGTAGAAGCCGTAGTCGATGTTCGCGCGAAGCGTGTGCAGCGGCACACGACCCTCGCGGTAGAACTCGGTGCGGCTCATCTCGGCGCCGCCGAGGCGGCCGGAGACCTGGATGCGGACGCCCTTGGCGCCGGCGCGCATGGCGCCCTGCAGGCCCTTGCGCATCGCGCGGCGGAAGGCCACGCGACCAGCGAGCTGCTCTGCAACACCCTGAGCGACGAGCTGAGCGTCGGCCTCGGGGTTCTTGACCTCGAGGATGTTCAGCTGGATCTGCTTGCCCGTGAGCTTCTCGAGCTCGGTGCGGATGCGCTCGGCCTCCGCACCGCGGCGGCCGATCACGATGCCGGGACGCGCCGTGTGGATGTCGACGCGAACGCGGTCCTTCGTGCGCTCGAGGTCGATGCGGCTCACGCCGGCACGATCCAGGTTCTTCTGCAGAAGAGCGCGGATCTTGATGTCTTCGGCGACGTAGTCAGCGTAGCGCTGACCGGCCTTCGTCGAGTCGGCGAACCAACGCGACGTGTGGTCCGTCGTAATGCCGAGACGGAAGCCGTAAGGGTTGATCTTCTGTCCCATTACTTGCTCGCCTTCTTGTCCTCGGGCGTCGAGAGCACGACCGTGATGTGGCTCGTACGCTTCTTGATCTGGTCGGCGCGACCCTGTGCGCGGGGACGGAAACGCTTGAGCGTCACGCCCTCGTCGACGAATGCGTTCTTGACGAACAGCTCGTCCTCGTTGAGCGCCTCACCGGCCGCGTCGGCCTTCACCTGCGCGTTGGCCTTTGCAGACGCAACGAGCTTGTAGATCGGCTCCGAAGCGCTCTGTGCTGCGAACTTCAGGATCGCGAGCGCCTCATCCGCCTGCTTGCCCTTGATCAGAGCAACAACGCGACGGGCCTTCTGAGGGGTCACGCGGATGTGTCGCACGCGTGCGATGGACTCCACCATTTCTCTCTCCTCTCAGCGTCGCCTTAGCGGCGACGGCCCTTCTTGTCGTCCTTCACGTGGCCGCGGAAGGTGCGGGTGGGCGCGAACTCGCCCAGCTTGTGACCGACCATGGACTCGGACACAAACACGGGGATGTGCTTGCGACCGTCGTGCACGGCGATCGTGTGACCCAGCATGGCCGGCACGATCATCGAGCGACGCGACCAGGTCTTGATGACGTTCTTCGTTCCCGCTTCGTTCTGCGAGCTGACCTTGCGAAGCAGGTGCTCGTCGACGAAGGGGCCCTTCTTCAGACTGCGTGGCATCTTCTTGAACTCCTACTTGCGGTTCTTGCCCGACGGACGGCGACGCACGATGTACTTGTCGCTTTCCTTGTTGGCGTGACGGGTGCGGCCTTCAGGCTGGCCCCAGGGCGTAACAGGGTTACGACCACCGGAGGTACGACCCTCACCACCACCGTGCGGGTGGTCAACCGGGTTCATGACAACACCGCGGACGGTCGGGCGGACGCCCTTCCAGCGCATGCGGCCGGCCTTACCCCAGTTGATGTTCGACTGCTCGGCGTTGCCGACCTCGCCGATCGTTGCGCGGCAGCGCAGGTCGACGTTGCGGACCTCACCCGACGGCAGACGGAGCTGCGCGTAGGGGCCGTCCTTCGCGACGAGGCGAACCGACGAACCGGCCGAACGAGCCATCTTCGCGCCACCACCGGGACGGAGCTCCACGTTGTGGATCACGGTACCCGTGGGGATGTTGCGGAGGGGCAGGTTGTTACCCGGCTTGATGTCGGCGTTCGCGCCCGACTCGACGATGTCGCCCTGCTTCAGCTTCGCCGGAGCGATGATGTAGCGCTTGGTGCCATCGAAGTAGTGCAGAAGGGCGATGCGCGCGGTGCGGTTGGGGTCGTACTCGATGTGAGCGACCTTGGCGTTCACGCCGTCCTTGTCCGCACGACGGAAGTCGATCACGCGGTACTGGCGCTTGTGGCCACCACCGATGTGACGGGTCGTGATGCGGCCCTGGTTGTTACGTCCACCGGTCTTGGGCAGCGGACGGAGCAGCGACTTCTCGGGCGTCGATCGGGTGATCTCGGCGAAGTCTGCCACCGACGAGCCGCGGCGACCGGGGGTCGTGGGCTTGTAGTTGCGAATAGCCATATTCGTTTCCTAGTCCTTCCCAGCTATCAGGCGACAGCCGTGAAGATGTCGATGGTGCCCGACTTCAGCGTGACGATGGCGCGCTTGGTGTCCTTGCGCTTGCCAGTCCCGAAGCGGGTGCGGCGGCTCTTGCCCTGACGGTTCAGGGTGTTCACCGAAGCGACCTTCACACCGAAGATCTTCTCGATCGCGAGCTTGATCTCAGCCTTGTTCGAGCGGGGGTCCACGATGAACGTGTACTTGCCCTCGTCGATCAGGCCGTAGCTCTTCTCCGAAACGACGGGCGCGAAGATGATGTCGCGCGGGTCCTTGTTGAGAGCGGTCATGCCGAGACCTCCTTGGCGCCAGCCTTCTGCGCGATGAACGCGTCGATGGCGGCCTTGGTGAAGACGACGTCGTCGCTGCGGACGATGTCGTAGGCGTTGAGCTGGTCGGCGACGAGCGTGTGCACGTTGCCGAGGTTGCGGACGCTGAGGTAGCCGATCTCTTCGTCACGGCCGAGGACGACGAGCGTCTTCTTGTTCTCCGTGAACGTCGAGAGGAACTTCGCAGCAGCCTGCGTGGCGGGCTTCTCGGTGCCGAAGGTCTCGACAACGTGGATGCGCTCACCGCGGAGACGGTCGCTGAGCAGGCCGTGGATGGCCGCCGCGATCATCTTCTTGGGGGTGCGCTGCGAGTAGTCGCGGGGCTTCGGGCCGTGGACGATGCCGCCACCGCGGTGCTCCGGCTGGCGGATCGAGCCCTGGCGCGAGCGGCCAGTGCCCTTCTGCTTGAACGGCTTCGCACCGGTACCCGAGACCTCACCGCGACGAAGCGTCGAGTGGGTGCCCTGGCGAGCAGCTGCGAGCTGCGCGGTCACGACCTGGTGAATCAGCGGAACGTTCGTCTTGACGTCGAACACGTGCGCGGGAAGCTCGACCGTGCCGGTCTTCTTTCCGTCGGTGCCGAGGACGTCGAGAACGAGAGTCGAGTCAGCCATCTAACTCAGGCCCCCTTCACTGCGTTGCGGACGTACACGACGCGGCCACGAGCACCGGGGACGGCGCCCTTGACGAGCAGCAGACCCTTCTCGGTGTCGACGGCGTGCACCGTGAGGTTGAGGACGGTCACGCGCTCGCCACCCATGCGGCCGGCCATGCGCGTGCCCTTGAAGACGCGGCTGGGCGTAGCCGAAGCACCGATCGAACCGGGCTTGCGGTGGTTGCGGTGAGCACCGTGCGAGGCACCCACACCGGCGAAGTTGTGACGCTTCATCACACCGGCGAAGCCCTTACCCTTGCTCGTGCCGACGACGTCGACGAGCTGGCCGGCTTCGAAGGTGTCACCAGCGGTGATCTCCTGGCCGAGGGTGTAGTTCGCGGCGTCTGCCGTGCGGATCTCAGCGACCTTGCGACGCGGCGTGACGCCAGCGGCAGCGAAGTGGCCGGTGAGGGGCTGGGTGACCTTGCGCGGGTCGATCTCGCCAGCGGCGATCTGAACGGCGTTGTAGCCGTCCTTCTCGGGGGTACGGATCTGCGTGACGACGTTCGGAGCAAGCTCGATCACCGTCACCGGAACGAGCTTGCCAGCTTCGTTCCAGACCTGAGTCATGCCCAGCTTCTTACCGAGCATGCCCTTCGAAATCTTGTTGTTGATGTCAGCCATGTCGAACCTCAGAGCTTGATCTCGATGTTGACGTCGGCCGGGAGGTCCAGACGCATGAGCGAGTCGACCGCCTTGGGGGTGGGGTCAACGATGTCGATGAGGCGCTTGTGGGTGCGCTTCTCGAAGTGCTCGCGGCTGTCCTTGTACTTGTGGGGCGAACGGATAACCGCCACGACGTTCTTCTCCGTCGGGAGGGGCACCGGGCCCACGACCTGCGCACCAGCGCGGGTCACGGTGTCGACAATCTTGCGTGCCGACGTGTCGATGACCTCGTGGTCATACGACTTCAGGCGAATGCGGATCTTCTGTCCCGCCATTTGTCTGCTCACTCTCTTCAGCGTCTTACCTCTCGGGCATTGGACGCACGTACCCTCCGGAAACCCTTCGGGCCGGCACACGACGTCGGTCGAACGAGTTCTTCCAAACGTTGCGCCATATTCACCTATCAGCCCCCGCAGGCAGGAGTATGCTTCCTGTGATCTGTGGGGTGTTGTTCCTCCGCCTGCGGCCCGAGTCTGTGCGCCATACGCCGCTCGTGCACTGTCCAGTGCGGTGATCGGAAGAAGCCCGAATGTGGAACCTCTCTATTCTGCCAGGGATAGACCGCAGAAATCAACCCGGGCGTGTCGCGCTGAGAGCCGCATGATTCCGCGGATCCCGCACCCCTCGTCGGCGTCTTCTCAGGTACGCGGAAGGGCCTCCCCCGCGATGCGCGGGAGAGGCCCTTCGGTGGATCCGTTTACTCGTTTCCGATGTGGCCGTCGGCCTTGTCACGGAGGTTGTCGATCTTCTCGTCGACCGAGTCCGGTGCGATCTTCTTCGCGAAGCCCGCGGCGCCGTCGAGCACCTTGTCGCTGATGCCCTCGGCCTGCTCGCTGCGCAGCGCTTCGGAGATCTTGTCCTTGTTCTGTTCGAAGGCGTCCTTGCCCTTGTTGATGAGGTCGTCGAGTCCCATTGATCCCCCTCGGGTCGTGGTGTCGGAGGCGGCTAGTCAGCACGCGAGATTAGTCTTACATCGTCAGCCGCGACGCGCACAGCATTCGCGGGAAGATTTCCGATCGAGGCGCGAGTGACGAGCGAGAACCCGAACACCGAGGCCGTCGGCGGGATGGCCGGCCCCGACGGGCCGCTGCTGAGACTCTTCCGCAACCGCGGAGTCGCCTTCCTGCTCGTCGGCGGCATGAACACCGCGATCGGCTTCGTGTGGTTCATCGCCTTCACGGGGCTGTTCCACGCGATCGCGCCCGGCGCCGATTGGACGGTCTTCCCGATCATCCTCTGCGCGCAGTGGACGTCGGCGACCTGCGCCTTCTTCCTCTACCGCCACCTCGTGTTCCGCGTGACCGGCCACTTCTGGCTCGACTACGGGCGCTTCCTCCTCGTCAACGCCACGAGCGCCGCGCTCAACCTCATCGTGGTGCCGCCCGTGGTGATCTGGCTCGGATGGCCCAAGATCCTGGCCCAGCTCGCATTCACGGTCGTGATCGCCGTGATCAGCTGGTTCGGCCACAGCCAGTTCTCGTTCCGCCGCAGCAAGAAAGACTCCGCATGACGCTCCTGTCCGTTGTCATCCCGGCGTTCCGGCACGCGAACGTCCTCGCCGAGACCGTGCGCTCGGTGCTCGATCAGAAGGGCGTCGACCTCGAGCTGATCGTCGCCGACCACTCCTCGGGAGACGGCACCTACGAGGTCGCCCGTTCCTTCGAGTCGGATCCGCGCGTGACCGTGCTGGAGACGCCCGCGGGCGGGGGCGCGATCGCGAACTGGGCGGCCGTCACGGAACGGGCCCGCGGCGACTACCTCAAGCTGCTCCCCGGCGACGACACCGTGCTTCCCGGATCCCTCGCCCGGCAGGTGGCCCTGCTCGAGGCCCACCCCGGTGCGTCGCTCGTGGGCGGGCGTCGCCGGATCATCGACACCAAGGGCCGCACGATCGCGAAGCGGCGCGGCCTGCAGGGCCTCGACGCCGTGATGAGCGGCGGCGACGCGGTGCGCGCGTCGGTGCTCTCCGGGACGAACCCGTTCGGCGAGCCGGGGGCCGTGACGATGCGCCGATCGGCCCTCGAGGCGGCCGGCGGCTGGCAGGGCCAGTGGTCGTACGCCATCGACGTCGCGAGCTACTACGGCGTGCTGCGCCACGGATCCTTCGTCCGCGACGACGAGGTCGCGTCGACCTTCCGCGTCGGCGGCGGGCAGTGGTCGGTCGCGCTCGTCGACGAGCAGGCGAGCGAGATGACGCGCCTGTTCGAATGGGCCGGATCCGTCTTCGACGAGGTGTCGGACGCCGACGTCGCCCGCGGATCCGCGAAGGCGCGGTCGCTGGCCCGCCAGCGCCGCATGGTGTACCGGATCCTGAGGCTGGTGAAGCGATGAAGTCTCTCGCCTTCGTGCTCCCGATCTACAACGAGGCGGGCAACATCCCGCTGCTGTACGAGCGGCTGTCGGGCGTCGCCGCCGCGCTCGCGGACCGTTTCGTGTGCGAGTTCATCTTCGTGAACGACGGTTCACGCGATAATTCGCTGGCGCTGTTGCGCGGGCTGCGGGAGCGCGACGAGCGCGTCTCGGTGTACTCGCTCGCCCGGAACAAGGGCCACCAGATCGCCGTCACCGCGGGACTCGACGTCGCGGACGCCGATGCCGTGATCGTGATGGACAGCGATCTGCAGGATCCGCCCGAGGTCGCCCACGCCCTCCTCGAGGCGTGGGAGGACGGGGCCGACGTCGCCTACGCCAAGCGGCGAACCCGCGAGGACGGTTACTTCAAGAAGCTCACCGCGGGCATGTTCTACTGGACGCTCTCGAAGATGGCGCGCATCGAGATCCCGCGCGACACGGGCGACTTCCGCCTGATGGACCGCCGCGTCGTCGAGGAACTGCGGCGCTACCCCGAGCGCAACCGCTTCCTGCGCGGCATGGTCGCGGAGATCGGCTTCGAGCAGCGCGCCGTCGAGTTCGACCGCGACGCGCGCCACGCGGGCACCACCGGGTACCCGCTGAGCAAGATGTTGAAGCTCGC
Source organism: Microbacterium nanhaiense (assembly GCF_014646015.1). Taxonomy (GTDB): domain Bacteria; phylum Actinomycetota; class Actinomycetes; order Actinomycetales; family Microbacteriaceae; genus Microbacterium; species Microbacterium nanhaiense. The sequence continues at coordinate 129,353 of NZ_BMMQ01000008.1, forward strand.
CGCCGACGGCATCATCGGCTTCAGCTCCTTCCCGCTGCGCCTCATCAGCGCCATCGGCATGGTGCTTGCCGTGGGTGCGGGCATCTGGACGGTGTACCTCGCCATCTCGCGCCTCGCCTTCCCCGACTCGGTCGTCGAGGGCTGGACGTTCATCACGGCCGGCATGTTCCTGCTCGGCGGGATCCAGATGCTAATGCTCGGCGTGCTGGGGCAGTACATCGGGCGGATCTACGAAGAGGTCCAGGCCCGCCCGCTGTACGCATTCGCCGTCGCGGAGCACGGCCCCCGCGCCTAACCCGCGCCCGCCCCACGTCCGCGCGCGCCCCACGTGGGGCGCGCCCCACGCCCGCGAGATCGCATCGTTTTCGCGAGGTCGCACCGAGTTCGATGCGATCTCGACAAAAGGGTGAGATCTCGCGGAGGGTGCGAGCGACCCGACTCAGCCCTCGCGGCGGGCGCGGCGGCGCGCCGTGGCGCGAGCGATGAGCCAGGCGATGAGGACGAGCCAGGAGGCGGCGAAGGCCCCGACGAGGATCGGGAAGGGCGGCGGGAGGAACGTCACCGTCACCTCGGTACCCTCGGCGACGCCCGAAAGGTCGATCGTCAGGAGGTAGTCGCGAATCGGATCCGCGAGCTCGGCGCCCGAGACGCTGTAGCCCGGGAAGGGCAGGCGCGACAGCGCCACGCGAGGGTCGGATCCGACGGACGAGACCGTGAAGCTCACGGAGGTGTCCGAGAGCGACAGCTCCGTGACGGAGGTGCCCTCGCCCGTCCAGGTCACGCCGCCCGCGGAGGGCAGCGGCTCGTCGCGGTCGAAGCGCCAGGTGTACTCCCCCTCCGCGGTCAGGCTCCACCCGTCGGCGGCCTCGGGCTCGTCGGGGAAGGTGGTCTTCGCGGCGAGGATCGTCGACACGTCGAGCAGGTCCGCGACCGGCAGCCCGGTGTCTTCGTCCTCGCTCCACAGCACCTCGAGCGCCTCCTCGCAGGTGACCCCGCGCAGGTCGCTGCAGAGGTCGGTGGCGTAGGAGGTGAACGGCAGCACCGTGTAGACGCTCGAGACGTTCGCGTCGCTGAGGTACCAGAGGTTCGCCATCAGGCGCTCGTCCCAGCTCTCGGGGTCTCCGGCGCCCTTCATGTAGTCACCGACGACGATCGCGTCGCCCTCGGCGTCGTCGAGCACCGACTCGAGCGATTCGGTGTCGGTGGGGGCGTCGACGCCCGGCAGCGGCGACTCGCGCCACTGCAGCAGCTGCGCCCCGCCGACGCCGAGGGTCACGATCATCGAGGCGATGACGACGAGGTTCGTCTGGCGCTGCCAGCGCGGCGTGCGCCCGGCGACGAACGCGGGCGAAGCGGATCCTCTGCGCCGCAGGGCGATCCACGCGATCGCGGCGAGCGCGAGCAGCTGCAGCGCGGCCGCGGCGAAGATCGACTTCCACGACCACATCTCGGCGACCCAGGTGATGTACGCCATCGCGACGATCAGCGCGACCGACCACCACGCCTTCGCGCGCGTCAGGCGCTCGGGGAAGGCGCGCGTCGCAGCGACCGCGAACACCACGAGCACGGCGATCACGAGGTACGGCATCATGCGGATCGGCCAGCGGATCGCGCCGAGGTCGCTCGGGCCGAGCACGAAGGCGAGCATCGCGGTCCCGAGAACGAACACCGGCAGCAGCGTGCGCGCGCGGGCGATGGGGAGGAAGAGCGGGAACAGCGGCAGGATCCACGCGATATACATCAGCGGGCCGTCGGTGACGCCGTTCCACGAGAAGACGGATCCGGTGGTCAGCGGCGACGCCGTGGTGAAGAGGTCGGCGACGTCGGCGTTGAGGAAGCCGGTGTTCTCATAGGGCGCCTCGCTGCGGGTCGTGACGGCGCTCGTCGCGATCGCGGGAAGGTAGATGACGATCGTCCACAGCGCGCCCCACGCGCTCGCGGCGAGGGTGCGCAGGATCCGCACACGGTCGCGGCGCACGATGTGCTCGACGAGCGAGGAGACGAGCACGACGACGAGCACGATGACGCCGAAGACGTAGCCGAAGGTGATCAGGGTGAAGCTCGCGAGCACATACGGCCACGGAGACTTTCCGTGCTCGACGGCGCGGCGCAGCGCCCACCACACGAGCGGGAAGAGGCACGCGTCGAAGAGGCCGGTCGACCAGCTCGCGGCGTCCATGTACACGGTGAAACCCGCGGCGGGCGCCATGACCGCGACCAGGGCCGCCCAGGGCCGCGAGGATCCGAATTCCATCGCGAGCAGATACATGCCGATGGAGAACACCGCGAGGAACGCGATCTTCCACGCCGTGACGTGCAGCGCGGCGTCGGGCGCGAGGTAGGCGCTCAGCCCGATCAGCCACGTGACGGGGCTGAGGATGCCCCATTGCCCCTCGGCGAAGTAGTTTCCGCCCTGCCAGGCGGAGGGATCCAGGATCGGCAGGCTGCCCTGCGAGAGGTACTCCCCCAGGGCCCACCACTGTCCGAAGGATCCGCGCTCGGTGTCGTCGGTGAAGTAGAAGCGCGGGTTGATCGCCACGCGCGACGCGGCGAGCGCGATCGTCAGAAGCGTCGAGAGCAGGGGCCAGCGCAGCCGGTGCCAGAGGGTGTCACGCGTGGAATCCATCCCGGCAAGGCTAGCTTCCCGGAGTCTTACGGCCCCACATGACACGATGGAGGCATGAAGGGCATCATCCTCGCGGGCGGCAGCGGCACGCGCCTGAACCCGATCACGCTCGGGATCTCGAAGCAGCTCGCGCCGGTCTACGACAAGCCGATGATCTACTACCCGCTGTCGACGCTGATGCTCGCGGGGATCCGCGAGATCCTCGTGATCACGACGCCGCACGATGCGCCTGGCTTCGAGCGCCTGCTGGGCGATGGCTCGCAGTTCGGCGTCTCGATCACCTTCGCGCAGCAGCCCTCCCCGGACGGCCTCGCTCAGGCCTTCACGATCGGGGCCGACTTCATCGGCGACGACTCGGTCGCGCTCGTGCTCGGCGACAACCTCCTCTACGGCCCGGGGCTCGGCACGCAGCTCGCGCGCTTCGCCGACATCGAGGGCGGCGCGATCTTCGCGTACTCCGTCGCGGATCCGTCGGCATACGGTGTCGTCGAGTTCGACGCGGACGGCCGTGCGCTGTCGCTCGAGGAGAAGCCCGCCGAGCCGAAGAGCAGCTATGCGGTGCCGGGGCTGTACTTCTACGACAACGACGTCGTCGAGATCGCCCGCAACCTCTCGCCCTCGCCGCGCGGGGAGTACGAGATCACCGACGTGAACCGCGAGTACCTCCGCCGCGGACGCCTGAACGTCGAGGTGCTGCCCCGCGGCACCGCGTGGCTCGACACCGGCACCTTCGACGACATGATCGAGGCCGGCAACTACGTGCGCACGATGGAGCACCGCACCGGCCAGAAGATCGGATCCCCGGAGGAGATCGCCTGGCGTCGCGGCTTCATCGACGACGACGGCCTGCGCGCCCGCGCGGAGAAGCTCGTGAAGTCGGGCTACGGAAGCTACCTGCTCACCCTCTTGAAGGAAGGCCGCTGATGGCGCACCTCCTGGTCACCGGCGGCGCCGGTTTCATCGGATCGAACTTCGTTCACCACGTCGTCGCCTACACGGATCACACCGTGACGGTACTCGACAAGCTCACCTATGCCGGCAACGCGGCCTCGATCGAGGGCCTCGACCGCGTGAGCCTCGTGGTCGGCGACATCGCCGACGCCGAGCTCGTCGACTCGCTCGTGTCGCAGGTCGACGCCGTCGTGCACTACGCGGCCGAGAGCCACAACGACAACTCGCTCGACAACCCGCGCCCCTTCCTCGACACCAACGTGATCGGCACCTACACGCTGCTTGAGGCGGTGCGCCGCCACGACGTGCGCTTCCACCACATCTCGACCGACGAGGTCTACGGCGACCTCGAGCTCGACGACCCCGCGCGCTTCACCGAGACGACGCCGTACAACCCGTCGTCGCCGTACTCGTCGACGAAGGCGGCCTCCGACCTGCTCGTGCGCGCCTGGGTGCGCTCCTTCGGCGTTCGGGCGACGATCTCGAACTGCTCGAACAACTACGGCCCCTACCAGCACGTCGAGAAGTTCATTCCGCGCCAGATCACGAACGTGATCCGCGGGATCCGTCCGAAGCTCTACGGCACGGGCGAGAACGTACGCGACTGGATCCACGCCGACGACCACTCCTCGGCCGTGCTGACGATCCTCGACAAGGGTCGGATCGGCGAGACGTACCTCATCGGCGCCGACGGCGAGGAGAACAACAAGGTCGTCGTCGAGACGATCCTCGAGCTCATGGGGCAGGACCCCGGCGCCTACGACCTCGTCACCGACCGCCCGGGTCACGACCTGCGCTACGCGATCGATTCGACGCGCCTGCGCACGGAGCTCGGCTGGCGGCCGAGGTACACGAACTTCCGCGAGGGGCTCGAGGCGACCATCCAGTGGTATCGCGACAACGAGGCCTGGTGGGCGCCGTCGAAGGACGGCGTCGAGGCCTTCTACGCATCGAAGGGGCAGTAACAGCGGTGGAAACGACGATCGACGGCCTGCTGCTGTTCGACCTCGCCGTGCACGGCGACAACCGCGGCTGGTTCAAGGAGAACTGGCAGCGCGAGAAGATGGTCGCCGCGGGTCTGCCCGACTTCGGCCCCGTGCAGAACAACATCTCGTTCAACGCGACGGCCGGCACGACCCGCGGGATCCACGCCGAGCCGTGGGACAAGTGGGTCTCGGTCGCGACCGGGCGCATCTTCGGCGCCTGGGTTGACCTGCGCGAGGGCGAGGGCTTCGGCCGGGTGTTCACGGCCGAGATCGGCCCCGACAAGGCGATCTTCGTGCCCCGGGGCGTCGGCAACGCCTTCCAGGTGCTGGAGGACGGCACGGCGTACACGTATCTCGTCAACGACCACTGGTCGCCCGACGCGTCGTACTCCTTCCTGAACCTCGCCGACGAGACCGTCGCGATCGACTGGCCGATCCCGCTCGACCGCGCGGAGCTGTCGGAGAAGGACCGCGCCCACCCGCGACTCGCCGACGTCGTGCCGATCGCGCCGAAGAAGGTTCTCGTGCTCGGCGCGAACGGGCAGCTCGGTCGCGCACTGCGCGCCTCGTACGACGGATCCGCGCACGTCGAGTTCGCGGGCCGCGAGGATCTCGACCTCACGGCCGACATCTCCTCGTCGCGCCGCTGGCGCGACTACGGCGTCATCATCAACGCCGGCGCGTACACGGCCGTCGACAAGGCCGAGACCGATCGCGCGGGCGCGTGGGCGGCGAACGCCGCGGGCGTCGCCCGGCTCGCGCGCGTCGCCGCCGAAAACGGCATCACCCTCGTGCACGTGTCGAGCGACTATGTCTTCGACGGATCCGCCAACTCCTACGACGAGGAGGCGCCGCTCGCGCCCGTCGGCGTCTACGGGCAGTCGAAGGCAGCCGGCGATGTCGCCGCCTCCACGGCGCCGCGGCACTACATCGTGCGCACCTCCTGGGTGATCGGCGAGGGCAACAACTTCGTGAAGACGATGGCGTCGCTCGCCGAGCGCGGCATCGATCCGAAGGTCGTCGACGACCAGGTGGGCCGCCTGAGCTTCGCGAGCGAGATCGCCCGCGGCATCCGACACCTCGTCGAGAGCGCGGCGCCGTTCGGCACGTACAACCTCACCGGATCCGGCCCCGCCGTGAGCTGGTACGACGTCGCCCGGCGGGTGTTCGAGTTGACCGGCCACGACCCCGCACGGGTGAGCGCCACATCGACGGCCGACTACTTCGCGAACGCCCAGGGCCCCATCGCCCCGCGCCCCGCGAACAGCGTGCTCGCCCTCAACAAGCTCGAGGCCACGGGCTTCGTGCCCGCCGATGCGGACGCCTCGCTCGTGGAGTACCTGCGGGGCTAGTCCGCGCGAGACAATGGAGCGTGTGACCCGCGCCCCGGAACTCCTCGACCTCATCACCCGCCGCATCGACGACACTGGCTTCGGCGCGCACGGCGTGCACGTGCGCGTGGGCGATGAGACGGCCGAGCGGCGCTGGGCGCCCGATGTGCGCGAGGAGATCCACTCGGTCGCGAAGGCCATCGCAGTGATCGCCGTCGGTATCGCCCGCGACGAGGGGCTCGTCGACCCGGATGCGATCGTCGCGCACGATTACACCCTGCGCGACCTGCTGCGCATGACGAGCGGCGTCGACTATCCCTGGTCGGCGACGATGTTCGACGACGATGTGTACGGGCTTTTCCTCGCACGCGAGCCCTGCGGGCGCGTGTTCCAGTATTCGAACGCGAGCACCTACGTCGCGATGCGGGTTCTCGAATCGCGCGTCGGCGACGTGGCCGCGTGGCTCGCGCCGCGCCTGTTCGCCCCACTCGGTTGGGCCGAGATCGAGTGGCGGCGCTGCCCGCGCGGGCACGTGCTCGCGGGCGAGGGCATCTCCCTCACGACCGAGGAGATGTCGCGGCTCGGGGCGCTCATCCGTGACGGAGGCGCGTACGGCGGCCAACGGCTCGTCTCGGCCGAGTGGGTCCGGGCGATGCACTCCGACTGGTTCGAGCGCGAGGCGGGCCCCGGCTACGAGGGATACGGCCTCGGCGGCTGGCGCGGCCCCGGTGACGGCTGGCGCCTGCACGGCGCGTACGGCCAGATGGTTCTGTTCCGCGGCGACGCGGTCGTCACGATCAGCGCCGACGACCACTTCGGTGCCGACGAGCTCGCCGCGTTCGTGCTCGGGCTGCCCGGGGCGTGAGCGACTACAGCTCGGCGTCCCACGCCTCGGCGTAGCGGGCCTCGACCTGGGGCCAGACGAGCGCCAGGCCGTCGTCCACCGTGTGCACGCGGGCCGCGAGGTCTCCCGTGACGACGAAGTCGTGCGGGATGACGCGTCCGGCCGCGTCGCGGCGGCCGAGCGGATCCGGAAAACGCAGCGCGACGACGTCGCCCGTGCGGCGGCAGGCGCGCCGTTCGTCGCCGACGGCCGCGAAGGCGGCGTCGTAGGCGGGCAGCGGATCCGTGTGCCCGCCGGTTTCGAGGAAGCGGAAGCCCCAGCGGCGGCCGCGGGTGGCCCAGATGATGGTCATCGTCGGCTCCGGATGAGCACGTGCCGCTGCTCGGCGTCGTCGAGGTCGAGCTGGAAGCTCGTGAGCGTGGCTCGCACGTTCTCGTGCTTCGCGCGGGCCTCTTCGTTGGCCTTGCGCAGGGCATCGCCCGCGAGGCGGGTGGCCTCGTCGACGACGTCGGCGCTCAGCAACTTCATGACGAGCCCGATGGGGCCGGCGCGGCCGATAAGCTTGCCGAGCAGGGCGCCGGCGACGAGCTTGACGCCGCCGTTGAACTGCTCGAGCACTTTGCCCGGGAGTTCTTTGCGCTGCGCCCACCGCACGTGCCGCTCGAAGGGCAGCATCGCCGCGATGGGCAGGATCAGCTCGACACCCACCCGCTCGGTGACGAGGATCTGCTGCGGGTCGAAACGCGCCGACGACAGCAGCATGAAGTCTTCGCCGACCGACAGCGCCGAGTCACCCTGGATGAGGCTCGCGATCGCCTCGCGGAGGGCATCGATCTCGTCGCCGACCTTCGCGATCATGAGGTCGCGGAACGCGTAGACGTCCGTCTGCGGCAGCAGGTCGGCCTTCGATAGCGCCATCACCCAGATGCGGGGGAACTGGATCAGCTGACCCTTGTCGCGCAGCAAGCCATCGCGCATCGAGAGGATGCCGTTGCGGAAGTTGCCGAGCAGCGACTTGAGGTAGCGCTCCTCCTCGCCCGCGTGGTCGATGAGCTTCTGCCCGTCGACGAGCAGGAAGGCCACGTCGGATCCGAGCAGCGCCCGGAACGTCTCGACCCGGCGACGCGCCTCCTCCGGCCCGCTGACGGACTGCTCGAACCATTCGCCCGGATAGTCGTGCCAGGTGAGGCGCAGGGCGTCGACGCTCTGCTCCTTGCGGTGCTGGCGCAGCTTCAGCGAGAAGGAATAGGAGGTGGCGGCGAAGTGCGTCGGCGGCGGTGGCGTGGCCGAATCGCGCATGCCGAGATAGTTGCGGTGCAGGCGCGTGCCCTGACCGATGTCTTCCGCGACGACGTCGAAGAGGTTGCGCTTGCGGAACGCCGCCTCCTGCGTCGCCCCGTAGAACGACGACAGCAGCACGGTCTTGCCGCTGCCGCTCTCGCCGAACACGGCGATCTGCTGATCGAGGATTCTCGCTCGCTGCATAGGAGCATGCTATGCCCGTCGGGGATCCGCGGGCCGCGCGCGGGAGAAGCCGGCAGAGGGCCGGGTCGGAGGACCCGGCCCTCACGCGGCAATTACTCGGTAGCGGCAAAGTCCTGTGCGCCGATGGTCTGGAACCAGGTACGCACCTGCTCGGCATCGTCGGTGAAGGTGAGCGCGAGCTGCAGAAGCACGCGCGCCTTCTGCGGTGTGAGGTCGAGCCCGCCGATCACCCCGGGCGTTCCGTCGTCGTAGATGGCGCCGGATCCGGTGCGTGTGGTGGTGACGAACACGGTTCCCTCGTCGACGCCCTCCGTGCGCGCCTCGGCCTGAGCGGACGAGATGCCGCCCGCGCCGTGTCCGGCTGTGACGATGCCGTCGATGCCGTCCTCCACGAGTGCGCGAATGGGCGTGCCCGATGCCTCGACATAGCTGAAGACGATCTCGGCTGAGGCGAGGTCGTCGAACTCGACCGTCGACAGGTCGAACGGCGTCGCCCATTCGTCTGTGCCGCATGCATCCACGCGCGAGGTCTCGCGCATGTGGCGGAAGTTCTGACCGTCGACGGTGCCGAGCGCGCCGTACTGGCCGCCGGAGAAAGTGTCAGTACGCCAGGCGTCGGTCTTGGTGACCTCGCGTGCGGCGTAGTACTGGTCGTTCATCAGCATGACGGTTCCGTAGCACTCGGTCTGTCCGCTCGCGGCCAGGCGGATCGCGTTGAACAGGTTCGCTTCCCCGTCGAACGAGTAGGTGTTCGCCTGCCGCATGGAGCCCGTGAAGACGACGGGCTTCTGCGACTGCACCGTGAGGTCACTCCAGTAGGCGATCTCCTCCATGATGTTCGTGCCGGTATTGACGACCACGGCATCGACGTCATCCTGAGCGAGGATCGAGTCGAGCTGCTGCGTCATGTCGAAGAGCTGCCGCACTGTCGTCGACGCGGAGGAACCGGGGATCGCGCCGTCGACAATGGTGAGGTTCGCGATCTCGGCGATGTCGGGTTGGATCCGTTCCAGGATCTCGCCGATGCCGTCAACGCCGTCTCCGCCGTAGTTCGTGTAGTCTGCGGGCCCCTCGGCGGTCGAGGTGATGGTTCCGCCGCCGTCGAGAATGACGACGTTCGCGAGGTCGGTGGCGGTCTCATCGAATGCTGCGGTCGTCTCGAGCGGCTCGGCCTCCGCCTCCTCGACGGACGCCGTTGACGTGCACGCCGTGAGGCCGGCGGCGATCAGCATGAGGGGAAGTGCAAGAAGAGCAGGGCTGCGGTGCATGTGAGGTCCTTCTGTGCGGAGCGTGGCCCTCGATCGAGGGCACAGCCCAAGCTATGAGGCTGATTCCGCCCGCCGACGGCCGTGTGACGTGCTCGACACATTCGGGATCCGCGTCGGATTCTGCGGCTCTCCGGGGCCTTTCGCCCCTTGCTCAACCCCCGTGTGTGCGCTCAGCGTCGCGAAACCGAGCGCACGGGCGTGACTCCGAAACCGGAGTACTCGGCTGCGGCGCCGCAGGCCGCGTCGACGAAGGCCCCCGCGAGCCGATTCCGTGCGTCCTCGGGCCGCGCGAGCCAGGTGCGCCGGAACCCGTCCCGCGCGATCGACCGGCGCACTCCCGGATAGGGATCCGAGACACCGAGCGCCGGCAACAAGGAGACGGCCAGCCCCGCCGCGACGAGGCTCCGCGTCATCGCATGGTCGGGCGAGCGATGCGCGACGATAGGCGCGGGCAAGCCTTCGGTGATGAACATCTGGTCGATGATCGGAGGGGCGCCCTTGTGCCCGACGGCGGAGACGAACGGTTCCCCGACGAGACGCGAGAGATCGCGGGCGTCTTCGTGCAGTTCTTCGCGCCCTATCGATGTCATCAACACGAGCGCTTCGTCGAACAGCGGCGTCAACTGCAGCCCCGAGACGCCGACTTCGGGATAACCCCAGACGAATCCGACGTCGAGGTCGCCCGTGAGCAGGGCGTCGGAGACTTCTTCGGTCAGGGCGTACTCCGTGAGAGTCACGCCGGCGGAGGGCCGCTTGTGCGAGAACTGCGCCAGCGCGGGCGGCACGATCGTCGTTCCCGCCGCGCGGAAGTATCCCACGCGGAGTTCGCCGCTCACCCCTCGCGACAGCGACCGTGCGTCGTTCTCGAATTGCTGTGCTTCGTCGATCAGCAGCTCGGCCCGGTCGGCGAGGATCCGTGCGGCAACCGACGGACGGACCGACCGGGCGGTGCGCTGGAACAACTCGAGGCCGGCCCATGCCTCGACCGCAGCGATGTGACGCGAGACGGCGGCATGGCTGTATCCGGTTCGACGGGCCGCCTCGGCGACTGAGGCCGTGCGGACCACGGCGACGAAGCTCTGCAGAACGGTGAGATCAAGCACGGCTGGTGCCCTCCCCTGGCGCACGCCAGATGATCAGCAACGAGGTGGTCAGTGTGCAGGCGAGGATGATGCCGAGGCCATGCTCGGTGCCGATCAGTGCGCGCAGCCCCAATGCGAGCGCAGGCACGGTGCTGCCCATGGCGGCGGCGATGTTGAAGCCGAGGCCCCCGGCGGTTGCCCGCACCTCGCGCGGAAAGGCGTCGACGAGGGCGAGGTACACGGGTGTCGCGAGGATCCCGATCGGTACGGCGATCGCGATGCCGCCGATCATCGCCGCGGTGATCGATCCGGTGCGGACGAGTACCGTCTGAGCAACACATCCCACCGCTACCGCGCCGAGCCCGAGGGTGAGCGTCGTTCTGCGCCCCAGCGCGGTGCTCAACCTGGACGTAGCGAGAATCGCCACGACGAGCACCGCGTAGGTCGCCGTGTTCACTCGCACCGCCTCACCGCGCGTGAAGCCTGCGAGCACCATCTCGTTGAGGTATCCGCCGAAGGCGCAGCTGAGCGCGACGTTGTACGAGGCGACGACCCCCGCGAAACGCGCGACGCCCGAGCGATGCAGTCGGAAGACGACACGCACCGGTGCTCCCGGGTCCGCGGGCGCCGAGCGTGGTTCGAGCGCGCGGGCACGGAGCACGAGCGCGATGATGCCGAGCGGGGCGGCCGAGGCAAACAGTGCGCGCCATCCCCACGACGCCATGTGTTCGTCTGTGATCGTGACGACGAGCACCGAGGCGACGACGGATCCGACGAACGAGGCCGCGAATGTTCCTGCGGCGAGCACGCCCGCCGCGCGAGGCCGCGCCGCGGCGGGCAGGCGCTCGAGCGTGAAGCACACGGCACTCGACATCTCACCGCCGACGGCGAAACCCTGGAGTGCACGCAACGCGCTGAAGGCGACGGGCGCAAACAGACCGGCCGCTTCCCACCCCGGCACGATCGCCATCAGCGTGGTCGCGAGGCTCATGAGCAGCACGCTGAGAAACAGCGCGCGGCCGCGTCCGGCGCGATCGGCGACGTGGGCGATCACGATGCCGCCGAGCGGCCGAAAGGCGAATGCCACGGCATACGCCGTCCATGTCGCCAGGAGAGAGACGGTCAGGTCGTCGGTTGGGAAGATCGCGGCCGCGATGTATGCCGCAACGATGCCGTAGATGGCGAACTCATACCATTCGATCCCATGGCCGGCCACGGCGATGGCGAGCACGGATCGGCGACGCAACGAGGGCGGGTCCACACGACGGAGCATGTCTCGATCGTGCCGACCGCATGTTTCCGTTATATGGCGGTTGTCGAACGCCCCGCGTCTGCGTCAGCTCGTCGTGTCGCCCGGCGCGAGCGCCGCCTTGAACGTCTTCATCAGGATGAGGACGTCGCTCGTGAAGCTCCAGTTCTCGACGTAGGACAGGTCGAGGCGCACGCTGTCTTCCCACGACAGCAGGGAACGACCCGAGACCTGCCACAGGCCCGTCATGCCGGGCTTCACGAGGAAGCGGCGGTGCACGTGGTCTTCGTACTGTTCGACCTCTCGCTGGATGGGCGGGCGCGGGCCCACCAGGCTCATCGACCCGCCCAGCACATTGAACAGCTGTGGCAGCTCGTCGAGGGAGTACTTACGCAGCACGCGGCCGACGGGGGTGATGCGCGGGTCGTTCGTCATTTTGAACTGCACCGCGTTGCCCGAATCTTGCAGGTCGAGCAGCGACTGCAGCTTCTCCTCGGCGTTCGGCACCATGGAGCGGAATTTCCACATGCGGAATTCTTTGCCGTGGCGGCCGATGCGGGCCTGCTTGTAGATGACGGGCCGACCCGACGTGATCATCACCAAGAGCGAGATCACGATGAGGACGGGGCTGAGGACGATCAGGATCGCCGCGGAACCGAAGATGTCCATCATGCGCTTGACGAATCGCTGCCCTGGCGAGAAGCGCGGCGTTTCGACGTGCATCAGCGGGAGGCCCGCGACGGGGCGGGTGTGGATGCGCGGGCCCGCGATGTCGGTGATGCTCGGTGCGAGAACGAGGTGTTGTTTGCCTGCCTCGAGCGCCCAGGAGATCTGCTTGACGCGCTGCGGGCCGAGCTGGTCGGTGCTCGTGATGACGACCGTGTCCGCCCCGGTAAGACGCATGGCGCTCTCCACGGATCCGGTACCGCCGAGCACGGGGATGCCCGCGGCGCCGAGCGACTGCCCACTTGCGTCGTGAGCGGACACGCATGCGCCGGCGACCGTGTAGCCGGCGCCCTTCGTGCGCTCGAGCTCGCCGGCGACGTGCTTGATCGACTTCTCGGAACCGACGAGCAAGACGCGAGCCGTGTACTCGCCCTTGCGTCGCTTGTTGCGTAGCCAGATACGCCAGAAGAAGCGCGTGATGACGAGCAGGATGATGCCGCCGGGAAGCGCGATGAGAAGGTAGCCGCGCGAGGCTTCGACCTTGAGCAGGAACGCGCCAATCGCGATAAGCCCGAAGACCATCAGGCTGCTGTTCACCACGCGGCGATACTCGAGATCCCCCACGCCCACGACGCGATCCGAGCGGGTATCAGACACCGCGAGCGTGATCATCCACAGCACGACGATGAAGACCGAGAGCGCGAAGTAGGAGGTGATGCCCGGCCATGCCTGGATCGGCATCTCGACCTGCTTGTGGAGGCCAAGCCAGCCCAGTTGTGCACCGAACACGGCAATCACAATGACAATGAAGTCGGTGATTCGCAGGTAGGAGGCATAGCGCGCACGCCAGTTTCGAACCCCGCGCGGCTTCGCTGCCTGCGCGGGAATCGAGCCCGTTGCCGTGCGAATGATCGCGGGAAACTCGCTCGTGGAGGCCCGGGATGCGCCATCGCTGACGATCTCCGTGATGCCGCTCGCCGTGTTCTCGCCGTTTGCACCGCGCGTGATCTCGGTCGTCAAGCGTCCGTCCTCTCCCCTGCCGGCAGCCCGAACCGACCTTGAAATGATAACCCACTGCCAGCTTCCGCACAGGGAGAATGCCGTGTGCCATTCGCAGGCCTTGCGCACGCCTCCGACCTAGACTGGCCGAATGCAGAACTCTGTCGCGCCGGGCCCCGCATCGACGGGTGCGGCCCCCCAACCCGCCGTGAAGAAGCGCAAGCGCCGCGCGAGGGCCATCACGTGGACGATCGTGGGCGTGTTCGTCTTCTGCCTTGCCGTCATGGGCGTCAGCGCGTTCGTCGCGAAGAGCGCCGTCGACACCCTGATGGCGGAAGCAAAGGCGCTCGCTACCGACATTGATGACTCCGCGAAGACCGAGAAGCACGTCGACGAGATGGTCTCTGCGGCGAGCCGCGCGCACTGGGCGACCGCGCACCCCGTCTGGCGGGCGACCGAGGTGCTTCCCGTAGTTGGTGACGATCTGCGCGCCGTGCGGCTTCTTGCACGCACCGCCGACTCGCTGGTCTCTGACGTCGCCGCACCGCTGCTCGAGTTCGACCTGTCGTCGATCGGCCCGACGGACGGCGCGCTCAACGTTGATGCCGTCGCTGAGCTCGGGAAGAAGATCGAGGAAGTTGCACCCGCCGCACAAGATGCGCAGATTCGTTTAATTGCGGACGGCATTGAGACGGACAGCCTGCTCGGCCCGCTGCAAGGGCCCGTCGCGCAGGTCGAGGATGTGCTCGGCACAGCCGCGGATGTTCTCCGGCGCCTCGCAGTTCTTTCACCCCAGCTCGCCACGATGCTTGGAGCAGACGAGCCGAGAAACTATCTGGTGCTAGCCCAGAACACAGCAGAAATGCGGTCCCTGGGTGGAAACCCTGGCTCTCTCCTGATGCTGACGGTGGACAACGGACGAATGGAGATCACGCATTCCGCCAGCGAGCAGGATCTCAATTCGGGTCGAGCGGAGCCCATCACACCGCTTAATCCGTGGACCGAGGCGCTGTACACGGATCGAGTCGGCCGATACATCCAGGACACGACAATGACTCCCGACTTTGCGCAGACGGCAGCTCTCGCGCGTGCGTTCTGGGGAGAGACGCTTGGCGATCCGGGCGACGCCGTACTCGCTATCGACCCTGTGGTTCTGAGCTACATGTTGAAAGCGACCGGACCTGTACAACTGCCGACGGGCGAGAAGCTCACGTCGGACAACGTCGTCAAACAGGTTCTGAATGAGGTCTACGTCCGCTACCCCGGCACCGCACCGACAGATCGTGCCGCGCAGGACCTTTTCTTTGCAGAGGCAGCCGGTGCAGTGTTTGGAAAGCTCACAAGCTCTTCGTCGGGATTCGCAGGCCTGATAACCCAGCTCGTCAAGGGATATGAAGAGGGCCGTATTCTCTATGCTCCGACAAACGAAGTTGAAGCCAAGGCGGTCTCAGGGACGCGCTTCGGAGGCCCCCTCACCGTGCAGAGCAACGACGAGAACACAACGCTCGGAGTGTTCGTCAATGACAACACCGAAGGCAAACTCGACTACTACACCGACATGAGCGTAAAAGCGTCGAGCAACGTCTGTTCAGTCGGGGACGCTGACGATAAGACCTTCACAGTTGAGGCGACATACAACTTCAACCTCAAACCAGAAGACGTGGCAACGCTTCCTTACTACGTATCGACGGCGCGGTACTTCCCCAAGGGGCAGAAGTCGACCAATCTCGTGTTCTACGGTCCTGTGGGGAGCACGTATGTGTCCGCCAAGATAGACGGCCAGGACTTCGTTCCTCAGGCAGGAACGAACGACCTCGGGCGTCAGGCGGTACTGATCAACTTCCTCAGCGACCCCGCGAGCACACATAAGATCGAGGTGACCTTCTCCGCGCCGCCGGCAAACTACGGTCCGATCGATGTGCGTACCACGCCGATGATCAAAGGCGTTCCGGTGAACGTCGAGTCGCCCGGGTGCGGGTAACCAACCGCAGGTCGTATAGCTCTTCGCGCGCGCTCGATGCACCCCACTCATCGGCCATGCGGGTGCGGAGGGGGAGGCCCCGCTCCGTCCTGCGTCAGTGGCCCAGCAAGGACGAGATATCATGTCCGACGTGCCTGCAAAAAGACTAGACATTCAGGGGCTCCGCGCTCTCGCCGTTCTCCTGGTGGTCGTTTACCACCTCTGGCCGAGCAGGCTCACCGGCGGCTACATCGGCGTCGATGTCTTCTTCGTGATTAGCGGCTACCTGATCACAGCTCACCTGCTCTCGGAGGTCGACCGTACGGGCACGGTATCGCTCACTCGTTTTTGGGCCCGACGAATTCGCAGGCTACTACCTGCCGCTTTCCTTGTAATCGGCGCGTCGTTAGCGATCGCCTATTTCGTCCTACCGAGCTCAGTGCTCACGCAGAATCTCTCTGAGATTGGTGCGGCTTCGGTATACGTGCTCAACTGGCTATTGGCATTCAACGCGGTAGACTATCTCGCAGCCGAGAACGCCCCCTCGCTTGTTCAACATTATTGGTCACTTTCGGTCGAAGAGCAGTTCTACATTGTCTGGCCCCTGCTAATTCTCCTTGCCCTCGCTTTTGGCAAGCTCCTCCGAGTAGAGAGCCGACGGACGGTTATCGGCGTCACGTTGGCGGTCGTTTTCGTTGCCAGTCTCACTTACTCGGTTTGGATGACGTCGTCGAACCCGGGCATCGCGTACTTCGCAACGCCGACTCGCGCATGGGAGTTCGCGGTCGGGGGCCTTCTCGCATTCGCGCCCGCGACCTTTCGCCTGGATGCAAGCCGTGCCTCCCACGTAATCTTGTCCTGGGCGTCGCTGGTTGCGATCGTCGGCAGCGCCTACGTTTTCGACGCTTCAACGGCCTTCCCCGGCTACATTGCTTTGATCCCCGTCGCAGGAACTGCAGCCCTCATCGTACTCGGCGACTCCGCGAACGTCTGGTCACCGCAATACCTCGCCAGGCATGGATTCGTACAGATGCTCGGCGACACGTCCTACGCCATCTACCTGTGGCATTGGCCACTTATTGTCGCTCTCCCGCACCTCACTGGCAAACCAATTGGACTCAAGTGGGGCATGGCGATTCTTGGAGCCACAGTCTTGCTGTCACTTCTTACGCAACGATTCGTGGAGGAGCCGTTTAGAACTGCGTCGGGCCCGTTGCGACTTCGGCGAACCGCATATTCAATGATGGCCATCGGGATGGCCGCGGTGGTTGGCGTCGCTGCCGTGGGAGCCTCTAATCTGCAACGGTCATACGAGGAGGCCAAGTCTGGAATCAACACGGCAATGTACGCTGCAGAAGGGTGTTACGGCGCGTACGCATTGATCAATGATTGCGACAATCCATATTCGTCTACGTCGCTCACTAATCCAGCGTTCGCCGCGGTTGATAAAGACTCATGGGGCCGGAATGACCCGGGCGAGAAAGCCTGTATAAAGACCTACCCCTCGAACCTTCCGGCACGCGACTGCACATTCGGTGAAGGTACCACCACTGTAGCGTTCGTCGGAGACTCCCATGCTGGTCATCTACTCGAGCCGATGAAAAAGGTTGCAGAGGAGAACGGATGGAGGCTTCGTGTATACATTCTTGGCGGATGCTCAACCTTTGAGGACCAGTTCACGATCGATGGGCTACAGAATCCACAAACAATCAAGAATGTTGAAGCTTGCATGGAGTGGAGCGAGCATGTTAGGCAGAGCATCCTCGACGAGCAGCCACACACAGTGATCTTCAGCAGCATGTCATGGCGACGTCTCATAGATCCGTCGACGATTGCCGCATCGTTTGACGAGTATCGCAGCTCCGGGATAACGCCTGTTGTGCTTGAGGACGTTCCGGGTATGCCTGATGGAGTAACCGGTCCCGCCTGCGTCGAATCGAAACTACTTCCTTGTGACACCAAGCTGAAGGAACGCGTCGATCCCGTTCTCGAGGCGGCTCGGACGGACGGCACAGCGATCGTGAGCCTGAACGATGTGCTTTGCGACGACACCAACTGCCCCCCGGTTATTGGTGGCGCAATTGTCTACACCGATGAGCATCATCTTTCACGTAGCTTCGCATACACGCTGACGCCGATCCTCTTAGAGAGGATCCCAGCGCTCGTTCGCCAATAGGCGCGCTCCTGCCTGCAATAACGGGGTTACGCATCACTCGATGCACTCCCACTCGCGCAGGGTCTGGGACGTGATGTTGCGGAGCGCGCGATCGAGGAACTTCGGGCGATCCTTCGTGCGCACGACGACCGCGACGCGCGGCTCCGCGGTCATCTGTTCAGCGTCCCATTCCGGTGTAGGTCCAGCCCGCGGCCTTCCACGCCTCGGGATCGAGGATGTTGCGGCCATCGAACACGACCGGACGCGTCACCTTCGCCGCAGTGGCCACCGGGTCGAGGCCCTTGAACTGCTTCCACTCCGTCACGATCACGACCGCTTCCGCACCGTCCAGGGCCTCGTCCAACGAGTCCGCGTACGCGAGCTGCGGGTGCAGGCGACGGGCATTGTCCATCGCTTCCGGATCAAACGACACGACCTCCGCACCCAGGCCCTTCAACCGCACCGCGACATCCAACGCGGGCGAGTCACGAATATCGTCCGAATCGGGCTTGAACGCGAGCCCCAAAACCGCGACCCGGTGACCGAACACCTGACCATCGAAGGAATCCACGACCCGGTCCACGACGTGCTGACGGCGACGCAGGTTGATCTCATCGACCTGCTTCAAAAACGCCACCGACTCGCCCTTGCCGAGCTCTTCCGCGCGGGCCGCGAACGCGCGAATGTCTTTCGGCAGGCACCCGCCCCCGAAACCCACACCCGCGTTGAGGAACTTCCGCCCGATGCGCACGTCGTGACCGATCGCGTCCGCGAGCTGCGTCACGTCGGCGCCGGCGACTTCGGAGATCTCGGCCATCGCGTTGATGAAGCTGATCTTCGTCGCAAGGAAACTGTTCGCGGCGACCTTCACCAGCTCGGCCGTGGCCTGGTTCGTGACCAGCCGCGGCGTTCCCCGCTCAAGGATCGACGCATACACGGCATCGAGCGTCGCGACGTCCTCGTCACGGGTGGAGTCTGCGACACCGTAAACGAGACGATCGGGGTCGACGGTGTCCTTGACCGCGAAACCCTCACGGAGGAACTCCGGGTTCCACGCCAGGCGCACACCCTTCGCGTTCGCGAGTTCCGACAAGCGGGCGGCCGTGCCGACGGGGACGGTCGACTTGCCCGCGATCAGCGACCCGGGCTTGGCATAGCTGAGGANCCCGTCACGGCGCTGCGGGGTGCCGACACCGATGAAGTGCACCTCGGCGTCGGCGAGGTCGGCGTAGTCGGTGGAGAAGGTGAGCCGGCCGGAATCGATGCCCGCGCGGAGGATCTCGTCGAGCCCGGGCTCGTAGAACGGGGTCTGTCCGGCGGAGAGCTTGTCGATCTTCGCCTGGTCGACGTCGATGCCGACGACGGTGTGTCCGAGCGACGCCATCGCGGCCGCGTGGACTGCACCGAGGTAACCGCAACCGATCACACTCAACTTCATAATTCCTCCATACCTTGTCACAAAGTACCCACCCGAGTTGCACAGAGTTGCGAAACCCATCCTCCCGCGTCTCAAATGTGGCCGCCCCTATGCATCTGATCAGGCGATACGGCAGCTCGCCCGTTAGAGTCGAACTTGTCCTACTGAACGATACGGGGAGCCAAACTGTTGAGCGGAGTGATCGTACACGAGTGGCTAGAACGCTCGGGCGGCGCTGAGAACGTTGTCGAAGCAATGCGAGAGGTCTTCCCGGACGCGCCACTCTGGAGCCTGTGGGATGCGAGCGAGGGACGGTTCGGGGCGCACACTCGTGAAACGGTACTTGCGAAATCGCCCCTGAAGGGCAAGAAGGCTCTCTCCTTACCCCTGATGCCGCTCGTGTGGCGAAACCTCCCCAAGATCGATGCAGAGTGGATGCTTATCAGCAGCCACCTTTTCGCCCATCATGCGCGATTTGGCGGCAAGTCGAGCATTCCGAAGTTGGTCTATGCTCATACACCCGCTCGATACATATGGACACCCGAACTCGATGGCCGCGGCCGCAGCAAAGCTGCGCGGCTCGCCGCCTCGGCGCTCAAGCCGCTCGACCGGCGTCGCGCTCAAGAGCCTGTCGCAATCGCCGGCAATAGCAGGTTCATCGCGCAACGCATCGCCGATACTTGGCAACGCGATGCCGAAGTGATCTATCCGCCCGTTTCCATCGAAGCGTTCCTGCAGGAAGAACCGCTTAGCTCAGCAGACCAGAAGGTTCTCGAATCGCTTCCAGGTGAGTACCTTCTCGGAGTCTCGCGGTTTGTGCCATATAAACAGCTCGAGACAGCCATTTTCGCTGGCCGCGCATCGGGCCTCCCGGTCGTACTCGCTGGACGCGGGCCCGACCGTGAGCGCCTCGAGCAGATTGCGCTCAACGCACACCCTGGGCGGGTGCACTTCGTCGACCACCCCTCGTTCCCGCTCCTGAAATCGCTGATGCACAAGGCGCATGCACTCGTTTTCGCCGCTATTGAAGACTTCGGAATCGTCCCCGTAGAGGCGATGGCCTCTGGGACGCCTGTCCTCGCCAACGCCATCGGTGGCGCGTCGGAGTCAGTGATCGACGGTGTAACGGGTGCCCATCTACACGACTGTCAATCCGAAAGTGCGCTCCTCGAGGCGGTCGAGAAGGTGTCCTCGGTATCACCAAAGGCGTGTGTTGCCCGAGCGAAGGAATTCGACATCTCCCATTTCAAGGTCAATATCAAGCGATTCGTAGAAAACTCGCTTTCAATGGTGGAATGAGCGATGAAGGCCGCGAAGACGTTCGACGTGTTGCTCACTTCTGTTCGCCAGGAAAGCGATAACTGAAATGCTTTCTATCATCACACCGATCGGCTGGTTCTTCCTAGTCGGCATCGTCGCGTGCCTTGTCGGATCGCCGCGCTCACTAATCTGGCTGATGGCTATCGCCTTACCGTTTTCTCACACGGCTATGCTCGTCGTCGGATCTAACGGACTAAGCCCTTTCTGGTGCGTCGCGCTTGTCGCTGTAGGACGTCTGTTCTATTTGCAGTTTCGCCGCACACGCAATCTGCGGCGCGCGCGAAGGGCTCGCGGTGCTCAGGCGTTGTCTCTAACGGGATCAACGCTCGCACTGCTGTTTTTCGGAGCGTACGCACTGCTCATAACAGCTGTTGGACCTGCCTTGTTCGAGGGTGTGGGCGTAATCACTCCCCGCGGAGGTCTAGACAGCCAGATCGATAACTTCACACCGCTCACATACACGACGTCGAACGTAGCTCAGACCGCATACGTGACCGTGGGAGTGCTTCTCGTGATGTATCTCATCACAGAGCCACCGAGATCCATACGTGTAATCGAAGCGGCGATCGTGACTGGTTTTGCACTCACCCTCTTTAAACATTTCCTACCCGACTCGTGGCCACAGGAATGGTTTGATTCGAATCCCAGTTACTACTACCACTGGATATTCGATGGTGCGCGCGAGCGCGGTCCGTTCGCAGAACCGTCGCTCATGGGAATGTTCCTCGGCATGAGTCTCGCGTATCTCGTGGCCTCCTTCTGGCGGGCGTCACTAGTCACACGCGTTTTTTATTCAGCACTCATCGGAATCGGCGTATACCTTTACAGCGTCTCGTACACTGGAACAGCACTACTGGCGCTGGGTAGCGTTGCTGGCGCTGCCGTACTGTACGGCCTCTGGCGGATCATTCGTTACGGGACGAAGCAGGTTCGCATCTACTTCGCGTCCGCCTTTGCGTTGATTACGCTGATCGTTTTCGTCTTCTGGAACGTTGTCTCGAAATACACGCTCGACATCGTCGTAGAAAAACTCGGTTCAGACTCATTCGCAAATAGGAATGCCAGCAATGTCAATTCCTTCCGCGTTCTGCTGGACTCGTTCGGGTTGGGTGTTGGTCTGGGAAGTGATCGGCCGTCGAGTCTATTCTTCGTGCTCCTCTCATGTGTCGGGATCGTGGGCACGCTCCTCTTCATGCGGGCTACAGCCGGATACCTTGCATACGGCCTTCGCACACCATCGGTCTCGCCTATTGCATGGGCCTTCATGGCTCAGCTGATCGCGCAGCTCGTCGCCAAGCCCGACATCTCAATGCCGGGCCTCTGGCTTCTCATGGGAGTACTTGCTGCCAGCTACAACGCGCGAGAAGTGGGTTTCGACACCGAAAAGGAAAACGTCCAGCCAACGTTCAAGGAACGCATTGGAACTCTTATCAGGTTTCCGTGATTGATAGGCAGACTCCCCGACTCGAGCGGCACCAAGAGTGACTATCAGCAAAGGCGCGGGTTCATCAACACCGAATAACTGCACGCACGGCCGTAGACGCTCTTGCTCGAAAAGTAGAAGTCTCGCACACTTCCACTCTTTACTCGACATTCAGCGTCATCGAGCGCCCGAGTATATGGATAGATAGACGTGACGCACCGAGGCCCGGCCCATATCCGGCTCATCGTGTTTGAGGGTGTAGGAGCGGCCTGAAGCCGCCGGCTTCGAGCAGTGATCGGGCAATGTAGTGGGTCAGATTCCGGAACCCCAGAGCGGTGCCGCGGAGGTGCTCGAGACGGCCGTTGATGGCCTCCGACGGCCCGTTGCTGGTGCCGGGATGGTCGAAGAACGCGAGGATGTCGGCCGAGCGCCGCTTGATGGTCCGTCCGAGGCTGATCAGCTCGGGCAGGCCTGTCGGGACGCCGCTGGTGAGGCGCCGGATGACGCCCTCGAAGATTCTCTTCCCGCGTGCGGGATCGTTGTGTCGGTAGGCGGCGACGGCGCGCTGGTAGATGTCCCAGGACACCTCGACGACGACATGCTCGGGACGCTGGTCGAACACCGCCTCGAGCTTCGCGAGCTGATGCTGCTTGAGGAGGCCGAGTCCTGTCCTGAGCAGGCGGCGACACCCGTAGAGAGGGTCGCCCTTCCGACCGCGATGCCCCCGGGTGTCCTGCTGAACACGCTGGCGGGTCTTGTCGAGCGCGTCGCCGAACAACGCGACGACGTGGAACGGGGTCTGATGTAGGAACTGGTGACATCAAACATGGCTAGGGCGTGTCTCCCATATGCATCGTGAGGTTCGCGGCAGTCTGGTGGGGTGAGGTCGACGGGTTCTCGATATCGGGTGTTCACGGATGCGCAGTGGAAGCGGATCGCTCCGCTGTTGCCGTCCAATGCCGGGCGGCGTGGTCACCCGTTCGGTGACGACCGGCGGGTTGTAGAGGGCATCGCGTACCGGTTCCGCACCGGGATCCCGTGGCGTGACTTGCCTCGCGAGCAGTTCGGCCCGTGGCAGACGGTGTGGAAGCGGCATCGCCGTTACGCCGCTGACGGGACGTGGGATCGGGTGCTGGCGCAGATCCTCGCCAAGGCCGACGCGGCCGGGAAGATCGACTGGGCGGTGTCGATCGATGCGACGATCGCGCGTGCGCATCAGCATGCGACGAACACCACCCGCCCCGAGCAGGACACAGGGGGCAGGATCGAATCACAAGAATCTGCCCTGGCACGAGATTGAACCGCCCGGTCACGGTATCGGCCGCTCTCGCGGCGGTCTGACCACGAAGATCCACCAGGCCGTCGATGGGCACGGCCGCCCGCTCGCGATGATCGTGACCGGCGGGCAGCGCAACGACGGAGCGATGCTCACCCACGTGCTCGGCGAGATCCAGGTTCCCCGGCTTGGCCCGGGTCGCCCACGAACCCGACCCGACGCCGTGATCGCCGACCGTGCCTACGCGACCGGAGTCATCCGCAGCGAGCTGCGCCGCCGCAAGGTCAAGGCCGTCATTCCTGACAAGCGCGACCAGATCATCGCACGAAAACGGCGCGGGAGTCGCGGCGGTCGCCCGCCCGGGTTCGACGCCACCGCCTACCGCGGTCGCAACGTGATCGAGCGATTCATCGCACTCGCGAAGCAGTGGCGCGGCATCGCGACCCGCTTCGACAAACTCGCCATCACGTACCGCGCCGGCGTCACCCTCTGCGCCATCCTCACCTGGGTCCGACTATTGGGAGACACGACCTAGCCGAGAGGGCTGGCCTGGAAGGATGTCATCATGCCGGGGCCGTTCCCGAAGGAGTTCCGCGACGACGTCGTCCGGGTCGCGCAGAACCGCGACCCAGACGTCTCCCTCGCGCAGATCGCGAAG
>NZ_BMMQ01000009.1 GCF_014646015.1 Microbacterium nanhaiense
GAAAACCTAGTCCGAGGACATATTGGCATTTGACAAGTGCACGCTGTTGAGTTCTCAAGGATCAGACGCACCCAGCCCTCACCATCACAGTGAGCCCTCCGGGGCAACTTCCCTACGCCACCACCACGACTTCTCGTTTAGGCGACAAGAGACAAACTTACCGGCCCATTCTGAATGAAACCTGAAGATCATCTCTTCCGAAACCCATCTCCTCTGAAGAGGATTCTGATTTCGTGTCGCCGTCTTGGGATGGGAGCCTGTCGGCTCAACCTCACCGCTTGGCGGCGACAAGGGATTACATTACGCGGATCCCAGGGCCCCAGCAAGCGGCCCCCGCACCGGGCGTGTCGCGCTCATCCCGCCCGGATACGCACAAGGGGCCGGCTCCGAAGAACCGGCCCCTCTGCTCACGACGAGCTCACGCGCCGCGGAGACGCTCCGCGAGGTAGCCGTAGAGCTTGTCGAGCGAGACGCGCTCCTGGCTCATGGTGTCGCGGTCACGGATCGTCACCGCGTTGTCCTCGAGCGAGTCGAAGTCGACCGTGACACAGAACGGCGTGCCGATCTCGTCCTGGCGGCGGTAACGGCGGCCGATCGCGCCTGCGTCGTCGAAGTCGACGTTCCAGGATCCGCGGAGGTCCTCGGCGACCTGGCGGGCGAGGGGCGACAGCTTCTCGTTGCGGCTCAGCGGCAGCACCGCGATCTTGACGGGAGCGAGGCGCGGGTCGAGCTTCAGCACGGTGCGGGTGTCGGTGCCGCCCTTTGCGTTCGGCACCTCCTCCTCCTCGTACGCGTCGACGAGGAATGCCATCATCGAGCGGGTGAGGCCGAACGACGGCTCGATCACATAGGGCACGTACTTCTCGCCCGACGCCTGGTCGAAGAACGCGAGGTTCGAGCCCGAGTGCTCGATGTGGTTCTTCAGGTCGAAGTCGGTGCGGTTGGCGACGCCCATGAGCTCGCCCCAGCCCTTGCCCTGGAAGCCGAAGTTGTACTCGAAGTCGATCGTGCGGTCCGAGTAGTGCGCGCGCTCGTCCTCCGGGACGTCGAATCGGCGCATGTTGTCGGGGTTCACGCCGAGGTCGATGAACCAGTTCCAGCACGCCTCGACCCAGTGGTCGAACCATTCGGGTGCCGTGTCGGGCGCGACGAAGAACTCGATCTCCATCTGCTCGAACTCGCGCGTGCGGAAGATGAAGTTACCGGGCGTGATCTCGTTGCGGAACGCCTTGCCGACCTGGCCGATGCCGAACGGGGGCTTCTTACGGGCCGCCGTGACAACATTCGCGAAGTTCGTGAAGATGCCCTGCGCCGTCTCGGGGCGGAGGTAGTGCAGCCCGGACTCGTCGTCGACGACGCCGAGGTAGCTCTTGACGAGACCCGAGAACGACTTCGGCTCGGTCCACTGACCGCGGGTACCGCAGTCGGGGCACGCGATGTCGGCGAGGCCGTTCTCGGGCTTGCGGCCCTTCTTCTCCTCGAACGCCTCGATGAGGTGGTCCTCGCGGTGACGCTTGTGGCACTGCAGGCACTCGACGAGGGGATCCGTGAACGTCGCCACGTGGCCCGAGGCCTCCCACACCTTCGACGGCAGGATCACCGAGCTGTCGAGGCCGACCATGTCGCCGCGTCCGCGCACGAAGGTCTGCCACCACTGGCGCCGGATGTTCTCCTTCAGCTCCGTGCCGAGGGGGCCGTAATCCCATGCCGATCGAGAACCGCCGTAGATCTCACCCGCTTGGAACACGAACCCGCGATGACGGGCGAGGGCGATGACTTTGTCGAGGCGAGACTGCTCGGCCACGGTGGCTCCAATGGTCGTCGGGAATGTCGTACGGTCAGAACGACCGTCGCTACGCGTCACATCCTATCGGGGGCGTCTGCGAGGCGCCGCCGATTTCACCAGCCGGGAAGAGTGCGATCGTCGTCATGACGCCACCCTACGCACGGGCATCGCGCGCCGCCGCGGCCGCGCGCGCGAGCCACGCCGGCGTCTTACCGGCGCGTGCCTGCGGGATCAGCTCCCCCGCCGCGCAGCAGTCGACGAGCTGGCTCGCGCGGCGCTCCCGCGTGGGCTGCTGCTTCGCGGACGAGATCCAGTGCCGCACGGTCTTGCGGTATCCGGGCGTCGCCGCCTCGAGGAACGCCACGGCAGCGGGCGACGCGTCGACGATCGCCTGCAGCTCGGGCGCGAGGGGCGCATCGTCGCGCTCGAAGGAGTAGATACCCGAGTTGTCGTCCGTGCGCCGCTCGTATGCGGCGATCCCGGCCGGGTGCATGCGTCCCTCGGCGAGAAGACGCTCGACGTGCGCGACGTTGACTTTCGACCAGGTGCTGCGCGGCTTCCGCGGCGTCCACCGCTGCCTCCGCGTGCCCTCACCGAGCGGGTAGGACACCGAGTCGATCCACCCGAAGCACAGCGCCTCCGGCACGGCCTCCGCCCAGGTCAGCCCCCGCTCCGGCGCACCCTTGGCGCGCAGTTCCATCCACAGTTCCGTCTCCGTCGCGTGGTGCCGCTCGAGCCACGCCCGGAACTCCTCGGCGTCTCGGAAGAAGACGGGGACGATGTCGTCACCCATGCCGGCGTCACTCCTCGGTGTCGAGCGGATCGCGGCGCGCGGGCACGGGCTCGGTGTGCTCGCGCCCCACGAGCCGCGCGCCGCGCAGGCGCTTCGCGAGGGCGCCGCCTCCCGCGACCGCCCACTCGCCGACCCGCACGTTGCCGTCGGCGCCCTCGGTCGCGACGCCCGAGATCGTGAAGATCCCGTAGGGCACCTGCTCGATATCGACCGACACGAGGTCCCCGTGCGCGAAGCCCAGCGGATCCGCGGGCTCGCCGTGCAGCGTCGCCGGGTCGGCGACAAGCGTGCGCAGCTCCGAGATCGGGGAGCGCACGGCGGATCCGTCCTTCGCCTTCGTCTGCGGGCCCGCGATGAGCCGCCCGCTCAGCCACAGATCGCCCGTCGGCGAGCTGAACACCCGCCCACTCACCTCGAGCGCCCCGTATCGCGTCGTGTGCAGGACGACCGTCACATGGTCGCCGCCGTCGAGCGCGCCCAGCGCGGCCTTGAGGCCGGCGACGTCGCGGCGGGCGGGGAAGGTGAGAAACGATTCCATGCCCCGAGCGTACCGAGACCGAGACGCGCGTCCTAGACGCGACCGGTCAGGCGTCGAAGCGGTACGCCGCTCCCCGGTGGTCGTCGGCGAGGTGGGCGCCCTTGCCACCGATGCGCTCGCGCAGCGTGACGGGGTCGCCGCCCTCGGCGAGCAGGCCCCGGCGGCGCAGCTCGGGCGAGACGAAGCGGGCGAAGCGCTCGAGGTCGGCCGGGCGCACGGCGGCCGAGACGTTGAAGCCGTCGACGCCGGACTCGTCCATCCACCGCTCGAGCTCGTCGACGACGGTCGCAGGCGAACCGACGATGACGGGCCCCCGGCCTCCGATCGCGACGAACTCGGCGAGGTCGCGCACCGTCCACGTCTTCCCGTCGGCGAGCGTCGTGAACGATGCGAGCGCCGACTGATTGGCGTCGGTGACGATGTGCTCGAGCTCCTGCTCGGGCCGCGCCCCCGCGAAGTCGACACCGGTCCACCCGCTGAACAGCGCCAGCGCCGACTCCGTGTCGACGTAGGAGGTGTACTCCGCGAGGCGCGCCTGGGCGGCCTCATCGGTTTCGTCGACGATGATCGTCGCGAGCGTGAAGATCTTGATGGCGTCGCGCGGCCGCCCCGCCGCCTCGAGCCCCTCGCGCACGCCATCGACCCACTTCTTCACGAGCCGCGGGGTGCCGCCCGAGAAGAAGATCGCCTCGGCGTGATCGACGGCGAACTGCTGCCCGCGCTTGGACGCGCCCGCCTGGAAGAGGAACGGGGTGCGCTGCGGGCCCGGCGCCGCGAGCGCCTCGCCCGGCACGCGGAAGTACGCGCCGTCGTGCGCGATCGGCCGCACCTTCTCCGGATCCACGAACACGTTCGCGTCGCGGTCCGCGACGACGGCCCCCTCGGCGAAGGAGCCCTCCCACAGCTTGTACATGACCTCCATGTACTCGTCCGCGCGGTCGTAGCGCTCGTCGTGGGGGATCTGCGCCTCGGTGCCGACGATGTTGCGCGCCGCGGAGTCCTGATAGCTCGTGACGATGTTCCACGCCACGCGGCCGTTCGTGAAGTGATCGAGCGTCGTCAGCGTGCGCGCGAGGAGATACGGGCGCTCGTACGACACCGACGCCGTGACGCCGAATCCGAGGCGTTCGGTGACCGCCGCCATCGCGGGGACGGCGACGATCGGATCCAGCAGCGGGTACTGCACCCCGCCGCGCGCCGTCTGCGCGATGTCGCCGCCGTACACGTCGTACGCGCCGACGATGTCGGCGAGGAACAGCGACGCGAACCCGCCCTCCTCGAGGGTCCGGGCGAGCGAGGTCCAATAGTCGAGCCGCTGGAAGTCCGCGACGCCCGACTCGGGGTGCCGCCAGAGGCCGGGCGACTGGTGCACGGGCACCAGCATGTCGAAGGCGTTGAGCAGGATGGGGCGGGTCATCGGGTCTCCGTTGCTATCAGGCGGCGCGCTCGGCGCGGATCTCGGCGCCGCGCGGATCCTTCGCGATGATCGTCGCGGTCAGCGAGATGGCGGCGATGAAGGTCAGGTAGCCGCAGATGAGCCAGGGCGTGTTTCCGCCCAGCTCGAAGAGCAGCGCGGCGATCATCGGCATGATGCCGCCGCCGATCACGGATCCCAGCTGGTAGCCCATGCTGACGCCCGAGTAGCGCACCTCGACCGGGAACTGCTCGGCGAACCACGCCGCCTGCGGGCCGTACACGGAGTCGTGGGCGACGTTCATGCCGAGGATCATGAGCAGGGGCAGTAGCGCGAGCGCGCCCGTCGACAGGTAGCCGAAGAACACCCAGCCGAACACGGCGATCGCGACGAATCCGAAGATGGTGACGGGCTTGCGACCCACGCGGTCGGAGAGCCAGCCCCAGAACGGTGCGGTGACGAGGCCGACGGCGGATCCGATCATCACCGCATTGACGCCGGCCTCCTTGTCGCCGTGGGTGTCGACGAGGTAGCTCAACACGTACACCGTGATCAGGAAGTAGACGCTGTTCTGCGCGATGCGCTGGGCGATCGTGACGAGCAGCGGGCGCCAGTGCGAACGGAACACCGTCACGACCGGCACGCGGTCGGTGGCGCCCGCGTCCTTGACCTGCTGGAACTCGGGGGCGTCGCGGACCCCGAGACGGATCCACAGGCCGATGACGACGAGCACCGCGGAGAGCAGGAAGGGGATGCGCCAGCCGAAGGCCTCGAACTGGGCGTCCGTCATCAGCGCCTGCACGATCACGAACATGCCCGTCGCGAGCAGCATGCCGGCGGCGGATCCGATCTGCGTGAAGGATCCGAAGAGGCCGCGGCGGCTGGGGGGCGCATGCTCGACCGACAGCAGCGCGGATCCGCCCCACTCGGCTCCCGCCGCGAGGCCCTGCACGAGTCGCAGCGCGACGAGCGCGGCCGCGGCCCACCAGCCGATCGCGTCGAAGTTCGGCACGAGCCCGATGATCGTCGACCCGATGCCCATCAGCAGCAGCGAGGCCACGAGGAGCGACTTCCGGCCGATCCGGTCGCCGAGGTGACCGGCGACGATACCGCCGATCGGCCGCGCGAGGAAGCCGACGGCGAGCGAGGCGAACGACGCCATGGTGCTCGCAAAGGCGCTGTCGGTCGGGAAGTACTGTTCGTTGAAGATCAGCGCGGCCGCGGTGCCGTAGAGGTAGAAGTCGTACCACTCGATGGTGGTGCCCGACAGGGCGGCGAGCAGGACCCTCCGCTTCTCGCGGGCGGTCGAGGTCGGTGCGGTGGCGACGGCGGTCATGCCTTCGATCCCTTCGTGGCATCGCCGATGGCGTTCAGGCCCTCGGGCAGCGTGCCGTTGATCCAGTAGTCGCCGATCGCCCGCGCGCGGAACGAGATCGGATTGTGGGTGGCGACCGTCTGGGCGTTGCGCCAGTGCCGGTCGAGGTTCTTGGCGGTCGACGTCGCGGAGGCGCCGACCGTGAGGAAGAGGTCCTGCGCGGCGCCGAGCGCGAGCTCCGGCACGCTGATCTGCGCGTGCTCGACGGCGACCTCGGACTGCACGATCTCGTCGGTCGCGGGCCCGTTGCCTTCCGCCGAGGCGACGCCGGCATCGAGCACGCGGGCCGTGTGCAGGACGACGGCCTCCGCGCTGTACGCCTTCGCGGCGATCCGCCCGACGGCCTCCTGGATCAGCGGATCCTCGCGGAACGGCAGGCCGGAGCCCGTGTTGAATGTGCGCGCGCGCCCGGCGACGAGCGCAGCGGCGTCGCGGCGGGCCGCGTGGGCGATCCCCGCGAGGACGGCGAGCAGGATGAGCTGGAAGTAGGCGGCCTCGTGGACGGCGTCGCTGGATCCGGAGATCCGGTCGATCAGCCCCGCGGGCTCGACGCGCACGCCGTCGAAGACGGTCGTGCCGGTTCCGGTGAGCTTCTGCCCGAAGCCGTCCCAGTCGTCCTCGATCGTGACGCCGTCGGCGTCGGTCGCGACGACCGCGAAGCAGCGGCCGTCCTCGTTCTCGAGGCCGGCCGAGACCCGCGTGTAGTCGGCGAAGATCGTGCCGGTCGAGTAGTACTTGCGGCCCGTGAGGACGGCGCCGTCGTCGGTGCGCGAGAGGACGGTGTTGAGGCGGCCGAGCGCGTTTCCGCCCTTCTCGGTCGAGGCGTTCCCGACGGTCGCCCCCGCGAGGACCCGCGGGTACCAGACGTCCTGGAGCTCGCGCGGCTGGAAGCGCAGCGAGTCGAGGAAGCCGAAGTGCGAGCGGTACTGGTGCGCGATGCTCGGGTCCGCCTGCGCGAGATCGATCAGCAGGCGCATCAGCGTCTCGATGCTCGCGCCCGGGCCGCCGTGCTCGCGCGGGACCCGCAACGTCCCGAAACCGGCCGCGTTGAGCTGGCGGATCTCCTCGAACGGCATGGCCCGCTGCTGCTCGCGCGCAGAGGATCCCTCGGCGAGCTCGTCGAAGATCGGCTGGAACAGGGCGCTGAGCGACGCGTAATCGCCCGGCAGGACGTCGGTCTGGCTGCGGTGCGGCATTGCGGATCCTTCCATGGAATGGGTCAATTGTGGTCGGAGGCCCCAAATGTGACGATTCGAGTCGTCACGCGCCGTCACGCTCTGTCACACGGCGTCATATGCGCCCCGCGGGAGCCGGAAGGCGGATCCGATAGTCTGCGGGGAGATGAACAGAGATCCGGGGTCCCGCGACAGACTGACCCGTCGCGTGCCCGGATGGGCCGTCGTCGCGGCCCTCGCCTTCGCGGGGCTGAGCTCCGCGTTCATGTTCACCCTCGTCGTCCCGCTGCAGGCCGAGCTGCCGGAGCTACTGGACGCGCCGCGCGAGGACACGACCTGGGTCGTCACGATCACGCTCCTCGTGGCCGCCGTCGCGACGCCCATCTCCGGGCGGCTCGGCGACATGTACGGAAAGCGTCGCGTGATCCTGGCCCTACTGATCGCGCTCATGGTCGGATCCCTCGTCGCCGCGCTGTCGCACTCGATCATCGGCCTGATCATCGGCCGCGGCCTGCAAGGCCTGACGACGGGCGTGATTCCCCTCGGCATCGCCGTCATGCGAGACGTCCTGCACCCCGCTCGCCTCGGCACCGCCGTGGCCTTCATGAGCGCGACGATGGGCGTCGGCGGCGCGATCGGCATGCCGGTCGCGGCATACATCGCCGAGAACTTCGACTGGCACATGCTGTTCTGGCTCGCGCTCGCGCTGGGGGTGCTCGGCTTCGCGGCGATCGCGCTCGTCGTGCCCGGCGACACGCTGCGCTCGCCCGGACGCCTCGACATCCCGGGCGTCATCGGCCTCGCCGTGGGCCTCACGGGCCTGCTGCTGTTCGTGTCGCGCGGTGCCGACTGGGGCTGGGCCTCGCCCGCCGCGATCGGATCCGCGGCCGGCGGCGTCATCGCGCTCGTGATCTGGGGCTGGTATCAGCTGAGAACGACGGATCCGCTCGTCGACCTCCGCGTCGCCTCGCGCCCCGCCGTGCTGCTGACGAACCTCGCGGCGATCGGCATGGGCTTCGCACTCTTCGGGTCGAACGTCTCGTTCCCCCAGATGCTCGAGCTCCCCGCCTCGACGGGCCACGGATTCGGACTCACGATGCTGCAGGCGGCTCTCGTGATCATGCCGTCGGGCCTCATCATGATGGTCCTCTCGCCCCTCTCCGGTCAGCTCGAGAAGGTCTTCGGACCGCGCCCCCTGTTCACGATCGGGACGGCGTCGATCGTCGTCGCCTACGTATTCGTGCTGATCTTCTCCACCGAGGTGTGGCACATCGTCGTCGTGAACTGCATCATCGGCGTCGGCATCGCCTTCTCCTTCGCGGCGATGCCGATGATCATCATGCAGGCCGTTCCCGCAAACGAGACCGGCGTCTCGAACGGGCTCAACGCACTGTTCCGCTCGGTCGGCACCTCCAGCGCCTCCGCCGTGATGGGCGGAGTGCTCGCCGCCATGAGCGTCGAGGTCGATGGGCACGCCCTCCCCACGGCGAGCGCCTTCCAGCTCTGCTTCTGGATCGCGATCGTCGCGGCCGTCGCCGCGACGATCCTGACCTTCTTCATCCCGCGGTCGACGCCCGAGGGGCACGCGTCGATCCCCTCCTGAGGCCACGCGCGACATCCGCAGGTTCTCCGGAACAAGAACCCGGTCCATGGCGCTGGGCATGCGGATTCGCGCACGATAGCGCATAGGATGACGCCTGCCGCCGCTCATCGAGACGGTCGGCTCTGACGAGAATGTGAGCGCATCGCCGTGGTCCTTGCCCGCTTTCAGACGCCGGTTCGGCCCGCACCAGAATGGGAGCGAAACGAAGCAGGAGAATCGCTGTCATTCGCTGCGGTGCCGGCACGACTATCGGTGTTTGGAGCGGTGGTCGCTGTCGTCACACTCTGCGCCGGTGCGCTGGTGAGCGTCCTCGCAATCACTGTCGCGCCCGAATCCGGCGCGGCCGCCCGGATGCTCATCGTCGCGGCCGCGCTGTGCCTGTGCCTCCCGCTCGTGTTCCTCGCGAATGCACCGTTTCGGGCGCGTACCGTGAGCGTCAGCCTCACCTACGATGCGCAGGCCATGACGATCACGGTCGGCGCCGAGTCGCGTCGGTTCCCGCTGCACGACATCACCGACATCGTCTGGCGCGCGGGCACGGAGTATTCCCGCATCGTCATCAACGGACGAGGCATACGGTGCTCGTTGCTGGCGGGTATCGCTCGCCCCCTCCCCGGCCTGCGCTCCGATGTGCCGACGGTGAGCGCCGAGTTGCACCGCGCACTCGAGGGCGCCGGATTGTCAGTCTCTGGGACCAAGCCCGGGTATCGCCGCTACCAGCGGTGAGCAGCCGACATCGCGACGCTGCAGGTGGGCCTTCGTACCCTCAGTTGCATACGAGATCGGCGGCGCTCCGATCGTGCCGCGCGTCAGCCCTCGGTGAACAGATACCCGCGCTCGGCGTCGAAGCCGGCAATCGTGAGCCCGCGGTTCATCAGCACGGCCATCTCGCGGCGGAGGTTCATGCGCCAGGCGTGCGCCTCGCGCGGGTCGTCGAGGCGCATCTGCTCGACGTCGCTCGGGATCTGCAGCGTCTCGACGACGTCACCGTCGGCCGGATGGGACGCGAGGTCGGCGAGCGCCCACTTCACGTCGAGGCGGTCGGACTCATCGCCCGCGTCGCCGCCGCCGAAGATCCCGTACTGGTTCACGGCGTAGTTCGTCACGCGCGCGCCGAGCACCGTCAGGAAAAAATGCGCGTTCCGGGCCACGAGGGGGTCGAAGGTCCACGTGATGTTGCCGACGCCGCGGGACAGGGCCCACTGGCGCTGGTGCTCCTTCATCTCGCGGCCCCAGCCGCGCCCGCGGAAGTCGGGCAAGAGGGCCGTGATGTGCGAGTGCATCGATCGCGTCGCGGGCGCGCCGAAGAACGCGACGGAGGCGCCGACCATGCGGCCCTCGTCGAAGAAGCCGACCGCGTAGTTGCCCGACTGCTGCAGCGCGCGCAGGGTTCCCGCGTCGACGACCCGCTGGGATCCGCGGATCGCGTCGAGCACCCCCTGTGCTTCGAGGATCAGTTCAACGCTGTCTAGATCGCGGATCTCACGCATGAATCCCAGCGTAGACCCCGTGAGCGCATGCGTGCCTCGCGGGGCGGCCCGTGGCGCCCAATAGACTGAGTCGGGAGCGCCCACGAGAGGACCCCCATGACCGCTTCCACGATCCCCCACCTCGTCGACCACGCCAGCGTCATCGTGCATGGGCCCGACCAGCCGGGAATCGTCGGCCAGGTCGCGGCACTGGTGGCGCGTAACGGCGGCAACATCATTTCGCTCGACCAGTACTCGTCGAACGAGTCGGGCGGCGACTTCTTCCAGCGCATCGTCATGCACCGCGACGGCCTCGCGGGCGCCCTGCCCGACATCGAGGCAGACCTCGCGCGCACGCTCGAGCCGATGGGTCTCTCGTGGCGCCTGCGCGACATGTCGCAGCCCCTGCGCATGGCCGTGCTCGCCTCGAAGAGCGACCACTGCCTGCTCGACCTGCTGTGGCGCCACCGCCGCGGCGAACTGCCCGTGTCGATCCCGATGACGATCTCGAACCACACAGACGTCGCCGACGACGTGCGCTCTTTCGGGATCCCGTTCTTCCACGTGCCGTCGCAGGTCGGCCCCGACAAGTCGAAGTCCGAGGCCGAGATCCTCGCCCTCCTGAAGGACAACGTCGACTTCATCGTGCTGGCGCGCTACATGCAGGTCATCTCGAGCGACTTCCTCGAGCAGCTCGGCGTGCCGGTCATCAACATCCACCACTCGTTCCTGCCGGCCTTCATCGGCGCGGCACCCTACCGCAAGGCGAAGGAACGCGGCGTGAAGCTCATCGGGGCCACGGCGCACTACGTGACCGAGGATCTCGACGAGGGCCCGATCATCGAGCAGGACGTGGTGCGCGTCACCCACGCCGACACCCCCGCGACGCTGCAGCGCCGCGGCGCCGACGTGGAGCGCGCCGTCCTCAGCCGCGCCGTGACGTGGCACGCGGAGGACCGCGTCATCCGTCACGGCAACCACACGATCGTGTTCAACTAGGGCTCGTCGCCCTGTCCGACTCGTCGCGCGCCCGAGCGCCTCGCTTCCTGCCCTCCTAGACTCGGTAGGAGCTGCGACGGGAGGGCGTGTGACGGCACGGGCATGGTTCGGCATCACGAGGCTCGCGATGGCGGCCGCGTGCGCCGTGTCGCTCGTGCATCGCCAGCTGTGGGGGCTGAACTCGCAGACCATCGCCGGGCAGAACTTCTTCTCCTACCTGACGATCCAATCGAACATCGCCTTCCTCGCGCTCGCGGTCGTCGGCGGGATCATCGCCCTGCGCCGGGAGGAGGATCCGGGCTGGCTCACCGACATCCGCACCGCCGTGCTGAGCTGGACGATCACGGCCGGGCTCGTGTTCGCGCTGCTCGTCTGGCAGGCGGGCCTGCGGGGCGTGCCGATGACCGTCCCCTGGTCCGACGTGGTGCTGCACTTCGTCCTGCCCGTGTTCAGCATCGCCGGCTGGATCATCGGCCCCGGCCGCCGGCGCGCGCGCTGGCGCGTCGTCGCGCTCGTGGTCGCGTACCCGATCGCCTGGGGACTGGTGACGCTGTGGCGGGGCCAGCGGATCGGCTGGTACCCCTACTACTTCCTCGACCCGCGCCAGGTGTCCGGGTTCGCCGAGTTTTCCCTCACCTGTGCCTTCGCGCTCGGAGTGTTCGTGGGCGTCGCGTGCGGCCTCATCGCCCTCAGCCGGTTCCACACGGTGAGGCCGCGAGAACCGATCCATCACAACGCGCGCAGGCTCGATATGTAGCTCAGGCGCCGTCGGCGGGCGGATCCGCGAACGGGGCGAGCGACGCCCTCGCGAGCTCGTGGAGCTCGTCGTCCGCGAGCTCCGCGAGACCGCGGGCGTCGCGTCCGCCGACGAGGCCGACGAGGATCGGCTCACCCGTGGTCGGGAGCAGGTTGATCCAGGTGCGGATCACCGGAGGAGCGGAGGTCTCGCCGTCCGGCTGCTCGCCCTCGGTCGCGTCGCCCTCCGGCTCCCCGGCCGAAGGCTCCTCGGTCGCCGCATCGTCGCCGATCGGCCCGACCAGCTGCCAGACGCCCGCCGTCGTCTCCCAGAACGGCGTCTCGTATCGCAGCCAGACAGCCTCCATGTGTCCCATCTCGAGCGCGGAGATCGCCCCGCGGTGCTCGAACGGAAGCGGCGGCTCGAAGCCGATCGCGTCGGTCTGCAGCACGCCGATCGGCACCGTGACGATCAGCCGGTCGACGGTGATCGACTCGCCGGAGGCGAAGCGCACGCTCACGCCCTCCTCGTCGTAGCTGATGTTCGAGACCACGGTCGACAGGGTCACGTCGACATCGCCCAGGGCGTCCTCCACGAAGGGTGCCACGTCGCTCACGAGGGCCGTGTGTGGCTCGGCGGGCAGCTCGGGCGCGTACCAGCTCGACGCGGTCTCGGGATCGATGCCCGTGAACGCCGAATAGCCGTCGAGGGCAGCGCGGAGCTCGTCGGAGAGCTCCTCGCCCAGCGCCTCGGCGAGCGGCGTGTCGGCGCTCGCCTCGCGCGCCGTCGCGAGGGCCTTCGCGATCTGCTCGGTGCTTGGCGCGTCGACCTCTCCGTCGGCTCCGATGCCGGCACGACCGTCGACGTCGACGGAACCCACGCCGACGAGGGCCAGCTTCGCGGCCGCTTGATCGTCGGGGGCGAACAGCCAGGCCCCGTGCTGGGGCGGCACCGGCCAGTCGTCGGTAGCCTCCGTCGCGAGGCGGCCGCCGATGCGGTCGCGCGCCTCGATGACGGTAACGGCGAAGCCCCCCTCCGCGAGCAGCCCGGCGGCCGCGGATCCCGCGATCCCCGCTCCCACGACCGCGATGCGCTCGCCGTCGTCCGCCAGCTCGGCGAGCTGCGCGGCGGCGCGGCGGCCCTCGTCGGCGGCCCCCGCGACCGTGCCCGGTCGCTCGGTGCTCGTCGCCTCTCCCGCGAAGAAGACCCGGTCCATGAGCGGCGCCGCGAGCGCCGCCCGCTCGACGCTCGTCACGCCCGCGGGCGTGACGCTGCGCGCACCGAAGGCATACGGATCCGCGGCCCAGGCCGTTCGGAACATCGCCGCCGCCTCGGGGATCTCACCGACGGGGGTGGGATCGACCGTCGGCTCCGGGGTCTTCGAGGGCTCGACCGGCTTCGGCTCCGGCTCATCGGGCGTGCACGAGGCGAGCAGGAGGGCGAGAGCGCCGGCTCCGGCGCCCGCGAAGAGCGTGCGGCGTGTGATCCTCATCGATCGCAAGGTTACCCGCGCCGCGCCCCGCGCGCGCGACTCGTGTTCCCGCGCGCCCGGACATCGGATCCATCTTCGTCTTCTTCCCCGTCCCATCCGCCGATCCGCACGATTGACGCGCGAGACGTCGGATGTCTACGCTGGAGTCACAGACCCTCAAGGAGCGCGTGTGAGCACCATCGTCAGCGTCGACACCATCGATATCCGATTCCCCACGTCCGAGCACCTTGACGGCTCGGACGCGATGAACCCGGATCCCGACTACTCGGCCGCCTACCTGCGCGTCACGACTGACGCGGGCGACGGACACGAGGGGCACGGCTTCGTCTTCACGATTGGCCGCGGCAACGACGTGCAGACGGCCGCCATCCGGGCCCTCACTCCCCACCTCGAGGGGCGCGCCGTCGAGGAGATCCTCGACGATATGGGCAGCTTCTGGCGCGAGCTCGTGTGGGATTCGCAGCTGCGCTGGCTCGGCCCCGAGAAGGGCGTCATGCACATGGCGATCGGGGCCGTCGTCAACGCCATGTGGGATCTCAAGGCGAAGCGGGCCGGTCTCCCCCTCTGGCAGCTCCTCGGCCGTATGAGCCCGGAGGAGATCGTCGACCTCGTCGACTTCCGCTATCTCACCGACGCCATGACGCGCGAGGACGCGCTCGGGATCCTCCACGCCGCCGAGGCGGGCCGAGCCGAACGCGAGGAACACCTGCTCGCGAGCGGCTACCCCGCCTACACGACGACGCCCGGATGGCTCGGATACTCCGACGAGAAGCTCGTTCGACTGTGCCGCGAGGCCGTCGAGGACGGCTTCGGCATGATCAAGCTGAAGGTCGGCGGAAACGTCGAGGACGACGTGCGCCGCATGCGCCTGGCCCGCGACACCGTCGGGCCGGACATCCGGATCGGCACCGACGCCAACCAGCGCTGGGACGTCGACGAGGCCATCGCGTGGATGGAGCACCTGCGCGAGTTCGACGTCGCGTGGATCGAGGAGCCCACGAGTCCCGACGACGTGCTCGGCCACGCCGCCATCGCGCGGGGCGTCGCGCCCATCCCCGTCGCGACCGGCGAGCACTCCGGCGGGCGCGTCATGTTCAAGCAGATGCTGCAGGCCGGATCCCTCAGCGTGCTGCAGATCGACGCCTCGCGCGTGGCGGGCGTCAACGAGAACATCGCCATCCTGCTGCTCGCCGCGAAGTTCGGCGTGCCCGTCTGCCCGCACGCCGGCGGCGTCGGCCTGTGCGAGGCGGTCCAGCACCTCTCGATGTTCGACTACGTCGCCGTCAGCGGAACGATGACCGGCCGCGTCATCGAATACGTCGATCACCTGCACGAGCACTTCGTGACCCCCACGAACGTGTCGGGCGGCGTCTACCACGCCCCCACCACCCCCGGAAACGGCATGGAGATGCTTGCCTCCAGCCGAGAGGAGTACACCTTCAATGCCTGAGCCCATTTCGCAGCGTAGCGAGCTGGTCCTGCCGACGCTCGGTTACGGGGCCGCGAACCTCGGGAACCTCCACCGCGCGCTCAGCGACGACGAGGCCCACGAGGTCCTCGAGGCCGCGTGGGACGCGGGGATCCGCTACTACGACACGGCACCCCACTACGGCATCGGCACCTCCGAGCGCCGCCTCGGCGCCTTCCTCGCGACGAAGCCGCGCGAGGAGTACGTGGTCTCGACCAAGGCGGGACGCCTGCTCGTCCCCAACGAGGACTACGCCGGCGAGCTCGACACGGCGCACGACTTCCACGTGCCGGCGACGGTGCGCCGCCACTGGGACGCGTCGCCCGACGGCATCCGCCGCTCGCTCGAGGAGTCGCTCAAGCGCATGGGGCTCGACCGCATCGACCTGCTCTACCTGCACGACCCGGATCGCTCGGAGGATCCGGACCGCGAACTGCAGTTCGGATCCGATGGCATCAACGCGCTCAAGGCCGAGGGCCTCGTGCGCGCCTCGGGTCTCGGATCCATGTCGGCTGAGACGCTCGCTCGCGGCGCGGAGTCGGGCGAGCTCGACGTGCTCATGGTCGCGGGGCGCCTGACGCTGCTCGAGCAGCCCGCGCTCGCCGACACCATCCCGGCCTGCGAGCGGACGGGGACGGGCATCGTCGCGGCATCCGTGTTCAACTCCGGCCTCCTCGCCCGCGAGAACCCCGCCGACAACCCGCGCTACGAGTACGGCGAGGCGCCGAGCGAGATCCTCGCGAAGGCGACGCGCATCGCCGAGATCAGCCGCTCGCACGGGGTGCCGTTGCCGGCCGCCGCCCTGCAGTACACCCTGCGCTTCGCGCCCATCGGATCCGTCGTCGCGGGATCCAGCCGCCCCGAGCAGATCCGCCAGAACGCCGAGTGGATGAACCTCGACATCCCCGACGAGCTGTGGGCGGAGCTGGCCGCCGAGGGCCTGATCCCGTCCGCCTGACGCGACAGCGCCCCCGGATCCATCGAGGATCCGGGGGCGCTTTTCATCGTTTTCTCAACCGGTCATCATGTCTCCGACGAATCATCCGTCGTCGCGGGATGATTCGTCGGAGACATGATGAGTTGTCGGGGAAGGGATGAGTTAGTCACCCACGGGCCGCAGGCGCAGGCCCTGCATTCCGCCGTCGACCGCGAGGGAGGTGCCGGTCGTGGATCCGGCGCGCGGGCTCGCGAGGTAGGCGACGGCGTCGGCGACCTCCTCGGCCGCGACGAGCCGGCCGTGCGGCTGGCGCGCGTTGAGCGCCGCGCGCTCGGCGGCGGGATCCTCGGCGG
Organism: Microbacterium nanhaiense; assembly: GCF_014646015.1. Classification (GTDB taxonomy): domain Bacteria; phylum Actinomycetota; class Actinomycetes; order Actinomycetales; family Microbacteriaceae; genus Microbacterium; species Microbacterium nanhaiense. The sequence goes on from NZ_BMMQ01000009.1 coordinate 16,139, forward strand.
AGTCGAGCAGGCGACCCACCCAGGGCGTGTCCGCGGTGCCGGGGTTCACGCAGTTGACGCGGATGCCCTCGCGGAGGTGATCGGCGGCCATCTGCAGCGTGAGCGACAGCACCGCTCCCTTCGTCGCCCCGTAGATCGCGCGGGCGGGGAGGCCCGCCGTTGCCGCGACCGAACAGGTGTTGACGATCGCCGCGGCGCTCGACTGGCGCAGGTACGGCAGCGCGGCGCGCGAGACGCGCACGGCGCCGACGACGTTCACGTCGAAGACGCGGTGCCACTCCTCGTCCGCGCCGTCCTCGATCGTGCCCTGGGCGCCGATGCCGGCGTTGTTCACGACGATGTCGATCCCGCCGAAGTCGGCCGCCGCGGCGTCGACGCCCGCGCGCACGCTGGCGTCGTCGGTGACGTCGACGCGGTAGGCGTCGACGAGGTCCGGCGTGATCGCGCGGTCGAAGATCGCCACGCGGGCTCCCTCCTCGCGGAGGCGCGCGACGACCGCGGCGCCGATTCCGCTGGCGCCGCCCGTGACGATCGCCCGCAGGCCCTCGAAGCTCACGCGTACACCTGCCTCTGCGATCCGAGCCCCTCGATGTCGAGTTCGACGACGTCGCCGGCCTTCAGATACGGGAAGCGACCCGACAGCGCGACGCCCTCCGGCGTGCCGGTCATGATCACGTCGCCCGGCTCGAGCACCAGGAATTGCGACAGGTGCCACACGATGTACGGCACGTCGAAGATGAGGTCGCTCGTCGACGAGTCCTGGCGCGGTTCGCCGTTGACGAAGCTGCGCAGGCGCAGCCGCGAGGCGTCGACCTCGTCGGGGGTCACGAGCCAGGGGCCGAGGGGCGAGAAGCCCGGGCCCGACTTGCCCTTGCACCACTGCCCGCCCGAGATCTCGATCTGCCACTCGCGCTCCGAGAGGTCGTTGGCGATCGTGAAGCCGGCGATGTGCTCGAGCGACTGCTCGGGGCCGTCGAGGTAGCTGGCGCGCTTTCCGATGACGATCGCGAGTTCGACCTCCCAGTCGGTCTTCGTGCTGTTCCGCGGGATCTTCACCTCGTCGTTCGGCCCCACGACGGTGTTGGGCGCCTTCATGAACATGACGAGGTTCTTCGGCGGCTCGGATCCGGACTCCGCGGCGTGCGCCGCGTAGTTCATGCCGACGCAGTAGATCGCGCTGGGGCGCGTGATCGGGGCACCGAAGCGCTCGTCGCCGGGCGAGGTCTCCGGCAGGGATCCGGATTCGATCGCCCGGGTCACGCGGGCGCGGAAGTCCGATTCGAGGAAGGGCCCGTCGATGTCCGCCGTGAGCGGGCTCAGGTCGTAGGTGGTGTCATCGACGACGACAACGGGCTTCTCCGCGCCCGCTGCGCCACGTCGCGCAAATCGCATGGGTTCTCCGAACATCCGAGGTTTCGAGCCGCTTCGCGCGGTTCACCCCGAGGTTACCACCAGATGAGCGTCAAACGTCAGATGTATTTAGCGCATACGCGGCGCGGGCGGTCTCCCCCGAGAGCCTCGCCCACTCCGCATCACTCGCCGCCACGCGCAGCGCATCGAGCGCACGCGCGACCGGCACGCCGAAGCCGGCCTCCCCCGACACGGGCCAGTCGCTGCCGAACATCGCCCTCTCCGCACCGAAGGCATCGAGCGCGACCCGGTCGAAGACCCCTGCGACCTCGGCGAACGCGTCGCCCGCCTCGGCGGGGATCCCGGAGCACTTCACGAACACGTTCGGCAGGGCCGCGAGTCCCTCAATGCCGCGCCGCCACGCGGATCCCTGCGCGCTCGACAGTCCCTCGAGCACCGGGGGCTTGCCCAGGTGGTCAAGCACGATGCGCGTCTCGGGCGCGCGGGACGACGCCCGGACGAGGGCCTCGAGCTGGTGCCAGCGCACGCACGCGTCGACGGCGAGCCCGCGGGATCCGATCTCGCGGAGGTCCGAGGCGAACTCCTCCGAGGCGATGATGTCGGCGGGGCCGTTCTGCAGCGAGGGGCGCACGCCCACGAGCAGCCGCGCGCCCGTCAGCTCGTCGAGCTGCTGTGCGATGTCGCCGCGCGCCATCTCGACGTGCGCCACGATGCCGCGAAGGCCCGGCCAGTCGAGGCCGGCGACCCAGTCGGCCTCGGCGCGCGCGAAGGCCGGGATGGCGTCCGTCTCGACGAAGATCCACTCGCTGATCCGGCCGCCGGCCGTGTCGATGTTGCCCGGCAGGAAGGCGCGGTTGAGCGCCGGCACCTCCTCGAGCCAGGGATGCGGGATCTGCTCCGGATCCCACACGTGCACGTGGGAGTCGAGAATCGTCATGCCTTGGCCCCTCTCAGCCATGCCTCCACGCCGGCGACGTGGGCGACGGTCAGCGCGTGCGCGAGCTTCGCGTCGCGGTCCCGCAGGGCGCGGGCGATCGCGCGGTGCTCGTCGATGGTGCGCTCGACGGCGCCCGCCTCGGTCGCCCCGCGCCAGATCCGGGCCCGCACCGTCGGCCCCGACATGGACTCGAGCAGCCCCGCGAGATAGGCGTTGCCCGTCGACGTGGCGATGCGGTTGTGGAACTCGAGATCGTGGGCGACGAGCGCGTCGATGTCGGGATCCGCCGGCACGGCGTCGATCATGGCGTCGAGCTCGGCGAGCTGCTCGTCGCTCGCGGCGAGCGCCGCCCGTTCCGTGGCGGCGGGCTCGAGGATCCGGCGCACCGCGAAGATCTCGAGCACCGAGTCGTCCCGGTGCAGATCGACGACGAAGCTCATCGCCTCGAGCAGCAGGTTCGGTTCGAGGCTGGTGACGTAGGTTCCGTCGCCGCGGCGCACGTCGAGAACGCGGATCATCTCGAGCGCCTTCACGGCCTCGCGCAGCGAGCTGCGGGACAGCCCCAGTTCGTCGCTGAGCTCCTTCTCCGGGGGGAGCCGGTCGCCGGGGGCGAGCCGGCCCTTCACGATCATGTCCTTGATGCCCGCGATCGCCTGATCTGTCACCGCCATGGGGCGAGTCTAGCCAGAGATCGGATGTCTGGACACGGCGTTTTCCGCGAGAGCGCGGAGGGCTCGATTTCTCCTCACGGAAAAGTCTCGCTATTCTCGTACGCCTAATGTCCTCTTGTCGAACTGTCGACAATCGACGCGCAAGGGATCTTGCGGACGATACGAAACGGGAGATGGTCATGAGCCATTCCAGCCGGCCCACGAAGAACCGCACGGCGCGAGCGCCGAAACCGCGCACGCCTCGCCGCCTGCGCGTCGACGACGTGCTCGTCGTGAAGCGCTCGCGCATCCGGAGCGCCATCTCGGGCACCGTCGTGGGCAACTTCATGGAGTGGTTCGACTTCGGCATCTACGGCTACCTGGCCGTGACGATGACCGCGGTGTTCACCGAGGGGCTCCCCCGCGAGGCGGGCCTGCTGGTGACGCTGCTGGGCTTCGCGGTGTCCTTCCTCGTCCGACCCCTGGGCGGCATCGTGCTCGGCCCCCTCGGCGACCGGATCGGCCGCCAGAAGGTGCTCTTCTTCACGATGGCGATGATGGCCGCCGCGACCGCCCTCATCGGCGTGCTCCCCACCGCCGCGCAGATCGGCCTGTGGGCGATCGTTCCGCTGTACCTGCTGAAGATGATCCAGGGCTTCTCGACCGGTGGCGAGTACGCCGGGGCGGCGACCTACGTCGCCGAGTTCTCCTCCGACCGGCGCCGAGGCTTCTGGTCGTCGCTGCTCGACCTCGGATCCTACGTCGGCTTCGCCGCCGGAGCGGCGACAGTCGCCGTGACCACTCTGATCACAGAGTCGATCTCCGGCCCCGGCGCGATGCTCGACTACGGCTGGCGCATTCCGTTCCTCCTGGCCCTGCCGCTCGGCATCGTCGCGATCTGGTTCCGCCTGCGCATCCCCGAGACCCCCGCGTACGAGCTCGCGGAGGGCGCGGGCGAGACGCAGGCCCGCGACGACGCGGATCCGCTGGCCCGCCACGGCATCGTCGGCATCGCCCGCCACTACTGGCGCCAGATCCTCATCGCCATGGCGATCGTCGCCGCCACGAACACGTCGAGCTATGCCCTGACGAGCTACATGCCCGCCTACCTCGAGAACACGGTCGGGGCGAGCAACCTCATGGCCGCGATGGCGACGGTGCCCGTACTGCTCGTTCTCGCCGTCTGCATCCCGCTCGTCGGGCGCCTCTCCGACCGCGTGGGCCGGAAACCCGTCTATCTCGCGGCCTCGGTCGCGACGCTTGTGATCATGGTGCCCGCCTTCGCGATCATGCAGATCGGCCAGGAGTGGGCCATCTTCATCGCTCTCGCCCTGAACGCCATCCCGCTGGCCCTGTGGGTGGGCCCGTCGGCATCGGCGCTGCCGGCGCTCTTCCCCACCGCCTCGCGCTTCGGCGCGATGGCGATCGCCTACAACCTCTCGGTGTCGCTGTTCGGCGGCACGACCCCGCTGTTCAGCGAGTGGCTGATCCAGCTCACGGGCAACGCCTTCATGCCCGCGTTCTACGTGATGTTCTTCGGCGTCATCGGCGGGCTCGCGTGCCTCGGCATGCGCGAGTCGGCGGGGCGGCCGCTCGTCGGATCGATGCCGAGCGTCGAGTCTAAGGAGGAGGCGGTCGTGCTCGTCGAAGGCCAGGACGACAACCCGCTCTTGGACACCAGCACCATGCCGCTGGACCTCGTGCCCGCCGGCTCCGCGAGCGAGGGCGAGCTCGCGAGGGCTTAGGGTCGCGCGAAGCGGGCTCGGTTAGCGTGGATGTCATGAGCGAATACCAGGTCACCGAACTCGGCAGCATCGACAGCTGGAGCGGCAAGAACTTCATCCAGGGCGAGATCGGGGCAGATACGGTCGGCCTCTCGATCAACGCGACCGAGCCGGGCGACGGGTCCCCCTTCTGGCACTCGCACGCCGAGACCGAGGAGATCTACATCGTGCTCGACGGCGAGGGCGAGATCGTTGTGAATGAAGATACTGTCGCGCTGACGGCCGGCACCGTCGTCCGCGTCGCGCCGAACAGCAAGCTCGCGCTGCACGCGCTGCCGAGTAGCACGACGGCCCTCAAGTGGATCTGCATCCGTTCGGGCGCGAACACGATCGCCGCCATCGGCAACGACACGACCCTCGACCAGGAGACGCCGTTCCCCTGGGCCGCGTAAGACGCGCATTCGTGGTGGGCGCGGATTCATTCCGCACCCACCACGAATGACGGTGGCGTCTCAGTCCACTCGGAAGGTCGCCCCGTAGCGGAAGGTTCCCGGGAGAAGGCGCGCGGACGGCAACGGGCCGGGACCGCAGGATCCGGATCCGAGGCCCGACTGGCCCGCGTCGAGATTGAGCCACACGTTGCTCGATCTCGCGAGGTCATAGGGATGTTGCGCAGCGTCAAGGTCCTCGGTCGCCCAACGACGCACCGTGAAATCGAACGTAGAATGCGCGTCAATCTGGATGGATCGGTTGCCGCCAGCAAGAGTCACTCGACGGGCCGCCATACGGTTGCCGTTCTCCTGCGGCATGAGGTAAGGCGTCTGCATGTCGTCGATGGTTCTATGCCATACACCGAAGCGTGCAGCCGAGTGACTATCGCTGTATGCCTCACCCGGTCCAGGACCGTACCACTCGACATCGGAGAACGACGCCGGTAGTGCCATGCGCACGCCGAAGCGCGGCAGTGGCACATCCCAGTCACCGATAGGGTTTGCCTCGATCACCACGCTCAAGGCGTCAGCGGAGGCCGTCCAGCGCGTACGCGTCGCATAGCCCAGATCGGAGCCGGCGAAGCCCAGTCGTCCTTCGACCGTGATCGCCTCATCATCAGCGACGACCGATCGCACAGCGTGGTGCGGCCTGTCTAGGCCGATCTCACGCCAGCGCGGCTCGTTCGGCTCCCAGGAGAAAGCACGATCGTTGTCGATCACGGCTCGCCAGGTGTCGAACGTCGGGGACGTCACAGGGATGCCGCTGAGCGAGCGCAGAGCACCATCGCGACCGAAGCGTGCAGGCCCCAGCAGGATCTCGTCGGCCTCTGTACTCGGCCTCGCCCCGGTGGCAGGCGCGAGCGGCTCTGCCTCCGCAACCACGAACTGGTCCCATGCGACCTCGTGCCCAGCCTCGGCCCACGGGGAATCGGCCGCAAGAACCGCTCGTAGAGTCAGCACGCGCTCCCCGGGCCCCTCGGGAAGGTCCGGCAGCGTGAGGAGCGCGGACTCGCCTGCGAGCACAGTGCCGAAGTCGATGAGCCCGCCGCCGACTGCAGCGCCGTCGGCGAGGAGCTCCCACTCGAGGCGCAGGTACGAAAGGTCACGGTGATCGTGCTTGTTGCAGATCCGATAACCGGCGGTGGTGTGCACGAACGATACAGGCTGGAAGACCTTCTTCAGTTCGTGCAGCGCGGGGCTGGGAGTTCCATCAGGGAAGACGATCCCATCGGCGATGAAGTTTCCATCGTGCCGTACTTCGCCGAAGTCTCCTCCGTAGGCGAAGTACTCCTCACCGTTTTCGCGCCGCTGACGCAGGCCGTGATCGAACCACTCCCAGGTGAAACCGCCCGCGAGCCGCGGGTACCGTTCGAAGATCTCCTGGTACTCAGCCAGACCACCGGGACCATTCCCCATGGAGTGCGCATACTCGCACAGAATGAAGGGCATGTTGCGCCGACGAGCATCGAGATCCGCGTCGGGAAATGGAGCCTCTTGCCCCTGACCGATCATCTCCAGCTCACGGTGCGTCGAGTACATACGACTGTAGATGTCGACGTACTGACACGACCAGTCCCGTTCGTAGTGCAGCAGACGCGAGGGATCACGTCGCTTCGCCCATTGCGCCATCGCACCCAGGTTGTCGCCCGTGCCGCACTCGTTTCCGAGCGACCAGATGATGACGCTGGGACGATTCTTGTCGCGTTCAACCAGCCGCTGCATGCGGTCGACGAGTGCCCTCTCCCACCGCGGATCCTCGGTCGGGTTACCCGGGAGCTTATGGAACCAATCGACAGGGAAGAAGCCGTGCGTCTCGAAATCGCACTCGTCGATGACCCATAGGCCCAGCTCGTCGCATAGCTCGAGGAAGCGCGCCGACGGTGGATAGTGACTTGTGCGGACCGCGTTGATGTTGTGGCGCTTCATCATGACGATGTCGGAGCGCATTCGCTCCTCGCTGACGACGCGGCCTGTATCGGGGTCGTAGTCGTGGCGATTCGTACCGCGGAACAGCACTGGGGCGCCGTTGACACGGATCTCCGAGTTGACCACCTCGACGCGGCGGAAGCCGATGCGCAGCTCGACACTCTCGCCGCTCGAAACGAGACGGCCGGAGTAGAGGCGAGGGTTCTCGGCCGACCACGGTTCGACGGCCACTCGAACGGTCTCTCCTGCAGCGATATCGATGGCGAGCTCCGGCACGATGACACGTGACGAAATGGACGCGTCGACTCGCAGAATCCCCTCCCCATTGACCGCGTCAAAGTCGGCATGCACGAAGTGATCATCGATCGCCCCGTCGGGGCGCCCCAACAGCGTGACGCTACGGAAGATACCCGACAGCCACCACATGTCCTGATCCTCGAGATAGCTACCCGAAGACCACTGATGAACGCGCACTGCGAGCAGATTCTCCTCGCCGCGCCGGATAAGATCCGTCACATCGAACTCATGCCGCAGGCGGCTTCCCGATGCAATCCCGACCTCGGTGCCATTCACCCAGATGCGCCCGATCGAATCGATGCCGTCGAAGCGCAGGAGAATTCGCTCGGTATCCCACTCTGACGGAACGATGAACGCGCGACGATAGTCACCGGTAGGGTTCTCCGTTGGTACATATGGGGGATCGACGGGGAACGGATACACACGGTTCGTGTACTCCGGCCTACCGAACCCGTTCAACTGCCAGTGAGCGGGAACGGGGATCTCACTCCATGCCTCGTCTAGTGCCTCGCCCTGGACGAAATCGAGAGGCGCATCGGCCGTGAGCGAGTAACGGAAATCCCACGATCCATCGAGACTCAGCTCGGGAGCGTCCGAGCGCGCGTGCGCGCGTGGAGCGAGCCCGCCCCGTGACGGGAACAACTCCTCGTAGTAGGCGAACGGGCGATCCATCGGCACGAGGCCGTCGATGATTGACCGCTCCCGGTCGCCGGCCGCGAGGTCCTTCGCGACACGATCGTTCATGGCACTGAGGCTGTTCATTCTTTGACGCTTCCCGTCGTGAGGCCCGAGGTCCAGTATTTCTGCAGGTAGAGGAAGATGACGACGAGCGGCAGTATCGAGACGAGCGATCCGGTGATCACCGTCGAGAACTGCGCGGACGCGCCGCCGCCGGCTTCGCTCGCCGCCTGCAGCTGGGCGAGTCCCAAGGTCAGCGGGAAGAGATTCGGATCCGTGAGCATGATGAGTGGTAGGAAGTAGTTGTTCCAGGTGTGCACCACCGCGAACAGCAGCACCGTCACGATGCCGGGCACCATGATCTTCAGCGCGATCTGCCAGAAGATTCGGAACTCACCCGCCCCGTCAAGACGCGCAGCCTCAATCAGCGTGTCCGGGATGGATTCTTCCGCATAGACGCGCATCAGATACACGCCGAATGGACTGACAAGCGAGGGAAGGATGATTGCCCACACCGTATTCGTCAATCCGGCTCCCGCGAAGAGTAGGTATGTAGGGATCGCGAGTGCCGTTGTGGGAATCATGATCGCTCCGAGCACGACAGCGAAAAGGAACTTCTTCGCCGGAAAGTCGTACTTAGCGAATGCATACCCGGCGGCTGCCGAGAGAAGCGCGGATCCGAGGCCCGCCACGATCGCATATAGCGCCGTGTTCGAAATCCAGCGCAGGAAGACTCCGTCACGTGTGGTGAAGAGATCGACGAGGTTCGCCCAGAGGTGGAACTCGTCGTCGAACCAGAGACCAAAACTGGAGAAGAGGCCCGAGTTGTCCTTCGTCGACGAGATAAGGAGCCAGAACAGCGGCAGCAGGAAATATGCGGCACAGACCCAGATGACGATCGTCAGGATCGGGCTCCGCCCCTCTCCGGGAGGGAGATCGCGGCCGCGCTTCTTCGTCCGATATCTCTGATCCGGCGGTAGAACAGCGAGGCGGGTGCTAGATGTGGCGCTCATGCGCGCGCTCCCTTCTTCTCACGGCGTGCGGTCGACAGCTGGAACACGTATGAGACGACCATGATGACGATGCCGAGCAAGAACGCAACAGCGGCCGAGTAGTTCACTTCCTGGTTGGTGAAGGCCAAGTTGTACGCGTACAGATTCGGCGAGAACGAGGATCCGATCGCGTTGGGAGCGACTTCGTACAATAGCTTCGGCTCGCTGAACAGCTGAAAAGCGCCAATCACGGAGAAGATCGTGCACAGCACGATGGAGGAGCGGATCGCGGGGATCTTGATGCTCCAGGCGATGCGGAACTGGCCGGCACCGTCGATGCGCGCCGCTTCGTACTGATCGCCCGGGATCGAGCGCATGGCCGAGTACATGATGACCATGTTGTAGCCGACAAACTGCCACGTGACGATGTTGACAATCGAGCCCAGGATGTTCTCCGCACCGAGGAGCTCGGGGGAGCCGAGTCCGATTGCTCGCATGAACTGGGCAATAGGGCCGAAGTTGTCGCCATAGAGGTAGCCCCACATGAGTGTCGCCACGACGCCGGGAACCGCATAGGGCACGAAGATCGCAAGACGCGCGAACTTCCCCCCGCGCACCCGCATGGAGTCCAGAGCGAGCGCGAAGAGCAGCGCAAGTAGGAGCATGATCGGTACCTGAATCACAAGAAACAGACACATGCGGACGACACCGCCGATGAAACGCTCATCGGTCAGTGCCCGGGCATAGTTGTCGAACCATGCGAAAGAGGCTCCGCCGATGAGCTGCTCGGTGAACAGGCTCAGATAGCCGGCATAGAACAACGGGAGGAGCAGCATAGTGGCGAAAAGAAGCATGAACGGCGCGATGAAGAGATACGCGGCCGCGTTCCGGCGACGCTTATCCCTTCGAGTCCTGCGCCCGAGAGCGGTCGTGCTCATCGGCGGTGCCTTTCTGAAGATAAGAGGAGGGGAGCAGGAGCGGGGCGCTTCGACGGCCCGCCCCGCTGCATCACTCAGTGACGACGGTGAAGCCCTGCGACTCGCCGTACTCAACGAGCTCGGTCTTCCATTCCTCGAGCGCGGCGCGAAGGTCACCCTTCTCGGTGATTGCTGCCCCGAGCGTCTCCTTGAAGCTCGAGCTGGCAAAGTCGTTGTACGGCAACCACTGCCAGTCCGCAGCCACGGTCTCCGAGATGTCCGCAAAAACTCCGTTGACCTTCTGGCCGTTGTAAAAGTCGAGTTCCTGGTCGCGAACGTCTGACGAGTCCAGCGTGGCCTTGAGCGAGGGGAAGATGAACTGTTCCGTCGCGAGGGTGCCCGTCGACTTCTGATCCGTTGTGAGGAACTTCACGAATTCCGCGGCCACGATCTTGGCATCAGAATCCGAGGTGACCGCTACGGCGGATCCGCCCTGGTTACCGGACGCCGGTGCCGAAGCGTCCCACTGCGGCATCGGCGATGCCTGCCATAGACCGGCCGTGTCCGCGGCGGTTCCCTGGAGGAAGGTCGGCCCCCATGCAGCGGCGAGCCAGCTAGCGTACTTGCCCGATGCGACCGACTGGTACCAGTTATCGTCGAGCTGTGGAGCAGTGTCAACAAGATCGCGCCGGATCAAGTTGTCCCAATAGTCGATGACGTCCGTGACCTTCTCGGACTCGAGGTCGATAGTCACGGTCTTGTCGCCGTCGAACTGGAACGGTCGCGCACCGTTCTGCCAGAGGAGCGCGAGAATCGGGGAGAAGCTATTACCAGGCAGATCCGAGATATACGCTCCGGTCTCGTCCTTGATCTTCTGGGCGGCCTCAGCGTACTCATCCCAAGTATCGGGTACCTCGACGCCGGCCTTCTCGAAGATGTCGGTCCGATAAAGCTGCCCGGTCGGACCGAGGTCCTGCGGCAAGCCCCAGACACCGTCATTCATCGCGACGGATGTCCACGCGCTGTCAACGAACTGATCGGACAGGTCGGCCACGCCGTAAGGCCTGAGATCCAGCACGCTATCCGTGAGGACGAACGACGGCAGGAACGAATACTCGATCTGCACCACATCGGGCACATCCCCAGACTTCGTCGCGGCGCGGAGCTTCTGGTATTGAGCCGTCGCGCCGCCCTGGTTCGAGAGCTTCACTGTGATATTCGGGTGCAGATCCTCGAACATGTCGATCTGATTCTGAATGTCAGGTACCCACGACCAGAACTCGATCGTCGTCGGCGTATCCAGCGCCTTGTCGATATCGGCTTGGCTAACGGGCTCGACAGTCGTGTCTGTCGCCCCCGACGTCGACGGGGCTCCACAGCCCACCAGCATCATCGCTGAAGTTGCAGCCAGCGCTCCGAACGTCAGCACCGTGCCACGTCGCATTACGGTCATCTCTGTCCTCCTCATGGACCGGGCCCGATCCACCCTGTTGCGGGTTCGGGTACCGACGACAACGTCGGCGCTAGGAGACGTTATCACAACCAACGACCGAAACGTATGCTTTTTAAGCATTCGCGCTTTATTAACGCGTAAGAGGTTCGCCCTTCGCCGCCGCCATCACGTCGATCTCATCCAGGGCGCCCACCAAGATCGATCGCATCACGTCATGCGCCCCGTCGGGGTCGCGACGCTGTATCGCACCGGCGAGGTCCACATGCTTCTGCAGAGCAACGCCTGCCGGATGCTCAGGCCCGAGGCCATGCTCTTTTCGGCTCACGAGCACCTGACTAATCAGCCCGCCCATCCGCGAGAACATGGGGTTTCCGGACAGCTCGAGAATATGCGCGTGGAACTCCACGTCGAGTTCAAGGAACTTCGCATCGTCGCCGCGCTCGCCCGCCGCCCACAGGCGTCCAGATAGAGCAATGAGATCACTTACCTGCTCCGACGTAGCCCTCGTTGCCGCCAAACGCGCGGCCTCAGGTTCGATCGCGGCGCGAAGTTCAACCATCGAAGCAAGTTGGGCGGCACGATCCGGCGAAGCCAGCCGCCACCGAATGACCTGCGGATCATAGAGATTCCATACGGAAGCGGGCTGGACGATGACGCCCACACGACGACGCGACTCTACGAGGCACATCGATTCGAGAACCCGTACGGTCTCCCGCGCCACGGATCGTGAGACTTCACATTCGGCCTCGATCTCCTCAAGCGTCAGGCTCGCACCCTCGTCAATCTCGCCCGAACAGATCATCTGCCCCAATCGGTCGAGAGCCCGAGAGTGCTGACTCGCCGCCAAACGTGGGGCGTCGCCGGTATTCATGGTCATAGGTTCACAATATCAATTACCCTTGTTTCAAAAAGCATACGTTATGCTCGTCGCTTGGAAATAATTACCTGCGGGTCATCGGCGATGATTCCGCGTCGAGGACGAGGACTCAATGAAGATCACGCGCATCGAGACGTTCCTGGTGCCACCGCGGTGGCTCTTTGTGCGAATCGAGACGGATGAGGGCGCTGTCGGCTGGGGTGAAGCATCACTCGAGGGACGCTCGGAGACTGTACGAACCGCTGTCGAGCAACTCGCCGAAGTGCTCCTGGGGCAGGACCCGTTGCGCATCCAAGACCACTGGCAGGTCATGATGAAGGGCTCGTTCTATCGCGGCGGCCCCGTACTGTCGAGCGCGGTATCCGGCCTGGATCAGGCCCTCTGGGATATTGCAGGAAAGATCGCCGGCCTCCCAGTGCACACCCTGCTGGGCGGGCCAGTCCGGGACCGGATCCGCATGTACGGCTGGGTCGGTGGCGATGAACCGAATGAGATTGCCGACGCGATCTCAGAGCGTCTCGAGCAGGGACTAACCGCCGTGAAGATGAACGCCTCCGGCCGCTTCGCGCGCATCGCCAACAATCGAGATATCGACGGAATCATCGGCCGCGTCGTTGCCGCCCGCGAGGTTCTCGGTGATACGGGGGATGTCGGAGTCGACTTCCATGGGCGCATCACCATGCCGAACGCGCGACGCATCATCCCCGAGCTTGAGCCTATGCGGCCAATGTTCGTTGAAGAGCCCACAACGCCCGAGAACAGCCACCTGCTCGGGCAGCTCACGCAGGGCACGTCGATCCCGATCGCAACGGGAGAGCGGCTCTACTCGCGGAACGAGTTCCTTCCGGTCCTGCAGGCGGGCATCAGCATCGCACAGCCGGACCTCTCTCACGCGGCGGGGATCTCCGAGGTCCACCGCATCGCGTCTCTCGCAGAGATCTTCGACGCGCAACTCGCGCCGCACTGTCCACTGGGCCCGATCGCCCTCGCGTCATGCCTGCAAATCGGCTTCGCCGTGCCGAACTACTTCATCCAGGAGCAGAGCATCGGCATCCACTACAACCAGGACGGAGAGGTGCTCGATTATCTCGCCGACACCACGGTGTTTGACATTCGCGACGGCTTCATCGAGCGTCTGCAAGCACCCGGTCTCGGTATCGACATCGACGAAGCAGCCGTCCGCAAGGCTGACGAGCGGGGCCATGCCTGGCGTGGCCCAGTGTGGCGTCACACAGACGGGAGCTTCGCAGAATGGTGACTTCGACAGAATTGTTCGCGCTCGTTGCGCGGGAACGCGTCATCCCGATCATCCGCAGCAACGAGCGCACCGTAGCGGTGCGCATCGGACGCGCGCTGATCGAAGCGGGCTTCGGCGCGCTTGAGATCTCGCTCACGAGCCCCGACGCGCTCGACGGGATCGCGGAGCTAGCTGCTCTCGGCACCGCTCAGATCGGTGCGGGCACGGTGCTCACCAGACAGGACGTCGCAAACGCGCAAGCGGCCGGCGCGAGTTTCCTGGTTACGCCGGCGGTAACCGAATCTCTCGCGGAATCGGTTGCGCGCGGGCTTCCCGTGCTCGCAGGCGCCCTGACCCCAACTGAGATTCTTGCGGCGTGGAGTGCCGGTGCGACGGCTGTGAAGCTCTTTCCCGCGGAGTTTGGCGGCCCAGCATACCTCAGTGCGCTTCGAGCACCGTTTCCGGATATTCCGCTCATTCCCGTCGGTGGGGTCACCGTCGAGTCGGCTCGTGACTACCTGCGTCGTGGCGCGCCCGCCGTCGGTGTAGGTTCACCACTGACGGGACGCGCCACCGACACGATCGATGAACAAGCGCTGTCCGATCGAGCCAACGCTTTCATGTCGCTTCGGGATCTATCATGAGCACCGATGTCGTCACCATCGGCGAGGCGATGATTGCGTTCCGTTCGCAGGGCCAGCTGAGCTTGTCAGCTCCCATGTCAGCGTCGCTCGCGGGTGCCGAGACGAACGTTGCCATCGGCCTCTCCCGCCTAGGGCACGCGAGCGCATGGGTCGGTGCGCTCGGTGTGGATCCCGCTGGCGAGCTGGCGGTACGCACGCTCCGCGCCGAGGGCGTCGACGTACGGAACGTGCGTCGCGATCCGTCCCGACCAACCGGTATCATGCTGGTCGATATGCCCGCAATGTTGCCGCCCGTCGTGACTTATCACCGCCGGGGTTCGGCCGGTTCGCATGTCTCGACGTCCGACATCGTCGCGGCGCCTCGCAGCGCTAGAATCTGGCACCTCACGGGCGTTACTCCCGCGCTGTCCTCGGAGGCGCATGCAGCGATTCAGGCTGCGATCGATACTGCACGGACCTATGGCGCACTCGTGTCGTTCGATGTGAACTATCGCGCAAAGCTCTGGGGTCGTGATTCCGCCGCGGAAGCACTCGCGCCACTCGCGCACCAGGCTGACATCGTCATTGCTTCGGAAGACGAACTAGAACTCGTCGCCGACGGCATCGATGAGAAGAGTCGCGTTGCCGCGCTGCTGGCGGGTGTTCCGTCCGAGGTCATCATCAAGCGCGGGAGCCGTGGTGCCGACCACATGAGTCTCAATGGCACCGTTTCCTGCCCCGCTTTCGCAGTGACGGAGGTGAACAGCATCGGCGCCGGCGACGCGTTCACCGCTGGCTACCTCTCGGGATTTCTCGACGGCGCGCCGATTCACGAACGACTCACACGAGGGGCGATGTGCGGAGCGCTCGCCGTCTCGGGCATCGGCGACTGGGAGCAGGCTCCGACACGAGCGCAGCTCACAACGCTGAGATCCCCCCGCGAGGAGGCGAGTCGCTGACATTCAACCGACCCGCGCGCTACGCTCGGCACGGCGAGCAATCAGCCGCAATCGAGACATGCCGGTGCCAACACCCCTGTGGGACCGCGGTCCGTCGATCGCGCAACGGACATGCTATGGCAGATACGGCGCCAGCGCGTCGCGCAGCGGATCCGCGAGCTGCGTCACGAAGGTGGCGGTGAGGTGATTGGCATCGCGATACACGAGGGTGTTGCCGATCACCGGCGGGCACCGGTCCGCGCAAAGATATCCGGTGATGTCGACGTAGCCCGCACGCGTAGTGGCCACGGCCGATTCGACGGCGGCGCGACCCACCGATTCCATCGCGCGCTCGGCGCTGACGGCGCATGCGTCGGCATCATCGACGTGCCTCACGAGACACGGGATGGGGCTCTCCCCGAGGTCCGGACTGTCGGCGAGAACGACGACGCGCGAAGAGTCGGGTATCGCCTGCACGGTCCGGGCGAGGCCGCTGCGCCACTGCTCCCCCGGGTCGGATCCGGGAGCGGTGTGTGCCCCCGCGAAGTTCGCGAGGATGACGAGCTCGGGCGGCTCGGCGGCGAGCTGATCCAGCACGGCCTCGCGCCACCGCGTGCACGCCCGGTCTCGCTCGGCGTCTCCGGGCTGAGCCTCGAGAGTCGAACGACACGAGCTCTTGGTCTGCGCCACGAGCTCGAAGCCCTCCCGCGCGGCGATCTCGGCGAGGGCGGGCTGCCACTGCGCGGCATGGGAGTCGCCGAAGAGCACGACACGCGGTCCGCCGATGTCTCCATATGAACAGGGCCTGGGCTCTGACACGAGGAAGCCCAATTGGCACCCTTCCGCATACATCGAGGGGTTGTCGTCGGGCGCCGCACGGAGGCTCGGGTGCATGCCCGCCGGCACATAGCCGGTCGATGAGGGCGGCGAGGTGAGCGCGCCATCGGTCGCCGCGCGCGCCGAAGCGATCGGGATCCCCGCGACGACGGCGGATCCCGCGAGGCCCATCCCCGCGACGACAACCCCGGCCGTCAGCAGCGCGACGACACCGCGACCCGCCGGCGCCGCGCGACGGGGTGTGCGCCGCAGGGGCCCCTCGACGAATCGGTGCAGTGCCCAGGCGACGGGCACGGCAAGCCCTGCAAGGGCCAGGGTCGACCACAGCGGCAGCGACTCGTCGTGCCCCACCCGCGCCTGCGCGAGCTGCAGGAGCGGCCAGTGCACGAGGTACAGGCTGTATGAAACCAATCCGAGCCACTGCGCAGGTCGCAGGCGCAGCACGAGCCCGGCCCCGCCGCTCGGATCGCCCGATGCGACGAGGAGCGCAGCGGCCAATGTGGGCAGCACGGCGGCCGACCCCGGGTACACCGTCGCGTCGTCGTATGCGAGGTACGCGATGAGGATGCCGGCGAGGCCCACCCAGCTCGCCGCCGCGCGGATCCCCGCCGGTACACGCCCGAGCAGGGGCAGGGCCAGAGCGCACAGGGCCCCGACGGCGAACTGCCACGCTCGCGACCAGACCGGGAAGAAAGCCCAGGGCTGGTTGCGGCCCGTCTCGAACAGGCACCAGGCAAACGACGCCGCGGCCACGACGGCGAAGAGCACCGCGAGGGCCGCCCGCCGCCGCGCGAAGACGGCGGCGACGAGCGCGATCAGCACGGGCCAGACGAGATAGAACTGCTCCTCCACGCCGAGCGACCAGTAGTGCTGGTAGAGCGAGGGCGTGGCATCGGCGAGATAGTCGGTGCCCCGCGCCGCGAGCACCAGGTTCGGCACGTACAGGGCCGCCGCGGCCGCGTCCGTCAGCGACTGCGGCAGCGAGGTGGGCGCGAGGCACCACCAGCTCGCGATCGCCGTGAGCACGATCACGACGAGCGCGGCGGGCAGGAGCCGCCGCGCGCGGCGGCCGTAGAACGCGGCGAAGCGGATCCGCCCGTCGCGCTCGCGCGCGGCGAGCAGCTGGAGCGTGATCAGGAAGCCGGAGATCACGAAGAAGACGTCGACACCCGCGTAGCCGCCCTCGAGCGCCCCCACGCCGGCGTGCGCGAGCACGACCCCGGCGACCGCGACGGCGCGCAGCCCCTGGATGTCGTGGCGGAACTCGGTGCGCATGCGCGGCAGGGTAGCTGCCGCCGGGAAACGGCGCGTTAACCCGCCGACAGCCTGCGGAACCTGTCGACCTGGCGGTTTCGCCGGCTCGAGGATCCCTCGCCCTCGACGCGGCCGATCTGCAGGATCGCCCGGGCGAGCACCTCGTCGGGCTGCGTGCGCCGCGCGTGGTCGTCGGCGAGCATCTCGACGAGCGCCTCGACCTCGCCCTCCGCGCGCGCCGCCATGGGGAACCACGGCAGCGCCGAGCGCCACGCCTTGAACGACACGAGGAGCACCTCGTGGCGCTGCTCGACGTGTGCGCGCTCGTGGGCGATGACCGCATCGAGCTCGTCGGGGCCGAGCGAGTCGAAGAGGCCCTTCGAGAGGACCGTGACGGAGCCGATCCCGCGCGGGAGGCAATAGGCGACGGGCGCGTTGTCGTCGAGCACGAGGGTCGCCTTGCGCGTCGGGTCGGGCGAGCTCAACAGCAGCAGGAGCTGCAGGTGTCGGCGCCGCTGGCGCTCGAAGCGCACGACCGTGACGACGAGGTGGGCGATGAGGTAGAGCGCGAGCAGCGCCGCGGGGATCCCGGCGATCAGCGGGTGCTCGGGAATGAAGGCGTCGGCAAGCAGCCAGAGGGCGCCGATCATCGACAGCCCACCCGCGAGGGCGATGACCTGCCAGAGGATGAGCGCGCGGGCGGGCGCGCGGGCGGGCCACGCCGCGCGCGAGAGCACGATCGGCGCGGGCCAGGCGAGGAACACGGCCACGAGCGCCAACGCGACGGCGGAACTCAGGGCCGGAACGGTCATGATGTCAAGGTTACGCGGCGCGTGGCGGCGGAGATGGCCCCGAAATACGGATCCATTCGCGGCTCGGGTCCGCGAGAGGGGCCCATCTCCGCGGATCCGGCCCGGTCTACTTCGTGAGCAGCTCTCGCAGGTAGGCGGCTTCCTCGGGCGAGACGCCGCCGACGAAGCGGGCGAGCACGGCCGTGCGGTCGCCGGATCCGACGAGGACCTCGTGCATGAGCTCGGCCTGGTGCTCGGCGCGCGACGCGATCGCACGGTAGCGGTGCGGGCGCACCGACTTGTCGGGCGCGACGAGGCCCTTCTTCTCGAGCCGGGAGAGCACGGTCAGCACCGTCGTGGCCGCCATGTCGCGGCCGCGATCGGCCTCGATGGCGTCCTTGATGTCGTACGCGGTGAGCGCCTCATCGGCGTCCCACAGCACGTCCATGACGCTGCGTTCCAGGTCTCCGAGCTTGCCCAAGCGCTCCCCCTCGTGTGATGAATGAACGTCCATTCTACCGCGTGTCGAAGAAGAATCTACACATCGTCGAAATACTTCTACATCCTGTAGAAACTGTCGTATCCTGATCTCGACAACTTCTACACGAGGTAGAAAAGGAGCATCGAGTGGATCCCCTCGACATCGCACGGTGGCAGTTCGGCATCACGACCGTCTACCACTTCCTCATGGTTCCGCTCACCCTGGGCCTCGGCATGACCGTCGCGATCATGCACAGCATGTGGGTGAAGACGGGCCAGGACCGGTTCCTGCGCGCCACCAAGTTCTGGGGCAAGCTCTACCTGATCAACTTCATCGTCGGCGTCGCCACGGGTCTCGTGCAGGAGTTCCAGTTCGGCATGGCCTGGAGCGAGTACTCCCGCTTCGTCGGCGACGTGTTCGGCGCGCCGCTCGCGATGGAGGGCCTGCTCGCGTTCTTCGTCGAGTCGACGTTCCTCGGCGTGTGGATCTTCGGCTGGGGCCGGATCCGCAAGGGCCTGCACCTCGCCGCGCTGTGGTGCGCCGTGATCGGATCGTGGATCAGCGCGTACTTCATCATCGTCGCGAACTCGTGGATGCAGCACCCCGTCGGCGTCGAGATGGGCGACGACGGCCGCCCCGTGATGACCGATGTCTGGGCGGTGCTGACGAACAACACGGCGATCGCGGCCTACACGCACGCGATCTGCGGCGCGCTCGTCGTCTCGGGCATGTTCCTGCTCGGCATCAGCTGGTACCACCTGTGGCGCCGCCGCCACGACGGCGTCGACACGGTCGGCGCCGACGGCCGCGTCATCGTCGGCGACGGCACCGCGCAGGGTCTCGACAAGAAGGGCCGCGACAAGACCGACCACGGCCTGTGGATCTGGTCGCTGCGCTTCGGCGCCATCGTCGCGATCCTCGGCTTCGCCGGAACGGTCGTCACGGGCGACGTGCAGGGCAAGCTCATGTACGAACAGCAGCCGATGAAGATGGCCGCGGCGGAGGCCGCGTGCCACACCGGCGGATCCTTCTCCGTGCTCTCGATCGGCGACCCCGGCGGCGACTGCGACGACGTCACCCCGATCATCGAGATCCCCGGCGTGCTCGGCTTCCTCGGCACGGGCGAGTGGGGTGCGGACATGCCCGGCATCACCGACCTCGAGCCGCAGTACGTCGAGCAGTACGGCGCCACGCTGCCCGACAACCCGCTCTACGGCGAGCGCGCGGGCCAGACGATCGACTACGTGCCCACGATGTGGGTGACCTACTGGGGCTTCCGCCTCATGATCGGCCTCGGCGGCATCGTCGCGGGCGCCGCGGTGATCGCGCTGTGGCTGACCCGCAAGGGCACCGTGCCGCGGTCGCCGTGGATCATGCGGCTCGCGATCCTCGGCATCACCGCGCCGTTCGCGGCGAACATCGCGGGCTGGATCTTCACGGAGATGGGACGGCAGCCGTTCGTCGTCGCCCCGAACCCCGACCCGTCCGGGATCGACCAGGTGTTCATGTACACGGCCGCGGCGGTTTCGCCCGGCGTCACCGCCGGAGAGCTGCTGTTCTCGGTGATCGCGCTAACGCTCGTGTACGCCGTGATCCTCGTGTTCGAACTGTTCCTGCTCGTGAAGTACGTGCGCGGCGGCGCAGCGAGCGCGATGCCCGAGCTCGCGCAGCACGACGACGCCCACGACGACACCGACCGCGACGACGTTCTCGCCTTCGCGTACTAAGGAGAAGACGACATGGACATCCTCCCCGTCATCTGGTTCGTCGCGATCGGCGTGCTGTGGACCGGTTTCCTCGCGCTCGAGGGCTTCGACTTCGGCGTCGGCATGCGCGTGCTCTTCGGGACGAAGAGCGAGAAGGAGCGTCGCACGATGCTCAACACGATCGGCCCCGTGTGGGACGGCAACGAGGTGTGGCTGATCACGGCGGGCGCCGCGATCTTCGCCGCCTTCCCCGACTGGTACGCGTCGCTGTTCTCGGCGCTCTACGTGCCGCTGACGATCACCCTCATCGCGCTGATCGCCCGCGCCGTCGCGATCGAGTTCCGCGGCAAGGTGCACGATGCCCGCTGGACCCGCTTCTGGACGTGGTGCCTGGGCCTCGGCTCGGCCGTCAGCGCGTTCTGCATCGGCGCGGCGCTCGCGATCACCTCGACGGGCCTGCCGATCGACGCCAACGGCGACCGCGTGGGCGGACCGTTCGCGTGGCTGACCTTCCCCGCGATCCTCGGCGGCGTCGCGGTCGTGTGCTTCTCGATCGCGCACGGATCCGCCTTCCTGGCCCTCAAGACCGACGGTGCGATCCGCGAGCGCGCGGGCCGCTTCAGCGGCACCTGGGGCCCCGTGCTGCTCCTCCCCGCGGCCGCGTGGGCGCTGTGGGTGCAGTTCGCGCACGGCGGCGGATGGTGGCTGTCGTGGGCGCTCGTCGCGCTCGCCGTTGCGAGCGTCGTGCACGCCTGGTTCTACGCCCGCCGGCGCAAGGAGGGCATGGCCTTCGCGGGCTACATCGGGTTCATCGTCTTCGGCGCGGGCTCGATCTTCGCCGGCATGTTCCCGCAGGTGCTGCCGTCGACCCTCGACGACGCGTTCAGCCTGACGGTGACCAACGCCTCGAACAGCCCGTACACGCTGACGGTCATGACGGTCGTCGCCGCGATCGGCCTGCCGCTCGTGATCGCCTACCAGGCGTGGTCGTACTGGGTGTTCCGCGCGCGGCTCACGCCGGGGATGATCCCCGAACCGCACATCGTGGTTCCCGCCATCCTGCGCGCAAAATGAGCGCCCGTCGGGCATAGTCGCACCATGGAGTCTCCTCGTCCGGATCTCGGTCCGGTTCCGAAGCCCGCCCTCGCGGGGCTCGGCGCGCTCGCCGCGCTCAAGGCGCTCGGCCTCGTGCTCGTCGCGGGCGCCGTCGCCTCGGGCATCGCGGGCCTCGCCTCGGGCGACCTCGACGTCCGCGGCGTCATGATGCTCGGATCCGCGGGCGCGATCCTGCGGGCCGTGGCCGCCTGGGGCACGCGCGTCGTCGCGGCGCGTGTCGCAATCACCGTCAAACAGGACCTCCGCGGGCAGCTCTGGGACCGCATCGCCAGCGGCGACGCGGAGGGCGCCGAGGGCGAGGATCCGCACGCGGACCGCCCCGTGGATCCCGCGCGCATCTCGCAGGGGAGCGAACGCGAGGGCTCCATCGCCGTCCTCGCGACCGACGGCCTGGACGACCTCGACGACTACTTCTCGCAGAGCCTCCCGGCGATGATCCAGGCGGCCGTCGTGCCGCTCGTGGTGGGTGCCCGGATCCTCGGCGCGGACTGGCTGAGCGCCCTCATCATCGTGCTGACGATTCCCCTCGTGCCGGTGTTCATGATCCTCATCGGCAAGCACACGCAGGAGAAGACCGACGAGGCAACGGGCGCGCTCGCGCGCCTCGCCAACCACCTCACGGAGCTCGCCCGCGGGCTGCCCGTGCTCGTCGGGCTCGGCCGCGTCGACGAGCAGTCGCGCGCGCTCGCCGAGATCCAGGGCGAGTACCGCACGCGGACGCAGCGCACGCTGCGCACCGCCTTCCTCTCGGCGCTCGCGCTCGAGCTGATCTCCACGATTTCGGTCGCGCTCGTCGCCGTCGTGCTCGGCCTGCGGCTCATGCACGGCACCGTCGGGCTCGAGGCGGCGCTGCTCGCCCTCATCCTGGCGCCCGAGTGCTTCCAGGCGCTGCGCGAGCTCGGATCCGCCTTCCACTCGTCCCAGAACGGCGCGAGCGCGCTCGCGCGCGTGAAGCGGATCCTCGCCGGCGCCCGGCGCGGCGACGTACGCGGTGCGCGGCTGAACGTCGTGGCGCGGCAGGACGGCTCCGCCGCACGATCCCTCACGCGCCCCGAGCCACTCACGAAGCTTCCGGCGGGCTTCCCCTCGCTCGCCGAGGTCGTCGCCCAGCTCGGCGAACCCCTCGAGCGAGCCGCCGACGCCGCACCCACGACGATCGCGGTGCACGAGCTGACGGTGCGGCACGAGGGCCGCGCCCGCCCTACGCTCGAGCGCTTCTCCGCAAGCATCGGCGGCATCACGGCGGTGGCGGGGCCGAGCGGATCCGGGAAGTCGACCCTGCTCAAGGCGCTCGCGGGCGCTCTGCCCTCCTCCGCACACGCATCGGGCTGGGTCGTCGGCATCGACACCGACCGCACGGCATACGCCCCGCAGACGCCGCGGGCGTTCACCTCGACGCCATGGGACGAGCTCGCGCTCTACGGAGCCGAGGATCCGGGATCGCTCCTGACCGAGGTGGGCCTCGACCACCGCGCCGACGCCGCGACGGCGGAGCTGAGCCCCGGCGAGCAGCGGCGACTCGCCGTCGCCCGGGCGCTCGCCCGCGTCGACGCCGGCGCGACCCTGCTGATCCTCGACGAACCGACGGCGCACCTCGACCGGGCCTCGGCCGAGCTGGTGCGCGGCGCGATCCGCTGCCGCGCGAAGCGCGCCACGGTGGTGCTCGCAACCCACGAGCCCGAGACCCTCGCGCTCGCCGGCCGCATCGTGCGCGTCGCCGAGGGCGGCACCGTGCACCCCGGCGGTGCGGCCGAGCTCGGCGCGCCGGCGGATCCGGACGGCGCCGCGCGTGCGGCATCCGGCACGGTCGGGGTGCCCGTGTCGACGGGCCCCGTCCGAATCGCGGGCGGCCCGGCCTCCCAGGCGATCGAGCTGCCGAAGCTGCGCGGCCCGGGGCACCGCCCCGTCGCGCGCCGCGGATCCCGCTCGCGCCGCGAGATCCGAAGCCTGCTGCGCCCCGACGCGCTGCGCTGGGGCTTCGGCGCGCTGCTGGCGTTCGTCACGACCGGCATGGGCCTCGCCCTGACAGCCGTGTCGGGCTGGCTGATCGTGCGCGCCAGCGTCGAAGAGTTCATCATGTACCTGCTCGTCGCGATCGTCGGCGTGCGCTTCTTCGGCATCGGCCGCGCGGTGAGCCGCTACGGCGAGCGCCTCGCGACGCACGCCGCGTCCTTCGCGACCGTCGATCGCCTGCGGCTCCGGCTCTGGCGCGGCGTCGCCGCGCGCGGCGCCGGATCCCGCCGCCTCCTCGAGGGCGGATCCCCCGTCGACTACCTCGTGACGCTCGCCGACGATCTGCGCGATCAGCTGCCGCGCGTCATCCCCGGGGTGGTCGCGGGGCTTCTGGCGATCGTCGGCATCGTCGTCACGACCGCGCTCGTCGCCCCCGCCCTCGCCCTTCCCGTCGCCCTCGTGCTCGTGGTCGCGGCGGCCCTGAGCGGCGCGATCGCCGTGTGGGCCGCGCGCGGATCCATGCGGACGCGCGTGAAGGAGCGCTCGGCGCTCGCCCGCGGAACCGCGGCGCTCGCGCTCGCGGCCGACGACCTGCGCGCGAACGGCCGCGCCGTGCCGGCGATCGCGCGGCTCGACCGCGCGGGCGAGCGGCTCGCGCGGGCCGAACGCGGATCCGCCTGGTCGGCGGGGCTCGCCGACGCCGTCATCCTGCTCTGCTGCTCCGCGCTCGCGGCCGCCGTGCCCGTGCTCGCGGGCGGCCTCGCGGCGGAGTTCGCCTGCGTCGTCGCCCTGCTGGCCCTCGCGGCCGTCGAACCGCTCTCGGGCCTGGCGAACGCCTGCCACCGCGTTCCCGCTCTGCGCGAACTCGCGCGCCGCATCGCCCCGCTCGCGGACGAGCCTCCCGCCGTGATGACGGGCCGGACGCCCGTGCCTCGGCCCGTCTCCTCCGTCGCCCTCGACGACGTCGCGGCCGCCTACCCCGGCCAAGACGTTCCCGTGTTCCGCCACGTCTCCGGCGAGGTCGCGCCCGGCGAATGGCTCGTCGTGTCCGGCCCCAGCGGATCCGGCAAGTCGACCCTGCTCTCGGTCCTGATGGGCGCGCTCGCGCCGGTCGAGGGGACGGTCTACGCCTCCGAGGTCTCGCTCGCCCGCGCCGACGCCGCCAGCTGGCGCGACGCCGTCGCCTGGTGCCCGCAGGACGCGTACGTGTTCGACTCGCGGATCCGCGCAAACCTCGCGATCGCGCGCTCGCGCGAGAACGCGCCGACCGACGAGGAGATGACGGCCGCGCTCGCGCGCGTCGGGCTCTCGCTCGACCTCGACACCCGCGTCGGCGCCGGCGGATCCGCGCTCTCGGGCGGCGAGCGCCAGCGGCTCGCGGTCGCCCGCGCGCTGCTGACGAGCGCCGAGGTGATCCTGCTCGACGAGCCCGCCGCGCACCTCGACCGGCCCACCGCGGAGGCGATGATGGCCGACATCCGCCGCGCCACCGCCGACCGCATCGTGGTGCTCGTCTCGCACCGCCCCGACGCCCAGGCGCCGGAGGGGTCGCGGGTGATCGCGCTCGGGTAGCGGCTACTCGCCCTCGGCGAGGAAGAGGTCGACCTCGATCGTGCCGGTCTCCTCGACCTTCACGAAGCCGAGGTTAGGGGCGGTGACGCCGAAGTCGGCGAAGGTGATGGGGATGCTGCCCACGACCTCGGCGCGATCCTCCTCCACCGCGACCTGCGCCTCGAGGCTCACCTGCTGCGTCACGCCGTGCACCGTGAGTTCGCCAGCGAGGGTGACGGTCGAGGCGCCCGGCTCGAGCGCGACCGGATCCGTGAGCGCGAATGTCGCCGTCGGGAACTGATCCGTCTCGAGCGCGGTGTCGCGGAAGTACGCGTCGCGGTTGCCGGAGTCGGTCCCGACGCTCGCCATGTCCACCTCGATCTCGGCGGATTCCAGCGTTCCCTCGGCGATCTCGAGCGTGCCCGTGACCTGCTCGGTGCTGCCGCGCACCGTCACGTCCTCGCCCTGGAGCACCTCGTCGAGCTGGTAGCCCGCCGTCGAGCCCTCGGCGACCGTGAGCGTGCCCGTGTACGAGGCCACGTCGTCGGGGATCTCGCCCGAGGTCGAGAGCGTGGGGGCCGGCTCGGCCTTGTCGTTGGCCCACTGCGCGTACAGGCGGGGGCCGAACAGCACCGCCGCCGCCACGACCACGACGACGGCGACAGCAACGCCGATCAGAATCTTCGTTCGTTGTGCCACGTCGTCCTCCAGGGTCGATATCCACGAGTAGGAACAGCGTAAGGACGGGCGTCTATCCCCGAGCAGTTCTCTTTCTCGGAAACGCCCGTCGATTTCCCATGGCTTGCGTGCATCGTCGCGGCTCGAGGGCACGATCGTCGCAGGACACTGCATAGTCGTACATATATACGGCATTTGTCCTTGCCACTATCGAACATTATTGCTAAACTGGGCGCATAGCAACGACGTCGCAGGCTCCGCACAGCACCCTCCCGGTGCGTGAACGGATCGCTAGCGCGTTGCCCCTTGTGGCGCGTCTTGCCGACTCGATCGGGCATCTCTCCGATGCAGAGCTCGTTGCCGTCACGGGGCTCCTCGAGGGCCTGGGCCGTCACGTCGACGCCGCCAGGGTACGGGCCGCGGGCGAGGTCGATGCGCGTTCGGGGCGGGACCGCGAGTCGTCTCTCGCTCGCCGCTACGACAGCACGTCGGCCTCGGGCCTGCTCGCGCATACGACTCACGCCGCCCCCGGCGAGCTACGCGCACGCATCCGTCTCGATCGCCGGACTCGCCACGGCGCATCGCTCACGGGCGAGGAGCTCCCGCCCGATTATCCGGTGGTCGCGGCCGCTCTCCGCGAGGGCGCGATCGGGGTCGACGTCGCCGAGCACCTGACCGACGCCCTCGAGCGCGCCTCGAGAACCGCCGTCGTCGACCCGGTCGAGGCCGCGACGGCCGAGCGCGGGATCGTGAATGCCGCGGCGGCCGGGTTCGCCGGCGTCGGACCGATGGCGGGATCCGACAAGGCGCTGCCGCGCACCTTCGACGACTACCTCGCGGTCGAGGGCGCATGGGTCGAGTTCTTGACCCGTGACGGCATCGAGCCGTCCGCCGAGCAGGCCGCGAAGTATCGCGCCTTCTCCGTCGGCCGCGTGCGCTCGGATGGCCTCGCACACATCTTCGGCCGGGTCACCCCGGAGCTTGCCGGCGCGATGACGCGGCTTCTCGATGCGTACGTCGGTTCCACGGTGTCATTCGGTACGTCACCCGAACAATCGGCACCGGGCGAGCCCTGGGCCGACACCGACGTGGTCCCGGATCCGCGCACGAAGGCGCAGATCCGGGACGACGCGCTGATGTCGATGATCCAGGCCGCCGCCGCCTCGGCCGAGGCGCCCACGATCGGCGGTGCCGCACCCACGCTCGTCGTCACGATCGATGCCGAGCAGCTGGCTCACGACGGCGGTGTCGCCGACATCGACGGCATCGATATCGCCGTCCCGGCGCATGTCGCCCACCGCATCGCCTGCACGGGAGCGGTCCAGAAGGTGGTTTTCGGCACGGAGGGGCGCGTCCTCGCTCTCGGCTCCCCGCAGCGGCTGTTCACCTCCCACCAGCGCCGCGCGATCGCCGCGCGCGACGGTGGATGCATCATCCCGGGGTGTCACATCCCCGCCGCCTGGTGCGAGATCCACCACGTTAAGGAGCATTCCCGGGGTGGCGCGACCCACACCGATAATGGCGTGCTGCTCTGCTGGGCCCATCACCACGACATCGATTCCTCGGGCTGGGAGATCACGATGCGCGACGGCGTGCCGCACGTCAAGGCGCCGCGATGGATCGACCGGCGCGGCCTGTATCGCCCGGTCGTGGGTCGCAGGTCGCTTCGCGAGAGGGTGCGGCGGCGAAGCGAAAGCCTCGATCCACCCGTCGCCGCACACACGCACGACCACGCCACCACGGGATAGGGCGCGGCCCCTACAGCAGCCCGCGCAGCTCGTTCGCGTCGGTCTCGCGGCCCTGACCGTCGAGCATCGCGGCGAGGCGCATGACGGCGCCGACGTAGACGCCCGTGCCCTGCTCGCCATTGGCGAGCGAGGTGCGGTAGCGCGTCTCCGCTCGGCCCAGCTCCCCCAGTTCCTCAAGCGCGACCGCGGCGTGCATGTTCGCGACCGCCGCGAGGCCGCCACCGAACTCCGCCGCCCGGTCCGCGGCGCCCTCGAAGACGGCTGCCGCACGGGGCAGGTCGTCGAGGTGGCGCAGGCCGATGCCGCGCGAGATCTCGATGTCGACGGCGGCCGCGGGCGTCTCCGCGGCCACGGCGAGGGCGATCGCCTCGTCGAGGTTTGCCTCGCCGCCCGCGTCGCCGAACTGCATGCGCGCGCCGCCCAGGTTGTGCAGGGCCTCCACCAGGGTCCACGGATCGTCGTCATCAAGCCCGCGCGCCGCCTCCAGCGCCTCTTCGAAGGCGTCGACGGCGTCGGGATCGCCGTGCTCGCGCTCGAGGTTTCCGAGCGCCGTCTGCACGTTGATGATCGCGCGCGGCTCGCCGAGCTGCTGCGCCATGCCTGCGGCCTCCATGTACGAACGGAAGGCGAGGCCCGGGTCCTCCGCCTGCTGCGCCACCTCGGCGAGCTTCATGAGCGTCGGGAGGATCTCGTTCGGCGCGGCCTCCGCCTCGGATTCGGCCCGGTAGATGTCCTCGAAGGTCTCGAGCGCGGCCTGCGTGTAGCCGGCGGCCTGCTGCGCGGATCCGAGCTGCCAGGTGATCGATGGATCGGGCTCGCCGGAGCGCTCGGAGGCCCGGGCGGCGAACTCGAGGCGCGCCACCGACTCATCGAAACGGCCGGTCTCGGCGAGCATGAGACCCGCCGTGCGGGCGACCTCCGCGGCGTAGCTCGCCTGCCCCTCGGCCTGGGCGACGTCGGTGAGCAGGCCGTCGAGGATCTCGATCGCCTCGTCCCGACGGTCCGCGTGCGCGAGGCCGATCGCGCCGAGCCGGCGCAGCTCGCCGGCGGGCTGCCCCGCCGCGCGCGGATCCCGCAGCGCGGCGAGCGCGAACTCGCCCGCCTCGGGGCCGCGCTGGCTGTTGAGGAGCGTCACGAGCCGCAGCGTCGCGAGGCGCACGAACAGCAGGAAGGGATCCTCGTCCGTCAAAGATTCCAGCGCCGCGTCAATCGCGTTGAGGCGGCCATCCGGCTCCTCGGCGTCGGGCTGCGCCCCGACCGAGAGGAAGTGGGCGAGCATCCACGCCCACGCGTCCGGGTCGTCGGCGCCGCGGTCGAGCTCCGCCGAGATCGCCGCCGCGGCGCCCTCCTCCGCGCCCGGCGCCGCGAAGCGGCCGAGGCGCTCCTGCGCATCGGCGAGCTCGCCCCAGTCGGCGGCGCGCAGGGCCTGGATCCGCCGGGCGAGCAGCTCGCTCACGGCGGCCTCGTCGCCCCGGTCGACGGCCTCGTCGATCCGGTCGCTCCAGACGACCGGCGCGAAGCGCGGATCCTCCAGGGCCTTCTCCCGAGCCTCCTCCACGGCGGCGGCGGAACCGCCCCACATCTGCCGGCGGCGGGCGAGCGAGGCCCAGCCGCGGGCGTCGCTCGGCAGCGCCTCGGACGCCGCGGCGGCGGGCGTGTATCCCTCGCCGCCGAAGGGCGCGGGGATCCTCTCGCCGCGCAGCGCGCGACGGCGGGCGACGGCCGCGGCGGATCCGGTCGTGCGGTCGCGCTCGTCGAGCTTGCCGGCGAGCTCCGCCGCCGCCGACCACGCCCGCTCGGCGAACTGGGCGGCCGTGAGCACGCCCTCATGGCCGAGAAGGCGGCGCAGGCCCGCCTCGTCGGATCCGCGCACGGGCACGTCGCCGCGCCCCGCGTCGACCAACGCGTCGAGCAGCACCGCGACCCGGCTGAGAGTGTGCATCGTGCTGCGCTCGTTGAACGGCGCGGCCGCGATCGACGGCAGGTGGCGCTCGATCATGTCGAGACCGCGGGTGAGGTTCCCGGAGACGGCGAGGAACGGCAGGTGCTGCGCGAACATCGTGCCCTCCGCGTGGTACTGCCGCACGAGGCGATAGCTGGCGGCGTGCATCGCGAGCGCCTCGTCCGCGCGGCCCGCGCGCAGCAGCGGGAGCAGCATGGTCGCGTCGACGCGCTCCGGCTCCTCGCCGCACGAGTAGTTGCCCGCGTGGATCTCCTGCCACAGCGCCATGGCGCGGTCGGCGTCGCCCGAGGCGAGGGCGAGGTCGACGTCGCTCGAGCGCACGCACGCGTCGCAGTGCGAGTGGTCGTCCTTCGGGTGCAGGTCGCGCTCTGCGGTGATCCGCTGCGCGAGCTCGACGTCGCCCGAGCTGAGGGCGAGGTCGCGGCGCACCTGCAGCAGCCCGTGCATGCTGAGGCCGGCCTCGCGGAAGCGGCGCTCGAGGTCGTCGACGACGTTCTCGATCTGCGCGAGCGGGAAGCCCGAGTTCTGCGCGAGGTCGCTCGCCATCCACTTGCCCTGGAAGAGCAGGTCGGCGCCGTCCTCCTCGCCGAAGGGGTCGATGGGGAAGCGCGCGGGATCCGAATCGTGCTTCGCGACGCACCACCCGTAGGAGGGGATCATGATCTCGGTGTCGTCGAGCCAGCTCGCCGCCGAGGTCAGGCGCATCCGCGCCTTGTAGGCGAGGTCCTCGTCGCCCTCCTCGTCCGCGAGGCGCACCGCGAGCTGGGCGGCGGCGAGGCGCTCCGGCCCCATGAAGATGTGGTCGAGGGCCTCGAGTGCCTCGCGTGCGGTCGTCGGCTCGCTCACAGCGTGCCCCCTTCGTGGTCGGTGAATCCGGCGCTGAGCGACACCATGTCGCCGAGCGCCTGGGTGAGAATGCGTCGGTCGTTCGCCTGGAGCGGCCGCTGCGAGGCGAGCAGCGCCTGCACGTACAGCAGCCGCACGGTGCGGCTCAGCACGAGCTCGTCGCCGAGGCGGGCGAGGCGCTTCACGAGCGGGCTGCGCCAATTGAGGCACAGCTGCGCGGCCTGCGCGGCCTCCGGATCCGTGGCGCGGCGCTTGTCGATCAGGTCACCGACGCTGCCGACGATGCCGCCCCAGAGGCCGCCGCCGATGTCGCCCTTGGCCTGCTCGCGGTCGATCCGGCGCTGCACCTCCGGATCCACGACGACGAGCGCCGGCAGCTCCTCCGGTGCGAACTGCCGCGTGGTCACGGCGCACCCGACGTCGGAGAGCGCCGTCGTGGCGCGGGCCTCGAGTTCGACGGCGAGCACCCGGTCGTCGAGCGGCACGGGGGCGAGGTCGTCGAGGATCTCGTTGACGCTCGCGCGCGTCACGGGGATCCCGAGCACCTCGGGCAGGCGCCGCATGATCGCGGCCTGGTGCACGTAGCCGCCGTTGACGACGGGGTGTCCGTCGCGGGCGACGGCCGCGATCTGACGGAACTCGTCGACCGACTCGGTGTAGCGCGCGCCGCCGTAGCGCTCGGCGAGCTCGCCGATCGTCATGTCGCCCGCCGAGGTCTCGACGGGCAGCCACGGCAGCACGGTGCGGGCGAACTCGTCGTCGCCGAGCGTCATCGCCTTGAGCGCGAGGTGGTGCACGCCCAGGAAGCGCTGGAACACCCACGGCTTCGCGCGGGCCTGCTCGAGGATCCACGCGCGCACGGCGGCCCCGATCTGCTCACGCGTGTGCTCGAGCGCCGGGGAGTCGACGAACGATTCGCGCGACGCCGTCGGCGCGAGCCCCGTCGTGTCGAGCACCGCGCGCACGAAGAACGCCCACTCGGGCAGCAGGTCATCGACGTGCTCGCTCACGAGCATGCGTCCGAGGTAGACGGTGTTCGCCTGGCGGGCCCCGGGAGGCGGCGCGTAGGGCAGCACGTAGGCGACGCCCCGCGTCTGGGTGCCCTCGATGTTCAGCCGGATCGCGTCGAGCGGCCGCGCGCCCAGCACCTGCTCCCCGAAGGCGAGCAGCTGCTCGCGGTCTTCCGCGAGGAACTCGGGCTCGCGCGACACGCGCCGCCAGGATCCGCCCTCCTCCTGCACCCGCACCGCGACGGGCAGGTAGCGGCCGAAGTGCTCCGCGAGCTTCGTCACCTGCTCGCGGGCGAGCATCGCCGCGTCGTCGGGGCGCGGCGAGAGCACGATCTCCGTGCCGATCGGCAGGGCGCGCGTGTCCTCGTCGCTCAGCTCGCGGATCCGGAACTCGCCCGACGCGTCGCCGACCCACTCGATCGCGGGCGCGCCCTTCGCCGAACGGCTCGTGACGTGGATCCGGTCGCTCACCATGAAGCAGCTCAGCAGGCCGATGCCGAACTGGCCGAGGTAGCCCTCGCGGCGCTCGCCGAGGATGTCGTCGCGCTTCGAGCTGCGCCCCACGGTCGACAGCAGCTCGGCCGCCTCCTCCGCCGTGAGGCCCACACCGTCGTCGCGGAAGCGGAACTCGCCGGGCCCCGCGGGCACGATGTCGAGCGTGCCCGCGGGAGCCGACGGATCCAGGTCGTGCCGCGCGCGAATCGCGTCGCGGCCGTTCTGCAACAGCTCCCGCAGGAACACCTGCGGGCTGGAGTAGATGTGGCGGCCGAGCAGATCGACCACTCCCCGAAGATCAACCTGGAAAGGACGTGCGGTCGTATCGGTCACTCGTCGATTATGCCGCGGATCCTTTTGCTCCCGGTAGCAAACCCGGGCGGCGCGGGGGCGTGCATCGCAAGGCGGAGGAGGGAAGGCGCACCGAGGTGCGTCGACCGATCGACAACGCCGCGAGGCGCGCTCCCGCGCCGTTCGGTCACCAGATGGAGACGCGCTGGTCCCGGGGAAGCCACAGCTCGTCGCCCTCCGTGACGCCGAAGGCCTCGTAGAAGGCGTCGACGTTGCGGGCGATCTGGTTCGCGCGGAACTCGTTGGGCGAGTGCGGGTCGACCGTGAGCAGGCGGATCGCCTCGGCGTCGCGGATCGCGAGCTGCCAGACCTGCGCGTACGAGAGGAACACGCGCTGCGTTCCGGTGTAGCCGTCGATCACGGGCGACTCGGCCCCGTCGAGCGAGCGCTCGTACGCCTTCAGTGCGATCGAGAGGCCGCCGAGGTCGCCGATGTTCTCGCCGATCGTGAGGGCGCCGTTGACCGTGTGCTCCTCGCCCAGCGCCTTCGGCGACAGCGCGTTGTACTGCGCGATGAGGGCGCCCGTGCGCTCCTCGAACGCCGCGCGGTCTTCGTCGGTCCACCAGTTGTTGAGGGCGCCGGATCCGTCGTACTGCGAACCCTGGTCGTCGAAGCCGTGCCCGATCTCGTGGCCGATCACGGCGCCGATGCCGCCGTAGTTCGCGGCCGCGTCGCGGTTCGGGTCGAAGAACGGGTACTGCAGGATCGCCGCCGGGAAGACGATCTCGTTCATGAGCGGGTTGTAGTAGGCGTTAACCGTCTGCGGGCTCATGAACCATTCGTCGCGGTCGATCGGCTTCCCGATCTTGCTGAGCTCGCGGTGGTGGCCGAACTCCGCCGCACGGCGCACGTTGCCGACGAGGTCGGTCGGGTCGATCTCGAGGCGCGAGTAGTCGATCCACTTCACCGGGTAGCCGATCTTCGGCACGAAGGTGTCGAGCTTGGCGAGCGCCTTCTCGCGGGTCGCGGGCGTCATCCACTCGAGGTTTGTGATCGACTCGCGGTAGGCCTCGACGACGTTCGTCACGAGCTCGTCCATCTGCGCCTTCGCCGCCGGCGGGAAGTGCCGCTCGACGTAGGCCTTGCCGATGACGTCGCCGAGCGCGCCCTCGGCGAGGCTCACGCCGCGCTTCCAGCGGCCGCGCATCTCGGGCACGCCCTGGAGCGTGGTGCCGACGAAGGAGAAGTTCTCCTCGATCAGGTCATCCGTCAGGTAGGGGGCGGCCGAGCGCACGATCTTCCAGCGCAGCCAGGTCTTCCAGTCGTCGAGGTTCTCCTCGGTGAGGAGGGATCCGAGGCCCGTGAGGAACGACGGCTGCATGACGTTGACCTCGGCGAACGCGTCCGCGGCGACGCCCTCGAGGATCGCGTCGCGCCACGGCGCGAGGTCTCGGCCCGCGAGCTCCTGCACGGCGTCCCAGGTCATGAGGTTGTAGCCGGCGACGGCGTCGCGGCTCTTCACGTTGTCCCAGTGGTGGCTCGCGACGCGCGTCTCGAGATCCATGATCCGCATCGCGCTCTCCGCCGGCTCCGCGATCTTCGCGAGCGTCAACATGCGCTCCACGTGCTGCACGAACGCCTCGCGGATCGGCGCGAAGACGTCCTCGCGGTAGTACTGCTCGTCGGGCAGCGAAATGCCCGCCTGGGTGAAGAACGGCACGTAGCGCTCGGGGTTGCCCGGATCCGGCTCGATGAAGACGCCGATGACGTTGGTCACGCCCTGGCGGTCGAGTTCGCTGACGGTGCGGAGGAACGCGCTGACGTCGGTGACGGCGTCGACCGCGGCGAGCTGATCCTGGATCGGGTCGAGGCCGAGCGCCGCGATGCGCTCGGTGTCCATGAAGCTCGTGAAGATATCGCCGACCTTGCGGGCCTCGGCGCCCTCGGGGGCTTGCTGCGCCTCTTCGACGATGACGCGCACGTCCTTCTCGGCCTGCTCGGCGAGCTCCATGAAGGATCCCCAGCGCGCCTTGTCGGAGGGGATCTCGGTGCGGTCGAGCCACGCGCCGTTCACGTGGCGGTAGAGGTCGTCCTGCGGACGGATGTCTGCGGAGAAGTCGTCGGATGCGAGCCCGGAGGGAAGAGTCATGTCTCCACCCTAAGAGCGCCGCCGGGGCGTGTCCCACTTGTGGCGGGAATAGCGCCCCCATACCCGCACCAAGTGGGACACGGTACAAGGCGTGTCCCAGTTATGGCGGGAATAGCCACCCCATACCCGCACTAAGTGGGACACGCTCCTCATAGAGTGGCTGTGTGACCCGTTCCCTCAATCGCTCGATCCTCGCGCTCGCGATTCCCGCCTTCGGGTCGCTCATCGTCGAACCGGTCTTCCTCGCGGTCGACACCGCGATGATCGGGCACCTCGGCGTCACCGAGCTCGCCGGCATCGGCATCGCCTCGAGCGTGCTGCAGACCCTCGTCGGGCTCATGGTGTTCCTCGCCTACTCGACGACGCCCGCGGTGGCACGGCTGTTCGGATCCGGGAACACCGCCGGCGCGATCTCGCGCGGCATCGACGGGATGTGGCTCGCGGTCGGCATCGGGGCGGCGCTCGCGGTCGTCGGTTACCTGCTCTCTCCGTGGGCCGTGACGCTGTTCCGGCCGAGCGGTGACGTGTTCGACCAGGCCACGATCTACCTGCAGCTGAGCATGTGGGGCCTGCCCGCGATGCTCGTGATCTTCGCGGCGACGGGCCTGCTCCGCGGACTGCAAGACACCATCACCCCGCTGTGGATCGCCGGCTTCGGCTTCGCCGCGAACGCCCTGCTGAACTGGGCGTTCATCTACGGCGCGGGGTGGGGCATCGCCGGATCCGCGGCCGGCACGATCGTCGCCCAGTGGGGCATGGTCGTCGCATACGTCGTCATCATCGCCCGCCTCGCCCGGCGTCACGGCGCGAGCGCATCGCCCTCCCGCGGCGGCATCGGCGGCACCGCGAGGACGGGCGGCTGGCTCTTCCTCCGCACGGTCGCGCTGCGCGTCGGCCTCCTCCTCACGGTCGGGGCGGCGACGGCGCTCGGCACCGAGGAGCTCGCCGGCTGGCAGATCGTGTTCACCGTGTCGTCGTTCGCGGCCTTCGCGCTCGACTCGCTCGCGATCGCGGCGCAGGCGCTCATCGGCAAGCACCTCGGATCCGGTGACGAGAGCGCCGTGCGCTTCGTGCTGCGCCGAACGGTCGCCTGGGGCGGGGCGGGCGGCGCCGTGCTGGGCGTGATCGTCGCGGGCCTGTCGCCCCTCCTCGGCGTCATGTTCACGGGCCAATGGTCGATGTCGTGGCTGACGATGCCGGCGCTCATCCTCATGAGCGTGCTCATGCCGATCGCGGGCATCGTCTACGTGCTCGATGGCGTGCTCATGGGGGCGAACGACTCGCGGTACCTCGCCCTCGCGGGCGCCGTGAACCTCGCGCCCTTCGTGATCTACCTCGCCGTCCTGCTGACGGTCGCCCCGCACGGATCCTGGGGTCTCCTCTTCGTCGCGCTCGGCTTCTTCGGCGTGCTGATGGGCATGCGCTGGTGGACGCTGGGGCGCCGGGTGCGCGGATCCGCGTGGCTGAAGAACGCCGCCTGAGGAACTCACCGGCGCGCGGGCGCGCGCGTGAGGAGAAACTCTCCCACACGTAACACGAGCGATGCGGAGGCGAAACCGCCGATCGACAGGGTGAGAGTGTTCACCACTCCATCCGTCATCGGAGGCAGCATGTCGTACGTGAAACCCGCCGAACTCGCGCAGAGCATGATCGAGGCCGGCCAGTCGAAGGTCCTGATGTCGACCCGCGACACCCTCATCCGCGGCTACATGGGCGGCGCCATCCTCACGCTCGGTGCCGCGTTCGCGATCACCATCACGGCGCAGACGGGCGAGCCCCTGCTCGGCGCGATCCTCTTCCCCGTCGGCTTCATCCTGCTGTATCTGCTGGGCTTCGACCTCCTGACGGGCGTGTTCACGCTCGCGCCGGTGGCGCTCATCGACAAGCGCCCCGGCATCAACATCGCGGGCGTTCTGCGCACCTGGGGCCTCGTCTTCCTCGGCAACTTCGCGGGAGCCTTCACGGTCGCCATCGCGATGGCGATCTACTTCACCTACGGCTTCACCTCGGAACCGAGCGCCGTCGGCCTCGCGCTCAGCGAGATCGGCCACGGCCGCACCGTCGGCTACGCCGAGCACGGCGCCGGCGGCATGCTCACGCTCTTCACCCGCGGTGTGCTGTGCAACTGGATGGTGTCGACGGGCGTCGTCGCGGCGATGATGGCGAAGGACGTCATCGGCAAGGTCTTCGTCATGTGGATGCCGATCATGCTGTTCTTCTACATGGGCTTCGAGCACTCCGTCGTGAACATGTTCCTCTTCCCCACCGGCCTGCTCCTCGGCGCCGACTTCACGATCGGCGACTACCTCATCTGGAACGAGATCCCGACCGTCCTCGGCAACCTCGTCGGCGGACTGACCTTCGTGGGGCTCACGATCTACGTGACGCACGCCCGCACCGCCCCGAAGCGCGTGCCCCTCACCCGCCCGAACGGCCGGCGCTTCGCCTCGCACCACGCGCGCGTCCCCGCGGAGCTCCTCGAGCAGCACGTCCGCTGACCTCGCACCGTGAAGCGGCGGGCGTCCCGGGAGGGGCGCCCGCCGCTTCGTCGTGCGCTCAGGCGCCGATCGCGGCAGCGTAGCGCGCGGCGACGATCTGCGCGATGCGGGGCTCCGCGGATCCGTCGGGGGAGAGCCCCAACGGATCCGTCACGACGTCGGCGCCGGAGCGCGCGACGAGGGTCGCGAAGTGCCCCGGC
The DNA here is from genome assembly GCF_014646015.1 of Microbacterium nanhaiense. Lineage (GTDB taxonomy): Bacteria > Actinomycetota > Actinomycetes > Actinomycetales > Microbacteriaceae > Microbacterium > Microbacterium nanhaiense. The sequence continues at coordinate 52,817 of NZ_BMMQ01000009.1, forward strand.
GCGAGCACGTAGCTCGCGACGACGACGCGGTCCGCGCCGGCCTCGCGTGCCTCCCGCACCGCCTCGGCGACGCTCGGGGCGGCGCCGTACGCGTATCCGGCGGTCACGGGGTGCGGCAGGCGCTCGGCGAGCGCGGCGCGCACCTCCTCCACGCGCTCGGCCGCCTCGGGCCGCGAGGATCCGGACGCCGCGAGCACGACGCGGTCGCCGTCGCGGAGACCCGCCGAGGCGAGGCGGTCGACGAGCACGTCGACGAGCAGCGGATCCGGCCCGAGGGTGCCCGTCGCCGTCACTCCCGGCCGCGAGGACGCGGCCCGGCCGATGTCGACGGAGGTGTGGAATCCGGGAGACAGAAGCAGCGGGACGATCACGGTCGGGCCGTCGATCGAGGCAACGACCTCGTCGACCTGCGGGTGCTGCACGTCGACGTAGGTCTCGTGCGTCGGGGCGCGGACGAGGGCGCGCGCGGCGTCGACGATCGCCGAGATCACGGCGCGGCCCTCGGCGGAGTCGGTGCCGTGCGAGCAGCACACCAGGGTGGGTCGGGTCATGCGTCCTCCTCGAGGTCGAGACGATAGCCGCGCTTGACGACCGTGCGGACGAGCCGGGGCAGCCCGAGCGCCTCGCGCAGCCGCGCGATCGCCATCTCGAGAGCGTGGTCGTTGACGGTGTGCGCCGGAAGGGCGTCGAGAAGCGCGCGCCGGGACACCACGGCCCCGCGGGCCTCGAACAGCACGCGGAGCACGGCGAGGCCGGTCGGCGACAGGGGCGTGTAGCGCCCGCCGATCACGACGCCGGTGCTGCGGAGCGACAGCTCCCCCGCGGACGTCGCGATCCTCGGGCGTCCCGCGCCGAGCTGCGCGACGACGCCGCGGATGAGGGATCCGAGCCTCCCGCGCTCCGCGATGAACACCGACAGGGCGTGGTCGCCGAGGGGCGCGGCCGTCGCGGGGCCGACGGCGGCCAGCAGGAGCTGTCCGCTCGCGGCGCGGCGGCGGATCCCCTCGAGCGCGCCGCACTCGCGGGCCGCCGTCACCCACTCGTACGCGCCGGGGGCGGAGGTGAACACGACCGCGTCGACCGAGCCCGCGCCCGCGGCGAGGGTCGAGGCGCGCACGGCCTCCGGATCCGCGGGCGGGCCCCAGCGGTACATCGTGAGGCTCACGACGGATGCGCCGTGCGCGGCGAAGAGCTCGTCGAGCCCATCGGCGCCGGAGCCGTGGTGCTGCACCGCGACCCGGCAGCCCGCGACGCCCTCCCCGACGAGGCGCTCGCCGAGCTCCGCGGCGGTCTCGCTCTCGGGAACCCAGGCGACGGGAAGCCCGGCCTGCTGCACGGCGCCGCGCGCCTTCGCGCCGCGCGCGACGATCCGGGCCCGCGCGAGCACGCGGTCCAGGTCTCCCGCGAGACCGGCCTCGTCGGCGGCTTCGATCCACGCGCGAAACCCGATGCCCGTCGTGGCGACGACGACATCGGGTGGGTTATCGATGAGTTCCCTCGTGCGGGCGATGAGGGCCTCATCGTCGGCGTGGGGGACGATCGTGAGCGAGGGCGCGCGCAGCACGACCGCGCCGTGGCGCTCGAAGGCCGCGGTGATCTCCGCGGTGCGCCGATCGGCGGTCAGCACGATGCGACAGCCCTCGAGCGCCATCGACAGCGGGGGCGCCGTCACGCCGGGGCCCGTCTCTTCTGGGCCGCCACCGGCAGCAGCAGCTCGGGTGCGGCGACCTCTCCGATCACGATCACGGCGGGGTTGCGCACCCCGGCCCGGGCGGCGTCCTCCGCGGCGCGGCCGAGGGTCGAGTGCGTCGTGCGCTGCCGCTCGGTGTGGCCGTTCTCGACGAACGCGACGGGGCGTGCGGCCGGAACCCCCGCGGCGAGCGCCCGCTCGGCGAGCGAGCCGAACGCCGCCACGCCCATCAGCAGAACGGTCGTCACCTCGGCGTCGGCGAGCGCCTCGCGCGTGGCGGCCGTGAACTCGTGCTGGCCGTTGATGATGTGCACGCTCGAGGCGACGCCGCGGTGGGTCACGGGGATCCCCGCGGCCTGCGGCACGGCGACGGCGCTCGTGGGGGCCGGCACGACCTCGACGGGGACGCCCGCCTCGAGGCAGGCCGTGACCTCCTCGCCGCCGCGACCGAAGACGAAGGGATCCCCGCCCTTCAGGCGGACGACCCGCTTTCCCGCCGTGGCGTGCTCGACGAGCAGCGCGTTGATCTCGTCCTGCGATGCCGAGTGGTGTCCCGGCGCCTTGCCCACGTGGATCACCTGCACGTCGGGATCGAGCTCGTCGAGCACGCCGACGGGGCCGAGGCGGTCGGCGATCACGACGTCGGCCTCGGCGAGCAGCCGGCGGGCGCGGATCGTCATGAGATCGATGGGCCCGGGGCCGCCGCCCACGAGCGCGACACCGCCCGGCGCGGACGCCCGCACGCGCCGGAGGTCGGCCCCGCCGCGGTCGAGCACCTCCCGGATCCGCGACGACACGCGCGCGGAGCGGCGCGGGTCGACGCCCGCGTCGCCCACGACGCCGACGATGACGTCGCCCGAGCGCACCTCGCTCGTCATGCGGGCGCTGCCGTGCGAGCCGTCGGAGGCGTTGACGCAGAGGATCCGCTCGGCCTCGCACCACGCCGCCACGAGCGCGTCGACCTCGCGGTCGCCCGTCGCGGTGTGCACGAACCATGCCCGGTCGATGTCCGATCGGCGCACCGCGTGCGAGCGCCAGGCGAGGCCGTGGTCGTCGACCAGGGCGCGCACCTCGGGGCTCAGCTGCGGCGCGACGACGACCGCGTGCGCGCCCTCCGCGACGAGCCGCGTCAGCCGCCGCGCCGTCACAGATCCGCCGCCCACGAGCACGACCCGCCGGCCCGTCAGCGACACTCCCAGTGTCATCGTCATGATGTCTCCTTCCACCGAACGAGCACGCGATCCCCGTCGAGGCCGACGGGGAAGACAGCGATGGGGCGGTCGTCCTTGCCCTGCGTCTCGAGCACGACGCCCGTGCGCAGATCCCACGACTGCTTGTGCAGCGGCGACGAGATCGTCGGCGCCTCGCTGCCGTCGACGAGGGTGCGCGAGCCGACGATTCCGCGGGAGAGCACGTGCGCGCCCGAGTAGGGGTCGTGGTTCGACACGGCCCGCACGGATCCGTCGCGCAGCAGGAACAACGCGAGCTGCTCGCCCTCGATCAGGGCCGCGCGGCCGCGCTCGACCTCGAGGTCGGCGAGGGTGCAGACGGGGATCCAGGTGGAGCTCATCGCCGCACCTCCAGCGTCGTGCCGGCGATCATGACCGCCCCGGAGTCGCGCTCCTCGCGAGACGCGGGACGCGGCTGGCCGCGCTCGGCGACGTACGCGAGCGACGGATCCGGGGTGGCGGGCGCGTTGACGAAGGACTGGAAGCGGCGCAGCTTCTCCGGATCCCTCAGGGTCGCGGCCCATTCGTCCTCGTAGGTGTCGACGTGCCGCTCCATCGCCCGGTCGAGGTCGTCGCAGATGCCGAGGGCGTCGTCGAAGATCACCTCGCGGAGCCCGTCGATGCCGCCCTCGAGCTCGACGATCCACGGCGCGGTGCGCTGCAGTCGATCGGCCGTGCGGATGTAGTACATGAAGAAGCGGTCGATCGCGCGGATGAGCTCGTCGTCGCTCAGCCCCTCGGCGAGGAGGTCGGCGTGGCGGGGCGTGAAGCCGCCGTTTCCGCCGACGTACATGTTCCAGCCGTTTTCGCTGGCGATCACGCCGACGTCCTTGCCGCGGGCCTCCGCGCACTCGCGCGCGCAGCCCGAGACGCCGACCTTGAGCTTGTGCGGCGAGCGTAGGCCGCGGTAGCGCAGCTCGAGGCGCACCGCCATCCCGACCGCGTCCTGCACGCCGTAGCGGCACCAGGTGGATCCGACGCACGACTTCACGGTGCGCAGCGCCTTGCCGTATGCCTGGCCCGATTCGAAACCCGCACCGACGAGCCGCTCCCAGATGAGGGGCAGCTGCTCGAGGCGGGCGCCGAACATGTCGATGCGCTGCGCGCCCGTGAGCTTCGTGTAGAGGCCGAAGTCGCGTGCGATCTCTCCGATCGCGACGAGCCCCTCCGGCGTCACCTCGCCGCCGGGCATGCGCGGCACCACGGAGTAGGAGCCGTCCTTCTGCATGTTCGCCATGACGTGGTCGTTCGTGTCCTGCAGCGTCGCGTTCTCGCCGTCGAGCACGTGTGCGCCGACGAGGCTCGACAGGATGCTCGCGACGGTCGGCTTGCACACGTCGCACCCGCGTCCGCGGCCGAAGCGCTCGATGATCTCGCTGAAGGTCGTGAGCTCGGCGACGCGGATGGCGTCGAAGAGCTGCCGGCGCGACAGCTCGAAGTGCTCGCACAGCGCGCTCGACAGGGTCTTGCCCTGGGCGAGCAGCTCCTTGCCGACGAGCTTCTTCACCATGGTCACGCAGGATCCGCAGGTGGCGCCCGCGCGCGTGCACGCCTTCACCGCGTCGGCGTCCTCGCAGCCCTCCTCGTGGACGGCCGCGCGGATCCGGCCCGCCGACACCGACGAGCAGGAGCACACGATCGCCTCGTCCGGCAGCTCGCCCGCGGGGGCCTCGACCCCGCCCTCGGGCATCAGGTAGGCGACCGGGTCGGCCCCGAGCGGGCCGCCGACGAGCGGGCGGAGCGAACCGTAGGCGCTCGCGTCGCCCACGAGCACGCCGCCGAGGAGCGTCGAGGCGTCGTCGGAGAGCACGAGCTTCTTGTAGACGCCGCCGACGGGATCCGCGTAGACGACGTCGAGGGCGTTCGGCGTCGCCGCCATCGCGTCGCCGAAGCTCGCGACGTCGACGCCGGAGAGCTTCAGCTTGGTCGACTCGTCGTATCCGGGGAACACCGCCGAGCCGCCGCTGAGGCGGTCGGCGAGGACCTCCGCCATGGCGTAGCCGGGCGCGACGAGCCCGACGCTGCGTCCCGCGTAGTTGGCGACCTCGCCGATGGCGTACACCGACCGGTCCGCCGTCATGCAGCCGTCGTCGATGAGCACGCCGCCGTTCGCGTGCGAGGCGATGCCCGCCTCGCGCGCCAGCTCGTCGTTCGGCCGCACCCCTACGGTGAAGATCACGATGTCGGCCTCCTCGTAGGAGCCGTCGGGGAACTCGAGCGCGGCGACCTGCGAGGCCGCCGTCGGCGCGATCCGCGTGGTGCGCGACTCGCACCGCACCCCGATCCCCCGGGCCCGGATCAGGCGCCCCAGCACCTCGCCGCCCGCCCGGTCGATCTGGCTCGACAGCAGGTGCGTGCCGGAGTGGATGACGGTGCAGTCGACGTCGAGGCCCTGCAGTGCGCCCGCGGCCTCGAGGCCCAGCAGCCCGCCGCCGACGACCGTGCCGCGCAGCGGCCGGCCGAGCGCCGCGGAGCGATCGCGCACGAAGGACTCGATCGCCTGGAGATCCTCGATCGTGCGATAGACGAAGCATCCGTCGAGGCGGGCGCCGTCGATCGCGGGGCGGGCGGCGTAGGATCCGGTCGCGAGAACGAGGGCGTCGTAGGCGTACGAGGCGCGCGACTCGGTCCAGACCAGCCGGCCCGCGCGGTCGATGAAGCTCGCGCGATCGCCCGTCACGAGCGTGACGCGCGGATCCGCGAAGGGCGCCGGATCCAGCGCCAGCTCCTCGGCCGACCGGCCCTCGAAGTAGGAGGTGAGGCCGACGCGATCGTACGGACCGCGGCGCTCCTCGCCGAGAACGGTGATCTGCCAGGGCACGTCCTGCCGGGCGAGCAGGCTCTCGACGAAACGGTGAGCGACCATGCCCGCGCCGACGACGACGATCCGCCGGGCGGAGGTGGGGGTGGCGTGTGCGGGGCTCATGCGAGCCACGTTAGGGACGGCGTGTTTCCCCGGAGGTGCCCAATTGTTTCCGCGTGTAAACGAGTGCCTCACACCGTCGCCGCGCGCGGTGTGAGGCGTTACAGCCCGGCGTCCTCCAGCTCGGAGATGACGATCTTCTTCATCGCCATCATCGTCTGCACCTGCTTCGGGGTCGTCATGAGCTGCGCCATGTTGGCGGGGACGATCTGCCAGCTGACACCGAAGCGATCCTTGCACCAGCCGCACTGCTCGGCCTCGGGCGTGTGCGAGAGGGCGTGCCAGTAATAGTCGATCTCGTCCTGATCCGCGCAGGTGACGACGAAGGAGACGGCCTCGCTCAGCTGGAACACCGGGCCGCCGTCGAGGCACACGAAGTCGACGCCGTCGAGCGTGAATTCGCCGTTGATCACCTTCCCGCGCATGCCCTCGAAGTGCTCGTCGAGGCTCTCGTCCGGATAGGTCTCGATCGAGCGGATCCTCGAGTTCGGGAAGATCGCCGTGTAGTACTCCATCGCCTCCCGCGCCTGATCGTTGAACCACAGGCACGGCTGGATCTTGCTGAGCTCCATCGCTTGCTCCGTTCGTCGGGTGCTACCGACGGTACGCGCGTGCGCGGCGCGGGGGAAGGGGCTGGTATCAGCCCGTGAAGGTGAGCCAGAGGAGCAGCGCGTTGAGGGCGACCAGGAAGGCGGCGAAGACGGCGCCGAGGAGGGTCGTCCACCAGCGGTTCCGGTAGGCTCCGAGCACGCCCTCGCGCGCCGTGAGCCACACGAGCGGCACGAGGGCGAAGGGGATGCCGAACGACAGCACCACCTGGCTCAGGATCAGCGCCTGGGTCGGGTCGAAGCCCACGCCGAGCACGACGAGCGCCGGAATCAGCGTCACGACCCGGCGCGCGAGCAGGGGCACGCGCACCCGCAGGAGCCCGTGCATGATCTCGGATCCGGCGTACGCGCCCACGGCGGTGGAGGCGAGTCCCGACGCGAGCAGGCCGACCGCGAAGACGGTCGCGACGGATCCGCCCAGCACCGCGGCGAGCGCCGCGTGCGCCCCCTCGAGGCTGTCGGTGCCCGGGACGCCCGGCAGATTCGCGGCGCCGAGCAGCAGGATCGCGAGGTTCACGGATCCGGCGATCGCGAGCGCGATCGTCACGTCCCAGCGCGTCGCGCGGAGGAGCCGCGGGATGCGGGCGGGGTTCCCGCCCGACGCGGGGTCGCTGCTCACCGAATCCGTGGCGAAGCGGTCGCGGGCGAGGGCGGAGTGGGCGTAGATCGCGTGGGGCATGACGGTCGCGCCGAGGATCGAGGCGGCGAGGAGCACGGAGTCGGACCCCTCGAAGCGCGGCACGAGGCCCGCGACGACGGATCCGGCGTCCGGTGGACCGAGGAAGACGCCGACCGTGAAGCCGACCGCGATGATCGCGAGGAGCGCGATGACGACGAACTCGAACGGCTTCGCGCCCCGGCGCGACTGGATCCACAGCAGCAGCATCGAGACCGCGCCCGTGATGAGGCCGCCCGCGAGCAGCGGGATGTCGAAGAGCAGCCACAGCGCCACGGCGCCACCGATGATCTCGGCGATGTCGGTGGCCATCGCGACGAGTTCGGCCTGCAGCCAGTACGCCCGGCGGCCCGTCGTCGAGGTGATCCGGCGCCCCAAGGTCTCGGCGAGGCTCTTGCCGGTGACGACGCCGAGCTTCGCAGAGAGGTACTGGATCAGCCAGGCCATCGCGTTGCCCAGCACGACGACCCACACCAGCAGATAGCCGAAGCGCGCGCCCGCAGACATGTTCGTCGCGACGTTTCCGGGGTCGAGATAGGCGACGCCGGCGACGAGGGCGGGGCCGAGCAGCCAGGCACGGGTCTTGGTCATGCACCCATAGTGGCAGATTTTTCGGTACACCGAAATCTCTGGATGGCGGCCGCGCGATCGCGCCCGGATCTCCCTCCCACGGGCGGGTGGGACGATGGATCCGTGACCGATGAACCGACCCACGGCGTGGGGCCCTGGCAGGGCGAATGGCCGACGGACGAGCGCTACGACCGCGAGCTGCTCGAACACGGCGATACCCGCAACGTCGTGGACGAGTACCGCTACTGGACGATGGAGGCCATCGTCGCCGACCTCGATGCGAAGCGCCACGGCTTCCACGTGGCGATCGAGAACTGGCAGCACGACATGAACATCGGATCCATCGTGCGCAGCGCGAACGCGTTCCTCGCGGAGGCCGTGCACATCATCGGCCGGCGGCGCTGGAACCGCCGCGGCGCGATGGTCACCGACCGCTACCAGCACGTGATCCATCACCCCGATGTGGCGTCGTTCCGCGCCTGGATGGACGAGCGCGGGATCCCCATCATCGCCGTCGACAACGTCGGCGAGGCGCTGCCGGTCGATAGGGCGGATCTGCCGGAGCGGTGCGTGTTCCTCTTCGGCCAGGAGGGCCCGGGCCTCACCGACGAGGCCCTCGCCGCGGCCTCGTCCCACATCGAGATCACGCAGTACGGATCCACGCGCTCGATGAACGCCTCGGCCGCCGGCGCGGTCGTGATGTACGAATGGTGCAGGCGGTGGGCGTAGCCCGGCGCCGGCACGCGCCGAAGGCGCCAGCGGCACCGCGCCCCGCGTCACCCGCCCGCGGGGGACGCAGGCGCTGGGCGTAGCCCGCGCAATTCCTCACTTTCCCGACCGCTCATCATGTCTCCGACAACTCCTCCGGCAACGACGGATGATTCGTCGGAGACTGGATGACGTGTGGCGAATGGGATGATTTACGCGGTGAGCCAGACGGCCTCCGCGGCCCCCTCCGGGAGCTCGACGGGCGTGCCGTCGAGCTCGAGGCCGTCGGCGCTCACGACGACGCGCGTGCCCACATCGATTCCGCAGGCGGTGATCGCGCGCAGCAGCAGCGGATCCCGGTCCAGCACGCGCAGCACGCGCCCCTCGTGCCCGACCGGCGCGGCGTCGAGGCGCACGAACGCGGGGCGGGCGACGGATCCGTCGGGCCGCGGGATGAGGTCGCCGTGCGGGTCGACCTCGGGGTGGCCGAGGCGGGCGTCGACCTTGGCGAGCATGCGGTCGCTCAGCGCGTGCTCGAGCACCTCGGCCTCGTCGTGCACCTCGTCCCACGTGTATCCGAACTCGCGCACCAGCCAGGTCTCGATGAGGCGGTGGCGGCGCGTCATCGCGATCGCGCGGGCCGAGCCGGCGGCGGTGAGCGTGACGGCGCGGTAGGGCTCGTGATGCACGAGGCCCGAGGCCGCGAGCTTCTTGACCATCTCGGTCACGCTCGACGGCGCCACGCCGAGCTTGGCCGCGAGCACCGAGGAGGAGATGGGCTGATCCTGCCACTCGGTGTGGGCGTAGATCGTCTTGAGGTAGTCGTCGGCTGCGGGGCTGGAGGGCATGCCTCCAAACTACCTGCGGCCCCGCGCCGCCTTCGCGAACGGCCAGGTCTCCCCGGAGAGCTGCTCGCAGCGCGCCCAGATCTCGGCCCGCAATTCCGGATCCAGGGACGTCGCGGACGGGCGCTGCCGCTCGGTGCCGCGCCCGAAGAGGCGCGGGCCCCAGTATTCGCCGCCGCCGATCTCGGGATCCACGAGGGCGCGGACGATCGCGTCGGCGCCGCGCTCCTTACTCGTCGCGATGGGTGCCTGCAGGCCGTCGCGGATCCGCTTCCAGCGGCTGGGCTCGTTCACGCCCGTGATCGTCTCGGTGCGGCCGCCGATCGCGTACCCGGGGTGCGCGACGACGCTCGCCACGGGCACCTCGGCGTCGCGGAGGCGGGCGTCGGCCTCGAAGCCGAGCGCCTGCACGGCGACCTTCGACTGCACGTAGGCCTTCCACCCCGAGTACGACTCCTCCAGCTGCACATCCGTCGGACGGTATGCCCCGAGGCGCGTCGAGATGCTGCCGAGCCACACCATGCGGGGGGTGCGGCGCGCGCTCGCGGAGCGGGCGAGGGAGACGAGCAGCTCGGCGCCCAGCACGAAGTGTCCGAGGGCGTTCGTGGAGAACACGAGCTCGCGCCCGTCGCGGGTCAGGGTGCGCTCCCGCGGCGTGTGCACGATGCCGGCGTTGAAGATCACGCCGTCGAGGCGGCGGCGGTCGAAGAGCCCGCCGCGCAGGCTGGCGGCGGCCGAGCGCACGGATCCGGGGTTCGCGACGTCGAGGATCAGCGTCTCGACGCTCGCGCCCGGCACGCGCGCTTCGAGCGCGTCGTGCGCGGCCGCGAGCCGGTTCGGGTGCCGGCCGCTCATGATGACGTGCGCGCCGGCGCGCGCGAGCTTCTCGGAGGCGAAGTAGCCGAGCCCCGCGTTGGAGCCCGTCACGAGATAGGTCCGCCCGTCCTGGGGCGGCACCTCGAAGTCGTCACCCGAGTGTGTGCGCACGATGCCGAGCATATTCCAGTGCCCGGCTTCCCGGGCGCGGCGCGCGGGAAAGAGGGCCTCGCAGATATTCCCCGATCGGCATACGCTGTGATCATGCAGAATCGCGGCGACATCGAGTGCTGGCTGACCGATATGGACGGCGTTCTCGTTCACGAGAATCGTGCCATCCCCGGCGCCCCTGAGCTGCTGGCGCAGTGGGCGAAGAACGATACCCCGTTCCTCGTGCTCACGAACAATTCGATCTTCACGCCCCGCGACCTGTCGGCGCGGCTGAGCGCGAGCGGCATCGAGGTGCCCGAGGAACGCATCTGGACCTCGGCGCTCGCAACGGCGGCGTTCCTGAGGAGCCAGTCGCCCGGCGGCACCGCCTACGTGGTCGGCGAGGCGGGAATTCTGACCGCGATGCACGAGGCCGGCTTCATCATGACCGAGACGGATCCGGAATACGTCGTCATCGGCGAGACCCGCAACTACTCCTTCGAGGCGATCACGAAGGCCATCCGCCTGATCAACGGCGGCGCCCGGTTCATCTCGACGAACCCCGATGCGACGGGCCCCTCCGCCGAGGGTCCGCTCCCCGCCACCGGCGCCATCAACGCCCTCATCACCAAGGCGACGGGCAAGGAGCCCTACGTCGTCGGCAAGCCGAACCCGATGATGTTCCGCTCGGCCCTCAACCGCATCGGCGCGCACAGCGAGAACACCGGCATGATCGGCGACCGCATGGACACCGACATCGTCGCGGGCATCGAAGCGGGCCTGCACACCGTTCTCGTCATGACCGGCATCAGCGACCAGCGCGAGATCGACCGCTACCCGTTCCGTCCGAGCGAGATCCTCGGATCCGTCGCGGAGCTGCTGGAGTCATGATGGAGATCTTCGGCATCGTCATCGCGCTCGCCTGCGTGAGCGCGATCGTCATGGGCATCCGCGCCGTGATGCACCTGAACAAGTCGGGGCGCGACGACGACGACGAGTTCGGCCCGCGCCGCTGACGCGGGCCGAACCGGCCTACGGCCTCAGCGCCAGCGCCGCGGCCCCGATGAGGGGGCCGTCGGCACCGAGGCCGCTGCGCACCACGCGCGTTGCCCGCGCGTAGGGGAGCTCGGCCCACTTCGCGAGGGACGCGGCCACGAGCTCGACGTAGTCGTCGGCGACGAAGCTGAAACCGCCCGAGATCGCGATGACCTCGAGGTCGAGCAGGGTCGACGCGTCGGCGAGCGCGCGTCCCACCGCTTCGGCGGAACGCTCGATGGCGGCGCGCGCGACGCGATCTCCGCGCCGCGCGTCGTCCGAGAGTTGTTCGCCCGTGGTGCCCTGCCAGCCGTTCAGCTGCGCCCAGCGCACACTCGACGGGCCGGAGGCGACCTCTTCGAGGGTGAGCTCGCCGCCCTGCTCGGCCGCATGCGTCTGGCCGAGGTGCCCGGCGTTGCCGGTGCGCCCGCCGATCGGGCGCCCGCCGATGACGATTCCGCCGCCGACGCCCGTCGACACGACGATCGACAGCGACGCGGTCGTACCGCGCGCGGCGCCCAGCCACGATTCGGCCATGGCGAGCGCGCCGCCGTCGTGGCGCATGGTGACGTCGACGTCGCTCGCGCCCAGGTCGACGATGACCGCGTCGCGCACGGCCTCGACGAGGCCGAAGCCGAACGCGTTCGGCATGTTGACGGGGTGGATCGTGCCGTCGGCCAGGCTCACCGGGCCCGCGGATCCGATGCCGGCGCCCGCGAAGTCCGCGCCCTGCGGCAGGTGGTCGAGGGCGTGGGCGACGACGGTCGACACGGCCCGCGCGAGGCCGTCTGCCGTGATGTCGCGCCCCGTGGGCACGCGGTTGCGGCTGGCGGCGAGGACCTCGCCCGCCTCGGAGACGAGCCCGGCCTCGATCTTCGTGCCACCCAGGTCGATGGCGAGCGCGTAGCGGGTCATCGTCACTGCGGGTCGAGACCGAGGTCGCCGAGATCGATGGCGGCGCGCCACTCGAGGCCCTCGGCCTCGATCGCGGCCTGCGCGCCCGTCAGGCGGTCGACGATCACGGCGACGGCGACGACCTCGGCACCGGCCTTGCGCAGCGCCTCGACGGCCTTGAGCGCCGACTGTCCGGTCGTCGAGGTGTCTTCGAGCACGACGACGCGCTTGCCCTCGACCTCCGCGCCCTCGATCTGGCGGCCGCGGCCGTGATCCTTGGGCTCCTTGCGAACCACGAAGGCGTCGAGGGGCTTCTCGGACGACGCGGTCGCGTGCATGACGGCGTTGGCGATGGGATCCGCGCCGAGCGTCAGGCCGCCGACGGCGACGACGCCGTCGATATCGGCGATGAGGTCGGCCATGATGCGGCCGATCGCGGGCGCGGCTCGGTGGTCGAGCGTGAGCTTGCGCATGTCGACGTAGTACGTGGCCTTCTTGCCGCTCGAGAGCGTGAAGTCACCGTGGAACACCGCCTCATCTTTGATGAGCGCGATGAGGTTCTGGCGGTCGTTTTCGAGCGCGGGCGTGGATGCGATGGCCATGCGACCCAGTCTATTCTTTTCGCCCCGTAGGCTTGGGGCATGGCAAAGAAGGCACGTCAGCCGCTCGAGGAGTGGCTCGCATCGCACCCGTTGAAGAAGCCGGGTATGTTCGCGGGTGAGGGGTACTCGCGCCGCGCCGTCGACGAGGTCACCGACAAGATCGTCGACCGCCTGCGGGCGGACCGGCAGTACATGGACCTCATCAAGAAGCTCGATTTCCCCCGTGCGCCGCGCGCCGAGGCCTACGACATCGCCGCCGTGGACGACCTCTTCGACAACCTGAAGTGGGGCTCCGACCCCCGCCACTAGGCTTTTGGGCATGCGCATCGCGACCTGGAATGTGAACTCCGTCCGTGCCCGTGTCGAGCGGATCGTGGCCTTCGCCGAGCGAGAGGGCATCGATGTCCTGCTGATGCAGGAGATCAAGTGCAAGCCCGAGCAGTTCCCGTTCCAGCCCTTCGAGGACGCCGGCTACACCGTCGAGGCGCACGGCCTGAATCAGTGGAACGGCGTCGCGATCGCCAGCCGCCTCCCGATGGAGGACGTGCAGCTGTCGTTCCCCGGGATGCCGGGCTTCAAGAAGGGCTACGACGGCGACGACGCGCCGCTCGAGGCCCGCGCGATCTCGGCCCTCATCGAGGGCACGCGGCTGTGGAGCCTCTACGTTCCGAACGGTCGCGGGCTCGATGACCCGCACTACGCCTACAAGCTGCGCTTCTTCGCGGCCCTGGAGGAGTACGTGCGCGGCGAGCTCGCGAAGGATCCGTCGCTGCCGCTCGCTCTCACGGGCGACTTCAACGTCGCGCCCTTCGACGCCGACAACGGCGACCCGTCGATCATCGAGGGCGTGACGACGCACGTCTCCCCGGCCGAGCGGGCCGCCTTCTTCGCGCTCGGCGACGCCGGCCTCACCGATGTCGTGCGCCCCCTGGTACCGGAGGGCTTCACCTTCTGGGACTACAAGCAGCTGCGCTTCCCCCGGAACGAGGGCCTGCGCATCGACTTCATCCTCGGCTCGCCCGCCTTCGCCGAGGCCGTCGAGGGCGCCTCGATCCAGCGCGACGAGCGCAAGGGCGAGGGCCCGAGCGACCACGTCCCGGTCGTCGTCGACCTGAACCTCGATGAGAATGACGACGACGACCTGCCGATGATCTTCGGCTGAGCCCGGAGAGGTTCCCCGGCTATAACGCGCCGCCCCGGCGTCCGCAACCCCTGAGGCCGACACGGTGAGGTCGGCGGAGGATGTGGACGAGCCGCCGACGGCGCGGCTCGGAAGGAAGGAACCCATGACCGACACGACTCCGACGCAGCGCGTCGCCGAATTGATCTCGGATCACCGGATCGCCATGCTGACCACGCGCAACGAGGAGGGGCGCCTCGCCGCGCACCCGCTCACCGTGCAGGAATCGGAATTCGACGGGGATCTGTGGTTCCTCGTCTCGAAGAGCTCGACGTTCGCCTCCGACCTCCGCCACGACGCGCACGCGGGCATCTCGCTCTCGTCCGGAAGCTCGTGGGTGTCGCTATCGGGCGAGGCACAGCTGGTGGAGGATCCCGCGAAGGTGCACGAGCTGTGGAGCTCGATGGACGAGGCGTGGTTCCCGCAGGGCGTCGACGACCCGGATCTCGGCCTGCTGAAGTTCACGGCCGAGTCCGCGGAGTATTGGGACTCCCCCGGCGGCAAGATCGCCGCCGCCTTCAGCCTCGTCAAGGCGAAGCTCACCGGGGAGCGGTACCAGGGCGAGAACGAGACGGTCGAGCTGCCGTAGCGTTCCGCCCGGCCCCTACACGACCCCGTTCCGGTACGCCCACACCACGGCGGCGACGCGGTCGCGGGACCCGGTTTTCATCAGGATATTGGAGACGTGGGTCTTCACGGTCGCCTCGCCGATGTACAGCTCGCTCGCGATCTCGGCGTTGCTCATCGCCCGGGCGAGGAGGCGGAGGATCTCGGTCTCGCGCTCGGTGAAGCCCGCGGGCTCTGCGGGATCCGCGGAGACGGCGGCGCCGTGCCGCTCGATCACGCGCCGGGTCACCGCGGGCGCGAGCAGCGCGTCGCCCGCGGCGGCGACGCGCGCCGCGTTCACGAGTTCCTCGGGCCCGGCGTTCTTGAGCAGGAAACCGCTGGCCCCGGCGTCGAGCGCGGCGAAGAGGTAGTCGTCGCGGTCGAAGGTCGTCACGATGACGACGCTCGCGCGCCCGCCCGCGGCGACGATCCGCCGGGTAGCCTCGATGCCGTCCATGTCCGGCATCTGCACGTCCATGAACACGACGTCCGGATCCAGCGCCGCCGCGCGGGCGACGCCCTCGAGGCCCGTGGCCGCCTCGCCGGCGATCTGCACGCCCGAGGCCTCGAGGATCATCCGGAACCCCGCCCTCATGGTCGCGTGGTCGTCGACGAGTAGAACGGTGGGCTGATTCATGAACCTATCCTCCGTTGAAATGACACATGTGAGGGGTGTGGACGCCCGCAACCCCGGAAAGGTGTCATATGAATGGTGGGGTGAGGGGGACCTTGACGCGCACGAGGTAGCCGCCGGAGTCGCGCGGGCCCGCCTCCAGGTGGGCGCCCATCGCCGTGGCGCGCTCGCGCATGCCGAGGGTGCCGAGGCCCGTGCGCGAGGCGAGGACGATGCGGCCCGTATTCGTCACCTCGAGCTCGACGAAGTCGGATCCGTAGCGCAGCCGCACATCGGCCGTCACGTCGGGCCCCGCATGGCGGCGCGCGTTCGTCAGCGCCTCCTGCGCGATGCGGTACAGGTTGACCTGGGCGAAGGCGGGAACGGGCCGCGGCTCGCCCACGATGCGGAGGCTCGTGGGGGTGCCGGCCGCCTGCGAGGAGCGCACCAGCGGATCCAGCGCCTCGAGCCCGATAGTCGACGGCGCGTCGTCGTCATCATCGGAGGAGCGCAGCGTGTCGAGGAGGTGCCGCAGCTCGCCGATGACCTGCCGCGACGATTCCTCGACCGCCGCGAGCGCGCCCTTGGCGGCCTCCGGATTCGCGTCGAGCACGGTGCGCGCGGCCCCCGCCTGCACGCCCATTGCCGAGACGTGGTGGGCGACGACGTCGTGCAGCTCGCGGGCGATGCGCACGCGATCGAGGGCCACCGCCTGAGCGGCGGCGATCTCCTGCTGCTCCTCGAGCTCCTGGGTGCGCTCCCGCAGGGCACGGCGGCCGAGGGCCGCCTCGTAGGCGCGGTCGCCCATGACATAGGCTCCCGCGAAGAACACGAGGTTCACGAGCCACTGGATCATCATGTACGCCACGAGCGGCGACATCGCACCCACGGCGTCGGGCATTCCCTCCGGTGGCGGCTCGGTCGCCGAGCGGAAGGTCGCGACCAGCAGCCAGATGAACATGGCGGCGATGATGCCGAAGCGCACGAGCTGCGCCCGGCGCCGGTCGTCGACCCACGCGCCGACGGTGTACATCGAGAGGAACAGCGCGATCTGGCCGACGTAGGCCTCCGTCGCGCCGGCCTCCATGCCGACGATGTAGACGAGGTTGACGACGATCGCGACGAGGATCGGGTGGCGACGCCGCACCACGAACGGCAGCGAGAGCGCCGCGGCGTAGAGCAGGCCCCAGCGGAGGTCGAGGCCAGCGGATCCGAACATCTGGGCGAAGTAGCCGAGGATCAGGCTGATCACCGAGCCGACGAAGAGCGCCAGGCCCACCCAGACGTCGCTGCGCGCCTCCGCCGCGGTCAGCGGATCCCGGGTGAAGGTCGCGGCGGCCGCGGCCGCCGCCGGCCGCTCGAGCGTCGTGGTCATGCGATCTACGCTATGCGGATCCGGCGACGCTCGCTTCCCCCGCGCGGCGGATCCGGTGCCCCGCGCACAGCAGAGCGCCCCACGGATCCCGGGGGAGAAAGTGGATCCGTGGGGCGCTGGTCTGATGAGGCTTAGGCGTGGGCCTTCTGCATGCGGGCGACGTGACCGAGGAAGGCGTCGGTGTAGCCCTGGAGGAACGCCTTGGTGCCCTCGTTCGTGATCTCGCCGTTCTCGATGAGGCCCGGCGTGACCTGGATGAAGCCCTCGGGCTGGCCCATGACGATCGCGTTGACGTGGCTCAGCACGGCCTTGAGGTGCTGCTGGGCGGCCGCGGTGGCGATGCCGCCGGGCGAGGCGCCGATGACCGCGACGGGGGTGCCGCCGAAGGAGAAGTCGCCGTAGGGGCGGCTCGCCCACTCGATCGCGTTCTTGAGGACGCCGGGGATCGAGCGGTTGTACTCGGGGGTGAAGATGATGATGCCGTCGGCCGACTCGATCTGGTCCTTGTAGTCGCGCGCGACCTGCGGGAAGTCTGCCTCGAGGTCGGTCGAGAAGAAGGGCAGCTGCTTGATCGGGATCTCGAAGACCTCGACGTCGGCCGGGAAGAGCTTCGCGAGGGCTTCAGCGAGCTGGCGGTTGATCGAGGTCGATCCGATGGATCCGACGATGTAGCCGATCTTCGTCACAGGGGTTCTCCTTGAGAGTCTTCAGGGGTCGGGCGCGAGTGCTCCGTGAAGCTGAAACCACGATAGCGGCAGCTGTATTCCCGTGAATCTAATTTTCCTGTGCGTCGCCGACGCCTCCCCCGCGAGGGGGAGAGCACGATCTCCCCCACCGGGCGGAAGCGCGCCGCCTCGGCCTTCCGTAGCGTCGGAGACACACAGCGACAGAAAGGATCCGACATGCTCGAGATCATCGGAATCACGAAACGATACGGCGAGCGCACCGTGCTCGACGACGTGTCGTTCACCGTCGGCCGGGGCCGGCTGACCGGTTTCGTCGGCGGCAACGGCGCCGGCAAGACGACGACGATGCGCATCGCGCTCGGCCTGCTCTCGCGAGAGTCCGGATCCGTGCGCCTCGACGGCACCGAGCTCACCGCCGACCGCCGCCGCGGCTTCGGATACATGCCGGAGGAGCGCGGCCTCTACCCCAAGATGAAGGTGCTCGAGCAGATCGCGTACCTCGCCCGGCTGCACGGCTTCGACAAGCGCGAGGCGACGGCGAAGGCGACCGAGATCCTCACCCAGCTGGGCCTCGAGGAGCGCCTGAACGACGGCATCGAATCGCTCTCGCTCGGCAACCAGCAGCGCGCCCAGATCGCCGCCGCGATCGTGCACGACCCCGACGTGCTGATCCTCGACGAGCCCTTCAGCGGCCTGGATCCGCTGGCCGTCGAAACGGTCGTCGGCGTGCTGCAGGAGCGCGCGCAGCGCGGCGCCGCGGTGCTGTTCTCCTCGCACCAGCTCGACGTCGTCGAGCGGCTCTGCGACGACCTCGTCATCATCGCGGGCGGCACTGTCCGCGCCGCGGGCGAGCGCGAGGCGCTCCGCCGCGAGCACTCGAGCAACCGATACGAACTCGTCTCCTCGGGAGACGCCGGCTGGATCCGCGACGAGCCCGGCGTGGAGGTGGTCGAGTTCGACACCGGCCACGCCGTCTTCGACGTCGACGGCGAGGAGACCGCGCAGCGCGTTCTCCGGCGCGCCGTCGCGGAAGGATCCGTCACCACCTTCGCCCCGCAGCACCCCTCGCTCGCCCAGATCTTCAAGGAGGTCGTCCGATGAACGCGCAGCCCCTGTCCCTGCCCCAGGCCACGTACCTCGTCGCGGAGCGCGAGGTCACCACCCGCGTGCGCAGCAAGGCCTTCATCATCTCCACGCTGATCCTCCTGATCGGCATCATCGTCGGCATCGTCGCCATGAACTTCTTCGCGAATCGCGAGGAGTCGACGACGGTCGCCGCACCCGCCGAGATCGCCGCGACGCTCGGGAGCCTGCCCGGGGTCGAGATCACCGAGGTCTCCTCCGCGTCGGACGCCCGCGCACTCGTCGAATCGGAGGAGGTCGACGCCGCCGTGATCTCGAGCGCCGACTCCCCCACCGGGACGGCGATCGTCGCCCTCACCGAAGCCCCGAGCGGGCTCGTCGAGGCGCTGTCGCAGCCGCCCGCGGTCGAGCTGCTGAACCCGGACGGTGGCTGGTCGCCGATCCGCTACATCCTCGCGATCGCGTTCGGCATCGTGTTCATGATGTCGGCGATGTCGTTCGGCATGCCGGTCGCGACGAGCGTCGTCGAGGAGAAGCAGACGCGCGTGATCGAGATCCTCATCACGTCGATCCCGGCGCGCGCGCTGCTGGCCGGCAAGGTGCTCGGCAACACGCTCCTCGCCCTGGCCCAGATCGTCCTGATCGTCGCCGCGGTCGCCGTGTCGCTCGTCCTCACCGATCAGACCACGATCCTCGCGGGGCTCGGGACTCCGCTGCTCTGGTTCGCCCTGTTCTTCGTGACGGGCTTCCTGCTGATCGCGACGCTCTTCGCCGCGACGGGCGCGATGGTCTCGCGCCAGGAGGACATCAGCCAGTCGATCGCACCGATCATGTACATCGTGATGATCCCGTACTTCCTCGTGATCTTCTTCAACGACAACCCGCTCGTGATGACGATCATGTCGTACGTGCCGTTCTCGTCGCCGGTGTCGATGCCGATCCGCCTCTTCTTCAACGAGGCCAGCTGGTGGGAGCCGATCGTCTCGATCGCGATCTCGTTCCTCGCCTTCGCCGCCGTCATCGGTCTCGCCGCGAAGATCTACGAGAACTCGCTGCTGCGGATGGGCTCGAAGGTGAAGTGGCGCGAGGCGCTGCGGAAGTAACCGGGGCCGGAACGCGGCGGAGCATTTCGCGGGAAGCGTGGTCTCCGCCGCGCCGGGCCGCGTAGACGCCCGCGAGGCGCAGGCGGGCGGCGGCGGCGTACGCCGGCACGCGGTCCCAGACGGCGCCCCCGCCGAAGCCCTCGCGCAGCGCCGCCGCGCCGAGGCGCGCGCGGCCCTCCGGCAGCATCCCCTGCACCTCGCGCAGCTCCAGGTGCACCAGGAGGTTCGCGACGTCGAGGGCGCGCTCGCCGACCCCGAGGGTATCGACGTCGATGAGCCTGATCGGGGCGATGCCGCTCGCCGGCAGCAGCAGCTGCTTATCGTGCAGGTCGCGGTGCAGCACGCCGCGCGGGCCGGATCCGCTCCGCAGGCCCCGTTCGACCAGCGCATACTCGTCGGGCGCGTGCAGCCCGCCTCCGGCGAGGGCGCGGCGGATCGCGGCGAGCTCCTCGTCGACGCCGTGCGTCGGCAGGCCCGACGGGTCGAGCTCCGCGAGCTCGGCGAGCCCAGCGCCGACCGTCCGCCACGCCGCGCGGAAGTCGTCGCCGCCGAGGTCCCGTCCCGCCTCGAGCAGGGTCCGCTCTCCGACGCTCTCGAGGCTCAGGGTCGCGCGGGCGTCGTCCCGCCGGAGGATCCGCGGCGCGCGGAGCGTGGCGAGCCCGGTCACGCGTTCTGCCCGGTCGGCGATGCCGGCGAAGCGCGAGGCGCGCGCGAGCTTGACGAAGCGGTCCCCGCTGCGCAGCACGGCGCGGCGCCCGGCGCGGTGGGCAATCACGGTGGCGTCCGGCGTGGCCGCCGCCGCACCCGGGAGCGCCTCGTCGCCCCGGACCCGTGCGAGCGCGAGGAGAGCCTCCGCCTCGCCGAGCATCCGTTCGCACTCCGACTGCCAGCCCTCGTCCTGGCGGCGGAAGGGCTCGGCGGCGCGCCGCAGCACGCCCGCCGCGGTGTGCGCCAGCAGTGCGGCCTCGGTGATGCTGCCGCCCGCGGCGACGTAGCCCTCGCGGAGCGCGGCGCCCGCGAGCGCCCGCGGGATCCCGCGCGCGATCTCGTCGGCGGCCCAGGATCCGAGGTCGGCGTGCGGGTCGCCGACGCCCGCGCGGTCAAGGTCGATGACGAAGGTCCCCGCGGGCCCCGTGAGCACCTGATCGGCGGAGAAGTCGCCGTGCACGGGCGCGGTCCGCGTGCCCGCCGCGAGCGCCTCCCGGATCCCCTCGGCGAGCCGCGCCTCGCGCTCCGCGAGCGCCGGGAGCACCGCGGCGAGCGCGCCCGGGGCGGGCGCGTCGACCCGCCGCTCCTCCGCCGGAACTGGCGCCGCGTGCACGCCGGCGAGGATCCGGCCCGCGGCGCGGGCGTCGGCGGATCCGGAGGCCACGGCCCCCGGCACGATCCGGGTCTCGAGGACGCCGTCGTCGCCCGCCCGCACGAGTTCGGCCGTCGGCACGAGCGGCGCGAGCGCGCGGTGACCCGCGAGCGCGGCCCCGGCGCGGTCGGGGGCGTGCGCCTTGATGATCACGCCGCACTCGTCGCACCGGGCGACCCAGCGGCGCGCCGGCTTGTACGCGAGCGTCTCGGCGTGCGGGTGCCGGGCGAGGGCGGCGCGGATCCCCGGCAACGCCCGATCGGCGGCGGCCGCGACGATCGCGATGCCGAGCTCCTCCTCGGCCCGGATGAGATCGCCCGCGGCGCGCGCCGCCCGCACGAGGCGGCCGAGCTTGTCGTGCACGCCGACGGGGTAGACGACGGCCTGGGCGGGCGCACCCGCCACCCGAACCGTCGCGATGAGTGAGGTGCCCGGCTTGTACCGCAGATAGCTCGGCCGCAGGGCGAGGACGGCCGGTAGCCCCGGCAGTTCGGCATCATGCATGGGCGGTGTCCTTCTCGTCGACGATGCGGCCGCGGCGCAGCGTGATCACGCGATCGCAGCTCTCGGCCTCTTCGGGGGTGTGCGTGACGACGATCGTCGTGCGCCCCGCGCAGAGCCGCTCGACCGCGACCCGCACCTTCTCGGCGCTCGCGCCGTCGAGGCCCGCCATGGCCTCGTCGAGGATCACGATGCGCGCGTCGCGCAACATTCCGCGCGCGATGGCGATGCGCTGGCGCTGCCCGCCCGAGAGGGTCTCGCCCCGCTCGCCGACGGGGGTGTCGAGCCCCTCGGGCATCGTCTCGGCGAACTCGGCGACGTTCGCGGCGCGCGCGGCCTCCTCGACCTCGGCGTCGCTCGCGTCGGGGCGACCCATGCGGATGTTCTCGCGAATCGTGCCGGTGAACAGCACCGATTCCTGCAGCACGATCGCGACGTTCTCGCGCAGCGAGGCGAGCGTATAGGCGCGCAGGTCACGACCGTCGATCATGACCGAACCGGCCACGGGGTCCTGCAGGCGCAGCAGCAGCGACGCGAGCGTCGACTTGCCGGATCCGGAGTGGCCGACGAGCGCGACGCGCTCCCCCGGGGCGATCTCGAGGTCGATGCCGTCGAGAGCCCTGGTGCCGTCTCCGTAGGAGGCGCTGACACCGCGGAACGACACGGCGCCGTCGATGCGCTGCATGCGGTGGGCGCCGGGCAGGTCGTCGAGCTCGTTGCGCGTGCCCACGAGGTCGATGATGCGCTCCCCCGACGCCGCGGCCTTGGCGATGCGGCCCGTGTACTTCGCGAGATCGCGCATCGGCTTGAACGCGCCCTTCAGGTACTGCACGAACACGACGAGGTCTCCGGGCGTGAGGCGCCCCTCGAGCACGCCCCAGCCGCCGACGAGCAGAACCGCCGCGGTGGCGACGCCGACGAGCACGTCGGTCCAGCGCTCGAGACCCGCCGAGAGCCGCGTCGCGCGCACGCCCTCCGACAGCTCGCGATCGTTCGATTTCTGGAAGCCCTGCTCGAGCTGGTCCTCGAGGGAGTAGGCATGCACGACCTTGATCGCCCCGAAGGATTCACCGGCGGATCCGGCGAGCTCGCCCTCGCGGGTGCGCTGCACGCGGGCCGCCGAGGTGATCCGCCGCGACGCGCGCCGGGAGTGCAGCACGAAGACCGGCAGGGCCGCGGCGACGATGAGGCCCAGGCGCCAGTCGATCACGAACATCACGGCGAGCATGCCGAGGAGCGTGACGACGTTTCCGATGAGGGGCATTGCGGCGGTGACGGCGACATCGCGCAGCTTGCCGATGTCGGACACGAGCCGGTTGATGAGATCGCCCGAGCGGGTCCCCGTGTGGAAGCGCAGCGGCAGGCGCAGGGTATGCGAGAACACATCGCTCCGCACGGCGTTCATCGCCCGCGTGCCCGCGAGCGAGAAGCACACCGTCATCAGGTACGAGGAGAGCGCGCGCAGCCCCGCCGCCGCCACCACGCCGAGCGCGCAGAGGGCCAGCAGCCCCAGGATCCCGGTGCGCTCCGCGGCGCCGGGCGCGATGACCGCATCGATCACGAACTTCAGCGGCCACGGCTCGAACAAACGGAACGCGACCTCCGCGAACATCGCGACGAAGCCGCCCGCGATGAGGCGGCGCTCGGGCTTCAGGTACGGGCGCAGAAAGCGGAGGAGGCGGCGTCCGCGGCGGTGATCCCGCTCCTTGCCGCTCATGACGGCACCCGCTCGAGCGTGCGATCGACGACGTGACGCCAGGTGCGCGTGCGCTCGATCTCGTCGCGGCCGGCCTCCGCGAGCTCGCGCCGCAGCGCCGGATCCTCGGCCAGCAGGAACAGCGCCGACGCGAGCGCGTCGGTGTCGGAGGGCGCGACGAGCACCCCGGTCCGGCCGTGGTCGATGAGCTCCGGCAGCTGGCCGACGCGGGAGGCGACCACGACCGCTCCCGCCGCCAGGTACTCGAGGACCTTGAGCGGGGAAAAGTACGGGTCGCCCGTTGCGGGGTAGGGAGCGGCCGCGACGTCGATCATGCGCAACCACCGAGGCACCTCGGACGGGGCGATCGCGCCGGTGAAGAGGGTGCGGCCGGCGATGCCGCGCTCGGCGGCGCGGGCCTCGAGCGCCTCGCGCTGCGGGCCATCGCCGATGATGACGAGGCGCGCGTCGAGCCGCGCCCCCGCGAGCTGCGCGAACGCGTCGATCAGCGTCTCGGTGCCGTGCCAGGGCTTCAGCGTGCCCACGAATCCGACCGTGAAGGGGCCGTCCCCGTCGCGCGCCTCCCACGCGAAGCGGTCGGCGTTGACGCCGTTGGGCTCCACCACGACGCGCGCGTTCGGCGCCTGCTCGAGGGCCCACGATGCGACGGGGTGCGAGACGCACACGACCACCGACGCGTCCGAGATCACCCGCCGGGCGACGGCGTCGGCGGCATCGGCGTGCACCAGCTCGCGGTGCTCAGCCTGTTCCCGCGGCAGCGGGGCGTTGACCTCGAGCACCGAGGGCAGCCCCGCCTCGCGAGCGAAGCCCGTGCCGGCCGTCGCGAAGAGCGCGTACCGCTCGTAGACCAGGTCGAAGGGCGCGGCCGCGTGCGTCGCTTCCAGCGCGAGCGCCGTCTCCGGCTCGAGCTGCATGAGCGCCCGTTCCCGGGCCCGCGCCGATTCCGCGCGGGGCACGGGAAGCACGTGCACCCGCAGGCGCGGCGTCGCGAGATCGCCGCTCGCGTCGCCGCCGGTGCGGCGGCAGAACAGCTCCACCTCGTGTCCGGCCTGGAGCAGGGCCCGGATCACCTCCTGGACGTGCACCGACGCGCCCTTCGTCCCGAAGACGGGAATGCCGGGATCACCGCAGACGTATGCGACGCGCATCACGCCACCTCCTCGAGAAGCGCCGACTGGCGACGCACGTCGAACTCGTCCGCGATGAGCGCGCGGGCCGACGCCGCGAGCGCCGCGGCGTAGCCGGGGTCGTCGATGAGGCGCAGGATCGCGCCGGCCAGTTCGTGCGGCGCGTGCTGCGGGACGACCAGTCCGGTCTCGCCCGCTCGCACCGCCTCGGTGATGCCGGTCACGTCCGTGGAGACGCAGGGCGTTCCGATCGCCATCGCCTCGAGCAGGACCGTCGGAAGACCGTCGGCGTTGCCATCGGATCCGACGACGCACGGGGCGACGAACACGTGCGCCCGCTCGAGCTCGTCGCGCACCTCCGCCTGCGGAAGCGGCCCCGTGAGGGTCACGAGCTCCCCCACACCGAGCGAGGTGATGAGCGCGCGCAGCTCGTTCTCGAGCTCGCCGCCGCCCACGATGCGGCACTGCACGGGACGGCCCGCGGCGCGGAGCTCCGCGACGGCGCGGATGAGGTCGGCGAAGCCCTTCTTCTCGACGAGGCGCCCGACGGCGAGGATCACGGGCTCGCCCGTTCGCCCCGGCACGTAGGCGAAGCGGTCGAGGTCGATGCCGTTGTACACGCGGCGCAGGGGCGTGACCGAGGCGGCCGGGTACGAGCGGATCAGGTGGCGCACGTTGAAGTCGCTCACCGTGACCACGTGCGAGGCGCCCGCGATCTTGCGGTCGACGTCGCGCGGATCCACGCTCTCGTGGAACAGATCCTTGGCGTGGGCCGTGAACGAGTACGGCACGCCCGTCAGCAACGAGGCGAGGCGCGCGACGGTCGTCGCGAGGCTCGCGAAGTGCGCGTGCAGGCGCGTCACGCCGGTGCGGCGGATCGCCAGCGCCAGCTCGATCGCCTGCCCCGCCTCGTCGTGCTCCGCCTCGAGCAGCTCGCCGAGGTGCGCGGCGAGGAGCGGCAGCTCGGGGTGTGCGCGCCGGAGGAGAGCC
Source organism: Microbacterium nanhaiense (assembly GCF_014646015.1). GTDB lineage: Bacteria > Actinomycetota > Actinomycetes > Actinomycetales > Microbacteriaceae > Microbacterium > Microbacterium nanhaiense. Next base: position 77,904 of record NZ_BMMQ01000009.1, read on the forward strand.
CAGAGCTCGGACGCCTTCGCCACGCGCGGGATCTGCTCGACGGGTGCCTGCACCTGCGCGAGCGTGTCGTGGAACCGCGTGTCGCTCGTGGGCCGCAGGGAAAAGATCCTGATGTCGGCCCCGCGGCGCTCGCGGGCGATGATCTCCGAGACGACGAAGGTCTCGCTGAAACGCGGGTACATCTTCACGACGTATCCGATGCGGTCATGCGACATGGCGGCTCTCCTGTCGGTGTGCGCCGACGAGGTCAGCGAGGAAGTCGGGGATGCGGGCGAGGCCGCTGAGGTCGAGCTCGGGCATCGCGTGCGGGGTGCGGTGCACGGTCTGCGCCGCCCACGCGGTGATGGCGGCGGGCGAGAGCTCGCGCGGGTCGAGCACGTCGACCGCGCCGAGGCGCTCGAGCGCACGCGCCCGGACGAGCTGCTCGCGGCGGGGAGCGATCCGCGGCACGACGAGCATCGGCGTCGCCGCGGCGAGCGCCTCGCACACCGTGTTGTAGCCGCCCATGCCGACGAGAGCGGCCGCCCCGGCGATGAGCGCGGCGGCGTCGGGGGCCGAGCGCACGACGCGGATGTCGCCGCGCTCCGCGGCGATGCGGCGCACCTCCTCGACGTCGTGCTCGGGCATGTGCGGGCCGGCGACGATCACGCCGCGGTGCCCGTCCGGCATTGCGGCGCGGGCGAAGGCCCGCGCGAGCCCGGCGCCATCGCCCCCCGCGCCCACCATCGCGAGCACGTAGGGGGGTCCGCCCGTCGTGGTGACGGCGCGCGCGGCGGGGCGGCCGTGCGCGAGGTAGCCCGTGTACCGCACGTTCACCCGGCCCGGGACCTTCAGATCGGTGAGGGGGTCGTGCACGAGGGGGTCGCCGTAGACCCACACCTCGTCGTACCAGTTCTTCAGCGCCCGCGCGGTGCGCGCCTCTTTCCACTCCGGCACGGCGGTCGCGGCGTCGTCGAGCACGTCGCGCAGTCCGAGAACGATGCGCCCACCGGCGTGGCGCACGGCGTCGAGGGCGGGTTCGAGCTCGCCGCGGAAACCGCGCGCGTGCTTGTCGACGATGAGCACGTCGGGGGCGAACGACGCGAGCGCGGCGTGCAGCACGGCCTGGCGCATCGCGATGATGTGCTCGGAGCCGACCGAGAGGTGGCGCGAGCGGTAGCGCCCTCGGTCGTCCTTCGAGAGCGCGGGAATCGACACGATGTCGCATCCGACGGGTCGCCCCGCGTGCGCCGCGTCGGGGGCGCTCGTGAGGAGCAGCAGGTCGACCGCGCCGCCGGATCCGCGCAGCGCGTGAGCGATCGCCAGGTTGCGCCGAATGTGGCCGAGACCCTGCGCGTCGTGCGAGTAGAGCGCGACGCGGAGGTGCCTTTCGGGGTCCGTCGTGTGTGTCATGTCACCCACGATGACAGTCGGCGATGAGACGCCTATGACCCGTCCATGAGGGGCCTCTTAGAGAACCGCTGGCGCGGCTCCCGGCGGGTCACACCAGGCGGTATCCGGCGCCGCGCACGGTCTCGATGCGGTGCGCCCCGAGCTTCTGCCGCAGGTAGCCGATGTAGACGTCGGCGATGTTCGAGCCGGGGTCGAAGTCGTAGCCCCACACGCGGCTCAGGAGTTGTTCGCGGCTGAGCACCTGACCGGCGTGGCGCACGAGTTCCTCGGCGAGCGCGTACTCCCGCGCCGAGAGGTCGATCGGCGGCTGGTCGTCGACGCGGGCCTGCCGCGTGCGCACGTCGAGCGTGAGATCACGATGACGGAGCTCGTTCGCGGGGGCCGCGGTGTCCGCGTCGCGGCGCATGCGCAGCCGGATCCGCGCGAGCAGCTCGTCGAAACGGAAGGGCTTGCCGAGGTAGTCGTCGGCGCCGCCCTCGAGCCCGGCGACGGTGTCGCCGACCTCGGTTCGCGCCGTGAGCATGATGATCGGCATGCGGGATCCGGATCCGCGCAGCTCCTCCAGCACTTCGAAGCCGGTCTTCCCCGGCATGTTCACGTCGAGCACGAGCAGGTCGAACTCGTCGGTCTGGGCGAGCGCGAGCGCAGAGGCGCCGTCGTGGGCGACGTGAGTGGCGTAGCCCGCCGCGCGCAGGCCCTTCTCGATGAAGGCGGCGATGCGCTTCTCGTCATCGGCGATGAGGATCGATGCCACCGGCGGGCCTTTCGTTGAGGGGTACGGAGATCTGGAAGATCGATCCGCCGCCCGGCGCGTCCGTGACGCTCGCGGATCCGCCGTGGGCGCGGGCGATGACCTGAACGATGTTGAGGCCGAGCCCGCTGCCCGGCTTCTCCGCCGCCCCGCGCGTGAAGCGTTCGAAGACGCTCTGCTTGTCGGCGTCGGCGACGCCCGGTCCGTAATCGCGCACCCACAGGTGCAGCTGGCCGGCGTCGGTGTGGCTGCCGATCACGAATCGGCCGCCGCCGTGGGTGACAGCGTTCTGAGAGAGCTGCAGCAGCGCCTGCGTGATCCTGGCCGCGTCGAGCGGGGCGACCACCTCGGCGATCGGACCGGCGGCGACGTCCGCGCCGTCGATTCCGGAAGCCTTGCGCGTGACCTGGGCGATGAGGTCGGCGGCGTCGGTCGGCACGGGCTGAACGGGCGTCGGCCCGTGCAGCGACGCCGTCGAGGACAGGTCCTGCACGAGCCTGCTCATGCGGTCGAGTTCGTCGACGACGAGCGCCTGCGTCTCGCGCACATCGCTCGGCTCTTCGGGATCCAGCAGCTCCACGTGGCCGCGGACGATGGTCAGCGGGGTCTTGAGCTCGTGCCCGACGTCGCTCAGCAGCTGGCGCTGCGAGTCGAGGGCCCCGTCGAGGCGGTCGAGCATGGCATTCATCGTGGCGGCGAGCTCGGAGACATCGTCGCGTCCCTCGATCGGGAGGCGCTCCCCGAGCGACTGCGCCGATACCCGCTCGGCCGTCTCGCGCATGCGGCGCAACGGGCGGAGCAGGCGCCCGGCGACGATCGTCGCCACGCCCGCGATCACGACGATGACGACGATCGACGAGATGACGAAGATCCGGCCCGGCTCGACCAGCTCGGACAGCTCCGCGTGCACGTCGTACGCCATGATGAACAGCACGTCGGAGGCGTCCGGGGCGTTCGGAAGCTCCACGGGCGCGGCGAGGAAGCGCCAGTTGACGCCCTCATCGGCGTAGGTGCCGAGCACGGGATCGCCGCCCGCCGCCGCCTCGACGGCGAAGGGCACGAAGCCGGGCGCCTCGCGCAGGTCGACGTCGAGGGGCACGCCGGGAAGGTAGGCGATGTTGTCGTCGACGACGCCGAGCACGCCCGTGTTGTCGTCGGGGCTCATGCGCCGCACGATGTCCTCGAGCGCCTCGCGCGAGGATCCCCAGCCGAGGGGGTTGGCTTCGTCGCCCTCGACGATGAAGCGCGCGGACTCGAGGTTCGCCCGCAGCCGGTCCTCGACCTGATGCATGATCGTCGCCCGCTCGACGACGAAGACGGCCGCGGCGACGGCCGCGAGACCGAGCGCGGCGACAAGCGTGATGACGACGACGAGGCGCACGCGCACCGATACCACGGGCATGCGTCGCTTCGGAGGCCTCGAGTCGTTCACGCCTCTCAGTATTGCTCCCCGCGTCGGCGGAATCCGGGCGATTCGGCCTCCATAAGAGCCTTCTCATCGAGCGGTGATGCGCAGTTTATGCCGAACCCGCACCATGGAGTCATGACCCGGAAAGCTGTCATCCTCACCTTCGTGGGCGGCCTGGCGCTCGCCGCGATCGTCGGCGGTGGCGCGCTCGCGGCCTCGGCGCTCGCGCCGCAGACCACGGGCGGGCACGTGCTCGACGGCGGCGCGATCACCGGCGAATACACCGTGACGCCCACACCGTCCCCCACCGCTCCGGCGGGCCCAACGGCCACCCCGTCGCCGAGCGCCTCCCCCAGCGCCTCCCCCACCCCGGACAAGAAGCCGACCCCCGCGCCGGCGCCCGCGTCGCAGGCCCCCGCACCGGAACCCGCACCGGATCCGGCACCGGCTCCCGCGCCGGCACCCGCTCCCGAGCCCAAGTATGTGCCCCCGGCACCGCCCGTCGAGGTCGACGATGACGATGACTGGGACGACGACGGAGACGACGACTGGGACGACGATGACGGAGACGACGGGGACGACGACGACTGATCGTCGCCGCCGATCGCGCCGCGCGGATCCGCTTCTCTCCGGCACCTCCTCCGCGGTCGGCGGAGGAGGCGCCGGAGATGCGTGGGGTTAGGACGGATCCGTCACCGCGAGGCCGTCGCCCGACGCGGCCACGTCGACCCGCACCATGTCGCCGTCGTGGATCCGGCCCGCGAGGATGCCCTTCGCCAGCTGATCCTGCACCTGCTTCTGGATGAGCCGGCGCAACGGGCGCGCGCCGAACGCGGGGTCGTAGCCGCGCTCCGCGAGCCACGTCCGGGCGTCCGGGGTGACGGCGAGCGTGAGCCGGCGATCCGCCAGGCGACGCTGCAGCAGGTCGATCTGCAGCTCGACGATCTGCGCGAGCTCGTCCTCGCCGAGGGCCGTGAACACCACGATGTCGTCGAGGCGGTTCACGAACTCGGGCTTGAACGAGCGCTGCACGAGCTCGAGCACCTGCTCGCGCTTGGTCTCGAGCGGGATCATCGGGTCGATGAGGATCGGCGATCCGATGTTGCTCGTGAGGATCAGGATGACGTTCTTGAAGTCGACCGTGCGGCCCTGACCGTCGGTCAGGCGCCCGTCGTCCATCACCTGCAGCAGCACGTCGAACACCTCGGGGTGCGCCTTCTCGACCTCGTCGAGCAGCACCACCGAGTAGGGGCGGCGACGCACGGCCTCGGTGAGCTGACCGCCCTGGTCGTAGCCGACGTACCCGGGAGGGGCGCCGACGAGGCGCGAGACGGAGTGCTTCTCGCCGTACTCGGACATGTCGATGCGGATCATCGCCTGCTCGTCGTCGAAGAGGAACTCCGCGAGAGCCTTCGCGAGTTCGGTCTTGCCGACGCCGGTGGGGCCGAGGAACATGAAGGATCCGGTCGGCCGGTTCGGATCCGACAGCCCGGCGCGCGAGCGTCGCACGGCGTCGGAGACGGCGGCCACTGCCTCGCGCTGACCGATGAGCCTCTTGCCGAGCTCGGCCTCGAGGTGCAGGAGCTTCTCGCTCTCGCCCTGCAGCAGGCGCCCAACGGGGATGCCTGTCCACGCCGCGATGACGCCCGCGATGTCCTCGTCGGTCACCTGGTCGCCGACCATCCGCTCGCCCTGCTGCTCGGCGGCATCCGCCTCGGTGAGCTCGCGCTCGAGGGCGGGAATCTCGCCGTATAGCAGGCGCGATGCCTTCTCCAGCTGACCCTCGCGCTGGGCGCGCTCGGCCTGGATCCGCGCCTCGTCGAGGCGGGTCTTCAGCTCGCCGACGCGGTTGAGCGAGGCGCGCTCGGCCTCCCAGCGGGCCTGCATCTCGTCGAGCTGCTTCTGCTGCTCGGCCATGGTGTCGCGGAGGGTGGCGAGGCGCTCCTTCGAGGCCGGGTCCTTCTCCTTCTTGAGCGCGAGCTCTTCGAGCTTCAGGCGGTCGACGTGGCGGCGCAGCTCGTCGATCTCGAGCGGGGCGGAGTCGATCTCCATGCGCAGCCGGCTCGCCGCCTCGTCGATCAGGTCGATGGCCTTGTCCGGCAGCTGGCGGCTGGGGATGTAGCGGTGCGAGAGCGACGCCGCCGCGACGAGCGCGCCGTCGGCGATCGAGACCTTGTGGTGCGCCTCGTAGCGCTGCTTGAGACCGCGCAGGATCGCAATGGTGTCCTCCACCGACGGCTCGCCCACGTACACCTGCTGGAAGCGGCGCTCGAGGGCCGCGTCCTTCTCGATGAACTCGCGGTACTCGTTGAGCGTCGTCGCGCCGATGAGCCGCAGCTCGCCGCGGGCGAGCATCGGCTTGAGCATGTTCGCGGCCGCGACGGATCCCTCCCCGCCGCCCGCGCCCATGAGCACGTGCAGCTCGTCGATGAAGGTCACGACGCGACCCTCCGACTCGGTGATCTCCTGCAGGACGCTCTTCAGGCGTTCCTCGAACTGACCGCGGTACATTGCGCCCGCGACGAGCGCCGAGATGTCGAGGGCGATCAGCTCCTTGCCCTTCAGCGACTCCGCGACGTCGCCCGCGACGATGCGCTGGGCGAGGCCCTCGACGACGGCCGTCTTGCCGACGCCGGGCTCACCGATGAGCACGGGGTTGTTCTTGGTGCGGCGCGTCAGCACCTGGCTCACGCGGCGGATCTCGCTGTCGCGTCCGATCACCGGGTCGAGCTTGCCGCTGCGGGCGCGCTCGGTGAGGTTGATGCCGAACTGCTCGAGTGCGCTCTTCTGCTCTTCTTGTTGTGCCGCCATGTTTTACCTCCTGGGTGATCGAATCCTGGGTGACCAAACTTGAGTAGGGTTGACTCAAGTTTAGCACTGTCGAGCGCACAACCGCTCGCCGCTGGTCCGGCGCCCGACGCACTCGGGTCCCGGATCCGCCCGGACCGCCCCGCGCGTCAGGCTCGCACGCCGTACAGCTCGCCGATCTCCTTCGACCCCATGCCCCGACTGTAGGTGGGATGCTGCGGCCAGCCCTCGGGAGAGTCCTCCCATTCCTCCTGCCTGCCGTACGGCAGGAGGTCGACCAGGCCCTGCAGGTGACTGAGCCGCTCGGTGCCGCGACCGTTGGTGTGCCAGGTGCGGTACACGGTGTCGCCGTCGCGGAGGAAGACGTTCACCGCGAACCCCGCCCCGGGAGGGGCGCCGACATCGGCGCCGAAGGAGCTGCCGGCGCTGGAGTACCACGCCATCTTGTTGCCCACGCGGTCGCGATACGCCAGGAGCTCGTCGATGGGGCCGTTGCTGACGATCACGAATCGGGCGTCGTAGTACCGCTCCAGCACGTCGAGGCGCGTGAACTGCGAGGTGAACCCCGTGCAGCCCGGACACTGCCACGTGTTGCCGTCCGACCACATGTGGTTGTAGACGATCAGCTGCGAGCGGCCGCCGAAGACCTCGGTCAGGGTCACCGGACCCTCCTCGCCGACCAGGGTGTACGCGGGCAACTCGACCATCGGCAGGCGACGGCGCTCGGCCGCGATCGCGTCGAGCTCGCGGGTGGCGGCCTTCTCGCGCACCCTCAGGTCATCGAGCCGGCGCTGCCATTCCTCGGCGGACACGATCGGGGGAAGGGGTACGGCGCTCATCGCAACCTCCGTCATCGGAATCGGTCGCCCTCAGTCTGCGCGCGGACACCGGCGCCGTCAACGGGGTGCGCGCGGCCCTCCGCGGCCGAACGCACGCCGGCGGTCGCCGCGGGCGGAGGCCCGCGGGCTAGATCCAGCCCTTCTCCTCCGCGATCAGGACGGCCTGTTGGCGCGTCTCCACGCCGAGCTTTCCGAGCACGACCGAGACGTGGTTGCGCACCGTGCCGGGCGCGAGCGACAGGGTGCGGGCGATCTGGCCCGTCGTCTCCCCGCGCCGTCCGACGCGCAGCACGTCGAGCTCGCGCGGCGTGAGCGGGCAGCGCACGTCGGTCAGAGCGTCGGCCGCGATCTCGGGATCCACGTACCGGCCGCCCGCCGCCACCTTCCGCACGACCTGGGCGACCTCGTCGGCCCCGCGCGATTTCGGGAGGAAGCCCGCGACACCCGACGACAGCGCGCGGCGGAGCACGCCGGGGCGGGCGTGACGGGTGACGACGACGAAGCGCGCCGCGATGCGGCGGCTCAGCTGCGCCGCGACGTCGACCCCGTCGGCGCCCGGCATCTCGAGGTCGAGCACGCACACATCGGGCTCGAGCTCGAGGGCCCTGGCGATCGCCTCGGTGCCATCGGCGCACTCGGCCACGACATCGATGTCCTCCTCGAGGCGCAGCAGCGCGGCGAGCGCCGAACGGATCATGGCCTCGTCATCGGCCAGCAGAACGCGGATCATCGCTCCCCCTCCCCCGGAACCCGGACCACGACGGCGAATTCGTGCGGCTCGCGCCGCACGTCGAGGCTGCCGCCCGCCTCCGCGACGCGCCGCGCGATCCCCTCCAGCCCGGATCCGTCGGCGCCGTCCTGGCCGCCCGCGCGGTCGTTGACGATCTCATAGCGCCACCCGTCTGCCCCCGACTCGAGCGCGAGGCGCGCGCGGCGGCCGCCGCCATGCCGCAGGACGTTCGTCGTGGTCTCGCGGATCACGGGCCCGAGCACGTCGGCGGGCGCGGCATTGACGTCGTCCGGTGCCTCGGCGGTCGCCGAGATCCCCGCCGCCTGCAGCAGGTCGCGCGCGTTCGCGATCTCGTCCGCGAGCGACACCGTTCGGAATCTCGTCGCGAGCTCGCGCGTGCCCTGCGTCGCCTCCGCGACGCTCACGCGCGCCGCGCGGATCTGCTCGAGGGCGGCGTCCGGATCCCGCCCCATCAGCTTCTCCGCGAGCTCGAGCTGCAGCGCGATGACCTGCAGGTGGTGGCCCTGCAGGTCGTGCACGTCGGTCGCGACGCGCAGTCGCTCCTGCGTCGCCGCGAGGCGCGACTCGACGCCGCGCGCGCGGTCGAAGGCGAGGAGCACGTCCCACCACCACAGCGAGGTGACGCTCGCCGTCGGCAGCGCGATCGAGAAGATCATGCCGATCGCCCAGACCGGGGAGTGCAGCTCGACCGGCGTCTGCGCCCTGTCGATCACGGCGATGGCGACGAGCGCCGCCGTCACCGCGATCACGACGCGCAGCCGCACCCCGCGCGGCCAGTTGAGGATGACGACGGGCTGCAGGAGGAACGCCGCCCCCGCGAGCCAGCTGCCCGTGAGCGCGGGCATCGCGACCGCGGCCGCGGCGCACACGACGAGGCCCGGGATGTCCCGGCGCGGCAGCAGCGGCCCCTGGTCCTCGCGGCGGCGATAGGCGAGCAGCACCCAGGCCGTGCCGCCGAACCACAGCGCGCCGACCGCGAGCGCGAGCGGGTCGACGTCGAACTCCCCCTCCGATGTTCCCCACGCCCCGGCCCACGCCGTGACGAAGAACAGCTCGAACAGCAGCACCGCCGAAACGGTGTACCACCACGTCGCCCAGATGCCGCGGGCGAGTTCGAAGGATCCGCGACCGCGGGCATGGGCTCTGCTACTCACAGACCCAGCGTAGGCGCATGACACATGTCATGGGAGGAGCGTGACGACCGCCTCGAAGCCGGTGACAGGCCGACACTGCCGCGAACGCGTCCGTGCCGGTGAACTGGAGTCATCCGGCGCGGAGAACCCCGCGACATCGAAACCCGCGACAACGAATAGAGAGCAGACCATGAACCTCATCGACACCTTCCAGGACCTCGTCGCCCGCGTGCCCGAGCTCGTGCAGCCGCTCATCGTCGCCCTCGCCGGCGCCGTGCCCTTCGTCGAGGGCGAGGGTGCGGCGGCGATCGGGGTGATCGGCGGCATTCATCCCGTGATCGCCGCACTGGCGGGCGCGATCGGCAACTTCGTGTGCGTCGCGGTCCTCGTCCTCCTGAGCGCGGGCACGCGCCGCGCGATCGTGGAGCGGCGGCGCGTCGCGGTTGCGGCGGGCGGCGGATCCGTCGCCGCGCCCGAGCCCGCCTCGCCGCGCAAGGAGAAGTTCCAGCGCGCGCTCGTGCGCTACGGCGTTCCGGGGGTGAGCCTGCTCGGGCCGCTGCTGCTGCCCACGCAGTTCACGGCGACGATGCTGGCAGCGGCGGGTGTGACCCGCGCGCGGATCCTCTTCTGGCAGGGGCTCGCAATCGTGCTCTGGACGACCCTCATCACCCTCGTGATCACGGGCGTCATCTCCGTCGCACAGTGATCCCTCGTCGGAGCGGCGGCTCCGGGACGCGGCTCAGCCGCGGGCCCGGAGCACGCGGCGGTAGACCTCGAGCATCGCCTCGGTCCGCGAGGACTGCAGGAACTCGCGCCGGACTCGCTCCGCGGGAACCGGCAGGGATCCGCTCGTCGCATCGCGCTCCACGCGACGCAGCGTCTCGGCGAGCTCGGCGATACGGGCGCGCTCGGAGCCGGCGACGGCGACCCGCCACACTCCCCCGCCCATCTCGTCGGCGATGTCGGGATCGCTGACGATCGAGGGGGTGCCGAGCTGGGCCGCCTCGAACGGCGTCATGCCCTGCGCCTCGAAGCCGATGGAGGTCTGCACGAGCGCCGTGGCGGCGGCGATGCGGGCGAGGGTGTCGGCGTACGACATCCGGCCGCGGAAGATCACACGCTCGCGCAGCCCGCGGTCGCGGGTGAAGCGCTCGGCCTCCTCCCTCTGAAAACCGCTGCCGATGATCTCGACCGGCAGGCGTATGCCGCTTTCGGCATACGCCTGGAGGAAGGGCATCAGGCGCTTCTCGGGGCTCATCCGGCCGACCCAGACCAGCGCCCCGGAGGGCGCGGATCCCTCGAGGCGGGCGAGCAGGTCGTCGTCGATGCCGTTCCACACGACGTCGACATGAGGCGCGATGCCGTGCGCCTCGAGCCGCCGCGCGAAGTGGGCGGAGGGCGCGGTCACGGCGGCGGCGCGCGAGGCGAGGCCGCGCAGGTGTGCCCAACCGTCCCAGCCCGCACCGGATCCGCGGAGCTCGACGCGTCGCCAGAGGTTGATCGCGGCGAGGACGGCGCGCGGGAAGGGCGCGGTGGCGGCGATGCCCGCGTCGACGCGGTTGTGCATGGTGTGCACGACCGGGATCCGCGCGCGCTCGGCGAAGCGGTAGCCGAGGAACGCGCCCCAGTAATCGGCCTGCACGTGCACGAGGTCGGGCAGGGGCGTGCCGTCGCGCTCGACGCGGCCGACGATTCCGAGATCGACGGCGCGCTCCGCGGCGGCGGGCCACGCGGCCGAGTATTCCCAGTCGGGAGGGATCGGCACGGAGGGAACGTCGAGACATACGTTTCCCGGCATATGCTGCTGATTGAAGCCGTGCCGGCGCGGCGAGACGATCGTCACGACGTGCCCGGCCCGCTCGAGATACTTCATCTGCAGCCGCATCGCCACCTGCGCCCCGCCGCTGGTGGCGGGATGCTGATCGCCGAACATGACGACATGCAGCGGGCGGCTCATGCCGGGATCTGCTCTCCCCGATACAGCGCCTCGAAGGTGTCGAGGGTGCGCGTAATGTCGTGCGCGGCGACCAGCTCGAGCGACGCGCGCTGCATGCGCTCGTACTCGCCCGCATCCGCGTCGAGCACCCGGTTCAGGCGATCGGTCAGCACGTCGACGTCCTCGGGCGGGAAGAGGTACCCGTTCTCGCCCTCGCGAACGAGGTGCGGCAGGGCGACGGCATCGGCGGCGACGATCGGCAGGCCCGAGGCCATCGCCTCCATCGTCGCGATCGACTGCAGCTCGGCGATCGACGCGATCGCGAACACACTCGCGCGCGTGAGCGCGGCGCGCAGGTCCTCGTCGCTCGTGCGCCCGTGGAAGACGACGCGCTCGCGGATCCCGAGCTCTTCCGCGTGGCGCTCGAGCGCCGCGCGCTGGTCGCCGTCGCCGACGAGCTCGACGATCGCGTCCGGGATCCGGGCGGCCGCCCGAAGTACGTCGCCGACGCGCTTCTCCGAGGTGAGGCGCCCGACGAACACGATGCGCTTCTCCTCGCGCGGGCCGATCTCGGCGGTGTACTGCGACATGTCGATGCCGCAGCTGATCGGGATGACGCCCGAGATGTCGATCGTCTGCTCGAGGAAGTCGGCGGCCTTGCGCGTGGGCGTCGTCACGGCGGAGGCCATGTCGAAGGTGCGCTTCGCGTCGTCCCAGGCGAGCTTGACGAAGATCCGGTTGCCCCACTCGGGCAGGCGCGTGAAGTCGAGGATGTTCTCGGCCATCGTGTGGTTCGTCGCGATGACGGGAATGCCGCGCTTGCGCGCCTCGCGGGTGAGGCCCCGGCCGATCACGATGTGCGACTGGATGTGCACGACGTCGGGGCGCACCGTGTCGAGTACCTTGCGCGCGTAGTGCTTCGAGCGCCACGGCCACACGAAGCGCAGCCAGTCGTGATTCGGCCACCGCACCGAGGGGAGGCGATGCAGGACGAGGTCCTCCCCCTCCACCTTCTCGATGCGCGGCTTCTCGAGCGCATAGCGGTCGTTCGGCGCGCTCACGTGAACGGTGTGGCCGCGCTGCACCAGGCCCGCCGAGAGGCGCTCCGCGAAGCGCGCGGCGCCGTTGATATCGGGCGTGAAGGTGTCGCAGCCCATGAGGATCCGCAGGGGTCGTCGATCAGGCACGCTTCGACGCTACACGGTGCAGGTTAAGACTGGGCGCCCCACCAGGCCAGAAGTCGCTTCTCGGCTTCTTCCTCGCCGAGCGGGCCCTCGTCGAGGCGCAGCTCCAGGAGGAAGCGGTAGGCCGTGCCGACCTGCGGCCCCGGCGCGATGCCGAGGATCCGCTGGATCTGGTTGCCGTCGAGGTCGGGGCGGATCGCGTCGACCTCCTCCTGTTCCCGTAGCTCGGCGATGCGCGCCTCGATGTCGTCGTACGCGGCCGCGAGCCGGCGCGCCTTGCGCTGGTTGCGGGTCGTGACGTCGGCGCGGGTGAGGATGTGCAGGCGCTCGAGTTCGTCTCCGGCGTCGCGCACGTAGCGGCGCACGGCGGAATCGGTCCACGCTCCCTCCGCGTATCCGAAGAAGCGCAGGTGGAGCTCAATGAGCGTGCCGACCGTCTGGATCGTCGCCGTGTCGAACTTCAGCTTCTGCAAGCGCTTCTTCGCCATGCGCGATCCGACAACGTCGTGGTGGTAGAAGCTCACGGCCCCGCCGGGCTCGAGCTTGCGGGTGCGGGGCTTGCCGATGTCGTGCAGCAGAGCCGCGATGCGCAGGGCCACGTCGGGCTCCGCACCCGGGTGGCGCTCGTGCTCGAGGTCGATCGCCTGCTGCAGCACCGTCAGGGAATGCTCGTAGACGTCCTTGTGGTGATGATGCTCATCGACCTCGAGCTTCATGGCGGCGATCTCCGGCAGGAACTCGTCGGACAGGCCCGTCTCCACGAGCACGCGGATCCCGCGCACCGGATCCGCCGTCTGCATCATCCGCACGATCTCGGACTGCACGCGCTCGGCGCTGACGATCTCGATCGTGCCGCGCAGCCTCTCGATCGCCTCGCGGGTGCCGTCTTCGACGTCGAATCCGAGCTGCGCCGCGAAGCGCGCGGCGCGCAGCATGCGCAGGGGGTCGTCGCCGAAGCTCACGGCGGGGTCGATCGGGGTGCGCAGCACGCCCGCGAGGAGATCCTCGACGCCGCCCGTGGGATCCACCAGCGTGACCTGCGGAACCCGCAGCGCCATGGCATTGACGGTGAAGTCGCGGCGGGTCAGGTCGCCCTCGAGGCTGTCGCCGAAGGCGACGACGGGCTTGCGCGTCACGCCGTCGTAACTGTCGGCCCGGTAGGTCGTGATCTCGACCTGCTCGCCCTGGACGCGGGCGCCGATCGTGCCGAAGGCTCGGCCGATGTCCCACTGCGTCGTCGAGACGGGCGTGACGATCCTCAGGATCTCGTCCGGCTGAGCGTCGGTGGTGAAGTCGAGGTCGTGCGTCGCGCGGCCGAGGAGAGCGTCGCGCACGGGTCCGCCGACGACCGCGAGGTCGCGCCCGGCATCGGCGAAGGCCTTCGCGAGCGTCGCGACGACCGGGTGCTGCGCGAGGTCACCGAGGCGGGCAAGACCGGCGGCCATGTTGAGCATGCCTCCCAGGGTACTGCCGCCCCCTGGGCGAGCCCCCGTGTCCCAGTTGAGGCGGGAATAGGGGCGCTATACGCGCACCAAGTGGGACACGGGGTGAGGCGTGTCCCACCTAATGCGGGAATAGGGGCGCTATACGCGCACCAAGTGGGACACGGGCCGGGGTCAAGCCGCCGACCAGCCGCCGTCCGAGGGCAGGATGACGCCGTTGAGGTTCGTCGCGTCGTCGCTGAGGAGGAACGAGATGCTCGCGGCGAGCTGCGATGCCTGAGCGATCGAGGGGATCGCCGCCATGCCCCGCTGGATCCGCTCCGCACCCAGCTCCGAGGCAAAGGTGCCGTCGATCCCGGTCGCGACGCCGCCCGGCGCGACGGCGTTGATCCGCAGGCCCTTCAGCGCGTAGAGGTATGCGGCGCTCTTCGTCATGCCGACGACGGCATGCTTCGACGCGGTGTACGCGGTGCCTGCGGCGGATCCGCGGAGGCCGGCCTCGCTGGCCACGTTCACGATGTTGCCGGCGCCGCGCTCGAGCATGCCGGGGGTGACGGCCTTCATCAGCTTGAACGATCCCGTGACGTTGACGGCGAAGACGCGATCCCACAGATCCTGGTCGATCTCGTGGACCGGCTGCATCCGGTCCATGATGCCGGCGACGTTCGCGAGGCCGTCGACCTGTGCGCCCGCGGCCTCCATGATCCGAGCGACGGCGTCGTCATCGGTGATGTTCGCGGTGACGGTGACGACATCCTGCTCGGCGTGCTCGGCGGCGAAGTCGCCGAGTCCCTTCTCGTTCATGTCGACGGCGATGACCCGCCCGCCCTCGCGCGCGATGCGGCTCGCCGTGGCGCGGCCGATGCCGCTGCCCGCGCCGGTGACGATGATGGTCTGTCCGTCGAATCGGCCGGGGAGGATCTTCTCCTCCCACGACTGCAACTGGGGTCCCTGCGGGGCGTCAGCCATGACATTTCCCTTCATAGAAAGATAACCGGACATTTATGTCCGGTACTATGCTACTGCTATGTCGAGCACGGGGGAAGCTCCCAGGAAGAATCGCGGCCCGGCCGCCGCCGCGGAGAACCGCCAAGCGCTCATCGACGCCGCGCGCGACCTCTTCGCCGAGCAGGGTTTCTCCGTGCCGTTCAGCGCGATCGCGCGCCGCGCCGGCGTCGGGCAGGCAAGCCTGTACCGCCATTTCCCCGACAAGGTCGCGATCGGCGTTGCGGTCTTCGAAGAGAACCTGCGCCTTCTCGAGGCGCGCCCCGTCGGGCTGCACGACTTCCTCGTCTCGATCGCCGACCAGGCGAAGGTATCGGCCTCGCTTCTCGAGGCGCTCGTGACCTCCCGCTCGCCCCTCGCCGAGGACCTCGCGGTACGCCTATCCGCGATCATCACCGACATGATCGCGCGCGACGATCTCCCGCCCGGCACCACGGTCGACGACGTGCAGGCGGCGGTGAGCATGGTGGCGTTCCACACCGCCGCGGCCCCGACACCCGACGCCGCCGAGCGCGCGATCGCGATCGTCGAGCGCGGCCTGCGCGCGCTGTGAACACCGGCGAGAATGGGGGAGTGCTGAACCCCGATCCCGAGCTCTGCCGACGCCTTTCCGCCGACCTCGCCGACGCCCGCTTCCGCTCCGAACCGATGCGGGCGCGCTGGGGCATCGAGGCTGACGACGCCATCGGGCGCACCCTGCGCACGCCCGCACTGCGGGGGCTCGGCGACGCGGACGACCCCCAGGCGGTCCTCGCGCGCCTGCTGATCTTCGGGGTCGCGCAAGCCGCGCCGCTCGTCGACGCGGCGCTGCCGCGACTCGGATCCGCAGGGCTCGTCGAGCTGGGGCTCGCACGCCGCGACGCGGGCGACATCGTGCCGACCGCCATCGTCAGACCGCAGTCGTTCCACGACGATCGGGGCCCGGGCGAATGGATCATTGCGGCCGACCTCGACGAGATCGCCACGGGAGTCGGTGCCCTGGCCGAGGATCACGTTCTCGGCGTCGGCGGAGCATCACTGACCCTCGCGGGGCTTCAGCTGCCGACGGCCGCGGGACGCGTGCTCGACCTCGGCACGGGCTGCGGGGTGCAGGCGCTGCGCGCCCGCCGATACGCCGACGTCGTCGTCGCGACCGACATCTCCTCGCGCGCCCTGCAGTTCACGCGGATGAACGCCCTGATCAACGACACCGAAGGCC
This sequence comes from Microbacterium nanhaiense, assembly GCF_014646015.1. GTDB lineage: Bacteria > Actinomycetota > Actinomycetes > Actinomycetales > Microbacteriaceae > Microbacterium > Microbacterium nanhaiense. The sequence goes on from NZ_BMMQ01000009.1 coordinate 93,751, forward strand.
TCGATGTTCGCGAGGGCTCGCTGTTCGATCCGGTGGCGGGCGAGACCTTCGACCGGATCGTGTCGAACCCACCGTTCGTGATCACCCCGCGCGTTCAGGGCGTGCCGGAGTACGAGTACCGCGACGGCGGGCTCGTCGGCGACGCCCTCGTCGAGCAGGTCGTGGCGGGCGTGGGGGAGCATCTCGTTCCCGGCGGCACGGCCCAGTTCCTCGCGAACTGGGAGACGAAGGACGGTGTCGCGGGACTCGACCGCTTCCGCGCATGGGTGGAGTCCTCCGCCGTCCCGCTCGACGCCTGGGTGATCGAACGCGAGACGCTGAACCCGATCGAGTACGCGGAGATGTGGATCCGCGACGGCGGTACCGCGCCCGGCTCGCCCGAACACGACCGCCTGCTGACAGCGTGGCTCGACGACTTCGCCGCCCGCGGCGTGAGCGAGATCGGCTTCGGTTACGTGCTGCTGCGCCGGCCGGCCGGGGCCCCGACGCTTGCGCGGTATGAGCGCGTGTCGCAGCCGATCCCCTCGGAGGGTGCCCTCGGATCCCACCTCGCGGAGGTTCTCGCGGCCCACGACGCGCAGTCGGCGCTGAGCGACGACGCGCTTCTCGAACGCCGCCTGTCGGCCGCGTCCGACGTCACGGAGACCCGGCATTACCTTCCGGGCGCCGAGAACCCGACGGTGATCGAGCTGCGCCAGGGCGGCGGCTTCGGCCGCTCGATCCAGGCGGATCCGGCCCTCGCGGGCCTCGTCGGCGCGAGCGACGGCGAGCTGTCGGCGGGTCAGATCCTCGGCGCGCTGGCGCAGCTGCTCGAGGTGGACGAGGGCGTCCTCACGGCCTCGGTGCTGCCCGCCGTCCGCGCCCTGATCGACGACGGCTTCCTCCGCCTCTAGCACCCGTGTCCCACTTGGTGCGGGAATAGGGCCGACATAACGACCACAACTGGGACACGGACCGGGGCATGTCCCACTTAATGCCGGAATAGGGTCCGCATAACAACCACAACTGGGACACGGACCGGGGCATGTCCCACTTAACGCGGGAATGGGACCCGCATAACGACCACAACTGGGACACACGCCCGGGGCATGTCCCACTTAACGCGGGAATAGCCCCCACATACCGACCACAACTGGGACACGCCCCGAAGCGTGTCCCAGTTAGCGCCGGAACCGGGGTTACGCGTCCCGCAGGAGGCCGTGGGAGGGGGTGACCGTGAACTGGTGCGGCTCGGTGAAACCCGCCTTCGCGAAGGCCTCGGCCACCGTCGAACGGGTGTCGGCGAGCTTGTCCGCCTCGACGACAGCGATCGCGGCGCCGCCGAACCCACCGCCCGTCATACGGGATCCGATGGCGCCCGCCTCGAGCGCCGCCGTCACGGCGGTGTCGAGCTCGGGGACGGAGATCTCGAAGTCGTCGCGCATCGAGACGTGCGAGGCGACGAGCAGCCCGCCGATCGCGCGCGGCCCCTCGGCGCGCAGCGTGTCGACGGTGTCGAGCACCCGCTGGTTCTCGGTCACGACGTGCGCGACGCGCCGGAAGGTGACGTCGTCGAGCACGGACCGGGCGTGGTCGAGGTCGCCGACGGTGATGTCGCGCAGCGAGCGCACGCCCAGTTCGCGGGCGCCCCTCTCGCACGAGGCACGGCGCTCACCGTAGCCTCCGGTCGAGTGCGCGTGCTTGACCTTCGTGTCGATGACGAGGATCTTCAGCCCCTCGCGCGCGAAACCGAGCTCGACGGCCTGGGTCTCGAGCGTGCGGCAGTCGAGGAACGTCGCGGCGTCGGTCTCGCCCATCAGCGAGGAGACCTGGTCCATGATGCCGGTCGGCGCCCCGACGGCGTGATTCTCGGCGGTGCGGCCGATCTTCGCCATGTCGAGGAGCGACAGGCCGAGCCCCCACACGTCGTCGATGGCACCCGCGGTCGCGCCCTCGATCGCGGCGGACGACGACAGGCCGGCGCCGACGGGCACCTCCGAGTCGATCGCGATGTCGAGGCCGGCGACGTCGGCGTGTGAGGCGTCGACGCGGGCCAGCGCGGCCCACGCGACGCCCAGCGGGTAGGCGGCCCACTCGGGCACCGCGCCGCTCGAGACGGCCTCGCCGGGCGCCCCGCCGAACAGGGCGGGCAGCTCGACGAGTGCGACCTCGACGGGGTTCGGGTCGAAGGTCGACGCGACGCGGATGATGTTGTCCGAGCGGCGCCCGACGGCCGCGTGCGTGCGGTGCTCGATCGCGAACGGCAGCACGAAGCCCTCGTTGTAGTCGGTGTGCTCGCCGATGAGGTTCGCGCGGCCCGGCGCGGACCACACGCGCTCCGGCTCGGATCCGGTCAGCTGGCGGAAAAGTTCGGTCGCGGTGCTCATGCGATGGCCTCCCGGAGTCGTTCCGCGCCCACCTCGGGCGGGATCTCGGCGGTCCAGGCGCCCATGGCGGCCTCGGATCCGGCGAGGAATTTGAGCTTGTCGGCGGCGCGGCGCGGCGATGTCAGCTGCAGGTGCATGCGCACCGCGTCGCGGCCGACGTTGACGGGCGCCTGGTGCCAGGCCGCGATGTACGGCGTGGGGGTGTCGTACAGGCGGTCGACGCCGCCGAGGATCCGCAGGTAGACCTCGGCGAGCTCGTCGCGCTCGGCGCCGGTCAGCTCGGTGAAGTCGGCCGCGTGACGGCGGGGGACGAGGTGCACCTCGACGGGCCAGCGCGCCGCGAACGGCACATAGGCGAGCCAGTTCTCGGCCTCGAGCACGACACGAGGCCCCGCCTGCTCGAAGTCGATGATCTGCTGGAACAGGTCCTTGCCCTGCTTCTCGATCTGCTGCAGCAGCGTCGTCGTGCGGGGCGTGATGTAGGGGTACGAGTAGATCTGTCCGTGCGGGTGGTGCAGGGTCACGCCGATCTGCTCGCCGCGGTTCTCGAAGGGGAAGACCTGCTCGACACCGGGGAGCGCCGAGAGCGCGGCGGTGCGGTCGGCCCACGCCTCGATCACGGTGCGGGCGCGCGTGCGGGTCTGCGTTCCGAAGCTGCCGGTGCGCTCGGGGCTGAAGCACACGACCTCGCAGCGGCCGATCGCGGTGCGGGTGCGCCCGAGGCCGGGGGCGGCGAGGTCGTCGAGGCCCTGCGGGGCGTCCTCGCCCTGCGGCACGCCGCCCGTCGCGAGAGCGAGGGCAGGGCCGAGCGACGGCGACTTGTTCTCGAAGACGGCGACGTCGTACTGGCTGGGCACCTCGGACGGGTTCGTCTCGCTCTGCGGCGCGAGCGGATCCAGCTCCGCGGGGGGCAGCATGGCGCGGTTCTGGCGGTTCGCGGCGACCGTGATCCACTCGCCCGTGAGCACGTCGCGACGCATGGTCGCGGTCTCGGGGCGCGGTGCGAGCTCGCGCTCGTCGATCCGGCGCTCCGGCGGCAGGCTCGTGTCTGGGTCGTCGAAGTAGATCAGCTCGCGGCCGTCGGCGAGGCGCGAGCTTCGCTTGACGACACCGCCCGTCAATTCGGTCACAGCGTCGATGGCGTTCGCAGTCACTATTCGCGCATCCCTCGTTCTCAGCGAAGTTGGTGTCTTGACACTGATCTTATCGGCCCGCGAGCCCCTGAGATTCCGCCCCGCGGGGCGCCTCTCAGCCGCCGGGAGAGTGGATCCGTAGAATCGACTTCTACGCCGCGTTCGCGGCCCTGTGCCTATGACATCCTCGATCCATCTCCCGCCTCGCCGGCACCCGCGCCGCGCAGCCCTCGCGCTGGCCGCCGCCGCGACGCTCGTCGCGCTCGCGGAGCCCGCCCTCGCGGCGAATGAGACCGAGGCGTCGGCCGCGAGCTTTGAGATGACGCTCGACGGCGGCGGGGTCGCCTCGGCGGGATCCGTCGAGGCGCGCTTCGCGGTCTCGGGCGGCGACGACGACATCGTCGTGTCCCGCGGGGACGCGCTCGGATCCGCCGAGGAGGTGCGTGCCTGGCTCGGAGGATCCGGATCCGCGAACACCCGGCTCGACGAGATCGAGGTGCCGACGGACGGCGACGACGACGCGGACGGCGAGGAGCTCACCGCGACGCTGTCGTTCGCCCGGCTCCCCGGGGGCGTGTACCCCCTCGCGGCGACGCGCGACGGCGACGAGCAGCGGGCCGTGGTCTACGTGCCCGCGGCCGAACAGCAGGGCGTCGCGGTGATCGTCCCCATCACGGCGCCGCCGATCGAGGCGGGCATCCTGTCGGCGGCGGAGCTGTCGGACCTGACCGCGGACGACGGCGCGCTCACCGCGCAGCTCGACGCGGTCGAGGGCACGGCGGCGATCCTCGCCGTCGACCCCGCGATTCCCGCGGCGATCCGGGCGCTCGGCGATGCCGCCCCCGATGCCGCCGCGGCGTGGCTCGAGCGGCTCCTGGCGCTCCCCAACGACCGTTTCGCGCTGCAGTTCGGCGACGCCGATGTGACCCCGCAGCTCGACGCGGGCCTCGACGCGCCCCTGGTGCCGACCCACCTCGGAAACTTCCTCGACGAGTCGGCGGCGGACGCCACGCTCAGCTCGCTGCTCGACATCGGCTCGGATGGCCCGGCCCTGTTCTGGCCGGCCCCCGGATCCGCCGACGACGAGACCGTGGCGGCGCTCACCGCCGGCGCGGACGCGCGCGTGCTCGCGCCCGCCTCGAGCACCGTCGACGGCGCACCCGCGCTCGGCGACGCGGTGCTCGCCTACGACGACGGGCTCGCCGATGCCCTGATGACGGCCGCCGAGGAGACGGATCCGGACGCGCTCGCGCTCGGCACCGAGGTCGCGCGCGCGCAGCTGTGGCTCGAGGAGCTGGCGGCGGACGAGCCGCTGCTCATCGCCTTCGACCGCGGCGACACAGAACACCTCGCCGCGGCCGTCGAGACGGTGACCTCGCTCTCGGGCCGGGAGACGGCGGGTCTCGACGAGATCCTCGAGGTCGGCAGCGGATCCGTCGTCCTCGAGGAGGCGCCGGCGGACGAGGACCGCGTGAGGGCCGTCACCGCCTACCTCGACGACCAGGCGGGTCTCACGACGATCTCCACGGCGCTCGCCGAGCCCGCGGCGTTCCTGGGGGAGACGCGGGCCGAGCTCCAGCAGCTGCTCGCGGTCGGCTGGCAGGGCGATCCGGACGCCTGGGGGGTGCGCGCCACCGCGCTCGCGGCCCTGAACGACGACCGCGCGCACGCCATTGAGGTGCAGCAGCAACAACCCGTGCAGCTGCTCAGCGGTTCGGCGCCCATGCCGGTGTGGATCCGCAACGACCTGCCGTACCCCGCGGAGGTCACGATCGTCGCGATCTCCGACGATCCGCGGCTCGTGATCGAGCAGCGCACGGTCGTCACGGCCCAGCCCGACAGCGTCACGCGCGCGAAGGTCGACGTGAAGGCCCGCGTCGGATCCGGCGACGTCACGGTGCACTACTCCCTCGAGTCGGCGGCGGGCACCCAGATCGGCCCGACGCGCGACGCCGACGTCACCGTGCGCGCCAGCTGGGAGCGCGTGGGCCTCGGCGTGCTCGGCGCGATCATTGTCCTCTTCCTCGGGATCGGCGGCGTGCGCCAGGCGCGCCGGCGGCGGCGCACCCGCGCGGCCGAGGCCCCGCCCGAGGCCTCCTGAGCCGACCCCGCCTCCTGAGCCGACCCCGGGGCGGGGGTGATCGCGCCCGCCGGTGCGGGCATCTGTCCGCAGGGTCCCTACAATGACCCCGTGCCCCATGCCCCCGTGTCCTTCCTCCCCGCGCGCGCCGGTGGCGCGCTGCTCGTCTCGGCGCTCGCGGCGCTGAGCCTCGCGGCCTGCGGATCCTCGACGCCCGAACCGCAGCAGCTCGTGCGCGTGACCAACGACGAGGAGCTGGCGGAGGCCGGGTCGCTCGTCGCCGACGGCGGTCTCATCCTCATCGAGGAGGGCACCTATCACGGCACGCTCCAGGTGTCGGCCGACGACGTCACAGTGCGCGGGGCGGACCGCAACGGGGTGATCCTCGACGGCCAGCTCGAGGCGTCGAGCGGCATCGTCGGCACGGGAGAGCGCTTCACCGTCGAGAACCTCACGGTGCGCGGCTACCTCCAGAACGGCGTGCTCGTCACCGGCGTCACCGATGAGAACGGGGCGGGCATCGCGCGCGGGCCCGACGGCTACCTGCCCGACGCGGCCCCGGATCCGGTGCCCGGCTACCTCGTGCAGTATGTGACGGCCGAGAACAACGGGCTCTACGGCATCTATGCCTTCAATCGCACCGACGGCGTCATCCGCAACAACCTCGCGAACGGCGGATCCGACTCCGGCATCTACGTGGGCCAGTGCGTCAGCTGCAACGCGCTCGTCGAGAACAACGTGATGCAGTGGAGCGCCGTCGGCCTCGAGCTCGCGAACGCCAGCGATGTGACGATCGTCGGCAACCGCATCGTCGAGAACCGCATCGGCATCACGGTTCTGTCGAACTACCTCGAGGCGCACGGCCCGACGAAGAACACGATCATCGCGGGCAACGTCATCTCGAACAACAACACCGCCGAGACACCCGAGCACGCGAACGGGGCCTTCGGCACGGGCATCGGTCTGGCCGGCACGGTCGGCGCGCGGGTCTCGGCGAACCGCATCGAGGGCAACGACAACGTGGGCATCTCGATCACCTCCTCCGAGGACTTCGCCCCGGTCGACAACGCGGTCGAGAACAACGCGTGGGGCGGCAACGGCCTCGACGTATCGTTCACGGCGTCGCCCAGCGCGCCGGGGGAGGGCACGTGCGTCCTCGACGAGGGCATCCGCACGGATCCGGAGGGCATGGGGTGCGACCCCGGTCCCGGATCCTATGTGCAGCCGGCCGCACCGGAGGGCGTGAGCTTCGCGAGCGTGCCCCATCCCGCCGAGCGGCCGGGCCTCGAGAGCGTCGACGAGACGCCCCGCGCTCTGCCGGAGACGATCGAGCGCCCCGATCCCGCGTCGATCGAGATCTCGCCGGCGGAGCTGCTCGAGGCCGCCTCGTGAGGCGCCGGGCGGGATCCGCGCTCGCGCTCGTCGCCGTCGCCGCGCTCGTCGCGGGGTGCGCGGGTGGCCTGAGCGAGGACGGCGAGGCGCTCACACCGGAGCAGGCGGAGCAGCTCGCGAACGAGCGCTTCCAGCTGTCGACGCTCGACTCCTTCGTCGCGGAGATCGAGGTCGGCGCGGACGACGACCTGGACAGGCTCGCGGCGCGCGTCACCGTCGACCCCGCCGAGCACCTCGCCTGGGGGACGCTGTCGCGCGGCCCCGAGAAGATCGCCGTCGACACCGAGATCATCATGTCGACCGCGATGTTCGCGACTGGCGGCGACGGGGCGTGGCAGCCGCAGCAGTGGTCGGGCGCCGCGGCGAGCCTGCCGATCGTGTTCTCGCTCACGACCGACCGCCCCGAGAACGCGTCGCTCCTGCGCCAGTCCGACGCACGCTTTCTCGGCACGGAGGACGAGCTCGACGTGTTCCGCCTGCCGACCGACGCGGGCGACGGATCCGCGACCGCCCGGCTCTGGCTCGATGGCAGCCGCATCGAACGGCTCGATACGACGACGGGCGCGCTCTCCGTCGAGATCGACCGCGAGGCGGAGCCCGCCCCGCGCCCGGAGGCCGTCGACGAGCTGGCGCCCTAACGCGAGGTGCCCCGGGGGTTGTCGTCCCCGGGGCACCTCGCGTCTCGTCAGCTGGCGGCGTAGAAGCTGGCGCTCAGGATGCAGGTGTCGCCGAGCGCATCGGTCGTGTTGACCTGCATGTTGGCGACGGCGAAGCCGTCTTCGTCGATGAGGGACACGGTGAAGTGCTCGACCGTGTCGCCGTCCTCCCGCTTGCTCTTCTGGGCGGCGCGGGTCGTGGTGGACTCGTTCTTCTGGACCTTGTCGGCCTCGTTCGCGTCGTCCTTCCACTGGTCGTGGGCGTCGTCGATGAAATCCTCGATCTCGTAGTCGCCGAACGAGTAGTAGTAGCCGGCGTACTCGAAGTCTTCGATCTTGTTCTCGGGGCACACGGCGCCCTCCGGAATCAGATCGGCGTCGTTCTCCTGCACGGCCTTCAGAACGTCGTCGGCGAGCTCGCTGCCGGATGCGGAACCGCAGCCCGTCAGGGTGGCCACGCTGATCAGCGCGACCGCGCCGACGCCAAGAATGCGCTTCATGTCTGTCTCTCCCCCGTATTCGCGCAGAAATCTGCGCGTCGATATGTTCGCGAGAATTCGCGAACGTCGCCAAGATATAACGGTAGATCTCGCACCGTCAAAGACGTATTCGTGTCGATAGAATGGCCTGGATGAACAGCCCCGACGAGGCGCCGAAGCTCCGGATCGGAAGGCGCGACATCTTCACCGCGGTCGGAGCGGCCGCGGTCGGCGGGGTTGCCGGGTGGGCCCTGCGGGGCACCGGATCCGAACCCGTCGCCGCGGACCCCGCGCCCTCCCAGGCGCCCTCCGCCGCGCCCGCCGGAGGCGTCCCCGGAATCACCCTCCCGGCCGTCCCCCAGCGCCACGCGCGCCTCACGGTGCTGGCCGTCGACGGCCCCGCGGCGGCCGTGATCGACGCGGCCCGCCGCATCGCGGCCGTGGATCCGGCGCAGCCCGCCGACGCGGGCGAGGTGAGCGTGACGATCGGCTTCGCCCCGCACATCGCGCGCGAGCTGTGGCCGGAGCGGGCCACGGCGGAGGCCCTGCCGCGCTTCGCGAGCGACGCGGATGACATCGTCGAGGGCGGAGAGCTCGCGATCCAGGTCTGCGCCGAGACGGCGCCGGGCGCGCGGGGCGCGAGCGCGCGGATCCTCGGCGAGATCTCTTCTCGCATTGCATGGCAGGCCGACGGCTACCGCGACGCGCCCACCCCCGAGGGCACCGCGCGCACGAACATCGGCTTCATAGACGGCATCATCAAGCCCCGCTCGGCGGAGGAGCTTGCGGCGGGGGTCTTCACGGCGCAGGGCGACACCTACGCGGTCTTCCGGCGGATCCGGATCGCGCAGAGCTTCCTCGACGCGAGCGTCGCGGGCCAGGAGGGGGCGATCGGCCGATCGCGCGAGACGGGCGCGCCGCTGTCGGGCGGATCCACGATGGACGAGATCGACCTGTTCGCCAAGACCGACGCCAGCCGCACGCTCATTCCGGCGGCGGCGCACGCCCGGCGGGCGCACCCCGCGAACATCGGCCGTCCGCTCATGCTGCGCCGCAGCTACAGCATCGACGCGACCCCCGGCGCGGGCCCCTCTTCGCCACCTTCATGAACGACCCGCAGACCTTCACGGCGACGCAGCGCCGCCTTGACGAGATGGACGACCTCATCCGCCACACCACGACCGAGGCTTCCGGCGTGTTCTTCGTGCCGGCGGAGCTCGGCTAGCCGCTACGCGCGCAGCTCGCCGAGGAGGGCCGCGAGCTCGGCGGCCATGTCGACCGTCGGATCCAGGAGGAACTGGGTCTGCAGGCCGTCGGTCGCGGCGATGATGATCGCGGCGGTGCGCTCAGGGTCGAGGCCCGGGCGGAGGGATCCGTCCACCTGCCCCTCGCGGATCCGCTCGGCGAGCACCCGGCGGAGGAACCCGTACCGTTCGCGGAAGAAGTCGTGCGCGGGGTGGGTGGGATCGGCCGCCTCGATCGAGAGCTGGGCGAAGAGGTGCACGAGCCCCGGCACCTCGGCGTTGTGCGCCACGATGCGCACGAGGTCCTCGAGCATGTCGCCCGTGTTGTCGGCGTTGTCGACCTCGTCGCGCTTGACGAGGATCGCGGTGAAGAGCTCGTCCTTGCTGCCGAAGTAGTGCAGCAGGCCCGCCTGGCTGAGCCCGACGGCATCGGCGATCTCGCGCACCGAGGCCCCGCGGTAGCCGTGCCGAGCGATGACGTCCAGCGCGACCGCGAGGATCTCCTCGCGCTTCGCGATGCCCTTTGCGTACGCGCCCCGTCGTGCCATCACTCGATCATACAAACCGAGGAACGCTTGTTTTTCAAAACCGAGCGACGTATGGTTTTTGTAACTGTCCTTTCGACGCGATGGAGCATCAATGCCCGACATCTCCGACCTCACCCTCGAGGAGAAGGCCGCGCTGACGAGCGGCCTCGACTTCTGGCGACTCAAGGCGATCGAGCGCCTCGGCATCCCCAGCATCATGGTCACCGACGGCCCCCACGGCCTGCGCAAGCAGGCGGGCGAGAGCGACCACCTCGGCCTCAACGCGGCCGTGCCCGCCACCTGCTTCCCGCCGGCGGTCGGCCTCGGCGCGAGCTGGGATCCGGCGCTCGCGGAGCGCGTCGGCGCCGCGATCGGTCGCGAGGCAGCGATCGAGGACGTCGCGGTCGTGCTCGGGCCCGGCGTGAACATCAAGCGCAGCGTGCTCTGCGGCCGCAACTTCGAGTACTTCTCGGAGGACCCGATCCACGCCTCCGACATGGGATCCGGCATCGTGCGCGGCATCCAGTCGCAGGGCGTCGGCACCTCGCTGAAGCACTTCGCCGCCAACAACCAGGAGACCGACCGCATGCGCGTGTCGAGCGACGTGGATCCGCGACCGCTTCGCGAGATCTACCTGCGCGCGTTCCAGGGCGTCGTCGAGGACACCCAGCCGTGGACGGTCATGTGCTCCTACAACCGCGTCAACGGCGTGTACGCGTCGGAGGATCCCTTCCTCCTCACCGAGGTGCTGCGCGAGGAATGGGGCTTCGAGGGCCTCGTCGTCAGCGACTGGGGCGCCTCAAACGTGCGCACCGAGGGCATCAAGGCCGGAATGGACCTCGAGATGCCCTCGTCGAACGGCCTCAGCGACCGCCAGCTCGTCGCCGCCGTGAAGGCGGGCGAGCTCGACGAGGCCGACCTCGACCGCGCGGCCGAGCGCGTGCTGAACCTCATCCGCCGCGCGAACGAGCGCGCCGCCGTGTCCGAAGCGCTCGACGTCGACGCGCACCACGCCCTCGCCCGCGAGGCCGCCGGCCGCTCGATCGTGCTCCTGAAGAACGAGGGCCCGATCCTGCCGCTGCGCCCCGAGCAGAAGGTCGCCGTGATCGGCGAGTTCGCGGAGAAGCCGCGCTACCAGGGCGGCGGATCCAGCCACATCACGCCCACGCGCGTCGACGTCGCTCTCGACGCGATCCGCGAGGTCGCCGACGGCGAGGTCGCCTACGCGCCCGGATACGTGCTCCCGGAGGCCCCCGAGGGCATCGGGATGAGCGGCGGCAAGTCGCCGAAGCCCGCCGCCGAGGTGCTCGAGAAGCTGCGCGCCGAGGCCGTGGCGGTCGCGAAGGATGCCGACATCACCCTCGTCTTCGTCGGCCTGCCCGACGAGGACGAATCCGAGGGCTTCGACCGCGAGCACATCGACCTGCCGGCCGAGCACCTCGCGCTCGTCGACGCGGTCGCGGACGCGAACCCCAACACCGTCGTCGTCCTCTCCAACGGCGGCGTCGTCGCCCTGCCCTTCGCCGACCGCGTCCCCGCGATCGTCGAGAGCTGGCTGCTCGGCCAGGCCGGCGGATCCGGTGTCGCCGACGTGCTCTACGGTGCGGTCAACCCGTCGGGACGCCTCGCGGAGTCGTTCCCGTACCGCCTCGAGGACACCCCCGCCTTCACCTCGTTCCCCGGCGAGGGCCAGCACGTGCGCTACGGCGAGGGCATCTACGTCGGATACCGCTGGTACGACGCCCGCAAGATGGACGTCGCGTTCCCCTTCGGTCACGGCCTCAGCTACACGAGCTTCGCCTACGGCGACGCCGCGGCGCGCTGGACCGACGAGGGCATCGCGATCTCGGTCGACGTCACCAACACCGGATCCGTCGCGGGCCGCGAGGTCGTGCAGGCGTACGTGTCGGTGCCGGGCTCGTCCGTCGACCGCGCGCCGCGCGAGCTCAAGGCCTTCGCGAGCGTCGAGCTGCAGCCGGGCGAGACGGCGACGGTCGAGCTACTCGCCCGTCGCCGCGACCTGCGGTACTGGGAGGAGCGCGTCCAGGCGTGGATCCTCGAGTCCGGCGACTACGTCGTCGAGCTCGGATCCTCGAGCCGCGAGCTGCACACGAACGCGACCGTCGCGGTCGCCGGCGACCAGCTCGTGATCCCGCTGACGCGCGATGCGTCGGTCGGCGACGCGTTCGCCCACCCCGTCGCGGGCCCGGTGGCGCGCGCGGAAATCGCGTCGAGCCCCTTCGGCGCCATCATGATGGACGGAGACGAGCTGTCGCCCATGGGCCGCGACATGCCACTCAGCCGCCTGGTGAGCTTCGGCGTCCCCGTCGAGCTCGTCACGCGGATCCTGGAGGCCGGCAAGTAAGAGACCCTACGGATCAGCGCCCCACCCACGCCCTGCGGGTGGGGCGCTGCCCATTCCCGCCGGAAGTGGGACACGCCTGATACCCGTGTCCCACTTGGTGCGGGAATGGGACTGCCATTCCCGCCACAACTGGGACATGCCCCTACCCGTGTCCCACTTAACGCGGGAATAAGACCGCCATTCCCGCCACAACTGGGACACGGCGCGGGGCCGCGCCGCCCCGGGCTACGCCGCCGTGACGAGGGACTCGTAGCGGACGGGGTGGGCGAGAGGCTCGCCCCGCGCGATGCGGTCGAGCTCGGAGATCTGCTGGTCGATCATGCGGTCGACCTCGGTGCCGACGGATCCGGCGATGTGCGGCGTGAGGAACGCATGGGGGTGGTCGTAGAGCGGGTGATCCGCGGGAAGCGCCCACGGCACCGTCACGTCGAGCAGCGCGTACAGGTCGCCGCGCAGCACGCGGGCCGTCAGCGCGTCCTGGTCGATCACGTCCCCGCGGGAGGTGTTGATCAGGGCGGATCCGGCGGGCATCGCCTCGATGAGCTCCGCCGAAATCAGCCCGCGCGTCGACGGCAGCGACGGCGCGTGCACCGTGACGACGTCGCTCGTCGCGCAGAGATCCTCGAGCGTCATGGCGCGCGCGCCGAGAGCCGCGATGTCCTCCTCCGACAGGGTCGGGTCGTAGAGCACGACCTCGAGGTCGAACGGCCGCAGCAGCTCGACGACGCGGCGTCCGATCCGCGACGCGCCGACGACGCCGACGCGGCGGCCGTAGCTGCCGACGACACCGAGCTCCGCCTGGTCGATGAGCTCGCGCCGCTCCCGGTACTCCCGCGCGATCTGCACCACGCGCTTGTTCGCCATGAGGATCGAGGCGAGCGTGAACTCGGCGACCGGCACGGCGTTCGCGTCGACGGCAGAGCTGACCTCGATCCCGCGCTCCCAGACCTCCGGGGTGAACTGCTCCTTGACGGATCCGGCGATGTGCAGGATCCATTTCAGATTCGGCGCGGCCTCGAGCACGGCCGCGTCGATGCGCGGCGTGCGCCAGCCGGTCACGAGCACGTCGGCGGTGGCGAGCGCGGCGCGCGCCTCGTCGGTGTCGAAGGCGTCGACCGTCGCGAGAAGGTCGGCGTGCGACGCGAGTTCGCGGGCGAGATGCGCTTCGGACGCGGGCGTGAAGGCGCCGGATCCCACGGCGCTGATCACGCGAGGCAGGGTGGACATAAGTGGTCCTTACGGGGTGACGGGGCGCAGGGCGGGGCGCAGCGAGTACCGCGATCCCGCCCACACGACGTAAAGGCAGGCGGCGGAGGTGAGGCCGATGCCGAGCGCGGGAGCCTGGGTGATGACGGCCGCCTGCACGCCGATGACGGCGAAGGAGGCCAGCGTGAACGGCCAGCGACGCACCGCGATGAGCAGCGAGACCCGCACGACATCGCGGAACCGCGCCCGCGGATCCTCGGTGATCGCGACGAAGCCGACGATCCCCGTGGCGACCGCGAGCAGGGCGACGGTCACGAGCAGCGGGGCGACGATCGCGCCCGGGCCCGTCGGCACGAGCACGAACACGTCGACCGCCGCGACGACGACGATCGCGACCACCAGCGAGGAGAGCGCGAGCGACGCCTTCCAGTGCCGGGCGAGCTGACGGAAGAACGTGCGGAACACCGAGGGCTCGCCGTCGGCGTGCTCGCGGAAGGTTCCGAACGCCGCCGCGATGCCCATGCCTGCGGGCACGGCGGCGAGCGCCAGCAGCGGCCACGAGAGCGACGGATCCGTCGTCACGAGCAGCACGAGGAAGGGCAGCGCGACGAGGGCCAGCGACACGTTGATGCCGAGCGCGAGGTGCACGACGCCAAAGAGCGTCGAGTACACGCTGTGCGGGATGCGCTTCATCGTCAGCCCTTCATGCCGCTCGTGGCGATGCCCTCGACGAAGAAGCGCTGACCCAGCAGGAAGATCACGGCGATCGGCACGACCGAGATCACGAGGCCCGCGAAGAGCACGCCGTAGTCGGTGTCGTAGAGGCTCGAGACGAAGTTCTTCAGACCCAGCTGCATCGTCCACAGCTCGGGGTCGCGCAGGTAGATCAGCGGACCCAGGTAGTCGTTCCACGTGTTGACGAAGGTCAGCAGCGACAGGCTCGCGATCGCGGGCACCGACAGCGGCAGCATGATGCGCCACCAGATGCCGTACTCCGACAGGCCGTCGAGGCGCGCCGCCTCGGACAGGTCCTCCGGCACCGTCTCGTAGAACTGCTTCATGAGGAACACGCCGAACGCGCCGAACGCCTGCAGCAGGATGATCGACCAGAGCGTGTTGGCGACGCCCGCGTTCGACAGCAGGATGAACTGCGGGATCATGTACGACTGCCACGGCACCGCGATGGTCGCGACGTAGAGCAGGAAGAGGGCGTTGCGACCGGGGAAGGTGATCCGGGAGAAGCCGTAGGCGGCGAAGGATCCCGTGAGCACCTGCAGGGCGGTGACCGTCACCGACAGAATGAGGGTGTTGCGGATCCAGGTGAGGATGTCGCTGCGGGTCCAGATCTCGACGTAGTTCTCCCAGACGAAGATCTCGGGGATCCACCGCACCGGCACGGAGAACACCGAGTTGGCGTCCTTGAGCGAGCTCATCACCATCCAGAAGAAGGGCGTGAGCATCGCCGCCGCGGCGACGATGAGGACCGCGTAGAGGATCGTGCGGCCGACCGCGCGACCGCCGGATCCGGCGGGGCGCGAGCGGCGCTCCGCCTCGACCGAGAGGCGGGGGCGCTTCGGCTCGGGTGTGACGAGGGCCATCGTTTCACTCATCGTGCACTCTTCCTCTGGTTCCACAGGAACTGCACGATCGTCACGACGATGCACAGCAGGAACAGGACCACGGACGCCGCCGAGGCGTAGCCGAAGTTGTTCTCCTCGAATCCCTTGCGGTAGATGAACTGGCTGATCACCATGGTCGACTGGCCGGGGCCGCCGTTCGTGAGCACGAGGATCAGGTCGAAGATCTTGAACGAGTTGATCGTCAGCATCACGGTGACGAAGAACATCGTGGGGCGCAGGCACGGAATGGTGACGTTCCAGAAGCGCTCGAAGACGTTCGCGCCGTCCATGCGGGCGGCCTCGTGCAGCTCGCGCGGCACCGTCTGCAGCGCCGCGAGGAACAGCACCATGTAGTAACCCATGTCGCGCCAGGTGCTGATGATGACGACCGCGGGCATCGACCAGTTCGCCGAGGTGAGCCAGCCGGGCGGGTTGGAGATGCCGACGAAGCGCAGCATCTCGTTGATGGGGCCGTACTCGGGGCTGAACAGCAGGTTCCACACGAGCGCGATCGCCACGATCGACGTGATGTAGGGGAAGAAGGCGGCGGTGCGGAAGAACGCGACGCCGCGCAGCTTGTTGTTCAGCAGCAGCGCCAGCCCGAGCGAGACGATGATCGTCAGCGGGATGTGCAGCACCGAGTAATAGAGCGTGTTGACGAACGAGGTGCGGAAGCTGCCGTCGTTCACCAGTCGCACGAAGTTGTCGAGGCCGACGAACTGGCTCGTTCCGAAGATGTTCCAGTTCGTCAGCGACATGTAGAACAGCACGATCACGGGCACGAGCGTGAGCGTGGCAAAGCCGAGGAAGTTCGGCAGGATGAAGCTCCACCCGAGCAGGGTGTTGCGCATCCGCAGGCGGGATCGCCGGCGCCTGGCGCGCTGCGGCGTCGCGGTAGTGGTCATGGTGCTCCTCGAGAGGGGGGCCCGGGCCCTCTTCCGAGGGCCCGGGAAAGGGTGTTAGCCGACCTCGGTCGCCACGCGGCCTTCGGCCTCGGCGATCGCGTCATCGACCGACATCGACTCGGAGAGGATCGCCGAGTGCATGTCGTTCAGGATGTTCTGCACCGCCGCCGTCTTGTTCGAGGCGGGGTTCTCGGGGCGCGTCTCGTGCGTCTGCACGGCGAAGGTCGACAGCTCGTCCTGCGGGGCGCCCTCGGCGCCGAAGTAGGCGTCGATGACGGGGTCGGTCAGCAGCGCGGGCGTGATGCCGATCTCGGCGAGCGCAGTCGCGGCCTCTTCGCTCGCGGCGAAGGCGAGGAAGTCCTTGGCGGCCTGGGCCTTGTCGTCGCTGATGTTCGCGTTGATGCCGAAGCCGGTCGGGTCGCCGAAGGTCACCGGGGTGTTCTCGGTGCCCGTCGTCGAGGCGTCGAGCTGCGGGATCGGTGCGATGCCCCACTCGAAGTCGTCGGCGTCGCCCGACGCCTGCTGCGAGATGAGCGTCGCGACGAACCAGGTGCCCATCGGCATCATCGCGGCCTTCTGCTTGCCGAACTCGCCCTGGTAGGTGAGCTGGTTCGCGGTGACGGTGTTGAACGACTCCTGCGCGCCGTCGCTCTGCAGCGCCAGGATGCGCTCGTAGAACGGCTTCATGTAGTCGTACTCGCCGGCGAGGAGGTCGGCGTCGTTCTGCGCGTTGGCGAAGCCCTGCAGGGTCGACTGCCAGCTGTGCTGGTAGGTGCCCTTCGCGCCGTCGAGGTTCGCGGCGAGCTCCTCGGCCGCGGCGTCGTAGTCCTCCCACGTCCAGGATCCGTCGGGGGCGTCGACGCCCGCCTGCTCGAAGAGGTCCTTGTTGTAGAAGAGAACCCACGAGTCCTGGCGGTACGGGGTGGCGTAGGCCGTGCCGTCGACCTTGTACGAGTCGGCGCCGCCGATGCCCTCGGGGAGCTCGACGTCGGACACGTCGAGAAGCTGGCCGCCCTCCTGGAACGTCGTCAGGAACTTGACCTCCTTCTGCGTGATGATGTCGGGGCCCTTGCCGGCGGCGAGGTCGGTGGTGAGCAGGGTGTTGTACTCGGCGGGGTCGTAGTCCTTGACCTCGACGGTGATGTTCGGGTTCTTCTCGTGGAACGCGTCGGCGAGAAGCTGGAACTCGGGGGTCGTCGCGACGCTCCACGCCGAGAGGGTGAGGGTCATGGATCCGTCTTCGGCGACGCCGTCGCCCTCGGATCCGCCACCCGAGCACCCGGCGAGGGCGAGGGCGCCGATCGTGAGACCGGCGGTGACGGTGATGATGCGCTTCATGGTGCTGCTCCTTCGCTGCAGGGGATTGCTATTGGTGTCTCTAGGGGAGGGGAACGTGTGTGGTCCGGCCGTCGGGCCAGGTCACGACGGCGGTGTCGCCGTCGATCGCGAGCGCCGCGTCGGCCGGCGCGCCGCTCGTGAGCACGAGCTCGACGGCGAGCCAGCCGGCGCTGAGCGGTTCCTCGAGCACGGGCACGGCGGCGGCGGGGCCGAGGGGGCTCGCGTCGTCGCGCCGCTCGATGCGGGCCTCCGCCGCGCGGCCGAGGGAGCGGATCCGGCTGCTCACGCCCGCGGACGCCACCGCGCCGGGCCCGCCCGCCTCGATCTCGGATCCGGCGACGGCCCAGCCGCCCCAGCGGATCCGGAGATCGCCGTCGGCGTCGTCGACGCGCGCGAGGCGGATCTCGTGCGTGCCGCGCGAGATGGTCACGGCCGTCACGCGGCCGAGCACGCGGGCGGCGCCCGCGAGGCCGGATCCGTGCCGGATCTGCGTCTCGTCGAAGTCGATCGTGTGGGCGCGCCAGCTCGAGGATCCGACGACCGCGTCGCCGATCACGCGGGTCTCGCGCAGCTCCATGGCGGCCCGGTGCGTGGCGAGGCCGGACGCGTCGACGAGCGCGATCGACTGCTCGAGCGGCTCCCGCCAACCCCGCTCGTCGAGCAGAGGGCTCGTGGCGGTCGAGTATCCGATGCGGGCGTAGAGCGGCGAGTCGGCGACGAGCGAACCCTCGTGGGCGTGATCGGTGCCGTGGTTGGCGATCCGCACGATGCCGTCGCCCGCGCTCACGGCCCAGCCGGGCGCGGCGATGGCGCGCACGAAATCGCCGCGCTCGGCGGGTAGCGGCTCCGCGGGTGCGGCCCACACGGGGTGGTCGGCGGGGAGCGCCAGGCCGATGAGGCCCTTGGACGCCCAGTAGGGCGAGCCCGGGCCCGAGTAGGCCTGCGCGAGCTGGCGCCACTCGTCGTGCCAGCCCATCGTCAGCACGCCGTCGCGGATCGCGCCGCGCTCGTCGAAGTGGCGCACGATCTTCTCGGCGGCGTGACGCAGGGCCCCCGCCGAGACGGAGGGAACCTCGGCGAGCACGCCCGCCCAGAAGGGCGCCGCGGCGGCGAAGCGGTAGATCAGGCTGCGTCCCTCGATGAGCGGCGAGCCGTCGGCGCCGACGAGGTGGATCGCGTCGATAAGGAAGCGGTCGAGGGCCGCGACGTCGCGCCGGTAGCGGTCGCTGGCGAGCTCGGCGGCACCGGTCATCCGCGCCCACAGCACCGGGTAGAGGTGCAGCGCCCAGCCGACGTAGTGGTCGTAGCTGCGTTCGTCGCCGTCGGACATCCAGCCGCCCTCGCGGCCGAAGCTGTCGTGCAGGGCGAGGTCGGCCTCGACGTCCTCGGGCGACCAGGGGCCGCCGACGGAGCGCAGGAAGGTCTGCACGACGAGGCGGAACCAGAGCCAGTTCGTGCGGGGGTAGGTGTCGTCGCCGACGGCGGGGGAGAGGTACTCGATCACGCGCGCCTGCGTCGTCTCGTCGAGGCGGTCCCAGATCCACGGGCGCGTCAGGTCGAGGATGAGCGCGAGCGACGCCGCCTCGACCTTGGCCTGCGCGTGCTCGTCGAGCCGCACCCAGCGGTCCGGTGCCGACGGATCCACGCCCGTGCGGATCCCGTCGGAGAAGAACTCGATGAGGTGGTCCACGCCCTCGCCGCGCTCGCCCGCGATGCGGAAGCCGGCGAGGAGGAAGGTGCGGGCGAAGCCCTCGAGGCCATCGACGTCGCGGCCGTAGCCGCCCTCGGCGCCGGGCGGCGTGATGCGGCCACGGCCCGTGGATGCGTGCGCCATCGCGCCCTCGAGCAGGCGGTCGGCGAAGGCCGCCCAATCGGCGCGCGTCCAGCTGGCGGTGTCGGATGCCACGAGATTCTCCTTCGAATGCGGGGTGCCCACCGAGCGTAGCAATCAAATTCGTTCGGCCAAACACTTTTCTGATTCGTTATGAGCGTTTACGATCACTTTTATGATTCGTCCCCTCACCGGAGCACTCGCCTCTCTCGCCGGCGTCGACGACGACGCGCTGCCCGCCGAGCTCTCCGCGCGCCTCCGCGGCGGCCTGCCCGCCGGATCCCTTGCCGAGGCCGACCCCGTCACCGTCGCGGCCTTCCGCGAGCGCGCCGAGGCCGAGCTCGGCACCCCGTGGCCGCAGCCCCTCGCGCGCGACGCCGCGCGCTTCCACCTCGACGGCGATCGGATCGCCTGGGAGCACCCCGCGTTCGCGCGGCAGCACCGCCTGACGCGCGTCGCCGTGCTCGCCGCCGCCACCGGCGAGGGGCGCTGGATCGACGAGACCCTCAACGGCGCGATCGCCCTGTGCGAGCAGTCGTCCTGGTGCTGGCCCGCGCACGACGACACGCTGCGACGGCACGGATCGGTGCTCGCGACCGTGACCGACCCGTACGTCGACCTCGGCGCCGGCGAGGCCGTCGGCCAGCTCGCCTGGCTCGACGCCATCGCGGGCGAGCTCGTGGAGGGACGCTACCCCGGCTTCCGCGCCCGGCTCGCCCACGAGGCGCGCACGCGGGTGCTGGATCCGTTCGTCGCCAGGCGCGACTGGCGCTGGATCGGCGAGCCGGGGCACGTCAACAACTGGAACCCGTGGATCCACGGCAACGTCATCGCCGCCGCGCTGCAGTTCCTCGACGGCGCCGAGCGCGCACGGGTGGTGTCGCTCGCGGTCGAGGGAATGGATCACTACGTCGCCGCCCTCCCCGACGACGGCGCGATCGACGAGGGCTACGCGTACTGGTGGAACGGGGCGTGCCGCCTCGTCGAGGCGCTCGACCTCCTCGCCCACGCCACGGGCCTCGACGCGGCCGGGCACCTCGCGTCGGTGCGCGAGACGCTCGCGTTCCCGCACCGCATGCACCTCGGCGGCGACTGGTTCATCAGCGTCTCCGACGCGCAGGCGCGGCAGACGGATCCGCAACCCTGGCACGCTCTGCACCGCGCCGCGACGCGCATCGGCGCGGCGGACGCGGCCGCGTTCGCGGCGCTGCACCGCGACCCGAAGCGCCCCGCCGTCGCCGAGGCGGACGGGCTCGGCCGCGTGGTGCGCGGCATCGCGGATCCGGCCTGGCTCGCCGCGGGGCCCGGCACGGATCCGCTCCCCGCCCGAACCTGGCTGCCCTCGACGCAGATGCTCGTGGTGCGCGACCGGGCGCTGACCGTCGCCACGAAGGGCGGGCACAACGCCGAGAGCCACAACCACAACGACGTCGGCTCGTTCATCGTCGCCTCCGGCGGCGTGCCCGTGATCGTCGATGCGGGACGCCCCACCTACGACGCCCGCACCTTCAGCGACGCGCGCTACGAGCTCTGGATGATGCAGAGCGAATGGCACGGCGTGCCGTTCGTCGGCGGCCGCGGCCAGCGGCCCGGCGGCGCCTACGCCGCGCGCGACGTGCGCGTCGACGGGCGCTCGATCTCGATGGACCTCGCAGGCGCTTACGACGCGCCGGGGCTCGCGTCATGGATCCGGACCGTCTCGCACGACGGCGACGTCACGATCACCGATTCCTGGGAGCTCGCGGGCGGCGAGGCGGAGGTGCGGCTCCTGCTCGCCGGATCCGTGGAGCTCGGCGAGGGGTCCTGCACCGTCGCCCCGATCGACGGCGCCCCGCCCGTCGTGATCGAATGGGACGGCGCGGCCCCCGCGCGGCTCGTCGAACAGCCGCTCGAGGATCCGATGCTGACCCACTCGTGGGGCGCGCGGCTGACCCGCCTCGATATCGACGTGACGGGCCGGTCGGCCCTCACCGTGCGCGTTGCCGCCCTGCCGAAGGACCGATCATGACCGACCAGAACGCCCCGCTCGCCGCCTCCCGGCGCGACCTGATCCTCGACCTGCTCGCCCGCACGGGATCCGTGCGCGTCAAGCAGCTGCAGGACGAGTTCGGCGTCGCGCCCGTGACGCTTCGCCGCGACCTGCAGCAGCTCGAGGAGGAGGGGCTCCTCGTGCGCGTGCACGGAGGCGCGGTTCCGCCCGCCGGGGGCATGGCGCCGAGGGCCGTGCCCGCGACGTCGACGATCGGCGTGCTCGTGCCCTCGCTCGACTTCTACTGGCCGCAGATCGTCCGCTCGCTCGAGGAGGCCGCGCGCGAGAAGGGCATGTCGGTGTTGCTGCGCGGCACCTCGTACGAGCTGCAGGACGAGCGGCCCGCGCTCACGCGCATGCTCGAGCAGCAGGATCTCGCGGGGCTCGTCGTCGCGCCGAACACCGACACGGAGTTCGCGCCCGACGTGATCGATTGGCTGACGGAGCGGGGCGTGCCCTTCGTGCTCGCGGAGCGCGACGCGCTGCGCCGCCCCACGGGTGAGCCCGTCGAGTCGGTGACGACCGATCACGCCCTGGGCGCCGTGCTCGCCGCCCGGCACCTGGCGCAGCTCGGGCACCGCAAGGTGGGGCTGCTCATCTCGCGCAACTCGCCCACCTCGCGCAAGATCATCGCTGGGTGGACGAACGCGTGCCGAGAACTCGGCCTCACCCCCGCCGAGCACGTCGAGCGCGTGCTGCCGGACCGCAACGACGCCGGCTTCTCGAAGGCGGTCGACGGCGTGCTCGATGCGGTGCTGGCCGCCGGCGTCACGGCGCTGCTCGTGCACTCCGACCGCGAGGCCATGGCGATCGTCGACCTCGCGCTCGCGAAGGGGCTGTCGGTGCCGGGGGATCTGTCGGTCATCGCATACGACGACGAGTTCGCCGAGCTGTTCACCCCCGCCCTCACGGGCGTCGCGCCGCCGCGCGCGGCGATCGGACGGGCGGCGCTCGACCTGCTGCTCGCCCGCATCGCGGATCCCACCCGCCCCGCCCACCGCGTCACGCTGAGCCCGACGCTCCACGTGCGGGCGTCGACGGCCCCGCCCGCCTGAGCGTGTCCCACCTGGTGCGGGTATCCGGGTGCGATAGGCGCGAGAAGTGGGACACGGGTTGGGGCGTGTCCCAGTTTTGGCGGGAAAGCCCGCGTCATAACCGCCACAAGTGGGACACGGGGCGGGGCGTGTCCCAGTTTCGGCGGGAAAGCCCACCCCATTACCGCCACAAGTGGGACACGCGCCGGAGCGTGTCCCAGTTTCGGCGGGGAAGCCCACCCCATAACCGCCACAAGTGGGACACGCGCCGGA
This sequence comes from Microbacterium nanhaiense, assembly GCF_014646015.1. Taxonomy (GTDB): domain Bacteria; phylum Actinomycetota; class Actinomycetes; order Actinomycetales; family Microbacteriaceae; genus Microbacterium; species Microbacterium nanhaiense. The sequence continues at coordinate 116,228 of NZ_BMMQ01000009.1, forward strand.
GCGTGTCCCAGTTAACGCGGGAAAGCCGGCCCCATAACGACCACAAGTGGGACACGGTCAGGAAGCGCAAGCCGCACTCGCGCGCACCCTGAACCCGCCCCTACGTGATCGCTTCTGATCGCTATGTGAAAAATGTTCCTTGACGATCGTTTCGATCTGTCGCTTGACTGAGTCGCGCAACGTCCGGTTGCCGCGCCCATCGTCGGGCGCTCAGGCTGAGCGGCAGTGGTGCCGCTTTCCACACGGAGAGATGCGACATGACATCGATCAGACGATCACACGTGCACGCCCTGCGCCCGAAACTCGTCACAGCCCTCGGGGCGACGACCGCCCTCGTGCTTCTCGGCTGCGTCGTGCCACCCGCGGCGAGCGCCGCACCCGAAGATCCCGTCAGCGTGACGATCACGGGATCCGACGTGGCGGCCGCCGCACAGAACCGCAACGGCCTGACCTTCAAAGGATTCGGCGTCCTGTCGGCGAACTCGACGAGCTCGCTGCTGATGGACTACAAGGCGGAGCATCCCGAGAAGTACTGGGAGCTGCTCGAGACCCTCTTCGGCGGCGCCCACCCCATCATGAACACGGTCAAGATCGAGATGGGCAACGACCGCAACACGTCGACGGGACCGAACGCGTCGACGATGCGCAGCCGCGACGAGTACCCCAACGTTCAGCGCGAGCCCGGCTTCCAGCTCGCCGCCGACGCGCAGCTCGTCGCCGAGGGCGACATTCACCTCAGTATCCTCCGCTGGGCGACGCCCACGTGGGTCACCAACAAGAGCGACGAGTACATCTGGTTCAAGAACACGGCCCTCGCCGCGTATCGCGAATACGGGATCATGGTCGACTCGATCAATCCCGACTACAACGAGACCCACGACCCCGATGAGGGCGTCTTCATCGACTTCTCGCAGCGGCTCGCCGCCGACGAGGCCGGGTACGAGGGCGCGACCGCCGAGGATCCCAACAACGGCTTCGCCTCAGCGGAGGAGCGCGAGCTGTTCCACGCGATCCGGACGATCGCGGGCGACACGGTGGGAACGCCGCCGACCGACTTCGGAGACCGGCTCACGGATCCGGCAGATGCGAGCCTGCGCGACGCCGTCGACATCGTGGGTTTCCACTACAGCAGCGCCGACGACGCGAACGGCAACCTGACCGAGGCCGCCGAGGATCTCGACATGGAGGTCTGGAACTCCGAGGGCCAGGCGACCTTCTCGAACTCCGCCGATCGCCCCCACAACGACAACGACAACGGGGCAGGCGGACCCGGGACGGGGATCGGCGGCACCGGCGGGCCGCTCGAGATGGGCAACTGGATCACGACGGGCTTCGACGCCGCCCGCCGCACGATGACGATCTACCAGCCCGCGATCGGGTCCTTCTACGACGGGTTCCAATACTCCTCGAAGGAGCTCGTGAGCGCCCGCGACCCGTGGTCGGGGTGGCTGTACTACGACGCCGGGCTCGCCGTGCTGCAGCACTTCACCCAGTTCGCGGACCTCGGGTGGGAGAACCCCACGGGCGAGCCGGACGCCAACGACATCTGGCGCGCGATCCCCCAGGCCTCGAAGAGCGAGCTCGGTCGCGGGAACCCGCCGAGTGGATCCGGCGCGGGCGGCGCCTCGTACACGACGCTCGCAGCGCCGGACGCGTCGGACTTCTCCACGGTCATCATCAACGACAGCTCGTACCCGCGCACCTACGAGATCACCGCCGAGGAGCTGAACCTCGGCGACGACGCGACGATGGAGGTCTGGGAGACGCGGGCCGCCGACGACGGGCAACCCTACGACGCCAACTACCTCTCGCCGATCGCGGAGGTCCAGCCCGGCGAGTCGGGCGTCTACACGATCGAGGTCGCGCCGCGTTCGGCGGTCACGGCCACGACGCTGGATCTCGCGGAGACCACCGGCGACGGCGGGCTCCAGCCGCGCGACGGCGCCGGCAACCGCCTGCCGCACACCCCCGAGTACACCGCGGAGGACGGCGGCCGCGACGTGCTCGACACCGACGCGAGTGGAAAGACCAACCGCGTCACGGACGACGACGTGATCTATGCCGACGACTTCGACTACGAGGAGGAGGGCGCAATCCGTCGCTACGATCCCGAGACCGGCGAGCTCACGGATTCGGGCGAGGGCTACCTCGAGTCGCGCGGTGCCAAGGCGAAGCCGGAGGGTACGCCGGGCGGCGGCGCCGAGAGGGAGGGCGCGACCCCTCGCTACACGAACGACACCAACGGCGCGTTCGAATCGGTGGCGACGAGGGATCCGGAGCACGGCCGCGTCCTGCGGCAGCAGATCGGCGCCGGGATGGCCGGATCCGCGTGGAACGCCGGCGACCCCAAGACCACGATCGGCGACTACCGCTGGGCGAACTACACGGCCTCCGTCGACGTGCTGTTCGAGCCGGGAAGCGGCCGCTACGCGTCGATCGGCGCGCGCGAGCAGGGCGGCACCGCCAACGGCCAGAACGTCTCGGCGGCGGAGCTGCGCGTCGACCCCGCCGGCGCCTGGACGCTGATGCGCTACGGCACCGCGGTCGCCAGCGGCAACGCCGCCGATACGCCGGAGGCCACGTTCCAGTCCGGCGACAACGTGTGGAACACCCTCGCGGTCCGCGTCGCGGGCGACACGTACACGGCCTTTATCAACGGGGTCCAGGTGGCGGAATACGTGGATCCGGAACCGCAGGCGGCCGGGCGGGTTCAGCTGGGATCCGCCTTCACCTTCACACAGTTCGACAACCTCACGGTGACGCCCGTGGACGGATTCACCCCGTACTACAGCGACGTCATCGACGGCATGCACCAGTCGAGCTGGGACGACTCGTCCGACAAGGTCGTCGCCTTCGACGAGCAGTGGCGTCACGAGAACGGCCAGGGCATGTTCGAGTGGCAGCGCACCCGGTCGATCAGCACGGCAGCGGGCGCGACGGTGAGCTACACCTTCACCGGAACCGGCCTCGACATCATCGGAAGCAACAGCGGTGACGCGCGACTCGATGTGACGGTGGACGGCAAGCCGGTCCTGCGCGACGCGGACACCATGAAGGCCGGCACCGAGCGCACCGCGTTCCAGCTGCGCGGCCTCAGCAACGCCGAGCACACCGTGACCTTCGCGACCGTCGGCGACGCTCCGCTGAACGTCGACGCGATCGGCGTCGTGAAGCTCGCCGCGGATCCGTCCCTCGTCGACGTCTCCGGCATCGAGGCCGCGCTCGCGCGCGCCGAGGGCGTGGATCTCGACGACTACTCGGACGACAAGCGCGCGCTCCTCGAGAGCGTCGCGTCCGACGCGCGGGCCGCCGTGCAGGATCCGCTCGCGTACGGTCTCGATGCGGAGGGCGCCACGGCCCTCGAGGATCGGATCGATAGCGCGATCGAGCAGCTCGTCGACGTCGAGCGGATCGGGCTCGCGGGCGCCGTGGGCGTCGAGCGCGGGCTGCCGGAAACGGTCGTCGTCTCGGACACGGAATATGCGGTGACGTGGGACGAGGCGTCCCTCGGGGCGCCCCGCGTGCCATACGAGACGCTGAGCGTGCGCGGCATGATCGATGAGCAGACCGCGGTGGAGGCACAGTTCGAGGTCGTGCCGGACGGCATCCGCTACTACATCGATTCCGGCGCGGGGGAGACCTCGCCCCAGTACGACGCCATTCGGTCGACGTACCCGGAGCTGCTGAACGACGCCGCCGATCGCGCGAGCGGCGCGGACAATGCGTGGGGCTACCTGGCCGACGGCGTCACCGTCAAGGGCGGCACGGACATCGCGGACAAGTACTCGACCGGCCTCTGGCAGTCGGGGACCGATCTCGGCTACCGGCTGCCCCTCGAGGTGGGCACATACACGCTCACGGCCGGATTCGCCGAGTGGTGGGGCGTGACGCGTCCGATGATCCAATCGGTGTCGGCGAACGGCACCGAGCTGGCGTCGGGTGAGATCGACCTCTCGGGTTCTCGCGACCGGGCGTCGGGTGAACTCACGTTCACACTCGAGGAGGCGGCGACGGTCGAGTATCTCGTGACGAGCCGCGGCGCGGGAACCTCGGATCCGGTGATCTCGTGGCTCGCGGTCGCCTCGCCCGAGCCGGAGGACACCCTCGCCCTCGAACCGTCGATCACCACGCGGACGCTGGGCAAGAGCCTCGCGCTCGTCACGACGGTGCGCAACGGCGGCGAGGCCTACGCCGACATCACGGTCGATACCCCGTACGGAAGTAGGACGTTCACGCACGTGAAACCGGGGAAGAGCGTCTCCGCGCACTTCAACTCGCACGCCCCGCAGATCCCGGCGGGCCGGGTCGAGGTCTCGGGCATTGGCGAGGACGGCACCGAGTACTCGGAGTCGGTGGCCTACGACGCCGCCGGCTGACGCCTCACCTGCCCCGGGGGCCGTGTCCCACTTAGTGCGGGAATACGGCCCCCATAGCCGCCTTAAGTGGGACACGGTCCGACGCATGTCCCACTTGATGCGGGAATTCGGCTGCCAGAACAGCCCCAAGAGGGACACGCCCCACAGCATGTCCCAGTTGATGCGCGAACCCACCCTTCATAACAGCACTAAGTGGGACACGGTCTGACGCGTGTCCCACTTAGTGCTCGAATTCGGCCTCCAGAGCAGCACCAAGTGGGACACGCCCCGCACCATGTCCCACTTAATGCGCGAATCCACCCCCCAGAACCGCACCAACTGGGACACGCCCCGGCGCGGCGCCCTACGCGCGCCGTACGGCGACGCCGCGCGGGGCGAGGGTCGTGGATCCGTAGAGGTAGTCGCCCTCCGGCAGCTCGACGAACGAGTCGGTGCGGTTGATGTAGAAGTCGAAGCGGCCGTTCGCGCCCTCACGCGCGACGAGCTCGACCTTGCCGCGCAGTGCCGCAGGCAGCTCGGACGCGACGCCCGCGCCCTCGAGCAGCGTCGGAAGCAGGTGCGCGAGGCCCTGCACGCCGAGGCGCGTCGACACGTAGGCGGCGGATCCCGATCCGACGGTGCGGCGCGTGACGGCGGCGCCGAGCTCCTCCTCGCCCTCGTAGCTGGCGAGCACCTCGACGTCGTCGGCGACGATGTCGATCGGCTCGCTCCAGAGGGAACCGCTGGTGCCGTTCGAGAGCGCGACCGTCTCGCCCTCCCACAGCGGGCGGAACTCCTCCACCCGGATCCCGAGCATCTCGCGGAACGCGCCGGGATAGCCGCCGAGCCAGATGTGGTCGTTCTCGTCGGCGATGCCCGAGAAGTAGGTCGTGACGAGGTGCCCGCCGCCCTCGACGTACGCCGTGAGCCGGTCGCGGAGCGGCGCGGGCACGGCGTACAGCACCGGCGCGATGACGAGCCGGTAGCCGTCGAGGTCCATCGCCGAGGGCACCACGTCGACGCGGATCCCCAGCTCGGTCATGGCCGTGAACCACTCGAGCGCCTCGCGGCGATACTCGAGCTTCTCGCTCGGGTGCGAGTCGAGCTCCGCCCCGCGCCACGCCTCCCAGTCGAAGACGATCGCGACCTCGGCGCGCGCGCGATCGGATCCGACCACGTCGCCGAGGCTCTGCAGGATCCCGCCGAGCTTGACGACGTCGCGGTAGACGCGCGTGTTCTCGCCGCCGTGCGGCACCATCGACGAGTGGAACTTCTCGGCGCCGGCCGCCGACTGCCGCCACTGGAAGTAGCAGACCGCGTCGGCGCCGTGCGCGACGTGGGTGAGCGAATCGCGGATCAGTTCACCGGGGCGCTTGGGCCGGTTGATGGGCTGCCAGTTGACGGCGCTCGTCGAGTGCTCCATGAGGAACCACGGGCGGTGCCGGGCGAAACCGCTCGTGAGCGAGGCGGAGAAGGCGAGCTCGTCGCGGCCCTCGACGACGTAGTGATCGTTGGAGACGAAGTCGATCTCCCGCGCCATCTTGTCGTAGTCGAGGTGACGCGTGCCGCCGACGACCATGAAGTTGGTGGTGACGGGAATGTCCGGTGTGATGCGGTTCAGCACCTCGCGCTCGGCGACGAGGTGATCGATGAGCGCGTCGGAGGAGAAGCGCAGGAAGTCGAGCTGCTGCGTGGGGTTCGGGAAGCTCGCCGCGAGCCGCGGCGGAAGTACCTCGTCGAAGGATCCGTACCGCTGCGACCAGAACGCCGTCCCCCACGCGTGGTTCAGGCCGTCGATCGTCTCGTAGCGCGCGATGAGCCAGGCGCGGAAGGCGCGCGCCGCGTCGTCCGAGTAGTCGTAGGCGTTGTGGCAGCCGAGCTCGTTGTTGACGTGCCAGGCGACGATGCCGGGGTGGGATCCGTATCGCTCCGCGAGCTTGGTGACGAGCGTGAGCGCGTGCTCGCGGAAGATGGGGGAGGTGGGGCGCCAATGCTGGCGCGCGCCCTGCGAGAGCACGTTCCCCTCGGCCGTCATGGGGAGGACCTCGGGGTGCGCCGTCGTCAGCCACGGGGGCGGCGACGCCGTCGCGGTCGCGAGGTCGACGCCGATGCCGTTCGCGTGCATGAGGTCGATGACGTCGTCGAGCCACTCGAAGTCCCACGTGTCTGGGCCGGGCTGCAGCTTCGCCCACGAGAAGATCGCGACCGACACGACGTCGACTCCCGCCTGCTTCATAAGGCGCACGTCCTCGTCCCACACCTCCCGTGGCCACTGGTCGGGGTTGTAGTCGGCACCGAAGGAGATGCGAGGGATCGTTCCCTCGGGGGTGCGGAGCCAGCGGTGGTTCTGCATAGGATCCCTTTCCACGCTGATGGGTCGCCCGAGAATGCGGGTCGCGCACGCGCGACATCCGCATTCTCGGGCGACCCTGGGGCTTAGTTCCTACTTAATCGCACCCGTGATGCCCTGCGCAAAGGCGCGCTGCAGGACGAGGAACACGATGATGGTCGGCAGCGAGGTCAGCAGCACCGCGAGCATCAGCACGCCGTAATCGGTCACGTATCCGGCGGTGAGGTTGGCGATCAGCATCGGCATCGTCTGCACGGCGTTGTCGAGCAGGATCACGCGCGGCCAGAGGAAGTTGTTCCACGAGGTCATGAACGTGATCACCGCCGCGGCCGCGAAGGTCGACTTCATCGTCGGCGTATAGATGCGGAAGAAGATCGACAGCTCCTTCAGGCCGTCGATGCGCGCCGCCTCGATGATCTCGTGCGGGAACGAGCGCGACGCCTGCCGGAACAGCAGGATCAGCAGCGGCGTGGAGATCGCCGGAATGATGACCGCGAAGAGCGAGTTGACCATGCCCAGATCCGCGAAGAGGCGGAACAGCGGAATCATCACGGCCGCGAAGGGGATCATCATCGCGAGCATGATGATGCTCATGATGACGTCCTTGCCGCGCGAGTGATACACCTCGAAGCCGTAGCCCGCGACCGAGCACACGGCGAGCGCGAGCACGGTCGTGCCGATCGCGATCAGCGCGGAGCTCAGCATCGCGGCCCCCACGTCCTGCGCCGCGAAGAGCGCGGAGAAGTTCGCGAAGAGATGGGATCCGGGGATCAGCCGCGAACCCAGGACGTCCCTGGTCGTGTTCGTCGCGGAGACGACCATGAAGTACAGCGGGAAGATCGAAAACAGCGCGAACAGCGACAAGAACGCGTACCCGGGCACGCGGCGCCAGCTGAATCCGGCCTTGCGCCGGGTCGAACGGACGGCACTAGTCACGCTTGTCACCCACCTTCATCTGAATGAACGCGAGCACGGCGACCATGATGAGGATCACGTACGAGATCGCGGCGCCATATCCCACGTTGGGGTTCTTGAGGAACGACAGTTCGTAGAGGTAGTGCGACATCGACATCGACTGATACGCCGGGCCGCCGTTCGTGAGCGACCACGACTCGTCGAAGAGCTGCAGGGTGCCGTTGATCGACATGATGGCGGTCAGCACGATCATCGGCTTGAGCTGGGGGACGGTCACGAACCAGAACGTCTTCAGCGAACTGGCGCCGTCCACCCTGGCCGCCTCGATCGTCGAGTAGTCGACGTTCTGCAGGGCGGCGAGGAAGAAGATCATGTTGTAGCCGGTCCAGCGCCAGAGCAGGCCGATGATGAGGACGAATCGCGCCGTCCAGCCCTCGCCGAGCCAGTTCGTCGGCTCGTCCATGAGCCCCAGCGCCATGAGGGTGTCGTTGACAAAGCCGTCGGTCGCGAACATGGTGCGGAACACCAGCGAGTACGACACGAGCGACACCGCGCAGGGCAGGAAGATCACGGTGCGCCAGAAGGCTTTGAACTTCAGCTTCGGGTCGTTCAGGAGATTGGCCAGGATCATTGCGAGCACGAGCATGATCGGCACCTGGATCACCAGGTAGAAGAAGGTGTTGAAGACCGTCAGCTTGAAGATCTCGTCGCTCAGTAGCCGCTCGAAGTTCAGCCAGAGCGGATCGGCCCAGCTCAGCCGCGAACCGCGACCCGTCTGGAACGACAAGAACAGCGCCTGGATCATCGGGATGAAGCTCATCACCGCGATGAGCAGCGCCGCCGGGATCAGAAACGCCCAGCCGGTGAGGTTCCAGCGTCGTTGCGTGTGGAGCCAGGGGCGCTCGCGCCCCTGGTAGGGATTGCGGGGGGATCCGCGGAACCGGCGCTTGCCGCCGCCGGTCACGATCGCTTCAGTGGCCACGTTGCGCACTCGCTTTCGTCAGAGGGGAGGGAGAACGTGCGGGCTGGGCGGATCCAAGGATCCGCCCAGCCGCGCGATGAGCTCATCAGCCCATCGCGAACTCGACGTTCTTCTGCGCCTCCTCGAGGGCGGCATCCACATCGGCGCCGCCGATCACGTTCGTGATCGCCGTGCTGACGGCGTCACGTCCCTCGTAGTAGTACGCGCCGGTGTTGTTGCTCGGCACGTGCTCGCCGTACTCGACGACCTGCTGGAAGATCGGCTGGCCGCCGAAGAACTCGCTCGGCTCGGCGTAGACGTCGCTCTCGGCGGCAGGGATCCAGTTGGCGACGGCGCCCGCCTTCGGCAGGATCGTGTCGTACAGCTCCGTGGATCCGGCGAAGGTCGCGTTCAGGAAGTCGGCCGCGAGCTCGGAGTTGCCCGACGAGCTGAGCGCCCACGAGGATCCGCCGTTCGCGGAGTAGTTCGTCGCGCCGGAGACGTCGTCGAGCTTCGGCAGGTTCGTGATGCCCCACTTACCGGACTGTTCGGTCGCGGTCTGGATGGATCCGATGATCCAGATGCCGTTGATCGTGCCGGCGACGTTCTCGTTCACGAGGGTGCCGATGTACTCGTCCCACGAGTTCACCTCGGTCAGCAGGCCCGCCTCGACGAGATCCTTGTAGACGTTGATGACGTCGCGGAGCGCCGCGTTGTCCGCGATGGTCGGCTCGCCCTCGGCGTCGAACAGGCTCTGGCCCGCCGATTGCAGCAGCATCATGGGGATGTCGGCCTCACCCGCGATTCCCGACAGGATCGGCTTTCCGGTCTTGTCGAGCACGGTCTTGGCGTTCTCGATCCACTCGCTCCACGTGATGTCGGTGAAGTCGTCGAGCGTCAGGCCGGCCTCTTCGAGCACGTCGGTGCGAAGCGCCGTCACGGCCGTGCCGTTGTCGAAGGGGACGCCGTAGTTGACGCCGTCGAGCGTGGAGTAGGCCGTCACGCTCTCCGGGAACTCGGAGAAGTCGACCTCGGATCCGGAGTAGTCGGCGAACAGGTCGGGGTAGTTGATGAGGTTCTTCTGGAAGGCGTTGTTCTGCATCAGGAAGAAGTCGGGCAGCTCATCGGTCTGCTGCGCCTGGGCGATGGTCGTCAGCTTCGCCTGCAGGTCTTCCCACGGCGTCTCGATGATCTCGAGCTCGAAGTCCGGGTGGTCCTTCTGGTAGATCTTCTCCGCCTCTTCGAGCGAGTAGATGTTGAACGCCGGGTCCCACGCCCACACGGTGAGCGTGTTGTCGTCGCCCGATCCGCCAGCGCCGCCGCCGTCACCACCGCCGTTATCGCCCGAGCACCCCGCCAAGGCGAGCGCCGGGACGACCGCCAATCCCACAACGGCCGCGAACCTGGTCGTGTTCTTCTTCATGGAAATGTGCCTTTCCGAAAGATCGGATCACGCGGCCGCAGCCACGGATCTCAGGCGGCGTCCTTGCCGCTTCGCTCTGACGATCCCGCACCTTTCCGGCCGCCACAAGTGCCCGTTACGCAATCGTGACGGCGCCCGCTCCGTCGCCCTCCGGCGTAACAACTCAGGGGCGGGAATACCCGCGCCGTACCATGGGTTAGAGCACTCAGACACACGCCCAAGGGAGGCTCTTCAGTGCGAGACGTCATCATCATCGGATCCGGCCCGGCCGCATGGACGGCCGCGATCTACACTGCGCGCGCGAACCTCAAGCCCGTGGTCGTCGCGAGCCAGGTCGAGGTCGGCGGCGAGCTGATGAACACGACCGAGGTCGAGAACTTCCCCGGCTTCCCCGAGGGCGTCATGGGTCCCGACCTGATGGCGAAGATGCAGCAGCAGGCCGAGAAGTTCGACACGGAGGTCGTCTACGACGACGCGACCGAGCTCGACCTCTCGGGCGAGGTCAAGAAGGTCACGCTGGGCTCGGGTGACGTGCTCGAGGCGCGCAGCATCATCTTCGCGACGGGATCCGCCTACCGCAAGCTCGGCATCGCCCGCGAGGACGAACTGTCCGGCCACGGCATCTCCTGGTGCGCCACCTGCGACGGGTTCTTCTTCCGCGAGAAGGAGATCGTCGTCGTCGGCGGCGGCGACTCGGCGATGGAGGAGGCCAACTTCCTCACGAAGTTCGCCTCGAAGGTACACCTGGTGCACCGCCGCGACGAGTTCCGCGCGTCGAAGATCATGCAGCAGCGCGTGTTCGACAACGAGAAGATCCAGGTGCATTGGAACAGCGAGATCGCCGAGCTGCAGGGCGCGAGCGGACTCACCGGCGTCGTGCTGAACGACACCGTGACGGGCGAGAAGAGCGAGCTGGCCGTGGACGGCCTGTTCATCGCGATCGGCAACGACCCGCGCACCCACCTCGTGCACGACAAGCTCGAGCTCACCGAGGAGGGCACGATCGCCGTCCAGGGTCGCTCGTCGCGCACCTCGGTCCCCGGCGTCTTCGCGGCGGGCGACGTCGTCGACCCGACCTACCGTCAAGCCATCACGGCGGCCGCCAGCGGCACCGTCGCGGCGCTCGACGCTGAGCACTACCTCACGGCCCTCGACGACGTCGAGCCGGCCCTCGCAGCAGTCTGAACAAGGAGAACATCATGGCAGCTCAGGTAACGACCTCCGCCACCTTCGAAGAGGACGTCCTCAAGGCCGACGGCCCCGTGCTCGTCGACTTCTGGGCCGAGTGGTGCGGCCCGTGCCGCATGGTCGCCCCCGTCCTCGACCAGATCCAGGCGGAGAACGCCGACAAGATCAAGATCGTCAAGCTCAACGTTGACGAGAATCCCGACCTCGCGATGAAGTACCAGATCACGTCGATTCCGGCGATGAAGGTCTTCTCGGGCGGCGAGGTCGCGACGACGATCATCGGCGCGAAGCCGAAGCAGGCCCTCGAGCAGGACCTCGCCGAGTTCCTCGCCTGAACCTCCGCGGAAATGCCCGCCCCCTTGGGGCGGGCATTTCCGCGTTTAGGGACGCCTGTCAGTACCAGATCGAGAGGTGCGGAGAGCGGTCCGTCCGCAGCGCGTTCGACAGCTCCCGGATCTTCGCGTGATCGCCCCGCACGCGGCCGACCGCCGCGAACTCCTCCAGCCGTACGGCCCCAAGGTAGGCGGCCGACAGCGCGCCGATGTCCATCTCCACGTGCACGCGTTCACCGTCGTCGATCGGCGCCGTCTGCAGCCCCTCGCCCCCCAGTTGCAGTAGCGTCCAGGCGCCGTCGGCGATGCCCTGCGGATCCGCCACCCGCACGCGCACGCCGAGCGGTCCCGCGAGCGGCCGGCGCGCGAGCGCTTCCGGAACATCGAGGATCCGGAGCCAGCCGTGGTCGCGCACGGTCTGCGTGATCGCGCGGCGGTCGCGCACGAGCAACGGCAGCATCTCGTCCAGCGGCTGCAGCTCGGCGGTGACGGTGCCGACGAGGTCGTAGCTCAGCGCGAAGCGCCAGAGCGCCGCGCGGGCATCGTTCGTGGCCGTCACCAGGTGCCCGATCTGGAACACGCGCGACGCGTGATCCGCCCCCTCGCCGATCGTGAATGCCATCGCGCCCACGAGCCGCCCCTCCGGGTCGAGCGCCCGTACGCCGCGGATCTCGCGTGGCTTCTCCGACTCGGGCGTGAGGCCCGCGATCTGCTGCCACCGCCGGTCCCAGGCGCCGATGTCGCCGAGGCGATCTTCGCGGGTGCTCTCATGCAGTTCGGCGAGGTCCCGCGCGAGCTGAGCGCGGTCCACGAAGACCACGCGGGCGGCGGGCTCGTACGGGCCCCAGGCGGCGCGGCGGGTGTCGACGGAGTATCGCTGGATCGGTGCCGCCGGCATGAAGCCGTATCGCCCGTAGATCGTCGCCTCGGTCACGGTCAGGCCCGCGACGGCGAATCCCGCGCTCTTTGCCGCGTGCAGTTCGCCCTCGAGCATGATTCGCGCGATTCCTCGGCGACGGTGGCTGGCGGCGACGCTCACACCGGTGATCGCCCACATCGGGATGTGTCCCGCGGGGGTGGTGAGCGGCGTCTCCCACGACATCACCGTCGCGATCGGAAACGGCTGCGGGGCGGTCTCGTCGTAGATCCCCACCACGCGGCGGCTGCGGAGAAGCGCGCTCTCGCTGTCGATCTCCTAATCCGTCGGTTCGGGGCCGAGGAAGCCCCGGTGCTTTGCGCGCAGATAGTCGGCGAGTTCGTCCTCGGCCACTGCGCGATAGCTCAACCCCAGAGCGGCGAGCTTATTGCGCGCTGTCTCGTCGACGGGGACGTTCTGTGCGTTGTTCCGGCTCACCCTTTCGAGGGTACGTGTTCATTGAGCCGGCCGGTGCGACGTGTCAAGCCTCGCGAACGACGGAGTCCCAACGACGGTGCGTGTTCTCCGAAATCAACATATTGCGAACCGCCGGCTCGAGTTCGGGATACTGTGCGGCGATAATGCGCAGCAGGCGCTGATTGCGGGCGTGCGTGGGGCGGAGGCCGCCGTCCGCGACGATGTGCTCGGCTCGCAGGGTGAACACGACGAGCTCGTCGATCGTCGGCAGCTCCTCCATGAAATCCCACGGATCCTCGCCCGCGCGCAGGCGCTCGAGCTGAAGCGACTTCAGCTCGTCGGCGGCCTCGGCGCGCAGCACCTCGACGCTGGCGCGGCGGGGGAGGAGGGGATCGGGATTCGTCACTCCTCCAGGCTACGCGCTGTTACTGCTCGTAGCCCGATTCCCCCAGTTCGCTCAGGATCCTATTGAGGTCCTGGATCGTCGCGAAGCTGATCTTGATGGTTCCCTGGCGGGCCGTCAGGTCGATCTTCACCTTCGTGTCGAGGCGGTCGCCGAGCTTCTCGGAAACCTCATCGAGGTAGGCACGGCGGGCGCCCTGCTTCGCCTTCACGGGCTTCTTCGGCTTCTCGCCGGCCTCGAGCACGCGCTTCGCCGCCGACTCGGTCGCCCGCACGGAGAGTTCTTCGTTGACGACCTTGTCGGCGAGCCGCGCCATGGCCTCCGCGTCGCCGTCCAGCGAAAGGATCGCGCGCGCGTGGCCCGCGGTGAGCACGCCCGCGGCGACGCGCTGCTGCACGTCCTCGGGCAGGCGGAGGAGACGAATGGTGTTGGAGATCTGCGGCCGCGAGCGGCCGATCCGGTCCGCGAGCTGGTCCTGTGTGATCCCGAAGTCGTTGATGAGCTGCTGGTAGGCGGATGCCTCTTCCAGCGCGTTCAGCTGAGCGCGGTGGATGTTCTCGAGGAGCGCATCCCGCAGCAGGTCTTCGTCCGCCGTGTCTCGGACGATCGCTGGGATCGCGTGCAGGCCCGCCTCGCGCGATGCGCGGGTGCGGCGCTCACCCATGATGAGCTCGTAGGTGCCGTCGTTCTTGTCGCGCACGACGACGGGCTGCAGCACGCCGAACTCCCGCACGGAGTGGACGAGCTCAGCGAGATCCTCGGGATCGAAGAGCGTGCGCGGCTGACGGGGGTTCGGGACGATCTTGTGCGGGTCGACCTGAATCAGGCGGATCCCGGGGACCTCGGCGAGTTCGGGCGCCGCATCGTCGCGCGACTCCGGTTCAGCGGGGTCCGAGTCGATGGCGATCTCGACGGGAGTGCGGCGCGCAGCCGGCTTCCGCGTCGCGGACTTCCTCGGGGCGGGAGGCGTCGCCGTTTCCTCCTCGACCGCGGCCGGGGGAGTGACGGTGCGCGAGAAGAAGACGTCGGCGGGACGCTCGCGCGCCTCCGTTCCCGTGGGGATGAGTGCGCCGATCCCTCGGCCGAGTCCCGTGCGCTTCGCCATGACTACTGACCTTTCCTGCGCGGGGCCCCGCGCTTGACGATTTCGACCGCTGCTTCCTTGTATGCGATCGCACCTGCGGATGATTCATCGTACGAGATGACGGTCTGCCCGAAACTCGGCGCTTCCGACACCCGCACCGAACGGGGGATGACCGTGTTCAGCACTTCCTTCGGGAAGTGCTGCCGCACCTCGTCCGCCACCTGATGCGAGAGCCGCGTGCGGGCATCGAACATCGTGAGGAGGATCGTCGAGACGCGCAGCCTCGGGTTGAGGTGCTTCTGAATCATCTTGACGTTGCCCAGAAGCTGGCTCAGGCCTTCGAGTGCGTAGTACTCGGCCTGAATCGGCAGGAAGACCTCGTGCGCCGCGCTGAAGGCATTAATCGTCAGTAGTCCGAGGGAGGGAGGGCAGTCGATGAAGACGAAGTCCAGCGGCTCATCGAGGCTCTCCAGGTACTCCTCGAGGGCGGTGTCGAGGCGCTTCTCGCGCGCGACCTGCGAGACCAGCTCGATCTCCGCTCCGGCGAGGTGGATGGTGCTCGGCACGCAGAAGAGGCGTTCGTTCTCGGGGCTCACCTGAACCGCCTCGGCGAGCGGCGCGTCGTTGATGAGAACGTCGTAGATGCTCATGACGTCGGCCGTGTGGGGGACACCGAGCGCCGTCGACGCGTTGCCCTGTGGGTCGAGGTCAATCACGAGCACGCGGCCGCCGAGCGCGGCGATGGCCGCGGCAATATTGACGGTGCTGGTCGTCTTGCCGACGCCGCCCTTCTGATTCGACACCGTCAGGACGCGGGTCTTGCCGGGGAACTCGATCTCGACGTCTTCGAGCTGTCGCCGACGTGTGCTCAGATCCTGCAGCTGCCGCATGATCGGGCTGTCATCGAAGGCGGCGGCGATGCCGCTGGAGTACTGGCTCACGCGCATCCTCTCGGGGTCCCAGGTCAACTCTTCCAGCCTAACCGTTGCGTGCCGCTTTGCCGCGGGAAATCGCGGAGAATCTCGGTCGATGTTCCACGTGAAACGCGCACTCGCTCCTCGCTACGCGCACCAGGAGCCGCCGTTTCACGTGAAACATCGGGCGCAGCCCGCGAGTCAGGACCCTCGGGACCGATTCGGTTTCACGTGAAACACTGCGGATATGAAGGACCTCCCCGCGTGGCCGATTCGCACCTCTCGATTGCTTCTCCGCCCGTTCGCCGAGACCGACATCGCTGCCGCATGGACCTATCGCGGCCTGCCTACCGTGACCACATGGACCGGCGCATACCTCACGAGCTATCCCCAGTGGGTAGACCTCGCGTCGCGCACGCTCCCCAACAGGCTCGCGATCACACTCCCCAGTGGCGCGCTCGTCGGTGATCTGACTCTCCAGGTGACCGATGCGTGGCATCAGATCGGTGCCGACCCTCGCGCCGCGCGCGGCTCCAATGCCGAGCTCGGGTGGGCGATCGATCCGGCGTACGCGGGTCGCGGCTACGCGACCGAGGCGTCGACGGAGGCCGTGCGGCTGGCATTCGATCACATCGGCGTGCGACGCGTGACGACATCGGCGTTTGCCGACAACGCAGCGTCCATCCGCGTCATGGAGAAGATCGGGATGCGACACGAGGCGACGACAAGGGCCGACTCCTTCCACGCGACCCGCGGGTGGACGGACGGAGCCTAGTACGCCCTCCTCGTCGACGAGTGGCGGGCTCGCCACGGCTGAGTCGCATCAGCGTGGCCGTTTCACGTGAAACATCGCGGCTGCACCGCTCTCCATCGATCTCGCTCGCTTCGCGGCGGCGCTAGGACTCGGTCAGTTCTGGGCGCGCGGATCCTCGGCGACGATCTCCACCTTGAAGCCGGCCGTGTTCTCGAGCCAGCCCGCATAGTGATCTGGGCCGCCCGCGTGCGGATACCGATCCGCATAGAGCGCCCGCCAGCCGTTGTCGGCCGCGTCAGTCATGATCCGGTCGACATCCTCGCGCGACCCACCGTGAAACGCCAGATGGTTGAGGCCGGGCCGCCGACGGTCGTGGGTGTCTCCGTGAAGATTGGGGGAGCCGGTGAGCGTCAGATACGAGCCCGCCGCCGACCAGGATTCCCCTTCGGGCCACGTCGACTCGCGCGTGAAACCGAGCTCGGTGAGAAGCCACGCCCACTCACGCCCGCCCGTCTCGAGATCTGCGACCCAGAGCTCGATGTGGTGAAAGCCCGCCATGACACCAGTCTTGCAGAGGACGGACGAAGACGAGGCAAAGAGAGTGTACCGTCATCCTGTGCTGTGCGATGCGCACGATACCTCCGGCTATGCGCGGCTCGTGGACACTTGACGTGGGACGAACGTCGCGTCGCGGCCGGGCGGATCAGTGTGGGGGAGATGTGACGGGTGATCCTCGATGCTACTCACGCCCTGGTTATCCCTGGGTCCCGCGGAATCGTTGCGCTGCCAGTGTGAACCGGCACGGGCACCAGCACAGGAACCGACGGGGGAACCGACGGGGGAACCGACGGGGGAACCGACGGGGGAACCGACGGGGGAACCGGCGGGGGAACCGGCGGGGGAACCGGCGGGGGAACCGGCGGGGGAACCGGCGGGGGAACCGGCGGGGGAACCGGCGGGGGAACCGGCGGGGGAACCGGCGGGGGAACCGGCGGGGGA
>NZ_BMMQ01000010.1 GCF_014646015.1 Microbacterium nanhaiense
GTACCACCGCCAACGCGCCCAAGACGCCCTCGGCGGCTTGACGCCCATCGAGTTCGAAGCCAAGCTAGCCAAGCCGCTCACACTCGCGGCCTAAACCGAACCTGTCACCAATTCGTTCCTCACGCCCCACGGATCCTCGGATGCGAACGCTCGTCGCGTTGGTCTATGCGCGAGGTGAATCCACCCACCAACATCGACATGTCAGCATGCTCGCCGGATACGGCGAAGCTCCATACGGGCTCGGGCCTTATGGCGGTGGGTGGCTCTGGCAGCCCTGCCCTACAAAGCGCACTGGCTACGAAGAGAGCCAGCGGTTGTACGACGAGCACGTTGTGTGGCAGCCGTTGATTGCTCCTCTTCGCGATGCACCGCCTCTGATTGCGGAGCTCTACAAGGTTCGATTGTCTGCGTCGTAGTCCGCAGATAGTCCGCAAAAGTGTCAATCACGGCCATTAATACACCGTAAGCCTCATCAAATAAATGCCTGGTCAAGTAGATTATCCATCATCTGCCAACAACCCCCATTACGTGGGAGACTGTGCCAGAACTACCGGTGATTCTCTCTGAGGCCCCGCCTCCGCGGGGCCACAGGTGTATTCACTCGGAGAAGTTCGCTTCTGACGGATCCCCTCTCCTGATAGATGCTCGCGGAGCAAACGCCTCTTCCCGGAGCCCTCGCCTAGGGTGAATCCCATGCACACGCCTCCCGACATGGACGCCGTTCTTGATTGCGTCGCCCGCGACCGCGCCGACGGGCTGATCGGACGCTGGAGTTCGTCGACGGTGATCGATGAGAACGTCGGCGAGGCGGTTGTCGAGTGCGGCGTCTTCGAGCGGATCCACGAAACCGGGGGTGTGAACGCGCGTTTCCCGATCGGGAATGCGGGGCTCATCCACGTGTACGGATACCTGTTCTCGACCGTGTTAACCCCCTACGGATACAAGAGCGAGCGCTGGACCGACGGTGTGCTCGCGGCCGCACTCGGGCGGCCCGCGGGCTATTTCCGACTGGGCGACGGCGACGAGACGCCGCTCGCGCGCGTGCTCGGATCCGCGGAGCCGCTACTACTCGATCCCCCGGCGAACGCACGCGTGGCCGAATGGGATGCCGATGGCGTGCGTCAGCGCGCCATCGTGACCGGCGGCGTGCTCGTGTCGGGGCTCGACGACGGCGAGGGCATGCGTCTGCTCACGATCTTCCCCGTTGCGGACGAGGAAGCGTTCCTCCGCGACTTGGCGACGGAACCACCGCGCCTCCGCTGGAACGCGGCCCTCCCCGCGTGAGCGTGTCCCAGTTCCGGCGGGAATAACCCCGCCATACCCGCACCAAGTGGGACACGGGTCGAAGCGTGTCCCAGTTCCGGCGGGAATAGCCCCGCCATACCCGCACCAAGTGGGACACGCCTCCCGGGTTGCACCAAACGTTAACCTCCCCGTAAACGATCCGTCCATGTAGCCTGCTTACCGTGGACGCATCGTCCATCAGCGAGCGAGGAGACTACGTGACATCGACGATCGTCTTCGACTTTGACGGCACCGTCATCGTCGGCAACGGACCGGTATTGGCCTACGCGCAGGAAATGGCGCGCTACGCGCCAGAGGGATTCCTCGCGCGCGCCGAGGCGACGATCTCCGCGTTCGAATCGGGCGACGTCACGAGCTACCGCGACGGCTACGACGCCGTGGGTACCCTCGCGGCCGAGGCCGGCGTGAGCCCGGCCGAGCGCCAGCTCGCCTACCTTGCGAGCCGCGAGCTCCTCGGATCCGCGCAGCCCGCAGCCCCCGCAACGGGGCTCGCCGACATTCTCACCCGGATCCCCGCGGCGACGCGCGTCGTGCTCGCGACCAACGCCCCCGACGCGGGCGTCGAGGAGGCCCTCGCCGCGTGGGGGATCCGCGAGCACTTCGACGAGCTCATCTTCAACACCGGCAAACCCGCGGGCCTCGCAGCCATCATTCAGCGCGCCCTGAAGGACGGCCCCGTTCTCTCGGTCGGCGACATCGTCGTCAACGATCTCGCGCCGGCGACCGAGCTCGGCGCCGACACGGCGCTCGTCGGAGCGACGGCCGTGACCTCCCCCGCTTCCGTGACCATGCGGGCGACGACGCTCGCCGAGCTCGCGGATCAGATCGTGGCGTGGGCACACGCCGCGGAGTTGTCCACCGCACCCACCCTGTAAAAGATCACCCTGTAGAAAAAGGATGAACCACATGCGCAAGTCCCTCCTCGCCGCGGGCTCCGTCGCGATTCTCGGCCTCGGACTCGGCCTCGCCGGATGCAGCAGCGCCGCCGAAGAGCCCGAATCGATCACCATCTCGCTCGTGCCCTCCGTGCAGGGCGAGGACCTCGCCGAGGCGCTCGATCCGCTGACCGAGTACCTCTCGGACGGCCTCGGCATGGACGTCAAGGGCGTCGTCGCCGACAACTACAACGCCACCGTCGAGGCCCTCGGCGCCGACCAGTCGCAGGTCATCATCAGCGACGCCGGCTCGCTCTACAACGCCATGGGGCAGTACGACGCGAAGCTCATCCTGCGCGACGTCCGCTTCGGCGCCACGAGCTACGCGGCCGTGGCCTACACGAACAACCCCGACAAGTACTGCGACGACGCCCCCGTCATGGCCACCTACGAGGCCGGCCCCGTCGAGCTGTCCTACTGCAACGGACTCGAGGACGGCACTGCCACGGGACAGGGCCCGAAGGGCGTCGAGCACCTCGCCGATGCGAAGGGCGCCAAGGTCGCACTGCAGGCCGCGACGAGCCCCGCCGGATACCAGTACCCGATCGTCGCCTTCCAGGATCAGGGTCTCGACACCGACGCCGACATCGAGCAGATCCCGGTCGAGGGCAACAACAACGCCGTCATCGCCGTCGCGAACGGCGACGCCGAGATCGGCTTCGCCTACTGGGACGCCCGCGTTACCGTCACCGAGGAATTCCCCGACATCGCCGACAAGGCCGTCGCCTTCGCGTACACGGAGATGATCCCGAACGGCGGCGTCGCGGTCAGCGACTCCCTCTCGGACGAGACGGTCGAGAAGCTCACGCAGCTGCTCGACGACTACGCCGACTCCTCCGACGAGGCGAAGGACGTCATGTTCGAGCTCGTCGGCCTCTCCGACTGGACGGCCGACACCGCCGAAGACGAGATCACCCGCTACGGCGAGATCCTCGAGAAGTTCTCCAACTGACGATGACGAACACCGCTCACGCCGCGGGGGCCTCGGCCTCCGCGGCGTGGCCGATCCGTCTCGAGAACGCATCGGTCACGTACCCCAATGGCACCGCCGCGCTGAAGAACGTCACGCTCACGATCGAGCCGGGCGAGATGGTCGCCATCGTCGGTCTCTCCGGATCCGGAAAGTCGACGCTCATCCGCACCGTCAACGGTCTCGTCCCCGTGACGAGCGGATCCGTCACCGTCGGCCCGCACGAGGTCTCCCGCCTGCGCGGCCGCGCGCTGCGCGAGCTGCGCAGCAACGTCGGCATGATCTTCCAGGCCTTCAACCTCGCCGAGCGAGTGAACGTCTACCGCAACACCCTCGTCGGCCGTTTCGCCGGTCAGAACGCGTTCCGCTCCTTCTTCGGCATCGCGTCGCCCGAAGACCGACAGATCGCCCTCGACGCCCTCGACTCCGTCGGCATGCTCGACAAAGTGTGGACGCGCGCCGGATCCCTATCGGGCGGACAGAAGCAGCGCGTCGCGATCGCGCGCGCCCTCTCGCAGGATCCGCGCGTGATGCTCGCCGACGAGCCCGTCGCGAGCCTGGATCCGCCCACCGCGCACGCGGTGATGCACGAACTCACCCGGCTCAACGCCGAACGCGGCCTCACGGTGCTCGTCAACCTGCACCTCATGGATCTCGCGCGCGACTACACGACGCGCATGATCGGCCTGCGCTCCGGCGAGGTCGTCTACGACGGCCCCGCGGCGAGCGCCAGCGACGCCGATTTCGAGCAGATCTACGGCCGCCGGATCCAGCCGCAGGATCGCCTGGGAGCATCGTGACCCTCGTCCTGCCCCCGAAGCCGCGCACGTGGCCGAAGACGCTCGGCATCGCGGCCGCCCTCGCGGTGTTCACGCTGCTCACGTGTCTTCCGGCCATCGGCGGCGTCGAACTCGACTTCGCGGCGATCGCGAAGAACTGGCGCCACGGCGCATCGAAGCTGGCGCAGCTCGCGCAGCCGGACTTCTCGTTCCTGCCGCGGACGTGGATCCCGATGCTCGAAACCATTCAGATGGCGATCATCGGCGCCGCGGCGGCGGCGCTCGTGTCGGTCCCGCTGACGCTGTGGGCGGCACGGCCGAGCAACCCGAACTCCGTCACGCGAGGGATCGTGCGCGCGGTGATCAACGTGATCCGCTCGGTGCCGGACCTCGTCTACGCGACGATCCTCGTCGCCCTCACGGGCGTCGGGGCGCTGCCCGGCCTCATCACGCTGTTCCTCTTCGACCTCGGCGTCGTCGTGAAGCTCGTGTCGGAGGCAATCGACTCCGACAAGCACGCCTACCTCGAAGCGGGGCACGCCGCCGGCGCCACCCAGTTCCAGCTCAACCGCGCTCTCACCCTGCCGCAGTCGCTGCCGCTGTTCGCGAACCAATGGCTGTACGCGCTCGAGCTGAACGTGCGCATCTCGGCGATCCTCGGCATCGTGGGCGCCGGAGGCATCGGTCGCCTGCTCAACGAGCGATTCGGCTTCTACGCCTACGACGACGTGTCGATCATCATCCTCGAGATCCTCGTCGTGGTGATCCTCATCGAAGTGGTCTCCAATCTGTTGCGAAGGAGGCTCGCATGAGCGCGCTGCCCGCTCCCCCGTCCAAGGCAAGGACCACAGTCTGGTCGCTCATTGCGGGGCTCGTCATCCTCGCCTGCCTCGTCTTCCTCGACGTCGACTGGGCCGCCCTGCTGGGCCTACCGCGCTCGACGTGGGAGTACGGCGTGCTGATGTTCTCGGATCCGACGTGGGAGAAGCTGCCCCGCGCTCTCTTCGAGACCTGGCGGTCGATCTCGATGGCCTGGCTCGGCGCGATACTGTGCGTCGCGGCGTCGATCCCGCTCGGCATGCTCGCCGCCCACGGGGTCGGTCCGACGTGGCTGCGGACGATCCTGCGCGGGGTCTTCGCCGTGATCCGCGCCGTGCCCGAGGTGATCATCGCCCTCATCCTGCTCACCGTCACGGGCCTGACCCCCTTCACGGGCGCGCTCGCCCTCGGCATCGCCGGCATCGGCACGCAGGGCAAGTGGGTGTACGAGACGATCGAGTCGCTCAGCGACGACGCGTCGGAGGCCGTCGCGGCAGCGGGCGGCGGGAAGATCGCGGTGCTCCGCTGGGCGCTGTGGCCGGCGGCACTGCCCACGCTGATGTCCTTCGCGCTCTACCGCTTCGAACTCAACATCCGCATGTCGGCGGTGCTCGGACTCGTGGGGGCCGGCGGCATCGGATCCATGCTGTCGAACTACACGAACTTCCGCGAGTGGGGTACCGTCGGGATGCTGCTGATCGTCGTCATCGTCGCCACGATGCTCGTCGACCTCGTCTCGGGTGCCATCCGGCGCCGCATCATGGAAGGATCCCGTGCCCGTGGTCTGGTCCGGAGCCGCTGACGCGCCCCTCACCGCCCGGATCCGCTCGCTCGCCCCGTCGTTGCACGCGGGCGAGCGGCGGGTCGCCGAGTTCGTCGCGGGCGACCTCGCCGGTGCGATCGAGTCGACGGCGCAGGACATCGCCGACGCGGTCGGCGTCGGCCGCGCGACCGTCGTGCGCACGGCGCAGACGCTCGGTTACGACGGATTCCCGCAGCTGCGCGTGGCCGCCGCGCAGGAGCTCTCGCACGCGCCCGCTGCTGCGTCGTCTGACGACAGCCTCGTGGGATCCCTGCGCGCGGCCGCCGAGCGATTCGCCGCCCGCATCGGCGACTCGGTCGCGGCCCTCACTGAGCAGTCGCTGAGCGACGCGATCACGGCGCTCGACGAGGCCGGGCGCGTGCTCATCGTGTCGAACGGTCTCAGCGCGCCGCTCGGGCTCGACCTGCAGATGCGCCTGACGGCCGCCGGCCGGCCGGCCGAGATCCTGCAGGATGCGCTCGCGCAGCGGATCGCCGCGCGCCAGCTGTCCGCGCGCGATCTCTGCGTGATCGTCTCCGGATCCGGCGCCAATGAGTCCTCGCTCGCCGTCGCGCGGGCGGCGCGCGATGCGGGCGCGACGGTGCTCGCGATCACGTCGTTCGCGCGCTCGGCGCTCGTATCGGGATCCGATACCGCCCTCGTCGTGCCGTCCACGTCTGATTCCTTTCAGGACGAGCTCCTGTATGCATCGCGCGTGGCCCTGACTCTCGTCATCGAGAGCCTTGTGGACGCGCTCATCACCCACCGCGGCCCGCGCGGCCGCGACGCCCGCGACGCCGTGCTGCGGGAGCTGGGCACAGCCATCTCGGAGCCCTGACGCGGGTCATTCGCGCAGTACGTGGGACATGGGTGGGGGCGTGTCCCAGTTGAGGAGGGAATAGGAGGGAAATTCCCGCATTAATTGGGACACGGGCCGGGGCATGTCCCAGTTGAGGAGGGAATTGCACGCCCATACCCGCATCAAGTGGGACACGGGTGGGGGTGTGTCCCACTTAACGCGGGAATAGCACCCCCATACCCGCACCAACTGGGACACGCCCCGAGGCATGTCCCACTTAACGCGGGAATACCACCCCCATACCCGCACCAAATGGGACACGCGCCCGCGCCGGGGATCCGCTCAGGCGACGCGTGTAAGCTGGCCCCGAGCGCTTCTTGCGCTCGTCGTCGCGGTTTGCTCGAGCTGAAGCTCGCACCGCTCCCCGTGGCGAATCGGATTCGGCACCCGCCGCGTTCGCCTCCGCCGGCTCATTGTTCCGGCATGCACTGAGAAGAGACAGCTATGTCTGCTGCCCCGTCCTTCGCCGACCTCGGCGTTCCCGCGAACCTCACCGACGCACTCGTCGCCATGGATCGCCCTACCCCCTTCCCCATCCAGGCCGCCACGCTGCCGTCGACCCTCGCCGGCATGGACGTGCTCGGTCGCGGAAAGACCGGATCCGGTAAGACGCTCGCGTTCGCGATCCCGCTCGTCGCCCGCCTCGCGGGCCAGCGCCGCATCCCGGGCGAGCCCACCGGCCTCGTCCTCGCACCGACGCGCGAGCTCGCGACGCAGATCGCCGCCTCGGTCGCCCCGCTCGCGAAGGCGGCCGGTCTCACCGTGACCACCGTCTTCGGCGGCGTCTCGCAGCGTCCGCAGGAGCAGGCGTTCCGCGCCGGAGTCGACATCGTCGTGGCGTGCCCCGGCCGTCTCGAAGACCTCATCAGCCAGAAGATCGTGTCGCTCGGAAACGTGCAGATCACGGTCCTCGACGAGGCCGACCACATGGCCGACCTCGGGTTCCTGCCCGGCGTGACCCGCCTGCTGTCGCAGACCCCGACGCAGGGCCAGCGCATGCTGTTCTCGGCGACGCTCGACAACGGCGTGGACAAGATCGCCAAGCGCTTCCTGTCGAACCCCATCGAGCACTCGATCGACCCGGCGGATTCGCCCGTTCCCGACATGACGCACCACGTCTTCGAGGCCGAGGATCAGGACGCGAAGAAGGACCTCATCAAGCTGCTCGCATCGGGCACCTCGAAGCGGATCCTGTTCTCGCGCACCAAGCACCAGGCCAAGCGCCTCGCCAAGCAGCTGACGGCGGCCGGCATCCCCGCCGTCGACCTGCAGGGAAACCTCTCGCAGAACGCCCGCGACCGTAACCTCGCGGCCCTCTCCGACGGCAGCGTGCGCGTGCTCGTGGCGACCGACGTCGCGGCCCGCGGCGTGCACGTTGACGGCATCGACCTCGTCGTGCACATGGATCCGCCGGCCGACCACAAGGCCTACCTGCACCGCTCGGGCCGCACCGCCCGCGCGGGCGCATCGGGCGATGTCGTTACCCTCATGACGCCCGACCAGCGCCGCGAGGTCAAGGATCTCCTCCGCCGCGCCGGCATCAAGGCGCAGCCGCAGCAGGTGACCGCCTCGAGCCCCTCCGTCGTCGAGCTCGTCGGCGAGATCGCCGAGCACGTCGCACCGCGCCCGGGCGGCCCCGGATCCGGCAACGCCCCCGCGGCCGCGCCGGCCGGCACCTCGCAGGGTGCCAACGCGCAGCGCAAGCGCGCGGCGCGCGAGCAGCGCGAGCGCCAGGGCGGATCCCGCGGCGGCCAGTCCCGCGGCGGCCGCGGCAGCGGATCCGGTGAGTCGCGCGGAGGACGCCCGGCGGGCGCCGGACGCGGCCAGGGCGGCGGACGTCCCGCAGGCCAGGGCGGACGCCCCGCCGGTCAGGGTGGACGTTCCGGCGGCGGCCAGCGCCGCGGAGGCCAGCGCTAACGCCAGCCCGCAGGGCTGGACCCAGCCGTCAGGGTCGCCAGAAAACGCCCGTGCGCAGAGCGCACGACCCGCGTTTTCTGGCGGCCCTTTCCCGTGGATTCTGAGCACCGTCGCCTCGAGCGGGTCGCCCGCTCCCGGCGCGAGCGACACCACGCCGCGTCGCCCGAAGCCACATGTCGCAGATGGCGCGTGCGACATAGGTCGCCCCACAACGTCGGCGCAGCTCGCGCTACCGCCGCGTTGTGTGGCGACCCATGAGGTCGGGGTTACTCGCCGCGGGAGATCTTCACCATCTCGTCGCGCGGGACCACCTTGATGCGGGCGCGGCCGTGGGGCTCGCCGAGCGCGATCTCGTGCTCGTCGAGGCGGTGCCAGCCCTCGAGGTCCGTCCACTTCACACCGCGCTCCGCGAGCAGGGCGGGGATCGCTTCCTCCGAGGGATCCTCGGGGCGCCACCACGACGCCTGGTCGTTGACGAGGTGGGTGACGGTCTCCATCGCGTCGGACTTCGTGTGGCCGATGAGGCCGACCGGTCCGCGCTTGATCCAGCCCGTCGCGTAGACACCGGGCATGATGTCGTTCGAATCCTCCGCGAGCACCTGGCCCTCGTGGTTCGGGATCACGCCGTGGCGGTCGTCGAAGGGCACGCCCGGCAGCGGGGATCCGAAGTAGCCGACCGCGCGGTAGAGCTGCGTCAGCGGCTGCTCGCGCAGCTCGCCCGTGCCGACGACGCCGCCGGCGCCGTCGGCCTTCGTGCGCTCGTAGACGAGGGCGCTCACGCGGCCCTCCTCGTCGGTCTTCACCTCGACGGGCTTGGCCCAGAAATGCAGGTGCAGGCGGCGCGACGCGGTGCCCCCGGCGTTGTTCGCGCTCGGCAGCTCGCGCCACTTCTGCAGCACGCGGTCGATCACCTTGACCTGCTTGTTCGAGGCGATCGCTTCACGCGAGGCCTCGTCGTAGTCGAAGTCTTCGTCGTACACGACCATGTCGACGTCGTTGAGTTCGCCGAGTTCGCGCAGCTCGAGCGGCGTGAACTTCACCTGGGCGGGGCCGCGACGGCCGAAGACGTGCACGTCGGTGACGGGCGACTCCTTGAGCACCCGGTAGACGTTGTCCGGGATCTCGGTCGGGAGCAGGTCGTCGGCGTGCTTGGCGAGCATGCGCGCCGCGTCGAGCGCGACGTTGCCGTTGCCGATCATGCCGACGTGCTGGCCCTCGATCGTCCACTCGCGCGGGACGTCCGGGTGCCCGTCGAACCAGCTGACGAAGTCGGCGGCGCCGAAGGATCCCTTCGCGTCGATCCCCGGGATGTCGAGCGAGGCATCCCGGATCGCGCCGGTCGAGAAGATGACGGCGTTGTAGTGCTTCTTCAGGTCATCGAGGGTGATGTCCTGGCCGAACGTCACGTTGCCGAAGATGCGGATATCGCCTCGGTCGAGCACGTCGCGGAGGGCGTTCACGACGCCCTTGATCCGCGGGTGGTCAGGCGCGACGCCGTATCGCACGAGGCCGTACGGCGCCGGGAGCTGCTCGAACAAGTCGATCGATACCTCGAAGCTGCGCTCGGTGCGCAGCAGAATGTCGGCGGCGTAGATTCCGGCGGGGCCGGCGCCAACAATGGCAAGACGAAGCTTGGTCATATCGCGGATCCTTCTGGTGAGGAGGGGTCAGGCGTCGCGGTCGGCGAGCTGACGGGCGAATCGGGTGAGCGCCTCGCGAACGGTGCCGCGCGGAAGTGCCTTCAGCGCGTCGACGGCCTCGTTCGTCCAGTCGAGCGCGAGCTGGTGCGTGCGCGCCGTGACGGCGTGATCGCGCAACTCGGCGATCTCGCGATCGAGCACGGATGGATCCGCCCCCTGCCGGATCGCCTCCGCGCCCTCGTCGATGCGTCGCGCGAGATCGACATCGGCGGGATCATCGCTCGTCTTCAGGAGCAGGTAGGGCATTGTCACGACTCCGGCGCGCAGGTCGGTTCCCGGCACCTTGCCCGTTGCCTCGGCATTCGCCGACAGGTCGATGACGTCGTCGGCGAGCTGGAACGCCACGCCGACCTTCTCGCCGTACACGCGCAGCGGCTCACGGTATTCGTCCCCGGCCCCCGCGAAGAACGCGCCCGACTGTGCGGCGGCCGCGATGAGGGATCCGGTCTTGTCGGCGAGCACCTGGATGTAGAAATCGATCGGGTCGTCGCCCTCGGCCGGGCCCACGGTCTCGTGGAGCTGTCCCATCACGAGACGCTCGAAGGTTTCCGACTGCAGATCGACCGCGACATCGCCATGGCGACCCATGACACGGCTCGCGCGCGCGAGAAGCAGGTCGCCCGTCAGGATGGCGGTCGAGTTGTCCCACACCCGATGAGCCGCGGGAACGCCGCGACGACGATCCGCGCCATCCATGACGTCGTCGTGGTACAGCGAGCCCAGGTGCATCAGTTCCAGCGCGACGGCGACATCACGCACGGCGGGGGTGATGCCCTCGCCGAGCTGGGCGGTAAGCATCACGAGCATGGGGCGCACACGCTTGCCGCCCGCCTCGTAGAGGTAGCGGCTCATCGCGTCGACCAGGGGATCCGCGGCTCCAAGCTCCTCGGCGATCGCCGCCTCGACGACCTCCAGCGCCTGCTCGATCGTCTCGGCGAGGCGTCGTGCCGCACGCCCGGCGAAAACGCGGTCGCTCAGACCGAAGCGGCTCGCCAGCTGCGTGCCCGGGGAAACGGGGCTCGTACTCACTTCTCCACCCTATCGGCCCCACGAGTGGCCCGGTGCAGGGCCACAATGCCGAACGCGAGGTTGCGGTACTTCGGCTCGGACCAGCCGGTCTCGCGCATCCACGCGGCCAGTTCCCTCTGGTCGGGCCAGGCGCGGATCGACTCGTTCAGGTAGTCGTAGGCCTCACCGTTCGACCCCACGAGGCGCGCGACGCGCGGCAGGACTTTGTCGTTGTAGAAACGGTAGAGGGCGCGGAAGATCCTGTTCGGCGGGGTCGAGAACTCGTTGATCACGATGCGTCCGCCCGGCTTGGTGACACGGTACAGCTCCGCGAGCGCCACCTTGGGCTGCTGCACGTTCCGGAGGCCGTACGACATCGTGACGGCATCGAACTCGCCGTCCGCGAACGGCAGGTTCATCGCGTCGGCCTCGACGAAGCTCAGCCCGCGCACATCGCCGTAGCGCTTCCGGCCCTGCGCCAGCATGCCCGGCGAGAAGTCGGCCGCCACGACCTGTGCCCCGCTGGCGGCGAGCGACGCCGACGAGCGGCACGTACCCGCCGCGAGGTCGAGGATCTTCTCCCCCGGCCGCGGGTCTACGGCACGCGTCGTCGCTCGACGCCACACGGCGTCGAGCCCGAACGTCATCGCGATGTTCGTGAAGTCGTATCGCTTCGCGACGAGATCGAACATGCCGCTGACAGTCTTCGGATCCTTGGCCAGATCGGCCCGCTGCGAGGTCACCCAACGAGTCTACGCGGGGGTAGCTTGAGGTTGGATCCGCCCGCCGGGATCGGCGCGCGCGGGGCCGGTTTTCTCCCGGATCCGCGGGATCCCCGCCGCGCTCGCTCGGCCGCTCGCGCGCCCGAGTCCGCTCGCCCGAGCCCGCGAGATCGCAACCATTTCGCGAGATCGCATCGAAATGGGTGCGATCTCGCGAGAAAGGTGCGATCTCGCGGAGGGGGTGCGAGCGGATCCGCGCGCCGGGGCGTTGCGTGAGGGCGTCGTGTGAGGCCGTTACGCCAGGGCATCGACGATGGGGCGGAACTTGACGCGGGTCTCGAGCAACTCGGCTTCCGGCACGGATCCGGCGACGATGCCGCCGCCCGCGTGCGCCGCGACGGTGCGCGTCGGAGCGTCCCCGACGGGGCCGAACTGGGCGCAACGCAGCGCGATCGCGAATTCGCCGTCGCCGTTGCCATCGATCCAGCCGACGGGCCCGGCGTATCGGCCGCGGTCGAAGGGCTCGATCTCGCGGATCGCCGCAACCGCGCGAGGCGTCGGTGTGCCCGCGACCGCGGCGGTCGGGTGCAGGGCCCGCACGAGATCGAGCGCCGACGCCCCGCCGTCGAGCTGACCCCGGACGTCGGTCGCCAGGTGCCAAAGGTTCGGCAGCTCGAGGGCGAAGGGCTCCGCCGCCTCGAGGGAACTCGTGTGGGGCGCGAGCGCGTCGATCACGCTGTCGACCGCGAAACGGTGCTCGTTGCGATCCTTCTCGCTCGCGCGCAACTCGGCCGTGATGATCTCGTCATCGCTCACGTGGGCGCCGCGCCCGCGCGTGCCGGCGAGGACGCGTGCCGATACCTCGCCGCCCCGCACGGTGACGAGCGTCTCGGGGCTTGCACCGACGATGCCGTCCACGGAGAAGGTCCAGGTGTCGGCGTACTCCTCGGACAGCGCGCGCACGAGACGACGAATGTCCGCGCTCGCGGGAACCGTGCCCACGACGTCGCGGGCGACGACGATCTTCTGCGCCTCGCCGGAGTCGATGATCTCAAGCGCTCGACGCACGGCGGTGTCGTGGGTTTCGGGATCCATCGCGCCCGGCCCGAGCGACGCCGACCACGAGGGTCCGAAGGCGACCGGACGGGGCTCCGCGATATCGTCCGGGCGCTCCATCAAGCGGATCCGTGTCTTCCACGCGCGGCCCGCGCGGATCCCGATCACGGTCGTCGGCACGATCAGCGTCGACGGCGATGTGGAGGCGTCGTCGAAGGCGAGCGCCGCAAAGGCCACGAGCCCCGTGCCCGGAAGCTCGACCTCGTCGTACACGTCTGCGGTCTGGCTGAAGGCGCGCCATAGGTCGGCGATGGCAGCGATGCGCCCGTCCTCGCCCACGTCGATGTGCAGCAGGTCGGGGCCCGCGGCGACCAGGATGTCGCCGTTTCGGGTCCAGACCAGCGGGTTCGCCGGATCCGCGTACTCGAGGGCATCGACGGGGCTGATCTCGCGCGTCGTGGCGACGAGGCGCGGCAATGTGAGCGGTTCGGTCACGGTAACGATCCTATGGATGGGCGGCGTCGCTCCGCCTGGGAGGCGTTCAGCGAATTAGGGTCGAGTAATGAGTACCTCTATCCGCCCCGGAACACGGACGCACATTCATTGGCGAAAATGGGACGGCGCACCGCACTGGGTTCACGAGGTCGTGTACCTGGGTCGCGACGAATGGGGAGCGTGGTTCGGCCAGCGCCCCGGGTGGCGCAGCCATCGCCCCGGTCGTGACACGCTGCTGAAGACCAGCTGCGTGATGCTGCTCCCGGATCCGGAACCCGGCAGCGACCACGGCGCCGAATGGCTGCTGACGGTCAACGCTCCTCCCCAGCGCACGCGCATCTACATCGATGTTGCGTGGGACGTGCGCTGGGACGACGAGTTCCCGACCGCGATCGACATGGACCTCGACGTGGTGCGCCGCACGGATCAGCGCGGCATCTACATCGACGACGAGGACGAGTGGCAGGAGCACCGCGTCGAGTACGGCTATCCCCTGCATGTCGTGAACCGCCTCGAGGCGGTCACGCAGGAGCTGAAGAAGAAGGTGACCGACCGCGTGGCGCCGTTCAACGAGGCCACGACCCGCCCCTGGTTCGACGTCCTCGCTGCCCTCGATCTCTGAGGCGTGTCCCACTTGGTGCGGGAATAGGGGCGCCATTCCCGCCGTAAGTGGGACACGCACCCGAGCATGTCCCACTTAATGCGGGAATAGGGCCTTCATTCGCGCACCAAGTGGGACACGCCTCAGCGGGCGAGGCGCTCGCCCGCGTCGCGGAGCCAGCGGAGCGGATCCGCCAGCGCCGCTTCGGTGGATCCGGCGATCTCGGTGAGCGATTCCGCGGCGGAGAAGCCCGAGGTGTCGGCCTGGATGGCGCCCGCGACGAGCGCCACGGGCACGCCCGCCGCGCGCGCGAGCTGCGCCACGTGGGCCGGCGCCTTGCCCGCCTCCGACTGCCCGTCGTAGCGTCCCTCGCCCGTGACGACCAGGTCGGCGCGGGCGATGTCCGACGCGAGGCCGGTCAGTTCGGCGATCGCGGCGGATCCGGGAACCAGCTGGGCGCCCCAGACGAGCAGCCCGAATCCGGTGCCGCCCGCCGCGCCGGCACCCTCGACATCCGCGAGATCGGCGCGGTCCAGCGCCGCGACCAGCCGGCCGAGGCCGGCGTCGGCGCGCTCCACGCCCTCCTCGTCGAGCCCCTTCTGCGGCCCGAAGATCGCGGCCGCTCCCGTGGATCCGCGCAGGGGGTTCGTCACGTCGCTCAGCACCTGCACGCCACCGGCCGGCAGCGGCTTCAGCGCCGAGAGGTCGGCGCTCACGAGTTCCTCGAGACCGGCGGCACCGGGGGCGACCGAGGCGCCGAAATCGTTGAAGAATCGGGCACCGAGAGCCGTGAGCATCCCGACCCCGCCGTCGGTCGAGGCGCTGGATCCGATGCCGAGCACGAGCTTCGAAACACCCGCGGCGAGCGCGGCGGCGATCGCCTGCCCGAAGCCGAGCGTCGAGGCGTCGAAGGGGCGGCGCTCGTCGCCGAGGAGTTCGATGCCCGAGGTGCTGGCGATCTCGACCACGCCCGTGCCGCCGGGGAGTTCCTCGGTCGCGGGCAGCCTCAGCCACGACGTGGTCACGGCCGTTCCCGCGGGGCCCGTCACGCGCACGGACATCCGCTGGGCGCCCGGCACCGCCTTCTCGAACGCGTCGAGCGTCCCCTCGCCGCCGTCCGCCATGGGCCGGAGCACGAAGCTGTCGGAGGGCGCGGTGCGCACCCAGCCCTCCGCGATCGCGACGGCGGCGTCGGCCGCGGTCGCGGATCCCTTCAGACTGTCGGGTGCGATCACGATGGTGCGGGGCGAGGTCATGGGTCTATCCTGCCGCATCCCGCGGAATGCGCTTACCGCGCGCGAGGCAGGCGGCGCCGCCGTCACAGAGATCGGAGAAATCACGAGACTCGGGCGTTTTGCCGGCATTCCTCCGACATTCGTGATTTCACCGACATCCGCGCGCGCCTACCGTGGCAACGGCACCTCGATGATCGCGGATCCGCCACCGAGCGCCGCGTCGAGCTCCGCCCGCGACTGCGCGCGCACGTAGTCCCATCCGTAGGCCGCGGCGAGGGCCGCGATGTCGGCGCGCTGCGGGGTGAGCTGCACACGGTCCATCGCCTCGCGCGACGCGACCTGGGCGACCTCGAGGCCGTCGAAGATCGTGCCGCCGCCATCGTTGCCGACGATGATCTGCAGGCGGGGACGTTCCTCGGATCCGGACCGCAGCAGGGCGCCGGCGTCGTAGAGAAAGGCGAGGTCGCCCAGGATCACGCGGGTCGTGCCGTCGTCGGCCGCGAGCTGCACCCCCATCGCCGTGGCGACCGTGCCGTCGATTCCCGCCAGCCCGCGATTGGCGTGCACTCGCGCTCGCCCCCAGAGCCGGTCGTCCGCGACCCGCACGAGGCGGCTGGATCCGAAGACGATGCGGTCGCGCTCCCCCGTCGCGCGCCACACGGCGTCGACGAGTTCGGCGCGGTGCGGCTCCGCACCCTCCGGCGCGGGAAGCTCGAGCCATGCGGCCAGCCACTCCGCGTCCACGGGGGTGCCCGTGTCGATGTCGATGTCGGGAACCGCGCGGGTGCGGCCGTTGAGGTTCAGCGCCTCATCGGTGTGCTGCAGCGCGAGAATCTCGAGGTCGTCGCGTCGCAGCAGCACCGTCACCTCCCGCCCGATTGTCGGGTGTCCGATGACGACGACGCGTTCGATGCGTCCGCCGAGGCGCGGATCCGCGAGCCCCGCGCGATAGCCGCGCACGACGGTCGCGCCGTGGCGGGATCCGCTGACGACCTCCGCGAGCAGCGGCCAGCCGCCGCGCTCGGCGAGGTGCGCCGCACGCGGGCCCGCGTCCGCGCCCGCGACGACGACCGTCCGCGGACCGCGCTCGAGCACAACGGGATCCGCGCGGACGGGCACCGGTTCGATGCGGGCGGATCCCCCCGCGACGAACCACTCGGGAAGCGCGCCCGCGAGCGGTTCGCGGAACGGCAGGTTGAGATGCGCGACGGATCCGCCGCGCGCGGCGTCGAAGGCGCGGTCGGCCAGCTCGGCGTACCCGTTCGCCCGTCCGTCCGGGGTCGGCGCATCCGCGGCGAACCGTGCCGCGTCGCCGAAGAAACCCGGCTGATGTGTCGTCTGGTTCGCGCCGACACCGCGCAGCTCCGGCGGGCGGTCGGCCGTCAGGAGCAGCATCGGGACGCCCGCGTGGTGCGCCTCGAGCGCCGCGGGGAACAGGTTCGCGACGGCGGATCCGGAGGTGCAGATCACGGCGGCGGGCACGCGCGATTCGCGGCCGATGCCGAGGGCCGTGAAGCCCGCGACGCGCTCGTCGAGGCGGACGTGCAGGCGGACGCGCCCCTGCCTCTCCAGCTCGGCGGCGGCGAGGGCGAGGGCCTGCGAGCGGGATCCGGGGCTGACGACGAGGTGCTGCACGCCGCGGGCGACGAGCCGGTCGAGGAGCTCGCAGGCGGCGTCGCTACTTGCGGTCATCGTCGCGAGCGTCGTCGTCCTCGCCGGGCTTGTTCGCGTCGGGCTTCTTCGCGTCGGGCTTCGTGGCGTCGGGCATATCGAAGGCCGCCTCCATGTCGAGGAGGGCGATCTCCTCCTCGAGGCGGCGGATGCGGTCCTCGGCGAGCTGCTGACTGAAGGTGGGGTCGTCGTCCGGTGCGATGGGCCTCGGCTCCGCGGTCATCTGATTTCTGCGGGCACGCCCGATCGTCCACCAGAGCACGCCGCCGATCACCGGAATGATCGTGATGAGCACCCAGACCTTCTTCGATGCGCCGCGGTGCCGCGTCGGCGGCTGCATGGCGCAGTCGACGAAGCTGACGACCCAGAAAGCCAGGGCGATCAGAACCAGAGGTATCAGCAGGCGTCCCACGTACCCAGTCTAGGCCGCGGGGTTATGCCCTTACTCCACCGTCTCGATACGCGCGAACGATGCCGTCTCGGTGCCGATGGGCGACTCGATCGTCTCGGTCGAATCGTCGAGCCCCGTGAGGCGCGCGATCGCCGCCTCGAATTGACGCGAGAGTGCGTCAGCGGCCGCTTCGCCGTCGCCCGCCACGATGGCGTCGATCAGCTCGCGATAAGTGGGCGACACCTCGCGCGGCATCGTGTAACCGTCGTGCGTCGACAGGTTGGCGATGCGCGTCTCCGCGAGCAGGGTCTCGATGCGCTTGGACATCCGGGTGCTGCCGACGAGGTCGACGAGCTGGCGGTGGAAGGCGAGGTCGGCGTCGCCGATCGGTACCGCCTCGTCGCCCGCGCTGACCGCGACTAGGCGGGCGAGGCAGGCCTCGAGCTCGGCCGTCTCGACCGCGTTCGGGCGCTGGGCGAGGCGGCGGGCGGCGTGGGATTCGACGGCGAGCCGTGCCTCGTACAGATCGGGCACCTCCTCGGCGGGGATGCGGCGCACCCGCAGGCCCCGGCCCGGGATCGACACGAGCAGCCCCTCCTGCACGATCCGCTGCGCCGCCTCGCGGAGGGGGCCGCGGCTCACGCCCAGCTGGGTGGCGATCTCGACCTCACGCAGGGGCTCACCGACGGCGAGATCGCCCGCGAGGATGGCCTTGCGCAGCTCGGCGACGATCAGATCGACGGTCGACATGCGCGACACGGGAACGACCGAGCGGGTGGCGCCGAAGCGCGAGACCGGCGCGACACTGTCGCGACGCCGAAGACCGAGGAGCTCTCTCACCCGTCGATTGTCTCACTTCGCTTGTCGAGTGGACACTGATAAGCACCGCGCGAGGTGCGGCAGGGGAACCCTAAGGAGGGCCGAACTACGATGGGCAGGTGAAGATCCGCTCGCTCCTGACGTACACGATCCTCCGACTGGCGTTCTTCCTCGTGCCGCTCGGGATCATGATGCTCTTCCCGGCGTTCCGCAACATGTGGTGGCTCGCCGTGATCTTCGCGGGTCTCATCGGCATCGCGCTCTCCGTGATCCTCCTCCAGAAGCCGCGCGCCCAGCTGAGCGAGGACCTGTACGAGCGCAAGCAGCGCCGCGCATCGAAGTCGGCTCGCGAGATCGACGAGGAGATCGAGAACGACGCCAACGAGTCGGCGCAGGCGAACGGATCAGCCCCAGAAGGCCCAGGCGAGGAAAAACCCGTAGACCGGTGAGCTCAGCGACGTGAGCGCGAGCGCGGTGATCAGCTCGCGCGGCGTCTTGTAGCTCCAGATGATCGCGAGCGCGGGCCCGGCCAGCAGCAGGGCGAAGCCCGTCAGCCAGGCGATCGGGTAGAACAGCGCGAGGTATCCGGCGATCGCGAACGGCAGGACGATGAAGACCGTGAAGAGGATCTTCGTGCCGGTTCGCCCGATGAACGTCGACAGCGTGCGCTTGCCCGCCTTCTTGTCCTGATCGATGTCCCGCAGGTTGTTCGCGAGCAGCACGGCGCAGGCGAGGAAGCCCGCCGCGACGGCGCCGAACCACGCCTCCTGTGGGAGGTAGAGCGCCTGCACCCACGTCGTGCCGAGCGTTGCGACGAGGCCGAAGAAGACGAAGACGAACAGCTCGCCCATGGCGTTGTAACCGTAGGGGCGCTTCCCGCCCGTGTAGAACCAGGCGGCGACGATGCACACCGCACCGACGGCGAGCATCCACCACTGGCCGGTCCGGATTACGATCGCGAGCCCCGCGAGCGCGGCGAGCGCGAAGAACGCGAGCGCGACGGAGAGCACCCGCTTGGCCGGGATCCGCCCCGAGGCCGTCAGCCGCGCCGGGCCGACGCGGAAGTCGTCGGTGCCCTTGACCCCGTCGGAGTAGTCGTTCGAAAAGTTCACGCCGATCTGCAGGAACACCGCGACGGCGAGGCACGCGAGTGCGATGAGCCAGTGGAATTCGCGCTCGGCGTCGGCGAGCACCGCCGCACCCGTCCCGATGAGCACGGGTGTGACCGCGAGCGGGAGTGTGCGTAGCCGCGCCGCGCCGATCCAGTCGCCGAGGGTTACGGGTTTCGACGCGGGGCGCGCCGCCGTGCCGCGGTGAGCGGGATTGCCGCTGACGTGTCCATAGTTCTTCGCCACGAGCATCCATCGTACGCGCGGGACGCCGGGAGAACGGGCGATGTCAGCCGTCGCCGCGGACGATCTCGCGGAGGACCCGCCGGTCCGGCTTGCCGCTCGGCAGGCGCGGGATCTCGTCGAGTCGGACGATGCGGTCGGGCCGGGCGGGCTTGCCGATCTCGCGTTCTACGGCCGAACGGACGGCGTCGAGGTCGCCGCCGAGTGCCGTGACGATCACCGGCGTCTCACCCCATCGCTCGTGCGGCGCGCCGACGACGACGGCATCGGGAACGATGCCCTGGGCAACCGCCTCCACGCGATCGAGCGAGACGTTCACGCCACCCGAAATGATCACGTTGTCGATGCGTCCCGTGACGCTCACGAGGCGCCCGTCGACGGATCCCGCGTCGCCCGTGCGATACCAGCGGAGCCCCTCGGAGTCGATCACGAAGGCCTCCGCGGTTCGCTCGGGATCCCCCAGGTATCCGTCGGCGAGGCTCGGCCCGTTGATCCGCAGCTCCCCGTCGATGACGCGCACGGTCGTGCCGTCGAGCGGCACACCGTCGTAGACGCACCCGCCGCTCGTCTCCGTTGACCCGTAGGTGCGGACGGGGTTCGCGCCGAGCGCGATCGCCCGCTCGCGGAGGGGATCCGGCAGGCGTTGCCCGCCGACGAGGATCGTGTGGAAGGACGCGAGCGCCCGCGCCACCCGCGGATCCTCCTCCCCCGCGTCAACGAGGGTCCGCAGCTGGGCGGGCACGAGCGAAGTATATGTCGCGACCGGCATACCCGAGGCGAAGGACCGCATGCCACTGGCGGCATGCGCGAAGGCCTCCGCCGTGAACCGCCCGGAGAGGATCGCTGGATCCCGGCCCGAGACGAGCGCGCGCACCATGACCTGCACGCCCGCGATGTAGCCGCCGGAGAGCGGAAGAAGCCACTGCCCTTCACCGATCCGCGCCGACGTGGCCATCGCCGATGCCGTGAGCGCCGAACGCGAGAGCGCGACGGACTTCGGGACGCCCGTGGATCCGCTCGTCGTGAGCACGACGGCGGTGCCCGCGGGAACGTCCGCGGGAAGCTCCCCCGCGGATCCGAGGGCGATCGCCGGGCCGGATCCGAGGACCGCGCCGCGCAGCGCGCGGAGCAGCGCGCGCGGATCCGAATCTTCAAGACGCTCGAGCCTCATGGTGCCTCCCATCGAGCCGACTCCGCGAATCTCCGGCGCCGGAGACCTGCGGAATTAGAAGTGGTACGGGAACGCGGACCAGTCGGGGTCGCGCTTCTCGAGGAACGCGTCGCGGCCCTCGACGGCCTCGTCGGTGCCGTAGGCCAGGCGCGTCGTCTCGCCGGCGAACATTTGCAGGCCGACCATGCCGTCGTCCGTCGCGTTGAACGCGTACTTCAGCATGCGGATCGCGGTGGGCGACTTCGTGAGGATCGTGCGGGCCATCTTCAAGGCCTCCGCCTCGAGCTGCTCGTGCGGCACCACACGGTTCACGGCGCCCATCTCGTACGCGCGCTGCGCCGAATACTCCTCGGCCAGGAAGAAGACCTCGCGGGCGAACTTCTGGCCGATCTGTTTGGCGTAGTAGGCCGAGCCGTAGCCCGCGTCGAACGAGCCCACGTCGGCATCCGTCTGCTTGAACTTCCCGTGCTCGCGCGAGGCGATCGTCAGGTCGCACACCGCGTGCAGCGAGTGACCGCCGCCCGCCGCCCAGCCGGGCACCACGGCGATGACGACCTTCGGCATGAAGCGGATCAGGCGCTGCACCTCGAGGATGTGCAGGCGCCCCGCGCGCGCCGGGTCGGTGACGCTCGAGTCGTCGTCCGAGTACTTGTACCCATCGCGCCCGCGGATCCGCTGGTCGCCGCCCGAGCAGAAGGCCCAGCCGCCGTCCTTCGGGCTGGGGCCGTTGCCGGTCAGCAAGACGCAGCCGATGCGCGGATCCGTCCGGGCCGCCTCGAGCGCGCGATACAGCTCGTCGACGGTGTGCGGGCGGAAGGCGTTGCGCACCTCGGGCCGGTTGAACGCGACGCGGGCGATGCGACCGTCGCGCGAGACGTGCGACGTGATGTCGGTGTAGCCATCGGCGCCGGGCGCAGGCACCCACTCGGAGGGATCGAACAGCTCGGAAACGGCGGAGGAAGTCACCACTGAAGCCTACGCCCGGCCTGTGACACTCGCCCCAGGTACACAACGACGCAGATTTTTGGCTGAGATGCGCCAGACACCGGTTCCCCGGCCCCGACCACCGAAAAATTGCGTCGTTGTGTACGGGGAGAAGTTGTTATGGACGGGGAGGACGTGCCCGGAGGAGGGGATGATGGGAGTATGTTGCCGCCGCTCCCAGAAATCCTCAGCACCCTCCGCGTCGTGTCCGTTCCGCTCGCGACAACCTTCCGGGGCGTCGACCACCGCGAGGCGGCGCTCTTCGAGGGGCCGGAGGGGTGGGCGGAGTTCTCGCCCTTCCTCGAGTACGAGGCCGCCGAGGCGCGCACCTGGCTCGCCGCGGCGATCGACTTCGCCTACGAGCCCCAGCCCGTCGCGCACCGCCAGAGCATCGGGGTCAACGCCACCGTCCCGGCCGTCGCGGCCGAGCGGGTCCCGGCGGTCCTCGCCCGCTATGGCGCATGTCGTACCGCGAAGGTCAAGGTCGCCGAGCGCGGGCAGACGCTGAGCGACGACATCGCCCGCGTGGCAGCCGTGCGCTCGGCGACGGGACCCGAGGGACGGATCCGCATCGACGCGAACATGGGCTGGAACGTCGACGAGGCCGAACGCGCCCTGCACGCCCTCAGCGAGTTCGACCTCGAGTACGCGGAGCAGCCGTGCGCGAGCGTCGAGGAACTCGCGGAGCTGCGCTCGCGGCTGAGGAAGTGGGACATCCCGATCGCCGCCGACGAATCGGTGCGCAAGGCGGAGGATCCGCTGCGCGTCGCCCGCGCCGGCGCCGCGGACCTCATCATCGTGAAGACCCAGCCCCTCGGGGGCGTGCGCCGCGCGCTCGACATCGTCGAACAGGCGGGGCTTCCGGCCGTGGTCTCCTCGGCGATCGACACGAGCGTCGGCCTCGCTCAGGGCGCTCACCTCGCGGCC
Source organism: Microbacterium nanhaiense (assembly GCF_014646015.1). GTDB lineage: Bacteria > Actinomycetota > Actinomycetes > Actinomycetales > Microbacteriaceae > Microbacterium > Microbacterium nanhaiense. Next base: position 22,519 of record NZ_BMMQ01000010.1, read on the forward strand.
GCGCTGCCTAGTCTCGACCACGACTGCGGGCTCGGGACGGCGGCGCTGCTGACCGCCGACGTCACGTCGACGCCGCTGCTGCCCGAGCAGGGCATGATCGACGTCCGGCGCGTGACCCCGGACGAGGAGCTCCTCGAGGCGCACGCGGTCGCGGACGACCGCCGCGCGTGGTGGGTGCAGCGGATCCGCGACTGCTACGCGGAGCTTCAGCGGTCGAGCAGCAGATCGACGATCTGACCCAGTTCGCGGGTGCGCTGCTCGGCCATCGCCTCGGCGTTCAACCCGGCGATCGCGGCGCGCGATGAGATGTCGCCCCACACGCCCATGATGATGCGCGCGGCGTCGACCGACGACAGGCGCAGGCGGATCCCGCGGCTCTGGGTGATCTCGTCGATCAGCTGCACCACCTCGCCCGTGACCTCGTCGATCTGGGCGCTGTAGGCGGCCGCGAAGTCGGCGTCGCGCATGGCGTGGATGCTGATCTCGTTCATCAGCATCGTCGAGGCGCGGTCGTCGCCGACGACATCGAGTGCGCGGATGATCACCGTGACATCGGGCACGTCGCAGTCGATGGCGAGCTCGTCGATGCGCGCACGGACGGCGCTGACGCGCTCGCGCGCGACGACCGTCGCGAGTTCGAGGAACATCTCGTCCTTCGAGGCGAAGTTCGAGTAGAAGGCGCCGCGCGTAAACCCGGCGCGCTCACAGATGCGCTCGACGGAGGCCTCGCCGAGCCCAACCTCGGCGAAGACCTCGGCCGCCGCACCGAGAAGCTTCGCCCGCGTCGCCTCGCGACTGCGCCCCCTGGGCGCTTTCTGAGACTCGTTCATATCCACCCGTCCTACGATACACTTCTGTATTGGATACACGTCTGTATCGAACTTCTCGGAGGCCCGTTCGTGTCTACCCTGCTGTCGTCGCTCGGCCGGTGGTCCTACCGCCACCCCTGGCGCGTGCTCGGAACCTGGCTGCTCATCCTCTTCGTGATGGGAGGCGCGGCGCTCGGCCTCAACAAGGGCTTCGACAACTCGATCACGATTCCGGGCACGGAAGCGCAGGATGGCCTGGAGCAGCTCGAGCGCACCTTCCCCCAGGTCTCGGGTACTGCCGCGCAGTTCATCGTCGTCGCCGCCGACGGCGACGAGATCGAGAATGCCGACTACCGCGAGCCGATCGATGCAGCCGTCGAAGAGTTTGCCGACTACGACGACATGTCGAACGCGACGTCGCCGTACGGAGACCTCGTCGACGGGCTGATCTCGGAGGACGGATCCGCCGCAATCGTGCAGCTGCAGCTCGACGGTCAGGCGACGACGATCAGCGACGAGGTGAAGGCCGCGATCACCGATCGAGTGCACGCCCTCGCCGACGAGCTCCCGGACGGATCCACCGTGAAGCTCGGCGGCGACCTCTTCGCCACCGAACTTCCCTCGATCACGCCGACGGAGGCCGTGGGAGTGATCATCGCGCTGCTCGTGCTGATCGTCACGTTCCGCTCATTCGTCATGGCGGGGCTTCCCCTGGGCGTCGCCCTCATCGGCGTGGGCGTCGCGCTCCTCGGAGTCGTTGCGGCGACGGCGTTCACCGACATCAGCGCCACGACGCCGCTCCTCGCCCTGATGCTGGGGCTCGCCGTCGGCATCGACTACGCGCTCTTCATCGCCGCTCGCCACCAGGATCAGATACGAGAGGGCGTGGATCCGGAGGACGCGGCCGCTCGCGCGACAGGCACGGCCGGCAGCGCGGTCGTCTTCGCGGGCGTGACGGTGCTCATCGCGCTCATCGGTCTCGGCTTCGCGGGGATCCCCTTCCTCACGGTGATGGGCATCGCGGCCTCGGTCGCCGTGGCCGTCGCCGTCGCCATCGCCGTCACTCTGACTCCCGCTTTCCTGGGGCTCGCCAAGCACCGCGCCGCCGGCCGCGTCCGCCGCACGAAGGCGGACAAGCCCGCGAAGAAGGGCTTCGCGCTGCGTTGGGTCGGCATGGTTACCAAGCACCCCATCGTGACGACGATCTCCGTCGTCGTCGGGCTCGGCGTCGTCGCCCTTCCCGCCCTGCAGCTCGGCCTCGCACTACCCAACGCCGGCACGCTTCCGGAGGACAGTGAGGCGCGCCAGGCGTACGACCTCACGGGCGAACACTTCGGCGAAGGTTTCAACGGTCCGCTGATCCTCACCGGCTCGATCATCACCAGCTCCGACCCGCTCGGTCTCATGGAGGACCTGTCCGCCGCGGTCGAGCAGATCGATGGTGTGCGGGAGGTTGCGCTTGCAACGCCGAACGAGACGGCCGACACCGGCATCGTCCAAATCATTCCCGAAACCGGCCCCTCGGATCCCGAGACCACCGCGCTCGTGCACGAGCTGCGCGCGCACCACGACGAGTGGCTCGACGAGTTCGGCATCGACCTCACCGTGACCGGCTTCACGGCGGTCGCCATCGACGTCTCCGCGAAGCTCGGACAGGCGCTGCTGCCGTTCGGGATCTTCGTCGTCGGCCTCAGCGTGATCCTGCTGATGATCGTCTTCCGCTCGATCTGGGTGCCCCTCAAGGCCGCCCTCGGCTATCTGCTGTCGATCGTGGCGGCGTTCGGCGTCGTCGCGGCCGTCTTCGAGTGGGGCTGGGGCGCGGACATGCTGCACATCGCCAAGACCGGCCCTGTGATCGCCTTCATGCCGATCGTCGTCATGGGCGTGCTCTTCGGCCTCGCGATGGACTACGAGGTGTTCCTCGTCTCGCGCATGCGGGAGGACTATGTGCACGGCGCGCGCAAGCGCGGCGTGTCTCGCGAGCTCGCGATCGACTCGGTGCGCAGCGGATACGCGGCGAGCGCCCGCGTCGTCACCGCCGCCGCGGTCATCATGTTCGCCGTCTTCGCCGCATTCGTCCCCGAGGGCGACAGCAACATCAAACCGATCGCGCTGGCGCTCGCCGTCGGTATCGCCGTCGACGCCTTCGTGGTGCGCATGACGCTGGTGCCCGCCGTCATGGCGCTGCTCGGCACGCACGCCTGGTGGATGCCGAAGTGGCTCGACCGGATCCTGCCCCGTTTCGACATCGAGGGCGAGGCCGTCGAGCGCGAAGACCAGCTCGCCGATTGGCCCGCTCCCGGATCCACCGCGGCGATCGCCGCCGAGGACCTGTCGATCTCGGTCGATGAGCAGCCCGTCGTGTCCGGCGTGTCGACCTCGGTCGAGCCGGGCGGCGCGCTCGTCATCGCCTCACAGGATCCGCGCGCCGCCCGCGCCGTGCTCCTCGCGATCGCGGGCCGGCTGACGCCCGACGAGGGCAGCAGGCTGCGCGTCGCAGGGCATCTGCTGCCCGGCCGCGGCGCCTGGGTGCGCACCCACGTCGGCGTCGCCCTGCTCTCGAACGAAGCGGATCCGCTCCCCGCGATCCGCGAGGCCGCCCGCGGATCCGACATCGTCGCGATCGACGGTGCCGATCTGCTCGCCCCCGGTATCACCGACCAGGCCGCCGCCGAGCTCGCGGGCCCCGCGACGCTCGTCCTCGCGGCCACCGACGCCGCGGCCGCCGCCGACCTTGCCCGAAACGCCGGCCGAGCCGACGTCACCGTTCTCGAGCTCGCCCCGCGCGAGCAGCTCTCCGAGGTGATCGCATGACGACTTCCATCGAACGCGCCGGCAGCCGCCGGCCCGTCACCTGGCTGACCATCGGCGGCGTCGTGCTGCTTCCCGCCCTGATCGGCGGGGTGCTCGTGGCGGCGCTGCACAACCCCACCGACCGGCTCGAGAACATGTCGGCCGCGATCGTCAACCTCGACGAGGGCACCGAGATCGACGGCCAGCTCGCCCCGCTCGGGCGCCAGCTCGCGGCCGGCCTCGTCGAGGGATCCGACGACGTCGACAGCAACATCCACTGGGTGCTGTCGAACGAGACCGACGCCGACGAGGGCATCGACGACGGCACCTACGAGGCGATCGTCACGATCCCCGAAGGCTTCAGCGACGCCGCAATGAGCTCGGCGAACGCGATTCAGGGATCCGCCGAGCCCGCGCAGGCGACGATCGAGGTCGCGACCTCGGACGAGGCGCGCATCTTCGATCAGGCCATCATGCAGCAGGTCTCGGCGATGGCGGCCGACACCATGAGCGCCGCCCTGTCCGAGGCGACGCTCGAGAACGTCTTCGTCAGCTTCACCGACATGGGAACGCAGCTGGGCGATGCCGCGGACGGCGCGCACCAGCTGGCCGACGGCGCCGGATCCGCGGAGGACGGCGCGACGGCCCTCGCCGACGGCGCGAGCGCGCTCGGCGACGGCGCCGGCGAACTGGGCGACGGGATCCTGCAGCTCGCATCGGGCGCGTACGACGCCCGCGACGGCGCGCTCTTGCTCGCCGACGGCAACGGCCAGCTCGCCGACGGTGCGAGCGCGCTGTCGGGCGGGGCCCTCGCCCTCGCCGACGGCGCCACGAGCCTCGCCGGAGGGCTCGGCGAGTTCTCCGGCGGCGTCTCATCGCTGTCCGACGGTGCCACGCAGTTGTCTGGCGGTGTGACTTCGCTCGCCGAGGGCGCACCGGGTCTCGCCGAGGGAGCCATCCAGCTGTCGGACGGCGTCGCGGCGCTGGCCACCGGCTCGGGAGACCTCGCGGACGGCGTCTCGCAGCTCGCGGACGGCGTCGCACCGCTCGCCGACGGCACCTCCGAGCTCTCGGACGGCGCGGCGCAGGTCGCCGACGGGCTGACCGCCCTCGACGCCGGCGCGACGGACCTCGCCGACGGCGTCTCGCAGCTCGCGGACGGCGCGGCGCCTCTCTCGGACGCCGCGACCGCGGTGAGCGACGGTGCGACCGCGCTGGCCGACGGCGCAACGGGCGTTGCGAGCGGCGCCGACGAGCTCGCGGGCGGCATTACCCAGTTCACCGACGGCACGGCATCGTTGTCGACGGGCGCCTCACAACTCGCAGACGGGCTCGAGCAACTCGTGCCGGGTGCGGCATCGCTCTCCGACGGTGCGACGCAGCTCTCGTCGGGCGCTTCATCGCTCGCCGGTGGCGCGTCCGACGTCGCCGCGGGCACGGGATCCGTGGCCGACGGGCTCGCACAGCTGACGGGCCTCGCCGACGGCACGGCGCAGCTGGCCGACCAGCTCGAGGCCCTCGCCGCATCGTGCACGACGGACTGCGAACAGCTGCAGGCGCTCGCCTCCGCTGCCCGACAGAACGCCGACGGTGCGTCGGGCATCGCTCCCCTCGCCGACGGTGCACGCCAGGCGGCCGACGGTGCGACGGCGCTCGCGGAGGGCGTGAACGGCCTCGTTCCCGGTGCCTCCGAGCTCGCGGGAGGCGCGACCCAGGTCTCCGAGGGCCTGTCCGCCCTCGCACCCGGCGCGCGCGATCTCGCCGACGGATCCGCGGAGCTCGCGGGCAGCGTCGGCCCGCTCGCGGACGGTGCGACGTCGCTGTCCGATGGAGCGTCGGAGCTGTCGACGGGCGCCACGTCGCTCGCCGACGGCGCCACGCAACTCGCGGACGGCACCACGCAGCTCACGGGCGGCCTCGGCCAGCTCGTCGACGGATCCGCCGCCCTGGCCGACGGGATCACGCCGCTCGCCGGCGGCGCCCGCCAGGTGGCCGACGGCGCGAACGAGCTCGCGGACGGCGCCGCGGAGCTCGCACCGGGAGTCTCGGCGCTCGACGACGGCGCCGCTCAGCTGGCGGACGGGCTCGCGCAGCTCGCGCCGGGCGCCGCCCAGCTCGCCGACGGATCCGTCGCCCTCGCGGATGGCGTCGCACAGCTCGCACCGGGGGCCGCGCAGCTCGCCGACGGCGCGGGCCAGCTCGCCGCGAACGCCCCGGCGCTCGTGAACGGTGCCACGCAGCTGGCGACCGGCGCGACGGAGCTCGGCGGAGGCGCCGCGCAGCTGGCGGACGGCGCCTCGCAGGCGCTCGTCGGAACCTATTCGCTCGCGGACGGCATCGGCCAGCTCGGCGACGGCGCGACCACCGCCGGCGAGGGCGCCGCGGCGCTCACGGGCGGCGCGACACAGCTCGCCGAGGGTGCCGGCGATCTGGGCGACGGCATCGGCCAGCTCGGCGACGGCGCGACGGAGCTCGGCGACGGCCTCGGCACCGCGGTTGACCAGCTGCCGAGCTTCACCGACGATGAGGCCGGGCAGCTCGCCTCGGCGGTGCGCGCCCCGGTCGCCGCGGACTCGTCGCTCTCGCTCTTCGGCGACTCGGCCGTCCCGCTCCTCGCGGCGATCGTGCTGTGGTTCGGCGGTCTCGCGACGTTCCTCGCCCTGCGCCCCGTGACGGCGCGCGCCCTCACTTCGCGCCGTTCGTCGTTGGCGCTGAGCCTGCGTTCGTTCCTCCCCGGCGCCCTCATCGGGCTCGTGCAGGGTCTGCTAGTCGGCGGGATCCTCGTGTGGATCGGCGCCTACGAGGTCGGTTCGTCGCTGGCGCTCATGGGAGTCTCGGCCCTCGTGGGTGTGACCTTCGCGGCGATCCATCAGGCCCTCGCGGCCGCCCTCGGAGGCGTCGGCCGGTGGATCGCGGCGATCGCCGGGGCCCTGGCCATTGCCGTCAGCATCGTCTCGACGGCGCCCGGCTTCCTCGTGAGCGCGGCCGGGGCTCTGCCCACGGCGCCCGCCATCGCGGCATTCCTCGCCCCGATTGCCGGTGGATCAGCCGGATCCGCCATCGCCTCGCTCGTCGTCTGGACCGTGATCGCGCTCATCATCACGGTGATCGCCACAACGTTCCGTCGAACAACGACACCCAAGGCGGCGCTGGCGTAAGTCGCCGCGGCCTCGCCGTCACGGCCCCTCCCTCCGGGGAGGGGCCGTTCCGCTGCGCCCTCGCGCGCTCCGGTCGCAGAATCTGCTCCTCCCGGTGGATCAGTCAGCAGTTTCTGCGACCGGAACGGCCGAGCCCGGCCCGCGCCGGGCGGCTCTGGGTCGCACTAGGAGGTGGGGCGCCAGCCTCGTGTGAGGAGCGCCTCGCGCACCCGCCTCACCACCACGTTCGGGTAACGAATGGTGTCTGCGGTGACCTGAATCACGATCCAACCGTCGGCGCGCAGGCGCTCGATTCGCTCGATGTCTCGCGCGTACTGCTGGCCGTGCAACTGACCCTGGTATTCGACGGCGACCTTGAACGCCGGGTAGCTCATGTCGACGCAGGCGAGGAAGCCACCGAAGGCGTCAAAGACGTCCCGGTTCAGCTCGGGCTCGGGCAGCCCGGCCGCCAGCAGAATCAATCGGGTCGTTGTTTCGCGCGGTGACCACGCATCGGTACGGATCAGCGGGTGTGCCTCGCGCAATCGAGCACCCCCGTGACGGCGGCTCGCGTTCATGGCGGCCGCCAATTGCTCGCGTGTCGTGAGCGGCTCTCGCCCCGGATCCGGCCTATTGACCCCGTCGCGCCAGACTCGGCACCCGAAGTCGCCGACCGCGACCAGCTGATCCCGAGTCAGATCTGCACCGAGCATCGCCCACATCGTCGCGAAGGACGCGACGGGCAGGCCCCTCACCGCGCGAATTCGGGCCGAATCGGGATGCGCACGGTGACCCCGAACGCCGCGCCGCCTGGCCACGGCACCGCGCCCCATGACGGAAACGTGCAATTCGATCGGGCCGTCGCCGTAGAGCGGTGCACCCCAGATCGCCGCCGCGGTCTCATGGCTGAAGAACTGATCGCGCCTCAGGCGCGGGGCCAGCGCCGTCGCGAGCCAGCGGATCTCCGCCCGGCGCGTGCCCCATGGATCCTCGCTCGCGGCGGCACGATCACGCGCCCGGATGCCGTGAAACGGGCGCTCGAGATCCGCCCCACGCAGCCGCCCCGCGCCCACGCCCGCGGCGAGCGCATCCCGCACGGCGAACGTCGGCCCCAGCGCGGCCGGAAGCGAGTTTCGCGCACCCATCTCCCCACCCTGCCGAATCCGCCGGATCCCTGCAGAACTTATCCACAGCCCCGGTTCCGGTCGCAATTTCTGCTCCTCCCGGCGGATCCTTCAGTAGTCTCTGCGACCGGAACCGTGAGGCCCCCGGTGCGTCAGCCCGCAACCGACGTCCTCTCGCGGACGAAGGAGCGGTGGGCCCAGAGCACCGCGAGCAGGAGCACGGCGGCGAGGAGAACCACGCGGGCGGGCGGTGGGAGCAGCAGCGCGAGCCACCAGGTGCCGACGAGAAAGAGGTGGGTGCGGATCCACCAGGCGACCACCACCGCCGAGCTGAGGTCTCCCGCGGGGGTGTTGATCGGGCCCATGAGGGCCTCGGGCGGGCGGAATCGGTAGGCCGCCGGAATGAGCAGCACGAGCGCGTTCACGACGACGAGCACCGCGCAGAGCGCGGCCCAGCCGTCGGTGCCGACGACGAGACCCGCGAGCAGGCCGACCGCCCCGACCGCGGACGGCAGCCCGGTGTGCGCCCAGGCGGCGCGCTCGATCGGCGGATCCAGGTGGTTCGCGCGCCCCAGGTTCTCGGCATGGGCACGCAGCCCGCCGGCGGCGCGCCCGGTTCCGACGGTCACGAGCGCGACGGCGGCGAGCGACCAGTTCGTGTCGGGAGCGGCGGCGAGGATCCCGCTGCCCAGCGCCACCAGCGCCGCCCCGGTCGCGAGCTCGGGCCAGCGGCGGATCCCGCCGACGAGGTCGCGCGCGAAGACGGCGCGAAGCATTCCGGAGCCGCCGAGCACGCGCGAGAGGCGCATCGTGCGGAAGAAGCGCGGCGTGCGGTCGCCGAGCGCGCCCGCCGCCGTGCGGAGATCGAGGGTGGTCGCGGCGGAGCGGGCGCGATCCCAGCGGTCAGCCTGGCGCCGGAGCCGCTCCCCCGGCGCACGCACGAGGAGAATCCGCTGCGCGACGATCGCGATGCCCGCGAGGGCGACGACGACGAGGGCCGTGAACGGCGCGTGCCCGCTGCTCGCGAGCGCCGCGCCCCACAGCGGCGGGGTCCCCGCCATCGCCCAGGCGGCCCGCGAAGGATCCGCGACCGCCCACGCCGCGAGCGCGAGGCCCGGCACGCACAGTAGCGCGTACCGGCGGCCCGCCTCGCCGAGGGTCCACGCGATGAGCACGCCGACCCCGAGGCCGATCCCCCCGAGCGTCCCCTCGACGATCGCGGCGCCCGCTCCGGGATCCGGCGGTTGCACGGGCGCGAGCACGATGGCCCCCACAAGGGCGCCGACCGACGCGAACACGAGCGTCAGCAGCGCGGGCCGCCAGCGCGCGGTTGCGGTGCGCGGTGCGGGGCTTGCGAGCAGGAGGTCGACATCGGCGACGGTGAACATCAGCGGTCCGCGCGAACGCCCGGCGGCGAAGAACGCGATGCTCAGCGCGAGACCCGCGATGACGAGGGAGACGGGCGAACCGGCGCCCGCGCCCCACCCGTCTCGCGAGGCGATGAGGGCGGGGGTTCCGTAGATGAGGGCGACGAGCACGACCGTGTACACCGTGAGCGCCTTCTCGCTGCGCGGGATCCGTGACCGGGCCTGGCGGAGCCGCTGCGCGCTCGCGACCCGCGCCCGCCCCGCGCGCGCCTCGGGCCTCATGCGGCGCGTTCCGGCGCCGCGAGCCTCGCGCGCACCGGGCGGTCCGTCGCGCACGGGTCGCCCGTTTTCACGCGCCCTCCTCGAGCGCGACGACGTGATCGGCGATGCGGTCGCGGAGCGCGTCGTCGTGGGTGGCGATGACGATCGCGGCCCCCTCGTCGCGCCGGGCGGCGAGGATCTCGCCGAGTGCCACGCGGTACGCGGCGTCAAGGCGCTGCTCGGGCTCGTCGAGGACGAGCAGCCGGGAGGGCCGCGTGAGCGCGAGCGCGAGGAAGGCGAGCTGACGCTGACCCGACGACATCTCGTCGATGTACCGCGTCGACAGGTGCAGCGCGCCGAGTCGTTCGAGCTCCGCGTGAGTGTCGGCGACGTCCCAGAGGCGCCCGAGGAAGTCGAGGTGGTCGCCCAGCGTGAGGTCGCCGTAATAGCCGGGTGCCCCGAGCAGTTCGCTGAGATCGGCGCGGAAGCCCGCGTCGCGGTCGTCGGGCACCCGGCCGAACACCGTGACGGATCCGCGGCTCGGCGACAGTCGGCCGCAGACCATGCGCAGCAGGGTGGTCTTGCCGGATCCGTTGGGTCCGACGAGCGCGGTCGCCGTTCCGTCGGCGACGCTGAAGGACGTCTCCGCGAGGATCTCCGCGCCGTCGACGATCCAGCTGGCGCGGGTCACCTCGACGGCACTCATGGCTCCAGCGTATCGTCGCCCCGCGACCATCCTCGAGGGCCCCGAGGGCGTTCCGGTATGAAAAACTGCTGCTCCCCGGGGAGGGGAACAGCAGTTTTTCGAACCGGAGTGGACCGGCGCTACGCGACGACCTTCTTCTTCAGCAGGCTCACGAGCACGCCCGTGACGACCGTGCCGGCGAGCAGCGCGACGAGGAAGCCCCAGATCGGGCTGATCGCGAAGGCGACGAACAGGCCGCCGTGCGGCGCCTGGGATCCGACGTGGAAGAGCATCGTGAGGAAGCCGGTCAGCGCACCGCCCACCATCGACGCCGGGATGACGCGCAGCGGATCGGCCGCGGCGAAGGGAATGGCGCCCTCCGAGATGAACGCGAGCCCCATGGGCCAGGCCGCAACGCCGTTCTGGCGCTCGGCGGCGGTGAACTTGGTGCGCGCGAGGGCCGTGGAGGCGAGCGCCATGCCGAGCGGCGGCACCATGCCCGAGATCATCACGGCGCCCATGATGTAGTACGGGATCGGGTTGTCTGGCGAGCCGTCCGCGAGGGAGGCGACGGCGAAGGCGTACGCCACCTTGTTAATGGGTCCACCGAGGTCGAAGCACATCATGAGGCCGAGGATGATGCCGACGACGGGCAGCAGGCCCGACTCGGCGAGGTTCGTCAGCCCGCCCTCGAGCAGGTTCATGAGCGCGGCGATCGGGGCGCCCAGCACGAGCAGCAGCAGGCCCGAGGCGAAGATGGATCCGAGCAGCGGGATGATCACGACGGGCATCAGCCCGCGCACCCAGCGCCACACCTTGAGGCGACCGAGCCACCAGGCCGCGAGTCCCGCGAGCAGACCGCCGACGATTCCGCCGATGAAGCCGGCGCTCATGATGAGCGCGACGGATCCGGCGACGAAGCCCGGCGCGATGCCCGGGCGGTCGGCGATCGCGAAGGCGATGTAGCCGGCCAGCGCCGGCACGAGGAACGCCATCGACGCGTTTCCGATCGCGAAGGCGACCGCGCCGAGGTACTCGGACAGCCCACCGTCGGGCAGGTTCCAGAGCGCGTTGTTCACGACGATGTCGCCCGCGACGCCGTTGATCTCGAAGCCGCCCAGCAGGAAGCCGAGCGCCATCAGCAGGCCGCCGCCCGCGACGAAGGGGATCATGTAGCTGACGCCCGTCATCAGGATGCGCTGGATCCGCTTGCCCCAGCCCTCATCCGCCTGCGCGGGGGCGGACTCCGAGGCGGATCCCGACACGCGCTCCGCGTTCGGGTCGTCGGCTGCGGCGACGGCGAGGTCGATGAGCTCGGCCGCGTGCTCGATGCCGGCCTTCACGGGGCGGCGGATCACGGGCTTGCCGCCGAAGCGGCCAGGCTCACGCACGTCGACGTCGACCGCGAAGATCACGGCGTCGGCGTCGGCGATGACCGTGGGGTCGAGCGGCTCGTAGCCGCTGGATCCCTGGGGTTCGACGTGGAACTCGACACCCGCGTCCTTCGCGGCCTTCGTCAGCCCGTCGGCCGCCATATAGGTGTGCGCGATGCCCGTCGCGCAGGCCGTCACCGCCACGATCTTCTTCGCACCGGTGGCCGCCTGCGCGGTCGCGGGTGCGGCGGATGATTCGGAGGCGGCCGGTGCGGCGACCGCCTCCGAGCTGGGCGCCTCGCCGATCGCCTCGCGCACGATCGCGACGGCCTCGTCGGCGGTCGCGGCGGCGCGGAGCGCGGCGAGGAAGTCTTCGTCCATGAGGTGGCGGGCGAGCTGCGAGAGCACGGCGAGGTGCTCCTCCGCGGCGGTGTCGGGGGCCGCGATCATGAAGACGATGTCGCTCGGGTCGCCGCCGCCGAAGTCGACCCCCGGCGACAGGCGAGCGAAGGCGAGCGACGCCTGCGTCACCGTGGCCGTCTTTGCGTGCGGGATCGCGATGCCGCCCGGAAGCCCGGTCGCGTCCTGCTCCTCGCGCGCCCATGCGGCGGCGAAGAGCTCGTCGGCGTCGCCGGCGCGCCCCGCGTCCACGAAGCGCGCGGCGAGCGCGCGAAGCACCTGTTCCTTATCGGCACCCAACTCGACATCGAGGCTGACGAGCGCCGGTGTGATTGTTGACATGAGCTGATCCTTAGAGGGTCGTGAGGGCGACTGCGCCCTCGGGGAGGTCGGAGGGCGTCGCGAGGCGCGTGCCCGGAAGGGAGGCGGTCGCGGATCCATGGCGCACGGCCGCGTCGAGCGCGGCGCCGTCCGCGGATCCCGCGACGCGGGCGTGCAGGTAGCCGGCGAGCGAGCTGTCGCCCGCGCCGACGGTCGAGCGCACCGCGATGTGCGGCGGGATGGTCGCGTGGATCGCGCGCTCGGGGGTGACGAGCACGGCGCCGTCGCCGCCGAGGGTGACGAGCGCGGATCCGATCCGCGCCGGAACGAGCGCGCGCGCGATCTCGGCGACCGCCGCGGGCTCGGAGCGGACCGGCACGCCCGCGAGCTCGGCGAGCTCGATCTCGTTCGGCTTGATGAGATCGGGCTTCCCGGAGGCGACGGTGGCCGCGAGCGCGGGGCCGGAGGTGTCGACCGCGATCAGCGGCGGGCTCGCGATGCGGCCGCGCACCGCCTCGATGATCCGCACGTAGAAGTCGTCGCCGGCGCCGGGGGGAAGCGATCCGCAGAGGGCGAGCCAGTCGGCCCCCTCGCTCGCCGCCACGACGGCGTCGATGAGCGGCTCGGCCGCGTCACTCGAGAGCGCCGGGCCCGGCAGGTTGAGCTTCGTGGTCTCCCCGGCCGGGTCGGTGATCGCGATGTTGGCGCGGGCGCGGCCCGTGATCGGCACGGCGACGACGTCGAGGGCGGCCGCCGAGCCGGTCGGCGCGGGTTCCTCGGCTCGGCGGATCCGCGCGCCCCCGGCCTCCAGTGCCGCCGCGTACGGATCCGTCGACGCGAGCGGCAGCACCGCGCGCACCTCGTCGCCCGCCGCCGCGAGAACCCGCGCGACGTTCACGCCCTTGCCCGCCGCGTCCTCGCGGATCTCCGAGGCAGGCTGGACCTCGCCGACCGAGAGGGGCGCGGGCAGAGAGACCGTGCGGTCGAGCGCCGGGTTCATGGTGAGTGTGACGATCATGCGACCCACACCTCCGCATCTGCATTGTCGAGCGCCGCCGCGAGGTCCGCGGGCGGCTCGGCGTCGGTGACGACGACGTCGATGTCGTCGAGACCGGCGAAGCGCGTCAGCGACTCGTCGCCGAACTTCGACGAGTCGCTCAGCACCACCACCCGGCGCGCGGCGCGCACCATGGCGTTCTTGACGGCGGCCTCGTCGACGTCGGGCGTGCTGAGACCGAAGTCGGCGGAGAACCCGTTCGTGCCGATGAAGGCAACATCGGGGCGTAGCCGGTCGATGTCGCGCACCGTCTCGATGCCGACGGCGGCGCCGGTGACCGAGCGCACGCGCCCTCCGAGCACCGTGACCGAAACGCCGTCGCGGCCCGCCAGCGAGGCCGCGTGGGCGACGGCGTTCGTCACGATCTGCGCGGATCCGCCCGCGATGCGAGCGAGCAGCGGATCCAGAAGCGCCGCGGTGGTCGTACCCGCGTCGATCAGGATGGATCCGGAGAAGCCGGGCGCGATCGCCCGCGCGGCGCGCTCCGCGATCCGCTTCTTCTCCTCGCCCTGGGCGGCGAGGCGCTCGCCCACCCCGCGCTCGACGAGGCTCGCGCGCCGCACGGCGATCGCTCCCCCGTGCACGCGCTGCAGGGATCCGGCCTCTTCGAGCCCCTGAAGGTCTCGGCGCACCGTCTCGGTCGTGATGTCGAATCGTTCCGCGAGTTCGCGCACCGACACGCGTCCCGCCTCGCGCACCGCGCGCGCAATGAGATCGAGCCGCTCTGCCTGATACATAACCCACACGTTACAACACAAACACAGACAAAACAACACCCTCGGTGTGGGCCGGCGCGACCCCGGAACCGCACAAACGGACCCTCCCGGAGGGGAGGATCCGTTTGCGGGGCGCCGGGGGTCAGTCCGGAAGGCCGGCGTAGGAGTGCAGGCCGTCGAAGAACATGTTCACGATCGTGAAGTTGAACAGCACGGCGATGAAGCCGACGATCGCGAGCCACGCCGAGCGGGTGCCGCGCCACCCGCGCGTCGCGCGCGCGTGGATGTAGCCCGCGTAGAGCACCCAGATGATGAAGGTCCAGACTTCCTTGGTGTCGAAGCCCCAGTAGCGGCCCCACGCGTCCTGCGCCCAGATGGCGCCGGCGATGAGCGTGAAGGTCCACAGGATGAAGCCGATGATCGCGACCCGGTAGGCGAGCGATTCGAGGGCATCCGCGTTCGGGACCGTGCGCAGCATGTTCTTCTTCTCGTCGCGGGAGGGATCCTCGCGCTCGAGGCGCTCGCGGCGCGCCTGCAGCAGCTGCAGCACGCTAAGCGCGAAGGCGAGCGCGAGGAACGCCGTCGACAGCGATGCGACGAAGACGTGGATGACGAGCCAGGTCGACTTCAGCGGATCCGCGAGCGGGGTGATCTGCACATAGATGTTCGGCATCGACGCCGCGCCCAGGAGCACCGTGACGAGGCCCGTCATGAACGCGCCGACGAAGCGCAGATCCTTCCAGAACAGCACCACGAGGTACACCGCGATGAAGAGCATCGTGGACGTCATCGCGAACTCGTACATGTTCGACCACGGCACGCGCCCCGCGCCGATTCCGCGCAGCACGACGGCGACGAGGTGCAGCAGGAACGCGATCCACGTGAGGGTCGTGCCGATGCGCGCCATCACGTTGTTCGTGTGCGCGACGGGCTCGTCGGCGGCGAGCGCCAGGCGCGGGGCGGATCCGCCGCCGGCGACGACCAGCTCGCGGTCGCGCTGCTTGATCGACGAGTCGGAGCGCTTGGCGAGATCCATCGCGTAGCAGATGAACGCCAGCGCGTACACCGCGATCGCGGTCCACAGCGAGATCACCGACCATGTGTCGAAGGTGAGCGCATTTTCAGCAGGCATATCCCGATCCTAGGTTCGTTACTTGGCGTTCAGCTCGGACGTGAGGGCGCCGGCGAGATCGTCGACCGCGCGACGGATGGCGGGGTCCTCGCCGCGGGCGAGGCCCGCGAACTCGATCCGGGAGCCCTCCCCGTCGGGGGTGACCTTCACCCACATGCGGCGACGGGGCACGAGCAGCGCGGTGATCAGGCCGCCGACGATGAGGATCGCGAAGGCGAGAACCCACAGCTTCGTGCCGTCGTGATGCACCTGCAGCGAGACGAAGCGCTTGACCGACTCGGTCAACCCCACCTCGGCGCTGTCGACCCCCTCCGGGGTCTCGTCCTCGAAGGTGATGGATCCGCGCCCGCCCGGCAGCTCGACCGTCTCGCCCGGCGTGAGTTGCAGCGAGGTGACGTCCGAATCCGGCCCGGCGATCTCGGTCATCCCGCTCGGGTCGAGCTCGTACACCGAACGCGGAATGCCGTCGTCGATACCGAGGTCGCCGACGTACGCGCGGAACGTCAGCACGGGGTTGTACAGGTCGGGATAGCCGGACGTCAGCGCACCCGACTCGAGCTCGGCCGCCGTCGGGTAGAAGAAGCCGATGAGCCCGAGCTGCTCCTCCAGGCCGTCGGCCACCTTCACGACTCCCGTCGAGGTGAGGTTTTTGTCACTCGACGGGAGGAACGGCACGGAGCGCTTGAACACGACGTCACCGTCGGCACCCCGCACCGTGATCGTCGGCGCGTAGCCGTTGCCGAGCAGGTAGACGTCGTCGCCGTGCACGTTCAGCGGGTGGTTCACCCGCACGGATCCCGTCTGCTCGTCGCCCTCGGGTTCGCGGATCGTGACGTTCGCGGCGAAGTCGCCCGCCTGGCCCGCGCCGTTCTCACCGAAGGGAACATAGGAGACGTCGAAGGAGTCGAGGGTCATCGAGTAGGGCGTGAGCGCCTCGTCGCCCACCAGGCGACCCTTGTTCATCGACGAGTAGTTGATGAGCGAGTTCACGAAGGTCTCGCCCTCGACGATCACCGACTGGCCCGTGTACTTGACCTGCCCGCCGATGCCGACGCAGATCAGCACGCCCACGAGCGCGGCGTGGAAGACGAGGTTGCCCGTCTCGCGCAGATAGCCGCGTTCGGCCGACACGCTGGATCCGTAGCGTTCCGTGCGATAGCCGAGTCGCTTCAGGCGCTTCTCGGCGGCGTCGAGCGCGACCGCCGGATCCGCCTCGCTGCGCTCCTCCCGGAAGTCCGCGAGCCGGTTCAGGCGCGCGGGCGTGCGCGGCGGCTTCTGACGCAGCGCCTTCAGGTGGTGCTTCGTGCGGGGCAGGATGCAGCCGATGAGCGAGACGAACAGCAACAGGTAGATCGCCGAGAACCACGCGGATCCGTAGACGCCGAAGAGCTGCAGCTTGTCGACGATCGGGAACCAGTCGGGGTTGTCGTTCTGCCACTGCACGACGCCGTTCGGGTCGGCCGAGCGCTGCGGGAAGATCGAACCGGGGATCGCCGCGACCGCGAGGAGCAGCAGGAGCACGATGGCCGTGCGCATGCTCGTGAGCTGGCGCCACCCCCAGCGCAGCCACCCGACGAAGCCCAGCTTGGGCTCGTTGACGCCGGACTCGACCTCGGAGTCGTAGTGGTCCGCCGGACGTTTCGGATCGTTGCTAGATCGGGAGGTTGACACTGCCGATCACCCCCTGCAGTCGCGCCATGATGATGCCCCAGATTCCCGACACCATGAGGGCGCCGATGAGGATCAGCAGCGATCCTCCGATGACGTTGATCGTGCGCACGTGGCGGCGCATGAACGCGAGCGACTTCGTCGCCCACCCGAGCCCAAGGGCCGCGATGAGGAAGGGGATCCCGAGCCCCAGCGAGTAGGCGAGGCCGAGCAGGCCCGCCCGCCAGACGTCTCCCGTGTTCCACGACAGGCTCATGATCACGGCGAGGGTCGGGCCGATGCACGGCGCCCAGCCGAGACCGAGGGCGAGCCCCAGAAGCGGGGCGCCCACGAGTCCGAGATTGGAGTTGAGGCTCAGCTTCGCCTGGCGCTGCGCGAAGCCGAACAGACCCAGGAAGACGAGTCCCATCAGGATGATGACCACGCCGAGGATGCGCGTGATGAGGTCGTTGTACTTCAAGAAGAAGACCCCGAGCCCACCCGAGAAGATGTTCATCGCCATGAAGACGACGGTGAAGCCGGCGATGAACAGCAGCACGCCGCCGACGAGGCGCCCGCGGGGCGCGAGCTCGCCCTGCTTGTCCTTCGGCAGCACCGCCCCGGAGATGTACCCGAGGTACCCGGGCACGAGGGGCAGCACGCACGGCGAGAGGAACGACAGCAGTCCGGCGAAGACGGCGATCGGGATCGCGGCCCAGAGCGCGCCGACGCCGACGAGCTGCTCGAGGCTCACGCCGCCTCTTCGAGGACGTCGTCGACGAGCGTGTTCAAGACCGAGGGCGAGTCGATGGCGCTGATGATGCGCGCGGCCACGCGCCCCTCACGGTCGAGGACGAGAGTGATCGGGGTGGCCTGCAGCGGCGTCGCGGCCGCGAAGGCGAGCTTCGCCTCGCCGCCCTTGCCGTCGATGAGGCTCGGGTAGGTGATGCCGAAGGTCTCCGCGAACGCGCGCGCCGTCTCGGCCTCGTTCTCGATGTTGATGCCGACGAACGCGACGTCGCCGTCCTGGTGGTCCTGCCAGACCTTCTCGAGGTGCGGCGCCTCGGTGCGGCACGGCGCGCAGTCCGCGTACCAGAAGTTCACGACCGTGACCTTGCCCGAGGTGTCGTCGCTCGACAACTCGTCGCCGTGCTCCGTCACCCCCGACCACGCGACGGGTTCGCCGCGGTCATCGGGAGCGATCTCCTGCACCTGGAACTCGCCCGAGATATAGCCCTTGGTGTCGCCCGAGAGATACTGCTCGGCGACGGGGTCGTTAGCGCAGGCGGCGAGCGTCGCACCGAGGGCCACGATCGACGCAAGCGCGGCGGCGCGACGGATCAGCTTCTTCGAGGGCACGCCACAATTCTACGGAGTGTAGTAGTAGGAGGAGGCTGAATGCGGATCAGCGATGGTCACCCGCGAGGATGCCGAGGAAGCGGGCATTGATGAAGAGGCGCTCCCGGCCGATCTTCGTCGTCAGGAGCGCACCGGTAGCGACGAGCGCATCCAGCCATGCGGTCGCGGTAGGCCGAGAGACTCCGCATCGCTCGATGACATCCGAGATTCGCGCATACGGCTTCTCGAAGAGGAGGTCGAGTAGGTCGGCGTTACTTCCCGCGGAGGTCGACTCGCGCATTGCATTGCGCACCTGCTCCTGCAGCTCCTGAACCTCGTCGATCTTCGCGATCGTCTGTTCCGCCGTTTCCGCGATGCCGCGGAGGATGAATCTGATCCATTCTTCCCACGAGCCGTCGCGCGTCACGCCGAGTAGCAGCCGATAGTAGGTCTGCTTGCTCTGGATGATGTATCGCGAGAGGAAGAGAATCGGAGCGTGCAGAAGGCCCGCCTCGACGAGGTAGAGCACGTTCAGGATGCGCCCCGTGCGCCCGTTGCCGTCCTCGAACGGGTGGATCGCTTCGAACTGGTAGTGCGCGACGGCCATCTTCACGAGGGGGTCGACCCCATCCTGCGCATGCAGATACTCCGCCCAGTTCGACAATTTGTCGCGGATGATCCGCTCCCCCGTCGGCGGTGTGTAGATGGCGCGTCTCGTCGTCGGGTTTCCGATGAACGTGCCCGGGAGAGTGCGGACGGTCATGCGCCGATGATGGATCCGCTCACACACATCAACCGCCGTCGTCGCGGAAAGCGGCCGATCGCGGATCGCCTCCAGCCCGGCGAAAAGCGCCTCACGGTATCGCAGCGTCTCCTTCGTCGCAGGGTTGTTCGCGGCGTCGGGATCCTCCGCAAAGCGTATTGCAGTGTCGCCGTAACGTGTAAGAAATTGCTCGATTCTTTTACACGTTATCGCGACGTGCAAAGAAATTTGTTACCTCGCGTCGACCGGACGCTCGCTCCGCGACGAGACGCGGTGCGAGCGCCGCCACGCCACGAGCGCCGCGAGAGCGCGCCAGCCGATGAGGAGGACGGCGAGCACGATGAGCGTCACGACGAGGAACGGCACGGCGAAGCCGCCGCCGGTCGCCACGCGCAGGATCATTCCGCCGCCGGCCGCGAGGATCCACACCGGCAGACCGGTGCGCAGGGGTGCGGCGGGGTTCCGCCAGGCGAGGCTCACCAGCCATCCGATCGCGCCGCCCGCGAGGAACGGCCAGGCGACGGTCGCGAGCGTCGGGGCGCTGATGCTCTCCTCGTGACTCGACATCCCGATGGCGGCGAAGGCCACGATGACGACGACGTCGATGAGGGCGGGGATCCAGGGGCGGCGGCGCATCCCTTCACGGTACCGTGGTGAGCATGCCAGCCGAGCGCCTCCACCTCGTCCGCCACGGAGAGGTTCACAACCCCACGCGAGTTCTGTACGAACGAATCGACGGCTTCGGGCTGAGCGAAGCGGGCCGCGGCATGACCCGCGCGGCCGCGGGCTATCTCGCGGATCGCCCCGTGACGCGGCTCGTGTGCTCGCCTTTGCAGCGCACACAGGAGTCCGCGGAGCCCTTCGCCGAGCAGTTCGGCCTCACCCCCGTGCTCGACGAGCGGGTGGTCGAGCCGTGGAACTCCTTCGCCGGTAAGCGGATGAAGCGCGCCGTGCTGAACCCGCTGAACTGGCGCCTGCTGATCGACCCCTCCAAGCCGAGCTGGGGCGAGCCGTTCGCGTCGATCGCCGCCCGAATGATCGACGCGATGGCGGACGCCTGGGACGAGACAGACTCGGGCGACGTCGTCATCGTCTCCCACCAGGCGCCCATCTGGATCGCGCACCTCGCGATCGCGGGTGAGAAGCTCGCGCACTCCCCCACGACCCGCCGCTGCGCCCTCTCGAGCGTGACGAGCTTCGCGCGGCGCGCCGACGGATCCTTCGACGAGATCGGCTACGCCGAACCGGCCTCGGCGGGCGTCGATCTCGGCGCGGTGTGACGCCGGCCTAGGCCTCGGTCTCGCGCTCGCGCCGGATCTGACGCACGCGGGCGACCACGAACCAGACGAGCAGCGCGGCGACGACGACGATCACGACGTTCTGCGCGATGCCCATGTATTCCTCGACGACGTGCCACGCCGATCCGAGGAACCATCCGATCATGATGAAGACGGTGTTCCAGATGAGGCTGCCGAGGCCCGTGTAGAGCAGGAATCGCCAGATCGGCATGCGCACCACGCCGGCCGGGATGGAGATGAGACTGCGGAAGATCGGCAGGAACCGCCCGAAGAACACCGCCGCGGAGCCGTGCCGCGTGAACCACGCGACGGTCTTGTCGATGTCCTCGGCGCGCAGCAGCGGGATCTTGTCGAACAGCCAGCGCAGGCGTGCGACGCCCACGAGCATGCCGATGAGGTACAGCGCGAGCGCGCCCACGAGAGAACCGGCCGTCGCCCAGGCGATCGCGGGCACGACGCCGAAGGCTCCCTGGTGAGCGGCGAAGCCCGCGGCGGGCAGGATCGCCTCGCTCGGGATCGGCGGGAAGATGTTCTCGAACGCGATCGCGATGCCGACGCCGATCGGACCGATGAGGTCCATCAGCGACACGGCCCACTCGACGAGCGCGCCGAGCCACGATTGCTGTTCGGGCGCGGCGTCGGTCGCGGCGGCGAGAATGTCGGTCAGGCGGCGGTGGTTCACGGGGAATCTCGTTTCCGTCGTCGGTTCCCGACCGAGCTTAGTGAATCTCGTCTATGGAACGCCCCTCTGTCCGCCTTCAGGTCGCCGGAATACGCTTTCCGCTGTGACATCTCGGCGGGGCTTCCAGGAAACGACCACTCTTCCGCGCGTGAAGCCGCAGTTCGCGCTGTGGCCGGCGCTGCGCTCCGTGCGCGCCCCGCAGGACGCGTGGTATCTGCGTTCCGCCGCGCTCATCCCCTCGGCGGTCATCGCGATGGGCATTCTCCTCGCCTTCGGGCGCCTCGACCTCGCCGGCTACACGATGGCGGGATCGATGTGCGCGCTCTTCGCACACGCGCTGCCCTATCGCCGACGCGCCATCACCCTTGCCGGCTTCATCGCGATGCTGACACTCGGGTGCGCGATCTCCATGGCCGTCGCGGCGGCGACCGACAGCATGCTGATCCGCATCCTCGTCGCCGCCATCCTCGCCGCCGTCATCAAGGTCGCCCACGACGCCTCCAGCGTCGGCATGCCGCCCGCCGTCATCCCGATCTTCCTCGTGACCGCGCTGGGCTTCGCGCCCGAGACATGGAGCGGCCTCGCGCTGCACGTCGCCCTCATCGCCGGCGCGGGCGCGATCTCGTGGCTGGTCAGCATGGCGCCCGCGCTCATCCGCCGCGATGGACCGGAGCGGCGGGCCGTCGCGACCGCGATGCGCGCAACCGCGCGCGTCGGCCGGAACCCCCAGGATCCGGTGGCGAGAGACGCTCTCGCGGCCGCCATCACCGCCGCCCATCGCACCCTCGCGTTCGCGCGCGGCGCCGACCGCGCGGCGCTCGCGGCGCACCTCGTCGCGTGCGAACGGATCCTCGCCGACCCCTCACAGTCCCACCCCGAGCGCGCGGAGGCGAACGCCCGCGCGCTCGTGCGCTCGCGCACGCGGATCCCCTCCCCACCGCTCACCGAGGCGGAACAGGACCGGATCCGCGGTGCGAGGCTCGCGCACGACGCGCCGCGGTCGTTTGCCGAACGGCACCGGATCCTCGCCGCGTTCCACCCCCTGTCTCCGTCCGCGCCGTACTTCTGGCGGGTCCTGCTCGCGGGCCTCGTCGCGGCGCTCGTGTCCTGGGCGTGCGGCGGCGACCGCCCGTTCTGGGCCATCACGGCCGCGGCGGTCATCGTGCAGCCGAACCTGCTCCTCACCTGGCGCAAGGCCCCGCCGCGCGCGCTGGGCGCGCTCATCGGCGTGTGGCTGTACGCCCTGATCGCCCCCGTCGCGCAGATTGACCTGATCGTCGCCGCCGTGCTCGTGATCGTGCTGAACACCCTCACCGAGGCGTTCATCGCACGCAACTACCTGATCGCGCAGGTCTTCGTCACGCCCCTCGCGCTGCTCATGAGCCAGTTCGGCGGCCAGCTCTCCTCCGCCGAACTCATCTGGGAGCGCTCGGTCGACACGGTCGTGGGCGTCATCGCGGGCGTGCTCGCCGCCTTCCTGATCCGCAACGGCCACCTGCGCCGCCACGCGAAGGAGGCCGTCGAGCGGCTGGAGGCGGCGACCGCCTCCGCCCTGAGGCTCGCGGATCCCGCCGCGGAATCCCCGGCGTCCGAGCCGGGGGACGCGGCGCCGGATCCGATCCGCGACGCCCTGCCGGCGGATCCGCACGCGGCGGGACGCGCGCGGCGGGAGATCATCGCCGCCCTCGCCGAGCTCACCGCCGCCGTGCGCACGGCGGACAACGAGTGGTGGACGCACCGCGTCGACGAGGCACGGGTGATCGCCGCGCAGAACGAGGCATACGAGGCCATCGCCCGTCTGGGATAGTTCAGCCTGCACGACTAGGATCGACGGGATACGTTGTTTCCTATTCAGGAGGATCACAGAAGTGCTGCGCACCCACAAGGCCGGCTCTCTTCGAGCCGAGCACATCGGTCAGACCGTCACCCTCACGGGTTGGGTCGATCGTCGTCGCGATCACGGTGGCGTCGCCTTCATCGATCTCCGCGATGCCTCGGGCATCGCCCAGGTGGTCATCCGCGACGAAGAGACCGCGCACCCCCTGCGCAGCGAGTTCGTGCTGCGCGTGACGGGCGAGGTGTCCCGGCGTCCTGAGGGCAACGCCAACGACAACCTTGCGACCGGCGACATCGAGGTCATCGCCGCCGAGGTCGAGGTGCTCAACGAGTCGGCCCCGCTGCCGTTCCAGGTCTCGACGGCGCTCGACGGTCAGGAGACCGTCGGCGAAGAGGCACGCCTCAAGCACCGCTACCTCGACCTGCGCCGCCCCGCCCCGGCGCGCATGCTTCGCCTTCGCTCCGACGCCGCTCAGGTGGCCCGCCGCGTGCTGAACGACGCCGAGTTCACCGAGGTCGAGACCCCGACGCTCACCCGCTCGACCCCCGAGGGCGCCCGCGACTTCGTCGTCCCCGCGCGTCTGAGCCCCGGATCCTGGTACGCCCTTCCGCAGTCGCCGCAGCTGTTCAAGCAGCTGCTCATGGTCGGCGGCGTCGAGCGCTACTACCAGCTCGCCCGCAGCTACCGCGACGAGGACTTCCGCGCCGACCGCCAGCCCGAGTTCACACAGCTCGACATCGAGATGGCATTCGTCGACCAGGAAGACGTGATCGCGCTCGGCGAGAAGCTCGTCTCCGAGCTCTGGAAGCTCATCGACGTGCAGGTCCCGACGCCGATCGAACGCATCACCTTCGCCGACGCCATGCGCCTGTACGGCTCGGACAAGCCCGACCTGCGCTTCGGCAACCCCATCGTCGAACTCGCGGAGTACTTCGCCGAGACGACGTTCCGCGTGTTCCAGCAGGAGTACGTCGGCGCCGTCGTCTACAGCGGCGGTGCCTCGCTGCCGCGTCGCCAGTTCGACGCCTGGCAGGACTGGGCGAAGTCGCGCGGCGCCAAGGGCCTCGCCTACGTGACCTTCCAGGAGGACGGCACGCTGGGCGGCCCCGTCGCGAAGAACCTGTCCGACGCCGAGCGCGACGGCCTCGCCGCCGCGACGGGCGCGAAGCCCGGCGACGCCGTGTTCTTCGCCGCCGGATCCACCACCGAGGCGCAGGCTCTCCTCGGCGCCGCGCGCGTCGAGATCGCCAAGCAGACGGGTGAGATCAACAACAAGGACTGGGCCTTCGTGTGGGTCGTCGACGCCCCGATGTTCAAGCCGACGGGCTCCGACCCCGACGACGTCGACCTCGGCCACTCGGCCTGGACCGCGGTGCACCACGCGTTCACCTCGCCCAAGCCGGAGCACCTGGACACCTTCGATCAGGATCCCGGCGGCGCGCTCTCGTACGCGTACGACATCGTCTGCAACGGCGTCGAGATGGGCGGCGGCTCCATCCGTATCCACCGCCGCGACGTGCAGGAGCGCGTCTTCGAGGTGATGGGCATCGGCGAGGAGGAGGCCCAGGAGAAATTCGGCTTCCTGCTCGACGCCTTCGCCTTCGGCGCGCCGCCGCACGGCGGCATCGCGCTCGGCTGGGACCGCACCGTCTCGCTGCTGGCCGGCGTCGACTCAATCCGCGAGGTCATCGCGTTCCCCAAGACGGGCAACGGCTTCGACCCGCTGACCGCCGCCCCGGCGCCGATCACCCCGGAGCAGCGCGCCGAGGCCGGCGTCGACTTCGTGCCGGAGGACGAGGACTAAGCCCGCAGCTCGGCCTTCCTCCGGAGCGCCGTTCGCCACCGCGAACGGGGCTCCGCCATCTCCACCCCGCCCGTCCCCGCGCGTCCACGCGCGTCCCCGCGCCTCCCCCGTCCGTGCCCCAGCCGTTCATATGACACCTTTCGCCACTTGTTTGCCTCGACACTGCGCAAAGGTGTCATACGAACGGTGTGGGGAGGGCGTCCGAACGGTGTGGGGAGGCGTGGCGATCCCCTAGGCTGAAGGCATGATCCGCCACATCGTGATGTTCGGCGTCGAGGCCGACAACGCAGACGACCGCAACGCCAAGATCACCGAGGCCGCCGTGGGCCTCGAGAAGCTCGTGGGCGTCGTTCCCGGCCTTCGCTCCATGACCGTCGGCGCGAACGGCGTCGACCTCGAGGGCAACTACGACTTTGCCCTCATCGCGGACTTCGACGACGCGGATGCGCTGGCGGTGTACGCCACGCATCCGGCGCACGTCGAGGTGGCGAACTTCATCGGCACGTTCAAGACGAGTCGCGCCGCGATCGACATCGAGCTCTAACACCCGCGCGAGAAGGCCGCCCCCGAGGGCGGCCATCTCCGTCAGCCCTGAAGCGCCGCGGCGAGGCGATCCTGCGACACGCGCCAGTGGGCGTGGAGTTCGCCGTCGACCAGCACAACGGGAATCTTCTCCCACCACTTCTCGTAGAGGGCCTGGTCGTCGAGGATCGACACCTCGGTCACCTCGACGGTGTCGGCGACGGAATCCGGCAGGCCCGCGAGCGTCACGTCGATGACCTCGCGCGCGACGTCACAGAGGTGGCACCCGGGCTTCGTGAGGAGCGTGACCTCGGTCATCGCTCGACGTCGTAGCCGGCCAGGATCCACGCGTCGGTGCCGCCCGCGACGTTGGTGACGTCGTAACCGCGGGGCTCCAGCGCCATCGCGACCTGAGCCGAGCGCCCGCCCGACTTGCAGATCACGTCGAACTCCATCGGCAGCTCCTCGAGGCGCGCCCCGATCTCGGACATCGGGATGTTGATCGCCCCGGGGGCGTGCCCCTCGACGTACTCGAACTCTTCGCGGACGTCGATCAGGGGGGTGTTGGTGCGCGCCTTCAGCTCGGCGACGGTGATCTCCTGCATGTGTCCATTCTCTCGCAGGGCCCGAGGGAAAGGCCCGGATACACGAAAACGCCGACCCCCTCGGGGATCGGCGCTCGCACAGTCGCTTACTTCTTGTTGCGACGCTGGTGACGAGTCTTGCGAAGCAGCTTGCGGTGCTTCTTCTTCGACATACGCTTGCGGCGCTTCTTGATGACTGAACCCATGGGAACCTCACTAATAGTTAGGGGGCTGGAAGCCTGGCACAGGAGTTGTGCCGACGTCCGGGAACGGAACGGCAGAAAAAGTGCCTCAGAGGATCGTACCCCATGCCGGCGGCGATACCACTCAGCTAGGTATCAGAGCCAGCCGTTCGCCTCGGCCGCGCGGGCCGCGGCCACGCGATTCACGGATCCGGTCTTCGCGATAGCGCTCGACAGGTAGTTGCGCACGGTGCCCTGCGAGAGGTGCACCGCGCGGGCGATCTCGGCGATCGGATCCCCCGCGAGCGCGGCGCGCAGGATCTCACGCTCGCGATCCGAGAGCGGGTTGGATCCGCCCGCGAGCGACTCGGTCGCGAGCGCCGGATCCACGACGCGGCGCCCCGCATGCACGGCGCGGACGGCGTCGGCGAGTTCGCCAGCCGGGGTGTCCTTGACGACGAAGCCGCTCGCTCCCGCCTCGAGCGCGCGCCGCAGATAGCCGGGACGGCCGAAGGTCGTCACGATGAGCGAACGCACGCCGGGCAGTTCCCCGCGGATCCGCGATGCCGCCTCGATGCCGTCGGCGCCCGGCATCTCGATGTCGAGCAGGCACACCTCGGCGCCGGATTCTCGGGCCGCCGCGACGACAAGGTCGCCCCGCCCCACCTGGGCCACCACCTCGATGTCGGGTTCGAGGTCGAGCAGCGCGGCGAGCGCGCCGCGCACGAGCGCCTGGTCATCGGCGAGCAGGATCTTGATCACGATGTGTTCCTCCGTTCGTGCGCGGTCACCAGCGCACCTCGAGTCGCGTGCCAGGCCCCGCGGGCTCCACCCTCAGCGTCCCGCCCGCCGCGGCGACCCGCTCCCGGATGCCGCGGAACCCGTGCTCGATCGCCTCCCGCGTGAGACCGACGCCGTCATCGGCGACGACGATCCCGTCGGACGACAGGGTCACCTCACACCGGAGGGCGCGCGAGTGGCGTACGACGTTCGTGATCGCCTCGCGCAGCACCCACGCGACGACGATGCGGTGTCGCGGATCGACGATCGACGGATCCGCCGGTACCTCTCCCGCGATTCCTGCGCCCGCGAGCGCGACCCGCGCGGCGTCGAGCTCGTCGCCGAGGCGGGCGACGCGCAGGCCCGCGACGGTCGCCCGCACCTCGGCGAGCGCCTCGCGCGAGAGGCTGCGGATCTCTGCGAGCTCCGCCCTGGCGCGCTCGGGATCGATGTCGATGAGCCGCTCGGCGAGCTCGGCCTTGACGGTCACGACGGTGAGGCTGTGGCCGAGCACATCGTGCACGTCGCGGGCGACGCGCTCGCGCTCTGCGACGAGGGCCATCTGGCGTTCGATGACGTCGTGGCGCTCCTGGGCCGCCACGATCATGCGCACCACGCCCACCGAGACGAACACGATCGCGGGCGGCATGAAGAGGACCCCGTACTCGTCGAAGCCGTTCGGCACCGCCGACAGCACGATCGCGAGCGCGGCGTACTCCGCGATGAGGAGCCCCGTGGCGAAGAAGAGCGACGCGCGCACGGGTCCGCTGAACATCGCGAGCGAGAGCAGGAAGGATCCGGCGCCGAGGGCGCCAGGGCCGACGAGCAGGGCGGCGGCGGCCATCAGCGCGATCATCACGACGATCGCCGTGAGGCCTCGACGGGCGGCGATGCCCCAGTCGTCGCTCCGGATCATCCAGATGTAGCCCGCGATGTACACGACCGCGTAGGCGAGGAGCAGCGCGACGGCGATCCCCCGCGCCGTCACCGACACGTCGGCGTGGACGGCCGATGAGATCGGGAAGCCCATGAACACGACCCAGACGACGCCCATCACCCAGGCGAAGCGCTCCCACGGTCCCTGCCGGTCGGCGTCCACTGTCACACCCTCCATGGTGTCACCCACCTTGCTGTATCGGCCGCCCCGTACACAACGACGCAGATTTTCCGGTCAGCCGGCCGGGAAACCGGTGTCGGGGCCATTTCATCCAAAAATCTGCGTCGTCGTGTACGAACGGAAGGGACGGAACGGCGGCGGCGGGGGTTACTGCCGGGAGCGGCCGCGGCGGGCGAGGAGGATCGTGGCGATCACGAGGACCGCGCCCCAGAAGACGACATTCGCGATCGGTACCCAGAGCGACTCCTGCGACACGGATCCGTCGGTCATCGATGCCGCGAACCCCTCCGTGAGTGGGTAGCGGGCGAGCGCGACGATCCCGTAGAGGGGTGTGAAGCGCGCGATGTCGAGCATCACGCCGTCGAGCGGGAAGAAGACGTTGCCGAGGAATCCGAGGATGACCAGGGATCCGCTGGCCGCGCCGACCGCGCCCTCGCTGCGGAACAGCAGGCCCGCGAGGAGGCCGAAGAAGCTGAACACGGCGGCTCCGACGAGGACGAGAACTCCGCTCAGGATCCACACGTGCGGCTCCGCCTCCGCGCCGGTGAGGGCCCCGATGACGAAGATCGCGACGACCGGGATGATCGCGATGACGAAGCCGACGGCGGCCTTCGTCGTCACGCGCTGCGCGTCGCTCATCGGTGTGAGCCCGAGCTGGCGGCCCCAGCCCTGCATCTGCTCGACAGCGGCGGATCCACCCACGCCGACCGTCGCGGTCACGGCGCCGTACGCGGCCATGCCGATCATCACGTAGGCGGCCACGTTGCCGTTTCCGATGTCGGCGGAACCGTAGTCCTGCACGGCACCGAAGATCACGTACATGAAGGCCGGGAGCACGGCGACGAAGAACATCGAGACGACGTCGCGCATCACCCGGGCGAGTTCGATGCGGAAGTAGGTGGCGTTCATGAGGCGCTCCGTTCGGTGAGCAGGCGGAAGGCGTCGTCCATGCTGCCGGCCGTGATCTCGAGATCGTGGGCGCCCAACCGGGTCAACAGCGCCCGCGCGACGGCATCGGAGTCGGCGGCCGTGACGACGAGGCGCCCGGCGTCGGCGGCGACCGCCCGCACCTCCGGCATGGCCTCGAGCTCGGCGACCACGGCCGCCTCGCGGTCGGCGGGCACGTACGCCTGCACGCGGCGGCCCGTTGCCGTCGCGCGGATCTCGGCGGTCGTTCCGTCGGCGACGATGCGCCCTCCCGCCATCATCACGATCCGCTGCGCGAACGCGTCGGCCTCCTCGAGGTAGTGCGTCGCGAAGACGATGGTGCGCCCGGCGCGCGCGTCCTCGCGCATCGTGTCCCAGAACTCGGCCCGCGCGGTCACGTCCATTCCCGCCGTGGGCTCGTCGAGGACGAGCAGCGCGGGATCCGGCAGCAGCGCGAGCGCGAAGCGCAGGCGCTGCTGCTCGCCGCCGGAGCACTTCGAGACCCTCCGCTTCGCGATCCCCGTGATGTTGGCGCGTTCCATCACCGCCTCGACCGGCATCGGATCCCGGAACGTCGACGCGACGAGCGTGACGGTCTCGCGCACCGAGAGGTCGCGCAGCAGCCCACCCGTCTGTAGGACGGCCGAGACGCGGCCGGCGCGAACGGACCGCCGGGGCGGCTCCCCGAAGACGGTCACGTCACCGGCGGACGGGTTCGTGAGCCCGAGGACCATGTCGAGGGTCGTCGTCTTGCCCGCGCCGTTCGACCCGAGGAGTGCGACGATCTCGCCACGCGGGATGCTCAGGTCGACGCCGTCGACCGCTCGGAAGGACGCACCTCCCGCGCGGAACTCCTTCACGGCGCCGCGCAGCGCGACGGCCTCTGTCTGCGTATTCATGGTTCAAGCCTCGCGCCGCGGCGGCCGCGGATCGATCCCCCGCTGTCACCCGGCGCACATGACGAATGTCACCCGCAAGCGCCTTGACCGGTCGCCTCCCGGCCTGTTACCTCGTCGCATGCGTCTACGCCGTACCCGCCCGAGCGATCCGGGCATCACCAGGATCCGCCGGGGGCGGGGCTTCGAGTATCGCGACCCGAGCGGCTCGCGCGTCGGCGACGAGCAGACGCTCGCGCGGATCCGCTCGCTCGCGATCCCGCCGGCGTGGCGGGACGTGTGGATCTGCACGCGCGCCAACGGTCACCTTCAGGCCGTCGGGGTGGACGACGCGGGCCGCGCGCAGTATCTCTACCATGCCGACTGGTCGCGCCGAATGGCCGCGCGGAAGTTCGACCGCGCGCTCGAACTCGCCGAGCGACTGCCCTCCGTGCGCCGCGGGGTCACGCGAGACCTCCGACGCGAGGGGACGGGCCGCGAGCGGGTCCTGGCGGGCGGGTTCCGCCTGCTGGACGCGGCGCTGCTGCGCGTCGGGTCCGAACGCTACGCGCAGGAGAACGGCACGGTCGGTTTGACGACCCTCCGCGGTGAGCACGTCACCGTCGCAGGGAACACGGTCTCGCTGTCGTTCATCGGAAAGAGCGGCGAGCCGTGGGAGCGCTCCTTCGACGACCCGGATCTCGCGGCGCTGCTCGCCGAGCTGAGCGCGCGGGCGCGACGCGCAGGTGCTGTCGTGGCGCGACGACGCGGGCTGGCATCCGATCCGCTCCGCCGACGTCAACGACGATCTCCGCGCCCGCACCGGCGGGGACGCGACGGTGAAGGACATCCGCACGCTGCGCGGCACGGCGGTCGCGGCCCGTTCCCTGGCGCGGTGGGGCGTGGAGACGAGCGATGCGGGCCGAAAGCGCGCCGTCGCGGCGGCGGCGCGCGATGCCTCCGAGGTGCTCGGCAACACCCCGGCGGTCGCCCGGAGCTCGTACATCGACCCGCGTGTAATCGACCGCTACGAGCACGGGATCGTCGTCGACGACGGCACGATCGCGCACGTCGAGGGGCAGCTCGCGGCCCTCGTGGGCGCGCGCTCCTGATACTCCTCCTTCTCCTCCCCCGCAAGCCCCTCCTCCTTCTACGGCGCCGGGGCGACCCTGTGCAGACCCCCTGTTTCACGCCCCACACGGAAGGATCCGGACCGAGTCATGCGTGCCACACCAGCCCCCGAGAACGCCGTCGACCTCGCCCGCGAACGCGACGACCGCCGCGTGCGGGCCTGCCGCGCCCTGATCCACGCGCGCACGGCGAGTGCCGCC
Organism: Microbacterium nanhaiense; assembly: GCF_014646015.1. GTDB lineage: Bacteria > Actinomycetota > Actinomycetes > Actinomycetales > Microbacteriaceae > Microbacterium > Microbacterium nanhaiense. The sequence continues at coordinate 53,380 of NZ_BMMQ01000010.1, forward strand.
GAGCGTCGCCGTATCCGTCAGAAGGTCGTGCTCGAATACCTCGACGTCGCCGACGCGGTGGCCCACCGGTTCCGTTCCGCGCACGAAGACCCGCGCGACCTGCGACAGGTCGCGTACATCGGTCTCACGAAGGCGGTGTCGCGGTACGAGCCCGAGCGCGGTGACGACATCGTCGCCTTCGCCGTGCCGACGATCTCCGGGGAGATCAAGCGGTATCTTCGCGACTCCACGTGGATGGTGCGCCCGCCGCGGAAGCTGCAGGAGCGCGGTCTCGACGTGAGTCGGCGCATCTCCGATCTCGGCCAGCGGCTCGGACGCGAACCCGGCATCGGGGATATCGAGCGCGACACCGGGTGGAGCCGCGACGAGGTGTCGGCGGCGCTCGGCTGCCTGGGCGGGCGCCGCCCCGTGTCCCTCGATGCGCCGTCGAACGACGCCTCGGGGGCGTCCCTGGGCGAGCTGATGGCGAGCGAGAACTCCTCCCTCTCGCACTTCGAGCTGCGCATGGCGCTATCCATGGCGTGCCGCGACCTCTCCCACCGCGACCGGCTGGTGCTGCGAATGAGGTTCGCCGAGGAGATGACTCAGGCCGAGATCGCCCGTGAGATCGGCGTCACGCAGATGCAGGTCTCGCGGATCCTCACCCGGGTGCTGAGCGCCCTGCGCGAGCGCCTCACGCCCGAACTTCTGGCCGCCTGAGGAGCGTCCGCGCCGCCCGGATCACGTCGGGGGCGGTGACGGCGAGCAGCGCCGGATCCGGTTCGGCGGCGAAGGCGTCACCGCGCCGCACGCTCGCGTCCGTCAGCGCGATGTGCGGACCGGGCGGCGGCCCCCACTCCTCGACGGGAGCGGGGCCGAAGACGACGACCGAGGGCGTGCCGTAGGCGGACGCGAGGTGCGCCGCGCCCGTGTCGGCCGTGCAGACGATCGCCGCGCCCGCGATGACGGCGGCGAACTCGTCGAGGCCCGCGCGCCCCGCGAGCACGTCGTCCTCGGGGATCCCCGCGAGCTCCGCGACGCGGCGCGCCCGGGCCTCGTCCGCGGATCCGCCGGTGACGACGACGCGGAGGCCGTCGTCGAGCAGCGCCCGGGCGAGCTCCGCGAATCTCGCCACGGGCCATTGCCGCGCCCCGTAGAACGCGCCGACGTGCACGACGGCCGCGCCCGGGGCCGGGTTCCGCAGCCGCGGCACGGCGATCGCGACATCCAACGGATCCGCGGGGATGCCGTGCCCCGAGAGGAGGGACGCCCAGCGCTCGCGCTCGTGGATCCCGTCGCGCCACGGGACGCGCCCGCCGTGCGCGATCGTGCGCCGCGCCGCAAGGGCGTCGATGATCGCGCGGCTCTCGGGCCCGTTGCCGTGCAGGTTCACGGCGACATCGACCGTGCCGGGATCGATCGGCAGGGGCGCGTCGAGCCCCGGCGTGGGCAGGAGGGTGTCGATGCTGCCGACGAGGCGCGCGATCGGTTCGAGCCACCCGGGCGCTGCGAAGACGATCTCGTGCTCCGGGAACCCGCGCCTCAGCGCGTGGAGCGCGGGGACGGCGACCAGAAGGTCGCCGAGCTTGAGCGCGCGCAGCGCGAGGACGGCGGGCCGGGTGCCGCTGGGTGGGGAGATGCGCATGCCGGGCATGATGCACCATTCGGCGCCGGAACGGAACCCCCGTTTCGGAAGCACGGGGCGCGGGCACTGCTGGGGGCATGACCGCACCCACCGCTCCCGCCGCGATCCTGTTCGACCGCGACGGCACCCTCATCGTCGATGTTCCGTACAACGACGACGAGCGGCGCGTCGTGCCCATGCCGACGGCCGTCGCGGCCGTGACGCGGGCGCGCGCGGCCGGGTGCCGCGTCGGCGTCATCACCAATCAGTCGGGCATCGCGCGAGGCCTCGTCTCCCGGGAGGGACTCGCCCGCATCCACGACCGCGTCACCGCCCTCTTCGGGGAGTTCGATGTCTGGCGGGTGTGCCCGCACGGGCCGGACGACGGTTGCTCCTGCCGCAAGCCGGCTCCCGGCATGGTGAGCTCCGCCGCCGCCGAGCTCGGCGTTGCGCCCGAACGGGTCGTCGTGATCGGCGACATCGCGGCCGATATCGACGCGGCGAGCGCGGCCGGTGCGTCCGGGATCCTCGTGCCCACCCCGCGAACCCTGCCGGAGGAGGTCGCGCGCGCCCCGTGGGTCGCGGCGAACCTCGACGAGGCGGTCGTCTCGGCGCTCGAGGGGGCGCGATCATGAGCCGGCGGGTGCTCGTGGCGCGGCTCGACAGCGCGGGCGACGTGCTCGTGTGCGGGCCCGCGGTCCGCGCCATCGCCCGCGACTCCGAGGTTGTCATGCTCGTGGGCCCTCGAGGCAGGGCCGCGGCGGAGCTTCTTCCGGGAGTCGCCGAACTGATCGTGTGGGACGCGCCCTGGATCGCGAACCCGGCCCCGCCGGCCACCCCCGTGCACATGTCGGATCTCGTCGAGCGGGTGCGTGCCGCCGGCGTGGACGAGGCGGTCATCCTGACGTCGTTCCATCAGTCACCGCTTCCGCTCGCCCTCGCGCTGAGGCTCGCCGGGGTCGGCCGGATCACGGGAGTCTCGACGGACTACGCCGGGTCCCTGCTCGACGTGCGTCTGCGCCCGGGCGAGGATCTTCCCGAGGACATCCCGGAGCCCCTGCGCGCGCTCGCGATCGCCGAGGCGGCGGGCTGGCCCTCGGAAGACTCGCGTCTCGCGGTGAGCGACCTGCGCGTGCCGCCCGGCCTGCCCCCGCGCGGCGGTTACGTGGTGCTACACCCCGGCGCGAGCGTCCCCGCACGGCAGGCGCCGGTCGAGCTGTTCGCGGCGGCGGCTCGGATCCTCGCCTCCCGGTGCTGGGAGATCGTCGTCACGGGTTCGGCGGACGAGCGCGGGCTCGCGGCGCGCATCCCGGCGAGCCTCGACCTGTCCGGGTCTCTCGACCTGGCGTCCCTCGCGGGCGCCATCGAGGGCGCCGCCGCGATCGTCGTCGGCAACACCGGCCCGGCGCACCTGGCCGCGGCGGTCGGCACGCCGGTCGTCAGCCTGTTCTCGCCCGTCGTTCCGGTTGCGCGGTGGGCGCCGCACGGGGTGCCGGTGCGGATCCTGGGCGACCAGGACGCCGCGTGCCGGGGCACCAGAGCGCGCGAGTGCCCCGTGCCCGGCCATCCCTGCCTGTCGACCATCGCGCCCGAGGAGCTCGCCGACGCGGTCGAGGCTCTCGCACGAGAGGAGGTCCCCGCATGAGGATCCTGGTGTGGTACGTGCACGGCGGGTGGATGAACGCCTTCACCCGCATCGGTCACGAGTGCGTGGTGCCGGCGGAGCAGACGCCGCCGGGCGCGACGGGCGTCGTTCGCGTTCCCGAGGCCGAGCTCGCGGAGGCGGGCATCGATGTCGTCGTGCTGCAGCGCACGGGCGAGCTCGCCGAGGCGGAGCGGCTGCTCGGCCGCCACCTCGGGCGAGACGTGCCCGCGATCTTCGTCGAGCACAACACTCCGCAGCGCTCGCCGGTCGCGCAGCGGCATTTCCTCGCCGACCAGGACGAGATCACCGTCGTGCACGTGACGCACTTCAACGCGCTCGTGTGGGACACGGGCCGTGCGCCAAGCCGCGTCATCGAACACGGCGTGCCGGATCCGGGCGCGCTGTACACGGGAGAGCTCCCGTCATTCGGCGTCGTCGTCAACGAGCCGGTGCGCCGGGGGCGCGTCGTCGGAACCGACCTGCTCCCCCGTTTCGCGGAGCGCGCGCCGATCGATGTGTTCGGCATCGGCACCGAGCTGCTCGAGGGAGGCGACGCGCCGATCCGCGCGTGCGGCGACCTGCGCACGGATCGCCTGCACGCCGAACTCGCCCGCCGCCGGGTGTACATGCACCCCTTCCGCTGGACCTCGCTCGGGCTGTCGCTGATCGAGGCGATGTCGCTCGCCATGCCGGTCGTCGCGCTCGCGACGACCGAGGTGCCCCGGGCCGTGCCTCCCGAGGCGGGCACCGTCTCCACGAACGTCGACGAGCTCGCGGCGGCCGCCGAGCTGCTCCTGCACGACCCGGAACGGGCGCGCGTGCAGGGAGCCGCCGCCCGCCAATTCGCCCAGGCCCGCTACGGGATGGACCGCTTCGCGCGCGACTGGGGCGAGCTGCTCGCCGACGCGCGCCGCGCTCCCTCCTCCTCCTCGGGGTCCGCCCCGAAACTCCACTGAAAGGCAGGATCCGATGAAGATCTCCATGGTGTCCGAACACGCGAGCCCGCTCGCCGCCCCCGGCAGCGTCGACGCGGGGGGCCAGAACGTGCACGTCGCCGCGCTCTCGCTCGCCCTCGCCCGTCGCGGCCACGAGGTGACGGTGTTCACCCGGCGCGACGACCCCGAACTGCCGACGAGCGTCCCGCTCGGCGACGGCGTCGAGGTGGTCCACGTCGACGCCGGCCCGGCCGCGCGCGTGCCGAAGGACGAGCTCCTGCCCCACATGGACGAGCTCGCCCGCGGCATCGCCGCCGTGTGGGCCGAGGACCCGCCCGAGGTGGTGCACGCCCACTTCTGGATGTCGGGCGTCGCCTCGCTCGCGGCCGCGGCGCTCGGCGTCTCCCCGGCGCCGCCCGTCCTGCAGACCTTCCACGCGCTCGGCACCGTCAAGCGGCGCCACCAGGGCGCGGCCGACACGAGCCCCGCCGCGCGCGCCTGGCTCGAACCCCACGTGGCGCGCACCGTGACGGGCGTCATCGCCTCCTGCAGCGACGAGGCGTTCGAGCTTCGCTCGATGGGCGTGCCCTCGCAGAACATCTCGATCGCCCCGTGCGGCGTCGACGTCACGGCGTTCTCCCCCGACGGCCCGGTGGAGCCGCGCGGTCTCGCGCACCGCATCGTCAGCATCGGCCGACTCGTGCCCCGCAAGGGCGTCGACCTCGTGATCCTCGCGCTCGGGATCCTCGCCGCACAGGGGCGGGACGACATCGAGCTCGTCGTCGCCGGATCCGCGGAAGGCCCCGCCGCGAGGGATCCGGAGATCGCCCGGCTCCGGCAGATCGCGCGCGGTTGCGGCGTCGAGGACCGGGTGATCTTCCGCGGCCCCGTGGCGCGCGAGAGCGTCCCCGCCCTGCTCCGTTCCGCCGACGCGGTCGTGTGCGCGCCGTGGTACGAGCCGTTCGGCATCGTTCCCCTCGAAGCGATGGCCTGCGGTGTGCCGGTCGTCGCCGCGGCGGTCGGCGGCCTCATCGACACCGTGATCGACGGCATCACCGGCATGCACGTGCCGCCCCGCGACGCGCAGGCCATCGCCGACGCGCTCGGCGCGATCCTCGCCGACGACCGCGTCCGCGACCGCATGGGCCGGGCCGGCCGGGAGCGGGTGGAGGCGCGCTACACCTGGGATCGCGTCGCCGCGCAGGTCGAGCACGCCTACCTCGAGGCCCTCGCGTCCGGCGCTCACGCGGCGCAGGCGGCGGGGCCCGCAACGGAATGGGCGCTGCGATGACCCTCACCGTGACCGCCCCGGCGAGCGAGCGGCTCGTCGCGACGCACCTCGACGCCCTCCGCTCCGCCCTCGACGACGCCGCCCGGCACGCCGCGCACCTCGCGGCGTGGGGCGAGTTGCTCGCCGACCGGCTATCGCGCGGCGCGCGGATCCTCGTCGCCGGCAACGGAGGATCCGCGGCGGAGGCGCAGCACCTGACCGCCGAGCTCGTCGGACGGTACCGCGAGGAGCGCCCCGCGTTCAGCGCCATCGCCCTCAACGCGGAGACCTCCAGCGTCACCGCGATCGGCAACGATTACGGCTTCGATGAGGTCTTCGCGCGCCAGGTGCGCGCGCACGCGCGGGCCGGAGACATCGTGCTCCTGCTGTCGACGAGCGGGGCGAGCGCGAACCTCATCGCGGCCGCCCGAGCCGCCCGCGACGTCGGTGCGCTCGCCTGGGCTCTGACGGGCCCCGGCCCCAACGCGCTCGCGACCGCCTGCGACGACGCGATCTGCCTCGACGGCGCGTCGCCCCACGTGCAGGAATGCCAGCTCGCCGCAGTGCACGCGCTCTGCGCCGTCTTCGACGCGGCGGTCATCGGATCCGCGCAACGAGAGGAGACATGATGAGGATCACGGTCGTCGGAGACACGCTTCTCGACGAAGACATCGACGGGGCCTCGACCCGGCTGAGCCCCGACGCCCCCGTTCCGGTCGTCGAGATCGGCTCCCGCGTCTCCCGCGCGGGCGGCGCAGGGCTCGTGGCCCGCATGCTCGCCGTGGACGGGTTCGATGTGAGCCTCGTCACCGTGCTCGGCAACGATCAGGCCGCCGACCGGATCCGCGGGCTGCTCGCGGGCGTCCGGATCGTCGCGGGCGACGCGGGCGCACCGACGCCGATCAAGACGCGCGTGCGCGCGAACGGGTTCCCCATCGCCCGCCTCGACGAGGGCTGCGAACCCGCCCCCGTGCCGCAGGCCTCCGAGGAAATGCTGCGCGCCATCGCGCTCGCGGACGCCATCGTCGTCGCCGACTACGGTCGGGGCATGACCGCGCACCCCGCGATCCGTCTGGCGCTCGCCGAACGGGCGGGGCGGGTGCCGCTCGTGTGGGATCCGCACCCGCGCGGAACGCGGCCCGTGCCGAACACGACGCTCGCGACCCCCAACCAGGCCGAGGCCGCGGCCGTCGTCGGCGTCGCGCGCGAGACGGTGCACACGCCGTCGGCCATCCGCGCGCTACACGAGACGTGGGAGTGCGCATCGCTCGCGATCACGCTCGGCGAGGACGGCGCCCTGCTGTCGAAGGGACCGCAGGACGAACGCCTCTGGTTCGCGGCCGACCGCGTCTCGACCCACGACCCCTGCGGGGCCGGCGACAGGTTCGCGGCGAGCGCGATCGCGGCGCTCGCCGCGGGCGCGGAGCTGGCCGACGCCGTGCGCGGCGCCGTCGCCGCGGCGTCCGCCTACCTCGCCCGCGGCGGCGTGCGCGCGCTCGCGGGCAACCATCCTCCCGTTCCCACGCTCGCGTGAGGACGGCTGGCGAAGAAGCAATCACATACACGAACAGGAGAAAGTCATGACGAGCCCCTACCCCCGTCCCGTCGGCCGCGTGGTCGTAACCGGCGGATCCTCCGGCCTCGGCGCCGCCGTCGTCGACGCGGTGCGCGCGGCCGGCGGCTCGCCCGCCGTCATCGACCGCGTGCCGCTCGACGACGGCGGCGCGACGCCGTTCGCGCAGGCCGATGTCTCGAACCACATCGAGGTCGAGCACGCGATCGCCGCGCTCGCCGCCGAGCTCGACGGAATCGACGCCGTCGTCACGGCGGCGGGGATCGACCGCTGCGGCACGCTCGGCGAGGTGGACGCCGTCGAGTGGGAGCGCGTGATCGGGGTCAACCTCCTCGGCACCGTGTCGACGGTGCGCGCGGCGTTGCCGTACCTCGAGGAGGTGCACGGCCGCGCGGTCATCGTCGCGTCGTCGCTGGCGCTCCGCGGCGTCTCCGACGCGACGGCCTATTGCGCCTCGAAGTTCGGCGTTCTGGGCTTCTCGCGCGCGCTCGCCGCCGAGACGCGCGGCAGGCTCGGCGTCACGACGATCATCCCGGCCGGCATGCGCACGGCGTTCTTCGACGACCGCCCGGAGCAGTACAAGCCGGGCGCCGACGCCCAGCTGATCGAGGCCGCCGAGGCGGCCCGGGCGATCGTGTTCGCGCTGCAGCAGCCCCAGGGCGTCGAGGTGCGCGAGCTCGTCATCTGCCCCGAGGAGGAGCCGTCGTGGCCATGAGCTGACGCGCATCCGCGAGCACGGCGTCGCTCGTCACGTCGCCGACGAAGGAGACGTCGTGCTCGCAGCGTTCCGCCGTCCAGCCCACCTGCGTGCTGTCTCGCCCGCACACCGGGCAATGGGTCGTCCAGGCGAGCTGCACGCGGTGCCGCCCCCGGCCCAGCGGGCCGGCATTGACGACGTTGCCGAACCAGAACACCGCCGCGGTCTTCGTCCCCACGGCCTGCGCGAGGTGCCGCGGCCCGCTGTCGTTCGCGACCAGGAGGTCGGCGCCCGCGAGCGCGGCCGCGAGCCGGCGCAGCGTCATTCGGCCGCTCGCATCCTCGATGCGCGAGCCGGATCCGGGGGCGATCTCCTCGATCCTGGTGCGGATCCTCGCGGCGAGCGGAACGTCTTCCGCGCCGCCGACGAGGAGGATCCGCGCCCCGTCGTCGAGGAGGGCGGCCGCCACCTCCGCGAAGCGTTCGGCGGGCCAGCGCCGGCGCGGGTCGGTGGCCCCCGGGTGGATGGCGACGAGCGGGGAGTCGGCGTCGCGCTCCGCCGCCGCCGCCGAGGCCGCGTCGATCTCGATGCGGGGCTCGAGCACGACCGGTGCAGCGCCCGCGAGCCCCGCGACCTCGAGGGCCCGCAGCACCTCATGCTGGTAGTAGACGTAGTCGATCGTGCGCTCGAGCGGCTCCGCGTCGGGCGTGCGCGTGCCAACGGTGTGCCGCGCCCCGAGCAGGTTCAGAAAGGGATTCGAGTACCTGCCGCCGCCGTGGATCTGTACGGCGAGGTCGTAGTTTTCGTCCCTCTGCGCGGCGAGGAAGTCGCCCAGCTCGGCGGGCGGTTCGGCCTCCGGCGAGGCCGCGACACCCGGGACAGCCGGTAGCCGAACCACGCGGTGCGGGGCGCCCAGCACGCGCGGGCTCTCGGGGGCGAAGAGTTCGCCCGCGATCGTCGAGCCGAGCAGCGTGATCTCGGCCTCGGGGTATGCCCCGGCCAGGGCGGCCAGCGCGGGCTGACCGAACAGTAGGTCGCCGAGGCCGCCCCCGCGGAGCACGGCGATGCGGCGCACGCCGTCGAAGGGTTCGGACACGGGCGCGATGGCGGGGAAGAGGTTCATTCCTCTCCGGTTCCCGCTCGTCGCGGCCTTCAAACGGAGCGGACGCGCGACGCCGCGGGGTTCAAAACCGGCCGACGCGGGTATGGGGCAGGAACGATGACCCGAGACGAGGGAGAGCGAGATGGCTGAGACGACGCGACGAGCGCAGACCCCGACGGAGCGGATCCGCGAACGCGCGCCGCGCGTGGTGGTGATCGGCGATCTGCTGCTCGACGGCTGGTGGTCGGGCACGATCGGCCGCATCGCGCGCGAGGCCCCCGCACCCGTCGTCGACCTGAACGCGCGGGAGCACGTGCCGGGCGGAGCCGCGAACACCGCCGTGAACCTCGCCGCCCTCGGCGCGCGCGTGGCGGCCGTGGGCCTCGTCGGCGACGACGAAGCGGGCCGGATCCTTCGCGAGGCCCTCGCCGACGCGGGCGTCGACGTCTCCCGCGTGCGCGCCATCGCGGGCGCCAGGACGACGACGAAGGTGCGCGTGAGCGCCGGCGAGCAGGTGATCGTGCGGATCGACGACAGCGAGCCGGATCCGTGGCCCGCGCCGGCCCTCGACGCGCTCATCGACGACGTCGCCACCGCGAGCGCGGACGCGGATGCGCAGGTCGTGTGCGACTACGGCTCGCTCCTCGGCGACGAGATCGTCGAACGGCTCGCGGCCCTCCCCCGCCCCGCGCTCCGCGTCGTCGACGCGCACGACGCGCGGCGGCTGCGCGCGCTGCGGCCCGAGCTCGTGACGCCCAACGCCGCCGAGGCCGAGCTGCTCGCCGGCGAGAGCCTCGGGTCGGGCGAGCAGCGCGCCGAGCGCGCCGCGGAGCTGTCCGAGCGGATCCGCGAGGCGGCGGGCGCGCGCGCCGCCGTCGTCACCCTCGATCGCGACGGCACGGTGCTGCTCGCGCCCGGGGCCACGCCCGTGCGCACCCGCGCCCACCCGTACCCCGAAAAGCAGGCCTCGGGCGCGGGCGACGTCTTCGTCGCGGCGCTCACCGCCGCGCATGCCTCAGGCGAACCTCTGGAGAGCGCCGTCGCGCTCGCGCAGCGCGCCGCCGACGTGGCGGTGCAGCGCGTCGGCACCTGCGTGTGCGGGCTCGACGAGCTCGAGCGCGCCGCGGGCGCGGAGCTGGCGGTCGTGGATCAAGATCTGCTGGCGGCGCGTCTCGACGAGCACCGTGCGCGCGGGGATCGCATCGTCTTCACCAACGGCTGCTTCGACGTGCTGCACCGCGGTCACACCGCCTCGCTGCGCCAGGCGGCCTCGCTGGGGGACGTGCTCGTCGTCGCGGTCAACTCCGACGCGTCGGTTCGGCGGCTCAAGGGCGAGGAGCGGCCCGTCAACGGCGAGCGGGATCGCGCCGACGTGATCGCCGCCCTGGCGTGCGTCGACTACGTGACGATCTTCACCGAGGACACGCCCCGCGAACTCATCCGGCGCCTGCGCCCGCACGTCTATGCGAAGGGCGGCGACTACACGCCGGAGATGCTGGCAGAGACGGCCGCGGCCGACGAGATCGGCGCCGAGATCGCCATCCTCGACTACGTCGCCGACCATTCGACGACGCAGATCATCGGGCGCATCCGCGAGGTCGCGTCCGACGGGGCGCGGCGATGACGCGCAGGGGTGCCGGGAACTGGGCGGAGGCCTCGGCCCCGGAGGCGCCGGAGATCGACGTGCTCGTCCCGTTCGCCGGGCGGGCGTCCGCTCTCGCCGTGACGCTCGCGGGGCTCGCGGCCCAGGACGATCCGCCCTTCCGGGTGATCGTCAGCGACCAGTCGCTCGGCGGCGAGGTCGAGGATCCGGCGGTGCAGGCGATGCTGCGGGTGCTTCGCGCACAGGGGCGGGCCGCCGAAGTGATCCCGCACCTGCCGCGCCGCGGCATGGCGGAACAGCGCGACTTCCTGCTGCAGGTGTCGAGCGCCCCTCGCGTGTTCTACCTCGACGACGACATCTGGCTGGAACCGGGTGCGTTGTCGCGTCTGGACGCGGCCCTCACCCGCTTCGGCGGCGGATTCGTCGGCTACGCCCCTCAGGGCCTGTCGTACCTCGGCGAGTCCCGACCCCACGAGCGCGCCGCCCTGGAGTTCTGGGACCACCGGGTGCTTCCCGAGCGCGTCCGGCCCGGCACGACTGCCTTCGAGCGCTGGCCGCTCCACAACGCCGCGAATCTCGCGCACGCGGCGCTCGAGCACCGCGTCCCGGCGCAACAGCCGCGGGCCTATCGCATCGCATGGGTCGGGGGCTGCGTCCTCTACGACCGCGCGCGACTCCTCGCGGCGGGCGGCTTCGACTTCTGGCGGGAACTGCCGGCTCATCACGCGGGCGAGGATGTGGCGGCCGAGTGGCGCGTCATGGAGCGCGACGGCGGCGCCGGCGTGCTCCCGAGCGGCGCGGTGCACCTCGAGGCGCCCACCACGATCTCCGATCGCCGCGTCGAGGCGCGCGACATCGTCTTCCGCGAACACGCGGAAGCTCGCAGAGAAAAGGAAGGGACCCGATGATGAGCGACACCCCGAACCCCATCCAGGTTCAGAAATACCTCGGCGGCATCGACTATCCCGCGAGCCGACAGACGATCTGCGATGCGGCACGCGATGCCGGCGCGCCGGCGGACGTGGTCGACGCGTTGGAAGCGATTCCGGATCGCGAGTACGAGGGACCGACGGGCGTCAGCGAGGCAGTGAGCGGACGGTGACCCGCGGCGAGTCGAACGGGATCAGTCCCCGCCCGACTCGCCGCGCTCGGCGTCGGAGGTCGCCGACGCACCGGATCCGCGTCCCTCCGCGAGGTACGCGAGCCGGTGCAGCGTCTCCTTATTGCGGATCCGGATCAGCGCGTCCGTGAAAGGCCTCGTGAGCGCCCTGGCCGGCCCGCGCTCCACCTCCTCGACGATCCGCATGAGGCAGCCGTCGCCCGCGGGCTTCGCCTCGATGACGACTCGCGCCGTTCCGATCGGCCAACCGCGCGCCTCCACCTCGACGCGGCGCGGCGGATCCCAGGCGAGGACCTTCGTCGTGCCGTCGAGCAACGCCGGCCAGGTGCCGACGGAATGGTGCAGCAGCGATCCGGGCGCGGGCCACGCGTCGTCGACGTCGCGCATGCGCGATGCGCCGACGACCCAGGCGGGGTACAGCCAGCCTTCCGCCAGCACCTCGAACACGGCCTCCGGGGTGCATTCGGCTCGTCTCACATTGGTGGCCATGGGATTCCTCTCGGGTAGATGCACTCATCCTGACCGCAGCGACCGTCGAAGGCGCAGGCCCTTGACACCGCCCGGAAGTCAACCCCCTCGACGCGAGCGATGGGCGACATTTGGCTGAACGCATGACGGCTCACCTGATGTCCATCGGCACGGCGACGCCCGAGGCGCGCCTGTCACAGCCCGCCACCCGCGACTTCTTCCGTGCGCAACCCGACGTCGACCGGCTGACGGCCAGGCTCATCGGGGCCGCTTTCGACCACTCGGCCATCGACAACCGCTACTCGGTGATCGGCGGCATCGGCGAGGAGTCGACCGACTTCGCGCGCGACGGCGTCCTCCGCTCCCCCACCACGGGCGAACGCAACGCGCTCTACCGCCGGGAATCGCCCGCGCTCACGGCGCGGGCGGCGCGGGAAGCCCTCGAGGGCAGCGGCTTCGACGCCGCCGACGTGACGCACGTCGTGACGGCGTCGTGCACCGGCTTCTTCGCGCCGGGACCCGACTACCGGCTCGTCCGCGATCTGGGGATACGCCTCACCGCCGAGCGGACGCACATCGGCTTCATGGGGTGCGCGGCCGCCTTCCCCGCCCTCCGTGCCGCGGCTCGTATCTGTGCGGCGCAGCCGGGTTCCGTCGTGCTCGTCGCGTGCACAGAGCTGTGCTCGCTGCACATCCGATCCTCGCGGGACCCCGAGCAGATCGTCGCCTCGGCGGTGTTCGGCGACGGCGCCGCGGCCGCCGTGGTCGCCTCGGCCCCGCCGCGCACGGGCGCGCCGCGGCTCGAGATCGGCGACTTCTCGACGGCGATCACCTCCGAGGGTGAGGCCGACATGGACTGGTCGATCGGCGACCACGGCTTCGAGATGACCCTCACCGCGCAGGTGCCCCGCATCATCGGCCGCGAGATCGCGGGGGTCGCCGCGTCGATGCTCGGCGATGGCGTCGACCCCGTCACGGCGGTCGACGCGTGGGCCGTGCACCCCGGTGGGCGCAGCGTGCTGGACCACGTGCAATCGGGTCTCGCGCTCCCGGACGAGGCGATGACGTACTCGCGCGAGGTGCTGCGCGAGTACGGCAACATGTCGAGCGCCACGATCCTGTTCATCCTCCGGCGGATCCTCGAGGATTCGTCGCTGCCCGACGGCGCTCGCGTCGCTGGCCTGTGCTTCGGGCCCGGCCTGACGGTCGAGACCGTCGCGCTGACCCGGGCCGCGGCATGACCCTCGCCGTCCGCGCCGAGCACCTCGCGGAGCGGATGGACGACCCCGACTGCTCGGAGACGATGCTCCGCCGCACCTACGAGCGCTTCGGGCTCGTCAATCGCGCGGTGGCGTGCTGGGGGCGCGTCTACCGCGAGCTGATTCGCCCCGAGCTCGCCGCGCTCGAACGCGCCGGTCACGCGGCGCGGATCCTTGACATCGGCTGCGGCGCGGGCGACGTGCTCCACCGGCTCATCGCGGCCGCGCGCCGCGACGGCTTCGCCGTCGCGGGTGTCGGCATCGACCCCGACGCGCGCGCCATCGGGGCCGCCCGTCCCGGCCCGGGCGTGCACTTCCGCCGCGCGTACAGCCGCGAACTCGTCGACGAGGGCGCGACGTTCGACCTCGTCGTGTCGAACCACCTGCTGCACCACCTGGGTGCCGACGAGTTCGACGCCCTCCTCGCGGATTCGGCGCGGCTCGGCGAGCGGCTCAGCGTGCACTCCGACATCGCCCGCGGGAGGCTCGCCTACGCGGCCTTCTCGCTCGGGGCCCTGCCGGTTGCCCCTGGCACCTTCCTGCGCGTCGACGGTCTCACCAGCATCCGCCGCAGCTACACCCCCGCCGAGCTTGCGGAGCGCCTCCCGGCGCCGTGGCGGGTCGAGCGGCCCGGCCGCTTCCGCCTACTCGCCGTGCACCGCCCGGTCTCCCCGCGGATCCTGCCGTGATCGACGTCGTGGTCGTCGGCGCGGGCCCCGCGGGCACCCTTCTCGCTGCCGAGCTCCGTCGGCTCGGTCTCGATGTCGAACTCCTCGAGCGCCGGGCGGACATCTCTCCCGGTAGCCGCGCCATCGGCCTGCACCCTCCGACGCTTCGGGCGCTCGAGGCGTGCGGCGCGGGCGAGCGGATCCTGTCGCGCGCCGCGCGCGTCGCCGCCGGCGTGGCCATGTGCCGCGGCCGCGTCCTCGGGCGCGTGCGCTTCGACCGGCCCGGATCCCGCTACGGCTTCATCGCGACCGCCCCGCAGTCGTTCACGGAGGAGGCGTTGCGCGCATGCTCGCCCGCGGCCCGACGCGGCGTCGAGGTCGTCGACGTGCGAGCCGATGGCGACGGCGTCGTCGTCTCCTGCCGGGAGGACGATGCCGAGCGCGCGCTCCGTGCGCGCGCGGTCGTCCTCGCGACCGGCGGAGACCGGCGTCTCGCCGGGATCCCCGCCGGGAGCCGCCCGCTCGCCGACCGCTACGTCATGGCCGACGTCGACGCGGCGCCGATGCAGCCGCCGCACACGGCCGTGCTGACCCTCGACGGGCACGGCGTGGTCGAGTCCTTCCCCCTCCCGGGCGGCGGCCGGCGGCTCGTCGCGTGGGACGGCGGCGACGGGGATCCCGCTGAACGGCTACGGAGAGCGCTCGCGCTCCGCGTCGGCGACGAGCGCCTCGCCGAGCGTATCGAGACGGCGAGCGAGTTCGAGATCCGCCGCATCCTGCTGCGCCGCATGCGCCGCGAACGGGTGTTCGTCATCGGTGACGCCGCGCACGAGATCAGCCCGATCGGCGGCCAGGGCATGAACCTCGGTTTGCTCGACGCGGCCGCGCTCGCCCCGGCTCTCGCCGTCTGGTTGCGCGCCCCCGACGACCCGCGCCCCGTGGCCCGCTGGGAGCGCGCCCGGCTGGCATCCGCGCGCACCGCGGCGCGGCTCGCGGGCATGAACACCGCAATCGGACGCGCCCGGGGGCGAACCGGTCACACCGCGATGACGGCCGCCGTGCGGGCGGCGGCGACCACTCCCCTCAGCCGCCTCGCCGCGCACGCTTACTCGATGGGCCTCGACCGCGGGGCCTCGTGAGGCGTCAGTTCAGCGCGACGATTCCCGCGTTCAGGGTCGAGGCGTAGAGGATCCACACGAGATACGGCGCGAGGAGCCATCCGGCCGCCTTGATCCGCGTCGCGCACAGCCCCATATACCAGATCACGCAGACGATCAGGACGAGGATCACGACGAGCGCGACCCACCACGCCGCCTCGCCCATCACCGAGTATCCGGCGAAGAAGATCGGCGTCCAGGCCGCGTTGAGCGCGAGCTGCACGACGTATACCGTCAGCGCCGGGTCCCAGCGGCGGCCGTCTCTCGCGACCCACCGCCACAGGACGAACCCCGAGATCGCGATCATCAGGTAGAGCACGCTCCACACCGGGCCGAAGACGGCGTTCGGCGGGTTCCAGGGCACCTTCTCGGCATCCGCGTACCAACCGTCGACGAAGCCTGCGGTGGCGAGCGAGCCGCCGGCCGCGATGGCGACGACGGCGAGCAGCAACACCGCGGCAACGAGGATCTGGCGGGCGAGCGACGGAGTGCGGGTCATGATGATTCCTCCTCGGAGTGGTTCTCTGCGGATGCGATGATGCGGTTCACCATGCCGCTGAAGATGAACCCGTGGAAGGGCAGCATCGCGAGCCAGTAGAGGCGCCCCGACAGCCCCCGCGGAAAAAACACGGCACGCTGGACGTAGGCGATGCCCACGGGAGAATCCTCGATGCCGAGCTCGAGCCAGGCGTTGCCCGGCACCTTCATCTCGGCGCGAAGGCGCAGCAGGCGCCCGGGTTCGAGCGCCTCCACGCGCCACACGTCGAGCGCGTCGCCCACGGCGAGGCGCGAACGCGCGCGGCGGCCGCGCTGCAGGCCGACACCGCCTGTCGCGCGGTCCAGCAGGCCACGCAGCGCCCAGAGCGCGGAGCCGGAGGGCCAGCCGTTGGTGCCGCCGATCTGTGTGATCACGGACCAGACGGCGTCGCGATCGGCCGTCGTGGTCCGGGAGCGGCGATCCGTGAACACCGTTCGCCCCGCCCACTCCGGGTCGCTGGGAAGCGGGTCGCTCGGCGCCTGGTGCACGCGCGCATCGACCCAGCTGGTCTCCACGTCGTCGATCTCGATCCGACCGAGGGCGAGGCGCACGGCTTCCCGATACGGGGTGAGCCCGCCCTCCGGGCGCGGCAGGACGTCGTCGACCGCATGATCGGCCATCACGCAGTCGTTCTGCAGAGACTCGACGAGCGGCCGCGCGATCGCGCTCGGCACGGGAGTGACGAGCCCCACCCAGAGCGAGGCGAGGCGCGGGGTGAGCACCGGAAGGGCGGCGATGCCGCGCTGCGGAAGGCCCGCCTCGACGGCGTAGCCGTTCATCATCTGCCCGTAGCGCAGCACGTCAGGCCCGCCGATGTCGACGGCGCGATTGATCGAGGGATCCGCCCGCGCGGCGGCGAGGAGATAGTGCAGCACGTCGCGGATCGCGATCGGCTGGATCCGGTTCATCACCCATCGCGGGGCGGGCATATAGGGCAGCACGTCGGTGAGGTGACGCACCATCTCGAACGACGCCGAGCCCGAGCCGATGATCACGCCGGCCTGCAACACCAGCGTCGGCACACCCGAGGCGAGCAGGATGTCGCCGACCTCGACGCGAGAGGCCAGGTGCCGCGAAAGCGGGACGCCCCTCGGATGCAGGCCGCCCAAGTAGACGATGCGGCGTACGCCCGCGTGCGACGCCGCGCGGGCGACGGCGTTCGCGATCTCGCGATCCCTCGAGTCGAAGTCTCGCCCGCTCGACATGGAGTGCACGAGATGGAAGAGCGCGTCGACGTCGCGGACGCCCTCGGCGAGCGCGCCCGCATCGGCCGCGTCGCCCTCGACGATCTCCACCCGATCGGCCCAGGGCAGGGCACGGATCCGCTCGGCCGAACGGGAGAGGACGCGCACGCGCCAGCCGCCGCTGAGCAGACGCGGCACGAGCCGACCGCCGACGTAGCCCGTCGCGCCGAGCACGAGGGCGCGCGGCGCGGATCCGTCCTCTCGAGCGACAGCGCGCAGGGCGTCCTCCGTGCCCGTGGGGGCGCTCAGGTCATCCATCGGTGCGGCGCGCTGCCGGCTCAGGCGGCGACCGCCGTGAGCACGGGTAGTTCGGCGCGACTGCGCAGGATCGCCTGCGGCGGGAGAGCCGCCCGAGCCGAGCGGGCGACCTCGCCCGCGTGCTCGTCGATCACGACGCGGGCACCCGAGAGCAGCGCCGCGCGGGCCAGGGCGTCCGCCATCGGCACCGGACCGTAGCCCGGGATCTCGGTGCTCTCCCGCTCGTCGACCCACGGCTCGGCGGCGAGCACCTCGAGCGTCTTGCCCGACTTCCACAGGCGCACGTCGAGCAGAAGCGTGTCGACGCGGCCGCTCTGCAGCGCCGACATGACATCTTCGGCTCCGATCGCGCGGCCACCGGCGGCGGGCGTACCGCGCCGCAGCACCGCCTCGGAGAGGTCGCGTGAGTGCCAGAGCATCGGCAGCACGGGCGGCACGGAGTCGTAGCCGGCGAATTCTCCGCGGATGCGTCGGCCCGCGAGCGCAGCGTTGACGATTAGTTCGCCGTCGCGGACGAGGATGTAACGGGCAGAGGGAGCGTCGAGCTCCGGCGCAGCATCGAAGGCGCGCATCAGGCACTCGACGTCGGCGGCGGGCGCCTTCGCGTGTGTGAGGTCGGCCTCGATAGTGGGCCGGGTGAGCTCTCCGGGGGCCCCGTCGACGTAGGCGAAGGTCCACGGGCCCGGCTCGGCGAGCAGCGACACGAAATCTGCGAGGTCACTCATCTTGGTCTCCTGTCGTCTGGTCTCGGTCCGGGCGCGGCGCTGACGTCGCTGCGTCTGCCGAACCGAGTATCTCGACCGTACGGTCGATCGTGGATCTGCCACGAGATGCTTGACATCGGCGGGGCGAGCCGCTATGCGCCGAGGAGGTGACGGTGTAACTAACGCGCGATGCGTCGAGAGTCCACCCCCGTGCGCAAATCGCCCGCGCCCGCGAGGGTGGCCGCATGGCTGAAGAAGAGACGACGAAGACCGTGTCCGACCTGATCGTCGAGCGCCTCGAGGCGTGGGGTGTGAGCCGCGTCTACGGCTACGCCGGCGACGGGATCAACCCCCTCCTCGGTGCCCTGCGGCGCGCGGGCCGACCCGCTTTCGTTCGCGCCAAACACGAGGAAGCCGCGGCGTTCATGGCGTGCGCCGAGGCGAAGTACCGGCACGACGTGGGCGTCGTGGTGTCGACGCAGGGCCCCGGTGCCGTCCACCTGCTGAACGGGCTCTACGACGCCCTCCTCGACAGCGTGCCGGTCGTCGCCCTCGTCGCCCAGCAGCACACGACGGTGATCGGCTCCGACTACCAACAGGAGATCGATCTCCCGGTGCTGTTCCGAGACGTCTCCGCGCCGCGCGCGCACCTGGTGTCCTCCGCCGAACAGCTTCCGATGGTCCTCGACCGCGCGTTCCGCGCCGCGCTCGCCGAGTCTCGGCCGGCGGTCGTCATCCTTCCCCACGACGTGCAGACGGCACCCGCGCCCGAGCTCGGGCAGGCGCACGGCGAGCTGGTGTCCTCGCCGCTGTGGGCCGAGGGACGGATCCTCGCCCGCGAGGACGACATCGTGGCCGCCGCGGAGTTGCTGGAGGCCGGCGAGCGCCCCGTGATCCTCGCCGGCCGCGGCGTACGCGGCGCGCGCGAGGAGCTCCTGCGATTCGCGGAGCGGATCGGCGCGGCCGTCGTGACGAGCCTCCTCGGCAAACCGTATGTCGACGAGGCGCACCCCCTCGCGGCCGGGACAATGGGGCACCTCGGCACGACCGCGTCGGCGAGGCTCCTCCAGAGCTGCGACACTCTCCTCATCGTGGGATCGCACGACCCGTGGACGGAGTTCTACCCGGCGCCCGGGCAGGCTCGGGCCGTTCAGATCGACATCGACGCGTCGGTCCTCGGCGACCGCTACCCGGTGGAGGTGGGCGTCGTGGGCGATAGTGCTGACGCGCTCGAACGGCTCGCCGGTCGGGTCTCCCCGCGCCCCCACTCTCCCTGGCGCGAGGAGGTCGAGCGCCGCGTGCGTCAGTGGCATGACATCTCACGGCGACGCGCGGAGCTCCCCGCCCGCCCGGTCAACCCGGAGCTCGTCGTCCGTCGATTCGGCGAGCGCCTGGCCCACGACGCGCAGCTCGCGCTCGATGTCGGCAGCGGCGTCTACCACTACGCGCGCCAGGTGCGGCTACCCGTGGGGGTCGAGGCGCACCTCTCCAGCACGCTCGCGAGCATGGGCTGCGGGATCCCCTACGGCATCGCCGCGAAGGAGTCGGCACCCGAACGGCCGGTGGCCGTCATCGCGGGCGACGGCGCAATGCAGATGCTGGGTAACGCCGAGCTCATCACGCTCTCCGAGCGATACACCAGCTGGTCCGATCCGAGGTTCGTCGTTCTCGTCTTGCACAACCGCGACCTCGCGGAGGTGAGCTGGGAGCAGCGGGAGACCGAGGCGGAGCCCCGCTTCGTCGCCTCGCAGGACGTTCCGCGCTTCGATTTCTCCGGCTATGCCGAGCTGCTCGGCCTACGCGGCCTGAGGATCGACGACCCGGATCAGGTCGACGCGGTGCTGGACGCCGCGTTCGCGAGCGACCGCCCCGTGCTGATCGAGGCCGTCACCGACCCCGATGTGCCACTGCTTCCGCCGTTCCCGCACGGCGAGAAGATGCTCGAAGCGATGCGCGCCGGTCTCCGCGCCGAGGCCAACGCGCACGCGCGCGAGCTGCTCGACGTATACGCCTGGCTCGAGCAGGAACACCCTTACGAGAACGGAGACGTCATGTCAGACCCGCACACCCACCCCGACCAGAACGACCTCGCCACGGGGCACCCGTCGCAGGCCGAGGGCGAAGACCCCGATCGCCCCGGCACCGGGACGGACGCCGTCACCGACGGTCACCCCTCACAGGCCGAGGGCGAAGACCCCGACGACGCGAACGCGGAGCGGTAGGCTCAGGCGCCGAGGCGCTTCAGCGCCGTCTGCACGACGGCCGCCGTGCGACCGAGCGACTCGGCGAAACGGGTCGCCGGCTCGGGAAGCGGCGGGTAGACGGACTGGGTCGCCTCGGTCGCCAGCTCGGCCTCGTCGACGAAGAACGGCATGAGCCAGTCGTCGACCTCCTCGAGCGGACCCGCGCTGAGGCGGTAGTAGCGGTGCTGCCCGTCCTCGCGCACCGTGACGAGCCCGGCGTCGCGCAGGACCTTGAGGTGTTTCGACACGGTCGGCTGCGTGACGCTCAGCTCGCCGACGATCTGCGAGACGCTGGTACCGTCCTCCGTCTGCTGGTCGCGTTCGAGGAGCACGCGCAGGATGTCGCGGCGAGTGCTGTCGGCGATCACGCTGAAGATGTCGGCCATACCCCTCAGCGTATGCCATCGTCGACATATACAACATGGATGGAGCCGCGCGGCGATACGATGATCGCTGGTCTACGGGGCGATGAAGGGATCGATCAGGGATGCCGGGCAGCCAATCTTCGGTCGGCAGTGCGCTGATTCGGCGTACCACCCGCGCGGCGTGGCGGTGGTTCCGCTTCATCACGACGCATTCGCCGTCGCGCTTCGCGATCACGGTGTTCGCGGGGCTCGTGCTGCTCACGACGGCTCTCCTGTCGTTGCCGATCGCGTCCGCAGATCGGCAGGTCACGCCGCTGACTGACGCCCTCTTCACTGCCATGTCGACCATCTGCGTCACGGGCCTCGCGAGCGTCGACATGGGCACCCACTGGTCGCACTTCGGTCAGGGCGTGATATACGTCGGCGTCAACATCGGCGGAATGGGCGCGCTGACCCTCGCGTCGATGCTCGGGATGATCGTGTCGAAGCGTATGGGTCTGCGCGCGAAACTCATCGCCGCCGGCGACACCAACCCGCTGCGCGCGCACGGCGGATCCGTGAACGAGTCGCAGGCGGTCCGGCTCGGCGAGGTGGGCCAGCTCCTGCGCACCGTCGCGCTGTCGACCGTGCTGATCGAGCTCGTCGTGGGCCTGCTGATCTACCCCTCGGTCACCGCGAAGTATGGCTGGCTCGAGGCGCTCTGGGTTTCGCCCATGTATGCGGCGATGGCGTTCACGAACACTGGCTTCACCCTGAACGAGGGCGGCATCGCGGTGTTCCAGGACGACTACATGTTCATGACCGTGATCATGTTGGCCGTCATTACGGGAAGCGTGGGCTTCCCGGTGCTGTTTGCGCTGTCGCGCCACCTCTTCCACCCCAAGAAGTCGCACTTCTTCCGCCCCTCGACGTGGTCGCTGCACGTCAAGCTGACGCTGATCACCTCGGGCCTGCTGCTGGTCGGCGGCGCGGGCGCCTTCCTCATCCTCGAATACGACAACCCGCACACCTTCGGCTCGATGGGCTTCGGGGAGTCGCTGTTCCACGCGCTCTTCCTCTCCTCGATGACCCGGTCGGGCGGCTTCTCCTTCGTCGACATGGGCGAGCTGTACGGATCCGGCACGGTCGTGGGATCCATGCTGATGTTCGTCGGGGGCGGTTCGGCCTCCACGGCGGGCGGCATCAAGGTGACGACGCTCGCCGTGCTCGCCCTCGCGGTGTGGTCGGAGGCGCAGGGTCGGCAGTCGGTCCAGGTATTCGGCCGCCGGATCCCCTCGGACGTGCAGCGCGTCGCGGTCGCGGTCCTCGCGTGGGGCGCCACGATCGTCGCGCTCGCGACGATCGTCGTCGCCCAGATCACGCACGCCCCCATCGCGCAGGTCATGTTCGACGTGATCTCCGCCTTCGGCACAGTGGGACTGACGAGCGGGCTCACGGAGACCCTGCCGGATTCGGCCCTCTGGGTCATGGCGGTGACCATCTTTATGGGTCGCGTTGGTACAGTCACTCTCGCCGCTGCTGTCGCGGCGACATCGAAATCGCAGCTGTATGCGCTGCCCGTCGAAAGGCCGATCGTTGGTTGAACCGATCAGGAGCGACTCTCCCGTTCTCGTCGTCGGGCTCGGCCGCTTCGGTGCGGCGTGCGCGGGCGAGCTCGACCGCCTCGACCGCGACGTGCTCGCCGTCGACTCGAACCTCGAGCTCGTGCAGAAGTGGTCGGAGCGGGTCACCCACGCCGTGCAGGCCGATGGGCGCAACCTCGAGGCGCTGCGCCAGATCGGCGCCCAGGACTTCGACGTCGCCGTCGTCGCGACGGGGTCGTCGATCGAGGCCTCGGTCCTCATCACGGCGAACCTCGTCGACCTGAAGGTGCCGCAGATCTGGGCGAAGGCGACGAGCCTCTCGCACGGCAAGATCCTCTCGCGCGTCGGCGCGAACCACGTCATCTACCCCGAGCGCGAGGCGGGCGAGCGCGTCGCGCACCTCGTGAGCGGACAGATGCTCGACTTCATCCGCTTCGACGACGACTTCGTGCTGGCGAAGATGTTCCCGCCGAAGTTCATCCGCGGCGTCTCTCTCGCCGACTCGGGTATGCGCACCCGTTACAACGTCACGGTCGTCGGCGTGAAGTCGCCCGCGAAGCCGTTCCGCTACGCCGAGGCGACCACGGTCGTGACAAACCACGACCTCATCATCGTGTCGGGCACGAACGAGAACGTGGAGCGCTTCGCGGCCCTCGACCGCTGAGCCGGCTCAACCCTCGGCAGCCAGCTCCTTCGCGCGGGCGTAGGCGGCGTCGGTCGCGGCGGAGAAGGTCGATGCAAGCTCGGCCCGCTGGAGCACCTCCACGGCCTTCTCCGTCGTACCCCTAGGACTCGTGACGCGGCGGCGCAATTCGGCGGGGTCGTCCCCCTCGGCCTCGAGCAGGCGACTCGCACCGATAAAGGTCTGCTCGGCGAGCACACGGGCGGTCCGCTCGTCGAAGCCCTGGTGGCGGGCGGCCTCGATGAACGCCTCGATGAGGAGGAAGACGTAGGCCGGACCCGATCCGGAGATCGTCGAGATCGCGTCGATGCCGTCGTCCCCGTCGACCTCCACGGCGGATCCGACCGTCTCGAAGAGGCGGCGAACGAGGGCTACATCGTCCGGGGAGGCGTGAGATCCCGCGGCGATCCCCGCCACCCCGCGACCGACCGTCGAGGGGGTGTTCGGCATCGAGCGGATCACGGCGCGCGCGCCGACCCTGGCCTCGATCTGCGCCAGCGTGATGCCCGCCGCGAGGCTCACGATGATGGCGTCCTCCGCGAGGCTCGGAGCGATCTCGTCGAGAAGGTCGGCGATCATGTACGGCTTGACGCCGAGCACGACGACGCGGGCATCCGCGGCCGCGCGGGCGTTGGCGCCGGGATCCTGCTCGAGCGCGAGGCTCGTGACGCCCTCGAGCCCCGCCAGGGCCTCGGCCTTCGCGGCCGAACGGTTCGTCACGTAAATCGGCCCCTCGACAGGGATCCCGCTGGCGACGAGCCCCCGCACGATCGCACCGCCCATGGATCCGGCGCCGAGGAACGCGAGCGAGGGGAAGGCATCTGAGGAAAGACCGTGTGGCATACCCATCACAGTACAACTGCGCTTAGGCTCACGAGTATGAGTGCTCACGGTGGCGGCAAGGCGATTCTTGCCGCGTTCCTCGCGAACATGGGCATCGCCCTCGCGAAACTGATCGGTTGGCTGCTGTCCGGATCCGCATCGATGCTCGCCGAGGCGGTGCACTCGATCGCCGACTCCAGCAACCAGGTTCTGCTCTTCATCGGCGGCAAGCGCGCGGGTCGCCACGCCGACCGGGCACACCCCTTCGGCTACGGTCGCGAGCGGTACGTCTACGCATTCGTCGTCGGCATCATCCTGTTCTCGGTCGGCGGCCTGTTCTCGGTGTACGAGGGCGTCGAGAAGCTCACCCACCCGCACGAGCTCAGCGCCGACTGGTGGTGGCTGCCGATCGTGATCCTCGTGGTGGCGATCGTGCTCGAGTTCTTCTCGCTACGCACCGCGATCAACGAGGCCAACCAGGTCCGCGTGAAGGGTCAGTCGTGGTGGCAGTTCATCCGCCGCTCGCGCTCGCCCGAGCTGCCCGTGCTCCTGCTCGAGGACACGGCGGCGCTCATCGGCCTCGTACTCGCGCTCGCAGGTGTGAGCGCCTCGGTCATCACCGGAGATCCCGTCTTCGACGCCATCGGCACGCTCGCGATCGGCGTGCTGCTGATCCTCGTCGCGATCGTCGTCGGCATCGAGATGAAGAGCCTGCTCGTCGGCGAGGGCGCGACCGCCGACCAGCTCGACACGATCATCCACGCGATCGAGTCGGGCGACGACGTCGAGAAGCTGATCCACCTGAAGACGCTCTACCTCGGCCCGGAGGAACTGCTCATCGCCGCGAAGATCGGTCTGCCGACCGACAAGCTGCTGGGCGACGTGGCGCGCGACATCGACGAGATCGAGGGCCGGATCCGCGCCGCCGTGCCGGACGCGCGCGTCATCTACCTCGAGCCCGACGTCTACCGCCGCTCCGACGCCGACAAGCCCCCAACCGAGGCCTTCGTCTTCCCCTCGAGCGACTAACCCACCCCACACCGTTCAAATGACACTTTTCGCTAGTCCTGGGCGGGATAAGGGGCCAAAGGTGTCATTCGAACTGCGCGAGGCGAGGCGGAGCGCGGGCGCGGGCGCGGGCGGAGCGTGGGCGCGCGGGGCGCGGTGGGTTAGCGGCGGGTGGTGAAGAAGCGCTCCAGCGGGAGCCTTGACTCGTCCTCCAGCACGCCGCCGATGACCTCGGCGCGGTGGGGAAGGCGCCGGTCGCGGACCACGTCGTAGACGGATCCGGCGGCGCCCGCCTTCTCGTCCCACGCCCCGAAGACGAGGCGCGAGATCCGCGCCTGGAGCAGCGCGCCGGCGCACATGAGGCACGGCTCCAGCGTCACGACGAGCGTGCAACCGGTGAGGTTCCAGGATCCGTACGCCCGGGCCGCTTCGCGCATCGCGAGCACCTCGGCGTGCGCGCTCGGGTCGTGCGTCTCCTCGCGCCGATTGCGGCCCGATCCGATCACGGCACCGGCGGGATCCACAACGAGCGCGCCAACCGGCACCTCGCCCGCGGCGCCCGCCTCCTCCGCGAGCACGAGCGCCCTGCGCACCAGGGCGATATCGGAGGAGTTTGGGTTCACTCTCCCACCCTAGGTGGGTAGCCTGATCGCATGCGCGTGCACATTGCCGATCACCCCCTCATCACCCACAAGCTCTCGGTGCTGCGAGACAAGAACACCCCGTCGCCGATCTTCCGCCAGTTGACGGAAGAGCTCATGACGCTTCTCGCCTACGAGGCGACCCGCAACGTGCGCGTCGAGCAGTGCGAGATCGAGACCCCCGTGACGAAGACGGTAGGCGTCAAGATCGCGAGCCCGAAGCCGCTCGTGGTGCCGATCCTCCGCGCGGGCCTCGGCATGCTCGAGGGCATGACGAAGCTCGTTCCGACCGCCGAGGTCGGCTTCCTCGGCCTGGTCCGCGACGAGGAGACCTTCCAGCCCGTCACCTACGCCGAGCGCCTTCCGGACGACCTCTCGGGACGCCAGTGCTTCGCGCTGGACCCGATGCTCGCGACCGGCGGATCCCTCGCCGCGGCGATCTCCTACCTCTTCGACCGCGGCGCGGAGCACGTCACCGCCGTGTGCCTGCTCGGCACGCCGGAGGGCCTGAAGAAGATCGAGGAGCTCGTGGGAGACCGCGACGTGACGCTCGTGCTCGGCGCGCTCGACGAGGGCCTCAACGAGAAGGGGTACATCGTCCCCGGCCTCGGCGACGCGGGCGACCGCCTGTACGGCACGGCCGAATAATCAGACGCGACGATGCCGCCGGCCCCTTCGGACCGGCGGCATCGTCGCGCGAGTCAGCCCTTCACGCTTCCGGCCAGGAGGCCGCGCACGAAGAAGCGCTGGAGTGCGAAGAACACGATCAGCGGCAGCAGGATCGAGATGAACGCGCCCGCCGTGAGCAGGTGCCAGTCCTGCCCGCGGTCGCCCGTCATCGCGGCCAGCGCCGCCGTCAGCGGCTGCACGGTGCGCGATCCTCCCGAGAACGTCAGACCGACGAGCAGGTCGTTCCAGACCCAGAGGAACTGGAAGATCGCATAGCTCGCGATCGCCGGGAGCATGAGCGGCAGCATCACGCGCAGGAAAACCGTCACGTGCCCGGCGCCGTCGATGCGCGCCGCCTCGATCAGGTCGCGCGGCACCTCGGACATGAAGTTGTGCAACAGGAAGATCGCGAGCGGCAGACCGAAGATCGTGTGCGCCGTCCAGAGCGAGAGGAACGGGAACATGCTCGCAACCTCGGTGCCCGAGAAGATGCGCAGCAGCGGGATGAGCGCCATCTGCAGGGGCACGATCTGGAGGGTGAACACCGCCACGAAGACGATGTCGCGGCCCTTCCACTCGAGCACGGAGAACGCGTACGAGGCCATGATCGCGAGGATCAGCGGTGCAAGGGTGCCCGGAATCGCGATCACGATCGAGTTCTGGAAGAACACGGCCAGGTTCGTCGACGTGGATCCCTGCAGCACCTGCTGGTAGTTCTCGAGCGTGAACTGCGGGTCGGCGAAGATCGACCACCAACCGCTCGATTTGATCTCCGACTCGGGGCGGAACGACGAGATGAACAGCCCGAAGGTCGGCACGGTCCAGAGCACGGCGATCACGAGCGCCACGGCGCTGCCGATGCGGTTGCCGACGAGCTTCTTGAAGCTGCCGGCGGCGGATCCGCTCTTCTTCGTCGGGTTCACCGCTGTGAGGGTCTGGGTACTCATCCTCGCACCGCCTTGTTCTTGTTCATCTGACGCACGTTGTAGATCACGACCGGCACGACGAGCAGGAAGATCACGACGGCCATCGCGGATCCGATGCCGTTGTCGCCGTAGGTGAACGACCAGTCGTACATCTCGTTGGCGAGCACCTGCGTCTTGAACTCGGCGCCCGTCATGGTCTGCGTGATGTCGAACACCTTGAGCGTCGCGATGCAGATCGTCGTGAGCACGACGACGAGCGACGGGCGGATCGACGGGATGGTGATGCGGAAGAACAGCTGCCATGCGCCCGCGCCGTCGAGCTTGGCCGCCTCGACGATGTCGGTCGGGACGGCCTTGATCGCGGCGGAGAGCACGACCATCGCGAAGCCGGCCTGGATCCACACCATCACGACGATGAGGAAGACGGTGTTCCACGGCGAATCCTGCAGGAATCGCACCGGCTCGGCGCCGAACTGCGTGATGACGGCGTTGAGCAGACCGATCTGCTCCTGCGCCGCGCCGCGGTACTCGTAGACGAACTTCCAGATGATACCGGCGCCGACGAAGGAGATCGCCATCGGCAGGAACAGCAGCGACTTCGCGACCTTCTCGAAGCGCGACTTGTCGATCAGCACGGAGTAGACGAGCCCGATCACGGTGGATCCGAGCGGCACGAGCACCACCCAGAGGAGGGAGTTGCCGAGCGCCTGCAGGCCGTCGTTGAACAGGTACGCGTAGTTGTCGAGTCCGACGAACTCATCGCTGCGCTTGTCCATGAGCGACATCCACATCGTGCGGATGGCGGGGTAGATCAGTCCGACGACGAGCAGCAGCAGCGCCGGTCCGCCGAAGATCGCGGCCATGAGGTAGGTCTGCTTGCGGCCGCGCACGCGGTCGACGACCGTTGCGATGAGCAACAGGATCGCGAGGACCGCGAGGAACGCAAGCACGGCCAGGATCAGCTGACCGTTCTTGGAATAGAGAAAGAATCCCATCGTGGTTGCCTCCTATCGGGCGAGGATGGGCCGGGGCACCCTCGCAGGCGTGCCCCGGCCCATCACGCGCGGTTTACGGCCAGCTGCTCTCGACCTTGGCGAGCGCCTCGGCGGCCGTCTGCTGACCATCGATCCAGTTCGTCAGCTCCGACCAGAAGCTGCCCGCGCCCACCTGCGACGGCATGAGGTCCGAGCCGTCGAAGCGGGCCGTGGCGCCCTCGTCCTGGAAGAGGTCGATCGTCAGGCGCAGCACGTCGCTGGAGGCCTTCTCGGGGTCGGCGCCCGAGTTCGGGCTGACCATGCCGCCGATCTCCATGCGGGTGTTCGCCCACTCGGGCGAGGCGAGGTAGGCCTCGAGGGCCTGTGCCGCCGGCGTGTCGCTGAACGGTGCGAGGTAGTCGCCCGCGATCAGCAGGGGCTTCTCCTCGGCGGTGTCGGCCGGCAGGTAGAAGGCGAAGATGTCGCCGTCGGGGCCGACATCCGTGCCCTCGGGAAGCTGGGCCTCGAAGAAGCTCGCGGCGCGGAACAGGAAGCAGTTGCCGTCGAGCACCTGCAGGCCGGCGTCGGCCCACGGCGTCGTCGCGATCGAGCGCGAGTCACCGATGCCGCCGTTGACGTAGTCCTCGTTCTGGAGGATCGATCCGGCGCGCTCGAGCGAGGCGACGATCTGCGGGTCGTCGAACGGGATCTCGTGGTTCACCCACTGGTCGTAGACGTCCGGGCCCGCCTCGCGGAGGACCATGTCCTCCATGAAGTCGGTCGCCGGCCATCCGGTCGCGCCACCCGACTCGATGCCGGAGCACCAGGGCTTGACGCTGTCGCTGCCGTGGTCGGCCGAGATCTGGTCGGAGAGTGCCATCATCTCGTCCCAGGTCGTCGGGATCTCGTACCCGTTCTCCTCGAACACGCTCGGCGAGTACCAGACGAACGACTTCGCGGATCCCTGGATCGGGATGCCGTACTGCGTGCCGTCGACGTTTCCGTAGCTCAGCCAGTCCTCGCTGTAGTTCGCCTGGGCCGCGGCGAGGGCGTCGTCGCCGAGCGGCTTGAGGTAGTCGCCCTCGACCATGCGACCGAGGAGGCCCGGCTGCGGGAAGATCGCGAGGTCCGGGGCGTTGCCGCCCTCGACCTGCACGAAGATCTGCGACTCGAAGTCGTTGCTGGGGTTGTGCTCGATCGTGATGCCGGTGCAGGCCGCGAAATCGGCCCACGACTGCTCGAGCATCTCGCCCTCGGTGCCCTCGATCGTCGACGAGATCGTGACGGTGTCGCCTTCGAAGGTTCCGTAGGCCTCGTACGGGGCGCAGTCGGCGCCGGATCCGCCGCCGTTGTCGCCGCCGTTCGATCCTCCGCCCGCGGGTCCGCCGAGGTCGTCGCCCGCGCAGCCCGCGAGGGCGAGAACCGCCACGAGACCACCCGCTAGCGAGGCTCCCGCTCGGCGCATCGTGATTGTCGTCATCTCAACGTCCTCTCTGACGTGGAACTGTTTCCTGCGGCGGTGCCGCCGCTCTTCGCACACTGGTCATCAAACCGTGGTCTGATGCAAAATGCAAGCGCTTACAAAAAATCGCTCGTAACGGTACGGTCACGCACGCGAGCTCATCGAAACGGCCGCCGTGGATCCGTTGTCGACGAGCGCGACGGGGAAGCGCACGTCGCGCCCGACGTGCGCGCCCGCGATCATCTCGAGCAGCAGCGTCGCCCCCGCATCGCCCTGGGCGCGCGCGTCCTGCGCGACCGTCGTCAGGCGGATGAGCGACGAGAGCTCGTGCCCGTCGACGCCGATGACCGACATCTCCTCCGGCACCCGGATCCCCCGGGCGCGCAACTCCTCGAGTGCGCCGAACGCCATCTCGTCGGAATAGGCGAAGATCGCGGTCATGTCGGGGTGGGCGTCGAGGAGCGCCGCGGCGGCGGCGCGCCCGCCGGCCTGCGTGTAGTCGCCGAATGTCTCGAGGCTCTCGTCGTACTCGAGACCGAGTTCGGCGAGCGCCGCGATCGTCCCCTCGTGTCGTTCGGCCGCCGACGACCAGCGGGAGTCGTACGGGACCTTCGCCCCGATCTGCCCGATCCGGCGGTGACCGAGCGCGGCGAGGTGCTCGATCGCGATCCGGGAGCCCTCGTGGTCGTTCATGCTCACCCGCACGTGATCGGGCGGGCCCGTGCCGACGAAGACCATTGGCACCGACAGCTCGTCGAGCGTGCGCCGTTCGTCGGGCGAGAGCGGGATCCCGAGCACGATCACGCCGTCGACGCGCTGCCGCATTGCCGACATGTCGATCGGCGCGCGGGATCCGTCGAGCGAGAAGTCGAACGCGTGCAGCAGCACGTCGTATCCGGCCGCCCGCAGCCGCTCCTCGGCGCCCTCCACGACGTTGCGGTTGAACCAGCGCGAGAAGGACGCCGTCAGCAGCCCGATCGTGCGGGTGCGTCCGCTCGCGAGCGATGCGGCCGAGGGGCTCGGCACATAGTTCAGCTCGGCCGCGGCCCGGCGCACACGCGCGCGCGTCGCCTCGCGCACCTCGGGCAGGCCGCGAAGCGCGCGCGACACGGTCGCGGTCGAGACGCCCGCCAATCGCGCGACGTCGTCGATCCCTACCCCACCGATTCCTGATCCCACAAAACTGAAGTGTGCACCATCGGGGACGGATCCGCCATCGAGCCCGCCCGTGCGGTGCGTGTCCGGGTCGTCCGCGCGGGACCCGGACGGGCGCGTCTCGCTAGGGTTCGAGCTCGCGGAAGGCACGGTCGAAATCCGCCGCGTCCTCGATGTCGAGCTTCGCGAAACGGGCGCGAACGTACTCGAGGTGTTGGCGGATGTCGCGGCTCGTGCCGGCGACGACGTCCGACTCGATGCGGCCCACCGCCTCCGACAGGATGCGCGCTTGCTCGCCGATACCCTCGGCGAGCGCGGCGATCGCGATCCGCGCCTCCGACGAGGCCGATGGGTACATGCGGTCGTTCTCGGCCGCGAGCGAGACGACGTTCGGGAGCGTCTCGGTCGCGATCGCGTGCAGCAGGAGGAGATCCCCGTCGACATGCGCGCGGGAGGCGATGTCGGGCAGGGAGGCGACGCCGTGCAGCTTCTCGCACACGGCCATCAGGCGCCCCTTCGCCTCCGCTCCCGTTTCGCCCGCGGGGCCGCGCCACATCGCCGAGCGAAGCCCGCGGATCCGCTCGCCCTGCGCGATCGCGCCGGCGCGGATCTCATTCAGCGACGCGGCGACGCGCTCCGCGTCGGTGGGTTCCGGATCCGGCTTCGCGGGCATCGCGAGCGCCGCTCCCCCGCCGCCGATGACGACGCCGATTCCGGCCGCAATGAGCGGCGCGAAGTCGAGCCCGATCCAGAGCGCCGCCGTCGCGGCCGCGGCGCCCCCGATGCCGACCGCGCCGGGCACGGCGAGGCGGCGGAGCCTCGCGGCGCCCCGGTCGTCTCGGCCGGGCGTCACAGGTATCCCCGGATCTCGCGGAACACGCTCGCCAGGCTCGCCTCGGCCGCGATGAACGTCCTGCCGCCCGTGAGCTCGGTGAGCGCGCGCATCTCCTCGGCGTCGGCCTCGGCGAAGACGATCGCGTGCACGGGCACGCGCGCCGCCTCGGGGCTCGCTTCGACGAAGTCTTCGTACCAGGCCGTGAAATCGTCGAGGTCCGCACCGGACCCGTTGGCGCCGTCGCTGAACAGCACGACCGAGCTGATGCTGTCGTCGCCCGCCTCGGGCACGGTCTGCCGGAGGGCGGTCTCGACCGCGTCGTAGATCGCGGTGCCTCCGCCCGGGTGGTAGCGATCGACGCGATCGTTGATCTCGTCCATGGCCGCGGCGTACCCCGACGGATCGACGGGGATATCCGCCGTGATCTGCGATTTCGTGACGTCCGCGAACTCGAGGTAGGTGATCCGCTCGCGGGGCTGGAGCGTGAGAAAGCCTCCCGAGTCCGTCGCCGGCTCGCCCGAGAGCACGCGCAGCGCCTCGTGCAGGTCGTCCATGCGCTCGCCCTGCGACATGGAACCGGAGGTGTCGATCGCGAACACCATCTGCGCGGGCTTGCGGGCCGTCGACACCCACGTGCGCAGCAGCTGTTGCACCGTCTGCAGCTGCGCGGGGAAGGGCAGTTCGAACGATGTCGCGGCATCCGCGGGTGCGGTCGCGTTCGTGCGTCGGTGCGTGAGGTCCGAGATGCGCTTCTGCACGACGTCGTCCATGAGGTAGTCGACCGCGGCGTCGTACGCCTCGGCCGCCTCCGCTTCGGCGGTCGTCAGCAGGGTGAGGGGATAGTCGCTCGTGATGGATCCGTCGGACGGCGCGAGGATGTCGAGGCCCAGCTCGAGCCCCGTCAGCACGGATTCGTAGTTGAAGACGGCGTCGGCCGCTCCCGGATCCTCCGCGAAGCGCTCGGCGAGCCAGCCGCTCGAGCCGGAGACGAGGCTCTGGCCGCTCGCGAAACCTTCCAGGAGCGGCGTCACGGCGTCGATGTCGTCCTCCGTCAGCACCGTCCCCGTTCCGGCGAGCGCCGTCGCCGCCTGCACAAGCGTGGTGAAGCCGCTGTTGCTCGCGACCGGGCTCGTCATCCCGTAGCTGAGCTCGTCGGCTTCGATGGCCGAGACCACGTCCTGCCAGCTCGGCGGGGCGTCGCTCGACCAGCCGAGCGCCGCGGACGCCTCGGGCTTGATGCCGAGCACCACGGGCGAGCGCATGATCGACGTCGCCTCGTCGATGAGCTCCTGACCCTCGGGGAACAGCGACAGGTAGCGGTTCGACGGGAACCAGGTGGCGTCCCAGGCCGGATCCGCGCCACCGACGAGCGCCTCGGTGCCGTCCAGGGTGCCCATGTACTCGAACTCGAGACGCACGCCGGTCGCTTTTTCCAGGTCATCGAGGATCGGCGCCATGTCCTCGACCTCGCTTCCCGCGAGGACCCGGAGCGTGTGCTCGGG
This sequence comes from Microbacterium nanhaiense, assembly GCF_014646015.1. Classification (GTDB taxonomy): domain Bacteria; phylum Actinomycetota; class Actinomycetes; order Actinomycetales; family Microbacteriaceae; genus Microbacterium; species Microbacterium nanhaiense. The sequence goes on from NZ_BMMQ01000010.1 coordinate 86,091, forward strand.
CCCGCCCGTGCAGGCCGCGAGGCCGCCGAAGGCGAGCAGGGCCGCGGCCCCGGCCGCGATGATGCGCTGGGCGCGGTTCATTCGTCTTCCTCTGTGGCGGGCGCGGCCGTGTCGTCGTCCGCCGGCACAGAACTGCCCGCCGCGACGTCGTACTGCGCGCCGATCGTGGTGAGCAGGTAGTCCATGACCTCGTAGCTCGGCTCCTGCGCCACGTCGACCATCGTGGCCGTGTCGACGTAGCCGGTGAGATCCTCCTCGGCGACGAGCTCGTCGAAGACCGCGGCGTGAGTTCCCGTGGGGCGGAAGCCGTGCTCCGCGAGCAGCCGCGCGAGGTCCTCGTCGTTCTCGAGCAACTCCATGACCGCGGCGCCATCGTCCGAGTAGGTCACGGCGGTGTGCTTACTGAAGATCGTCGGCGCGAGGGAGGCGATCACCATGCCCGGGCGGATCCGCGAACGCTCGGCGAGCTGCTCCTCGAGGAACTGCCCCTCGTAGATCATCACCATCGGCACCGCGCTGATCCCCTGCGAGAGGTAGTCGCCGAAGGGGCCCGCCGAGCTCGCGCCGGAGTAGCCCTGCGCGAGGAAGAGGCGAGTAAGCCGCGGAAGCAGCTCGTCGGCCCGCTCGCGGCTCGTGACGACGCTGCTCTCGTTCGCGACGTACGCCGCGAGCGCGAGGTACTGGCCGGCGGAGTTGGACGAGCGGATATCGGTCGAGGTGATCATGACGCTCCGCGGGGAGTCGTATTCGCCCTGCGAGATCTCGTTCCAGCGCGTATCGTCCGTCACCAGCGCGAGGTAGGCGTCGACGTCGAGGGTCCATGCCCCGTCCTCGTCCTGCCGCGCCGCGCCCGCGGCCTCGAGGATCCGCATGATCGGTTCGAACGTCGCGATCGCCATCGGCGAGAAGAACGGTTGGTAGACGCCCGTGGATCCGGGAACCTCGCTGCGCAGGTGCTGGGCCGCGACCTCCGAGGCCGGGAACGCGAAGTCGTTCTCGCCGATGCCCTCGAGCTCGGCCATCCGCCACGAGCCCGAAGAGCGCACCTCGACGTCGAGGCCGCGCTCCGCGAAGATCTCCCGCACGCGCGGATCCTCGAAGAACGCCACCTTCTCGCTCCCGACGACACCGGTGACGAGGCTCCCGCCGCGCGGAGCGGATCCCCTCCCGAGGCCGAGCAGCTGGATCAGGACGACCGCCAGGATCCCTACCGCGAGAATCGCGATGCCGACGATGTGCGGGGTTCGGATCTTCTTCCGTGTCGTCTGTTCTGCCATCTCACTCGCAGGCTATGCAGTGGCCACCCCCGCGACGAACGACTTCACGCACTGTTCACCGAAACATCATGTCGACAATCGGCGGATAAGACTTTCAGGCGGCCATCGCTAAGCTCGAACGCTGGGAAAAACGTGCCCGCGCATTCGGCGCCGGCTGGAGGGCCCGTCGCCACGGCTTGACGGGCCACGAAATGGACCAGGAAGGACCGCCCCGCCGAGTGCGCCACGCGCCCGCGGGGACGGACATAACTCCATGAATCAACACACGCAGACCACCAAGGATCTTCTCGAGGACCTCAAGAGCGCGACGCCGAAGAAGCGGCGAAAGGGCGGCAAAGAGGGAACCGACTGGGTCGTCTTCGGAAGCGCGGGCGCCATCGTGCTCGGCTTCATCGCCTGGGGACTGATCTCCGCGACATCGCTGGGCGACGTCGCCGCGACGGCCCTCGACTGGGTGATGGAGAACTGCAGCTGGCTCTTCGTGATCGCGGCGAGCACCTTCACGATCTTCGTTCTCGTGGTGGCGTTCAGCAAGTTCGGTCGTATCCGGCTCGGCCGGGACGACGAGGAGCCGCAGTTCAAGACGGCGTCGTGGATCTCGATGATGTTCGCGACGGGAATGGGCATCGGCCTCATCTTCAACGGCGTCGCCGAACCGCTGTACTTCTACATGTCGCCCCCGCCGGGCACGGTCGAGGGCTCGACGCCCGAGGCCGTCACGACGGCGATGGGCACCGCGCTGTTCCACTGGACCCTCTACCCCTGGGCGATGTACGCGATCGTTGGTCTCGGAATGGCCTACGGCACGTACCGGCTCGGCCGCACGCAGCTGTTCTCGAACATGTTCGCGTCGATCTTCGGCGAGCGCGTCTCGCGCACGGCCGGCGGCAAGATCATCAACATCCTCGCGATTCTCGCGACGCTGTTCGGATCCGCGTGCTCGCTCGGTCTCGGCGCGCTGCAGATTGGCGGCGGCCTGCGCTCGACCGGCATCACCGACGCCGTCGGATCCCCGCTGCTCGTGCTGATCATCGCGGTGCTGACGACGGCATTCGTCGCCTCCGCGGTGTCGGGCATCGAGAAGGGCATCCAGTGGCTGTCGAACATCAACATGGTGCTGGCCGTCGTGCTCGCCGTGATCGTGTTCGTCGTGGGGCCGACGCTGTTCATTCTGAACGTCATCCCGAACGCGATCGGCGGCTTCATCCAGGACCTGCCGCAGATGGCATCGCGCACCGCCGTCGCGGGCGACGCGTCGCTCGCCGATTGGATGAGCAGCTACACGATCTTCTACTGGGCGTGGTGGGTGTCGTGGTCGCCCTTCGTGGGCCTGTTCATCGGCCGCATCTCGCGCGGTCGCACGATCCGTCAGTTCATCGTGGGCGTGCTCCTCGTGCCGTCGGCCATCTCGCTGCTGTGGTTCTCGATCTTCGGCGGCGGCGCCATCGGGCTGCAGGAGCGTGCCGAGCAGGCGCATGACCGCGGCGAGGCGCTCGTCAACATGGTCGGCGGGCTGCCGGACATCAACACCGACACGATCCTCTTCGACATGTTCGAGAAGCTGCCCGTCAACCCGTTCATCGCGGTCGTGCTGATGGTCGTCGCGGTGCTCCTCGTCGCGATCTTCTTCGTCACGGGTGCCGACTCGGCGTCGATCGTGATGGGCGGCCTGTCCGAGCGCGGTGCGGAGGATCCCTCGAAGAAGTCGGTCATCTTCTGGGGTGTCGCAACCGGTGCCGTCGCGGCGATCATGCTGGTCGCGGGCGGCGACGATCCCGCCGCGGCCCTGAACGGCCTGCAGAACATCACGATCGTTTCGTCGGTGCCGTTCGTGATCGTCATGCTGCTGCTGTGCGTCGCGCTGTGGAAGGACCTGTCGAGGGATCCGCTCATCATCCGCGACAAGCTCGCGCGCCACGTTCTCACCGAGGCCGTCGCGGCCGGTGTCGAGCGCCACGACGGGGAGCCGTTCGAGCTCCGCACCGTCGAAACGGCGGCGATCGACATCATCGTGCCGCCGACGGAGGAGACGGAGGCCGGGGCCTCGTCCGACGCGGCGGATGCGGCCGAGGAGGAGATCCCGACGGCAACCGAGCAGGACATCGCCGCCGCGACCTCCGCGGAACTCTCGGACAAAGGCGAGCTCACCCACCCCGCCGCCGAGACCGACGCGAAGTAAGGCGCCCCCCGGCGGGAACGAGAAAGCCTCCCTGCGGAATCGCAGGGAGGCTTTCTCGTGGCTCAGTGGGCGGCGTGGTCGCTCACGTAGGCGCGGAGCGCGCGCTCGTCGTTCGGCATCTCGACGACGCGCTGCGGGGCATCGAGCATCTCGCGCAGTTCGTCGGACAGCTCGATCTCGACGCCGATCGCCTCGGTGATGGTCTCCTGGAACTTCGCCGGCTTCGCCGTCTCCATGACGAGCATCGGCACGCCCTCCTCGACGTAATCCCGGGCGACCTTGACGCCGTCGGCGGTGTGCGGGTCGATGATGTCGCCCGTCGCCTCGTACACGGCCTTGATGGTCGCGAGGCGGTCGGCGTGCGTCGAGGTGCCGGATCCGAAACCGAACTCGCCCGCGAGGCGCGGCAGCTCGGCGGTGAGGTCGAGCACGCCGTTGGCGTCGAGCTCGGCCCAGGCGTCGTTCATGCGCTGCGGATCGCGGCCGAGCAGGTCGAAGAGGAAACGCTCGAGGTTCGAGGCCTTCGAGATGTCCATCGAGGGGCTCGAGGTCGCAAGCGTCTGCTGCGACGACCGCGGTCGGTACAGGCCCGTGCGGAAGAACTCATCGAGCACGTTGTTCTCGTTGGCGGCGAGCACGAGCTTGCGGATCGGCAGCCCCATGCCCTTCGCGAAGTACCCCGCGAGGATGTTGCCGAAGTTGCCCGACGGAACCGCCACCGATACCTCGAGGCGGCCACGGCCGTCGGTCGCGCGCAGCCACGCCCAGAAGTAGTACACGACCTGAGCGACGATGCGCGCCAGGTTGATCGAGTTCACGGCGCCGAGGTTGTGGGCGCGCTTGAACTCGAGGTCGCCCGAGAGCGCCTTGACCAGGTTCTGCGCGTCGTCGAAGACGCCGTCGACGGCGATGTTGTGGATGTTCTCGTCGGTGAGCGAGAACATCTGCGCGCGCTGGAAGCCGCTCATCCGGCCCTGCGGCGACAGCATGAAGACGTTGATGTGCTTCTTCCCGCGGAACGCGTGCTCCGCGGCGGATCCGGTGTCGCCGCTCGTCGCGCCGACGATGTTGAGGGTCGTGCCGCGACGCTCGAGCGCGTATTCCATCACCTGGCCAAGGAACTGCATCGCCATGTCCTTGAACGCGAGGGTCGGCCCCTCGGATAGACCGACGAGCGTGATCCCGCCGTCGATGTCGCGCAGCGGCACGATGCCACCCGGGAACTTCTCGGCGCTGTATGCGGCGTGCGTCATGGCCGAGAGCTCGTCGCGCGGGATGTCCGTCGCGAACAGTCCGATCACCTCGGTCGCGAGATCTGCGTAGGCGAGGCCCCGCCATGATTCGAGCGTGTCGGCATCGACCGCGGGCAACTGCGTCGGCACCGCCAGGCCGCCGTCGGGCGCGAGGCCCTCCAGCAGGGTCTCGCAGAACTCTGTCGGCTCCATACCGCCACGGGTCGAGATGTACTGCACTTGGCGCTCTCCTCGCTGTAGGTTCCCCCCATTCTCGCAGAGTCTGGGAGGCCGGAGAGCGCACGCGCGCGGCGGTCCGCCCGCGCCGTCTGCTCGGGATTCGGCGGCGCCCTATGCGGCGATCGCGGAGTGCGTTCGGCAGACGGCCGCGTCGCCGCAGGTCTCGCAGAGCACGGTGCGACGCCGGCACGTCTCGTCGGCGCAGTTGACCATGCGGTTCGAGGGCTCCCCGCAGGAGGCGCAGCGACCGATCGTCGCCGCGTCGGATCCGAAGTCCATCGTCTCGCGCCCGTCGAACACGTAGAGGGATCCCTCCCAGAGGCCCGTGTTCCCGAAGGTCTCGCCGTAGCGGACGATGCCGCCGTCGAGCTGGTACACCTCGGTGAAGCCGCGGGCGGTCATGAGGCTGGAGAGCACCTCGCAACGGATCCCTCCCGTGCAGTAGGTGACGACCGGCGTGTTCTTGAGGTGGTCGTACCGGCCGGAGTCGAGCTCGGCGATGAAGTCGTGCGTCGTCTCGGTGTTCGGCACGATGGCGTTCTTGAACCGGCCGATCTCGGCTTCGAAGTCGTTGCGCCCGTCGAAGAAGACGACGTCGTCGCGCTCCTCCACGAGCTTGTGCAGCTCGCCGGGCCTCAGGTGGGTGCCGCCGCCGACGACGCCGTGCTCGTCGACCCGCAACTCCTCCGGAACGCCGAAGGAGACGATCTCGTCGCGCACCTTGACCGATAGCCGCGGAAAGTCGAGGCTCAGGCCCTCATCGTCGAGGCCGGTTCCGGTGGACCATTTGAAGTCGATCCGTTTGAAGGGTTCGTACTGCTTGGTCTTGCGCACGTATGTCTTGAGCGCCGCCATGTCGCCGCCGAGGGTGCCGTTGATGCCGTGCTCGGAGATGATGATCCGCCCGCGCAAGCCCAGCAGTTCGCAGAGGTCGCGCTGCCACAGTCGCACGGCCTCGGGGTCGGCGAGGGGCGTGAAAACGTAGTAGAGAAGGATCTTCGCGGGCACGAAACCAGGGTACGCGGAGAGCCTTGAAGGAACGCTCATCCGACAGCTGATGATGAAATAGACGAATGACACAGCAGCGCCCCGGCATCGCACCTCTCGTGAGCGCGTTCGCGACGATCATCGCAGGCGGCGCGATGGCCTTGCAGGGCACCGCGAATGGCACGCTTGGCGAGATCCTCGGCAACGGGATCTTCGCGGCGACCGTCTCGTTCCTCATCGGCCTGGCGCTCCTGACGATCATCGTGCTCGCCGTGCCGGGCGCGCGTGCGGGACTCGCGAAGGCGTACCGCATCGTGCGCACGCGCGAGTTCCCCTGGTGGATGACCCTGGGCGGCATCGCCGGCACCTTCACCGTGATCGCGCAGGCTTTCACGGTGCCGCTCATCGGTGTGGCGGTGTTCACGATGGCCTACGTCGCGGGTCAGCTGCTCGGCGCGCTCGGCGTGGACAGCACGCAGCTGCCACCCGGCGGCCCGAAGCCGCCGACGCCGTGGCGGATCGGCGGATCCCTCATCGTGCTCGTCGGGGTCGGGATCTCGGCGGTCGGCGTCCTGGGGCAGGGCGTTCCGCTGTGGGCGCCGCTGATGCCGTTCCTCGCCGGGGTCGCCACGACTGTGCAGCAGGCGACCAACGGACGGCTGCGCTTCGCGTCGGGCTCGGCGATCGCCTCCACCTTCACGAACTTCCTCGTGGGATCGGTCGTGCTCGTCGTCGTCTCGGCCGCCCTGTTCGCCGCCGGCACGCGTGTCGAAGCGGTGCCGGAGCTTCCCGGTCAGTGGTGGGTCCTCCTAGGCGGTGTGCTCGGCATGTTGTTCATCGGCATCACGACGCAGACGGTGGCGCACCTGGGTGTGCTGCTCCTGAGCCTGATGTCGCTCTTCGGCAACCTCGTCGGCTCGCTCGTAATCGACCTGACCTTCCATTCGGCGCACGCCGAGGTCACGGCCTCGACCTACGTGTCGATGGTCATCGTGCTCGCGGGAGTGGCCGTCACCACCGTCCCACCGGGTCGCTTCTCGAAGCGGCTGCGCTAGCGGATCCCCGTCACCGCGGGCGATACACGACCAGCGAGTGGAAGGTGAAGCGGATCACGAACGCCACGGCGAGCGTGATCGCGGTGGCGATCGGGCTCGGCATCCCCCAGCCCGTCACCATGAGGCTCATCACAGGGATGCGCACGGCGGATTCGGCGTTGTTGAAGATGAACGATGACGCGAATCTGCGCCAGAACCCCCGCGCGGCTCCCGTCATGTCGTGGAAGACGAAGCGTTCGATGAGCAGGAAGTTCGCGATGATCGTGGTCTCCGCCGCGATAACCGCGGCCGTGATGTACCCCACCCCGAACTCGGTGAGCAGCCACACGATCGCGACGTTCGCGACGGCGCCGAGCGCACCGATCACGGCGAACGCGCTCATCTTCCCGAAGCGCAGCAGCGCGAGCTGCTGGAAGAAGCGCACGCCCTGCGTGAGCGATGCCTTCGAGTCGCCCGCGAAGCGGTCGGCGAAGTCGAAGGGGATCTCGGCGACGCGCAGGTTCGTGCGGACGATCGTCTCGAGCAGGATCTTGAAGCCGCGCGGCTTGAGCGTCGCGAGGTTGAGCCGGGACACGTCGATCGCGAAAAAGCCCGTCATCGGGTCGGTGACGTGCCGAAGGCGGAGCGGGAACATGGCGCGCGTAACAAGGGTGGATCCGCGGGAGACGAGGTGCCGAGTCGCGTCGGCGAGGCCGGAGGCGTCGCCCCCACCCATGTAACGGCTCGCGGCGACGATATCGGCGTCGGTTTCGGTGACCCGGCGGTACAGCTCGGGGATCTTCTCCGGCGGGTGCTGCAGGTCGCCGTCCATGACGACGCAGATCGCCGAGGACGCGGCCCGGAAGCCCTCGACCACGGCACCGCCGAGCCCGTTGACCGGCTCCTCGCGGTGGATCACACTCACCGGAAGCGAGGCCGTCTCGGCGACCTTTCGCACGACATCGGCCGTGCCATCGGTCGAGTCGTCGACGAAGATGATCGCGGCGTTCAGGCCCGCGAGCGCGAGCGATGCGCGCCGAACGAGCTCTGCGACGTTGCCGGATTCGTTGTACGTCGGAACGATGACCGTCAGGTCATGCGCATATGTTGCCCCCGCCACCTTCACATCCTGTCACGACCGAGCCCGTGGCCATGACGCGAGCTTATTCTTGACCTATGACGACCCCTCCACAGAACACCATCACCATGTTCAGCGCCGAGTGGTGCCGCGATTGCCGCCGCACCAAGGCGCAGCTCGACGAGCTCGGCGTCGAGTACACCTACATCGACCTCGAGACCGACCCCGCCGCCGCGGATGTCGCGAAGGACATCTCGGGCCGCACCAACATTCCCGTCGTGGTGTACCCCGACGGCAGCCACCACGTCGAGCCGTCGAACGCCGATGTCGAGGCGAAGCTGCGCGAGCTCAGCATCATCTGACGCTCGCCGAGAACGGGCCCGTATCCCTTCGGGGTGCGGGCCCGTTCTCGCGCTCGCGAGAGCGCGCCGCGGCCCCGGATCCGCGACGATCGGGGCCCGGGATCCGGGACAGGGGATGGGTGCGCCCGCTAAGATGGATCGGGTGAGCGAGCATTTCGAAGAGGTCACCACGCGCGACGAGATCTGGCGCGCTCGCCCCGTCGACTCGCGTCTCGTCGGCATCGTCGTCGCCCGCGACGGCATGCCTTCGATCGTCGAGCAGCGCGAACGGCTCACGGCCTTCGGCGTGCCGATCGGCGGGTTCCGTCACCCGGCGCCGAACGTCGTCGAAACGTGGGAGGAGCGCCTGAACCGACTCTTCGGCCGCCTCGAGAAGGGCGACGTCGTGGTCGTCACGAGCGCGCACGTCTTCGGCCGCGACGCCGCGGAGGAGGCGCGCACCATCGCCGAGCTCGGTCGCCGCGGCATCATGATCAAGGTGCTGGCGCACACGGCGTAGCCTCCGCCGCGCGGGTGCCTCAGATCGTGACGAGCACCAGCACGACGGCGACGACGGCGATGACGATCGCGCCGCCGACGACCGTGGCGATGTTGATGATCCGGCGCCGGCTGTGGCGCTGGGCCTCCATCGCGGAGAGCGACGTGCGCGTGATCGCGCGGGGCTGGTCGGTCGCGCCCGTCGTCTGGCTGGCGATCCGCAGCGTCGCGGTATCGACGAGGGGCACTCCCCCGCTCTTCGTGCGCGGCTGATCGGATCCGGCGACCATCGTCGCCTTCGACGAGGTGCCCGGCGGAACCACGGGAACGGCGCCGGTGCGCGGCCCCGAGAACGCCGTGCGAGACACGACGACCGCCCCGACGGCCTTGTCGTGCCAGCCGCGGCCGCGGCCGAGCGAGTCGAAGAACACGGAGAAGCCGCCGATGACGATCGCGCAGCCGGCGGCCCAGACGAGGTTCCGCACGACGACGCGCCAGAAAGGGAGTCGGTCGCCCGTGTCTTCGCTGGCGAGGCGCACCTTCGCCACGAGCATCCCCGGCGTACCGCCCCGCGACTGGAGGACGCAGTACACGAAGAGCAGCAAGGCGACGGATCCGGCACCGGCGAGCCCGCCGGCCGGTCCATCGACGAGGGTCATCACGAGCCAGGAGACGAGGCCCGCGAGGATCGCGATGATTCCGAGATCGACGACGTATGCGAGCGAACGCCGACCAATCATCGTATGCATGGCGAATCTCCCTTGACCCAACAGATAGCGCTCTCCCGAGCATCACACGGGCGCGCCTCGTTTCGCAAAACGGCGCCGCACGCCGGGGCGTGTGCGCCCGGGCGTGCGGCGGCCGTCTACTGCTTCTTGGCCTTCTTCTCGGGGATCGGGGCGTCGCCCGATGCCCGCAGTTCGGCGAAGTATGCACGGGCCTCGTTCTGGCGCGTGTCCTCCGCCCCGGAGGCGATGGGTGCGCGCACGTGCTCGGGCTCGAAGCCGAAGGCGTCGACGAGATCCTGCGCGTGCGGGCGCAGGCGAGAGCACAGCCGGTCGATGTAACTCGTGAGCGACTGTCCGCGCTGCGCGGAGAGCCGGCCGGAAACGAGGTACCACGCGAGGTGGTTCTCGATGAGCGAGAGACCGAAGAGGTCGCGAAGCCAGGTGAGCACGATGCGCGTTCCCTCGTCGTCGACGCGACCGAGCGCGTCGGTGAAGGCCTCCCACTGCAGGAGTTCGCCGTGCGCGCGCGCGGCGTCGAGGAGCTCGACCTGGTTGTCGTTGAAGACCGTCTGCGCCTCGGCCGGCGGCAGCTTGCGGGCCGCGTTCAACCGCGTGCCGACCTCGGTCACCATCTGATGCACGCGATCGGTCAGCAGCTGCTGCTGGTCCTCCTCGCGCAGGCCGAGCTCGACGGAGCGCGCCGTGGATCCGAGGTCTGCGAACGCCTGTCCCAGCTGGCGCAGACCGGCCCCGTGGAAGACCTTGGATGCTCCCTGCCTCGCCGCGTACGACGCGAGCTCCTTCGTTCCCTTGCCCTTGAACTGCGCCGCGAAGTCGCCGAGCAGGCGCTTGCCGACGAGCTGCAGGAGGACATTGTTGTCGCCCTCGAAGGTTGCGTACACGTCGAGATCGTGGTGCAGGCCGACGAGGCGGTTCTCGGCGAGGAAGCCCTGGCCGCCGCACGCCTCGCGCGCCTCCTGGATCGTGTCGAGCGCGTTCCAGGTCGAGAGTGGCTTGAGCGCCGCGGCGAGGGTCTCGAGATCCTGACGGCTCTCGTCGGTGTCGTTCTCACCGCTGAAGACCGCGTCGAACTTCTTCAGCAGTTCGTCGTGGCTGAACGTCTGCGCGTACGCCGTCGCGATACGGGGGATCAGGCGACGGCGATGCTTTCCGTAGTCGAGCAGAACGGTCTCGCTGCCCGTGCCGTCGTCGAACTGGCGGCGCTGGTTGCCGTAGGTCACGGCGATCTTGAGCGCGAGCGCGGCGCCCCAGGTCGCGGCGCCGTCGAGCGACACGCGGCCCTGCACGAGCGCACCGAGCATCGTGAAGAAACGGCGGCCCGGGCTGGCGATGGGGCTCGTGTAGGTGCCGTCCGGGGCGACGTCGCCGTATCGGTTCAGCAGGTTCTCTCGGGGGACGCGCACGTGGTCGAAGCGGAGCCGGCCGTTGTCGATGCCGTTGAGCCCGCCCTTCGGGCCGTCGTCCTCACTCGTGATGCCCTCGAAGTGCGTGCCATCGTCGTCGCGGATCGGCACGAAGAAGCAGTGCACCCCGTAGTTCACACCGCCGGTGATGAGCTGCGCGAACACCGTCGCAGCGCGGCCGTCTATGGCGGCGTTGCCGAGGTAGTCCTTGTAGGCGCCGCGGAAGGGCGTGTGGATCACGAACTCTTCCGTCTCCGCGTCATAGGTCGCCGTCGTGGCGATCGACTGCACGTCCGAGCCGTGGCCCGTCTCCGTCATCGCGAACGCGCCGGGTAGCTTCATGCTGATGGCGTCGGGAAGCCACTGATCCCAGTGCTTCTTCGTGCCGAGCTGGTAGATCGCCGAGGTGAACAGGCCCCACTGCACGCCCGACTTGATCTGCAGGCTGGGGTCGGCGAGCACGAGCTCCTCGAAGCCCGCGAGGTTGCCGCCCTGCGTCTCGAGTCCGCCGTACTCCTTGGGGAAGGACCGCGCTCCTCCGCCACGTTCGGCAAGCATCTTGAGCTGCTCGAGCACGCGCTTGCGGTGCTCGGTGTAGTGCTGGCCGGGGATCTGCCAGAACGCTTCGTCCTTGATCATGTCGCGGGCCTCGAGCCGGATGTCGGCCCAGGTACCGAGCAGCTGGCGCGTGAGCGCGGTAACGTCGATGCGGATGTCGCGGCTGGTGTCGCGTGCGGTGTCGAACACTGTCTTCCTCTCATCTTCGGCGAGGGTGCCTACACGTCGAATCTATGGGGATCCACGCGAAATGCGCCATCGCGTTGTGCGGGGCACACAACGTGATGGCGCATTTCGAGGGGATTACTTTGCGGAGCGGACCGGGACGCGCGCTTTCGCGGGCTTCTTCTTCGAAGGTGCTCCGTCGGTGGGGCGGGGCTTCGGGGCGCTCGCCGTGATGTCGTCTGCCTCCGCCGCCTGCTTCGCCTGTTTCTCGGGCGCCGCTTCATCGTCGAGGAAGGCGCCGCGGACGAGGGCGGATGCCCTCATCCAGCTCGCATCACGGATGAAGATGAAGTCGATGCCGATCATCGCAAGCGAGAACCACGGCAGGCCCATGAGAACGCCGATTCCGATGTGGAAGCTCATGATCCCCAGGAGCGCGACGATGCGAGTCGGGCGCGTCAGCAGCATGAAGGGGAAGGCGATCTGGAGGATGATGGATCCCCAGCTGATCGCGGCGACCGCCGGCCCCCAGGCGGTGACGAGCTCGCTGAGGATCGGCCACGTGCCGAAGCGCTCGGTCATCAGCGGCGTGTAGACGGCGCTGCCGTCCTGCCACGGCTTACCGCCCGCCTTGAACAGGCCGCCCGAGGCGTACACGAAGATCACCTGTGCCGTCAGGGCGACGAGCACGAGGTTGTGGAGCAGGTTGCTGATCTCGCGGGGCGGGATCGTCGGGAAGTCTTTCTTCGCGCGGCGCCGCGCGTCGAGGGACCATCGCGCCGCGGGATCCGCGAAGAGCATGAGCAGCAGCACGATGCGGTACATGTTGTCGCCCTGGTCGCCGACGGCGTCGTTCATCTCGATGAAGCTGATCCACAGGACGAAGTAGACCGGCAGCACGATCTTGAGGCGCCAGCCGAGCATCATGGCGATAGCGAGGGCGAACAGCACGATGTACAGCAGCGTGAAGAGGGCGTCGTTGCCGGCCACCTGGTGGAACCAGCTGAACAGCCAGATCTTCGGGAAGTCGCTCACGGGCTCGGCGAGTTCGCCGTTCCACGCGGATCCGGATCCGAAGGTGTAGAGTCGCGACGAGTAGTTCGTCGCGAGCAGGCCGGCGCCGGTCAGGCCGATGAGGATGCGGGTGACGGCGAGACCGTAGAGCGACTTCTTCGTGTCGAGGAGCCACGCCTCAACCCAGAACCAGGTGTTGGCGACGATCCGGCCGAGGGTCGTGAACAGTAGCGCGATGAGGCTGCCGATGGCGCGCGGGGCGCGGCGAATGAGGCTGCTCATGACTTGTTCATCCGTTCGTACTGCGCGCGGAAGACCTCGGTGAAGGCCTCCTGCGACTGTCCGTCGGCCACGATGAGTCCGCGCCACCCCGTCGGCGAGTACTGGATGCCCGGCCTCTTCGCGTCGGGATCGTGGCGCTGCTCGAACGGGATGATGTTCTGCCGCGTGGCACGGTACTGGATCCGCTCGACGTCATCGCCCCAGATGGCGATGGCGACCTGCGTGGCGTAGGCGGTGGCGCGGCGCTCCTGCTGCATGTACTCCTCGACGGCGTCGTTGCCGCCGGCCCCGAGTGCGCTCGCCATGCGCTCCTCCCAGTCGGCCTTGAAGTAGTTCAGCGCGACGACCTCCTGCTGCTCCTCGCTGAGGTCGCCCCAGGCGCCCTTGTACTGGCTCGAGACGTCCATGGCGACGATGCCGGCGCGCGGGGTGAAGAGGTGGTAGCGGATCATCGAGAGTTCGACGTCGCTCGCCGATACCCATTCGGTTTCTTCGCCGTTCACGAGGGCTCGGACCTCGAAGCGGTAGTCGCCGTTGATCGGTTCGGGGGCAAACACGCTCCACGACTGGCCGAACATGGGGATCATGTAGTTCGACAGTCGCTCCTGGCCGACGACCTCGCGCGCGGACGCGGAGTACGGCGCGATCCAGAGGAAGGAAGCGAAGATGTGCCACGCCGTAAACAGCGCGGCGGCGACCATGACGACGCGCACATATGCGCGGCGCCGGGGGCGAGTTGTGGTCTCGGCCATAAGTTTCTCTCGTCGGTGGGTGAACTCGCGAACCGCCTGTGTTCCGGTGAGGTCGTCACCGGAACACAGGCGGTTAGTTGCGAGTCACCGGGTGCTCCGATTCGTGTTCGACGTCTCGGAGCACCCGGGTACTGCGGGGGTTAGCTGCGTGCGCGGCGGCGGCTGGTGGCGAACCACACGCCGGCACCCGCCAGCATCAGCAGGGCTGCGGTACCGCCGAGCGGCAGAGCCATGTCACCACCGGTGGGCGACAGACCGCCACCCTTCTTCTCGTACACCTCGAAGGCGCCCGAGATGGAACCGGAGGTTGCACCGGTCAGCTCGACGGAGTGGTTGCCCACCGTGGTCGAAGCCGGGACAGCCCAGGTGAAGGTGACATCACCGTTCTCGTTGGCGACTGCGGTGCCGATCTCGAACGGGGTCGAGTGCTGCACAGCCGTGACCTTCTCGCCGGCCTCGAAACCGTGACCGTGCACGGTCTGCTGCTCGCCGACCTGCAGGCGGGGCTTCTCGACCTCGATCGACAGTTCCTGACCGTCAGCGTCGGCCGAGGCGTTCGCGTTCGAGGAGGAGCTGGCGTTCGAGTTCGCGCTCGAGCTGGCGTTCGCGTTTGCCGAGGCCGAAGCTCCGGCGTCGCTGTCCGACGCGCTGTCATCCGAGCCGTCGGCGTCGGCGTCGCTGTCGGCGTTGGCCGCGGCAGCAGCCGAGGCATCCGTCGACGAATCGGCGTTCGATGCGGCAGCGGCGGCGGCACCGGAGTTACCCTCGGCAGCCGACGAAGCGTCAGCGTTCGAGGCGGACGAGGCGTCCGCCTGAGCGGCAGCCTGCGCGGCAGCCTGAGCCGACGCGTTAGCCTCCGAGCTCACGTCCGTCGAGGCGTCCGAC
>NZ_BMMQ01000011.1 GCF_014646015.1 Microbacterium nanhaiense
AGCGTCACCGGTTCGTGGCGTCCCGGCCGAACCAGCTCTGGCTGACCGACATCACGGAACACAAAACGAGCGAAGGTCGGCTCTATCTTTGCGCGATCAACGACGCGTTCAGCGGCCGGATCGTGGGCTACTCGATCGACCCGAGAATGAAGGCATCTCTCGCGGTCCGCGCCGTCCGTAACGCTGTCAGGATGCGCGGGAACGTGAATGGTTGCGTCGTCCATTCGGATAGAGGATCGCAATTTCGAAGCAGGAAACTGCGCCGCGAACTCGCCGTCCATAATCTCGTCGGATCGATGGGGCGGGTTGCGTCCTGCGGCGACAACGCGGCAATGGAATCGTTCTTCAGCCTGCTGCAGAAGAACGTCCTGAACCGGCACTCCTGGGCCACCCGCGAGGAGCTGCGCATCGCGATCGTGACCTGGATCGAGCGGACCTATCACCGCAGGCGTCGCCAGGTCCGTCTGGGCCGTTTGACGCCGATCGAGTTCGAGACCATCATGAACAACGACCTGACCCTCGCGGCCTAACCAGAACTGTCACCAGTTCCTACATCAGACCCCCATGGAGCCCGCGCTACCCTGTGCCTTCGCAAGCATAAATGCACCAAGCCTCATACCACGTGGATGTAATCTAGCCGGCGAGGAAAGGGGATCAATCATTTGCGCTTAAAGGCTTTCGCAAAAAGTGGACGAATGGCGGACCTATTCTCATCTCCCGCCAGGAACCAAACCGTCACCGCGTAGCCTGTCAATGCAACAATTCCGGTGGGCACCGCGAACGTTAGCAAGGACCACTCAGATTGCGCCCAGGGCGTTAGTTGCAATAGAAGTACCGCCGCCACCCATGGCGCAACGGCGACAATCACTTTAGCAAGTTGAAGAAGGTACCGTCCTACTTCGAGCTGAATTACCTTGCGGAGCACCCAAAGTCGCACAGGCCACACGAACACGCGTGCCCACCGCGAAATTACGACTCCCGCGATACCCATCGGTAACAGCGCGAAAAGAAGCGCGACTCCAGCCGCGTTTTGCATTGCCGAAACCCAGAAAGCGGCTTTCGCGCGGCCACGCGCGAGCAAAGCCGCCCGATCGAAGTACATCACAGCGGAGAGCCCCCATCCCGCAGCAAGGCCCCACAGAATCGGAATGGCCGGTTCCCAACCATCTCCAAAGGCAACCGGAATTATCTGATGCGCGTAGGCTGCAACGAATCCAAAGATTGGCATCCCAACTGCGCCCGCAACAAATGTCATTTGGCGGAAGATCCGATTGAATCTTGGAAGGTCGTCCTGAACACGTGACAACGTGGTGAGCGACATCCTTGCAATAACAGTTGTGACCAACTCCGAAAGGATCGTACCGAGTCGCTGAGCAATGAAATAGTAGCCCAGCGTCACAGGGTCGAAAAACACGCCGATGACTATCTTATCAATGTTGGTCTGAACGGCGTCTAGTAACTCTGTTCCCATGATACTGAGTCCAAGAGGCGCCATTTCTCGGAGCGCAGCCGTCGAGTAGGCAAACTGCGGGCGCCACTCAGATGCCGCCCAAAGAGCTACGCACGCGACTATCGCTGTCGCTACGTTCTGCACTACAAGCGCCCAGACCCCGCCCCCGAGGAATGCTACGGGTAACGACACAGCGGCGCCCGCAACCGCAGCTACCACTTGCCGAATCGAAAGAGCCTTAAAACCGAAGTCTCGTTCTAGGAGAGCTGCTGGTGTTTGTGAGATTGCAGATATCGGCAGCACCGCGCCCATGACACGCAGAACAGGAACAAGTTCATCGTTACCAAGCAGGCTTGCAATGAGCGGCGCCGTGAAGAAGAGCGCGACATACAGCACCACCGCCAATAGAAGTGACGTCCAAAAGGCGGTAGACGCATCATGCTTCCCTAGCGTTTTGCGCTGCACGAGTGCTTTCGAGAAGCCTGCGTCGACCAACACTTGAAGAACGGCCACCACAGACATGGCTAGCGCGATAATGCCAAATCCGGCTGGACCGACCAACCGGGTAAGTACCGCCATGACCACGAGTTGAAGAAGACGTGATCCCCAACGCTCAAGCACTACCCAGCCGATTGAACTTGCGACCTTATTGCCCAGCTCGCCAGACATCTCAGTTAGCCCTTACGAACATCTGGCGAGCCCGACGAAGCGCCCGCGTAAACAACGACGCGAGACTCTGCCCCAAGGCTACAGGTCCGATGCAACGCCAAATAGTGGCGGCCTTTTTCTTACTAGATGGAATCCCGAACTCGTCGGCTAGCAGGCGATCCCACGGCTTCGCCACACCTCGAAGCTCCTTGCCGGAGTGATTTTCGCCCGTGTCCACATGATAAACAGCGCCCCTAAATGGCAGCTCACGGAGCTCGACGCCCCGTTCCCGAAACCAAGCGGCGGCGTTACGGTGGGCGCCGAGGACGGCCGGCAGCGTTTCGCCGTACGCCGAAAGAACTTCCTCCTGGCTGGAACTAATAGAAACGCCTTGTGGCACCGCATAGGCATCATAAGGGAGAATATGAGAAGTGCCGCAGGTTCCATTGAACCCGTCTTGCTTTCTGTACCCATTTCGCGCTTGCGAATAGACCCATCCTCGACGAATTACCCATCCGGAGGAACCTGGGTTGTCGTGCACGAAACTAACAATAGACCGATGAACAAAATCGTCGGCATCAAAGATCATTACCCAGTCCGGGTTCTTCTCCTGAGCTGCAATAAGGCCGAGACCGATCTTACTGCCCTTATCCCGAACGAATCCCGACCTATCCGCATGCGGCCCATGAACAGGAGCCGGAGGGTCAAAATCGACATTCACGTACGTAACTTTGTCGCCCATGGAAAAATCAGGCTCTCGGTTTCCGACTACGTATACGTGATAGTCGCTCGAAGTCTGAAGTGCAATCGATTCCAAGGTCTGACGCAGGAGAAATTCGTTGTACGAATAGTCCGTCGCGTTACGCGGATGACGCATACTTGTTACGAAAACTAACATCAGCGCTCCAGAACCTCGATCGTCGCGGCTCGCGCGTCATCTAGACCGACCACGTATGTCGCTGTTTCAAACCGCCCGGTGTAATCATCGAATACGCCGCCAAGCTTCTTGTAGTTATTATCTAAGAGAACATTAGGAATTCCTAGCAGTGAGGCGAGCACATGTGCATGGAGCCGATCGACGACAATAATCTCGCGTCCCACGTACAGGCGGACTGCGTCTTTCACATTTCGTCTGTTAAGAACGCCCAGAACTCTCAACATTAGATTCGCGGGGACAACGGGAATCGGGGCGCCAGTCTTTCGACGCAACCGCTTAATCTGCCAGTCAAACCAGGCGATACGTCGCGCGAACTTCCACTGGGGTGAGAATCCGGCGACCCTGGCCCAGTCGGTTTTCTCGATCGCAATGCCATCGAGCCAAGTCTCTGGGATACCCTGGAGACCGGATGCTGACTCATGGTCAGCCCTTGCGATGGCCAGTGCCGGAGCTCGCGTTGGCGTTTCGCCCTCCGGAACAATAGGTGTATAACCGAGCGCCATGTCAGGGCAAAAGATCGTTTTCACGCCTGGCAACTGCGTCGCCGCGCGCTCCATGGAAAGCGAGTCTCTGATGAGGGTTACAAAGTTCTTGTGATTTGCCAGGCGCGCGTTTGCTAGTGCTGCTCTCGATTCATCTGCGAAGAAGATGGACTGCGACAACTGCACGATCTTGTACTCCGGGAGTTCCTGCACGACTCGTTCACGGAGTCTCTGATGTCCTTCCCAGAGATCCCCAAAATTGCCGCCGCCGTGCAGTAGTACCACGCCCCCGTCCACGGGAAGCCGGCGTCGCACATCACGAGAATCATATCCCCGAATATCGGTGGCATACTTGATGCGCACTCCCAATAACTTCAGGTAAGCAAGCTCACCTTCCCAGATCAGCGAGTCTCCGATGTTCCGCTGATTGGGAGCATCGATGATCACGACTTCTCGGGCGCCGTCGAGCACGCCCTCGAGAATGGAAAGAGTCTGGTTACGAATATCACTCAGCGCTCGCTGGTCATTCGTACTCATCATTTTATGCATCCCTATCCATTAACGTGGAACCATTCGAATCGCGGACAAATAGGTTGTATGGCAGAGCCTCCACGAGGGCCGATTCGTCGTAGCTCAAAGGGTCGCTACCTCCCGCCCGAACTGCAGCTTCCACTGTTTCCGCCGGTTGCTGAGGATCGCGGCCTGACCCGAGGTAATAATCCTCATACTTGAACGGGTGTTCATGAACAGACTTGATAAGGCGTGCCGGAACACCAAGCGCATCGGCGAAAACCATCGCGTGAAGCGATGACCCTACAACAAGTTCGCTACGGGAGATCTCCGCGACTATCTTCTCAGGGGTTTGGAGTGGTGAGACCAAGTCGGGATGGCCACGGTAGATATTCATATCATTAAAGTTCGGAATCAATGCGACTGATCGACTCTTCTCTGACACAATCGCACTTCTAAGGCTAGGTACATGCTTGATCAGCAGCCCGGGGTCGCCGAACACCTTCGGCACGTCGACGCCGTTATTCTCGAGCACGGCTGCGGTCCGTGGACCACGCACCGCATGAACCACGACACCTTTCATATCAACCAGCTCCATAGGGCGCTTCGCGTTGATTCCCGTTCCCCATACGTGGTCGCCCGGCCTCACGAAGTGCATGACTGAACCGACTGAAAACAACCGGGCGTTGTCCGTACCGCCCGTCTCGCGGTCGATTCCTCGCTCCCGCAGGAGTGAGTCCACAACTAGTGGGCCGATCTCGTCACCGAAGTTCGGAACGGCCCGCTTTCGAATACGACGAATCACGGGCAGATTCAGCAACGGTGGCCGGTACTGCCAAGAGTAAAGGTCAATCGGCATCCCGCTTCTCCTTGTCGTCGCTGCCACGCGTCCCCTCAGCATAGACAGTGCCGTCTGGAGACTCAGTTGGAGCCCCTCGTGTTCACCCGAACACGGCAAGTTCGCGTGCGACGGCCTGCGCAGATGCCTCGATCGTCAGGTTCATCGCATTTCGCACGAGGTGGTCGGAGTACGTCCTCCGTAGCGCCTCGTCGCGGTGCAGGTCACGGAGTGCGTCCGCCCACGGTCGCTGGTCGGAGACGGGCAACACGAACTTGCGACGTAGCTCATCGTCAGTCACGAGCATTTTTGCGACGCCGAAAGCATCGCTGACGACGATTGGAATACCACTCATCGCGGCCTCCAGAGCGCTTCGTCCAAATGCTTCTCGCGTCGAGGTTCCGACATATGCGAAGGCGTTCTCCCAGAGCTGATCGGGTCCCGCCCATCCAGCGACCTCAATGTTACTGGGTGCGCTTATTCGGAGCTTATCTTCGAGCACCCCGCTTCCAAACATTTTGCCTTCAAATTCTTGATCTCGGAGCGCCTGGAAGAATAGTTCCGGGTTCTTATCCTGGTTATACCTGGCGGCCCATACGGCCGTTGACCGCGTGCCCTCCCCATTCCAGCGCCTCGGAATCTTCGCAATACCAGCCGTGACGAGCTTCGTTTCTTTTCCGTGCCCCATGTCGTCTCGCAGCGTTTGCGTTGTGGCCCAGACTGCGTTGGCGCGGCTCAGCGCGGTTTGTTCCAGTGTTTTCCAGATGATCCGCTTGACGCGACTGGCTTCACCTTGGGCGGGCCATGGTAGTCCGCGGACGAAGGCGATCCAGTCTCTTCTTGTCAGCGCCAGCGCCATATCTGTTTGAGGGATCAAGCTCACGATCATGTCGGCTGCGTTCACTGCGGGGTGTCGAAGCAAAGCGCTGCGCAATGCCCAAACACCCGAGGGACCGCTAGGTTCGGCAACGACTTCGTCTACCCACTTCGGGTCATTGCTCGGTCTCTGCCCTTTGGCTGACGCTGAAACCCCTAGCAGGAGCCTCCAGTCGTTTCCTTGAGAACGTCCGGCCTCTATAAGTTCTCGGGCGGATCGATAGACTCCGCTCCTCGCGGTCAAGGGCATCGCGACGAAGACCACCTTCACGACGCGTTCCCAGCCGCTCGACGGAACGCCTGCTCGTGGGCGAGCAGGATATCTTCCTCGCTTGGAATACTCGGATCGGCTACAACAGCATCTCGAATACGCTTTCGGAGGCTTTCGCTACCAACCACTCGCTGAAGGCTCGAAGAGAGGGCATCTACGTCGCGAGGCTTCACGACGATGCCGTTCCGTTCGTGGTCGACCCACTCCAGGGGTCCGCCTTCTCCCGCTACCACCGCTACTTTTCCGCGAGCAAGGTACTGAAGCACGTTCTGGCCAAGCGGCTCTGGTCGTATCGAATACTGTACGCAGATGTCGAGTGAGTCAACGGCCGCCTGCACATCGTGTTCGAAACCGGTGAAGTGCACGTTCTTCAGTTCAAGATTCTCGACGAGTAGACGAAGATCGCGCTCATAGTCGGAGTGCCCGAACGCCGCGTCGCCGATGAGTACGAGTTCTGCTTGCTGGTCAAGCGCTGCTCGAGCGTACGCTTCGATCAGCAAATTCTGGCCCTTCCATGGGTCAAGCCTCGCTACCATGCCGATGCGCAAGCGCCTCTCGGTTTCCTCGGGCGCTTTATTCACGCGTTGGACACCATACGGACTAGGGGCGACCTCTATAAACTGATCGCTGCGAAGTCGGGAACTCACGACCTCCGCTGTGGACTCAGAGTTTGCGATAAACCCGTGCGCTCGTCGCATCACGATCGTCGTGAAGGCGAGATGGCCAAGTTTCCCGATCGCATCGGGCTCCATCCTGTCGCGGAGGTGGACAATTAACCGCTTTTTGGTCCCGAGCGTTGAAAGCGCCGCGTATAGCGACGCGCGCGTCGAGTTGGCGTGTACGACATCGGCGGCACGGAAAGACTTGGTTCGTCGTACGTCGAGCGCTTGGCGAAGGACGCCCCATGCGAACGAAAACATCCCCACCAGCCCCGCGGCTGAAGCCCCCGGCGCCTGTGGTGCTCCAACTTGCTCAAGCAACTCGAGATGAGGGGCGGAGTCCTCGAACACGCCAGCCTCTCCGACGGGCATCACCAGCGACGCATCCCAGCGTCGATACTTGCTCGAGAGTAGTCGCGCAAGGGCGAGCTCCGCTCCTCCACGCTCACCCGTATGAGCCAGGTGAACTACAGACAGCGTCGAAGGTTCTATGGATGTCACGGGGCCACCCTATGCAGAAATCCTTACAAGGAACAGCACCGTGGCTCCATGGCGGCGCGCGGCCAATGGGCGCGCCTCCTTGCCGGGACCGTCGCGGAGGGTTCGCACCGGCGGCTCTTCGATACGCTAGGACTGCCAGCAGGTGCGGTCAAGCACCATCTTTTCCAAGGAAGACTATGCCCGAATCTGTCCCAATTACCGTGATGCAGTCGTTGGCCGCACCATCGCAGAACAAGCCGACTTCCAATCCGTACACACGCTTGCTTGTCGAATCCATGCCGGCAGAGCGGGTCCACACGAAGTACTTTCGCTGGTCTGGGTTTCTCTTCGATCAATTTGACGTGCTCCACGTGCATTGGCCGGAGGTACTCGTACGGCACCCGCGCAAGATCGTGCACTTTGCCAAGTGCGTCGCATTACGCATTTTCCTAGCGCGCATCCGGCTGCAGAAGAAGGCTATCGTCCGCACAGTGCACAATGTCGAGCCTCACGAACCGGGCTCGAGGATCGAATCGAGGGTTCTCGCGGCTCTAGATCGTCAAACGGATGTGCGTATCGTACTCAATGAGGCGACGCCGAATCCGTTAGGCACCCCGACTGTCCTCGTTCCACACGGACACTACAGGGACTGGTATGACGAGCCGTCGAGCGACCGCATCGTCTCCGGCAACCTCCTTACCTTCGGTTTCATCCGAGCATACAAAGGGGTCGACGATCTACTCTCAGCCTTTCGTGAGACAATGGACCAGAGCCTAACACTGACAATCGCGGGACGAGCCGATAGTCATCAAACCTCTAATTTCATTGAAGAACAGGCAGCACTAGATTCCCGAATCTCGCTTGATCTCCGCTTCATCCCTGACAACGAACTGGCCTCACACATCGCCCGGGCCGAAGTCGTGATACTCCCATACCGAGAAGTTCACAACTCTGGTGCTGCGTTACTCGCGCTATCGATGAATAGACCAGTGCTGATGCGGCGTTCTGATTCCACTTTGCTTCTTCAGGCGGAGTTCGGCGCGGAGTGGGTAATCTTGTTCGACGGAATTCTCACCCACGAAGTAATCGAACGTACAGTGTCAGCGATCCGAGCGACTCCTCGTTCACCTCGCGCTGATATGTCTTCTCGGGAGTGGCCCTTGCTCGCGGATAAGACCATCCAAGCTTATGAGATAGCTCACAAGCGGCATTCAAAACGGAACATTCACTGAACAAAAAGCTCGGTGTATGTGCGGAACACGGGTCCAGTTGCGGACCGCCACCGGGAAACGCAGTCCGATTTTCTACAGATGAGCATTTCAAAGTCGGTTCGTACGGGCGCATCGCAATTGTGGGTATGGCTGGGGTTTTAAGCGGCCTGCCCACGTAGCGAATATGCGACGCAGTTCGTTAGGTTGCGGAAGCCGAGTGCGGCGCCGCGGAGGTGCTCGGGTCGATCATTGATCGCCTCGGCGGATCGCTGGCCGGTGCGGGGCGATCGATGAACACGAGGATGTTCGCGGTTCAAGCGTTCAGCAAGCGGCCGAGGCGGAGCCGTTTCGCGAGCGCGCACGGCACTCCGGTGGGAGATCCTCGATAACGGGCTCTTGGGACATTGGGTGGGGGTCATGGGGTGAGTCCGCCGGCGGCGAGGAGCATGCGGAGGCGGTAGTTGTGCTGGTTGCGGTAGCCGCGGGCGAGGCGGCGGTGCAGCTCGATGATCCCGTTGACGGCCTCGGTGCCGCCGTTCGATGACCTCCCGGTCGTGAAGTAGGCCAGGAACGCAGCCCGCCAGCGGCGGAGGGTGCGGCCGAGCCTCGCGATCTCCGGGATCGGGCAGGTGCGGAACGAGTCGACGACCTTCTGCGCGATCCGCCGCCCCTCGGCGAGGTCTTTCTGGTGGTAGGCGGAGCGGAGTTGCTGCGCGCACTGCCATGCGACGAACACCTCGTCGTGCGCGGGATCGGCCTCGATCGCCGTCGCGAGCCTGATCCGCTGCTTCTCTGTGAGGTTCTCGGCCCCGGCGCGGAGGATCGTCTGGATCCCGTAGAGCGGGTCGCCCTTCCGACCGCGATGTCCGAGGGTGTCCTGCTGGACGCGGCGGCGCACCTCGTCGACCGCTTGCGTGCCGAGTTTCACGACGTGGAACGCGTCGAGCACCGCGGTGGCGTCCTCGAGCTTGTCGTCGATCGCGGTCTTGTAGCCCGCGAACGGATCAAGGGCTGCGACCTTCACATTGCGCCGGAAGCCGTCGCCGCGGCCTTCGAGCCAGGACGCATACGCCTTCCCCGACCGGCCGGGCACCAGATCCAACAGCCGCGCCCGCGTCTTTCCGCGCTCGTCGCGGCTGAGATCGACCATCCCGGTCAGCTCCTTCGGGCCGCGCTTGCGGGGGTCGACGTGATGCCAGATGTGCTCATCGACGCCGAGCGTGGTGACCCCATCAAACCGGGACTCATCGGCCGCCAACGTGACGAGCTCGGGCTCGACAGCGCGCCACACCGTCTTCCACGACGTCCCCAGCTGCCGGGCAAGTCCTGCGATCGTGGCGTGTTCGCGCCGCAGTTGTCCGATCGCCCAGCCGATGGCTCGGTTGGTGATCGACCCGCGCCTGGCGACCAGACCCGGCAACGGCTCCGTGAACGTCTTCCGCTCGCATTCCTGCTCACCGCATCGCCAGACCCGCTGTCGCCACACGACTCGCACCCGCATCGCGCCGGGCACGTCATGAAGCACCCGGCGGCGACGCCCGCGACCGACAGCTACGACCCCGCACGACGGACACCCCGTCGGGATCGCGGGACTCGAGACCGTCACGACCAGCAGCCCGTCGCGGCGGTCGACGTGCTCGACATGAACGCCGTCGAGGCCAAGCAGGAGGTCGCAGCGGGAACACGGATCAGCGGCAGAGCGCGCGTCAGCGCACCCCGAAGTAGGGTGAAGCACGTCGAGGTCCTCGTGATAGATCAGGGAGTTAGCGCTTCTGATCCTCGGGGACCTCGACCCCTACCCGCCAACCATCACCCGGCGAGCCCTAACCCACCGGATGTCCGAAGAGCCCGATAACGGCGTGCATTACGTTCGTTGCGAGCTCGCGCTCGTGCTCGGGGTTGGCGGCGACCATGCGCTGGTAGGCGCCTCCGGTCGCTTCGATCTCGACGTGCTCGGAACCGCCAATCAGCACTTCGAGTCGCGCACAAACGTTCGGCAGGCAGCGCCGCGTTGGTCTGGAGAGTAGTACGGGCGAGTCTTGTAGAGTGGGGCGTTCTTCTGCCCGCGGTGACCGCGAAGGCACTCCTGAACGCGCCGGCGGCAGGTATCGAGTTTGTCACCGGCGACATAGACGGTGTCGAAACGACTCCACCACCGTCACCACGTCGGGAAGGGCGTCCACAGCGACGGTCCTGAGGCCCGTGGCCTCGTTCATGGTGACGAGATCGGCCCGCTCGCGCCCTTGCCGGGAGGGGACGCGCGCCAGGTACTGAACAATGATATCAAGCGCCAGCGCCCTCAACCATGTCCATGAACCTGGACGGCCTCGTCTTCTCGCGGACTGTGGTGAGGTCGATGACCATGGTCATATATCTGCCTCCGAACCGCGCATGACACCAGACGAGTTCGCCGACGCCGAGCACGTGAGCGCCGTTTAGCGTGCTGGTTCGTCGATCAACACGCGGCGTCCTTCGATAGTGATCGTGCTGTCCGCGGTGAGCCAGGGCACTTACTGGGCAAGCACCGATGCGGAGCACGACAAAAGTGGCCGAGCACGAGTGCTTCCAGCGCGCATCGCAACCCAGGTCGGGATAGCTCCGCGCGCTCCGGTGTTGCCGCCGTGGTCCTCACACCAGGAGCACCCGCATCTAGCGCACCCGTGGCAGCGGACACGAATGAGCCGCATCGTCGGGCGATACCCGAACGGCTCCTGGCAAGAGGACGCGTGTCCGACCCACTCGGAAGCGCTTGATCGCCACGGGCCCATCACGAATCCAACCCGGCAACGGAAACTCGCTCTCCGCCCGCGCCGGCTCGAGACGTTGCCGACGGCGACAAGCCCGCGGTCGTCGAGGCTGTAAACATGATCAGGTCGAAGGCGCATGAATTCATGCGTACTACACCTCGAGGCCGTGGCGAATTAGCAGTTTAGGAACTTTCAGCCTTTGGCGGACACAAGCGGTACCCCGCCGACAAAACGCTCGCCCCATGCGCGCCCACCTGCGATTAACCTTGTACTTGCAAAATAATCTCTGTACACGAAGTGTTATCTCTGCCATGGGCCGGATGGGTACGCAAGTACTATAGTTTCGGCCCCACTTCGGCTTTGAATATGTTGCTAAGACGGGCCGAGAAACGGCTCGACAGATGTCCACCGTCCGCCCGTGTGAGGGTGTTGCCGATGAGGGCCGGACAAGTCCCACCTTCGTCGCAGGTCCACGACATCATGTCAACCGTCACGAAACCGTGCTCCTCAGCACTTTCGAGTTTAAACTCTTGCAATGCGCGCGTCGTAGCCGGCGGTTTTTCATCGTTACAGTCCCGCGGCCCGGTGAAACCGTTACGGGGCTTACAATTAGCGTTTGGCGGCGACTCAATCATCACTATTCTTCCCAGATAGGCCTGGGCAAGATCATCGTAGGAGTGGTCGACCGCTTCCCTGTAGATCTCCGACCGATCCTCAGACCCCTCGATCCCGTACATGCGGTTAAAGGTCGTCACTGTCGCGTCAGCAACTATTACTACATCGGGAGATATTTGCTGAATGAGACCCAAGTTCTTTTCGTTATGCGACTGACATTCTTCGAAAACCTTTGAACTTCCGCTACGCACGACCGCGACATCTACGACAGGGCACTGCGACAGGGTCAACGGAAGAATCCGATACTCGTCTCCGAAGGCACCGCGGAGTCCCTGCAATAGGTGGGTCGCGAACGAGTCGCCGATCACAACCATTGTTTTTTCGCTACTAGCGTCTCCGTACACGCACCGCTCACGCGCAGACTCGGAATCCACATCGATGCAATTGTCGACGACCCATTCTTCGGCTTGCGCGTCTCGGCCGCCCACCTGATCCGGTATCGGCCATGATCGCATACCGAGCGTCGCGTCAACTTCGCTCTGAAGCTCTTCAAGAGAACCGTAAGGAGCCTGGGATATCTGAGCCTCTTCGATTTTGGAGTCGATGATAGATACGGATGCTATAGCTACCGAAGAGATGGCTACCATACCCGTGATTGCAAATCCGTAGGAACGAGCGGAAGCACTCCAGAAGTTCCGGCTCCGGAACGGATCTTCGATCAATTTCTTTGAAATCCAAGCAATCGCCAGCATGATGACGAAAAGAGCTACTCCTCCCTTTAAGCCGATCGCGTGTCCCGCGACTACTGGATAAAGGACGACAAGTGGCCAATGCCATAGATAAAGCGAATATGAAATTTCCCCGATCCATTGAACGGGACCACTGCGCCCTAACAATGTCGCACTCCAGACACTGTCGTTGTCCGCCGCCCAAATGACAGCCGCAGTCCCAATGACCGGAAGTAGGGCAGTGAAGCTCGGAAAAGGCACGCTGCTGTCGTATTTAACTACTGAGTAAATGATCGCCGCCAAACCTCCCCAGCCAACAATGAGGTGCAGCTTCGTGCCCGATGGCGTTCTTGGCGGCTCGGCGAAACGGGAGGGCAAGAATGCAAGTAATCCACCAACAGCAAACTCCCATGCGCGCGTCGGCGTTACAAAATATGCACTAGCTGACGAAATTTCAGTCCAAAGAACTGACGTCACGAGCGAGGAGACGCATACAAATACGAGCACCCAGAGGATCGTTTGCTTTTGCGCCTTACCACTTCTTTTTAGTACGCGCGATATCAGCAACGCCGTCATGATTAGTAGCGGCCAGAACACGTAGAATTGTTCCTCTACCGACAGCGACCAGTAATGTTGCACGAGCGACGCCGAGTTTTCTGCGGCCAGATAATCGACCGAATCTGCCGCCAGCGCCCAGTTTTCAAAGTAGAGAGCACTCGCGATGATTTCTCGAAGACCCTGTTTCCATTCGCTCCACGGCAGAATGACGAGCGTCCCGACGAGAGCGAACACCAGCACAGTGAACGCTGCCGGCAATAGCCGCCTAATTCGACGAGCCCAGAATCTCCCGAGCCGGATTGTGCCTTCCCTGGCAACCTCGCGAAGTAGATGTGATGTAATCAGAAATCCTGAGATCACAAAGAAGACGTCGACGCCTACGAATCCTCCAGTAAGCCTGGAGGGAAAGAGATGAAATATGACAACCGCAAGCACGGCGACGGCCCGCAGTGCTTGAATTTCCTGTCGCATGCCACGCGCCTGAGCTGTACGCGTCATCTGTCGGGTTCCTCCCCAGTTAGCCAGCGGCGATCAACATCCGCCTGAACGTTGTGCGGATGATCCGCGTTGTTCCAACCAGCATCACCGATGCACAGCAAGCCGTTATCAGCCTGCAGAACGTCGCCGATCATAAAAAGGGGGATGGATGCCGGTTGCCTTTTCTCGCATAGTGCGCGAAAAACCCTTCAGACCAGCGCTTTTCCGAGCTCTTACGTCGTGGGCGACCAGCCACTCGCGCCTTGATGCCTAAGATAGATTACTCAAGTATCGCAGCTAGACGTATACGTGCCAGCCAGGGTAGAGGGTGCTATCCACGGCACGGCCAAAGCACCCGTCGCTCATCTCATAGACCTAAACTGGCTCAAGTGACAACCTGGATTGACCGCCGCTGGGCCGGCCAGCACGGCATTGGTCGCTATGCATCAGAGCTCTACGCGCGTCTGACGGTCGAAGCGCAGGATCTGCCCGTCTCCGGGCCCACTTCCCCCGGAACCGTAACATTCAACGCGGTGCCGAAGGGTCTGATCTACTCGCCCGGATACGGTGCGTTCGCGCGCGCCGAGCGCGAGCTCATTACGGTGCACGACCTCATCCACCTGAAGACCGCGTGGCCGGGTCGGGCGAAGTACCTCGCGTTCTACAACCTCGTCGCGAAGCCCGTGATCCGCCGCACCGGCGCCGTGATCACGGTCTCCGAGACCTCCAAGCGCGAAATCGAGAACTGGATCCGGGATCCCCGGGTCGAGGTCGTCAACGCCGGGCTCGGAGCCTCGGCCGCGTTCCACCCGGGCGTCGAGTTCGTCGTGCCCGAACGGCCGTACCTGCTCTACGTCGGCAACATGCGCGAACACAAGAACCTGCGCACCGCGATCGCGGCGCTGACGCACGTTCCCGATGCCGAGCTGCGCCTGCTGATCCCCGCAGACGAGCACGCGGACGCGCGCGCTGTCGCGACCGCACACGGCGTCGCCTCGCAGCTCGTGTTTCTGGATCCGCTCGACGACGATGCGCTCGCGCTGCAGTACCGCGCGGCGGCGGCGACGGTCATGCCGTCGACGCTGGAGGGCTTCGGTCTGCCGCCGCTCGAGAGCATCATGACCGGCACGCCGGTGATCTACTGGGAAGGTTGCGCGGCCGTCGCCGAGACCTCGGACGGGCGTGGCTGGGCGGTATCGTCCGCCTATGACGCGGAAGAATGGGGCTCGGCCTTCGCCGAGGCGCTCTCCTCCCCCACGCGCGTCGACGCCCCGGTCGGGCGCTACGACTGGGCTGCCACGGCGGGCATCGTGGACGATGTGTTGAAACGGCTCGCCTAGGCTCGAAGCGTGCCCTACATCGTCATGCTGCGCCCCACGGCGACAATCGAATTCGAGGTGCCCGAGCGCGATGGCCTCGACTACTTCAATGAAGATGCCGCGCGACTGCTGCCCGAGGGCCACGAGCTGATCGACATCGACCGCAAGCGCGGTGTCGCCATCGCGCGGTCGACCGAGACGAAGGCCGTCACGGTCGACCGCATCGAGGACGCCTTCACCTGCGCCCCGGAGGGCTGGCAGGCACTGAGCGTGCGCCCGGCGTAGGGGCCGATACCCCACTCCTGGGTTCGTTGCCCCGAACCGCTTTCAGCTTCTGGTTCCGGGCCTCGTAGAATACCCATCATGCTCGCGTCGACGACGAGCGCCCGCGTCGAAGCGGCGCCAGCAGCTAAACACCACCGTCGGCTCGATGTACAGGGCCTGCGGGCCGTTGCCGTTCTCGCGGTGATCGCGAATCACGCAATGGGATGGCCCCGAGCCGGGTTCCTCGGCGTCGATGTCTTCTTCGTCCTGTCCGGCTTCATCATCACCTCACTGCTCCTGCGCGAGCATGAGCGCACGGGCCGCGTCTCGTTCGCCGACTTCTACCGCCGCCGCGTCAAGCGCATCTTCCCTGCGGCGACGTTCGTCCTCGCCGTCACTGTGGTGGCGAGCTGTCTGGTCTTCGGCGGCGAGCGCGCGCGGCAGATCGGCTTCGACGCCGTCGCCTCATTCTTCTTTGTCGGCAATTGGCGCTTCGCCGCCGAGGGCGTCGACTACTGGGCAGCCACCGGCGAGACGTCGCCCCTCCAGCACTACTGGTCGCTCGGCGTCGAGGAGCAGTTCTATCTGGTCTGGCCCGCGGTCCTCGCACTCGCAGCCTTCATCGCCATCCGTCGCGGAGCACGCGTGCGCGTCATCACCGGTGCGGTGCTCGCGATCGTTCTTGCCGGATCCCTCGCCTGGGGGTTCTGGCAGACCGGCGCTCAGCCGACGGTCGCCTATTTCTCGTCGCTCACCCGCGCGTGGGAGCTGGCGCTCGGCGCACTCATCGCCGTCGCGGGGCCCGTATTCGAGCGTATGCGCGACGTGCGGCGCGCGCCACTCGCATGGTTCGGCGTCCTCGGCCTCGGTGCGTCGTTCCTGCTGCTCGACGAGGCCGGCATGCCCGTGCCGGGCGCGCTGCCCGCGACCCTCGCGACCGCGGCAATCATCGTCGCCGGCACGGGTGGCAATCCGCCCGAGCTCTGGCCGCTGA
This sequence comes from Microbacterium nanhaiense, assembly GCF_014646015.1. Taxonomy (GTDB): domain Bacteria; phylum Actinomycetota; class Actinomycetes; order Actinomycetales; family Microbacteriaceae; genus Microbacterium; species Microbacterium nanhaiense. Next base: position 16,065 of record NZ_BMMQ01000011.1, read on the forward strand.
CGAATAAGGCGACGGTCGCCGTCGGCGACTGGTCGTTCTCGCTCTACCTCTGGCATCTGCCGGTCATCATCTTCCTCGGCACGATCGTCACGGTGCACGAGCGCAAATTCCTCGTCGCCGTGCTCGCCATCACGTTCGTGCTCGCGATCGCCACGTACTACCTGATCGAGAACCCGCTGCGGCGAGCGCGCTGGCTCACCAGGGGTAGCGGGCGGCTCTCCTGGGTCGCTACCGGCGTCACCGCTGTTGCCGTCGTCGCGGGCGTCGCGACCACCGCGCTCGTCCCCGCGCCTATGGCCGCGATCGGCACCACGGCCATCGGCGTCGCCCTGCCGCTCACCACGCAAGAGCAGGTCGAGGGCAAGCTGCGCGAGGCGCTGCAAGACACCGAGTGGCCCGAGCTCACGCCGACGATGGCCGACGTGGCCGCTGCTGGTCTGCCCGAGGAGGACCAGGAGGGCTGCAGCAACGTCGATCTCACGGATCCGTCGGCGTGCAACTTCACCCACGAGGGCGCGACGCACACCGCCGTCGTGATGGGCGACTCGACCTCGATTGTGCTGCTCCCGATGATCCGCAAGGCGCTCGGTGACGACTGGAACGTCAAGGGGCTCATGATGGCCGGCTGCTACCAGGTCGACATCACGCGCTGGTACGACAGCGACGAGGCGAAGGAGGCGTGCGAGGCTCACAAGCCGGCCGCGCTCGACGAGGCCCACGCGCTCGACCCGGATCTCATCATCGTCAGCAACCTCTACACGGGCGTCTACCACCTGGATCCGCCGGCCGATGCGCTTGGCGGCGGCGGGTCGTACCGCTGGGCGTTCGAGACCGAGAAGCTCGCCAGCCAGCTGAAGCAGGTGACGGACGACGTGGTCTTCGTCGCCTCGCCACCGCGCCGGGAAGAACAGATCGGCTGCGCGGTCGCGGGCAGCGTTCCCGCCGACTGCGTGCACACCGTCGATGACCTCTACCGCGAGGTGACCGAGGGCGCCGGGGCCGCCGTCACCGCAGCGGATGCCACGTACCTCGCAACCGAAGAATGGTTCTGCGTCGACGGCAGGTGCCCCGCCTTCGCGGGCTCGACGCCGACGATGCGCGACGACATCCACATGACTCGCCAATACTCGGCACTCCTGGCGCCGCTCCTGCGCGACCGCCTCGAGGAAGCAGGCGTGCTGGGCGACTGAGAAACATACAGCCGCGCCCCTTATCAGCGAGCGCAACCACCAAACTGAAACGGCTGGCCTAAGCTCGAAGTGTGCCCTATATCGTCATGTTATGCCCCGCCGGGTGGCTTGACTTGAGCGTACGGCCCGCGCAGAAGAACTTGATTCCATGACCTTCCGTGCCCCGATGCCGACAGCGACGAGACGACGTGTCAACGAGCCGTTCCCGGCGAAGCCCTGGAGCCGCTGGCTGTTGCGCGCGGGGCTCGCGGCGCCCTTCGTCGTTATCGCCGTTTTGCTGATTCAGGATTCCGCTCTCCTCTCTCGCAGCGTCAACGGAACAGTCGAGGCGCGCGTCGACACGATCGACTGGGGCCGCGCCGACCTCAACTGGGTCGCAGACCTCTACCCGCCATTCGGAACCCTGCTCGTGCAGCTGATTCCTGGCGGGGCTGCCGGTCTCAGTATCGTCGGCGCCCTCGCCGCAGGTTGGTTCCTGCAGTACCTGATCCAGACGCTGCGCGAGCGCCGCTGGCAGCGTCGAAACATCGTGCTGACAGTGCTCGCTGTCGGCGGCAACCCGGTCTTCGCCTACCTCGTTGTCGGCGACCTCCTCGGCTTCCTGGGACTCGCATCGTTCAGCTACGGCACCATCGAGATGTACCGATTCATCATGCGCAGGAACACCGATGCCGGCTTCCGCGCGGGCGTCTGGTTCTTAATCTGCTCGCTCGTGGATCCGTCGGGTCTCCTCCTCATCGTGGTCGCGATGTTGACGGCGCCGGCGTTGACCGTCGCTCGGGCCAACGAACGAGGCGCGCGCCTGGCGAACATCGCGGTAATCTTCTACCCCACGATCGCGGCAGCTGCCACCATCATGCTGATGCAGGCGATCTACCTGAACGATCCGTTCGCGCTCTACTCGCGAGCCATCACCTACTCCCCCGAAAACTGGTCGGTCTTCGCGACGCTCTTCACGACACCGGGCGGATGGACGACCCTCCTCGCCGCGCTCTTCGGCGCCGCCGTCGCGGCCCTGGGCCGCAGATACGTCCTCGCGTTCATCGCACCCCTCGTGCTCGTCGCAATTCTGCTCGGGCGCGCGCTCGGGCTCGTTCCGTTGCAGGGCGTGGGCTACGTTCTGCTGACCACGACGATGATTATCGTCACGCTACTCCCCAGCCTAAGCGGGCGACTTCGGCGCACCGGTGTCAGCGTCGTGCTGTGCGCCTTCATCGTGCTCGGCTGGGTCACCGGTCTCGTGCGCGCACCAATTGTCGAGTGGTTCGTTTCATTTACCGGAGGCATCGCATGACCGGGCAGGTTACCCCCTCGACGCCGATCGTCCCCTCGGAGCAGACTGCACACGCCGCCGCCGAGGGGCTTTACGAACACGATCGGCTGCGATCTGGCAAGTACGTCCTCTCCACCGCGCAGAAGATCGGCGGCACGATCGCGATCGTCACCATCGTTGTGGTCGGCGTTCTCTGGCTGAGCAAACTGTTGCAGGCATTCCTCGTCGTCTTCAGCCTCGCCTTCCTCGCCGCCACGGCCTTCAAGTTCATCGTCTCGGTGCGCGGTGCCCGCTATGACGTGATCGAGCGAATATCATCGGCGCAGATCGCCGAACTTCGCGACGAAGAACTGCCGGTCTACACCGTGCTCGTCCCCGTGTTCCGTGAGGCCAACATCGTGGGCCAGCTCGTGCGCAACCTGGGTGCGCTCGACTATCCCACCGACAAGTTGGAGGTGATGATCCTCACGGAGGAAGAGGATCAGGAGACGCGCGACGCGATCGCCGCATCGAATCCGCCCGCACACTTCCGCGTCGTCCGCGCGCCGAAGGGGCACCCCCAGACCAAACCGCGTGCGTGCAACGTGGGCCTGGCGCTCGCACACGGTGACTACCTTGTGATCTACGACGCGGAGGATCGCCCCGACCCGGACCAGCTAAAGAAGGCGCTCATCGCGTTCAAGCAGAACGGTGACGAGGTCGCCGTCGTGCAGGCAGCGCTGAACTACTTTAACGACCGCGAGAACCCGCTCACGCGGATGTTTACGCTCGAGTACTCGTACTGGTTCGATTACATGCTCCCCGGCCTCGAGCACGATCGCCTGCCCATTCCTCTCGGCGGCACGTCCAACCATTTCCGCGTCGACGCGCTGCGCGAGCTCGGCGGTTGGGATCCCTACAACGTCACCGAAGACGCCGACCTTGGGATCCGCGCGAGCGCGCTCGGATATCGCGTCGGGGTGATCGACTCGACGACGATGGAAGAGGCCAATACCTCCATCCCGAACTTCATCCGACAGCGCTCGCGCTGGATCAAGGGCTACTTGCAGACGTCGCTCGTCCACGCACGGCGCCCTGTGCAGCTGATCCGCGAGGTCGGCGTCGTGAAATTCTCCGCCTTCGCGTTGCTGATCGCAGGAACGCCCATCACGTTCCTCGCGGTGTTGCCGTTCTACGCGCTCACGGCCGTCTCGCTCTTCCTCCCGCCGGAGGTGCTCTCCGACCTCCTGCCGGTGCCCGTGCTGTGGCTGGCGCTGCTCAACTTCGTTGTCGGCTCGGCGCTCATGGTGTATGTCACCATGATGGGCCCCTACAAGCGTGGCAGCTTCCACCTCGTTCCGTGGGCCTTGGTTAACCCCGTCTACTGGGTGCTTCACTCGATTGCCTCATACAAGGCGCTGTGGCAGCTCATCGTGAAGCCCCACTATTGGGAGAAGACCGAACACGGCCTGACCGCCCACGTCGACGACGAAGCCGTCGACGCAGGTGGTCAGGCCGGGTAGTCGGTCCTTACGCCGCGGGCTTACGGTTCTCGGCGCTGACCATCCAGGCGTACTGCTCGAGGGTCTCGAGAATCGAGTGCAACATATCTGCCGTCGTCGGATCCTCTTCGTCGACCGCGTCGTGCACGTCGCGGCAGGTCGCGACGACCGCCTCGAGGCGCTCGGTCACGAGGTCGATCACGTCGGTCGTGAAGAGCTCACCGTGCGGCAGCTCGGGAAGGGTCGTCGACTCGGCGACGGTGTCGCTGCGCCCGTCCGGCACGGCGTGCAACGCGCGCATGCGCTCGGCGATCGAGTCGCTGAAGCCGCGCGCCGCGTCGATGATCTCGTCGAGCTGACGGTGCGTGTCGCGGAAGTTCGTGCCGACGACGTTCCAGTGCGCCTGCTTGCCCTGCGAGGCGAGCTCGATCAGGTCGACGAGAACCTTCTGCATGTTCTCGCTCAGCGTCTTCGAGGCGGTGAAGCCGTTCTCGGCGTTCTGTTCCTTCGTCAGCCCCGCGCCCTTCGACGGGCGGCGCTTGTTCTTCGTCGTGGTGGTGCTGTTCGAAGCCATGAGGTTCTCCTTCGACGTCGAGCGTTTAGTGGATCACCGGCAGGCTAACGAGAACACGCAATGTGCCGCCGACCCCTTGAAGGAGCGCGGGAGGGCTGGTACAGGGTCAGCGTATCTCGCTCAATACGTTCCGCACGCGTTGACGTTGCGCGTAGATGACGAACGGGTAGTTTCTCACCGCAGTCAGCTGCTGCAGGCGTTCCGGCAACTCATCGATAGCATCGCGCAACGCGTCGGCGATCCGTTCTTCGAGGCGGCGAGCGAACTCGGCAAGGTATCCCGCCGGCAGCCCCGCGTCAGCCTCGAGTACACGCAGTGAGGCTCCCGAGAAATCACCAAGTCGGCGGCTCTGATTCACCGAGAACGCGAGTTCGACGGCGTTATAGGCCGAGTAGTCCTTGGCGCGACACGTCGACTCTGGCTCGAACACAAGATTGCAGTTGAGGTCGTAGAGCGGCGCAAGCAGCACCAGTCCTGGGTACATCTGAAGCGAGTAATTCTTCGAGTGGCCGTCGTTGTGCCCAACGAACCAGGCAAACACGAGGCTTTCAGCGAACTGGCGCTTTGCATCGAGAGCGAAAGCCGGTGCGAGCTGTCGTTCGAAGAGGAGAAAGAGATCAGCGACGCTCGGGCCGCCATCCTTCTCATACTTCTTGAGAACGGCGGTCCCCGTCGCTTGGGCGAGGTCCTCTTGATGGATGCGAACGACCGCGTCTTCTTCCCGCACTCGGTCGAATCGCTCAACCACGAGAACGTGCTCGCCGGCGAACTCACGTAGTTCGGTCGTCGCGACGCCCATACCCAGCGCGCGAGCTACTCGCATCGTCACATGCTCCGTGACGTCTGAGCCGTCATGTCCGTTGACTCCCGGCTTGAAGATATGCGTCGACGGCGCTGAGCCCCGCGGTTCGAACCATTGCCCGTCTTTGTACGCCAACGCGAACTTTCCCTGTGCTCCGCCAAGCGAGAATGGCTGCCCGGCGGCGCTTCTGTCAGCCCAGTTTGAGTCATCGCGTCTAATCTGGCGGATCCTGTCTGCGATCTCTTCGTCGTCCACCGGCCTGAGCTCTTGACGCTCGCTAGGCCCGACCCCGTGCGGATAGAACTCCAGTGCACCGGCCACGTCCGCGCCGTAGACGCTCAGCAATTCGAAGGCCGCGGTCGTATCAAGGCCAGCGTCTCGCGCCCACTTCGAACGCACTTCCTCGCGATCGGGAAGCAGGTTTTCAAGGAACCTATCGACCTTCTCGCCGCTGTACCCGCCGGGACTCACCGGAAACTGTACCGAGATGGGAATGCTAGCCTCCCGAAACGCGTACTCATCCGTGTACTTGAGACTCAGCACGCCTCGGCGGCGAGATATTGATGCGATGCGCTCGCCGTATAGATAGACGTCCAGACCGACGGCCACGTACTACTCCCCGGCGCTCTCGTCATGCTGCTCAGCAGCTCTCGCAAGCACCCCACTGGCCCGAAGCCTTTCGAGCGCAGCTTGCGCAGCTTCCTGCCCCAAGCCGTACAGCCGGTCTCGAGGGAATGCTGCTGGCGTCGTCGCCCCCGCCTCCCTGCTCCTCAGGTCATCGGCATCCACCGAAGCTCCGGTTCGCGAAACCTCTCCTCCGAGCACGATGCCAAGAAAAGCGAAGATCTTGAGGTAGGTCGCGAACGAGGCGCCGCCGTGCGCCTGCTCGATTCGGGCATACGACTGACGCGTCACGCCGATCGCCTCGGCCACGTCGCTCTGGGTCAGTTCGCGCCGCAGGCGCTGGGTCTTGATCAAACGCGCTGCATCTGCTGGGCTCTGAATCTTCACCATAGCCTCCCGGATGTTCTAGATACTTAACACTGTACCGCTGTTAAATATTTTTAACCCAACTCCAGCGCAATGTCATCAATATGCAACAATGCGCCCGTGTACGTAATTGAGAACATCAGCGCCGCGCCGGCCACACGAACAACGCCTCGGCCGGCCTCCACCGCCGGGCGAGGGCCGCGAGGCCCCAGGGCACGAGCAGTCCCGCGGCGAGCGCGGCGGCGAGCGCGACGCGCGGATCCACGAGCTGTTCCGCGCAGAGCTGCGCGACCAGCGACACCACGGGCCAGTGCACGATGTAGAACACGATCGAGTCCACGCCCACATAGCGGGCGGGCGCGAGCCACCGGGAGCGCGCGATGGGGTTCACGACGCCCGCCGCTCCCAGGATGAACAGCAGCACGATCGGCAGGTTCCAGGGCGCCTCGGGCAGCTGCAGCACGTGCAGGGCATGGCCGGCCGACAGGAGGAGGGCGGCCGCGAACATGACGAGGCTCGGCCAGAATCCGCGCACGATCCGGTCGCGGTAGGTCGACAGCACGACACCCGCGAAGAAGAATGCCGCGTTCCCCCAGAAACGCGGCCACTGACCCTCGATGGGCACCGCGGACAGCGCGATCACCGCGAGCAGCAGGTACGGCGCGGGGATCCAGCGCATCAGCATCGCGATGCCGAAGTACAGCAGCAGGTAGGCGAGGAACCAGAGGTGTTCGATCGGGTCGTAGAAGATGCGCCAGAAAACCTCCCACCCGAAGCCGATCCCCGTGGTCTCGAGCAGGGCCGCGAAGAACGCGATGATCAGTACCGACCAGAGAAGGTACGGCCACGCGATCCGCCGGAGCTTGCCCGCGACGTATCCGCCGGATCCCTTCGCGAGCGAGCGCGTGACGAACAGGCCCGACAGCAGGAACATCGCGGGCAGGCGCAGGGGCGTGACGATGATCGTCAGGGTCTCGAGCCGCGTGAACTCGTGCCCCGCGAACAGCTCGGTGCGCTGCATCGCGTGCACGAGGATCACGAGGATGACGGCCGCGCCCCGGACGACGTCGATCCACGAGTGGCGGACGGTGGACATAGGAGGCCAGACTATCGGTTTCGGCCCCTTAACCGGGGGCTCCACCCGTGCATCACGAAGGCGGCCTCGATGACACTCACCTTTGACCCCACCACGTAGCTTGCAGTTATAACTGAAATGCGGTAACGTGTGTTCTCCGGCGCCACTGAATCGTCCACATCGTGGCGCCGACCGCAACGCAACATTCCCAGCAACCACGTATCGCACTCATTCAGAAGGTCCCGTCATGTCGACGCAGGTACTCTCGCCCACCTCAGCCATCATCGAAGACCAAGTACGAGACGACGCACAAGAGTTGCTGTCGCAGGCGCATGATCGCCGGATTGTCGGCGCGAAGCTCGTGCTCGATGACGGAACCGAGATCACCGTGCCGCAACAGTTGTCCGAACTCCTCGGCTTCGTTGTGGCTGGGGTTACCCAGGGCTCGCTCTCAATTCGTTCGATGCCCGATGAGCTGACGTCGAACACCGCTGCTCAATTGATCGGCATCTCTCGGCCGACACTCATGAAAATCGTTGGGAACGGTGGCCTTGCGAGCCACAAGGTGGGGAGTCACCACCGGTTCACCCTCGCCGACGTGCAGTCGTTCATCGCGCGGCGACGTGCAGATCAGCATGACGCGTTCGAGGCATTGCGGGAGATCGACGCAGGCTAAGAACCGCATCCCGTCGTTTGTCGGAGCACGATCCTAGGCTCGAGCGCGTGCAGAAGATATTCGTCGACGCCAACGTACTGGGTAGCAAGACTCAGTACGACTGGCTGTTCATGCTACGCCTGCGCCTCGAGATGTTCACGCTCTGGACGTCGAACGACGTGCTCGACGAGGCTCACCGCGTATGGCGCCGCCGCAAGCCCGACCTCGGCGGCGCCATGCGCGCTCAGCGTGATGCACTCTTCCGCCGCCTCTTTGACGACGTCTCCGATGCCTGGAACGGCGGCGCCAGCGACACGATCAATGACGTACACGATGTCCATGTGCACAACGCAGCGCGATCGCTTGGGGCCGACATCCTCCTGACCAATAACGGCAAGGATTTTGGCGATCCGAACACGCTGCCGTACGACATATACTCGCCAGACGAGTTCTTCGTGTTGGTCAATGCCAACGCCCCGCAAGCGGTGCGTGATGTCGCCCGAGATCAGGCCCTCTACTGGCACCGACGCAGTGGAGACACTAAATATTCGCTGGCCAAAGCACTAGCAGAGGCAGGTTGTCCCTCGTTCGCGCGTGAGGTTGAAAGGCATTTGGTCGTACTTAGTGGGTCGTCAGCTTCGTTACCCTTGTAGCTACCCTCGTGAGAGGACGCAACCGGGGATTAACATCAGCGCCTTTCGCCATGTCTATGATGTGCGGCAAGCGGGTGTTCGACCCGCGCGACACGTGACCTCGGGGAGCGCCCATGTCAGACCAGATCCGCTCATCGATCCTGCGCCACCTGCGGTACACGGTGGGCGCCGACGCCGACACCGCGACGGCCCTCGAGTGGCGCACCGCGCTCTCGCTCGCCCTGCGCGACCTCGCGATGGATCCGTGGGCGGAGGCGACCCGCATCACAACGGACGAAGACCGCAAGCGCGTCTACTACCTGTCGATGGAGTTCCTCACGGGCCGTCTCATCGAAGACGCCGCGATCAACCTCGGCGTGCGGGACGAGGTCGAGCGGTCCCTCGCCGAACTCGACGTGAGCTTCGCCGACCTCGTCGCCCGCGAACCGGATCCGGCGCTCGGCAACGGCGGCCTCGGCCGCCTCGCCGCCTGCTACCTCGAATCGATGGCGACCCTGCAGCTGCCCGCCTTCGGCTACGGCCTGCGCTACGAGCGGGGCCTGTTCCGCCAGTCGTTCGACGAGGGCCGCCAGGTCGAGCACGCCGACGAGTGGCTGGGCGACGGATCCCCGTGGAGCCTCGCGAAGCCGAGCGACACCCACCGGGTGTTCTTCGGCGGATCCCTCGAGGGCGAGACCTGGACGCCCGAGTCGTCGATCGTCGCGGGCGCCTTCGACACTCCGGTCGCCGGCTACGGCGGGCGCTGGGTGAACACGCTACGGCTCTGGGCCGCCTCCGCGGATCCGGATCTGATCGACCTCGGCCGCTTCAACGCCGGCGACTTCTTCGGCGCCGCCGACGCGGAGACGTGGGCGAAGACCCTCAGCCGCGTGCTCTACCCCGCCGACGAGACCGAACTCGGCAAGCGCCTGCGCCTCTCGCAGGAGTACTTCCTCACCTCCGCCTCGGTGCAGGACCTCCTGGCGCGCTACACGAGCCGGCACACCGACCTCGAGCGCCTGCCCGAGTTCGTCGCGATCCAGATGAACGACACGCACCCGGCGATCGCGGGGCCCGAGCTCATCCGCCTGCTGATCGACGAGCACGGCTTCAGCTTCGACCGCGCCGCCGACGTCGCGACCGACGTGCTCGGCTACACCAACCACACGCTGCTGCCGGAAGCGCTCGAGCACTGGTCGGTCGAGCTGATGGGCTCGCTCCTGCCCCGCCACCTGCAGATCATCGAGAAGCTCGACGCCCGGATCCACGCCACCTACGGCCCCGCCGCCGACGGCGTGCACCTCATCGACCACGGCCAGGTGCGCATGGGCGACCTCGCGGCGTGGACGAGCCACCGGGTCAACGGCGTCTCGGCCCTGCACTCCGAGCTCGTGCGCACCGACCTGTTCTCGGCGCTCGACGAGCTCGAGCCCGAGCGCATCGTCAACGTCACCAACGGCATCACGCCGCGCCGCTGGCTCAAGCTCGCGAACCCCGCCCTCGCGCAGCTCATCACCGACACCCTCGGCGAGGGGTGGGAGACCGACCTCGAGAGGCTGCGCGGGCTCGAGCAGTACGCCGACGACCCCGCCTTCCTCGACGCCTTCGGCCACACGAAGCACGAGGCCAAGCAGCGCTTCATCGGCTGGGCGCGTGACGAACACGCCATCGACGTGCCGCAGGACGCGCTCTACGACGTGCAGATCAAGCGCATCCACGAGTACAAGCGGCAGCTGCTGAACATCCTGTGGACGATCGCGCGCTACCAGCAGATCAAGCAGGATCCGGGCGCCGGCTGGGTGCCGCGGGTAAAGATCTTCGGCGGCAAGGCCGCGCCGAGCTACGCCGTCGCGAAAGACATCATCCGGCTCATCAACGACGTCGCGAGCGTCGTCAACGCCGACCCCGACACCCGTGACCTGCTGCGCGTGATCTACCCGCCGAACTACAACGTCACGATGGCCGAGAAGCTCATCCCCGCCGCCGACCTGTCGGAGCAGATCTCGACGGCCGGCATGGAGGCCTCGGGCACCGGCAACATGAAGTTCGCCCTCAACGGCGCGCTGACGATCGGCACCCTCGACGGCGCGAACGTCGAGATTCGTGACGAAGTGGGTCACGACAATTTCTTCCTCTTCGGTCTCACCACCGAGGAGGTCGCGGAGCGCCGCACGAAGAAGAACCACGCGCGCACCGCGATCGAGAAAAGCCCCGTTCTGCGCGGGGTTCTCGACGCGATCGCGGCCGGCGCGTTCAGCCCCAACGAGCCCGGCCGCTACGGCGGCATCCTCGATCTCGTCTGGAACAGCGACTGGTTCCTCGTGGCGAGCGATTTTGATGCTTACGATTCCGCCCAACAGGTGGTAGACCTGACCTACCGCGACCCGCGGCAGTGGCAGCGAAAAGCAGTGCTCAACATCGCACGGATGGGATTCTTCAGCTCAGACCGCGCGATCCGCGAGTACATGAGCGAGATCTGGAACGTCGGCCCCGCACGGTAAAGGATCCGTCATGGTGGATGAATTCGAGCTCGGCGAGCTCGACGAATACCTCTTCGCGGAGGGCACGCACCGCCGCCTCTGGCAGATCCTCGGCGCGCACCCGGCGACCCGCGACGGCGTCGACGGCGTGCGCTTCGCCGTCTGGGCGCCGAACGCATCGGCCGTCTCGGTCGTCGGCGACTTCTCGCTCTGGGCGCCCGACGCCTACCCGATGACGCCGCACGGATCCAGCGGCATCTGGCAGGGCTTCGTTCCCGGCATCGGCGAGGGCACGCCGTACAAGTACGACATCCGCGACGCCTCCGGCGCGCGCCTGCCGCAGAAGGCCGACCCCGTCGGCTTCGGATCCGAGCACCCGCCCGCGACCGCGTCGGTCGTGCGGCGCCTCGGCACGCACGAGTGGCAGGACGGATCCTGGGACGCCCGGGCGGCGAGCGCCGCCGACCGCCCCATCTCGGTGTACGAGGTGCACCTCGGATCCTGGCGCCGCGCCGAGGGCGGCCGGCCGCTGTCGTACCTCGAGCACGCGACGCAGCTCGTCGAGTACGTGTCCGATCTGGGCTTCACCCACATCGAGGTGCTGCCGATCTCGGAGCACCCCTTCGACGGATCCTGGGGCTATCAGCCCGTGGGGCTGTACGCGCCCACGATCCGCTACGGCACGCCCGCCGAGTTCGCCGCCTTCGTCGACGCCGCCCACCACGCGGGGCTCGGCGTCATCGCCGACTGGGTGCCGGGGCACTTCCCAACCGACGAGCACGGCCTCGGCCGCTTCGACGGCACCGCCCTCTACGAGCACCTCGACCCGCGGCAGGGTTTCCACCCCGACTGGAACACCTTCATCTACAACTACGGCCGCCGCGAGGTCTCCGGCTACCTCGTCGCCAACGCGATGTACTGGCTCGAGGAGTACCACCTCGACGGCCTGCGCGTCGACGCCGTCGCCAGCATGCTCTACCGCGACTACTCGCGCGACGAGGGCGAGTGGATCCCGAACCGCGACGGCGGGCGCGAGAACTACGAGGCGATGAGCTTCCTGCGCGAGACGAACTTCGCCGTCGGCTCCTCCGGCGTCATGATCGCCGAGGAATCGACGGCGTTCCCCGGGGTCACGACGGGCGTGCACGACGGGGGCCTCGGCTTCGACTACAAGTGGAACCTCGGCTGGATGAACGATTCCCTCGCCTACTTCGGCAAGGATCCGGTCTACCGCTCGTACCACTCCGACCTGCTCACCTTCGGCCTCACCTACGCGTTCAGCGAGAAGTTCCTGCTGCCGATCAGCCACGACGAGGTCGTGCACGGCAAGGGCTCGATGTACGGGCGCATGCCCGGCTCGCACGCCGACAAGCTCGGCAATCTGAAGGCGTTCTACGGCTACATGTGGGGCATGCCGGGCAAGAAGCTGCTGTTCATGGGGCAGGAGTTCGGGCAGCCCGCCGAGTGGAACCACGACGACGAGCTCGACTGGGGCGTGCTGCACGACCCCGGCCACGCCGGCGTGCAGGCGGTCGTGCGCGACCTCAACCGCCTGTACCGCGCCCAGCCCGCGCTGCACGTGCGCGACACCGACGGATCCGGTTTCCAGTGGCTGCTCGTCGACGCCGTCGACGACCAGGTCTTCGCCTGGCTGCGCCGCGGCGAACCGGGCGACCCGCACGTCGTCGTCGTGCTGAATCTCACCCCCGTGGAGCGCACCGGCTACCGCGTCGGCTTCCCCGTCGCGGGGCGCTGGATCGAGGCGCTGAACACGGATTCCGCCGCCTACGGCGGCGGCGATCGCGGCCACGGCGGCGCGATCGAAACCGAGCCGGTGCCGACCGGCAACGAAGCCCAGTCGGCGCTGCTCACGCTCCCACCCCTCTCGGCCATCTACTTTGTGGAGGAACGATCATGACCGACTCGAAGCCGCGCAGGCCCACCCGGCTCGCCGATCAGGCGATGGCCTTCGTTCTCGCGGGCGGCCGCGGATCGCGCCTGGAGGAGCTCACCGATCGCCGAGCCAAACCCGCCGTGCACTTCGGCGGCAAGATGCGCATCATCGACTTCCCGCTGTCGAACGCGTACAACTCGGGCATCCGCAAGATGGCGATCGCCACGCAGTACAAGGCGCACTCACTGATCCGCCACATGCAGCGCGGCTGGAACTTCTTCCGCGCCGAGCGCGGCGAATACCTCGACATCCTGCCCGCGAGCCAGCGCGTCGCCGAGAACAAGTGGTACCTCGGCACCGCCGACGCCGTCACGCAGAACATCGACATCGTCGACGACTACGACATCGAGTACGTGATCATCCTCGCGGGCGACCACATCTACAAGATGGACTACGAGATCATGCTGCGCCAGCACGCCGAGACGGGCGCGGACGTGACGATCGGCTGCATCGAGGTGCCCCGCGAAGAAGCGAGCGCATTCGGCGTCATGGCGATCGACAAGGCGGGGAAGATCACCGAGTTCCTCGAGAAGCCGAAGGATCCCCCCGGCACCCCCGACAACCCGACGATGTCGCTCGCCTCGATGGGCATCTACGTCTTCAAGTGGTCGCTGCTGCGCTCCCTGCTGCTCGCCGACGCGGAAGACAACGAATCGGGCCACGACTTCGGCCACGACATCATCCCGCAGATCGTGGCCGCGGGCGGAGCCTACGCGCACCGCTTCAGCGACTCGTGCGTGATGACGGGCCTCGAGACGCGCCCCTACTGGCGCGACGTGGGAACGATCGACGCGTTCTGGCGTGCCAACATCGACCTCACCGAGTTCGTGCCGGCGCTCGACCTGTACGACAACGAGTGGGCGATCTGGACGTACTCCGAGCAGACTCCGCCCGCCAAGTTCATCCACGACGACATCGGCCGCCGCGGACAGGCGATCCAGTCGCTGATCTCGGGCGACTGCATCATCTCCGGATCCGATGTGCACAACTCGCTGCTCTTCACGGGCAACCGCGTGCACTCGTTCTCGGAGCTGAACGACGTCGTGTCGCTGCCGTACGTCGACGTGGGGCGCGGGGCGCGCCTCAGCCGCGTCGTCATCGACTCGCGCGTGCGCGTGCCGGAGAAGCTCGTCGTCGGCGAGGATCCCGAAGAGGACGCGCGCTGGTTCCGCCGCACCGCGGGCGGCGTCACCCTGATCACCCAGGCGATGCTCGATCGGCGCGCCGCGGCGCTCGGTCTGTGATGGCGCGGAAACGGCGCGTCCTCTCCGTCGCCTCCGAGTGCGCGCCGCTGATCAAGACCGGCGGCCTCGCCGACGTGGTGGGCGCGCTCCCCGCGGCGCTCGCCCCGCACGGCTGGTCGTCGCGCGTGCTGCTGCCCGGCTACCCGTCGGTCATGGCGCGCATGCCGCGCTCACGGCGCGTGTGGCGCACCGACGATCTCTTCGGCGGCCCCGCCGCCGTGCGCGACACGACGATCGACGGCTTCGACGTCATGCTGCTCGACGCCCCGCACCTCTTCGACCGCCCCGGCGGGCCGTATGAGTCGTTCGAGGACTCGCACGTGCGCTTCGCGGCCCTCAGCTGGGTCGCGTCGCGCATCGCGATCGAGGGGCTCGCGAGCGGCTGGCGCCCCGACCTCGTGCACGCCCACGACTGGCAAGCGGGCCTCGCCCCGTCCTACCTGAAGTACGCCGCATCCGAGGTGCCGTCGGTGCTGACGATCCACAACATCGCCTTCCAGGGCATCTTCGGCGCCGACCAGCTCGACCGGCTGAAGCTACCCACGTGGGACTTCCACCCCGACGCGCTCGAGTACTACGGCAACGTCAGCGCCCTGAAGGCCGGCATCGTGCACGCCACGCGCGTCACGACCGTCAGCCCGACGTACGCCGCCGAGCTGACGACGCCGGAGTTCGGCTTCGGGCTCGAGGGCGTCGTCGCGATGCGCGCGGCGCGCGGCGAGATGCACGGCATCCTCAACGGCATCGACACGAGCATCTGGGATCCGAGCCGCGACCCGATGACGCAGCCGTTCGACGCCGACGCACTCGCCGGGAAGGCGGCGGCCCGAGAGGCCCTACTCGAGGAGTTCGGTCTCGACGAGCCCGCGGGCCCGCTCGCCGTCGTCGTCACGCGCCTGACGCACCAGAAGGGCATCGACCTGCTGCTCGAGGCCCTTCCGCCCTTCGTCGACGCGGGCGGCGCCGTCGCGATCCTCGGATCCGGCGATCACCACTACGAGCAGGCCCTGCTGGCGCTTCGCTCGCCCCGGGTCGGCGTGCGGCTCGGATACGACGAGCCCCTCAGCCACCGCATGTACGCCGGCGGCGATCTCGTGCTCGTGCCGAGCCGCTTCGAACCCTGCGGCCTCACCCAGATGTACGGGCTGCGCTACGGCGCCCTGCCCGTCGTCGCCTCAACCGGCGGCCTCCGTGACACCGTCGACGACGGCCGCACCGGCTTCGTCTTCGACGACATCTCCTCGGCGGGCCTCTCGGCGGTCCTCGCCCGCGCCGCCGCCGCCTTCGGCTCCGCTCCCGAGTTCGCGCGCATGCGGCGGGAGGCGATGGCCGAGCCCGTCGACTGGGGAACGTCGGCCGCCGAGTACGCCGCGCTGTTCGATTCGCTCCTATGAGGCTCGGAGTCACCCTCACCGCCACCGGTGCCGATGTCGCCGTGTGGGCGCCGACCGCCGACCGCGTGTGGTTCTGCCGCATCGCCGACGACGGATCCGAGCGCCGCACCCGCCTGCCATATGCCGAAGGCGGCATATGGCATGGCTCCGTGCCCGATGTCGCACCGGGAACGCGCTACGGAATCCGCGCGGCGGGCCCGGGCCTCGACCCGCACACGCTGCTCGTGGATCCGTACGCGACCGCGCTCGACGGCCCGCTGCGGGCCGGATCCGCCACGCCGCACGGGATCGTGCTCGAACCCGCCTCCGCACCCGCATGGACGCGGCCCACGGAAGAGCTGATCGTCTACGAGGCGCACGTGAAGGGCCTCACCGCGCTGCACCCGTCGATCCCGGAGGACCTGCGCGGGACGTACGCGGGGGCCGCGCTCATGGCGCCCTACCTCGCCGAACTCGGCGTGACGGCGCTCGAGCTGCTGCCGATCCAGGCGTTCCTCGACGACGAGCACGTGCTCGCCCGCGGTCTCACGAACTACTGGGGATACCAGCCGATCGCCTGGCACGCGCCGGAACCGCGCTACGCCGCCCGCGACGCCGACGCCGAGGTGCGCGAGCTCGTCGACGCGATGCACAACCACGGCATCGCCGTCATCGTCGACGTCGTCTACAACCACACGGGCGAGGGCGGCCAGGACGGGCCGGTGCTGTCACTCAAGGGACTGGCACCCCAGGCGTACCGCATGCACGAGGGCGAGTATGTCAACGACGCGGGCACGGGCAACACCGTCGCCGCGGAGGAACCGATGGTGCTGCGCCTCATCCTCGACAGCCTCCGCCACTGGGCGACCCGTTACGGCGTCGACGGCTTCCGCTTCGACCTCGCGGCGACCCTCGGCCGCACCGCGCACGGCTTCAACCCGCGCGCCGCGTTCTTCCAGGCCATCGGGCAGGATCCGGTCCTCGCGAACCGCATCCTCATCGCCGAGCCGTGGGACATCGGGCCAGGCGGATACCAGCTCGGCGCGTTCCCGCACCCCTGGCACGAGTGGAACGATCGCTTCCGCGACGACGTGCGCCGCGCCTGGCGCGGGGATCCGCTCATGCTGCCCGCGCTCGCGGCGCGGCTGCTCGGATCCGCGGGCGAGTTCGACCACGACGGGCGCACGGCGCACTCGTCGATCAACTTCATCACTGCGCACGACGGCTTCACCCTCGCCGATCTCGTCTCGTACACCGAGAAGCACAACCTCGACAACGGCGAGGACGGCAACGACGGGCACTCGGAGAACTTCTCCTCCAACGGCGGCGTCGAGGGCGACACCGACGACGCCGAGGTGCTCGCCGTGCGCCGGCGGCGCATGCGCGGCATGATCGCGACCCTCGCCGTCGCCCAGGGCGTGCCCATGCTGCTCGCGGGCGACGAGGCGGGCAACTCGCAGCGCGGCAACAACAACGCCTACGCGCAGGACAACGCCATCGGATGGGTCGAGTGGGACGGCGACTCACACACCGAGTTCGTGCGCGAGGCGCTCGCCGTCCGCGCACGCCTGCCGATCCTGCGCCAGCGCGCCTTCCTGCACGGCGGCGAGCGCGGCACCTTCGGTCGCGACATCACCTGGCTGCGCGCGGACGGCAACCTCGTGGAGGACGACGACTGGCAGGATCCCGAGTTCCGCACGATCGTCGCGGTTCTGCGGGGCGCCGCGGGCGACCCGGACGGCGAGGCGGTCGACGGGGCCGTCGCGATCGTCGTGAACCTCGGCGCCGACGCGACCGTCGAGCTGCCGCCCGGATCGTGGCAGCTCGAGCTCGACTCGTCCGGCGCCGCGAGGCTGGAGCCGACGTCGCTCGACATCCCCATCGAAACCCTCGTCGTGCTTTCGCGCGACGACTGAACGGGCGTTCGGGCCGTCCCTGCGTACTATGGGAAGGCTGATCACGGCAAAAAGGGGAGGCTCGTGCTGCGGCTACAGACGGATCCGTCGTTTCTCGACTCGCACTCGACCGCGCAAATCGTTCTGATTCTCGGGGCCGTCGCGGTCGGAGCGCTCGTCGTCGCTACACTCGCCTTCCGGGTGCGCTCGCGGTGGCTGCTCGCCGCGACGCTGGCGCTCGGGGTGGTACAGCTGTTCGGTCCATTCGGCTTTACCTCCGTGGCTCTGCTGGCGACCTGCACGCTGTTCCCCGTCGCCTTCTGGCGCACGCGCGGGATCCGCGGCGTGCCGTTCGTCTGGGGGATCCTGCTCGGCGCGCTCGCGATCTGGGAGGCGATCTCGGTGATGTGGTCCGAGAAGCTCGGATCCGCCGGCTACGCCGTCATCTTCTCCGTCGCCCTGCTGACGGTGTTCCTCCTCGCGCTCGACGTCGTGCGGCGCGATGCGGGCGGCGGCCCGATGGCCGTCGCCGCCGCGGCGCCGTTCGTGATCGTCTCGGGCCTCATCGTCATCGCCTTCCGCTTCATTCCGCATCTCGAGGGGCAGTACCTCCTCTCCCCCGTCGCGCGGCTGTTCTCCGAGCCCGACGTGATCCTCATCTCCGAGAGCGAGATCAACATCGCCCTCGACCCGATCCGCTCGCTCGGCGTCTTCGCCGACGTCGCCCAGCCGCCCGGATCCACGGGGCTGCTCGAGGGTCTGTTCCTCAACAGCGAGCTGACGAACTTCCAGAACGTGCTCTCGCCCGACAAGGCGGGCGGCGTGTTCCTCAACGGCAACACGGCGTCGCTGTTCTTCGGCGTCGCCGCCTGCGTGTCCGTGTGGGCGCTCGCGGCGACCCGCGGCGGCGGGGTGGCGGCCGTTGTTGCCTCCGGCGATGCTTCCGCTGGTGCCGCTGGTGCCACGTCCGGGACCGGCGCTTCCGGCGCCGGCGTTTCCGGGAAGGCGCCGACGACGCAGCCCGTGCGGGTGCGCGACGCGGCCCCGGCCGCCGGATCCGTCGCCGCCGACCCCGCGCGCGGCTGGCTCGTCGCGGTGCACGCCGCGACGGCCGTCGTGTCCGTCGCGGCGCTGGTGGCCACCGGATCCAAGACCGCCCTCGTGCTGCTCGTCGGCCTGCCGCTTCTCGCCCTGTTCATCGCCTGGGCGGTGCGCCACCCGCTGCCGGGAACCATCGTCGGCATCGTGGGCGTGCTCGTGGCCGCCGCGGGCGCCACCGCCGTGCTCATCAAGCGACCCGATCTGCTCACCTCGAGCACGCTCGGCGACCGCCTCGGACTCTGGCGCATGGTCGCCGAATCCTTCCCCGAGCGGTGGTTCACCGGCTTCGGCTTCGGCAACTGGCGCTTCCACATCGTCGAGGAATGGCCCTTCTACTTCCCCGGCGTCGCCCCGCAGGTGTGGCCGCCGCACAACATCTTCCTGCAGGCCTGGACCAACGCCGGCATCGTCTCGCTGGTGCTCGTGCTCGTGCTCATGGTCCTGCCGCTCGTCGCCGCGCTGCGCCGCATGGGCGAGGCCCGCCGGTGCACCAAATCGGTGCCCGCGCGGCGCGGATCCGCCAACCGCTCCTCCGCCCCGCTGTGGACGTCGCCGTTCGCCCCCATCCCCATCGCCCGCGGCGCCGTCTTCGTCGGCCTCGCGTGGATCCTCGTGCACGGCATGGCCGACACCACCAACTACGCGGGCGACAACCACACGCTGCCGCTGGCCGCGCTGCTGACGGCCCTCGCCCTGACGCCGACGCGCAAGATCGCGGCCTGACGAAAGGTCTGCCATGACGACGTACG
This sequence comes from Microbacterium nanhaiense, assembly GCF_014646015.1. Taxonomy (GTDB): domain Bacteria; phylum Actinomycetota; class Actinomycetes; order Actinomycetales; family Microbacteriaceae; genus Microbacterium; species Microbacterium nanhaiense. The sequence goes on from NZ_BMMQ01000011.1 coordinate 35,533, forward strand.
TGTACTACCCGCGCGGCCTCGCCACCGGGGGTCCCGAAGCGCTGCACCAGCTCGTCGACTCGCTGCGCCGGCAGGGCCAGGACGCCTACCTCGTGCCGATCCCGGGAACGGCCGGAGCCGAACGCGCCGAGCGATACGCCCACTACGACGCCCCCGAGGCGGGCGCCGTCGACGACGCCCGCGGCAACATCGTCGTCGTGCCCGAGACGCAGGCGTTGCTGCTGAAGCCGCTGCGCCGCGCCCAGGGTTACGTGTGGTGGCTGTCGATCGACTACGCGCCCCGGTTCGTCATCGAGCGCGACACGACGTCGCTGCTGCCCATCGAGCGCACCCGCAACACGCGCTTCCCGCTACTGCAGGTGCGCCGCGTCAAGCGCTTGGCCCGCGGCATCGCCACGGGCGAGGACGCCCTGTTGCAGCGCGTCGGGCACCTCGCCCAGTCGCACTATGCGTGGAGCCACGTCTTCGCGCACCTCGGGCGTGCGGGATCCATCGTCAGCGATTACACGCCGCAGGTCGCGACGGGCGCCGGATCCGCGGACCGCATCGCGCGCATCGCCTACAACCCCGCCAAGTCGCGCCCGATCATGGCCGAGTTCGCGCGCCGGTGGCCGGGGATCGAGCTCCTGCCGCTGCAGAACATGACGGGCGCCGAGGTCGCGCAGGCGCTCGAATCGTCGCTCGTGTACCTCGACCTCGGGGCGCACCCCGGCAAGGACCGCATGCCGCGCGAGGCGGCGCTCGCCGGATCCGTCGTGCTCGTCGCGAACCGCGGGGCGGCCGCGAACGGCGTCGACGTGCCCCTCCCCCAGGCGCACAAGATCGACGTGCTGCCCGACATCGTCGCGAACGCGAAGCGGGCCTACGACGCGGTCCTGGCCGATCCGGCCGCCGCCCACGCCGCCCAGGCGGACTACCGCGCGCGGATCCCCCGCGAGCGCGACGTCTTCGACGCCGAGGTCGCGGCCGTGTTCATCGACGGCAAGCTGGGCGCCGACGGCGCCTCCCCCACGCCGTTCAAATGACACCTTTGCGGGGTCGTGCGGGGGTGTGACTGCCCGTAGGTGTCATACGAACGGGGTGAGGGGGGCTTGCGGGTTGCTGCCCCCGGGGGCCGTTCGTATGACACCTTTACGGGGTTGGGTGGGGGTCCGACCCCTCACATGTGTCATTTGAACGGGATGAGGCGCGGACCGGCTCCCCTGGCCGTTCATATGACACTTTTACCGGGTCGGGTAGAGGTGAGACCCCTCGTATGTGTCATTTCAACGGGGCGAGGCGTGGGGCTTGCTGCCCCTGGGCCGTTCAAATGACACCTTTACGGGGTCAGGCGGGTGCCGGACCCCTCATAAGTGTCATTTCAACTGGATGAGGCGCGGGACCGGCTCCCCCACCCGTTCAGATGACACCTTTACCGGGTCGGGCGGGTGCCGGACCCCTCATAAGTGTCATTCGAACGGCGGGGCGGGGCAGGCGGGGCAGGCGGGGCGGGCGAGGCGAGGGGCAGGGTCAGCGGCGCCGGATGAGCTTGCGGAGGCGGCGCATGCCCGACTGCTCGGGCGGGAGGTCGTGCGTGAGCATCGCGTCGATATCGCCCACGGCCGCGGTCCGCGCGTCTTGGATCCGCCGCCGCTCGCGGCGGCCGTGCGTGAGCGCGATCCGGATCCCGCGCACGAGACCCGACCAGGCGGGCTTCGCGGATCCGGTCACCGTCGCCTTCGCGAGCATCATCGCCAGGAGCAGCACGAAGCGCGGCACGATGATGTGGCGCAGCCCCTTCGGCGCGTTCTTCGTGATGAGCACGGGCAGGTTCTGGAACGTCTGCCGCACGGTAAAGCCCGGGATCCGGCCGCTCGTCGCACCGATCTTGTGGTGCACGATCGCGGAGGGCTCGAACACGATCGCGTGGCCCCGGAGGCGCGCACGGAAGCCCACATCGATGTCTTCGAAGTAGGCGAAGAAGGTCTCGTCGAAGAGCCCGATGTCGCGGAACAGACTCGTGCGGTAGAGCGAGGCGCCGCCCGAGGCGGAGAACACGGGCTCCGATTCCGGGGCCTCGTGCGCGGGCAGACCGCGGTAGCGAGGAAACGGCATGCCCCACGTCGACACGGCGTCACCGGCGGTGTCGATCACCCCGGAGGGCTGCAGCATGAGGCTGGCCGCGACCGATGCTCCCGTGCGTTCGAGCGCCGCGTCGAGGTTCTCGAGCCACTCCGGCTCGGGCGCCGCATCGTTGTTGAGCAGCGCGACGGTCTCGTAGTCGCCGGCGAAGGCCCACCGGATCCCGACGTTCACGCCGCCCGCGAAGCCGAGGTTCTCGGCTTCGGTGTGCAGGACGAAGGTCGCGAGATTCTGACTTTTCGTCGAGGATCCGTCGGAAACGCGAGAATCTTCAGAACCTCGCGACATGTTCAGAATCTCGACGCGCTCGCGCAGGCGGGCGGCGTCGTCGCCGGCGGATCCGTTGTCGATCACCAGCACGTCGAAGCGCGGGTGGGTCTGTCGCTCGAGCGCGTCGAGGCACTCGAGGGTGTCGGCGAGGCCGTTCCAGTTCAGAACGACGACGAGCGTGCGCATCATGGGCGAGCTCCCTTCCGGCGGGTCACGACGATCATGGCAAGTTGCGCAATGAGCACGCTGGTTTCGGCGGCGGCGAGCCCTGCGGATCCGCCGACCGCGCCGAAGGCCGCGGCGAGCGCGAGCGAGGTGGGCACGCCCACGACGGCACCGATCACGACGCTCGCGAAGACGAGCTTCGGGCGGCCCCAGGCGATGAGCACGTGGCGGCCCGTGGCGGTCGACATCGACAAGCTGAACGTCGCGATACCGAAGAAGACGGCGGTGAGCCGGTCGATCCCGACCTGGAACAGCACCTGCGTGAGCCACGGTCCGAGCGCGGCGAAGGCGGCGAATCCCGCGAGGCCCAGCGCGCCGTGCAGCAGGAGCGCCCGGCGCGCGCGGTGGCCGAAGTGGGCGCGGTCGTCCTCGACGACCCAGCCCTGCAGCGCGTTGCCCTGCGCCCCGATGACGGTCTGCCCCATGCGCCACAGCTTGTCTGCCGAGATGTAGAGGCCGGCCTGCGCGGTCGAGGCGCCGAGGGTCACGATCGAGACCGCGAGCGCCGTGTAGGCGCCGCTGACGGCCTCGGTCCCGGCGGCCGCGAGCTGCGCGCGGGCGAATCGGATCGACTCGCCCCATCCCGTGAGCAGCTGGCGCAGCGGCACGACGCGGCGGGCATAGCCGAGCACGCCGCCGACGATCGCAACGATAAGGAGCGTCGGGTAGGCCCACACGAGGGCGGATCCGCCGAGCACGACCGCGACACCGCCGAGGCCCGTCGCGATCGCGCGGGGCAGCAGCTCGAATCCGACGAGGGGAATCGGCGTGCCGAGGCCGATGAGGTACCAGCTCGAGGTGAGCCCGCCGAGCGTGATCGCGATGGCCATGAGTGCGGCGTCGAGGCCGGATCCTTCGGGCGCGAGCAGCCACGCCGCGACCGCGCCGACGACGAGCGCGGGGAGGAGGAAGAGGATCCGCGCCCGCGTGCCGCGGGCGAAGAGGGCGGGCCGCTCGTCGGCGGGAGCGAGGGCGACGAGCGTCGGCCCCTGCACGTTCAGGCCGAGGGCGACGACGAGGGCGAGGAATCCGCCCACCGACTGCCCGACGCCGATCGCCACCCATGCGTCAACGCCCGCGGCGCGCGCCAGGAATGGCAGAACGAGGAAGGGAATGAGCGCACTAAACGCGGGAATTGCCGAGAAGCTCAACAGTCGACGAGCCAGCACCCTCACACCCCCCACCGTTCATATGACACTTCTTGGTACTTGGCAGGGCCGCGACGGTGCGTAAGTGTCATCTCAACGGCGCGGCGGCGGGCACGTCCCACACCACCCACCCGTTCAAATGACACCTTTCCGCAGTCACCCCGCGCACAACCCCACACAAGTGTCATTTCAACGGGTGTGCCAGTAGTCGGAGGTGCGCATGCGGATCGCCTGGCGGAAGCCGATCGTGGCGTCGATGCCGTCGCGCGGGATCTGCGGGCGTTCCACCCCGCGCGCGGCCTTCCAGCCCTGGATCCGGCCGACGAGCGCCGACGGATCCCGCTGCAGCACGAGCCGCCGCAGGCACACGAGCGCCTCGATCGCGAGCGCCGGGATCGCGCGGCGGGTGCGCAGCACGCCCCACGCGCGCAACAGGTAGCCGCGGCCGAAGCCCGCGAGGCGGATCTGCCGGGGCGTGCCTTCGCCCGCCGAGGCACCGCCGATGTGCACGCCGCCCGGGCGATCGAGAGCGACAGTGCCGTATCCGCCCGCGCGCAGGCGCAGGGCCAGGTCGAGCTCCTCGCCGTACATAAAGATGCCCTCGTCGAGCACACCGACCTCGTCGAGCGCGCGCCGGCGGTACGCGGCGACGGCGCCGTAGGGGCCGAGCACGGGCGGATCCGCGGGGCTCTGCCGCTCGAGCGGCGCCCCGTGATAGCGCACGAAGCCCGCGCACGTCGCGTCGGCGGTGATCCCCTGCGAGTCGATGGATCCGTCCGTACCCATGAGCAGCGGGCACACGCTCGCGACGGTCGGCCCCGCCGCGTCCAGCGCGTCGGCGATCGAGGCCATGAGATCCGGTTCGGCGACGACGTCGCTGTTGACGAGCACGACGATCTCGCCGGTGCCCGCGGCGATGCCCCGGTTGCAGGTCGCGGCGAAGCCCCGATTCGTGGGATTGCGGATCAGCGTCACCTCGGGGAAGGCCTCCGCGACGCGGTCGGCGGTGTCGTCCGGCCCGCAGTCGTCGACCACGATGACATTGACCGAGCGCGTCTGCGCGAGCAGGGCGCGGATGCAGGGTTCGACGTGCTCCCACCCGCCGTAGACCGGGACAATGGCATCAATCGTGGCGGTCTCAGGCATGGGTTCAGTGTAGTTGTCAGTGCTCCATGTGATGATGAGACCTGTTCACCATCGGAGGGGAATCGAGACCTTGGCATTGACGAAACGCGGTCGCACCGCACTCATCGCCGGATCCTGCGCGGCGGCTCTCGTACTGGTCGGCGGCGGCATTACCTACGCCGCCCTCTCGAAGGACGAGCCCGAGCCCGTCGCAACGTCCACCCCCACACCGACCCCGACGCCCACGCCGACCCCCACACCGACGCCGACCCCGACGCCCACGCCGGAGCCGGCCGAGATCCCGATCTCCACGCCCGTGAAGGCGATGTTCGACGGCTGGCAGGGCGCAGACTCGCACGTGATCGCCGACGTCATGCCCCAGATCGGCGACGCCGCCGAGGGCCGCATGTCGGCGTTCATCGATGCCCCGAAGGTGGCCGAGCCGACGAACGCCCTCTCGATCGAGGTGCCCGTCGAACAGGGCACCGAGTACACCCTCACGGCGCAGGTGCGCCAGGGCACGATCGAGCTCGCGGATGCGGCCGCGGAGCTCGTGATCGGCGACGAGACGATCCCCTTCGGCGAGATCAACGGCGACTGGTCCGAGATCGAGGGATCCTTCACCGCCGACGCCGATACCGCGACGATCGCCGTTCGGGTCACGGACGCCGTCGCCGCCCTCGGCGTCGACGAGATCTCCCTGACCCCCGCGGGCGGCGAGAATGTGGTGCCCAACGGATCCTTCGAGCAGGTCACGAGCGACTGGGGCGTGCGCAACAACACGCTGCTGCTGCGCGAGACCGGCGCCGCCATGGGCGTCGCGCTCGCGGATGGCGACGCGAGCTGGTCGGTCGCCGCGCGCGACGGATCCGAGGTCGCCTCGGGCACCGAGACCGTCGAGGGCGGCTTCGCGCGCATCGCGCTCGACGACGTCACGCAGGGCTACTACACCTTCAGCGTCACCGATGCCGACGGCCGCTCCGTGTCGACCCCCTTCGGCGTGATCGACTACGCCGGCGCGACGATCGCCACCGACGACCGTTTCGGTGTCGCCACCCACGTCGACCAGAACTGGTACTTCGACTCCGCCGACGCGATCGCGGGCACGGGCATCGGCCTGGCGCGCAACGACGTGCTGTGGGATCAGAACGAGAAGACGCCGGGCCAGTACTCCTTCTCCCCGCACTACACCGACGAGTTCGGCAAGTTCTCCTCGCACGGCGTGCAGCTGCTCGGCATCGTGAACTACGGCAACCCGCTCTACGACGGCGGCAACACCCCCGCCTCGCCCGCGGCCGTCGAGGCCTTCGGCGCCTACGCCGCGGCGATCGCGCAGAACTTCGACGTCGCCGGTCTCGAGGTCTTCAACGAGTTCAACCACGACCGCTTCCAGACCGGATCCTGCGGATCCGCGCCCGTCTGCTACCAGCCGCTCGTGAAGTCGACCGCCGACCACGTCGCCGCCGTCAACCCGGATCTGCCGATCGTCGCGGGCTCCACCGCGAACTACGACGGCGACTGGTTCCGCGGACTGTGGCCGACGGGCGCCGCCGACAGCGCCGACGCCATGAGCTTCCACCCGTACAACAAGTGGATCTACGACACCCCCGAGAGCCTCGGCAGCGTCATGGACGAGGCCAACGGAGACATGCAGAACCTCGCGGGCAAGAAGCTGCCGATCTGGATCACGGAGTTCGGCTGGACGACGGGCGCCGAGCTGGGCCAGCAGGTCTCGCGCGATGTGCAGGCCGAGCGCCTGTGGCGCGCGCAGCTGACGGCCTTCGCGTACGGCGCGGAGAAGTACTTCTGGTACGACCTCATCGACGACAGCACCGACCCGAACAACCACGAGGGCAACTTCGGCATGTACGAGCAGCGCCGGGACGGCGTGGCCGCCCAGCCGCCGAAGCCCGCGGCGTTCGCGCAGGCGCTCCTCATCAACGCCATCGACGGCCGCGAGACCGCGGGCCGTGCCGAGGCCGGCGACAAGGTGCGCAGCGCGGTTCTCGGATCCGGTGACGACACCCTGACCGCCGTGTGGTCGTTCGATGGCGAGCGCGAGGCGAGCCTCGAGGCCGCCGGCCCCGTCACCGTGACGTCGCTCACGGGCGAGGTCTCGACCGTCGAGCCGGAGAACGGCGTGGTGACGCTCACCGTCGGCAGCTCGCCGCTGCTGGTCGAGAGCTCGGGTGCCGCGGCCGAGGAGCCGGAGACCGAGGCGTCCGCGACGCCCGCGCCCGGCGAGTCCGGCACGCCCACGCCCACGCCCGTCGCGACCGAAGCCGCCAAGCCCGAGGACGACAAGTGACGAACGAGCACGACCCGCTCGCGGGCCTTTCCCGCCGCGAGCTGCGCGAATTGCGCGCCCGCCTCGACCAGGCCGAACGCGCCGCTGACGCGGCCGAGGCCGCCGCCCCCGGCGGATTCTATGACGGTGCACCGATCGAGCCGGGCACCGAGGAGGCGCGCGGTTCGGGCGCGTGGTCCGGTGGCGCCGCTGGTGCCCGATCCGACGCTTCTGCGGCGGGCGCCACCGCTGCGTGGACCGCCGGCGGCGCCGCTGGTGCCGGATCGAGCGAGTCCGCGGCGGGCGCCGCATCGGCGCGCCCGCAGGTCGCGGCGCACCCGGGTGCGTCCGCGCGCGAGCCGGCGACGCGTCGCGCGAACACGTGGGACCTGCCGACCGAGGCGTTGACGGTTCAGCACCACGACGACGCGCCGGCGTCGACCGTGCGTCCCGCGGGCGCCCCCGGCGCGTACGGGTCGAACACCCCCGCGGACGCCACCCGGGTCATGCCGACCTATCCCGACTCCGCCGCGACGGTCGCGATGCCCGTGGCGTCGCCCGACCACACGCGCACCGAGGCGATGCCGTTCGTCGACCTACCCGCATCGCAGGCCGCCCCGCAGGATCCGTTCCCGGCCGCGCAGCCGGCCCCGCAGGATCCATACGCGAGCGCCCCGACGCCGCCGCTCGGCACCGCCGCGCCCGCCGGCGCACCCGCGACGGCCGCGGGCGGCGCGGGAGACGGATCCGGAAACCCGCCGGGAGGCGACGACATGGCTGAGAAGCCCCGCAAGAGCCGCCGTGCGCGCAACATCACCCTGATCGTGCTGCTCGTTCTGATCGTGTGCGTGGGCTGGCTCGGCGTGCGCGCGCTCATGGTGAAGAACGACCTGCAGGCCGCGCAGCGCGTCGTCTCGCACGTGCAGCAGGAGCCGGACAGTTTCGACGCGGCCCTGCCGGTGCTCGGCGACTACGCCGGATCCGCCGCGAGCGTGCGGTGGGATCCGATCTGGCGCGCGGCGGAGTTCGTGCCCTGGGCGGGCGCGAACCTCAAGGGCGTGCGCCTGGCCGCGGAGTCGCTCGATGTCGCCGCGAACGACCTCGCGGTTCCCGCGCTCGAGGCGATGCGCACCGAGAGCGAGACGCCGATCCTGCAGCGCGTGCTGCCGATCCTCGACGAGGTGCAGCCGCGGATCACGTCGCTCGCCGACAAGATCCACGACGTCGCCGGATCCAGCTCTCTCATCGGCCCCGTGCGCTCCGGCGTCGACATGGTCGACAAGGTCATGCAGCAGGCCGGGCCCGCCATCGGCGTCGCCCCGGGCCTGCTCGGCGCCGACGGTGAGAAGAACTACCTGCTCGTCTTCATGAACAACGCCGAGTCGGTGGGTCTCGCCGGATCTGCCGCGTCGCAGACGCTCATCAACGTGAACGAGGGCGCCATCGAGATCGCGGCGCAGGCCGGATCCGGCGACTTCAACGAATTGGGCGGCGCGGTCGACGTCGAGGTGCCGCAGAGCGCGCTCGACCTGTATACGAGCTACCTCGTCGACCACGTCAACACGACGCCCAGCCGCCCCGACTTCCCGACGATGGCCGCCCTCGACCGCGCCTTCTGGAACCGCGACATCGGCGACCAGCAGATCGACGGCGTCGTGGGCATCGATCCGATCGCGCTCAGCTACATCCTCGACGCGACGGGCCCGATCACGATCGAGGAGACGGGCGACACCCTCACGAGCGCGAACGCCGTGCAGCTGCTGCTGAGCGACGTGTACTCGCGGTGGAGCGACTACGAGTCGCAGGACATGGCCGACGCCTTCTTCGCGGGCGTCGCCACGAAGGTCTTCGACAAGATCGCCACGGGTGACTTCGACATGCTGACGATGGTGTCGTCGCTGGGGCGCGGCATCGACCAGGGTTCGCTCCTCTTCCACAGCTTCGACGAGGAGACGCAGAACTACATCGCCGAGGAACGCGTGTCGGGGATCCTGCCTGAGACGAACGAGGAGGAAAGCGTCGTCGGCGTGTACTTCCGCGACGAGTCGACGTCGAAGATCTCGTACTACATGAAGTCGAACATCGATGTCATGCAGACGTGCACCGACGGCGGCGCCACCTTCGACGTGTCGACCACGCTGCACCTCGACCTCCCGACCTTCGACGGCCTGCCGGACTATGTGCGGCCGCAGAACCAGGCGTTCCCCGGCCTGTCCCGCACCGCGGTGTACGTCTACGGGCCCGCCGGCACGAGCCTCGACAGCGTCGAGATCGAGGGACGCCAGGTCGAGATCAAGAACCAGGAGATCGACGACCTCGGCCGCCCCGTCGCCTTCGTCTGGGCCTACCTCGGCCCCACCGAGATGGCGACCGTCAACGCCACCTTCTCGGGCGACGGCGACTTCGGCCCCGCCGCCGTGTGGTCGACCCCGATGGTCAACGCCAGCACCGGCACCGTCACCCCCTGCGGCGCGAAGGAGTAACAGAGCTCCCGCGAACGGCGGGGCGGATCCTGGACAAGGATCCGCCCCGCCGTTTCGTGTTGGGGCAGGCGCGGGGTCCCGCGGGCTGCCCCGGCGGATCCCCGTGCCAGCCCCGCGGATACGGATCCGGCTCCCTGGCGGACCCCCGAGGCCGGATCCGGCTCCCGGACGCATCTCCGGCGCCGTGAGTCCGCCATCTCCCGACAACTCCTCAAGTCTCCGACGAATCATCCGTCGACGCCGTATGACTTGTCGGAGACTTGAGGAGTTGTGGGATTTTGGCGGAATTGGGTGCCCCGGACGGCGCGTCCAGGCGCTCACGCGGGGTCCGCGGGCCGCCCCGGCGGATCCCCCGTGCAAGCCGCGCAGGTCCGGATCCGGCTACCTGGCGGATCCCCACAGGTCCGGATCCGCCTCCCGGACGGACCCCCGGCACCACGAGTCCGCCATTTCCCGACAACTCCTCAAGTCTCCGACGAATCATCCGTCGACGCCGTACGACTTGTCGGAGATTTGAGGAGTTGTGGGATTTTGGCAGAATTGGTTGCCTGGACGGCGCGTCCAGGCGCTCACGCGAGGCCCGCCGCCCTGGTGAATCCAGAGTGCAAGCCCCACGGATCCGGATCCGCCTCCCCGGCGGATCCCCGGCACCACAAGTCCGCCATTTCCCGACAACTCCTCAAGTCTCCGACGAATCATCCGTCGACGTCGTACGAGTTGTCGGAGACTTGAGGAGTTGGGGGATTTTGGCGGAGTTGTCGGAGACGTGCGGAGTTGGGGGCGACCCACGAGGCGAAGGCCGCGCACGAGGCGAGGGCCACGCGCAGCGCAAAGCCCACCCAGGCCGCCAAGCCCACGCACGGAACCAAAGCCCACGCACGGCGCGACAATGCGCCCCAAGAGCCCCCGAGCGCCCCGCCCGTCAGCGGGGGATGATCTGCGTCGGGGCGGTGGGTGAGTTGCCGCCGTTCCAGGCGTTGCCGTCGAGGATCTCGGTGGCGTTCGGGTCGTAGGGGCGCTGCGGGGCGGCGTAGGGGCGCGTCGGCTCCGCGGTCGGGCGCGCATCCGCACGGGGTGCACCCGCGTAGGGATCCACCGCCTGCGGCGCGGGAGCGGCCGCGGGGCGAACGTACTCGGACGGCACCGGCGCGGACTTCTCGCGCGGGGCGCGACCCTCGCGGCGCTCGTTCCACATGGCCCGCGCGATGACCTTCTCGTCGCGGGAGTGCACGAGGGCGCGGAGGAAGGCCGCGGCGAGGGTTCCGATCCAGGCGCCGATCGAGTTCGAGATGATGTCGCGGGTGTCGCTGACGCGGTCGCCGAGGAACTCGCCCTGGAACCACTCGATCCCGTAGGAGTACGCGGGCAGCAGGATCAGGGCGAGCCACCAGCCCCAGCCGGGCAACGCGAGGCCGAGGAGGAATCCGAGCGGGATGAACATGCCGATGTTCGCCGTGAACTCCAGCTGCATGAAGCCGAACGACTCGGGCACGCCGACGCGGTGCAGCACGCGCAGCACGCGGTCGGCGATGGAATCGACGCCGACTCCCTCGAGGGATGGCGACATGGTGACCCACATCACGAACGCGAGGTAGATCACGAACAGGACCGTCGCGAGGCCGACGCGGAGGCGGCTGCGGGCGGGCTTGCGGTCTTCGACGTACGTCATAGGCCGAGAGTAGACGCGTTTCATGTGAACGCACGTAGTGGCGGGCGGATCCAGAGGGGACCCACCCGCCACTACCAGCAACGCGAAACGGCGGGCGGATCCGAAGGATCCGCCCGCCGTTTGCAGCAGGACTAAGAAGTCTTACTTGATGATGCTGGTGACGGTACCGGCACCAACGGTGCGGCCACCCTCACGGATAGCGAAGCCGAGGCCCTCTTCCATAGCGATGGGCTGGATGAGCTCCACCGTCATGTCCGTGGTGTCACCGGGCATGACCATCTCGGTGCCCTCGGGCAGCGAGATGACGCCGGTCACGTCCGTGGTACGGAAGTAGAACTGCGGGCGGTAGTTCGTGTAGAACGGGTTGTGGCGGCCACCCTCGTCCTTCGAGAGGATGTAGGCGGTGCCGGTGAAGTTGGTGTGCGGCGTAACCGAACCGGGCTTCACGACAACCTGACCGCGCTCAACGTCTTCGCGCTTCAGACCGCGGAGGAGCAGACCACAGTTCTCGCCGGCCCACGCCTCGTCGAGCTGCTTGTGGAACATCTCGATACCCGTGACCGTGGTCTTCTGGGTGTCGCGGATGCCGACGATCTCGACCTCGGAGTTGATCGCGAGGGTACCGCGCTCGGCGCGGCCGGTCACGACGGTGCCACGACCGGTGATCGTGAAGACGTCCTCGATGGGCATGAGGAACGGCTTGTCGCGGTCACGCTCGGGGGTCGGGATCGACTCGTCGACAGCGTTCATGAGCTCAACGATGCTCTCGGTCCACTTCTCGTCGCCCTGGAGCGCCTGGTAGCCCGAAACGCGGACGACGGGAGCGTTGTCGCCGTCGAAGCCCTGCGACGAGAGGAGCTCGCGCACCTCGAGCTCAACGAGCTCGAGGATTTCCTCGTCGTCAACCATGTCGCACTTGTTGAGGGCGACGAGCAGGTAGGGAACGCCAACCTGCTTCGCGAGCAGAACGTGCTCGCGGGTCTGAGCCATGGGACCGTCGGTCGCGGCGACCACGAGGATCGCGCCGTCCATCTGGGCGGCACCGGTGATCATGTTCTTGACGTAGTCAGCGTGACCCGGGGCGTCAACGTGAGCGTAGTGACGAGCGGGGGTCTCGTACTCAACGTGCGAAACGTTGATCGTGATACCGCGGTCGCGCTCCTCGGGAGCCGAGTCGATCGACGCGAAGTCGCGCTGGACGTTGACGTCGGACGGGTACTTCTCAGCCAGCACCTTCGAGATGGCGGCGGTGAGGGTCGTCTTACCGTGGTCAACGTGACCGATGGTGCCGATGTTGACGTGCGGCTTGGTGCGGTCGAACTTGGCCTTAGCCACTGGGTCCTCCTCAGGACGTTCTTGGATCGATACCGGGCGCTGGATTGCGACCGGTTCTCTCCGGGGTTTGCTTCAGTCTACTGGAGACAAGTCTGTGTGAAGTTGTACGTGGTGGACGGGGCCGGAATCGGATCCGGCCCCATCCGAGAGCCATCAGGGCTGGGAGAGAATTACTCGCCCTTGCCCTTCTGGATGATCTCGTCAGCGACAGCCTTGGGAACCTCGGCGTAGCTGTTGAACTCCATCGCGTACACGGCGCGGCCGGAGGTCTTCGAGCGCAGGTCACCAATGTAACCGAACATGCTCGACAGCGGCACGAGGGCGCGGATGACCTTGACGCCCTGGGCGTCTTCCATCGACTGCACCTGGCCACGACGCGAGTTCAGGTCGCCGATGACGTCGCCCATGTACTCCTCGGGCGTACGAACCTCGACGCTCATCATCGGCTCGAGCAGCACGGGGCTGGCCTTCTGGACAGCCTCCTTGAAGCCCATCGAACCGGCGATCTTGAACGCCATTTCCGACGAGTCGACGTCGTGCGCCGCACCATCGGTCAGGGTCGCCTTGACGCCCACCATCGGGTAACCGGCGAGGACACCGACGTTCATCGCGTCCTGGAAACCGGCGTCGACCGAGGGGATGTACTCGCGCGGAACGCGACCACCCGTGACGGCGTTCTCGAACTCGTAGACCTTGTCGCCCTCGACCGCGAGCGGCTCGAGCTTGAACTGGATCTTCGCGAACTGACCCGAACCACCGGTCTGCTTCTTGTGCGTGTAGTCGTGACGCTCCACCGTGCGGCGGATGGTCTCGCGGTACGCGACCTGCGGCTTACCGACGTTCGCCTCGACCTTGAACTCGCGCTTCATGCGGTCGACGAGGATGTCGAGGTGAAGCTCACCCATGCCCTTGACGGTCGTCTGACCGGTCTCGGCGTTGTTCTCGACGCGGAAGGTCGGGTCCTCTTCAGCGAGCTTCTGGATCGCGAGACCCAGCTTCTCCTGGTCGGCCTTCGTCTTCGGCTCGATCGCAACCTCGATGACGGGCTCCGGGAACGTCATCGACTCGAGAACGACCTGGTTGGCCGAGTCGCAGAGCGTGTCACCGGTGGTGGTGTCCTTGAGGCCGATGACGGCGTAGATGTGGCCAGCGGTGACCGAGTCGACCGGCTGCTCCTTGTTGGCGTGCATCTGGAAGATCTTTCCGATGCGCTCCTTCTTGCCCTTCGTCGAGTTGACGATGGCCGCGCCCGAGTCGAGGTGACCCGAGTACACGCGGATGTAGGTCAGGCGACCGAAGAAGGGGTGCGTGACAACCTTGAACGCGAGGGCCGTGAAGGGCTCGTCGGCGTCGGCGTGACGCTCGATGACGATCGACTCGTCCTTCGGGTCGTGCGCCTCGATGGCGGGCACGTCCGTCGGAGCCGGGAGGTAGTCCACAACGGCGTCGAGCATGGGCTGCACGCCGCGGTTCTTGAACGCCGAACCACAGAAGATCGGGAACGCCTCACCGTTGACGGTGAGCTTGCGGATACCCGACTTGATCTCGTCGTTCGTGAGCTCTTCGCCACCGAAGAACTTCTCGAGGAGCTCGTCGTCGGCCTCGGCGGCCGCCTCGACCAGCTTCTCGCGGTACTCCTCGGCCTTGGCCTGGAGGTCGGCGGGGATCTCCTGCGTCTCGTACGAGGCACCCATAGTCACGTCGCCCTTGGCGTCGCCCGGCCACACGAAGGCCTTCATGGTGAGCAGGTCGACGACACCGACGAAGTCGTTCTCGGAACCGATCGGCAGCTGCATCACGATCGGCTTCGCCTTGAGGCGGTTGATGATCGTGTCGACCGTGTAGTAGAAGTCGGCGCCCAGCTTGTCCATCTTGTTGACGAAGCAGATGCGGGGCACGTTGTACTTGTCGGCCTGGCGCCACACGGTCTCCGACTGGGGCTCCACGCCCTCCTTGCCGTCGAAGACGGCAACGGCGCCGTCGAGCACGCGAAGCGAACGCTCGACCTCGACCGTGAAGTCGACGTGGCCCGGCGTGTCGATGATGTTGATCTGCGTGCCGTTCCAGAAGCTGGTCACAGCAGCGGACGTGATCGTGATGCCACGCTCCTGCTCCTGCTCCATCCAGTCCGTCGTCGCGCCACCGTCGTGCGTCTCGCCGATCTTGTGGTTCACACCCGTGTAGAACAGGATGCGCTCGGTCGTCGTGGTCTTACCGGCGTCGATGTGCGCCATGATGCCGATGTTGCGGACCTTCGTGAGGTCGGTGAGCACGTCTTGTGCCACTTCAAGGTTCCTTACGTGAGAAAAGGGATGAAACAGGAACGTCGGCCCCGAACCGCCCCGGAGAGCGTTCCGGGGCCGACGTTATGGCGCTGTTGCTTACCAGCGGTAGTGCGCGAAGGCCCGGTTCGACTCGGCCATCTTGTGCGTGTCCTCGCGGCGCTTCACAGCGGCACCGAGGCCGTTCGAAGCGTCGAGGATCTCGTTCATCAGACGCTCGGTCATCGTCTTCTCACGACGACCCTTGGCGTAGCTCACGAGCCAGCGGAGAGCGAGCGTGTTGGCACGGTGAGGCTTGACCTCGACCGGAACCTGGTACGTCGATCCACCCACGCGGCGGCTACGGACCTCAAGGGTGGGGCGCACGTTGTCGAGCGCCTTCTTGAGGGTCGTGACTGCGTCGGCCTCGGCCTTCGCGTCGACGCCAGCGAGGGCGCCGTACACGATGTTCTCGGCGAGCGACTTCTTACCGTCAACGAGGATCTTGTTGACGAGCTGCGTCACGATGGGCGCGCCGTAAACCGGGTCGTTGACGACGGGGCGCTTAGGTGCGGGACCCTTACGAGGCATCTAACTCAACCCTTCTTCGCGCCGTAGAGGCTACGCGCCTGCTTACGGTTCTTGACGGCCTGGGTGTCGAGCGCACCGCGAACGATGCGGTAACGAACACCGGGGAGGTCCTTCACACGACCGCCGCGGACGAGCACCAGCGAGTGCTCCTGGAGGTTGTGGCCCTCACCGGGGATGTAGGCCGTGACCTCGGTACCGTTGCGGAGCTTCACACGAGCGACCTTGCGCATCGCCGAGTTCGGCTTCTTCGGGGTGGTGGTGTACACGCGGGTGCACACGCCTGCCTGCTGCGGGTTCGCCTTCAGCGCCGGCGAGTTCGAAGTCTTCTTCTTCGACTGGCGGCCCTTGCGAACCAACTGCTGAATAGTTGGCACGTTTCTCCTTGAATGAATGCTGCACGGTGACAGCAAGGCGTGATGTTTCACGTCGATCCACCCGATCAGGCCTGAACCCGAAAGACTTCGATGGATATGCCGTGGGGGCGGGGCTGATTGCAGCCCCCATCCCTATGCCCGCGCGCACACGTTGCCGAATACACGCAGACTGATCAATCATACTCGCGCGACACGCGCGCCGCAAAGCGCCGGCCTGTCACTATCCTGTGTGCATGGAGCGCTCGCTCGAGACCCGCGTAACCCAGGCCGTCGATGCCTGGCTGGCGTGGCTGCCGCGATGGCAGCCCGCGACCCACCGCGGCCGCCGCTCGCCCTGCCGGCGCTGCTTCGGATCCCCCCTGCTCGCCGCCGTCGGCATCGGCGACACCGCGCCGCACGGGGTGCAGCACGGCCTGTCCGTGCGGCTGACGACGGTCATCGACCAGCGCGTCGCCCGATACACCGCCGACAACCTCCCCCTCCTGCAGGCCGAGCTCGACCAGCAGGCCGCCCGAAATCGCACGCGGAGCTACCGCCCGAGCGAGGGGCTGGATCCGGAGTTCGATGGGCTGCCGCTCGATCCGGATCCGGACCCCGGCGCGCCCTTCCTCTTCACGATCGCGGGCCTCGCGGAGGAGGCCACGGAGGCCGCTCCCCCGCCGCCGCCGCTGACGGAGGCCGAGAAGAACGCGCTCCGCCGCGAGATCGCCCTCGCGGACGACTACGCGAACGAGGTCGGCCAGGAGATCTGCATGCTCCTGCTCAGCCACCGCCTGCGCGTGCAGGCGGCGGTGCGGACGTTCGTGGATCCGCAGATCGACCAGATGCTGCAGGAGCTCTCGCGATCGCTCGACGACCCGTTCGTCTGAGTCAGCCCGCGAGGTGCGACCAGCGTCGGGCGAGCTCGCGCCACGGCCCGACGGACGCGACGCGACCGCCGTCGAGGACCACGACGCGGTCGGCCCGGGCGAGCGCGGAGCGCTTGGACGTCGAACCGATCACCGTCACGCCCTTGTCGCGCAGCGCCTGCCACAGCTCGATCTCGGTCGCGGCGTCGAGGGCGCTCGATACGTCGTCGGCGAGGAGGATCTCGGAGTCGGTCGCGAGCGCCCGCGCGGTGGCCAGGCGCTGCACCTGGCCGCCAGACAGCCGCACGCCACGGTGCCCGACGGCCGCGTGGATCCCTCCGGCGCCCGCGATGTCGTCCTCCATTCGGGCGATGCGGATGGCGTCCGAGATCTCGCGGTCGCGGTCGAGGCGGATGTTCTCGTCGAAGGTTCCGGAGAGCACCCGCGGCACCTGCGCCACGTAGGCGACCTGACGCGGCCGGAGGAAGGTCCCCTGCCGAACGGGCGCGCCGTTCCACCGCAGCTCGCCGGTGTGCGGGACAAGACCCGCGAGGCTCGCAAGGAGGCTCGACTTGCCGGATCCGATCCCGCCCGTGAGCAGGATGAGCTCTCCCTTCTCGACGGTGAGGTCGACGCCCTCGACGCCGATCGTGCCGTCGGCGTGCACGGCGGTGAGACCGCGCAGCTCGAGCGCGACGAGCGGATCGCGGTGCTCGGGCTCCGGCGCGGGGGCCGTTCCGGTCACCTCGTCGATGCCGGGGAGCGGCGCGAAGATGCTCTGCCCGCCGGCGAGACGCTGCGTGGCCGCCTGCCAGGCGCGCACGCCCGGCGCCTTCGTCACCACGGCGGCGGCGCAGAGGCCGTACCAGCTGAAGCCGAGGATGCTACCGGAGGCGAGGATCGTCGTGGCGAGGTCCCACACGCCGAGGAAGTACATGGCCCACGAGAAGGTCACGCCGCAGGCGATGACGATGCCGGGAACGCCGTCGAGGATCGCCTGCACGCGGTGCTCGCGGATCTGCGCCTCGACGCGGCGCACGTCGACGTCGTTCAGGTGCTGACGCACGGGCTCGACGCGGGCGGCGAGCTTCACGGTGCGGGCCGCATCGAGCGCCGAGACGAGGGTGCGACCGAACTCGACGCGGGCGTCGGCGGCGCGCTTCGCGGAGCGGCCCGCAGCGGGCCGACCCGCCCAGCTGGACGCCGCGGAGAAGACGAGCACGCTGGCGAGCAGCGCGCCGACGAGCCACGACCCGGACAGCAGCACGGAGAGGACGACGATCGTCATCGCGGAGACGAGGTCGCCCCACCGGTCGGCATAGTCCTGGATCCGGTCGCCGTCCATCGCGCGGGCGACGACCTCGCCCGGCGGCGTCGCCTGCAGGCGCGGCTCGCCGAGCTGCCCCGCGAGCACGCGCGTGCGGTGCCGGGTGAGGCAGGAGACCCACCAGCGGGGGTAGATGTTCACGGCGTAGCCGAACACGGCGGGCATGACGAGCACGGCGATCGCGGAGGTGACGATCACGAGCGGCCACACGTCCGCGCCGGCGGCGAGGCCGTCGGCCGTGCGCCCCCAGAGCCAGTTCGTCACGATTCCCTGCGGCGAGAGCGCGGCCATGACGAGGAACATCGTCACGCCGAGCAGGCCCCAGCCGGGCCGGTGCCGGAAGGCGCTGAGCACGGCGCGGGCAAGGCCCGGTCCGTCCTCGGGCTCGAAGACCTCGGGCTTCGCCGTGCGCCGGCGCACGCCGCCGATCGCGACGGGCCCCGTCGCGTCCGTGATCGGCGCCGTGGGCGGATCCTCGTCGCCGTCGACGATGCCGTGGTGCTCTTTCGAGGCGGCCAGCAGCTCCTGGAAGGGCCCGGGTTCCGAGGCGAGGTCGGCGTATCGGCCCTGCTGGATGACGCGACCGTGATCGAGCACCGCGACGTGATCGGCGCGCTCGATGGTCGTGAGGCGGTGCGCGATGAGCACGCCCGTGCGGCCCGCGAGCAGCCGCTCGGAGGCGCGCACGACGCGGCGCTCGGTGAGCGGATCCATTCGGGCGGTGGCCTCGTCGAGGACGACGACGGACACATCGCGGACGAGGAGGCGGCAGAAGGCGACGAGCTGCTCCTCGCCGGCGGAGAGCACGGCACCGCCCGGCCCGAGGCGCGTGTCGAGGCCCTCGGGGAGCCGGGCGACCCAGTCGGCGAGGCCGAGCTCGTCGATCGCCGCCTCGATGTCCGCGCGCGGGATGGGCGCGAACAGGGCGATGTTCTCGGCGAGCGTGCCGGCGAGCAGCTCGGTGCGCTGCGTGACCACGCCGATCGCGCCGCGCAACTTCTGCAGGTCGAGCGTCGTGACACAGACCCCGCCGAGGAGGACGGTCCCGGCGGGCGGCTCGACGGCGCGCGGGATGAGCGAGGCGAGCGTCGACTTCCCGGATCCGGTGCGGCCGACGAGGGCGAGCGTCTCACCGTCCGGGACGTCGATCGAGATGTCCCGCAGCGCGAAGGATCCCTCCGCGTAGGAGAAGGAGAGGTCGCGGATGGCGAGCCCGCTGCTCGCCGGCAGCTCGTCTCCCCCGTCGGCCTCGGGCTCGACGGCCATCATCTGCTTCACGCGGGTGATCGCGCCCAGCCCCTCCTGGAGCTGCGGGAGCTGGTTGACGAGATCGCCGACGCGGCCGATCAGGAGCGTCGTGGCGAGGACGAGCGTGATCAGCTGCGGCAGCTCCATGCCGCCGGAGGTGACCATCGCGACGCCCGCGATGAGCAGGCCCGCGAACAGGGCCTGCAGCACGCCCTGCGAGCGGAAGATGAGCTCGGCCTCCTTCGTCGCCATGTGCCGGAATGTGCGGTTGATGGCGCGGGCGTGGTCGGTGATGCGGCGCAGCGCGAAGGCCTGGCCACCGCTCGTGCGGAGGTCGTCGCGGGCGGCGACGACCTCTTCGAAGGCCGCGGCGTGATCCGTCCAGGTCTGCTCGTTGACGACCTTGCGCTGGGCGATGACCGCGAACAGCGGGCGGACGAAGAGCAGGTTGACCGCCACGAGCAGCGGCATGGCGATCCACGCCGGCCACCACATCGTCCCGGCGACGACCCACAGCGGGACGGCCCCGAGGACGGTCGCCATCATGCCCCACCACTGCTGACGCATGAGGTTGTTGATGGCGTTCGTGTCGTCATCGATGCGGTCGAGGATCTCGCCCACGGCCTGCTCGCCGAGCACCGGGAGCGGTTGCGCGAAGGCGGCCGCCAGGAGGTCGCGGCGGAGCCGGCCCGCGGCGCGATCGATGACGCGTGCCCAGCCCACCTGCGCGACGACCTGGATCAGCGCGGCGCCCACGATGAGCGCACCGAGCAGAGCCACGCCGCCCTGCGTCGGATGTTCGGCGAGCCGCCCGGAGACGACCGTCGCGATGGCCTGGGCGGTGGTCGCCACCGCGAGCGCGATGATGGCGAGCACGCTGATCGGCCCGGAGACGCGCCGCCAGGTGATGCCGCGCTCAGCGCCCGCACGTGTCTGCTCTGTCACTGTCTCCACAGTAGTGGGGAGCTCGGACAAACGAAGCCGCGGCGGGAGCGTCCCCTACTCGTCGTCCTCCCACGGCCAGCGCGGCGGGCGCGCGGCCGTGCGCCGCAGGGCGATGCCCGCCCACGCGGCGACGAGCGCGGATCCGAGCACCACCGGCACCACCCAGCCGAGGAGCACCTCGCGCAGCACGGATCCCGTCGTCGACAGATCGCCGCTCGAGACGAAGGCGGCGATCGCGAGCGCGATCGTGTAGATCCCCGCGGATCCGAGGGCCGTGGACGCGGCCGCCCAGTAGCTCGGGCGCTCGCGCGAGACGGGCCCCGCGAGCAGGAGCGCGAACGCCGCGATCGCGACCCCCGCGGCGAGGTACGCGGCCACGAGGCTCACGCCCGGCGTGGAGATGATGTCGTCGTCGACGACGGCGCTCGCCACGCCCAGCCCGGCGACGAGCAGCGCGAGGTATCCGATCGTCGCGAAGGCGACGAGCAGGGGCGTCGGCAACTTATCGGGCGCGGTCACGGATCCATTCTCGCGCGCCCCTCTCGTGCGGGCACCGGGACGGCCGTTGATATGACACTTTTGCCCCGTCCCGGGAGCCGGGACGGGGCAAAAGTGTCATACCAACGGGAGGGGGTTACGCGGAGGCGGCGGGGCCCTCCGCCATGACGCGCTCGTATTCGTCGCGCGCCTCCTTGTTCTGGGCCGTGATCTTGGCGCCGCGGCGCGAGGCCCAGCCGCCGAACCAGATCGTCACCTCGCGGGCGATGATGAAGGCGATGAGGCCGACGGGGGCGAAGGCGGTGCTGGTCAGGAGGTCGACGCCCTGCGCGCCCGTGATCTTCCAGAACGGCGCCTCGAAGAACACGCCGCCGAGGAAGCCGGCGTACGTCAGGAGCGCCACGAACAGGCCGAGCACCACCCACGACCACCAGCGGGCACGGTTCACGAACACGCCCAGCAGCCAGAACGACAGCCAGAACGCCACGACCGAGACCCAGAAGGGGCCCGACAGCAGCACCTCGGTCAGGAAGTCGACCGGCTCGAGCACGGGCGCGATGTTCATGGCCGGCACGAGGTCGACGAAGAGCTGCCAACCGTACAGGGCCGTGCCGTAGAGCGCGGCGTACACGAGGGCGGCGACGAGACCGATGAGGCCGATCGCGCCGCGGTTGCCGCGCTTGCGCGGGGGCTCGGGCGCCTGGACGAAGATCGGGGCGGGCGCGGCCGCGGGCTCCTCGACGACCGTCGTCGGGGCGGGCGCCGGAGCCGGGGCCGGCTCGTCCTGCGTGCTCGCCGCGGCGGCCGACGCCGTAAAGACCTC
Source organism: Microbacterium nanhaiense (assembly GCF_014646015.1). Classification (GTDB taxonomy): domain Bacteria; phylum Actinomycetota; class Actinomycetes; order Actinomycetales; family Microbacteriaceae; genus Microbacterium; species Microbacterium nanhaiense. The sequence continues at coordinate 57,111 of NZ_BMMQ01000011.1, forward strand.
GGTCTTCGCGGGCTCGAACCAGGGATCCGCCTTCGCGACCGGCTCCTCCGCGGGCGCGGGCTCCGGCTGCGACGGCGACACGGGTGCGGCGGCGGCCGTCTCGGCCTCGAGGCGGTCGAGTTCCGCGGCCAGCGCCTCGTAGTCGACCTCGTCCTCGCGCTCCGGTTCCTCGGCGAGGAACGCCGACGGGGCCTCGTCGAGCGGCGCCTCCGCGCGCGCGACGGGCTCCTGGGCCGGCGCGGCGTCTGCGGGCTCGTCGTCCCGGGCGGCGTCGCGCTCCGGGGCGTCCGCCTGCGGCGTGTCGTCCACCCGCTCGTCGCCGAAGTCGACCGCGGGCGCGGTGCCCGGCCCGCTCGGTGCGCCCGCTTCGGGGGCACTGTCCAGGTGTTCGGCGTCTCGTTCGCCGTTGTTCTTCGAACCCTGTGTGTCACTCATCGCAGGCACTCCTCAACGATCGCGGGGATCTCCCTGTGCCGAAGAATACCCGCCGCAGGTGGGAGGATCCGCGCGCCACGCGCGCGGATCCTCCGCTCGATTCCGCCCTACAGCTGCGAAAGATCGACCTCGACGCTGCCGTCGTCGGCGACCGTCACCGGCAGCCGCAGGGGCTCGTAGCCGAACGGCGAGGCGACCGTCTCGTCGTCGGCCTCCCACGGGTCGTCCTCGAAGAAGCGCCACGTGTAGTCGACCTTCATCTCGCCGCCCGACACGACGACGCTGCTCGACGCGGGGTCGTACTCCACCGTGGGCTCCTCGGCCCACGATCGCACGATGTCCGAGACGGCGTAGAAGCCGGGGTCGCGGTACTCGAGGGTGTTCGGGCAGTTCTTCGGCTGGAACTGATCGCTCTGCATGCACAGCTCGATCTGCTTCCGAACCGCGTCGACGGCCTGCGCCGTCGCCTCCTCGCTGAGGCGGGCGTCGAAGGACACGACGCCCTGCAGCAGGCCCGCGACGAACTCGTCGGTGTAGCCGTACGCCGACTCCACCCACTCCGCGCCGTACGGGGCGGGCTCGACGCTGACCCGCTCGTGCCCGACCGTGAGCACTTGGTCGTCGCCGTAGGTGATCGCGTCCGTCGACTCCGGTGCGGCGAAGGCGTAGCTGCCCGGCAGGACGGCCGTCGCGCCGCCGACGCCGTTCACGGTGCTGATGAGGTCGTCCGCGGAGCACACCTCGCACCCCGCCGAGGACAGGTCGACCGCGACGCCGTTGACCGTCTCGACGGCCGCCACGTTCCACAGCAACACGTAGTCGAGCGGGGCCTCCGTGAGCGACCAGACTCCGTACTCGTCGTCCGGCTCGTCCTCGGCCTCGAGCGTGAAGGCGATGTCGGCGTAGCGATCGCCGCCCATCGTGTAGCTCGCGGTGACCCGCGCCAAGGTGCCATCGACCTCGGTGCCCTGGATCTCGTAGCTCTCGGGCCGCAGCTGCGCGGCCTGGTAGATCTCGTCGTTGACCAACACCTGGTTGCCCTCGGGCTCCTGCGGGAGCATGTCGATGGCCGCGGACGCCCGTCCGTCGGTCAGGTGCTGCAGGTATTCGGACACGAGCGCGTCCGCCGTGTACGAGCTCGCGATCTCGTCGACCTCCCACCGGGGGAAGATGAGCCACTCCCGCTCCGAGTACCGCATCGAGATCTCCTGGCGGTACTCGAGCCCGCCGACGGTGTACTCGGCCTCGATCGTCGAACGGTGCCCGTAGGTGTCGGCGTCGCCCAGGTCGATCGCGGCCTCTCCGGCGCGCGCGAGCTCGAACGCGCCGGCCGTCGCCGCGATGGCGGGGTCATCGTCGTCCGCTGGATCCCACATCGCGAGTGCGCCGTCGACATCACTGCTCGTCAGCTTCGCGTAATACGCCTCGGCCGCGGCCTCGGGCGAGAACCGCGTGTCGTTCAGCCAGCTGTACGCGAACCAGCCTCCGACGCCCAGGATCGCCAGGACGACGACCGTGACGCCGCCACCGATGAGCCAGCGGATCCCGCGCCGCCGGCCGCCCTCGCGCGGCGGCTTCTGCGCCTTCGCCTTCTTCGCGGCCCGCTCGGGCTGCGGCGCCGGCGCGGCGGGCGCCGGGGAGCCGGCCGGCGCGGATCCGGGCGCCGGATACCCGCCCGGCGCGCCCGCGGACCCGAGACCCGGCACGGGCGGGATCACCTCCGTCACCGGTTCCGGCGGCACGACGCCCGGCCCGGCGGATCCGCCCGGGGCCGCCGGCGGGAGCGGCGGACGCTCGGGCACGGCCGGGGCCGCCTGGGCCGGATCCGCGGGCGGCGGGGGCGGCGGCGGAACGGATCCGCTCTCGCGCGGATCGTGGTCATCAGGTCGCGGTGAATCGCTCATATTCTCCCCCAGCTCGAGCAGCTGCGACGAGAATACCACCGAGGTGAGACACGAAAACGGCCCCGAGGATCCGTAGATCCCCGGGGCCGAGTTCAGGTTACAGCGGACTCAGCTGCCGGACCTCAGTTGTAGGTACCGGGCGTGAAGTCGTCCGTCGTGAACGCGTCGAAATCGACGTAGCTGTACTCGCCGTCGGCGAAGGCGCCGTCCGACGCGAAGATGCGGTTGGGGTACCGCTCGCTCTTCGCCTCTTCCGTGGCCTCCACCTCGACATCGCGGTACTTCGCGAGGCCGGTACCGGCGGGGATGAGCTTACCGATGATGACGTTCTCCTTGAGACCGATCAGCGGGTCGCGCTTGCCCTGGAGGGCCGCCTCGGTGAGGACGCGGGTGGTCTCCTGGAACGAAGCCGCCGAGAGCCACGATTCGGTCGCAAGCGACGCCTTCGTGATACCCATGAGCTCCGGACGGGCCGACGCGGGACGCTTGCCCTCAGCAACGGCGGCGCGGTTGACGTCGCGGTAGTTGCGGGCATCCGTCATCTCGCCGGGCAGCAGGTCGGTTTCGCCGTGGTCGACGACCGTCACCTTGCGCAGCATCTGGCGCACGATGACCTCGATGTGCTTGTCGTGGATCGGCACACCCTGCGAGCGGTACACGCCCTGCACGCCGTCCACGAGGTACTTCTGCACTTCGCGGGCGCCCTGCACGCGCATGATCTCCTTCGGGTCGAGCGTGCCGACCTGGAGGGGCTGACCGACCTCGATGTGCTGGCCGTCCTCGACGAGAAGCGTCGCGCGCTTCAGCACCGGGTAGACGACCTGCTCGTCGCCGTTGTCGGGCGTCACGATGACCTTCTTGCCCTTCTCGGACTCCTCGATCGTCACGCGACCGGTGGCCTCCGAGATCGGCGACGCGCCCTTCGGGGTGCGGGCCTCGAACAGCTCCTGCACGCGGGGCAGACCCTGCGTGATGTCGTCTGCCGACGCGGATCCACCGGTGTGGAAGGTACGCATCGTCAGCTGGGTACCGGGCTCACCGATCGACTGCGCCGCGATGATACCGACGGCCTCACCGATGTCGACCAGGTTGCCGGTGGCCAGCGAGCGACCGTAGCAGTGGGCGCACACGCCCACGGCCGAGTCACACGTCATGACCGAACGGACCTTGATCTCGGTCACGCCCGCGGCGACGAGCTTGTCGATCAGCGGGTCGCCCACGTCCTGACCGGCCTGGGCGAGGACGGTGCCGTCCTCGGCCACGACGTCGGTCGCGAGCGTGCGAGCGAACACCGAGTTCTCGACGTTGGCGTCCTTGACGAGGACACCGTTCGCGTCGGGAGCGGCGATCGGGTACTCGAGGCCCTTGTTCGTGCCGCAGTCCTCCTCGCGGATGATGACGTCCTGCGAGACGTCGACCAGACGACGCGTGAGGTAACCCGAGTCGGCGGTACGCAGAGCCGTGTCGGCAAGACCCTTACGGGCACCGTGCGTCGCGATGAAGTACTCGGCGCTGGTGAGGCCGTCGCGGAACGACGAGATGATCGGGCGAGGGATGATCTCACCCTTGGTGTTGTTCACCAGACCACGGATCGCCGCGATGTTACGGATCTGCAGCCAGTTACCACGGGCACCGGACGACACCATGCGGAAGATGGTGTTGTCCTCCGGGAAGGCCGCCTTCATCTCCTGCTGGAGAACGTCGGTCGCCTCGGTCCAGAGGGTCGTCAGCTCCTGGCGACGCTCGGCCGCCGTGGTCAGGCCCTTCTCGTACTGAGCGGTGATCTTCGCGGCCTTCTTCTCGTACTCCGCGATGATCTCGGCCTTGCGGGGCGGCGAGACGATGTCGGTCATCGAGACGGTGACACCCGAGCGCGTGGCCCAGTAGTAACCGGCGTCCTTAATGTTGTCGAGCGTCTCCGCCGTGACAACCTTCGGGTACTCCTCGGCCAGCTTGTTGACGATCTGCGAGAGCTTGCCCTTGTCGGCCTGCTCGCGCACGAACGGGTAGCCCTTGGGCAGCTGACCGTTGAAGATCATCTGACCGAGCGACGCGTCGACGAGCCCGTGCTGGTCGTAGCCCTCGGGCGCTTCGCCCTCGAGGAACGTGAGACCCGGCTGGAAGATGCGCGCCTTCGCCTGGAGGTGAAGCGTGCCCTCCTCGAACGCCATCTGGGCTTCCTCGACGGAGCCGAACACGCGGCCCTCGCCCTTCTCGCCCTGCTTGACCGTCGTGATGTGGTGCAGACCGATGATCATGTCCTGCGAGGGCAGGGTCACCGGGCGGCCGTCCGACGGCTTCAGGATGTTGTTCGAGGCGAGCATGAGCGTGCGTGCCTCGGCCTGCGCCTCCACCGAGAGGGGAAGGTGCACGGCCATCTGGTCGCCGTCGAAGTCGGCGTTGAACGCGGTGCAGACGAGCGGATGCAGCTGAATGGCCTTACCCTCGACGAGCTGCGGCTCGAAGGCCTGGATGCCCAGGCGGTGCAGGGTAGGTGCGCGGTTCAGCAACACGGGGCGCTCGCGGATGACCTCGTCGAGCACGTCCCACACCTCGGGACGCGTGCGCTCGACGGCGCGCTTGGCCGCCTTGATGTTCTGCGAGTGACCGAGGTCGATCAGGCGCTTGATGACGAACGGCTTGAACAGCTCCAGGGCCATCTGCTTGGGCAGACCGCACTGGTGCAGCTTCAGCTGCGGGCCGACGACGATGACCGAACGGCCCGAGTAGTCGACGCGCTTACCGAGCAGGTTCTGGCGGAAACGACCCTGCTTACCCTTCAGCATGTCGCTGAGGGACTTCAGGGCGCGGTTGCCGGTACCGGTGACGGGGCGACCGCGGCGGCCGTTGTCGAACAGGGCGTCGACGGCCTCCTGCAGCATGCGCTTCTCGTTGTTCACGATGATCTCGGGAGCACCGAGGTCGAGCAGGCGACGCAGGCGGTTGTTGCGGTTGATGACGCGGCGGTACAGGTCGTTCAGGTCACTGGTCGCGAAGCGGCCACCGTCGAGCTGAACCATCGGGCGCAGCTCCGGCGGGATCACCGGAACGACGTCGAGCACCATCGCGGCGGGGCTCATGCCCGTCGAGAGGAACGAGCTGACGACCTTCAGGCGCTTGATCGCGCGGATCTTGCGCTGGCCCTTGCCCTCGGAGATCTGCAGGCGAAGCGCCTCGGCCTCGCTCGCGAGGTCGAACTGGGCGAGGCGAACCTGCAGCGCCTCGGCACCCATGCGGGCGTCGAAGTACTGACCGAAGCGGTCCTGCAGCTCCTGGAAGACGTCGTCCTCAGGCTTCAGCTGACCGACCTCGAGCGTGCGGAATTCCTCCCACATGCGCTCGAGCTTGGCGACCTGCTCATCCGCACGCTTGCGGATGGTCGCCATCTCCTTCTCGGCGGCGTCCTTGACCTTCTTCTTCTGGTCGGCCTTGGCGCCCTCGGCCTCGAGAGCCGCGAGCTCCTCCTCCAGCTTCTGGAGGCGAGCGGCGACGCGCGCGTCGCGGCGGTCGGCGACCGCCTTGATCTCGAGGCGCAGGTTGTTCTCGTGCGTCGGCATGTCGCGGTGACGCGCGTCGGCGTCGACCGAGATCACCATGTACGCGGCGAAGTAGATGACCTTCTCGAGGTCCTTCGGCGCCATGTCGAGCAGGTAGCCCAGGCGCGAGGGAACGCCCTTGAAGTACCAGATGTGCGTGACGGGCGCGGCGAGCTCGAGGTGGCCCATGCGCTCGCGACGGACCGAGCTCTTGGTGACCTCGACACCGCAGCGCTCGCAGATGATGCCCTTGAAGCGGACGCGCTTGTACTTACCGCACGCGCACTCCCAGTCGCGGCTCGGGCCGAAGATCTGCTCTCCGAAGAGGCCGTCCTTCTCGGGCTTGAGGGTGCGGTAGTTGATGGTCTCGGGCTTCTTGACCTCACCATACGACCAACGACGGATGTCGTCGGCGGTGGCCAGACCGATGCGAAGCTCATCGAAAGTAGTTGCGTCGAGCAATTGACTCTCCTGTGTGGGAAATCTGTGTATCGGTCAGGCGGATCAGATCTCGTCGATCGAGGCGGACTCGAATCGGCTCGAGATGTTGATGCCCAGCTCCTCCGCGGCGCGGAAGGCCTCGTCGTCGGTGTCGCGCAGGCTGACGACTTCGCCGTCAGCGCCCAGCACCTCGACGTTCAGGCAGAGCGACTGCATTTCCTTCATGAGCACCTTGAAGGACTCGGGAATGCCCGGCTCCGGGATGTTCTCGCCCTTGACGATCGACTCGTACACCTTGACGCGGCCGAGGATGTCGTCGGACTTGACCGTGAGGAGCTCCTGCAGCGCGTAAGCGGCACCGTAGGCCTCGAGGGCCCACACCTCCATCTCACCGAAGCGCTGTCCACCGAACTGCGCCTTACCACCGAGCGGCTGCTGCGTGATCATCGAGTAAGGACCCGTCGAACGCGCGTGGATCTTGTCGTCCACGAGGTGGTGCAGCTTAAGGATGTACATGTAGCCGACCGAGATCGGGTACGGGTACGGCTCACCGGTGCGACCGTCGATCAGGTTGGCCTTGCCGTCGGCGCCGACCACCGTCTCGCCCGTCGGGCGGGGCAGCGTCGAACCGAGGAGGCCGCGGACCTCGTCCTCTTCCGCACCGTCGAACACCGGGGTGGCGACGGGGGTTCCGGCGGCGACCTCGCGGTACTCCTCCGGAATGTGGACCGCCCACTCGGGGTTGCCCTCGATCTTCCAGCCCTGCTGGGCGATCCATCCGAGGTGAACCTCGAGCACCTGGCCGAAGTTCATTCGACCGGGGATACCCATCGGGTTGAGGAGCACGTCGAGCGGCGTACCGTCCTCGAGGAACGGCATGTCCTCTTCGGGGAGGATACGGGCGATGACGCCCTTGTTTCCGTGGCGTCCCGCGAGCTTGTCGCCCTCGGTGATCTTGCGCTTCTGGGCAATGTAGACCACAACGCGGCGGTTGACGCCCGAGCCGAGCTCGTCGTCACCCTCTTCGGCGTCGAACTCCTTGACGGCGATGACGGTTCCCTGCTCACCGTGGGGCACCTTCAGCGACGTGTCGCGGACCTCGCGGCTCTTCTCGTTGAAGATCGCGCGGAGCAGACGCTCCTCGGCCGAGAGCTCGGTCTCACCCTTCGGCGTGACCTTGCCGACGAGGATGTCGCCGGGGCGAACCTCGGCGCCGATGCGGATGATGCCGCGCTCGTCGAGGTCCTTCAGCAGCTCGGGGCTGACGTTCGGAAGGTCACGGGTGATCTCTTCCTTACCCAGCTTCGTGTCGCGCGCGTCGATCTCGTATTCCTCGATGTGGATCGAGGTGAGGGTGTCTTCCTTCACCAGGCGCTGGTTCAGGATGATCGCGTCCTCGAAGTTGTAGCCCTCCCACGACATAAAGCCGATGAGGAGGTTCTTTCCGAGGGCGAGCTCGCCGTTGTCCGTCGAGGGACCATCGGCGATGACCTCGCCGACCTCGACGCGGTCACCGACGCGGACGGCGACCTTCTGGTTGTAGGTGTTGCCCTGGTTCGAGCGGTCGAACTTGCGCAGGAAGAAGTTCTGCGTGCCGCCCTCGTCGAGCTGGAGCGTGACGTAGGTCGCGGTGACGTCGGTGACGACACCGGCCTTGTCGGCGATGATCGAGTCGCCCGAGTCGATCGCGGCGAACTTCTCCATGCCGGTTCCGACGATCGGAGCTTCCGACTCGAGAAGCGGCACGGCCTGACGCTGCATGTTCGCGCCCATGAGCGCGCGGTTCGCGTCGTCGTGCTCGAGGAAGGGAATCAGCGCCGTACCGACCGACACCATCTGGCGCGGCGAGACGTCCATGTAGTGGACGTCCTCCGACGGGATGAGGTCGACGTCGTCACCGTGCTCGCGCGCAAGAACGCGCTCCTCGGCGAAGGATCCGTCGGCGTTGAGCTTCGTCGTCGCCGGGGCGACGTTGAAGGCCTGCTCCTCGGCGGCCGACAGGTAGTCGATCTGGTCGGTCACCTTGCCGTCGACGACGCGACGGTACGGGGTCTCGATGAAGCCGAAGGCGTTGATGCGGCCATAGGTCGCGAGACGACCGATCAGACCGATGTTCGGGCCTTCAGGGGTCTCGATCGGGCACATGCGGCCGTAGTGCGACGGGTGAACGTCGCGGACCTCGACGCCCGCGCGCTCGCGCGACAGACCACCCGGGCCGAGCGCCGACAGCGTGCGCTTGTGGGTGATGCCCGCGAGCGGGTTGTTCTGGTCCATGAACTGCGACAGCTGCGAGGTTCCGAAGAACTCCTTGATCGCGGCCACGACGGGGCGCACGTTGATCAGGGTCTGCGGCGTGATCGCCTCGATGTCCTGCGTGGTCATGCGCTCGCGCACGACGCGCTCCATGCGGCTCAGGCCCGTGCGGACCTGGTTCTGGATGAGCTCACCCACGGCGCGGATGCGGCGGTTGCCGAAGTTGTCGATGTCGTCGACGTCGATGCGCTTGGTGACGACCTCGCCGCCCTTCGTGACGCCCTCGAACTCGGTGTCGCCGCGGTGCAGGCGCACCATGTACTTGATCGTCTCGACGATGTCTTCGACCGTGAGCACCGAGTCGGTGAGCGGACGGTCGAGGCCGAGCTTCTGGTTCAGCTTGAAGCGGCCGACCTTCGCGAGGTCGTAGCGCTTGGGGTTGAAGTAGAAGTTGTCGAGAAGCGAACGCGCGGCCTCGGCCGCGACCTGCTCGCCCGGACGGATCTTGCGGTAGATGTCGCGAAGAGCGTCTTCCTGCGTGAGGACCGTGTCCTTCGCGAGGGTCTCCTCGATCGACGAGATGCCCGCGAACTCCTCGAGGATCTGCTCGCTCGTGAGACCGAGCGCCTTGAGGAAGACGGTCACCGACTGCTTGCGCTTGCGGTCGATGCGCACACCGACCTGGTCGCGCTTGTCGATCTCGAACTCGAGCCACGCACCGCGCGACGGAATGACGCGCGCCGAGACGACGTCCTTGTCACTGGTCTTGTCGGGCGTCTTGTCGAAGTAGACACCGGGCGAGCGCACGAGCTGCGAGACGACGACGCGCTCGGTGCCGTTGATGATGAAGGTTCCCTCGCGCGTCTGCAGCGGGAAGTCGCCCATGAAGACCGTCTGAGTCTTGATCTCACCGGTCTGGTGGTTCATGAACTCGGCCTCGACGTACAGGGGGGCCGCGTAGGTCTTGCCGCGGTCCTTGCAGTCGGCGATCGAGTACTTCTCGGGCTCGAGGTAGGGGTTCGCGAACGACAGCTGCATCGTCTCGGCGAGGTCGGTGATGGGCGAGATCTCCTCGAAGATCTCCTCCAGACCGCTTCGCTCGGAGACGTCAGTGCGTCCGGCTGCCTTCTGCTCAGCGACCTGAGCCTTCCAGTCGTCGTTGCCGACGAGCCAGTCGAAGGAGTCCTTCTGCAACGCGAGAAGGTCGGGGACCGTCAGAGCGTCGTTGACTTTTGCGAACGACAGACGCTGAGCGTCGCGTCCGTTCTTGGTGGTGGGAGTGGATGCGTTGCGCGAAGCAGCCAAGGGAATTGACCTCCGTGGATCCCAAGGGGGATCGTGTAGATTCCTTGCCGACAGGGTTGTGCGCGCCCGATCCGCGCCGCTATTTGCGGGGATCGATCTTCCGCCGACCACCATATGAAGGCAAAGAAGACACACTGAGCGCGTCTATTCACGGTACCCGACCGGACACGCGATGTCTAGCCTCGTAGTTGACTCACATATTCTTCTCGGGTATAAACGCGCATCCCATACGCTTGAGGCATGAACCTCTGGCCCTGGCACCTGTCGAGCACGAAATCGTGGCCCGCGTCCGGCACCACGCTGAGGAGCGGGCTCGTCCAGCTCATCGAGGCCGCGGCCGCACACGGCATCACCGTCCGCCAGAACGGCGCCCCCGGGATCCGCGTCAGCTCGTCCGCCTTCACCGGCCGCTCGCACGTCGAGTCGGTCCGGGCCGACTACACCGGATCCGAGATCACCTTCGACGCGCTCGTCGCCTCCCGGCACGAGGAGGTGCGCTACCCGGATCCCGACCGCGACGAGATCGTCGCGCGCACCGGCGGGCTCATCGACGAGGTGCAGCTACGCGCCGACCCCCTCACCGTCAACGGCGCCGAGGTGCGCGCCGAGGTGTCCGCGGTCAGCCTGCCCGTCGACTGGGTCGTCGTGCGCCACGAGGGCGAGCTCTACGGCACGATCGCGCCCCGGCGCGACGCCGCGAGCCGCCTGGCCGGCAGCTTCCGCCTCTCGGTCGCACAGGACGAGCTGGCCGCCCTCATCGCCGAGGCCGTGCGCACGGCGCTCAAGAGCGGCGCGCGCTGGACGGCCTCTCTGAAGGACCTCAAGCTCCGGATCACGCCGAACGGCGACGGCCGCGTCATCGCGACGATCGGCGCCAAGGGCAAGATCTTCTTCGTCCCGCTCTCCGGCCGGCTCGGCGTCGATGTGTCCGTCGCGCCCGACGGCACGCTGACGATCCACCGCGCGACCGCCGCGAGCCGCAGCCTGCTGTCAAAGCTGATCCTGCTCCCCCTCCGCTCGAACCTGCGCCGGCTCTCGGGGCGCACCCTCCGCCCCGAGGACGACGCCATCGGCGTCACCGGGGTCGCCATCGACGCGTCGGAGGGTCGCCTGACGGTTTCCGGTTCGCTGACGGGTCGCTGATGGGCCGGCAGCGCCAGAAGGACGCCGATTTTCCGACCGCCCGGCTCAGCGGCGGATCCCTCGCCGAGATCCGCCCGTCGGAGTTCGGATCCGGCTACGAGGTGATCGTCGACGGTACGCCCCAATCGCACGTCGACCTCGCGGATCCCGCGAACCTCGCGTTCGAGTACGTCGCCCGCATGGGCGCCGTCATCGACCAGCTGCCCGAGGGGCCGATCTCCGCCGTGCACCTCGGCGCGGGCGGCCTGACGATCCCCCGGTACATCGCGCACACGCGCCCCGGATCCCGCCAGCAGGTCGTCGAGCTCGAGCAGCCGCTCGTCGAACTCGTCCGCGAGAACCTGCCCCTGCCGCGCGACGCGCAGGTGAAGCTGCGCTACGGCGACGCCCGCGAGGGGCTCACGCGCATGCCGCCCGCGCTGCGCGGATCCGCCGACCTGCTCGTCAGCGACGTGTACTCCGGCGCGCAGACGCCCGCGCATCTCACGAGCGTCGAGTTCTACCGCGAAGCGGCCGCGATGCTCTCGCCGACGGGCGTGCTGCTCGTGAACGTCGCAGACGGATCCGGCCTGCAGTTCGCGCGCCGGCAGGCCGCCACCGTGCAGCACGTGCTGCCGCACCTCGCGATCCTCGCGGAGGTGCAGGTGCTGAAGGGCCGGCGGTTCGGCAACCTCGTCTTCGCGGCGTCGGCCACACCGCTGCCGACCGAGTGGCTTCCGCGTCTCATGGCGGCCGGCCCGCACCCCGCGAAGATCGCCGAGGGGCGCGAGGTCGACCAGTTCATCGGCGGCGCGCTGCCGTCGTACGACGCCGACGCGACCGCGTCGCCCAAGCCGTCGCTCTCGCTTTTCGAGCGGTGATCCGCGTGCCTCAGGCGACCGCGAGGCGCGACGAGGCAGGATAGACATCTGCACGAAGACGAAAGGGGTTCGGCGTGGGCTTCATTCAGGGATACGACAAGGACACCCTGCAGGAGATCGTCGACCGCTCGGCCGTGTACGACCGCCTCGTCGAGATCACCGGCCAGCGCAGTTTTCCCTCGCAGCTCGAGCAGGTGTGGCTCTACAAGGTGCTCGGAGAGCTCGACGACGCCCTCCGGATCGCCGAGCACGCCGTTCGGCTCGCCCGGATGTCGGGCACGCGCAAGGACCTGTTGCACGCGCGCATCATGCACGCGTCGGTCAACCACCTGCGCGGTGCGTTCTCGCGCGCGGAGACCGAGCTGACGACCTGCATCGAGGAGGCCGACGGCCAGAAGTGGCCGCGGATCGCCGCCCTCGCGCACTCCCACCGCGGCAAGGTCCGCTACGACGCAGGCGACTACGAGGGGGCCCGGAGCGACTTCAAGCGCGAGCTCTTCCTCCGCCAGGAGATGGGCGCCGACGACGAGACGCTCGAGCAGACGATGACCTTCATCGAGGCCGCCGAGTCGAAGCGCGGCTCGACCGCGACAGGGCTGTTCGCGTAGTTCGCGTGTCGGTGGTCCCTTCTACGATTGCGGCATGGCTGATCTGCGGAAGGTGACGGTGTGGGCGCACGCCCTCATCCGCATGCACCTCGATCCGTCGTGGACCTTCGCGTTCGACAACGCGAAGAAGCGCGCCGGCGCGTGCCACTTCGCGCAGCGCCGCATCTCCGTGTCGCGATACCTCGCGGCGCGCTTCGAGGACGACGACGTCCACCAGACGCTGCTACACGAGGTCGCCCACGCCATCGCCGGCCCGGCCGCGGGGCATGGCCCCGCGTGGAAGAAGATCGCGCGCGAGCTCGGCTACGTCGGCGGAGCGACGCACGCCCTCGAAACCGCCACCGAGCTCGCGCCGTGGGTCGGCGTGTGCCCCAACGGCCACCTCGCCTACCGCCACCGCCGGCCCAGCCGTCCATCGTCGTGCGCGCGGTGCTCCCGCACCTTCGATCCCGCGCTCCTGCTGCGCTGGAGCCGCCGCGAGATCACCCCCGCAACCCGCCGCGCCGCGGCGACACCCCGCTAGGCGATCCGCCGCCGCTCGCGAGGGCCGCTCCCGGAAGCGAGCGCCGGGTGCTCCCGTCGCAAAATCGGCTCCTCAACCCGGCGCGGGCAGCAGATATTGTCACCGGAACGGGTCCTGCGACCGGCGGCAGCGGATCCGGGCCCGCGCGCGCCCGCGCGCTGCGCGCTCCGGTCGCAAAATCTGCTCTTCAACCAGGCGTGAACAGCAGAAATTGTCACCGGAACGGAAAACGGCGGCTCCCCGGGGAGCCGCCGTTTCGCTTGGCGTCAGTCCTCTTCGGCGATGATGACGCGGATCGGGTCGGTTTCGGCGTCGAGGGCGGCGGCGTCCTTGATCTCGTCGCGGCGGCCGGCCTCCGCGAGGGCGAGGCCGGAGGCGCTGGCCGAGAGCAGGTGCTTGAGCGCGCGCTTCAGCGGGCGGAAGCCCTCCGTCGCGACGGCGACATCGGGGGCGGAGTGGTCGAGGCCGCGCGCGGAGAGGCCGTCGGCGATGGCGCCGGCGGCGAGGTAGTCCTCGACGGCGAAGAATCCGTCGTCGCCGGCGAGCACGAGGTTGATGGCGGTGCGGCCGCCGCGCGCGATTTGCTCGTCGAAGACGGCCTGGGCCGTTGCCGACGCGTTGCGGAGGTTGCCGATGAACACCGTGGGCTTCTTCGGCAACGCCGCCGCGTCGGCGGCGAGCTTCTCCGCGGATCCGAACACATCGATCACCACGACGATGCCCGAGGACGCGAGCTGCGTGAGGGCCTTCTCACCCCAGCCGAGGCGAACCTGATACGTGGACTGCGAGCGCGTGTCGGTCATGGATCCAGGCTACGACGCCCGCCGCCGGCCCCGCACGTCAGTCGTCACACGACGTAGCGCGGCGGATCCGGCGTCACCAAACTCGGAGAAATCACGAAACTCGGCGCCTTGGGGCGAAAACATCCGAGATTCATGACATCTCCGACATCGGTGCCGGGGCGATGCGGCATAGCCTGGTCAGGTGGAACAGCTGCATGACACCGAGTGGCGCGGCTTCGCGTCGGACAACTACGCCGGAACCCACCCCGAGGTGCTCGCGGCGCTCGCCGCGGCGAACGGCGGGCACGCGCCCGCATACGGCGAGGATCCGTACACGCAGGCCCTGCGCGAGAGGTTCCGCGAGCTGCTGGGGGCGCAGACCCAGGTCTATCCCGTGTTCAACGGAACCGGGGCGAACGTCGTCGGGATCCAGAGCCTCCTCACGCGCTGGGGCGGTGTCATCGCGCCCGCGATCGCCCACGTCAACACCGACGAGGGCGGCGCGCCGGAGAAGGTCGGCGGCTTCAAGATCATCCCGGTGCAGACGCCCGACGCGAAGCTCACGCCCGAGCTGATCCGTGCGCACGCCGGGTCCCGCGGGGTGCACACGATTGTGCCGCAGGTGGTCTCGATCACGCAGTCGACCGAGCTCGGCACCCTCTACTCCCCCGACGAGATCCGGGCGATCACCGACACGGCGCACGAACTGGGCCTCGCCGTCCACGTCGACGGCGCGCGCATCGCCAATGCGGTCGCGGCGCTCGGCGTCTCGCTCGCGGACGCGCTTCCGGGCGTCGACGTGCTGAGCTTCGGCGGCACGAAGATTGGCGCGCTCGGGGCCGAGGCGGTCGTCGTGCGAGATCCGTCGCGCGTGACCGGCGTCGAGTTCCTGCAGAAGAACACCATGCAGCTCGCGAGCAAGATGCGCTTCGTCTCGGCGCAGCTGCTCGCGCTGCTCGAGGACGATCTGTGGATCCGCGCGGGCGCGCAGGCGAACGCGATGGCGGCGCGGCTGCGGAAGGGCGTGTCGGAGATCCCCGGGGTGCGCTTTACGCAGGAGACCCAGGCCAACGGCGTGTTCGCGATCCTGCCGCCCGGGGTGGCCGACAGGGTGCGCGAACACGTGATGTTCTACGACTGGAACACCGCGACGGGCGAGGTGCGCTGGCTCACCGCGTGGGACACCACCGCCGCCGACGTCGACCGCTTCGTCGGTCTCGTCAGCCGCTACGCCCGCACGACGTGACGACGATCCCGCCCCCTCAGCGCGAGAGAACCGGGATGTCGTAGCGCCGGGGCGTGCCGAAGCGGTGCGCCGTGACCGAGACGGCCTGCTCGCGCAGGAACGGCAGCATCTCGACGCGGCCCGCCCGGGTCACCTCGCCGTTCCAGATCGCGACGAGCGGGGATCCGCCGGTCGCGCGCAGGAGCCGCTCCCGGGATCCGCCGATCAACCGGATCCGGGTGCCCTGCGTTGCGAAGGTCTCGGCGCGAGCGGCCCAGCGCTCCGCGTCCTCGATGCGCAGCGTGACCCCGCGCTCGACGAGGAGGTCGCGCACGGCCTGCGAGGGAAGGGCCGGCGCCGAGACATCCACCCGCGAACCCGCGCGGAGCCCCGCCGCGACGACGCGGATGAGCTCCGCCTCGCGGGATCCTTCGAAGCGCACCGTGACGGGCACGGGCGCGTATCGCAGCACGTTCTGCTCGCAGGCGAGGCCCTGCACATCAACGGCTCGGGCGAACTCCGCTTCGGCCGCGGCCGCGTCGCTCGCGAGCGCCGCCGACAGCCATTCCCGGTCCGCCGGATCGGCGGCGCGCAGCGCGAGCCTCGACAGCGCATCGCCGGCGGAGGCTGAGCCGGCGGGCGCTGAGCCCGCGGGATCCGCGTCGGTCCAGGTGCCGAGCGCGAAGAGGTAGCTCGGCCCGCCGGCCTTCGTGCCGGGCCCGACCGACGACTTCTTCCAGCCACCGAACGGCTGCCGCTCGACGATCGCGCCCGTGGTGCCGCGGTTGACGTAGGCGTTTCCCGCCTCGATGCGTGCGAGCCAGAGACCGATCTCGTCCTCGTCGAGCGAGTGCAGGCCGCTCGTGAGGCCGTAGTCGACGGCGTTGACGATGTCGATCGCCTCCTCAAGCGTCTCGGCGGTCATGATTCCCGCGACGGGGCCGAAGTACTCCGTCAGGTGGAACTCGGATCCGGGGCGCACGCCGAGGCGAATCCCGGGCGTCCACAGCGCCTCGCCGAGCTGGCGTGGCTCGAGCAGCCAGCTCTGACCCTCCTCGAGCGTCGTCAGCCCCCGCAGGAGCTTGCCTTCGGCGGGCGCGATCAGCGGCCCGATGCGGGAGGCCTCGTCCCACGGCATGCCGACGGCGTAGCCCTCGACGGCGTCGAGCAGCTGCCTGCGGAAGCGCTCGCTCTCCCCGACGGATCCGACCAGCACGATCAGCGACGCCGCCGAGCACTTCTGCCCCGCATGGCCGAACGCCGAGTTCGCGATGTCGCGGGCGGCGAGGTCGAGGTCGGCGCTCGGCGTGACGATGATGGCGTTCTTGCCGCTCGTCTCCGCCAGCAGCGTCAGCCCGGGTCGGACCTCGCGGAACCTCTCCGCCGTCTCGTAGGAGCCCGTGAGGATCACGCGCTCCACGCGTTCGTCGCCGATCAGGCGGGATCCGAGATCGCCCGCCGGGCGCACGAGCCGCAGCGCATCTCGAGGCACCCCCGCCGCCCAGAGCGCCTCGGCGATGACCGCACCCGTGCGGGCGGCGCGGCTCGCGGGCTTGAAAACGACGGCGGATCCCGCGGCGAGCGCCGCCAGAACACCGCCCGCGGGGATCGCGGCGGGGAAGTTCCACGGCGGGATCACCGCCGTCACCCGCACCGGCGCGAAGCGCGCGCCGTCGACGCGGCTGAGCGCCTCGGCGCCGTCCGCGTAGAACCGGGCGAAGTCGGCCGCCTCGCTGACCTCCGGATCCGATTGCTCGATGACCTTGCCGCACTCGGATCCCATCACCTCGATCAGCTCGCCCCGGCGCCGTTCGATCTCGTCGCCGGCACGGCGCAGGATCGCGGCCCGCTCGGACGCGGGGCGCGACCCCCAGTCGGAGGCCGCGACCTCCGCGATCGCCCCGTCGAGCTCTTCGGGAGTGCGGATCGTCGCGCGCTCGCTCGTGTCGCGACCGACCGTCGAGTGCGGCATCCGCTCGCGGATCGCGGCGGCCCAGTCGCGGTTGGCCGACAGGGACGGATCCGTGTCCGGGGCGTTGTGGAAGGGACCCGCGGCGGCCGGGACCGGGTCGGCGGCGCGGTCCATCGTGCGGGTCGGTTCGGGGGTGCCATCCGGGATCAGCTCGATCGACGCGAGGAAGCGGTCGCGCTCGCGGTCGAACGCCGACGGATCCTCGAGGTCGAAAACCGATGACATGAAGTTCTCGGCGCTCGCCCCTTCCTCGAGCCGTCGCACGAGATACGCGATCGCGACGTCGAACTCGCCGGGGTGCACCACCGGGGTGTACAGCAGCAGGGAGCCGACGTCTCGCCTCACGACCGCGGCCTGCTGCGTGGCCATGCCGAGCAGCATCTCGAACTCGACGGCGTCGCTCACGCCGCGGCGCTCCGCGAGCAGGCGCGCGAGGGCGACGTCGAACAGGTTGTGCCCGGCGACGCCGATCCGCACGTGCCGCACGCGCTCGGGCGTGAGCGCGTAGTCGAGGATCTTCTTGTAGTTCGCGTCGGTGTGCGCCTTGCCGGGCCACGTCGCCAGCGGCCAGCCGTGAATTTCGGCATCCACGCGTTCCATGGGCAGGTTCGCGCCCTTGACGAGCCGCACCTTGATCGGCTCGCCCCCTCGGGCGGCGGCCCACTCCTGCAGGCGCATCATCGCGGCGAGGCTGTCGGGCAGGTAGGCCTGCAGCACCACGCCGGCGCGTGCCGCGCGCAGCTCGGGGTCGTCGAGGATCCGCTCGAAGACGTCGAGCGTCAGGTCGAGATCCCGGTACTCCTCCATGTCGAGATTCACGAAGGTGTCGTGCCGGATCGCCGCGCGGTAGACGGGCGCGAGGGCAGCGGCCGCATCGGCGACGGCCCTCTCGTGCGCCCAGGGGCTGTGCGGCGCGACGGTCGACGAGACCTTGATCGAGACGTAGTCGACGTCGGGGCGCTCGATGAGGCGGATGGTGCCCGCCACCCTCCGCTCCGCCTCGCGGGATCCGAGCACCGCCTCGCCCAGGAGGTTCACGTTCAGACGCACGCCGCCGGATCCGATGCGCGCGAGCGCCGGCCCGAGCCTCGCATCGCTCGCGTCGACGACGAGGTGGCGCACCATCCCGCGCAGGACGCGGCGGGCGATGGGGACGACGAGTCGCGGGGCGACCGGCGCCACGGATCCGCCGAGCCGGACGAGCGCGCGCAGCGCTGGTGGGAGGAATCGGGGCGGCCGGCGCGCGATGTCGCGGAAGGCCCGCGCGCTGACGGCCGGATCCTCGGGGCGCACCACCTCGTCGACGAAACGGGTGGCGAATTCGAGCCCTCCCGGATCCTTCAGCAACCCGGCGAGGTTGCTCGCCGCCCGATCCACCGGCTCATGCCGAGCCGCCTCCACCCATGTCCGCACCTGCGCGATCGCCTCGTGAGCGAGCGCGAGGTCGATCCTCTGCGCGTTGTCCACTCCCCCATCGTGTCGCTCCCCACTCGCCCGCGCCAGGGGCATGTCCCACTTAAGGCGGGAAAGCCGGGGCCATACGCGCATCAAGTGGGACACGGGGCGAGGCATGTCCCACTTAAGGCGAGAAAGCTAGGCCCATACCCGCACCAAGTGGGACACGCCCCTAGTCGGCGGCGAGGGCCTCGACCGGGGAGATGCGGGTCGCGAGGCGGGTGGGGGTCACGGCGGCGAGCAGCGTCAGCACGGCCATGGCGACCAGGACGACCGTCACCGGCGCCCAGGGCACTCCGGGCGCGACGATCGCGGGCGTGCCGGCGACGGATCCGGCGGTCGCCTGCGCCCCGATCCACCCGTAGACGACTCCCAGCACGACGCCGAGCAGCGTCGACGCGATCGTAATGTGCGCCGCCTCGAGCAGCACCATGCGCCGGATCTGCGAGGTGGACAGGCCGAGCGCCCGTAGCAGCCCCAGCTCGGTCCGGCGCTGCACGACACCGATGGTGAGGAGGTTCACGAGGCCCACGGCGGCGATGATCGCGGAGAATCCGACGAGCGCCATCATGATCCCGCCGAACAGGTCGAGGAACGCGCTGACACCGGTCGCGTCGGCCTCCTCGGCCGTCAGGCCCGACACGAGCACCTTCTCGAGCGTCTCCGTCGCCACCGCGAACATCACCACGAGCGTGACGCCGACGACGACGCCGATCGACATGCGGCTGGATCGCTCGGGGTAGCGCAGGGCGTTCTCGGCCGCCATCCGGCTCGTGGCGGATCCGCCGAACGCCCTCCCGACGAGGCGCAGCACGGGCGGCATGATCGCCGTCGCGGCCAGCACGATCGCCGTGAACGACAGCAGACCGCCGACGAAGGCCACGACCACGGCGAGCGGCGTGAACAGGCCGAGCAACAGCCCGGCGACGAGCAGGAGCGTGCCGAGCAGGCCGAGCGCGATCCCGAAGCCCGCGCGGACGCGCCCTCCGCGCGCCTCCTCGTGGCTGCGGGCCACGGATCCGCCGAGCGCCTGCAGCGGCGTCACCGACAGCACGCGCCGGGATCCGCCCCACGCGGCCGCCCAGGTCGTGAGCACGACGATCACCGACGGCAGCGCCATCCATGCCTGGAACGCGTCGCCATAGGCGGGCGCGTCGAGGATCCGGCCCGCGGCCGCCGTACCGGCGAACGCGATGCCGACGCCGACGGCGAGGCCGATGGCGGATCCGATCGCACCGACGATGAGCCCCTGACCGGCGACCCGGCGGCGCTCGGCGCTGGCGGTGGATCCGATCAGCCGCAGCAGCGCGATCTCGCGCGTGCGGCCCGCGACGATCGTCGAGAAGGTGTTGGCGGTGACGATAGCGCCGACGTACATGGCGATGATGATGAAGATCCCGCTGAGGATCCCGACCATCAGACCGACCGTGCCGCCCTCGCCCATGGCGGTCTTGGCGAGGAAGCCGAGGTAGGCGGTCGTCGCGAGCAGCGTGACGCCGAAGGCCGACGACAGCGCCGCCACCAGCACGCTCGCGCCCATGCCGCGTTCGCGGAGGAAGCTCATGCCGCCGCCTCCTGCTCGAGGCGCAGCATGTGGGCCGAGATCTCCTCGGGCGTCTGGCGCGGCTTGTCGGCGACGATGCGCCCGTCGCCGAGGAAGAGCACCCGGTCGGCGAAGCTCGCCGCGACGGGGTCGTGGGTGACCATCGCGATCGACTGTCCGGTGTCGCTTGCTTCGCGCAGGATCCGCAACACGTCGCGTCCCGTTCGGGAGTCGAGGTTTCCGGTGGGCTCGTCGGCGAAGATCAGCTCGGGCGCCGCGGCGAGCGCGCGGGCGATCGCGACGCGCTGCTGCTGACCGCCGGACAGCTCGTGCGGCCGGTGGGTGAGGCGGCGTTCGAGGCCGAGTTCGTACACGAGGTCCTGTACGCGGTGCAGCTCGTCGGGTCGCGGGCGGCGGCCGTCGAGGTCGAAGGGCAGCAGGATGTTCGCCTTGACGTCGAGGGTCGGCACGAGGTTGAACGCCTGGAAGATGAAGCCCGCCTTGCGGCGGCGCAGGAGGGTGAGGTCGCGGTCGTTCAGGCCCGTGATCTCGGAGTCGCCGATGAACGCCTGGCCGCTCGTGGGAGCGTCGAGGCCCGCCATGATGTGCATGAGGGTCGATTTTCCGGATCCGGATGGGCCCATGATCGCGGTGAATTCGCCGCGGCGGATCCCGACGCTGACGTTGTCGAGGGCGGTGACGGTACCGTCGCCGGTTCCGTATGTCTTGGTGACGTGCGCGACGCTTGCCGCGAGGGTGTTGTCCATACCCTCGACGCTATTTTCCGCCGCTCCCCCGCGTCATCGGGCTCGAGCCTGATCACCGTACATCTCGGGGATGATCCTCGCTCCCCCTCGATATGGGTCGCCCGTTCGTGCCACCTCGCGGGCTGCCGCTGTGCCCGCGGCGCCGCGTCAGCCCGCGAGGCCGTGGTCGTATGCGAAGACGACGAGCTGCACGCGGTCGCGCAGCTGCAGCTTCGCGAGGATCCGGCTGATGTGGGTCTTCACCGTCGCCTCGCTGAGGAACTCGGCGGCCGCGATCTCGCCGTTGCTGAGTCCGCGCGCCGCGAGGGCGAAAATCTCCTTCTCCCGCTCGGTCAGCTGCGCGTACTCCGACGGCACGCGCTTGCGTTCGGCGTGTTGGGCGAACAGTTCGCGCGTCTGGCTCGCCGCGATCACGCTGGATCCGGCGTAGACCCCGCGGATCGCGGCGAGCAGGAACTCGGGATCCGCGTCCTTCAGCAGGAAGCCGCTCGCGCCCTGGCGGATCGCCCGCGCGGCGGCCTCGTCGAGGTCGAAGGTGGTGAGCATGACGATCTTCGGCGGATCCGGTTCGGCGAGGATCGCGGCGGTCGCCTCGAGCCCGTCCATGACGGGCATGCGGATGTCCATCAGGACGATGTCGGGCTTCTCGCGCGCGACGAGCGCGATCGCTTCGCGCCCGTCGCCCGCCTCGCCGACGACGCTCAGGTCGGGCTGCGAGTCGACGAGCATGCGGATGCCGACGCGGAACAGCGGCTGGTCGTCGACGAGGGCGACGGAGATCATTCGGTTCCTTCCCACGGGATCGCGGCGCGCACCACGAAGCGGTCGCCCCCGTGTTCGATGTCGAGGGATCCGCCGACGAGCGCCGCGCGCTCGCGCATGCCGATGATGCCATGCCCGAGGCCGTCGCGCGCGGAATGCCGCTCGCCCGTGGCGTCGTTCGCGACGGTGACGGTGACGGATCCGGGTTGCCACGCGAGCGTCACGTCCACGCCGCCGCCCGTGCGGTGGCGGAGCGCGTTCGTGAGGGCCTCCTGCAGGATCCGGTACACCGCGAGCTGCACCGAGGCCGGAACGTCGCCGCGCGGGGCCGGGTCGATGTCGACGCGGAGGTCGACGCCGGCCGCGCGGATCTGCCCGAACAGCGCGTCGAGATCGGCGATCGTCGGCTGGGGCCCCTCGGCCTCGCGGTGGCGCAGCTGCGCGAGCAGCATGCGCACGTCCGCGAGCGCGGATCCGGCGGTCTGCGCGATCGTCGCGAGGGTGTCGAGCGCGATCTGTGGATCCGTTCTGCCCGCGTATCGGGCGCCGTTGGCCTGCGCGACGACGACGGCGAGCGAGTGGGCGACGACGTCGTGCATGTCGCGGGCGATGCGTCCGCGCTCCTGCTCGGCCTGTGCGACGGCCTCGGCCGCCCGCTGCGCGGCACGGTTGTCCTGCGCGCGGTGCAGGGCTCGCACGAGGGCTCCGCCGGTCCAGGCGAGACCGAAGCCGAACAGCGCAACGAGCGCGGTGCTGATGATGCCATCCGCCGGGTCGTAGTACGGGTCCGCGGTCGTGTTCACGCCCATGAGGAACATGTAGCTCGCGATCGCGAGCGCGCCGAGCGCGGTCGAGGCGGCGCCGAGCCACATCACCAGGCGAGATCCGTATGCGGCCGTGACGTAGATCACGCCGAAGATCGCGATGTTCGTCGGCAGTGGCGGCAGGAGCAAGAGCATCTGCACGATGGCGCCGAACCACGCGACCGCGAGCGATAGGCCGGGCGAGAGTCGGCGGATCGCGAGCGCGATCGACATGAATCCCGCGATCAGCGGCATGAACGCGATGTTGTCGTACGGCGCGTAAACGGTCGAGAACGCCGTGAGCGCGAAGAAGGCGACCGCGATCCCGCTGTCGACGGAGATCCGGATCCACCCGATGGAGCGGAACATTCTCCTCAGCGTATGCGCAGCCGCCCCGCCGCGCGTCATCCGCGGGATGTAGTTGGGGCGTGGGGGCCGCCGTGCCCCGGCGCCGTGCACCGCAAGGCGGACGAGGAGAGCGCACCCCCGTGCGCCGACGAAGACCACACCGCGGGACGCGGTGCCCCGGCGCCGTGCACCGCAAGGCGGACGAGGAGAGCGCACCCCCGTGCGCCGACGAGGACAACGCCGCGGGGCGCGGTGTCGGGGGTTAGCGGAGGGCGCCGACGCTGGCGAGGGCTTGGCGGATGAGAGTCCCGCGCCCGCCCTCCATCTCGGCGGCGAGCGCGTCGGAGGCGGCCTGTTCGGGGGTGAGCCAGGTGACTTCGAGCGCGTCTTGGCGGGGCTCGCACGTTCCGGTGACGGGCACGACGAAGGCGAGCGATACGGCGTGCTGGCGGTCGTCGTGGTAGGGCGTGATCCCGGGGATCGGGAAGTATTCGGCGACGGTGAAGGGCACGGGCTGCGGCGGCACCTGGGGGAAGGCCATGGGGCCGAGGTCGTTTTCGAGGTGCCGGTAGAGCGCGTCGCGCACGGTCTCGCCGAAGCGCACGCGGCCGGAGACGACGGTGCGGGTGAGTTCGCCGACGCTCGTGGAGCGCAGCAGGATCCCGATCTCGGTGACTTGTCCGGATCCGTCGGTGCGCACCGGTACGGCTTCGACGTAGAGCATCGGGATGCGGCGCCGGGCCTCGGCGAGCTCGATGTCGCTGAGCCAGGCGGGGTTCGTGGATCCGCCGGGCACGCTGCCGACGCCGCTCAGGTCGCTCGAGTAGTCGTCGGGCTGGTCCTGCGGGTCGGGATCCGGGGTGCGCACCGTCATGGCATCACGCTACCCCGGATCATCGCTTTCGCGACAAATCATCAAGTCTCCGACGAATCATCCCGCGCTGACGGCTGATTCGTCGGAGACTTGATGAGGCGTGGGGTTGTGGATGACTCGTCCTAGGGCGTGTTGATCAAGAGGTTCAGGCTCAGGATCGGCGAGTCTCGATGGTGTGACGCGTCAGGAGATCTCGGATGAGGTGTGGGCTGTTCTGGAGCCGCTGATGCCGGTGCCGGTCGGCAGGTC
>NZ_BMMQ01000012.1 GCF_014646015.1 Microbacterium nanhaiense
CCCGTGACGGTGTCGTGCCGGGTCCTCAAGCTCGCAAGGCAGCCCTACTACCGGTGGCGCAACGACCCGGTCCGGGACGCGGACGTGCTCCGCGCGCACCGGATCAACGCGCTCCATGACGCGCACCACGACGACCCGACGTTCGGATACCGATACCTCGCCGACGAGGCCCGCCTTGCGGGTTGGCGGATGAGCCGCCGGACCGCGTGGAAGCTGTGTTCTCACGCGGGGATCCTCTCTTCCGCGCAACGCCGGCGACGCGGGAAGGGCAAGAAGGCTGGCCCGCCGGTGTTCGATGATCACGTGAAGCGCGTGTTCCGCGCTGACGCGCCGAACCGGGTGTGGCTGACCGACATCACCGAGCACCGCACCACCACCGAGGGCAAGCTCTACTGCTGCGCGATCAAAGACGTGTTCTCGAACCGGATCGTCGGCTACTCGATCGCGGATCGGATGACCGCGAAGCTCGCCGTTGACGCCCTCCGCAACGCCGTCGCCCGCCGTGGTGAGGTCGCCGGCTGCATCCTGCATGCCGACAGGGGCAGTCAGTTTCGCAGCCGGGCGATGGCCCGCGAGCTGCGCCGTTACGACATGGTCGGATCGATGGGCAGAGTCGGCGCGGCGGGAGACAACGCGGCAATGGAGAGCTTCTGGTCGCTTCTTCAAACGAACGTCCTCAACCAGCAACGGTGGGCCACACGGCAGGACCTGCGACTCGCGATCGTCGTCTGGATCGAGCGGAAGTACCACCGCCAACGCGCCCAAGACGCCCTCGGCGGCTTGACGCCCATCGAGTTCGAAGCCAAGCTAGCCAAGCCGCTCACACTCGCGGCCTAANAACCTCCATCAGTTTTAGAGCTAGTGTTTCTCTTCGACATCGAACAAGGGGAGGGCGCATGTCGGTTGGCCTGCTCGCCGTCGTCGACGACATCCTGAGCGCCGCGATGAAGGCGTCGGCGAAGACGGCGGGCGTCGTGATCGACGATGCCGCCGTGACACCTCAGTACGTGCAGGGCGTCACGCCTGCACGCGAGCTCCCGGTCGTGGGAAAGATCGCCCTCGGCTCGCTCGTGAACAAGTTCGTCATCATCATCCCCATCGCGCTGCTGCTCACGGCGGTCGCGCCGTGGGTGCTGCCGTACCTCCTCATCGCCGGTGGCGCGTACCTCTGCTTCGAGGGCGCCGAGAAAGTGCTGGAGTGGTTCGGCCTCGGCCATGGCCACGCCGACGAGGGCGCACGCGACGAGAGGCGGCTTGTGCTCGGAGCCGTCCGCACCGACCTCATCCTCTCGACCGAAATCATGCTCATCTCGCTCTCGAGCCTCGACGCGGGGATGGGCCTTTGGATGACGCTCGCCGTGCTCGCCGTGATCGGCCTGGCGATGACGGTCGTCGTATACGGCGCCGTCGCCCTGCTCGTCAAGATCGACGACATCGGCCTCAGGATGGCCAAGAACCCCGTGCAGCGCGTGCGGCACACCGGCACGCGGATCGTGCGCTCGATGCCCGCCGTGTTCCGCACGATCAGCGTCGTCGGAACCGTCGCGATGCTGTGGGTGGGCGGCCACCTCCTGCTCGCGAACCTCGGCCAGGTGGGGCTGGAGTTCTTCTCCGACGCCATCCACGCCGTCGAGCATGCGCTCGAACCGGCGGGCGGTCTCGTCGTCTGGCTCGGCGACACACTCGTGTCGGCGATCGCCGGCCTCGCCGCCGGCCTCGTGATCGTCGGCGTCATCCTGCTGATCGGGCGGATCGTGGGCAAGCGCCCGAGCTTCCACGAGGGCGAGGAGACGCCCGCCGACGTGCACGCGTGAGCAGGCTTCCGGCGCGGGGGCGGGTGCCTCGCCGACGGCGAGCGGTCGACGTCGGAGGCACGGTGCACGTCTGACACGGGTCCCCGAGAGACCGCAGCGTCAGGCCGCCCCGCGCCGCGCGATTTCCGCGATGCGCCGCACATGCTCGACGTCGGTCGTCTCGTGCGGCGAGGGGCCGGCCGACCCGAGCGCGAACGCCTCCGTGCCGACCGTCCGCTTCGCCGAGGCGTGCACCGCGTCCACACCGGCGGCGAGCACGGCCGCGACGTTGTCGGAGGTGATCCCGCCGCCCGCCATCACCTGCACGCGCCCGCGCGCATGCTGCACGAGGGCGGCGAGCTCACCGGGCGCGTCCGCGGCGCAGGCGGCTCCAGCGGAGGTGAGCACGCGATCCACGCCGAGGCCGGCGAGCACGTCGATCGCCGATCGGGGACCGTGTCGAACGCTCGATGGAACGTGACCTCGATGCCGGCCGCCGCATCCTTCGTCGCCCGCATCGTCTCGACGTCGATCGCGCCGCGCGCGGTGGCTCCGAACACGACGCCCGCCGCACCCGCCCGCACGGCCTCGGCCACGTCGCGGACGATGAGGCCGACCTCGTCGGAGTCGTAGGCGAAGCCGCCGCCGCGCGGCCGCACGAGCACGTGCACGGGAGTGCCGGCGGCGACCGCGATCTCGATCAGTCCGCGGGACGGCGTCACGCCGCCGATCGCGAGCGCCGAGCACAGCTCGATGCGATCCACGCCGACGGCCGCCGCGATCGCCGCCCCCGGCGGGTCCTGAACCGCGACCTCGAAAGCCGTCATCCGAACACCCGCGCGGTCAGATCCGGGGCGCCCTCGAACACGTCGAACGGGAACATCGGGCGGCGGATGCGGGTGTGCCCCAACCGGCCAAGGTCCTGGTCCACGGGCCCGGGCGTGAACACGAGCGTCCATCCGCGCGCGACGTCGTACAGGGTGGACTCGAGGTAGCCGATCTTCGTCACGATCACGTCGGCGGCGGCGGGGTCGAGCCCGATCGCGGCGAAGTCGTCGGTCGAGTGGTAGGCATTGCGATGCTCGGCCACGATGACGCGCAGTCCGCCACGGCGGATGATGGCGATCCTGCCGGCGTCCGGGTCGCCCGCGTCGAGCGCGAAAAGGGCGTCGACGGCCGTCGCGTCGAAGATCGACGCGACGTACGCGACGAGCCCCTCCTCGGCGGCGAACGCGGGCGCATCCCGCAGACGGGTGAGCGTCCACGTCACGTCGCCGGAGCCGCCCCCCGGGTTGTCGCCCGAGTCGCTGATCAGGTACGGCCGTCCGCCTCCCGCCGCGGCGTGCGCGACGGCATCCGCGACGGCGTCGTCGAGCGTCCCGGGCGCGCCGACGAAGGAGAAGTCGTCGCGGGCCGACCACAGCCGCTCGGCCAGCCCCTCCGCCTCGCGCGCGATCGTGTCGGCATCGGCCCCGGTCACGACGACCGCCGCATGGCACCGGGGCGCGTCCGCCCAGACGTACCCGATCCAGATGCCCGCGTCGATGACGCCATCGACGTCCGCGGCCTCCGGCACGCGCGCGTAGATCGTGCGCGCCGGGTCCACCCGCGTCGACGTCTTCTCGCCGGGCAGCAGGATCGGCGCCGCGACACGAGCGCGAAGAGGACGGATGTCGGAGTCGAGGGCGTCGATGAGGTTGCGGGCGGCCCGCAGGCGCGTCTCCACGACGTCCTCGTGCGGCGCCGTCCGATAGCAGGTCAGCAGCTCGACCTCCCGCGCGAGCGTCTCCGAGACGTTGCCGTGCAAGTCCATCGGCGCGCGGATTAGCAGCTCGCTCCCGACGACCGCGCGGACCGCCGTGACCAGATCGCCCTCCGCGTCCTACATCCCTTCGGCGCTCATCGCGCCGTGGATGTCGCAGAGGATCCCGTCCACCCCGCCGTCGTCGAGGAGCGCGGCGAGTCCGGCGACGATCTCGTCGTGCAGCTCCCGGTAGATGTCCGCACGCACGCGTCCACCGGGGATCGACCGCGCGGTGAGCACCCCGACCCAGTCCGCGGCCGCCCGCGTCGGCTCACCGTCGGCGAGGAAGAGGTAGGCATCGAGCACGTCGGCGCCGCGACGTACGCGGAAGTCTCGATGCCCCGCCCGGTGCGCGGCGTAGGCGCTCGACTCGATCGCGATCCCCACGACGGCGATGCGCGGGCATTCCCGGTTCGGGTTTCTCATCGACCATTGCGGCATAGACATCCGATCTTTTCCTATCCTCAACCGCCCTTCGTTGATAGTATCGACCGAAATCGCCCCACTGCTCGGATCTTTCCGGAATCCGCGCACAGCCGAGAGAAGGAGCGCATGGAGCGCCATCCCGACTACGACGAGTTCGTCCGGCCGATGCCATCCTGGTACCCGGAAGCGAAGCTCGGCATCTTCATGCACTGGGGGCCGTACGCGGTCCCCGGATGGGCGGAGCCCATCGGCGCGCACGGCACGTTCCACGGCGAGGGCTGGGAGCGGGAGTTCAACACTCACAACCCGTATGCGGAGTGGTACTATAACACGATCCGTATCGAGGGGAGCCCCGCTCGACAGCACCACTTCGAGGCGCACGGAGGCCGCCCCTACGACGACTTCCTCGACCAGTGGACCGCCGCGGATTTCGACGCCGACGACCTGCTCGCGCTCGTCAAGCGCAGCGGTGCGCGCTACTTCGTGCCGACCACGAAGCACCACGACGGCGTCACCCTCTGGGACGCCCCGCACACGGGCGATCGCAACACCGTGCAGCGGGGACCGCGGCGCGATCTGGTCGGCGAGATGCGTGACGCCGCCGAGCGTCACGGTGTGCGGTTCGGCGTCTACTACTCGGGAGGCCTCGACTGGCACGTCGACTCCGGACCGCCCGTCATCGGTCCGCTCGGCGACGCCTACCGCCCCATCCACGCCGAGTACGCCCGGTACGTCCACGCGCACGTCGCGGACCTCATCGACCGGTACGCTCCGGAGATCCTTTGGGGCGACATCGAGTGGCCCGACGCGGGCAAGGCCCCGGGCGAGCACAGCCTCATCGACCTCTTCCGCCGCTTCTACGCGCGTCGGCCCGACGGCGTCGTGAACGACCGCTGGGGCGACACCCACTGGGACTTCCGCACGAGCGAGTACGAGGTGAACCACGGCGCGGAGAGCGCCTCGGCGTGGGAGAACTGCCGTGGCATCGGCTTCTCGTTCGCCTACAACCGCCTTGAGGACGCGTCGCACTCCATGACCGGGCCGGAGACGATCCGGTACTTCGTCGACGTCGTCGCGCGGGGCGGCAACCTCCTGCTCAACATCGGCCCGACCGCGGAGGGGCGGGTCACCGACATCCAGCGACGTGCGCTCGAGGAGCTCGGCGCGTGGAACGACGTGAACGGGGCCGCGGTCTTCGGCAGCGAGCCTCTGCCCGAGGGCTGGGCGGCGTCGTCCGAGACGCCGTGGATCCGGTGGACGAGGACGAACGGGTTCGCGCACGCCTTCATCGACGCTCCCACCGGCGACGTCGTGTCGCTCGAGGTCGCGTCCGAGCGCATCGACGCGCCGTCATCCGTCGTTGTCCCCGACTCCGACGCGCCGGGCCCGGTCGTCCTGAGCTTCCCGCTTCGCTGATCGCACGGCGAACGGCCGCCGCGCCGCGGAGCGGCGTGGCGGCCGTTCGGTCCGTCCTCAGAAGCGCAGCGCCCGTCGCCACGCGGCGTGGATGAGCGCATGACCGCGCGACGACGGATGCACGCCGTCCGGGGCGAGCGTCGCGGGATCCACTCCGCCCGCCTGCTCGAAGGGCGCCTGCAGCGGCACGTGGGCCGCGGCGAACTCGTCGGCCAGCTCACGCACGACCGCCTGCTTCGCGGCGAGGTCGTCCGCCCACGCTTCCTGCCCGTCCACCACAGTGAGGACGAACGGCTCGATCAGCACGAGCCGGCCGACCCCCGCCTCTGTCGCGGCGGCGAGCAGCGCGCGGTAGTCGTCGCGGAACTCGTCGGCGGAGGTCGGGTCGTCGCTGTCGAAGCGGCGCCACGTGTCGTTGATACCCACGTACACGGTGAGCGTCGTCGGCTCCGCAGCCAGTACGTCGGCGTCCCATCTGCGACGCAGGTCGCGCACGCGGTCTCCGGAGATCCCCGCGTTCACGACCCGATCCCCCGGCGAGACCTCCACGGCGATCAGCCGCACGTAGCCGTCTCCCCAGCCTTCGTGGTCCTCGCGCCGGCCGGCATCGGTGATGCTGTCGCCCGCGAACACAAACGTCTCGGTCATCCGCGCTTCCCCTCTCGACCCGTCACGTCCGCTCACCGCCCGGCGATGCCGGCGGTCGCGATGCCGGAGACCAGGTGCTTCTGCAACGCGATCACGATGATCGTCGTCGGGATCATCGAGATGATCGCCGCGGCCATCTGGAGGTCCCAGCGCGTGCCGAACTGCCCGGCAAAGCTCGCGAGGCCGATGGGCAGCGTGCCGAGGCTGGCGTAGTCGTTCACGACGATGAGCGGCCACAGATAGCTGTTCCAGAAGCTGATGAATGTGAACACCACGAGCACCGCGACCGCGGACCGCGCGAGCGGCAGGATGATCTGCAGGAAGATCCGCAGCATGCCGGCGCCGTCGATCCGCGCCGCCTCCTCGAGCTCGTAGGGGATGCCGCGGAAGAACTGGCGCAGGAGGAACGTGCCGAACGCGGTGAACGCGAACGGGAGCACGAGCGACTGGGGCGTGTTCACCCAGCCGAACCACTGCATCAGCTGGAACATCGGCACCACGAGCACCTCCTGCGGCACCATCAGCGTCGCGAGGAAGATCACGAACACGGCGTCGCGGCCCCGCCACCGCATGCGGCCGAACGCGTATCCCGCCGTCGTCGACACGATCACGACCACGGCCGTGCCGGCGATCGCGACCCAGAACGAGTTGAGGATGTAGGTCGCGAACGGGCCGTAGGTGAACACCTCGACGAAGTTGCTCCACCGCACCTCGGAGCCGAGGAACGCGGGCGGGGTCTGAAACACCTCCGCGTTCGGCTTCAGCGCGGAGAAGAAGGCGTAGACGAGGGGCATCGCGAAGACGACCGCCGCGATGACGAGCGACGCGTAGGCGAAGAACAGCCCGACCGAGGATCGGCCCGTGGGACGTCGCTGCGGCTGCCGCCGGGCCCTCCCCGTGACGATGAGTTCGGTCGGGACCGGCGCGACGGCCTCGATGACGTCAGACTTCATAGTGCACCCACTTCTTCTGCGCCGAGAACTGCACGGCGGTGAGCCCGATGATGATCGCGAACAGGATCCAGCCGGCCGCGGCCGCCAGTCCCATCTCCTGGAACTTGAAGCCCTGGTTGTAGATGAACATCACGAGAGGAATGGTTGCGTTGCCCGGTCCGCCGCCGGTGAGTAGCTGCGGCTGCGCGAACACCTGCAGCGACGAGATCATCGTCATCACGCCGGCGAAGAACACCGACGGCGAGATGAGCGGCAACGTGATGCGGCAGAGCATCTTGAAGCCGCGGGCGCCGTCAATGCGCGCGGCCTCTATCACCGATTCCGGCAGCTGCTCGAGCGCCGCCGAGAAGATAAGCATATTGTAGCCCATGCCCTGCCAGACCGACATGATGACGACCATGACCATTGCCCACTGCGGGTCGGTCAGGAAGCTCGGCAGCTGCACGCCGAACCACGTCGTCGAGATGCCGTTGAACAGGCCGTTCGGCTGGAGCAGTAGCTTCCAGACCAGCACGTTCGCGACCATCGGCGTGACGACGGGGATGAAGAACAGGATCCGGAAGAACCCGCGGCCGCGGATGCGCGGCGAGAGGAGCAGCGCGAGCCCGAGCGAGATGATCAGGTTCAGCGGCAGGTACAGCAGCGCGAAGACCGCGGAGTTGCGCAGCGCCGGCCAGAAGCCCGGATGCTCGGTCGCGAGCGCGATGTAGTTGCCGAACCCGACGAAGGTGCGCTCGCCCCACGCGGGCCAGTCGAAGAGGCTCATGATGACGGACAGCACGACGGGTGCGATCGTGAACAGGGCGAGCCCCGCCAGGGCCGGGGTGATGAACCCCAGCGCCTGACGGGCCTCGACCTTCTGCATGCGGCCCAGACTCTTCCGGCCGCGCGTGGGAGCGAACGCGGACATCACTCTCCGAACTGCGCCTGCGTGGTCTCGAGCGCCTCCGCCATCGGCACCTGGCCGGTGAAGACCGACACGAGGTTCGGCTGCAGGCTCGCGTAGACCTGCGACCAGTCGGCCGTCGAGCGGGCGCCCTCGACCTGCTGGAACGACGCCGCGAACACGGACTCGACCTCGCTGCGGAACTCCTCGTCGATGGACTCGAAGAACAGCGGCTGCGATGCGGCGAGCGCCGGGTAGCTGCGGCCGGACGACGCAATGTAGTCCTGCGCCTTCTCGCCCACGAGCGATCCGAGCACGCGGAGCGCCTCCTCCTTGTGCTCGCAGTTCGCGCCGATGCCGTATCCCGAGCCGAGCACGACGCCGAGGCGTCCGTCCGGGCTCTGCGGGAGGTCGACCATGCCGGCCGTGAAGCCGGTCTCGTTGTTGAGGTACGAGACGGCGTTCCACGTGCCGTCGACGGCCATCGCGACGTTGCCGGCCTTGAACTCCTCCTCGCCCCAGCCGCTCGACGACGCCGACGGCGGCGGGGAGGCGATGCCGTCGATGGCGAACTGCGCGTACCAGGTGGCGGCGTCGACGAAGTCGGGGTCGGTGAGCGCCAGCGCACCCGACTCGTCGACCGGCTGCTTCTTCGACGCCGCGATCGGGAGGCTCATCCACTGGAAGTCGCCCATCGCCGCGGCGAACGCGGGCTTGACGGCGGAGACGGCGTTCGCCGCCTCCTCGAAGTCCTCGAGCGTCCACCCGACGGCAGGCGGCTCGACGCCGGCTTCCTCGAAGATGTCCGCGTTGTAATAGACCTGCATCGCGGCGACGTCGAACGGCAGGCCGAGGAGCTCGCCGTCGTAGCTGAGGATGTCGAGGGCGCCCTCGGAGAACGCGGAGGGATCGATGCCGGCCGTCTCGAGGTCGGCATCGGTGAGCGGCGTGAGCGCTTCGGCGTAGCCGGGGGTGTACTGGCCACTCATACCGGTGATGCAAGCTACCTCACCGGAAGCGAGGTTCGTCGTGAGCTTCGTGAAGTAGTCGCCCCATGGCGCGGTGCGCAGGGCGACCGTGATGTCGGGGTTATCCTCCTCGGCGATCCGAACGTGCTCCTGCAGGTTGGCGAGGTCCGCCTCGCTGCCGGACCACATGTCCCAGACGATGGTCGTCTTGCCGTCCGCGCTCGAGCTGTCGTCGCCTCCTGTGGAGCATCCGGCGACCGTCACGGCGAGGGCCGCGGTCGTCAGAGCCGCGGCGGTCCTGACCATCCGGCGAGGCGTCATTGCCTTCATGCTGTTTCTCCTTCGTTGGTGGTTGCATCGTTGGTGGTGCGGGTCTCGTCTTCCGCGAGGAAGAGCTCGATCGTCGGCACGAGCACATCGGGCCGTGTAACGGGAAGGTGGAGCGTGAGGGTGCCGGCCGGCTGACCGCCGGGCGTCGTGTTCCATGCCTGCTGATCGGGATCGATCGCGCTGGTGCGGATCTCGGAGCCGTCGTGGAGGAACCGGGCGAACCCGACACGTCCGGCGAGGTCCGGCAGGTGCACGTGACCGAACGGCCAGTGGAACAGATGCAGGTAGAGGCGGTCGCCGCGGCGCGTGAACCGGGTGCCGAACGGCGCGACCTCCGCCGCGGGTCCCGCGCCGATCACCGAGCGCTCGTTGCGGTCCATCCAGTCGCCGATCGCGGCCAGGGTCGCCAGGTCTCGAGGCGTCACGGCGCCGCGTCCGTCGGGCCCGATGTTCAGGAGCATGTTGCCGCCCTTGGCCACGGAGTCGACGAGCATCCGCACGAGGAGGTCAGGCGTCTTGAAGTCGACGTTGTCGCGGTCGTATCCCCACGACCCGTTCAAGGTCTGGCACGCCTCCCAGGTGACCTCGACGCCGTCCCGCGTCATGGTCTCGTCCGGCTGATACTGCTCCGGCGTCACGAGGTCGGCTGGGATGCCGAGTCGGTCATTCACGAGGATTCCGGGCTGCAGCTCGCGCGTGAGGCGCAGCAGCGCCTCCGCATCCCAGTCGGCCGGGCCCTTGCCCTCCCAGCCGTCACGCGGCTCGTCGTAGGTGAAGTCGTAGAACAGGTAGTCGATGGTGCCGTAGTTCGTCAGCAGCTCGCGCACCTGACCGTGCAGATACTCGCGGTACATGACCATGTCGCGGCTCGCGTTCAGCTCGACGGCGTCCTCGCGGTCGCGCAGCGGGTGGTGGTAGTCGATCGTGAACTCGGGGTGGTGCCAGTCGATGAGCGAAAAGTACAGCCCGACGCGCAGACCCTCCTCGCGGCACGCGTCAACGAACTCGCGCACGATGTCGCGGCCGAATGTCTGCATGCTCGTGTAGTCGGTGAGCTTCGAGTCGAACATCGCGAAGCCCTCGTGGTGCTTGGCGGTGAGGACGGCGTACCGCATGCCCGCCGCCTTCGCCGCGCGGGCGACCTCGCGCGCGTCGAACAGGTCGGGGTCAAAGAATCGCGCGTTGCGCTCGTAGTCTTCCGGGGCGGTCTGCTCGCGCGTCATCACCCACTCGTGGCGGGCGAGGGTGCTGTACAGACCGAAGTGGATGAACAGTCCGAATCGATCGTGCGTGAACCAGTCGTGTGAGGAGGACATCATCGGCTTCCAGTCGGGCCCGGGTGGGCGGTCGGGGTCGGGTTGTCGGGTCGGCGGGCGCCGCCGAAGAGCGTCGGCGGGTGCCCTACGACGCCCTTGCGGACGAGCGCGTTGGCGTACTGGCGCGTCTCGCCGGTGCGCATCACGAGGTACGCGGGGCGGGCGAGATCGTAGAAGGCGAAGCGCTCGACGAAGCGGGTGTCGACATCAGTCGCGCCGGCGGCGGCCATGAGCTCGTGCTGCACGGGCAGCACCGCCGCGTCGGCCGACGCCATCAGGTCGAGGCCGGGTGCGTCGTCCAGTGGAAGCACCGTCATGACCGCCGCGAGCAGCTCAGGAGCGCCGACACCGGGGAGGTCGAGCGTGCGCGCGCCGAGCGCCCACGCGGGGAAGTGCGCATCGGCGATCAAGACGGCGTCGGAATGCCCCATGCGGTCGAGGTACAGCAGCACCTCGCCGGTGAGCAGCGGGTGGATCCCCTCAAGCATCGGCTCGCTCCCGTTCGGTCGGCCTCGGAATGAGGCCCTCGCTCGCGAGCTCGCCCCAGAAGTCCTCAGGGATCGCGAACCGCGCGAGCTCGACGTTCTGCCGGATCTGCTCGGGCTTCCACGCGCCGACCACGACCGACCGCACGACCGCGTCGCGGAGCGGGTACTGGAGCGCGGCGGCGGGCAGGGGCACGTCGTGCGCCCGGCAGACTGCGAGGATCAGCTGCAGGCAATCCCACACCTCGTCCGGGACCGCGCCGTACTCGTATCGGTCGTCCCTCGCCGGCTCGGCACGGGAGAGCAGCCCGGAGTTGAACACCGACGCGGCGACGGCGCTCGTGCCCGTCCGCCGGCACGCGGGGAGCACGTCGACCGCGGCGGGCTGCTCGAGGAGCGTGTACCTGCCGGCGATCATGACGACGTCCAGGCGCGATTCCTCGACCGTCCGAGCGAGCGCCCCGGTGACCATGGACCCGACGCCGACGGCCCCGACCACGCCCGCATCGCGCAGGTTCTCGAGCGCCGGCAGCGCACGGGTGATCGCCTCGTCGAGGTCGTGCCGCTCCGGATCGTGGAGGTAGAGGACGTCGACGCGCTCGATGCCGAGGCGTTCCCGCGACTCCTCAAGGCTCCTGCGGATGCCCGCCGCGGAGAAGTCCCACTCGCGGCGCACATCCGCCCGCACGTGGAAGTCGTTCGCCAGGTCGAGACCGCCGTCGTCATCCGCGTTCGGGCGGATGAGCCGTCCCGCCTTCGTCGTCAGGACGTACTCGTCGCGGGGCTTCGTGCGCAGGAAAGCCCCGAGGCGACGCTCCGAGAGCCCCAGTCCGTAGTGGGGCGCGGTGTCGTACAGGCGGATGCCCGCGTCCCACGCGGCCTCGAGCACCTCATGCGCCTCGTCGTCCGCGAGCACCCGGAACAGATTGCCGAGGTTGGCGGCGCCGTATCCGAGTTCGGGCAGGGCGATCGGCTCAGGCGACATGGTGCAGCTCTCCTTCGAACGTGTACGCGCGGCGCGAATCCGCCTTCATCTCCATACCGGTGCCCGGAGCCGTCGGCGCGACGAACGAGCCGCCGCGGATCTCGGTCGGCACCACGAAGTGCTCGTGCAGGTGGTCGACGTACTCGATGAGACGGCCGTCGCGCGTGCCGCTCACCGCGACGAAGTCGAACATCGACATGTGCTGCACGGCCTCGCACAGCCCGACGCCGCCGGCATGCGGACAGACTGGGATGCCAAACTTCGCCGCGAGCAGCAGGTTGGCGACGTTCTCGTTCACCCCGCCCACGCGCACCGCGTCGATCTGCATGATGGAGATCGCATCGGCCTGGAGCAGCTGCTTGAAGACGACGCGGTTCTGCGCGTGCTCGCCGGTCGCGACCCGGATCGGGGCGATGGCGCGTGCGATCGCGGCGTGCCCGAGGATGTCGTCGGGACTCGTCGGCTCCTCCACCCAGGTGGGTCCGAACTCGGAGAGCGCCGATACCCAGGCGATCGCCTCGTCGACCTCCCAGCGTTGATTCGCGTCGACCGCGATCGGGAAGTCCGGCCCGACGACCGCGCGGGCTTTGCGGAATCGTCGGATGTCGTCGTCGAGATCGGCACCGACCTTCAGCTTGATCTGGGTGAACCCGTCGGCCAGCGCCTGACGGACGAGGGCTTCGAGCTTCGCATCGCTATAGCCGAGCCAGCCGGGGCTCGTCGTGTAGCCGGGATATCCGTTCGCCAGCAGTTCGTGCGCCCTCTCCGCGCGGCCGGGCTCGGCGGCGCGGAGGATCTCCAGCGCCTCCTCCGGGGCGAGCGCGTTCGTCAGATACCGGAAGTCGACGAGCTCGACGATCTCCTCGGGGCTCATCGTCGACAGCAGCTGCCACAGCGGCAGACCCGCGCGCTTCGCCTTGATGTCCCACAGCGCGTTGACGACGGCGCCGATCGCCATGTGCATGACGCCCTTCTCCGGGCCGAGCCAGCGCAGCTGCGAATCGCCGACGAGGTCGCGCCAGGTCGCGCCCATCGTGGCCAGCAGCGGTTCGAGCTCCCGCCCCACGAGGTGGCCGGCGAGTGCCTCGATGGCGGACACCTGAACGTCGTTGCCGCGGCCGATCGTGAAGACGAAGGCGTGGCCGTCGATCCCGTCGGCGGCGTCCGTCTTCACGATGACGTATGCGGCGGAGTAGTCGGGGTCAGGGTTCATCGCGTCCGAGCCGTCGAGTGTCGTCGAGGTCGGGAAGCGGATGTCGATCGTCTCGAGCGCGGTGATGCGGCTCACGGTCACCTCTTCCTTGGCAGATCATCCGATGTCTGCACCTGTTGGAGTGTAAACATCCGATATCTATACTGTCAACGTCACTGATCACATTGGCGCGGTCACGGCCGCATCGACAAGAAGAATCATGAGAATTGCGCGACTCGGCGCTCCGGGAGCAGAGGTCCCGGTCGTCTTCCGCGACGGCCATTGGTATGACCTTCGCCCAATGACGTCCGATGTGAATGGCTCCTTCCTCGCGTCGGGCTTCCTGGCCAGGGTGCGCGATGCGCTCGATCTGGGCGAGCTCGAGCCACTCGCCGATGCGGACGGCCGACGCATCGGCGCTCCCGTCGCCCGGCCGGGCGCCGTCATCTGCATCGGCATGAACTACGCGGCCCGCGCGGCGGAGTCCGACTCGGAGCCGCCGAAGGTCCCGATCGTGTTCCTGAAGACGCCGAACACCGTCGTCGGCCCCGACGGCGACGTGACGACACCGCGCGGCAGCGCCAAGACCGACTAGGAGGTCGAGCTCGGCATCGTCATCGGCCGTCGGGCGAGCTACCTCGACAGCCCGGAGGAGTCCGCGGCGCACATCGCCGGCTTCGTCGCGGCCGACGACGTCTCGGAGCGAGAGTTCCAGCTCGAGCTGTCGGGTGGCCAGTGGTCCAAGAGAAAGTGCGCCCCGGGGTTCAACCCGACGGGCCCCTGGCTGGTCACGCCCGACGAGATCGATCCGGCCGACCTCGGGCTGCGCAGCTTCGTCAACGGCGAGGCGCGCCACCGCTCCTCCACGGCGGACATGATCTTCGATGTCGACCACATCGTCTGGCACCTGTCGCAGTTCTTCGAGCTCGAACCCGGGGATCTCATCCTCACCGGCACCCCGGAGGGCGTCGCGCTGTCCGGCCGGTTCCCGCACCTCGCCGCCGGCGACGTCGTCGAGATCGAGATCGACGGCCTCGGACGCCAGCGGCACACGTTCACGCCCTGGGAGGCACCCCGTGGCTGATCGCGAGTTCACCGACCTCGTCGCCGTCGTCACCGGAGGCGCGTCCGGCATCGGCGCCGGCATCGGCGCGACGGGCGACGCGAGCGCGAACACGGACGACGAGTGGGCGCGCGTCCTGTCCATCAACGTCACCGGGATCGCGCGCGTGACGAGCGCCGCGCTCCCCTAGCTCCGGCGGTCATCCGCCGCTGCGGTGTGCAACACGGCCTCCATCGCGGCGACGGCCGGGCTGCCCGACCGCGCGCTCTACAGCGCATCGAAGGGCGCGGTGCTCGCGCTCACGCGCGCCATGGCGGCCGACCACGTCCGCGAGGGCATCCGCGTCAACGCCGTCTGCCCAGGCACCGTCGGCACAGCGTGGGTCGATCGCCTGCTCGACGGCGCCGAGGACCCTGCCGCCGAGCGTGCCGCGCTCGAGGCGCGACAGCCGCATGGGCGGCTCGTCCAGCCCGACGAGGTCGCCGCCGTGCGCTATCTCGTGAGCCCCGCATCGGGTTCCACGACCGGGACCGCCATCGAAGTCGACGGCGGTATGGCCGGCCTGCGGGTGCACCCGGTCTCGGTCTGACATCCGCGGCCCACGCGGAGACGAATCCACGCCACCGCCGCCCCAGGGCCGGAGACCGGCCAATCGCTGCCGTATATGAGCCGGTCCGGGCCGAACGCCTCCAACGCCACGTCGAGGAAGGGCGTCAGCGCGTCCCCCGTCCAGTCATCGGATGATTCAGCAGGCAGCCCCGACAGCTTGCAGTGCACGCGGGGCCGTTCGGCGATGCGACGGATCCCGTCCGCCCAGCGCGCGACGTCGCCGTCTCCCCGTGTCGCTGGCGAGACCGGCAGCTTGCCGACGTGATCGAGCACGATGCGCAGCTCCGGGGCCGCCGCGGCGAGCGCGGCGGCGTCGGCGAGCTGGGTCCAGCGCACGCAGGCGTCGAACGCGAGCCCCTCGGCCGCCAGCGTCCGCGCTCCGGCGACGAACTCCGGAGTCACCGCGAAGCCCGACTCTCCCCCTGCAGCAGCCGTCGGACGCCGATGACGAGGCCGCGTTCCGCCAGGGCGCGCACGTCGCTGACGACCGACGCGCCTGCTTCCAGAGGTGCAGCGGCGACGATGCCGACGATGCGCGCCTCCTCCGCGAGGGTCGTCACCCAGTCGGCCTCGGCGAGCGACTGCTCGGGTGCGCAGTCCGCCTGCACGAACACGCGGTCGACCGACTCGCCGCCGTCGTCCGCCGCGAACTCGGCGGGACCGTCCCGTCGGTCGAGGTCGCCGGAGAGCCACGCGTAGTCGAGGATCGCCGGGTCCCACACGTGCACATGACTGTCGAGAACGGGTCCGGTCGGCATCATTGCCTTTCAGAGGTCAGGAGAACATCGGATGTCTCAGTCTAAGATCGTTCTTATGGCAGTCACGGACGCGGCGATCGACAAGATCAAGGACATGATCGTGCGCGGCGAGCTGGGCCCCGGCGATCGCCTGCCTCCGGAGAAGGAGCTGGCTGCGCGGCTCGGGCTCTCGCGCAGTTCGATGCGGGAGGCGGTGAAGGCGCTCGAGGTGATCCGCGTACTTGACGTGCGCCGCGGCGACGGCACCTACGTGACGAGCCTGCAACCCGCGCTGCTGCTCGAGGCGATCTCGTTCGTCACCGACATGCACGACGACGATTCGCTGCTGGAGATCTTCGGCGTACGGCGCGTGCTCGAGTCGCACGCGACCGCGCTCGCGGCACAGCGCGCGTCGGCTGAGGATGTGAGCGACCTCGAGCGGGAGATCGCATCGCTGCCGGAGGGCGCAGACATCGAGACGCTCGTCGAGCACGACCTGCGCTTCCATCGGGACATCATCGCGCTCGCCGGCAATACATACCTCTCGGGGCTCCTCGAGAGCCTAACGAGTCAGACCGTCCGCGCGCGCGTCTGGCGCGGCCTCACCGAGTCGGGGGCCGTCGAACGCACCCTCGCCGAGCATCGTGCGCTGACCGACGCGATCGCCGCGGGTGACGCCGAGCTCGCCGAGGCGCTCGCGATTGCCCACGTGTCCGGCGTCGAATCGTGGCTCCGCCGCGCTGCGCGGTCGTAGACCGAAGCGTGCAGGCAGTCGGGAGGACGTGTGAACGTCGGCGCTCAGAGGCACATTTCTTGCAACGCTATATGGCAGTCACATAGACGAGCAGGAGGTGGGACTGCTCCGGATCCACCAGGGTCTGACACTCCAGCTCCACGAGCCCGACCTCGGGGTGGAGGAAACGCTTCGCCGAGGCGGGGCGGATGCCCACCTCGTGGCGCTGCCAGAGCGCGAGGAACTCGGCGCTCTCCGCGCGCAAGAGCTCCGCGAGGCGGGCTGCATACGAGGCGGGACCGCGCCGGGCCACGACCTCGCGCAGGCCCGACGCGAACACCCGGCCGAGCCGTTCGTGATCCTCCGGCGCATACCGCGATCGCGTGTCCGGGTCGGTGAACCAGCGGTATCCGATGCTCCGGGCAGGCCCGCGATACGACATGAGGTCGCCGGTGAGGGCGACGCCCATCGGCGTCTGCCGCAGCGTCTCCCCGAGCTCCGTGACGATCTCGGCCGGGGTGTCCTCCAGGCGGTCGAGGATCCGCAGCAGCCCCGGCGAGACGTGCTGCTCACCCGCGGACCCGCGCGCCGGCGGCGCGTGACCGGCGAGCCGGAACAGGTGATCGCGCTCGCGCAGGCTCAGGTGCAGGCCCTGCGCGAGCGAGGCCGTCATCTGCTCCGACGGGTGCGGGCCGCTCCCGCGCTCGAGCCGCGCGTAATAGTCCGGCGACATGTGACACAGTGCCGCCACCTCCTCGCGGCGCAAGCCGTTCGTGCGCCGGCGCGCCCCGCGCGGCAACCCCACGTCCTCGGGCTGCAGCGCCTCGCGCCGGTGCCGCAGGAACTCCGCCAACGCGGTCCGGTCCGTCTCCATGGGCCACCTCTCGTCGCCTCCATTCTCCGCGAGGGGCGTTGCCGTAGCCACTGATCGGGAGGTACTGGATCCGGCCGCGCCGTTGTCACAGGCTTGTTCCGACCCCGACACCACGAGGAAGCAGGAACGCCATGCCACGCCGACCGATCGATATCGCCATTCCCCCGCTGCACGGCACGCGGATCCTCCTCACCGGGGGCAGCGACGGCATGGGGCTCGTCATCGCGACCCGCCTCGCCGCCGCGGGCGCCGAGCTGATCCTCCCCGTCCGCAACCCCCGCAAGGGCGAGGCGGCGCTCGCGGCGATCCGCGAACGCGCCCCGGAGGCGACCGTGACGCTGCGGACCCTGGATCTGTCGTCCCTCGAGTCGGTCGCGGCCCTTGGCGAAACGCTGACGAGCGAGGGCGAGCCGATCCACGTGTTCATCGGCAACGCCGGCGTCATGCACCCGCCCGAGCGCCAGACGACGAGGGACGGCTTCGAGCTGCAGTTCGGCACCAATCACCTCGGCCACGCCGCCCTCATCGGGCATCTCCTTCCCCTCCTGCGGGCGGGACGGGCGCGCGTCACGCTGCAGATCAGCATCGCCGCGAACCAGGGCGCGGTGAACTGGGACGACCCGAACTGGGAGCGCAGCTACGACAGCATGGGTGCCTACTCGCACTCCAAGATCT
Source organism: Microbacterium nanhaiense (assembly GCF_014646015.1). Classification (GTDB taxonomy): domain Bacteria; phylum Actinomycetota; class Actinomycetes; order Actinomycetales; family Microbacteriaceae; genus Microbacterium; species Microbacterium nanhaiense. The sequence continues at coordinate 17,894 of NZ_BMMQ01000012.1, forward strand.
CGTACGGCCTGTTCGGCCTGGAACTCGACCGGCGCAGCAGAGAGGCGGGATGGGGCATCACCGCGAACCTGTCCCATCCGGGCGTCGCTCCGACGAGCCTGCTCGACGCGCGCCCCGAGCTCGGCCGGGACCGGGCGATGCGCGCCCGCGGGCTGATCACCCTCCTCTCTCGGCTCGGTGTCCTGGGCACCGTCGCGAGCGCCGGCCTGCCCGCCCTGATGGCCGCGACCACGCCCGGGGATCAGGGCGGGAAGTTCTTCGGCCCGGACGGGATCCGCGGGCTGGGCGGCCGTCCGGCCGAGCAGACGCTCTACTCGCGCCTGCGCGGTGCCGACGATGGGAGGCGGATGTGGGACCTCACGCAGCAGCTCACGCGGGTGACGTTCCCGTCCGCCTGACCTTTCCGACCGCCCGACCAGAGATCCATTTCCAAGTTATATAACTTGGTGATACAATCGAGGGCGTGAACGACACCGATCGCGCCCTCGATGCGGGGGCAACCCTCACCGCGCTGCTCGAGCAGGTCTGGCAGCTCAACCGGATGGCCGCGATCCAGGCCCCGGGCGAGCACTCGCCCTCGCAGTACCGCACGCTCGGGCTGCTGATGGATTCGGGGCCGCGCCGCGTCGGCGACCTCGCGGCCGAGGTGCGCCTTTCGCAGCCCGCGATGACGAAGATCCTGCACGCCCTCGCCGACGCCGGCGCGATCACCCGCGAACGGGATCCCGAGGACTCCCGCGTGACGCTCGTCAGCATCACCGACGCCGGCCGCGCCCTCATCGCGCAGCGCTCGCGCACGATCGTCGAGCACCTCCTGCCCGCGTTCACCACCCTCAGCGCGGCCGAGCACCGCTCGCTGCAGCACGCCGTGGAGATCCTCTCCACCCTGATGTCGGGGGCGCGCGTCACCCCCGGGAAGGAGACGCGATGAGCGCCGATACCGCCCCCTCACCGACGAAGACGAAGACGAGCACGCACGGGCACGGCGGCGGCTGGTGGCACCAGCCCGCCACCGTCTGGGCCGTCGCCTTCGCCGCGACCGTCTCGTTCATGGGCATCGGCCTCGTCGACCCGATCCTCCCCGCGATCGCCGAAGAGCTGCACGCGAGCGCGTCGCAGACCTCGCTGCTGTTCACCTCCTACCTGCTGATCACCGCCATCGCGATGTTCTTCTCGAGCTGGGTCTCCGGGCGGCTCGGCGCGAAGAACACGCTGCTGCTCGGCCTCGGGCTCATCGTCGTGTTCGCGCTGGCGTCGGGCCTGTCGCCCTCCGTGCCGTGGATCATCGCGTTCCGCGCCGTGTGGGGTCTCGGCAACGCCCTGTTCATCTCGACGGCGCTGGCCACGATCATCTCCGAGGCGCGCGAGGCCGAGGGTGCGATCATCCTCTATGAGGCCGCCCTCGGCGTCGGCATGGCCCTCGGCCCGCTCGTCGGCGGGCTCCTCGGCATGGCCTCTTGGCGCGCGCCGTTCATCGGCACCGCCGTGCTCATGCTCATCGCCTTCATCGCGATCGCCACCATGCTGAAGTCCGGATCCGTGCCGAAGCGCAAGACCAGCCCGCTCGCCGCCTTCCGCGGCCTGCGCCACCCGTCGCTGCTGTCGTTCGGGCTCATCGCGATCTTCTACAACATGGCCTTCTTCGTGATCCTCGCCGTCTCGCCGTACCCGCTGGGCTTCGGTGCGCTCGGCATCGGCCTGACCTTCTGCGGCTGGGGCATCGGCCTCGCCATCACCTCGGTGTTCGCCGCGCCCGCCCTGACGGCCCGCTTCGCGCGCACGCAGGTCGTCGGCGCCGGGCTCGCGGCGCTTCTCGTGATCACGCTCCTCGCGGTGTTCCTGCAGCAGTACGTGCCGGTGCTCATCGCCCTGATCGTGCTGTCGGGCCTCGTGCTCGGCATCATGAACACGGTGCTCACCGAGTCGTCGATGGAGTCCACCGACCTGCCGCGCCCCGTGGCGTCGTCGGCATACTCGGGCATCCGCTTCCTCGGCGGCGCGATGGCTCCCCCGTTCGCCTCGGCGCTGGGCCAGAGCTTCGGCTGGAGCTGGGCCTACGTCTTCGGCGCCGCCGCCCTCGTCGTCGCGCTTGTGCTGTTCTTCTCGCTGCGCGGCCCGCTCTCGGCCGCCAACAAGCGCCACCCCGAGCAGAGCGATGAGGATCGCGCCCTCGAGGAGGCCGAGGCCCTCATCGGCGACGCCGACTGAGTGACGCGGCGGGCGGACGCGGCAGCCGGCCGGGTTAGCGCTCGACCGGCTGCCGCACCACCAGCACCGCCACGACGCCCGCGAGAATGATCGTGGTGAGTGCGATCGGGATCGGCAGGATCGGGATCGGCAGGATCGGGTCCAGCAGCACGAGCACCGCGCCGAGCGGCACGGCGGTGTTCACGACCCGGTCGGCGTTGCGGCGGATCGCGAGCAGCCACACCCCGAGCAGGACGAGCGCGATCGGGATCGTCACGACGAACGATGCGGAGATCGCGCCGATCTCCGATTCCCCGCTGATGCGGTCGACCTCCACCCCGACGCCCGCCGAGAACGCGCCCGCCGAGGCGAACACGACGAAGTGCCCGTAGCCGTAGCGCAGCGAGCTCGCGAGGCTCGTGAACGCCCGGTCGTGCGGCGGCCAGAAGTAGATCCACCACACCGCCGCGGTCGAGACGAGCGCGAACGCGGCGATCGAGATCAGCGAGACGACCGATCCGGATCCCTCGAGCGCGTCGATGACGGCGCCCGCGGAGGCGAGCAGGCTCTCGCCGAGCAGGATCAGCGTGAAGAGGCCGTACCGCTCGGAGATGTGCTCCGGGTGCCACGGCGTCGTGTCGCGCCGCTCCGCGACGACCGGCACCGCGAGCTCGGCGATGACGAGCACGACGAACGCTGGGATCGTCACGCTCTTCGGCAGGAAGAGGAACCCGACCCACAGCACCTGCGTGATCACGATGCCCGCGGCGTACGTGAGGGCGACCCGGCGCAGCGGGCCCGTCGTCCGCGAGGCGCGCAGCCACTGCACACCATCGCGATGCGCATCACGACGTAGCCGATCACGATGACCGTCCAGTCGCCGTGACGGAAGGCCGACCCGACGCCCGCCGCGAGCACCAGCACTCCCGCCATCTGCACGATCGTGACGACGCGGTAGAGCCAGTCATCCGTCGAGAAGGAGGTGCCGAACCAGCTGAAGTTCATCCACGCCCACCAGATGGCGAAGAACACCATCACGTAGGAGAGGAGCCCGCTCGACGCGTGCCCCTCGGAGATCGCGTGGTGCAGTTGCGTCGATGCCGCGCTGACGGCGATCACGAACACCAGGTCGAAGAACAGCTCCAGCGTGCTGGCGGCGCGCCCCGGTTCCTCGGGGTCGCGCGGCGTCATGCGCAGCAGCCGGAAGCGTCGCAGCCGGTCATGGCCTCATGCTACGACCGGCGCGGCCCGCCACGCGCAGCACCGAGAGCGTGACCCTCGAGCACCCCGCGTCCGACCGAATACGGGGCGCCGGGCGCGCCGGATCAGCCCGCGGTCACCTCTACGGTGACGTCGATGTTGCCGCGCACGGCCTTCGAGTAGGGGCAGGTCTGGTCGGCCTCGTGGGCGAGCTTCTCGAGCTCGTCCTGCGAGATGCCCGCGGCCTCAACGCGCAGGACCCCGCTGAGCCCGAAGCCCTTCTCGGGGTCGTTCACGAGGCTGACCTCCGCGACGACGGCCGAATCCTCGAGGGCGACCTTGTTCTTCTTCGCCGTCAGCTTGAGCGCCGAATGGAAGCAGGCCGACCAGCCCGCGGCGAAGAGCTGCTCGGGGTTGGTGCCCGGCAGGTTCGTGCCCGGCATCGCGAGCTGCAGCTCGAGCGTGCCGTCGCTCGTGGCGACCTGGCCCTCGCGGCCCTCGCCGGTCGAGGTGGCGACTGCGGTGTAGATGGGGGTGGACATGACGTCTCCTTCGAAAGCGAACGGTGAGAGTTACCGGTTTGACTAGTGACGAGCCTCGCACCCGAATCGTCACCTGTCAAGCGGGTAACGAGATAGAATCGAGGACATGGTTCACGAATTCCCCTGCGGCACCCGCGCGCTCGACTTCATCGGCACGCTGCGGGCGCGACGGATCGACGAGCCCTTCGACTTCCTCACCTCGCCCGAGCTGCTCGACGCCTGGTTCGACGAGTCGGGCCTCGTCCCCGGGGGCGTCGGCGCCACCGCCGCCGACCTCGCCTCCGCGATCGAGCTGCGCGAGGCCGCGTACGCGCTCATCTGGTCGCGGCTGCACGGTCGGCCCATGCCGCAGGCCGCGATCGAGCTCGTGAACTCCTACGCGGCGAAGCCGCCCGTGCGGATCCAGCTCGGATCCGAGCGGTGGACAGCCGCAGGCGACGCCGAGCAGGCGCTCTCGCAGCTCGCGCGCGAGACGATCGAGATCGCGGGCGGCGACGAGACGCACCTCCTCCGCGAGTGCGGGCGCGAGGTGTGCACCCAGATCTACCTCGACCACTCCCGCGGCCGCCGCCGCGAGTGGTGCTCGATGGCGAGCTGCGGCAGCCGCATGAAGGCCAAGGCCTACCGCGAACGGAAGAAGGCCCAGGCGGCTTAACGCGGCAGCGGCTTAACGCGGCAGCGGCTTAACGCGGCAGCGGCTTAACGCGGTAGCGGCTTGCGCCAGTGGGCGATCTCGACCGCCAGGCGCTGGCCCGGGTCGCCGTTCCACGACACCGTCAGGCCCTCCGCGGCGAGCGCCGCCGCGACCCGCTCACCGACCTTGCGGTCGGTCTCCTCGCGGATCCGCGTTTCGGCCTCGCGGTCTCCCCGGCGCGCCGCGGCGAGCAGCTCCGGATCCGTGTCGCGCGCCGCGCGCCAGGCGCTGTACGTCAGCATGAGCTGCGCGGGCTCGTCGACGAGGCGGTCGGCATCCTGCTGGTGGAAGAACACGTACTGCTCCTCGCGGTAGCGGTACCCCTCGCCGGGATCCGGCAGCGCCGTGCGCTCGTCGTCGATCTCGGTGGTTCCGCACGAGTTGCAGCACGTGAAGTCCATGCGGGCGACGACGCCCTCGTCGTTCAGCGCGGCGAAGGCGCGGGCGACGCGCTCGTAATCGGATCCACCCTCCGGCCACGCCGCCTCCTCCTCGAGGCGCGCCCGCCAGACCCGATCGACCGCGGCCTCGGCCGCCGGGTCGTCGTCGTCGAGTTCGAGCTCCTCGCGCACCCGCTCGATCGCCTCGACCCGCGAGAGGAAGCCCGGCAGCACCGCCTGACGCGCCGCCTCGTCGAGCTCCTCGAGCTCGACCGTGGGCGGCGTCGCCGCGTCCGCGTCGGGGGTCTCGGGACGGCGCCGGAAGAGGTCGAAAAAGCCCATGGCGCCACGCTACCGCCGAGCCCCGCGGGGGCCGCGCGCACACGCGAGGGCGCATGCAACAATGTCTCGCACACCGTCACTCGACGGCAAGGCTCACCGCTGGGGGATCCCGTGAACGACTCCGACAACCCGTTGCTCTACATCGTTCTCGCGATCCTGATCGCCGCCGCGATCGTCGCGGCCGTGGTGCGCGCCCGGCGGCAGGCCCGGAGGGCGCACGGGCAGGCACCGGCGGATTCTCCGGAGGCGCTCGCCGCGCATCACCGTCCGCGCTGGTCGCCGAAGGCGGAGGCGTTCGGATCCCGCCCCGAGCACTGGGCGATCGCCCTCGGCGCGCCCTTCGCGCTGTGCCGCGGCGCCGATCAGGACGTGCTGCGGTTCCGCGACGCGGCCGAGGAGCGCCGGATCCTCGCCGAGGCGTGGGGCATCACTGACCGGGCGTCGATGCTCATCGGGCTGTACGACCTGCTGACCTCGGGCCACCGCGACCGTTTCGGCGCGGAGATCGCCGGGTGGGGCGCCCTCGACGAGGCCGGTGCCCGCGCGGAGGAGGCCGAGCTCCGCGAGGGCGCGAAGCACAGCGACGAGGGTGCGGAGGACCTGTGGCGCTTCCGGCGCGTGCGCGCGAACGACCGCGGGATCCGCTCGGTCGACTTCCTCGCCTGGGATCTCGTGCGCTTCGCGATGCTCGCGCGCGCGGGCGCGACGACGGGATACCTCTCGGACGCCGAGGCCACCGATGTCCTCATGATGATCGTGCCGGACATCCGCGAGCACTACGGATCCTGGCGGGAGCTCGGCGAATCCTTCCGCCTCGGGCGCTGGTACTGGAACTCGCAGGGTGGCGCAGGCGAGGCCTCGACCGACCAGCACGACCTCAGCCGGCAGGAGGCGCTCATGTCGGAGGACAGCCCCTGGGCGCGCCTGCCCTGGAACGCGGACGTTCCGCCCTCGCGCATGCTCCTCGCCAGCGCGCTGGCGGCCGGCACGCAGCTGCGCGCGTGGGAACCGAACGAGTTCCCCGGATCCGGCTGGGCGAAGCGCCTCAACGACAAGGTGTGGCGCGTCCGCGAAAGCCAGCGGTGAGGCACGCGGACGGCGGATCCGCCCGCCGACCCACGAAATTTCCGCGAAACCTCGCCCTGACACACTCGGTTCGGTGAGAGCCCCCACCGAACCGCGAGGCATGCGATGACGGTCCTCGCTCGCTCGACGCCCTCCGCCGCCCGAGCCCTCGGCATCCTGCTGCAGCGCCGGCGCACCTCCGCCGCCACCGCCCTCCTCGGGGCGGTTCTCATCGCATCGCTGGCGGGCGCCATGTGCATCGGATCCGTCTCGATCCCCCTCGCCGAGGTGTGGGGGATCCTGCACGCCCAGCTGCGGGGCGTCGAATCGGCCTCGAGCGCCGCCGACACGGCGATCGTCTGGAAGATCCGCCTCCCCCGCGCCGTCCTCGGGGCGGTCGTGGGGGCGGGCCTCGCCGTGTGCGGCATGGCGATGCAGGCCATGGTGCGCAACGAGCTCGCGGATCCGTTCCTCCTCGGGATCAACTCGGGCGCCTCCACCGGCGCCGCCGCCGCGATCCTCTTCGGCGTCGGTGCCGGGCTCGGCGCCATCGCCCTGCCGGGGAGCGCCTTCGTCGGGGCGCTCGCGGCGGGCGTGCTCGCCTTCGTCATCGCGCACACGGCGGGCCGGCTGACCTCGACCCGCCTCCTCCTCGCGGGGATCACGGTCGGGTACCTGCTCACCGCCGCCACGAGCTTCCTCGTCTTCGCGGCGGGATCGGCGGAGGGCGCGCGGTCGGTGATGTTCTGGCTGCTCGGATCCCTCTCCCTCGCCGCCTGGGACGGCCTCCTCGTCGCCGCGCTCGTCGTCGTGGCCTCGACGACGGTGCTCTTCACCCTCGCCGGCCGCCGATTCGACGCGCTCGCGATCGGTGACGAGACGATGATGGGCCTCGGGCTGTCGCCGCAGCGCCTTCGCGTGATCCTGCTCGTGCTCGTGTCGCTGTGCGTCGGCGTGCTCGTGTCGGTCGCCGGATCCATCGGATTCGTGGGTCTCGTCGTCCCACATCTCGCCCGCCGGATGGTGGGCGCCGCGCACTCCCGCGCGTTTCCGGTCGCCGCGCTGCTCGGCGCCGTGCTGCTCGTGTGGGCGGATGTCCTCGCCCGTAACGTCCTCGCCCCTCAGGAGCTCCCCATCGGAATCGTCACCGCCGTCATCGGCGCCCCCTTCCTCATCGCCCTCATCGCCCGCACGCGGAGCGTCGCGTGAGCGCGCGCCGGGCAGCCCGCAGGTGGATCCCCGCGGCCGCCGCCGCGGCGGGCATCGTCGCGCTCGCGGCGTGCGCGCCCGCGTCGGAGGACGCCCGGGATCACACCCTGACCGACACCCTGGCCGACACCCGGGCCGACGCCCTCACGGTCGAGAACTGCGGAGCCGAGGTCTCGTTCGAGGGCACCCCGGAGCGGGCGGTGCTGCTGCGCAGCGGGGCCGTGCCCTTCCTGCACGAGATCGACGTGATGGATCACGTCGTCGCCCGGGCCGGCCAGTACCCCGCGGGGTACTACGACGACGAGACCCTCGCCGAGCTCGAGGAGATCCCGCTGCTGACCGACCGGGTCGATTCGTCCGGCCACCTCCAGATTACCGCCGAGGAGATCGTCGCCCAGGAGCCCGACATCGTGCTCGGCATGAACGAGAACCTCCCGCGCGCACAGCTCGAGGAACTGGGGCTCCCGCTGATCGAGGAGCCGGCCCTCTGCGAGATCCAGGGCGAGGAACCGAGCTTCGACGACATCTTCGCCCAGCTCGAGCTCTACGGCGAGATCTTCGACCGCCGCGAGGAGGCCGCATCGGCCGGCGAAGCCCTGCGCGAGCGCCTCGACGGCCTGAGGGTCGAGGGCCGGGAACGCACGGCGGCGGTACTCTTCCCCACCGTCGGGGGCGGCATCACGTACGCCTACGGCACGGGCAGCATGGCCACCGCGCAGCTGGAGGCCGCCGGGTACCGCAACGTGTTCTCGGACGTCTCGGAGCGCGTCTTCGAGGTCTCGGCGGAGGAGCTGATCACGCGCGACCCCGATGCCCTCGTCCTGCTGCACAGCGAACCGAGCCCCGACGGCGACGGCGACGGCAACGCCGATGCCGTCATGGACGCGGTGACGCGGCTGCCCGGGGCGGGCGGGTTGCGGGCCGTCCGGGACGACGAGGTCATGACGCTGCTGTTCAACTTCGTCGAACCCGCCACGCCCCTCACGATCGACGGGCTCGAGCAGATCCTGGCGAGGCTCGGCGAGTGATCGAGGCGGAGCGCATCGGCTGGGCATTCGGATCGAAGGCCGTGCTCAGCGGCGTCGATCTGCGCGCATCCGAGGGCCGCGTGCTCGGCCTGGTGGGGCCCAACGGCGCCGGGAAGACCACGCTCCTCCGGGCCCTGTACCGCTCGATCCGAACCGAGGGGTCGATCCGCGTCGATGGGCGCGAGCTCGCGGAGCTGCGGCAGCACGAGCGCGCGTCCCGGCTCGCCGTCGTCGTGCAGGAGACCGAGGGAGAGACCGAGCTGACCGTGTCCGATCTCGTCCTCCTCGGCCGCTCGCCGCATCTCGGCCTGTTGCAGCGCCCGGGTGAGACCGACCACCGGATCGTGCTCGACTCCCTGCGCCGCGTGGGGATGGCCGCGCTCGCATCGCGCCCCTTCTCCGAGCTCTCGGGCGGCGAGCGCCAGCGCGTGCTCATCGCCAAGGCTCTGGCGCAACAGGCCTCGCATCTCCTCCTCGACGAGCCCACCAATCACCTCGACATCCGCGCGCAGCACGACCTCCTGAGCCTCGTGCGCGAGCTCGCCGTGACGAGCGTCGTCGTCCTGCACGACCTCGATCTCGCGGCGCACTACTGCGACGACGTCGTCCTCCTCGACCGCGGCTCCGTGGCGGCCTCCGGCCCGGTCGACGCCGTCATGCGACCCGAGGTCCTCGAACCGGTGTTCCGCGTGCCGATCGAGCGGCTCGACCGCGCCGGCCGGATCCATCTGCTGATCGGCTGACGGGCCGGATCGCACCCGAAACGTCGCCGAAACGTTGCTGGGCCACGATGATCGGGTACCGCCCGCGGACCCGAACGGACGCACCGATGAACTTCACCCCCTCCGAGACGGAGAAGCTCCTGCTGTCGGTGGCGGGCATGGTCGCCCGAGACCGGCTCGCGCGCGGCATCCGCCTGAACTATCCCGAGGCCGTCGCCCTGCTCAGCACCTGGGTGCTCGAGCGCGCCCGCGAGGGCGTCGGCGTCGAGCAGCTTATGGTCGACGGGCGCTCCGTGCTGACGCGCGATCAGGTGATGGACGGCGTCGCCGCGATGCTCACCGACGTCCAGGTCGAGGCGACCTTCCCCGACGGGCGCAAGCTCGTCACCGTCCACAACCCCATCGCCTGACTCACCCGCGAGGAGCACGACATGGCAGGCATCACCGCAGAGGGCCCGGGGGCGATCCGCGTGGCCGAGGGCGAGGATCTCGAGCTCAACGCCAACCGCACCGCCGAGGAGCGGATCCGGCTGGTCTTCGAGAACACGGGCGACCGCCCGATCCAGATCGGATCCCACATCCACCTCCCCGACGTGAACCCCGCGCTGGTCTTCGACCGCGCGGCCGCCGACGGGTTCCGGCTCGACATCCCGTCCGGCACCTCGCAGCGCTTCGAACCGGGCGCCTCGCGGGAGCTCGACGCGGTGGCCCTCCGCGGCCGCAGGCTCGTCGCCGGCATCCGCATTCGCGAGGAGGGGAAGCGCTGATGGTTCGGATCAGCCGCGAGCGCTACGCCGCTCTCTACGGGCCCACGACGGGCGACCAGGTGCGCCTCGGCGACACCGACCTGTGGATCCAGATCGAACGCGACTACACCTTCGGCGGCGAGGAGGCCGTGTTCGGAGGCGGCAAGTCGATCCGCGAATCGATGGCGCAGGGCACGACGAGCCGCGCCCAGGGCGCCCTCGACACGGTCATCACGAACGCGATCGTGCTCGACTGGTGGGGCGTCGTGCGCGCCGACGTCGGCATCCGCGACGGCAGGATCGTCGCGCTCGGCCGGGCCGGCAACCCCGACATCGCCGACGGCGTGCACCCGCAGCTGCACATCGGGCCCTCGACCGACGTCATCTCCGGCGAGGGGCGGATCCTCACCGCGGGCGGCTTCGACTCGCACGTGCACCTCCTCTCGCCCTCACAGCTCCACGAGGCGCTGGCGACGGGCATCACGACGATCGCGGGCGGAGGAACGGGCCCCTCGGAGGGGTCGAAGGCCACGACGGTTACGCCCGGCGCCTGGCATCTGCGCCAGCTGCACCGAGCGCTCGACCGCCTCCCCGTCAACGTCCTGCTGCTCGGGAAGGGGAACACCGTCTCGGCCGAGGGCCTCAGGGAGCAGGCGCTCGGGGGTGCCGCGGGCTACAAGGTGCACGAGGACTGGGGATCGACCCCGGCGGCGATCGATGCGGCGCTCCGCGCAGCCGACGACTACGGCCTGCAGGTCGCCCTGCACTCCGACTCGCTCAACGAGGCCGGCTTCGTCGATTCGACCATCGGCGCGATCGGCGGCAGGTCCATCCACGCGTTCCACGTCGAGGGCGCCGGCGGCGGTCACGCCCCCGACATCCTCAGCATCGCGTCGCTGCCGCACATCCTCCCCGGCTCGACCAACCCGACCCTGCCGCACACCGTCAACACGGTCGCCGAGCACATCGACATGCTCATGGTGTGCCACCACCTGAACCCGGCCGTCCCCGAGGACCTCGCGTTCGCGGAATCGCGGATCCGCGCCACGACGATCGCGGCCGAGGACATCCTGCACGACATGGGCGCGCTGTCGATCACCTCCTCCGACGCCCAGGCCATGGGGCGCATCGGCGAGGTCATCACCCGCACCTGGCAGGTCGCGCACGTGATGAAGGCGCGGCTGGGGTCGACGGGGGGATCGCTGCCCGCGGACAACGAGCGCGCCCGCCGCTACGTCGCGAAGTACACGATCAACCCCGCCATCGCGCACGGCGTGGGCGAGCACATCGGATCCGTCGAGGCGGGCAAGCTCGCCGACCTGGTGCTCTGGGATCCGCGGCTCTTCGGCGTGCGGCCCGCCATCGTCATCAAGGGCGGCGCGATCGCGTGGGCCGCGCTGGGCGACCCGAACGCGTCGATCCCGACGCCGCAACCCGTGCTGATGCGACCCGCCTTCGGCGACGCGAACGGCGCCGACCTGTCGTACTCCTTCGTCTCGCAGGCCGCGCTCGACGACGGCCTCGCGGGCAAGCTCGGGCTGGAACGGCAGCTGTTGCCCGTCGCCCCGACGCGCGAGGTGGGCAAGGTGGACATGAAGAACAACGACGCCCTGCCCGCGATCGACATCCGGCCCGACACCTTCGAGATCTCGATCGACGGCGTGCCGGTCGAGCCGCAGCCCGCCGAGGAACTCCCCCTCGCGCAGCTGTACAACCTGTTCTGACCGCCGCCCGCGCCCCATGAAACTCTCCTCGACGACCCTGGCGATGCTGTTGGCGGACTCCCGCCTGCCCGTCGGCGCGCACGTGGTCTCGAACGGGCTCGAGGCGGCGCTGCGCGGCGGCATGGCGCCGGAGCTCGCCCCCGAGTACATGTGCGCCCGGATGGCGACGACCGTGCTCGTCGAGGCGGGAACGGCGATCGTCACCCGCGCGCTCGTCGCCGCGGGCGAGATCGAACGGATCGCCCGGGTGCGATCCGAGTGGGAGGCGCGCACCCCCAGCCGCGCGCTCCGCGAGATCGCGATCGCCCTGGGCGACGGGCTCGCCCGCATGGGGCGGACGGTGTGGCCCGAGAGCCTGCTGGCGGGATCCCTGCCCGCGAGGGGCCTCCCCCGCCCCCTCGTGCTGGGCGTTCTCGCGGCCGAGCAGGGCCTGGAGGCCGGCGACCTCGCGCGCCTCGTCGCGTACGAGGACGCGCAGACCGTCGCGGCCGCCCTCCTGAAGCTCGAGCCGCTCGACCCGGCCACGGCCGTGAGGTGGGCCCTCGAGGCCTGCGAGTACTTCGAGGCGCACGCGCCCAGCGTCGCCGTTCTGACCGAGCCGGAGGCGATCCCCGCCTTCAGCGGACCGCAGATCGAGGAGTGGGCGGAGGCCCACACCTCCCTGGAAAGGAGACTGTTCCGTGCCTGACACCCTGAGCCCCGAGGTCGCTCCCGACACCGCCGAGACGAACCGATCGCTTCGCCTCGGCATCGCCGGCCCCGTCGGCGTCGGCAAGAGCTCGCTGATCGCCACGATCTGCCGGGCGCTCGCCGACGAGCTGCAGATCGGCGTGATCACGAACGACATCTACACGGACGAGGACGCGCGGTTCCTCCGCTCCGCCGGGGTCCTCGACCCGGAGCGGATCCGCGCCGTGGAAACCGGCGCCTGCCCGCACACCGCGATCCGCGACGACGTGACGGCCAACCTCTTCGCCGTCGAGGAGCTCGAGAGGGACTTCGCACCCCTCGACCTCGTGCTCGTCGAATCGGGCGGCGACAACCTCACGGCGACGTTCTCCCCCGCCCTGATCGACGCCCAGCTGTTCGTGCTCGACGTCGCGGGCGGCGGGGACGTCGCGCGCAAGGGCGGTCCGGGCATCGGCCGCGCCGACCTCCTGATCGTCAACAAGACCGACCTCGCGCCCTATGTGGGCGTCGACGTCGAGCAGATGGTCGCCGACGCGACCGCGGCGCGCGAGGGAGGGCCCGTCCTGGCCCTCGCGCGCGACGACGAGAAGGCGATCGCCGAGCTTCGCTCCTGGCTGCTCGAGCTGCTGGCGACGCACCGCGCGGGACAGCACGTTCCCCAGGATCCGGGCCCCATGGCCCCGCACTTCCACGCGGACGAGAACGGCGGCTACATCCACAGCCACGAGGGCGAGCACGCCCACTGAGGGCGGGCTGAGAGCGCTCGCATGCCGAAGACGACCCGCGTGATCGTGGGCCCCGCCGAGGGCGGGGCCCAGCTGACCCTCGCGTCCGGAGAGCTCCTCCCGCGGGTCGTCGCGGTCCGCGAGAACTCTGCGCACGTCGCCCTCGTCGCGGGCGGCGCGCTGCTCCTCGGCGGCGACCACGTCGACCTCGAGATCGCCGTCGGGCCCGGGTGCACGCTCGAACTCGAGGAGATCAGCGGCACCGTCGCCTACGACGGGCGGGGCCGCGCCGCGCGCTGGGACACCCGAATCACCGTCGCCGACGGCGGCCGCCTGCTGTGGCAGGGGCTACCGTTCGTCGTGGCGACGGGTGCGGACGTGACGCGAACGATGTCGCTCGACCTCGCCCCCGACGCCACCGCCTGCCTGCGCGAGGTGTTCGTGATGGGCCGGCACGGCGAGGCCGGAGGCGAGCTGGCCGCCATCACGCGCGTCACCCACGGCGACGTGCCCCTCTTCGTCGAGGATCTGCGGATCAACGGTGCGCACAGGCGCCCCGGCGTGATGGGACGAGCGCGGATCGCCGACGTCGTGTCGCTGTACGGGCGCCGCGCGGAGCCGGACGGGCGGACCGTCGCGCTCCAGCTGGCGGGGCCGGGCAGCATCGCCCGAGACCTCGGCAGCCACGCGCACGCGTCGCCGCTCGACTCGACGTGGCAGGCCTGGCGCGATCTCGCGACGCAGGAACTGACACAGTTCTGACACGCGCCCGCCCCCGGCGATCCGCGCGGAATCACGCAGTTAACGCGAGCGAGCCGCAGTTTACATTCCCGGAATAAACGAGTAATGGCAGAGCAATGCCAAGGCAGCAGTCTGTCAGTCATCACCACTGGTCGTCATCCCTCGGCCCGGTGAGACTCCTCGATCACATTCCTGGAACGGAGCACTCATGCCCGCTATCCGCAACCGCCGCCTTCGCACCCTCCTCGCCCCTTCCGCCCTCCTCGCCGCGACGGCGCTCGTCCTCACCGGATGCGCCGGGGCGCGCGCCGGAGAACCCGCCGACCCCGAGGCGTCCACCGCGGCCGAGTCGTGCGTCGACACCTCCGGCGACACCATCAAGGTCGGCTTCATCAACTCGCTCTCGGGCACCATGGCAATCAGCGAGACGACCGTGTCGCGCTCGCTGACGATGGCCGCCGAGGAGATCAACGCCGCGGGCGGCGTGCTCGACAAGCAGGTCGAGTTCGTGCAGGAGGACGGCGCGTCCGACCCGGCGACCTTCGCTGAGAAGGCCGAGAAGCTGATCCAGCAGGACTGCGTCGCCGCCGTCTTCGGCGGGTGGACCTCGGCGTCGCGCAAGGCGATGCTCCCGGTCTTCGAGGCCAACAACTCGCTGCTGTTCTATCCGGTCCAGTACGAGGGCCTGGAAGCATCCGAGAACATCTACTACTCGGGCGCGACGACGAACCAGCAGATCATCCCGGCGCTCGACTACCTCGTGGAACAGGGCGCCGAGAGCCTCTTCCTCGTGGGCAGCGACTACGTCTTCCCGCGGACGGCGAACAAGATCATCACCGCCTACGCGCAAGAGCACGGCATCGAGATCCTCGGCGAGGAGTACGCGCCGCTCGGCTCGACCGACTTCACGACGATCGCCAACAAGGTCGCCGACTCGGACGCCGACGCCGTCTTCAACACCCTCAACGGCGACTCGAACGTCGCGTTCTTCGCGCAGTACGACAGCCTCGGGCTCGACGCCGAGACGATGCCCGTGATGTCGGTGTCGATCGCCGAGGAAGAGGTTCCCGGCGTCGGCCTGCAGTACCTCGAGGGCCAGCTCGTCGCCTGGGACTACTACCAGACCGTCGAGAGCCCCGAGAACGAGAAGTTCGTCTCCAGCTTCAAGGCCGCATACGGCGACGACGCGGTGACCTCCGACCCGATGGAGGCGGCATACACCTCCCTCTACCTCTGGAAGAACATGGTCGAGGCGGCGGAGTCGTTCGCGACCGACGACGTCAACGACGCCGCCGACGGCGTCACCTTCGACGCCCCCGAGGGCACCGTCACGGTCATCGGTGAGAACAACCACATCACGAAGACCCCGCGCATCGGCGTGATCAACTCCGAGGGGCTCATCGACACGGTCTGGGAGACCGAGGAGCCGGTGGTACCGGATCCCTTCCTCGAGACCTACGACTGGGCCGACGGCATCGCCTAGGACCTCACCCCGGGGCCGCGCGTGAGCGAACGCGCGGCCCCTCCCCTCGCACAAGACCCTCGCGGCGTGAGCCGCAGAGAGGAGACGACGTGGACGGCGTCATCTCGCAACTCGTGGCGGGCGTGAGCATCGGATCCGTGCTCCTGTTCGTCGCCCTCGGGCTCGCGCTCACCTTCGGGCAGATGGGCGTCATCAACATGGCGCACGGCGAGTTCATCATGGCCGGCGCTTACACCGCCTGGATCATGCAGAACATCCTGGGCGACGCCGGCCTCTCGCTGATCGTGTCGATCCCGATCGCGTTCCTCGTCGGCGGTCTCCTCGGGGTCATCCTCGAGGAGGTGCTCCTCCGGCGGATGTATCACCGCCCGCTCGACACGCTCCTCGCCACCTTCGGCGTCTCGCTCATCCTGCAGCAGGCGGCGCGCAGCATCTTCGGGGCCCCCAACAAGGAGGTGCGCTCCCCCGAGTGGCTCGCGGGAAGCGTCGAGCTCCTCGGCGCGGCGATCCCCGTGAAGCGGATCTTCATCCTCGTCCTCCTCGTCATCGTCGTGGCCGCGCTGGCGTCGCTCCTGACGTACACGAGCCTCGGCCGGCGGATCCGGGCCGTCGTGCTCAATCGCGACCTGGCCGAGGCCACGGGCATCTCGACCCGGGCGACCGACCGGCTCACCTTCTTCATCGGATCCGGCCTCGCCGGGATCGCGGGCGTCGCGCTGACGCTCATCGGATCCACGGGGCCGACCCTCGGCACCAACTACATCGTCGACGCGTTCCTCGTCGTCGTGATCGGCGGCATCGGTCAGATCCGTGGGGCCATCCTCGCCGCCTTCGCGCTGGGAATCGCGCAGGCCTTCATCGAGATGAGCACGACGGCCACGTGGGCCCGATTCATCGTGCTCATCCTCATCGTCCTCTTCCTGCAGTGGAAGCCGCAGGGCATGTTCGTCGTCCGCACGAGGAGTCTCGCATGACCGCCCCCACCCGCCTCAGTCCCCCGGTCGACCTCGACCGGCCCCGAACCCGCACGATGATCAGCCCCGGCATCGGCATCCCGACGTGGCGCAGCCTCATCATCGGGCTCACCCTCATGGCGATCGCGCTCCTCGTCGTCGCGCCGGCGCTCATGTCGAGCTTCGAGCTGAACCGCCTCGGGAAGTACGTGTGCTTCGCGATCGTCGCCGTCGGCATCGGCTTCGCCTGGGGGCGCGGCGGCATGCTGACACTCGGGCAGGGCGTCTTCTTCGGCATCGGCGGCTACGCGATGGCGATGCACATGCAGCTCGCCGACGCCGAGTTCGCCGGGGCCGCCGCCCCCGAGTTCATGATGCTCTACGGCAGCGGAGAAGTGCCGATCTGGTGGGAGCCCTTCCGAAGCCCGGTCTTCACGATCGTCGCCGTGATCGCGCTTCCCGCCCTGCTCGCGCTGGCCCTCGGCTACGCGATCTTCAGCCGGAAGGTCAAGGGCGCCTACTTCGCGATCCTGAGCCAGGCGCTCGTCGCCGCGTTCGGCGTGCTGCTGATCGGCAACCAGGCGACGACCGGCGGCTTCAACGGCCTGTCGAACTTCCAGTCGTGGTTCGGCTACGTCCTCGCGGATCCGGCCAACAAGCGGATGATCTACTTCATCGCGGCCGCGGTGCTCCTCGCGACGATCTTCGTGGCCTTCCTCCTCATGCGCAGCCGCTTCGGCGAGCTCCTGGTGGCCACGCGCGACGCGGAGGAGCGCGTGCGCTTCCTCGGTTACAACCCGGCCACGGTGAAGGTGTCGGCCTTCGTCTTCGCCGCCGTCATGGCGGGCATCGCGGGGGCGCTGTTCGTTCCGATCGTCGGCATCATCTCGCCCGCCGACATCGGGGTGACGCCGTCGATCGTGTTCCTGATCGGCGTCGCCGCGGGCGGGCGCGCGAGCCTGTTCGGGCCGGCGATCGGCGCGATCGCCGTCGCCTGGGCCGAGACGAGCCTCTCGGAGTCGTTCCCCGATGTGTGGAGCTACTTCCAGGGCCTGCTGCTCGTGCTCGTCATCGCGCTCCTCCCGGGCGGTGTCGCCTCGCTCGCGGGCAAGATCCGCACACGCAAGACCGCAGAGGGGGCAGCACGATGACCGTTCAGAACTCGCGACCCAGTCTCGTCGTCGACGAGCTGAGGGTGTCGTTCTCGGGCTTCGTCGCGGTCGACGGCGTGTCCTTCGACGCGCACCCCGG
Source organism: Microbacterium nanhaiense (assembly GCF_014646015.1). Classification (GTDB taxonomy): domain Bacteria; phylum Actinomycetota; class Actinomycetes; order Actinomycetales; family Microbacteriaceae; genus Microbacterium; species Microbacterium nanhaiense. Next base: position 35,576 of record NZ_BMMQ01000012.1, read on the forward strand.
CGAGGTCCGGTTCCTCATCGGCCCCAACGGAGCCGGCAAGACCACCTGCATCGACGCCATCACGGGGCTGTCGAGGGGCGAAGGCTCGGCCCGGCTCGGCGACGTCGAGGTGCTGGGCAAGCCCGTGCACCGCGTGACGCGCCTCGGCATCGGCCGCACCTTCCAGACCGCGAGCGTCTTCGAGGAGCTCTCGGTCATGCAAAATCTCGACATCGCCTGCGGGATCTCGCGCGGCCCGCTCTCGCTCCTCGCGCCTCGGCGCGAGATCCCGGCCGCCGTCGAGGACGCCCTCGTCGAGATCGGCCTTCAGGACCAGCGCGAGCAGGCCGCCGGCAGCCTCTCGCACGGCCAGAAGCAGTGGCTGGAGATCGGCATGTTGCTCGTGCAGCAGCCCAAGGCGCTCCTGCTCGACGAGCCCGTCGCCGGCATGAGCCACGACGAGCGGACGGCGACGGGCGAGCTCCTGCAGCGGATCGCCCGGGAGCGGGTCGTGGTGGTCGTCGAACACGACATGGACTTCATCCGGCGCTTCGCCAGCCGCGTCACCGTCCTGCACCAGGGCAAGGTCCTCTCGGAGGGCTCGATCGAGCAGGTGCAGGCCGACCCGAGGGTGCAGGACGTGTATTTGGGAACGGCCGCCGCGGTCGTCCAGGACGAGGAGGACTGATGCTGGAACTCACCGACATCGAGGCGGGCTACGGCCCCACTCGCGTGCTGCACGGGGTGAGCCTGACGGCGCCCGACGGGGTCACCGCGATCCTCGGCCACAACGGGGCGGGGAAGACGACGCTGATGCGGGCGGTCATCGGCCTGATCCGGCCCACGAAGGGGCGCGTCGTCTTCGACGGGAAGGACATCACGTCTCTCGCGCCGAACGCGCGGGTGGCCCAGGGCATGGCATACGTGCCGCAGGGGCAGCAGTCGTTCACGCAGCTCAGCACGATGGAGAACCTGCAGCTCGCCGCCGATGGGCGCCGGAACGGCAAGGCCAAGATCGAGGAGATGCTGCAGCGGTTCCCCGCGCTCGAGACCTTCGCGAGCCGCAAGGCCGGGCTCCTGTCCGGCGGGCAGCGCCAGCAGCTCGCGATCGCGCGCGCCCTGATCACCGAGCCCCGCCTGCTGATCCTCGATGAGCCAACGGAGGGGATCCAGCCGTCGATCGTCGCCGACATCGAGCGGACGATCGTCGATCTCGCGAGGAGCGGGATCTCCATCCTGCTCGTCGAGCAACACATCGGCTTCGCGGTCGAGGCCGCCGCCACCTATGCCATCGTCGCGTCGGGTCACATCACGACCTCGGGCGCGGGAGGCGCCGCGGCGCAGGCGGAGGTGCGCGAGGCGCTGAAGATCTGACGCGCGGGCTCGTCACCCGGCCGCAACGCGAACGAAACACCGCACCGCGAGGATCGACCACGGGAGGTGAGCCGTTGATGCTGCGATGGACCGCGCGCCGCCCGGACGATGCCCGAGCGGCCGCCGAGGACAGCCTCGAGGACTACGCCTTCCGCTACGTGCCGCGGTCGTTCCGGCGCTGGAGCGCCGGCGCCGTCGGGATCACCGCGCTCGGCTCGCTGGCCTTCCTCGCCGATCTTTCCATTGGGGCGACCGTCGGGCTCGAGCACGGCACGGCGAACGCGGTGCTCGGCATCCTGCTCGCGTCCGCGATCATCTTCGTCGTGGGCCTGCCCATCGGGTACTACGCGGCCCGCTACAACCTCGACCTCGACCTGATCGCCCGCGGGTCGGGCTTCGGGTACTTCGGGTCGATCTTCACGACGGTGATCTTCGCGCTGTTTACCTGCATCTTCTTCGCCCTCGAGGGGGCGATCATGGCGCAGGGGCTCCACGCGACGACGGGGCTGCCCCTGCCTCTCGGGTACGTGGTCTCGACGGTCGTCGTCTTCCCGATCGTCATCTACGGCCTGAAGGCGCTGGAGCGGCTGCAGTTCTGGACGACCCCGCTGTGGATCGTGCTCGCGCTCGCCCCGCTCGCGTGGGTCGTCCTCACCGACCGCGCGGTCGTCGAGGCCTTCGTGTCGTTCCCCGGATCCGGCGCCGACGACGTCGAGATCGGCGCCGTCGTGGCGAGCGCCGCGGTGTGCTTCGCCCTGACGCCCCAGCTCGCCGAGCAGGTCGACTACCTCCGCGCCATGCCCCCGCGCACGAGGGGCAATCGGCGGGCGTGGTGGGCGTCGACGATCCTGGCCGGCCCGGGGTGGGTGATCTTCTCCTGCGCCAAGCAGGTCGTGGGGGTCTTCCTCGCCGTGTACCTCGTGACGAAAGTGGATCCGGCCCTCGGTCACCTGGCGGCGGAGCCGGTGCGACAGCTCCTCGCGCTGTACGAGTCGCTGATGCCCGAGTGGCTGGCGATGTCGCTTGCCATGCTGTTCATCGTGCTCGCGCAGGTGAAGATCAACGTCACCAACGGCTACTCCGGTTCGCTCGCGTGGTCGAACGTCGCCACGCGCGTCACGAAGCGCTACTACGGCCGCGGCATCTTCGTGATGTTCAACCTCGCCGTCGCGCTCGGTCTGATGCTGATGGACGTCTTCAGCCTGATGATGTTCGTGCTGAGCCTCTACGGAAACGTCGTCATGGCGTGGCTCGTGACGATCGCCGCCGACATCGCGATCAACAAGTACGTGCTGCGGATCTCGCCGAAGCTCCCCGAGTTCCGGCGCGGCATGCTGCACGATTGGAACCCCGTCGGGATCGTCTCGGTCGCCCTCTCCTCCGCCCTGTCGCTGATGGCCTTCGGTGGGCTGTTCGGCGAGACGATGCGGTCGTACTCGGTGCTGATCGCGATCGGTGTGGCGGCGGTGACGACTCCCCTCATGGCGCTCGCCACGCGGGGCCGGTATTACCTCCGGCGGCGAAGCGATGGCGTGCCCGCCTCGCTCCTCGACGCCGACGGCAACCCGTCCGGCGAACGGCTGCGGTGTCACGTCACGGGCTACGTCTTCGAACGCCCGGATATGCTGTTGTCCGCCGAGCGCGGCAGCCTGGGCGAGGCGCAGTACGTGTCGTCCCTGGCACTCTCGCTCGATCAGACGGGGCGTTATCTCCTCCCGCCGGATTCGCCCGAGCCGTCGGTCGAGGAACGGGCGGGCGGAGTACGCTCGGCGGAGCGGGAGGTGAGCTGATGTCGGAGACGGGTGACGTGTCGAGCACCATCCTGTCCAGCGCCGCCCGGCTGCTGCGCGAGACGCCGTTCGACGAGATCTCCTACCGGATCCTCGCCGAGGCGGCGGGCGTCTCGGAGCGCACCGTTTTTCGCCGGTACCCCACCCGCGCGCATCTGCTGGAGGCGCTCTCGCGGTGGATCGAGGAGCACGCGCTGCCGCTCCCGGCGTTCACGAGCTTCGAGCAGTTCCGCGAGGCCGTGCACACGCGATTCCGGGCCTTCGACGCGGCGCCGGCCTACGCGTTCGTCTGCGCGCGTGCGGCGTCGGTGTCGCCGACGCTGACGGCGGAGGCCTCGTTCCTCACCGAGGCCGTCCGCGCCCTCGTCGACGAGTGCGCGCCGCACCTCAACAACCGCGATGCCCTGCGCATCGCCAGCGCCCTCGGCTCCTTCGCCTCGGCCCAGTTCTGGGCGCGGATGCGGTCTGGGTACGGTGCGGGCGCCACCGAGGCGTGCGCCGCGTTCGACGCCGTGCTCGACCGCGTGGTCGCGACGCTGCCGGCGCATAGCCGGGCCGCGGCGCGATGAACGCGGATCCGCTGAGCCGATCGCAGCTCGCGATCGTCGCGGCGTTCGCGGAGCTGATCGAAGAGATCGGCAACGACGACATCTCGTTCCGCCTGATCGCCCGCCGCGCGGGCATGGGCGAGCGCACGGTGTTCCGGCACTTCCCCACGCGCGAGCATCTGCTTCTCGCCACGGCCGACTGGATCGAACGGACCGTCTTCCCGCGCGAGAGCATCGCCTCGGTGTTCGACCTGCCCCTGTCGGTCCGGGAATCGATGGCGGCCTACGACGCGCGCCCCGAGCTCTCGCACGTGGTCGCGGAGGCCGCGATGCGCGGATCCGACGACCCGCGGCCGCTGCCGCGAAGCGAGCAGCTCGAACAGCTCTTGCGCGCCGAGGCCCCCGGCCTCACCGAGGAGCGGGCGCGGGGCATGGCCGCCGCGCTCACGCACATCGACTCGGCGACGAACTGGGCGGCCCTGCGCCGCGAGTTCGCCCTCACGGGCCGCGACCTCGCCGACGCCGCCGCGTGGGCCGCCGAGACCGTGCTCGACGAGATACGCCACCCGGCGTCGTAGGGCTACAGCTCCTCGAGCGGCACCGACGGATCCGCGAGCTGCGTCTCGTCGATCTCGACGCGGTCGCGGATGAGGCGCTGCACCTGTTCGTTCACGTCCCAGACGTTGACGTTCATGCCCGCGACGACGCGGCCGGCCGCGACCCAGAAGGCGATGAATTCGCGGCCCGCGCGGTCGCCGCGGATCACTAGGTGCGCATCATCCATGAGCGGCGCGTATCCCGAGAACTCCATGCCGAGGTCGTACTGGTCGGTGAAGAAGTAGGGCACCCCGTCGAGCGTCGCATCACCTCCCATGATCGTCGACGCGGCGATCTTGCCCGTCGCGATCGCGGTGGCCCAGTGCTCCGTACGGATCCGATCGCCGAGAACCGGATGCAGGGCGTTCGCGATGTCGCCGATCGCGAGGATGCCGGGAACCGAGGTGTTCATGCGTTCGTCGACGAGCACCCCGTTGTCGACCGCGAGGCCCGCCTCCTCGGCGAGCGCCGTGTTGAGCTCCGCGCCGATGCCGACGATCACGAGATCGGCGGGGATCGATTCGTCGCCCGCGCGCACCGCGACGGCGGATCCGTCCTCCCCCACCTCGATCGCGGTGACGCGGCGCTCGGGCAGGAAGGCGACGCCGTGCTCGCGGTGTAGCTCGAGGAACATCGCGCCCATCTCGTCGCCGAGCGCCTTCGCGAGCGGCACGCGATCGGGCGAGATGATCGTCACGTCGTTGTCGAGCTCGCGCGCCGCGGCGGCGAGTTCGAGGCCGATCCAGCCGAATCCGATCAGCACCACCCGGCGACCGCCGCCCAGCAGATCTGCGCGCAGGCCGTCAGCGTCGTCGATCGTGCGCAGCATGCGCACGCCCGCCGCGTCGGCGCCCGGAACGTCGAGCGGGCGCGGCGATGCCCCGATCGCGAGGACCAGGCGGTCGAAGCCGAGTTCCGCGCCGCTCTCGAGCGCGACGACGCCGTCGCCGATGCGCACCGCCGGATCCGCGACGTGCAGGGTGACGTCGTGCTCGGCCTCCCAGCCCGCGGGATGCGCGTACACCGCGTCGAGCCCCTCTGATCCAAGCAGGTAGCCCTTCGACAGCGGCGGGCGCTGATACGGGCGGTGGGTTTCGGCGGTGACGACATCGATCTGCCCGTCGAAGCCCCGCTCGCGCAGCTCCTCCGCGGCGGTCGCCGCCGCGAGCCCTCCCCCGATGATGACGACACGCATATCCGCACCCACTTCCATGATGGCCGTGGTTTCACGCTACGCCTGAAAGGGGTGGGTGGGGCGGAACCGACGAGATTGGCGCACGCGCCCGAACATATGGGAGCTGTCGGGATCGCCGTCATGCGATCGATGCGCCGCCGCAATCGCACTTGCCGGAGCGTGAGCAGGTCGTCGATGGTCGGTTACACAACTCGAACCAAGAACAACTGAAGTGAGGTACCGGGACGTGGTGCGTGAGATCGCGCTCGACCACTATGGCTATGTCACCACAAGGCAAGCAGCAGAGGCGGAGGTCCCCTCGGTCGAGCTTCCCAAGCTCGCGGCACGGGGCGGGATAGCGAACATCGCCTACGGCCTGTACCGCGTGGCCGATATCCCTCCAACTCCCTACGACCAGTATGCAGAAGCGCTGCTCCGGGTCGGAGAGGATGCATATCTGCACGGCGAATCGGTGTTGGCGCTGTTCGGTCTTGCCGACGTGAATCCGCGGCAGGTGAAGGTCGCCGTACCGCGCCGTGCCAGGCCGCGGCTTCCTGCCTACATCGAGCTAACCCAGGCCGTCCCTGGTGCCCGCACCACCCTCTATGAGGGCCTGAGAGCACAACCGGTTGCCGACGCTCTCGCCGAGTGCCGAGGTCGCATCCAGAACGAACGGCTCCTGACGGCAGCCAAGCAGGCGAGAGCCGAGGGACTCCTGACGACGACTGAGTGGCACCGCGTACGAAAGGAACTCCAGCGATGAGCTACAACACACCACCGCCGAACCTCCGCTCTCTGGAGTAGCGGATCCGCAATCTCGAAGGAGCCGCAGGGCTCGCTTCTCGCCGGCGTATGGGGATGGCGTTGGACGTCGTCGGGCAGATGCTTCCCGGCGGTGCTGTCAAAGGCGGAAGTGCGATGGCATTACGTTTCGGTCGAGGCACTCGATTCACGAGGGATCTGGATGCGGCCAGACTTGGGCCTCTGAGTCAGTTCCGCAGCGATTTTGAGGAGTCCCTCGCAGCAGGATGGGCGGGATTCACCGGTCGGCTCATCGAAAAGCAAGCCCCAAACCCTCGGGAGTGCCGACTGCGTACGTCATGCAGCCGTTCGAAGTGAAGCTCGACTATCGGGGTCGCTCATGGTGCACGGTTGCCTTCGAGCTGGGCCACAAAGAGATCGGTGACGCAGAAGAGCCCGAGTACCGGCTCGCGCACGACCTCGCGGAGCTTTTCTCCGAGGTCGGCCTCGACGCACCCCGGCCGATTCCTGTTCTGCGCGCAGATCACCAGATCGCGCAGAAGCTTCACGCGCTCTCTGCAGCAGGAAGTGAGCGGGCGCACGACCTGGTCGATCTTCAGATCCTCGCCGCTGGCGAACCGGTGGGTCTATTGTTGACCAAGGCGACGTGCACGAGGCTCTTCGAGTATCGACGTCAGCAGGAATGGCCGCCACGCATAGCCATCGGGGATCGTTGGGATGCCCTTTACGAGGACGCAGCTGACGGCCTCGATGTCCTGGCAACGGTCGATGAGGCGATCGTCTGGGTCAACGACTTCATCGCACGCATCGCGCAGAGCTGATCCCTCAGCTCCTCCGCCATTCATCGAACTCCAACGGCATTTCGCCGCAACCGTGCCCGACACCCATCAAACGCGCTGCTTGCGCGCAGCGAAGAAACGCTCAACCCGCTCCGAGCGTGTGACACCGACCGGCACCGACCTGTTCTCCAACGCCGCCGATGCCCGCGTGGAACGCAGAGCGGCACGATAAAGCGCCTCACGAGTGACGTGCTTGCGCTTCATATGCTCACCTCCGGCGATCGGGATCGGCTCCAATCTATCGCGCCATCTCCCGACTGGTGGGGTGTGCGCCCCGGTAAACTCTGCCCTACCCAGCAGTTGGGAGGGCATCATCCGCTGAGCCAGAATTGTTCTCGATGGTGCCTGTCAATCTAGGCGCACGGAACCAGGAGAGCGCGTATGGCGGCCGAGAGCTTCGAGGCGGCAGACATTCAGAAGTTCATCGACCACATCCGCGCACACGCGATGTCGGTTCAGCCTAGCGATTCGTTCGACGCCGATCGTCTGGATGATATCTGGCGGCGCCCCGAGCCGCAGCTGCTCCCCGTCCCCTCGGCGGTGCGGGGTTTCCGCCTCCGTATCGACCTGCAGCGCACGAAACCCCCGGCCTGGCGACGCATCGAGGTGCCCGGCGACATCCTCCTCCCGCGGCTGCACGAGGTGATCCAAGCGGCGATGGGATGGACCGACAGCCACCTGCACCGCTTCCGCACGAGCAACGACCGCAACGCGCCCGAGTTCCTCACCCAGTTCGACCTCGACGAGGGCGACGAGGGGATGCTCGAAGACGACGTGCGTCTCGACCAGGTCGTCGCCAACGAGGGCGACCGCCTCTGGTACGACTACGACTTCGGAGATAACTGGAAGCACGTCCTGCGAGTCGAGAAGGTGCTCGACAGTCCTCCCCCGGCCCCGGTGTGCACCGGGGGGAAGCTCGCCTGCCCGCCGGAGGACTGCGGCGGCGCCTGGGGCTACGGTGAACTCGCCGACTGGGTGCGCAGCGACTACGACGACGCACTCCGACCCGAGGTGTTCGACAACGCCGCGGAAGGGCTCGCCTGGCTGCCCGACGGCTGGCATCCCGACGCCTTCGACGTCGATGAGACGAACGAACTCATCACCGCGGTCACCGCAGAGCCGATCCCAGTCGTCGAGGAACTCGAATCACTGCTCGAACTGGCACGCAACCGCGGCGCACGCAGCCTGCGCAATGCGCTCGCGCATCCGGCCACGTCCGGTACGACCGACGTCAGCACCGACGATGCCGCTGATCTCACCGAGCCGTTCCGTGTCCTCCTCGACATCGTCGGAGACGGCATCGCGCTCACCGACGCTCGATATCTGAAGCCCGCCGTCGTCGAGCAGATCGCGCACCGCACGGGCATCACCGACTGGTGGATAGGCAAAGCCAACCGCGAAGACCTCACCTGGCCCGTCTGGGAACTGCGCGCCACGGCGCGAGCGCTGGGGATCGTGTCGGTGCGCAAAGGCCGCATCGCTCCGACTCAGACTATCGCCAGACGCCGAGACGACCCGCACGCGATCCTGCGACACATCACCGGCCGGCTCCCGCTCGGAACGACCCCCGCAGAGCGACACGCCGGATGGATGGCACTCACCGTCGTCGCCAATGAGACACCTGCAGAACTGTGGGAGTCGCGCATCAGCGAACTCCTCTTCGACCTCGGCTGGCGAGCCCGCGAGGACCCCTACCGTGCCCCCTCGCCCGAGAGCCAGACGCTCGACGCGCTCCGCCTGCTCGCGGGGTCGATGCGCGCGAACGGGAGACTCAAGGGCATGAACGCCGCAGTCGCAGCTCTCGCTCGGGCTGTCATACGGGCCTGACTGCCTGATCACCAGATTGACTGCAGCCAGGTCCAACAGAAACCGTCACAGACCCGTTCTCCCTGAAACAAACTCAGTCGACTCGGACCGGCTCCTCGCCGACGAAGCGCGCGAAGGCCGGCTCTATCTCTGCGCGGTCCAAGATGCGTTCAGTGGACGCCGCGCCCAGCAACGCCGCGAACGTACCGTCCATAATCTCGTTGGATCGAAAGGCAGGGTCGCCTCTCGGGTGAACACCCCGCCGGGACGGATGCTCGTCGCTGCGAGTTCCTTGTATCGAGACCTGACCCATTCCGTAACCTTGACTCCCTCGAAGAACAGCCCTCGTAGCCTCGTAGGCATGAGCGCACGCCCGAGTAAGAGCCAGCCCCGATCCCTCTCTGTGCTTACGCAGAGCGTCCATGCGGGGAACTCGATCGATACCGGTAGCGGAGCAATTCGTACCCCGCTCGTGCTCGCGAACTCCTACGCTCTTCCGGATGACCCCTCGGACGTGTCGTGGTCGGGAACCGATGTCCCGTTATATACCCGCAACTCGGGGGCGAACCAGATCGCCCTGCAACGCAAGCTCGCCGTACTCGAAGGAGGAGAAGACGCGGTAGTGCTCGCATCAGGAGTTGCCGCGCTCCACGCCGTGTTTTTCACGTTCCTGCGCTCCGGCGATCACGTTGTGGTGTCGGATGTCACCTATGAGGCGACCTGGCGCTTGTTCGCTGAGATCCTTCCGGAGAAATACGGCATCTCGGCGACATTTATCGACCCCTCAGACCTCGAGGCCGTGCTCGCGGCGATAACGCCCGACACTCGCCTAGTCCACGTAGAAACCATCGGCAACCCGACGACCAAGGTCGCAGACATTGGCGTACTCGCGGAGATCGCCCATTCGGCGGGCGCCCTGCTGAGCGTCGATTCCACGTTCACTCCGCCTCCGATGTACCGTCCCCTCGCGGACGGTGCGGATCTCGTGGTGCACTCGCTGACGAAATTCATCAACGGGCACGGTGACGCAATGGGTGGCGCCGTGGTTGGCTCGAAAGAGCTCGTCGACCGGGTGAAAGCGGACGCGATGGTCGATGTCGGCGGGGTCATTTCCCCGTCCAACGCCTGGTTGATCACGCGCGGATCCGTCACGCTCCCCCTGCGCCTTCGTCAGCACCTCGATAGCGCTCTGAAATTAGCCCGGTTCCTTGAGCAGGATCCGCGCGTCGCATTTGTGGCATACCCCGGCTTGGAGTCTCACCCTCAGCATGCCCTAGCGACGCGTCAGTTCGCTGACGGGTACGGTGGCGTTCTCTCCTTCGCCCTGCGCGGCGATTCTGAGCTACAGAATCGATTCGTCGCCGCGCTGGAGATCATCACCAGCGCGGTCTCTCTCGGGCACGACGAGTCTCTGATCGTCCATGTCGGCACCTCCGGCCCCCGAGTCGCCGCCTACCCCGAACCCTTCCGCGAATACGGACACCTGCGCCTCTCCGTCGGCCTCGAAGACCCCGAAGATCTCACGGCAGACATCGCGGCGGCCCTCGACGCTGTCGCGCCGCTCTGAAGGCAACCAAAAGCGGCGAGTGAACACACGTTCACTCGCCGCTTTTGTGCGTCAGGAATTAGTACGCGAAGCTGATCTGCCCCTGCTTCAGAGTCGGGGTGTCGATCTCGTCGACGACCGCCGCCGCGAAGTCGGCACCGCTGATCGCCGACGTGCCGTCGGCGTCGAAGATCGCGACCTCGTGCGAGGTGCGGTAGTGGCCGAGCTTCTCGCCCGGAACGTGCGCGCCGAACTCGGCGGCGGGGCTCACGAAGACCCACTCGCCCGCCTCGTCCGAGGCGAGGAGGTCGCCCAGGATCGCGTTCATCTCGTGCGCCTCCGCGGCGAACTCGGCCGGAACCTCGCCCGCCTCCGTGAAGCGCGGTGCGCCCTCCGCCGGGCGAAGCGAGCTGAAGCCGCCGATCGCGACGAAGCGCACGCCGGCCACCGCCGCGGCCTTCGCGAGGGATCCGTAGGCTGCGCGCAGCGCGCCCTCGTTGGATCCGCGCGGCGAGAGCGCCGCGATCACGACGTCGGCGCCCGCGAGGTCCGGCACCTGCTGCGTGAGGTCGCCCGTGCGGTAGGTGACGCCCTCGAGCTTCTCGGCCGGCTCGTTGCGGCTCACGAGGGTGACCTCGTGACCGCGCGAGACGGCCTCGCTGACGATGTGGGATCCGGCGTAGCCCGTGCCGCCGATGATGAGGAGAGATGCCATTCGAGTGCTCCTTCTTGTGGGAATGAACGGTTACTAGTTACGATAAGTGACCAGCAATCATTCGGGAAGTAGGCACTTTTTGGTAACCACAACGAGCCTCGCGGGCAACCCCTATCAGCAGGACTGCCCGACCCGCCGCATCCTCGACCGCATCGGCGACAAGTGGACCGTGCTGATCGTCGGCGCGCTCGGCGACGAGGCCGTGCGCTTCTCCGAGCTGCGGCGCCGCGTCGAGGGCATCTCGCAGAAAATGCTGACGCAGACGCTCCGCAGCCTCGAAGACGACGGCCTCGTCTCGCGCACCGTCACCGCCCAGGTGCCGGTGAAGGTCGAGTACGCCCTCACCGATGTCGGGCAGAGCCTTCGAGCGCCCCTCAAGGCGCTCGAAGACTGGTCGATCGAACACCTCGGTCAGGTGCTCGACGCCCGCACCGCCCAGCAGGCGGCCTGAGCCTTAGAGGCCCTTGCCGCTCGGCGAGACGAGGATCTTGACCGCGGTCTCGTTGTGGTTGATGAGGGTGTCGAAGCCCTTGTCCACGAGATCCTCGAGCCCGATCTTGCCCGTGATGAACGGCTTCAGGTCGATCTTGCCCGACTCGACGAGCGCGATCGTCTCCGGGTGCGAGTTCACGTAGCCGATCGTGCCGCGCACGTCGATCTCTTTCATGACGAGCTTGTGCATGTCGAAGGAGGCCTTCTTGCCCCAGATCGAGACGACCACGATCACACCGGTCGGCCGCACCGTGTCCATGAGCGTGTCGAACACGACCTGCACCGAGGTGCACTCGAATGCGACGTCCGCGCCCTTGCCGTCGGTGAGCTTCTTGACCTCGGCGACGACGTCGACCTCTGCGGGGTTGAGCGCGACATCGGCCACCCCGGCGTCGAGCGCCTTCTGGCGGCGCAGGCCCGACAGCTCCGAGATGATCACCTTGACGCCGATGGCGTGCAGCACGGCCGCGGTCAGCTGACCGATCGGGCCGGCGCCGCCCACGACCGCCGTCTGCCCGGCCTTGACGCCCGAACGCTTGACGGCGTGGAACGCGACCGAGAGCGGCTCGATGAGCGCAGCCTCGTCCAGCGCGACCGAGGAGTCGATCTTGTGGACCCAGCGGCGCTTCACGACGATGTTCTCGGCGAGACCGCCGCCGCGGCCCGCGAGGCCGATGAAGTTCATGTCGTCGGAGAGGTGGTAGTCGACCGACTCCGGGCCCGTGTAGACGTCGTCGCGCAGGATGTAGGGCTCGACGACCACGTGGTCACCCACGGCCAGGTCATCGACGCCCTCGCCGAGCTCCGAGACGACGCCCGAGAACTCGTGACCCAGGGTCACGGGCGCATCCTCACCCGAGATCGGGTGCGGGTGACCGTGCGCGGGAACGAAGATGGGGCCCTCGAGGTACTCGTGCAGGTCGGTGCCGCAGATGCCGCACCAGGCGACGTCGATGCGCACCGTGCCTGCTTCGAGGGGCTGAGGGGTGATGTCCTCGATCCGGATGTCGCCGCGATCGTGGAAGCGTGCTGCCTTCACCGTAGGAACCTCTTTCTTGTTTGTCCGGGTTCAATGGGGGAGCCGGTGGACTCACCTCCACGGTATGCCTTTCTCGGGCCCGCCGGGCGGGGTTTTTCGGCCGTGACGCCCGCGCCCTCCCGATGGGGTAGTGTCTCTCTCATGATCACCCGTTGGTATGCGTATTTTGAGTCGGCTCTGGAGGGGCCGGCGCTGGTTTAGCGCGTACCGACACCTTCAGAGCCGACAAGCCAGAGCATTCGTTCTGGCTTTCGCCGTTTCGGCGGGCTCTGCGGGGGTCCGCTCCCCCTTAGGACAGGATCCCCATCATGAAGACCCTCGAATCCACGGCCGACGTTCACGTCTCGAGCAGCACCACGCTCCCCTCGCCCGGGGAGATCGCCGGCGAGCTGCCCATCGAGGACGAACGCGCCCTCCTCGTCGCCCGCACCCGCGACGAGGTGCGCGCCATCATGAACGGCGAAGACGACCGCCTGCTCGTCGTCGTCGGCCCGTGCTCGATCCACGACCCGGAGGCCGGTCTCGAATACGCCGAACTCCTCGCGGCCGAGGCCGAGCGGCACCGCGACGACCTCCTCATCGTGATGCGCGCCTACTTCGAGAAGCCCCGCACCACCGTGGGCTGGAAGGGCCTCATCAACGACCCTCACCTCGACGGCAGCCACGACATCGAGACCGGCCTGCGGATGGCACGCGCCTTCCTGCGCGACGTCACGGGGCTGGGCATGCCGTGCGCGACCGAGTTCCTCGAGCCGATCAGCCCGCAGTACACCGCCGACCTGATCACCTGGGGCGCCATCGGGGCTCGCACGACCGAGAGCCAGATCCACCGCCAGCTCGCGAGTGGCCTCTCGATGCCGATCGGCTTCAAGAACGGCACCGACGGCGGGCTGCAGGTGGCGCTCGACGCGGCCTCCGCCGCCTCGGCGCCGCAGGCCTTCCTCGGGATCGGATCCGATGGCCGTGCGAGCCTCCTCTCGACGACGGGCAACCCCGACACCTCGATCATTCTGCGCGGCGGGGCCGATGGGCCGAACTTCGCTGCCGAGCACGTGCGGCGCGCATCGGAGCGGCTCGAGGCCGCGGGCCTCGGCGCGCGGCTCGTCGTCGACGCGAGCCACGGCAACAGCGGCAAGGATCACCTCCGCCAGGCCGAGGTCGCGGGCGAGCTCGCCGCGCAGATTGCCTCCGGCGAGCGCGCGCTGGCCGGCGTGATGCTTGAGAGCAACCTCGTCGCGGGCGCGCAGAAGCTCGACGTGTCGGTCGGACCCGCCGGCCTCACGCGGGGGCAGAGCGTGACCGACGCCTGCATGGGCTGGGATGCGTCCGCTCTCGCACTGGAGCAACTTGCCGCCGCTGTGCGCGTACGTCGGGCGCTCTGACGCGAACGCACCATCGCCCGAGTCAGCCGTGCGCGGTCGCCTCATCGAGCACGACCGCGGCCGGATCCGCGAGCTTGAGATGGACAACTGGGTCCTGCGCCACGAGACGGCGTATCCGTCCCAGGCCCATATCAAGATCCCGAGATGATGTTCTCTCTCGTCCGCGAGATGGCCGCGGCGGGCAAGCTCTACTGCTGCGCGGTGAAGGATGTCTACTCGAATCGGGTCCGTGGGGCGCGCGGGAGCGTGCGCGGACAACGCGGCGATGGAATCGTGTCTCAGCTTGTTGCAGAAGAACCTGCTGGACAGGGGTTCCTGGGCGACCAGGCTCGAGTTGCGACTCGCGATCGTGAGGTGGCTCGAGAAGATCTATCACCGGAAGCGGCGGCGGGGCCGCGGGAAGCTGACGCCTGTCGAATTCGAGACGATGATAATCAACGCCGTCGCTCCGGCGGCATAAACCCCGGACTCAACCAAATCGTCAGCAGACCCTGCCCTGATCGCCGTCCGCGTCGGTGCCGAACGCGGGGCGTGGAGCGCGGTGCCGCGGCTGCTGCGGGCGTGGTCCCGGATCGGGCAGCGACGGCGTTCGAACAGTGACGTCGTCCCCGCCGACGGTGATCACCTCGTCGAAGTGCAAAATCGTGAGGGGTTCGTCGCCGCTGTACTGGTAGGTCGTCTCGAGCGCCGTCACGTTCAGGCTCAGGGTGTGCCCGTGAATGCGAACGCCAAATTTGAGTCGCGTGAGAGGTTGCGGCAAGCGTGGCGCGAACCGCAATCCGTCTGCGGTGTCACGCATGCCGCCGAATCCGGCGACGATCGCCGTCCACACGCCGGCGAGGGCGGCGATGTGGAGGCCCTCGTGCGTGTTGCCGTGCAGGTCGTCGAGATCGATCGTCGCCACTTCCGCCAGATAGTCATAGGCCAGGCCGAGGTGACCCACCTCGGCCGCGATAACGGCCTGCGGCGATGCGGACAGCGAGGAATCCCGAACGGTCAGCGCCTCGTAGTACTCGAAGTTGCGGGCCTTCTCCTGCGACGTGAACGCCTCGTGCGCGACGTGCATCGCGAGCACGAGATCTGCCTGTTTCACGACCTGCTTCCGGTACAGGTCGAAATACGGGAAGTTGTCGTGCAGGAGGTACTGGTCCGGTCCGGTCGCATCGAAGTCCCATCGCTCGAGGTGCGTGTATCCAGCCGACTGCGGGTGGATACCGCGTTCCTCGTCGAATGGGATGTGCATGTCTGCGGCGGCGGCCTCCCATTCGCGCGCCTCGTCCGAGCCGACACCGAGCTCTTTGAGCTTCTCCGGGTGTCTGCGCGCCGCATCGGCGGCACCGCGCAGGTTGAGCTGGGCCATGAGGTTGGTGAAGACGTTGTCGTTCGCGACCGCGGAGTACTCGTCGGGGCCGGTCACTCCGTCGATGTGAAACGCACCGTCCGCATCCCGATGCCCCAGCGACAACCAGAGCCGCGCCGTCTCGACAAGGATCTCGAGGCCGAACTCGCGCTCGAACTCGGCGTCACCGGTTGCGCGCACATAGTGGAGCACTGCCACGGCGATGTCCGCGTTGATATGGAATGCCGCGGTGCTCGCCGGCCAGTAGCCCGAACTCTCCCGGCCGTCGATCGTTCGCCACGCGAAGGCCGCACCGGCGAGGTGTAGCTGCGCGGCCCGATCCCGGGCATGGTGCAGAGTCGAGTGTCGCCAGAGCAGCGCCTGGCGCGCAGCATCCGGAGCCGTCGAGGTCAGCACAGGAAGAACGAAGCCTTCAAAGTCCCAGAACGTGTGCCCCTCGTACCCCGAGCCCGTAAGTCCCTTTCCCGGGACGGAGCGCACCTCCGCCCTCGCTGCCGCCTGGAAGATTTGGAACAGCGCGAAGCGCACCGCCTGTTGCAGCCGCGGCTCTCCCTCCACGACGACGTCGGCGCATCGCCAGTACTCGTCGAGAACCTCGCGCTGGTCCGCCAGCAGCCGGTGCCACCCGTCTTCCTTGGCGATCGCGACGGCGACCTCGGCTCGTGCCCGCACGGTCGCGGGCGTCATACCCCGCTCGAAGTCGTGACCTACATACTTCATGATCGTGAGGCGCTGCCCCGGGTCGAGCCGGGCACGAATCGTCGTCTGCGCCTTGTCGTTGTCGGCATCGGACACCACGCGACACCCGGGTCCGTCGACCTCATGATCCATGGTCGCTGCCACGATGATCCCGCTTCGCCTGGTGCGATGCATGAGGGTCGAGCGGGAGCCGACGACGTCGGCCTCGACGGTCACGAGCGGCTCGGTGAGCAGATCCTGTACGCGCGGATCGTCGTGCACTATCGGGAGCGGCTCGTTCGCCAATAACTCCGAGATCAGAGTGACTTCCGCCGACTGATCGAGGACCTCGACGCTGTAGCGTACTGCGGCGATTGCGCGGCGGCTGAGAGAGACGACCCTGGTGGATTCGACGCGCACGCGCCGGCCCGTGGGTCCCAGCCATTCGAAGGTCCGATGCAATGTTCCGTCGCGCATGTCCAGCCGGCGGTCATGCGACAGAAGCTCGCCGACCCTGAGGTCGAACGGCTCGTCGTCGACGAGCATGCGGATGATCTGCCCGTTCTGCACGTTGATGACGCTCTGTCCCACTCCCGGGTATCCGTAGCCGTCCTCGGCGTAGGGCATGGGGTGCTCTTCGAAGACGCCGTTCAGGTAGCTTCCTGCGACCCCGCGCGGATCACCCTCATCGAGGTTGCCGCGCCAGCCGAGATGACCGTTCGATAAGCCGAACACCGACTCCTCGTGGGCAAGCTGCTCGGGCTCGAGCCCGGAAACACTCACGACCCACGGATCGACATGGAACCCAGCCCCCGTCACAGCGCGCTCCGCAGCCGGTCGAGCAGGCCGTCCCCACAGCGTGTGAGAAACGCCGTCTGGTCCGGCCCGACGTGGTGCAGGTAGATGTGATCGTAACCCTGCGCAATCGACGCCACGCGGTCGGCGAGCTCGGCCGGATCATCGGAGATCAGGACCTCCCGCTCGAGCGCGTCATCGGACGGCACGATCGCCGCCTCGAAGTCCTCGGGATTCTCCACATCCCACATACTCACGCCCCGTGCCATCGTGTGCGACCACTGCTCGCGGGCAACAGCGAACGCCTGCTCGCGATCGGATTCCACGCTCAGATGAATCTGCAGGCGAGCCGATCCTCGACCGCCTGCATCGCGATAGCGGCGGAGGGCTTCCTGTGTCTGTTCCTCCCGGCTGCCGACGGTGATGAGGCCGTCGGCCCACCCCGCGACCCAGGCCGCGGTGTCCGAACTGACCGCCGCGCCAATCAACGGCACAGGCTGATCGGGCAGCGACCATATCCGCGCGTCATGGATCCGGATCAAGCCGTCCTTATCGACGCGCTGCCCGTCCAGCAGCGCGCGGATGCCGTCAACGCTCTCACGCAGGCGGCGCTGACGCGCCGGTTTCTCCAACCACGGGTCTCCTGTCACGTGCTCGTTGAGGTTCTCACCGCTGCCGAACGCGACCCAGAACCGATGCGGAAACATCTCCGCGAGTGTCGCGATGGCCTGTGCGATCACCACCGGGTGGTACCTCTGGCCGGGAGCGTTCACCACTCCGAACGGGATATGGGTGAGCGCCATCGCGGCTCCGAGCCAACTCCATGCGTACCCCGACTGTCCCTGAGCCGTCGTCCACGGCGCCAGGTGATCCGAGCACATCACCTCATCAAAGCCGACATCCTCCGCAAGCCGCGCCGCCCTGAGCAGTTCGCTCGGGGGATGCTGCTCGTGGGATGCGTGGTACCCGATCGAGATCATCGGCGTCCTTTCCACGGCGATCGCGGCCGCTGACGACTGAATTGCTTAGCGACGACGCTAGCGGCCGATCGAGGGCACACAACCGGGTTGTGCCGCGGACGGATCTCGGGGTATCAGGAAGACGAAGAATGGCGCACCCCAGGGACAGGGCAAGTTAGAACTGGTCCACCAAAATCTCAAACGCTGGCTCGGACCCGCCACTGATATTTCTCGCGACCTGTCTGCGATTGCAGTCACGACTCATCCCACTGTGGAGCCTAGGAGATTCGAACTCCTGACATCCTGCTTGCAAAGCAGGCGCTCTACCAACTGAGCTAAGGCCCCGCTAGGCACGAGTGCCCAACTCGCACAATCTTACCGGCTCGGATTACACACCGCCAAATCGGCGCGTCGCGCCGAGAATGCCGTCTCAATACCAGGTCGTCCAGGGAGAAGCAATGGTCTCGACGAGACGCCCGAGAAGTCGTCGCGGCCCTGTATCCTTCCTGGTCACGGCCATCCGACCGGGCACGATGCTGCAGAAGGACAAGGTATGAGCACGGCGCACGATTACGACCTCATCGTCATCGGCGGCGGGCCGGTCGGCGAGAACGTCGCCGACTACGCGACGAAGCGCGGCCTCCGCGCGGCTCTCGTCGAGCAGGAACTGGTCGGCGGAGAGTGCTCCTATTGGGCGTGCATGCCGTCCAAGGCCCTGCTCCGTAGCGGCAGCGCGATCCGTGCCGCGCAGCGGGTGCCCGGTGCTCGCGAGGCCGTGACCGGCGAGCTCGATGCCACCGCGGTTCTCGCCCGCCGCACGAGCTTCACGAGCGATTGGAACGACCAGGGCCAGGCCGAGTGGGTCGCCTCCGCCGGCATCGACCTGATTCGCGGCCGCGGCCGGCTCGACGGCCCCGGCCGGGTACGGGTCGGCGACCGCACCTACACGGCGCGGGCCGTCGCGCTCGCGACCGGATCCGTACCCACCCTGCCCGACATCCCCGGCCTCGCAGGGGCGGATCCATGGGGCACCCGCGAGGCGACCGCCGCCGACCACGTGCCGCCGCGGCTGATCGTCCTGGGCGGCGGGGTCGCCGGATCCGAGCTCGCGCTCGCGTTCTCCTCCCTCGGATCCCGCGTGACCCTGCTCTCGCGCGGTCCGCTCCTGTCGAAAGAGGAGCCCTTCGCCGGCGAACTCGTCGCCGACGCCTTCGCGAGCGAGGGCATCGACGTGCGGATCGGCGCGGCACCCGAGCGGATCGACCGCGACGACGACGGCCTCGTCACCGTCCGGCTCGACGACGGCTCGACGCTCGAGGCGGAGGAGATCCTCGTCTCGACGGGCCGGCACCCGAACACGGGGGACCTCGGGCTCGACACCGTCGGGCTCGGGCAAAAGCTGACGGTCGACGACACCCTGCGCGTCGACGGCACCGACTGGCTCTACGCGGTCGGCGACGTCAACGGCCGCGCGCTCCTCACCCACCAGGGCAAGTACCAGGCGCGCGCCGCGGGCGAGGCGATCGCCGCCAGGCTGGGCGGAGACGCCGTCGACGACGGCGCCTGGGGCCGCCACGCCGCGACCGCCGATCACGCGGCCGTCCCGCGCGTCGTCTTCACGGATCCGGAGGTCGCCGCCGTCGGCCTCACCGAGGCCCAGGCCCACGACGCGGGGCTCTCGGTCCGTGCCGTCGAATACGAGCTCGGAAGCGTTGCCGGCGCATCGCTGCACGCCGACGATTACACGGGGCGCGCGAAGCTCGTCGTCGACGAGGATCGCGGAATCGTCGTCGGAGCGACCTTCGTGGGCCAGGATGCGGCAGAGTTGTTGCAGGCGGCCACGATCGCGATCGTCGGCGAGGTGCCGGTCGATCGCCTGTGGCACGCGGTGCCCGCATACCCCACGATGAGCGAGATCTGGCTGCGGCTCCTGGAGACCTACGGGCGCCCCGCGTGACCCACGCGGCGAGCGCGGCACCGAGACGGAGACGAGCCCGATGATCGAATTCGAGACAGTCACGAAGACCTACGGCGACGGGCGGCCCGCCGTCGCCGACTTCTCTCTCACGGCGCCCTCGCACCGGATCACCGTTTTCGTCGGCCCCTCCGGCTGCGGCAAGACGACGCTCCTGCGCATGGTCAACCGCATGGTCTCCCCCACCTCGGGCCGCGTGCTCATCGACGGCGACGACGTCGCCTCCCGCAATCCCGTGACCCTGCGCCGCTCGATCGGCTACGTGCTCCAGAACGGCGGGCTGCTGCCCCACCGCACCGTCGCCGAGAACGTCGCGACCGTCGCGATCCTCAACGGCGCCCGGAAACGCGACGCCGTCGCGCGATCGGGCGAGATGCTCGAGCTCGTCGGCCTGGATCCGGATCTCGGCCGCCGCTACCCCGCCCAGCTGTCCGGCGGGCAGCAGCAGCGCGTCGGAGTCGCGCGGGCGCTCGCGACGGATCCGAACGTGCTGCTCATGGACGAGCCCTTCGGGGCCGTGGATCCGCTCGCGCGGCGCGAGCTGCAGGAGGAGCTGCTGCGCCTGCAGCGCGAGCTCGCGAAGACGATCCTCTTCGTCACCCACGACATCGAGGAGGCGTTCCGGCTGGGCAACGAGGTGGTCGTCTTCCGCACGGATCCGGCCCGCGGCGGCGCCATCGCACAGAAGGGCACGCCCGCGGAGATTCTCGCGAACCCCGCCGACGACTTCGTGCGCAGCTTCATCGGCGCCTCCGCCGGCGAGACACCGCTGTCGACGCGCGAGGTCGACGGGCGCCGCGTCGTCTTCGACCCCGCCGGCCGGCCGCTCGGGGTCATCGATTCATGAGCTGGCTCGCGCAGAATTGGGAGCAGGTGCTCTCGCTCGCGGGCGACCACCTGGCGCTCAGCCTGCCCGCGATCGTGTTGTCGATCCTCGTAGCCGTGCCGCTCGGGCGCTTCGCCCAGCGGCGACCCCGGATCGGCGGCCCGCTCACGAGCACCGCCGCCCTGCTCTACGCGATCCCCGCCCTGCCGATGCTCATCGTCGTGCCCGTGCTGCTCGGAGTGCCGCTGCGCTCGAACGCGAATATGATCATTACCCTCGCGGCATACGGCACGGCGCTACTAGTGCGGAGCGTCGTCGACGGCTTCGGATCCGTCGACCGCACGGTCCGCGAATCCGCGACGGCGATGGGGTATTCCCCGATCGGCATGTTCTGGCGCGTCGACCTTCCGCTCGCTCTGCCCGTGATCCTCGCGGGCGTCCGCGTCGTGACGGTGTCGACCATCAGCCTCGCGACGATCGGTGCGCTCGTCGGCATCGGCAACCTGGGTAGCCTCCTCACCGACGGCTTCCAGCGCGGCATTACGAGCGAGGTCGTGATCGGGATCCTCGCGACCGCGATCCTCGCGCTCGCGCTCGACGGCCTGCTGCTTCTGGCCGGTCGCGCGCTCGCGCCCTGGCGGAGGGTGCGCGCATGAACCTCTTCGCAGACGCCCTCGCCTGGCTCGCCGACCCCAACCATTGGCAGGGCCCCGGCGGGATCCCCGTGCGCATCGGCCAACACCTCCTCCTGACCGCGCTCGCGCTCGTCATCGCCTCGATCATCGCCCTCCCCGCGGGCGCCCTGCTCGGCCGCACCCGCAGCGGCGGCGCCGTCATCGGCGCGATCGCCGGATCCGCCCGTGCCCTGTCCACCATCGGCGTGCTGACCCTCGTCGGGCTCTGGCTCGGCATCGGCATCGGGCCGCCGCTCGTCGCGCTCCTGATCCTCGCCGTGCCGTCTCTGCTCGCGGGCGCCTACTCGGGCGTCCAGAGCGTGCCCGGCGAGATCACCGCGGCGTCGAGGGCGATCGGCATGAGCGGCGCACAGGTCATGTGGCGCGTCGAGCTACCGCTCGCGCTGCCCGTCATCGTCGGCGGCGCCCGCGCCGCGGCGCTGCAGGTCGTCGCCACGGCGACCCTCGCCGCCTACACCGCCGACGTCGGCCTCGGGCGGTACCTCTTCACCGGGCTCAAGACTCAGGACTACGGACAAATGCTCGCCGGATCCATCCTCGTGATCCTGCTCGCGATCATCCTCGAGCTCGCCTTCGCGGCGCTGCAGCGCCTCGCCGCGCGGCACGCATCGCCCCATTCGACCCCCGCACTCTCATCACGAAGGACATCATCATGACGAAGAAGAAGCTCCTCCGATTCGGATCCGTTCTCGGCATCGCCGTCCTCGGCGCGGGCGCACTCGCCGCCTGCTCGTCCGCGGATCCGCTGGACAACTCGGCCGGATCCGAGGAGCCGGACGCCGGCGGATCCCTCGTCGTCGGTTCGCAGGACTACTACTCGAACGAGATCATCGCCGAGATCTACGCGCAGGCGCTCGAGGCCGGCGGCTACGAGGTCGACCGGCAGATGCGCATCGGGCAGCGCGAGGTGTACATGCCCGAGATCGAGGGCGGCAAGATCGACGTCTTCCCCGAGTACACCGGCAACCTGCTGCAGTACCTCGATGCCGACGCGACGGCGACGGAGAGCCAGGAGGTGTACGACGCGCTCGCGGAGGCGATGCCCGACGGCGTGCGCGTGCTCGAGCAGTCCGAGGCGAGCGACCAGGACTCCTACGTCGTGACAAAGGAGTTCGCCGAGGAGCACGATCTCACCAGCATCGGCGACCTCGCGGGGATCGAGGGGCTCACCCTCGGCGGCAACTCCGAGCTCGAGGTGCGCCCGTACGGGCCCGAGGGCCTGAAGAGCGTGTACGGCGTCGACGTGGCGTTCACCCCCATCGAAGACTCCGGCGGGCCCCTCACCGTGAAGGCCCTGACGGACGGACAGGTGCAGCTCGTCGACCTCTACACCGCCAACCCGGTGCTCGCGGGCGGCGATCTCGTCGTGCTCGAGGATCCCGAGGCCCTGTTCCTGGCCTCGCAGGTCGTGCCGCTCGCGTCCGACGCCGTCGACGACGAGGCCGCCGCGATCATCAACGAGGTCTCCGCCGCGCTCACGGCCGAGGATCTCGTCGCGCTCAACGCCCGATCCGTCGACGAAGAGGCCGCGGCCCCGACGATCGCCGCCGACTGGCTCGCCGAGAAGGACCTGGCGTGAGCGGGATCCGCTGAACGACCGAAGGCCCGAGCTTCCGCTCGGGCCTTCGTGGTGGTGGGGCTACCAGGACTTGAACCTGGGACCTCTTCATTATCAGTGAAGCGCTCTAACCGCCTGAGCTATAGCCCCGCATCCGGCCTCGCGGCCGTCAACCTTTAAAACAATACTCGATCCCCACGCGAGCCACCAAACCCGGTACACTTCCCGGGCGCGTCGCGCAGGTGCTGCCCGTCGCGCGGCTCATGCACGAGGCTCGGAGAAATCACGAAACTCGGGGATCCTCCTCGATTCTCTCCGATTCTCGTGATTCTTCCGAGTCTCGTGCCGTTAGGGGATCCGGTGCAGCCCCTGCGCGACCGCGGTCGCGATCAGATCCTGCACCTCGTGCCAGCGGTGGACGATCTGGTGATAGCTGACGCGGATCACGTGGTATCCCATGAGCATCAGCTGCGCGTCGTGGCGGTTGTCCTCCGTGCGCTGCGCGTCGACGTGGTGGCCGCCGTCCACCTGTAGCACGAGGCGGTCGCCGATCAGGAGGTCGACGCGATGCCCCGCGATCGAGATCTGCGGACGCAACGGCACGCGCAGCCAGCGCAGGCGCGGGATCACGACCGACTCGATCCCGGAGTCCGAGTACCAGCTCATCTCGTCGAGGATCCGCCGGCCCTGCGGGCCGAATCGGAGCCTCGCGAGCGTCTCGCGCACGACGAGCTCCTTGCGCGCCGCCGACTCCCAGATCACGAGCGCCTTCTCGAACGGCTGGCAGGCGGCGACGTAGGCCAGGGTGTTGATGATGCCGTCCTCGAGGGCGTCGGGACGGCGGGCGACGAGCGGCCGGCCCCAGTGCACGTGCGCCGTCGTCGGCCGGTTCAGCCTGCCGTTCGGCGGCGCCGCCACGTGGGATTCGCCCGCTCCGAACGACCACAACCCGCGGCGTTCCGCCTGCGAGACGCACGTGACCGTCACACCGATCTGCGCTGCCGCGACGAGGCTCGGATCGGCCTGGGGCAGAGCCACCCAGCTCCGCGCGATCTTGTCGATGCGCCCCGCGTCGAGCGCGCGGCGGATCGCGCTGCGCCGGATCCCGGCGCTAAGCAGCGTCGACATGCGCGCGACCCCGCCGTTCGCGCGGAGGTATCCGTCCAGATCCATGCTGACACTCTGCCCCGACACCCACGCTCCGCGCCGGGCCGTTCCCGCGTTCTGTGGAAAGTTCACCCCGTCTGGCGGCCTGTGTATCGCTCGGCGCCTGCGGATCCGGGTCCGGCCGCTCCTCGCCCCCTGACCGCTCCTCCGGATCCGGGCGCACGAACCTCGGAAGAATCACGAAACTCGGGAATCCTCCCCGAAAGCATCCGATTCTCGTGATTTCTCCGATTTCCGAGACGGCGACATCACCGCGAGCCGCCCGCGATGCCCACCTCGGATCCACCTCGAGCCCGCACCCGTCGCCGCGACACCGCGCCAACGATCAGAACCAGACTCGGAAGAATCACTAAACTCGGGAATCCACCCCGGAAGCTTCCGATTCTCGTGATTTCTCCGAGTCTCGGGGCGATTACGCACCCCGAGATCCATACCTGCCCCCAACATCGCGCGCACCGCACGAACCTCGGAAGAATCACGAAACTCGGGAATCCTGCCCGAAAGCTTCCGATCCTCGTGATTTCTCCGAGTCTCAGGACGGCCGCCTGCCGCACGCGACGTCGCCGAGCCGCCCCAGAGTCGCGACACCACGACCATCACGCCACGAACCTCGGATAGATCACGAAACTCGGGGATCCACCCCGAATTCCTCCGATTCCCGTGATTTCTCCGACTTTCGGGGTGATCACGCACCTAGATCCATGCCGCCCCTACATCGCGCGCACCGCGCCGCACGAACCTCGGAGAAATCACGAAACTCGGAAGTCCTCTCCGAATCCCTCCGATTCCCGTGATTTCTCCGACATCCCGGCACCCGCCCGCCACCTGCCACCCACCCCACACACAACGAACGCCCCGGACAACGTCCGGGGCGTTCGAGTGAAGGCTCAGTTCGAGGTCAGGCCCACGAGCAGGCCGCCCGTGATCTTGACGCACATGTTGTAGATGCCGGCCGAGATGGCGCCCATCACGGTCACGACGATGAGGTTCAGGATCGCGACGACGGATCCGAACGCGAACACCTGCGGCAGGCCGACGGTCGCGGCGATCGAGAAGCGCCCGCCACTGAAGCTTCCGATGAACTCGTCGACCTGGGCGATGAGCCCGGTCGACTCGATCACGAGGAAGAGCAGCACGAAGGACACGAGCGTGACGATCGCGATCGCGATGGCGACCAGGAACGACAGCTTCACGGCCGACCAGAAGTCGATGTAGACCAGGCGCAGTCGCACCTGCTTCGAAGAGCTCTTCTGGGGAGACTTCTTCGCGAGCTTGTCAGCTACCGTGCTCATTCGCCACCTTCAGGGGTTTCGGTTTCTTCTGCCTCGTCCTCACCCAGGCCACGCTCGCTGTTGCGAGCGATCGTGAGGATCTGGTCGCCCTTGTCGGGACGGGCGAACACGACTCCCATCGTGTCACGTCCCTTCGCGGGCACCTCGGCAACGGCCGAGCGTACCACCTTGCCCTTGGCGAGAACGACGAGAACCTCGTCGTCTTCCTCCACGATGAGCCCGCCGGCGAGTTCTCCGCGGTCGTCGTGTAGCTTCGCGACCTTGATGCCGAGGCCGCCGCGGCCCTGCTGGCGGTACTCCTCGATCGCCGTGCGCTTGGCCCAACCGCCGTCGGTCACCGTGAAGACGAAGGTGCCGGGGCGCGCGACCGACGCCGACAGCAGTTCGTCGCCCTCGCGGAACGACATGCCCTTCACGCCCGAGGTCGAGCGGCCGAGCGGGCGCAGCGACTCGTCGGAGGCGGGGAACTGCAGAGACATGCCCTTGCGGCTGATGAGCAGCAGGTGGTCGTCGCTGTTGACGAGCATGGCGTCGACGAGCTCGTCGCCGTCGCGCAGGTTGATGGCAATGATGCCGCCCTGGCGGTTCGAGTCGTACTCGCTGAGGCGCGTCTTCTTGACGAGGCCGTTGCGGGTTGCGAGCACGAGGTACTCGGTGTCCTCGTAGGTCTTCAGCTCGATGACCTCGGCGATCTGTTCCTCGGGCTGCAGCGCGAGGAGGTTCGCCACGTGCAGGCCCTTCGCGTCGCGACCGGCCTCGGGAAGCTCGTACGCCTTCACGCGGTACACGCGCCCCGCGGTGGTGAAGAAGAGGATCCAGTGGTGCGTGGTCGTGACGAAGAAGTGCTCGACGACGTCGTCTGCGCGCAGCTGCGCGCCCTTGATTCCCTTGCCGCCGCGGTGCTGGCTGCGGTACAGGTCGCTTCGCGTGCGCTTGACGTAGCCCTCGCGGGTGATCGTGACGACGACCTCTTCCTGCGCGATGAGGTCTTCCATCGACACGTCGCCGTCGAAGCCGTGCACGATCTGCGTGCGGCGGTCGTCGCCGTACTTGTCGACGATCGCCGTCAGCTCGGTCTTCACGATGTCGCGCTGGCGCGCCTCGCTCGCGATGATCTCCTTGAAGTCGGCGATCTTCGCCTCGAGCTCGGTGGCCTCGTCGATGATCTTCTGGCGCTCGAGGGCGGCCAGGCGGCGAAGCTGCATCGACAGGATCGCGTCGGCCTGGATGTCGTCGATGTCGAGCAGGCCCTTCAGACCCTCGCGCGCCTCGTCGACGGTCGGCGAGCGGCGGATCAGTGCGATGACCTCGTCGAGCGCGTCGAGCGCCTTGAGGTAGCCGCGCAGGATGTGCATGCGCTCCTCCGCCTTACGCAGGCGGAACTGCGTGCGACGGACGATGACCTCGAGCTGGTGGGTGATCCACAGCGTGATGAAGCGGTCGAGCGGAAGCGTGCGGGGTACGCCGTCGACGATCGCCAGCATGTTCGCCGAGAAGTTCGACTGCAGGTCGGTGTGCTTGTAGAGGTTGTTGAGCACGACCTTCGCGACGGCGTCGCGCTTGAGCACGATCACGAGGCGCTGGCCGGTGCGGCCCGAGGTCTCGTCGCGGATGTCGGCGATGCCCTGCACGCGTCCGTCGCGCGCGAGCTCCGAGATCTTCACCGCGAGGTTGTCGGGGTTGACCTGGTACGGCAGCTCGGTGACGACGAGGCAGGTGCGGCCCTGGATCTCCTCGACGTTCACGACGGCGCGCATCGGGATGGATCCGCGACCGGTGCGGTACGCCTCCTGGATCCCCTTGTTGCCGAGGATCAGCGCCTTGGTCGGGAAGTCGGGACCGGGGATCCGCTGCATGAGGCCCGCGAGGATCTCCTCGCGCGGCATCTCCGGGTTGTCGAGCGCCCACAGGGCGCCGTCGGCGACCTCGCGGAGGTTGTGCGGCGGGATGTTCGTCGCCATGCCGACCGCGATGCCGACGGATCCGTTGACGAGGAGGTTCGGGATCCGCGCGGGCAGGACTGTGGGCTCCTGGGTGCGGCCGTCGTAGTTGTCCTCGAAGTCGACGGTGTCTTCCTCGATGTCGCGCACCATCTCGAGCGCGAGGGGGGCCATCTTCGTCTCGGTGTAACGCGGGGCGGCGGCGCCCTGGTTACCGGGGGTGCCGAAGTTGCCCTGGCCGAGCGCCATCGGGTAGCGCATCGCCCACGGCTGCACGAGGCGCACGAGGGTGTCGTAGATCGCGCTGTCGCCGTGCGGGTGGTACTGACCCATCACGTCGCCGACGACACGGGCGCACTTCGAGAACGACTTGTCGGGGCGGTAGCCGCCGTCGTACATCGCGTAGATCACGCGGCGGTGCACGGGCTTGAGGCCGTCGCGGACGTCGGGCAGCGCACGACCGATGATCACGCTCATCGCGTAATCGAGGTAGCTGCGCTTCATCTCCTCCTGGAGATCGACCTGGTCGATGCGGCCGTGGTTGTGCTCGGCGCTGGCGTCGGGGCGTTCTTCGTCAGTCATGTCTGTGTCTCTCTATCCGCGCTCGATCAGATGTCGAGGAAGCGGACGTCCTTCGCGTTGCGCTGGATGAAGTTACGGCGCGACTCGACGTCGTCGCCCATGAGGACGGCGAAGATCTCGTCGGCCGCGGCCGCGTCGTCGATCGTCACCTGCTGAAGCGTGCGCGTCTCGGGGTTCATCGTGGTGTCCCACAGCTCCTCGGCGTTCATCTCGCCGAGACCCTTGTAGCGCTGCACGCCGCCCTCGGTGCTCTTCGGCAGGCGCCAACCCCGCTCGCGACCGGCCTCGAGGGCGTCGTCGCGCTCGCGGTCCGAGTACACGTACTGGTGCTCGGCGTTGGTCCACTTCAGGCGGTACAGCGGCGGCATCGCGAGGAAGACGTAGCCGGCCTCGATGAGCCCGCGCATGTAGCGGAACAGCAGCGTCAGCAGCAGCGTCGTGATGTGCTGGCCGTCGACGTCGGCATCGGTCATGAGCACGATCTTGTGATAGCGCGCCTTCTCGATGTCGAACTCCGGCCCGATGCCCGGGCCGAAGGCCTGGATCATCGCCTGGATCTCCTTGTTGCCGAGCGCCTTGTCGATGCGCGCGCGCTCGACGTTCAGCACCTTGCCGCGCAGCGACAGGATCGCCTGCGTCAG
The DNA here is from genome assembly GCF_014646015.1 of Microbacterium nanhaiense. Taxonomy (GTDB): domain Bacteria; phylum Actinomycetota; class Actinomycetes; order Actinomycetales; family Microbacteriaceae; genus Microbacterium; species Microbacterium nanhaiense. The sequence continues at coordinate 64,087 of NZ_BMMQ01000012.1, forward strand.
CGGGTTGCGGCCGTCGACCGCGGATCCGCCTGCCGAGTCACCCTCGACGAGGAAGATCTCCGAGATCGACGGATCCTTGCTCGTGCAGTCCTTGAGCTTGTCGGGCATCGCGGCCGACTCGAAGACGCTCTTACGGCGCGCGGTCTCGCGCGCCTTGCGGGCGGCCATGCGCGCCGAGGCGGCGTCGATCGCCTTGCGGATGATGGTCTTGGCCTGCTGCGGGTTGCGCTCGAACCAGTCGCCGAGCTCCTCCGTGACGATGCGCTGCACGAAGCCCTTGGCCTCGGTGTTGCCGAGCTTGGTCTTCGTCTGGCCCTCGAACTGCGGCTCGCCGAGCTTGACCGATACGACGGCCGTCAGGCCCTCGCGCACGTCGTCGCCCGTGAGGTTGTCGTCCTTCTCCTTGAGAAGGTTGTTGTTGCGCGCGTAGCGGTTGACGAGGCTCGTGAGCGCGGCGCGAAAGCCCTCTTCGTGGGTGCCGCCCTCGTGGGTGTTGATCGTGTTGGCGTAGGTGAAGACGTTGTCGTTGTACGACGTCGTCCACTGCATCGCGACCTCGGCCGAGATCTTGCGCTCGGTGTCCTCCGACTCGAAGCTGATGACCTCCTCGTGCACGCGCTCGACCTTGCGGGCGTGGTTGAGGTAGTCGACGTAGTCCATGAGGCCGTTCTCATAGAGGAAGACGTCGTGGCGCTGCCGCGTCTCGGGCTCGCCGTCTTCGTTGTCGACCTCTTCCGTCGCGCCCTCGCGCTCGTCGTAGAGCTCGATCTTCAGGCCCTTGTTGAGGAAGGCCATCTGCTGGAAGCGGGTGCGCAGCACCTCGTACTCGAACTCCACCGTCTCGGTGAAGATCTCGGCGTCGGGCCAGAAGGTGATGGCGGTGCCGGTCTCGTCGGTCGCCTCGCCCTGCTCGATCGGCCCCTCGGGGGCGCCGCCGCCCGAGAAGTTCTGGCGCCAGACGTAGCCGTCGCGCTTGACGACGGCCTCGAGCCGCGTCGACAGCGCGTTCACGACCGAGGATCCGACGCCGTGCAGTCCACCGGAGACGGCGTATCCGCCGCCGCCGAACTTACCGCCGGCGTGCAGCACCGTGAGCACGACCTCCAGGGTCGACTTGCCCTCGGTCTTGTGCATCGCGACGGGGATGCCTCGACCGTTGTCGACGCATCGCACGCCGCCGTCGGCGAGCAGCGTCACCGTGATGGTGTCGCAGTAGCCCGCGAGCGCCTCGTCGACCGAGTTGTCGACGATCTCGTAGACGAGGTGGTGCAGGCCGCGCGGACCCGTGGATCCGATGTACATGCCGGGGCGCTTGCGCACCGCCTCGAGACCCTCGAGAACTTGGATGGCGTCGGCGCTGTACTCGCCTTCGACCCTGCGGGAACCCCCGGCTGCCTCGTCGGCGCCGATTTCGGGCTCGTTCTGAGGGGTCTCGCTGGTCATAGAGGGGTCGCTCCTTCACGTCTGGACAGACGCTTCCAGTCTACCCGTTCGCGGCTCGGAAACCGGCCTAGACGGCCCACCAGCGCGAGAAAAACCCTTCCTACGGGTCGGATCCCATCTCAACCGTAGGTATCGCGCGGACCGCGCCCCTGAACGCGCCTGAAGCCATGTTTCCAGGTCGGCACGTCCGGTCCGAAGAAGCGAATCTCCTTCACGCCCGCTTCGGGATACACCTCAAGGATGCGCGTGAGGAACGCCGCCCGCATCATGCGCATCTGCGTCGCCCGCGCCGTGGAGTCGCAGCGCACCACGACGAGGCCCTGCGCGAAGGTCTCGATGTGCGAGTGCTCCGCGTTCTCCGCGCCCGCGATCGTCTCCCAGTTCAGCGCGAGCTCCTCGCGCTCGAGCTGCGGCGTCCAGCCGCTCGACGTCGTGAGCGCCGAGATCGCGTCGCCCAGCGTTCCCGGATCCCTGCCCTTCGTGAAGGGCAGCGAACCCTCCGGATCCCCGCGGCGCTGGCGCTTGCGGCGCGCGGCCTTGCTAAGCGGCAGGCCGCGCAGTCGCAGATAGGTCGCGATCGTCTCGGGCACTCCCGGTGGGCGCTCGTCGGTCACGACGCCTCCTCGAGCGGATGATCGGCGAGCGGTCCGAGGACGCGGCCGGCCTCGATGCGCACGGCGTGCTCGCGAAGGTGCTCGGGGATGTCGCCCGCGACCGCGGCCGTGACGATGACCTGCTCGTAGTCGGACACGACGCGGGCGAGGCGGGTGCGCCGCGCCGCGTCGAGCTCGGCGAAGACGTCGTCGAGGATGAGGATCGGGTCGCCGCCCGGCGACTCGGCGCGCAGCAGCTCGGCCGATGCGAGCCGGAGCGAGAGCGCGACCGACCAGCTCTCCCCGTGCGAGGCGTAGCCCTTGACGGGCAGCCCCCGCAACCGCAGCACGAGGTCGTCGCGGTGCGGGCCCACGAGGGTCAGGCCGCGATCGATCTCGAGCGAGCGCTTCGCGAGCAGCGCCTGGCGGAACTGCTCCTCCGTGGATCCGGAGCCCTCCTGCCCGTCGATCTCGTCCTCTTCCGGATCCGCGCCCGCGATCGTCGTCGCCCAGGCGATCTCCGGCGCGTGGTCGTCGCCGGCGATCGCCGCATACGCGGCCTTCAGCGGATCCGTGAGGTCGCGCGCGAGCCGGTCGCGCGCGTCGATGATCTGCGAGCCGAGGGAGATCAGCTTGTCGTCCCAGACCTCGAGCGTCGTGAGCTGCTCGACCTTCATGCCGCGGGCCCGGGCGGACTTCAGCAGCGTGGTGCGCTGGCGCAGCGTGCGATCGTAATCGGCGAGCACCGCCGCCATTCGCGGCGTTCGCTGCACGAGCAGCTGGTCGGCGAAGCGGCGCCGCGCCGAGGGGTCGCCGCGCACGATCGTCAGGTCCTCGGGCGCGAAGAGCACGACCTGCGCGTAGCGCGGCAGCTCGTTCGTGCGCACCGGGTTTCCCGAGATCCGCGCCTTGTTCGATCCCTGCTTGTTGATCTGCAGCTCGAGCATCACCCGGCGGGATCCGTGCGCGAGGCGCGCGCGGACGAAGGCGGCCGCCTTGCCGTCGCGCACGAGGGGCGCGTCGGCCGACACCCGGTGGGATCCGAGCGTCGCGAGGTACGCGACCGCCTCGGCCAGGTTCGTCTTGCCCTGGCCGTTGCGACCGACCAGGAGGTTGGTGCCCGGCCGCAGCTCGAGCTCGGCCTCGGCGTAGTTGCGGAAGTCGACGAGGCTGAGGTGCTCGACGATCACCGCGGTTACCGGAGCAGCAGGTTGGGCTGGAGCAGGTACTTGAAGTTGTCGTTCGCCGCTTCCTCGACCGAGGTCTGCGCCGTCACGAGGATCGGGCTGAGCTTGTTGGCGTTGTCGCTCGACGTGAAAGTGATGCGCGTGAACTCGCTCTTGACGGCGCCGAGCGCCTCGAGGAGGTACTGCGGGTTGAGCCCAAGCGTCACCTCTTCGCCGCCCGTGAGGGTGGCGTCGACCGACTCGGTCGCGCGGGCCTGATCGCCGCCTGCGGCGTCCATCGTCACCTCGGTCGGGCCGAAGGTGAAGCGCAGGGGCGCGGAGCGGTCGAGCACGAGCGCGACGCGGCGGATCGCCTCGGTGAGCTCGCTCGTCGAGACGACCGAGTAGTGCCCGGTCTGCTCGGGGAACAGGCGCTGCACGGGCGGGAAGTTGCCCTTGATGAGCAGCGAGGTGACGGTCTTGTTGCCCGCCGTGAAGGCGATGATCTCGCGATCAGCCTCGCCCGAGAAGGCGATCGAGATGTTGCCGCCGTGCGAGAAGGTCTTGCCGACCTCGGTGAGCGTGCGGGCCGGAACGAGGGCCTGGGCCTCCGCCTGGCTGCCGTCCCAGTCGATCGCACGGGTCGCCACGCGGTAGCGGTCGGTCGCGACGAGCGCGAGCGAGTTGTTCGAGACGGCGAGCTGCACGCCCGTGAGGACGGGCGTGACGTCGTCGCGCGACGCGGCGAAGGCGACCTGCGAGATCGCCGTCGCGAAGTCTTCTCCGGGAACGAGGCCCGACTCACCGGTGACCTCGGGAATGGCCGGGTACTCCTCGACGGGCATCGACGCGAGCGCGAAGCGAGCGGGTCCGCAGACGACGGCGACGTTGCCGTCCTCCTCCGTGAAGATCTCGATCGGGGCGTTCGGCAGACGGCTCGCGATGTCGTTGAGCAGCCGGCCGTGGACGAGAATCGTGCCCGACTCATCGATCTGCGCCTCGATCGTCGTGCGTGCGGACGCCTCGTAGTCGAAGGCCGACAGGGAGAGGGCGCCGTCGGCGGTTGCCTCGATCAGCACACCCGCGAGGATCGGCTGCGGGTTGCGCTGCGGAAGCAGCTTGACGACGAACGAGACAGCCTCGCTGAAGACGTCGCGGTTCACGTGGAACTTCACGGATCTCTCCCTCTCAACATGCGGGTACGCGGGGATCCAATGCTAGTGGTTCCCGCTGAGGCCCGCATGGCCGGCCCGGCCTGTGGTGATCGGAGCGCCCTTAACAGAGAAAGAAATCTCTTAACGTCGTTAACGCCTGTGGATACTGTGGATAACTCTGTGGATCCCAGGACGGAGTAGGGAACTACACGCGTGTGATCTGTGGACGGGCTGCGGACGAGTCGTGGAGGCGCGAGATCGGCGGCGAGGGGCGTGCACAGCGCTTTTCACACCCTCAGCGCGTGTCGCCCACAGTTAAGGCGCCACGTTTCCACAGTTATCCACAACTTATCCACACGCGGATCCGCTCTTAACGCCCGTTAAGGGCCCGTGTCAAGAACCAGATGTGGACAATCCCGCCGCGGGATCCCGCGACTTGTCCACAGGGTCCGCAGAAAGACGCCAAAAACCCCCGGTGCTTAACCCGAGGGCTCTGGGGATAACGTGTGGATAAGTCGTCGGCGTTAAGGCAATCAGCGCCGGCTGAGCTGCGCGGTGATCTCCTGCACCTGGTTGTACACCTGGCGCTTCTCCTTCATCAGTTCGGTGATTTTCTTCGTCGCGTACATCACCGTGGTGTGGTCGCGGCCGCCGAAGAGCTGACCGATCTTGGGGAGGGAGAGGTTCGTGCGCTCGCGGCACAGGTACATGGCGATCTGACGCGCCTGGGCGACGGCCTGGGCGCGGCCGGGGCCATAGAGATCGTCGACCGAGAGCTTGAAGTAGGCCGCGGTCGCCTGAATGATGTCATTCGGCGAGACCACCGTGTCCGTGGGCTTGTCGACGATGTCGCGCAGCACGCCCTCGGCGAGCTCCCGCGACACCTCGGAGCGATTGAGGCTCGCGAAGGCGGAGACCCGGATCAGCGCGCCCTCGAGCTCGCGGATGTTGGTCGAGACGCGCGAGGCGATGTATTCGATGACGTCCTCGGGGATGTAGATCCGCTCGCTCGATGCCTTCTTGCGGAGGATCGCGATGCGCGTCTCGAGGTCGGGCGCCTGCACATCGGTGATCAGACCCCATTCGAAGCGCGAGCGCATGCGGTCCTCGAAGCCGGTGAGGAGGCGGGGCGCGACATCGCTCGTGATCACGACCTGCTTGTCGTGGTCGTGCAGGGTGTTGAAGGTGTGGAAGAACGACTCCTGGGTCTCCGCTTTGCCCTGGAGGAACTGGATGTCGTCGATCAGCAGGATGTCGAGGTCGCGGTAGCGGGCGTTGAACGCGGCACCGCGGTTGTTCGCGATCGAGTTGATGAAGTCGTTGGTGAACTCCTCGCTCGACACGTACCGGACGCGCACGCCGGGGAACAGGTTCTGCGCGTAGTCGCCGATGGCGTGGAGCAGGTGGGTCTTGCCGAGCCCCGAGTCTCCATAAATGAAGAGGGGGTTGTACGCCTTCGCCGGCGCCTCGGCGACCGCGACCGCGGCGGCGTGGGCGAAGCGGTTGGACTGGCCGATGACGAAGTTGTCGAAGGTGTACTTCGGGTTCAGCCGCGTCTCGCTGCGCGGCTGCGTCTGCGGCTGCTCGATCGGTCGCGGGCCGCCGCGCTCCGAGGCGCGGGGCTGCTCGGCGGGCTGCTCCGCGAGGGGATGCGGCTCGGGGACGAACGGCTGGTCGGCGAGCTCGGGGTTCGTGACGACGCGGAAGCTGGTGACGTCGTCGCCCAGCTTCGCGAGCGCGTCCATGATCGGTTCGCGCATGCGCTTGTTGAACTGACCGGCCGTGAGGTCGTTGGGGACGTCGAGGTAGAGCGCACCGCCCATCACGCCCTGCGCGACGGCGAGATTGAGGAAGCCCTCCAATTGCGGAGTGATGCGTTCGTCGTTCTCGAGTTCGGCGAGCACGAGGCGCCAGATCGGTACGTCCGGGACGTCGAGCATCCGTCTTCCCCTTAACTCACAGCCTGTGGATAACTTGGAATACGCTAGCCATGACAGGCCGCCTGCGCAAACGCCCGGAGCGTTTTCTGTTGTTAACAACGCATGGAATGAGCTCGGCTGTGGGGATACTGACAGCTTGCCCCCGCGGTTTGCTTCCGCTATGGCCGACGGCGTAGTCTGATTCGGTTGACTTGTGCCCCGTGTGGGCATTTCTGTAAGACGTCTCCGGCAAACCCCGTTCCGGTGACCCCAGCCCCCGGAGTGATCAGCGATGAGCAAGCGCACTTTCCAGCCCAACAACCGCCGCCGCGCCAAGAAGCACGGCTTCCGCGCCCGCATGCGCACCCGCGCCGGCCGCGCGATCCTGAACGCGCGCCGCAGCAAGGGCCGCACCGAGCTCTCGGCGTAAGTTCCTTCACGGAGCGCCCGGAGTGCTCGCCCGTACGCAGCGGATCACCCGCGGGATCGACTATCGAACGATCGTCCGCAGGGGTTCGCGACGTGCGGGCGCGCTTCATGTGGTGCACGTGATCGACACGGGCGAGCAGCGCCCGCCGCGCTTCGGATTCATCGTGAGCAAGGCGGTCGGCAACGCCGTGACGCGCAACACCGTTCGGCGTCGCCTCAAGGCCATCTGCCTTGAGGCGACGCCGCGGTTGCGTCCGGGGGCCGATATCGTGATCCGCGCCTTCCCCGCGAGCGCCGAGGCCGCCTACGCCGAGCTGCGACACGATGTCGCCCGCGGTCTCGAGCGCAAGGCCGCGGCATGAGCGTCCTGCCCGCGTCGGCCATGGGGTCGGCGCGGTTTCGCATATCCGGAGCCGTGCGCGTTCCGCGCAACGCAGGGGTCGCCTTCCTGATCGCCTACCGAGCGACGATCTCCAAGCTCTACGGCGACGTGTGCCGCTACTACCCCTCGTGCTCCGCCTATGCCGTGACCGCGGTTCAGCAGCACGGCCTCGTCAAGGGATCCGCGCTCGCGCTCGCGCGCATCGTGCGCTGCCACCCCTGGGCGGCCGGCGGCGAGGACGACGTGCGTCCTCATCCAGACTTCTCGTATGACCTGACTCCGCGTGGCTTCGTGATGCCGCGCCGAAAGGACTGACTCTCCGTGGGTGATTTCTTCGGATCGATCCTCTTCCCCATCCGATGGGTGATCGAGGCCATTCTCGTCGGCTGGCACTGGCTGTGGACGTCGCTCGGCATGCCGGAAGACAGCGGCCTCGCCTGGGTCCTGTCGATTCTCGGCGTCGTCGTCGTGGTGCGACTGTGCATCTTCCCGCTCTTCGTCAAGCAGATCAAGAGCCAGCGGAAGATGATGGAGCTGGGTCCTCAGATGAAGAAGATCCAGGAGAAGTACCGCGGCAAGAAGGACCAGTTCTCGCGTGAGGCGCAGATGCGCGAGACGCAGGCGCTGTACAAGAAGCACGGCACCTCCCCCGTGGCAGGCTGTCTGCCGCTCCTCGTGCAGATGCCGATCTTCCTCTCGCTGTTCTGGACGCTGCGCGACATCGCCACCTGGTACGCCGCCGGCACCGGCGGCAAGAACAAGTGGCTCTTCACCGCGGACAAGGTGGAGCAGTTCGAACAGGCCAACCTCTTCGGCGTGGCCCCCCTGTCGAAGACGCTGATCGACCACTTCAACGATCACTCGTTCGGTCCGATCGTGCTCATGGTCGTGCTCGTGGCGATGATGATCGCGACGCAGTTCATCACGCAGCTGCAGATCGTGTCGAAGAACCTCTCGCCCGAGGCCCGCCAGGGTCAGGCGTACCAGATGCAGCGCATCATGCTCTACATCATCCCCTTCGCAATGATCTTCTCGGGCGTCTTCTTCCCGCTCGGCGTCGTCAGCTACTGGTTCTTCAACAACCTCTGGACGATGGGTCAGCAGTTCTACATCATCCGCGAGAGCCCGACCCCCGGATCGCCTGCGGCCATCGCCCGCGACGAGCGGCTCGCGAAGAAGGGCAAGGCCGTCAACTCGCACGGCAAGGTCGTCACGATCGCCGAGTACGAGCGCGAGCAGGAAGAGCTCGCCCGCAAGGCGGAGCTCGAGCGCCAGGAGCGCGCGAAGCGCGTGCAGCCGAAGAGCGCCAAGCGCGCCAAGCGCGACGCGCAGCAGGCTGCCGCTCGCCGCAAGCAGCAGGCAGGCGGATCCGCGAATGGTGCGGCGGAGCCGTCCGAGCCCGCGAAGGACGACTCCGGAGAGGCGCAGAAATGACGATGCAGAATGACGAGCCGACGACCGAGCAGCTCGAACGCGAGGGCGACATCGCGGCCGACTACATCGAGGGACTGCTCGACATCGCCGACGTCGACGGCGACCTCGAGCTCGACGTGCGCCAGGGGCGCGCGTACGTGTCGGTCGAGAGCGATGATGAATCGCTGACGCCCTTCGCCGACCCCGAGGTCGTGCAGGCGCTGCAGGAGCTCACGCGCATCGCCGTGCAGCGCGAAACGGGAGAGTTCTCGCGCCTGATCCTCGACGTCGGCGGATCCCGCGACACGCGCCGCGCGCAGCTCGCGCAGCTCGTCGACCAGGCGATCGCGCGGCTCGAGGACGGTGCCTCGCAGGCGTCGCTGCCCGCGATGAGCTCGTACGAGCGCAAGGTCGTACACGACATCGTCGCGGAGCGTGGGTACGTCTCCGAGTCGTACGGCGAGCGCGGCGACCGGCACACGGTTGTGCGCAAGGCATGACGCTGGAGATCGAACCCGCCTCGGCGGCACCGCTGTTCGGTGATCGCATCGAACTGGCGCGCCGCTTCGCGGCGAATCTCGCCGAGCACGGCGAGGAGCGGGGCCTGATCGGCCCCCAGGAGCTCCCACGCCTCTGGAACCGTCACATCCTCAACTCCGCGATCGCGGCCCCGCTGTTCCCCGCGGGCGGCCGCGTGGGCGATGTCGGATCCGGCGGCGGCCTGCCCGGCATCGTGCTGGCGATCGCGCGCCCGGACATCGAATGGATCCTCATCGAGCCGATGGAGCGTCGCTGCGCCTGGCTCACCGAGCAGAAGACGGACCTGGGGCTCGACAACGTCACCGTCGAGCGCGCTCGGGCCGAGGAGGCCGGCCGGTACGAGGGATATCTGGACGCCGTGACGGCCCGTGCCGTGTCAGCCCTGCGCACCCTCATCCCGTGGACGGCTCCGCTCGCCCGCGACGGCGGCGAGCTGATCCTCCTCAAGGGTCAGAGCGTCGACGCGGAGATCGAGAAGGCCGCCAAGGTGATCCGCAAGCACAAGCTCAGCGAGGCCCGCGTCGAGGTCATCGGCGAGGGCATTATCGCGGAGCCCACGCGGGTCTTCCGCGCTCTCGTTCGGGCGTAGGAACCCGGCTCACGGATGCCCCCGCGCCCTCGGGTGCGGGGGGCATCCGTGAGTCCGCGGAGCGCGCGGCTCAGCGCATCGCGCGGCTGATGCCGCTTGCGAGGTTCACGACCTGGAACCACAGCGCGATGCCCACGACCGGGCGCGCGATGAGCCGCGCGAGCGGGGCGACGACGCGCCGCAGCCCGCGCGGCCCGGATCCGCGGATCCACGCGAAGTCGACCGTCACCTGCGATCCGCCGGCCGCTTCCTCGAGAGTGACGATGACGGAGCGCTGGTTGGCGCCCGGCGCGTCGGGGAAGGTGAAGCGCCACTCCACGCGGTGGTCCGCCGCCGAGATCCGCTCGACGATCAGACGCGCCGTATCGGCGCGGAGCCTCAGGGGTTTGCCGTTGGGCCGGGTCGTGTGGGCGGTCCCGACCCATCGCTCGCCATCCGTCGTCACCGTCTCTAGCGTCGGATCCCACTCCGGCAACCGTGCGGCGTCGGAGACGAGCGCCCAGACCTCGCTCGGCGGCGAGGGCACGAACACCGTGTGCGTGCGGCCCAGGCGCCGCGCGGGGGCCGCGGTGCGCGCCCGGATCGTTGCCGCCTCGTCGAGCTGCTCTCGCACCTCGTCCGCGCTCGTACCGAGGCGCTCCAGGAGCTCGTCGACGGTGCCGCTCGGCTCGGCGAGGAGCTCTCGGAGCACGGCCGTCGCGTCGCCGGACTTGTGCTTTCCGCCCGCGCGCGAGACCAGGTTGAGCGCGCGATCCGTCCAATCGATGCCACCCTGTTCGAGGAAGCGGATCCGGCCGTCGCCCGGCAGCTCGGCCTGTACGCCGATGCTCGAGAGGTGGTCGCGGTGCTGGTCTGCGACCGCCTTCCGCGCGGCATCGAGGGTGATGCCGGCGCGACGCAGGACTTGGCCCGCGGTGCCGTCGTCGATCACGAGCGCGAGGAAGACATGCTCGATATCAACGGCGGGCACGCCGAAGCGCGACGCCTCCTCGGCCGCGTTGATGGAAACGCTGTACCCGGTTGCGAGCATCTGCGTGAACCTGCTCATGTTGTTCTCCTCGGCACCTCGATGGTGGGGTCGATTCGTCTGGCGTACTTCTTGTGGACGGCCTGTCGGGTCACGCCGAGAGCGTCGGCGATCTGCTGCCACGTCATTCCGTCGCGGAGTGCGGCCTCGACCTGGCGCAGTTCCAGGGCATCAGCGAGCGTGCGCAACGACGCGACGGCGCGGAGGCCGGCCCGCGGGTCGGCGGTGTCGGCGGCGGCCTGGGCCACCTGTGTCGAATCCATGATGTCAACCTAAGTTGCTAGGCATCCCTATGTCAACCCCGGTTGCTAATTGCCTGATTGGGTAAACGGAATACTGCGTGGAAAGTTGTCCACATCACGGCCGCCAGCCTGTGGATAACTCGGAGGCCTGTGAACGTCCGATCCCCCGATATCCGCATAAACACGCGTGTCACGGAGGAACACGCCCTGTGGGAAGACCTGTGGGTATCTTTCGCGGACGGGTACGCTGAACCGCAAGACGCTATGCGGCGTTCATGACTTCGACATCTTGATGAATCGCTTGATCGATCGGCAATGGAGGGTGACGATGTACGAAACGCGCGAAGAGATCGCACAATTGCAAGCGCTAATGGATGCGTCGCGCGCACGCGCCACCGCCCATCTGCAGGAGATCGTTTCCGATGACCATGCGCTGTCGGCCGAGGCGCTGCTCCCCCGGCTCGAGGGCATGCGCGTGCTGAGCATCGCCACCGTGACGGCGGCCGGCGAACCCCGTGTGAGCGCGGTCGACGGGCACTTCATCCACGGGCACTGGACGTTCGGTACGGATGGACGATCGGCGAAGGCGCGGCACCTCGCGTCGCGTCCGGCGGTCAGTGTGGCGCACATCGATAGCGAACGTCTCGGGTTCTTCACGCACGGTCGTGCGGAGGCGCTCGACGAGACCCATCCCGACTTCGACGAGATCATCGGACACTGGGTCGCCCACTACGGAACGGATCCGCGCACCTGGGGTGAGAACATCCGCATGTTCCGGGTCGTGCCGGAATGGTGCGTGGCATACGCCGACTGATACCGCAATGCCTTTCGGGTTGCGCGTGCGGGAACGAGCGGTGAACCGTTAGAGGATTGCCGTCGACCACTCCCCCGGTGTTTCACGTGAAACGGGCATGCAGCGACCGGCGGCTGCTACGGGTTCTCGCCCGCTCTTGACATTGACGTTGCGTCAACGCCTAACGTGAAGTCCGGCGCCTCTGAGGCGCTCTCGGCGAGAGGAGGAGCGGGCATGGAGTACTCGATTCAGGACGTGGCGCGGGCTGTCGGCACGACGTCGCGCACCCTGCGTCATTACGACAGCATCGGGCTGGTGTCGCCGAGTCGGATCGGGCACAACGGGTACAGGTATTACGACAACGCGGCCCTCGTCCGACTGCAGCGCGTGCTGTTGCTGCGGCAGCTGGGTCTCGGCCTGGACGCGATTAGCGAGATCCTCGCCGTGCAGGACGCCCGCTCCCCCGGCGAGGCGCGGATCCTTTCGGAACACCTCGCGCTTCTGCGGCAGGAGCAGAGCCGCATCGCCGCACAGATCGGTGCGGTGGAACGCACGATCGCCGCGCTCGAGGGCGAGGCGATCGATGGAAGAGAAAGGGATCTCATGGAGAACAAGGTATTCGACGGCTTCGACCACACGCGCTACCGCGAGGAGGTCGAGGAGCGCTGGGGCGCGGAAGCTTACGCCCGAAGCGACGCCTGGTGGCGCGGCCTCGGAGAGGACGGTCGGCGCGAGTGGCAGGGCGCCGCTGCGCAGCTCTCGGACGACTGGAAGGCCGCTGCCGCTCGCGGTAATGAGCCAGGCTCTGATGAGGCGCAGGAGCTCGCCGCGCGTCACGTTGCGTGGCTCCGCGGCATCCCGGGCACACCCGCCCAACAGGGGCCTGCGGAGTTGCGCGCCTACGTGCTGGGTCTCGGCGAGATGTACGTCGCCGACGAGCGCTTCGCGGCGAACTACGGCGGCGTGCAGGGCGCGAGCTTCGTGCGCGACGCGCTGCGCGTGTACCTGGGCGAGCAGTAGGGCGCGCAGCGCCCGGGTGGTGTTTCACGTGAAACGTTGCGCCCGTCGGTGGTCCGTGATCCGATGATGAGTTGAGGCCGCACCGGCGTATGACGGGTGCGGCCTCAACGGTGTTCCGTGAGGCGGCGGTGGCGCGCGTTGGGGTGGAAACATGCGTCGGTCTTCCGTCGGTGTGGCCTGTGCGGTCGTTGATGAGAGCCGTCGGAATGACTGTGAAGAGGCGAGCGAGTCGCTCGAGTTGTCGGGGTTGACGTGCCGTGCTTCGGCATGGTGAGGCAGGTGTCGCTCCCGTGCGGTGTACAGGGATCGGTGTCGCAAGTACGGGTCCCGCGGAGGGCATGGGTCGCTCCCCCGGCGGCTAGGAGGGCTTGCGCGGGCTTCTGCGGGGTGCGGGGTTCGATACTGCCTCAGGGCCGTCGGGTGGCGGTGTGGCCCTCCAGCGGTGTGCCCGCGGGTGAGGTTGGCGGTCGCGTTCGCTTGGCAGGGGTAGTTCCTACGGCTGTGCCGAGCGCGGTGTGGGTCTCCCGCGGTGCTAGCGGATGGTGTGGCTGGTGGTCGGGCCCGCGAGACGTGAGCGACCGCGTGCCGGTCTCGGACGGCATGGCGTTCGTCTGTGGTCGTGGCGTGTCGCTTAGCCACACTCCACGTGGGCAGATGTCCCTACCGCGAGATATATGCGAGCATGCGTCGGTCTCCTGCCTGCGGCAGGATGCTTGGGTCTCATGGTGGCCAAAGATCGGCGTGGATCGCCGCGGTTCGATAGAGCGTCGAGGTACTCGGCATGACCTGTCGGCGCTGCGACATGTGGGAGGGCATGTGTCGTTCTCGTGGCTACCGGGGGCGAGTGTTGGTGTCCGACGCCGTCCGGGCGGCGCCACCGCTGCTCTTGTAGGACGCAGCGGTGGAGGGCATGCTGCAGCCCCCAGCTACGTGCGAGAGGGTAGGGATGGTTCGCGATGCGGAAATGGCCGCCTGCGCTGCGTGTGGAGGTAGATGGGGCTATACCACTCCCGTGAGGTGGATGGGTATGGACTGCTGACGTGGCTGGATAGGCATGTGCCGCGTGAGGAGCTTACGGATGGCTATACTCGTTTCCGACAGCCTGGGGACGGACGGTGATCTCGCGGTGCCGATGGTCAGATGTGGCCAGTCCGAACCGCACGGGATGGCGCTACGCGGGAGGGTGAGACTCGATCTGGAGCTGGCGGATGAGGATGGTTCGGTACGTGTATACCCGAGCCGGCTGCCCCGATCGGATAGCGAACTAGGTGCTCGTGCCGCGCGAAGAAGTCGGCGTCGTTCGTGGTGCAGAACGCGACTGACGTCGCGGGGTGGTCAGGCGGCAATACAGCTGCCCCTTCTCGCGCGGTGCCGTCGATCGCGTTCGCGCGTGCGGTGCCGGGCCTGGCGTGGCTCGGTGGTGACTTCGCTGTCTGGAGCTCGCTAGGGCAGATCGAGAGGGGCCAGCCGGCGTAGAGGTCGCCGGGTAGTCCGCTCCTCCCCCGGCGATCATGTGCTCCGTGCCGTCGTACAGTGAACACGCTCCCTTGGTGTCTGGACAGTGCTTGTTTAGCTCTCGCAGCGTGACGCTCGCGTTGAATGCTCCCACCGAGTTGCGAATCTGATGACCTAGTTTGGCGCGTACACCCGGCGCTGTTCAGCACTGTTAGTCGGACCAGGCCGCGATCGCGGGCCTTGGTCAGGGATCCTCTGAGCTCGGTCACGTTCGTCTGAGGGGCCTACGGTTCAGATTGAAGGCCATGTCCGCGTCCCGTACCGGCAGCAATGTGAATGTTTCACGTGAAACGATGGGCGTAGATGGTTGAGAATCATTCACACACAGGGACCGCGAGGTGCGCCTGGTGCACGTCCGGATTCCGGGTCGTTCTCCGTGATGAGAGAGTGCATTCGGCACGGCGACAGGGGCGAGCCCATGTTGTTGAATGTCGAGCGAATGCTCGGGGTGCGTGAATGCGAGGTCTGGGCTGGACGATGCGCAGGAGAACCAACTCAAAGCGGCGCGAAGCGTCGGGCTGGAGTGTGCGGTTTCACGTGAAACAGTCCCGTCACGGGGTCACGACATTAGGGCACCCGGGCGTTACACGTTGTCAATACGGCACGGCACCAACCGAGCCGTACGCCTTCGGTTTATGAGGGGTGTTCGATGACGGGGAGCCCGAAACGAGCCGTGTCGAGGCCAGCAGACGCAAGACCGCGAAGAAGTTGGAGGCGTGTTGCGGCGGGCGCTCACGAGGTGGCTCGCGGAGGTCGTGAGGGTAGTTCGCGGCGTCAGCCGGGGTGCGATTGGCCACCGATGAAAGCCATTCCGTCCGTACTTGGGAACCCGCCGCGGAATCGTTGCCTCATCGGCCGTGAGGAGGGTTGCGGATGGGAGCTCCTCTGGCTCGCACGTACATCGAGGAATTGAGAGTGCGTTTGTAAGCGCGTCATGGCTGTGACTGGGAGGTGACCGCGGGAAGAGTTCTCCCGCGCCTTCGCGGCGCGCTCCCATGACGCTAGGAGTGGATCGCGGCGGAGGCCGGCGCATTGACGGGAACGTTCGATCTCGCACGTGGGGGACTACCGCGGAGGAGCTCGGCGCACGCCCTCCCCTATCTTGACGCGGGGGTTGCTGCTCATGTTTCACGTGAAACATGAGCAGCAACCCCCGCCGGTTCCCCCGCCGGTTCCCCCGCCGGTTCCCCCGCCGGTTCCCCCGCCGGTTCCCCCGCCGGTTCCCCCGCCGGTTCCCC
>NZ_BMMQ01000013.1 GCF_014646015.1 Microbacterium nanhaiense
AACCGGCTCAAGCAGTGGCGCGGCATCGCGATGCGCTCCGACAAGCTCCTCCGCAGCTACCGAGCCGCCGTCAGCCTCGCCGCGACGCTCATCTGGATCAAATCAGACTTGATCAACACGGCCTAGGCGACGCGATCGGCTGATGCTAGTTCAGCGTCGGACGCCTGCGGGGCACCAGCCGCGGCACGAGGCGCACCATCGCGACCATCGCGATGAGCTCCACAAGCGTCTGGACGATGACCGCGAGGGGTGCGAGGCCGAACTCCGCGGGGAGCGCCAGGACGAGCGGCAGCACGACGAGCCCGTTGCGCGTGGTTCCGCTGAAGATGACCGCGCGCCGCGCCGCCGGGTCCAGCCGCGCTGCGCGGCCCGCGATCGCGCCGAGGGGAATCATCACGACAACGAAGAGCACATATGTCGGTACCAGCCGCAGGAGCGATTCGAGGTGCGCGCCGACACCGGCGATTTGGGATGCGGTGACGCACCCGAGTGTCAGCATCATGAGCGGCACCATTGCGCCGGCCGCCGTGCGGTGGACTCCCGAGCCCCAGCGCGTGCGTGACGCGGCGAATTGCGTGAGTGCGGCGGCCGCCATCGGCAACAGAATCAGCAGGACGAGAGCCTGAACGAAGGGGCGCGGATCGACGGCGGCAGCAACCTCGGATCCGACGAAGAGTCGCAGGTACAGCGGAAGCATGACCATCTGAGCGAGCATCAGCAGGGGAGACGCGGCGAGAAGCCTGCTCGCGGATCCGCCGGCCAGGCCGGCGAAGACGATCACATAATCGATGCAGGGCGCCAGGAGGACGAACAGGGCACCGACGAGGAGGGCTCGCTCACCCGAGATCAGACGGGTGACGGCCCACGCGACGGCCGGCACGACCGCGAAGTTGAGCACGGCAAGGGTGAGGAGAAACCTGCCGTCCCGCAGCGAACTCCGAAGCCGTGAGAACGGCACCCCGAGGAACGTCGCGTAGAGCAGCAGGCCGAGAACCGGACTCACGGCCGCGCCCGCCGCCCCGGCGACGTTCGGAAGTCCGACGCCCACCGCCGCACCGACCCCGAGCGCACCGAGGAAGAGCGCGACCTGGTGCCGCTCCATCCATGCCGTTCCCGCGCTCATTCTGTCCATTCTCGCCGCTTCTGGCCCTACGATTTTCCTGGCGGGATTCCTCGCCCCTTTCCCGGGAGAACACTCATGCAGGTGCGAGACGCACGCGCGGCAGACGCCGAAGCGATCGCCGAGATCTACAACGATGCCGTCCTGAACACCACGGCGATCTGGAACGACGTCACCGTCGATGCCGCCGACCGCGCTGTGTGGATCACGCAACGGCAGGAGAGCGGGTTCCCGGTGCTCGTGTCAACGGACGATGACGACGTGGTCGGCTACGCCACGTATGGAAGTTTCCGCCCCCACGACGGATTCCGTCACACCGTCGAGCATTCGGTGTACGTGCGGGGGGACCAGCGCGGATCCGGCATCGGCGGCACGCTCATGACACAGCTCATCGCGCGGGCTCGCGAGAACGGCGTGCACGTCATGGTCGCCGCCATCGAGTCCGGCAATACCGGCTCGCTCCGCCTGCACGAGAAGTTCGGCTTCGTCGAGACGGGGCGGATGCCGGAAGTCGGCACGAAGTTCGGCCGCTGGCTCGACCTGGTACTGCTGCAGCTGGCGCTGTAGCGACGTACGGGCCGACGCGATGAGTTGCGCGTCAGTCGAAGCCGCCAGCGAGCGCTGCGACGCCGGCGACGAGCGAGAGTGTCGCCATCACCATCGCCGCGATGAAGATGTACAGGTGCACCGTGAGGAACGTCGTGGCCTTGCCGTTGGCGTCACGGGCCCGAGGATCCTTCACGACGCGCCGGAAGAAGTTCGGCCAGGTGAGCACGTTGAACGCGGCGTTGAGAAAGAGGACGACGGCAAGGATGGTCATCCCCTCAGCGTATGGCACGGCTGTTGTTGCCCTCACCATGCGCAGCGAGCGCTTCTTCGACCTACAGGTGTTCGCTAGGCGAGAGGGCGCGCGCCCAGACCTGTTCGTGCTGCTTCACGTAGTGGGACACGCGCCGCCAATGTTCGCCGTGCCCCGTCGAGTACATGGACGCCCACGGTTCACGGCCGGTGTCGTGCGACTCGCGAAGCAGATCGTGCATCGCCGCCGCGCGCCGGTGCATGGTGCGGGGGAGTGCTGTGCGGAGCGCATCGTCCGCGCGATATCCGTCGATGAAAACGGAGAGCTCGCGCGCCGCCTCGTCAGGGTCACGCCCCGCATCGTTGAGAGTAAAAGCTTGAGCCGCGTATGCGAGATCCCACAGTCGAGTGCTTGGCCCCGCGCCGTCCCAGTCGATGAAGACCCAGCGATCCCCCGTGATGAGGTTCCATGGCGCGAGGTCGTTGTGACAGATCAGCTCGGCGTTGGCGGGCTCCAGGAGGGTGTCCCATCGCGCATCCGGCGGGGGAACATATGAGGCGCTGGCGTCGTGAATCGCTCGAACCGTCTCCCCGACGCGGTGGAGCTCGGAATGTGTGAGTGGTTCTCGGCCCATCGCGAGGACGCCGTCGACGTACTCGATGACCTGCCTCGCGTGCGCGTCGCGGCCGACAATGCGCGGCGCATCGACACCCGATTCGCGAAGGTGCCGCACGTAGTCTGCGACGCTCTCCGTCGATCCCGTCCAGGACTTGCGCACGGTGTCGCCGACCCGCACGACGACACCTCCGGCGTTCCCGCTGGACAGCGGGACTTCGTCGAGCGCAAGTTCGAACAACAGGCTTGTGCGCACGGATCCATCCGGCCGGATGATCTTCTCGATGCGGCTACCGCGCGGGAGCGCGCCGAGCTTCTTGATCGCCCGCGCGGAGCGGTGGTTGCGTTCGTCGGTCTGAAACACGATTCGTCGAGCGCCCGCGTCCCGCGCCGCCTCGATCATGAGTCGCTTGACGCGCGCATTCACGCCCGAACCCCACACCGTGGGGGACATGTAGGTCGCGCCGATCTCCAGAGCATCCGGCTGGTCGGACAGGACGAAGTGTGACGTGGTGCCGACGATCGCGCCTTTGAGACGGATCAACCAGGTACGGCACAACGGCGGATCACCGGCGATGCGTGCAATCATTCGCCGACGAAGATCGCCGGCGTCAGCGGGCGCACCTCCGGGCGCGTGCTCCCACACAGGGGCGGTCAGCGCGGCATAGAGCTCGCTGATGTCCTCGTTCCCGATAAACGGCGCCAGGGCGATGTCGGTATCGGAGAGGGTGCGGGGGAGTGCGCCCAACAGGTCGGTCGACATGCGGGTCAGCCTAGTGAACAGAACCGGTCGGCCGCCCGGTATACTAAGCGCGAACAAGCTTCTCCCGAAGTCGTCGCGCGTACGGCTTCCGCTCCTCAAGGTCGACCCATCGCGCCTCGTCATGGCGCAGGTAGAGGCGATCCCCGGCGTGTCGGGGGAGCACGTGCATGTGGACGTGCCACACGTCCTGATCGCCTGCAGGCTCGTTGTGCTGTCGAATCGACGTGCCCTCGCACCTGTACGACGTACGCATTGCCTCCGCGACGCGTTGCGTCAGATCCCAGACGGCGTGCCCGATGACTGTGGAGAGGCCGTAGATGTTCTCGACGTGCGCACGAGGGATGATGAGCACGCCGCCCGGGTTGTCCGGCCACCATTTCGGCGCGATGCGGGCAACGACATGCTCCGTGACGGCGACGACATCCGACGGATCATTCCACTCGTCGAAGATCCCTCGCTGGAAGCGGCAGAACGGACACTCGTACGAGTCTGGTGCATGCGTCGGCCAGGACATGTTTCATCCTCACACGGGGAGCACCTGTACGCTGCCCGCCATCAGTAAACTGACATAATGTGCATTATCGGCGACACCCTAGGTGTAGTTGGGCATGATCTAGGTGGGCCCTGGCCGTTGATCTTAGAGACGCTGACTCCCTCTTCACGCTGGGAAAGCGAGAAGATCAACACCAGGTCCCGCAACAACTCCTCCGAGGAGTTCCGGCACCACGCCGTCGGCCTCATAGGAGTTGCACGGTCGAGCGAAGTATCAGGACGGGCCGCGCGCGGGCGTACACTCCCACCGGCCGTTCCGCTTCCCCATCGACACCTGCCCGGTGCTGCTGCGCTGATCGCCGCGGCGTGCGCCCGCGCTCGGTCCTCCCATCGTGGAAGAACATCGCACAGAGCTTCGTCGACAGCGCAAGGGCCTGTCGGCACTGGAGAGGCGACACCAGGCTGGGCGGCATGACGGATTACCAGAACCTCAAGAACAAGGTCATCGTTGTCACCGGCGCGTCCAGCGGCTTCGGTCGCGGCGCGGCAGAAAAGCTGGCCGATCTCGGTGCACACGTCGTTCTCGCGGCACGCCGCACCGACGTCCTCGATGAACTCGTCTCTGAAATTACAAGGTCCGGGGGCAGCGCGCTGGCCGTAGGTACCGACGTCAGCGATCCCGCGGCGGTCTCGCGCCTTGCGGACACGACCGTGAAGCGGTTCGGGCGGATAGACGTGTGGGTCAACAACGTCGGCGTCGGAGCGCTGGGCATGTTCTGGGATATCCCCATCGAAGACCATGCGCGGGTCATCGACGTGAACTTCAAGGGCCTGATCTACGGCGCGCACGCGGCACTTCGCCGCTTCCGCGCACAAGAGTCCGGTTTCCTCATTAACGTCGGCTCAATCGACAGCGAGGTGCCGTTGGCCTACCAGTCCTCGTACGCAGCATCGAAGGCGGCGGTGCTCAGCTTGAGTCGGACCCTGAACGAGGAACTTCGGCTCACCGGCGACAACGAGAACATCAGGGTGGGCACGATTATGCCGTGGGCGGTCGACACGCCCTGGTGGACTCACGCGGCGAACTATACCGGGCACGCGCCACGAATGGCGAAAATGGACGATCCATCGATCGTCGTGGATGCGATCGTGGCCGCGTGCATGAACCCCAGGGAGGAACAGCCCGTCGGACCGAAAGCGCGCGCGGCGAACCTCTCTCACAATCTCTTCCCCGACCTCACCGAGCGACTTTCGGCGAAAATTGCCGACACCGAAGCAGAGAAGGGGCGCCCCGCTCCCCACACCACGGGCTCGCTCTACGAGCCGATGCCCGAAGGCGTCGGTGTCGAGGGCGGTATTCGGGAGCGGATGCAACGCGAGGACGCCGCACAAAACGAACAGTGATCCCTGCTCCCGCACATGCGCTGTCTTTCATCGTCGAGCGAAAGAGCTTCGGAATGAGGGCGTTAGCATACCCCTTCGCCTGCCCTCAACCCCCTGAACAGCGACAGCACGCGCTCCTAGCGTAGGCCGGACAGTCACACCCAGAACGGAGATGGCATGAGCAACAGCAGCACGCCGGCAAGTCCGGTGAAGGACGAGAACTACAACCTGATCGCCTTCTTGGCCGCGACGTTGAACAACGCCTGGCAAATGGAGACATACATCGCCGACGCCGAGCAGGCAGGCGACACGGAGTTGGCGGAGTGGTTTCGGAAGGTGCAGCACAACAGCCTGAAGGCGGGCGAGCAAGGCAAGCAGATGCTCGTCGCTCGATTGGGCGGTTCTGCCCCCTCCGCCCCGTCCGACGCAGGTCAGAGTTGAGAGACCGCGATTAACGTGGCCACCTGCGACACCTGCGGTAACCAGTACGACAAGGCTTTCACCCTCACGCAGGGTGACCGGTCGGGCACTTTCGACAGCTTCGAATGCGCTGCCCACGCCATGGCACCCACGTGCGCCCATTGCGGGTGCCGGATTTTGGGCCACGGTGTTGAGAACCCGGACGGGATCTTCTGCTGTGCGAACTGCGCGCGAGCTCAGGGAGAATCCGACCTGACGGACCGCATCGAAGCGCGTGAAGCGAGTCCCGCGTCGTGACGAGCTGACCTCGCAGGCCGTGAGCAAAGTCGCTGGCGGCGAAGAGCACCCACTCAGAGGGCTCTTTGCCGCCAGCGACGATCGCTCATGGCCTTGTCAGCGCTCGAAGCTTCCTGCCATTACGGGGCAGGGTGAGGAGCACGTGTCGGGCGAGGGCTGGACGAAACAGGTGCCCGTGTTCGCGGCGGCTGGTTACCGAACGATCACCTACGACCGACGCGGATTTTGTCGCAGCGACGAGCCCCGGTCGGATACGGTGACGACCGCCTCACCGAGGACCTGAACCGCTACGTTGCTCTGCCGGTGTCGGGTGAGCATGTTAGAACATTTCGAGCGCCTCGCTGACGTGCCGCAGGCCGCGCGCTTCGAAGGCGCCGTCCCCCACCTGACGCGCCCACGCCGCAGTTCCGATCGCCTCGCAAAGCAGCTCGAGATGCCACACGTCCGCAACGCGCGGATCAGCCCCGTATCCGTCGAGGAACGCTCGCTCGAGCGAGGGCGCCGCGCGCCATTCCTTCACGGCAAGGCGACAGAAATCGCTCGAACGCGTACGTCTTGCATACCTGCCGAAGTCGATCGCAGTCACTCGGTTGCCATCGATCAGCCAATTGCGTGCGTGCCAGTCGCCGTGAGTCGGCACGAGATCGACGGCTTTCGGTGAAACGGAATCGAGAACGCCACGCGCCGCGCGTTCATCAGCCGGATCAATGCGGTGATTGGCTTCCAGCCATCTCATCGAACGCGAGACGAGGCTGCTGACATACTCCTCGTCGCGCCGCGGGGGCTGGGCCTCGTGGATGAGTCGTAGCATTTCACCGGCCTGCCGGTGCACGTCGGGCGACAGATCGTGCCCGCTCCCTTGCACCAGAATTCCTGGCTGATACTCCAGCACGAACACGTGGAGATCCTCGTCCGCGTGCAGCATCCGGCTTGTGCGGTGCGCGGAGATCAGCGGCGTCGTCACAGCGCGATGCGCCGCGATCTCGCGGCCGATGTGGTGATTCGCCGGCCCCGCGGCCTTAACGATGACGTCGCCGTCGGCGCATCGCGCGTGGAGGACGACGGTGTCGACGAGATGCCACGAAAGATTACTGACGAGCTCCGTCTCCCCCAGCCATGCGTTCACGCGCGTGGCCTGCCGTGGATCGAGCAGGCCACCACTCCAATCAGTCACCGCGACACCGTACCATTGGCCGCCGTGCCGCGGTACGCTCGCGCCATGACGCAGTTCTCACCGCTGGCAGAACACCTCTCTCGGATGATTCAGATCCCTACTGTCGCGGATCGCGATGATGCCACGTTCGAGGCGTTCGTCGCGCTCATCGAAGATCTGTATCCGAACGTCCACGCCGCGCTCGAACGCGAACGAATCACGGATCGCGGTCTGCTTTTCCGCTGGCGGGGTGCGCGCGACAAGGACCCGCTCGTGCTGATGGCGCATTACGACGTCGTGCCAGCGGACTCGAGCGAGTGGGGCGAGGATCCGTTCAGCGGCCGCATCGAGAACGGCGTCGTGCATGGACGCGGCGCGCTCGACGATAAGGGGCCGCTCCTGGTCATTCTCGAGGCAGTCGAGTCGCTTCTCACCGACGGCTTCTCCCCCGCTCGCGATGTTTATCTATCCTTCGGAGGCAACGAAGAGTCCTTCGGCGCAGGCGCGGCGGCGATCGTCGAGACCTTGCGCTCACGCAGCATCCGCCCCTGGCTTGTCCTAGACGAGGGCGGCGCCGTCGTCGACTCTCCGCTCCCGTACACCGCGGGCAGCGCGGCAATGATCGGGACCGGCGAGAAAGGTCAGGTCACGCTGAAGCTGACCGCCACAAGCGAACCGGGTCACGCGTCGGCTCCCCGCGGTATCAGCGCGATTGATCGCCTGGCCCGCGCCACCGCTCGTCTCACGCCCGCGACGTTTCGCCCTCGCACGCCAGAAGCGATCGTGCGCATGCTCCACGCGCTCGCTGATCGGGCGACGGGGCCGGCACGGATTGTGTATCGGCTGCTCTCCCACAGCCGCTTCCTCGCAGGTCGACTTTTCGCCGCACTCGGCGGGGAGCCGGCGGCGCTTGTGCGCACCACGATCGCTGCAACACTTCAGACGGGCGGCTCAGCGCCGAACGTTCTACCCGCGTCTGCGAGTGTCACCTTTAATCTCAGAATCATCCCGGGTGAGTCCGTTGACAGCGTCACTCGACGGGTGCGGCGGCGGATCGGCGACTCCCGCATCGCAGTCTCTTCACTCGAAGGTGCGGATCCCACACCGCTCTCCCCCGTCGACGCACCACAGTTCGAGCTCATCGCGGAAGCAGTGGGTTCTGCCTACCCCGACGCGGTGCCGACTCCCTACTTGATGATGCAGGCCTCGGATGCCCGGTATTTTCACGCGATTTCCGATCACGTGTATCGATTCGCGCCGCTCACGATGACGTCGGAACAGCGTGCCTCGATTCACGGAATCGGCGAGCACGTGTCGATCGACAGCCTCGAGAGGGGGCGCGCCTTCCACGCGGCGCTGATCCGGAGCCTCACGTGAGGATGTGGACGATCGTCGGGTTCCTCGCGGTCGTCGAGTTCACCAGCGGAATCCTGCAGGGCTACTACACGCCCATGCTCACCGACATCGCGCGTGCGCTCGGTATCCACGACGCCGACGTGAACTGGTTCGAGGGCACGCAGCTCATGCTTTCGGCGCTCGTCGTTCCCGCCTTCGCCAAACTCGGCGACATGCTCGGACACAAGCGTATGCTCTTGATATCGACGGCGATCGTCGCCGCGGCGTCGCTCGCCCTGCCGTTCGCGACGACGTTCTGGACCTTTCTCCTCTGCTGGGCAATCCAGGGCGCCTACGTCGTGTGGCTGCCCCTCGAGATCGCGCTGGTGTATTCACGTGCGCACCTCGCCGGCCGTGCGCACCTCGCCGGCATTGGGCGGCGGGGAGAAACGGTCGACCGCACGGGATCCGTGGGTGCCGCGGCCCTGACGGCGCGCGCGGCGGGCGTCCTCGTTGCCGCCCTCGAGTCGGGCGCCATCATCGGGGCTCTGGGAGGGGGCGCGCTCGTCGATGCCCTTGAGCTCCACACCGTCCTTCTCGTTCCCGGCATCGCGGTCACCGCATGCTTCTTCGTGATTCTCTTCGGAGTGAAAGAATCCGCAGCACCCGTCGGAGGCCGTCTCGACACCACCGGGCTGATCCTGATCTCGCTCGCACTCGTCGCCTTCACGGGCGGGCTCAGCCTGCTGCGCGTCAATGGGCCTGCCGATCTCCTCGCCTGGGGTGTAACCATGGCGGGGCTTGCGCTCATCGTGCCCTTCGCCCTCTGGGAGCGACGTCACGACGACCCGCTCATCGACGTGCGCATGTTCGCCAACCCCTCGCTCTGGCCCGTCTTCCTCACCGCGGGACTGTTCGGAGTGAGCGTCCTGGGCGCCCAGGCTCCGCTGTCGACCTTCGCTCGGACGGATCCCGCCACCGCGGGCTACGGCCTCGGCACGACGGGCTTCGCCACCTCCCTGATCATGGGTATCTACCTCATCGCGATGATCACGGGCGCGCTGGCCTACCCGTCGCTGGCGCGCCTGATGAGCCCGCGCCGCGCATTGATCGCTGCGGCGGCGCTCGTCGGTGTCGGCTATCTGCTGTTCCTTCCCCTGCACGACGCGTACGCGCAGGTCGTCATGAACATGGTGGTCTCAGGTCTCGGCTCCGGTGCCCTCGTCGCCTCGCTCCCGGCGACGGCGGCAGCCGCCGCTCCCCCGGCGCAGACAGGCGTGGCGACGGGCCTCACGAACTCCGTCAAGACCGTCGGCGGTGCGGTCGCATCGTGCGCCTTCGGTATCGCGCTGGCCACCGGCGTATCAACGGGAACCGCGGGCTCTCTCGCCGGTTACATGACCGTGTGGGCCGTGTGTGGCGTCACCGCCCTCGTCGCGGCCGCGGCGTTGCTCGTCGTGCCGCGCGGCGCGTTTCAGGACGCATCCGCACGCACCGCTCCCTCGCGAGCGTAGCGAATGGGTGGGATCCGCCGTCCACGTGCATAAGGTGTTTATGTAATAATCACCCTATGAATCCGCAGCCGGACGACGCCACCCGCCTCTCCCTTGCGATCGAGCGTCTCGTGCGCGCGTTCCGTCCTCTGACGGAAGAGGACCCGCTCTCGCAGGCCGCGGCCGCGGTGCTGAGTCGTCTCGACACGAGCGGACCGAGCGGGATCACCGGCCTCGCACGTGCCGAGCGGGTGACGCAACCCGCGATGACGCAGCTCGTGAACCGGCTCCACGGCGAGGGGCTGGTCACGCGCGAAGCATCGTCGAGCGATCGACGCTCGGTCGTCGTCGCGCTGACCGCCGAGGGGCGGAACGCCCTCGACGCGCGCCGCGCCCGCCGCGCGCGCCGCGTGGCCGCGAGCCTGGAATCGATCGACGCCGATGCCCGGCACCGGATCCTGTCCGCCCTGCCCGCGCTGGAACAGTTCATCGACGCGACCTACGCACAGGCGGGCACTCGTGAGTGAGGCGCAGGGCTCGCCGCACTGGAAACGCAATCTCGTGGTGAGCGCCGTCGGATCCTTCACCACGGTCTCCGGCATTACGCTGATCCTGCCGATTCTGCCGCTCTTCGTCGAGGACCTGGGCGTCCGCGACACGGCGGCGATCACGAGCTGGTCCGGCATCGCGTACTCGGCGACGTTTCTCACCGCGGCGCTCACCGCCCCGCTCTGGGGTCATCTCGGCGACCGTTACGGGCGCAAATCGATGCTGATCCGGGCGAGCCTCGGCATGGCGATTGCCATGTCGCTCATCGGGCTGTCGCAGAACGTCTGGCAGCTCGTCGCCCTCCGCCTGCTAGCCGGGCTCCTCGGCGGATATTCGTCCGGTGCGACCATCCTCGTCGCCGCTCAGACCCCGAAGGAGAAATCGGCCTGGGCGCTCGGTGTGCTCTCGTCCGCGATCATGGCGGGCAACATTGTCGGCCCCCTGCTCGGTGGGGGCCTCGCGGAGGCCTTTGACGTGAAGACGGCGTTCTTCGCGGTGGGGGCGCTCATCTTCGTCGCTTTCCTGGGGACGGCGCTCCTCCTCAAGGAAGTACGGCGGCCCCGCACCGAGACGAGGAAGGCGACAGCCGTGCGCTGGCGCGATATCCCCGGCAGATCCACGATCCTTGCGCTACTCGGTCTCTCTGCGATCCTCATGTTCGCGACGATCTCCGCGGAACCCATCATCACCGTTCACGTTGAGCGCCTGACGGGCTCCGATTCGGGAGTCGCCGTCTTCGCGGCCGTGGTGTTCTCGCTGTCCGCCCTCGGCACCATCCTGTCGGGCCCGTGGCTCGGCCAGCTCGCGGATCGAGTCGGTCACCTGCGCGTGCTCACGGTGAGCCTCGCGGCCGCGACGGTGCTGCTTGCCCTGCAGGCACTCGCCCCGGATCTCATCTCGTTCTCCGCGCTGAGGTTCGCCACGGGTCTCGCGCTCGGCGGGATCACCCCCACCGTCGTGGCGACCATCAGACGCCTCGTGCCGGACACATCGGTGGGCCTCGTGCTCGGCTATAACGTGTCCGCGCAGTACGTCGGTCAGGTCTCCGGCCCGATCGTCGCCGGGGCGCTCGGCGGGACGCTGGGCACGCCTGTCGTGTTCGCGATGACGGCGGTCGCCACCCTGCTGGGCGTGGCGGTGACCATCGCCATCCGGGCGCATATCGCGCGCACCGCTCGGCCGCGTTCCGGGCATCCCTAAACGCCGTTGCCCGCCGATGAGCGCGGCGCGCTGAGGCTCCCTCATATCCGCCGTCGGTACCGTGAGAGAATGACTCCCCGTTCGCTGTTCAAGACGTTCGCGCTGGCCGAGGTCGTGACCTGGGCGGGCCTGATCACCGCCATGATCCTGCGCGGCGTCGGCGTGACCGACTCCCTCGTGCCGGTGGCGGGCGGCGTGCACGGCTTCGTCTTTCTCGCCTACTGCGTCGTCACGGTGATCGTCTGGGTCGACGGGCGGTGGGGTGCGGGGCGTGGCGTCCTCGGCCTGGCGCTCTCGGTGATCCCGTTCGCGACGTGGCCGTTCGAGATCGCCACCGATCGCGCGGGGCTCCTCGCGCGGCGGTGGCGTCTCGGATCCGGCGATGAGGAGCCGCGCACGCTCCCCGAGCGGATCCTGGCGTGGGTGCTACGCCACGTCGCGCTCGCAGCGCTCCTCCTCGGCGCGCTCGTCGTGATCGTCTTCGTCGTCCTGTTGTGGCTCGGCCCGCCCGTCGAGCTCTCCTGACACGGATCCCGAACGACGAAGGGCGGCCCGAGGGCCGCCCTTCGCTTATGCGACGTATGCCGCGAGATGCTCCCCCGTGAGCGACGCCCGCGATGCGACCAGCTCGCTCGGGGTTCCCTCGAAGACCACCGTTCCGCCGTCGTGGCCCGCGCCGGGACCCATATCGATGATCCAGTCGGCGTGCGCCATCACTGCCTGGTGATGCTCGATCGCGATGACCGACACTCCCGAGTCGACGAGGCGGTCGAGCATCGCGAGCATGTTCTCGACGTCCGCGAGGTGCAGTCCGGTGGTCGGCTCGTCGAGCACGTACACCGAGGCGCCTTCCGTCATCTGCACCGCGAGCTTCAGACGCTGGCGTTCTCCGCCGGAGAGGGTGTTCAGCGACTGCCCGAGGGTGATGTACCCGATGCCGACATCGACGAGCCGCTGGAGGATCTTCGCGGCGGGCGGCACCTTGGACTCACCGACGGAGAAGAACTCGAGAGCGAGCGACGCCGGCATGTCGAACACGTCGGCGATCGACTTCCCGCCGAGCGTGTACTCGAGGACCTCCGCCATGAACCGGCGACCACCGCAGTCTTCGCAGGGCGTCGTCACCCCCTGCATGAAGCCGAACTCGGTGGTGATCGAGCCATTGCCCTTACACGTCGGGCAGGCGCCCTCACTATTCGCGCTGAAGAGCGCCGGCTTCACTCCGTTGGCCTTCGCGAAGGCCTTCCGCACGGGTTCGAGGAGTCCCGTGTACGTCGCGGGGTTGCTGCGAGAGGACCCCTTGATCGCGCTCTGGTCGACGAAGACGACGCCCTCCGTGCCCGTGAGCGAGGCGGCGAGCGAGCTCTTGCCCGATCCCGCGACGCCCGTCAGCGCGACGAGCACGCCCGTCGGGATATCCACGTCGACCTCGCGGAGGTTGTTCGCCGACGCGCCGCGGATCGCGATGGCGCCCGTCGGAGTGCGCACCGAGTCCTTGACACGGGCACGATCGTCGAGGTGGCGGCCCGTGACGGTGCCCGCGTCGCGGAGCCCGTCGACGGATCCCGCGTAGACGATCTCGCCGCCGGCGGATCCCGCCCCCGGGCCCACGTCGATGACGTGGTCGGCGATCGCGATCGTCTCGGGCTTGTGCTCGACGACGAGGACGGTGTTTCCCTTGTCGCGGAGCTGCAGGAGGAGCCGGTTCATGCGCTCGATGTCGTGCGGGTGCAGGCCCGCCGTCGGCTCGTCGAACACGTAGGTGACGTCGGTGAGCGGCGAGCCCAGGTGCTTGATCATCTTCAACCGCTGCGCCTCACCACCCGACAGCGTGCCCGCCGCACGATCGAGCGAAAGATAGGCGAGGCCGATCTCCACGAAAGATGCCAGGAGCTCGTCGAGCGCGTGAAGCAGGGTCGCAGCGCCCGGCTCGTCGAGCGCGCGTACCCACGACAGCAGGTCGCTGATCTGCATCGCGCAGCAATCGGCGATGTTGCGACCCGCGATCCGTGAGGATCGCGCCGGCTCGGCGAGGCGGGTGCCCTCGCACGCGGGGCAGGGGGCGAACGCGACGGCGCGATCGACGAAGGCGCGCAGATGCGACTGCAGCTGCTCGCGATCCTTCGAGAGCATCGACTGCTGGATCCGCGGAACGAGACCCATGTAAGTCATGTTCACGCCGCTCATCTTGACCTTGGTGTCTTCGCGGTAGAGGAAGTCGTGCAGCTCGGTCTCGGTGAAACGATCGACGGGGGTGTCGGGGTCGAAGAAGCCCGACTCGGCGTACTGCCGCACGCTCCATCCACCGACCTTGTACCCGGGCACCAGGATCGCGCCGTCGTTGATCGACAGGCTCCCGTCGTACAGCTGGGAGAGATCGAGATCGCTGACGCGGCCGGTGCCATCGCATCCGGGGCACATGCCGCCGAGCACGTTGTACTCGGCGCGCTGGCGCTTCGTGTTGCCCGCGCGTTCGATGAGGATCGCGCCCGACGCCTTCACGCTCGGCGTATTGAACGAGAACGCGTTCGGCGGGCCGATCTGCGGGTCGCCCAGACGGCTGAACAGCATGCGGAGGAGCGCGTTCGCGTCGCTCGCCGTGCCCACGGTCGATCGGATGTTCGCGCCGAGACGCTCCTGCTCCACGAGAATCGCCGTCGTCAGGCCGTCGAGGGAGTCGACGTCGGGGCGCGCGAGCTGCGGCATGAAGCCCTGCACGAAGGCGCTGTAGGTCTCGTTGATCATGCGCTGCGATTCGCTGGCGATCGTGTCGAACGCGAGCGAGCTCTTTCCGGATCCGGACACGCCGGTGAACACCGTCAACCGGCGCTTGGGGAGGTCGACATCGACGTTCTTCAGGTTGTTCTCGCGGGCGCCGCGCACGCGGATCGTGTCGTGCTGGTCGGCAGGGTGAACGGTCATAGGACAGATCGTCGCATGCCGCGGCGATAGATTGGAAGTCTCACGCCCACGAGAGGACGACCCCGCGCATGCTCGACATTCTGACCGGTTTCGCGGTCATCGGCCTCGCAATCGTCATCGGATACGTCGTGGGACGCATCGATCTGCTCGGTGCCGAGGGTGGCCCGATCCTCGCGAAGCTGTCGTTCTTCGTGCTGAACCCATTCCTCATGGTCGTGGTCCTGAGCGAGGCCGACATCGCCATGCTGTTCTCCTCGCTCCTTCCCGTGTCGGCGATCGCCGCCGCCGTGATCTTCCTGATATACGGCGTCGTCGCAAAACTCCTGTGGAAGAGGTCCTGGGGCGACACGGTGATGGGCGCGCTCTCGGCGGGCCAGGTCAACGGGAACAACATGGGCATCCCGATCTCGACGTACCTGCTCGGCAACGCGGCGTACTCCGCCCCCATCGTGCTGCTGCAGCAGATCGTGTTCACCCCGATCACGCTGTCCGTTCTCGATGCGCTCTCGAGCGGCGAGACGAAGTGGTGGAAGGCCGTGCTGCGCGCGTTCCGCAACCCGATGGTCCTCGGCTCCTTCGTCGGGTTGGCGGTCGCGCTCACCGGGGTTGAGATTCCGCCGATCGTGCACGAACCGATGCAGCTGCTCGCCAATGCCGCCGTGCCGGTGATCCTGATCAGCTTCGGCATGTCGCTGCACGGGCGCCGCGTGTTGACGGGCCCCGGCACGAGGCGCGACGCACTCCTCGCCACCGCCATGAAGATCCTGCTGATGCCCGCCGCGGCCTACCTGATCGGCCGATTCCTCTTCGGTCTCGACGATCACGCGTTGTTCGTCGTGACGGTGCTGGGTGCGCTGCCGACCGCGCAGAACGTCTTCAACTACGCACAGCGCTACAACATCGGCCTGATCATCGCGCGCGACACCGTTTTCCTGACGACGCTCGGGTGCGCCCCCGTGCTCGTCGCCGCGGCCCTGCTCCTGGGATGACAGAAGGCCCGGCGAACACGCCGGGCCTTCTGCGCTCGATCAGACGATCGGGTTGAAGCTCGACGTGTCGCCGCAGATCCGCTCGTTGTTCTCCGGGATCTCGTCGATCGCCGCCTCGGCGATCTCCGCCGCGAACTCCGCAACGTTGAGCAGCTTGCCCGCCTCTTCGCGGCGCGCATCGATCGCACCGGGCTCGAGACGGTTGAGCAGCGTCGCGGTGATCGTGCCCTCGATCATGTCCGCCGAGACGACCACGAAGTCGATCCCCTTCTCCGCGAGCTCCGGGATCCGCTTGCGGAGGGCATCCTCACCGGCGCGCTTCGACAGCGCGACCGGCGCATACGCCTCCATCGTCGGGGTGGTGCGAATGAAGTGCGCCTGGTGGCTCGTGACGAAGACGACGCGGGCACCGGCGCGCATCAGCGGGAGCGCGGCGTCGAGGGCGCCGACCTGCGCGTCGCGGTTGAGGCGCATGGCGTAGTCCTCGCCCATGTTCGCCTCCATACCGCCGGACGCGTTGAGCACGAGGATGTCCAGACCGCCGAACACATCCCGTACGGCACCGAACATCGAGGCGACGGAGTCCGCGTCGGTCAGGTCGGCGCCGACGACGAGCGTCTGCGTGCCGAACTCCTCGTTGAGCTGCGCCGCGAGCTTCTCGGCGCGCGGCGCCTTGTTGCGGAAGTTGATGACGACGTTCGCG
This sequence comes from Microbacterium nanhaiense, assembly GCF_014646015.1. Classification (GTDB taxonomy): domain Bacteria; phylum Actinomycetota; class Actinomycetes; order Actinomycetales; family Microbacteriaceae; genus Microbacterium; species Microbacterium nanhaiense. The sequence goes on from NZ_BMMQ01000013.1 coordinate 16,234, forward strand.
CCGGCGGCGGCGAGGAACTTCGCCGTGTCGGCACCGACGCCTCGCGACGATCCGGTGACGAGGGCGGTCTTGCCGGCGAGGGTTCCGGCGGGAATCGGGTACGACACGAGCGTCTCCTGTATTCGAACGGGCGAAAGCTCCTCGAGACTATCGAACGACGACCGCGATACCCATGAGTGCTAACGTCGCGGCATGGCGTCACACCCGTTCTTCACCGGGCTCAGCAGCCCCCGCATCCTCGCCCATCGCGGGCTCGTCACCGACGAGATGCGCGAGGAGGGCATCGTGGAGAACTCCGTCGCCGCGATCACCGCGGCACACGCGGCGGGCGCCCAGATCATCGAATCCGATTGTCATCTCACGTCCGATGGCGTCGTCGTGCTCTTCCACGACGACACCCTCGAGCGGGTCACCGGCGACCCGCGGGCGATTGCGGACGTCACGCTCGCCGAACTCGAGAGGATCATGGCGACGCGCGGAGGGCTCGCGACCCTCGCGCAGGCGCTCGATGGCTTTCCCGAGTCGCGATTCAACATCGACGTGAAGGCGGCGGCCGCCGCGGATCCCGCCGGCGCGATCGTCGCGGACTATTCCGACCGTGTGCTGCTCACGAGCTTTTCCGACGCGCGGCGCCGACGCGCGCTCGCCGCGGCGCGGCGGGCGGGCGGCGCGCCCGCCACCTCCGCGGGCGCGTCCGTGATCCTTCGACTCCTCCTCGCGACGCGGGTGCTACCGCTGCCCGCTCTCGCCCGCCGGGTCCTCCGCGGCGTCGACGCGCTGCAGGTCCCCGAGAAGCGCGGGCCGATCCGCATCGTGACTCCGGCCGTCATCCGTGCGGCGCACGCCTGCGGCGTCGAGGTGCATGTCTGGACCATCAACGAGCTCGAGGAGATGCGCAGGCTGCTCGGTATGGGAGTCGATGGCATCGTGACGGACGTCGCCGACCAGGCACTTCACGCGATGTGATTGACGGCGGTGTCTCGCCGCGCTAACGTCCGCGGTGAGGGATGCATCGGCAACGACGCGGTGCGTCTGCGAAGGGTCCCCTCTGGGCATCAGCTGGGAAACCCTCTGCTCGCGCGCAGTTTCGGATGATCCGCACAGCGCAGTTCGTTAGACCTGACAGACGACGAGAGGACACGAACATGGCAGATCGCAGCCTGCGTGGTATCCGACTCGGCGCCCAGAGCCTACAAAGCGAAGAGGGCGTCGTGTTCATGGAACGCAAGGAGCACACGTACGTGTGCAGCTCGTGTGGTCGAGAGACGACACTGATGTTCGCCGCCGACGCCGAGGCACCGGCCACCTGGGAATGCCGCACCTGCGGATCCGAGGCACTGCTGCAGACCGCCGACGGCGCCACCGAGGTCGACCATTCCGGCGACAAGGTCGCTCGCACGCACTGGGACATGCTCCTGGAGCGCCGCAGCGTTGAAGAACTTGAGCAGCTCCTCGCGGAGCGACTGGAGTTCATCCGCGAGCGCCGCGGTGAGGGCAACGACCCGACCCGCGAGAAGAAGGCAACGCGCGCCTGACGCGCCGCAGGCCAACGCCGGGATCCGCAAGGGTCCCGGCGTTTTTGCGTGCCGGCGCTCCCATAGAATGTGATGCATGACTGAAGCACCCCAGCTCGCGATCGGAATCGACATTGGCGGCACCGGCATGAAGGCCGGAATCGTCGACCTTGCCACCGGCACGATGAAAAGTGATCGCGTCCGTATTCCGACGCCGACGGGAGCCACCCCGCCCGACGTGCTGGCCACCGCCCGCGAGCTCACGACGATGCTCGGCGACGAGGCAGCGGGGCTGCCGATCGGCGTGTGCTTCCCGGCGATCGTCAAGAACGGCGTGACCCTGTCGGCCGCGAACGTCTCTGAGGAATGGGTCGGTCTCGAGGCCGACAAGATGTTCAGCGACACCCTCGGCCGCGAGATCCACTTCGTCAACGACGCCGACGCCGCGGGCCTCGCGGAGCTCAAGTTCGGCGTCGCGAAGGGCCAGCCCGGCCTGTCGATCATGACGACGCTCGGCACGGGCATCGGCTCGGCCTTCCTCTTCGACGGCAAGCTCGTCCCGAACAGCGAGCTCGGCCACCTGATCTGGAAGGGCAAGAGCATCGAGCTCTACGCCTCGGCCTCCGCGCGCGAGCGCGCCGACATCTCGTGGGCGAAGTGGACCAAGCGCCTGCAGAAGTTCTACTCGCACGTCGAGATGCTGTTCTCCCCCGATCTGTTCATCGTGGGCGGCGGCGTCTCGAAGAACCCGGAGAAGTTCCTCCCGGGTATCAAGACGAACGCCCCCATCGTGGTCGCAGAGCACCAGAACAACGCGGGGATCATCGGAGCCGCGAGCCTCGTCCTGGGCTCGTAGTTTTGCGCAAGAGGATCCGAAGACGCGTCGATTCGCGATAGCGTGCGGACAGAAGCCGGGTGCACAGCATCCGGCTTCTGTTGTGTCAGCGGCCCGGTTCCCAGGATCTACTTCGCCGCATACAGCGCGATGCCTTCGTAGGACCAGTTCTTGTCGCCCCGGCGCAGCGCCTCGGCCTCGGCCGCGTTCGCGGTGAAGAAGTGCTTTCCGAACCTCGCCGACCAGAAGCGGTAGACGGGCTTCGTCGCGGTCGACGGCGCCGACGCGGCGCAGAACGCGACGCCCTCGTAGGACCAGTTCTTGTCCTCCCGCCTGATAGTGTCGGCCTCTCGCCTGCTCAGGGTGTAGAAGTGCGACTCGAAGGTCGACGACCAGAAACGATAGACGGGCGACTTTCCGTCGCCGCAGCGAGCGTCGTTCGCGGCCCACACCCGGAAGTCCTCGCCCTCGAATCGCCAGTTCGGGTCGCCCGAAGAGAGGGCATCAGCCTCGTCCCGGCTGACGGTGTAGAAGTGCGCGTTGTCGAACGTCGATGACCAGAAACGGTAAACGGGAACGGTCTTCGCGCCGGTCTCCGCAGATAGCGCGGGCGGTACGACGGCCTCGGCGTGCGCCTTGTTGTGATGGGCATTGCTCTTCCGGTTCGTGGCCGTCCCTCGCCACAATGTGACGCGGTTTCCGGCCCCGAGGTTCTCCGCGAGCACCTGCACCTCGTAGTCATCGGCCGTGGCGTACGGCCCGATGGAGATGCTGAACGACCCGTCTGGCGCGGTCTTAGCGCTCGCCCACGTCGAGTGGATCGCATACCGCAGCGTGATTCTCGAGCCCGGGGACGACGGATCCGTCACCCGGCCGGCGATCGTGATGACACCGTCCCGCGGGACGGTGATCGCGGAGACGCCTCCCCGCGGGTCGTCGGGATCCGAGGTGGCGGTGTACATCGACGGATCCGCGTCCCGGGCCCGCCCGCTTCCTCCCGTGCTGAATTCCTGCACCATGAAGTATCGCCCGTCCTCCGCGACCGCGACGCCGATGCCGATCCGGTCGACCTCGGGGTCGAGCAGGTGAGCGCGGTGGGCGGGTGAGTCGAGCCAGCCCTGCACGCCACGGATACCGTCCGGCGCGAGGTGCATGTTCTCGTAGAGGCCTCCCGTCCAGCCGTAATCCCACCCGCCCGCATCGGCGAGGAGGCGAGGGTTGTGCTCATAGCCGTGCTGGTCGTAGGAGTTTGCCCAGTTCTGGGCGACCGAACCGAGCTTCGGCGACGGCGCGACCGGACGAAGGCCAGCGCGGATCCGGGCGTTGTTGGTCGCCACCAGGATCTGCGCCTTCACGAGTTCGACGTTCGCCGCGAAGGGCGCCGTCCCGCCGCGCGCAGCGACCTGCTCGGCGGGCGGCGGCTCCCCCGCCGGTGTCTCGGCGGCGGCCGCCGTTGCACCGCCGGCGACGAGCACTGAGGCGACGAGTACGGATATTAGTGCGCGATGAATCCGCGCGCGTGCGAAGACCATGGCCTGCCTTCTCATGCGTGGAGCTTGGAGAATGCTGAGTGGAGCTACTGCCGTTCGAACATATCGCGCAGGACGGCGACACGCGCAAGGTGTCGTCAGGATTCGGCGTGGCGCGGGACCGCATCCCCTCGGTTCCGCACCGCGACGGCGGGGCGTTCGTGTGCGGGCGACGACAGAATCGAAGCGGCGCCGAGAGGCGCGGCGGACAACAGCGCCGTCGACCAATCTCCCAAACCAAGCAGAAGCGCGACTGTCGTGCCGGCAATCGCCAGCACGACGGCCAGCACGACGCGTGCCGCAACGGGGATCCTCGACGTCGTCGGATGGCCGGCGATCGCGTCGGCGCGCCTGGCGAGTGGGCGGTCAGCGCGCGTCACGGCGGCTGCGAACGGGATCACGAGCGCGAAGACCGCCGCGAGCCACGGGATGCGCGTCGCCCACCAGGCCGCGGAGTGCGGCTCCGGCAGCGGAAGGCCCAACAGCCACATCACGGCGAGCATCAGCATGATGAGGGGCATGTGCCAGAGGTAGGCGCTCATCGCTCCCCCGCCTACCTTCGTCGTTACGCGAGACACGCTCGGCCGGGCGGTGACGCGGTCGAGCCACGGAAGGGCCGCCTGCAGTGCGAAGAACTGAGCCGCGCCGAGAAGCACCAGCGCAACGGACGGCGGGTTGAGGTTCTCGATCATGTCCGGCGACCACCCCAGGGCGACGCAGAGGATGAGCAGCCCGAGGGCCACCGCCGTGCCTGCGAGCAGCGCTCGCCGCGACCACGCGCTCGTCCGCCTGTCGAGCATCGTGAAACCGAGCTGTTGCATCAGCAACCACACGAACACGAGGTTGACGTAGCCCATCGCCAGGTCCGCATAGCGACTCGCGAGGTCGACGACGAGGGCGCCGAGGGCGAGACCGGCAAGCACGACGGTGGGCCGGCGCTCATGAAGCCACGACATGGCCGGCACGAGCGCGGTCGCTCCGATGTAGACGGCGAGGAACCACAGGGGTTGCCCGATGCGCAGGCTCGCCTCCGCGACAAGGCCGGAGTCCGCACCGAGCACCCGCGCAATCGCCAACGCGGATCCGACGGCGGCCACCATGAGCGTGGCCGGGACCGCGAGACGACGCACGCGCCCCGCGACGTAGTCGCCGACCGTTGCGCCGCGACTGCGAAGGCGCCGCCACTGGAGGAGGGAGACGTACCCGCCGGCGATGAAGAACAGCGGCATGACCTGCACCACCCATGTCGCGGGCGCGAACCAGGTCTCGCCCGCGAGCGCCACCTTCGTCTGCAGTCCGCCGCCGGTGCCGATCCAGGCGCCCACCATGAGCGCGTGCAGCACGATGACGGTCAGCAACGACAGGGCTCGGACGGCGTCGATGGTCGTCGACCGCTCCGGAACGGTCGGGGGCGGAACGGTGGCTATGCGGATGGTCGTCATCTCGGCTCCTCACGATGGGTACGCTGAGCGACCCTAGAGACGAGATTCCGCCCGTGCCATCACGCACAAGGGTGATATCGATGGCTACCCGAGAGCGACGATGTCACGACCCGACGTCGACGAGCCCCGATTCGTACGCGGCGATGACGACCTGCGCGCGGTCACGCAGCCCGAGCTTGCCGAGGACCCGCGAGACGTGCGTCTTCACCGTCTGCTCCGAGAGGAACAACGTCGCGGCGATCTCCGCGTTCGAGTTACCGGTCGCGATGAGACGCATGACCTCGAGTTCACGCTCGGTCAGTTCAGACAAGATGGCCGAGCGATCCCTCCGGGCCGGCCGCGAGGTGTACTCCGCGATGAGACGCCCAGTGACGGCGGGCGCCAGGAGAGAGTCACCGGCGGCGATAATCCGCACCGCACGTACGAGTTCTTCCGCCGTCGCGTCTTTGAGGAGGAACCCGCTCGCTCCGGCCCTCAGCGCCGAGAAGACGTACTCGTCCGCATCGAAGGTGGTGAGGATCACCACGCGGGGATGCTCGAGGCCGGGCATCGCGAGGATCTCGCGCGTCGCGTCGAGCCCATTGAGCTTCGGCATGCGGATGTCCATCAGGACGACGTCCGGGCGCGCCCCCTTCACGAGCCGCACGGCCTCGCTACCGTCCGCGGCGCTACCGACGACGTCGATGTCCGGCTGTGCGTTGAGCAGCGCGGTAAACCCTTCGCGCACCATCGCCTGATCGTCGATGACCGCGACTCTGATCTGCGGTCCGTCTGCTCCGGGATGCGTCATATGTCGATGGTATGTGCGCCCCCTGCAGGGCACCGCCGATCGGGCGGGCGGACACCGAATATCACACCGTGGTACGAGGGCAGATGGCCCTTTCGAGTGATGCGCCCCGCCTCCTCGCGTCCTTACGGTGATCGCATGCACGTTTTCGCCGTCCTCCTCGCCGCCGTGAGCGCGATCGGACTCGCCGCCGGCACCCACCTCCAGCATCGGGCCGTGAGCTCTGCGACGCCGTCGACGGCGGGTGGGCCGCGCGCCGCGGTGCTCCTCGCGCTCCGACGACCGTCGTGGCTCCTGGGAACCGGTATCATCGTGGCCGCCACGGCGTTGAGCATCGTCGCGCTCGGTCTCGCTCCCGTCGCGCTGGTGCAGCCGGTCGGGGCACTCTCGCTGGTCGGGGCGGCGCTCATCAGCGCCCGCGTGCTGAGAGTGCGACTCAACCGCAGCCTCGTGATCGGGATCGGCGTCGCGGTCCTTTCCGTCGCGGCGTTCGTCGCGTTGTCGTCGGGCTTCGTGCGCGACACGAGGCCGGCGGTGGCCGACCTGTTCGCCCTCGCGTGGCTGATGCTCGCTCTGATCGTCGTCGCGATCACCATCGCTCGGACCTCGCGGGGGCACCTCGCCCGCGTGATCACCGCCGGCGTGCTATTCGGCACCGTCGCGGCCGCCATGCACATCATCGCCAGTGAGACCTTCGCCTGCCTGGCCCGCGAAAGCTGCCGTTTCGTTGCTCCTCTGGGCGAGCTGCTCCCCCTCGGTGTGCTCGGCGGGCTGGTCGTCGTCGGATCCGGCTGCGGCGCGTGGCTTGTTCAGACCGCTTACGCGAGCGGTCCGCCCGAGACCGTGCTCGCCGCACTCACCGTCATCGACCCGATCGTGGCGGTACTCGTCGGTGCCGTCATCCTGGGAGAGTATGTGATCATGCCGATTCCCGTGATCCTCGCCGTCGCCCTCACCGGGATCATCGCGTGCGTCGGCATCGCGATGATCGTGCGCCACCATCCCGGACACCTCCGCCCGTCAGAGGCCCTCGACACGCACGCTCCCGTCGTTGACGACGCGGTACACGACGAGGACCCGGTCCTCGAATGCCGGAGCCTGTGAACTCATGATTGCTGAGCCGTCGGAACGGGGGCGCCGGCGCATATACTCCGTGGCCGGGCTGCTGCGCGACGCGCGCCTCGTCCTGCCTGGCGCCGCGATCTCGCTCGCCGCGTTCGCGCTGCTCGTGCCGCTGTTCTCGCTCTCGATAGCCACGCTCATCGTCTGGATCGGAGCCTTCCTCCTCCCGCTGGCGCTCCTGCTCGCCGGCGCGTTCGCCCGCCTCTCTCGCGCCCGCGTGCGCCAGTGGGGCGCGGAGCTTCCGGAGGTCTCCTATCGCCCCCGTGCACCGGGGATAGCGGGGCGCATCGCACGAATCGGCGAACCGCGCCGTTGGCTGGATCTCGCATATGAGGGCCTGATCGCGCTACCGTTGCGCCTCGTCAGCTTCGTCATCGCGATCGTGTGGATCGTCGTGCCGATCGCGGGCCTCACCTACGGACTCTGGGGCGGTTTCCTCCCGGCCGAGGAGCACACCACGATCGGCCAGATACTGACGGCCGTGATGGGCGGCCGCGTCGACGAGAACTGGGCGCATTCCTTCGGGCTCGACGCCGCTTTCAATGCCCTGGTCGGCCTCCTGTTCGCGGTGACGCTGCCCCTCGTCATGCGCGGCCTGGCCCGGAGCGAGGCCGCGGTCACTAGGGCGGCGCTCGGCGGCGCCCGAACCGTGCCGCAGGATGCGCGCGCGGGCGGCGACGGGAAGGATCGTCTCCCGGCGTCGACCGGCGACGGCTGGACGTGGATCCTCGTCAGTCTTGCTGCCGTCGCGATGCTGGCCGTCAGTTGGCCCGTGTTCGCCGTGCTGCACGGCGCCTCCCCCTGGGCGGCCATGCTCGTCTCGCTGCTCCAGGCCGCGGCGCTCCTGCTCGCCGTCCGCGTGCCGGCCGCCGGCATCGCTCTGCAGACCGCCGGCTTCGTCGCTACCGTGCCGCTCACCGCCACGTCGTCCCCGTGGCCGTGGCCCGTCACGATGCTCATCGCCCATTGCCTGCTCGTCCTCGTGATCGCGCTCCGCCGCTCCTGGCCGTGGGCGATCGGCGCGTGGCTCGCACCACAGCTGGGTGTGTTCGCCGCCGCATCGTTCCAGGGGCTGACGCCCGGGTGGAGCGCCGCAGCCGCGAGCCTCGTCGTTTCGGCGAGCGTCACGCTGGGAATCGCCGTCGTCGGCGCCGCCTTCCGGGCGATCGTCGCGAGCCGCGGCGCGCTGCGGATCGAGCGACAGGCGAACGCTCACCTCAGCGCGCAACGGCGCGAGATCGACGAGCGCACGCGCATTGCGCAGGAGCTCCACGACGTGGTCGCCCACGGCCTGTCGGTCATCAGCGTCCAGGCCACGACGGCGGTCTACCGCCATCCGGGCCTCGATCAGGCGCTGCAGGAGGAGTTCAGCTCGATCGCGCAGTCGTCTCGGCAGGCGCTCTCGGAGATGCGCGGGCTCCTCGCGCTCCTCAGGTCCTCCGACGGCGAGGTCGCCGCGCCCCTCGCGCCGCAGCCGACCTTGGACGACGTCGGCCGTCTCGTCGAAACGACCCGTCAGTCGGGAGCGCGGATCGATCTTCGGGTCTCCGGCACGGACGAGCCCGCTGCTCCCGTGCCGCCGCTCGCGGGCCTGGCCGCCTACCGCATCGTGCAGGAGGCGCTGAGCAACGCCGTGCGCCACGCCCCCGGATCCGTCATTGCGGTCGAGATCGGCGTGGAGCGCACCCGCCTCGTCGTCGATGTGCGAAACGGCCCACAGGATCCGAGCCGTGCGCACACCCCTGCCCCCGGAGCGGGGCTCGGGTTGGCGGGTGCGGCGGAACGCGCGCAGGCCCTCGGCGGCGTTCTCCGCGCGGGCCCGCTGGGCGACGGTTTTCTCGTCAACGCGGTGATTCCCCTCGTCTGAGGAGGCATCCCGGGCCTGCCGATCAACCCTAGGTGCTACCGCGAAAGATACCTGAGACGGACGCGCGGTCACCTCGCCGGTGCGTACGGTGCGGATATGGACTTCTTCATCGACCTGCTGCCGGCGCTCGTCACGTCGCCGTGGCTCCTGGTGGTCGTGCTCGCGGTGTGCACCATCGACGGCTTCTTCCCGCCCGTACCCAGCGAGACCACGCTCGTCGCCGTGCTGACGGCGTCGATCACAGTGGGGGTCTCTCCCCTGTGGATCGCGGCGATCACGGCGGTCGCGGCCGTGGGCGCCATCGCCGGAGACAGCATCGCCTATGCGCTCGGTCGTCGCCTGAGGTCGGGTCGCCTGGCGCGCTCTCGGCGACCGCGCCTGCGGAAGATCGCGGGCTGGGTCACCGACCGCGTCCACTCTTCGCCGGCCGTGATCATCCTCGTCGGCCGCTATATCCCCGGTGGGCGCGTCGTCGTCAACATGGTCGCCGGATCGACCGGGCTCCGGTACCGCCGATTCCTCGTCTTCTCGGTGATCGCGGGAGTGTCGTGGGCCGCGATGACGACCGCAATCGCGTCGGCGTCCGCCGCCTGGCTGGGGCACCCGCTCTGGTCGGCGCTCCTCGGTATCGGCATCATGCTCGTGCTCGGTCTCGTGATCGACCATGTCGCTCGACGCCGCGAGCCAGCGTCATCGGGCGCCACCGCCCAGGCGGCCGTCGCGCGGCGGGGCGAGCACGCGGCGCGACCTAAGCTCGCGCCGAAGACCGCCCCCGCGCGACGTGTGTAAGCGAATGGGCCACCCGATACGCCGGGTTCTGTCTGAGAGACGAATCTCTCCGGACGGCCATCTCTCTCGGCGACGCGTTGCCGCGCCGCTCTAGCAACCTACCCGAGGACTCGGCGGGCCGCGTCATCATCCTCTGTTGGTCTTGCTCCGGACGAGGTTTACCCAGCGGGCCGTGTCACCACGGCCCCTGGTGGTCTCTTACACCACCGTTTCACCCTTACCCGTCCGAGGACGGGCGGTCTACTCTCTGTTGCACTTTCTCGCGGATTGCTCCGGGTGGGTGTTACCCACCGTCCTGCCCTATGGAGCCCGGACGTTCCTCGGCGCGCTCTCGCGCGACGCGACCGTCTGGATGACCCATTCGCTGGTCTAGTCTACGGGCCTCAGAGACCCGACTCGTACGTGCGCACCATGATGCACCCGCATTCGGGGCAGTTCACGACGTCGTCCTCGGCTGCACGCCGCAGCGCGTCGACGTCCGTCGGCGCGAGCGTCATGTGGCATCCGCCGCAGGTGCCGTGTTGGAACAGGCCCGCGCCGACGCCGCGCGACGCAAGACGCTCGTAGTCCTTGAGAAGCGGATCCGGGATCCGCCCGGCGACCGCCTCGCGGTCGCGGGTCAACTGGGTGAATTCGACCGACGCCGCCTCGACGGCGGCCTTGCCCTCTGCGCTCAGGCGCTGCCCCTCGGTCGTGATGCCGGCGAGGACTTCCTGCTGCTCGGAGACGCGCCGTTCGGCCTCCTGAAGCTCCTCCATCAGCTCGAGCTCGCGCGTTTCGAGGGCGTCGATGCGCGCCGCGAGCGCCTCGATCTCGTTCTCGAGCGCGCGGGCATCCCGCGCCACGGCGGTCTTCGAGAGACGCTCTTCGTCGCGCATCTGACGACCGCGGGTCACGCTGATGTCCGCCTCGACTCGGCGAAGCTCCGCACTGATGTCGTCGCGCGCATTGGTGCGCTCGACGAGGGCGCGACCCTCCTCGTTGCGCGACGAGATCAATTCCTTCACGCGCGCCGCGTGCGGGGGATTCTTCCGCTGCGCATCGACTCGCTCCAGAGCGACGTCAATCGACGCAAGATCGAGCAGAATTCGCTGGTCAGCCGCAGATGCCTTCACGTGGGTCCTGCCGGGATCGAACCGACGACAACCTGGGTGTAAACCAGGTGCTCTACCAGCTGAGCTAAGGACCCGTCCGATTGATTCTACGTGCTTTCGATCCCCCGCTTGCACTCGGCACCCGTGAAGAGTGGATAGTCTGGTGTCATACGTGTGCGATGACCCCGACCACAGCTCGCTTTCTCGCACAGCTCGATCCCCAAGCCGGGCATGATCTGCCCGCACGACGAAAGGTCACCTGGTGGCAGTTCACGATCAGGATCCGTACTCGCAGGGCACCGTCGACAGCGACCCCGAGGAGACCGCCGAATGGCAGGAGTCCCTCGACCAGCTGGTCGACGCGAAGGGTGCCCAGCGCGGACGCGAGGTCATGCTGAGCCTCCTGCAGCGCTCGAAGGAGCGCCGCCTGGGCGTTCCGATGGTTCCCACGACGGATTACGTCAACACGATCTCCGCGGAGGACGAAGCCGCCTTCCCCGGTGACGAGGACCTCGAGCGCCGCTACCGCCGATGGATCCGCTGGAACGCGGCCATGACGGTGCACCGCGCCCAGCGCCCCGGCATCGGCGTCGGCGGACACATCTCGACGTACGCGTCGGCCGCCGCCCTCTACGAGGTCGGTCACAACCACTTCTTCCGCGGTCAGGACGACCCGGTCGGGGGAGACCAGATCTTCTACCAGGGCCACGCCTCCCCCGGCATGTACGCCCGCGCCTTCCTCGAGGGTCGCCTCTCGGAGCAGCAGCTCGACGGCTTCCGCCAGGAGAAGTCCGCGGCGCCGCACGGCCTGCCGTCGTACCCGCACCCGCGCCAGATGCAGGACTTCTGGCAGTTCCCCACCGTCTCGATGGGTCTCGGTCCGATCAACGCGATCTACCAGGCCATGACGAACAAGTACCTCGAGGCACGCGGCATCAAGCCCGTCGCCGACTCGCACGTCTGGGCATTCCTGGGCGACGGCGAGATGGACGAGGTCGAATCGCGCGGTCAGCTGCAGGTCGCGGCGAACGAAGGCCTTGACAACCTCACATTCGTGATCAACTGCAACCTTCAGCGCCTCGACGGTCCGGTTCGCGGTAACGGCAAGATCATCCAGGAGCTCGAGAGCTACTTCCGCGGTGCCGGCTGGAACGTCATCAAGGTCGTCTGGGGCCGCGGATGGGACGAGCTGCTCGCCCGCGACACCGAGGGCGCCCTGCTGAACATCATGAACTCGACGCCGGACGGCGACTACCAGACGTTCAAGACGGAAGACGGCGCCTTCGTGCGCGAGCACTTCTTCGGTCGCGACCCCCGCGCGCTCAAGCTCGTCGAGAACTACACGGACGATGAGATCTGGGCCCTCCAGCGCGGCGGCCACGACTACCGCAAGGTCTACGCGGCGTACAAGGCCGCGATGGAGCACAAGGGTCAGCCGACGGTCATCCTCGCGAAGACCATCAAGGGCTACGGCCTCGGTCCGCACTTCGAGGGCCGCAACGCGACCCACCAGATGAAGAAGATGACGCTGGAAGACCTGAAGCTCTTCCGCGACACGATGCAGATTCCCGTCACCGACAAGCAGCTCGAGGACGACCCCTACCGCCCGCCGTACTTCCACCCGGGAGAGAACGACGAGACGATCGAGTACATGCTCGAGCGTCGCCGCGCGCTCGGTGGATTCCTGCCGGAGCGCCGCGTCACGAACGTGCCGCTGGAGCTGCCGAAGGACAAGGACTACTCGCTGCCCAAGAAGGGCTCGGGCAACCAGGAAGTCGCCACGACGATGGCCTTCGTGCGCATGCTGAAGGATCTCATGCGGGTGAAGGGCTTCGGCAACCGCATCGTCCCGATCATCCCGGACGAGGCCCGTACCTTCGGTATGGACTCGTACTTCCCGTCGGCGAAGATCTACAACCGCAACGGCCAGAACTACCTCTCGGTCGACCGCGACCTGCTGCTCGCCTACAAGGAGAGCCCGCAGGGCCAGATCATGCACGTCGGCATCAACGAGGCAGGCGCGACCGCGGCGTTCACCGCGACGGGTACCTCGTACTCGACGCACGGCGAGACCCTGATCCCCGTCTACATCTTCTACTCGATGTTCGGTTTCCAGCGCACGGGTGACGCGTTCTGGGCCGCCGGTGACCAGCTGGCGCGCGGCTTCGTGATCGGCGCGACCGCTGGTCGCACCACGCTGACGGGCGAGGGCACGCAGCACATGGACGGTCACTCGCCGCTGCTCGCGTCGACCAACGACGCGGTCATCAGCTACGACCCCGCGTACGGCTACGAGGTCGCGCACATCGTGCAGTCGGGTATCGAGCGCATGTACGGCGGTACGCACGAGAACCCGAACGTCATGTACTACCTCACGGTGTACAACGAGCCGTTCAAGCAGCCGGCGGAGCCGGAGAACGTGGACGTCGACGGCATCGTTCGCGGTATCCACCGCGTGTCCGAGGGATCCGGCGACGGGCACCGCGTGCAGCTACTCGCCTCGGGCGTCGGCGTGCCGTGGGCGTACGAGGCCCAGGAGCTACTGGCGAACGACTGGGGTGTCGTCGCCGACATCTGGTCGGTCACCAGCTGGAACGAGCTGCGCCGCGACGGCCTCGCCGCCGACGAGCACAACTTCCTCAACCCCGCCGACGAGCCCAAGACGGCGTACGTCACGCAGAAGCTGCAGCACGCCGAGGGTCAGCCCTTCGTCGCGACGAGCGACTTCATGCACGCTGTGCAGGACCAGATCCGTCCGTGGGTTCCGGGCCCGTACGCCACGCTCGGCGCTGACGGATTTGGCTTCAGCGACACGCGCGCGGCCGCCCGTCGCTACTTCAAGATCGACGGCGCCTCGATGGCGGTCAAGGCGCTGCAGATGCTCGCCGACCAGGGCAAGGTCGACCGCGCGGTCGTGGCGCAGGCGATCGAGAAGTACCGCCTGCACGACGTCAACGCGGGCACCTCGGGCAACGAGGGCGGCGACGCCTGACCTGAACGGGTACGGCATGGGCGGGGATCGGAGCGCTTTCGGTCCCCGCCCATCGTCGATGACGAGGAAGCTGATGACAGAAACGACTCGCGTAGTAGGCATGGACAAGCAGGCGACCCTCGCGTGGCTTCGCCGCATTTCGGGCGACATCTCGACGGCGACCCTGCGCCGCTTGGAGGAGAGCCTGCCGTGGTATTCGGAGATGCCTCCGGGCCGACGATCGGCCGTCGGGCTCGTCGCGCAGGCCGGCATCACCTCCTTCATCGAGTGGTACGAGGATCCCACCTCGACGCCCACGATCGCCGCCGACATCTTCGCGGCGGCTCCTCGCGAGCTGCTGCGCAGCGTGAGCCTGCAGCAGACGCTTCAGCTCGTGCGCGTGACGGTCGACGTCACGGAGGAGAAGGTCGCCGGGCGCGGTGATCACCTGCGCGAGGCGATCCTCCTCTATTCGCGCGAAGTCGCGTTCACCGCCGCCGACGTGTACGCGCGCGCCGCCGAGTCCCGCGGGCTCTGGGACGCCCGCCTCGAGGCTCTCGTCGTCGACACGATCCTCACGGGCGAGACCGACGACGAGCTGCCGAGCCGCATCGCCGCGCTTGGATGGCACGGCCACGGCGAGGTCGCGGTGCTCGTCGGCACCACGCCGTCGACCTTCGATGTCGACCAGGTGCGGCGCAAGGCTCGCAAGCTCGGCGTCGACGTGCTCATCGGCGTGCAGGGTTCGCGCCTCGTGCTGGTCGTGGGGCGGGCCGAGGAGCCACCATCCGATCACCCGGAGACGCTGCCCGGTCACCCCTTCGTCGACATCGCGCGCGAGCTCGAGCCGTTCTTCGGATCCGGCCACCTCGTGCTCGGGCCGACCGTACCGGCGCTCGTCGACGCGAGCCGCAGCGCGCGCGCGGCGCTCGCGGGTTTCGCGGTCGCTGCCTCCTGGCGCGGAGCGCCCCGCCCCGTCGAGGCAGACGACCTCCTGCCCGAGCGAGCCCTCGCCGGCGACGGCATCGCGAAGCAGACCCTCGTCGACCGGATCTTCCGCCCCCTCGAGGGGCACTCGACGGACCTCGTCACCACGCTGTGGAGTTACCTCGACAACGGCCGCTCCCTGGAGGCGACGGCGCGCGAGCTCTTCGTGCACCCCAACACCGTGCGCTATCGGCTCAAGCGCGTCAGCGACGTGATCGGGTGGGACGCCACCGGCCCGCGCGAGGCCCTCATCCTTCAGACCGCGCTCATCCTCGGATCCATCAGCTCGTCGGAGCACGCGCGCCGCAGGCAGTCCGCGCGGCGCGTGCGATCGTAGTACCCATACAACGAAATTCGACATTCTTGTAGGGATGTCGCCAGGCTGGGCGCGCATGCGCCGGGAAGAATGTATCGAGTGATTGTTGCCGCTTTCCCCGGACAGGGTTCTCAGACCCCCGGTTTCCTGATCCCGTGGCTCGAGGCGCCGGGTGCGCGCGAGCGTCTCGAGCGCTATGCGGAGGCCGCCGGCGTCGATCTCGTCGCCGCGGGCACCGAGTGGGACGCCGACCAGATTCGCGACACCTCCGTCGCGCAGCCGCTCATCGTCGCCGCGAGCATCCTCTCGTGGCAGCAGCTGAGCGACTCTGAGCGCGCAGCCTTCGGCGGCGTCGCAGGCCACTCGGTCGGCGAGATCGCCGCCCTCGTCGCCGCAAACGTCATCAGCGACATCGACGGCATGCGCCTCGTCGGTGCGCGCGGACGCGCGATGGCCGAGGCGGCCGCACTCGCGGAGACGGGGATGAGCGCGGTTGTGGGCGGCAAGGAGCCCGATGTGCTCGAGGCGATCTCGGCGGCCGGCGTTGCGCCCGCCAACTTCAACGGCGGCGGTCAGATCGTCGCGGCCGGCTCGATCGACGGCCTCGCAGCGCTCGGCGAGAACGCACCGCGCGGCGCCCGTGTGATCCCGCTTCAGGTCGCGGGGGCATTTCACACCGCGTACATGTCGTCGGCGAGCGACGCCCTCCAGGCCGCCGTCGACGAGATCTCGCTCGTGAAGGATCCCGCCCTCCCCCTGTGGACCAACAGCGACGGCTCGCTCGTGTCGAGCGGTGCCCGCGCCCTGGAGCTCATCGTGCACCAGGTTCAGAACCCCGTCCGATGGGATCTGTGCATGGCGGCGTTCGCCGATGGCGGTATCACCGGCCTCGTTGAGTTCGCCCCCGCCGGCGCCCTCACCGGACTCGCAAAGCGCGGCCTCCGCGGAACGCCGGCCGTCGCACTCAAGACACCCGACGACCTGGTCGCAGCGCGCGACCTTCTCGCCGAGACCGCTCACTGATCTCTCGGCTGCAGGAGAACCACAATGACTGCCGTACTGAACCAAGCTCCGCTGACCTCGTATTCGCGGATCCTCGCGATGGGTGCCGCGCGCGGCGAGAACGCCGTGCCGAACGACG
This sequence comes from Microbacterium nanhaiense, assembly GCF_014646015.1. Taxonomy (GTDB): domain Bacteria; phylum Actinomycetota; class Actinomycetes; order Actinomycetales; family Microbacteriaceae; genus Microbacterium; species Microbacterium nanhaiense. The sequence goes on from NZ_BMMQ01000013.1 coordinate 32,628, forward strand.
ACCTCATCGGCCCCATCAACTCGAGCGACGAGTGGATCCGCCAGCGCACCGGGATCGCGACGCGCACGCGCGCGAACAGCGAGACGAGCGCGATCGACCTCGCGACGGCCGCGGCGAAGGAAGCCATCGCCAAGGCCGGCATCGACCCGGCTGAGATCGGCGTCGTCATCGTCGCGACGATCTCCAATCCGAAGCAGACGCCGTCCGTCTCGGCGATCGTGGCCGACGCGATCGGCGCGACGCCGGCGGCGGCGTACGACATGAACGCCGCCTGCGCCGGGTACTGCTACGGCATCGCTCAGGCCGACGCACTGATCCGCACGGGCGCCGCGAAGTACGCCGTCGTGATCGGCGCCGAGAAGCTCAGCGACATCGTCGACCCGACCGACCGCTCGATCTCGTTCCTCCTGGGCGACGGCGCGGGCGCGGCCGTTCTCGGCCCGAGCGACACGCCTGGAGTGTCGCTCTCACAGTGGGGCTCGGACGGATCGAAGGCGCACCTGGTGGGCATGAACCACACGCTCACCGAGTTCCGGGACGGCGCCTCGGAGTGGCCGACCCTTCGCCAGGAGGGCCCGAGCGTGTTCCGCTGGGCGGTCTGGGACATGGTCAAGGTCGCGAAGAAGGCGCTGGAGGACGCGGGCGTGCAGCCGGAGGACCTCGCCGCATTCGTGCCTCATCAGGCCAATGGGCGCATCATCGACGAGTTCGCGAAGCAGCTGGGCCTGCCCGACACCGTCAAGATCGCGCGCGACATCGAGACGACCGGCAACACCTCGGCCGCGTCGATCCCGCTGGCGACGCACCGCCTCCTCGAGGAGAACCCGGAGCTGTCGGGCGGCCTTTCGCTGCAGATCGGATTCGGCGCGGGCCTCGTCTACGCCGCGCAGGTCGTCGTCCTGCCGTAAGTAGCAGAACTTCCGCCATAGACTTAATGGCGGTTTCCTGACCACCAAGCCACTACCAAGGAGATAATCCCATGGCACTCAACACCGAAGAGGTCCTCGAAGGCCTGGCTGAGCTCATCACCGACGAGACCGGAATCGACGCCGGCGAGGTCGCGCTCGAGAAGTCGTTCACGGACGACCTCGACATCGACTCGATCTCGATGATGACGATCGTCGTCAACGCCGAGGAGAAGTTCGGCGTCACCATTCCCGACGACGAGGTCAAGAACCTCAAGACGGTGGGTGACGCAGTCACCTTCATCACGTCGAACTCCTAAGTGATGTCGGGCGCCGCGGCCACCCGCGGCGCCCGTTTCACACCCCACCACCTGGAGCAAGGAAACCACGAATGACCAAGCGCATCGTCGTCACTGGCATCGGCGCATCGTCTGCGCTCGGCGGCACCGCCGAAGAGAACTGGAAGAACCTCCTCGCGGGGGTCTCCGGAACGCACACGCTGACTCACGACTGGGTTGAGCAGTATCAGCTCCCCGTCACCTTTGCCGCAGAAGCATCGGTCCGACCGACCGACGTTCTCCCCCGCCACGAGGCGAAGCGCCTCGACCCCTCGACTCAGTTCGCCCTCATCGTCGCGCGCGAGGCGTGGGAGGACGCGGGTAGCCCCGACGTCGCCCCCGAGCGCCTCGGCATCGACTGGGCAACGGGGATCGGCGGCGTGTGGACCCTGCTGGACGCCTGGGACACGCTTCGTGAGAAGGGCCCGCGTCGGGTCATGCCCCTCACCGTTCCGATGCTGATGCCCAACGCCGGTGCCGGAAACCTCTCGCTTCGTTTCGGCGCGAAGGCGTTCGCGCGAACCGTCGTGAGCGCATGCGCCTCGAGTTCCGAATCAATCGGCAACGCCTACGAGCACCTCCAGGCCGGGCTCGCCGACGTCGTCATCGCGGGCGGCGCCGAGTCGGCGATCCACCCGATCACGATGGCGTCCTTCGCCTCGGCACAGGCGCTGTCCAAGCGCAACGACTCCCCCGAGACCGCATCGCGGCCCGGCGCCATCGACCGCGATGGTTTCGTCATGGGTGAGGGCGGCGCAGCCGTCGTGCTGGAGACCGAAGAACACGCGAAGGCCCGCGGAGCGAAGATCTACGCATACCTCGTGGGTGCGGGTGTCACGGCCGACTCCTACCACATCACGGGCAACGACCCCGAGGGCCGCGGCGCGGCTCGCGCCGTCGAGCTCGCCCTCGAGCAGGCCGGGGCGAGCGCCGATGAGGTCACGCACATCAACGCGCACGCCACCTCGACGCCCGTCGGCGACCCCAACGAGTACAACGCCCTGAAGAACGTCTTCGGCGACCGGCTCGATGAGATTCCCGTCTCGGCGACGAAGGCGTCGACCGGGCATCTCCTCGGCGGCACCGGCGCGCTGGAAGCGGTCTACACGATCCTGGCGCTGCGCGACCGCATCGCTCCGCCCACGATCAACATGACCGAGCCGGATCCGGAGGTGCCGTTCCGCCTTTCGGGCGAGGCGCAGCCGCTCGGCGACGCGCCCCAGCTCGCCATCAGCAACTCGTTCGGCTTCGGGGGGCACAACGCCGTGGTGGCGTTCCGCTCGTACGACGGGTGACGTCGTCGCGGACGCAACGTGGGCCCCGGAGTTCTCTCCGGGGCCCACGTTCGTTCATGTGAGCGGCGCTTACCCCACGCCGCTCGACAGCCAGACGACGGGCGCATCATCGCCCGCGGCGCGAAAGACCTCCAGCTCGTCGTCCCAGGCCGTCCCGAGGGCGAGGTCGAGCTCGCGCCGCATCTCGCGCGGATCCATGAGGTCCATCGCGGCGCGGATCCGTTCCTCGGGCACCGTGATGCTGCCGGCGGCATCCATCTGAGAGTGGTGGATCCCCAACTCAGGAGTGTGCATCCAGCGACCGCCGAGCGACGCCGTCGTGGGCTCCTCGGTCACCTCGAAGCGCAACTGATCCCAGCCTCGGATCGCCGAGGCGATGACGGCGCCGGTTCCTGCGAAGCCGTCCCAGGGGAACGCCGCGCGTCTCGTGCCCGCAAGCGCCGGCTGCTCGCTCCACGCGAAATGCACCGGGCGGCCGATCGAACGGCCGACCGCCCACTCGAGGTGCGGGCACAGCGCTTTTGGCGCTGAGTGAATGAAGACCACTCCGCGCGCACGAGGTGTCGCCATGATCTCTCCGTTTCGTCAGGTGCGGCTTCCCCTCCGAGCCTGACCGGCGCATCATGTGCGATCTGTTCAGCTGTAGATCTGATTCTGCCTCACCTGTCGTCGTATGACAACACGACAGAAACAAGAGGGCCCTCACCCCGAAGGGCGAGGGCCAGTGGCTCCCCGAGTTGGACTCGAACCAACAACCTGCCGGTTAACAGCCGGCTGCTCTGCCATTGAGCTATCGAGGATCATCTCGTTTTGTCGCCCCTTGCGCGGCAACTCGTTAAGCCTAACATCGCCCCACAGGCGAGGGCCAATTCGAGCGCGCCCCCGGGCGCGTCGTCCTCAGGAAGCCCCGTACCCAGCGGCTCTTCCTCGAACAGCGCGCCGGGGATCGTTGCAAAGGGTTTATTTGCGTGAGTAGCGTTGTCCTCATGTGGAGACGCACTACTCTGTGGGGCAGCGAACGGATCGCTGACTTCACCCACGGGCGGACTGCGGCGCTACATCAGATGGCGATCAGCCTAGTGTCGCTGTTCTCTGTAATGGTCTCGTTCGCCCTCGGGTCGATCGAGAACACCAGCATGTTGATGGCGGGCCTCCTGCCCATCCTGATACTCATGGCCCTGGTTGTCGCGCTACCGTGGTTTCGGATCCCACGGCTCTGGGGCGCGCTTATCCCGCTCATCGATGTGATCGCGATCGGGATGATGCGCGAGTCGAATCCCAGCGTCGGATTTTCCCTGCTCTGGGTCTTTCCAGCGATCTGGCTAGCCACGTCCTTCGGCCTCTTCGGTCTCCTGTTGGCGAACCTCTTCATCACCGGCATCTACTGGTTCGCTCTGGGTACCGATTCGCAGAACGGAATCAGTCCGACGGCGGTACTCATACCCATGATCATTGGCGCTGTCACCGTCACGTCATACGTCGGGGCTCGCCGATCCGCTTTTCAACGGTTGCTTCTCGATCTCCAGGCGAGGCAGCTTATCTCCACCGCCGCCCAAGCCCATCAACAGGAGAACACGCTGAAGGAAGTGCTCGATTCGGTCGACTTTGGCGTCGTACGAATCTCCTCCGGCGGGAAAGAGACAGTGCACAACGACGCACACACGCACATGCAGGGCTTGCTCGGCTCCGGAGAACGCCATCCCGCTCTCTACGCCGCTGACGGGATCACCGAGCTCACTGCCGAGCAGACTCCGCTCGCACGAGCTCGGCGGGGCGAGACGTTCGAACGAGACCTGGTTTGGTATGGGCGACCGGGCGAAGGGCGGCGCGCACTGAGCGTGATCTCCCGCGCGTTGCCCCCGTCGGCAACCGGTCCGGCAGGAGGCATTCTCGTCTCACTGGACGTGACCGACGAGGTGACGGCGTTGCGGGCAAGAGAGGATCTCGTAGCGTCGGTATCGCACGAACTGCGTACTCCTCTGACGTCTATCCTGGGGTATCTCGAGCTGGCGCTTGAGTCTGACGATCTTTCGGAGGGCGTCCGCCGCAAGATCGAGATCGCCGAGCGCAATGCGACCCGATTGCTGACGATCGTCTCAGACATCCTCACCGCATCGGCCCAAGGCAACGGCGGCGTTCAGGTGTCGATCAGAGCTGAGGGAGCACGCCTCGACACGGTCGTTCGGGCAGCCGTGGAAGGCTTTCGGACTGCCGCTGCCGCGCGGCAAATGACGATCGACAGCACAGCGGTTGAAGAAGTGACGGCGTTCATCGATCCGGTGCGGATTCGCCAGGTCGCCGACAACCTGCTCGGCAACGCCGTGAAATACGGCAAGGACGGTGGAACGATCGATGTCGGCGTGACGTGCGATGATGACCACGCATGGCTGGTTGTCAGAGATGACGGCCCAGGCATCTCTGAAGAGGAGTTACCAAGGCTGTTCGACAGATTCTTCCGCGCAGATTCGGTGCGTCGGACATCCGTCCACGGGAGCGGATTGGGCCTGTCCATCACTCGCGAGATAGTCCGGGGCCACGGGGGCAACATCACCGTGCAGTCTCCACCGGGCTCTGGCGCCACCTTCGTGGTCCGGCTGCCACTTCACCAGAAGGAAACGATCGACCATGATGGTGCTTGACACTTCCACCGTGTCCACGATGACCTCGCTGGTCGTCGTCACAGCGGGCATAGTGTTCGTCTTCGAGACGCTGCTGCGAGAGGATCACAGCGTCAGCCGAATCTGGTCACTGGGCTTCATCACCGGCATCATCTCCTCTGTCTCCTACACCATCTGGGCGATGGACACGTCGGCTTGGTGGGCGGTTGCTATCGGTAACGCTTCCTTCGTCGCCAGCGCCGGATTCATGTGGCTCGGGTGCCGCCGCTTCAACGACAAGCCGTTGCGTATCAGTGGAGGGGTCGTCGCCTTCTTGATCGTGACCACACTCGTCGCGACGCTCGTGGCCGGAGAAGACGGCGGGCCCTGGGCAGGAGCGCCAGTGATGTATGCGGGGCTGACGATCTTGCCAGGGGCGGCTGCTTTCGAGACCGTCACCGGCGCACTCGTGCGCATTCGCATCAGCGTCGCACTGACTGTCGTCTTTGTCGCTGAGGCCGCCTTCTATGGCACCCGCGCCGCAGTGCTCCTGGTCGTCGGCGAAGACAGCACGGCGTTTCTCACGTGGTGGGGGACGCTCCCCGCGAGCGTTCTAACCATCGTATTGACCGTAGTAGCGGTAGTCGTCACGTCGATGCTGCGAGCGGAGCGAACAGGTCTGCGAGGACGCCGTGCCGTAACGGCGCCCCGCATGCTGGACAACGCGCTGGACACGCCGTCGTTTCTCAGGCTCCTCGACAGATCCTTGCAACGGATGCGAGAGCAGACGACGAATGACGACCGGATGGCAGTGATCTCCGTCAGACTCGAGATGCTAAACGCGATAGCGATAGCCTTCGGAGGGCGTGAGGCGAGCAAACTGCGCACGTCGGTTCGAAGTGCCGCTCGATTAGCCGCGCCGGTGCAGGCATGGGTGGGGATCGACGGAGAAGACGCTCTTCTGATAGCTACGACCGTGCGCACATCCGACCAAGCCAACGCGCTGGCCTCTCGGATCGGCACGTCGATCTCCACGTCGTTGCAAGAGACGGGCGTGACTCTCGCGCCGGAGGTCAGGCTGGGTGTCGCGATCAGCGATGGTGATACTGATGCGATGGGGCTGGCCAGCAGCGCCCGCCAGGCGCGCCCTGAGATCGGTGCGTCCGACGGCGCGGGATCGCACTCTCCTGACGGCCCACCGATGTTCCGGCCGTGAGACGCAGTCGAATCAGGCTGACGGGAGGCACAGGCGCACGAGGCTGGCTCTTCAGAGGGTGAGCCGGTAGCCCGCACCGCGCACCGTCTCGATCCAGCGAGGCTGTGCCGAGGAATCGCCGATCTTTCGACGGAGGTTTGCGATGTGCACCTCGATGGCTCGTTCGTCGTGCACGTTGACGAAGTCGCTCGGCATGCCTCGATCATCGCGCACGATCAGAGCAAGCTCAGTCTTGCTCACCACTCGATGGTCCGCTCGGATTATCTCGGCAAGGATGTCGAACTCGCTACGGGTGAGCTCGACGGTGACGCCCTCGACGGTCGCCAGACGCATGCCGGGATGCACACGCACCCCCTGGTGCTCCAGCCATCCCTCGTTTTCGTCCTCCGCGGGCTGAACGGCTGATGTGTCGACGACCATACGCGGGCGACGCATCATGGCCTCGATCCTGGCACGCAGTTCTCGTGGGCGAAATGGTTTGGTGACGTAGTCGTCCGCGCCGGACTGCAGTCCCTGAAGAGTGTCGATCTCCTCGGTTCGCGAGGTCAACATCAGGAGATAGGTCGAGCTGAATGCACGGATGCGCTTCGCTGTTTCGAAGCCGTCCATTCCGGGCATGCTCACGTCGAGTGTGGTGACGAGCGGATTGAGACGCCGCACCAGCTCAACGCCTTCAAGACCGGCAGCGGCGGTGTGCGCGTCGAAACCGGCGTTCTCGAGGATATCTGCCACGAGCGATCGGATATCAGGGTCGTCCTCGATGACGACCCCGATGCGAGGTTCTTCCACGCCGTGACCTCCGCTAGCCTCGTGTCCAGCGAGCGTGGACTCCGTGATGATACCGCAGAAGATCCTAGTGAACGCTTCACCGGGCACGACTGCTCCCGCGACCGAGCCGGGAGGCAGGGTTCATCATGGACACAGCGTGGAGATCCCTGTCCGGTTCTCGACGACCTGGAAGAAGATCGTGGGGTATTGCCAGTCCGAGCCGTGTGCGTGAACGCGCGGGAGCGCATCGCAAGTCCAGGTCTCGTCAACTCGGAACTGTGCGCCTAGCCTCACACCGGAGGTCTCCCACGGCCACGGCTCGGCGTCAGGGTCGTCTTGCTCCGCGAGGCTGACGTCGAAGGATACTGACCGCGCTCCGTCCGGAGCATCGAACGTAATGTAGTAGTTGCGCTCCCGCGAGCCCGGCGTTCCCCAGGTTTCGACGCTGACCTCGGCCACAGAGCACTCTGCGAGCGGTGCACCGTCGTAGCCATATGCCGTACAGGTGTCGGCTTCGGACGCTTGCCCCCAGATGCCAGCGCTCACAGGTGCGGATACCGTTACCCTATCCGACCATGCCGCAAGGGTCGGGCTGGACACGCCGACAACAGCACAGAGCGCTCCGGCACACATCAGCGCGATCGTGGCAACGAACCCGCGGCGTCCCATCAGGCCACCGCCGTCCGCGGCGAGGTCTCTTCTTTCGGGATGAGGAGGGCGAGCCCGAGCAGACCGAGCAGGCCTGCCAGGAGAGGCACCGCCACGGCCGGAGCCGTCATTCGCATAAGTACGAGACCCCAGCCGGGCACCTGCACCGCAGGTGCCCAGACCTCACCGTCGACAGCGTAATCGACTGCATCGGTGAACTCGTTGTTATCACCTTTCATGGTGATCGTGTAACCCGAGTCACCGTCCGGCTCGATTCTCTCGATGCGGTGAGTGACAAGTTCGCCCGCCACCGGGTTCGGCAGGCTGACGACGTCTCCGACCCTGAGGTCATGTGCCTGTACGCGAGTATCCACGAGCAGATCGCCCGTCATGATCTCCGGCTCCATGGAGCCGGAGATCACCACCAGCGGCTGTATGAAGCCTGCGGCGGTCGCACCCCAGATCAGCGCGCAGAGTCCTCCTACCCCGGCGAGCGCCCAAAGTACAGCGAGCGAGATGCGGCGGAGGCTCTGCATGGTCGGTGTTCTTTCGTCTTTTCGAGCGGGACTCAGGCCGTGGCAGTGCCGGCAATCGTAATGATTACCGTGCCCTCGGCTCCCTGATTAGCGGCAGACCAGTCCGAAGGCGTGGTGACGGTGAGCTCGAAGTGATCACTGGATGCCGAGCCGCCGACGGAGGTGAGCGAGGACACGAGGTCATTGACCGCAACGGAGGGAGCGTCCACGAACGTAGCGGTCGACGTGAACGACACCTCGGAGGTGAGCGCGGCGTTTACCGAACCTTCGTTTCTTACCCAAAGATCCACCGTGCGTGTCTCGCCCGGTAGAAGATCTGCGAGTGCGCTCGCAGGCACGACGAGCTCGACGCTGCCTGGATCATCAGACTCGCTCCACGTCGTTCCGTCGAGGGATCCCTGAAGGTTGAAGGTCGCGGCACCGGCAGGAGCGGAGAAGAACGCGTTATCCGTCCAGGCGGCGCTGGTGATGGCGGCTCCGATCCCGCCGACAGCGAGCGCGGCCAGCGCGAAAGCGAGGATCGGGCGGCGGTTTCCGTGCCGATGCTCACGGGTGCTACGGAGGGTGTCCTGCGTCGTGTTCTCTGTCATGCTTCGACAGTAAGGAACCGCCCTCAGGCGATCCGAAAGGACGGCTCAGGGAGACCTTAGCTTCTCCCGAAGAGTGCCGACACGTGAGGTCAGGCCCCGTCGCGCCCGCTGGGCGAAGGGCCTCTGAAACTCCATGAGGCGGTGGATGCGTTTGACGTTCCTCTGGTCTGCGACTAATTACACATTCGGGCGTGAGGAATGGATCGGTGACAACTGATCGTTAGCGTCGGGAGGCGCTGACGGGGAGGATGTCATCATGCCCGGTCCCTATCCCAGAGAGTTCCGCGAGGATGTCGTCGCGGTCGCTCGCAGCCGTGAGAGCGGCGTCACCATCAAACAGATCGCCACCGACTTCGGTATCAGCGAAGCGACCCTGCAGAACTGGCTCCGCCAAGCCGACGTCGAAGACGGGAACCGTCCCGGTCAGACCGCCGCGGA
>NZ_BMMQ01000014.1 GCF_014646015.1 Microbacterium nanhaiense
TCCCACTTCATGGCTGAGATCAACCACGATGGCTTCGCCAAGGTTCTCGAGCGCGCCGTCGACGAGGCGCTTGACACGGCAGATCACCTCTACATCTCACTCGATATCGACGTGGCAGACCCCGCCTTCGCCCCCGGTACTGGCACTCCGGAACCGGGTGGCCTGACGTCGATTGACGTGCTGACGGCAGTGCGTCGCCTCTCGGCAGAGGTGGGCATCGTAGGCATGGACGTCGTGGAGGTCTCGCCGCCCTACGACGACCGCGGCGAGATCACGGCGCTGCTCGCCAACCGCGCCATCCGCGAAGCACTCACGGGTATTGCCATGAACCGATCTGGCGTTACCGAGCCGAACTTTATCCACCCGCACGCTCTCGGCTTTGACAGCGATGGCAACCGACGCAACAAAACTTTCCGTAGTAAATGACGTTCCCTCCCACCAGACGAGGAGCCCCACTCATGCACCGCCACCCACAATTTCGCACACGGGCCGCGAGAGCCACGGTCCTCACCACCAGTGCCGCGCTGTTGATCTCCGGATGCGCGAGCCCCTCGGCGACTGATGCGACTGACACGGTCGCCGCCCCACAGGAAGACGGCGTGCTGAAGATCGGTGTTCTTAACGACATCGGCCAGGTGCCCGACCCCGACATCTACTACTCCGGTAACGGGCTCGCGATCACAACGAATGTGTACGAAGGGCTGGTTCAGTACGAGCCGGGTAACGAGACGGAAGCGGTCATCGCACCGCTCTTGGCCGAGTCGTGGGAATCAAACGACGACTTCACGGAGTGGACCTTTGCGCTGAGGGAGGGCGTCACCTTCCACGACGGCACCAAGTTCGACGCAACAGCCGTTGGAGCATCGTTTGAACGTCGGTCGAACGTCAATGCCGGCCCCGCATACATGGTCTCTGGTGTCTCAGAAGTTCGCATCGTTGACGATCACACAGTCACTGTCGTGCTGAACGAACCCAACTCCGCGTTCCTCGACTACCTTGCATCGCCATATGGTCCGCGCATGATGAGCCCGACGATCCTGAAGGAGCAGGCCGGCGACGACTTCGCGAAGAGTTATCTCGCGACCGCCGACGCAGGCACGGGCCCATACGTTCTCTCCTCGGCAGTCGTGGGGGAGGGGTACGAGCTGAGCTATTTCGACGACTACTGGCAGGATCTCGACCCTGCCTTCACGACGATTGATCTCGATGTCTATTCCGCGATGAGCGCGATGCAGCTCGAGCTCGAGAGCGGCGACCTCGACATCCTCTTCAACCCGCCAACGTCGTCGAAGCAAAAGTACCTCGACTCCGACGCCGTCGCTGGATACGCGTTGCCCTCTTTCCAGGTGGGAGTGTCGTACTTCAATCCAAACCGTGAGCTTCTGGCAACGCCGGAAGCGCGCGTCGCACTGTTCAACGGCATCGACTGGGCATCGCTCGTGGCACAGGTCACGCCGGTTAGCTCGGTCGTGTCGGAGGGTTACTACCCCACGGGTTCGCTGCCAGTCGACCTCGATCAGCGTGAACTCGAGTTTGATCCCGACGGTCTTGCATCGTGGATCCAGACGCTGCCATCCGGGACGAGCATCCAGATCGGTACCGGCGCGGGGTCGGAGGACGGGACGCAGATGGCGAACATCATCGCCGCGCAGTTGCAGGCGGCGGGCCTGCCCGCAACCGTGACGGAGCATCAGTCTTCCGAGGTCTTCAGCACCTTCTATGAAGACCCTGCATCGTCGCCCGACATGTATATTGCGACGAATACCTGGCCCGACTCCAATAGCCCCTACATGCACGGACACGTGTTCTGGGATGCGGACGGCGGGCTGAACCACCTGCAGTGTTCGGATCCGGAAACGAGTGAATTGCTCGCGGAAGCGCTGAAGACCGGCGAGGCCGAGAAGTATCTTGCCGCCGCGCAAGCGCAACAGAAGGCGATGTGCGCGCCGGTGTTCGCCCGCGGAAGCGATTTCGTCGTGGCCCAGACCTGGATCGCCGGAGTCGAAGAGGCGCACTCGATCGCAGAGCCTTTGACGCTCGACTTCGCCTTCCTATCGATCGACAAGTGATGTTCCGGGGTGGTCGGCCTTGCCGGCCACCCCTCATAAAAGGAGAACCATGGCGAGCAGCACCGAGCAGATCGCGCGCACGACACCGCGCGATCTTCCCGCCGCCTTCTGGTGGCTGTGGTCCGCGCAGCTAGTTGTGTGGGTCGGGCGGTTCGTTGTGCCCTACATGACAATCTTTCTCACCGCGCACGTGGGGATGTCGGCGACGCAAGCGGGTCTCGTCGTCGGCGCGTACGGCATCGGCGTTGTCATCAGCACGCTGGTGGGTGGCACGCTCGCCGACATGATCGGCCGCAAACGGGTGCTGGTGGGAAGCGAGCTACTGAGCGTTGTCGCGCTAGTGGTCATTCCCCTGATCAACGACCAGCTCTTCATCGCCGTGGCCCTCGCGGTATACGGTCTGTTCAACGGCACGGGCGGCCCGGTTATCAGCACCATGGTGGGCGATTGCGTCGAACCGCGGCACAGAAGGACCGCCTTCAACTACAACTACTGGGCCGTCAATCTCGGATTCGCCGTGGGCCCGCTCGCCGCCGGTTTTATGGCGGAGTACTCGTTCTCAATTCTGTTTTGGGCACAGGCCGCGGTCGTCTTGGTCTCGTGCGTGCTCGTCATCTTCTTTGTGCCGGAAACGCATGCCGTCACAGCGCGTGCGGAGCGGGCCGTGGCGGCCACGGCCAAGCCGCCAGGGCGGGCGGGATTGCTCGGCGTCTTCGCCGACCGAGTGTTCATACCGTTCATCGTCATCATGTTCCTGTACTCGATCGTGTACGTGCAGTCCACGAGTACCCTCCCCTTGGTGATCACCGCACAGGGGTTGCCCTCCAGCAGTTTCGGGATCCTGCTCGCGTTCAACGGCGCACTGCTGTGCATCCTGCAGCTGCCGACCGCTCGTCTGTTCAACAGGTTCTCGCGTAATGCCGTCATCATCGTTGCGATCGCCGTGACGGGCATCGGATTCGGGATGCATGCGTTTGCCGCAGCCCTGCCGATGTATCTGCTCGCGGTCGGCATCTGGACACTTGGCGAGATGGGGTCGCACCCCCAGGCTCAGTCGCTGGTGGCCGATCTCGCCGATCCGGAACGTCGCGGACGTTACCAGGGCGTGTACGGGCTCACGCATTCGCTCGCGCTCGCGGTCGGTCCGATCCTCGGCGGCTTTGTCCTGGATCACGCGGGAAGCCAGGTGCTGTGGCTGTCGGCAGCCGGCCTGACCGTAATCGTGTGCATCCTGCTCGGGCTCACGGCTCCTGCGCGTTCTCGCCACCTGTCCACGATGTTGCAGCGCGACGCCGAACGGCGAAGCCAAAACCGCAACAGCGATGAAGACCCCAGTTTGTCTCCTGTTTCTTGACCATTCCACCTCGTTTGGAGATCCTATGAAACTCCCTCTGGGCGCCGACCCCGGTGAAGTAGTCGCCTCGCTACGCGACGTGCATGTCAGCTTGGAACGCAACGGAACGAGAACTGAGATCTTGCACGGCATCGATCTCGATATCGGCCGGGGTGAGATCGTTGCCGTCGTCGGTGAATCCGGATCGGGTAAGTCGGTCATGAGCATGTCAATGCTTGGCCTTCTCCCCGCCTCGGCACGTCCAGTTGTCACGGGTCAGCTGAACGTCACGGGCGTCGACATGACGACGGTGAGCGACAGCGAGCTACGGGCGGTACGGAAAGAACGACTCGGTGTGGTCTTCCAAGACCCGATGACATCCCTCAATCCGACGATGCATGTCGGCCGACAGATTGTCGAGAAGGCCGGCACCCGGGAAGAGGCACTCCGTCTGATGGGAGCAGTCGGGATCCCCGAGCCCGAGCGCAGATTTCGCGCCTATCCGCACGAGCTGTCTGGCGGCCTGCGGCAACGTATCATGATTGCGATGGCCCTCGCGGGCGATCCGCAATTGCTGATTGCCGACGAACCCACGACGGCTCTCGACGTGACCGTTCAGGCACAGGTCCTGCGGCTGCTCCTCGAGACGAGGGACAACTTCGGATGCGCCATGCTCTTCGTCACCCATGATCTCGGCGTAGCCGCGCAAATCGCGGATCGAATCATCGTTATGCATCACGGTGAGATCGTGGAACAGGGCACAACAGACCAGGTGCTCTTCAACCCGGTGCACGAGTACACCCAGGGCCTATTGCAGTCTCGGATCACGTTCTCGACTGACCGCAACGTGCCCCTGCCGACGATGCCGATCAGCATCGTGGATCCGGTGGATGCGGCGATCCTCACGCAGCCTTCTATCGACACGACTGATCTCGCGCCAAAGCTCACGATCAACGCCGTCGCACCGAGCGAAAAGCAGTTTCTTGTGAAGGCCCGCGATGTGAAGTGTGTGTTCCCCGTGCGCGACGACCGCGGCCGAAAGCTCTCGTTGGCCGCGCTCGACGGCGTCGACCTCTCCGTCCGCCAGGGCGACTCCATCGCGATTGTCGGCGAATCCGGTTCCGGTAAGTCGACTCTGCTCCGCATCGCGGGGCGGCTCGAAAACCGATTTAGCGGGGACCTGACCGCGCCGACCGGCAAAGACGTGCAGATGGTCTTCCAAGACCCCGGTTCTTCCCTCACGCCCTGGCTCACTGTCCGACAGCACCTCCACGAGCGGTTCCGTTTTAACGAGCAGACCGCTATCAAGGAGGGACGAGCCCGTGCGATCATGCAGCGTGTCGGTCTTCCGCTGCCCGTCCTGGACGCGAGGCCCAGCGAGCTCAGCGGTGGCCAGCGTCAACGAGTGAGCCTGGCTCGAGCGACGATCGTTCCTCCGCGCCTGCTGTTGTGCGACGAGCCGACAAGCGCCTTGGACGTGTCTGTTGCGGCCGGTGTTCTCAACCTGATCAACAGGTTGCGCCTCGAGCTCGGTATCTCGATCCTGTTCGTGACTCACGACCTCGCCGTCGCTCGAATGATCGCCGACACCATCATCGTCATGCAGCGCGGGCGCATCGTGGAGCAGGGGCCCGCCGACGAAATCATCTTCAACCCCAGCGAGGAGTACACGCGGGAACTGGTCCGCGCGGTTCCACGCCTGACCAGCTCCGAACCTGCAGAAGCCCTTCTGCAGAGTGCCTGAGGAAGACGCCATGACTGACACACTCGCCGCTGAAGTTACCGCCGCTCCCCTCGAGAAGGCCCGGCGACCCGCACGGCGCCCTGTGAACAAACGAGGCTGGCTACGCAAAGGTACGCTCGCCGTTGCAACAGACTGGGTCCTGATCATCGCGCTCGTTGCCGTCACGATTCTCGCGATCGCAGCTCCAACCCTCGCGCCCTATGATCCGGTTCAACCGGTGGGCGTTCCGCGACTCCCGCCCTTGAGTGACGGGCATCTGCTCGGCACGGACAGCATCGGCCGCGACACGCTGTCTCGAGTGCTTATTGGCATGCAGACCTCGTGGAAGCTGTCGATCCTCGTGACCGTTCTCGGGCTCATCATCGGCGCGATCGTGGGAGTTATTGCGGCAGTCTGCGGCGGCTGGATCGACACGGTTCTGATGCGTATCACCGAGGTCTTCTTGGCGCTGCCGTCGATGATCGTTGCCGTGGCCGTCGCGGCCGCACTCGGTCCCGGCCTGACCAACACCGTGATCGCGGTCTTAATCGTATGGTGGCCGTACTACGCACGAATCATCCGTAGCGAGACGAAGGCGATTGTCTCGCGGCCGCACATTGAGGCAGCACGCATGGCCGGTGTCAACGGATTCGGAATCGTCTGGCGACACGTTCTGCCGGGCGTCATCCCGACCGCCATCGTGACGGCATCTCTCGACATCGGCAACGTGGTGATGACGCTCGCTGCACTGTCGTTCCTCGGACTGGGGCAGCCGGCTCCCGCACCGGAACTCGGTGCGGATACCTCGCGAAGCCTCGTTGAGCTTCTCGATGCGTGGTGGATTCCCCTCATTCCGGGCCTGGTCGTGATGGGCCTCGGCTTGGTGTCAAACCTGGCGGGCGATGCCCTGCGCAACCGAATCGCAGGAAGGCGATAACCATGACCGGACTTCGATTTCTGGGCCTCCGTCTCGCCGCTCTGATCGGCTTACTCTTTGTGCTCGCGTGCACGCTCTTTTTCCTGCAGGAGGTGTCTGGTCGCGATCCTGTTGCCAGCAACATCGGCGGTAACGCTTCTCAGGAGGCGATCGAGGCGGAACGATCGCGGCTCGGCCTCGACCGTCCGCTGTTCGTGAGGTTGTTTGCGTATCTCGGCGGGATTCTCACCGGAGACTTCGGTACCTCGTACCGCACGGGCCGAGAGGTCTCCGCGGACATCTCGACGACGTTCCCCGCCACCCTCGAGCTTGTGCTCGTCGCGTTCGCCGTTGCGCTCGTGTTGGGCGCGCTGTTTGCTATCTCCAGCCTGCTCAAGTGGCGCGGCGCCGGCTTCTTCCGCGGCCTGCTGTTTGTGGCGTCGACGGCTCCCACATTCATGCTGGGCATTGCGAGCCTGGTGATCTTTTATCGCCTCCTGCAGTGGCTTCCCGCATCAGGACGAGGTGGGGTGACCGACGGGCCCACGGGCATGTCGATCCTCGATTCGCTCCTTGCGGTCAACTTTCCCGCGGTGGGGGATGCGGTGATGCACATCATTTTGCCTGCATCCGCTCTTGCCGTCGGCCCGGCGCTTGCTATCGGCCGAGTGCTTAGGGCGAGCCTGCAAGAGACGACACGTTCTGATTTCGTGCGCACCGCGCAGTCGAAGGGGCTGAGCGAAGGCGCAATCCTCCGTGGACATGTCTTCCGGAACTCGCTGAACGCCACGCTGTCGATGGGCGGGCTTCAGCTGGGCTTTATGTTTGGAGGAGTCCTCTTGATCGAGGGCGTCTTCAGCTGGGGCGGGCTGGGGTCGTACTTGGGAGCATCACTGCCTGTGTCCGACTTTCCAGCGATTGCCGGTGTGACCCTCATCTTGGGGGCGCTATACATCATTGCCAACACGGTGGCCGACACGCTGCAGAGCATCGCCGATCCGCGAATCCGAATCTCCTGAGTCCATGCCTTCGAAGAGCGGAGCCCCTTTGTCGTCTCGATTGATTACCACGACCACGCTTGCGATCGTGTCGCTCCTCACCCTGAGCGGATGCACCCGCGGTACTGCGCCCTCGGCACAGGGCGCAGATGCTGGCCTGCGCCTTGCCGAGACGACCGAGTATAGCTCGCTGCACCCGTTGGACTGGCCGTTCGGGATCACGTCTAAGTTCTACGACGGTCTCGTCGAGATCGGCGTCGATGGCGTGCTCGAGCCGGGGCTCGCTGCATCGATGCCGACCGCGAACGACGACCTCACGACATGGACGGTTCCGCTCGTCGACGGTGTCACATTCTCTGATGGCTCAGATTTCGATGCCGACGACGTTGTAGCGCTCTACGACGCGGTGCGAGATCCCGAGGTGAAGTCGTGGCTCGCCGCCGACTATGAGCTGATCTCCGAGGTGAGGGCGGAAGATCCGCAGACAGTGGTTTTCGACCTCAACCAGCCGTATGCGGCTTTCCCCTCGCTGCTTACTCTCGGAATTCCCGCCGCGGAGGCCCTCGGCGGCGCCATTGAGACGTCGTCGCTTGCTCGTACACCAGACGGAACGGGGCCCTACGAATTGGTCGAATGGCGCGACGGCGAGTCCATGACTCTCGCGGCCAAATCTGACTGGTGGGGCGGAGCCATCGAGGTAGACCGTATCGATATCGCGTTTGTGCCCGACGAGAACGCGCGCGTTCAACGGCTGAGCGCCGGAGACATCGACGGAGCCCAGCTGTCACCTCGCGCGGCCGAGGCGCTCGGCGGCACGGCGGGCCTCGATATCGTCGTCAATCCCTCAGGTGACTTCCGCGCTATCTCGTTGCCCCAGGGATTGCCGTTCTTCGAGGATCCGCAGGTGCGTATTGCGCTAAATCTCGCAGTGAACCGCGACGAACTCGTCGAGGGTTTGCTCGACGGGCATGGTCAGGCGATTTCGTCGCCAATCACCTCGGCGCAAGGCGAGGCGTATGACGCCGAAGTTCAGTTCGCGTTCGACGCCGAACGCGCGGCCGAGATGCTCGACGAGGCCGGATGGGTACTCGGGGCGGACGGGATACGCGCGAAGGACAACACACCATTCGCCTTCACCCTGATGTACTTCGCGGAAGACAGCCTGCGCCGCGATATCGCCCAGGCCTTTGCGTCGTCGATGTCTCAGCTCGGAATTCAGGTGAAGTTGAAGGCGGTCGACCGGCCCACGGCGATCGCAACGATGGCGGAGAACGCGTTTGTTCTGGGCGGCGGCGACCGGCCGTATGATGCGGACACGCAGGTCTACCGAATGCTGAGTAGTGATTTCGCCGAGTACGACGCGAACGATCCTTACTCGAACCCGTCTGGGTACGCCAACGCCGACGTTGACGCGTTGTTGACACAGGCGCGCACCAGCACCGATTCGGAGGCGCGTGCCACGCTCTACCGCGAGCTGCAACGGCAGCAGGTGGAGGATCCGGCAATGGTCTCGCTGTTCTCGCTGGAACACACCTACATCGCTCGTGACATGGAGCAGTGGAATGGCACCGCGAGCGTGGTGGAACCGCACGAGCACGGAGTTTCGTGGGGCCCGTGGTGGAATGTCGAAGAGTGGACTCGTTGATGGCGGTCGCGGTTGAGCCGCCGGCGCGCGCCGTTCGCGCGCCGTTGCTCCGCCTAGTCGGGCGACGTGCGCTCTGGGGTATCCCGGTGTGTTTCGCCGTCACGTTCGCCGTGTTTGTTCTCGCGGCGATTGCGCCCTCAGGCGCCGTCAGCTCATTACTCGGCGGCAACGAAGAGTTTGTCGCTGGGCAGGCGCGTGCCGACGCGCAGGAGACCACCTCGATCGGCAACCCCGTGATCGCGTGGGTTCGGTGGCTCGGCCACGCGATGACGGGCGACCTCGGCTGGTCGGCTCAGCACCGGCAGACGGTTGTCGAGGTTGTCGGCTCCCGCCTTGGGTGGACGCTGTTGCTGATGATGCTGGGGTTCATCGTCGGTGGTGTGCTGAGCCTCGCTCTGGCACTGGCAGCAGCCCTGCCAGCTAAGTCGCTTCTGGCACAGGCGGCGTCTCGGCTGATCGTTCGCGCGCTACTGGCATTGTCCGCCTTTCCTTCTTTTGTGATCTCGCTCGGTCTCGTGGCCGTCTTTGCAGTCGGGCTGAATTGGCTGCCTGCGGGCGGACTGGTCGATCTGGGCGCGCCGCGCACGGCGGATCAGCTTGTTCGGCACCTGATCATGCCCGTGACTGCGATCGCGCTCGCCCAGTTGCCATGGATGACCTTGCATCTGCACACGGGGTTGCGCGAAGGCACGCAGTCGCGTCACGCGCAGGCGGCCCGGTTTCGTGGTGTTCCCGAGCGGCGGATCCTGATGGGGCTTGTGCTCCCGGAAGCTCTGATTCCGGTGCTCGCGATCGCGGGCGCCCGTCTGCCGGAGGTGATCGCCGGTGCCGTTCTTGTTGAAGAGATTTTTGCGATCCCGGGTATTGGGCGAGAACTGATTGATGCCGCGCTGAGCCAGGACGTGTACGTAATAAGCGTGATCTCGGCGCTGCTCGCGGCTGTCGCTATCATCGGCGGCGCACTAGCCGATCTGCTTCTTGCCCGAATCGACCCGAGAGTGAGTGCAGATGACCTCTGAAGTTGTGTCGCAGCAAGCCGTGAACGAGCGGACGAAAGCGCGAAGGGCTGTGTCCACAGCGCACCCGTCGTTCCGGTGGATCCGCGTTGTGGCGCTCGCTGTCGTGCTGGCCTGCTATGCCTTCTTCGTGCCGGTGATCCTGCCCGTTGATCTTTCGCACGTCGATTACGTGACGGGCGCCGTGCCGCCGAGCCTCGAGCATCTCTTCGGAACGGATCTCGCAGGACGCGATCTGTTCCTGCGGGCGGCCCACGGCTTGCGTATTACCTTGCTGCTAGCGCTCGCCGGGGCCTTCGGTGCGCTGGCACTTGGCACGCTCGTCGGTGCATCGTTTGCGTTTATCGGTGGCAGGTTCGACCGAATCGGGATGCGTGTCGTGGACGCGCTCAACGCTGTGCCACACCTGTTGCTGGGCATCGTCTTGGCAGCATTCTTGCGCGGCTCTTTTCTTGTCGTCGCGATCGTGGTCGCGCTCACACACTGGATGCAGACCACCAGGCTCGTGCGGGCAGAGCTGCTGGCCTTCCTCGGCACGGATCAGAACCGCGCGGCGGTGTCGTTGGGCCTCACACGCTGGCAGATCCTGCGATTTCATGCGGGGCCCCAGTTGTTTTCGCAGCTCGCGATTGCGTTCGTTCTCTTGGTGCCGCACGCGGTATGGCACGAATCGACTCTGACGTTCTTGGGTCTGGGTCTGGCGCCCCATGAGCCGTCGCTGGGGACCTTGATCGAGCTGGGGCAACAGGCGCTGGTGTCGGGTGCGTGGTGGACGTTGGTCGTTCCGATCGGCCTGTTGGGCCTCGTGACACTCATCGTCGCTGAACTGCTGGGCACGAAAGGACGCCATCGTCATGTCTGAAAATCTGCATCCCGACGCCGGCCTCGACGTGCTGGGGCTGAGCATCGTGAGCCGCGGGTCCACGCTCCTCGACAATGTCGACGTAACAGTGAGCCCGGGCGAGGTCCACGCCATTGTGGGACCTAGCGGGGCGGGAAAGACGACCCTCCTCCACGCGCTCGCGGGGCTCGTGCCGTCTGGTTCTCGTGTATCCGGGTCGGTGACGCTGCACGTGGAGAGTGAGAAGGTCGATTTGTTGAGCTTGTCGGCTCGAGCACTTCGCCGGACTGTCGCGGGGCGCGTCATCGGTGTTGCCGTTCAGGCGGCCGGCGGCGCGTTTAGCCCGGTGCGGCCGATCCGCGTTCAGCTTCGAGAAGCGATCTCGATCCGACGCACCTCCCCCCATGGTCCGGGGCACCCGCACCTCGTGGAGTCTCGACGCGAGGCCCTTGCCGACCTCGGTCACGCGGCGGGTATCGAGCCGGAGTGGCTCGACCGGTATCCGCACGAGCTCTCGGGCGGGCAGTTGACGCGCCTGGGCCTTATCGCCGCCATAGCGAACCACCCGCCGATTCTCTTAGCCGACGAACCAACGACCGGGCTCGACGCGGAATCCGCCGGGATCATTGGGGCGCTCCTCGCGGGCTACGCCGCTAGCGGGCACGCCGTACTCGTGGCAAGCCATGACACGGCGCTGGTATCCAGAATTGCAGCCAGGGTCACCCACATGCGCGACGGCCGAATAGTCGCGGCTCCGACGGAAACCGTACACGTGAGCAAGCCTGCGCGCGCCCATGCGAGTACCGGACAGATGCTCGTGCAAGCTCGTGGTGTCGGTGTCCGCCGCGGTGGTGCAGTGATTCTCGACGGCGTTGACCTTGAGCTGCGCGCGGGAGAGGTCGTCGCGCTTACGGGGCCGTCCGGAGCGGGAAAGAGCACTCTCGCCCGGATACTCGCCCAGCTGGAGGCGCCCACAAGCGGCATGCTCGAGATTTCCGGTCGGCCCGTGACGGCATGGGGCATTAAAGCTAGCCCTGACGAGCGGCGTCGAACGGCGTGGCTTTCCCAGCACCCGCACCAGGCCGTCGATCCCCGGCTCACCCTCCGGCGTGTGATCGAGCTTCCGGCGCGACTGGCCGGTCACGAGGTCGACGCAGACGAGCTTGCCGCGCGGTTTGGACTTGGTGCTCAGCTACTGAGTCGCACGGCCAAGGAAGTGTCTGGCGGACAGTTGCAGCGTGCCCTGGTGGCGCGTGCATTGGCGCTGAGCACCCCCGTGATCATTGCCGATGAGGTCACAAGCATGTTGGACGATGAATCAGCGATGACCGTGCTCGCCGCGCTACGGGACGCTGCTGATGCGGGTGCGGCGGTGCTTCTCATCGGGCACGAAGCATCCCGCCTTGCACGCATCGCGGCCCGTTACGTGCACCTGCAAGCGGGCGGAAAGCTTCACACGGGTTCGCAAGAGCATGAGCCGAAGAGAGAGAAGGCAGGAGTATGACGCAGACGGTGGACGGGTTCGTCTCGATAGCGGGTTCGATCGGCGTCAAGGAAGGAGCACACGATTTCGCGCTATTAGGCGCGACAGTCCCGGGCGTGACCTCTGCGGCGGTATTCACACGTTCTCGTTTTGCCGGCCCGAGCGTGCGGCTATCGCGAGAGTCAGATCTGTCGCACCTGCGCGGAGCCGTCATCGTTTCCGGCAACGCGAACGTTGCCACGGGTGAGCAGGGTCTCGCAGACGCACGTGAGCTGCAGCAGTGGGCGGCGGATGTACTCGGGGTCGAGCCCCAGACTGTGCTCGTCGCCTCGACGGGTGTGATCGGTGTGCCATACCCTGTCGACGTCATGCGTGCGGGGGTTGCCGCGCTGCCTCCCGTCGGCCCGGCCGACCTGGACGCGGTCGCGACGGCGATCATGACAACCGACACCCATTCCAAAGTCGTCACGCGCACGGTCGGAGCGGCAAACATCGTCGGCATCGCCAAGGGCGTCGGAATGATCGAGCCCAACATGGCGACCATGCTCTCGTTTATCACCACCGATGCCGAGATCGAAGAGGCGACTCTCGACAAGATCTTCCGTCGAGTGGTGGACCGCACTTATAACGCGCTCTCGATCGACACGGATACATCAACGTCAGACACTGCCGCGATCTTTGCCTCGGGTGTTGCGGGCCCCGTTGACGTTGATGCGTTCGAAACCGCGCTCTCTGAGGTGTGTACTGAGCTCGTCAAGATGATTGCTGGCGACGGGGAAGGCGCGAGCAAGGTCATCGCGGTGCAGGTGACGGGTGCGCGCGACGATGCCCAGGCAAAGCTGGTGGCCAAGGCAATCGTCAACTCGCCGCTGGTGAAGACGGCCGTGCACGGCGCCGACCCGAACTGGGGCCGCGTCGCTATGGCCATCGGCAAGTGCCAGGACGAAACCGACATTGACGAGGAGAACGTGCGCATCGGATTCGGCGGCCTCGAGACCTATCCGACCCTGCCGGACGTGACATCGCGCGCGCGACTGGAAGAGTACCTGCGATCTAACGAGGTCGTGATCGAGGTCGATCTGGGGATCGATGCCGGTGCGTTTACCGCTTACGGTTGTGACCTCACCGAGGGCTACATTCGTATCAACGCCGACTACACGACGTAAGCCTCATCCGCGCCTAGCAAACAAAAGGCGTGTACTGCCTGCCGGACGGGCAGGCAGTACACGCCTTTTGTGACCTACAGCAAATCGAACCGGTCATTCTCCATGACCGTGACCCACGCGCTCACGAAGTCGCGTACGAACTTCTGCCCGGCGTCGGCCGAGGCGTAGACCTCGGAGATCGCGCGGAGCTCGCTGTTCGAGCCGAACACGAGGTCGACGCGGCTGGCGCGCTGGCCGGTGTTCGAGGTGAAGGTCTGCTCGTCCTCGGACGGCGTCCACTCGGTGCCGTTGACCAGCAGGTTCACGAAGAAGTCGTTCGTGAGCTGACCGGGGCGGTCGGTGAAGACGCCCAGCTCGGAGCCGTCCCAGTTGTTGCCGAGCACGCGCAGGCCGCCAACCAGCGCGGTCATCTGCGGCGCGGAGACGCCCAGGTGGTTCGCGCGGTCGAGGAGCAGGTGCTCGCTCGGCAGGTCGAACGACCGGCTGTCGTAGTTGCGGAAGCCATCGGCGATCGGCTCGAGCCACTTGAACTGCTCGACGTCCGTCTGGTCCTGCGTCGCGTCGACGCGACCGGGCGTGAACGGCACCTCGATCGGGGTGCCCGCGGCGGCCGCGGCCTGCTCGATGCCCACGCCACCGGCGAGCACGACGACGTCGGCGAACGACAGGCCCGACTCGACGGCGACCTTCTCGAGCTCGGCGATGACGGGCTTCAGCTGCTCGGGCTGGTTCACCTTCCAGCTGACCTGCGGCTCGAGGCGGATGCGGCCGCCGTTCGCGCCGCCGCGCTTGTCCGAGGAACGGAACGTGGCCGCCGCCTTCCACGCGGTCGACACGAGCTGCTGCACCGTGAGGCCCGACTCGGCGATGAGCTTCTTCGCCGCGAGGATCGAGGCCTCGTCGGTCGCCGCCGTCTGCTCGGGCAGCGGGTCCTGCCACGGCAGGTCCTCGGCGGGAACCTCGGGGCCGAGGTAGCGCGACTTCGGACCCATGTCGCGGTGGGTCAGCTTGAACCAGGCGCGGGCGAAGGCATCGGCGAACGCGGCCTGGTCGAGGCGGAAGCGGTTCGAGATCTCGCCGTAGGCGGGGTCGACGCGCAGCGCGAGGTCGGTCGTGAGCATGCGTGGCTCGCGCTTGCCGTCGCCCTGGGCCATCGGAACCATGTCCGCCCCGGCGCCGTCCTTCGGGCGCCACTGCTTCGCGCCGGCGGGCGACTCGAACAGCTCCCACTCGTACGCGTAGAGGATGTGGAAGAACTCGTTGTCCCAGCGGGCCGGGTGGTAGGTCCACGTGACCTCGAGGCCCGAACCGACGGTGTCGTTGCCGCCGCGGCCGTCGCCGTAGCCCTGCTTCCAGCCCATGCCCTGCTGCTCGAGCGGGGCGGCCTCGGGATCCGGGCCCTGCTTGTCGTCGCGGTGCGCGCCGTGGGTCTTGCCGAAGGTGTGACCGCCCGCGATGAGCGCGACCGTCTCCTCGTCGTTCATGCCCATGCGTGCGAAGGTCTCGCGGATGTCCTTCGCCGCGGCCAGCGGATCCGGGTTGCCCTCCGGGCCCTCGGGGTTGACGTAGATGAGACCCATCTGCGTTGCCGCGAAGGGCGCGTCGAGCACGCGGTCGCCCTGGTAGCGGTCGACGTCGAGCCAGGCCTTCTCGGGGCCCCAGTACACGTCGTCGTCGGCCTCCCACACGTCTTCGCGACCGCCGCCGAAGCCGAAGGTTGCGAAGCCCATGTCCTCCATCGCCACGTTGCCGGCGAGGATCATCAGGTCGGCCCACGAGATCGACTGGCCGTACTTCTGCTTGACGGGCCACAGCAGGCGGCGGGCGCGGTCGAGCAGCACGTTGTCGGGCCACGAGTTCAGCGGGGCGAAACGCTGCATGCCGGCGCCGGCGCCGCCGCGGCCGTCGTGCGAGCGGTAGGTGCCGGCCGAGTGCCAGGCCATGCGCACCATGAGGGGGCCGTAGTGGCCGAAGTCGGCGGGCCACCACTCCTGCGAGGTGGTGATGGCGTCACGCAGGTCGGCCTTGACGGCGTCGAGGTCGAGCTTGCTGAAGGCCTCGCGGTAGGAGAAGTCGTCGTCGAGCGGGTTGATCACGCTCGTGTTCTTCGCGAGGATCATGAGGTTCAGCTGGTTAGGCCACCACTCGCGGTTCGCGCTGCCCTGGGTGGGGTGTGCGCGGCGCGCGTCGCGGGCGCTGTCGTGGCTGTAGTCGCCGGCGACGGTGGGGCTCTCGTGGGGAGTCTCGTCGCTGGATCCGTGGCCGAACGGGCAGGTGCCGGTGCTCTCGGTCATGATCGCCTTTCCTGGATGGGGCAGGTCTAGATTTGAATGACTCAAATCTAGCATCTTTGCGATGCTTCGTAGAGTGGATCGCGTGAACGAGCTCGAGGATCTGCTGTCGTCCGCCCGCAAGCGGCTCTCCGGATCCGCCCGAGAGCGGCTCGGATCCGTGCGCGAGCCGGGCCGAATCCGCCGCGCGCTCGGGGCGCGAGCGGCGATCGTGCCCGTCGCCGAGGCGTGGCACCTCGGCGTGTTGCTGATCGGGGACGACGCGCTCTGGCGCACCGGATCCGTGCTGCGCGCCGCGGAGGAGGTGCGGCGGGGATACACGGCGCAGTCGCAGCGCGAGCGGGCGGAGATCCGGGCGATGGCGTTCCGGGGCGGCTTCGCGGAGGGCGAGATCTTCCACTACGACTGGGTGCCGATCGCGAGCGCCGACGAGCCGCCGCTCCGGCGCGAGGGTGGCCGGATCCTGATCCGCTGGTCGCCCGCCGGCTTCCTCATGCCGCTCGCCGATTATCTCGACGAGCAGATCGAATTACATTCCCAAAAGCCGGAGCTGTGACTAGTCTGAGGGCACCTCGGCGCTGAGACGAGCTCGGCGTCGGCCTCACGACACAGGAGCGATATGGCGCGCACGGCGAGAAGCGAGGCCGTTCCGGAACGCGAGCAGTGGTCGGGACAGTTCGGATTCATCATGGCGGCGGTGGGATCCGCCGTCGGACTCGGCAACATCTGGAGATTCCCCGGGGTCGCGTACGAATCCGGGGGAGGGGCATTCCTCATTCCCTATCTCGTCGCGCTCCTGACGGCGGGCATCCCGATCCTCTTCCTCGATTACGCGATCGGGCACCGCTTCCGCGGATCCGCGCCGCTCGCCCTGCGCCGGCTGGGCGGCAGGCTCGGCGAGGGCATCGGCTGGTTCCAGGTCGTCATCTGCGCCCTCATCGCGCTCTACTACACGGGCGTGCTCGCCTGGGCGGGCAGCTACTTCGTGTTCTCCTTCGGGGAAAAATGGGGCGACGACACGCTCGGGTTCTTCACCGGGGAGTACCTGCAGGTCTCCGACGGCGCCGAGCGGCCGTTCACCCTCGACTTCGTGCCCGCCGTGCTGATCCCGCTCGTGCTGATGTGGGTCGTCACCCTCGTCATCCTCGGGGCGGGCGTTGTGAAGGGAGTGCAGCGCGCGAACGTCATCATCATCCCGCTGCTCGTCATCGGCTTCCTCGCCCTCGTCGTGCGCTCCCTGTTCCTGCCGGGCGCCCTCGACGGCCTCGACGCCTTCTTCACGCCCGACTTCGCCGCGCTCGCCGATCCGGGCGTGTGGATCGCGGCCTACAGCCAGATCTTCTTCTCGCTCTCGGTGGCGTTCGGCATCATGATCACCTACGCCTCCTACCGCAGGCGCCGGTCGAACATGACCGGCGCGGGGCTCGTCGTCGCCTTCGGTAACTCCTCGTTCGAGATCCTCGCGGGCATCGGCGTGTTCTCGGCGATCGGCTTCCTCGCGCACCAGCAGGGCATCGGCGTCGACGACGTCGAGGGCCTCACGGGGCCGATCCTCGCCTTCGTGACCTTCCCGGCGATCGTCAGCGAGATGCCGGGCGGCGGCCTCATGGGCGCGCTCTTCTTCGGCGCGCTCACGCTTGCGGGCCTCACTTCGCTCATCTCGATCATCGAGGTCGTGATCGCCGCGATCCGCGACAAGTTCGGCCTCACGCGCGGCCAGTCCGTCGCCGCCATCGGCGTGATCGCCGCGCTGTCGATCGTTCTGCTCGGCACGACCTCCGGCCTCATCGCGCTCGACACGATCGACCAATGGACGAACAACATCGGCATCGTCGCCTCGGCGATCATCACGACGATCGTCGTGATCTGGATCAAGCGCCGCGGCGGGGAGCTCGCGCGGCACCTGAGCGCCGTGTCGACGTTCAAGGTTGGCACGCTCTGGGTGCTCTTCACGGGTGTGGTCGCACCGATCGTGCTGTTCTACATGGTCGTCGAGAAGGTGCGCGACCTCATCACGGGCGGCTATGAGGGGTACGCCACCTGGTACCTCGGGGTCGCGGGCTGGGGCAGCATCGTCCTCGCGCTGCTCGGCGCGATCATCCTGCCTCTCGTCACCTGGCGCAACGACCCGGACCGCTTCGACGAATGGCCGTCGAAGGAACAGCTTCGAGTCACGAAGGGGGCGCTGCTGTGAGCGCTATCGCGATCGTCTTCCTGATCGTCGCCGCGGTCGTCGTCTGGGGCGGCCTGCTCGCAAGCATCGGCTTCCTCACGGCGCGGCCCGAGGTGTCGAGCTATCCTCCCGGCGGCGAGGACGGCCCGGGGGAGGACTAGGCGCCGGCCCCGCGCGACGAGCGGGCGGTGCGCCCGCGCGTGATCCCCACGAAGGCCTGCACGTCGTCGGCGTCGCGCTCGCGCAGCCACGCGAGAACGACCGGCGACTCGGGGGCGCCCTGCAGGGGCCGGTACTCGACGTCCTTGCGGTGGTGCAGGCGCGCGAGCGACATCGGCGCGACCGTGATGCCGACGCCCGTCGCGACGGTCGCGATCGTGTCCTCCGTCGACATCGGCGGGAACTTCGGGGCCGTCGTCGGCAGATCGAGCGGTCCGAGCACGTCGTCCGTGGGCGTCAGCAGCACCTCGCCCGCGAGATCCTCCGGCGCGAGCTCCTCCGCGACCGTCAGTTCGGATTCCGCACTCATCACCACGACGGGCACCTCGTCGTAGAGGGCGATGACGTGCAGCTCGTCGCCGCCGATCGGTCGACGGCAGATCGCGATGTCGACGAGCCCCTCCCGCAGCGCGGATTCCTGATCCGCGACGGTGATCTCGACGAGTTCCAGAGCCTGGTGGGGGCGCTGCTGCCGCCAGTGCCGGATCCATTTCCCGGGGGTCGCCCCCGGGACGACGCCCAGCCGCAGCGGCGGCAGCGGATCCGGCCGCGGCGCGGACTGCTTCTTCGGCGTGCGCTTCTGCGGGGCCGGCTTCGCGGGGCTCTTCCGCACCCGGCCGCCGCGCGGGGCTCTGTTCTGCGCCATGTCCTAAGGTTACGGGCGCGCGATGAGGCCCCGGTATGCTCGCACCAACGAAGGGAACTCAATGGCGCATTTCGATCTTCCGCTCGAGAAACTCCGCGAACGACGCTCGGACGTCGTCGCGCCGGACGATTTCGACGAATTCTGGTCCAGCACGCTCGAGGGTAGCCGCTCCGCGCGCGGCGAGACCTACGCCCCCGAGGTCGACAACGGCCTCGCGCTCGTGACGACGCACGACGTGACGTTCTCGGGCTTCGCGGGGGATCCGGTGCGGGCCTGGTACCACCTGCCGGCGCACGTCGAACCGCGCGCCGTCGTCGTCGAGTACCTCGGCTACTCCGGCGGGCGCGGCCTGTCGCACCAGATCTCGGAGTGGGTCGCCGCGGGCTATGCGCACCTGCGCGTCGACACCCGCGGACAGGGCGCGAACCTCGGGATGCAGGGAGCCACGGGCGACCCGCACGCCTCCGGCCCCTCGACGCCGGGAAGCATGACGCGCGGCATCTCCTCGCCCGAGGACTACTTCTACCGCCGCGTGTTCACCGACGCGGCGCGGGCCGTGGACGTCGCCCACGAGCTGGCGCCCGAGCTGCCCGTGTTCGTCACCGGTATCAGCCAGGGTGGCGGCATCGCGATCGCGGCGGCCGCGCTGGGCACCGACATCGCGGGTGCGATGGTCGATGTGCCGTTCCTGTGCGACTTCCCGCGCGCGACGAGCGTCACCGACCGCGACCCCTACGCCGAGATCGTGCGCTACCTCGCGGCCTACCGCGAGCAGATCGACGAGACCTTCCGCACGCTGAGCTACTTCGACGGCGTGAACCTCGCGTCGAGGGCCACCGTGCCGGCGCTGTTCTCCGTCGCCCTGATGGACGCGATCTGTCCGCCCTCGACCGTCTTCGGCGCCTTCAACGCGTGGGCGCACGATGACAAGCACATCGAGCACTACGCCTACAGCGGCCACGAGGGCGGCGGCCCCCTGCAGCGCCGCAAGCAGCTCGACTGGCTGGCCGAGCAGCTGGGCTGACCCCGGGCTGGCTGCCCGCCGCTGCCGCCGCTGCCGTTGCCGCCGCCGCGCCGCTGCCGCGTACACAATGACGCAGATTTTCGGGTTCAGGCCCCGAAATGGCCGTTCTTGGGCCTTTAGGGCAAAAATCTGCGTCGTTATGTACGCAGTCGTTATGTACACAAAGGCCGCCCCTCGGGGCGGCCTTTGTGGGGGAGATTATGCGGCGAGATGGAAGCCGCGTCGGTCGGTGGCGATGCGCTCACCGTCGAGGATCTTCTCGTCGTCGCCGATGAGCGAGCCGCCGGCGATCTGGGCGCCGCGGCCGATGAAGCTGCGCACGCCGATCTT
This sequence comes from Microbacterium nanhaiense, assembly GCF_014646015.1. GTDB lineage: Bacteria > Actinomycetota > Actinomycetes > Actinomycetales > Microbacteriaceae > Microbacterium > Microbacterium nanhaiense. The sequence continues at coordinate 19,874 of NZ_BMMQ01000014.1, forward strand.
CGCCTTTGCGCCCACCGCGGCCTCGGGGCCGATGTGCGCATTCGCGTCGATGAAGGCGCCGGCGCCGATCACGGCCCCCGGTTCGATCCAGGCGCCTGCCGAAATCGTCGCGCCGTCGAGAACGCGCGCGTTCGGTTCGACATAGGCGCCTGCCTCGATGCGGGCGGAGGCGGCGACCTTCGCTCCGTGTGCGACAAGCCCTCGGCCGTTCGCGTGCTTGCGGTAACGCAGCACGTCGCCGTTGTCGTCTTCGATGTCTACGTAGTTCTTACCCACGGTGTCCTTCCAATTCTCGAGGCGGACAATCGGGTCAACGCCGCTTGTGGAAGCGTTATTCCCGGACGCTGTGAGGCCATCCTCATCCATCGGATCTAGCACTCACTATGACGCTTCTATGCTTCCGCTGAGAGGGGCCTTGCGCGCGGGCGGTGTCGTGTGGTGGGGTGTGCATCCGATAGTGTCGCTGCATGGTCAGGGCCTCGATCTCGGCGGCGGAGGCGCGCCGCGCCGCGCTCGCCGCGCAGGGACTCGGCGGCCCGCGCACCGGATCCGCCGGAGCCCGATCCCTGCACGCGGCGATCGCGCGCATGGGCGTGCTGCAGATCGACTCGGTGAACGTCTTCGCGCGCTCGCACTACATGCCGCTGTTCTCGCGCCTCGGATCCTACGAGCGCGCCGATCTCGACCGCATCGTCTTCCGTCGGCGCCGCCCGACGCACGTGGAGTACCTCGCTCACGAGGCGGCGTTCATGCCCGTGGCCGACTGGCCGCTCTGGGCGTTCCGGCGTGAGGCGGTGCGCGCCCGGTCGGGGCGTTGGGGCGGATGGGCCGCGGCGAACGCCGACACGATCGAGCGGGTCACGGCCGAACTCGCCGACCGCGGACCCCTGAAGCCGAGCGAGATCCTCTCGGTCGAGCGGCAGGCGCGGGGCGGCCCGTGGTGGGACTGGGATCACGTCAAGCGCGCCCTCGAGTACCTGTGGGGCACGGGAGAAGTGGCGATCGCCGGGCGCGACGGCTTCGAGCGCGTCTACGGCCTCGCCGCGCAGGTGCTTCCGTCGGAGGTGCTGTTCGACGTGGGGCGCGACGACGCGATCCGCGAGCTCGTGCGGCGCGCGGCGCGCGCGCACGGGGTGGTGACGATCGCCGACCTCGACGACTATTACCGGATCCGCGATCAGCGCGCCGTGCGTGCCGCGGTGGCCGATCTTGAGGACGCGGGGGAGCTTGCGCCCGTCGCCGTCGAGGGCTGGAACCGGCCGGCGTGGATCCACCGCGACGCCCGCGTGCCCCGGTCGATCTCGCAGACGACGCTGCTCACGCCGTTCGATCCGGTCGTGTGGTTCCGCGAGCGCGCCGAGCGCGTGTTCGACTTCTCGTACCGCATCGAGATCTACGTGCCCGGGCCGAAGCGGCAGTACGGCTACTACTCGCTGCCGCTCCTCGTCGACGACCGTATCGCCGGCCGCATCGACCTGAAGGCCGACCGCGCGGCGGGGATCCTGCGGGTGCAGTCGGCGTGGTGGGAGCACGGCGGAGCCGATCCGTCGCGCGTCGCCGAGGAACTGCGCCGCGCCGCGGAGTGGCAGGGGCTGGGCGAGATCACGGTCTCGCGATGGGGCGACGCGTCCGAGGATCTGGCCGCCGCGCTCGTCGCCGAGCGCCATGAGCACCCCAACGCACTAGGCGTGTCCCACTTGGTGCGGGAATAGCCGCGCTATTCCCGCACCAAGTGGGACACGGGTGATATGACGGCCAAAGAGGGGACGCGATGAGGATCAGGTATCTCACCGACGACGAGGTGCGCACGCGGGCGCCGGAGATCTGGCGCGTGTACGACGAGGTGTTCGGCGACCAGCCGTCGTACGACCTATGGCTCGACGGCATGCTGCTGCGCCACGCGGCGCGCGACCGGTTCCGCTTCGCGGCGGCCCTCGAGGGCGACGACATCGTGGGCTTCTCGTGGGGCTACGTGGGCGCGCCCGGACAGTACTACAGCGACAGCGTGCGCGCGGCGATCGGAGACGAGGCGGCCGACCGCTGGCAGCCCGCCTTCGAGGTCGTCGAGCTGGCGCTGCTGCCCGAGCACCGCGGATCCGGGCACGGGCGCGCGCTCCTCCGCGCGCTGTTGGACGGCATCGACGGCCCGGCGCTGCTCAGCACCTGGGACGACGACACGGATCCCGCCGTACGGCTCTACCTCAGCGAGGGCTGGCGGCGCATCGGCGAGCACCCGAAGGCCGACGGATCCCGCACGATGCAGATCATGGGCTTGGCGGGCCGTTCGCGCGGAGATGCACCGCAGCCGCGGAGCGATCGCGCGGAGTGATCCGCAGTTCGGGCTTTTCTCCGCCGTCAGGATCCGCCGCGCGTCGGCCCGCGGCGGGTAGCGTGGCGGGATGGATCCCGACACCGCGCCCAGTGACCTCGCCGGGGTGCCCGATCACGCCGATGTTCCGCCGATCGTCGCCGGCCTGCCCGGCGGCGAGCACGCCCGCGCCGTCTGGCTCAACGGGGTGGGCGGGCTGACCTTCGCCCTTCCCGGGCGGCACGCGAAGTGGCAGCGCGGATCGGCCGTCGACCTCGCCGAGGAGGCGGCGCGGCTCGAATGGGCCGGATCCTACGTGCAGGCGCCGCGGGTCGTCTCCTTCGCCCGCGAGGGTGACGAGCAGCTGCTCGTCACCGAGACCGTGCCGGGCGTCTCGGCGGTGCTCGAGCCGTGGCGGAGCCGCCCGGCCGATTCGGCCCGCGCCCTCGGGGCGGGTCTGCGCGCCTTCCACGACGCGCTCCCCGTGGCGGAATGCCCCTGGACCTGGTCGACCGGCGAGCGGCTCGCGCGGGTCGCGGATCCGGAGGCTCGCGAGCGCCTGGCGGCGGCGGATCCGGGGATCTCGCGACTCGTCGTCTGCCACGGCGACGCCTGCGCGCCCAACACGCTCCTCGGATCCGACGGCCGCGCGAGCGCCCACGTCGACCTCGGCGATCTCGGGGTCGGCGAGCTCTGGGCCGATCTCGCGGTGCTCGCGATGAGCGTGACCTGGAACTACGGGCCGGGCTTCGAGGACGAGGTGTATCGCGGGTACGGGATCGATCCGGATCCGGCCAGGATCGCCTTCTACCGCGCGCTGTGGAACGCCGAGTGAGGCGCGCGGCTCACGACGCGGGCGGCTGACACGTCGGGCACCAGAAGACCCGGCGTTCGCGGCCCGGCTCGGCGCCGAGGGCGGTCTCTCGGATGATCGTGCCGCACCTGCGGCAGGGCAGCCCCGCACGCCCGTACACCCAGGTGTCCTGGCCGCGGACGCCCGTGAAGGTGCGCACGGGGCGGCCCACATTGCTGCGCAGCGCGCGGGCGCCGAGGTCCACGATCTCGCGGATCTCGCGCAACGGGTCCCGCGGATCCATGCCCCGCAGGAACAGCAGCTCGTTCGCGTAGATGTTGCCGAAGCCCGCGACGCTCGTCTGGTCGAGGAGGGCGACGTGCGCGGGGCGCGGGTCGCGCGAGAGGCGGCGCACCGCCTCGTCGGGATCCCACGCGCCCAGCGGATCCGGCCCCAGATGACCGATCGCGTCGCGTTCGTCGCGCACGAGCTCGACGATTCCGAGGTCGAAGCCGACGGTCTGGTGCGCCGCGGTCGACAGGATCGCGCGAGCCTGGAAGCCCGGGCGGCGCCACTTCTGACCGGGCTCGTACACATGCCACTCGCCCTCCATCTTGAGGTGCGTGTGCAGCGTGAGTTCGCCGATGCGGTGCAGGATGTGCTTGCCGACGGCGCGGGCCTCGCGCACGGTCTCGCCCGCGAGATCGGCGGTCGCCTCCCGGGGCACGCGCAGCTCGAAGCGCGTGAGCACCCGCCCGGCGAGGACCTCGTGGAGGCGACGGGCGGCGCGGTGAGCGGTATCGCCCTCAGGCATCGGATCTCCCTCGGGTCGGGCCTGCGCGGAGCACGCGCGGATCCGGGCGTCGCCGGGCCGGTTCCCCGGCGATCGGCGTGCCGGGTGCGGCGCCGCAGCGCGTCACCGGTGCATCTCCTTCCGCAGGGTGAGCCCCTTCGTGGCCTCGACGAATCCCGCCGCGCGCAGGTGGCGCGCGAGCGGCGTCGAGTAGGTGCCGGATCCGTTGACCTTCTCGACCGTGAGCGTCTCGAGCCGGCGGGCGCGGGTGGTCTCGGCGAGGCCGCGGCTCGCGGACTCGAGCGAGGCGTCGTCGTCGGTGAAGGCCAGAACGGTGCGGCCGCCGCGCTCGAGGTACAGCACGAGCTCGCCGTCGACGAGCACGACGAGCGCGCCGGCCTTCCGCCCGGGGCGATGGGTGACCTCGTCGAGCGCGGGCCACGCGAGCGCCGCGCCGTAGGGGTTCGCCGGATCCGTCGCCGCGAGCACGCGCGCCTTCAGCGGCGCCGGATCCGGCACCGCCGCGAAGGAGCGCAGCCGGTCGATCGTCGACGAGGCCGCGAACTGCGCGGCGCCGAGCTTCTCGATGAGGTACCCGCGGCGGCAGTGACCGGCCTCCTCGAAGGTCGCGAGCGTGCGGTACACCTGTGCGAAGCCGCCCGGCGCGCCCTCGTTCTGCACGGATCCGCGGGTGACGACGCCGTAGCGGTCGAGCAGCACCGAGGCGTGCGCCGCGGCCCGCGCGGTCGGATCCGCCTCCGGCTCCGGCAGCAGCGACCAGCGGCCGCCCGCCGTCGCGTTGCGCACGGGCGCGGGCCGGGACATGCTCATGCCGCGGAAGGTGCGCGTGCGCGGGGCGCGGCGCACGGTCTTGTGGCTCTGGGACCCGCCGGAGAGGAGCTGACGCACGGGCGCGAAGGTGTCGTTCGTCGCGCGACCGGCCCACACGAGGCGCCAGAGCGCCTCGGTGACGGCGGTCTCCGAGATCTCCGCGGCCTCGTCGGCGGTGAGCCTCGAGCGCACCATGTCGGCGATCTGCGACGCGAAGAAGGCCCCGCCGGGCTCGAGCGCCTCCCTCACGCGGGCGTCGAGCGGATCCGTGACATCCTCGCCCTCATCGAGCGTCAGCGGCACGGCGTCGCCGGGGTGCAGCGCGATCCAGCCGTCGCGACCCGCGATCTGGCCGTGACCCGACCAGACGACCTCTCCGGCGGCGGTGAGCTCGTCGAGCATCGCGGGGGAGTAGCCTGCGACGCGGCTCGGCAGCACGAGCGACTCCCACGCGCTCGCCGGGATGGGCACGCCGGCGAGCTCCTCGACGACCTGCAGCACGCCATCGATCCCCTCAAGGGTCCGATCCATGTGGTGCCAGGCGGGCAGGAAGCGCGCGAATGCCGCGGGCGGCACGGGCTCGATGGATCCGCGCAGCGCCGCGAGCGAACGCATGCGGATCCGCCGCAGGCCCTCGGCGTCGCACCACTCGGCCTCGTCGGAGCCCTCCGGCAGGAAGTAGCCGCTGACGACGCGGCCCGCCGTCTCGAGGCGGGTGAGCGCGTGCCGGGCGACGGCGATGCCGATGCCGAGCCGGCCCGCGAGCGCGGCGAGCGGGAACGGGCCGTGCGTGCGGGCGAAGCGGCCGACGAGGTCGCCCAGCGGATCCGCCACCGGCTCGGTGAACGCGACAGGCACGCCCACGGGCAGCGCGGTGCCGAGCGCGTCGCGCAGGCGCCCCGCGTCTTCGATCGCGGCGTAGCGCTCATCTCCCGCGATGCTGACCCTGATCGCGCGCTTCGCGCGCACGAGCGCGTCGAGGTGCTGCGTGGCCGCCTCGACCCTCGCGTGCTCGTTGCCGAGCTCCGTGGCCTCGGGGCTTTCCGAGGTGGCGTCCGGTGGCGGGCCATCGACGGAGGGCGGCCCGTCCGCGTCGAGGCGCTCGGCCACCTCGAGCACCGAGAGCGGCCCGACGAGTCGGAGCAGGTCGGCGACGCCCTCGACCCCGTGCACCCGGCGACCCGCGGCGAGGCGCTGCACCTCGAGCTCGTAGCGGGCGACGACGTCCGGATCCAGCAGCTCGCGCATCTCGACGCGGCCCAGCAGCTCGCCGAGGAGGGCGGGGTCGACGCTCAGCGCCGCGGCCTTGCGCTCGCCGAGGGGCGAGTCGCCCTCGTACATGAACGCGCCGATGTACCCGAACAGCAGGTCGCGCGCGAACGGCGACGGCTGCGCGGGCTCCGACTCGACCAGGCGGATCCGCCGCTCGCCGATGCCGCGCGCCAGGCGCACGAGCGCCGGCAGGTCGTAGACGTCTTGCAGCACCTCGCGCAGCGTCTCGAGGATCACGGGGAACGTCGGGTGGTTCCGCGCGACCTCCAGCAGCGCCGCCGAGTGCTGCCGCTGCTGCCACAGCGGCATGCGCTTGCCGGGGCGGAGCCGAGGCATGAGCAGCGACCGCGCCGCGCACTCGCGGAATCGCGAGGCGAACAGGGCGGATCCGCCGACCTCGTCGGTCACGATCTGCTCGAGCTCCTCCGGGTCGAACACGAACAGCTCGGCGCCCGGCGGCTCGGCCTCGGCATCGGGGATCCGCGCGACGATGCCGTCGTCGCTCGCGACAGCGGATCCGTCGACCCCGAGCCGCTCGCGGATCCGCGCGTTCACCGCGAGCGCCCACGGCGCGTGCACGTGCATGCCGTAGGGGGAGTGCAGGATGATGCGCCAGTCGCCGACCTCGTCGCGGCCGCGCTCGACCGTGAGGGTGACATCGGTGGGCAGAGCCCCGGTGGCCTCGCGCTGCTCGTCGAGGTGCGCGAGAAGGTTCGTGCGGGCGAACTCGTCGAGGCCCGCCTCGCGCAGGCGATGTTGGGCCGTCTCGGGCGAGGCGGCGGCGATCTCGCGGGTGAAGCGTCCGAGCGCCTCGCCCAGCTCCGCCGGCCTGCCGAGGCCATCGCCCGTCCAGAAGGGAACCCGGCCCGGCTGCCCGAAAGCGGGAACGACGTTGACGCGATCGTGCGTTATTTCGACGATCCGCCAGCTCGTCGTCCCGAGCGTGAACACGTCGTTCACGCGCGACTCGTAGACCATCTCCTCGTCCAGCTCGCCCACGCGGGCGTTTTGGGTCTCGCCCGCGATGAACACGCCGAACAGGCCGCGGTCGGGGATCGTGCCGCCGCTCGTCACGGCGAGCCGCTGCGCGCCGGGCCGCCCCTCGAACACGCCGCGGTCACGGTCCCACACGATGCGCGGCCGTAGCTCGGCGAACTCGTCGGAGGGATAGCGGCCCGCCAGCAGATCCATGGTCGCCTCGAAGGCGCTGCGCGGCAGCGTGCGGAACGGGGCGCTGCGCCGCACGGTCTCGAACCACGCCTCGACCTCGACCGAGTCGAGCGCCGACGCCGCGACGGTCTGCTGCGCGAGGATGTCGAGCGGATTCTGCGGCACGGCGATCGCCTCGATCGCGCCCGACAGCATCCGTTCCGTGACGACCGCGGTGTGCAGCAGGTCGCCGCGATGCTTCGGGAACAGGTCGGCGCGGCTGATCTCGCCGACCTGGTGCCCGGCGCGACCCACGCGCTGCAGCCCGCTCGCGGCGCTCGGCGGCGACTCGACCTGGATGACGAGGTCGACCGCGCCCATGTCGATACCGAGCTCGAGGCTGCTCGTCGCGACGACGCACTTCAGCAGGCCCGATTTCAGCTCCTCCTCGACGACGGCGCGCTGCTCCTTCGAGACGGATCCGTGGTGCGCTTTGGCGAGCACCGGGGCCACGCCCGAGGTCTGGCCCGATTGCGCGATCATCTGCGCCGGGACGGTGGGCTCGGGCACGTCGAGGCCGAGCCGTTCCGCATAGATCTCGTTGAGGCGGCCCGTGAGCCGTTCGGCGAGGCGCCGGGAGTTGGCGAACACGATCGTCGATGAGTTCTCGAGCACGCGGTCGACGATCGCCTCTTCGACGTGCGGCCAGATGGATCCGGTGACCTCGACGTTCTCGGATCCCTCCTCCCAGAAGCGGTCGCCGCCGGCCTCCGGCCCCGCCGGGGTGCCCTCCCAGAATCGATCATCCGCGGGCGGGACCGGCTCGCCGCCGCCATTTCCGGATGCCGCGAGGTCGGCACGGTGCGACGGCTCGCGCGTGCCCGCGGGCGGCGGGTTCGTCATGTCGTCGATCGGCACGCGGACGGCGAGCTCGAAGGTCTTCGAGGCGCGCGGCGCGACGATGTCGACGGGCGCGGATCCGCCGAGGAAGCGGGCGACCTCGTCGATCGGCCGGACGGTCGCGGATAGGCCGATGCGCTGGGCAGGCGCGTCCAGCAGTTCGTCGAGGCGCTCGAGCGAGACCGCGAGGTGTGCGCCGCGCTTCGACGACGCGACGGCGTGCACCTCGTCGACGATGACGGTGTGCACCTCGCGCAGCGTGTCGCGCGCGCTCGACGTGAGCATGAGGAAGAGCGACTCGGGCGTCGTGATGAGGATGTCGGGCGGGGTGCGCAGCATCCTCTGGCGGTCGCGCGGGGGAGTGTCGCCCGAGCGGACGCCGACCGACACCTCCGGCGGATCCACGCCGAGCCGCTTTGCGGCCTGCGTGATGCCGACCAGGGGCGACTGCAGGTTGCGCTCGACGTCGACGCCGAGCGCCTTGAGGGGGGAGATGTAGAGGATCTTCGTGCGGCCCTTGGTCTTCCTCGTCCGCCCGGCGAAGCCCGGGAGTGCGTCGTTCGACGCGCCCTCGCGGAAGACGCGGTCGATCGCCCAGAGGAAGGCGGAGAGCGTCTTGCCGGATCCGGTCGGGGCGACCACGAGCGCGTGCCGCCCGGCCGCGATCGCGCGCCATGCGCCGGTCTGCGCGTCGGTCGGCGCCGAGAACGCGCCGCGGAACCATGCCGCGGTCGGGGCGCTGAAGCTCTCGAGGATGTCCACGGATCCATCCTCCCGCGAACCACTGACACGGGAGCCGGATGGCGCGTGCAGGCGGCAATTTCTGGGCGCCGACGCGGCAGGCTACTTCGCGGCGCTGGCGCCGATGCGCAGGTCGAGGGGGAAATCGACGGGGAAGGATCCGAATAGCAGCCGGCCGGCGGCGACGGCGGACGCGCGCATCGCCTCCGCGGCGGCATCGGCCTGCTCGGCCGGGGCGTGCACGATCAGCTCGTCGTGCAGGAAGAACGCGATGTGCGCGCGGCGCGCGAATGCGGGGCCGGACGCGGGGGCCGCGACGGGCGACGCGGGCAGTCGCGCGAGCCGCAGCCGCAGAACGGCCATCCACGCCAGCGCCCACTCCGCGGCCGTACCCTGCACGATGAAGTTGCGCGTGAACCGCCCGTAATCCCGGGCGGCGCGCGCGTCGTTTTGGTGGGCGCGCTTGGCCTCGTACGAGAGCGCGGGAGACGTTCGGCCGAGCCAGGTGTGCACCGACCCGCCCTCCTCGCCCGTCTTCGCGGCCGCGTCGACCATGCCCATCGCGAGGGGGTAGGCGCGCCGCAGTCGCGGCACGAGGCGGCCGGACTCGCCGGTCGTGGCGCCGTACATCGCTCCGAGCAGCGCGCCCTTGGCCTCGGCGCGCGTCGCGACGGCACCGGCGGCGACGATGCCCTCGTAGAGGTCCGTGCCCCGAGCCGCATTGGCCATGCGGGTATCGCGCGACATCGCCGCGAGCACGCGCGGCTCCAGCTGGGCGACGTCGGCGTCGACGATGCGCCAACCGGGATCTGCGCGGAGCGCCTCGCGCAGCTGTCGCGGGATCTGCAGGGCGCCGCCGCCGTCGGCGCCCCAGCGACCCGTCACCACGGCGCCCGGCATATAGACGGGGCGGAATCTTCCGCCCCGCACCCACGCATTGAGCCACGCCCATCCGTTGGCGCTCAGGAGCCGTGCGAGCCGTTTATATTCCAATAGCGGCATGATCGCGGGGTGGTCGATCTCGCGCAGCACCCACTTGCTCGTGGAATCGACGAGGATGCCCGCGCGCCGCAACGACCTCAGCAGCTGCGGCGGCGAATCGAGCGAGAGCAGCGGATCCTCGAGCGCGCCGCGCACCTCGTTCGCGAGGCGCGCCATATTCGCGGGCACCCCACCGGGCCCGCGTTTTCCGAGCACCTCCTCGAGGATCCGCGCGTGATGCGCCGCGTCCCACGGCGCGCCCGCGGCCCGTGCCTCGGCGGCGACGAGCGCGCCGGCCGATTCCGCGGCGAGGAGCAGGCGTATCCGGCCCTTCTCGGGCAGCGCCTCGACCGCGCGATCCTGCCGTTCGAGCTCGCGAAGCACCTCGTCGAGATGGTCGCGGCGCGGACGGTCGAGCTCGAAGAGCGTCTCGCCGTGCGCCGCATCCGGCGCGGTCCAGTCGACCTCGCTCCCGACGTCGGCTCCGGCGTTGGAGAGGATCGCGTGACACAGCCGCAGATCGTGGCACCGCGCGACCCGCACGCCCGCGGCGAGGAGGGGCGGGTACCACTCGGCCGTCGACGCCCAGACCCAGCGCACGGCGCGCTCCGCCTCGCGCGCCGCGACCCAGGCGGGCAGCTCCGCTCGCGTGAGGACGCGGCGTACACCGCCCGGGACCGCGGCGACGATGCCCCCGTCGGTGGCCCTCCCGACGGCGATCCTCGTCGCCTCGCCCCACGGATCCGTCACGGATCCAATCTACGCCGGGCTCCGGTGCCGAAAAATGCTCCCCGTGCGCGAACGAGGAGCATTTCTCGGAACGGGAACGGGCTACGACAGCGCCGGGATGACCTTCTGCTCGAACAGCTCGACGCCCGAGAGGTCGTAGGCGAGCTCGGGGAAGTAGCTGATCGTGTACGCCGCGCCCGCCTTCTCGAGCGCCGCGAGGTGCTCCGTAACCTTCTCGACCGTGCCGACCGTGGGGTTGTCGAGCGTGAAGTTCGCCATCAGCTTGTCGTGCGCCTCGGGCGCGAAGCGCCGGATCCGGTCGCTGATCGCGGCGATGCGATCGGTGACCTCGGCCTCGGTCTCACCGATGATCACGTTGTTGTTCGTCGTGCGGGTGATCTCGGCGAAGTCACGGCCGACGGCGTCGCAGTGGCCCCGCAGCACCTCGCTCTTGTGCTCGAACTCGGCGATGTTGCCGCCGGCGTAGTTCGTGTACTGTGCGTATCGCGCCGCAATGCGCAGGGTGACCTTCTCGCCGCCGCCCGAGATCCAGAACGGGATCCCGTTCTCCTGCAGCGGCAGCGGCCGGACGATGGCGCCGTCGACCTGGAAGTAGCGGCCGTCGAGTGTCGCGGATCCGGTCTCCCACGCCTGCTTCATGATCTCGACGCCCTCGCGGAGCGCCCGCAGGCGGTCGCCGATCTCGGGGAAGCCGTAACCGTAGGCGCGCCATTCGTGCTCGTACCAACCGCCGCCGATGCCCATCTCGACGCGGCCCGCCGAGACGTGGTCGACGGTCGCCGCGACCTTGGCGAGGTACGCCGGGTTGCGGTATCCGAGGCAGGTGCACATCTGGCCGAGCCGCACGCGCGACGTCGACGCCGCGAACGCCGACATCAGCGTCCAGGCCTCGTGCGTGGCCTCCTCGCTCGGGATCGGCGTGGTGTGGAAGTGGTCATAGACCCAGATCGATTCCCACGGCCCGTCGTCGGCGCGCTGCGCCAGCCGCTTCATGGTGTTCCACTGTTCTTCGGGCGCGATGCCGACCAGGTCGAAGCGCCAGCCCTGCGGGATAAAGGTTCCGAATCTCATGGCGCCAGGCTAGCGGCGATCGGGTCGTCCCGGGTAAGGCCGGCGGTCACAGCTGAGTCAGGGCTCCCTCCCTCAGCTCGAGGGTCAGATCGGGCTCGAGATCGTCGAGGAATGCCTGATCGTGGCTGACGACGAGCACTGCGCCGCGATACGCCGCCAGCGCCTCGCGCAGGTGTCGCGCCGTGTCGATGTCGAGGTTGTTCGTCGGTTCGTCGAGCACGAGCAGCTGCGGCGGCGGATCCGCCAGCAGCAGCCGAGCGATCGCGACGCGGAACCGTTCGCCGCCGGACAGGGATCCGACGGGCCGGTTCGCGGCGTCCCCGCGGATGAGGAAGCGCGCGAGCCGGTTGCGCAGCTCCGCATCGGGGAGGTGCGGCGCGGCGGCCCGCACCGTCTCGAACGCCGATGCAGCCTCGTCGAGCCCGTCGAGGCGCTGGGCCAGGTAGCCGACGCGATCGGTGTGCAGTTCGGACGCGAGCGCGATCGCCTCGGTTGCGCGCTGCTCGGCATCGTCGGCCGCGGCGAGGGCGGAATGGTCCGGCGGCGCGCCGTCCCCCGCGTCGAGGATCCGACGCAGCAGCGTCGTCTTCCCGGCGCCGTTCGGGCCGACGAGCGCGACGCGCTCGGGGCCCTGCACGATCCACTGCCGCTCGCCGTCGCCGAGGGTGAGGATCCGCCGGCCGGCCGCGACCGCCGGATCCGGCAGCTCGAACACGACCGAGGCATCGTCGCGCACGAGCCGGTCGGCAGCGTCGAGCGCGGCGATCGCCGATCCCTCCTTCTCGCGGGCCTCGACCCGCAGGCGGCCCGCGCTCTCCTCGGCCCGCCGCGCGTATGCGTTCGCGACGATCGGCGGCAGGGTCTCGGCCTTCTTCTTGCCGGCGCGGTTCCGGCGTGCGATCTTCGTCTCGAGCTCGATGCGCTGTCGCTTCTCCTTCGCGAGCTCCTTCTTCGCGTCGGCGACCTGCTGGGCCGCGGTGGCCTGGGCGGCCTCGAGCGATGCTCGCCACGCCGAGTAGGGCCCGCCGAAGGTCGTGAACGTATGTTCATAGAGTTCCGCGGTGTCGTCCATGAGCTCGAGCAGGGCGAGATCGTGCGAGACCACGACGAGGGTGCCCCGCCACGAGCGCACCATCTCGTAGACGCGTTCGCGTGCGTCGCGGTCGAGGTTGTTCGTGGGCTCGTCGAGCAACGTGATGGCGGATCCCGCGAGGCGGACGCCGGCGAGCGCGACGAGCATGGCCTCGCCGCCGGACAGCTCGCCGACCCGGCGGTCGAGCATCTCGGGGGCGAGACCCGCCTCGGCGAGCGCCGCCTGGGCGCGCGCCTCGATGTCCCAGTCGTCGCCGACCTCATCGAAGCGCTCCGGCGAGACATCGCCCGCCTCGATCGCCCGCACGGCGTCGAGCGCACGGCCCGCGCCGAGCAGATCGGCGACGCGCGCGGTGGTGTCGAGCGTCAGTGTCTGCGGCAGGTAGGCGATGCGGTCGTCGGCGACGAGCGGGGCCCCGTGCCCCGCGCGGATCCGCACCGGCTCGCCGTTTGCGAGGATCCGCCCGCCGGTGGGCCGAAGCACGCCGGCGGCGAGCTTCAGCAGGGTCGATTTTCCGGATCCGTTTCGGCCGACGAGGCCCGTTCGGCGCTCGCCGAACGCAGCCGTGACGTCGTCGAGCGCGAGGGATCCATCGGGCCACGAGAACGTGACGTGGTCAAAGGTCAATGCAGGCATGAGCGCCTCCCGAGAATGGGCTCGCGCCAAGGATCGCCCGCGCAGAGCCAAAAGAAGATGGCGCGCTGAACGGCGAAAAGCGATCGGGTACGACGGATCAGCGCGAATGCGCTGAGCAGAGAGGCATCAGCGCGTGATTACGCGAGGATCCACACCGATTCATTCCGATCGTCGGGAGCAAAGACTCGTCGACACTACGCGACCCGGGCGTGTCGCGTCAAGCGGGGCCCGGGTGAAGATCATCCTTAGGGCGGATGTGCGGGGCGCCCGCGGTCCGTAGTGTGGGTGACATGACCGCGTTTCTGATCGTGACGCTAATTGTGGCCCCGCTGCTCAGCGCTGTCTTCACGGCGCCGATCGCGAAGCGCTCGAGCGAACGCCATCGCGCCCGCCGCGCCGCCCGGAAGGGCTGATCGTGGCCGGCCGTGCATCGATGGTGAACCCCGGACTGGCGATCGGCGCGGGGGTCGCGATCGGAACCGGGTTGTCGATCGCGCTCGACAACTGGCTGTATCTTGCCCTGGGCATCTCGCTCGGTGTCGTGTTCGGCGCCGCGTCTCCTCCAGGCGGAGACCGGCAGGGCCCGGACGAGTAGCCGCCTCGACTAGGGCGTGTTGATCAAGAGGTTCAGGCTCAGGATCGGCGAGTCTCGATGGTGTGACGCGTCAGGAGATCTCGGATGAGGTGTGGGCTGTTCTGGAGCCGCTGATGCCGGTGCCGGTCGGCAGGTC
>NZ_BMMQ01000015.1 GCF_014646015.1 Microbacterium nanhaiense
CAGTTCTGCAGGGTCGCTTCGCTGATACCGAAGTCGGCGGCGATCTGTTTGATGGTGACGCCGCTCTCACGGCGACGAGCGACCGCGACGACATCCTCGCGGAACTCTCTGGGATAGGGACCGGGCAGGATGACATCCTCCCCGTCAGCGCCTCCCGACGCTAACGATCAGTTGTCACCGATTCGTTCCTCACGCCCGTTGTTGACAGTTGAGTCTTCCGATTGAGAGGAAGGTTCCATGTCACAACGAGAGCTCGAGCGTCAAGCAAAACATAAGCTCGCCGTGCTGCGGCACGTCGAGGAGGTCAGCGGGAGTGTCGCTGCGACGTGCTGGTACTACGGCATCAGCCGACAGGCGTACTACAGGTGGAAACGTCGCTACGAGGATGAGGGTCTGGAGGGGTTGAAGGACCGCTCCAGCGAACCACATCACCAGCCGAACAAGACCGATCCGGAGGTGATCGAGAAGATCCCCTGGCTGCGCCAGCAGTATCACTTCGGCCCGCGCAAGATCGCGATGTATCTGGCCCGCTACCACGACATCACGATCAGCTCCTCCGGGGTCTGGCGGATCCTGCACAAGGTGGGCCTGAATCGCCTGCCGGCCTCGCAACGTTACAAGCGCCTCCAGACCCGCTGGAAGCGCTATGAGAAGCAACGCCCCGGCCACCAGCTGCAAGTCGACGTGACGTTCATCGAGCCGCTCGGGCAGACGGGGCGGAAGAAGCGCTACTACCAGTACACCGCGATCGACGACTGCACCCGCGTCCGGGTGCTGCGTGCGTACCCGCGCAACGACCAGAGGACCGCGATCCAGTTCATCGACCACGTGCGCTCCAAGTTGCCGTTCCAGGTCGAGCAGGTACAGACAGACAACGGGCAGGAGTTCGGCCAGGCGTTCCACTGGCACCTGCTCGACAAGGACATCAATCACGTCAAGATCCGCCCTCGCACGCCACGCCTGAACGGCAAGGTGGAGAGATCCCACCGGATCGACTCGGAGGAGTTCTACCGGCTTCTCGAAGGCGAGGTCATCGACGACGCGAACCTCTTCGCCGAACGCCTCCAGCAATGGGAAGACCACTACAACTACGATCGACCCCACGGAGCCCTCGGAGGACAGACCCCCTACGAGCGGCTCAAGCAGAAAGCACGAGACCCACTGACATAGGCCTCCATCAGCTGCACAGCGCTTGTAGCACTCTTTCTGCTCGCGACCGAAGGCGATCGGCCGGCCGGGGTGCTTCCGGCGGTGAGCGATCTGGTCGTCGCGCTCGGGGATCGTCGTGGCGATGCCGTGCTCGCGCAACCACGCCCGGTTCAGCTTCGACGGGTAGCCCTTGTCCGCGAGGATCCGGTCGGGCCGCGATCGCGGTCTGCCGGTGCGGCCAGGGACGCGGATCTCGGGGAGTGTGTCGATCAGCATGCTCGTGTCCGCCGCCTGCCCCGGCGTCAACAGGAAGGCCAGCGCTTTGGCTTTCCCGTCGCAGACCAGGTGGCTCTTGGTGGTCAGTCCACCGCGGGAGCGGCCGATCGCGTGATCAGGCGGCTCCGGCCCGAACTTCTTGTAGTTCGATCGAGCCCCCTGTGTCCCGTCGGAGGGTCGCGCCGTGCTGATGGACACGCACGATCGTCGAGTCGATCGACGCCACCCAGTCCAGCTCACCACGCTGATGAGTGAGGGACTGCACCTTCTCGAGAACTCGCGCCCAGACGCCCTGCTCCGACCACCGGTTGAAGCTCTTATAGATCGTGTTCCAGTTCCCGAACCGCTCCGGCACGTCCCGCCACGGCGCACCCGTCCGGTACCGCTACGCTGTTGCCTCTACCACTGCACGACGCTCCACCGGCGGACGCCCCGTCGCCTTCGGAACCGGGAACAACGGGCCGATCACGGCCCAGGTCTCATCGGAGATCTCAGTGCGTGACACACCTCAAGCGTGGCCCGCGCATCGACGATCACCCTTTAGCAACACGACCTACACGGCCGCGCCCGGAAGTGAGAGCCACGAGAAGCTGCGCCTCCTCTCGGTCATCGGAGGCGCGCTTCGCTGAGGGCCGGCTCGCCGGTCGTCAGCCGATCGTGGCCGAGGTGATGTCGACGGGCGTCGCGGGGGCGCCGTCGCCGAGGCCGCTCTCGGTGCCGCCGGCGGCGAGCTCCGCGACGAGCGCCGTGCTCGCCTCGTCCATGTGGCCGAAGACGGTGTAATCGGGGCCGAGCACGGTGTCGTCGTAGACGAGGAAGAACTGCGAGCCGTTCGTGTCGGGGCCGGCGTTCGCCATCGCGACCGTGCCGGCCTCGTAGGTCTCGGAGCCGTCGAGCTCGTCGGCGTAGGAGTAGCCGGGACCGCCCGTGCCGGTGCCGGTCGGGTCGCCGCACTGCAGGACGAAGATGCCGGAGGTGGTGAGGCGGTGGCAGGTGGTGTCGTCGTAGTAGCCCTGCTCGGAGAGCGAGGCGAAGCTGTTCACCGTGCAGGGGGCGCGATCGCCATCGAGGGTGATCGTGATGTCGCCGATCGAGGTCGAGAGAACCGCGGTGTTGGCGTCGGCCGGATCCGCGACGGGGGCGTCGACCTCCTTCGACGCCGTGCCGCTCTCGACGTACTGGCAGGCGCCCGCGGGCGCCGCGCTCTCGGTGCTCGTTTCGGCGCCCGACTCGGCGGGATCCGCGGAGGCGCATCCGGCGAGGACGGCCAGCGAGAGGGCGGCGAGGGGCAGGGCGGCAAGCAGACGTGTACGCATGAGTCGAGATTATTGGACGGACGACAGCTTCGCCTGAGCCATCGCAAGCGCGGCGATCGACTCGCCATCGGTCAGCTCGCCCGTCGTCGACAGCGCCAGCGCCTCCTCGAGCGGGACCCAGCGGCTGGCGGTGATCCCCTCCTCCGCGCGGTGCGCGCTCGCGTCGGCGCCCTCGCGCAGGCCGCGCGCGATGAAGACCGTCTCGCGGGCGTTGCAGACGCCGTTCAGGGCGTGCATGACGCCCGCCTCGATCCATTCGTCGGCCTCGAGACCGGTCTCCTCGAGCAGTTCGCGGCGGGCCGCGACGAGCGGATCCTCTCCGTCGGTGCCGCCGGAGACGATCTCCCACGACGGGCCCACGGTGTACCGCTCGATGTGCACGAGCAGCACGCGACCGGCCTCGTCGAGGGCGACGACGAACACGGCCTCGTTCTGCAGGTCGACGACGCCGAAGATGCCGTCGGATCCGTCGGGCCGAACAACCTCGTCCTCCCGCACCCGGATCCAGGAGTTCTCGTAGACGGTCCGGCTCGTCTTCGTCGACCAGCTCATGCGGGCGTGCCCTGGCTGTTGATCGAGGGGCTGTTGATCGAGGGGCTGTTGATCGAGATCGTTACGTGGGTCGTGACGTGCTGCACGACGGCGCCGACGCCGATCCAGGCGTTCGCGACCGTCTCGAGCACGCGCGAGAGGTCGGCGTCGAGGCGCGTCGCGCCGTGGTCGAGGCCGTCGTAGACGCCCTCGGCCTTCGCCTGCTCGATCGCCTCGAGGATCGGGGTGAGGTGGTCGCCCTCGGATCCGCCGTCGAGCAGGGGATACAGCGACCAGTGCGCGCGGGCGCGCACGCCGGTCGCCTCCAGCGCCACCGGATCCGCGCCGATCGCGGGCACGCCCGCGGGCAGCTCGCACGTCATCCCCGCCGGGCATCCGCGCGAGAGCATCAGCGCGACCGAGAGGTGCGCGCCCGACGCGGCGGCCGCCGCGACGACGTCGCGGACGTAGGAGAGCACGCGCTGCTCGGATCCGGTGATCCAGGTCGAGATGTCGTCGGTCTCGATCGTGAGGCCTTCCGAATCGGCGGCCTTCAGCGCGCCGAGGATGATGTTCACGTAGTCGGAGTCGTAGACGGAGAGCGTGAATCGGGCGCCGACGCCGTACGCCTCGGGGGTGATGTCGGAGAGTTCGGTCACCGGGCCAAGGATAGTAGGCTGTTGCGCACACGGGAGTCCGGTAGGCCGGGCTGAGAGGAAGGTCATCAACCTTCGACCGTCGAACCTGATCTGGGTCATGCCAGCGCAGGGAGACACTCTTCACATACCCGTGCCATCCTTCATCACCAAGGGGCACGCTCATGCAGCAGCACATCATCCGCACGTCGTTCGCACTGGTCGGCATCGGGGCGCTCGCGCTCGCCGGATGCGCATCTACGTCACCTGACGCTTCCTCGTCTTCCGAGGACCACACCGTCTCGATCGCGCTCGACTGGTCGCCGAACACGAACCACACGGGCATCTACGTCGCCCAGGAGCTCGGCTATTTCGAGGATGCGGGGCTCGACGTCGAGATCCTTCCCTACGCCTCGACCCCGGTCGCCCAGCTCGTCTCGGCGGGGGAGGCCGACTTCGGGATCGTGGGGCAGTCCGACGTGCAGACGGCGCGCGCCGCGGGGCTCGACGTCGTCTCCGTCTACTCGATCGTGCAGTCGGACACGGGGCGGCTCGTGTACCTGCAGGATCGGGACGACATCGAGAGCCCGGCCGACCTCGACGGCGCGGTGTTCGGCGGCTTCGGCGTGCCGCTGTACACGGCGTTCATGAAGTCGACCATTCAGGGCGCGGACGGGAAGGGCGAGTTCGACGAGGTCATGCTCGACACCGGCGCCTACGAGGCGCTGAAGAACGGCTCGATCGACTTCACCTCCTCGGTGATGACGTGGGAGGACGTGGAGGCCGAGATCGAGGGCCACCCCTACGCCTCGTTCCGCTACCAGGACTACGGGGTTCCGGAGCAGCAGGCGATCGGCATCGCCTCGAGCGACGCCTACCTCGAGCAGAACCACGACGATGCGGACGCGTTCGTGAAGGCCGTGCAGAAGGGCTTCCAGTACGCGATCGACAACCCGGACGAGGCCGCGGACCTGCTCATCCAGGCGAACGAGGACACGCTCGGCACGGCGACGGAGCTCGTGCACAAGAGCACCGAGCTGATGGCGAGCGACGGCTTCTACTACGCGGAGGGTGTGACGCTCGGCGCCGCCGTGCCGGAGTACTGGGAGGCGCTCGGCGACTACATCATCGAGCAGGGCTTCCTCGTGGATGCCGGCGGCCAGAAGATCACGGAGGCTCCGGACTGGAGCGAGTACTACACGAACGAGTTCGTCGAATGAGACAGGCGCTGAGTGCGGCGCTCCTGCCGATCGTCGCTCTCCTCCTGCTGCTCGGGGCGTGGCAGTTCGTGTCGGTCGCGGGCCTCGTGCCGGCCGACATGCTGCCGGCGCCGACCCGGATCGCCTCGGCCGGTGCGGCGGAGGCGGACGCGCTGCTCGCGAACGCGCTGCCGACGCTCGTCGCGACGGTCGCGGGCTTCGCGCTGTCGGTGACGAGCGCGTTCGTGATCGCGACGGTGCTCGACTTTTCGCGGATCCTGCGCACGGCGCTGCTGCCGTTGTTGATCGTGAGCCAGACGCTGCCGCTCATCGCGCTGGCGCCGCTCGTGGTGCTGTGGTTCGGCTTCGGGCTGTGGCCGAAGGTGCTGCTCGTGGCGTTCGTGACGTTCTTCCCGATGGTCGTCGGTTTCCTGCGCGGTTTCGAGACGGCGGATCCGGAGGCCGAGCACCTCGTGCGATCGATGGGCGGGTCGCGGGTGACGGTGTTCCGGACGATCCGCGTGCACGCGGCGGTGCCGTCGTTCTTCTCGTCGCTGCGAATCTCGATCACCTACGCGGTCGTCGGGGCGATCTTCGCCGAGTACGCGGGCGCGGTGGTCGGCCTCGGCGTCTACATGCAGCAGCAGAAGAACGTCTTCCGCACCGACCTGGTGTTGGCGGCGGTCGTGGTGTCGACGATTCTCACGCTCGTGCTTTACGGGCTGGTCGTGCTCGTTGAGCGGGTGTGCGTGCCGTGGGTGCGCATCGAACAGGGGAGTGCGCGATGAGCCTCGTGGTGTCGCGGCTCGCGAAGAGTTTCGGTTCTCGGAGGGTGCTCTCGGAGGTGTCGTTCGAGCTCGCTCCGGGCGAGATCGTGGCGCTCGTCGGGCCGAGCGGATCCGGGAAGTCGACTCTGCTGTCGCTCCTCACGGGGGCGCTGGAACCGGACGAGGGCACGATCTCGTTCGACGGATCCGCCGTCTCGGGGCGCGCGCGCCCCTTCGCCTACATGCCGCAGCGCGACGTCCTGCTGCCGTGGCGGCGGATCCTCGACAACGCGGCGCTCGGGGTGGAGGTCGCGGGCGCCTCGCGGGCCGCCGCGCGTGCGCGCGTGGCGCCGTTGTTCGCGCCCTTCGGGCTCGCGGGTACGGAGCGGCTGTTCCCGCGGCAGCTCTCGGGTGGGATGCGACAGCGGGTGTCGTTCCTGCGGACCGTTGCGCAGGACAAGCCCGTGCTGCTGCTCGACGAGCCCTTCGGGGCGTTGGACGCGATCACGCGGGACGAACTGCAGCGGTGGCTGCTCGAGATCTGGGCCGAGAACGGCTGGAGCATCCTGCTCATCACGCACGACATCCGGGAGGCCGTGAGGATGGCGGACCGGGTCATGGTGCTGCCGCGCGAGGCCGGGCCGCTCGCGGATCCGGTGCACGTGACGCGCGAGATCCCGCGGATCGACGGATTCGTGACGGATCCACGGGTGCCGTCGCTTGAGGAGGAACTGCACGGGCGGTTGCGCCGGGCGTGAGGGGCGGTGGCGGGCCGTGTTCGTGAGGCTGGGCTGACGGGCGGCGCGGGTTCGTGCGGCCGTTCCGGCTCGTGTCGTTCGGTGAACGTGGGGCGCGGGCCTGTTGGCAGGTCGTGTCAGCGAGTGTGATCGGGGGCGCGAACTCGGGCCACGGGGGCATCGGGCTCGTTCCACCGGAACAGCACGAGGTGCCATAGCCCGGGGCGTTTTCGCGAGGGATCGATCAGGCCGTTCGCGCCGGCCCCGAGAAGCCGGTCGCGCACGGCCCAGGAGAGCGGGGTGCCGCCGGCGTCGGCAATGTCCTGCCAGGGAGCGGCGGCGTTCGCGAGGCTGACGCCGAGCCGCTCCAGGGTAGTGGGGTTGCGCAGGTCGACGATGCGCGAGGCTTCGACGTCGATCTCCACGATCTCTCGTGCGGTCGAACGGGCGCCCGCGTGGGCGATCATCGCCGCCTCGACGCCGTCGACGGAAGAGCTGAGGTACAGCGTCGGCTCGTGGGGGCGGGAGTAACGCCCCGCCGTGCGCGACCCCGCGATCGCGAACTCGCGTAAGTTCGGATCGATGGCGCGGTAGAACGTGCCGCTGATAGGGGGAGCAAATATCGACCCGGTGCCCGTCATAGTGCCAGCATCGCATTTCCCTTCGGCTCGCCGTCGGGCAAAGGCGTGTGTGGTGGTTGCGAGGGGGGGGCTTGTCGGAAGGCGTCGTCGCCGCGTTATCGCGCGCCGTGCTGCGTTGTTTATCCCGAAGTCCAGGGCGGTGGGTCGGCAGGGTCGCGTGAGTCTTCAGGCGTGGGGTCCCACATGTGGTTCGGCGGGGGCGCTGATGGCGAAGGCGGTGCTGACGGAGATGTTGATGCCGATGGCGACGGTGATGCCGCTGGTGGCGACTGCGACGGTGACGTCATCTGTGTCGGTGCGGGTTCCGCTGCGGGTTCTTCCCGGAAGAACACCCGGCTCGGTGGCTCGGTCGCATAGGAGTACCCGGACGGACTCGTCCACTTGATCACCCCGTCGTCAAGTTGCTTCATCTGCCAGTCGGACTGATGTTTCATCACGTGGTGCGCCTCGCAGAGACAGGCGAGGTTAGACAGGGTTGTTCGGCCGCCTTCGGCGAAGGCGTGGGTGTGGTCGATGTCGGTGCGGCGTGCGGGGGTGGTGCAGCCGGGGAATCGGCAGGTGAGGTCTCGTCCGATGAGGGCGCGTTTCTGCCAGGCGGTGGGCCGGTAGTGGTCGATGTGTTCGACGATGCCGGTGTCTGGCCGGTAGAAGAGCCTGTCCCAACCAGGGGAGGCACCGGCGAGGTGTCGTGCGGTGTCGGGGGAGATGAGGGTTCCGGCGTCGAGCCAGGCGGTCCCGTCGTCGGGGTTGAGGATCATGGTTGCCGGGATCGTGACCTGCACCTCGGCGCGGATGTGGGTGAGGGTCTCGGTGGTGCCGGCGCGGTGGAGGTCGTGTCCGGTGGGTTCGGCGCCGAGGAGGAGGTCGATGAACAAGTCGGTGCGGAGCTGATCGAGGGAGCGGTGATCGGTCGCCGCCGTTACCGCCTCCGGGGTGAGGGCCCGAGCGCGCTCCGCCAGTGCTGGTTTCGGGCACGGTGCCATCGGCAGCAGATCGGCATTCCGATCAGCATCCTCGCCGCGACCCTCGGCGTTCCTTACCAGCGGCTCCGCCGACTCGAGATCGGCACCCGCGCTGACCCCGAACTCGAACAACGCGCAAGCCTCGCCCTCGCTCAACTCAGCCCACCGGAGACCACTTGACAGCAATAGGAGCATCCACACAGCGGGACGTCACCCCCGAGATCGTGCTCGTGCGCGGCGCCTGGGGTGGAGCCTGGATCTGGCGCCGCGTTCTGGCGCCGCTCCGCGACGCGGGGTACGACGTGCATGCGGTGACGCTCACCGGGACGGGGATCGCGCGCATTTGCGGACGGCCGATATCGGGTTGCAGACGCACGTCCAGGATGTGGCCAACCTCGTCGAGACCGAGGAACTGCGCCGACCGCTGCTGGTGGGCCACAGTTACGGCGGAATGGTGATCACCGGTGCGGCTGCGGCACTGCGGTCCACGCAGCATCCGCGGGTCAGTGGGCTCGCATATGTCGACGCCATGTCCCGCTCCCCGGCGAAGGGTGGGGAGTTGCGCACTCGCCTGAGATTGCGGCAGCTCGCCAGGCCGCAGCGGCACTGCACGGCAACGCGCTGCCTTCGCCCGATCCTTCCGACGGATTCGCACTGAGCATTCGTGATGCCCAATGGCTGCGCCGGCGGCACGTGCATCATCCATTCGGCATGTATCGCGAACCGCTGGATTACGACGCGAACCTGGTGCAGTCCCTGCCCCGGCTCTTCGTCG
The DNA here is from genome assembly GCF_014646015.1 of Microbacterium nanhaiense. Taxonomy (GTDB): domain Bacteria; phylum Actinomycetota; class Actinomycetes; order Actinomycetales; family Microbacteriaceae; genus Microbacterium; species Microbacterium nanhaiense. The sequence continues at coordinate 8,989 of NZ_BMMQ01000015.1, forward strand.
ACTGCTCCGCGCCGGCGTACCCGACGATTGACCCGATACGGCAGCGAGTGCGGCAGTCACCGGGCTGGCAGGTGGTTGAGATCGCGACGGGGCACTTCCCGATGGTGAGTGAGCCGGAGATTCTCGTGCGTCACCTGCTCGGATTCGCCGGCTCGGTGTAGCCGACGGGGTTGGTGCAGAGGCGCACATTGCAGGCTTGACAGTGCGCTCCTCGCTACAAGCGAGACGGCGTCGTGCTGCCGCAGATCGAGGAGTGACCCCCATACCCTTCACCGAGGGCGCCCCGCCCGACTATCGATAAACCTGATAGTCATTCACACCATTATCAGCTTGGTCGAAACATGTTCGGCATGACCAGGTAACCGGATCGTGTACGTGGCCTCGACATGATGGTCCTCCAAGGCGATGGAGGAGCGAGATGACGTGGGATCCCACATTCCCCAGACGGGTGCCGACCCGTCGGCCCGAAGGGCACCAGCCGCGTGCACCTCGATGGTCGGCTGCGTATGTGGAGCCGCTCTCGGAAATCGTCTCCGACTACATCGCCGTGCAGATCCACGATGGAGCTGAGAGCCCGGCCGAGCACTTCATCCGGCTTGCGGAGAGCAGCGCGGATGCGACCGACAGCAACCGCCCGGACGCCTTCGAAATTCTCAGCACGGCGGACCGCGGCGAGTTCTGGGATCTCATCTTCGTCGGCTACTGGACGGACCCGACCCGGCACGCGCGCTGGAGTGAAGGATCCGCGCTCGGCCGCTGGTTCCGTGACCTCGATCCCGAGACGATCGACTACGGAGCGTGGCGGGAGTGCATCGTCGTCCCGGCGAGCCGGGTCGAGACCGTGTACTCGTCACCCGAGCGCGAGTTCGGTCTGGCGGCATGCGCCGGCATCGAGCTCGAGTCGACCACGACGAACGGATACTTCGGTGCGGCGCGCGACCGGATGCCGATCTCGGCGATCGACACGTTGGAGCCGTCGACGGACTATCCTCGGCGCCCCCGTCCTGTCCCGAGTGCGCGGCGCAGGGTCCGAGCAGAACTCGGCGCCAACGTGTGCGCGATCCGAAGCGGGCAGTATTGGGAGAGCGCCACGGGGGAGCAGCTCGAGGACTACGAGTCCGTGCTCGAGCCGCGGCTCCTGAGCGGCATGAAACACCTCACCGACAACCAGGATGCTACGGGGACGCTGTCTCTGCGCATTCTTCGCAGCACCGGGACGCTGGATGCGCCGCCGCGTCGCGAGACGAGCGTCGTCGGCTACTTCCGGAGTTTGGACGACCTGGAGACCTGGGCTGCCGGGCATCCGACGCATCATGCGATCCACCGCCACGCGATCGAGAAGAACCGCCAGTACGGCGACTCGAGGACCGTCACCACGTGGCATGAGGTCTTCGTCCTCTCGGACGCGCACCACTTCGAGTACGTCAACTGCGATCCAGCGACGGGCGTGCTGCCGTACGCGCGGCGCCTCTGGACGATCTCCGATGACTAGTCGCCCGGCGATCAACCTGCGCAAGCACGATCTCAACCTTTTCGTCGTGTTCGCGGCGCTGATGCAGGAGCGCAGCGTCAGCCGCGCCGCGCGCAGTCTCAACATGAGTCAGTCCGCGGTCAGCGCTGCGTTGGCGCGGCTGCGCGGCACCTACGAGGACCGGCTGTTCGTTCGCGTCCAAGGCGGGGTCGAGCCCACGCTTCGGGCGCTGCGGATGAACGGCGCCGTCCAGGAGGCGCTCAGGGCGATCGAAGTCGCGGTCGGCGGCCAGAAGGCGTTCAACCCGGCGAAGGACACGTTCCAGCTGCGGATTGGAATGTCCGATGATCTCGAGGCGGTCGTGATGCCGCGCCTGCTCACGGAGATCAGCCCGGAGAGTCCCGGGATGTCGGTCTTCAGCGTGCTCACGACCCGCCTGCTCCTGCCGAGATTGCTGGAAACGGGTGAAGCCGACATGGGAATCGTCGCCAACTCCGCCTGGAACAGCAGCCTCCGCCACCGCGTCCTCTTCCAGTCCGGATATCTCACGGTGTACGACAGTGCTCAGGTCGGCCAGACCGGCGCGCTGTCGCTGGCCGACTATGTGGCTCTTCCGCACATCATGATCTCGGTGGACGCGACTCGCGGCATCGTCGATAGCGAACTCGAAAAGCTCGGGATGCGACGCCACAGGGTCGCATCCACCGCGCACTTCGCGATGGCGCCTCTCCTGCTGCGCCGGACACCCGCCGTATCGACGATGCCCGCACACGTCGCCCATGTCTTCGCGCAGGAGTTCGGTCTCACGGTCGCCGACCCGCCCATCGAGTTCCCGCCGTTCGAATTGGCCGCTGTCTGGCATCAGACCAGGGATGCCGACCCCGAGGTCGGTTGGATGGTCGACACGATCAGCGCCCTCACGTCATCCACGAGCACCCTAAGGAGCATTCCATGACCCGCGTGGCAGTAGTACAGGCCGGTTCCGTCGCGTTCGACCCGAGCGCGACGGCCGAGAAGGCGGTCGGCCTCGTCAACGAGGCAGCGGACGCCGGCGCACAGCTGCTCGTCTTTCCGGAGGCATTCGTCGGAACCTATCCGAAGGGGTTGCGCTTCGAGAGCCCGATCGGGCGTCGCACCGAGCAAGCACGCGACGAGTTCGAGCGGTACTGGCGCGGCGCCGTCCGCGTTGATGGGCCGGAAGTGGCCCGCATCGCCGAAGCAGCAGCGGAGCGTTCGGTTTTCGTCGTGCTCGGAGTCGTCGAACAAGACGGGCGCACGCTCTATTGCACGGTCGTCTACATCGACGAACACGGTCGGATCGTCGGCAAGCATCGGAAAGTGATGCCGACAGGAACCGAACGGCTCATGTGGGGATTCGGCGATGGATCGACGCTCCAGGCCGTCGACAGCCCGGCTGGCCGCCTCGGCGCCGTCATCTGCTGGGAGAACTACATGCCCCTCCTGCGTGCCGCGATGTACGCCCAGGGCGTGGAGGTCTACTGCGCTCCGACCGCCGACGATCGAGACTCATGGCTGCCGACGATCACGCACATCGCGCTCGAGGGCCGGTGCCACGTGCTCTCGGCATGCCAGGTGATGCGACGCTCCGACTTCCCCGACGACTACGATCCCGCGTTCGGCGTCGAGCCCGACGACATCCTCATGCGCGGTGGCAGCGCGATCATCTCGCCGCGGGGCGACGTTCTCGCCGGGCCCGTCTACGACGAGGAGACGATCCTCTACGCGGAGGTGGATCCGGCCGAGGTCGTGCGGATGAGCTTCGACTTCGACGCCGTCGGTCACTACGCCCGTCCTGACCTCTTTGCACTCCACGTCGACACGTCCAGCCGCACACCGGTGGTCCTCGAGGAGCGATCACTCACCCCCGCAGTTTGACCACCCGAGAACGGAAGAAACGACATGCCTGACCAGACAACCACCACTCCGGTGCAGCGCCGCTCATTGCGCGCTGCAGCAATGGGGAACATCCTCGAGTGGTTCGATTGGACCATCTACGCGGTCTTCTCCACCTACCTCGCCACACACCTGTTCGACAGTGCTGACCCGGCATCCGCGCTTCTGGCCACTCTTGCCGTGTTCGCGGTCGGGTTCCTCGCACGACCCATCGGTGCCCTGTACTTCGGTCGGCTCGCGGACCGTCTCGGACGCAGGTTCGTCCTTGTCGCCACCATCAGCACCATGTCCGTGTCGAGCCTGATGATCGCGCTCATCCCCGACTTCGCGTCGATCGGCGTCTGGGCCTCCGTACTTCTCGTCATCGCCAGACTCCTCCAGGGGTTCGCGCACGGCGGTGAGTCCGGAGTCTCCTACACCTACGTATCCGAGATCGCGCCCGCCGCTCGACGCGGACTCTGGTCGAGCTCGGTCTTCGTCGGCGTGACGGTCGGCGTCATGTTCGCCACGGTGCTCGGCGCGGGCTTCAACGCCGCGATCGGCCAGGCCGCGGTGGCGGAATGGGGGTGGCGTCTTGGTTTCGTTATCGGTGCCCTCTTCGGTCTTGTCGTTCTGTTCCTGCGTCGCAACGCTGCCGAGACGGAGGAGTTCCAGGCCGTGCAGGCGGAACCTTCGACCGGCGACACCTCGCGCGATGGCGTCGCGTGGACCAAGGGCCGCCGCGTCGCCGCCAGCATGCTCGTCATCCTTCTGGCCTGTGGACACAACTGCGCGTACTACGTCTGGGCGATCTTCGCATCCTCATTCGCCATCGCCGACCGTGGGATGGACCCCACTGCTGCCTTCACCGCGAGTCTGTGCGCACAAGCTGTCGCGATCGTCGCGCTCATCGGCTGGGGTGCGCTCTCGGATCGGATCGGACGCAGGCCGCTGGCGATCGCCTTCGGTGTTTCGGCCATCCTGTTCTTCTATCCGCTGTCGCAACTCATCAGCGATCAGCCCTGGACCCTCTTCGTCGCTCAAGCGGCCGGCATGAGCATCTGGGCGATGGGTGCCGGAATGTATCCCGCCTTGATCTCCGAGCTCTTCCCCACTCGCATCCGCGCGACCAGCGTTGCGATCGGCACGTCGATCTCGGTTGCAGTCTTCGGCGGAACCGCACCGTACCTGTTGACCTGGACGGGGCAGATCGGGGCGTCGTGGGTCTTCTGGGTGTGGACATCGGTCCTCGCGGCGCTCGCCATCGTGGGGGCGCTCGTGATGAAGGAGACCCGAGGAACGGACATGGATTCCGTGGGTTGGCCGTTCCGCAGAGGCGGCGCGACGAGTGCGTCCGATCAGACGCCCGGGGCGCCGATCGTGCTCTCGCGCACCACGAGCTGAGCGTCGTACATCCGCTCGGTGGGCCCGGTTCCGGACACGATCAGTTCGAGCGCGTCTTCTGCCATCTCCCGTAGCGGCTGATGCACGGCAGTGAGCGGAGGCCACGTGAACTGTGCGTCGGGAGAGTCGTCGAAGGATGCCACGGCGATCTCGTTCGGAACGTGGATGCCCGCTCTGTGCAACCCCAGCAGTGCACCGATCGCGATCTGGTCAGAACTGGCGAAGATCGCGGTCGGTCGCTCGGGGAGTTCGAGCAGCTGATCGATCGCTTCGCGGCCGGAGGCGCGGCTGAAGTCCGCGGGGATGTGGGGGCCGAGGGTGAGATCGCGCGATGTCATCGCGTCTGCCCATCCCGAATATCGGCGGGGGTCGCCGTCTGCTGGTCCGAGATACGCGATCCGGGCATGACCGCGATCGATGAGATGGGTCACCGCCGCGCGGACACCACCGTACAGATCGATCGAGAATGTCGGCATGCCAGGCACCGAACTCGGTTGATTGAGCAGCACGGCCTTCAGCCCCGACCGCTCCACGGCGGCGACATCCGCCGAGTGCAGGCCGGTGGCGACGAGCACGGCATCGACCTGGTGCGACGCGAGCCGCTCGAGCGCAACTCCGACCTGACCGGCCCGGGCGCTCACCGTGATCACCGTGGCCTTCCTCGCTGCCGCGGCCCGCTCGACTTCCAACGCGAACGAGGCGAAGAGCGGGTTCGCGATGCTCGGAACGATGAACCCGAGCAGATCGCTGCGTCCTCTGCGCAGCGCCCGTGCGGCCGCGTTGGGCTTGTATCCGAGACGATCGACCGCGTCGAGCACGCGGTCTCTGGTGGCAGGCGAGACGTTCTTGGGGCCGTCGTTGAGAACGTAACTGACGACGGGAACGCTGACCTGCGCCAGTCGCGCGACGTCTTCACGCGTCACGCGGCGCCGCGCACCCTCAGTCTTTTGCTCCACCATGTGGTTGTCTCGTCCCTTCGACCGCCGGCCGTGAATGCGCCACGCCCCGCGACGCCATTGTGGCACGCGGGGCGCGGACGATGCGGGTTCAGGCGGTCGGAGCGTCTCCGAAGTCCTCGATCACGAGGCGTGCGCCACCCTGGCGAGCCGATTCGTTCGCGACGATGCCCGGCAGCGTGAAGCGAGCCGCGACCCAGGCGTTGACCGAGGGCAGTCTGCGCGCGTTGACGGCGCTGACGAACTCGTCGGCGAGGAAGTGGTGGCTTCCCTCGTGGCCGTTCGGCAGCCCCTCGTATTCGGCGGGGAGGTTCGATCGGTCGTGCACCGGCGCGTGACCGGAGACGAATGCGTCGCGCAGATCGGGGTCGACGTGTTCGAGGGCGCGGTCGGTCGTCGAGAGCGTCCGCTGCGTCTGCAGCAGCTCCGTCACGTCTTCGAAGTCGCGCTTGTTCTGCCACACCGACTGCCGGGCGAGCTGCTCGAAGCTGGCGTCGGTGCCGAAGAAGCGGAACCGGGACTCGCGGATCTTCGACGGGTACCCGACTCGGCGCATCTCGTTCGTGCGCATGGCGCCGCCGTCCGCGAGCTCGAACAGGGCGCTCTGGTTCGAGAAGTCGTTGTCGAACGCGCTGATGGAGCGGTCGAATACGCCGTCGCCGAGCGTGTCACGGATTCCGACGCAGCTGACGCTGACCGCGTGGGTCTGCCACGCGCCGAGCACACCGCCGATCGCGTGCGTGGGGTAAAGCATCGGAGGGTAACTGGCCGTGGACTGCCAGTTCTCGCCGCCCGAGTGCTGGTACGCCTTGTAGAAGCCCAGGTCCATGTCGTGCATGTAGTCGCCCTCGGCGTACACGAGTCGGCCGAACGCGCCCTCGGCGATCTTGCCGCGCGCGAAGACGGTCGCGGGGTTGTAGTAGCTGGTCTCGCCCATCATGTACGTCAGGCCGGTCTCTTCGACGGCCTTGATGATCTCGGCGATCTCGTCACGGCTGATGGCCATCGGCACCGCCGAGTAGACGTGCTTTCCGGCGCGAAGCGCCTGCACGACGAGCGGGCCGTGGGTCCAGCGCTGGGTGAAGATGCCGACCGCATCGACGTCGCTTTCGAGCAGCGCTTCGAAGGAGGGATACGTGCCGTCGAGGTCGAACTGATCCGTGAGCGCCTGTGCTCGATCCGGCAGTAGATCGGTGACGTACACCCGGGATACGCCCGGGTGGAGCTTGAACAAACTGGCAAAGCTGCCGGAGAACTGTCCGGCACCGACGATGCCCATAGAGAAACTCATGCGCTGGTCCTTAGAGGTGATCAATCAGCAGGGGACGTCCCTGTCCACGGATAGCGTAACGGTAAAAGTTTCTTCGAAGCAACTCTGTGCTGCTCGCCGTTTATATGCGGAAAATCAATAGTAGAAATCAGTTCTTGACTCATCGGATGCCACGTGTAAACTTCGAGGGGCCCCGGTGCATGACCGCCACCCGGCAGTCACCCGCCCTCACCAGACCAGCAGCTTGTCAAAGGAGACACCATGCACTCACGATTGATGGCGCTCACAGCATCCGCCGTTGTCGTCGCGCTCAGCCTCGCCGGCTGTGCGAGCGATACAGGCGCCAAGCCGCAGAAGGATGATTCGAAGCTCACCATCTGGACCATCGAAGACAAGCCGGACCGCCTTCAGGCCCAGGAGAAGATGCTCGATGCATTCTCCGCCTCCAACGATGTCGACTACGAGCTCGTCCCGATCGCCGAAGACCAGCTCTCCAGCGCCCTGACGGCCGCAGCCGCCGCGAATGAGCTGCCCGATCTTGTCTCCGCGCTCCCGCTCTCGAACGTTCACCAGTTCGCGAACGACGATCTGCTCGACACCGAAGCGGCGGCGGAAGTGGTCAAGAAGCTCGACGCTGGCACGTTCAACAAGGCAGCACTCGACCTGACCCGCTCCGGCGACACGCAGCTCGCCGTTCCGAGCGATGCGTTCCCGCTGATGCTCTTCTACCGCACCGACCTGTTCAAGGCCGCGGGTCTTGATGCTCCGACGGATTACCCCTCGGTGCTAGAGGCAGCCAAGAAGCTCAACGGCAACGGCGTCGCCGGTATCTCCGCTGCCACGTCGGCCGCGGAGCAGTTCACCTCGCAGACGATCGAGAGCTTCGGATTGTCCAATGACTGCCAACTGGTCAACGGCAAGGGCGACCTCGCACTTGACAGCGACAACTGCAAGACCGCATTCGGCCTGTACACCGATCTGATGAGCAAGTACTCGGTCGCTGGCGAGCAGGACACCGCGACGACGCGTGCCAGCTACTTCGCCGGCCAGGCCGCCATGGTCGTGTGGTCGTCGTTCCTCCTCGATGAACTGGCCGGCCTGCGCAACGACGCACTCCCGACATGCGATCAGTGCGCTGCGGACCCGCGTTGGCTCGCGAACAACACCGGTGTCGTCGGCGGCCTCCAGGGCCCCGACGCCTCCAGCCCAGCCACCTACGGCGAGGTCGTCTCGTTCGCCATCATGCGGGACGCTGCTCCCATCACGAAAGACCTCGTGAGCTGGCTGATGAGCGACTCGTACACCGACTGGATCTCGGTCGCTCCGGAGGGCAAGATCCCCGTGCGTACCGGGGCCGAGCCGGGCTCGACCGAGTACGTCGATGGCTGGGCTGACCTCGAGACGGGCGTGGATACGCGTGAGAAGCTGAGCGCGCTGTACTCGCCCGAGGTGCTGGACACGGTCGTCGGTGCAACGAACGACATCGTGCGCTGGGGAATGACGGAAGGTCAGGGTGGCCTGGCCGGAGCCATGACGACCCAGCGGGTTCTGCCGACGCTCTTCTCCGATCTCATCGCATCGGGTGGATCGCTCGATGATGCCCTGGTGAGTGCAACCGACAAGGCCGAGCAGATCAAGTCCGGCCTCGGCGGCTGATCATCAGCGGGTCGGCGCGGAGCCTGAATGCTTCGTGCCGACCCGTGACCGCACGCACCCCAGACGACGACAGAAGAAGGAGCTGAGATGAGCGCAACGACCACGACCGCGCTGCCCGGCCAGAAGCCCCCAGGAGCCCGAGCCACCCGCGCGCGCTCGAAGCGCGACGGTCTCACCCGCCGAGATGCCCGTGACGGACTCATCCTCGTGGCGCCGACCCTCCTCGTCGTCGTCGTGATGGTGTTCCTGCCGCTCGCATGGTCGTTCGTCATCGCGTTCCAGAAACTGCGCCTGGTGAACATCGGCTCGCAGGGACTGTTCGAGGCGTTTACGTTCGAGAACTTCGCTCTGGTGCTCGGGTCGAAAGAGCTCTGGTCGAGCCTGTGGATCACCGTGCTCTTCACCGCCGGCTCGGTGATCGGCTCTGTCGTCGTCGGGCTCATCGCCGCGCTCGCACTGCGCAAGCCGTTCCGGGGGCGCACATTCATCCGAGCGAGCATGCTGCTGCCCTACATCGCCCCGGTCGTCGCCGTCACCTTCGTGTGGCGCATCATGCTCAACCCATCGTTCGGCATCGTCAACTCGGTCGGCCGTGACCGGCTGGGGTGGACCGACCCGATCCCGTTCCTCACTCAGAAAGAGGGGATGCTCGGCATCCTCGGCGCCCAGATTCCCGTGCCGACCGCGCTGCTGACGGTGATCGCCTTCCAGATCTGGCGCTTCTTCCCGTTCGCGTTCCTGTTCATCATGGCCCGCATGGAGTCCCTCCCGGCCGAGATCGAAGAAGCCGCATTGGTGGACGGCACGACCCCCTGGCAGAAGTTCATCCACGTCGTTCTGCCTCAGCTCCTGCCGGTGATGAGCGTGCTAGTGATCCTGCGCACCATCTGGACGTTCAACGAGTTCGACAGTGTCTTCCTGCTCACCGGTGGAGCCGCCGGCACGGGTGTCGCCAGCATCCGGGTGTACGAACTGCTCACAGTGCAGCAGAACGTCGGTGCGGCGTCCGCGCAGTCGCTGGTCCTCGCGGCACTGCTCGTCGTCGCCCTCGGTGTCTACGCCGCGATCCTCAAGAAGTCCGGGAGCCGATTCGAATGACCACCCCCGTGCGCACCCGTCTGACGAGTGACTCCATCCAGCGCGCCGTGCTGAAGATCGCCCGGCCCATGACGATCGTCGTCCTGCTCATCGTCTGCCTCTTGCCGTTCTGGTACATGTTCGTGCTGTCGATGCGTCCTATCGAGCAGCTCCTCCGCGACCCGTCACGTCTGTGGCTCACGTTCGACGAGCTGTCGCTGACCAGTTATCTCAAGGTGCTGCTGCCGACGTCCGAGGGCGGGCAGGGCTTCGGCACGTTCATCGCGAACAGCGGCTTCGTCGCCGCAGGCTCCGTGCTGCTCGCGCTGGCACTCGCGATCCCGGGTGCCTATGCCATCGCGCGCCTGCCGTTCTTCGGGCGGCGGCAGATCAGCGTGTTGTTCCTCGCGGCGTACCTGTTCCCCTCGATCATCATCGCGATTCCGTTGTTCGCTGTGTTCACCCGTATCGGTCTGCGCGGTTCGCTGGTCGGCCTCATCCTCGTGTACGCCGCGCAGACGATCCCCGTCGCGATCTACATGCTGCGCAATTACCTCGAGAGCGTGCCCGTCTCCGTTGAGGAGGCCGGCCTGATGGACGGCCTGACTCGATTCGGGGTGATGCGACGCATCAGCCTGCGTCTGTCGCTGCCCTCGATCATCGCGACCGGCCTGTTCGTCTTCATGATCGCGTGGAACGAGTTCCTGTTCGCCTTGCTCTTCCTCGTCGATCGCCCAGCACAGTGGACGGTCTCGCTCGGGCTGTCCCGTCTGTCGGGTGCGGTCGAGGTGCCGGCGACCGTCCTCATGGCAGGTTCGGTGGTTCTCACGTTGCCCATCGTCATCCTCTTCTTCGCGACAGAGCGCCTTCTCACCGGTGGACTCACCGCCGGCGCCGAGAAGGGCTGAGCGCCCATGTCCACCGCATCCGCACCGGAAGGCCCTTTTTCAGTGAGCACCACTATCAATATCGCCGTCATCGCCGGCGATGGCATCGGCCGCGAGGTCACAGTCCAGGCGCAGAAGGCTCTGGATGCTGCGATCGCTTTCGAGGACGCGTCGATCGCGTACCGTGACTTCACGCTCGGCGCCGACCACTACCTCGAAACGGGGGAGCTGCTGCACGACGCGACGCTCGAGGCGATCGCCGAGAGTGATGCGATCCTGTTCGGCGCCGTCGGGGGAGTGCCGGGCGACCCGCGGCTGGAGAGCGTGAGCATCGAGCGGAGCCTGCTGCTGCGGCTGCGCTTCGCGTTCGACCAGTACGTCAACCTGCGCCCCGCCCGCATCCACCCCGGCATCGGCAGCGTGCTCGGCCCCGATGCCAGAGCGGACTTCGTCATCGTGCGCGAGGGGACCGAGGGTGCCTATTCCGGCTCCGGTGGGCTCGTGCGCGGCGGCACAGCTCAGGCGATCGCGACGGAGGTGTCGGTCAACACCGCGTTCGGAGTCGAACGCGTGCTGCGTTACGCCTTCGATCTGGCTAGGACCAGAGACAAGCGCCTGACGGTCGTGCACAAGAACAATGTGCTCGTCCACTCCGGCGCGTTGTGGGCACAGGTGCAGGCCGATGTCTCGGCCGAGTACCCCGATGTCACGGTCGACTACCTGCACGTGGATGCTGCGACCATTCACCTCGTGCAGCATCCGGAGCGTTTCGACGTCATCGTCACGGACAACCTCTTCGGTGACATCCTCACCGATCTCGCGGGTGCGATCACGGGCGGCATCGGGCTCGCGGCCTCCGGCAACATCAACCCCGATGATCGGTTCCCCTCGATGTTCGAGCCCGTCCACGGATCGGCGCCCGACATCGCCGGCAAGCAGCTCGCGGACCCGACCGCCGCGATCCTGTCGGCCGCGATGCTTCTCGACCATGTCGGTCTGCCGGTTGCGGGACAGCGCATCCGTGGCGCCGTCGACCTCGACATCGAGCATCGGCAAGACGTCGGCATCCGCTCGACCGACCAGATCGGCGACAGCATCGCTGCACGGATCGCGTCCGCCAGCTGAGCAATCCGCAGGGCCGAAAGGTCATCTAGTTGTATTTCCCCGACAGGTTGTGAACGCGTGACATAGCGAAGACCTCCGGCCAGGATGTGGGTTACCACACTCACATTTCTAAACCGGAGGTCTTCATGACTCACGCTAATGCTCCGTTGACTGCTGAGGGGCGACGACGTCTTGCCCTGTTGATAACTCGGGATGGATGGTCGCTTCGCCGCGCGGCCGAGCGGTGTCAGTGCTCGCCCGCGACGGCGAAGCGGTGGGTCGATCGGTACCGGGCAGGGTTGCCGTTGACGGACCGCAGCTCCCGGCCCATGTCCTGTCCGAATCGGTTGCCGAGGCGTACGGAGCGTCGCATCATCGCGTTACGTTTCACCCGCCGGTGGGGCCCGCATCGCATATCACTTGCGATTGCACCGCTCAACGGTCGGTCGTGTTCTTGCCCGATACGCGATGCCTTTACTGTCGCATGTTGATCAATCCACGGGCCTGCCTGTCCGCAAGCCCAAACCGCGGCGCTACGAAGTCGCCGCTCCAGGCCAACTCGTGCACGTGGACATCAAGAAGCAGGGCCGCATCCCGGACGGTGGCGGGTGGCGTGTCCACGGCAAAGGGTCCGCGCAACACCGAGCGTCTGGCGTCGCACGCGGACGGGCAACTCGCGCGGGCGCGACTGGTTCCCGGGGCTACCGGTATCTCCACCACGCGGTCGATGACTACTCAAGGGTGGCGTACTCGGAAATCCTCGACGATGAGCGCAAGGAGACCGCCGCCGGGTTCTGGGAACGCGCGAACGCCTTCTTCGCCAGCCTGGGAGTGACCGTCACCGCGGTGATGACCGATAACGGCTCCTGCTACCGATCCCACGCCTTCGCCGTGGCGCTCGGCGAGAACGTCAAACACAAGTGGACTAGACCCTACCGGCCGCAGACGAACGGGAAAGTCGAACGGTTCAACCGCACCCTCGCCACGGAATGGGCGTATGCGAGGCCGTATACCAGCGAAACAGAACGGACCGCTGCCTACGAGACCTGGCTACACAGAGATGATGGATGTGGCTCCGGTGCCGACGTGACCCTAAATTACACGGACGCCCGCGAGGGTTGTCTTTTTGTGGATCGGGCGTGAGGAACGAATTGGTGACAGTTTCGGTTTAGGCCGCGAGTGTGAGCGGCTCGGCTAGCTTGGCTTCGAACTCGATGGGCGTCAAGCCGCCGAGGGCGTCTTGGGCGCGTTGGCGGTGGT
>NZ_BMMQ01000016.1 GCF_014646015.1 Microbacterium nanhaiense
AGCGTCACCGGTTCGTGGCGTCCCGGCCGAACCAGCTCTGGCTGACCGACATCACGGAACACAAAACGAGCGAAGGTCGGCTCTATCTTTGCGCGATCAACGACGCGTTCAGCGGCCGGATCGTGGGGTACTCGATCGACTCGCGCATGAAAGCCTCGCTCGCGGTCCGCGCCGTCCGAAACGCGGTCCGGATGCGCGGTGACGTGAACGGCTGTATCGTCCATTCGGATAGAGGATCGCAATTTCGAAGCAGGAAACTGCGCCGCGAACTCGCCGTCCATAATCTCGTCGGATCAATGGGCAGGGTCGCGTCCTGCGGCGACAACGCGGCAATGGAATCGTTCTTCAGCCTGCTGCAGAAGAACGTCCTGAACCGACGTTCCTGGGCCACGCGTGAACAGCTACGCATCGCGATCGTGACCTGGATCGAGCGGACCTATCACCGCAGGCGTCGCCAGGTCCGCCTGGGCCGTTTGACGCCGATCGAGTTCGAGACCATCATGAACAACGACCTGACCCTCGCGGCCTAACTAGAACTGTCACCAGTTCCTGCATCAGACCCGCGAATCACTTGCGTGCCGGGGTTAGGCATTGACGGTGGTGTGGGTCTGTCCGATAAACGGTGTGTGGGATCCGGCGGTTTTCATTCGTGAGTGGTTTTCTCGAACCGTCCGGCGAAGGTGATCGCGAACGCGTTCAGCGCGGGCTTCCACCTCATCACCCAGCGTGCCCTTCCGCCGCCAGTCGGGTCAAGCGACCGCGTCACGAGGTAGAGACATTTCAGCGCGGCGGCCTCGTTGGGAAAGTGCCCCGAGCTCTCACGGCGCGCCGATAGCGAGCGTTGATTGACTCGATCGCGTTGGTCGTGCAGATCGCCCGCCGGATCTCGACGTCAGACTCGAGGAACGGCACGAACTCCGCCCAGCTGTTCTTCCAGAGCTGCACGATCGCCGGATACCGTCCGCCCCACTCGGCGGCGAACTCCTCGAACCGATCCTTCGCCGCCTGCTCCGACGGGGCCGTGTAGACGGGTTTGAGGGAACGGACGATCGCGTCGCGGTGTTGCCGCCCGGCGTAGCGGAAGCTGTTGCGGATCAGATGGACGATGCACTGCTGGACGACCGTTTGCTCCCAAGTGGTGTTGATCGCCTCCGGGAGACCCTTCAGCCCGTCGCAGACCGCGATGAGCACGTCCTCGACACCCCGGTTCTTCAGCTCGGTGAACACCTGCAGCCAGAACCTCGCACCCTCCTGGCCGTCACCGGCCCAGATGCCGAGGATGTCGCGTTCCCCGTTCACGGTGACGCCCATCACGACATAGAACGGGGTGTTCCTCACCTGCCCGTCACGGACCTTCACCACGATCGCGTCGACGAAGATCACCGGGTAGAGCGCATCCAACGGCCTGCTCGACCATTCGGCGAGTTCCCCGGCGACCTTCTCGGTGATCCGGCTGATCGTGTCCTTGGAGACCTTCGCCCCATAGACCTCATCGAAATGCGCAGCGATCTCACCGGTCGTCAACCCCGAGCGGAAAGGGACAGAACGATCTGATCGATGCCGTCCAGTCGGCGTTTCCGCTTGGGGACGATCACCGGCTCGAACGACCCGTCTCGATCTCGCGGGACTTCGATCTCGACGGGGCCGATCTCTGTCAGCACCGTCTTCACTCGCGTGCCATTTCGCATGTTCGCCGCCATCGGCGTTCCGCCGTGCTCGTGGCCGAGGTGCTCCGTCAGTTCGGCATCAAGAGCCGCCTCCAGCACGTTCTTCGTGAGTTGGTTCAGCAGCCCACCTGGCCCGACCAAGTTCACGCCCTGCTCCTTCGCCTGCGCGAGCAAGCGTTCTGCGAGTTCTTTCGATCGATGATCTCCCCGGTCACGGGATCAATCATCTCGTCGTCAACAACGACAGTGGTCGTATCAGCCACGGCCATCTCCTTTCGGATCAGGCCGGACCCCACACACCATTACTCAGACAGTCCCGGTGGTGTCGACGAGGCGACCGTCAACGAGGTGGGCGACCCCGTGCATGCGCGGCAGGTGGACGAGGTCGTGAGTGACGAGCAGGGTTGAGGTGTTTAGTTCGTCGGTGAGGCGCAGGATGAGGTCGATGATGCGTTCTCCCCGATCTTGATCCAGGGCGCTGGTGGGTTCGTCGACGAGGAGCACGCTGGGGTCGTTCATCAGGGCGCGCGCGATGTTGATGCGTTGGCGCTGACCACCCGAGAGTTGGTGCGGGCGCTTATCGTCCTGGTTTGCGAGGCCGACAGCGTCTAGGAGCTCCTCGGCACGAGCAGCCGTCTTCGCGCGGTTGCGACGACTGTGGGGAGCGCCGAGCTCGTTCATGACGCACAGCTGCTCTCGCGCGGTGAGAGAGGGGATGAGGTTCGGCTGTTGGAAGACGATTCCGATGTTGTCCCGCCGCAGGTGCGTTGCGTCGTTGGGGCTGAGCGTGGTGACGTCGACTTCGTTGATGAGGATCGTTCCGGAATCGGGGCGGATGAGGGTGGCGGCGACGGCGAGGAGGCTGGATTTGCCGGAGCCGCTGGGCCCGGTGATGCCGGTGACAGTTCCAGGGTGCGCGGTGAGAGAGACGTTGTCGACGGCGGTCACGCGGGCATCGCCGTCCGGGAACGTAAGGGTGATGTTGTTCAGGCGGATCATCGGCTGCTCCCGAGGGCGGTGAGGGGATCGGCCGAGGTGACGGATCGAAGGGCGAACGCGGCCCCAGCGAGGCCGAGGGCGACCATGATCGCGCCGGGAAGGAGAGTTGTGATGGGGCTTAGCAGGAACGGGAGCGCAGTACCGGCGAGGGTGCCGAGCAGGGCGACGATGCCGAGACCGATTCCGATGCCCACGACCAGCACGATCCACGCCTGGCCGAGAGCATCCCGGATGAGGGACCGTGTGCTGGCCCCGAGAGCTTTCAATACGGCCACATCGCCCTTGCGTTGCATGGTCCAGACGGTGAAGAACGCTCCGATGACGAGTCCGGAGATGCCGAACAGCATGGCAACCATGAGCAGGAGGGAACCGATTTCGGATCGGAAAGCGCTCAGTGCTGTCAAGGATCCGAGGGTCGTCTCCGAGATGGTGGTGTTCGCCGTGTCGGCGGTGTTCCAGTCGGGGGAGCCGGTGACGGCGAGGACTGTGGCGTAGGCGTCTGGGTTTCCGGTGGCGGCGGAGTATGCCTGCCAATCGCGCAGTGTCATCTGCACGACGGGTGTGTGGCTGTACCAGCCATCCCCGTCGATCGTTTCGACTGTGTAGGAGACACCGGCGATGTCGACATCATCGCCGACAGTCACGTCGAGGGCTTCAGCGGCGGGATCGGACAGGCTCAGCTCGCCATTCGCGGACGGTGAGGTAGCGGAGAAACCCGGTTCGACTCCGAACACGGCGATCGCGGCGCGAGTGTTATCGGTCTCACCACGGGTCTGGCTGATTCCGATGGGTTGCGCGGCCGTGACACCGTCCGTCGTCGCCCAGTCGGTTGCCTGCTGTTCGGTGATGGTGGAATCCGAGAAGCTGGCTGCGCCATCTCCGACTGTGGGGGCAGAGAAAACGATGCGGTC
This sequence comes from Microbacterium nanhaiense, assembly GCF_014646015.1. GTDB lineage: Bacteria > Actinomycetota > Actinomycetes > Actinomycetales > Microbacteriaceae > Microbacterium > Microbacterium nanhaiense. Next base: position 3,578 of record NZ_BMMQ01000016.1, read on the forward strand.
GGCGGGAAGTGCGAGGACGGCAGAGACATTCTGCGTGGCAAGACCTCCCGTCAGTCCGCTGAGGAATCCCACGAGGACCGTGATGAGGGCGACGACGGAGCCGATCAGGATGAATCGGCCGCGGGCGAAGCGGAGATCGCGTAGCGCGACGAACATGGTGACTGCCTTCCTGCCACAGATGCGGCGACCATTCCACTCTCGCCGTCCGGGACCCAGCGGTCATCAGCCGCCCGAACAGCGCTTCGTGCCTGGAATGTGGACTGCTCTATCGTCCTTTTGGACGATGCTCCTACTGCGTGTGTGGCGTAGAGTTCGACCATGGTGCACACCGCTTTGACTCCCGTTTTCGTGGGTCTGCGGACCGGTCTGCACGTTCTCTTCTTCGCCCTGACCGTGCTCGTCATAGCCCGCGCCGTGCTCGACCCTACGGATGCAAGCGTCCTCGTCATCGTGCTGGCCCTGATCCTCGGCGTCACGTACGCTATGGGCGCGTTTTTCCCCAGTGCCACCCGGACGCGAGGACTTCTGCCGTTGGTCTGGATGGCGCTCCTCACGGCGGAGTGGATCGTGCTGCTCTGGCTGATTGCCGATGCCGCCTACCTTGTGTTCCCGTTGTTCTTTCTCTTCCTGCACCTCCTGGGCCGGTGGTGGGGCTCAGCTGCGATCCTGGTGTCCACGATCCTCGCGATCTGCGCTCTGGGGATCCATAGCGGTTGGAGCGTCGGCGGAGTCGTTGGTCCACTCGTCGGCGCCGGGGTCGCTCTGTTGATCGGACTCGGCTATCAAGCGCTCGCTCGAGAGGCTCAACAGCGTGAAGCGCTGGTCAGAGAACTGCTGGCCACCCAAGGGCAGCTCGCAGCGACCGAGCACGAATCAGGGGTTCTCGCAGAACGCGCCCGACTCGCCCGCGAGATACACGACACCCTCGCCCAAGGACTGTCCAGCATCCAGATGCTGTTGCACGCCGCCGAACGAGCCGACCCAGGCCGTCCGGGCGTGGAACATATTCGACTCGCCCGCGAGACCGCCGCGGCAAACCTCGCTGAAGCACGCCGGTTCATTCGAGAACTCACACCACCACAGCTCGACGATCAGACCCTCGGCGGGGCGCTGCGTCGGCTTGCCCGCACGCAGTGGTCGACGCAGGGACTCGACGTGCAGGTGCGGGTCTCCGACACGGTTGCCCTGCCCATGCACCTGCAAACCGCGCTGCTGCGCATCACGCAGGGAGCGATCGCGAACGTCATCCAGCACGCCGAGGCGACCACAGCGACAGTCACCATCGCAGTTGAGAACGATCAACTTCATTTCACTGTCATGGACGATGGAACAGGATTCGACCTACAAGTCCCCGCACGGGGCAGTGCGGAGAAGTCCGACTCGTTCGGGTTGCAGGCCACGGCCGAGCGCGTGCAACAACTCGGCGGAAAGCTCACCATCGACACGGCCCCCGGACGCGGAACAACCCTGACAGTCGAACTGTCCCTGACGGAGTTCGTATGATCCGACTCGAGATCGCCGACGATCACCCCATCGTCCGCGCCGGCCTCAATGCCCTCTTCAGCCTCGAACCCGGTTTCGAGGTCGTCGCTGAAGCGGGCACGCCTGACGAGGCCGTCCTCTTGGCCGAGCGCGAGAATCCGGACGTGGTTCTGATGGACCTGCAGTTCGGATCTCAACAATCGGTCACTGGCGTGGACGCAACCCGGCGTATCCGTGCACTCGACGCGCCGCCCTATGTGCTCGTGCTGACGAATTACGACTCGGACGCTGACATTCTTGGCGCCGTCGAAGCCGGTGCCAGCGGCTATCTCCTCAAGGACGCCCCACCACACGAGCTGACCGCCGCGGTCCGCGCTGCCGCCGCAGGAGAGAGTGCCCTCGCACCTGTGATCGCATCCCGGCTCCTCAACCGCATGCGCGCCCCACAGGTCAGCCTCAGCAGTCGCGAGATCGAAGTTCTAGAGCTCGTGGCTGCAGGCCGATCGAACACCGAAGTCGCAGACCGACTCTTCGTCAGCGAGACGACGGTGAAGTCACATCTCGCCCACATCTTCACCAAGCTCGGTGTCTCATCCCGCACGGCTGCAGTGTCCACGGCGAGAGAACGCGGCATCCTCCGCTGAGAGTCAGCACTATCCGAGCGCCAACCACCGGGCCGATGCGCCCTTGAACGGTCGGGGGGCCTGGCGCCTGGTGTGTGTGACTCGTGGCAGCCGCGTCCGGGGATGCGGTCGGATCGGTGCCGGTGTGTTCGATCCGCCTCAGATGGTCGGGAAGCTCGGGGGTCAGGATGAGGATGACGTCGACGAGCTTCCAATCGATCGCAGATGCGCTTCTCGCGCGACACCGTGAGGTCGACATCCTGCAGATTGTGTTCGCGGGCGCCGAGAACGAGAACGTCGGGCTGCAGGGAGACGATCGTTTACGGTGCCCTTGCGATAGAGGTCACGGTGCGCGCCGAAAACGCACATCAGAGCGTGGTTTCGGTGGGCGTTCGCTATTTCGCGAAGTGCTGGCTTTGTCAAGGGCCTACCAGCAGGCTATCGAAGCCAGCAGGCTCTCGAGCAACACCCCAGCAGGCTCTCGAGCAACACCATCGGATCGGAGTAGACATGAAAGCAGTGGTGTACGAGGGACCCCGTCAGGTCAGCACGAAGGACGTCCCGGACGCGAAGATCGAGCGACCCACCGATGTCCTGGTCAGGGTAACGACGACGAATATCTGCGGCTCGGACCTCCACATGTACGAGGGGCGGACCTCCTTCGAAGTAGGCCGGACGTTCGGTCACGAGAACATGGGGGAGGTCATCGAAGTCGGTAGTGGCGTGGAGAAGGTCAGGGTCGGAGATCGGGTTGTGCTGCCGTTCAACATCTCGTGCGGGTTCTGTAAGAACTGCGAACGCGGCCTGACCAACTACTGCCTGACCACGCAGCCTGACCCGTCCGCCGCCGGTGCGGCATACGGATTTGCGGACATGGGCCCGTACGGCGGAGGGCAAGCGGAGCTGCTCCGGGTCCCCTTCGGCGACCACAACGCACTGCGCCTGGGTGAAGATGCGGAGGAGAGGGAGAACGATTACGTCATGCTCTCTGACATCTTCCCCACCGGCTACCACGCCACCGAGATGGCCGGCGTGATGCCCGGCGACAGCGTCGTGATCGCTGGGGCGGGTCCGGTCGGATTGATGGCCGCCCTGTCCGCGACGATCAAGGGCGCAGCAAAGGTGATGGTGGTCGATCGCCACCCTGACCGGCTCGCGCTGGCCGAGCAGATCGGTGCGATTGCCATCGACGACTCCAAGGTCGACCCCGTGCAGGCTGTGCTGGACGAGACGATGGGGCTCGGAGCTGACCGTGGTTGCGAATGCGTGGGCTACCAGGCCCACGATCCCCAGGGCAACGAGGACACCGCGGCCACGCTGAACATGCTCATCAACGCGGTGCGCTTCACCGGACGAATCGGCACCGTCGGCGTGTTCGTCCCCCAGGACCCCGGAGCCAAGGATGACCTCGCCAAGCAGGGAAAGGCGGCCATCGACTTCGGCACTCACTGGTTCAAGGGGCAGACCATGGGCAACGGTCAAGCCCCGGTCAAGCGGTACAACCGCCAGCTGCGAGACTTGATCGCGGCCGGTAAGGCGACCCCTTCCTGGATTGTCTCCCACGAAATCTCGCTGGACCAAGCAGCCGACGCGTACAAGAACTTCGACGCCAGGTCCAAGGGTTGGACCAAGGTCCTCATCAAGCCCGGCATGTCGAGCGAGAAGAAGGCGAACTGATATGACCGAGACTCTGCAGAGCAAGAGAGTCGCCATCCTCGCCGCCGACGGAGTCGAACGCGTCGAGCTCGAGCAACCCCGCGAAGCACTGGAACGGGCCGGCGCTCAGACCGAGGTCCTCTCGATCCACGACGGCGAGATCAAGGCCCGTAAGAACGACCTGGATGAAGCGGGCACGTTCACCGTCGACCGGTTGATCGCCGACGCCTCGGTGGGCGACTACGACGCCCTGCTGCTTCCTGGCGGCACGGTGAACCCCGACCAACTCCGGGTCGACAAGGACGCCGTTTCCTTCGTCCGCGACTTCGTCGAAAGCGGCAAGCCCGTGGCGGCGATCTGTCACGGACCGTGGACGTTGATCGAGGCCGGCGTGGCCACCGGTCGCACCCTGACGTCCTTCCCGAGCATCCGCACGGATCTGCGCAATGCCGGCGCGAACGTCGTCGACCAGGAGGTCGCGGTCGATAAGAATCTCATCACCAGCCGCTCGCCGGAGGACCTGCCGGCGTTCTCCGAAGCGATCGTGTCCCAACTCGCGGGCAGCACAACAAAGGAAGAGGAGACATCATGAGTGTGACCAAGGGATTACTGGTCAGGTTTGACGCGTTGCCCGGCAAGGAGGACGACGTGAAGGAGTTCCTTGACAGCGGCCGTGCGCTTGTTGAGGAAGAGCCGGCGACCACCGCGTGGTTCGCGATCCGTCTCGGCCCGTCCTCATTCGGGATCTTCGACGTGTTCCCCGATGATGCCGGCCGCGACGCGCACCTGTCCGGCGCAGTTGCGACCGCTCTCGGCGAGCAGACCGGCAAACTGTTCAGCGAACCGACGATCGAGAAGCTCGACGTCCTGGGGTCCAAACTCCCCGCCTGACACCACAGACCGGGAGAACTGGCCCAGAAATGAGGGGTCGCTGCGCGCGGTGACTTCGGGCTTACACAGCCCGCTGACGTCGTGGCAGCGGCCCCTTCTCTTGCGGCCTATCGCTAATCACCAACAGATCGGGGAACCGCGATGACAGGAACTGACGACGGCGTTGCCACGACGCGTTCACCCGAGGTAGCAGTGATCGGGGGCGGGATCGTCGGTCTGTCGACGGCGTACGCGCTGCGGGAGCAGGGCGTGCCGGTGCGCTTGTACGAGGCTGGTTTGCCCGGGACGGGTCAGTCCGCAGGCGAGTCGCGGATCTTCCGACATGCCCACGACGACCCGCGACTCGTCGCTTTCGCGCGCGAAAGCCGCGGCGTATGGGATGAGTGGGCCGAACACTTCGACGTAGAGCTGGTCTCATCAGACGGTGTCCTGGCGATCGGAGACAGCGCCCTGGCGCGGCTGCGGGTGCTCGACCAGGTCGGCGGCGTGGAAGCGCACGAGATCGACGCGGCCGAGGTCGCCCAGCGGATGCCGCTGCTCGCTGGGTACTCGGGGCCAGCGGTGCTCGACGAGTCGGGCGGCGCGATCCGCACCCGCGCCGCGATCACGGCACTCACGGGTGCCCTCGCAGATGCGGTCACGACCGGTGAGGTCATCTCCATCGACCCCCGCGCCGACGGGACGGTCGAGGTGCGCAGCGTCACCGACCGGGCTGTCTACTCCAAGGTGGTCGTGTGCGCCGGCCGCGAAACCGCCCGCCTGGCACGCAGCGTCGGCCTGTCGCTGCCGGTTCGCCTTGCCGCACACGTCAGGCTGACCTTCGACGTGAAAGCCGCCGCCCCGGCACGAGTCGCGTGCCTGCAGGACAGCAGCGGCGTCTTCGGCGAAGTCGGCGTCTACGCGACGCCGCTACCGGGCAACAGCAACTATTCGGTCGGACTCAGCGACACCGTCGGCGTCCGCGACGACGGAACTTTCATCGACCCGGCGGCGATTCGATCGTTGGACGAACGCGCACGCGAATACGTGACACGGGCGCTGCCCGGTCTCCACCCAGAGCCGCGCGAATTCCTTCACTGCTGGGTGACCGACCTCCCGTGGAGTGAGGACGGCGTGGCCGTGTGGGAGGCAGGCTCTGTCCTTTTTGTGGCCGGTCACAATTTGTTCAAGCAGGCACCTGCGCTGGGTCGCGCTCTTGCCCGGGCTGCGACCGGCGGCGGTCTCCGCGCCGAGCTCACGCCCGAAGCGCGCCTCGGCGAGGCTCAGAGCTAGGGCGTGTCTCCCAATCGCGTGGGGGTCACCCGCGATTCTGGACAGCATGCCGCGGATGAGGGTGCTTTCGGATGGCGACTGGGAACTGGTCGAGCCGTTCATGCCGGCCACGGATGGTAAGCGAGGTAGACGTTTTCGTGATCACCGCACGGTGGGGGAGGGGATCATCTACCGGTACCGGGCCGGGATCGCGTGGCGGGACCTGCCCCCAGAGCCAGCCGACCCTGGGACAACTCGCCCTATTAGCGGGCAATTCGCCCCAGGAAGAGGTGATGTCATGAGCGTGACGAAGGGACTGCTGGTCAGGTTGGAGGCCCTGCCCGGCAAGGAAGACGAGGTCCAGGAATTCCTCGGCATCGGGCGAGGGCTCGTCGAGGAGGAACCGGCCACCATCGCATGGTTCGCGATCCGTCTCGGACCGTCCTCTTTCGGGATCTTCGATGTGTTCCCCGATGACGCCGGCCGCGACGCGCACCTGTCCGGCGCAGTCGCTGCCGCTCTCGGCGAGCAGACCGGCACGTTGTTCTCCGAACCGACGATCGAGAAGTTGGACGTCCTGGGCTCCAAACTCCCCGCCTGACACCACAGGCCTCGTCGAGCGTGTCGCCGTGCGATGTTCAGGTCGCACAGCGACACACTCGTCACAATGGGGTCACGTTGATAGCTGCCTGCAGTGCGGCGGCAAGGTAGCCCGCGGAAGCACCGACGCCCTTGTCCGCGACGTAGGCGGGCGTACCAGCTGCAACCACGGTCCCACCGGCGTCGCCCGCGCCGGGTCCAAGATCGATCACGTGATCGGCCATCGCGACAACGCGCATGTCCAGCTCCGCTGCGACGACCGTGTTGCCCGCATCGACTAGCGTCTGCAGATGCGCGACCAGACGATCCGTGTCGGCGCAGTGGAGCCCGGACGTCGGCTCATCCAAGACGTACAGCGTGTCCCCACGCTGCGCACGCTGCAACTCGGTCGCCAGCTTGACGCGCTGCGCCTCACCCCCCGAGAGTTCCGTTGCCGGTTGACCCAGTCGGAGATAATCGAGTCCAACGTCCGACAAAGCGGCCAGTGATCGAGTGATCTCCTCATCGCCCAAGAAGAATAGGTTCGCCTCCTCGACGCTCATCGACAACACGTCAGCGATCGTGCGCCCCCGCCACGTGATGTCGAGCGTTGACGCCTTGTATCGGGTGCCGTGGCAGTCGGGGCATTCGGTGTACACGGAAGGCAGGAAGAGGAGCTCGACCATCACCGATCCCTCGCCCTCGCAGGTCGGGCAGCGCCCGCCGGCGACGTTGAAGGAGAATCGGCCGGGCTTGTACCCGCGGGAACGAGCTTCCGAGGTATCTGCGAATCGACGACGTACGTGGTCGAACAGCCCGGTGTAGGTGGCGACGTTTGACCGCGGCGTCCGGCCGATGGGCCGCTGGTCGATGACGATCAGCCGGCGTACACCGGTGACGGGCCCGGTGACGCGCCCATCGAGACGTTCCGGGGCATCCGCGAGGAGTGACTCGTCGCTGACCGGCTCGTCATCGGCCGGGACCTCCCGGCCAAGGCGATCGCCAAGCAGCGACGGAAGCACCTGGCTGACCAGACTCGATTTGCCGGACCCGGACACGCCCGTAACGGCGGTGAAGACACCCAATGGGATATCGACCGTGAGATCGTGCAGGTTGTTCCGCGTCACGTTCTCCAGGCGCAGCCAACTGCATGCCTCACGGGGTGCGCGAAGAGGGAGACCGCGGCCACCGAAGAGGTATCCGCGTGTCACGGACTCCTCAATATCGGCGAGCCCGTCGGGCGGGCCGCTGTAGAGCACTCGGCCGCCGTGTTCACCGGCGCCAGGCCCGATGTCGACCAGCCAGTCCGCGTGTCGCATCACGGCCACGGAGTGTTCGACGATGAACAGGCTGTTCCCTCCCCCCTTGAGTCCGTCGAGGATCCCGAGGAGCGCCGTCACGTCCTGCGGATGCAGCCCCGCCGATGGTTCGTCGAGGACGTAGACCACCCCGAAGAGATCAGAGCTGAGTTGCGTCGCGAGCCGTAGCCGCTGTAGCTCACCGCCCGACAGCGTCGGCGTCGTCCGGCTCAATGACAGGTAGCCCAGCCCCAGATCGACCAGTGGACGAAGTCGCTGCAGCACCCCTGATGCGAGCTGGACCGCAGCAGCACGCTTCTCTGGCGCTCGGCTCGGGGCTGGGCGCACATCGGGCGCGGCGGCAGGCGAGGAACCGCCAGCAGCGACATGCTCTTCCCATGCGGCCCGCGGAGAAGCAGCGCCGGAAGAAGCGGCTCCGTGCTCCTCCAGGCGTGCAACGACTCCCGAGAGGATCGTGGCAAGTTCCCGAAGCGGCAGTCGAGAGAATTCGGCGATGTCGAATCCTTCGAACGTGACGGACAGCGCCTCGGGCTTCAGCCGCTTGCCATCACAGACCGGGCAGATGGCCGCGGTGAGAAACTGCGCGACGCGCCGCTTCATCGAGGCGCTCTTCGTGTTCGCGAACGTGTCCAGAATGTACCGGCGAGCTCCGACGAATGTGCCCGAGTAGCTCGGCTCCACACCTGCTTTGATCGCAGCTTTGGACTCAGAGAGCGTGAGCCGGGAGTGGACCGGAACAAAGGGGGTCTCATCGGTATACAGGATCCAGTCCCGGTCTTTTTCCGGCAGGTCCCGCCACGGCACATCGACGTCGTAACCGAGCGCAACCAGCACGTCGCGCAGCTGATGGCCGTGCCACGCGGTCGGCCAGGAGGCGATGGCGCGTTCGCGGATGGTGAGCGAGGGGTCCGGGACCATCTGCTGCTCGTTCACCGTGTACACGCGGCCGATGCCGTGGCATTCCGAACAGGCCCCTTCGACCGTGTTCGCGGAGAAGTCCTCCGCATACAACATCGGCTGCCCATCCGGGTAGTCCCCGGTCCTCGAGTACAGCATCCGCACCAAGCTCGACAACGTGGTGATGCTGCCCACGGTCGATCGGGCATTCCCGGCACCGCGCTGCTGCTGCAGGGCGACCGCAGGCGGCATCCCCGTGATTGAGTCGACATCGGGCACTCCCGCCTGATCGATCAGGCGGCGGGCGTACGGTGCGACCGATTCCAAATAGCGTCGCTGCGACTCGGCGTACAGCGTCCCGAACGCCAGTGAGGACTTTCCCGAGCCAGACACACCGGTGAAGACGACCGTTGCATCGCGCGGCACCGTGAGGTCAACATCCTGCAGATTGTGTTCGCGGGCGCCGAGAACGCGAACGTCGGGCTGCGCGGAGAGCTTCGGCGTCACGAACGCAGAGGATTCAACCATGGTCGAATGTTAGCAACGCACGGAAAGGTCGGACGGCCTGCGGAGAGGGTTCCACACCAATAACGGCGCGGTGTGCGGCAGCGGTGGCTCGCAGTGCGACACTGGCATCGAAGCAGATGGGAATGCTGAAGATCTTGGTGACTTTCTCTCAGGCCGCGGATGTGGGCGGTGTGGTCACAGTGGCTTCGAACTCAACGGAGATCAACTTGCCGATGACACGTGCCGGCAGCCCAGCGATCGGTTCGCTCGATCTAGGGCACGATGGTGAGGCGCACGTCCTCACGAGGGGCTCGGCATCGACCGTTGAGCACGTTGCTCTGGAGTAGCGCGGAGGACTATTCCGTCACCGGGCGGTCTCAACCGATCGGCGCACCCTCGATGGATTGTGCTCAGGCCATACACGGGGTCTTCACCATCGTCGACGGACGACTCCAAGAGGCGGCGGTCACGCGCGCACCCTGACCTTGCCTCCGCACCCGACTGCACCTCGGTGACCGCATCGGTCAGGATGGTTAAGGCGGCCACCGAGATGCCCATCTGTCGTGCGCAGACCTAAAGGAGAAGACATGCAAAAGGGGTGATCGCATCACTCGCGGCATCCGTGCTGTTCGGAGTCCTCTTTTTCCTGCCATCGCTCACCGCCCCGTTGGACGAGAACAGCATCTTCGCCTGGCGCACCTTCATCACGCTCCCGCTGGTCCTCGCGACACTGATGCTCGGGGGGCAGCAACGAGCTCCGCCAGATGCTCCAGCGCGTACATCGACGGCCGATTCTCGCACTAGTCCTAACCTGCAACGGTCTCCTGCTTGGCGTTCAGCTGTGGATCTTCGGGTGGGCGCCCGTGTCCGGGCACGGGCTGGACGTCGCACTTGGCTATCTCCTGCTGCCCTTGATCATGGTCGTCGTCGGTCGCGTCATCCACCGCGAGCACCTGCCGAGGCTGCGGGTGGCAGCAGTCGTGGCCGCCGCGATCGGTGTCATCAGCGCGATCGTCCTGGCCGGTGGCATCTCTCCCGCGGCGGTAGCCGTTGCTCTCGGCTATCCCATCTACTTTGAGCTCCGCGCCCGCTTCCAGGTAAACAACCCGGGGGCGCTCGCCCTCGAGCTCGTGACACTCGTCCCGGTCGCCTTCGTTCTCGCCTTCCTGCAATCCTGGCCCGCCACGGGACCGCGGAATTGGCCATCGGGCTGCTCACAATCGGCTTGGTGAGCACCGTCGCCCTCCTGCTGTATCTCCGCGCCAGCGAACTCCTGCCCTTCGGCCTTTTCGGACTCCTCACATATGTCGAACCGGTGCTCCTCGCAATCGTCTCGATCACGATCCTCGGCGAATCCCTCACGCCCATCGACCTCCTTATATACGGGCCGATCGCCGTCGCACTCTGCCCCCTCGGCATCGAGAACGCGACCGCACGGCGCCACCCGGCCCCACCCCCGGGCTAACTGCGACCCAGCTCGTCGGTGCTGCACCCACAACGTCAATTCGGTGCGCGAGGTCGGCTACTCGATCGCGGACCGGATGACCGCGAAGCTCGCCGTTGACGCCCTCCGCAACGCCGTCGCCCGCCGCGGTGAGGTCGCTGGCTGCATCCTGCATGCCGACAGGGGCAGTCAGTTTCGCA
>NZ_BMMQ01000017.1 GCF_014646015.1 Microbacterium nanhaiense
CAACAAACTCAAGCAATGGCGCGGCATCGCGATGCGCTCAGACAAGACAGCCCGCTCCTACCGCGCCGCGATAGCCCTCGCCGCCACGCTGATCTGGATCAAGACCGACTTAATCCACACGGCCTAGCGGAACCGGCGCAGGCGCAGGCTGTTGAGCACGACGAACACCGAGCTGAACGCCATCGCCGCGCCCGCGAGCATGGGGGCGAGCAGGCCGAGGGCCGCGAGCGGGATCGCCGCGACGTTATACGCGAAGGCCCAGAACAGGTTCGTGCGGATGACGCCGAGGGTCTTCCGCGACAGGCGCACGGCGTCGGCGGCGACGCGGAGGTCGCCGCGCACGAGGGTCAGGTCGCTCGCCTCGATGGCGACGTCGGTGCCCGTGCCCATCGCCATACCGAGGTCGGCCTGGGCGAGGGCCGCGGCGTCGTTGACGCCGTCGCCGACCATCGCGACGCTGCGCCCCTCGGCCCGAAGCCTCTTCACGACGTCGACCTTGTCGGCGGGGAGCACCCCGGCGATGACGCGGTCGATGCCGACCTCTGCCGCGACGGCTCGGGCGGGTTCTTCCGCGTCGCCCGTGACGAGCACCGGTTCGAGACCGAGGCCCGTAAGCGCGCGCACGGCCTCCGCGGAGGTGTCCTTCACGCGGTCGGCGACCGAGAGGATCCCACGCGCCTTGCCGTCCCACGCGATCGCGACGACCGTCTCCCCGCGCGCGGATGCCGCGTCGAACTCGCCGCGCAGCTGCGGATCCAGCGGCACCGCCCAGTCGTCGAGCAGCCGCGGGCGACCGATGACGACGGCGCGTCCGTCGACGACTCCCTGCGCACCGAGCCCCTCGAGGTTGCGGAAGTCGGTCACCCTCGTCAGCGAATCGCCGATAACTTCTGTCTGCGCGCCGCTCGAGGCGGGGTTGTGCGGCACGCCAGCCTCGGGCCGCGCGGCGGTCACGATCGCGCGGGCGATGGGGTGCTCGGATCCGGCCTCCAGCGCGGCGGCGATGCGGAGCACCTCGTCGGCGGTCTCGCCCTCGGCGGGCACGACCGAGGTGAGCGCCATGCGACCCTCGGTCACGGTTCCGGTCTTGTCGAGCACGATCGTGTCGATGCGGCGAGCGCGCTCGAGGGCGTCCGCGTCCTTGATGAGGATCCCGCGCTTCGCACCGGTGCCCGTGCCCATCATGAGGGCCAGCGGCGTGGCGAGGCCAAGCGCGCAGGGGCAGGCGATGATGAGCACCGCAACCGCCGCTGTGAAGGCCGCCGCGATCGGCTGGCCGAGCAGGATCCACGCCGCGAGCGTCGCGAGCGCAAGCACGATGACGATGGGCACGAAGATGCCCGAGATGCGGTCGGCCAGGCGCTGCGCCGCGGCCTTCGACGCCTGCGCGTCCTCGACGAGCTTCGCCATCTGCGCCAGCTGCGTGTCCTTGCCGACGCGCGTCGCGCGCACCACGAGCAGGCCGCCGGCGTTGATCGTGCCGCCCGTGACGGCATCGCCCACCGCTACCTCGACCGGCACGGGCTCGCCCGTGACCATCGAGGAGTCGACGGCGCTCGCGCCCTCGATGACGGATCCGTCGGTCGCGATCTTCTCGCCCGGTCGGACGACGAACTCGTCGCCGACCCGGAGCGCGTCGGCGGGGATCCGCTCTTCGACGTCCCCGCGCCGCACCGCGACATCCTTCGCACCGAGGTCGAGCAGCGCGCGCAGGGCGTCGCCCGCGCGGCGCTTGCTGCGCGCCTCGATGTACCGGCCCGCGAGGATGAACGTCGTCACGCCCGCGGCGGCCTCGAGATAAATGGATCCGGATCCGTCGGCGCCGGTCGCGAGCAGCGACCAGCCGTGACGCATGCCGATCATGCCGGCGGATCCGAAGAACAGCGCGTAGAGGCTCCAGCCGAGCGCGGCGAGCGTGCCGACCGACACGAGGGTGTCCATGGTCGCGGCGCCGTGCCGCAGGTGCGTCCACGCGGCGCGGTGGAATCCCCAGCCTCCCCAGATCACCACCGGCAGCGCGAGCGCGAGCGACACCCACTGCCAGCCCGGAAACTGAATCGGCGGGATCATCGCGAGCGCGATCACCGGAACGCTCAGCGCGATGCTCGCAATGAGCCTCGTGCGGAGCGGGGTCAGGTGGTCTTCCTCGACCTGTTCGAGCGATGCCCCATAGCCCGCGGCTTCGACGGTCGCGATGAGGTCGTCGGGCGTGACGCCGTCGAATCGCACATGCGCCTTCTCGCTGGCGTAGTTCACCTGCGCCTCGACGCCGTCCATCTTGTTGAGCTTGCGCTCGATGCGGTTCGCGCACGAGGCGCACGTCATGCCTTGGATGTCGAGCTCGAGCTCGGTCATGGTGATCCCTCTCCTGAGGTGTGCTGTGCTGTGCCGGCGGGTGCGGTGCGTGGGGCTGGGCTGGGCGTGTGGAGGCTGGGCGTGTCCCACTTATGGCGGGAATAGCAGCGCCATACCCGCGCCAAGTGGGACACGGATCAGGGCATGTCCCACTTACGGCCGGAATAGCAGCCCCATACCCGCACCAAGTGGGACACGCCCCGAAGCGCGTCCCAGTTACGGCGGGAATCGCCCCAGCGACGCCGCGCGACGCTTACGCGGGGTTCAGCCCCAGGTCGCCGGGGGCGGCGAGGGCGTAGCCGGCTTCCTGCACGGCGGTGGCGACGGCGCGGTCGTCGATCGCCTCGGCGGTGACGCTGAGGCGTCCGCTCGCGAGGTCGACCTCGACCTTTTCGACACCGGCGATGTCCGACACCTCCTCGGTGACGCTCATCACGCAGTGCTGGCAGGTCATGCCCTTGACGGTGTAGTTCTTCGTGGTCATTGTTGTCTCCCTCAGGAACGCACCAGGCGCGCGATGGCGTCGGATGCCTCGGTCAGTTTCTCCGCCGCGACGTCGCCGCCCTCGTGCACCGCGTGCGCGACGCAGTGCGAGAGGTGGTCGTCGAGCAGGCTCAGCGCCACGGATTCGAGCGCCTTCTTGGTCGCGGAGATCTGCGTGAGGATGTCGATGCAGTACTGCTCTTCGTCGACCATCCGCTGAAGACCGCGCACCTGGCCCTCGATGCGACGCAGGCGCGCCTGCACCTTGTCTTTGCCGTCGATGTATCCGTGGGTCATACTCATGCCAACAGCATACCCCCTGGGGGTATTCCCGTCGTTTGTCGGTGATTCGGGTGAGAATGGACCCATGCCTTCCCTCGACGCCGACGCCGCCCTCTGGTCCGAGCCCCTGGGCGACAAGCCGCTCGTCGTACTGCTGCACGGGTACGGATCCGACGAGCGGGATCTCTTCTCACTGCGCGATCACCTGCCGAGCGCGTTCACCTACGCGGCCGTGCGCGCCCCGCTCGCGCCCCCGTTCCCGATGAGCGGGCACAGCTGGTACCCGATCGACGGCCTGCAATCGAGGGATCCCGCGGGCGTCACCGCGGGCGCGGAGGCGCTCCTCGAGTGGCTCGCGCCCCTCGGCGAGCGCCGAGTCGGGCTCGTCGGCTTCTCGCAGGGCGCGGCCGTCTCCCTCCAGGCCATGCGCCTCGCTCCCGAGAGGTTCGACTTCGTCGTCAACCTGTCCGGCTATGCGGCCGGCGGATCCGCCCCCGGCGACGAGACGCTGAAGACCGCGCGGGTGCCGGTGTTCTGGGGTCGCGGATCCGCGGACGAGGTGATCCCGCCCGAGGCGATCGACCACACGACCCAGTGGCTCCCCGATCACAGCGAGCTCGTGGGTCGGGTCTATCCGGGCCTCGGGCACGCCGTCTCGGCGCAGGAGATCGAGGATCTTTCGCGCTTCCTCGAGAAGCAGGCCTAGGCCGTGTGGATTAAGTCGGTCTTGATCCAGATCAGCGTGGCGGCGAGGGCTATCGCGGCGCGGTAGGAGCGGGCTGTCTTGTCTGAGCGCATCGCGATGCCGCGCCATTGCTTGAGTTTGTTG
>NZ_BMMQ01000018.1 GCF_014646015.1 Microbacterium nanhaiense
GGAATCGTTACGCCATTCGTGCAGGTCGGAACTTACCCGACAAGGAATTTCGCTACCTTAGGATGGTTATAGTTACCACCGCCGTTTACTGGGGCTTAAATTCTGAGCTTCACACCAAAGTGTTAACCCGTCCTCTTAACCTTCCAGCACCGGGCAGGCGTCAGTCCGTATACATCGTCTTACAACTTCGCACGGACCTGTGTTTTTAGTAAACAGTCGTTCCCCACTGGTCTCTGCGGCCCACACACCCTTTCAGCAGCAAGTGCCTATAAGTGCTGGGCGCCCCTTCTCCCGAAGTTACGGGGCCATTTTGCCGAGTTCCTTAACCACGATTATCTCGATCTCCTTGGTATTCTCTACCTAACCACCTGAGTCGGTTTGGGGTACGGGCAGCTAGAACCTCGCGTCGATGCTTTTCTCGGCAGCATAGGATCACCCACTTGATACGCATCACGTCTCAGCCATCACGACTCCCGGATTTGCCTAGGAATCGGCCTACACGCTTACACTGGACACCATCTGCCAGCTGGGCTACCTTCCTGCGTCACACCTGTTAATACGCTAACCGCACCAGCATGGGGTCATGCGCTCCACCACCCGGCGCCACCCGAAGGTGACAATGAATGGCTTTGGGCACTTAGCACCACTGGATTAGCTTGGGCGGTTCTTCGCCGGTACGGGAATATCAACCCGTTGTCCATCGACTACGCCTGTCGGCCTCGCCTTAGGTCCCGACTTACCCAGGGAAGATTAGCTTAACCCTGGAACCCTTGGTTATTCGGAGGACACGTTTCTCACGTGTCATTCGCTACTCATGCCTGCATTCTCACTCGTGTGGCGTCCACGGCTGGATCACTCCGCCGCTTCACCCACCACACGACGCTCTCCTACCCATCAACACGACTGGCCCGAAGGCAATCGCATGTGTCAATGCCACAACTTCGGTGGCGTGCTTGAGCCCCGCTACATTGTCGGCGCGGAATCACTTGACCAGTGAGCTATTACGCACTCTTTCAAGGGTGGCTGCTTCTAAGCCAACCTCCTGGTTGTCACAGCAACTCCACATCCTTTCCCACTTAGCACGCGCTTAGGGACCTTAGATGGTGGTCTGGGTTGTTTCCCTCTCGACGATGAAGCTTATCCCCCACCGTCTCACTGCTGCGCTCTCACTTACCGGCATTCGGAGTTTGGCTGACGTCAGTAACCTGTTGAGGCCCATCGGCCATCCAGTAGCTCTACCTCCGGCAAGAAACACGCAACGCTGCACCTAAATGCATTTCGGAGAGAACCAGCTATCACGAAGTTTGATTGGCCTTTCACCCCTATCCACAGCTCATCCCCTCAGTTTTCAACCTAAGTGGGTTCGGCCCTCCACGACGTCTTACCGTCGCTTCAGCCTGGCCATGGATAGATCACTTCGCTTCGGGTCTAGGACACGCGACTGAATCGCCCTATTCAGACTCGCTTTCGCTACGGCTACCCCACCCGGGTTAACCTCGCCACGTATCACTAACTCGCAGGCTCATTCTTCAAAAGGCACGCTGTCACCCCAACAAGGAGGCTCCAACGGTTTGTAAGCAAACGGTTTCAGGTACTATTTCACTCCCCTCCCGGGGTACTTTTCACCTTTCCCTCACGGTACTAGTCCGCTATCGGTCATCTGGAAGTATTTAGGCTTATCAGGTGGTCCTGACAGATTCACACAGGATTTCACGGGCCCCGTGCTACTTGGGATCCCCACCACCGCAGAACACGCATGTCGACTACGAGACTGGCACTCTCTCTGGTCCCGCTTTCAAACGGGTTCGTCTATACGCTTCTGTACGGTCGAAGACTCGGCAGAATCTTCAAGTAGGTCCCACAACCCCGCACGTGCAACGCCTGCCGGCTTGAACACACGCACGGTTTAGCCTCATCCGCTTTCGCTCGCCACTACTCACGGAATCACTATTGTTTTCTCTTCCTGTGGGTACTGAGATGTTTCACTTCCCCACGTTCCCTCTACCCGCCCTATATATTCAGGCGGGAGTCACCAGAACACTCGCGCGTCTGGCGGGGTTTCCCCATTCGGAGACCCTGGGATCACAGCCCGCTTATCGGCTCCCCCAGGATTATCGCAGATTGCTACGTCCTTCTTCGGCTCCAGATGCCAAGGCATCCACCGTTTGCTCTTAAAGACTTGAAATCACATGAGCCACAGAAATATCTATCTGTGTTCGCTTCTTTAAGATGCTCGCGTCCACTGTGTAGTTCTCAAAGTACAATCGCACCCCACCCGCCACAGACCCAGTCTGTCTTGGCATGAGAGCGAGAAAGCTGCAACCAGACCTCCAAAGAGATCACCGGCTGAGCCTTCAGGACCCAACAACGTGCATGCACCCCGACCC
>NZ_BMMQ01000019.1 GCF_014646015.1 Microbacterium nanhaiense
CCATAATGATCGGGATGGCGCCAGCATCGACGACCGTGCCGACAAACTTCCGGATGCCCTCGAAGGTCGCCGCCGTGTTGCCCAACACGATCGGCGAATCACCATAATCGGCGACCTTCAGTACCTCAAGTGCGTCAACCCGCACATCGAGATGCTGGTTCGGGAAGCCGTAGCCACCGACGTAATCGCACTGTCGGATGGCGAGCGGTCCGTGGTTGGTGCCCGAGCGGCCACCTGCTGTGGAGTCCCATGGAACCCCGAGAACGGCGACGTCGATCTCGCCCGCCCGAAGATCTTCCGGCGTCAAGCACACCGGAAGCTTTGCGAAGGTCTGGATACCCGAGAACCCGCCTTCGCCGCGACGGTTTACATGAATCGGACCGGGCTTGCGATCCACATTAAAGTCGTCAACCGCGCCGTGTCCCTCCAGCCCGGAGCCGAGGCGTCGCGGCTGTTCCCAGAATCCCTCGGGGGCGAGGTCGTGCGAGTGCGAGTGGCCATGATCGTGGCCCGCAAGATCGTGTTCGTGGGCGTATGCCGGGTGCTGTTCATGTGCCATGAAGGCGACGTTAGTCCGATGGTGAAACGTTCTGTCACCATTTGACCGAGATGTAACGAACGGTTAATGCACATCCGTTTCTCGGCCGCGAACACCACCTGAACGAAAACACCCTCGTAATTTTGGTGAAACGTTTAGGCCGATCACCGTTGTGTGGACTGCCGGAAGATAACCTCGGCCGGAATTGTGCGATTTACCGGCAAGAGCGCACTGTCATCGCCCTCGACGATGGAGAGCAGAGTCTCCGCGCATGCAGCGCCGAGTTCGCGAGCAGGCAGTTGGACGGCGGTGATAAACAGGGGCGCTCCTGCGAGCCGAGCACCGTCGGCACCGCACGCCAGGCGTACATCCGTCCCAGGGATACGACCGACGGCATGGATCGCCCCGATGGCTCCGAAGACCCCCGCCGCCCCCGCCGTGAGTACGAAGTCGATGTCGGGATTCTGCCGCAAAATCGGCTCGACCAGCCTCTCGAGCAGATCGGCATCTTGCTCACCAAAGTCATACTCCCCGTAGTGTGCCCGCACCCCGTGCGCGTCACACCACGTTCGAACCGTCTCACGCAGGGCTTCACCCCAACCAGAATTCGATCCGGGTGCAATAAGCAGCATCGAACGAAGCCCGTCAGCGTAAACGTGATCGAGAATCTCGCGTACTGCGGTGGCGTGGTCTGCCGTCACAGCGATTCCCGGAGGCATTCCCGCAGGCAAGAACTCGCCCGAGACAACGGGCATGCCGCTGGTGATGAGTTCTCGCGCTCGCGCGTCGTCGGAGAGTGGATCCATCACAATGATGCCGTCCACGCGCGGCATGTTGCGTCGTGGCGTCGTGGAGTTCGAACTGAGCAGGGCAACATCGTGGTCCTGGGCATGCGCCACCTGTGTCACACCCGACATGAACTCGAGTAGGTAGGTCTCATTAAGCGCGCGGATCATGTCGACGTGGTGGAGGCCGATTGCGTACGTGCGTCCCGTGCGCAGACCATAACCCAACGGGTTGCGCGAGTACTTCAGCTCTGCCGCGGTCTGCACGATGCGCTCGCGCGTCTGCACCGCCATTCGTCCCTGGCCGGCGAGAGCCGCCGACGCGGTAGCCAACGAGACACCGGCCGCCTTCGCCACGTCCCGCAGCGTGACCGACCGGGAACCATCATTCAACGCCGACATGACATGTAGCGTACTGCCCGTGCGGAGCGGCTCGGCCCGGCGAGATTTGTGTACACCTCGTAATATCCGAGGGGCAGTCCATCTAGGGCGTGAGGAACGAATTGGTGACAGGTTCGGTTTAGGCCGCGAGTGTGAGCGGCTCGGCTAGCTTGGCTTCGAACTCGATGGGCGTCAAGCCGCCGAGGGCGTCTTGGGCGCGTTGGCGGTGGTACTTCCGCTCGATCCAGACGACGATCGCG
>NZ_BMMQ01000020.1 GCF_014646015.1 Microbacterium nanhaiense
CCGAAGACCGTCAGATGCTCCTTAGAAAGGAGGTGATCCAGCCGCACCTTCCGGTACGGCTACCTTGTTACGACTTAGTCCTAATTACCGATCCCACCTTCGACAGCTCCCTCCCACAAGGGGTTAGGCCACCGGCTTCAGGTGTTACCGACTTTCATGACTTGACGGGCGGTGTGTACAAGACCCGGGAACGTATTCACCGCAGCGTTGCTGATCTGCGATTACTAGCGACTCCGACTTCATGTAGTCGAGTTGCAGACTACAATCCGAACTGGGACCGGCTTTTTGGGATTCGCTCCACCTCACGGTATCGCAGCCCATTGTACCGGCCATTGTAGCATGCGTGAAGCCCAAGACATAAGGGGCATGATGATTTGACGTCATCCCCACCTTCCTCCGAGTTGACCCCGGCAGTATTCCATGAGTTCCCACCATAACGTGCTGGCAACATAGAACGAGGGTTGCGCTCGTTGCGGGACTTAACCCAACATCTCACGACACGAGCTGACGACAACCATGCACCACCTGTATACCGACCACAAGGGGGCGACTGTTTCCAGCCGTTTCCGGTATATGTCAAGCCTTGGTAAGGTTCTTCGCGTTGCATCGAATTAATCCGCATGCTCCGCCGCTTGTGCGGGTCCCCGTCAATTCCTTTGAGTTTTAGCCTTGCGGCCGTACTCCCCAGGCGGGGAACTTAATGCGTTAGCTGCGTCACGGAGACCGTAGAAAGGCCCCCACAACTAGTTCCCAACGTTTACGGAGTGGACTACCAGGGTATCTAAGCCTGTTTGCTCCCCACTCTTTCGCTCCTCAGCGTCAGTTACGGCCCAGAGATCTGCCTTCGCCATCGGTGTTCCTCCTGATATCTGCGCATTCCACCGCTACACCAGGAATTCCAATCTCCCCTACCGCACTCTAGTCTGCCCGTACCCACTGCAAGCTAGAAGTTGAGCCTCTAGTTTTCACAGCAGACGCGACAAACCGCCTACGAGCTCTTTACGCCCAATAATTCCGGATAACGCTTGCACCCTACGTATTACCGCGGCTGCTGGCACGTAGTTAGCCGGTGCTTTTTCTGCAGGTACCGTCACTTTCGCTTCTTCCCTACTAAAAGAGGTTTACAACCCGAAGGCCGTCATCCCTCACGCGGCGTTGCTGCATCAGGCTTGCGCCCATTGTGCAATATTCCCCACTGCTGCCTCCCGTAGGAGTCTGGGCCGTGTCTCAGTCCCAGTGTGGCCGGTCACCCTCTCAGGCCGGCTACCCGTCGACGCCTTGGTGAGCCATTACCTCACCAACAAGCTGATAGGCCGCGAGCCCCTCCCGAACCGAAAAATCTTTCCCACCATTGACGATGCCGCCATGGTGCGTATTCGGTATTAGACGCCGTTTCCAGCGCTTATCCCAAAGTTCGGGGCAGGTTGCTCACGTGTTACTCACCCGTTCGCCACTAATCCACCTAGCAAGCTAGGCTTCATCGTTCGACTTGCATGTGTTAAGCACGCCGCCAGCGTTCATCCTGAGCCAGGATCAAACTCTCCAAAAAGAAAAAATGCACACCCACACGGGAAAACGCGTGAGCTGCGAGTTTGAAACTGACCAAAAGTAATGTCAACTGACATCAAATTGATCCAAAGGAATCTCTCAAAACTAGGAAAACCTAGTCCGAGGACATATTGGCATTTGACAAGTGCACGCTGTTGAGTTCTCAAGGATCAGACGCACCCAGCCCTCACCATCACAGTGAGCCCTCCGGGGCAACTTCCCTACGCCACCACCAC
>NZ_BMMQ01000021.1 GCF_014646015.1 Microbacterium nanhaiense
CCACCCCGACCCCCACACCCACAGACACCCCGACACCGACGCCCACGCCCTCCACCGACCCGGTACAGCAGGCCTACATCGCGGTCTTCCAGCGCCCGGACGATGTCGGTCTCACCGGCGCTTTCAGCGGCATCTCGGAGCCCGAGCTTGCCGACCTGCTCGCGGCCGCGGCGGGCACACCGAATGTCACATTCCCTCTCCTCAACGGCTCGGGACAGGCGCTCGGCCTCGCGGAGCGGCCGTCTACGAACGAGGCGGCCGCCGCATCCCAGCTACTGTCGCCGGTGGTCTTCAGGCTGCCGGGCGTGACCGTGAACGAGATCTCGCTCACCGCGTTCGATCTCGAAGGGGCTCTGCGCGCTGTCCAGGATCAGCGTGTCCGGCTGCTCGACCAGCAGCTTTCCTCTCAGGTCACGGATGTGCAGAAACGCAACGCCCGCGTGGTCACGCTCAACGCGGCCATCACGGCTCTGAACGCATACGTCGCCGGGCCGACTGATGAGTCGCTGGCCACTGCGATAGCGGCCGCACGCCCGGCCGTGGGGTCGCACGTTCTCCTTTCGGCGACGTCGGACTCCACCGAGGTGAGAACGGCCGCTGCCGACCTCATCGCAACGCTGCGCGTCGAACGTGACGCCGTCACGAACACTCAGCAGACGGATATGCTGCGACTGGCCGGCTTGACCGACAAGCGCAGTGAAGCGGCCGACCTGATGTCCTCATTCCTGACGAAGATGCAGGGTTCGCAGTCGTCGATCATCGGCAACATGCGATCGACCCCGGTATCGCTCGGCACTGTTCGGTGGGACCGCGCCGCCATCACCGGAGGCTTCGACCTCACCGGTGTCACGGACGGGGAGCACCACCTCATCCTCAGCTTCGACGACATCGGCCTCACCGTCGTTGCCGCGGTGACCGTGCAGCGCAATGAACTCGCCGCGACCGGAGGCGAGTTGAGCCCGCCGCTCTGGGTCGGGGCAGCACTGCTCGTGCTCGGAGCGGGCGTACTGATCGGCTCATCGCTCCGGACGCGGCGCCGTACGCGTGTCTGATGCGGTGACACGGGCGGCCTCGGGCGAGCTCGAGCTGGCGATGCTCCCCATCGTCCGCGAGACTTGTCGCGGTTTCCTCACCGGACCGGGCATCGGGACTGACGACGAGAATGACAACGTCGCCCCTCTCCGCTCAACCCCAACGAACCGATCGCTGACGCATACTTTGACAACAACCGGCCAGGCGGTGGTTGCTTTTGTATGTATTAAAGAGTCGCATGAAGACGCGCTTTCCGACGCGGACGCCCTCGTGAGCGCGTTGCGGACGTGGGCCGGGCAGCAGATTGGGCCGATCGCTCGCCCCCGGGACGTCTACATCGTGACCGAACTGCCGAAGACTCGTTCCGGCAAGATCATGCGCCGTTTGCTTCGTGATGTGGCGGAGGGTCGAGAGGTCGGTGACACCACGACCCTTGCCGACACGATGGTCATGAGCACGATTCAGGGTCACGTATCGCGTAAGTGAGCGAAGACGTGTGACACGTATCCCCCGCGTATCACACGTCGCTGGCTTGCGTTCTACGCTTCAGCCATGGAGGACCACACGATGATGCGTCAGGGGAAGGGGTCTGATGTAGGAACTGGTGACATCAAACATGGCTAGCCGAGAGGGCTGGCCTGGAAGGATGTCATCATGCCGGGGCCGTTCCCGAAGGAGTTCCGCGACGACGTCGTCCGGGTCGCGCAGAAC
>NZ_BMMQ01000022.1 GCF_014646015.1 Microbacterium nanhaiense
CCATAATGATCGGGATGGCGCCAGCATCGACGACCGTGCCGACAAACTTCCGGATGCCCTCGAAGGTCGCCGCCGTGTTGCCCAACACGATCGGCGAATCACCATAATCGGCGACCTTCAGTACCTCGAACGCGTCGACGTGGGTGTCGAGTGAGAAGTGTGCACGACCGTATCCGCCCTTGTAGTCACACTGACGAATCGCGAGAGGCCCATGGTTGGTGCCCGAGCGACCAGTCGCCGTCGAATCCCACGGAACACCAAGAATTGCGACATCGATCTCGCCGGCGCGCAGGTCATCGGGGGTGAGGCACACCGGAAGCTTCGCGAAGGTCTGAATGCCCGAGAACCCGCCCTCGCGGCTACGGTTTACGTGAATCGGTCCGGGCTTGCGGTCGACGTTATAGTCGTCGACGGCGCCGTGCCCTTCGAGGCCTGATCCCAGCCGCCGAGGCTGTTCCCAGAACCCCTCGGGAGCAAGGTCGTGCGAATGGGAATGGCCGTGGTCGTCGTGCTCGTGTGACATGGGTGATCCTCTCTCCCCGCGGGGAATCGTCTCGTCGTAAGGGGGGGGTCAGGTGCGATCGCGGAACAGCTGGTTGCGGCGCTTCCCGTCGCCGTCCAAACCGAGCGCGTGTGGGTGCAGGTAGCCGCTGCCGGTGATGCCTTCTCTGCGCATCGCGATGCCGGTGAGCGCTTCGCGGATGGCTCGGTTGGCGAGCAGGGCCGTAATGGATCCGTTGTTGTCGTAGGGCGGCGCGACCTCCACGACGTCCATGCCTACGATGCCCACCTCTGCCGAGAGGCGACGCACTGCCGTCAGCACGTCAATCGACGTCAGGCCACCGCTCACAGGAGTGCCCGTGCCGGGGGCATAGGCGGGGTCTGCCACGTCGATATCGAGTGAGATGTAGAGGTGATCTGCCGTGTCAAGCGCCTCGTCGACGGCGCGCTCGAGAACCTTGGCGAAGCCATCGTGGTTGATCTCAGCCATGAAGTGGGA
>NZ_BMMQ01000023.1 GCF_014646015.1 Microbacterium nanhaiense
CCTAGGCCGTGTTGATCAAGTCTGATTTGATCCAGATGAGCGTCGCGGCGAGGCTGACGGCGGCTCGGTAGCTGCGGAGGAGCTTGTCGGAGCGCATCGCGATGCCGCGCCACTGCTTGAGCCGGTTGAAGCAGCGCTCGACGACGTTGCGGCCCTTGTAGCGTTCCTTCTGCTGTTCGCCGAAGTCGATCGGCCGGCCCGGCTTCTTGCGGCGGTGCGCGACCTGGTCATCACGCTCCGGGATGGTCGCCGCGATACCGCGGTCGCGGAGCCAAGCACGGTTCGCCTTCGACGGGTACCCCTTGTCGGCGAGCACCCGGTCCGGGCGGGTCCGTGGCCTGCCCTTCCCGTCGCGGGGGACGCGGATGTCCTCGAGTACTGCGGTCATCATCGTGGTGTCGTTGATGTTTCCGCCGGTGATCATCATCCCCAGCGGCCGGCCGCGACCGTCGCAGACCAGGTGCAGCTTGGTCGTCAGCCCGCCACGGGAGCGTCCGATCCCGTGATCAGGCGGCTCGAACCACGGATTCTTGTGATTCGGCAGAGCCCCCTGTGTCCCGCTTCAGGGTCGCGCCGTGCTGATGCACACGAGCGATCGTGGAGTCGATCGAGACGACCCAGTCGATCTTCCCCGCGGCGTCGGCCCGCTTCTGCACCTCGGCCAGCAGCTTCTCCCAGGTGCCGTCCACGGCCCAACGGTTGAACCGCTTGTAGATCGAGTTCCACTTCCCGAACCGGTCCGGCACATCCCGCCACGGAGCCCCGGTGCGGTACTTCCACGCCATCCCCTCGACAGCCAACCGATGATCCGCCCACGGCCTCGACCTCCCGGACGCCGTCGGCATCAACGGCTCCATCACGGCCCACACCTCGTCAGAGATCTCCTGTCGCGTCACCGCTTAAGACTCACCGAGCCGGGAGCGAAACCTCTTGATCAACACGGCCTAGC
>NZ_BMMQ01000024.1 GCF_014646015.1 Microbacterium nanhaiense
CTAGGCCGTGTGGATTAAGTCGGTCTTGATCCAGATCAGCGTGGCGGCGAGGGCTATCGCGGCGCGGTAGGAGCGGGCTGTCTTGTCTGAGCGCATCGCGATGCCGCGCCATTGCTTGAGTTTGTTGAAGCAGCGCTCGACGACGTTGCGTCCCTTGTAGCGCTCCTGCTGGGCTTCCCCGAAGTCGATGGGCCGGCCAGGCTTCCTGCGGCGGTGCGCGATCTGGTCGTCGCGTTCCGGGATCGTCGCGGCGATCTTCCGCTCCCGCAGCCACGCCCTGTTCTTCTTCGACGGGTAGCCCTTGTCGGCGAGCACCCGATCCGGGCGCCGCCTCGGACGGCCGACAGCTCGAGGGACGTGGATCTGCTCGAGTGTGGCGGTCATCATCGTGGTGTCGTTGATGTTCGCGCCGGTGATCACCCAGCTCAGCGGACGTCCACGCCCGTCGCA
Source organism: Microbacterium nanhaiense (assembly GCF_014646015.1). Lineage (GTDB taxonomy): Bacteria > Actinomycetota > Actinomycetes > Actinomycetales > Microbacteriaceae > Microbacterium > Microbacterium nanhaiense. Next base: position 451 of record NZ_BMMQ01000024.1, read on the forward strand.
GACGAGATGCACCTTGCTCGTCAACCCGCCACGGGAGCGGCCGATCCCGTGATCAGGCGGCTCTTCCCGCGGATTCTTGTGATTCGACACAGCCCCCTGTGTCGCGGCTGAGGGTCGCGCCGTGCTGGTGCACGCGCGCGATCGTCGAGTCGATCGACACCACCCAGTCGAGCTTGCCCGCCGCGTCCGACTGCTTCTGCACCTCGGCGAGCAGCTTCTCCCAGGTGCCGTCCTCGGCCCAGCGCGCGAACCGCTTGTAGATCGAGTTCCACTTCCCGAACCGCTCCGGCACATCCCGCCAGGGCGCCCCCGTGCGGTACTTCCAGGCCATGCCCTCGACCGCGAGACGATGATCCGTCCACGGCCGCGACCTGCCGACCGGCACCGGCATCAGCGGCTCCAGAACAGCCCACACCTCATCCGAGATCTCCTGACGCGTCACACCATCGAGACTCGCCGATCCTGAGCCTGAACCTCTTGATCAACACGCCCTAG
>NZ_BMMQ01000025.1 GCF_014646015.1 Microbacterium nanhaiense
GCAGGTCCTGCCGTGTGGCCCAGCGCTGCTGGTTGAGGACGTTCGTTTGAAGAAGCGACCAGAAGCTCTCCATTGCCGCGTTGTCTCCCGCCGCGCCGACTCTGCCCATCGATCCGACCATGTCGTGACGACGCAGCTCGCGGGCCATCGCCCGGCTGCGAAACTGACTGCCCCTGTCGGCATGCAGGATGCAGCCAGCGACCTCACCGCGGCGGGCGACGGCGTTGCGGAGGGCGTCAACGGCGAGCTTCGCGGTCATNGATCCGGTTGGAGAACACGTCTTTGATCGCGCAGCAGTAGAGCTTGCCTTCGCTCGTCCAATGCTCCGTGATATCCGTGAGCCAGAGCCGGTTCGCGGCATCGGCGCGGAACACCCGCTTCACGTGATCGTCGAATACGGGCGGTCCGGCCTTCTTGCCCTTCCCGCGTCGCCGGCGTTGCGCGGACGAGAGGATCCCGGCCTGCGAGCACAACTTCCACGCCGTCCGGCGGCTCATCCGCCACCCCGCTCTGCGGGCTTCGTCGGCGAGGTAGCGGTAGCCGAACGTCGGGTCGTCGTAGTGCGCGTCATGGAGCGCGTTGATCCGATACGCGCGGAGCACGTCCGCGTCCCGGACCGGGTCGTTGCGCCACCGGTAGTAGGGCTGCCTTGCGAGCTTGAGGACCCGGCACGACACCGTCACGGGGATCCCCGCGTCGGCGAGCTCAGATACGAGC